>NZ_JAAVUY010000001.1 GCF_018449695.1 Bradyrhizobium sp. dw_411
TCTAGAGCGTTTTCAAGCGAAGTGGACGCCGGTTCGCGTGAAGAAAACGCGTCAAAACAAAAGATTGGAGCCCGGTTCTGATTAAATCAGAACCGATAGGCTCCAAATTTTTTAAATTAATGCGCCGGCGCGTCCGGTGTCCGCGGCAGGCTGGCGTCCGGATGCGGCCCTGCGGGCACCACTTCCGGTGACGCGGCGGCGGGTGCGACTTCCGGCTGGACGATTTTCGGTTGCGGATGCTCCAGCAGCACGGATTCGGCTACCGAAGCCGCAGCCGGCGCCTTCGACACGGGCGCGGGCGGAGGATCGAATTGCGGCTCGGCAACCACCACGTCGGCTTTTCTCGCTCCGCGCCTGGAAACCGGAGCCACAGCGACAACTTGCGTCCCGCGTCGCGTGCGCAACGCCAGGCCCGACAGGAAATCCGCCAACGCCAGCAAGGTGAGCAGGAAATAGATCGAATTGCCGAACCGCGGCCACAGCAGGAATTCAGCAATCGCGCCGCCACACACGACCAGCGACAGCAGGTGATCGGTGAGATATTTCGCGCCGGGGCGCGCGCCCTTGATCACCTCAAGCAACAGCACGACAATGCCGATCGCGAGCAGGATATCGCCGAGCGTCACCGGCCACGCCGCGCCCGACATCAGTGGCACTGTCACGAGCGGATCGCCCAGCGAAACCCCGGGCATCAGGAACACGATGATGTTGTAGATCGCGAGCGGAATCAGAAGAAGCGGGAAACCGACCATCGGCGAGGCCTTCTTTTCAAGAGAACCAAGGCGTCCGAGACTACTGATCCGAGACTACCAAGGCGTTCTCTGGCGAACCATCGGGTTCGCCGCCGGAAACCGTCTTACCTCACGCGTGACCGAATTCGGGCAGGCGCTGCGGATCGCAGTTCGCCTGCCCTGCATCGATATCAGGATTCTTTCTTGGCCTTGAGAACCTGGCGGCCCTTGTACATGCCGGTTTTCAGGTCGAGGTGGTGCGGACGGCGCAATTCGCCGGAATCCTTGTCCTCGGCATAGGTCGGCTTCTTCAGCGCGTCCGCCGAGCGGCGCATGCCACGCCGCGAGGGCGATGTTTTTCTACGGGGAACGGCCATGTCGGTATCCTCTAGGGGTGTTGTCGGAGGCATCGTCCGAAACCGGACCGCCGCAGCGTTTTGGCGCAGGCGCAAATGCCGATAAGGCCGCGCTTATAGAGGATGGAATGGCCCAAAGCTAGGTTCAAAATACGCCAAAATGGCTCAAAAACCGCGATTTTCGTTCCAGCAATGCTGCAATTCGGAGGCCTGCGCCCGGACCGTATAGATCCCGGCCAGCCGGCGCGTGCCGGGACCGGGGTTGCGGGCGCTGCGCCGGACCGGATTAGGCAGAATGGCCGCCAATAGAGCCGCTTCGCGCGGCGACAGGGCTGAAGCAGGGTGCCCGAAAGCGTAGAGGGCGCCGGATTGCGCGCCAAACTGGCCGGCGGGCCCGAGCTCGGCAATGTTGAGGTAGATTTCCAAAATCCGCTGCTTTGGCAGCACCCAATCGGTCCACAGCGCCAGCGGCAATTCCAGCCCCTTGCGGACCACGCTGCGGCCCGGCCACAGGAACAGGTTTTTCACCACCTGCTGGGTGATGGTCGAGCCGCCGCGGGACGCCTCACCATCCTCGGCGTCATCGATCACCTCACGTAGCGCGTCCCAGTCGATGCCATGATGGCTGCAGAATTTCGCGTCCTCGGACGCCACCACCGAACGCGGCAGCGACGGCGAAATCGCACCAAAATCGATCCATTGCCGCGATACCGGCGCACCGGTAGCCCGGCGCCAAGCCATCAGCGCCGAGACCGGGTGACCGGCACGGTAGAACGGCACCAGCAGATAGGGCAGCAGCAAAACGGCCAGCACAGCCAGCAATACATTTCGGGCAATGCGCAAATTCTGTCGTTTCTGGCTTAATGTACGGATCAGGTCGATATCCCGCTGATAATTCCCGCTTTTTTCAGCCCTTTTAAGGCACCCCGAACCTGTGCCTGCGGAATTGACGAAGCCTGCCGCATAACCGATTGTCCGGCCAACTTGATCTGGAGCTATTCTTAATGACGACCGGCACGGCACTATCCGACTTCACCCAACGACTGGACCAGACCGCGGAGGATACCGAAGCGCTGCTGGGGAGGCTTCTTTCCGATACCCTTTTGCCCGACGAGATCGCACGGCCGAAACGGCTGATGGACGCGATGCGCTATTCGAGCCTTGGCGGCGGCAAAAGGTTGCGGCCATTCCTGGTGGTCGAAAGCTCAGCCGTCTTCGGCGTGCCCCGCGATTCCGCGCTGCTGGCCGGGGCCGCGCTCGAATGCATCCACTGCTATTCGCTGATTCACGACGATCTGCCGGCGATGGACAACAGCGATTTGCGCCGCGGCCGTCCCACCCTGCACAAGAAAACCGACGACGCCACCGCGATCCTGGCCGGCGACGGGCTGCTGACGCTCGCTTTCGACATCATCAGCCGCGACGAGATCCACAAAGACCCGACCGTGCGGCTGTTGCTGACGCGGGCACTGGCGCGCGCCTCGGGACTGGGCGGCATGGTCGGCGGCCAGATGCTGGATCTGGCCGGTGAAGGCCGGTTCGGCGACCGCGAGCCGGTCGACGTCGCGCGGCTGCAGCAGATGAAGACCGGCGCGCTGTTGCGCTATGGATGCATTGCCGGCGCCATTCTCGGCCAGTCCACGTCGGCCCAATATCAGGCGCTCGATGATTATGGCCGTGCGCTGGGCGAAGCCTTCCAGATCGCCGACGACCTGCTCGATGTCGAAGGCGATGCGGCCGCACTCGGCAAGCAGACCGGGCAGGACGCCGCCTTGGGCAAGACCACGTTCGTCACCCAGCTTGGCATCGCCGGCGCCAAGCAGCGCGTCAGCGACCTGTTGGCGCGCGCCGATTCGGCGCTGTCGATCTTCGGCGCCAAGGGCGACGTGTTGCGCGCCGCGGCGCGCTTCGTCGCTGAACGCAAGAACTGATCGCGGCGATGGCAACCAAGGAAGTCGACGATCATCTTGTCCGCTTCCGGAAGATGCCAAGGCCGGTTCGTCTCGTCTATGGGCGTCCGCGCACCTTCGCGGCGATCGCCATCGGCATTATCGCGTTCTTCCTGCTGCCGGGATCGTTGCGGCTGGTAACGCGCCTGCTGATCGGCTGGGACTGCTTTGTCGCAGTGTATCTGCTGCTGGTCTACATCATGATGTTTCGCTGCGGGCTCGCGCATATCCGCCGCAACGCGATTCTGCAGGATGACGGCCGCTTTCTGATCCTGCTGGTAACCGCGCTCGGCGCCTTCGCCAGCATCGCAGCCATCGTGTTCGAACTCGGCGGATCGCATCGCAGCGTCACAGACCTGTCGCTGGCGACGGTGACGATCGCGCTGTCATGGGCCGCGGTGCATACCGTCTTCGCCCTGCACTACGCCCACGAATTTTATCGCCGCACCAAACCCGGCGGCTTGCAGTTTCCCAGCGGCGACCAGGACGACCATGCCGACTACTGGGACTTTGTGTATTTCTCGTTCGTGATCGGCATGACCGCGCAAGTGTCCGATGTCGGAATCACCGACAAGATTATCCGCCGCACCGCGACCGTACACGGCATTATCTCTTTTGTGTTCAACACCGCTCTCGTCGCGCTGATGGTCAACATCGCCGCGAGCGCGATTTAGAAATTAACCCGTCATTCCGGGGCGATGCGAAGCATCGAACCCGGAATCTCGAGATTCCGGGTCTGGTCCTGACGGACCATCCCGGAATGACACCTGGGAGAAAACCATGAGCCACGACCGTTCCAGCATCGAAGCCGTCGTCCAGCACTATTTCGACGGCCTGTATGAAGGCGATGCCGACAAGCTGGGCGCAATCTTCCATCCTTCCGCGGATCTGCGCTGGCTCGAAAAAGGCGAATTGCAGGTTCTCACCGTACCAGACTGGCTCGGTCGCGTGCGAAAGCGTGCCTCCGCCAAGGCCGACGGCAAGCCGCGCGAGGATTTCATCGTCACCATCGACCGCTCCGACGAATCCACCGCCTTTATCAAAGTGCGCTGCCAACTGCCGCCGCGCTATTTCACCGATTATCTGGTGGCGATGAAGCTCCCCGATGGCTGGCAGATCGTCTCCAAATCCTATCGTTACGATTTGAAGGAATAGTGCGTCAGGCTTTCGCCGCGGCCTGCGTCACTTCTGCGTTGGCGCAACCCATGCTTGAATGACGCCAAGTCTCACCGGTATCCGCGCCCCTGCGACCTACTGCCTCGCGTTGACCTCGCGTACCTTCCGGGCGAATAAAAGGGCGGAAGGATTTATCGGACCGTGGAAGCCAAATTCCAGATTTTTCTGATTCTGCTGGCAGTGCTGGCGGGCGCGACCCTGCTCGCACGGCGGGTCAGCGTTGCGCCCGCGATCCTGCTGCTGCTGACCGGCATCGTGCTGGCCTTCGTGCCGGGAATGCCGTCGCTGGAGTTGCCGCCAGAGCTGGTGCTGCTGGTGGTCCTGCCGCCGCTGATCTATTCGGCCAGCGTCGCGATGAGCTGGCGCGAGTTCAAACGCAATTTGCGGCCAATCATCATGCTGTCGGTCGGCTGTGTGATTTTCACGGCCTGGGCGGTCGCCGCCGCGACGCATTACCTGGTCGGACTGCCCTGGAATGTCGGCTTCCTGCTCGGCGCCATTGTCGCGCCGCCGGACGTGGTGGCCCCGCTGGCGATCGCCCGCAAGCTCGGCATGCCCCGGCGTATCCTGGTCGTGCTGGAGGGTGAGGGCCTGGCCAACGATTCCACCGCGCTGATTCTCTATCGTTTCGCGCTCATGGCCATTTCGACCGGCGCATTTTCGCTGCCCAAAGCGACCGGCACGTTCTTCGCCATCGTCATATGCGAGGCGCTGTTCGGGATTGCGGTGGGCTGGCTCAGCCTGCGGGCGCGCCATCGCGCCCGCGATCCGCAGATCGAGATTACGCTGTCGCTGATCACCCCCTATGTCGCCTATTGGATCCCCGAGCACTTCGGCGGTTCCGGCGTGATCGCGACCGTCGCCTGCGGACTCTACATGAGCTGGAACGGGCCGCTGCTGATCTCATCGGCGACCCGGCTTCAGGGCATTTTCTTCTGGGACCTCGTGATCTTTCTGATCGAGGGCCTGCTGTTTTTGCTGACGGGTTTCCAGATGCGATCGCTATGGGAAAACTCGAAGGCATTTCCGCTCAACGAAATCCTGTCCGCCACCGCGCTGGTCGCCGTGATCGTCGTCGTGGCGCGGTTTGCCTGGGTCTACCCCGCCACCTATCTGCCGCGGCTGTTGAACAAGCGCCTGCGCGAGCGCGATCCGCACCCGTCCTGGCGCACGACGTTCGTGATCGCATTTACCGGCGTGCGCGGCGCGGTCTCGCTGGCAGCAGCGCTCGCACTGCCATTCGTGCTCCCCGATGGCCAAAGCTTTCCATACCGCGACCTGATCCTGTTTGTCAGTTTCGGCGTCATTTTCATCACGCTGGTTGGCGTCGGACTTACGCTGCCCCCGGTGGTGCGGCGGCTGGGTGTCACTGATGTGGGCCGTGCGGAAAGCATCGCGGAGCATGAATCGGAAATCGCCGCGCGGCGCGAGGCGCTTGGCGCGGCGCTCAAATCGCTCGATGCCATCACCGACGACCGCGAACTATCAGAAGAAGTCGTCAAGCTGCTGCGCGCGCGACACGAAACCCGCGCCGATCAGCTCCCGGATTCGCTCAATCCCGATGCGCATGATGTCTCGGCGACCGGAACCGCGCTGACGCGGGAATTGATCTCGGCGGAGCGAAAATTCATCCATGTCATGCTGCGCGACGGCAAGATCACCGACGAAATCCGGCGGCGGATCGAGCGCGATCTCGATCTGGAAGAAGCCAGCCTAGCCAACCGCGAATACCGCAGGATTCCGCTTTAACTGGCGGAAACCGTAAATCAGACCTTGCCGCGGGTGCGCGGCTGCGGTGCGGTCATCTGCGAGACCGCCGCCATGATCTGCGCGCGCAGCCATGCATGGGCGGGATCGAGGTGCACGCGCTCGTGCCAGCTCATGGCCATTTCAAATCCGGGCGGCTGGACCGGCGCATCGCGCAATTGCAGCCCCTCGCTGCGCCCCTTGAGCAGACGCGCCGGCAACATCGCGACCATATCCGAATGGCGAACCAATTCTGGCACCGAAAGGAAATGCGGCACCGACAGAACCACGCGGCGCTTGTGGCGGCGCGCTTCCAGCAACACGTCCGTCGGTCCCTTGAAGCCGCCGCCTTCCGGCGACACCACCATATGATCGAGCGCGCAATATTGCGCCAGCGTGATCGGGCCCTTTCCGAGCAGAGGGTGACGCTGGCGCGCGATAAATTGATAGCGTTCGGTAAAAAGGATCGTGCTGCGCAGGCTTTCCGGCACGATGTCGGCGGTCGTGAGCGCGACATCGATATCGCCGCGCTCGGCCATACGCGCGATTTCAGCCGGAACCGGCGTATAGACCGCCACGCGCACCCCCGGCGCGTCACGGCGCAGACGCGGCAGCAACGGCAACAGAATCGCGCGTTGCGAATAGTCCGAGGCGACGACGCGCCAGGTCATTTCGGTTTTAGCCGGATCGAACGGCGTCTGCGCGCTGAGCATGCGCTCGACGCCGCCTAGGGCTTCGCGCAGCGGCGCCAGCAATTCGAGACCGCGCGTGGTCGGCCGCATGCCGCGAGGACCCGGCGTCAGCAGCGGATCGGCAAACAGATGGCGCAGCTTGCCGAGGCGCACGCTGACGGTCGGCTGGCTCAGGTGCAGCCGCCGCGCCACATGGGTGACGTTGCAGATGGTAAGCAACGCTTCGAGGGTCACGAGCAATTCGATATCAATGCCGCGGATATTACGCATGGCTATGCCTGCTATTGCATCTATTCATTTTGACTATGCCACAGGACGTCCTAACTGGATAGCGTCCCACCAAGGAGCCATCGGCATGAATGTCCTGCTGGTTTATGCCCACCCCGAGCCGCGCTCATTGAACGGATCGATCCGCGATTTCACGGTCGACCGGTTCGTTCGCGCCGGACATACCGTCGAAGTCAGCGACCTCTACGCCATGCGCTGGAAGGCCGATCTCGACGCCGAAGATTTTCCGCAGCGCGACGCGGCGCAACCGTTCAGGCCGAGCGGCGACTCCAGGCGTGCTTTCGCGGAGGGAACCCAGACCGCGGATGTAACGGCCGAGCAGGAGAAGTTGCGCCGGGCGGATCTGGTGATCTTCCAGTTCCCGCTGTGGTGGTTCTCGATGCCCGCGATCATGAAGGGCTGGTTCGATCGCGTCTATGCCTACGGCTTCGCCTATGGCGTCGGCGAACATTCAGAGAAGCGCTGGGGCGTGCGCTATGGCGAGGGCGCGTTCAAGGGCAAGCGCGCCATGCTGGTGGTGACGACCGGCGGCTGGGCCGACCATTACAGCGAGCGCGGCATCAACGGGCCGATCGACGATCTGCTATTCCCGATTCAGCACGGCCTTTTGTTCTATCCGGGGTTCGACGTGTTGCCGCCATTCCTCGTGTTCAAAACCAGCGCGATGAACCCGGCACGTCACGACGAGATATTGAGTGCGCTCGGCGCTCGGCTGGACACTGCGATGCAGACCACGCCGATCGCCTACCGCAGTCAGAACCTCGGCGATTACCTGATTCCGGCGCTGACCTTGAAGCCCGAATTGAGCACCGACAAGACCGGCTTTGCGCTCCATCGCAGCGATGAAATAGCGACCGACCCTGTCGTTCGAGATCCATCTTTCGTCCCGGCAAACGCCGGGACGAAATCAGCGGTCATGTCGTGATCAGCTTGAAACGCCGATCAGCATGCGCGTGAGTTCGTCAGGCGCCATCACCATGGCGTTGTGGCCGGTTGCGATTTCGGCCCAGCGCCAGCCCTGCTGCGCCTTGACCCAGTCCCGCGACTTCTGCAGCGCCGCATAGACCGGACTGGTGCAGTGAATATAGGTGCGCGGCAGGTTGTTGCCGACCGGCCCCTTGATATTGAGCGTGCTGGTATAGGTCCCGAGCGGGTGCGGCGTCAGCCGCCGTTTGACCCATTCGGTGTCTTTTGGGTCCGAGACCCCGAACGCCGAGGGCGGCGGATTGGGCAGGCTGAGCCCGCCGCTGGTTTCTTCCGCAGCCTTGCGGCGCGCGGCGACGACATCCGGCGGCAGGCTATCGAACGGGCTCTTGCCGCCTTCCACCATCAGCGAATCCAGATAGACCAGATGACGAATCCGCTCGGGCACGGCATCGGCGGTGCCGGTGATCGCCAAGCCGCCAAAGGAATGTCCGACCAGCACGATATTGCTCAGCTCCTCGGCCTCGATCACGTTGACGATGTCCTTGGTGAAGGTATCGAGCGTGATGTCTTTCGACAGCAGATGCTTGCGTTCGCCAAGCCCGGTCTGGGTCGGCGTGAACACCTGATGCCCGGCTGCGCGCAGCCGGTCCGCGACCCGGCTCCAGCACCAGCCACCGTGCCAGGCGCCGTGCACCAGCACAAAAGTCTGCGCCGCATTCTGCGCCTTTGCTGCTGTATCACTCGCGCCCGCCGCCAATCCTGCAACTGCCATTGTTTTGAGAACATCCCGACGTTTCATGATGATCGCTCCCTCTATGATTTCTTGCTGTGATTTTGATTGATGCGCGCTACTGCCGTCCCAGATGCGTCGCGGTCGCGACCCGGTCGAACCGCTCCAGAGACAGAATGGCGTCCGCAAGCTGATCGGCGCGGTTGTGCAGTACCGGGCGGGCCAGCGTCAGGAATTTCTGCGCCATCGCCTGCGCGTCGGGAAACGAGCCCGGTTCGCCCGAGGGATCGGGATAGAGGCGCTCATGTATCCCGTCATCGGTGGTGATGCTGACGCGAGCCCCGAACGGATGGCTGCGGCCGACCTCAAGACGATCGTCCTGCACGACGTCGAACTTGTCAGCCAGTGCATCCACCGCGACATCGCCGAGCCGCTCGTAATCGTCCCAGCCGAAACGGCCCTGATCGAGTGCGACGGCTCCAGTGAAGAACATCGAGAACTGCCCGCCGACGATGGAGGTTGGATGCCGCTTGGTGGCGGCGTCGCCCGTCAGCGTGATGCCGTTGCGGTGCAGGCCGATCTCGACGCGCTTGACCTGGTCCGGCGTCAGATTGTGCTCGCGGCGCATCGCGATCAGCGCATCGAGCGCGGCATGGGTATAGCGGCAGCTCGGATAGGGCTTTACGCCGATCTTCATGGTCTCGTAGATCTCGCCGAGCCCGGCGACGGCCTTCTCGGGATGGGCGTTGTCGCTGTAGCCGACCAGCAGGCCATGCTTGCCCTCGACCGATTCGCTTGAGCCGACGAAATCGTTGCGCGCCAGGGTCGCCGCGATCACTCCGTTCATGGCGGCGGCGCCGACCTGATAGCGCTTGTTCCATGCGCCATTGACCAGGAACTGCAGCGAGCCCGCGGCCTGGCTGCCGGAAACCCCAAACGCCGCGATGATCTGGCCTTTGGTGAGACCAAACAGTTTTGCCGCAGCGGCCGCCGCGCCATAGGTGCCGGCGGTGGCGGTGGGATGGAAGCCGCGCGCGTAATGCGACGTCGGATCGAGCGCATTGCCGAGCCGGCAGCACACTTCGTAACCCGCTACGATGGCGGTCAGCACATCGCGGCCGGAGGCGCCGACCAACTCGCCGATCGCAAACGCGGCCGGCACCACCGGTGCGCTCGGATGCAGCGAAGAATCCGCATGGGTGTCGTCGAAATCCAGCGAATGGCCGAGCGCGCCATTGAGCAATGCTGCGACCGCGGGCGTCCAGGTCCTGGTGTCGCCGAACACGGTGGATTCGCCGGTGCCGTCGAGCGCGAGCGCTTCGAGCATCTTGAGCAGCGAGGGCGTCGATTCGGCATCGCGCCGCGCGCGAATGGCGCTGCCGAGAAAATCCAGCGTCAGCACCTTGGCGCGCTCGCGGACCTCAGGCGGGATGTCGTCGAACCGGAGGCCGGCGACATAGGCGGCGAGGGTTGCGGTTTCTTCTGCCATGGCTTTGCCCCGGTTTTTCTTGCTCGTTCGTTCCCACGCTGGTTTTGGTACGGCTGCCGCGGCGCGCCGTCAACATCCGCCGCCGCGGGTCAGGCTGCGACTTGCCGCAACAAGGCGCGGACGACAAGGCGATGAAATGGCATGATGACCGCGAGATAGACCCGGCCAAGCAGATTGTGCGTCAGCACAATTGTGGTCGCGGTAACCCGCCGGCCGCGGCCGGAAGTGGCGACATCCACCACGACGCGAAAGTCCAGATGCCTGTCGTTTAAACCCGCAACAAGGCGACCCGGGGTTTCGCTCAGAACGGGAAATATCCCGATGGTATCGGTGGCACCGTTCCGGCCCGGAACAGGCTTTTTCAAGCCGAAAGGCGTGATCAGAAAATTGCGTACTGCCAGCAATCTTTCGATCCATCGCGGCGAGCGGCCCAGCATCTTCTCGGCCGCACGCCGCGCATCGAGCGCAGTATCCTCGATTAAAACACTAAATGCGTCGCTGAACTGCGCACCGGCCAACAGTTCACCGGTGGTCACATCGGGCTCAACCGTCTGAACTTGCATCGCCAACCCCTTGCCGTGCGGCGGTCTGGAGCGTTGTAGCCGATCATGGTATCCGCAAAACCACGCGGTCGGCCAGCCGCCGGAAGCGCAGGACGAGAAGCACGGCGTACACCACCGTCCCGCAGGACAGTCCGATCCAGACGCCGACGGCGCCCAATCCCATCCGGAACGCCAATTCGTAGGCGGCGGGGAATCCGATCAACCAGTAGCTGATCACGGCAAACAATAGTGGTATCCGCGTATCATTCATGCCGCGCAGCGAACCTGCCGCGACGGTCTGGATGCCATCGGCGATAAAGAAAGTCGCGCCGACCATCAGAAGCATCGCGGTGAGATCGATCACGCCACCGCCGCTCTCGGCACCATCGCCGAAGAAAAACCGCGCGATCGCAAATCGTCCGAGGACCACAACCAAAGTCATCGCGGTCATGAAGACAATACCAAGACTGGTCGCGACCGATCCCGCACGATGGACGGCCGGCGCGTCGCCGCGCCCGACCGCGTGACCGACACGCACGGTCGCGGCCATGCCGATGCCGAACGGAACCATGAACAAAATCGCCGCGATCTGCAGCGCAACCTGATGGGCCGCCAGCGCCGTGGTGCTGATCAGGCCCATCAAAAGTCCGGCAGCGCCGAACAGGCCATATTCCAACAGAAATGACAGCGAGATTGGCGCCCCGATGACAATGAGTTGCCGCATCAGGGCCCCGTCGATGCGCCAGATGCGGCCCATCACATGATATTTCCGGAACGGCGCGCGCTGCGTCACAAACCACAGGCCCGCGAAAAACATCCCGAAATTGACAATTGTGGTCGCGAGGCCGGCGCCGAACAGCCCAAGCCGCGGCAATCCCAATGCCCCGTGGATCAGCAGATAGACCAGCACCGCGTTGGCCGGGATCGCGGCAAGCGTGATCCACAACACCGGCTCCGGCCGGTTGACCGCACCCGTGAAGCCGCGGATCGCCATGAACCACAGCGCCGGCGTAATGCCCCAGGTGAGACCCCAGAGATAGTCTTGCGCCAGATGCGCCGTCGCGGGCGCCTGACCCAACGCCAATAATATTCGCTCGCCGTACAGCGGAAACATCATGATGGGGAGGGAAATCGCCAACGCGGCCCACAGTCCGACGCGAAGCGCGCGCCGTACCTGCCGCGGATTGCGCGCGCCAAAGCCCTGCGCGGCGAGCGGCGCCACCGCAGAGACCAATCCCATGCCGAAGGTGAAGCTGAAGAAGAACACGGTATGCGCCAGCGCGGCCGCGGCGACAGCCACGTCCCCGAGCCGTCCGATCAAAGCCAGATCGGTTGTCATCATCGCGATCTGCCCGAGCTGGGTCAGCGCGATCGGCACCGCCAGCCTGAGCGTCTCGGTCAACTCGACCGCGAACTCATGGCCTGAAGCGCCCGCGATATCAGCCGCGACGCCGCGCCCGCGCTCCATTTTATCAAGGGATGTCATGGAACATTACTAGCACTGCCGTTGGGTCGAAATGGTGACCATCAGCCCGTCAGCGCGCCGGCACGCGGGTGATTCGGGCGCCGAGCGCATTGAGCCGCTCGTCGATGCGCTCATAGCCGCGTTCGATCTGATCGGCGTTGTTGATGGTGCTGACGCCCTTGGCGCATACCGCGGCCAGCAGCATGGCCATTCCGGCGCGAATATCGGGCGATGTCATCAGCGCGCCCCGAAGCCGGCTCGGGCCTGCCACGATCGCGCGGTGCGGATCGCACAACACGATGCGGCCGCCCATCGCGATCAATTTATCGACAAAGAACATCCGGGATTCGAACATCTTCTCGAACATCAGGATCACGCCGTCGCACTGCGTGGCCGTCACGATCGCAATCGACATCAGATCGGCCGGGAAAGCCGGCCACGGCTGGTCCTCGAGCTTCGGCACATGGCCGCCGAAATCGTCCCTGATCTTGAGCGTCTGGCCGGAGGGCACGATGAGGTCGTCACCCTCGACCTCGCAGACAATGCCGAGCCGTTCAAAACCCATCCGGATCGAGCGCAGATGTTCGACGCCGGCCCGCGCGATACGCAGCGGCGAGCGCGTCACCGCGGCGAGCCCGATCAGCGAGCCGACCTCGATGTGATCGGGACCGATCGAATGACTGGCGCCGCCAAGCGTCGCCGGCCCATGCACAATCATGGTGTTGGTGCCGATCCCCTCGATGCGCGCGCCGAGCGCAACCAGGAAATGCGCGAGATCCTGCACATGCGGCTCGGACGCGACGTTGCGCAGATGCGTGGTACCGTGCGCGGCCACCGCCGCCATCAATGCGTTTTCGGTCGCGGTCACGCTGGGCTCATCCAGAAAAACGTCGGCGCCGCTGAGGCGCGACGCGCGAAATTCCAGCCGCTCGGAGGCGGTGACCGTGGCGCCGAGCTGCTCGAACGCCAGGAAATGCGTATCGAGACGACGCCGGCCGATAACGTCGCCGCCGGGCGGCGGCAGCGTCACCTCGCCGCAGCGGGCCAGCAGCGGCCCCGCCAGCAGGATCGAGGCGCGAATCCGCGCGCAGAGTTCAGGATCGAGGTCGGCGGCGCGGATGTTTTTGGCATGGATCGCAAGCGTATTGCGGGAGCGCCATTCGGCTGACGCGCCGACCGACTGAATCAGTTCCACCAGCGTTTCGGTATCGCGAATGCGCGGGACGTTTTCGAGCGTCACCGGATGCTCGGTCAGCAGCGCCGCGGCGATGATCGGCAAGGCGGCATTCTTGTTGCCGGACGGCTCGATCGTACCGCTCAGCCGGTGGCCGCCCTCAACGATGTATTGGAGTGGCACGCGTTTTTTCCCGCAGCTTATTTTAGACCTGGTTTATCGAGATTTTCGAGTGCCCGATCATAATAGGAAAGATCAAGATATTTCTCCGGCGCCGATGGGTTCTTTCCTTCATAGGAAGCCCGAAGCGCAAGAACGTTGCGAAATCCTGCCATATCAAATTTGCCGTCTTTCGCGAATTTTTCGGCATCTCCTGTAATAATATCGAAGACATCCGAGGCGAGATCTGGAGCCAAAGACAAGCGTCGAGCAAGGATTTCTTTTGCCTTGGACTGATGGCTCTTATCCAAGGTCCACCGGACCGCCTCTATATAGGCCTCCAAATACTCAATGAGCGTCTCGCTGTGCTCCCTGGCCCATGATCTGAGCGTGTAACCGGCCGGACCTTGATAGGGGCCGATCATTGAAACCACCGAGCCTAAGTCGTTGAGCCCGGCTCGAATGGCTTGAACTGAAAAGGGTGGATTAATGAGCGCCGCCGAATTTGTGTTGTCATTAAGCAGGGCCTCTAATCTCTTTGGCGTGGCTCCCACCAGTTTGAGATTATAATCGCCTTTATTCAGCCCGGATTGCTTCAGGATCGAATAGAGTACGTAAGCATATCCGGTATCCGCACCATCGAGGACAATCGTTTTCCCTCTCAGATCGGAAAATGATTTGATCGATTTCTGAGAAATAATGTGATTGTGGGCGTTATCTCCCCCGATCACCAGAGCAACGTCGACGCCATCGACGTCATGTATTTTTACGGCATTGTCCGAGGTGCTGTGAATAATTTGCCAGTTTCCAGCCGTTAAGCCTGGACCCAATTCGTCGGAGGACTGCGCGTTGATCAAATCAACATTCAACCCATGCTTCTTGAAGAACCCTTCCTCTTGGGCGACAAACAGCGGAAGATTTTGTCCCCCTCTGTAGACCATCACCTTCAGATTTATTTCAGCGGCAGTCACACTCAGCACGCCCAAAATATAGATGGCTGAGAATGCGAATATTAATTTCGCCGATCTTTTCATGGCGTCCCACCAACTACAAAAGTCGTCGATCTCATCGACTGCGCCGGGCTCGATTTTGGGGACTCAAGCAAGAGTGGCTGTAAAGAGAGCCTGTACGAAGGAGGTCAGAAATCTGGCCTCACACATCCACGGTGGCGCTGAGCGAGTTGTCCTGGATGAATTCGCGGCGCGGCTCGACTACGTCACCCATCAGTTTGGTGAAGATGTCGTCAGCCTCGTCGACCTCCTTGATCTTGACCTGCAGCAGCGAGCGCTCATTGCTGTCGAGCGTGGTCTCCCAGAGCTGGCTGGGGTTCATCTCGCCGAGGCCTTTGTAGCGTTGCAGCGAAACGCCCTTGCGGCCGGCATCGGTCACCGCTTCGAACAGGCTGACCGGCCCGTGGATCGCGGTTTCCGTATCCTTGCGGCGCAACAGGCCGGGCTTCGGATAGGCTTCCTGCAGCTTCGGCGCGTAATCGTCGAGCTTGCGCGCATCGGCGGAGCCAAGCAGCGCGTCATCGATCACAGCGACATCCTTGACGCCACGCACCGTGCGTTCGAAGAAGAAACCCTCGCCCTCGGTGAAGCGCCCGATCCAGCCGCGCTCGACTTCATCGGCCAGCGCATCGAGCCGCCGCGCAATGTAGTCGGCCGCGGCGTTGGCGGTCGCGACATCGCTGGTAATTTTCGGGTTCAGCACGCCGGCGATCGCCGCCTGCTCGACCACCTTGCGGTTATAGCGGCTGTGCAGATTATGCAGCGTGCTACGGATGACGCGGGCATCCTCTACTAGAGCCTGCAGATCGCGGCTGCTGCGGTCTTCGCCGGAAGCCAGCTTGAAGACACAATCATCGAGGCCGGTCTCAATCAGATAATCTTCCAGCGCGCGCTCGTCCTTCAGGTACTGCTCGGACTTGCCGCGGTTGACCTTGTAGAGCGGCGGCTGCGCAATATAGAGATACCCGGCGTCGATCAGCGACGGCATCTGACGAAAGAAGAACGTCAGCAGCAGCGTGCGGATGTGCGCGCCATCGACATCGGCGTCGGTCATCAAGATGATTTTGTGATAGCGCAGCTTTGACAGGTCGAAATCGTCGCGGCCAATGCCGGTGCCCAGCGCCGTGATCAGCGTGCCGATCTGCTCGGAGCTCAGCATCTTGTCGAAACGCGCGCGCTCGACATTGAGAATTTTACCGCGCAGCGGCAACACCGCCTGGAATTCGCGGTTGCGGCCCATCTTGGCGCTGCCGCCGGCCGAGTCACCCTCGACGATGAACAGTTCTGATTTGCCGGGGTCTTTTTCCTGGCAGTCGGCAAGCTTGCCGGGCAACGATGTATAGTCGAGCGCGCCCTTGCGCCGCGTCAATTCGCGTGCCTTGCGCGCAGCCTCACGAGCGGCAGCGGCTTCCACTACCTTGCCGACGATGGCCTTGGCCTCGGCGGGATGCTCCTCGAACCACGACGCCAGCGCCTCGTTGAGCACGTTCTCGACCACTGGGCGCACTTCCGAGGACACCAGCTTGTCCTTGGTCTGCGAAGAGAACTTCGGATCCGGCACTTTCACCGAGAGCACCGCGGTCAGGCCCTCGCGGCAATCGTCGCCGGTCAGCGCGATCTTTTCGCGCTTGGCGATCGCATCGGCGTAGCCGTTGACCTGGCGCGTCAACGCGCCGCGAAAGCCCGCCAGATGGGTGCCGCCGTCGCGCTGCGGGATGTTGTTGGTGAAGCACAGCACATTCTCATGATAGCTGTCGTTCCACCACAGCGCCGCCTCGACGCCGATGCCGTTCATGTCGGCATTGATCATGATCGGGGCCGGCACCATCGCCTTCTTGTTGCGGTCGAGGTACTTGACGAATTCCTCGACGCCACCCTTGTACATCATCACTTCGCGCTTCTCGACCGCATGACGCATATCGGACAGCACGATGTTGACGCCGGAATTCAGGAACGCGAGTTCGCGCAGGCGATGCTCAAGCGTCGCGAAGTCATATTCGACGTTGGTGAAGGTTTCGACCGAGGCCAGAAACGTCACCTCGGTGCCGCGCTTGCCATTGGCATCGCCGACCGTCGTGAGTGGCGCCACCGCGTCGCCATGGGCGAATTCGATGAAGTGCTCCTTGCCGTCGCGCCAGACCCGCAATTGCAACTTGCTCGACAGCGCATTGACGACGGATACGCCGACGCCGTGCAGACCGCCGGACACCTTGTAGGAATTCTGGTCGAATTTTCCGCCGGCATGCAGCTGGGTCATGATGACCTCGGCCGCAGAGATGCCCTCGCCCTTGTGAATATCGACGGGAATGCCGCGGCCGTCATCGCGCACGGTCACCGAGCCATCGGCGTTGAGCACCACTTCCACCGCGGTGGCGTGACCGGCAAGCGCTTCGTCGATCGCGTTGTCGACGACTTCATAGACCATGTGATGCAGGCCGGAGCCGTCGTCGGTATCGCCGATATACATGCCCGGCCGCTTGCGCACGGCATCGAGCCCCTTCAAAACCCGGATCGATTCCGCACCGTATTCGACAGGGATAGAATGCTCAGTTTCGGCGATGGATTGCCGGGCAGGTTCTGTCATGTGAGGCCTTCGAGGATGTCCCGAATCAGCGGCGCAAAACAGGCGCTGAATCACTTATTTGTGCCATGAAAGGCGCGATGCGCCTAGCGCAAAGTATCTGTCAACAAGCTATTGAATAATTGGGGTTTTTCAGTGGTTTTTCAAGCCCTCCGGAGACCGATTCGACGGGCTCGCAAAAGCGCGATTCGCACGCCGATCTTGCGGCCCTGAACGCCCCGGTTGCAGCCGCCATGGCAGGGCGCCGGAGACCTGCTAGAGAGGCTTGTGACGCGAGTTTTGGAACGACCCGAATTGTCCCAGCTTTCAGATCAATATCGGCCTGACATCGATGGCCTGCGCGCGATCGCGGTGCTGCTGGTCGTTGGCTTCCACGCCTTTCCGGAAGCTGTGCCGGGCGGTTTTATCGGCGTCGATATTTTCTTTGTGATTTCGGGATTCCTGATCACCGGCATCATCGCACGCGAGCTGGGCCAACAGCATTTCGGGCTGCTAGCGTTCTACGCCAGGCGAATCCGGCGAATTTTCCCGGCCCTGATCGTGGTGCTCGGCGTGACGCTGGTGCTCGGCTGGCTATGGCTGCTGCCGCAAGCCTATGCGCAGTTAAGCAGTGATGTGTTTGCCAGCGCTGCGTTTGTCTCGAACATCGCGCTCTGGCTGCAGTCCGGCTATTTCGACATCGAATCCAGCAGGAAACCGCTGCTGCATCTGTGGTCTCTGGGCATCGAGGAACAGTTTTACCTATTCTGGCCGCTGATTTTGATGCTGGCGGCACGCCTCCGCCTGAGCCTTCTAGCGGTGGCCTCGCTGATCGCCATCGCGTCGCTTGCGCTTAACGTGGCGCTGATCGGCCCCGATCCCGTCGCGACCTTCTACCTGCCGTTCACCCGGGCCTGGGAATTGCTGGCCGGCGCCGCACTGGCCTGCGGTTGGAGCCATATTCGGCACACCCCTGCCGCGAGCAATTTGCGCGCTGCCGCCGGGATATTACTGATTGCGATCGCTGCCGGCGTACTCGATTCCAAAAACGCTTTTCCGGGCTGGTGGGCGCTGCTGCCCGTCGCCGGTGCGGCTCTGATGATATCGGCGCCGATGGCCTGGGGCTGCCGGCATCTACTAGCCAGTCCCGCCATGGTCCGGATCGGGTTGATCAGCTATCCGCTTTATCTCTGGCATTGGCCGCTGTTGGTATTCTCCGGAATCATCAAATTCGCCCCGTTGACGCTGCTGGAACGCGCGCTGATCGTCGGGCTGAGCTTTGCCCTGGCTTGGCTGACCTATCGATTCATCGAGATTCCGTTCCGGTTTGGCCGGCCAACCCGGCCCAGAATCGCAGCGCTTTGTTCGGGCATGGCGCTGGTTGCGCTGGCCGGCGGCGTTATCGTCAGAGGGGACGGATTCGATTTCCGGCTGCCGGCGGAAATTCGCGACATGGCTGCCGTGAAGACGGAGTCTTTCAAATGGAGGTTCCGGGAGTGCCTGCTCGACCTCGGCCATGAAACTTCGTTCGCCGACGACTGCGTCGATCGCAACCGCCGCCCGCTGATCATGTTATGGGGGGATTCGACCGCCGGCGCGTTATTGCTCGGACTGCGCAAGGCGCAGGAAACCCACGATTTCGGGATCGCGCAGTTTACGTCCAATTCCTGCATCCCGGCCGTTAACGTCGACATATCAGGCGTGCCCAACTGCCGCGCCATCAATGACAAGGTCCTGACGCTCGCCCGCCAGATCCAGCCCGATATCGTGCTACTGCACAGCACCTGGGCCGGGCCGCTCGACGGCGTGGCCGCGGCGGTGACGGCGCTGAAGCAGCAAACCGGCGCGCGCATCATCGTGCTGGGTTCAGTGCCATGGTGGAAGCGCGGGCTACCGAACGAGGTGCTGCGCTATTTCATGCTGCATCGTCGGCTGATTCCAGAACGATCCGATCGCGCCACAGCCGATCCGTCCGAAGCGCGCCTGCGCGAAAAACTCACCCCGCTTGGCGCGGAATTCATTTCGGCGTGGGAAACCCTATGCAACGCGGATGGCTGCCTGGCGCGTATCGGCGATACCGCGCAAGATATCTCGGCCAGCGATCAGGTGCACCTGACCGAAAAAGGATCGATCTTTCTGATCCAATCCATCATCGGCAGGGTGCTTGCGCCGCATCAATAGACTTGCGCCTTAATACACGTGCAACGACAGCACATCGCCGTCGGGCGCAATCATCAGGCCCCAAGCATCGTCCGCCGCAACCTCGATCGCGTTATTTCGAACCGGACCGCCCGCAACCTTCAGCGAGTATTGATATTTTCCCGGCGGCAGTTCGAGCGTCGGACCCTTGGCCTGTGGTCCGCCTGCGCCGGCGGCGATCTTGATGGTCTGCTTGTTGATGATCACCGCAGCTTCGCTGTCGCCGAGATTGCCGAACAGCAGCTTGGCCTGACCGGGTTTCGGCATGACGTCGCCTTTCGCGGCCGCGGCCGGATTCTTTTGCGCCAGATTGACGGTGGTCTCGTCATTGTTGCGCCCAAGTTTCAGCACCGCCGGGCCGTCGGGCGAGGAAAACGCAAGCTGGACCTGATCGGGCTTGATGACGGCGCGCTCCGCCGATTCTTTCCAGCCGCGCTTGGCAAGTTCGCTGCGGTAGAAAGCGAGTACCGAATTCAGCTCGGCGGGAATACTGGCTTCAAGCTCCCTGCGGAACGCGATATCGGTACCCGGGAGTTTTCCGGCTTCGGTCGAACTCATCGTGTGCAGCTTCGGTAGCGGCAGAGCGGAATCGGGATCGGCTTCGAGATTCGCCACCGCCGCTGATTTGCCGGCCAATGCGCTGGAGGCCTGATTGTCCCCAGCATCGGGCTTGGAATTCGCCATCACCAGGCCGGAGCCGTCGGCGCTGACATTGACCTTGGAACCCATCTGCATCGCGGTGAACGACAGCTTTTTCCCGGCTTTGGAGAATTCCATCACCACCATGTTGGATTTGTTGATCACGGAGGGCTGTTCCTTCCAGCCCTGCGATTTAAGGGATTCACGGTAGAATGTCGCGATCGTCTTCACGCTGGAGGCAGAGTCGAACTCCAGTTTGCCGTCCTCGGCGTCGAACTCGATATTCTCGGCGTTCTCCGGCAGCGGCACCGGCGTTTTCGCACCGGCCTGCGCCTGCAATGGCGCATCCGAAAGATTGGCCGCCTGCGCGGCCCGCCGCACCTCGTCCGCAGCCATCATCTGTTTCGCCGTGGCCATCGCGTCGGTCATGAACTTGTCGTCAGCGTCTTTCTTTGCTTTCGCCCGCGCCGCCAACGCGGCCTCCTTTACCCGCGCCACGAGACTGATCGTGGTGAGGTCGTATTTGCGGCTGAGCTTGAGCGTGGCGGTTTGCTCCGGGGAAGAGAAATTCAGCGTGGCTTCGTTGTCGGAGACAACAGCGCCGCCGGCTTCTTCCTTCCAGTTGCGGGCCGCGAGCTCGCGGCGGTAGAACGCGAGCACCACAGGAATTTCAGCCACCGTGACGCCCTCGACTTTGCGGCTGGTCGAATCCCGGCTGCCGGTACTTCCGAAGCTCGGGGTATGGTCCGGTTCCGGCAAGTCGACCGTGTCCCGGATAACCCTGAGATCCTGCGGCAGTGCGAATGGCGCAACCTTGATTTCGATGGATGTGTTGCCGTCGCCGCGGCGTTGCAGCGACAGCACGATCGGCGGCTGCGGATAGCCGCCATGGGTGTCCTGACCATAATAAGCGCGCATACCGTTCTCGATTTTCTGAGCCGTTTTGGCATTCGGCCACCGCGCCGCGATGTCGGCATCGGATAATGGTGACCAGCCGGACGCGATCAGCTCCTTGCGGAAGAAATCGAGGTTCGCGTCCACGCTTGCGGCGCTGACGCAGCCGAGATAGGGCCGCCGGTCGTCGAACATGATATTTGTCGCAGCGGCCGGAAACGGCAGGTCGGCATTGATCCGGCTGGAATTATAAGACACCACGGATTGGTCGGGCCGTTTGAGACCCTGCGTAAAAGAGACGAACAGCCCCTGCTTGCCTTTCTTGAACAGCAGCGAGCCCCCGGATTCTTCCAACGGCCGCAAATATTCCACCCACCCATCGGCCGCCAGCAGCTTCTCGATGGCCGGGGTCGTGATCGTGACCGGGGTCGGAACACCGTAACCCAAGCTGTGGGGCTCGGTGCGCGCCGGATTTTCGACCGCCCCTTCGAGACGCGGCAGGGTGCGGACGTCAACCAGGCCGTCATCGGCTCTGGCTGCGATTGTCGTGGCGGCGATCGATGCGAGGACGAGGGCGAGCAACTGACTCCTTGCCGGGACGAGGGTCCCGCGCATCGTTCCCAACATCTGTGATCTCCGGTGTTTTCCGGCGCCTGATCCTGGTCGCACGGCAAGGATGGCGGCGACGTCAGTCGCGCCTGACATCTAGTCGCTGCGGCGGAGAGTTCGGTTCAATCAGCTACGGCGGACAATCTGACCGGAATCGACGCCAAACACTTCGCCCGACGAACCGATGCCGGCGAACGCGGCGGGATCGGCGCCGGTCATCCAGACCTGCGCGCCAAGCTTGGCGAACTCGTCGAACAACGCCAGACGCCTGCCGGGATCAAGATGGGCCACCACCTCGTCGAGCAATAGCAGCGGCGTGATACCGGTCATCTCGGTGACCAAAGTGGCATGCGCCAGCACGAGACCGATCAGCAGCGCCTTCTGTTCGCCGGTGGAGGCGTCGCGGGCCGGCATGTTTTTCGGCGCGTAGATTACCTGCAAATCCGTCAAGTGCGGACCATCGAGGGTGCGGCCGGCGATCGCGTCGCGCGGGCGGTTGCTGCGCAGGATTTCGCGATACCGATCCTCCACCGCGGTGGCGGGTTCCGACAGCAATGCATTTTCCATCCAGCCGTCGAGCATGATCTGCGCGGAGGGAAATGAAGACGTTTCACCGCGGGCGCGCAGCATCGCGGCGAGTTTCGCCACGGTCTGGCCGCGCATCGCAGCCACCGCAACCGCGAGTTCGGCGGTTTCGCGTTCAATCGCGTCGCACCAGTGGTCGTCGTAATTGCGCACTTCGAGGAGCCGGTTGCGCGAGCGCAAAGAGCGATCCAGCGCCGACACCCGCGCCGAGTGCTCGCTGTCGATCGCCAGCACCAGCCGGTCGAAAAACCGCCGCCGCTCCGATGCCGCGCCCAGAAACAGCCCATCCATCGAAGGCGTCAGCCACACCATGCGCAGATGATCGCCGAACGCCGTGGCCGAACCTACCGGCTCGCGATCGATCCGGCAGCGCCGGCTGGTCGCGGCCGCCTCGCTGCCCGGCGCATCAATGCCGGTGCCGAGCGTCGCCAGCCCAAGCGCGCCTTCGACCTCGGCGGACACCGCCCACGAACCGTCGCCCTGATTGTCGGCGACATCGTCGAGCGTCGCGCGTCGCAAGCCTCGCCCCGGCGATAAAAACGAAATCGCCTCGATGCAATTGGTCTTGCCGGCGCCGTTGGGCCCCACCAGCACCACCACGTCGCCCCGCGTCTCCAGACCAGCCGCGCGATAATTGCGGAAGTGGGTGAGGCTGAGGCGATGAATACGGGAGGCGGTCATGAGAAGAAATGTCGGGCTTTCTTCCCTCTCCCCTTGTGGGAGAGGGTGGCGCCTCACGAAGTGAGGCGACGGGTGAGGGGTTCTTACGGTTCGACGAGCTTTGCCAGAATGTCCTCCAAAACGCTGGACGGTCGTTGCAACACGTCATTGTTCCAGTAACGCTCGATTCGGAAGCCTTCGGCCTTCAGGATCGCTTCTCTCTCCATGTCGCGCTCCGACGATGCATGCTGACTGCCGTCGATCTCGATAATGATCCGTTTTTCGAAGCAAACGAAATCGAGAATAAAGGCCTGAAAGGGCACCTGCCGCCGAAATTTGAAGAGCGCAAATCGCCGGTCGCGCAGCAACCGCCACATCGCCACTTCGGCATCCGTCGGTTCATGGCGCATTTTCTTCGCAAAATTGCGGATGCGCCTGGCGGTCGGTCGATGGTGTGGCGGCTGTGGCACGAACCCCTCACCCGTCGCCTTCGGCGCCACCCTCTCCCACAAGGGGAGAGGGAAGAACACCACCCATGACGACCGTAACTACACCCGCATCGGCATCAGCACGTAGAGTGCGCCCTTGGAATCCTTGTCCTGGACCAGCGTGGGCGAACCGGGATCGGCCAGCCGCAGGACTGCGACCTCGCCTTCGATCTGGGCCGCGATATCCAGGAGGTAACGCGAATTGAATCCGATATCGAGCGGGTCGGAGGCGTATTCGACTTCGAGCTCTTCGGTCGCGCTGCCGGAATCCGGATTGGTTACCGACAGCACCAGCTTGCCGGCGGACAGCGCCAGTTTCACCGCCCGGCCGCGCTCGCTTGAAATGGTCGAGACGCGGTCGACCGCAGCCTCGAAATCCTTCTTGTCGACGACGAGTTCCTTGTCGTTGTTCTGCGGGATCACGCGGCCATAATCCGGAAAGGTGCCGTCGATCAGTTTCGAGGTCAGGACCACATTGCCGATGGTAAAGCGGATCTTGCCCTGTGAAAGCTCAAGACCGACCTCGGCCTCATTGTCCTCGATCAGGCGCTGAACTTCGCCAACGGTTTTGCGCGGCACGATCACGCCCGGCATGCCCGTGGCCCCCTTGGGCAGAGCGAGGTCGATCTGGGCCAATCGATGCCCGTCGGTCGCAACCGCGCGCAGGGTTGCGGCCTTGGCGCTGCCGGCCGAATGCAGATAGATACCGTTGAGGTAGTAGCGGGTTTCCTCGGTCGAGATCGCAAACTGGGTGCGATCGATCAGCCGCTTCATGTCGGCGGCGGCGAGCGTAAACGAATGCGTCATATCGCCGGCGGCGAGATCCGGGAAATCGTTTTCCGGCAGGGTCTGCAGCGTGAAGCGCGAACGGCCGGCGCGGATCGCCAGCACCGAGCGATCGCCGTCGCCTTCGAGCACGATCTGCGCGCCGTCGGGCAATTTGCGCACGATGTCATAAAACATGTGCGCCGGGACGGTGGTTGAACCCGCGGTTCCGGTTTCCGCCGCCAGCGTTTCCGTGACCTCGAGATCGAGGTCGGTGGCTTTAAGCGACAGCCGCGAATTTTCAGCGCGGACCAGCACATTTCCGAGGATCGGAATGGTGTTGCGGCGCTCGACCACACGGTGGACGTGGCCCAGCGACTTCAGGAGTTGCGCGCGTTCGACGGTAACCTTCATTGCAATACCCGCCTGGTCCGAAGATGGAAAAGCCGGGCGGCCCCGAAGGCGCGCCGCGGCATTTGAAACCCGAAAAGCCCGATCAAAGCTGGATTTGATCAAACCCGTGGGGGGACCGCAAGGTGGCGCGGATGGCCCGCCAGCGCAAGAGACGCGTCACGCCGTTCCCCACGTTTTGCGAGGAAATTCCAAGAGAAATACCAAGGAAATACAATGTACGGACAGCGCTCCGGCCGACAGCCGGGGCCTTAACCCCTGATGTCGACTGGCGCAAAAGCTGGCAGCGGTCCCGGCCTTCGCCGGGACCGCTGGTCGATGGCACATTAGATGGACCCCTGGCGGGCGGCGCTTACTCGCTCTGCAATTGGCGCTTGAGCGATTCGACCTCTTCCGACAGCGAAACATCCTTGCTTACCAGCGCCTCGATCTTGCGCACCGCATGAAGCACCGTGGTGTGGTCGCGTCCGCCGAACCGGCGGCCGATTTCGGGCAATGAGCGCAGCGTCAGGGTTTTCGCCAGGTACATCGCGACCTGACGCGGGCGGACCACATTCGCAGTACGGCGCGACGACAACAGATCGGAGCGGCTGACATTGTATTGGCGGGCCACCACGCGCTGAATATCTTCGATCTTGATGCGCTTGGGTTCCTGCGGACGGATCAGGTCGCGTACTTCGCGTTCCGCCATTTCCAGGGTGACGGGCTGCGCGTTCAATTTGCTATGCGCCAACAGGCGATTGATGGCGCCCTCGAGATCCCGGCCATTATGGGTGATGGTGCGGGCGAGATAATCCAGCACCGGCGCCGGAACGTCGAAGCTCGCATGATGGGCGCGGGCCGCGGCGACCCGCGACTTGAGGATGCCCAGCCGCAATTCTTCGCCGAGCGATCCCATCTCGACCACGAGACCACCGGCCAGCCGGGAGCGCACGCGATCGTCGAGACTCTCGAGGTCGGACGGCGGACGGTCTGCCGCGATCACCACCTGACGGCCGGCGTCGATCAGCGCATTGAGCGTGTGGCAGAATTCGGCCTGGGTCGATTTACCCTGCAGGAACTGCAGATCGTCGATCACCAGCACGTCGATGCCGCGTAACGCCTCCTTGAACGCCAGCGCGGTCTGCGTTTTCAGCGCCGCGACGAAGCCGTACATGAATTTTTCCGCGGTGAGATAAAGCACCTTGCGCTCGCTGCCGGAATTACCGGCCCAGGTCACCGCCTGCAGCAGATGGGTTTTGCCGAGACCAACGCCGGCATGGATATAGAGCGGGTTGAACATCACGCTATCGCCGCGGCGGCCTTCGGCGACCTGACGCGCGGCCGCATGGGCCAGCGTATTGGAGCGGCCGATCACGAAGCTTCCGAATGTCAGGCGCGGATCGAGCGGCGAGCCACCGAGCGCGTCATGACTGGCGGAGACCGGCGCGGTCGCGGTCGCACGCAATTCAGGCGCGGGACGGCCATCGGACCGTTCGGTGCGGCGCGCGTCGAGCGGCGCAGCGGTTTCCTTGGCGGGCGCCGCGCAGCGCATCGCGGTGCGCACGGTGAGGTCGATCCGGTGCACTTCCGGCATCTCGGCCTGCCAGCAGGTGAGAACGCGCTCGGCATAATGCGCCTGAATCCAGCTCTTGAGAAATCGCGTCGGAACCGAAAGATGGACGCTTTCCGGCTGGACGCTTTCCAGGTCCATCCGCGCAAACCAGCTTGTGTAGACGTCTTCTCCGACGCTCGAGCGCAGCCGACCCTTCACGCGTGACCAGCGATCCTGTTCCATATTGTCCATTGCCTGAGAACTTCTCTGTAAGGAGTAATAGTGATGGTGAAACCGCCGGGTGGAGTTCCGCGACGGGTGACCTCAAGCGGGACTTCGTCTGTCAGACATAGACCAGCCGTTCGGCGAAACGCCGTCAGGCAAAATCATCAGTTTGAAGATGAAGTTTCCGCGAGGTCAGCGCGTACTCGACGGCGTGTCCGCAGCTCGCGCGGGAGGCCGTGTGCCGATTATATCCAGGAAGCTCAGTTCGGCATTGTCTGAAAATGGCATTTGATTGAAAACCGCGCTGATTACGTAAGACATACGACCTCCCCCTCCTGCCGAGATTGCTCCCGGCAAGTTGTCATTCCAGATATTTTTAAATTCGATCGGCGACGCCTGAAACTCAAACAGTCCAGTCGTTACGCCCCTCCGCTCCGCCCACTCATTCCAGCCCGCTCACGTGCTTTGCCTTCGGCGCTGTCGTGACTGTCTGATGCGTATCTCTCTTGTTTGAAACCAACGAGACGCAAGCGCCCCGCCTGAGAAATTTCGACACAGACCCGCCATCCTCATATTGCTATGAGTTTCAACTCGACAATCGCTTGGAAAGCGTCGCCAACGCGCACACCGCCGCCGATTTGCACGTCCACCCCGATCCTTAAACCGCGCTGGTCTGAAGAGCCGTGGGCGCCGCGAACGCTCTAAGAGATACATCATGCCCCATTTCCCGCAACGAAAATGATTCAGCGCGGGTGCCAGCAAAAACAACTTCGGTTCGCCGAATCAGGCAGCGGTTTTTCGCGCAAAGCGGCAAGGTTTTGAATCTGTGCACAGATTCGAAACGCCGGGCCGTTGTCATATTTCGTACGATTGCCCAAAATAAATTCATAAAATATTTACGTTGGTGTGTGGCGGAAGGGATTTTTTGAACAACCGCTACCCGCTATGCCGATAAGTGACTACGCAAGCGCGTTTTTTTTTGCTCGTCGCGACAGGGTA
This sequence comes from Bradyrhizobium sp. dw_411, assembly GCF_018449695.1. Classification (GTDB taxonomy): domain Bacteria; phylum Pseudomonadota; class Alphaproteobacteria; order Rhizobiales; family Xanthobacteraceae; genus Bradyrhizobium. The sequence continues at coordinate 27,003 of NZ_JAAVUY010000001.1, forward strand.
ACCCTTCAGCGCTGTTGAATGCTGCTACGCAGTCGCTGTTGCTATTTCAAAAGCGCGGCGGATCAACAGTTGATGGCCAAATCGTCGCAACCATCATCGGCAACAATCCGCATTGCGGAATGTCGTCAGTAGAAATACGGAACGTCAGCAATGTCGCACGCCGCACAGTGAGCCACTGGCCAGCGAAGTATGACAACGAGATAAGAAATAAAGCGGGCCTGGAAATCAGACGTCCGGAAAAGAAAAAGCCTGTCGCCAAAGGATCCGACAATAAAAAAGCCCGGCACTGCCGGGCTTTTGACGAATGTCTGTTTTGTTCAGCTCACTTGCTTCGGCTGTTGGCTTTCGCCACTCGGCCTCAGCTTACGTAGCCTCGGCTTACTTGACCTCAGTTTACTTGGCGAGCTTGGCGATCTGATGGGCCAGCCGCGAAACTTTGCGGCTCGCATTGTTCTTGTGAATGATATTGCGCTGCGCTGCCTGCATCAGTTCCGGTTCCGCATGCGCCATCGCCTTCAGCGCCGCATCGCGGTCGCCGCTCTTGATCGCTTCTTCGACGGTACGAACCGCGCCACGCATCTGGGTGCGACGCGACTTGTTGATGATGGTGCGGCGGGCAATCTTGCGGGTCGCCTTCTTGGCGGAAGTAGTATTGGCCATGTTCTCAAATGTCCTTCGACGGTGATCGATCGCGGGTGGTCAGGCCTGCGCCTGCCGACAGTTCAACCACGTAACCGACGCTGATATGTTTTCCGGGTGCTCTGCAAGAAAGCCACTCTTGGAGCCCAAGGGCTCAACTGGCGGCGTCGCTCAAAGAACATCGGCGGCGGGATTGCGCCCGCCGCCATTGCCAGTCTTATAGAGGGCGCGGTTTGCAGCGTCAACGCCTTCCGGCCTCCCTGGGAGCGGCAGGCCCGCCGCGAAAATGCCGATAAGTTGCTGATGAGGTTGAATTTCCCACGCCACCCCGTTATGGGCTGGCTGCGCTTTCCGGCGCTTTTTATGTAAGGTGACGCATGATCCGCGGTTTCTTCCGCCTTGTGGGGCTATTGCTGCTGGCCGGCGGATTTATCTTCATGGTCTATGACGGGGCCCGCTGGGTCGCCGATCAGACCCTGCGGTTTACCCGGTTTGGCCAGTTCTGGAACGATGTCCATCAGACCAGCCAGCAGGCATTCCGGGCCTGGGTAGAGGGCCATGCGCCCTGGCTCTGGAACGGCGTCGTGAGGGTTCTTCTCGACCAACCGGTTTTTGCCGTGATGGGCCTATTGGGCATTGTGCTGATGCTGCTGTTCCGGCCCCGCAAACCCCTGATCGGTTATTCGCGGAACTGACCCGACAGGATTGCCAAGTTTACAGGACTGCCAAGTTTAAAGGCGCTGCCGGGCTCATCAGTGCCGGGGCGACAGGTAACGCGCCCGCCGTAACGGAGCTGCCCTTCTCTGCGTAGAGACATATATCCAGCCCACACATTCCTGGCGTCAATTCGAATGCATCCCGCAAGGAGGTCATCCATGTTGTTCATGCGCAAAACCACGACGCTGCCGAGCGCCACCGAGGCCCTGCCCGGACGCGCGGCTCCGATCCCGACTTCTGTCCGCCATTTCGTCAACGGCCATCAAACGCAGCCGCCCTATCCCGCAGGTCTGGAGCAAGCCGTATTCGGACTCGGCTGCTTTTGGGGCGCGGAGCGTAAATTCTGGGAACTCGGCAACGGCATCTATACGACGGCCGTGGGGTATGCCGGCGGCCACACCCCGAATCCCACCTATGAAGAAGTATGTTCGGGCCGTACCGGTCATACCGAAGTCGTTCTGGTGGTGTTCGATCCCAAGGTGATCTCGTACGAGCAACTGCTCAAGACGTTCTGGGAAAGTCACAACCCGACCCAGGGCATGCGTCAGGGCAATGACGTCGGCACCCAGTATCGTTCCGCGATCTACACGTTCAACGACGCGCAGCGCAAAGCGGTGGATGCGTCGAAGGCCGCCTATCAAAAGGCGCTGTCCGCAAAAGGCCTCGGCACCATCACCACGGAGGTTGCGCCGTCGAGCGAGTTTTATTTCGCCGAGGACTATCACCAGCAATATCTGGCCAAGAATCCGGCCGGCTATTGCGGACTTGGCGGCACCGGTGTGTCGTGCCCGATCGGCGCCGGCGTCAGCGTGGCTTGATCGCTTGCATTGGATGGAAGGCCGGCAGCGGCCTTCCATTTTCTGCGTTCCACGTCTCCTTTGCGCATCTTGGGCAAAAAAACCCTTTGTTAACCATAACCGGTGCAAGACTGAGGCTGTCTCGCTTGAGGGGATGGCTCCGGTGCGGGTTGCGCGCGCGTTTCGATTGCCGATCATTACCGCCATGACTGCGCTCGCTTTGTCGGGCTGCGTGCACTCGGGCTCGCCGGTCGCGAACACACAGCCGCGAAGCGATCTCGATGCGATGGCTTACGGTCAGCCGGCTTATTATCCGGCTCCCGTTGCCGGCGCCGCGCCTCCAGCCAATTCCGGCGGCGCCATCGCAGCGCTGAACGCCAGTTTGTCCGCGCGCCGGCGCGCTTACGCGCAGCCTCAGCCCGCGCAATATGCTCCGCCTCAGGCGGCCTACGCCGCAGCCCCGATGCCGGTAGCTTATGATTCCTCTTACCGGCTCGATGCCGGCGATAGATTGCGGGTCGTGGTCTATGGCCAGGAAGGCCTCACCAACACCTATGCGATCGATGCCGGTGGCTCCATCACGATGCCATTGATCGGTTCGGTGCCGGCGCGCGGACGAACGCCGGCTGGTCTCGCCGCCGAGATCACCGGCCGGCTGCGCAACGGTTACATCCGCGAGCCATCCGTGGCGGTCGAGATCGAATCCTATCGGCCGTTCTTCATCCTCGGTGAAGTCGCAGCCCCCGGCCAATATCCCTACGTCCCGAATATGAGCGTCGAAAGTGCGGTGGCGATTGCCGGCGGTTTCTCGCCTCGCGCCAAGCGAGACCAGGTGACGCTGACCCACACGGATAGTTCGGGTTCAACGCGCTATGTGGTGCCGCTCGGCACGGCTATCAGCCCCGGCGATACCGTGCTGGTCGGCGAACGCTGGTTCTGACGAAGGACGAAGTGCTTCGTCATTCCGGGACACGCTTCTTAGCGTGGACCCGGAATGACATCGTAAAATTACTTCTTCAAATGCTTGGCAAGGAAATCGAGGCTGCGCGGCCAGGCGATATCAGAGCTCGCCTTGTCGTAGCTTGGCCGCTCGTCGCAGTGGAAGCCGTGCTGCGCGCCGGGATAGACGTAGATCTCGACATCGGGCCGCTTGGCGCGGATGGTCTCGACGTCGCTGAGCGGAATGCCCGCATCCTTTTCGCCGAAATGCAATTGCGTCGGCACCTGCGGCTTGTCGTCGGCAAAGCGAACGACGGCGCCGCCGTAATAACCGATCGCGGCAGAGAGGCCGGACAGCTTGGTGGCCGCCGCATAGGCGATACTGCCGCCGAGGCAAAAGCCGATAATGCCGACCGGCCCGACATCCTTCACGGCATCGATCGCCGCCTGGGTGTCGCGCAGCATTGCGGCCCAATCCGGATTGGCAACGAATTTGCGCGCCACGGCGATCTCGTCGGGCGAATAACCGGACTGGAAATTGGGCTCGACGCGATCGAAGATCGCGGGCGCGATCGCGACATACCCCTCACCGGCGAGGCGGTCGCAAACCGCACGGATGTGGTGATTGACGCCAAAGATTTCCTGGATCACCACGACAGCCCCTTTGGGCGCGGCCGCGGGATCGGCCCGGTAGCCGCCGAGTTGGAAACTGTCCGAAGCCGTCAGCTTGATGTCATGTCCCACGGGTCATCCATTTGCTTTTAGAGTTGCGCGAATTTGTTGGCGGCGAGATTGGAAAGCTGAAGCGGCCTACCACACCAGATACGGCATATGATAGCCGCTCTCGCCTTTCCAGCCGGTCAGCCTGCCCCTGCGGAACTGCAGATAGATCGGATCCCTGCGCGCGAATAGAATGATGCCACTGGTGTCGCGGATCGCCAGATAGATTTCATTGCCGCGGCGGCCGCTGACATAGCGCAGTGGCACGCCCAAGGTCTGTGAGACTTCCCCGACATTCATGCCGAAAGCCAGCGGCGTGTTGTCAGGCCATATCGTCATCAGGGACGGCGTGTACGGTCCGCCGGCCGGCGCGGGTGGTGTGGCATTCGCAGGGGCCGAGAGGCCTGCGAACATCGCGAGCGCTAAAATTGCCGAAGCAGCCGATATCTTCATGATGCAACCTTCTTGTTTTGGACTCGCGTCGTTCTGGTCCTGCCGCCGCGCGGAATAAACACCTGATCCGGCAATAAATTATGTCAGCGTTATTGCCCCAACGCACAACACTAATTTGGCATTTTATTTTTTTTGATCAATTCCAAATTGGATTGCCCCCAGAACGGATCACGATCATTCTGCATATTATCTGGCATCGGACCGGTGGGTGCCAGCCCATAACCAAAAGAGTGTTGCCGCCGTAAGCGGTGTCATTCACCGGCAAGGGAAGAGAGACAATGCCTAATCTCAACATCAATGGGCGGAATATGTCCGTCGAGGCAGCGAACGATACGCCGCTGCTTTGGGTCATCCGCGAGCAATTGCAGATGACCGGCACAAAGTTCGGTTGCGGCGCCGGTCTGTGTGGCGCCTGCACCGTTCATGTTAACGGCGAAGCCGTACGATCCTGCCAGACGTCCGTCAGCGACGCCGCCGGCAAAAAAATCACCACCATCGAGGGTCTCAGCGTCAAGGGCGACCATCCGTTGCAGAAAGCATGGATCGCCGAGCAGGTCCCGCAATGCGGCTACTGTCAATCCGGACAGATCATGCAGGCAGCCTCGCTGCTCGCCAAGAATTCAAATCCGACCAAGGATGAGGTGGTTGCGCACATGGACGGCAATCTCTGCCGCTGCATGACCTATTCTCGCATTCAGAAAGCAATCATGCGCGCCGCCGCCGATATGCGCACCGCGTCCAACGCTGGCGATCGGAGGCCCACATGAATACGCACGTGAAAATCACCCAGACAGCAGGCGAACCCGCCGATCTCAGCCGCCGTTCGTTCCTCGTCGGCACCGCTGCTGCAGGCCTCGCACTCGGCTATTCCGCTGTCCCCGGCCTGCTTGGCGCCGATCAGGCGCTCGCTGCCACCGGCAATTTCGATCCCAGTGTCTGGTATTCGATCGCACCGGACGGGCTTGTCACGGTTACCTGCGGCAAGGCCGACATGGGCCAGCATATCGCCTCGACCATGGCGCAGATCATCGCCGAAGAACTCGGCGCGAGCTGGAAGGACATGCGGGTTCAACTCGCATCCAACGACCCGAAGTTCAACGACCCCGTGCTCGGCGCGCAGATTACCGGCGGCAGCTGGAGCACGATGATGAACTACGATGCCATGAGTCGCGCGGGAGCCGCGGGACGCTTGGCACTGACGGAAGCCGCAGCCACTGCGATGGGCGTGCCCGCCAGTGAACTGGTCGTCAGGGAGTCCACGGTTACGCATCCGAAGTCGAAGAAGTCGATGACGTTTGCGGACATCGTCAAGAGCGGCAAGGCCACCAAGACCTTTACGCCCGACGAACTCAAGGCGATCAAGCTCAAGACGCCGGACCAATACACCATGATCGGTGTTTCGGTTCCGCAACTCGACATCCCCTCGAAGACCAACGGGACCGCCAAATACGGCATCGACGTCATGTTGCCGGGCATGGTCTACGGCAAGGTCGTCACTCCGCCGGTGCGTTATGGCGCCACGGTAAAGTCGGTCGACGACAGCGAAGCCAAAAAAGTACCGGGCTTCATCAAGGCCGTTACGCTCGACGACAAGACCGCCACCACCACCGGCTGGGTCGTGGCGGTCGCCAACACTTATGCCAACGCCCGCAAGGCCGCGGACGCGCTCAAGATTACCTATAACGATGGTCCGAACGCCAAGCTGTCGAGCGAATCCCTGCTCACCGAAGCCAAGCGGTTGCAGAAGCTGGACGACTCCGGTCTGTTCTTCGTCAAGGACGGCGATACGGCAGCGGCGTTCGGCACGGCGGCAAAGGTGTTCGAGGCGGAGTACACCACCAACATTAATATCCATGCGCCGCTGGAACCGATGAACGCCACGGCGCAGTTGCAGGGCGATATCTGGCACCTCTATTCCGGCAACCAGTTTGCGACACGCTCCGGCGCGATCGCGGCCGGCGCCGCCGGGGTCGATCCGAAATTTGTCGTGATGCATCAGATGTGGCTGGGCGGCGGCTTCGGCCGGCGTCTCGACGCCGACATGATGGTCCCGGCAGTGCAGGCGGCGAAGGCCGTCGGCAAGCCGGTCAAGGTCATCTATTCGCGCGAAAATGACATGACCATGGACTTCTCGCGTCCGCTGACGTTCCAGAAGGTCAAGGCAGGTCTGGACGGCGACGGCAAACTGATCGCGTTGAACCACGACGTGGTCAGCGCGTGGCCGACCAAGCGCTGGGGGATTCCCGATTTCCTCACGCCTTCGGTCGACAAGAAAGGCGGTCTCGACGGCTTCACCGTGAACGGCGCGGACTTCTTCTACACCGTGCCCAATCACAATGTCCGCGCGATCCTCAACGAGATGGCACACAACGCCACCCCGTCGGGTCAGTTGCGATCGGTGGCGCCGGGCTGGACCTTCTGGGCGGTCGAAAGCATGGTCGATGAACTCGCCCATGCGGCGGGCAAGGATCCGGCGCAATACCGGATCGACATGCTCGACGGCAAGGGCGCCAATGCCGGTGGTGCGCAACGTCTGCGCAACACCTTGCTCGCGGCCATGGGCATGGCCGGCTACGGCTCCAGGCAATTGCCGAAAGGCGAAGGCATGGGCGTGGCCTGCGTGTCATCGCAGGAACGAGCAACGGCAAGCTGGACCGCCTGCGTCGCCCATGTTGCGGTGACGCCAAGCGGCGAGGTCAAGGTCAAGAAACTGACCGTGGCCACGGACGTCGGCACGCAAGTACATCCCGACAACATCCGCGCCCAGGTCGAGGGGGCTGCGTTGTGGGGCCTGTCGCTGGCCTTGTACGAAAAGGCGACGTTGAAGGATGGCGGTATCGAGCAGACCAACTTTGATACCTACACGCCGCTCCGGATGAGTCAGGTGCCGGAAGTCGCCATCAGCGTCATCGCCAATGGCGAAAAAGCCACGGGCGTCGGCGAACCCGCCGTGACCGTGATCGCGCCGGCGCTCGCCAACGCGATCTTCAATGCCTCGGGCGCCCGCGTCCGCTCGCTGCCGATCACGGCAGAAGCAGTTAAGGCGGGAATGTCGAAGGCATAGTCGGCATCGCCGATCTCGACAACGATCCGCCGGAGCCTGTCTCCGGCGGATTTTTTGCGTCCGGCTGTTTCCATGCCGTGTCCCGATCATCGCGATCCAGAGTCCGGCGGTCGTACTAACCTTCGCAAATCACTGCTGCATTTTCTGCCCGAGCCGGCAGCAGCAATAACATTCCTTCAAATTTTACGCTTCCCCATCAACAAGCGTTCATCGCTTCTGTTAATCCGGGAGAATATGTTCTTAAGCTAGTTCTTTCGCTGTCGGCCACCTTTAGTTGCCCAGCGAGGCTCCATGTCAGCTCTACCGAAACCTTCCACCAAACGCCGGCTGCTGCTGGCGTCCGATCGCAGCGATCAGAGCAGTGAGCTGGCGAACATTCTGCAAACCGTGAGCGAGGTGGATACCATCTCGACGTCGGAGATTCCCGACAACCCCGCCGGTCATTTTTCCGGGATTGTGGTCGATATCAATCTGCGTTCCGCCGAAAGCGTGCAGGTGGTTCGCAACAAGCTGCGGGGCGAACCCTACCGCGCGATGCCGCGGCTGTTCGTTCTCGCCGATGCGTTACACCACGGCTCGATGCAGGCCTGGGCTTTAGGCGCCACCGACACGATCTCGCGGCCGTTCGATGCACGGGGCATTCTGCACCGCGTTAGTGCGGCCTTTCCGGACTCCACCGGCTTCGATGCGACGGATCGCGGCAAGACCCTGAACAGGGGTGTCGTTGCCGCGCACGACGTCATGGTCAAGATCTTCGACAAGCTTCCAGCCGGAGTACCGTTGCAGTTCGACGATATCGTGAAAGCCGAAAACAAGATTCTGAAGGCAATCAAGCACTCTTCCTTGCGCGAGTGGCTGACGACGGTCGGCTGTCACCACACTGCCAGCTATCGTCACTGCCTGTTCGTCACCGGTTTCTCCGTCGCGTTCGCGCAGCATCTGGGCATGCGTGAAGACGACCAGCGCCGGCTGGCGCGGGCCGCCCTTCTGCACGACGTCGGCAAGGCCTTTATTCCGGTCACGATTCTAGACAAGCCGAGCGAGCTGACACCCGAGGAGACGGTCGAAATCCGCAAGCACCCGCGTCTCGGCTATGATGCACTCAAAGCCCAGGGCAGTTTCCCGCCGGAGATGCTGGATGTCGTGCTGCACCATCATGAATTCCTGGATGGCACCGGATATCCCGACGGTCTGCATGGCGACCAGATCAGCGACATCGTGCGCCTGACCACGATCGTGGACATCTATGCGGCGCTGGTGGAGCAGCGCGCCTACCGGTTGCCGTTTACGCACGCCAACGCCTTCGCGGTCATGGAAAAGATGCAGGGCAAGCTCGACCAGCATCTGCTGCACGCGTTCCGTCCGGTGACGCTTGGGTCTTATTGATTGGTAGGTTGAGGCCTCACCGCCATTGCCTGAGACAAACGCGAAGCGTTTGCGCAAGGGAGCGTTGGCGACGAAGCAATCCATCTCGCAACGAGAAGGAAAGCTGGACTGCTTCGCTTACGCTCGCAATGACGGAACCAAGGATCGCCCTACTCCGCCTCACCCTCATACGACGATATCTCAATCAGACTCCCATCGGGATCGCGGCAATAGACCGACCGCAGCGTGCCACGCGCGCCTTGTCTTGGCCCGGGGCCTTCTTCGATCGCGACCCCGCACGCCCGCAGATGCGCGACCACCTGTTCCGGCGGGCTTGACGTAAGAAAACACAGATCGTCGCTGCCGGCGGCCACATGATCCGCAGTGAACCACTCGGCCTTGTCGGCGCCGAGCGGCCGTACGTTGATTTTCTGGTTGCCGAACATCAGCGATGTCCGCTTGGGCTTGCCCGGGCCCGGCTCGGACACCCTGATCTCCATGCCGAGAACCCGGTGATACCATTCGGCTGAGCGCGCCACGTCGGCGACATTGATCACGAGATGATCGAGCGCGTTGACTTTGACAGACATAGGCTATCCTTTCGTCGCAGATCCGTGCGCATGTGCCGCGCTGGCCGCGTCACATTTTGTTTGTTACAACGCGGACCGCCGTTAATTCAACAAGATCGGGCCGCGCAAAGCGGTTGGGGAATGACAGGGAGAAGCCACTTATGGGAAGAAACCGCTTGGCATCACGTCGTGCCGCGATGGGTCTGGTTGCACTTGGTTTCTCGGCTCTAGCCTTGCCGCTTGCCTTGCCGGTGGGCAGCGCCTTCGCCCTGGACTATCCGACGCGGCCGGTTCGTTTCATTGTCGGATATCCGGCCGGCGGCTCGACCGACATCGTGGCCCGATTGGTCGGACAGAAGCTATCTGAACGGCTGGGCCAGCAATTCGTGATCGAGAACAAGCCCGGCGCCGGCAACAACATCGGTACCGAGACCGTCGTCAAGGCCGATCCCGACGGTTACACGGTGCTGCTGGTCAATCCTGCCAACTTCATCAACGCGTCGCTCTACGTCAACCTCAACTTCAATTTCATCCGCGACATCGCGCCGGTCGCCGCGTTCAATCGCGTGCCGAACATCATGACGGTCAGCCCGGGCATCAAGGCGAAAACCGTCGCCGAATTCATCGCCTATGTGAAGGCCAATCCCGGCAAGGTGAACCTGGCGTCGTCGGGCAATGGCACGTCGGTGCATCTGTCCGGCGAAATGTTCATGGCGATGACCGGCGCGAAGATGCTGCATGTGCCCTACCGGGGCGCGGCGCCTGCGACCACCGACCTGCTTGGCGACCGCGTCCAGGTGCTGTTCGACAACATGCCCTCCATCATCGGGCATATCCGTGGCGGTGCGTTGCGCGCACTGGCCGTGACGACGGCGACGCGGTCGTCTGAACTGCCCGACGTCCCCACCGTCGGCGAGACCGTGCCGGGCTACGAGGCCAGCGCGCTGTTCGGCATGGGCGCGCCAAAGAACACCCCGCCGGAGATCATCGCCAAGCTGAACAAGGAAATCAACGCGGTGCTGGCCGATCCCGAGGTGAAGAAGCGCTTCGTCGAGCTCGGCGGCGACCCGGTGATCGCCACGCCGGAAGAGTTCGGCGCGATGATCGCGGCCGAGACCGAAAAATGGGAAAAGGTCGTCAAATTCGCCGGCATCAAGATCGAATAAGGAACCTCGACAAGTCCGGGCGTTTTCCGCCGGAAATCCAGGAGCCAGCCATGCAGCCGCACAAGATCGTCTCGCGCGAGGAATGGATCGAAGCCCGCAAAGCCCATATGGCCCACGAAAAGGAATATACCCGAGCCCGCGACCGCTTGAGCGAGGAGCGCCGCGCACTGCCCTGGGTCAGGGTCGACAAATCCTATGTCTTCGACGGACCGCAAGGAAAGCAGACGCTGGCCGATCTGTTTCGGGGGCGCAGCCAGCTCGTGGTGCAGCATTTCATGTTCGCGCCCGACTGGAACGAAGGCTGCAAGAGCTGCTCGTTCTGGGCCGACGGATTCGAGCGCATGATTCCGCATCTCGCCGCACGCGACACCACCCTGGTCGCGATCTCGCGCGCACCCTTGCCCAAACTCGACGCCTTCAAGGCGCGGATGGGCTGGACCTTCGACTGGTTTTCTTCCGCCGGAGACGATTTTAATTACGACTATGCGGTCTCGTTCCGGCCGGAAGACATCGAATCAGGCGCTGGGATCTATAATTTCGGCACCTCGAGCTTCGGCATCGAGGAGGCGCCCGGCATCAGCGTGTTCTATCGCGACGAGACGGGCGACATTTTCCATACCTATTCGTGCTTCGCGCGCGGCCTCGACATGATGAATGCCGCCTATCACTATCTCGACCTGACGCCGCTCGGCCGCCATGAAGAAGGTCTGCCGTACCCGATGGATTAGCTGCGGCTGCGCGATCAGTACGCACCTGCGGCGGGTCCGGCGGCGTGCCATAGCTGATACGCCTCCTTGAGCTCACGGATACGATAAAGCTTCTTAGCAACCCCTGCAGATCGACGACACGATCCGGGAGACCTTGCGATCTTCCGCATCGACCGCTGGATTGCCGGTGCCGAGCGGAGGACCGCCGACAAAACTCGACCCGCCGCCCGAAAGCGCCGTCCCGGCGGAATTGGTGCCGGGCGCAGTCGGCTGGGTGCCAAACGCCCCGCCTGTCATTCCCGAATGATGCGATCCCGAACCACCACCGCCACGGCTGTACGCCGCGCTTGAGAAAAGTGCCGAGAGAACGATGCAACCGACGGCCAATATTTTCATGGCGTGCTCCTTTTCATTGCATTTCGTATTTTAACCTCATCCGGCCGCTTCTGGTTCCACCCAAGCGTTCGCCAACGCGTTTTTGATTGCCCAGACCGCGGTGCAGCAAGACAGCGGGAGACAGAGCGGCAAGGATTTGCAAAACTATTGCCCGACGTCCCCTCCCCCTCTTCCTCCCTCTGCATTTGGAGACTGCCTTATGCCTTTCGACTTGGTGCTGCGCGGCGGCCGGGTGATCGACCCTTCCCAGAAGCTCGACGCCGTCACAGATGTCGCCTTTAGCGGCGGCAAGGTGGCCATGGTCGGAAACGCGCTCAGGGCCGATCCGGGGACCGACGTGCGGGATGTATCGGGTTACATCGTCACCCCCGGCCTGATTGATCTGCACGCCCATGTTTACTGGGGCGGCACCTCGATCGGCATCGATGCCGAGGAATTCTGCCGCACCTCCGGCGTCACCACCGCGATCGATACCGGCAGCGCCGGGCCGGGTAACTTCGCGGGATTTCGCAAACATGTGATCGAGCCCAGTCAAGTCCGCATTCTCGCTTATCTGCATGTCTCGCATGCCGGCATCTATGGCTATTCGCATCGCGTCATGGTCGGCGAGAGCGAAGAAATCCGCCTCATGAATCCGATCGACGCCGCGGAGGTCGCCGATGCCAACCGCGACCTCATTGTCGGCATCAAGGTGCGGGTGGGCCGCCACTCCTCGGGTACTTCGGGGATTGTGCCGCTGCAGATCGCGCTCGAAGTCGCCGAGCAAGTCGGCATGCCCGTGATGGCGCATATCGACCATCCGCCGCCGAGCTACGAGGAAGTGGTCTCACTGCTGCGTCCGGGCGACGTCCTTACTCATGCGTTCCGGCCGTTCCCCAATTCGCCGGCCACCGCGCAGGGCACCGTGAAGAAGGTCGTGCTGGAGGCGCGCGAACGCGGCGTGTTCTTTGACATCGGCCACGGCAAGGGTTCGTTCGCCTTCAAGACCGCGCGCGCGATGCTCGCCAATGGCTTCTATCCCGATACCATCTCTTCCGACGTGCATATCCTCTGCATCAACGGGCCAGCTTTTGATCAGGTAACGACGATGTCCAAGTTCCTGTGCATGGGCATGCCGCTTTCTGACGTGGTCGCGGCCTCGACGGTCAATGCGGCAATGGCGCTGCGGCGTCCCGAACTCGGCAGTCTCAAACCGGGGAGCGTCGGCGACGCCACGCTCATTTCAATCAAAGAGGGCCAATTCGACTATGTCGACGTCGTCGGCGAGCATCTGACCGGCGACCGCAAGATCGTATCCGAAGGCGTCGTGATCGGCGGGCGCTGGTGGCATCCGCAGCCGTCTTCGCAATTCAAGCAACTCGCGGGCTAGGCTTTTTGTTTTGAACGCGTTTTCTTCACGCGAACCGGTACCCACTTCGCTCGAAAACGCTATGGACCGACTTCAACCGATGTGATCCGATCAAACAATTGATCGCTCCAAATACCTATTCCGCCTCCATTCCATGGCGGAGCGCGTCCGCACTGGCATACCATTTGCAAGCAAGAGGACCGTTGGCATCAGACCTAATTCGTTCGTTTCATCGCGTTTACCGCCGGACCCTCGGCGAATGAAACGGGCGGCCATCACCGCAACGAGCCGATAGTGGAGAGTTCTATGGATCGCAGAACCGTGTTGAAGGGATTGGCCGGGGCAGGCAGCTTGGCGGCGACAGGCGGGCTTTCGATGCCAGCGCTTTCCCAAAATGCCGCGGCGCGCACCTTGCGCTTTGTGCCGCAAGCCGATCTTGCGAATTTCGATCCGATCTGGGGAACGCAATATGTGGTGCGCAACGCCGCCGCACTGGTGTGGGACACGCTCTACGGCATCGACGCCAATCTGCAGCCGAAGCGCCAGATGGTCGAAAGCGAAGAAGTTTCCAGTGACGGCCTGACCTGGACCTTCCGCCTTCGCGACGGGCTGAAGTTCCATGATGGCGAGAAGGTGCTCGCCAAGGACGTGGTGGCGAGCCTGACGCGCTGGTCGTTCCGCGATCCGATGGGGATCGGGATCAAGGCGATCCAGAGCGATCTCGTTGCGGTCGACGACAAGACCTTCAAATGGACGTTGACAAAACCCTATCCGAAAATGCTGCTGGCATTGGGCAAGAACAATGCGCCTTGCACCTTCATCATGCCGGAGCGGATCGCCAAGACCGATCCGTTCAAGCAGATCACCGAATATGTCGGTTCGGGCCCGATGAAATTCGTCCGAAGCGAATGGGTGCCGGGCGCCAAGTCGGTATTCGAGAAATTCACCGACTATGTGCCGCGCCAGGAAAAGGCGTCATGGCTTGCCGGCGGCAAACAGATGCTGATCGACCGCATCGAATGGGTGGTCATACCCGATCCGGCGACAGCGGCGGCTGCGCTGCAGAACGGCGAGATCGACTGGTGGGAGAATCCGATTGCCGATCTCGTGCCGGTGCTCAAGAAGAACCGCAACATCGCCGTCGATATCGCCGATCCCCTCGGCAATATCGGCGTGTTCCGCATGAACCATCTGCATCCGCCCTTCAACGATGTGAAGGCGAGGCGCGCCGTACTGACAGCGCTGAACCAGGAAGACTATATGCGTGCGATCGTCGGCGACGATAACGCGCTCTGGAAGCCGCTGCCGGGTTTCTTCACGCCGGGCACGCCGCTTTACAGCGAAGATGGCGGCGACATCCTCAAAGGCAAACGCGATTTCGCGGCTGCCAAGAAACTTCTCGCCGAGAGCGGCTATACCAACCAGCCGGTGTCCTGCATCGTGGCGCAGGACCAACCGATCACCAAGGCGCAAGGTGATGTTACCGCCGATCTGTTGAAGCAGATGGGCATGAATGTCGACTTCGTCGCGACGGACTGGGGCACGGTCGGTTCTCGCCGCGCCCAGAAGGCGCCCGCAGGCCAGGGCGGCTGGGAGATGTTCCATACCTGGCACGCCGGTGCCGACTGTCTCAGCCCCGCCGGCTATGCCGGCATTCGCGGCAATGGCGACAAGTCGTGGTGGGGCTGGCCGACCAGTGAGGCTGTCGAGAAGGAAGTCACGGCGTGGTTCGACGCCAAGAACCTCGATGAGGAAAAAGCCGCGGTCGCCCGCCTCAACAAGGCCGCGATGGAAGACGTCATTTACGCGCCGACCGGCTTCTTCCTCAGCTACACGGCCTGGCGCAAGAACGTCTCGGGAATCGTGAAAGGGCCGCTGCCCTTCTTCTGGGACGTGACAAAAACCGCGTGACGACAAAGCGGTGAACCCAGATGGTTTCCTACATCCTCCGGCGTGTTCTCGCGACCATGCCCGTGATGGCGATCGTCGCGTTTTTCGTCTTCAGCCTGCTTTACATCGCGCCGGGAGATCCGGCGGCGGTGATCGCGGGCGATCAGGCGAGCCCCGCCGACGTTGAGCGGATTCGCCAGAGCCTCGGTCTCGACCAGCCGTTTCTGGTGCAGTTCTGGACCTGGCTGTGGCGAATCCTGCACGGCGATCTTGGCACGTCGATTTTCACCAACCTGCCGGTTTCGGCCCTGATTGCACAGCGGATCGAGCCGACGCTCTCGCTGATGACGATCACCCTCGTCCTCACCATTGTGATCGCGGTGCCGCTCGGCGTGGTCGCGGCGTGGAAGGCGGGAAGCTGGATCGATCGCGCCATCATGACATTCGCCGTGTTCGGCTTTTCGCTTCCGGTGTTTGTGGTCGGATATGTGCTGGCTTACGTGTTCGCGCTCGAACTGGAATGGCTTCCAGTGCAGGGCTATAAGCCGCTTTCCGCCGGCTTCTGGCCGTGGCTCGAAAACCTGATCCTCCCCGCCATCGCACTCGGCTGTGTCTACATCGCGCTGATCGCGCGCATCACCCGCGCCTCGATGCTCGAGGTGCTGCAGCAGGATTATATCCGCACCGCGCGCGCCAAGGGTCTGGGGCAGCGCAGCATCCTGTTCGTGCACGCGCTGAAAAACGCCGCCGTTCCGATCGTCACGGTGATCGGCATCGGCATCGCGCTATTGATCGGCGGCGCCGTGGTGACCGAAAGCGTGTTCGCTATACCGGGCCTCGGCCGCCTGACCGTCGATGCGATCCTGCGCCGCGATTATCCGGTTATCCAAGGCATCGTGCTGATGTTCAGCTTCCTCTACACGCTGGTCAATCTGATGGTCGATGTCACCTACACCTTGGTCGATCCGAGGATCCGCTATTGACCATCACGACCACCAATCCCGTGCCCATTCCCCCGGGCCTCGCCATCGCCCGGCAATTGCCGGATTTGATGGCGCCCGCAAAGGTTCGGCGCGGCGTATTTGGCTTCCTGCGCAACAATCCGACGGTAGCCATCGGCGGCGCGCTGTTGCTGTGCCTGATCCTGATCGGAATTTTTGCACCCTATCTGGGAACGGTCGACCCCACCGCGATCGCGCCCGCCAAGCGCACGCGGGCGCCGTCGGCGGATTTCTGGTTCGGGACTGATTTATTGGGCCGCGACATCTATTCGCGCGTGCTTTACGGATCGCGGGTCTCGCTTACCGTCGGGCTTTCGGTCGCCGCTTTGGCGTCCCTTGCCGGGCTCGCGATCGGCCTCGTCTCGGGCTTTGTGCGATGGGCCGACAGTATCATCATGCGATTTATCGACGGGCTGATGTCGATCCCGCCGATCCTGCTCGCGGTCGCGCTGATGGCCTTGACGCGCGGCAGCGTCGGCAATGTCATTGTCGCCATTACCATCGCCGAAATCCCGCGCGTGGCGCGCCTGGTGCGCGGCGTCGTGCTGTCGCTGCGCGAGCAGCCCTATGTCGACGGTGCGATCGCGTCCGGCACGCGAACGCCGATGATCATCCTTCGTCACATTTTGCCGAACACGCTGGCGCCGATGCTGGTACAGGCGACTTATGTCTGCGCCAGCGCGATGATCGTGGAATCCATTCTGTCCTTTATCGGCGCCGGCACGCCGCCAACCATTCCATCCTGGGGCAACATCATGGCCGAAGGCCGCGCGCTGTGGCAGATAAAACCCTACATCGTGTTCTTTCCCGCCGCGTTCCTGTCGGTCACTGTTCTGGCCGTCAATCTGCTCGGCGACGGGCTGCGGGATGCGCTCGATCCCCGCATGGCGAAGAGCCTGTAGACGATGGCCCTGCTCGAAGTCGAAAACCTGCAGACCCATTTCCGAACCCCAGAGGGGATCAACCGGGCGGTCGACGGCGTGTCCTTCCATGTCAATGAAGGCGAGACGCTGGCGATCGTCGGCGAATCCGGCTGCGGCAAATCCGTCACCTCGATGTCGCTGATGCGGCTGATCCCGGAACCGCCCGGCAAGATCGCGGGCTCGATTCGCTTCCAGGGCAAGGACCTGCTGCAGCTCTCCGAACAGGAAATGCGCGCGATCCGCGGCAATGACATTTCGATGATCTTCCAGGAGCCGATGTCGAGCCTCAATCCGGTGCTCAGCGTCGGCCGCCAGATCGGCGAGACGTTGCGGCTGCATCAGGGTCTGGACAAGCAGGCCGCCGAGGCCCGCGCCATCGAGATGCTGACATTGGTGGGCATCCCGGAGCCGGCGCGGCGCGTGCACGAATATCCGCACCAGCTTTCAGGCGGCATGCGCCAGCGCGTGATGATCGCAATTTCGCTGGCCTGCAATCCGAAACTCCTGATCGCCGACGAGCCGACCACGGCGCTGGATGTCACGATCCAGGCGCAAATCCTGCAATTGATGCTGGATCTCAAGCGCCGCGTCGGCGCGGCGGTGATTCTGATCACCCATGATCTCGGCGTGGTGGCTGAAATCGCCGAGCGCGTGATGGTGATGTATGCGGGCCGACAGGTCGAGGAAGCGCCGGTGGCCGAGTTGTTTCGCTCGCCCCGTCATCCCTACACGCAGGGTTTGCTCGGCGCGGTGCCCAAGCTCGGCTCCTCCCTCATTGGCGCGGCACGGCGTCTTGCAGAAATCCCTGGACAAGTGCCGAGCCTCAAGATGCGGATCGAGGGTTGCGCCTTTGCCGGGCGCTGCGCGCTGGCGACTGACCTGTGTCGTCAGGTCGCGCCGGGCCTCGAAGAAAAAGCACCCCGCCACACCGCCGCGTGCCATTACGCGGCCAAAGAGGCGAGCGCCGCATGAACCTCCCTCTGCTGCAGGTCAACGACCTCAAGAAGCATTTTCCGGTGCGCGGAGGTCTTTTCAGCCGCACCTCCGGCTGGGTCTATGCCGTCGACGGCGTGTCCTTTGAGGTCAAGCGCGGCGAGACGCTGTCGCTGGTCGGCGAGTCCGGTTGCGGCAAGTCGACGGTCGGCCGCGCGATCCTGCGGCTGTTTGATATCACCGCCGGTCAGGTGGTGCTGGACGGCAAGCGCATCGACGATCTGTCGCCCGACAAACTGCACAGCATGCGCCGGCGGGTGCAGGTGGTGTTCCAGGATCCGTTCTCGAGCCTCAATCCGCGGATGCGGGTGCGGGATATCCTGGCCGAACCGATCCGCAATTTTGGCCTGACCAACTCCAAAGCCGAACTCGAAACACGCCTTGCGGAATTGATGGATATCGTGCGCTTGCCGCGCGATGCGCTGAACCGCAGGCCGCACGAATTCTCCGGCGGCCAGCGCCAGCGCATCTGCATCGCGCGCGCACTCGCGGCCGAACCCGAACTGATCGTCTGCGACGAGGCAGTCTCGGCGCTGGACGTCTCGGTCAAGGCGCAGATCGTCAATCTGCTGCAGGATCTGCAGCAGAAGTTCGGCCTCGCGCTGCTGTTCATCAGCCATGATCTCGCGATCGTCGAGCACATGACGCACCGTGTCGCGGTGATGTATCTCGGCAAGATCGTCGAGATGGCAACCCGGCAGCAGATCTTCACCGCACCGAAACATCCTTACACCAAGGCATTGCTGTCGGCCGTGCCGATCCCCGAGCCGGGCGCCGCACGCAACCCGATCATCCTCAAGGGCGACGTGCCGAGCCCGATCAATCCGCCGAGCGGATGCCGCTTTCACACCCGATGTCCGTACGTTTTCGATCGTTGCCGGACCGAAGAGCCGGAACTTCGATCCTGGGAAGACGGCCAATGGGCGGCCTGTCATCTCGATGTTTTGCCGGAAACGGCGGCGTCATCGAGTTAAGCGCGTTGCGCGCTTACGTCGCGGTGGACTCGCCCGCAATGGCGCGATCGATCGCATCGATCAGCCCCTGGGTCTCGATAAATTTGAGCCGCGCCCGCTCGGCCTTGTCCCGATCAAAGGGCGCCGCAAGCACTTTGGCAAAGGCGTCACGGTCCTCGATCATGCGCTCGCGCGCCTTTTTCAGCGTCTCAAGTCGCTCGCTCATGGGGGCTTCGCTTTCTGTTGGCCGCAGAGGGGCAGATACTGCCGAAACACTCTCTCGACATTCGGCCACCACGATACGCCCCGGGGCGTAACTATTCCCCGAACTTCCACGATCTGTGCAACGGTGCCCAATGGCGATCAGGGAATAGCGTCGAAGCCGGCATTGGTCAGGACGAGTTCGTCATTTCGCATCTCGACGAGGCCCATGGCCTTCAGCTTTTCGAGATGCGTGGGGTCGATTGGCGAGAGTTTCCAACGTTTCGCCTTGATGTCCCGCAGGGTCCATCGCAGGTCAATGGACTCTTTAAGATCAAGATCGCTTAAGGGGTCGTTTTCAGCAGGCACAGCTATCACTTTCGGTAAGACGGTATCGAATGCCCCACCCACCCAAAAGTTCCTAAGTGCCGGCGGTTGTGTTGATCATGCCGTAAGGCAATCCTCGTTGTCTGCTCCCCGAGCGACAATCATCCTGCCGGCAGGTGGCTCAGCAGCCTGAGCGAATCCCGAGCGGCTTTTGGCTGTTTCCAGCGTTGAAGCCGTTCGAAATTTCAACCGTTCGGGCTTCAAGCCAATTGGCGCACCCGACACGATTCGAACGTGTGACCTTTGCCTTCGGAGGGCAACGCTCTATCCAGCTGAGCTACGGGTGCGTTGGGGTTCATTTAGCCGATTGGCCCACGCTCGGCAACGGCCGGGCGGGACCTTTGCAGGCCTTGGCGCGGGCAAAAGGCGCCGGTTTGCGGCTTTATTTCCGGATCTGGACCGTCATGATAGCGTAGCGGAGAAAAGCGCGCGCGATCGGACGCACCGGTCTTAGGGAACAGCTTGGGGGAACAATAAGCGATGGCGAAGACGTCCGGCGCTGCTGATACCGCTAATACAGCCAAGCCGTGGCCGGTATTTCGCTCGCTGCGCGCCTACCCGATTCAATTCATCAGCCACGATCTGTTTGCCGGCCTGACGCTGGCCGCGATCGCGATCCCCGAACAGATGGCGACGGCGCGGCTCGGTGGATTCGCGCCTCAAATCGGCTTTTTCGCCTTTCTGGCGGGCTCGCTGGCGTTCGCGGCGTTCGGAAGCAACCGCTTTTTGTCGTCCGGTTCGGATTCGACAATCACGCCGATTTTTGCCGGGGGCCTGGCGGTGCTGGCCGCGACCGGCTCGCCGGACTACCTGACGCTTGCGGCGGCGCTGGCGCTGATGGTCGGGCTGATGCTGCTGGCCGCCGGCATTTTCCGCCTCGGCTGGATCGCCGATCTGTTGTCGATCCCTGTCACCACCGGCTTTCTGGCCGGCATTTCGGTCCATATCCTGATTTCGCAATTGCCGGCGATTCTCGGGCTGCCTGGCCCCGAAGGCCCGATGCTGCAGAAGCTCGCGATTCTCATTGGGCATCTCGGACAGACCAATCCCTATACGCTGGTGATCGGGCTCGGCGTGCTGGCGATCATCACCGTTTCCGAAAAGATCGATGCGCGGATTCCCGGCGCATTGATCGGTCTCGCGCTGGCCGTCGCTGCCGTGGTGCTGCTTGCGTTGGAGAGCCGGGGCGTCAGCGTGCTCGGTGCCGTCACGGTGACGATGCCGGCGGTGGCGATTCCCGTCGTCTCCGTCAGCAAACTGACGAGCTTGTTGTCGCTGAGCCTGATCATCTCCATTGTCGTGATGGTGCAGACCGCCGCGACCACGCGCTCGTTCCAGTCCAATCCCAACGAGCCGCCGGATGTCGACCGCGATTTCGTCGGCGTCGGCACGGGCAGTATTCTATCCGGACTGATCGGCGCGTTTCCCGTCAATGCCAGTCCGCCGCGCACCGCCGTGGTGTCCGAGACCGGCGGCCAATCCCAGCTCGCCGGCCTCGCGGCGGTGGCGATCGTGATCCTGCTGTTGTTGTTCGGCGCGTCGTTGTTACGCCAAATCCCCAATGCCGCGCTTGGCGGCGTGTTGTTGTTCGTCGCGCTGCGGATCATCCGCGTCGGCCAGATCGTCACGATATTCAAGCAGTCGCTCGGCGAGTTCCTGCTGATCGTGCTGACGGCGGTCGGAATCATCCTGCTGCCGATCGAACAAGGCGTCGGTATCGGCATCGCGCTCTCGCTGCTGCACGGCATCTGGACCACGACGCAGGCCCGGGTGCAGGCCTATGAACGCGTGCCCGGCACCTCGATCTGGTGGCCATCGAGTTCTAATCTTCCCGGCGAACAGGAGCCCGGCATCATTGTCGCGGGATTCCAGGCGCCGCTGTCGTTTCTCAACGCCTATCATTTCCGCCACGACGTCCTGGCGGCGTTGCAGTCGTCACCTCAAAAGGCGCGGCTGCTCGTGCTCGAAGCCACCGGCATTGTCGAGATCGATTTTACCGCCGCACAGGTGATGACCGATCTCATTCGCCGCTGTCATGCCGACGGCGTCGACTTTGCTGTCGCCCGGCTGGAATCCGTCCGCGCCCTCGACGCCATGGACCGCTTCGGCATCTGTACGCTGCTGGGCACAGATCATATTTTTCAAAGCGTCGATGAAGCGATCAAGGCGTTGGGCAAGGCAGACGTGACAGGTTGATCAAGCCGGCACGATCACCTTGCCGATCGGCCACAGCGCGATGCCGGCGAGTTTTACGTGAGCCCAGGCAAAGGGAATGCCGATGATGGTCACGGCCAGCACCACCGCGGTCACGATGTGCCCAAGCGCCAGCCACCAGCCCGCCAGCACCAGCCAGATCAGATTGCCGATCAGGCCGAGCACGCCGGTGCCCAGATCGGATTGACCGGTCAGGCTCTCGCGGCTGACCGCCTTTTGTCCGAAGGGCAACAGCGTATAGACCGCGATATTGAACGCGGCCCTCGCCCAGGGCAGGCCGATAATGGTGATCGCCATGATGATGGCGGCAATTACCCAGCCGGCGGCCATCCAAAGGCCGCCGCAGAGAATCCAGAAGATATTCAAAATCATCGAGACAGGGGCCATGGGATTTCTCGTAAAATGCGATTTCTCGTAAATATGGCTCCGCGTTCGCTGCGGACACTTCGCGCCGTTTATAGGCCTTCCGATGCGGTGGGGATAGTCGGCGACTTCCTTGGCCTCATGGTTCGAGACGCACGAAAACGCGCTCCTCACCATGAGGATTAAAGACCTGATCCTGGTTGGGACCTCATCCAGAGGAGCGGCCTTTTGGTCGCGTCTCGAAGGATGGAAGCAGCGCCTGAAGTGCAAATGTCTTACCGGCGATAGCGCTCGGGGCGCGCATGGGCCTGGCGGCCTTCCTGCTGCGGGCGGCTCGCAAGGCTGACGCGAGCCTCGCTGATGGCGGGTAAGCTTGGCTTGAGTTCTTCCAGGAAAATCGGCCGGGAGAAATAATATCCCTGCGCATAGCGGATTCGGGTCGCGGCCTGCAGATAGGCGAGTTCCTCGAAGGACTCGATGCCCTCCGCGATCATCGTCATTCCAAGGGCCTCGCTCAGCGATTCAATGGCCCGCAGGATTCCCTGGCTGCGCGGACGCAAATGGATGTCGGTAATGAACGAACGGTCGATCTTGATTTCGTCGGCGGTGATATCGGCCAGCGCCGACAGCGACGAATAGCCGATGCCGAAATCGTCGATCGAGATGCCGACGCCCAGTCTGCGGAAGATCGGCAGAATCTGGTCCTGGAAATGGGTTTTGGTGACGAATGCGTCTTCGGTCACCTCGATCATGAACCGTTTGGGGAAACCGGTCGCTTCCAGCGCCTGCGCGAACGAGCGCATGAACTCCGGATTGCCGGCCTGCTTGGCCGCGACGTTGATGCTGATGGTGGTAGCAGGACCAAAGGTCTCGTTGATGAGATCAATCGACTTGACGATCTCCGCCAGCACCAGATGCGTCAGATCGTCGATCAATCCCAATTCCACGGCGAGATTGATGAAGGTGCCCGGAGCCTGGATCACGCCCTCATCGTCACGCAAGCGAACCAGCGCCTCGATGCCCTTGATATCCCGGGTCCGGATGTCGACCTTGGCCTGAAAGGCACAGCAAAAACGCTTTTCCAGAATCGCCAGCCGCAGCGACTGCTCGATCTTCATTCGTTCAAACGCCTCGTGCTCCATGGTGGAGTCGAAGAACGCCGCCGATCCCTTGCCGTCATTCTTGACGCGGTACATCGCGATGTCGGCATTCTGGCGCAGCACGTCGTAGCTGCGTCCGTGATCGGGATAGAGACTGACCCCGATCGAGGTCGAGGCGAATATTTCCGAGCCGTCGATAAAGAACGGAGCTTTCAGCCGCTGCAGCGTCGCCTGGATATATTCCGCCACCTCCGCCTCGTTCCGGATCGGATTGAGCAACAGCATGAACTCGTCGCCGCTGATCCGCGACAGCATGTCGGACTCGCGCAGATCCAGCCCCAACCGCTTGGCGACCTCGATCAGCAGCGCGTCCCCGATCGAATGGCCGTAATAATCGTTGATGTGTTTGAAATTATCGATGTCGAGAAAGGCGAGCGCGAACCTGGAGACCGCGCCGTCATGCTGGATCAGGCTGTTGGCGCGGTGCTCGATCACCCGGCGCATCGGCAGGTTGGTCAATTCGTCAAAATACGCCGAACGGAACAGATGATCCTCGACGGCTTTTTGATCGCTGATATCGGCGGAGCTCGACAGCAGCAAATTTCGGTCCGCGATACGGACCGGCCGATGGGCCGTGAGCAAGGTCTGCTTGCCCTGGCCGGCGGTGAAACATTCTTCCGCAACGGCGGCGCGCCCGGCGCGGAGCAATTCGAGGCAAGCCTCGCGACGATCGTTCAGATATTTCGAGGGAAGTGCGGGCGACTGTCCTTCGGCCAGGCCCAACTGCACCGCAGCCGCGTCATTGACCATCAGGAAGCGGCCCTGCTCGTCCTGAACCGTGATGCCGGTCGGGAGCATTCTGAAAACATCCCGCAAGATGTTCAACTCGCTGTCGACAGCTATTTCGCTGTCTCCTTGCGCCGGGGCGTAGAGGTCTTTTCGAATCGGGCTTTGCATGGAAGCCGAAAGTGTCAAAGTCTCTTGTAGTTTTGGTTAAGTGGACCTCCGAAAAGCCGTGACAGCTCTCAATGCATGCGATTTAAATCGGCGCCGTCCTGATCGTCATTAACAGACCGTCAACGCGACTTCAGAATGCCCTTACACGGATACTGTCAACAACAAATCCTGCGGGTTTGCGTGCGCAAGCGCGTCCGATTCGCGCGTTCATCTTGCGTATTGCGCCGTTCATCTTGCGCTGTTTAATTGGCAGGTATGCGGCATTGCAGCGTGCAATGAATGCCAGTCTTCAAAAAGGTAATTTCGGTCTTGCCTTCAAAAGGCGTGAGTGCAGTCTTCAGCAATTTGCTGCCGAACCCGGCCGCGCCGATTTCGCCGATCGGCGGTCCTTCCATTTCGTCCCACGCAATATTGAGGCGATCTTCGATCATCGACCACGAAACCTGCAAAAACCCGCCGGCGGCAGAAAACGCACCGTATTTCCCGGCGTTGGTGGCCAATTCGTGAAATATCAACGCCAGGCTCACCGCCAATTTGGCTGGAAGAAACAACCGATCGCCGTTCAGGTCAAACCGGGCATGGCCATATGGCCCGAGTTCGGACTGCAGGAGATCCTTGATATCGCAACCACGGCCATCAACCCTGGCAATCAGATCGTCGGTCGCTGACAGCGCCCGCATCCGTTGATCGATGCTGGCCCAGACCTGCGGTTGATCCTGCAACACCTGATGCAGCACCGCGTGAATAGTCGATAACTTGTTTTTCAGCCGATGCTGGAGCTCATCGACGATGAGCTTGCGGTAGGCCTCCTCCTGGATCAGTTGCGCGGAGATTTCCCGCTGATTTGCGGCGACCGAGCGATAGTGCTCGACACCCCAGATCGTAAGACTGCACACGACAAGATAGATGACCGACAGCACCAATCTGGCAAAATCGGTCGGGGTATCGCCGAAATTCAGGGTCAAGCCGAACAAGCCGCCCATCACGGCCGTCGCAATCCCGATCCGTAAGCCGCCAAACGCGGTGGCAAAGAATACGGCGGGGAAATAGGGGGTAAAGTAGACATCCGGCCGGATCATCGAAAGAAGCCAACGCGCCGCGGTCGATGCCGCAATGCAAGATGCCGCAAAGCCGATGCTGAATAGCGGTGACGGTCGCGAGATTCCCTGCCAGCCCCGTTGAAACTCGTCGATCAATTTTACCATCGGGTCATATCAGCCCGATCAGAGAGTCCAGTCCAAGGCCGAGCATGGAACGAGTACCTGTTCTGCGAGAATGGCTGTTAAATCGGGCTTGTGGCTTGCGTTGTTCCGGCGGGCCGCAGATTATTGAACTCAACCTTGTCAAAAAGGAGAACGGGAATGGGACGGCTGGACGGCAAGGTCGCGGTGATCACTGGCGCGACAAGCGGCATCGGCCTGCGCACCGCCGAGATGTTCGTCGCCGAAGGCGCGAAAATCGTCATCGCCGGACGCCGGGCTTCCGAAGGGGAGCAACTTGCCAAAAGACTCGGCACCGCCTGCGTGTTTCGGCGCACCGACGTCACCATCGAGGAAGATATCCGGGCCTTGATCGGCCAGACGGTCGATACGTTCGGCCGCATCGACTGCCTTTTCAACAATGCCGGCGGCCCGGCGCAAACCGGCGGCATCGAAAACCTTGACGCCGCGCGCTTCGACACCGCGATCGCGACGCTGCTGCGCAGCGTGATGCTGGGCATGAAGCACGCAGCACCCCATATGCGCCGCCAGGGTTCCGGCAGCATCATCAACAATGGCAGCATCGCCGGCAGGCTGGCCGGCTATTCGTCGTCGCTTGTCTACGGCGCCGCCAAGGCCGCGGTTATTCATCTGACCAAATGCGTGGCGATGGAGCTGGGCGAGGCCAACATCCGCGTCAACAGTATTTCGCCGGGCATCATCGCCACCGGCATCTTCGGCAAGGCGCTGGGCCTGTCGGTCGAAGCCGCGGAGAAAACGCCGGAGATCATGCGCGAGGTCACCAAGACAGCGCAGCCGATCCCGCGTGCCGGCTTACCCGAGGATATCGCCCATGCCGCGGTATTTCTCGCCAGCGACGAGTCAGGTTTCATCAACGGTCATGATCTGGTGATCGATGGCGCCATCACCGGCGGCCGCAACTGGACCGCACAGCAACAAGGCTATGTCGCCATGCGCAAGGCATTCGGCGAGATTCCGGAATAGGCCGCGAACATCCGGCCAGCCGATCTCTCTCACACCGGCGACAGCACCACGCGCAGCCCGTCCTTGGGCTTCGGGATCGGCCACATCTGCCAGTCCGGCGTGGTGCCGGGCTGCAGCGAGACGCTGAGATTCTGCAGGAAATGCCGCGCAAAACACTTCGCCTGCATGTAGGCGAAGTGCAGCCCGAGACACATATGCGCGCCGCCGCCGAACGGCACCCAGGCGAAGCGATGGCGGCCGCGCTGCGCCTCATCGGTAAAGCGCGACGGATCGAACGTTTCGGGATCATGCCAGATTTGCGGCATGTGATGGGTAAACAGCGGATTGATTCCGACCAGCGTACCGGCGGGGATCGCGTAGCCGCCAAACGTAAAATCCCGCGTCGCGCGCCGCGGCAGCGACGGCACCGGCGGCTTCATCCGCATCGCTTCCTTGAAGGCCATCTCACTCAATGGCATGGCGTCGAGATTTTCCGACGTCGTCGGCTCATCGGCGGCGACGCCGAGCGCGGTGATTTCGTCGCGCAGTTTGCTTTGCCACTGCGGATTGGCGGCGAGCCCAGCGACAAAGGATGTCAGCGACGAGGTCAGCGTGTCGTGCGCCGCCATCATCAGAAAACTCATGTGGTCGACGATGTCCTGGGTCGTGAGCAGCGCGCCGTCCTCATGGGTGGCGCGGCATAGCTGCGAGAACAGGTCCTCGCCGCCCTTGGCGCGGCGGATCGGAATCTGTTCCGAAAAATAAGCGACGACACGGGCGCGGCCTTTGACACCGCGCGCCATCTGCGTGCCGGGTAGAGGCTGCCGGATCGGCGTCACCGCGGCCGCGACCATGTCGATGAAGGCGCGCGTGATGTTGTCGACATCGGGCCCGATGCTGGCGCCGAGAAACGACGTCGCAGCGAGATCGAGCGTGAGTTGTTTCATCGCCGGATAGAACAATATCGGCCCCGGCTGCGCCTTCCACTGCGCGACCCGCGCCGCGATCCCGGCATCCAGCGCAGCGAGATAGGACTTCATCGGCCCGGCTTTGAATGCGACCGAGAGAGCGCGCCGGTGCAGGCGGTGTTCGTCGAAATCAAGCAGCATCAGGCCGCGTGGAAACAGGCGGCCCAGGATGGTCTCCCAGCCATAGGTCGAGGAGAACAGCCGGCTTTGGTCGAACAGCACGAGCTCATTGGCTTCCGGCCCAAGCAGCGTGATGCTGGTTTCGCCGAGCACGCGGCTGCGATAGATCAGGCCATATTTCGCAGCCATCCGCTCAACTTCCCCCTTGGGGTCGGCGAGGATCGACAAGGTACGGCCCACGATCGGCCAGCCTTCGTTGCCCGGAATGTGCTTCAGCGAAGTGCGCTTGACCGGTGTGATGGTGATCGCGGGAGACACCACAGTCTGCATGGACATGGCAATTGCTCCGATTGGTCCCAGTGGATCCGCCGGAGTTCGATCGTGGCGTGATCGCAGCTCCGGGTCGATGTCATCGGCGTAGCCCCAATGCTGCTAAAATAGCCCCTTTGTCGTTCCTGTGCAAAGGCTCTCGGGAGGTTAAACCTTCCGTTTTGCGGCTTCCTTTTGCAGATCCGGTGCATTGATGATCGGGATCGCGACGCGGCCGGGGCCGGTGAGCGAAAGCGCGGCAGCGGCCTTGTCGTTCTCCATGATCTTGGCCATCACGGCCTGACCCGCCCGGTCGAACACCGCGCGATTCTCGATCAGGAATTTCTGCGACTCGCGCAGCTTGGTGACGTAGCCGTTGATCTCCGGCACCACATAGCGCGCCACCATGTCCCAGCTGCGCCGGGTGTTTTCCGGATTGGCCCAGTCGTGCACGAAGCCGACGATGGTGCCGACGCCGCCGGAAACTTCCGTCAGGCTCTTGATGGTTTTGACGAGATCATCCGGTGTGCCGATGGTGGAAGCGGCCGCCTCGCCGCCCGCGGTTTTATCCACCGCGTCCTCCGGCGAGGTGAACGGCTGCAAGCCCGGCCGCTGCAGCGTGCGGACATTGTATTCATTGTGCCAGCGCATCAAACCAGCGCCCGCCTCGCGCTGCGCCTGTTCACGGGTCTCGGCGATATGCCAGCTCAACAATACGCGCCAATCGGAACGGCTCACAATGGTGCCGTGCTTTTTCGCGGCATCCTCGGCAAAGCCCCATTGCGTCGGCAGCGCCATCAGGCCCTGCGTCGACATCGAGCCGAGCGAAATGATGCCGATGCCGTATTTGCCGGCCAGCGTCATGCCCGACGGCGAGATCTGCGACGCCACCACGAACGGCATCTCCTCTTGCAGCGGCAAGATCTGCAGCGCGGCATCGTTCATCGTGAACCAGTCGCTCTTCGCCGTGACCCGCTCGCCCTTGAATAGCCGGCGGATGATCGCAATCGCCTCGTCCTGGCGGTCGCGCTGCGTCATCGGATCGATGCCGAGCGTGTGCGCATCGGAAGCCAACGCACCCGGCCCGGAGCCGAAGATGGCGCGGCCACCCGTCATGTGGTCGAGCTGCACCATGCGCTGGGCGACATTGAAGGGATGGTGATAGGGCAGCGAGACCACGCCGGTGCCGAGCTTGATGCGCTTGGTGCGCTCGCCGGCCGCAGCCAGAAACATTTCGGGCGACGCGATCATTTCCCAGCCCGAGGAATGATGCTCGCCGCACCAGAACTCGTCGTAACCGAGTGCGTCGAGCTGCTCGACCAGATCGAGATCCCGACGAAATTGCAGCATCGGATGCTCGCCGATCGGATGATGCGGGGCGAGGAAGGCGCCGAACTTCAGGCGTGCCATGGGCGTTCTCTCCGGGCGTGTTGTTCTTGGTTGCTTGGCGCCAAACTAGTGCGCGGCAAGGACCAAGGCAATCGCTGCTGGATCGGACCGCTTATGCGGTACCGGCCATGCGCGGAGTTAAGAATCGCCCGGCGTGCGCCTTCTATTGAACGTTCAGCGTCCTGACGACGCGGAAGCTGTCGCCGCTACCGGCATAATGGTCGTCGCGGTAGCCCGAGCGCGACTTGTCCGCGGACCAGTTCCATAGCCCGCCGCGCACCATGCGCTTGGTGCAATCGCCTTCCAGCCATGGCGCACCGTCGGCCGGCGTATCCTCGGTGTAACGCTTGTTGAAGCAATCCTCGGTCCATTCCATCACGTTGCCGTTCACCTGATAGATCCCGAAAGGATTGGGCGCGTAGGAATCCACCACCGCCGGACCCTTGGCGTCGACGCCGCGCGGACCGTGGCCATACGGGGTACCCGCGGTATAGCTGGCGTTCATCGAGGAGATGGTGTTGCCGAACCAGAACGCCGTCGTGGTGCCGGCGCGGGTGAAATATTCGCGCTCGGACTCGCTCGGCAGCCGGTAGGTGCGCCCGACCTTTCGCGACAGCCACGCCAGATAGGATTTCGCCGCTTCGAAGCTGATGCCCTGCGCGGGCATGCGGCCGCGCCCGAATTTGTCGTCCCCCTTGTTGCCGTCGCAGCCGCCGTCGGCGAGGCAGGCATCCCACTCGTCGAATGAGATGGTGAAGCGGCCGACCGCAAATGGCCGCGCCAGCGTAACCTGGTGCAGCGGGTCTTCACCCTTGTAGCGATCGATTTCGGAAAGCGGCGTCCCCATGATGAACGAGCCCTTCGGCACCACCACCATCTCCGGGCAGGCCTCGCACTCCTTGAAGCTGTCTTTCGGCTTCAACGCCTGCTCGATCTCCGGCGTGAGCGGCTCCACGCCTTTCGTGGCGAAGAATTGCCGCGGCGCGGGTGCAGGCGCCTGAGCTGCTTCCGCGGCCGGAGCGGGTATCGGTCTCACGCGTTTCGATTTAGCCGAGGCGCCGGAACACCACACCGCAAATACGCCCGCGGTGAACACGGCCAGCAGTGTCAGCTTCATCGTCATGGGCGATCCTTGTAATCGGCGGTCTTTGGGGCGCGAGAGGGGCATTGCTTGGTCGCGCCGGTGGGGAGTTGCGTTCATGTCGAGACCGGTCGGTAGCGCAAGGGCCGATCCGGGGCGGGCAGGGCAAAAAACGAGCAAATGGGGCCTTTTTTGCCGAATTTACACCCCGGGACCATTCGGCTAAGAGGGCTTTCCTTTTTCCCGTTTCGAGGCTGCAATGGACCTGAAGCAACCCGACATCCCTGCTTCACTGCAGCTTTCCAGCCAGCGAAAGCGGGACCTGCTCGACCATTACGAAGACAATGTCGAGGAGCTCGATCGCTGGCGCGAATTCAACGTCGCCTACCATCAGGACGACCTCAAATTCATGCGGTTCCTGATCCCACCCGGCAAGCGGGTGCTGGAATTGGGCTGCGGCCGCGGCGATCTGCTGGCTGCGCTGCAGCCATCCTACGGCGTCGGCATCGATTTCGGTGCCAAGACCATTGCCCGCGCCCGCCAGCAACATCCGGAATTGAATTTTGTTCTTGGCGATGTCGAGGACCCCGCCACGCTGGCCGGGATCGAAGGACCGTTCGATTATATCGTGATCGCCGACACCATCGGCATGTTCGAGGACATCGACGGCACGTTAACTCAGGTGCAGCATCTGTGCGCGCCATCGACGCGGATCGTGATCTCCTATTACTCCCATCTGTGGGAACCGGTGCTCAAGCTCGCGGAGCTTTTGCATCTGCGCAGCAAGCAACCGAAGATCAATTACATCGCCAACGCCGACTTCCTCAACATGATGGACCTCGCGGATCTCGAGGTAATCAGCCAGGAGCAGCGGCAATTGATCCCGCGGCGCTGGCTGGGCCTCGGACCGTTCGTCAACCGCTTCATCGCGCCGTTGCCCGGCATCCGGCAATTGTGCCTGCGCACCTATCTGGTCGGACGCCCGGTGCGGCACTTCCCGGAGCGGAAATTGTCCGCGAGCATTCTGGTTCCCTGCCGCAACGAACGAGGCAACATCGAAAACGCGATCCTGCGCATGCCGCGATTTGGCTCATCGCAGGAAATTTTGTTTGTCGAGGGCAATTCCAGCGACGGTACCTTCGAGGAATGCGAGCGGGTTCGCGACGCCTACAAGGATCGCTGGAACATCAAGGTGCTGAAGCAGGACGGCAAGGGCAAGGGCGACGCGGTCCGCAAGGGATTTGCTGCCGCGACCGGCGATGTGCTGATGATCCTGGACGCCGACCTGACCATGCCGCCGGAGATGCTGCCGAAATATCACGCTGTGATCGAGACCGGGAAGGCGGAATTCGTCAACGGCACAAGACTGATCTATCCGATGGAGCATGAGGCGATGCGCCCGCTCAATCTGATCGCCAACAGATGCTTCGCCTATCTGTTCAGCTACCTCGTCAACACGCGGCTGACCGATACGCTGTGCGGTACCAAGGTCCTGCTGCGAAAAGACTACGAAATGCTGGCACGGGAGCGCGCTTACTTCGGCAATTTCGACCCGTTCGGCGATTTCGACCTGATCTTCGGCGCGGCCAAGCAGAACCTCAAAATCCTGGAAACACCGATCCACTACAAGGCGCGCACCTTCGGCGAAACCCAGATCTCGCGGTTTCGCGACGGCTGGTTGCTGTTGAAGATGGTGTGGTTCGCCTATCGCAAATTGAAGGCGATTTGAGCGGCTTGCCGCCAGACATTTAAGACCGTCATTGCGAGCAAAGCGAAGCAATCCATCCTACGGCACAAAGAAAGAATGGATTGCTTCGTCGCTTCGCTCCTCGCAATGACGAGAAGTCCTCGTCCTATGGCCGCAGCCCTCTACCTCGTCATCCGATTCCACGCATCGAGCCCGGCGATCTTGTAGGCTTCTGCCAGCGTCGGATAGTTGAACGTGTTTTGGATAAAATAATCGATCGTGCCTTTGAGATTGAGCACCGCCTGGCCGATGTGAATGAGTTCCGTGGCGCCTTCGCCGAGAATGTGGACGCCGAGCAAGCGGCGGGTCTTGGTCGAGAAGATCATCTTCATCATGCCGCTGTTGAGCCCCATGATGTGTCCGCGCGAAGTTTCGCGAAAGCGCGCGACGCCGACTTCATAGGGAATGCCGCGGGTCCGCACTTCTTCTTCCGTCAGACCTGTCGTCGAGATTTCCGGCACCGAATAAATCCCGTAGGGAAAGAACTCCGGCGGCGTCATCGGCTCCATGCCCAGTGCATGACAGGCAGCCACCCGCCCCTGCTCCATCGACGTCGATGCAAGGCTGGGAAAGCCGATCACGTCGCCGGCCGCATAGATATGCGGCACGCTGGTTTGAAGTGTGAGTGGATCGACCGCGATCCGGCCACGGTGATCGACCGCTATCCCTGCGGCCTCGAGATTAAGCCGATCGGTGGCGCCAACGCGCCCCGCCGCGAACAGCAACATTTCCGAAACAACATTGCGGCCGTCGGCAAGCCTGGTGACGATGCTGCCACCTTCGCTGCGCTCGATTGAATTGACGGCAGAGCCGAGCCGCATCGAGACATTGCGGTCGCGCAATTCGTGCATGAACTCTTCGATCAATTCCTTGTCGATGAAATCGAGGAAGGTCGGCCGAGGCTCGATCAGCGTCACCGCGACATCGAGTGCCGAGAAGATCGTGGCGTATTCGACGCCAATGACGCCGGCGCCAATCACCGCGAGGCTGCGCGGCAGTTTCGGCAGATCGATGATCTCGTCGCTGTCGAACACGCTTTTGCTGTCGAACGGCACATAATCCGGCCGGAACGGCCGGGTGCCGCAGGCGATCAGGATATGGGCGGCCGACACGGTGCGGATCTCGCCGCTGTCGGCCGTGATCTCGATCTGGTTCGGCCCGGTAAAGCGCGCCTCGCCGCAGGCGGTCTTGACCATGTTGCGGCTGAACTGATGCTCCAGCACCTCGACTTCATGGTCGAGCGTCTTCTGCAGCCGCGCGATCAGATCGACGGCGCCGATGTCCTGCTTGACGCGGTAGGAGCGGCCATAAAAGCCGCGCTCGCGCCAGCCTGACAGATTGAGCACGGTTTCGCGCAGGGTCTTGGAGGGGATGGTCCCGGTATGGACCGAAACGCCGCCAACCCGCCGGCCTTTTTCCACCACCAGAACCGACTTGCCGAGTTTGGCGAATTGCACAGCGGCCCTGCGGCCGGACGGCCCGGAGCCGATCACCACCATGTCATAGTCATGCATCGAAAGCAGTCCCGAACGCGCTGGAAGTGCTGGAAAGAAAGGCCCGAGGCCTTTTTCCATGCAGCAATCGGGCCAAAAAGACGCGAATGCGCGCGGTCACTGTCGCCGCGTAATCCATGTTTGGCGTCGATGCCGTTCGTCATCCACTTGCTATTCCGACTGTCGCCATCGACCTGCATGCGGCCCGCGCCAGTCGAGACTGTCATCGCTTCGCGACGCAGCCTTCATTCGCTTTTGCACAACCCGTCAATCCAACGCATCAAGAAAGCGCATGGCATATTCCGCCACCGGGCGATTTGCGGCATCAATTGCGATTTGCGCCGCATTTCTGACGTGGATGCGCCGCGCGACAGCCTTCGCCTGTTAACGATGGCGATCACAATCCCCGGCATTTCTGGGGAAAGACAGCACACGTCCTTTTTATTTTGCAGTGCAGCAACTATCTGGTTTGGGTGGAGTTGCTATTCACTTGCCCAGGAGCTGCCGTGTCCCTTGCCAAAAACGTCGAATTTCTGCGGCACCTGCCCAGGGTGAATGGAATCAATGGCTTGGGAGGCTGGGGAACCCGGCAACCAGCCAACACCCCGCTCGTCGAAATCACGGAATTCGGCACCAATCCGGGCGATCTCAGGATGTTTGCCTACGTTCCCGAGACGCTGCAGCCGATGCCCAGCCTGATCGTGGTGCTGCATGGCTGCGGCCAGACGGCCGCCGGCTACGATCTCGGCGCCGGCTGGTCGACGCTCGCGCAACATTACGGTTTCGCGCTGCTGATGCCCGAGCAGCAGCACTCGAATAATGGACAGGGCTGCTTCAACTGGTTCAACCCCGAAGATACCACGCGCGGCAGCGGCGAAGCCTGTTCGATCAGCCAGATGATCGCGCAAATGGTGCATGAGCACGCGATCGATCCGAATCGCATCTACGTCACAGGACTGTCTGCCGGCGGCGCGATGACGACGGCGATGCTCGCCACCTATCCCGAGACGTTCGCGGCCGGCGCCGTGATCGCGGGATTGCCGTTCGGCGTCGCGACCAATGTGCGCGAAGCATTGAACGGCATGTTCCAGACGCCCGCCCGTCCAGCCCCCGAATTAGGCGACCTCGTGCGCAACGCGTCAGATCATAAAGGCCCCTGGCCACGGCTTTCGGTGTGGCACGGCAGCGCGGATCGCACCGTTAACCCAGCGAATGCCGATGAGATTCTCAAGCAATGGCTCGACGTCCATCAGCTTCCTTCCGCGCCGATGTCGGAGGGAGCCGTTGACGGCTATCCGCGTCAGATCTGGTGGAATACGGACGGAGAAACCATCGTCGAATCCTACACCATCACCAATATGGCCCATGGCACGCCGCTCGGGTTGGCTGACAATGACGAACGGTATGGCGCCGAGGGCGCGTTTCTGATCGAGGCGGGAATCTCGTCCTCCTATCACATTGCCAATTTCTTCGGCCTGACCGACTGGATTCGTCCGGCCAAAGAATCTGCAAAGCCAGTTGCGAAGCAAACCGCCGAACCGATTCCGCTGGCTACCGTATCAGCGCGAACGCCGGATATCGCTGCCGTGCTCTGGCCGCAGGCGGGTCTCAACCGCGAGGCATCGCATTCATCGCCCCGTGGCGGTATCGACGTCGGCAGCGTCATCACACGCGCATTGACGGCCGCAGGACTCATGAAATAGCGGACGTGCCTTTAGCTAAAGCCACAGGGCATTTCGCACGACCCCGTTAAGGATAACGCGCACGATCCCGGCGTTTTGTTCCAGCCTTGAGAAATAAAATTGGAACCAAACCCACGGGCAAGAGTTTGCTGAGATTGTGACAGGCGGTTAAGTTCCGGCTGCTAATCTAAGCAAAACTCGGCGCCGTCCTGCATGTTGAAGGTCAACAAACCGATTTCTGCGGATTTTCTCTCCGGCGGCGGAGAGATGGGCGCGTTGACGCGCGCGCATGACTGGTCGGCCAGTCCGCTTGGAAAGCCCGAGACCTGGCCGCAGAGTTTGCGGACCGCACTGCGGATCCTGCTGAACACCAACCACCCGATGTTCATCTGGTGGGGCGAAGACCTCATCCAGTTCTACAATGATGCCTATCGCCAGACGATGGGACCCGAGCGGCATCCCAGCGCGCTCGGCCAGCGCGGACGGGAATGTTGGGCCGAGATCTGGCCCATTATCGGCCCGCAGATCGAACAGGTAATGAGCGGCGGCGGCCCGACCTGGAACGAGAACCAGCTCGTTCCCGTCACCCGCAACGGCAAGCTCGAACAAGTCTACTGGACCTATGGCTACAGCCCGATCGACGACGACGACGGGATCGGCGGCGTACTCGTGGTCTGCCGTGATGTCACCAAAGACTATCTTGCCTCCGTCGCGTTGCGGGAACGCGAAGCTGAACTCGCGCGCGTGCAGCAGATCGGCCGCATCGGCGGCCTTGAAGTCGATCTGACCACCGGCTTTCGCAATCGCCGCTCGCCGGAATATCTGCTGATCCACGGATTGCCGCCGGAGGCGGCCAACGAGTCGCACGAAGACTGGGTCCGCCGCATTCATCCCGAGGATCGCGAGGCCACTGAAAGAAAATTCCGCGACGCCGTTGCCAACGGCGTCCGTGACTACACGGTGCAATACCGGATCATCCGCCCCAGCGATGGTGAGACGCGCTGGATTTCCGTCAAGTCCACGATCGAACGCGACGCAAGCGGAAAACCCATCCGCCTGATCGGCGCCCATACCGATGTCACCGAACAGGTCGCGGCAGAGCAGGCGCTGCGGCAGAGCGAGGAGCTCTACCGCAAGCTTGCAGACCAGCTCGCCGAGTTGAATGCGACGCTGGCGCAGCGCGTCGAGGAGAAGACACGGGAGCGCGACCGGATCTGGAACGTGTCGCAGGACTTGCTGATGGTCTCCGATCGCGCCGGCGTCTGGCAGACGGTCAATCCGGCCTGGACCACAACCCTGGGCTGGAGCGAAGCCGAGTTGCTGAACAGGACTTCGGAATGGCTGGAGCATCCCGACGACAACGGTCTTACCCGCGCCAAGATGAAGGAGCTAGGCGCGCGCGAGACCACCGTCCGTTTTGAGAGCCGTTTTCGCCATAAGGACGGCACCTATCGCTGGCTGTCATGGACCGGCGTCTCCGACAAGGACTGCAATTATGCGGTGGCCCGCGACGTCACCGCCGAAAAGGCCGCGGCGGAGCGGTTGAAGGCCGCCGAAGAGGCGCTGCTGCAATCCCAGAAGATGGAAGCGGTGGGGCAATTGACCGGCGGCATCGCGCACGACTTCAATAATTTGCTGACCGGCATCGTGGGATCGCTGGATTTGCTGCAGACCCGTCTCAACCAGGGACGCACCGACAATGTCACGCGCTACATCCATGCGGCGATGACATCGGCCAACCGCGCCGCCGCCCTCACCCACCGCCTGCTGGCTTTTGCGCGGCGCCAACCGCTGGTTCCGAAGGTCGTCGACGTCAACCAGCTCGTGGTATCGCTGGAGGACTTGCTGCGCCGGACAATCGGCGAAGCCATCGATCTCGAGATCACAGCATTGAACGGGTTGTGGAATACGCTGTGCGATCCCAACCAGTTGGAGAGCGCACTGCTCAATCTCGCTATCAACGCCCGCGATGCGATGCCGAATGGCGGCAAGCTCATCATCGCGACTGCCAATGCACGGCTCGACGACACGACCGCCGATCCGTCGGCGCTATCGCCCGGCGATTACATCTGCATCAGCGTCACCGATACCGGAACCGGCATGAGCGCCGAGGTCGCCGCGCGCGCCTTCGATCCGTTCTTCACCACCAAGCCGATCGGCCAAGGCACCGGGCTCGGGCTTTCGATGATCTATGGCTTTGCGCGGCAATCGAACGGCCATGCCACGATCGACAGCAAGCTGGACCGGGGAACGTCGGTCAAACTTTACCTGCCGCGGCATCTCGGCAGCAGCATTATCGAGCAAGCCGCAGGCGTCCACACGAGCCGGCACGCCGCCACCGGCGAGACCGTGCTGGTGGTTGAGGACGAACCGGTGGTCCGCTCGGTCATTCTGGAAATGCTGGCCGATCAGGGGTACCGGACGCTCGAAGCCGGCGACGGCCCCGCCGGCTTGCACCTGCTGCGCGACAACAAGCAGATCGATCTGTTGATCACTGACGTCGGCCTGCCCGGCATGAACGGCCGCCAGCTCGCCGATCAGGCCCGGGAAACCCGGCCCGACCTGAAGATTCTCTTCATCACCGGCTATGCCGAAAGCGTTGCGATCGCCGACGGCTTCCTGCAGCCGGGCATGGAGATGATCACCAAGCCGTTCGATCTCGACAACCTGTCCCGCCGAATTCGCGCGATGGTTTCGCGGTAGTTCCACTTCCGCATCATCCTTCGAGACGCCGTGCAAGTGCGCAGCTCCTCCGGATGAGGACGAACTGTAGCCCGGATGAGCGCAGCGATATCCGGGAGCAACTGTCATGTCCGCGCTGATGCTCATTCCTCATGGTGAGGAGCGCGGCGGAGTTTATCATCGGGCCGCGCTTCGCGCGGACCCGTTGGCGCGTCTTGAACCATGAGGCCACAGCAGAAGACACGGCCGCCTGATCACACCGTCCCCGTCAGGAACGGATTCGTCATCCGCTCATGGCCGATGGTGGAGCGGGCGCCGTGGCCGCAGAAGAATCCGACATCGTCGCCGAGCGGCAGCAGCTTGTCCTTGATCGACTTGATCAGCGTGTCGTGATTGCCGCCGGGAATGTCGCTGCGTCCGACCGAGCCGTTGAACAGCACGTCACCGACATGGGCAAAACGCATTTCCTTTTGGAAAAACACCACGCTGCCGGGCGAATGGCCCGGGCAATGCAGGATGTCGAGGGTCAATTCGCCGATCGAGACCTGATCGCCCTCATCAAGCCAGCGATCCGGCGTGAAGTTACGCACGCCGCTCATGCCGAACCGCGCGCCGCTGTTGACGACATTGTCGAGCAGGAATTTGTCGGCGATATGCGGGCCTTCGATAGGCACTTTCAATTCTTCGCGCAGCTTGTCCGCGCCGCCGACATGGTCGATATGGCCATGGGTCAGCCAGATCTTTTCGACCGTTACATTGGACTGCTTGATCGCAGCCAGAATTTTCGGAACGTCCCCGCCGGGATCGATCACAACCGCCTTTTTGGTGGTCAGGCACCAAAACAATGTGCAGTTCTGCTCGAACAGCGTCACCGGGATAATGAGCGCACCGGCGCGCGCCTGTTCCTTGGCCTGATTTTCGGATTGCTTTGCCATGTGTTCCTGTCCTTTGGCCGCACATTGCCGATTTTTAGCGACCCGCCAAGGAGAAAATTCGCCGAAATTTCGGAAAATCCGTGCGTCGGGGCTGCCCTGACGTCGCGCACGCCGTTGGACGCGATCACGCAATCGGCTAGGCTGCGTGGCGATGGAATCACAAGCACGTCAGGTCAATCTCGTTCCCGCGCCGGACCGCCGTCAGTCCGAGACCGCGCTTGCGGTCGCGCGCGGCACCGCGCGCATGCTGCATACCCTGGGTTTCTCCTGCATCAGCGAATTATCGCTGCCGTCGGGACGCCGCGCCGATCTGGTGGCGCTGAACGAGCGCAGCGAGATCTGGATCGTCGAGATCAAATCGTCAATCGAGGATTTACGCGCCGACCAGAAATGGCCGGAATACCGATCGCATTGCGACCGGCTGTTTTTCGCCTTTACCCGGGAACTGTCGCACGAAATCTTCCCGCTCGATACCGGGCTGATCGTCGCCGATGCCTATGGCGCCCACCTGCACCGCGAGGCGCCCGAACATCGCCTGCCGGCGCCGACCCGCAAGCTGATGACCGTGCGCTTCGGCATGGCTGCCGCCGGGCGGATCAACCGGCTGGTCGATCCGCAAGGGCATGCGGAGTTTTAATTCACTCCGCTGCCGGCTGCTTCGATCGTCCTGAAATCAACAGGATGACCACGCCCATCATCGCGATCAGCCCACCGGCCCAATAGGGCGCGGCGGCGCTGAATGGTGACAGCACCGCGGCGAGCAGCGGTCCCAGCATCCGTGCCATCGCCTGCTGCGATTGGTTCGCACCCTGCACCAATCCCTGCGCGTCCGCGGGCGCCGCGTTGGAGATGATCGCGTTCATCGGCGGCTGGAACAGGCCATCGCCCAACGTGAAAACCACGATCGAAGCGAGCAGGAATTCGACCCGCGGCACGAACACCAGACATGCGATCAGCCCGAAACCAATCGCATTGACGGCGAGTCCCACGCGCGTGAGCAGATCGGCGCCGAGGCGCGGCAACAGTATGCGCGTGAGAAGCCCCTGGGCGACGATGTCCATCACGCCGACGGTGAACAATATCCAGCCGATCCCGGTCGGACCGAATTGCAAAATATCTTTCAGATAGACCGCAAAATTACTCTGCAGCATGGCGCCGGAAAAGAAGAAGGCAAACGCGGCCGCAAAGGGAATGCGCAGCGCGGCGATGCCGAGCACCTGCGCGAGTTGTGCCAGCGGGTTAAGCTGCTGCCAGCGCCAAGCCGGACGCGCCGCATCGCGCGCGAGGCTTTCGGGCAACGCCAGATAAATCCAGGCGATGCTCACAAGCGTCAGCGCGGCCGCCGCAAACAATGGCGCGGCAGGATAAATCGCCCCCAGCAGTCCGCCGGCGACCGGCCCCAGCATAAAGCCAAGGCCGCCGACCGCGCCGAGCACGCCATAGATGCGTCCGCGTTCTTCCGGCGCGAACGTATCTGCCACGTAAGCATAGACGGTGCTGATATTCCCGGCGGTCAGGCCGTCGATGATGCGGCCAACGAACAGAACCCACAATGCGCCGCCAAGGCCAAAGATCACATAGCCAATTGTGGAGCCAAACAGCGACAGCATCAGGATCGGCCGGCGGCCGTAGCGATCGCTGAGTGCGCCCATCACGGGTGCTGCACAAAACGCGCAGAGCGCAAACACCGAGACGATTAGCCCGACGTATAGGCCGACCTGCTCCGGCGGCACATATTGGCCGACCAGGAAAGGGATCACCGGCAGGATCAAGGTGAAGCCGGCGATATTCAGGAAAACCGATATCGCAAGCACGATCACCGAACCCTTTTGTTTGGGCGCGGCGTCGGACTGCGAAGCACGATCGGTATGTTGCGGAAGTTCTTGCATGGCTCTCTCCGGATCAAGGATTCACCCGGAGCAGTGTGTCGGCTGACAACCACACGGACGAATCCTGTGGCGCGGCTTGCGCCGCACCAGGAATTCGTCGAGGGATCTCAGGCGCTGCCATTGGCAGCGATGCAAGGAACAGAGCTTCCGTGGAACGGAAGGGCTTGGGCCTACCCAGACCAAGCCTGCCTTTTTCGACGGAGGCCAAATAGCCCATCAGGCCGGATTGGGCAACCTGAATTTATTGGGTTCCGGCGCGTAAGGTGGACAACGCGCCAGCGTTCCCACCATTCCGGAAAGCGGTTTGTCGATAGATGGTGGGCACGGCGCGAAGGGCGCCTTTGCCCACCCTACAAATTAGCGTCGCGTCCGGCGCTACTTCTTCGGTGACCAACCATAGGCCTTGGCGCAGGCACCGCCCATCAGCATGGCGCGTTCGCTCTCACTCAGCCGATCGGTTTTCAAAAAAGGCGTGACGGCCTGCTCGTAATTGACGACCGCAAACGCGCGCGTCCAGTCGGTGCCCCACAGGCAGCGCTCAAAACCCCAGGCATCGAACACGCGCGCCAGCGGATCCCAGATATCGGGGAACGGATACGGCTCGCGCGACAGCGTGCAGGCGCCGCTGACCTTGATCACGACATTGGGGCGCTTGGCGAGCGCCAGCACTTTC
The DNA here is from genome assembly GCF_018449695.1 of Bradyrhizobium sp. dw_411. Taxonomy (GTDB): domain Bacteria; phylum Pseudomonadota; class Alphaproteobacteria; order Rhizobiales; family Xanthobacteraceae; genus Bradyrhizobium. The sequence continues at coordinate 68,016 of NZ_JAAVUY010000001.1, forward strand.
GGAAGCTCGGCCCAGGGCTGCGCCGGCGCGGGCGGCACGCGCGGCTGCAGAAGACCGAGATGGTCGAGTATGAATCGTGTGTCGGGATGGCGATCGATCAGCGCGATGCCGGCGTCCAGATTGTCCCAGCACAAAACGTTGACCGGAAAATCGTAACGAACCGCCGCACGGGCGATCCGCTCAAGGCCGGGATCGCTGGGATCGCGCTTGGATTCCTTTGTCAGCATGATGCGGATGCCGACCGTGCCTGGTGTCTTCTTCCAGTCGGCGACGACATCGGCGACCTCGGGATTATCAGGATCGACCGGCTTGACGATGGCTAGCCGGCCCGGATGGGCCCGTTGCGCTTCGACAGCATAGCTGGCGTCGTATTTGTACAGCGAAAAAGCCGAGATGAAGATCGCGCCGTCGACGCCGACCTTGTCCATCGCGGCCACCATCTCGTCACCGGTGACGTGGTCGGGCCAGTTCGGAACATTGTGCCAGGGCCGCTTCGGCGTGTTCGCCTCATAGGCATGAACCTGGGAATCGATAATGGCCATTGGGGCGTTCCTCTATGTCGGGCGAGTTTGACAAGGCCGCGGCGCGTTCGCGCGACTGTGCTCGCTTCTGTTGCTGTTACTTACACAATTGCCGATTTCAGATCGAGCCGGCCTGACGGGGTGGGCTCGGCCAATCCGACCGCAGATTGTTGGGATTATTTCGGTCGTACAGATCCTGCCTTAAAACGCCACCCCAGGCATCCCACACCGGTGCGGGCCGCTTGACCTCGCGGGATGGCGCGGCTTTGTTTGAAGCGGTCTGCGCGAAAGCAATCGCGGGAAATGCCAAGGCACCCATCGCGATTAATATTATTGCCTTCTTCATGGGGAAGCTCCTCACCTCATGCTCATCTGAGCGTGGCGCAGTTAAGCGCGCCCTTTGACCTCAATCAAGTGAGACCGCGGGCATGTCTCGCATGTGCGATAAGCGGACTGGGCTTCGCCCTTACTCGGCGATGTCTGGATCAAGCTTCCTGGCAGCGGCGACATCCGCATCGCCGCCTGATTTGTCTCCGTTCAACCGCTTGACGATGCCACGTCGGAACAGCGCTGCAGCATAATCGGGATCGAGCCGGAACGCCTCGCTGTAGTCGGCGATCGCGCGCGCATAGTCTTTCTTTCGAACGAAAGTCGTGCCGCGGTTATTGAAGGCAACCGCAAATTTGGGATTGAGCCTGATCGCCTCGTTGTAATCCGCCATGGCATGGTCGGGATCGTTCTTGCCCATATAGGCCATCCCGCGATTGCTCCATGCCAGAATCAATCCGGGCTGGAGCCGGATCGCCTGATCGTAATCTGCAATCGCGCGGTCGTAGTCCTTCTTGAGGGAATAGGCGACGCCACGGTCATAATAGGATTGCACGGAATTGGGATCGAGGCTGATCGCCTTGTCCAGATCCGCGATCGCATGGTCGTAATCATTCTTGTCCGCATAGGCGCTGCCGCGATTCGAATAAGCGTGGGCCAGTCCGGGATCGAGCCGGATCGCCTGATCGTAGTCGGCAATGGCTCGGTCAATGTCGCCCTTGTTGCCGTAAACGCTGCCGCGGTTATCATAGGCACGCGCATAATTCGGATCGACCTTGATCGCGGCGTCGTAATCGGTCAGCGCCCGGTCGTTGTCCCCCTTGATCTGATACGCTTGGCCGCGGTTGCTATGCGCCATCGCATAACCGGGATCGATGTTGATCGCCTGGCCATAGTCGGCAATGGCACGGTCAATGTCGCCCTTGGCCTGATAAGCCACACCGCGGTTGTTGAACGCGGCAGCGAGATCTTTGCCGGTGAAGCGACCCGACGCGATCGCCTCGTTGCATCCGCTGATTTGCTGGTCGCCCGGGATGTCGAATTTACCAGTGCAGTTGCTGTCCTTCAGGGATTGCGCCGACGCGGACGACAGGAGCGCCAATGACATCACCGCCGCAACAACCAGCTTGCCGAAACCCAAACGCGCGCTCGATTGATCCGTCAAAGGCCTACTCACTCCCGGGAAATTATTTTTTGGGAAATTCCGCCAGCAATTGCATCCAGACCACCGCAAAGGCGATCAGCCCTGCTATTCCCAACGCAATCGTCAGGCGCGGCCAGCGGCCGATCGCGACCAGCAACCACGCAGGCAGGAAGAAGATCGCAAAGATGCCGCCAAGCGGAAACACGGCGAGCCACTGAAATCCCGATCCGTCACCCAGCGGCACGTGATCGATCGCGTAAAAAGTATACAGCCAGAACAGCGTGCCTACAGCAGCGATGACCGCCGCCATTTGCCGGAAACTCAGATTACGAAGCGAGACCATGTGATCACCGTCGCGATTTAGTCACGCGACGGTGCACCAAGGTTCATCCCATGACTGGCCTAGCGCGGTGCGCGTTTGGCGAGAATGCGCTGCAGGGTGCGGCGGTGCATGTTCAGCCGCCGCGCAGTTTCCGAGACGTTGCGGTTGCACATCTCATAGATGCGCTGGATGTGCTCCCAGCGCACGCGATCCGCCGACATCGGGTTGTTCGGCGGCTCCGACTTCTCGGTGCCGCTCGCGAGCAGCGCTGCGACGACATCGTCAGCGTCGGCGGGTTTCGAGAGATAATCCACCGCGCCCATCTTCACCGCGGTCACGGCAGTGGCGATGTTGCCATAGCCGGTCAGCACGATCGTGCGGGCTTCGGGGCGCTTGCGCTTGAGCGCCGACACAACGTCAAGCCCGTTGCCGTCGCCAAGCCGCAAATCGACGACTGCAAAAGCCGGCGCGGCCTTGCCGATTTGCACCAGACCGTCGGAAACGCTGTCGCAGGAGGTCACCGTGAAGCCGCGGGTTTCCATCGCGCGCGAAAGGCGTTCCAGAAACGGCTTGTCGTCTTCCACGATCAACAACGAGCGATCAGCATGATCAGTCAGTTCGACGATGGCGTTCATGTTCGGGTACCCCCTGATGTCGCACCTTACAACATATGGCGCGCCAACCGGTGCTGCCAAGACCGCCAAAGGTCGATGACACGACAGCGTTAACCTTGGAACCATTCTAGTTTCATGTCCGTGAGGCGTTGTCCTCATGTGCACCGTACGTCCGCCCCGGATCGCATCCGGGACCATTCGGTCGAAAACGCCCTAGAAAGCCGGTTCCACCACGCTTTCGGAGGTTTCGAAGCGGTCGCGCGGCCAGACGACATGAACGACAGCGCCATGATCCGGGAAAATACGGTTGCTGAAGGAAACCTTGGCGCCGGTACGTTCCAATAGCGTGCGGGCGATGAATATCCCGAGACCGAGCCCGCTGTGCTCGCTTTGAATCTCATCCGCGCTGCGCCGCCGCGACAGATATGGCTCGCCGATGCGCTTCAACATGTCGGGCGCGATCCCCGGGCCGTCATCGGAAATGATGATCTCGACGGTGTCGGTATTCCACCACGCATTCACCTCGACCGTCGCCCGCGCAAAGTCGACCGCGTTTTCCAGGATGTTGCCGACGCCATATAGAATCGCCGGGTTGCGGGTTCCCACCGGCTCGGCCGTGCCGGCGACCGCGATGCGAACCTTGATCGCGACGCCGAAGTCGCGATGCGGCGCCACGGTTTCCTCGATCAGCGCCGACAGCGGCATGCGATCGAACGGCGCCCCGCTCGAGGAGAGCTGGGTGATCTTGGCCAGAATATCGCGGCAGCGTTGCGCCTGTTCGCGCAGGGTTTTGATGTCTCCGGATATCGCGCTGTTGTCCTGCAAGGTGCGCTCCAACTCGCGCGAAATCAGGAAGATGGTCGAAAGCGGCGTGCCAAGTTCGTGAGCCGCGGCGGCCGCCAGGCCATCGAGCTGGGTGAGATGCTGTTCCCGCGTCAGCACAAGTTCGGTCGCGGCCAGCGCGTCCGACAGCTTGCGGGCTTCTTCCGCGACCTGGAACGCGTAAAGACTGGTAACGCCAATCGCGACCACGATCGAGAGCCAGACGCCGAACAGGTAGATCGGCGGCAATACCAGCGGATCGTCGCCGTCCCACGGCAACGGCAGGTGAAAAAATACCAGCACCGAGGCGCAGGCGACCGCCAGCATACCCAGCGCGATCGTCAACCGGATCGGCAACGCCGTTGCCGAAATCAGCACCGGGGCGAGAAACAGAAACGAGAACGGGTTCTCCAGACCACCGGTTAAAAACAGCAGGCCGGCGAGTTCGACGATGTTCAGGGCCAGCAACGCGGCCGCATAGGCCGGCTCCAGCCGCTGCATCGGGTTGAAGCTGACCTGCAAGACAAGATTGAGCAGCGCCGAGAGGCCGACGATGGTCAGACAGGGAACGACCTCGACGTCGAATTCGAGCCCCTGCACCACGATGAAGATCGCCGCGAGCTGGCCGAGCACCGCGAGCCAGCGCAGCCGCAGGATCGTATCCAGACGGACATAGCGGCGCGGCTGGCGAAAATCGGAGGCGGCAATATCGGTCATGCGGCAAGTCTAGCCGCGCACGGCGTCGACCACAAATTCAACGGCTGGGGCTTTGCGCCGCACGGTCGCAAATGATTGCCGAACTTGTTATTGCGAGGTCTTGTTATTGGGAAGTCTTGTGATTGGAAAGTCTTGTAATTGGAAAGTCTTGCGCTCACGCTCCCGATGGCCCAATGAACGGCCCGCATGGTGAATAGCGAAGCAATTGCCCCCCCATTTGCGGCAGCCGACCTCTCGGAAACGGCGGCCATCGAGGTCGCGCATCTCGTCAAGCTCTACAAGACCACCCGCGCGGTCGACGATATTTCGTTTCGCATCGCACGCGGCAGCATTACCGGATTGCTCGGCGGCAATGGCGCCGGCAAGACCACGACCATCGCAATGATCATGGGGCTGGTGTTACCGACCTCAGGACGCATCCAGGTGCTGGGCTGTTCGATTCCCGACCAAAGCGCCGATGTGCTGGGCCGGATCAATTTCGAAAGTCCCTATGTCGATATGCCGATGCGGCTCACGGTGCGGCAGAACCTGACCATATTCGGCCGCCTCTATGCGGTCGCGAATTTGTGCGAGCGCATCGAAAAACTCGCCGCCGATCTGGATTTGGGCGACTTCCTCGACCGCGCCAATGGCAAGCTCTCCGCCGGCCAGAAGACGCGGGTGGCACTGGCAAAGGCGCTGATCAACCAGCCGGAGCTGTTGCTGCTGGATGAGCCGACCGCATCGCTCGATCCCGATACCGCCGACTGGATCAGGCAGCACCTTGAGACCTATCGCAAGCAAAACGGCGCGACCATACTGCTGGCGTCGCACAACATGCTCGAAGTGGAGCGGCTGTGCGACCGGGTCATCATCATGAAGCGCGGTCGCATCGAAGACGATGACAGCCCGGACAAGATCATGGCGCGCTATAACCGGACCACGCTGGAAGACGTGTTTCTCGATGTCGCACGCGGCCGGGTTCAGGAGGGCACATCGTGAGCGCGCCCGTCACCCCCCGAGGCATCGCGCCGCATCGCATCGCGGCAATGATCCTGCGCTATTGGTACCTGCTGGTCTCGTCATGGCCGCGGCTGCTGGAGCTGCTATATTGGCCCGCTTTGCAGATCATCACCTGGGGATTCCTGCAGAGCTACATCTCGCAGAATGACGGATTTTTCGCGCGCGCCGGCGGCACGCTGGTCGGTGCCGTGATCCTGTGGGACATCCTGTTTCGCGGGCAGCTCGGCTTTTCGATCTCGTTTCTCGAGGAAATGTGGGCGCGCAATCTCGGCAACCTGATGATGAGCCCGCTCAAGCCGATCGAGTTTCTGATCTCGCTGATGATCATGAGCCTGATCCGGCTTGCGATCGGCGTCATTCCGATGACGCTGCTGGCGATCATCTTCTTCAATTTCAATCTCTATAGTTTCGGGCTGCCGCTGATCGCCTTCTTCTGCAACCTGATTTTCACCAGCTGGTCGGTCGGGATTTTCGTTTCGGGGCTGGTGCTGCGCAACGGGCTCGGCGCCGAAAGTATCGCCTGGACCTTGATGTTCGCGCTGATGCCGCTGGCCTGCGTCTACTATCCGGTGACGGTGCTGCCGCACTGGCTGCAATATATCGCCTGGGCCTTGCCGCCGACTTACGTGTTCGAGGGCATGCGGGCATTGTTGATCGATCACGTGTTTCGTCCCGATCTGATGGCCTCGGCGCTGGCGATCAATGTCGTGCTGTTTATCGCGTCATTCGCGTCGTTTCTTGCCCTTTTGCGCAGCGCGCGGCGGCACGGGTCGCTGATCCAGGGCGGCGAATAAAACAGCGGAAAACGCCAGTTATCCCGAGATTTTGAGGGATTTTCGGCTTGCGGGGCCAGTAGTTATACCGATCTGTGCATTGACGCATTATTACGCATTCGGCACTATGCTGCGATGCAAAAGCGACTTGAGGGACTAAATGCCGATAGGTGAATTTGGCCGCCCGCCGGCACTGCCGTCGGAAGTCAGTCCGGCGATGACGACGCCGATGTACTGGATGTACGAGATGGCGCAGGCGTCGCTCAACCCGGCGCGCGCCGTGACCGACGCCACCAAAATCCTGTTTCAGAATCCGCTTAATCCGTGGGCGCACACCGAGTTCGGCAAATCCGTCGCCGCCGGCTGCGAATTGTTCGAGCGCACCACGCGCCGCTACGGCAAGCCGGAATGGGGCCTCAACGATACCGAGGTCAACGGCGTGCGCACGCCGATCGAGATTCGCCCGGTCTGGGAAAAGCCGTTCTGCCGCCTGTTGTACTTCGATCGCAAATTGACCCGTCCATTACGCGCGCCACAGCCGCGGGTGCTGCTCGTGGCGCCGATGTCGGGTCACTACGCGACCCTGCTGCGCGGCACCGTCGAAGCGTTTCTGCCGACCCATGAAGTCTATATCACCGACTGGGCCGATGCCCGGATGGTGCCGATGGCCGCGGGGCGTTTCGATCTCGAAGACTATGTCGATTACCTGATCGAGATGCTGCACGTGCTCGGCGGCAACATGCACATCATCGCCGTCTGCCAGCCCTCGGTGCCGGTGCTGGCGGCAGTTTCCGTGATGGAAGCCGAGCATGATCCCTATGTGCCGCTGTCGATGACGCTGATGGGCGGCCCGATCGATACCCGCCGCAACCCGACCGCCGTCAACAACCTCGCCGCCGAGAAGGGCATCGACTGGTTTCGCAGCAACGTCATCACCAAAGTGCCGTTCCCGCATCCGGGCGTCATGCGCGATGTCTATCCGGGCTTCCTGCAGCTCAACGGCTTCATCAGCATGAATCTCGACCGCCACATGGACGCGCACAAGAACCTGTTCAAGAACCTAGTGAAGGGCGACGGCGACCTGGTCGACAAGCATCGCGACTTCTACGACGAATATCTCGCGGTGATGGATCTTTCCGCGGAGTATTATTTGCAGACGGTCGACACCGTCTTCGTCAAGCACGCGCTGCCCAAGGGCGAGATGACCCATCGCGGCAAGCCGGTCGATCCTTCGAAGATCACCCGCGTCGCGCTGATGACGGTGGAGGGCGAGAACGACGACATTTCCGGACTGGGACAGACCGAGGCGACGCACGGACTGTGCACTTCGATCCCCAATGAGCGCCGGGTGCATTACGTGCAAAAGGGCGTCGGGCATTACGGGGTGTTCAACGGTTCCCGTTTCAAATCGGAAATCGTGCCGCGCATTTCCGATTTCATGGTGTCGTCGGCGAATTTGAAGCCGGCCTTGGCCGCCGCCGCCGAATAAGCGTCGAACACACGGTTTTGGACGCTATCGGGCATTCGGGACCAAATACCCTGACGATTCGATGCTGCCGGTAACCCTCTGAATTAGCCTAAAAAAATCGAAATTTCCGGGCCCCCAAGGAGTGAATTCAAAATCAATCTTTGGGGTACCCGGCGGTGCCTGTTTTTACTCAAAAAATTTTGTTCCAGGCCCATCCTGTAGAGGCGGACAGCCGGTACTCCCCCTGTATATTGGGCAAATGATTTGTTTTTGCGCCGACCGATTTCGCTGGCGGCAGATATGGCAGAATCCGGGCGAGTTTCTCCTCCCCGGACTGACAGACATGGCCACTCGCGCCCTCCTTTATCGGCGTCCTGCCGAACCTTCTCGACTTCTGGTCAAGCACGGCTCGCAAATCTATTCGGTGAGGCTGCGCCGCCACCGGCGCGCGCGGCGTTACACGTTGCGCATCCATCCGAGCGACCGCGAAGCCATCCTGACCATGCCGCCGCGCGGCACCATCATCGAGGCCAAGGACTTTGCGCAGCGCCACGGCGCCTGGATCGCCGCGCGTCTTGGCCGGTTGCCGAAGGCTGCACCGTTTCTTCCGGGCACGTCGGTACCGTTGCGTGGCGTTCCGCACCGGATCGTGCATCGTGCGGCGATGCGCGGCACCGTATGGACCGAAATACGCGACAGCGGCGAGCGAATTCTCTGCGTGGCCGGCGCCAGCGAACACATCGAGCGGCGGGTGCTGGATTATCTGAAGCGCGAAGCGCGCAAGGATCTGCAGAAGGCGTCAATTTCCTACGCGCAGGAACTCGCCGTCAAAGTCCGGCGGCTGTCGATCCGCGATCAGTCGAGCCGCTGGGGCTCCTGCACTTCGGCAGGATCGCTGTCCTTTTCGTGGCGGCTGATCCTGGCGCCACCCTATGTGCTGGATTATCTGGCCGCCCACGAAGTGGCGCATCTGGTCGAGATGAACCATTCGGCACGGTTCTGGCGGGTGGTCGCTAAAGTGTGCAGCCATGTCGAGCGCGCCAAGACCTGGCTCGACACCCACGGCAACGATCTGCACCGCTACGGCATTTCGGATTAGCGCGGCTGTTTGTTCGCCGGTGGCCTCATGGTTCGAGACGCGCGAAGACGCGCTCCTCACCATGAGGGTTTGGAAACCTGATCCTGGTTCGGACCTCATCCTGAGAGCCTGACTGATAATTCGCAGGAGCCACCGTGTGTGGCTTTAAGTACCGGTTCCCGCGCAACTTTAGAATCGATTGGCGTGTGGTTCTGAAATTTTAGAATCAAGAGAAGCGAAGCCAAATCGACTGCCGCAGGACAAAAATGCCAAAGTGCGGCCGTCCTGCGAATTATGAGTCAGACTCTGAGGAGCATCGCAAAGCGATGCGTCTCGAAGGATGAAGCCGTGGATTGCGCTGCCGATTTCTATCGTCCGCCGAACAAGCGATCCACCAGCCAGCCGTCCAAGCCGCTCGCCGCCTCTGGTCGTACTGAGGCCGAGGCGCGTGTCGGCGCCGGTCGGACGGCAGAGCTCGCTGACACCGGCGCATTGATCGGCTGCGAATTTGCAGGCGGATAGGCCGGTGAAGGCGGATAGACCTGCGGCGCATAAACCTGTGGCGCGTTTGACGGCGCGACGGCCTGCGCGATGTTCGCCAATAGACCGCCCGAGGGGGCCGGCGGCACCGGCAGCGGCACAGGTGTGATGCCTTGGTGGGCTGATTTCATGAACCGGGTCCAGATCTCCACTGGCAAGCCGCCACCGGTGGCTTTCTTGGTCGGCGAGCTGTCGTCATTGCCGAGCCAGACGCCGGTCACGAGATTGGCCGTGTAGCCGATGAACCAGGCGTCGCGGAAATCCTGGCTGGTGCCGGTTTTGCCGGCGGCCATCCAGCCCGGCAGTTCCGCCTTGTGCGCGGTGCCGCTAAGTAGCGTCTCCTGCATCATCGTGTTCATCATGGCGACGTTACGCGGCTCGATCACTTGGCCGAGCTGGTCGGGCTGGCGCGCATAGAGCACCTTGTTGCCCTCGGTGGTGCGGATTTTGTTGACGACATGGGGCGAAACGCCGAGGCCGCCATTGGCGAACGGCACATAGGCGCCAACCAGTTCGACCACCGAAACTTCCGAGGTGCCGAGCGCAATCGACGCATTGGCGTCGAGCTTCGAGGAGATGCCAAGCCGGTGCGCCGTGCGCACGACGTTTTTCGGTCCAACTTCCAGCCCGAGCCGCACCGCGACCGTGTTGAGCGACATCGCCAGCGCCTGCGTCAGGGTCACCGAGCCGAAATATTCATGGCTGTAATTTTCGGGCTTCCATCCCTTGACGTCGAGCGGCGCATCCTGCCGGATCGTTTCGGGTGTGAGGCCGGCCTCGATGGCGGTGAGATAGACAAAAGGCTTGAATGCGGAACCCGGCTGGCGCCTCGCGGTGACCGCGCGGTTGTACTGGCTCTCGGTATAGTTACGCCCGCCGACCATCGCGCGCACCGCTCCGTCAGGCGTCATCGCGACCAGCGCGCCCTGCGTAACATTGAATTTCACGCTTTTGGCCGCGAGTTCGTCGATCACGGAGGCTTCGGCGATGCTCTGGAGTTTCGGGTCGATCGAGGTTTCGACCACGACGCTCTGGTCGATCTGGCCCACGAGATCGTCGAGCACTTCGCCGATCCAGTCCGCGACATAATTGACGGTACCGGCGCCGACCGGTTTCACATTGTAAGAAGGATGCCCGATCGTGGCCTGCGCCTGCGCGTCCGTGATGAATTTGGAATCCGCCATCGCGGCCAACACGATCTGGGCGCGCTGCTCGGCGCCTTCCGGATTACGATTGGGCGCCAGCCGCGACGGCGATTTGACCAGGCCCGCCAGCATCGCAGCTTCCGCGATCGTGACGTTCTTGGCGGACTTGCCGAAATAGCGCTGCGCGGCAGCTTCGACGCCGTAGGCGCCGGAACCGAAATAGACCCGGTTGAGATAGAGTTCGAGAATCTCGGCCTTGGAATGCTTGCGCTCCAGCCACAGCGCCAGTTCGACTTCCTGCAGTTTGCGCTGGAACGTGCGCTCCTGCGTCAGGAACAAATTCTTGGCGAGCTGTTGCGTCAGCGTCGAGCCACCCTGCGATACCCCGTGATGCAGGACATTGGTTACCGCCGCGCGCGCGATGCCAAGGGGATCGACGCCGTAATGCGAATAGAACCGGCGATCCTCGATGGCGATGAAGGCATTCGGCAAATAGGGCGGCAGGTCCTTCAGCGCGACATTGGTGCCGGCCATTTCGCCGCGCGTCGCCAGCACGCTGCCATCGAGGCCGACGATCTGGATCGTCGGCGGCCGTTTTGGAATTTCCAGCGACTGGATCGCCGGCAGATGCGCGCCGACCCAGACGACGACGCCGATCACCGCAATCGCGGCCCACAGGCCGAGCACCGCTCCCCAATAGAACAGGCGCGAGATGAAGCCGCCGCGTGATTTCGAGCGGCGCTTGCTGCCGCTGCGGCCCGGCTGCGGCTTGCGCTCGCGCGGCGGCTCGTCGCCGGAATCATCGGTTTCACGCTTGGGGGGTTTTTTGGCGGACTTCTTGGGCTTGTCGTCTGCGACGGAGATGCGGTCCTGCGGAGTGAGGCGCAATTCGCCGAGCGCAGCGGCGAGCCCGAATTGCGGCTCCTTGCGTCCGCCGCTCTTTTTCCGTGCCCACGCCATACGCAAACGCGCCCATCACCCGATGCGGCACACTAGCGAGCGGGATTTAAAGCCGCGTTAAGCGATGATTAATGCTGAGACGATGACTGGCCTGCAAGTACCTCAAAAACAAGGCGTTCAGGCCCTCTTAACCCTACCGGACGGCTGCCGATGGCGGGCTGCCGAGAGAGGGCGGGACAATTCGAGCCGTCATTGCGAGCGAAGCGAAGCAATCCATGCAACAAGGAAGTGTGGATTGCTTCGTCGCTTACGCTCCTCGCAATGACGGCCCGCGCTGATCCGGCCGTCGATACTGTTGATAGACAATCGCGCTAACCCGCCGGGCCGGCGTCCTCGATGATCGGCCCGAACAGTACCCAGCGCTCGCCGTTGAATTTCATCATCTGCAACTGCTTGTTGACCCGGTAATCGTTCGGCGTGGTGTTGCCGACAATTCCCGGCAGCGACAGATCGAGCTGGACGTTTTTCAAATTGGTCGCCTGCTTGAGCACGTTCTCCCGCGTAAGGTCGTCGCCGCACTGCTTGAGCACATGGACCATCAACTGCGCGGTGCTGTAGCCGTAGGCGTTGAAGCCTGAATTCTTGTCGCCGTCAGGAAAATATTTCGCCATGAAGTCGAAATAGCGCTTCATGCCGGCATCGTCCTTCCAGGTCGGATCCAGCGGATCCTTGCCATAATTGACGCTGATCACACCCTTGGAGGCCTCAAGACCCGCCGGCTGCATCACCGCGCCGACCGACGTGGCGTTGATGTCGAGGATATGAATTGGTTTCCAGCCGAGCTCGGCATTCTTCTTGATGGCCTGCGCCGCGAATTTCGGCGTCGATGCGCTGAAGAAAAGATCGGTGCCGGCGGCCTTCAGCTTGAGGATCTGCGAATCGATGGTGGGATCGGAAACCTCATAGGAGGCTTCCGCGACGATCATCGTCGCCGCCTTGTCGCCGAGTCCGGACTTGATGCCGTTCAGATAGTCCTTGCCGAGATCATCGTTCTGGTAGAGCACGCCGATCCTGGCGTTCGGATACTCCTTCAGAATGTACTGGCCGTAGATGCGCCCTTCGACGAAGTAGTTGGGATTGAAGCCCAGCGTCCATGGAAAGTTCTTCGGATCGGTGAATTTGGAAGCCCCGGTGGCGGCGAACAGTTGCGGCACTTTCTTCACGTTCAGATATTTCTGCACCGCTGCGTTCGATGGCGTGCCGATGATCTGAAAGGTCAGCAGCACTTCGTCGCTCTCGACCAGTTTGCGCACCTGCTCGACGGCCTTGGGCGGGCTATAGGCATCGTCATACTGGATCAGGTTGATCTTGCGGCCATTCACGCCGCCCTGCTCGTTGATCATGTTGAAATAGGCTGCTTGCGTCTTGCCGATGGTGGCGTAAGCCGAAGCAGGCCCGCTGAACGGCACGGTCTGGCCGATCTTGATTTCGGTATCGGTCGCGCCGGGATCGTATTTCTTTTGCGCATAGGCGGACGATGCCGATAGCGCGATGGCCATCGCGGTCCCAGTCACGAAATGAAAGAACCTGTTCCTCATGTCGCTACCTCACCTGAATGTCTGATTTTGCCGATGATCTGGTCCGACTGGTGCGGATGCCATCGCTCGCAAGATACTGGCGGAACGAATCCGGCAATGCAAGGCAATGGCAGCCTGAGGTTGACCCGTTTCACGCCAGCCAGAGCAGGATCAATGCGAGCGCGGCAGGAGCGGCCTGCACGAACAGGATTCGGCGGCTGACGGTCGCCGCGCCATAAACGCCGGCGACAATGACGCAGAGCAAAAAGAATATTTTGATCTGGAACGCGAAGGCCGGGACACCCTGAACGAGCCCCCAGAGCAGCCCGGCCGCGAGGAAGCCGTTATAAAGCCCCTGATTGGCGGCCAGCACCGCGGAATCCGCGGCCTTCTCTGGCGAATTTCGAAATGTCTTCAGGCCCAGCGGCTTGGTCCAGAGGAACATCTCCAATGTCAGGAAATAGACGTGCAGTGCAGCGACCAGCGCCACCAGAACATTCGCAATCCAGATCATGTGACGTTCCCCCGAACCTGTTAGCCAGATTTCGGGTGGACGCTAGCACGCGGCCTGTGAAAAGTACGCGGATCGAATCCGCCATTCACTGGAATGATAAGCTCGAAACCTTGGGCAAGACCATGAGCGCAAAGCCGCCTGAAACATTCAACCTCGACCGGCTGGACACGCCGATCGGCGTGGCCTTGCTGGCCACCGATGCGGAAGGCTTTCTCCGCGCGCTCGACTGGGAAGATCATGTACCGCGCTTGCAGGAATTGCTGCGCCGGCAATATGGCACGGTTGAATTAAACGAAGCGCGAGCGCCCGGCGACATGCGCAAGGCGCTGACGGCTTATTTCAAGGGCGATCTCGATCGCCTCGGCAGCATCGAATGGCGCGTCGCGGGCACGCCGTTTCAGCAGAAGGTCTGGCACGCGCTTCCGAAGGTAGCGGCGGGCACCACGATGAGCTATGGCGCGATGGCGGCAAAGCTTGACGCGCCCAACGCGATGCGCGCGGTCGGTCATGCCAATGGCTCCAACCCGATCAGCGTCGTGCTGCCCTGCCATCGCCTGATCGGCGCCAACGGTTCACTGGTCAAATATGGCGGCGGGCTTTCGCGGAAAAAATGGCTGCTCGAGCACGAAGGCGTGGTGCTTTAGCGCGCACGCGCCGCGCAGGACGTAGGGTGGGCAAAGGCGCCCTTGCGCCGTGCCCACCGTCTTTGTTTCGAAATGGTGGGCACGCTAACGCTTTGCCCACCCTACGTACTACGCCTTACGCCCCGGCTACGCCGCGGCCTCGTCATTGGCGAGCAGATGGGTTAACGCGCTGCGGATTGCGGCCTGCCGCGTCGGCGCGGTGATCTGCGCACCGAGCAAATCCGTCACATAGAACACGTCACGGGCGCGCTCGCCGAAGGTCGCGACATGGGCGGAGGCGATGTTGAGATTGAGCTTTGAGATCGCCGTGGTCAATTGATACAGCAAGCCCGGTCGATCGAGGCCGGACACCTCGATCACGGTATAGCGCTCCGACCACTGATTGTTGACGGCGACTTCCGGCTCGACCACGAAGGGCCGTGTCTTGTGGCCACGGCCATTGGCGCGGCGCGCCATTGCCTCGGGCAGGCGCAGCTTGCCTTCCAACACGTCCTCGATCATCTCGCCGATGCGCGTGGCGCGCCGTCCCTCGTCCTCGTCGCGGTCGTATTCCCGCGATATTGCGATGGTATCGAGCGCACGCCCGTCGGTGGTGGTGTAGATCTGTGCGTCGACGATGTTGGCGCCGGCTGACGCGCAGGCGCCGGCGATAATCGACAGCAGCCAGGGATGGTCGACGGCGAGAATCGTCAGTTCGGTGACGCCGCGCGCCTCGTCGAAACCGACATTGATCGCAAGCTTGTGGCCGGCCTGTTCGCTGGCGCGCAGGAAACGGGCGTGACGGATCTTGCGCGCCAGTTCGACCTTGAGCCAGTACGCCGGATAATGCCGCGCGACATAGGAATTGAGTTCATGCTCCGGCCATTCGGTGAACGCCGCGCGAAACTCCGACTGCGCCACCGCGATACGCTGTGCGCGATTGACCTCGGAGAAGCCGCCGGTCAGCACCGGCTCGGTCTCATAATACAGCGTGCGCAGCAATTGCGCCTTCCAGCCGTTCCAGACGCCGGGACCGACGCCGCGGATGTCGGCGGTGGTCAAGATGGTCAATAGCTTCATCTGCTCGACCGACTGCACCACCGCGGCAAAATTCTCGATGGTCTTGCGATCCGACAGATCGCGCGACTGCGCCACCGTCGACATGGTCAAATGCTGCTCGATCAGCCACGCCACCAATTCGGTATCGGCGGCGTTGAAGCCGAGCCGCGGGCACAGCCGCCGCGCGACCTTGGCGCCGGCAATCGAGTGATCCTCGGGGCGACCTTTCGCGATGTCGTGCAGCAGCACGGTGATGTAGATCACCGCGCGATGTTCGGGGCGAATTTTGCGCATCAGATCGCTGGCGACGATGAACTCGTCATTGCCGCCGCGCTCGATCTCCTGCAGATAGCCGACGCAGCGCAGCAGATGCTCGTCCACCGTATAGTGGTGATACATGTTGAACTGCATCATCGACACGATCTTGCCGAAGGCGCGAATGAAGTGGCCGAGCACGCCGGCTTCGTTCATCCGCCGCAGCACGATCTCCGCACCGTTCGAGGTCAGGATTTCCATGAACAGCCGGTTGGCCTCGGGATCCTCGCGCAGTTGGGTGTTGACGAGTTTCAGCGAACGCGTCGCGGTGCGCATGGCATCCGGATGGAATGCGAGATTGTTCTTCTGCGCGAGCCGGAATATCCGGATCAGGTTGACCGGATCGTGCTTGAAGACATCGGGGGTCGCGAGGTTGATGCGGTTGTTGTCGATGATGAAGTCGTCGCTGTCGGGCACCCGCCGCCTTGTGGCCGTGGGCCGGAACTTTGCCATCATCCGCGAAAGCACGGGCGCCGGCTTGGCCTGCTGATCTTCCAGCTTGGCGCACAGGATCGCGGTGAGATCGCCGACTTCCTTCGCAATCAGGAAGTAGTGCTTCATGAAGCGTTCGACGTCCTGCATGCCCGGATGCGAGGTATAGCCGAGCCGGATCGCGATCTCGCGCTGCATATCGAACGACAGCCGCTCCTCGGCGCGGCCCGAGAAGAAATGGATGTTGCAGCGAACCGACCAGAGAAAATCGGCGCAGCGGCGGAAGGTGCGGTATTCCTGCGCATCGAACACGCCGCGCTCGAGCAGCTCATCGGTCTCGCGCACGCGGTAAACATATTTCGCGATCCAGAACAGCGTATGCAGGTCGCGCAACCCGCCCTTGCCGTCCTTGACGTTGGGCTCGACCAGATAGCGCGACTGTCCGGCGCGGCGATGCCGTTCTTCGCGCTCGGCCAATTTGGCGGTGACGAATTCGGCGGCGGTGCCCTGCACCACTTCCTTGTCGAACCGCGCCACCAGCTCGTTGTAGAGCGGCTGGTCCCCCGCCAGGAACCGGGTCTCGAGGATCGCGGTGCGGATGGTCATGTCGCCGCGGGCCTGGCGGATCGATTCATCGACCGACCGCGTGGCGTGGCCGACCTTCAGGCCCATGTCCCATAGGCAATACAAAATCGCTTCGGCGACCTGCTCGCCCCAGGCGGTCTGCTTGTAGGGCAGGATGAACAACAGATCGATGTCGGATTCCGGCGCCATCAGGCCACGGCCATAGCCGCCGGTCGCGACCACGGCCATGCGCTCGGCGCCCGAGGGGATCGGCGAATGATAGAGATGGCGCGTCGCCGCCGAGAACAGGATGCGGATGATTTCATCCTGCATGAAACACAGCCGTTCGGCGCAACGCCGGCCGTGACGATCCTTCAGGAGGATCGCCTGCGCGATTTCGCGGGCCGCGATCATCTCGGCCTTCAGCAATTTCGCCACGGCGGAACGGAACAAATCCTCGCGTCCGGCATGCTCCTCGGCCAGCGCATCGACCGCGGCGGTGATCCGCGCGGTATCGAAACGATCGTCGGCCTCGGGCCGGGCCAGTGTCACAACGCTATCCATGCTCTCACCCGATATCGGACGGCGCCGACCCTGTCACGGGACATTGCAAAGATACAGCGGGTCCATGCTGCATACCTCTCAATTTGAGCAACATCGTTCTCATCGCGCCGTCTTGCCGAACCATATTTTCTCGTTGACTTCTGACATAACTAATTGAAATAAAAGGATGTTTTTAAGGTCAGGCGACTGCCCGCCAATTGGCTTTGATCATCCCACTTCCTTGGAGAACTCGACGATGCCCCAAATTTCCCGGCGCGCTTTCACCGCGGCTGTCGTCGCATCGGCATTAATGTCAGGCGGGTCCTACGCCGCCGACGCGCCCAAGGAGATTCATCTGGACTGGGCGACATATAATCCGGTCTCGATGATCCTCAAGCAAAAGGGATTGCTCGAAAAGGAATTCGCCAAGGACGGCATCAGCATTGTCTGGGTGCAATCGGCTGGTTCCAACAAGGCGCTCGAATTCCTCAACGCCGGGTCGATCGATTTCGGCTCGACCGCGGGTTCCGCCGCTTTGGTCGCCAAGATCAATGGCAATCCGATCAAATCGATTTACGTGTTTTCGCGCCCCGAATGGACCGCGCTGGTCACTACCAAGGATTCCAAGATCGCCAATGTGGCCGACCTTAAAGGCAAGCGTGTCGCGGTGACCCGTGGGACCGATCCGCATATCTTCCTGGTGCGCGCGCTGCTCGACGCGGGCTTAAGCGAAAAAGACATCACGCCGGTACTGTTGCAGCATGCCGACGGCAAGACCGCGCTTATTCGCGGTGATGTCGATGCCTGGGCGGGTCTCGATCCGATGATGGCGCAGGCGGAAATCGAGGATGGCGCCAAGCTGTTCTTCCGCAAGCCCGACGCCAACACCTGGGGCATCCTCAATGTGCGCGAGCAGTTCCTCAAGGACTACCCGGATATCGTCCGCCGCGTGCTCGCGACCTACGAAGAGGCGCGCAAATATTCACTCGCGAATTACGATGACCTGAAGAAGACCTTCATCGCCGTGACCAAATTGCCGGACGCCGTGGTCGACAAGCAGCTCAAGGAACGCACGGAACTCACCCATAGCCGGATCGGCGCGCCGCAACGCGATTCCATTCTGGCCGCCGGCCTCGCGCTGCAGCAGGCCGGCGTGATCGACGCCAAGACCGACGTCAAGGCCACGCTGGACGCACTGATCGACGACCAGGTTCCGCTGCCGACGAATTGAGGGATTCTCTTTCTTCCCCTCTCCCCTTGTTGTGGGAGAGGGTGGACGCGATGCCCCGGGCATCGCGGACGGGTGAGGGGTTGTCTCCGCGGATGCAGACCCCTCATCCGGCACGGACTTCGTCCGCGCCACCTTCTCCCACAAGGGGAGAAGGGAAGGCAGAACCGCTGCCGCCGAGAGCTTCGCGCGCAGCGCGACCTTGCAATCCCGATCAAGACGCGGTTCTTGCTATCGTCATGACCGTTGAACTACCCGCGCTTGAACGAGCCGACCTGGTGGAAAGCCACACCCCCAACCGCCTGCGGCGTTACGCGCGGCCGGCGCTGGGATTGCTGCTGCCGGTGGGTATCGCGCTGGTGTGGGAGCTCGTGGTTTGGCTCGGCCTGTCCAACGGACGGCTGGTGCCGCCGCCAACCAAAATATTCGCGACCATCATGGAGCTTGCGCGCAGCGGCGAACTCGCACGCCACATCACGGCGACGCTGACGCGGGTCGTGCTGGGATTCGGCCTTGGCGTCATCGCCGGGACTGTGCTCGGCGCCGTCTCCGGCTATTGGGGGGTGGCGCGGCGGCTGCTCGATCCCACCGTGCAGGCGCTGCGCGCGATCCCCTCGATTGCCTGGGTGCCGCTGTTCATCCTGTGGCTCGGCATTTTCGAGACCTCGAAAATCGCGCTGATCGCGGTCGGAGTTTTCTTCCCGGTCTATCTCGGCGTGATGGGCGCGATCCTGTCGGTCGATCGCAAAATCGTCGAAGTCGGCCGCACTTTCCGTCTCAGTGGACCCGCAATGATCCGCCGCATTCTGCTGCCCGCGGTGTTGCCGGCCTATGTGGTGTCGCTGCGGGTCGGCCTCGGGCTCGGCTGGATGTTCGTGGTCGCCGCCGAATTCATGGGCGCGTCCGAAGGCCTGGGTTATCTCCTGATCGACGGCCAGCAGCTCGGCAAACCGGCGCAGATCCTGGCCGCGATCGTGATCTTCGCGATCCTCGGCAAGACCACCGACTGGCTGATCGAAATCGCCTCGGCGCCATTGTTGCGCTGGCAGGATGCGTTCAGCCGCCCAGGTGGAGGCGCCTGATGCTGGTGCTCAACACAGTCGGAAAAACCTATCCCAATGGCGTCCACGCGCTGGAGCGCTTCTCGGCCGACATCGGCATCGGCGAGATCATCGCGATCATCGGCGGCTCCGGCTGCGGAAAGTCGACACTGTTGCGCGCCATCGCCGGGCTTGATAGGGCCACCTCCGGCACCGTGACGCTCGACGGTGAGGCGATCACGGCGCCGCATCCCAAGATCGGCATCATCTTTCAGGAACCGCGGCTGCTGCCCTGGCTCAGCGTCGCCGACAATATTGGCTTCGGCCTGTCGGAGCTGCCGCCGGCCCTTCGCCGCGAGAAGGTCGCGCTCGCGCTGGCGCGGGTCGGGCTCACCGAAAAAGCCAGCGCATGGCCGCGCGAATTGTCCGGCGGACAGGCGCAACGTGTCGCGATCGCACGCGCGCTGGTGCCACAGCCGGAAGTGCTGCTGCTGGACGAGCCATTCTCGGCGCTGGATGCCTTCACGCGGCGAGATTTGCAGGACCATCTACTCGACCTCTGGGCCGATACACGGCCGACATTGGTGCTGGTCACCCATGATGTCGACGAGGCCGTGGTGCTGGCCGACCGCGTGCTGGTGATGCGGCCGCGGCCGGGACGTCTGTTCGAGGAGATCAAGATCAATCTGGCGCGGCCGCGCGACCGACAATCGCCGCTATTCGACAATTTCAAGCGCCGCGTGCTGACCGCACTGGACCGCTCGCTCGACCGCAGCGTGCCGGATGCCGACCCGAAATCGACCGCGGGCGAAGCGATGTGGTGGTGACATCTGAGCTGCGACCCATTACATCCCAAACGAATTAAACGACGTGAATTAAATCCGGGAGAGAACAATGGACGCCGCCGAACTCCGCGCCACGCAGGCCCCGATCAAGGACAAGTACAAGACCGACCCCAAGGCTGCGTTCATCACGCTGAAAGCCAAAGGCTCGATCGACAGCGAAGGCATCGCCTGCAAGGTCGAAACCGGCCGCGCGCTGGCGGTCGCCGGCCTGCATCCGGCCACCGGCGGCTCCGGGCTTGAACTGTGCTCCGGCGACATGCTGCTGGAAGCGCTGGTCGCCTGCGCCGGCGTCACCCTCAAATCGGTCGCGACCGCGATCGAAGTGCCGCTCAAAACAGGTATCGTCACCGCCGAAGGCGATCTGGATTTCCGCGGCACGCTCGGCGTCGACAAGGAAGCGCCAGTCGGCTTTGCTGAAATCCGACTGCGCTTCGACGTCGACACGGAAGCGCCGCAGGACAAGCTCGATCTGTTGCTGAAACTCACCGAGCGTTACTGCGTAGTCTACCAGACCATCAAGAACGGCCCGAAGGTTTCGGTGACGATGCAAAGGGTGTGAGGACGCAGCTCGTCGTCCCGGCCCAGTGCGCAATTGCGCACAAGGAGCCGGAACCCATACGCCGTGTCATCTCGATTAGAAAGAACTGTTTGCGGACTTTCGCACACCACGGACAGTTGTGGTTATGGGTCCCTGCGTTCGCAGGGACGACAGCTTGGCTAGTCACGCCTCCATGTCCCCCGAACTCACCCTCATTCTGACGCTCGGGCTGCGCATGGCCTTCACTGCCGCGTTGGTCGTGACGGCGGCGTTCATCACCGAACGGTCGGGTCCGGTGATCGGCGCGCTGATTGCGACGTTGCCGTTTTCGGCCGGGCCTTCTTACGTTTTTCTGTCGCTCGACCATGACTCAGCCTTCATCGCGCAGGGCGCGCTGGCGAGCCTGCCGATCAATGCCGCGACGATGTTCATGGGACTCACTTATGTTGTGCTGGCGCAGCGCTGGAATGCGCTGGTCAGTACCGGCGGCGGCGTCGCGGTCTGGATCGGGCTCGCCGCGCTGATGCGCCTGGTCCCGTGGACGCTGGCGACGGGTCTTCTCGCCAATGCGATCGCGTTTGCGATCTGCCTGCCGCTGCTGCGGCGCTTTCGTCACGCCAAAATGCCGCTGATCACCCGACGCTGGTACGACATCCCGCTGCGCGCCGGGCTGGTCGCAACGCTGGTGGCCATCGTCACGACGCTCTCTGGCTGGGTCGGCCCCGGCGTCAGCGGAACCATCGCGCTGTTTCCGGTGGTGTTCAGCAGCATCATGCTGATCCTGCACCCGCGCATCGGCGGACCGGCCACCGCGGCGGTGGTCGCCAATTCCGGCTGGGGCCTGATGGGATTCGGCCTCGGGGTTGCGGTGCTGCAAGTCGCCGCGTTGCCGTTCGGCTCGGCGATTGCGCTGAGTCTCGCGCTGGCGACTTGCGTGATCTGGAATTTGGGATTGTGGTGGATCGGGCGAAGAGCGATCACTCGTTGAACCCGTCATTGCCTGCGACAAACGCAAAGCGTTTGCGTAAGGGAGCGAAGCGACGAAGCAATCCATAGGGCCATTCGCTTCGAAAATGGATTGCTTCGCTACGCTCGCAATGACGGCCAAGTAACTTGTAGCCCGGATGAGCGCAGCGACATCCGGGATGAACGCGGCACCGACCCCGGATATCGCTGCGCTCATCCGGGTTACGAAGCTTTATTGCTTCGGCAGCTTCGCCTTCAACGCATACAGCGCTTCCAACGCATCGCGCGGCGACATCTCGTCCGGATGCAGCGCGCGCAACGCTTCCATCAGCTTTTCAGCCTCGCTCGCAGGTGCAGGCTCGGCCGCGGCACGCGAGGGCACCGCGAACAGCGGCAGATCGTCGGCCAGCGCACGCGCGGTCTGGCCGCGGTCCTGCGCTTCCAGCTTGGCCAACACCGACTTGGCGCGCGCGATCACCGCCGGCGGCAGGCCTGCGAGTTTTGCCACTTGAATGCCATAGGAGCGATCCGCCGAACCGGGCAGCACCTCATGCAGGAACACCACGTCGCCCTGCCATTCCTTGACCCGCACGGTGGCGTTGAACAGCCGGGGCAGTTTGGCGGAGAGCGCGGTAAGTTCATGATAATGCGTCGCGAACAATGCGCGGCATCGATTGGCCTCGTGCAGATGTTCGATCGCGGCCCAGGCGATCGACAGCCCGTCGAAGGTCGCGGTGCCGCGGCCGATCTCGTCGAGGATCACCAGCGAGCGTTCGCTGGCCTGATTGAGGATGACGGCGGTTTCCACCATCTCCACCATGAAGGTGGAGCGTCCCCGCGCCAGATCGTCCGCCGCGCCGACGCGCGAGAACAGCCGGTCGACGATGCCGATCCGCGCTCGCGCCGCCGGCACGAAGCAGCCGGTCTGCGCCATCAGCGCAATCAGCGCGTTCTGACGGAGAAAGGTCGATTTACCCGCCATGTTGGGGCCGGTGATCAGCCAGATCTGGCCTGATTTCTGCGCCGGTCCGGGAGACAGATCGCAGGCATTGGCGATGAACGGCTGGCCGTCGCGCTTCAGCGCCTGCTCGACCACGGGATGACGGCCGCCTTCGATCGCGAAACCGAGCGAGCCATCGACCTCCGGCCGCACATAATTGTCATCGACCGCGAGTTTTGCGAGCGCGGTTGCGACATCGAGCATCGCGAAGGCGTGCGCGGCGGCGCGCAGATCGTCGCTGGCCGCGATTGCCAGCGCACAGAGCCGCTCGAAAATTTCGAGCTCCAGCCCGAGCGCGCGGTCGCCGGCATTGGCAATTTTAGCCTCGATCTCGCCGAGTTCTGATGTCGTGAAGCGAACCTGCCCGGCCAGGGTCTGGCGATGGATGAAGGTCGCGTTCAACGGCGGCGCCATCAGCTTGTCGCCGTGCTGCGCGGTCACCTCGACGAAATAACCGAGCACATTGTTATGGCGAATCTTGAGACCCTTGACGCCGGTATCATCGGCGTAGCGCGCCTGCATCGCGGCTACCACGAGACGCGAGGCGTCGCGCAGATTGCGGGTTTCATCGAGCGCCAGCTCATAGCCCTCGCGCACGAAGCCGCCGTCGCGTTTGATCAAGGGCAATTGCTCAGCCAAGGCACGCTCGAATTCGCGCGCGAGGTCGCGCGACGGACGGCGCAACGCCGCCATGACCGCGGCGATCTCTTGCGGCGCATCGTCGAGCCCGGCAAGCTTTGCGAGCGCCTCATCCGCAGCGAGGATACCGTCGCGTAGCCCAGCGAGATCGCGCGGCCCGCCGCGCCCGACCGACAAGCGCGCCAGCGCGCGCGACATGTCCGGCGCCGCACGCAGCGTGCCGCGCACATCATCGCGCACGGCGGAGGCCGCGACGAAAGCCGCGATGGCATCGAGCCGGCGCGCAATACCGTCGCTGTCGGTCAGCGGCGCCGCGAGTCTCTGTGCAAGTAGCCGCGATCCGGCGGGTGTCACCGTGCAGTCGATCGCATCGAGCAGCGATCCGCGCCGCTCGCCAGCCAACGTGCGCGTCAGTTCGAGATTGGCGCGCGTCGCCGGATCGATCGCCATGGTGGTGCCGGCAGCCTCGCGTGCCGGCGGCGACAGCGGCGGACGTTTGCCCACTTGGGTGCGGTCGATATAGGTGACGGCCGCAGCCGCGGCGGTCGCTTCCAGCCGCGACATCGCGCTGAGGCCGTCCATGGTGGCGACCGCGAAATAATCGCACAGCCGCCGCTCGGCGGTGGCGCTGTCGAAGACGTCACGGGTCAGCGGCGTCACCGCCGGCAATTCGCGCAGCAACTGCCCCAGATCCGCGTCGCCATAGAGCGCGTCGGTCACGATGACTTCGTTGGGATTGATGCGCGCCAGCGTCGCCGCGAGCTCGCCGGTCGAACATTCCGTAACAATGAATTCCGAAGTGGAGATATCGATCCAGGCGAGGCCAATGCGGTCGGCACCAACAGAGCCCCGCGCCCGCGCAATCGCCAGCAGATAATTGTTGGTGCGCGCATCCAGCAGATTGTCTTCGGTCAGCGTGCCCGGCGTGACCAGCCGCACCACGTCGCGGCGCACCACGCTCTTGTTGCCGCGCGCCCGTGCCGCGGCGGGGTCTTCCATCTGTTCGCACACCGCGACGCGATGGCCCGAGGCGATCAGGCGATGCAGATAGTCCTCAGAGCGCTCCACCGGCACGCCGCACATCGGGATATCCATGCCCTGATGCTTGCCGCGCTTGGTCAGCATGATGCCGAGCGCGCGCGAGGCGATCTCGGCGTCGTCAAAGAACAGCTCGTAGAAATCGCCCATCCGGTAAAACAGCAGCAGCCCGGGATTGGCGGCCTTGATTTCGAGGTACTGCTCCATCATCGGCGTCACGCGCGCCTCGGCGGCGGGCGCGGCGTCTGGTGGCACGGGTTCTGATGGCACGGGGATGGGCTGCTGGATGGTCATGAAGCTGAGAAACTACAAAATTTCGGTCACCGATCCTATTGCTTTGCCGCGATTGTCCGCGTTTTCCACTCTCTCGATGGCCTCCTTGCGGGACACCCCCGACGTGGCGGCATAACCGACCTCCCGCCAAAGCGCCGCTGGCGCTAAAGCCTCAATTGACCTGTCTCCAAGCCACTCCTAAAACTCGCCATCAATTCGAGCCTGTCAGCGCGGAACCGCGGCATTGAGGGAGAGATTCAATGGGTGATGTATTTGTGTGCGATGCCGTCCGGACCCCGATCGGCCGCTTCGGCGGCGCGCTGGCCAAGGTCCGCGCTGACGATCTGGCCGCAACCCCCATCAAGGCCCTGATGGCGCGCCATCCCAATCTCGACTGGGCCGGGGCAGTCGACGAGGTCTATTTCGGTTGCGCCAACCAGGCCGGCGAGGACAACCGCAATGTGGCTCGGATGGCGCTGCTGTTGGCGGGCCTGCCGGATTCGATTCCCGGCCTCACACTCAACCGGCTCTGCGCCTCGGGACTGGATGCGGTTGGCGCCGCCGGCCGCGCGATCCGCGCCGGTGAAATCAATCTGGCGATTGCCGGCGGCGTCGAGTCGATGACGCGGGCGCCTTTCGTGATGGGCAAGGCGCCGGAAGCGTTCTCGCGCTCGGCCGATATTTTCGACACCACCATCGGCTGGCGGTTCATCAACCCGCTGATGAAGGCGCAATACGGCGTCGACGCGATGCCAGAGACCGGCGAGAACGTCGCCGAGGAGTTTCAAGTTTCGCGCGCCGACCAGGACGCGTTCGCGATCCGCTCGCAGCAGCGCGCCGGCGCCGCGATCGCCTCGGGCTATTTCACCGAGGAAATCACCCCGATTTCGGTGCCCGGCGGCAAGGCCGGACCTGTGACGGTCGATAAGGACGAACATCCGCGGCCCGAAACCACGCTCGAAGGCCTGACCAAGCTGAAGCCAATCGTGCGCAATCCCGGCACCGTGACCGCCGGCAATGCCTCCGGTGTCAATGACGGCGCTGCCGCGATGATCCTGGCGTCCGAAGCCGCGGTGAAAAAGTATGGCCTGACGCCGCGGGCGCGGATTCTCGGCCTCGCTTCGGCCGGCGTGCCCCCGCGAATCATGGGCATCGGTCCGGTGCCGGCCACCCGCAAGCTGATGGAACGGCTGGGATTGAAGATCAGCGATTTCGATTTGATCGAACTCAATGAAGCCTTCGCCAGCCAGGGTATAGCCTGCCTGCGCCAGCTCGGCGTCAAGGACGACGCTGATTTCGTCAATCCGCATGGCGGCGCGATCGCGCTCGGTCATCCCCTCGGCATGAGCGGCGCGCGGCTGGCGATGACGGCGGTGCACGGCATGGAAAAGCGTGGCGGCAAGCGCGCGCTGGCCACCATGTGCGTCGGCGTCGGACAGGGTGTCGCGATGGCGATCGAGAAGTTGAATTGAGTTTCAACCTCATCCTGAGGAGCGGCCACTTGGCCGCGTCTCGAAGGATGACAGGATTAACCTGATGGTTCGAGACGGCGCTGAAGTAGCGCCTCCTCACCATGAGGGAGACGGTAGGAGCAAATCATGACCCTCGCCTATCCCATCACCAGCCTTGCCGCGCATCCGCCGCGGCTGTCGCCGGGCTATAAGAGCACCGTGAAGCGCTCGCCGCAGAAGCCGCTGATCATCATGCGGCATACGCTGTCGGAATTGACCGGACCGGTCTACGGCCACGAGACCGTGCGCGAGAACGATCACGATCTCACCATCCAGCATAAATCCGAGCCGCTCGGCGAGCGCATCATCGTGCACGGCCATGTGCTCGATGAAGACGGCCGCGGCGTGCCGAATGCATTGGTAGAGCTGTGGCAGGCCAATGCCTGCGGCCGCTACATCCATGTGGTCGACCAGCATCCGGCTCCGCTCGATCCGAACTTTACCGGCGCGGGCCGCGCCCAGACCGATGCGCAGGGCTATTACAAATTCATCACCATCAAGCCCGGCGCCTATCCGTGGGGTAATCACCACAATGCCTGGCGGCCGGCGCACATCCATTTCTCGGTGTTCGGCCATGCCTTCGTCTCGCGGCTGGTGACGCAGATGTATTTTCCCGGCGATCCCCTGTTCGAGTTTGATCCGATCTTCAATTCGGTCCCGGACGAAAACGCGCGGCTGCGGATGGTGTCATCGTTCGATCTCGACAACACCCAGCCCGGATGGGCGCTGTGCTACCGCTTCAACATTGTCTTGCGCGGGCGCAGCGCGACGCCGATGGAGACGAAATAGTGCAAGGGAATACCAAGCCACACGGCGTGACGCCGTCGCAGACCGTCGGCCCGTTCTTCAAATACGGGCTGACGCCAAACGGCGCCTATGAATGGAATGACGCCTTCACCAACAACCTCGTCACCCCTGATACGTCGGGCGATCGCATCCGGGTCGAGGGACGGGTGTTCGACGGTGATGGCCAACCCGTGCCGGACGCGATGCTGGAGATCTGGCAGGCCGATGCGCAGGGACGTTTCTCCGATCCGCAGGACAAGCGCGCGCTGCCGAATTCAAGCTTCAAGGGTTTCGGGCGCTGCGGCACCGATCCAAATGGCGGCTTTGTTTTCGACACCATCAAACCGGGCACGGTGCCCGATCCCGACGGCAAGCCGCAGGCGCCGCATCTCGTGCTGGCGATCTTCGCGCGCGGCATGTTGCTGCAGCTTTACACGCGGATTTATCTCGGCGGCGAAGCGGCCAATGCCGCCGACCCCGTACTGGCGCTGATACCGGCCGATCGCCGCAACACGCTGATCGCAGCGCGCGAGCCGGGCGCGGGAAAGGCCGTCTATCGTTTCGATATCCATCTGCAGGGCGACAACGAAACGGTGTTCTTCGATATCTGAAGCTCGTCATGGCCGGGCTTGACCCGGCCATCCATTCCCTCACATGACTTTGAAGATTGATGGATACGCGGGTCAAGCCCGCGTATGACGAGTAGCGCGCCGCGCGGGCACCTACTCCAGCACCGCATGTTCCGGCGCCGCCGACTGCTTGCGCAGCGCGACCTTGCTGGAGCCGATCATGATCGCGAGCGGGATCGCGCACAGCGTGATGATCATGACCATCTGATAGTCCAGCGAAAACGCGATGATCTGCGACTGGATGCCGACCACTGCATCCGCCAGCGCGCGACCGCCGTCGGAATTCAGGTCGATCATGCCGCGCACGTCCGGCATCTGCAGCGCGTGATTGAACGGGTTGATGTGTTCCGACAGGATTGCGTAGACCCGGCGTCCACCCTCGGTCAGTTGCGCGATCACAACTGATATACCGATCGAACTCGCGACATTGCGCATCAGGGTCAGCATTGCGGTGCCGTCGGTGCGCAGATGATTGGGCAGCGTCAGGAACGCCACCGTCGAGAGCGGCACGAACACCAGCCCGAGCCCGAAACCCTGCGCGATGCTGACAACGATGATTTCAGGCACACCGGTCTGGTCGGTCCAGCCGGTCATGAAGAACAGCGACAGCGACATCAGCGCCAACCCGCCGATGATCAGGGTGCGCGCCTCGATAAATTTCATGAAGCGGCCGACCAGCATCATCGCGAAAAACGTACCGCAGCCGCGGGTCGCCAGCAGCAACCCAGCAGTGATGATGGGATAGCCGATCACATTCTGCAGATAAGGCGACGACAGCGCCATGGTGGAGAACAGCACCAGCCCCATCACCGCCATGAATACGCAGCCGCCGACGAAGTTGCGATCCTTGAAGATGGCAAACTGGATGAAAGGCTTTGCGGTCGTCAGCGAATGCGCAAAGAAATAATAAAAGCCGACGATGGCGACGATGATCTCGACGATGATCTCGTTGGATTCCAGCCAGCCGAGCTGTTCGCCGCGGTCGAGCGCCACCTGCATCGAGCCGATGCCGATCGCGAGCGCGGCAAACCCGAACCAGTCGAACCGCAATTCCGTGTTCTGCTTGGTCTCGTCCATGAAGACCAGCAGACCGAGCACGGTTACGATCCCGAACGGGAGATTGACGAAAAACACCCAGTGCCAGGAATAGGTTTCGGTTAGCCACGCGCCCAGCGACGGGCCCATGATCGGCCCCATCATCACGCCCATGCCCCAGATCGACATCGCCTTGGCGCGTTCATGCAGCGCATAGGAGTCCAGCATGACCGCCTGCGACAGCGGCACCAGCGCCGCGCCGAACACGCCCTGCAGCAGGCGAAACAGCACCATCTGGTTGATGTCCTGCGCCACGCCGCACAGCAGGGATGCGATCGTGAATCCGGCGGAGCAGACGATGAAAATCCGCTTGCGGCCGAAGCGATTGGCGATCCAGCCGACCGGCGCAGTCATGATCGCGGCGGCGACGATGTAGGAGGTCAACACCCAGTTGATCTGATCTTGGGAAGCCGACAGGCTGCCCTGCATATAGGGCAGCGCGACGTTGGCGATCGTGGTGTCCAGCGCCTGCATGATGGTCGCGGTCATGGCGCAGATCGTCACCATGTTCCGGCGCAGGCCGGGCACCGCGATCGGGGCAGCGGCGGTGCTCATGGCGATCAGTTCTGCCTGGTCGCGGCGGCCGCCGGCGAGAAGCCGAGCATGGAAGCCAGTGAGCGGCGATGACCGGTATCGATCGTGGTGTAGGCACTCATGCCGGCTTTCAGCCGCTGCACATCGGCGTCATGGCTGTCGAAATAGATTCGCACCGGCACGCGCTGCACGACCTTGACGAAATTTCCGGTCGCGTTCTGCGGCGGCAGGATCGCGAATTGCGCGCCGGTGCCGGGGCTGAGCGACCCGATGGTGCCCTTGAAGACATGATCCGGGAACGCATCGACGTCGATGCTGACCGGCTGACCTTCGGTAATATAGGTGAAATCCGATTCCTTCAGATTGGCATCGACCCATGGCTTCGACGTGTCGATCACCGAGAACACCGGCGTGCCCGCGACCACGAAGCGGCCGAGCTGGATCTGGTCCACTTGAGTTGCAATGCCGCCCATCGGCGCGCGCAAAACCGTGTGGTCGAGATTGCGCTCGGCCTGCGCCAGCGCCGCCTTGGCCTGGACATAGGGCGGAAACTGCTCGAGCGGCAGATTGGGATCGCCGAGCAACTGGGTTTTCGAGCTGGATAGCTGTTGCTGCACGAACGCCGCTTCCGCGCGCACGGTCAAAGCCGAGTTCGACGAATTGTCGAGGTCGAGCTGCGAGCCGAAATTGCTCTTGGCGAGCGCGGTCTTGCGCTCGACATCGCGTTGCTTCAGGTCGGCCGACTGCTGCATCAGATCGGCCATCTGGCCGTATATCTTGATATTGGCGTTCAGATTCTCATAGCTGGTCTTGGCCTGCGCGAGCGTCGCCCTGGCCTGATCGACCGCCAACTGAAACGGCACCGGATCGATCTCGAACAGCGCATCGCCAGCGTTGACGCGCTGGCCTTCACGGACCACGACCTTGTCGACCTTGCCGGAAATATCCGGCGTGATCAGGACCTTTTGCGCGCCGACATAGGCGTCATCGGTGGTCACGTAGCGGCCGCCATTGAGATAGAACACCAGCCCCGCGATCACGGCGACCAGCGGCAACACCACCAGCAACAGCGTGCGGCGATGGCGCCGCAAGCCGGCTGCGAGGCTGCGCCGCGATGGCGCGGAAACCGCGTTCGGTGATGTCTGCGACGGAGTGCCCTTTTGCTCGGGCGGAAATTTCAGGACGGGATCAGCCATACCGCTGCTCCTTTTTGTTGGGCGGCACGTCCGCCGGATTCTGAATAGCGTTGCGCACGTTTTCCTTGATCGTTTCCAGTTGTGACAGCAGGCGATGCGCATCGGCCGGGCTGATGCCCTCGAGCGCAGTCGCGGTGAGTTCGGAACGCAAGCCCCCCAGTTTGCCAAGCAGCGGCCGCGCCGCCTTGCGCAGATAGAGCCGGTTGACGCGCCGGTCGGTGTCGTCGTTGCGGCGCTCGATCCAGCCATTGTCACAGAGCTTGTCGATCAGCCGCGTCAGCGTGATCGGCTGCATCTCCATCTGCTCGGCAAGTTCCGACTGCTTGAGGCCCTCGGTGCGTTCTACCTTGGCCAGCACAGCCCATTGCGCGCGGGTAATGCCGTGGCGCGCCGCCTGCTTGTCGGCATAGGCACGCACCAGCCGGTTCAATTCGCCGAGCGCGAACAGGAAGTTCATGTCCACGGAACCGCGGGGCATTCCGATCATCTCCATAAGCTTTGGATATAATAAGCTAGCTTATGAATTTTTCATGGCCGCGCCCCGAAGGGCTGCCCTGCCGAACGCACATGGCTCATCGCTGCTTGCCCTCGGGAACTCCGGGAAAGCGGCCTGATGGCATTGGGGATTAGCTGCCGGAATGCTACATTCCGCCATAATGACGCTGACAAAACCGACCTTTCCCGCCCCCGACCATGATCACGGACGCTGCACCGCGGATGCGATGCGGCATGCGGAACAGGTCTGCGAACGGCGGGCGCAGAAATTCACCCCGATTCGCCGCCACGTGCTGCAGGCGCTCTTGTCCAGCCACCGGCCGCTCGGCGCCTATGAGGTGATCGACGAACTCGCCAAATCGATGCCGCGGCCGGCGCCGATCACGGTGTATCGTGCGCTGGATTTCCTGATGGAGAACGGCCTCGTCCACCGCATCGAAAGCCGCAACGCCTTTCTGGCCTGCGCGCACGACCATGACGCCGCGGCAATGGTGGCGTTCCTGATTTGCGAGCATTGCGGCTCGGTCGGCGAAATTCCCGCAGCACCCGTCGCCCAGAGCCTCAATGACGCGGCGCGCGCGACCGGTTTTGCGCCGAAATTGTCGGTGGTCGAAATCACCGGCACCTGCGCGCACTGCCAGAAATAAACAAGACCGCGATAAGCCGGCGAGGATTCATGCCCCCAAACGACACGCCGACAAACGCGGCCGAGCGCCCGCTCAGCCCCGGCGCTATCGCGCTGATGCTGATGCTTTGCCTGAGCTGGGGGTTCAACCAGATCGCGGTCAAGCTGGCTCTCCCCGATATCCCGCCGATGCTGCAAGGCATGATCCGCTCCGCCGGCGCCTTGCCCGTACTGCTGTTGATCGCGCGCTTTCGCGGCGTGAAAATGTTTGCCGCCGACGGCACGCTTGGCGTCGGGTTGTTCGCTGGCCTGTTGTTCGGCGTCGAATTCGCGCTGATCTTTCGCGGCATCGCGCTGACCTCGGCGTCGCGCGCGGTGGTGTTTCTCTACACCGCGCCGTTTTTTGTCGCGCTCGGCTCCTATCAGTTCCTCGGCGAGCGGCTGAGGGCATCGCAATGGAGCGGCCTCGGCTTAAGCTTTGCCGGGGTGGCGCTGGCGATCGGCGTGCCTCAGGCCGATGTCGATGCCAGTGTATTACTGGGCGACCTCATGATCGTCGGCGGCGGCTCGCTGTGGGCGGCCACCACCCTGCTGGTGAAGGCCTCGCCCCTGCGCCGGGCCCCGCCCGAAAAGGCCCTCGGCTATCAGGTCGCGGTATCGATCCCGATTCTGGGCCTGGCGGCGTGGTTTTGGGGCGAAACCGTGACCCGGGTTCCCGGCCCTCTGGCGCTATCGTTAATGGCCTATCAGGCGCTTTGGGTGGTCGGATTGACGTTTTTGATATGGGTTGGGCTGATCAAGACCTATTCCGCCAGCAAATTGTCGGCTTTTACCTTCATCACCCCTTTGTTTGGCGTCGTGGCTAGCTATCTCATCCTGCACGATACCCCGACCCCGGTATTCGGCGCCGCGGCGATACTCGTGATTGCGGGGCTTTATCTGGTTAATCGGCCGGGTCCGGCGGGACCAAGTCCTATACACCCAAGTCCTGCTACCCCGGCGGCGATTGATCCATTGCTGAATGTCACCAAAACCTGATATTTGAGCCCCCATGAACCAGCCCGTGAAACCACCCCAAGATGACGTCGCCGGCCCCTTGGCCCGGCATAAAACCACCCAGGTAATGGTCGGCAATGTCGCCGTCGGCGGCGGCGCCCCGATTGTCGTGCAGTCGATGACCAACACCGACACGGCCGATATCGAAGGCACCGTGGCCCAGGTCGCGGCCCTTGCGCGCGCCGGCTCGGAAATGGTGCGCATCACGGTGGACCGCGAGGAAGCCGCCGCCGCCGTGCCGCATATCCGCGACGCCCTGCGCAAGCGCGGCATCACCACGCCCCTGATCGGCGATTTCCATTACATCGGCCACAAGCTCTTGGCGGATTATCCGGCCTGCGCCGAGGCGCTCGACAAATACCGCATCAATCCCGGCAATGTCGGCTTCAAGAACAAGCGCGACACCCAGTTCGCCGACATCATCGAGATCGCCAACAAGAACGACAAGCCGGTCCGGATCGGCGCCAATTGGGGATCGCTCGATCAGGAACTGCTCACCAAGCTGATGGATGAGAACGCGCTGCTGGCTGAGCCGAAAGACGTTCGCGCAGTAACCCGCGAGGCCATGGTGCAGTCGGCATTGCTGTCGGCCGCCCGGGCGCAAGAACTCGGCATGCCCAAGAACAAGATGATCCTGTCGGCCAAGGTTTCGGCGGTGCAGGATCTGATCGCGGTTTACCAGACCCTGGCTGAGCGTTCCGATTACGCGATCCATCTCGGCCTCACCGAAGCCGGCATGGGCTCCAAAGGCATCGTGGCTTCCTCGGCCGCGCTCGGCATCCTCCTGCAAGGCGGCATCGGCGACACCATCCGCATTTCGCTGACACCTGAACCGGGCGGCGATCGCACGCTGGAAGTTCAGGTCGCGCAGGAATTGCTGCAGACCATGGGTTTCCGCACCTTCGTGCCGCTGGTCGCCGCATGCCCCGGCTGCGGCCGCACCACCTCGACCACGTTCCAGGAACTGGCGCGCAGCATTCAGGATTTCATCCGCGTCGAAATGCCGAGCTGGAAGACCCGTTATCCCGGCGTCGAATCGCTCAACGTCGCGATCATGGGCTGCATCGTCAACGGCCCCGGCGAATCCAAGCATGCCGATATCGGCATCTCGCTTCCCGGCACCGGTGAAACCCCGGCCGCGCCTGTCTTCGTCGACGGCAAGAAATTCCGCACCCTGCGCGGCCCCAACATCGCCACCGAATTCAAGGCGATGGTGATCGACTATATCGACCAGCGTTACGGCGCGGGCTCGAATGTCCCGACCAGCACAGTGACCGCGGCGGAGTAATCGCGTTAGCGGGATTTAGCCTCAATCGCATCCTTCGAGACGGCGCTTCGCGCCTCCTCAGGATGAGGCCGGAGCCTGGACGATCTCTCGATCCCTCATGGTGAGGAGCGCGGCTTCGCGCGTCTCGAACCATGAGGCCACGCCACTGAGACAGCTTCTCACACTACAATTGCTGAACGTCAGTTTCCATTGCCGCCGTTGAAGCAGGATGGGTCTCTCCAGCCGCCAACATGCGACAGGTCTCCCTGCTGTAGCGCTCCCAGCGGCCCGTTATAGGCCCTGCGGAAATTCGCTTCGTGATGGGCCCGCCTGTAGCTGTGCGACCATGACGTTCCGGCGTCTCGCGCCAGCGCGGGAGCAGCGAAAACGGAGGAAAGCACCAGCGCTGCGCTGCGCCTAACGTTTTGATGTTTGTCATCGTCATCGGGCATCTCTTGTCTCTGTAGATAAGATAGGTCGCAGACGCGGTCCTGTATCTCAAATGGGTGTGATCGCTCACCCCTCCGCCGTCAGAACCACATCGTCCATGAACAACGCATCGATGCCGGACTTGCGGAAGGTGACGATCGCATCGGTGGGCGTGCACACGATCGGTTCGCTGTCATTGAACGAGGTATTGACGACGATCGGCACGCCGGTTTTGGCATGGAAAGCGGATATCAATTCGTGAAAGCGCGGATTCAGTTCGCGGCTCACGAGTTGCACGCGGGCGCTGCCGTCGAGATGCACGACGGACGGAATGCGATCGCGCAGCTCGGGCTTGACGTCGCAGGCAAACAGCATGAAGCCGTGGCTGATCGCATGCGCGCCGCCAAGCTCGAACCATTCGTCGGCGTGTTCCGCCATCACGCTCGGCGCGAACGGCCGGAAATCCTCGCGGTGTTTGACCTTCTGATTGAGGATAGTGCGCATATCCGGCCGGCGCGGGTCGGCAAGCAGCGAACGGTTGCCGAGCGCGCGCGGCCCGAATTCCATCCGGCCCTGAAACCACGCGACGATCTTGCCATCGGCGATCATGTCAGCCGCATCGCGCCCGGGAGACTTGCTGCGGCGCGCCTCAAGACCTGATGACTTCACCGCGGCCAGAATTTCGCGCCGCTCGAACGCGGGACCGAGATAGGGCGAAGACATGCCGCGTTCAGGAGAGCTTTTTTGTTTCGAACAATGCACGATCTGCGCAGCGCCGATCGCGGTGCCGGCATCGTGCGGCGCGGAAGGGATGAACACATCCGAAAATTCGCCGGATTTCCGCACGATCTCATTGGTCACGCAATTGAGCGCGACGCCGCCGGCCATGCATAATTTGTCTGATGGCACTTGGCGCTTGAGGCGCCGGACCAGCGCCAGCACCGCCTCATTGGTCGCTTCCTGAAGTGCTGCCGCGATATCGGCGTGGCGCGGCAGAATCTGCGCATTTTCGCCCTCCTCATAGCGCGCCGGGCCGAACGCGGCTTCCAGTTTGGCGTATTGATTCGGATTGGCGCTGAGAAACTCCGGCGATACCGCGTAATCCTCCTTGCCGACGCGCAGCGCCGCCTGGATTTTGCGCCGGAAGATTTCGGGATTACCGTAGGCAGCGAGACCCATCACCTTCGACGCGTCGTAATGCGAGAAACCAAGGTGACTGCTGAGCACTTCCCACAGGAAGCCGAGCGAGTTCGGATAGTCGATCGATTCAACAGCCTGGATACGTGTGCCCTCGGCCTTCGCCAGAAAAGAACCCGCCACTTCGCCGATCCCGTCGAGGGTGAGGATCGCGGCATGATCGAAGCCCGACGGGAAATAGGCCGAGGCGGCATGCGCCATATGATGGGGCACGAAGTGAAAGCTTTGCTTGAGCGGACGATCGAGATACTCCTCGACCGCGCCTTGCACCTGACCCAGCCGCAGCCGCAGCGTTTCCTCGAGCCGCGGGTTCCACCATTCCTTGCGGTATTGCGCCTGGCGCATCTTGGGACTGAACGAATAGGCGACGTGATCGATATCACCGGCAGTGAGCCCGGCATGCTTGAGACAATAACGGATCGCGCGTTCGGGCAATTGATGGGGGTTGTCGAATTCCGCCGTCTTGCCATGCTTGATGCGATTGAACCGTTCTTCCTCGACGGCGGCGACCAGCTTGCCGTCGACCAGCAGCGCGGCGGACGACTCGTGATACACTGAATTAATTCCAAGAATATTCAACTGCCTGCCTCCAGCCGTTGTCTTTTCCGATCCCTGTTCGTCGTTTTTACCGCCATGAACGTTCACCGTGGCGAAATTGGCGGCCGTCCTCATGCCGCGACCCATTTGTATCGAACCTGCAGGGATCAGTCAGCCGCGTCGATGCGATCTTAAGACGCATTGATATTGCTGCGGTACAGCATCGCCCTCCGAGCAGCGGACCAAGTCGGCATTCGTAAATGCTGTCGTACCGACAATACCGCTGGAAGTCGGATCTCGACGAGGCGCGCCAAGTCCACCGTTTCATTTTGCAGAGAATTCGAACGATGCGTTACCGCTCGGCCACACAGGAAGAGAATTAACTCGCGGTCTGGTTGTTGCCACAAATAAAGCCATCGCGGCACGTAAAGATTGACGATTCGATCAGAGACAGGATCGACGCGCCAGAGATGACAAACATTTCCGCGCTCGCAAAACTGACTGCAGGATAGTCGTTTCGGCCTCGTGCCTGCGTTACGCACGAATTTTTGGTTACAGACTCGACAAGCAATGCTCGATCAGGAGACCAGCGATGGCTCTTCGATGTGCGATGTCGCGCGCTTGCAACGCAAGGCGGGGCTCGAAGCTTAGTTCGACAAATTCAAACGCTCTGGTGCTTGCCGGAATCATCGTCATTGCCGCGATTCCGAGCCGGGTTAGATCGCAGACGGTCGGCCCAAGCCCGCCTACAGTTACAACGACCGTCAATGTAACATCCGGGACCACGACCGTGGTCGGCGGCACCGTGGTTTCCGTGACAGGCGCGACGAATGCAAGCAACGTCACGGGCGGAACCCTGGTATGGGATGCGGCGGCCGGGCCGTTACCGGGACTGATCACGGTGCAGAGTCAAAACGGCAACGCGTTGCAGGCGGCCGGCGGTACGATTCTTGTTCCCAACGACAACCTCAGCATCACCTCGGGAGGCGGTCACGCGGTGCTGGCGAACGGCGCCGCCAGCACCGTCACCATTGCAAACGGGGCGTCGGTCACGCTGACCGGTGTGGGCGAGGGGTTGGCCGCGATCGGCGGCACGATCAATGCCTCGGGAGTCATCATCAACGGTACGGCAGCTTCCCGCGGTCACGGCGCGGTGGCGGAAAGCGGTGGAACCATCAACCTCCACGCCGGGACCTCGATATCTACCGGCGGCGCCTTCAATGCTGTCGCGCTTGGCGCTTCCGGTGCCGGCAGCCGCGTCAATGCCGACGTGCTCATCCCGGTCACGACCACAGGCCGAGGCGCAATGGGCATCTATCTCCACGATGGAGGCCAGGTTTCGCTGCTTCCGGGATCGACGCTTAATATAAACGGCACCAGCAGTGTCGGCGTTGCGGCAGACAACACGACGGTTGCCCTCGGCACGATCGGCAGCGGCTTGACCGTTAATCTCAATGGCGTCGGGGTTGCGGGGCAGGCAGGGAGCACCGGCGTCGTGGCATTCAATGGTGGGAACGTCTCCCTCCAGAATCTCACAGTGACGGGCTCCAACGGTGCCGCAGGCGTTTGGGCGGCGCCCAACAGCACCGTCACGCTGACGGGCACCAACACGATCAACATCAACTCGGCGCAGAATCCGACGTTCTATACGCTTCAGACCGCGACCCTCGTCACTTCGAATGGCCCGGTAGGTTCGATTTTTGGCGTGAACGGCGGGAGTCCGATCAGCGGGCTGTTCTCCACGGGAGGAACGATCAACAGCACGGGCACGACCATCAACGTGACGACCGGCAACGGTGCGGCGGGGGCGGATATTCAAGCCAACGGCCTCATCAACATCGACCGCAACACCATCACCACGACGGGTACGAATTCGTTCGGTGTCAGGGTGGATAACGGGACGCTGATAGGCACCGGTT
The DNA here is from genome assembly GCF_018449695.1 of Bradyrhizobium sp. dw_411. Taxonomy (GTDB): domain Bacteria; phylum Pseudomonadota; class Alphaproteobacteria; order Rhizobiales; family Xanthobacteraceae; genus Bradyrhizobium. The sequence goes on from NZ_JAAVUY010000001.1 coordinate 105,859, forward strand.
CGAGCGTAACGACATCCGGCGGCGGAGCCGCGCTGTTCTTCAATGCCGGCCCGGGGCTCATCGATCTGACCAACAGCACAGTGCTGGCGACGGGGGCAAATACCGTCGGGCTGTCTTCGTTGAACCTTTCCACCAATGGGATCGACACCGTTCGCCTCACCAGCGGCAGTCTGATCAGCAACGCCTCTACGGCGGTGGAGGCCCAGGGCCCCCTCAATCTGACCACCAGCGGAACTGTGGTGACGGGCGGCGGCGGTACATTGCTGGAAACCTTCGCGAATAATCCCGCCTTCCAACCGACCGTCGTCAATTTCACGGCATCGCAGGGCAGCCAACTCATGGGCGACGCCATTGTCGATGTTGGAAGCACAGCGAACATCAGTCTTTTGACCGGGTCACGATGGGAAGGCGCAGCCTTTAACGTCACCAATGTCAACGTTGATCCGACCAGCGTCTGGACCGTAACGGCGAACTCGACTGTCTCGCAGACAGTGAACAATTCGGGCCTGATCCAATTCACGCCGCCGACCGGCGATCCGACGCAGCTCGCAAATTTCAAGACGCTCACGACTGCGAACTATATTGGCAGCGGCGGTACTATCGGGCTCAATACGTTTCTCGGAACCGACGGCTCGCCCTCTGACCGTCTCGTCATCAACGGCGGTACGGCAAATGGCAATTCGCTGCTGCGGATTACAAATGCCGGCGGCCCCGGTGCGTTGACGACCGGCAACGGCATTCTCGTGGTCGACACCATCAATGGGGGCACTACGGTGCCGGGCACCTTCGCGTTGGCACGGCCGGTGGCCGAGGGGCCTTACGACTACACGCTGTTCCGCAGCAGCGTCGATGCCAGTAACGCTCAAGCGTGGTATTTGCGCTCGACGATCAACTGCACGCTTGCTTCAACCGATCCGATTTGCGCCGTACCTGGAGTTGGTCCGACGCTGCCGGACTTCAGACCGGAGACTTCGCTCTATGCGGCCATTCCTTCGATGGCCCTGATCTATGGCCGCACACTGCTCGATACCTTGCATGAGCGTGTCGGCGACGAGGAGGATTTGCGCAATCAGTTGCGCCAGAATGGCGTCGCCCCCGGCGCGTGGGCGCGCGTGATCGGCCAGCACGGCAATAATCAGGGCGATCCGCTGGGGATCTTCGGCAGCGGCCCTAAATTCGACTATGACATCGGCGCATTCCAGGGCGGTCAGGATTTACTTCGGCGCGAAGGTGCGGACAGCAGCCGCGACCACGCCGGGCTTTATACCGCCATCGGTTTGCTTACCGGCAACGTGACCCACTTTGATCAAACCTTCGCCGGAGCCAACAACCTCAGCGCCTATAGTCTCGGCGGCTATTGGACCCATTTCGGGGCGCGGGGGTGGTATCTCGACGCAATCCTGCAAGGCACCTGGTATAATGCCAGAGGTGTCTCGAACAGTCTGCCGGCGCTGGCGACCAATGGCTGGGGTTTGGCCAGTTCATTGGAGGGCGGCTATCCTATCAAGCTCGGGGGCGGCTTCATCATCGAGCCGCAGGCGCAGATCGTCTACCAGAACGTCAGCTTGAGCGATGGCAACGATACCGCAGCGACCGTTCAATTCCGCAATGTCGACTCGCTTGTGGCGCGCATCGGCGCGCGAGTGGCGCGAACGTGGTTGCTCGACGACAGCGCCCAGCGTTCGATCACCGCCTGGATCCGGCCAAGCCTCTGGAATGAATTCCGCGGCAACCCGCAAACGCTGTTCTCATCGGCGGCCGGCCCCGTCCCCTTTCAGTCGGATATCGGTGGCGCCTGGGTCGAGATAAACGCCGGCCTGGACGCTCAAATCACCAAAGCCACATCGCTGTTCGCGAGCGTCGGCTACCAGGTCAGCACTAACGGAAACATGACGGCCTATAACGGCAAGGGCGGCTTGCGCGTGGCGTGGTGATACGTCGGTCGCTGCGGCAGACCTCGAAGGTACTGCTCGCTGATTTGCCGTCCAGGCAGATCAGCGCTCATTTTCTCGATGCCGCTTCTCAGGACCGAGTGGAGCCAACAGGTCGCGCGAATGCGCGCCGATGATAAACTCCGCGATACCCATCAATGGGGGTCTGCGCAGAGGATTGGGTTCCGCGAAGGCTCAACCCGTTTCGCAGGACTTCGCTACGCCGTCTGATGCCGCTTCAGGAAGGTGCGCGCGCGGTTGATGGTGCGCGCCTTCAACTCCGGCACTTCTTTCCAGGGGAATACCGTGACCTCGGCATTCGGGCAGAGCGAGGCGACATCGATCGAAGTCACCAGCGGATGCGCGTCGACGTCATCCGGCAGCACCAGCATCGACGTCTGGCATGATTTCGCGAAATCGCGCGATACGCTGTACACGAAATCGGGCCGCACGCGATAAAGGTTGTGCAGATATTTCTCGATGGTTTCCATCGAGACGTCGGACCGGCGTTCGCGCAGCTCCCTGGCCCAGACCGTCTTGCCAGCGTCGTACATGTAATCCGGCTTCGCCGGGTTGTGCCCGACTGGCTGGCTCAATATCGCCGCGGCGACGCGCTGCGGCGCCCGCTCCATCAACTTCATCGCGAACGGGCCGCCGATGCAGTTGCCGAAGAACACGAACTTGTCGATGCCGAGATGGTCCATCACGCCCAACTGGTCGTCGGCGAATGCGCTCCAGGGATCGTCTGATGGCACCGGCCCGGTGGATTCGCCGCCGGTGGCGTTGCGCTGGTCCATGGTGATCACGCGGAAGTCGCTCTTGAACTCTTCGGGAATGTTGATCACCGCCCGCGCCCACACGGCCATACAAGAGTTCAAGCCGCCGCCGGGCGTCGCCAGCAACGGGAAGCCTGAGCCGATCTCGGCGTAACGGATGCGGACATTGCCCTTTTCGTAGAAACCGACCTTGGCGCCCGCGGGCAATCCCGGAACCGCCCCCGCCGGCTGGGCCTGGGCGAACACTTGCGGCACGGCACTCGCCGCTGCAGCGGCAACGCCGCTTGCAAGAACGGTGCGTCGGTTCGAATCGATCATCGGCTCCTCCCTACGTGGTGACCATTGATTGGCACCTTTTTCAATTTTCAGGGTGACATCAGAACCATAAACAGGCCGTGAATCAATTCATTGTGGTGATGAGGATCCTGATTGGAATGCCATTGCGGACCAGCGCGTAGGATGGGTGGAGCGAAGCGATACCCATCGATTGCAGCTTGCACAGATGATGGGTTTCGCGAAGGGCTCAACCCATCCTACAGGCGACTGAAACACGGAATTGACCTATTCGATGATATCGTCAGCCCGAGCTAACACGGTCGGAGGAATCGTGATACCCAATGCTTTCGCGGTCTTCAGGTTGACCACCATCACGTATTTGGACGCTTGCTCCACCGGCAGGTCGGCCGGCTTGGCCCCCTTGAGTATTTTGTCGATATAGACTGCGGCACGCCGGTATAGGTCGTCCAGATCCGCGCCATAACTCATAAGACCTCCGGCGCTCACGTTTCCCTTATTTGCGAATATCTCGGGCAGCCGGTGCTTCATTTGACATTCCGCCAGGAGTTCGCTGCGTGCGTTGTAGAGCGGCGATGACAAGACAAGCACGCCACTGACCCGCTCCCGCGACATCGTCTCGAAAGCTTCCTGAATTTCGGCGGCAGTTCCAGCTCGAGCCAACACCACGCGAACTCCGAGCTTTTCGCTGGCAGCCTCAATCGCAGTCAAGGCGGTCGGGTGCGAAGGCGTCGTCGGATTCCAGAGAATACCGATCCGCGCCGCGTTCGGAAAAGTTTCCTTGAAAATCTCCAACTCCTTGACGGAGAGCTCGGTGAGAAGCATCGACATTCCGGTGATATTCCCGCCGGGATGCGAAAGGCTTTTCACATCTCCCAATCCAACCGGATCGGCATGTTGCGCAAAGACAATGGGAATTGCATTCGTCGCACGTCGGGCCGGCTCTACCTGCGTAGATGCTGGGGCAAAGATCACATCGACATTCATTTGAACAAGCTGGGCCGCGAGGTCAAAAGTTTGATCAGCCCGCTCCGCCCATCGATATTCGATGGTGATATCTTTACCCTCGACATAGCCCAGATTGCGCAGGCCGCCGCGCAGAGCCTCTATCTCACTGGTCCAACTGGATGCAGGGCCGAACCCCAAATATCCGATCCGCCGCATCTTGATCGATTGCGCGCGTGCCGGCATCGACAGCACAACCGTACAGCCCAGAAGCGTGAAGAAATCGCGTCGTCTCATATCCAGCACCCACACAAAATCTGCTGCAGGAATTGGCCGCCTGTTTGGCGTTTTGCGACCGGAATAGTATCTCTCCGGCGCAAGAAAGCGACCAAGCCCGATGTCGCAGTCGGACCGCGTAGGGCGGATTAGCCAACGGATCGCACGAACGCGCGTCCGATGATAAACTCAGCGTAATCCGCCGCCGGTTTGCAACGAAATGGTGGGTTACGCTTCGCTAACTCACCCCACGGAACGCGAACGTTCAGCCTGATTTCTCGAACCCGATCAACGCGATTCCACCTGTCCAGATGGATCGCCAAAAATAAATCCCTTCGCGCTTCCACCCAAATCAAATCATAATCCGCGCATCCCGTCCCACTTGAGGGGCGCTCGCGATCGTCACGGACGTTGGAACGGGATGCGGTGGACGCAGATGCGCCTTTGACGAACGGTGCGAAAGCGGACGGCAAAGTCGTGTGGTCCTGACGCCTCGACGCCGGCGTCAAGTTTCGCGGACGTTTTGCGAAGCGACGGTGACAAAAGAGCCCGATCACCGGGGAGAGCACGAAGGAAACCGTTAACACCACCGCGTGCGGGAATGCCGGGTGATCCCGGTGTACTCGTGGTGACTAACGCGCGTGCTACCTACCAATACACGCGCGGCTGCGGGTGCACGGGCACCCGGCATTCCCCACGCCCTCCAAGGGGCGGAAATTCCTGCCACACTCGGGCGTTTCGCGCCGCGAGATCGCGAAGTCGCGTCTTTTGACGCTCGAAAGCCCTCTTGAATGCCCTCTTGGACGGCATCGCCTGTTTGCTGTTATGATAGCCGCGAAGAACGATGGAAAAATCCCATGAGCTGGCATCCCTCCAACGACCCCATATCAGGCGATCCACAATCCTGCGACGCGCTGGAACTGGTGATTGTGCCGCGCACCCGCGACCTCGGCGACGGATTTGAGGTGCGCCGGGCGCTGCCGCATGGCCACCGGCAGATGGTCGGCCCCTTTATCTTTTTCGATCATTTCGGGCCGGTCCAGTTCATGGCCGGCAAGGGCATGGACGTGCGGCCGCATCCGCATATCGGGCTCGCGACCGTCACTTATCTGTTCGACGGCAGCATCATGCACCGCGACAGCGAGGGCAACATCCGGGAAATCCAACCCGGCGCCATGAACCTGATGACCGCGGGCCGCGGCATCGCGCATTCCGAGCGCACGCCTGATGTGCAGCGCAGGAACGGCCAGAAGATGCTGGGCCTGCAAAGCTGGATCGCGCTGCCCAAGGGTTCCGAGGAAATCGCGCCATCGTTCCAGCATTATGCCGCGGCCGACCTTCCGATCGTGCGCGATACCGGCTTCACCGCGCGCATCATCGCCGGCAGTTCGTTCGGCGTGAAATCGCCGGTCACGATGGTTTCGCCGTGGTTTTATACGGAAGTGAGCGTCAATGAAGGCGTCAGCGTCCCGCTTGATCCCGATCACGAGGAACGCGCGATCTATGTGGTCGACGGCGAGGTCGAGATCGCCAATGAGCGCTATGAGGCTCCGCGCCTGCTGATCTTCCGGCCCGGCGACCGCATCACCGTCAAGGCACTCAAGCCGACCCGGATGATGTTTCTCGGTGGCGATGCGCTGGAAGGCCCGCGCCATATCTGGTGGAACTTCGTTTCCTCCAGCCAGGAGCGGATCGAACAGGCCAAGCAGGACTGGAAAAGCGGCCGCTTCGCCCATGTCCCCAACGAACATGAGTTCATTCCGCTGCCGGAGTGAGCTACTCCCATTTGCCTTTTTGCCTCGCGCCTTCGCGCGCGATAGCTATTTCGAAAGTTTGATCCATGACCACGATGCTCGCCAGCGACCTGCCCCTTCCCCGGATCGGGCGCGGCAAGGTGCGCGATATCTATGCCGTCGGCGAAGACCGCGTGCTGCTCCTGACCACCGATCGTATCAGCGCCTTCGACATCGTGATGGCCGAGACCATTCCGATGAAGGGCGCGGTGCTGACCCAGATCAGCGCCTGGTGGTTCGAACAGCTCGAAGGTGTGGTGCCGCATCACATGATCAGTGCCGACGCGGACACCATCATCCGCGAAGTACCTGAACTCAGGGATCATCGCGCTTCGCTGCTCGGGCGCGCGATGCTGTGCCGGCGCACCACAGTGTTTCCGATCGAATGCGTAATCCGCGGCTATCTCTCCGGGTCGGCGTGGAAGGAATATGCCGCGCAGGGCACGCTGGCGGGCGAGAAGCTTCCGGCTGGCCTTTTGGAAAGCGGCAGGCTGGAGCCCGCGATCTTCAGCCCGGCGACCAAGGCCGAGACCGGCCATGACGAAAACATTCCGGTGAGCCGGATGCGCGAAATTGTCGGCGACGAGGTCGCCTACACGCTGGAGAGCATGACCCGCGCGATCTATACGCTCGGCGAAAAAATCAGCCGCGACCAGGGCATCATCATTGCCGACACCAAATTCGAATTCGGCCGGGATGCCGATGGGCGCATTATCCTGATCGACGAGGTGATGACCCCCGACAGTTCGCGGTTCTGGGCTACCGATGTCTACAAACCCGGCCAGCCGCAGCCGAGTTTCGACAAGCAACCGCTGCGCGATTATCTCGATGTGGAGCGCCACGCCGGCCGCTGGAATGGCGAAGCGCCCGCTCCCGCTTTGCCCGCCAGCGTGGTGGAGGCCACCAGCAAGCGTTACCTCGAAGCTTTCCGCCGCGTCACCGGCGCCGATCTGAAGATCGCGTAGCCCCAGGAAATGAGAGCGGCGCAGGTTCCACCACAGGTTACTACCGCAGCACGCTGTCACAAAAAACCGTTGTCCTTGCGCAGCGCAGTCGTCTACCACTGACCGGGTTTTTAGGGGCAAGCGCGCGCGTGGTCAGTCAATCCAACAATCCCGCCAACAATCTCGCCAGCAGCCTCGCCATCGGTCCCGGCCGCAAACTGCGGTTGCGCACGGCGCTCAACGACGTGCTCGGCGGCGGCACCGCCAGCGTTCTGACCATCACTTTCGGATTGTCCTACGCGCTGTTGATCTTCGCGGGTCCGCTGGCGCCCTATTTGTCCTATGGCGTCGCCGCGACTTTCATTGCATCGGCGGTCCTCGCCGCCGTTATCGGTCTCGGCAGTTCCTTGCCGTTTGCGATCGCGGGGCCGGAGAGTTCCACCGCGGCGATGACCGGCATATTGGCCTCATCGATGGTCGAACGAATAACGGCCGCCGATCCATCGGCGCCGCTGCTCGCGCCGGTCATGATCACGCTGGCGCTCACCACCATCGCCACAGGAATCGTACTCTGTTGTTTCGGTTTGACGCGACTGGGCCGCGCGATCCGCTATGTGCCCTATCCGGTGGTCGGCGGCTTTCTGGGCGCGACCGCCTGGCTGGTCGTGCTCGGTGCGATCCGCGTCATCACCGGCCAGCGCCTGCAACTCGCCACGCTCGACCGGTTTCAGAATGCGCTGACGCTGTCCGAGCTGTCGGCGGCGCTTGCGATGGCGATCATCCTCTATCTGACCTGGCATCGCTCCCGCACGCCTTTCGCGTTGCCAGCTATTCTGATTGGCGGCGTGATCGCGGCGCACATCGTGTTCTGGCTGGCCGGCATCTCACCCGCCGACGCCCAGGCCTCGGGATGGACCTTCAAGCCGCCGCCGAGCGTGACCCTGATGTTGCCCTGGGACATCGGAGAGATGGGCCGCTATCCCTGGTCCTTTCTGCCGGAGATTTCGGGCAATTTGATCGCCGTCGTCTTCGTCACGGCGTCGAGCGCCTTGTTCAATACCACCGGCATCGAAGTCGCCGCGCATCGCGAAGCCAATCTCGAACAGGAATTGAACGTCACGGGCGTGGCCAATATCCTGTCGGGCATGTTCGGCGGCTATACCGGCTGCATTTCCGTCAGCCGCACCATCCTCAACTTCAATGCCGGCGGGACCGGCCGGCTGTCCGGGCTGACCGTCGCCACAATCTCGCTGCTGATGCTGGCCTTTGCTCCCACATTGCTCGGCTACATGCCGAAATTCGTGCTGGGCGGCCTCCTGATCTATCTCGGCGCGGATCAGCTCCACCGATGGATCGTGCAGTCGCGGCGGCGGCTTTCGTTCACCGAATATCTGTCGCTGGTGGCGATCATCATCATCATCGTGCAATGGGGCTTCGTCGCCGGCATCCTGATCGGCGTGGTGATCGGTTGCGCGACCTTTGCCTTGAGCGCGTCGCGCATCGATTCCATCAAATACAGTTTCGATGGCACGGAATACCGCAGCTCACTCGATCGCTCGCGCGACGATCTGACGGTACTGGCCGCCCATGGCAGCAAGATCCAGGGGTTGAACCTGCAGAGCTACCTGTTCTTCGGCTCCGCCAACCGGCTTTACCAGCACGTCAAAGGGCTGCTGGCCCATCACGTGGACTGCCGCTTCCTGGTGTTCGACTTCAAGCAGGTCACCGGCATCGATTCCTCGGCGGCGTATAGTTTTGCCCAGATCAAGCGGACGGCGCATGACCGCGGCATCAAGCTGGTGCTGGTGCATCTTCCGCCCATGGCCGAGAAGGCGTTGCGTTCGAGCGATTTTATCTCGCAGGACATCCGCATCCTGCCCGAACTGGATCATGCGCTGGAGTGGTGCGAGAACGAGCTGATCGCGCAGCATCAGGACTTCGAGCAGGAAGAAGCTTCCTTACGCGACTGGTTCACCCAGATTCTCGATGACCCGGACGAGGCCAGCGAGTTGATCCAGCGCTGCGAGCGCCTCGAAGTCGACGCCGGCGAGATCATCGTCAATGCCGGCGACGCCGCCGATTCCATGCACTTCATTCTGGAAGGGCGGGTCGGGATCATGATCCCGAAAAGCGACGGCGGCACCACGCGGGTGCGAAGCCTCGGCCGCTACACCACGATCGGCGAAATGGGTCTGGTCTCGCATGCGCCGCGCAACGCCACGATCCAGGCCGAGATCGCCAGCGTGCTGTATGTCCTGAACACCGAGCAGTTCGAGGCGATCAAGGACGAAAATCCGCTGCTCAGCCAGAAGCTACTGACTTATTTCGTTTCCGTGATGGCCGAACGGCTGACCTTCGCCAACCGCCTGATCGCGGTATTGCGGCGATAGACCGGCCCGGCGCGACCGCGTTGAGTCGATCGCCATAAAAGTCTATGATCGACGTCATCCTTGCCGTCGGGACCGGGAGAAAGTCATGCGTGAATTGCTGTTGGCAGTAACCGTCGCGGCCGTGACAACGCTGGCGCCTTGCGCCCCGGGCATTGCCCAGGACAATGCAAAAGACGATGCCGACCAGAAGTTCGGCACGGTCCATTTCGCGACTTCGTGCAACGAAACCGCCCAGCGCCGGTTCGATCGCGCGATGCGTTATCAGCATTCGTTCTGGTACACGGAATCCGGGGAGATTTACCGGGAAGCCCTCAAGGCCGACCCCGAATGTGCCATCGCCTATTGGGGTGTCGCGCTATCGCTGCTGAACAATCCACACAGCCCAATCCCGGCGCCCAATCTTCCGCTCGGCCTCGCCGCGATCGAAAAAGCCAAGGCAACCGGCGCCAAGACCGCGCGCGAGCGCGATTACATCGACGCGCTGGCGGTGATGTATGTCGATTACGACAAGACTCCGCATCAGGCCCGTGTGCAATCCTACCTGAAGGCGATGGAGGCGCTGGCGGCGAAATATCCCGACGATGACGAGGCGCAGATCTTCTATGCGATCACCCTCAACGTCGCGGCGTCACCGGCGGACAAGACCTACGCCAACCAGCTCAAGGGCGCCGCCATTCTCGAGCCGATCTGGCAGCGGCAACCTCAACACCCAGGCGTCGCCCATTATCTGATCCATCTCTATGATTATCCAGCGATTGCCGCCAAGGGCCTGCCGGCCGCGTTGCGCTACTCCAAGATCGCGCCGAACGCGCCGCATGCGCAGCACATGCCGTCGCACATTTTCACCCGCGTCGGCTATTGGAAGGAATCGATCACGGCGAACACCGCGTCCGTGGTGGCCGCTAAGGCCGGCAATGAACTCGGCGATCAACTGCATGGGCAGGACTACATGGTCTATGCTTGTCTGCAGCTCGGCCGGGACAAGGAGGCACGTGCGCTGGTCGATGAGATCGCGACGTTACAGCCTGATCCCGATGCCTACGGCGCGGCATTTTCGCAGGCGGCCTCGCCGGCGCGTTACGCGGTGGAACGTGGCGACTGGGCGGGTGCGGCAAATCTTCAGGTCAAGCCGAGCAAGTTTCCGCACGTGATGGCGATCACCTATTTTGCGCGCGCGGTGGGCGAGGCTCGCTCCGGCAATCCTGCCGCAGCAAGGGTTGACGCCGCTAAACTCGCCGAGCTTCGCGACAAATTGCGTGAGGCGAAAAATGATTACTGGGCCGGGCAAGTCGACGTGCAGGAACAGGTGGCGAGCGCCTGGATACTCTATGCTGATGGCAAATATGACGACGCGCTCAAGGCGATGAGTGCCGCGGCCGACGCCGAGGACAAGACTGAAAAGGCGCCGGTCACGCCCGGACCGCTGGCGCCGGCGCGCGAATTATACGGCTTCATGCTGCTGGACCGCGGCATGGCCAAGGAGGCCCTTGCGGCGTTCGAGGCCACGATGGCGAAGGAGCCCAACCGGTTCAATGGCTATGTCGGCGCCGCCAAAGCCGCGCAGGCGCTCGGCGACACCGCGAAGGCGAAAGCGACGTATGAAAAACTGGTCGCGCTCACGGCGGACTCAAATTCGGAGCGGCCGACGCTGGCCGCGGCCCGTACTTTCATCGCGAGCAACTAGGCAGCGGCCGGATGAAAAGAACCGCCATCATCGCTGCGGTTGTCGGCTTCGGACTGGGCGGGCTCGCTGGAGCCTCGATGTTCTTCGGCTGGCCGATGCCGGGTCACAGCAAAGCTGTGGTTACGCCGAGCCATCCGAAATTCTCCGAAGTGCAATGGCCGTATCCGACCGACGAGTGGGGCAAGGGCAAAGCCTTCCGCTGCGAGGCTTCGGACTGTGGAGTCGAAGTGAATCTCTTTGTCCGGGCCAAGATCGGTTTTTGCAACTGCAAGACCGGCGTCTCCGACGACACCGAACTCGATCGCCTCAGCGACTTCGGGCTGATGGGCGACAGGCTTTCGGGATTGGGTCCCGGCCGCCAGATCAACGTCGCCTGGATGAAGGGCCGCAGCCGGGCCTTTGCAATCGCCGATCCCTACCGCGCGGGGACTTCCGCGCTGGCAGTCGCTTTCAACGACCGCTGCGACGCGATCGTCGCCACCACGCTGGTCGCGCATAACAGCCCTGATACGATCGAGCCCAGTGTCATCGAATTCCTCAACAGCGAGGTCATCGTGCACTGGGCCGAGGTAACGCTTGGTCTCTAACCCAGCACTGACGACGCGGAGCCTAAATCCCCGACATCATCACATATTTGATCTCGACATATTCTTCCATGCCGTGATGCGAGCCTTCGCGGCCGAGCCCCGATTCCTTGACGCCACCGAACGGCGCCACTTCGGTGGTGATCAGACCGGTGTTGACCCCGACCATGCCCGACTCCAGCGCTTCCGCCACCCGCCAGACCCGGCCGAGATCGCGCGAATAGAAATACGCGGCCAGTCCAAACGGCGACTTGTTGCACATCGCGACCACGTCGGCCTCGTCCTTGAAACGAAACACCGGCGCCAGCGGCCCAAACGTTTCCTCGCGCGACACCAGCGCATCGGGCGCGACGTTGGAAAGCACGGTCGGTTCGAAGAACGTACCGCCGAGCGAATGGCGCTTGCCGCCGGTGACGATCCTGGCGCCGCCCTTGACCGCGTCGGCGATGTGCTTCTCGACCTTGTCGATCGCTTCCATGTTGATCAGCGGGCCCTGCGTCACGCCTTGCTCGGTGCCGTCGCCGATCTTCATCGCGGCGACTTTCTTCGAGAGCTTTTCCACGAACTGATCGTAAATCTTGTCCTGGGCGTAGATCCGGTTGGCGCAGACGCAGGTCTGGCCCATGTTGCGATATTTCGAGACCATGGCGCCTTCCACCGCGGCATCGATATCGGCGTCGTCGAACACCACGAACGGCGCGTTGCCGCCGAGCTCCAGTCCGAGCTTCTTCACGCCGACCGCCGCCTGCCGGTACAGGATCTTGCCGACCTCGGTCGAGCCGGTGAAGCCGACGAAGCGCACCGCGGGGTGTTCGCACAACACCTTGCCGATCGGCGGCGCATCGCCGGTGATGACATTGAACACGCCCCTGGGCACGCCGGCCTTTTCGGCGAGCGCGACCAGCGCCAGCGCGCTGAGCGGCGTCTCGTTGGCGGGCTTGAGCACCACGGTGCAGCCTGCGGCGAGCGCCGGCGAGACTTTGCGGGTGATCATCGAGTTCGGGAAGTTCCACGGCGTGATCGCGCCGCAAACGCCGATCGGCTGGCGGATCGCCAGCAGACGCGAGTCCGGCCGCTGCGTCGGGATGGTTTCGCCGTAGACGCGGCGGGCCTCCTCGGCAAAGAACTCGACATAGGCGCCGCCGATATCGACTTCGCCCAGGGCTTCCGCGAGCGGCTTGCCCTGTTCGGAGGTCAGGATCAGCGCCAGATCTTGGCGGTTGGCGACGATCAGGTCGAACCATTTGCGTAAGGTATTGGAGCGCTGCTTGGCGGTGAGTTTGGCCCAGGCCGGAAATGCGCGCTCGGCGGCTTCGACCGCGTGGGTGGCATCTTCGGCCGTGAGCTGGGCAATCTTCGCCAGCTCAACGCCGTTGGCCGGATTGTTGACGGGATGGACCGGCGTGCCGACCCAGGCGCCGTCGATGTAGCACTGCTCGCGCAACAGCGACGGATCTTTCAGGCGGTCGCGCAGCGTCGGCGCGGACGATTGCGAAGCGCGTGCGGCAGCAGTCGGGGTCATGGCGTTACTCCTGGATCAGATTTCTCGGGATCGGATTCTCGGGCTCGGATTCCCTTGGGAATCAGATGTTCCCGCTCGTTGGACAACAATATAGGCGCAACCCGGCCGCAAGACACCGGCGGCAAAAGCACGGCTGCTTCAAGCAATTTCGAGGGCTTATGCCAGGATTTCAGGCAAGCTTAATCAACAGCGGTTGCGACCTCGGAAGACCTGACGTGGCACGGTTCAGGCCGCGCCGTTCATATAGGTGTCCCGGCGGCCGATCATGCGTTCCACCGCGGCCTTGGCATCGGCTTTCGACGAGGTCGCGCAGGTCCGGTATTCGAGGTCCGGCACGACTGCGGGGCTGCGCCGCCCGAACCATGATTTCGATGACACCGGCAACATCGCCAGCGCGCTCGCGACGTTTTCGACCGCGTCGAACGAAAACAACGCCCCGGTCGCGGCATGGCGGACTTCGTAGATTCCGGGGCTGATCGGCGCCTCGATATTCTCGCCGCGCTCCGCGCGGGGATACCGCTTCCACTCGCTCCAGGTCGAAATCATCGCCGTCCCCTTGCGGCACTCAAAGCCGCAATCATTTTCATCAAATTGTTCAGTCGAGAGCACCGTTTTGTGCTGCGATCTGAACGCCTTATTCCAAAATACGTTCCGATTAACGCTCCGGAAGATATCGCCCTCAGGCCGCAACGTCACCGATGTTGCAGCGCAAATCACCGTAAATTATGGCGGGTGTTGCAGTTCGGTCGCCTTTCCCTGCCGGGCTGGCGATCACAAGGCTGCGACCGAAACCAAAGCGAGTCCCGCTTGCGGGAAGCCGCCGCCGGGAGGAGGATTGCAGACTACAAAAAAATAAACCGGAGGTGACCCCATGCATAGCAAAGCTCAGATTGATCAGATTCTGCGTGAGAAAAGCGACGCCAAGGAGATTCCCGGCGTTGTTGCGATGGCTGCCAACAGCAAGGAAGTGATCTATCAGGGCGCGTTCGGCAAACGCGACCTGTCCAAAGACGCCCCGATGACCGCCGACAGCGTGTTCTGGATTGCCTCGATGACCAAGGCGGTCACCTCGGCCGCGGGCATGCAACTGGTCGAGCAGGGCAAGCTCTCGCTCGATGCGCCGATCGGCAAGGTGTTGCCCGATCTCGCCGCGCCGCAAGTGCTCGAAGGTTTCGACGCCAAGGGCGAGCCGAAGCTGCGGCCCGCGAAGAACCCGATCACGTTGCGTCATCTCATGACCCACACCGCCGGCTTCTGCTACGATATGTGGAACGGCGACATGGTGAAATATCTGGAGAAGACCGGCACCCCCGGCATCACCTCCTGCAAGAACGCCGCGCTGAAGACCCCGATCATGTCCGAGCCCGGCACCCGCTGGGAATACGGCACCAATATCGATTTCATCGGCAAGGCGATCGAGGCCATCAGCGGCCAGCGGCTCGATGCCTATCTGCGCGATCACATATTTGCGCCGCTCGGCATGACCGATACCGGATTCAAGATCGGCGAGGCGCAACGCCAACGGCTGGTCGGCATGCATGCCCGCGGCGAGGACGGATCGCTGGCGGCGATCCCGTTCGAACTCGAGCAGGAGCCGGAATTCCACATGGGTGGCGGCGGCCTCTACGGCACCGCGGGCGATTACATCAAGTTCACCCAGATGATCCTCAACAAGGGACGCGGCAACGGAAATCAGGTGTTGAAGCCGGAAACGATTGCCACGATGGGGCAGAACCATATCGGCGAGATCAACATGACCAAGCTGACATCGGCGGTCGCCTTCGCCACCAACGATGTCGATCTCTATCCCGGCATGGTGAAGAAGTGGGGACTGTCGTTCCTGATCAACACCGCCAAGACCCCGGAGGGCCGCAGCCCCGGCAGCCTCGCCTGGGCCGGCCTCGCCAACACCTATTACTGGATCGATCCGTCGCGTGACGTCACCGGCGTGATCCTGATGCAGGTGCTGCCATTCGCCGACAAGAAATGCCTGGAAGCGTTCGCAGGCTTCGAGAAAGGCGTCTACGCCGGACTCGATGCGGCGGGTCAAAGAGCGGCGTGAGAGGCCAGCGACCGTCATTGCGAGGAGCACTTGCGACGAAGCAATCCATTCTTCCTTGGTGTGGCCATGGATTGCTTCGCTTCGCTCGCAATGACGATGATGGACATGAATTCTCGTTCCCGCGGCGCCATGCGCCCGGGTTTTGCGTAAAATTTCGCGCCTTGAAATCAGAGGGCGCAGGGAAGACCGGGTGCGCGCTGCACCCGCGGTCTCGCGTGCAAATGGGTGTAAAAAACGCACACGAGCATACAGGTCAGCGGAGGCAATCCGGCCTTCCCTGCGCAATGGTTTTACGGCTTATTTCGCGCTCTCCCCGGTGACCGGGCTTTTTTGCCACCGTCGCTGCGCGGATAAATCCAACGCAACTTGACACCAGCGTCGGGGTGTCAGGACCACACGACTTCGCCGTCCGCCTCACGCGCCGTTCGTCAAAAGCGCATCCGCGTCCACCGCATCCCATCCCGCGTTAGTGACGATCGCGAACGCCCCTCTGGAGGGACGGGATGGCCGCAAGATGCCAATGATTTGGGGGCTGCGAAAAGCAGAATATTTTTTGCGATCCATCTGGACTGATGGGATCACGTTGAATTGGCTGAGGAAATTAGTTTTTAGGCGCAGCGGGAATTTCGTATTCACGGCGCTTTTGTGAGAAATGGATTGACGATTGTGAGCCCGCCGATTTGGCGACCGTGCTGCATGTCCTCGCTGAACAGCGTGTCGCAACCGGCTTCGATCGCGGCGGCGGCGATCAGCGCATCATAGAACGACAGACCATGTTCGCGGGCAAGCAGCACAGCGCCGGTGTGGGTGTTCAGCGTGACGGGCACGATATCGTCGAGCGAGGCACGAAATAATCCGAGCGCGAATTCAATCTGCGGCCAGTCGTGGCGAAGTTTGCGGCGCGCGACATGCACGAACTCGTTCAGCACCTGAACGCTTGCGATGCCGCTACACGCTAGGCATTCGGCGGCCCGCTGCTTTTTTGGATCGGAGGTCGCGGTGTAGACCAGAATGTTGGTATCGAAAAAAGCCTTCACCGCTCGTTCGCCTCGTCCCGATCGAATTTGTAATCGGGAGGAAGCGTCCAGTTGAGGGAAGTCAGACGCTCGAGCGCCGCCTTGCGCCGGTCTTCCTTCTGGACGACCAGCGTTCGTTCGGCCACATCGACGATGTTGATTTCGTCGCCGGCGCGAAGGCCCATCTTTTCAACCAGCGCTTTGGGTAGCCTGACGGCCAAGCTATCGCCCCATTTCGAAACCTGCATCGCAGCCTCCATGGTGAACTCCGAGATGATATCATTTCAATGATATCTTTGCAAGATCATCCATAAAGGCAGGCGTTTGGGGCTGCGCGGCAATCTCGACGGCGTATCTTTGCGAACTGATGTTTTTGATTTTGATATGTCCGGCACTGCATGGCGAACCGATTATTTCAGCGACAGTTCAAGGAAGGGTGGTAACGCGTCCCGCCGCTGCCATCGGCACCAAGAAGACTCTGATGTGAGTCTGAGTGTGAGTGGTCAATGCCTGCTGCTGCCGGGCTCGACGGGCGTACGGCAATTGCTTGCGGTAGTGCGGTGCGCGCTCCCCCGCGAACGCCAAAAATCAGAAATATTCTTGGAAAAGCACTCCGATCTTCATGGGTTTGTGCATAACCCGTTCAACCCGCTAGCTAGTCTGCCCCGATCGGGGAAACAAAAAACACCGAAGGCTGTCGAAGTCTTTATCAGCCGCTGGCAAGGCCGGCCCAAAGCATATTGAAGGCCTGCCTCGATCAGCACACCGAAAAGCGACAGACCGGCAACCATCAGAGATTGCATCATTCTTCCGCGCTTGCTTCTTCGTTAGAAAACATCTCGCGAACAAACGCCGGGGGTTCTGTCTTCGCTGGCGGGCGACTATGAGCGAAATAGCGCCCGGCATCCGGCCCCCAATCGAAATACAACCCATGATCCGGTTGATTGAGTTGTCTATAATTCTCGGGCGTGATTTCAAGGCTCACTTTAAATACTGACCGAGCCTCCCGCGCTCCGATTTCTGTTATGAAAACCTCTAAAACATATTGGCCCGGGGAAAAGTGAAAAGACGTGCCGTCTGCAGGCAGCAAAAAATGATGATTGGCTGCTAAACCGGTTTCCGGGACAATCGTGGGCTGTGTCATCCGAACCTCACCTTGCGCAACAAAGTGAGCCACGCCGTGAGCGCTGACACCGCTAGCGCGAGGATAGCGACTATGAGCGCCAATAGTGAGACGGTTGAGCTAGGCAAGTCCGCCATCCGCGTCTTCTAGGGACCGGCCCAATGGATGAATACGTTTGATCGTACGCTGACCCTTAGCGGTCGTGCAATAGCGCTCCGTCTTCGATACAGCTACAGATTGTGGCGACGAAAGACCCCGAAGTTAACCCAAGTCGTAACCGCCAAGGTTAGTCCACAACAGAGTTCACGCTCATGATTCGTTATGGCCGGGCTTGTCCCGGCCACCCACGTCTTTGGGGCAGTACGTTGGATTAAGACGTGGATGCCCGAGACAAGCTCGGACATGACGGATGATAGATCGCGCCTCGCGAAGACGTGCCCCTAAACCGGCAACCCATTCTCCTGCGCCAGTTCCTTCAGCGAGGTCTGCGGCCGCGCGCCGATGTGCTGGATCACTTCGGCGGCGGCCAAAGCCCCCAAGCGTCCGGCCGCTTCATGGCCGGCGCCGCGCACGAGGCCGAACAGGAAACCGGCGGCGAACAGATCGCCGGCGCCTGTGGTGTCGACGATCTTGCTGACCGGAAACGCCGGCACTGCAACCACGCCCTCTTTCGACGCCACCACGCAGCCTTTTTCGCTGCGCGTCACCACGCCGAGTTTGGTGTCGTTGCGCAATTGCTTCAAGGCTGCGTCGAAATCCGCGGTCTCGTACAGCGAGCCCAGTTCGGCTTCGTTGGCGAACACCAGATCGACGGTGCCACCCCGCATCAGATCGAGAAATTCGCCGCGGTAGCGGCCGACGCAAAAGGCGTCCGACAGGGTCAGCGCGACCTGACGGCCGGCGTCATGCGCGATCTTCGAGGCCTTGACGAAGGCTTCCTTGGCGCTTGCCGGATCCCACAAATAGCCTTCGAGATAGACGATCGCGGACGCGGCGATTTGCGCCGCATCGATATCGGCGGGCATCAGTTCCTGCGCGGCACCGAGATAGGTGTTCATGGTGCGCTCGCCATCCGGCGTCACCAGAATGTAGGAGCAGCCGGTAGCCGGCCCATCCGCCGCCGGTTTGGTCTCGAACGCGACGCCGGCGGCGCGGATGTCATGTGTGTAGAGGCGGCCGATCTGGTCATCCCGGACTTTTCCGACATAGGCGGCGCGGGCGCCGAGATTGGCGATACCGACAATGGTGTTGGCGGCCGAGCCGCCGGACATTTCGGTGGCCGGGCCCATGTCCCGGTAGATCGATTCGGCGCGGGCCTCGTCGATCAGCGCCATGCCGCCCTTGGCCATGCCGTGCGCGGCCAAAAAACCCTCGTCGGCCTGCACCAGCACGTCGAAAATCGCATTGCCGATACCCAGAACGTCGTATTTTGCCTCAGCCATTCGTTCAATCCGTTCCTCGACCGTCTCCGGCCACACCGAAAGGCTGCGGCCTATCACAGGCGCCGCTGATATAGAAGCCTCCATGATCCGTTCCTTTCTCACCGTGTCCACGGGCACGCTGGCCTCACGGCTGCTGGGTTTCACGCGCGACGCCATGATCGCGGCGCTGCTTGGCGCCGGCCCGGTCGCGGATGCCTTTCTGGTCGCGTTTCAACTGGTCAATGTGGTGCGGCGGCTGTTGACCGAGGGGGCGCTGAACGCGGCCCTGGTGCCGGCCTGGCTGCGCGTGCGCGAAACCGAAGGCGCGGTCGCCGCAGCCGCTTTCGCCGGACGCGTACTCGGAACCATCAGCGCGGCGCTGATCGTGGTGACGGCCGCGATCGGGTTGCTGATGCCGTTCGTCATGTCAGCGCTCGCGCCGGGCTTTGCCGGACACGAGACATTGCAGCTTGCCGTCGACGATGCGCGCCTGATGCTGCCTTATCTGGCCTTCGCCGGCCCGGCCACCGTGATGATGGCGCTGTTGAACGCGCAGGCGCGCTTTGCGCTGACCGCGTTCTCGCCGCTGTTGTTCAACATCGCGCTGATCGCGGTCATGATCGTGCTGTTTGGCTGGCGCGGCGATGCGGCGACGGCGGCGCTGGTGGTCGCGGCGACGGTCGGCATCGCCGGGCTCGCGCAATTGCTGATTCTCGTATTGCGCCCCGGCGGCGGCATCGCCACACCACTACGTATTGCGTTCGATCCGCACATGCGCGGCTTTCTTGGCAAGGCGATCCCCGGCATGGTCGCCAGCGCCGGACCGCAATTGTTGATTGTCGGCGGCGCGATTATCGCATCGTCGTCGCCCTCGGCGGTGTCGTGGCTGTATTTCGCCAATCGCCTGATCGAATTGCCGCTCGGCATTGTCGGCGTCGCGATGAGCACGGTGCTGGTGCCGGAAATGACCCGCGCGTTACGCATCGACGATCCGCAATCGACGGCTCATGCGCAGTCGCGCGGCCTTGAACTCGCGGTTGGTCTGGCATTGCCCGCGACGCTGGGACTGGCCGTGCTCAGCGAACCCGTGGTGCGGCTATTGTTCGAGCACGGCGTGTTCACGGCTGCCGACAGCATGGCCACCGCGAACGCGCTGATGTGGCTGGCGTTCGGCTTGCCCGCGCATGTGCTGGTCAAGGCGTTGTCGCCGGCCTTCTTCGCGCGCGGCAACACCATGACGCCGCTGTTCGCGACGTTGAAGGGATTTGTGGTCGCGATCGTGCTGGCGGTGATCCTAGGTCATGTGTATGGCGCTGGTGGTATTGCCGCCAGCATCGCGCTCGGCGCCTGGAGCAGCGCGACCAGCCTGATCCGGCATGGCGCGGTTGAATTCGGTTTCGCCATCGACGCGTCCGCACGCCGGCGGCTGCCGCGGATCGTGCTGGCCGCACTGATCATGGGGGCGCTGTTGTGGCTGGCGGCGCCAGGTATGCTGGCATCGAGCGCGAACCCGCACGGCATCGTGCAGGGCGCTCTCGTGGCGCTGCTGATCACGGGGGGGATTGCGATTTACGGTCTGTTTCTGGGCTTTTTCGGTGTGATCCGCAGGGATGAGGTGGTTAACGCGGTCCGCCAAACCACCGGCTCCGGCTTGCGCGACTGAGCCTCACATGGCATGGGACGGCGCGTCGCGCCTATCGGCAATGGACGGCGCGAAACAGGAAAGCTGGCCATGGCGATCGTTGAACGGGTTTTTTCAGGCGTCCAGCCGACGGGCAATCTGCATCTCGGCAATTATCTTGGCGCCATCGTCAACTTCGTGAAGTTGCAGGAGACGCATAACTGCCTCTATTGCGTCGTCGACATGCACGCGCTGACGCAGCCGGTATCGGTGTGGGGCGGCCCTGCGGAACTCGCGCGCAATACCCGCGAAGTGACTGCGGCCTTTATCGCTGCCGGCATCGATCCCAAAAAGCACATCGTGTTCAACCAGAGCCAGGTTTCCGGGCATGCGGAACTGGCCTGGATCTTCAATTGCGTGGCGCGGATCGGCTGGCTCAACCGCATGACGCAGTTCAAGGAAAAGGCCGGCAAGGATCGCGAGAATGCGTCGGTTGGTCTCTATGATTATCCGGTGCTGATGGCGGCCGACATTCTGTTGTATCGCGCCACCCATGTGCCTGTGGGTGAAGACCAGAAGCAGCATCTCGAACTGGCGCGCGATATCGCGCAAAAATTCAACAATGATTTCGGCGACTCGATCCGCGGTCACGGTTTTGACGACGGCTTGTATTTTCCGCAGCCGGAGCCGCTGATAACCGGTCCCGCGACGCGGGTGATGTCGCTGCGCGACGGTACCAAGAAAATGTCGAAGTCGGATTCGTCGGATAATTCGCGGATCAATCTCACCGACGATGCCGAGACCATCGCGCAGAAGATTCGCAAGGCCAAGACCGATCCGGAGCCGTTGCCATCAGAAGAAAAAGGCCTCGAAACCCGCCCGGAAGCCGACAATCTGGTCGGGATCTACGCGGCCCTGTCCGGCCGCAGCAAGGCCGAGGTGCTCGGCGAATTCGGCGGCGGGCAGTTCTCGAACTTCAAGAACGCGCTGGTCGAATTATGCGTCACCAAGCTGGCGCCGATCGCTTCGGAAATGAAGCGGCTGGTGGCGGACCCAGGCCATGTCGACTCCATTCTGGTCGAGGGCGCCGAACGCGCCCGCGCCATCGCCAACGAGACCATGAAGTCCGTCACCGACATCGTCGGCTTCGTGAGCAAGCGCTAATTTCCGCAGCGCACTCTAAAAAAATCTGGCGCCTGCGACGCCGCTTGTCGGGGACGGCTGCGCCGTGGCAGCATATGGCCTGCCTGGCGCAGCCTCGGGACATGCATGACCACCCAGCGACGAAGCTACGAGACCGGTCACAAGCCAAAATGCCTTGTCATCGTTGACGACACCGCGGAATGGGACCGCGCGGTCTACTATGCCAGCCGCTGGGCCATCCGAGTTGGGGGCGGCGTGGTGATGCTGCGCCTCATCGAGATCGAGGATCAGAACCAGCAATGGCTGGGGGTCGCCGACATCATGCGGGCCGAAGCGCAGGAGGAAGCCAATGCCGCGCTCGACCGCGCTTCGGGCCGCGCCAACGGCATCGCCGCGATCACCCCCGAACGGGTGATCCGCGAGGGCGACCCGACAGAACAGATCCTCGACATCATCGACCAGGACGTCGATATCGCGATGCTGGTGCTGGCCGCCAATCCCGGCCCCGAGGGCCCCGGCCCGATCATCACCCTGATGGCCAGCGTGGTCGGCGCGTTCCCGATCCCGGTCATCATCGTGCCCGGCGAGCTGACCGACGTCGAGATCGACGCGCTGTCTTAAAGCGGTCCCGAAGCCCTTGATGCGGCTTGGGAACTGCTGCCCTGCGCCCCTTGATCGTGCGTTTGCCATCGCCATCTGCTAGAAGAGCTTACGCGCCGGCCTTGAACCGGCGACGCCGGAGAAAACCATGTTTATTCAGACCGAAGCCACGCCCAATCCCGCCACCTTGAAATTCATTCCCGGCCGCACCGTGCTCGACGGCGGCACCATGGAATTCGCCAATCGCGAGGCCGCGACGCGCTCGCCCCTTGCCGAAAGACTGTTCGGCGTGTCCGGGGTGACCAGCGTGTTTTACGGAACTGATTTCGTCACGGTCACCAAGGACGACAGCGACTGGCAGCATCTCAAGCCGGCGATCCTCGGCGCCATCATGGAGCACTATATGTCCGGCGCGCCGCTGCTCGCCGACGGCAGTGCCGGCAATGACGAAGCCGCCGACGAAGAAGACGAGTTCTTCAACGAGGCCGACGCCGAAACCGTCGCGACCATCAAGGACCTGATCGAAACCCGCGTCCGCCCGGCGGTCGCCAATGACGGCGGCGATATCACCTTCCGCGGCTTCAAGGACGGCGTCGTCTATCTCAACATGAAGGGCTCCTGCGCCGGCTGCCCGTCCTCCACCGCGACGCTGCAGCACGGCATCCAGAACCTGCTGAAGCATTTCGTGCCCGACGTGGTCGAAGTCCGGCCGATGTGATTGATGACCTGATGAGGCGCTGACCTTCACCCTCCCCTGGAGGGGAGGATAAGGAAGAACCCGGCCTCACGAATTGTGACGTGACGATTTTGGGCTGCTATACGTGGCCCCATGCTGATCCTTGCCATCGATACCGCATTGGATGCTTGCGCCGCCGGCGTCCTCGATACCGAGGCCGGCCAACTGATCGCGCAGGAATCGCAGGCCATGAAGCGCGGCCATGCCGAGGCGCTGATGCCGCTGATCGCGCGCGTCATCGAGGCGTCCGGCATCGGCTTTGCCGCGCTTGATCGCATCGCGGTAACCACCGGGCCCGGCAGCTTTACCGGATTGCGGGTCGGGCTGTCAGCCGCGCGCGGCATTGCGCTGGCGGCCAACAAGCCGGTGGTCGGGCTGCCGACGCTGACGGCCTATGCCGCGCCCATCGTCAGCCAGAACGGCGAACATCCGGTGATCTCCGCGATCGATGCGCGCCATGATCATGTCTATCTGCAGGCGGTCAGCGGCAATGGCAGTTCGCTGATCCGCCCATGCGTCGCATCGGTCGAAGAGGCGCTCGACGCTTCGCGATTCGGCTCGCCGCATCTGGTCGGCAACGCCGCCAAAATTCTCGCCGATCGCTGGCCCGCGCAGGCGCCACCGCCGGTCACGGTCGATCCACAACCGGCGCCCGACATTGCCTGGGTGGCGTGGCTTGGTGCGGCGGTCAGTCCGAACGCCGCGCCCGCCCGCCCGTTTTATCTGCGCGCACCCGATGCCAAACCTTCACTGAAAGACCCGCTGCCGAAAGCCGTGCGGCCTTCATGATGGCAATGCTCTCCAAGTCTTGGCTTTCCAAGTTATGGCTCTGCGGATTATGGCGCGGCGGCACCGCGGCGATCGAGCCCGCCGCCCTGCGCGACGCGCGCGTCCTCGCCGCGATTCACGGCGCGTCGTTTCATCGCGGCTGGGGCGAGGGCGAATTCGAGACCATGCTGACCGAGCGCAACACACTGGTTCATCGCCTGCGGATGGGGCGGAAGGTGATCGGCTTTGCCGTATCGCGCATGGCGGCCGATGAGGCGGAAATCCTCTCCATCGCGGTGGCCGGAAGCCATCGCGGCCGTGGCCTGTCCCGCGACCTGTTGCTGACGCATCTTGGCCATCTCGCCGGCCGCGGCGTGCGCACGGTGTTCCTCGAAGTCGAGGAAAATAATCAGCCGGCGCGGCGGCTCTATCAATGGGCCGGATTTGGCATTGTTGGACGCCGGGAACGCTATTACCAGCAGCCTGGCGGGGAACAATTGAACGCACTTCTGATGCGCCGCGACTTGTCGTGACGCGCGCTCAGTGGCAGAACAGGCTCATTATCCGGACCCGGACACCATGACCGCCCTGAAATCGAGCCCCACGCTGAAGGCCACCGGTATCGAAGCGCGCTGCGCCGCCACCGGCATGCGTATGACCGAGCAACGCCGCGTCATCGCGCGCGTGCTGGCGGAAGCCGTGGACCATCCCGACGTCGAGGAATTGTATCGCCGCTGCGTCGCGGTCGACGACAAGATCTCGATCTCGACGGTGTATCGCACCGTCAAGCTGTTCGAGGACGCCGGCATTATCGAGCGGCATGATTTTCGCGAGGGCCGCGCCCGCTACGAGCAGATGCGCGACAGCCACCACGACCATCTGATCAATCTGCGCGACGGCAAGGTGATCGAATTCACCTCCGAGGAGATCGAGAAACTGCAGGCCGAGATCGCCCGCAAGCTCGGCTATAAACTGGTCGATCATCGGCTGGAGCTGTATTGCGTTCCGCTCGACGACGACAAGTCTTGATAGCGCCCCGCCTTTGACATCACGATTCGATCTCATCATTTTCGATTGCGACGGCGTGCTGGTCGACAGCGAAGTCATCTCATGCCGCGTGCATGCGGAAGTGCTGACGCGCCACGGCTACCCGATCTCGACCGAACAGGTATTCGACCGCTTCCTCGGCCGGTCCTCGCGCCAGGCCCATCTCGAGGTCGAGGCCGAATTGGGCCGCAGCCTGTCTGACGACTATCACACCCAATTGCAGGACGAATTGTTTCAGTCGTTTGCAACGACCATGGAAGCAATGCCGCACATCGATCAGGCGCTCGCTGCGATCGCGCAGCCGGTCTGCGTAGCATCAAGCGGCTCGCACGCACGCATGCGCGTCAGTCTCGGCCGGGCGAAACTCTACGATAAATTCGCACCCAACATTTTCTCTGCCTCGCAGGTCCAGCACGGCAAGCCTGCGCCCGATTTGTTTCTGTTTGCGGCGGCGCAAATGGCCACGCCACCGGAGCGATGTCTGGTCATCGAAGACAGCATCGCCGGCATCACCGGCGCACTGGCCGCCGGAATGGCCGTTTTCGGTTTTCACGGCGGTACGCATTGCCGGCCGGGGTACGGCGATACGTTGCGCGCCGCGGGAGCCACCCTGACATTTGACGATATGCGGCAATTGCCGGGACTGATTGACGCGCCCTCTCCGTCATTCCGGGGCATCGCGCAGCGATGAACCCGGAATCTCGAGATTCCGGGCTCGATGCTGGCGCATCGCCCCGGAATGACCCCTATCAAGCTGGATTTCCCGCCCTTTAGCCTATAATTGAGCAGCCTATAATCGAGCCTTGCGCCGCAATGGCGCCATTTCGACCCAGCATTCAGGTTCCATGAAGCCGCCGCGCAAGCTGCACATCAAGTCATACGGTTGTCAGATGAACGTCTACGATGCGCAGCGCATGGTGGACACGCTGGCGCCGGAAGGCTTTGTCGAGACCGCTGATGTCGACGACGCGGACCTGGTGATCCTCAATACCTGCCACATCCGCGAAAAGGCCTCCGAGAAGGTTTATTCCGAACTCGGGCGGCTGCGCACCGCCAAGGACGAGGCCGCGCGCAACGGCAGGACCATGAGCATCGCGGTGGCCGGCTGCGTCGCGCAGGCCGAAGGCAACGAGATCATCCGCCGCGCGCCGGTCGTGGATGTCGTGGTCGGTCCGCAAAGCTATCACCATCTGCCGCAACTGCTGGCCCGCGCCAAAAGCCATGGCCGCGCGCTGGAAACGGAATTTCCGGTCGAGGACAAGTTCGGGTTTTTAGCCCCGCCGAAGCCGGACGCGATCCGCGCGCGCGGCATCTCGTCCTTTGTCACGGTGCAGGAAGGCTGCGATAAATTCTGCACGTTCTGCGTCGTGCCCTACACGCGCGGCGCCGAAGTGTCGCGGCCGGTCGGAAAGATCATCGACGATGTGCAGCGCCTCGCCGACAATGGCGTGCGCGAAATCACCTTGATCGGGCAGAACGTCAACGCCTATCACGGCGAGGGACCGGATGGGCGGATCTGGCCGCTCGGCACTCTGCTGCGTCGTCTTGCCGAAATTCCCGGCATCGTTCGGCTGCGTTATTCGACCAGCCATCCCCGCGACGTCGACGAGACGCTGATCGAGGCGCATCGCGATTTGCCCGCGCTGATGCCTTTCGTGCATTTGCCGGTACAATCCGGCTCCGACCGGGTTCTTGCGGTCATGAACCGGAAGCATACCGCCGATGATTACCGGCGCGTCATCGACCGGTTTCGCGATGTGCGCCAAGACATTGCATTTTCATCGGATTTTATCGTGGGCTTTCCCGGGGAAACCGAGGAAGATTTTTCGGCCACACTCGCGCTGGTCACACAAATCGGATACGCTGGCGCTTATTCGTTCAAATATTCGCCGCGGCCCGGTACGCCGGCGGCGGACATGCGGGAGACGGTGTCAGCGGCGGAAATGGACGAGCGATTGGTGCGCCTTCAGGAATTGATCGACAGCCAGCAATCGGCCTTCAACAAGGCCATGATTGGCCGCACTGTCGATGTGCTGTTCGAACGCGCCGCCCGCAATCCCGGTCAGATCGTCGGCCGCACCGCCTATCTGCAGCCCGCGCATGTGATGGCGCCGGCCGGTATCATCGGGCAGGTGCTCCCGGTAAAAATCGAAAGCCTCGAGCGCTACAGCCTGCTCGGCGAACTTGCGGCCGCTGCGCCGATGCAGCCCGCTTTTGCTGAAATGAAATCATCTCACGTCGCACCCTCCAACATCACAACGGGAGCCTGAACCCTTGCCAAAAAGCGCATCGGATTCGCCTTCGCTCGCTCCCCGCAAAATCGACCGCGACATGCCAGTTCCGCCCGAAACGCAGGTGGTCATCGACTTCGATGACAATCGCGCGGCCTCGGCGCTGGTCGGACCCTACGGACAAAATCTGGCGCTGATCGAACGCCGGCTCGGCATCGTGGTGGATTCGCGCGGCAATCACATCACCATCGCCGGATCGCGCGATGGCTGCGACGCCGCGCGGCGTGTGCTGGAGACGCTGTATGCCCAGGCGGTCAAGGGACAAGACCTCGCCCAGGGCGACGTCGAAGGCGCGATCCGTGCCGTGATCGCGCAGGGATCGCTGTTCGAATTCGACGCCAAGGCCGCCAAATCGTCGTTCGAGACCATCAATCTGCGCAAGCGCCCGGTGCGGGCGCGCACCGCCGCGCAGGATTCCTACATCCGCGCACTCAAGCGCCACGAATTGGTGTTCGGCATCGGCCCGGCCGGTACCGGCAAGACCTGGCTTGCGGTGGCGCAGGCCGCGCAATTGTTCGAGCGCAAGGAGGTCGATCGCATCATTTTGTCGCGCCCCGCGGTCGAAGCCGGCGAACGGCTCGGCTTCCTGCCCGGCGATTTGCGCGAGAAGGTCGATCCTTATCTGAGGCCGATCTACGATGCGCTTTACGATCTGATGGATTCACGAATCGTCGAACGCGCCTTGCAAACCGGCGAAATCGAAATCGCGCCGCTGGCCTTCATGCGCGGCCGTACCTTGACCAACGCCGCGATCATTCTGGACGAGGCGCAAAACACTACCTCGATGCAGATGAAGATGTTCCTGACCCGGCTTGGCGAGAACAGCCGCATGATCATCACCGGCGATCCCTCGCAGGTCGACCTGCCGAACGGCCAGGCGTCAGGCCTCGCGGAAGCCGCGAGACTGCTCGATGGCGTCGAGGGCATCGCCCAGGTGAAATTCACGGCCGAAGACGTGATCCGCCACGAACTGGTGGCGCGTATCGTCGCGGCCTATGAAGGATTGCCGCAGCGGCCGGCAACCGCAAAACCTTAATGCCCAAACCTGCCGCCGAACGCGCGCCGGGGGCGAATCCCCGTCGCAACAGAAATGCCGGACCGATGGCGACGTTTGCCCTGCCGATAACCGAAGTCCTCGTGGTCGCCGATGTCTGGCAGGCCGAGGCCAATGCGGAGACCGTGATCCAGCGCGCCATCGCGGCGGCGGCCGAGTTCGTCGATGCGGATATCGGAGAGGCCGAACTCGCGGTCATGCTGACCGACGATGACGGCATTCGCACCCTCAACAACAACTGGCGCGGCATCGACAAGCCGACCAATGTGCTGTCGTTTCCCGCGCTGCCGCCGTCTGGCCCGAGCGGGCCCGACGATGCGCCGCGGATGCTCGGCGACATCGCGATTGCCTATCAGACCATGCGGCGGGAAGCCGACGACGAACAAAAGCCGTTCGATCATCATCTCAGCCATCTCGCGATCCATGGCTTCCTGCATTTGATCGGTTACGATCACGAACAAGACGACGACGCCGAGACCATGGAAGCGCTCGAGACGGAAATCCTGGCGCAACTCGGCATTCCCGATCCGTATTCCGATCGGGAGCGGACGGACTGAGATGGTGGATTCCGAACCGACCCATGACAATCCGCGCAATACGCGCAACCTGCCGGCTGTGGTGCAGGAAGGCGAAGTCATGCGCCCGGCTGCCGAAGGCTGGCTGACCCGCGCGATCCGCACGCTGTTCGGATGGAAGCCGGGATCGGTCCGCGACGACCTGCAGGTCGTGCTCGACGCCTCGACACCGGACGAGGTTGGCTTCTCCGCGATCGAGCGCACCATGCTGCGCAATATACTCGGCCTGCATGAACGGCGCATCGCCGACGTGATGATCCATCGCGCCGACATCGTCGCGGTCAAGCGCGACATTCCGCTTGGCGAATTGATGAGCCTGTTCGAAAGCGCCGCGCATTCGCGCCTCGTCGTCTACAACGAAACCCTCGACGATCCCGAAGGCATCGTCCACATCCGCGACCTTCTCGCCTTCATGACCGCCAGGGCGCGCGTCGCCGAACCATCCAAGGCCAAGCGCAAGAAGCCATTCCCCGCGGGCCTCGATCTGCGCGCGGTCGATCTGGCGCTGCCGCTGGCGGACGCCAACATCATCCGCAAACTGCTGTTCGTACCGCCCTCGATGCGCGCGATCGATCTGTTGGCGCAGATGCAGGCCTCGCGCATTCATCTGGCGCTGGTGGTGGATGAATATGGCGGCACCGACGGCCTGGTCTCGATCGAAGATATTGTCGAGCAGATCGTCGGCGAGATCGACGACGAGCATGACAGCGACGAGCCGCCGGCGATCGTGCGGCAGGCCGACAATTCCTTCATCGCGGACGCCCGCGCCAGCCTCGACGATGTTCGCTCCGTGATCGGCGAGGACTTCGTGACCGGCGAGGCCGGCGAAGAAGTCGAAACGCTGGGCGGTTATCTCGTGACGCATGTCGGCCGGCTACCGGTGCGCGGCGAGGTCATTTCGGGGCCCGGCAATTTCGAAATCGAAGTGCTCGATGCCGATCCCCGTCGCGTCAAGCGACTGCGCATCGGCACCCGCAAGGAACGCTCTGCCGTGCGCGCGCAACGCGAGAGCCGTCGCCGCGAAGCCACAAATGAGACAGGTTCTGCACCGACCGGCGATACGACGAATCCACCCAGTGACGGCACGGGTTCGCCATGACCGCTGCCGGCAGACTTCGCGGCGCCGGTCTTGCGATCATCCTGTCCTGGGGGTGGAAGCGCGCCGGCATTGCGCTCGTCGCCGGCGCGCTGTCGGCCCTGGCAATGGCGCCGTTCAATGCATGGCCGGTGCTGTTCCTGACCTTTCCGGTCGCGGTCTGGCTGATCGATGGCGCGGGCGCCGGACGTCTGCAGGGCGTGCCGGCGGCGGCGATGGCCGGCTGGTGGTTCGGCCTCGGCTATTTCGTGCCGGGATTGTACTGGATCGGCTACGCGTTCCTGGTCGATGCCTCGACCTTCGCGTGGTTGCTGCCGTTCGCGATCCTGGGTCTGCCAGCCTATCTCGCGCTGTTCACCGCCCTGGGCTTTGCGCTGGCGCGCCTGATCTGGACACGGGATGCCTCACGGGTAATCGCGCTGGCCGCAAGCCTGACGTTAAGCGAATGGCTGCGCGGCCATGTGCTCACGGGCTTTCCGTGGAATGCGTTCGGCTACGCGCTGACCGAACCTCTGGCGCTGGCGCAGACCGCGTCGCTGATCGGCCTGTGGGGCATGACATTCTTGGCCGTGGCGATCTTCGCAAGCCCGGCCGCGCTGATCGACGGCAGTTCGCGCGGACGCAAGCCGTGGATCGCGCCTGTGATCGCGCTGGCACTGCTGATCGCGATGGGAGTTTTTGGCGTCGTGCGCCTCGGCCTGCAACCGACTAAATTGATCGCCAGCGTCAAACTGCGGATCATGCAGCCCAACCTGCAGCAGGACGTCAGGTTCAATTACTCCGCCAAGGCGGAAGTGATGCAAAAATATCTGACACTGTCCGATCGCGCCTCCGGACCGCAATCCACCGGCGTGCGCGACGCCAATATCCTGATCTGGCCGGAATCAGCGTTCCCGTTTTTCCTGACGCGCGAAGCTGACGCGATGGCGCAGATCGCCGATCTCTTGCCCAAGGGCACCGTCCTGATCACCGGATCGGTGCGTGCGCCGGAGTTGCCGCCGGGCGTGCGGGTCACACGCGCCTACAATTCGATCTACGTGATCGATCACGACGGCAGCGTGCTATCAATTTACGACAAGCTGCATCTGGTCCCGTTCGGCGAATTTCTTCCCTACCAGGACTGGATGGAAAAAATCGGCCTGGAGCAACTGACCAAGGTTCAAGGCGGATTTATTCCGGGCACCCGGCGGCGCAGCATGGACATCCCCAATGCACCGCGCGCGCTACCCCTGATCTGTTATGAAGCGATTTTTCCCGGCGACGTTGCGGAAAGCGACGACCGTCCCGGCTGGATCGTCAATCTCACCAATGACGGCTGGTTCGGCATTTCGACCGGCCCGTATCAGCATCTGCAACAGGCGCGGCTGCGCGCCATCGAGCAAGGCCTGCCTGTCGTTCGTGCAGCAAACACCGGCATTTCTGCGGTTGTCGACCCACTCGGCCGGATCGTCGCAAAGCTCGATCTCGGCATTGAGGGCGTGCTCGATTCACCCCTGCCTTCCGCGATTGCAGCAACGATTTATACACGTGTTGGCGATATTCCCGCTGCCATCATCGTCGCGGCCGCCTTTATTTTTGTCGTCAGGCGCCGCGTCGCGAGGCGAACGTCCTGACGTCTGCCTACGAAAATCCACCAGTTGACAGATCGACTGCGCCATTCGCATTCTGCGCACCGAGATTGCCCAAGAATAGACCCGTCAGGATATTGCTCGAATTCCCTGCATTGATTATTCACCGATCCTCCGAGCAGGATTTGACGGTATCGGCGCCTGAGGCTACTCAGCTTTAGTTTTGCTTCACCCGACAAATGTAATTCCAAGGAGTGTTGGCGATGTCGACCAAAGCGCCCAATCCTGTTGACAAATATGTCGGCAGTCGTGTGCGCATGCGCCGCATCATGCTGGGCATGAGTCAGGAAAAGCTCGGCGAAGCGTTGGGCCTTACATTCCAGCAGGTTCAGAAATACGAGAAGGGGACCAACCGGGTCGGGGCGAGCCGCATTCAGCAGATCTCCGAAATACTCCAGGTGCCGGTGTCCTTCCTGTTTGAGGGCGGACCCAGCGGCACCATCAACGCCGAGGGCTTCAACGAAGGCAGTTCGCCGGCTTACGTGTCCGATTTTCTCGCGACATCGGAAGGTTTGGCGCTCACCCGCGCCTTCACGCGGATCACCGACGCCAAGCTTCGGCGCAGCATCGTCGATCTGGTCGAGCAGATCGCGACGCGCGAAGGGCCCGACAAGCGCTAACAGCAAACCGTCATTCCGGGGCGCGCGCAAAGCGAGCGAGCCCGGAATCTCGAGATTCCCCGATGCACAATTGTGCATCTGAGGTTCGCGCTACGCGCGCCCCGGAATGACGGCAGTTGAATTCCACAAGGCACCCACATGTTGAAGACAGCCAACGCGTTCGATCCCCGATGAGTGCCGCGAGCCGCGAGCCCGGCGATCGCGACGCTTCGCCCGATGACGCACTCGCCATTCATCCGCACGGCTCGTTCTTCGGCCGGCGCAAGGGTCACAAGCTTCGCTCGCACCAGGCTGACCTGATCGATCAACTGCTGCCCCGGCTTTCGCTTGAGATCGCAACCGCGCCGGCTTTGAGCCTCGCCGCGCTGTTCGATGTGCCGGTCGGCGATGTCAGACTGGAAATCGGGTTCGGCGGCGGCGAGCATCTGATCGCGGAAGCGCGCGCCTTTCCCGCGACCGGCTTCATCGGCTGCGAACCCTATGTCAACGGCATGGCCAAGATCCTGGCGCAGATCGAAGCCCATGCCGTCGGCAACGTCAGGCTGTTCGCGGGCGATGCCGCCGAACTGCTGGCATGGGCGCCGCCGCAATCGCTGTCGCGCATCGACCTGATCCATCCCGACCCATGGCCGAAACGGCGGCACTGGAAACGGCGTTTCGTGCAGGACGCCACCATCGGCGCAATGGCGCGCGTGCTACGGCCCGGCGGCGAATTTCGCTTCGTCAGCGATATCAGCGATTATTGCGCATGGACGCTGGCGCATCTTTCGCGCTCGCCGGATTTCATCTGGACTGCGGAGCGAGCCGATGACTGGCGCCTGCCCTGGGCCGGGTACACGATGACGCGCTACGGCCGCAAAGCCGAACGCGAAGGCCGGCGCGCCGCCTATCTGCGATTTCGACGGATCGGCTGACTTGATCGCGATTTGAAATCAGGCCGACTGACGGGTCTGCCAGAAATTCACCACACGCTCCGCGGTCAACGGCATCAGGCGCACGAAATTGGTGCGCACATTCTCGATGTCGGTCGGCGACGGCACCCGGGTTGGGCCGAGCCGGAGCAGGACCAAGGCGCGCACGGTGACCCATTCGAGCCCGATCGCCTTGCCGAGGATCAGGACCGGATCGTGGCGGTCGCCGGAAATCAGCCGATCGAGCGTTGCGATCTTCACGCCCGACATCGCGGATAGAACAGCAACCGACTCTTCGTATTTGTGGCTCTTGGCAAAGCCAAGCAGCGCGAGTTCGTTCAATTCGCCGTCGCGATGCAGCGCCATCACCTTGCGCTGTGCCGGCACGAAATCGCGGCGGCTCTCGACCTTTTCGGGGACGCCGGAGATTTCGCTCATCGCCTGCTTGATCGCGACCTGCCGGCCGGGCTTGACCACCTCGAACAGACGACGCCGCAGGATATCGATCGATCCCGCCAGGAGATCCTTCAACTGCAGGTCCGAAAGATCGTCGCGCTGGCCGACCTTGAGAGTCAGAACGCCATCCTTGCCGGCGCGCTTGATCAGTTCGGAATATCCCGTTTGCGAAAACTGCGCCCCGGCATTGCCGGCGGCGCGCCGCACCACATCGGCATCGCCGCGGCGCACGATCACGTCCGTCAGATCCGGCGAGAGCGTCGATCGCTCCGACATTGCCAGCAAATGACCCTGGCCGCGCAGGCGTGCGATTTCGATCAGGGCCTGCTCGTCGATGACGGGGGATCGGCGCAGCAATGGGCTCGCGATCGACAACTCGTCCTCACGCGCGAGTTGCCCGACCAAAGCGCGCGGCGCGTTGATCAGGCGGGACAGCCGTTCGGCCAGCTCGGCACGGGCGGCGATTTCGGTGTGCGGGACGAGATCGACGAGGATGCCGTCGAACAGATCGACGTGATGGGAGCGCAGATTGGGCGCGTCCTGCAGATACATTTCGGAGATGCGGCGAGCCGCCTCGGCCCGGCGCTTGGGATCGCCACCTCTGACGATCTCTTCGAGCCCGGGGATCATCGACGTGGCAACGGTCATGCAACACACTCAAATCCCGCGCAGCGGCGGATTTCCCGGCAAATTTAGGTCGGCTTGGTGAAGGAAGGGTTAGGTTCGAAACCGTCCTTTAGCCGCGCAAAATCGCGGCTTTGGGCCTCGCAGGCCTTGCCGGATGAGGTGAAAACCGCTATATCCGCGCCAACTTATGGTTCTCATACGATCGCGTATTGAGAGTGGGCCCGCTCCGGACCCGCTCTTTTTTATTACCTGAACGAGCCCGCAAGCGACCACACCGGGCATGGCTCAGGTGCATCCCGGACCGCTTTTACGGCCCGGCCACAACCCACGGCACGTCAGACCGCCCGAGTAGACCAAATTTGACACTGGATATGACTGATCCGACCACAGATTCCCCTGATATCGACCTGCTCGCCGAGCCGCGGCTGGTGGTTGAGCCGGGTGCTGCGGCGCGGGTATCGGCGGTCGCGGGTCCGGTGCTGCAGGGAATGGGTTACCGGCTGGTCCGGATCAAGATCTCCGGCGAATCCGGCTGCACCGTCCAGATCATGGCGGAGCGGCCCGATGGAACCATGCTGATCGAAGATTGTGAAGCGATTTCAAAGGCTTTGTCACCGGTCATGGATGTCGCCGATCCGATCGAGCGGGCCTACCGGCTGGAAATTTCCTCGCCCGGGATCGACCGGCCGCTGGTGCGCCGGACCGATTTTGAACGTTTTGCCGGCCATCTCGTGAAAATCGACATGGCGCTGGCCCATCAGGGCCGCAAGCGGTTCCGCGGCACGCTTGGCGGCGTCGAGGGCGATGTCGTGCACTTACATCGCGATGACATCCGGGCGGGCGAAGATGCCGACGTGGCGCTGGTCATGGAAGACATCGCGGACGCAAGGCTGGTTCTGACCGACGAGCTGATCGCGGAATCGATGCGGCGCGGCAAGGCCGCCGAGCGCGAGTTGCGCCAGAATCTCGGGCTAGAGCCGCCGCCTCCGCCGCACGCCAAAAAAAGCGATCCCGCGAAGAGCAACAAACCGAAGCCGAAATCGAACCTTAAGAAGCCAAGCGCCCCGAAAAATACCAAGGAACACCGTCTCGCCGCCGAAAGAGCGCGACGAGGCGACATCGATCCCACTGAAGGAGACTGAGCCATGGCAGCTGTCAGCGCCAATAAACTTGAACTGCTGCAGATCGCAGACGCCGTCGCGCGGGAAAAATCGATCGACCGGGGCATCGTGATCGCGGCGATGGAAGACGCCATCGCCAAGGCGGCGCGGGCCCGCTACGGCAGCGAGACCGACGTCCATGCCGAAATCGACGCCAAGAAGGGCGAATTGCGGCTGTCGCGCCACATGCTGGTGGTCGAGCAGGTCGAGAATTCATCGAACCAGATTTCGCTGGTCGATGCGCAACGCGCCAATCCCGGCGCCCAGGTCGGCGATACCATCGCCGATACCCTGCCGCCGCTGGAATATGGCCGGATCGCCGCGCAATCCGCCAAGCAGGTGATCGTGCAGAAGGTGCGCGAGGCCGAGCGCGACCGGCAATATCAGGAATTCAAGGATCGCATCGGCGATATCGTCAACGGCATCGTCAAGCGCGTCGAATATGGCAGCGTGATTGTCGATCTCGGCCGCGGCGAAGCCATCGTGCGGCGTGACGAGATGCTGCCGCGCGAAGTTTTCCGCAACGGCGATCGCGTGCGCGCCTATATTTTCGACGTGCGGCGTGAAACCCGCGGCCCGCAGATTTTCCTGTCGCGCACCCATCCGCAATTCATGGCGAAACTGTTCGCGCAGGAAGTGCCGGAAATCTATGACGGCATTGTCGAGATCAAGGCGGTCGCCCGCGATCCCGGGTCGCGCGCGAAAATCGGCGTGATTTCAAGGGATTCGTCGGTCGATCCGGTCGGCGCCTGCGTCGGCATGCGCGGCTCGCGCGTGCAGGCCGTGGTCAATGAATTGCAGGGCGAAAAGATCGACATCATTCCCTGGTCGCCCGATATCGCGACCTTTGTCGTCAACGCGCTGGCGCCCGCCGAAGTCGCCAAGGTCGTGATCGACGAAGATCGCGAACGGATCGAGGTTGTGGTTCCCGATACCAATAACCAATTGTCATTGGCGATCGGACGGCGCGGGCAGAACGTGCGTCTTGCTTCGCAACTGACCGGTTGGGACATCGACATTCTCACCGAGCAGGAAGAATCCGAACGCCGCCAGGCCGATTTCGAAAACTCAACCCGGGTTTTCATGGAAGCTTTGAACGTCGACGAAGTCGTCGGTCAATTGCTGGCGTCGGAAGGCTTTACCTCGGTGGAGGAACTGGCGCTGGTCGACAGCAAGGAACTGGCTGGTATCGAAGGTTTCGACGATGAAACCGCGAGCGAGCTGCAGAGCCGGGCCCGCGAATATCTGGAACAGCTCGAAGGCGAGCTCGAAAACAAACGTAAGGAGCTCGGTGTGGAAGACGCTTTGAAGACAGTGCCCGGCGTGACCTCGAAGATGCTGGTGAAGTTCGGCGAAAACGAAATCAAGACCGTCGAGGATCTCGCCGGTTGCGCCACCGACGATCTGGTCGGCTGGACCGAGCGCAAGGAAGGCAGCGAGCCGACCAAGCATCCCGGCATTCTCGATGCCAACGAAATCTCGCGCGACGATGCCGAGAACATGATCATGCAGGCGCGCGTCATCGCCGGCTGGATCACCGAAGCCGATCTGGTGAAGAAGCCCGAGGAGACCGAGACCGCTGAAGGTCAGCCGGTCTGATGCGGGCGTTCGCCAAAAACGCACGGTTCTGCGCAGCCGCAATGCGCACATGTTAGGAGAGACGTCACACGCATGCTTGCCCTCGCTGACCCCGATCTCGACAACGGACCGCGGACCGACAGGTCCGCGACGATGCGGATGTGCGCGGTCACGCGGCAGGTGCTGCCGATCGATGAACTGATCCGGTTCGTCGTCTCGCCCCAGAGCGAGGTATTGGCGGATTTGAAGCGCAAGCTTCCCGGCCGGGGCCTGTGGGTGACGGCCTCGCGGCAGACGGTTGCAGAAGCGGTCAAACGTCACCAATTTAGCAAAGGCTTCAAACGCGAGGTCCGCGCCGCGCCGACACTCGCGGCCGATACCGAAGCCTTGCTGGTGCGCAGTGCGATCGAAGCCCTCGCGATGGCCGCCAAGGCCGGGCAGGTGGTCGCCGGTTTCAGCAAGGTCGAGGGCGCCCTCGAAGCTGCCTTCAAAGGTAATTTGGCCCAGCGGCAGACCCAGGCTTCGGTCCATGCCCTGATCCATGCCTCCGACGGGGCGGCGGACGGAATCCGGAAATTGGACGCCATCGTCCGGCAAAATACCGGGAATATCGAAGAATCGAGCCCCTTCCCGGTAGTCACGGCGCTGACTTCGGAACAATTGGATTTGGCACTTGGCCGGTCAAATGTGATACATGCTGCCCTGCTCGCGGGCCCGGCGAGCAAGACCTTCCTGTCGCGCAGCCAAATCCTGGTCCGATACCGGATGGCGGATGACGACAGGACAGCCGGCCAAGCGACCCAGAATTCGCCGACACAGACCGTGCGGACACGCACGACGAAACAGGATTAGGACTGCTGAATGGTTGATACGAAAACGCCTGGCGACAAGACACTGAGTGTTCCGACCAAGACCTTGACGCTCAAGCCGCGCGTCGAGACGGGCACCGTGCGCCAGAGCTTCAGCCACGGCCGGACCAAGCAGGTCGTGGTCGAAAAGCGTGGCAAGCGCCGCGTCGGCGGTGACGCCCCCGCGCCGGAGACCCATGCGCCGGAGCCGGTCGTCGCCAAGCCGGCCGCACCGGTCGCCAAGCCGCAGGTTACTACTCGCCCCGCGCCACCGCCGGCCCCGCCGCGCAACAATTCGGGTGTGGTGCTTCGCACCCTGACCGAAGACGAGCGCAGCGCGCGCGCCAGTGCGCTTGCGGACGCCAAAGTACGCGACGTCGAAGAGCGGCGCCTGGCGGAAGAAGAAGCCAAGCGGCGCAACAGCAAGGAAGGCATCGAGCAGGCCGAGCGTGAAGCCGCCGAAGCCCGCCGCAAGGCCGAAGAAGAACGCCACCGCCTGGACGAGGAAGCCAAGCGCAAGGCCGAACTTGAAGCCAAGAAGCGCTTTGGCGAAGCAGAAGCCAAGGCAGCCGCCGCGGCCGCTCCTGCAGCAGCGGCCCGCCCCGCAGTGCCCGTTGCGCGGGCGCCCGGCATTGCCGCCGATGCCACCGACGAGGACGAAGGTCCGCGCCAGATCCGTCGTGGTCCGGGCGGCGCTGCCCGTCCGGCCACACCGCCGAAAACCACCGCCAAGCCGGCGCCCGCCAAGCAGCGCGGCCGCCTGACGCTGGTTACCGCGCTCAACGCCGATGATGTGCGCGAGCGCTCGATCGCATCGTTCCG
Source organism: Bradyrhizobium sp. dw_411 (assembly GCF_018449695.1). GTDB lineage: Bacteria > Pseudomonadota > Alphaproteobacteria > Rhizobiales > Xanthobacteraceae > Bradyrhizobium. The sequence goes on from NZ_JAAVUY010000001.1 coordinate 144,201, forward strand.
CCGCCGCACCCAGCGCCTGAAGGGTCATGCGTCGAACGAGCCGAAGGAAAAGCTCATTCGCGAGGTGATCATCCCGGAAGCGATCAATATCCAGGAACTCGCCAACCGCATGTCGGAGCGGGCCGTTGACGTGATCCGCCTGCTGATGAAGCAGGGCGCGATGCACAAGATCACCGACGTGATCGATGCCGACACCGCGCAGTTGATCGCCGAAGAACTCGGTCACACCGTCAAGCGCGTCGCCGCGTCCGACGTCGAGGAAGGCCTGTTCGACGTCGTCGACGACTCGACCGATACCGAGCCGCGCTCGCCCGTGGTGACCGTGATGGGCCACGTCGATCACGGCAAGACCTCGCTGCTCGACGCGCTGCGCCACGCCAATGTGGTGTCCGGCGAAGCCGGCGGCATCACCCAGCACATCGGCGCCTATCAGGTGACCTCGCCGGAAAGCGGCAAGAAGATCACCTTCATCGACACCCCGGGCCACGCCGCGTTTACCGCGATGCGGGCGCGCGGCGCCAAGGTGACCGACATCGTGATCCTGGTGGTCGCGGCGGATGACGGCGTCATGCCGCAGACCATCGAGGCGATCAATCACGCCAAGGCGGCGAAGGTCCCGATGATCATCGCCATCAACAAGATCGACAAGCCCGACGCCAAGCCGGAGCGCGTGCGCACCGAACTACTGCAATACGAAGTGCAGGTCGAATCGCTCGGCGGCGACGTCGTCGATGTCGAGGTCTCGGCCAAGAACAAGACCAACCTCGACAAGCTGCTGGAAATGATTGCGCTGCAGGCCGAACTGCTCGACCTCAAGACCAACGCGTCGCGTCCCGCCGAGGGCACGGTGATCGAAGCCAAGCTCGATCGCGGCCGCGGTCCGGTCGCGACCGTGCTGGTTCAGCGCGGCACGCTGCGGGTCGGCGATATCATCGTTGCCGGCGCCGAGATGGGCCGCGTCCGCGCGCTGATCAACGATCAGGGCGAGACCATCGAGGAAGCGGGTCCTTCGGTTCCCGTCGAAGTGCTCGGCTTCAACGGTCCGCCGGAAGCCGGCGATCGTCTTGCCGTCGTGGAAAACGAAGCCCGCGCCCGCCAGGTCACCAGCTACCGCGCCCATCAGAAGCGCGAGAACGCCGCCGCCAGCATTTCCGGCATGCGCGGCTCGCTCGAGCAGATGATGTCGCAGCTCAAGACATCGGGCCGCAAGGACTTCCCGCTGATCATCAAGGCCGACGTCCAGGGCTCGCTGGAAGCGATCCTGGGATCGCTTGACAAGCTCGGCACCGACGAAGTCGCCGCCCGCATCCTGCATGCCGGCGTCGGCGGCATCAGCGAATCCGACGTCACGCTGGCGGAAGGCTTCAACGCCGCGATCATCGGCTTCAACGTGCGCGCCCACAAGGAAGCGGCCGCGGCCGCCAAGCGTAACGGCATCGAAATCCGCTATTACAACATCATCTACGATCTCGTGGATGACGTGAAGAAGGCGATGTCCGGCCTGCTGGCGCCGACGCTGCGCGAGACCATGCTGGGCAATGCGCTGATCCTGGAAGTGTTCAACATTTCCAAGGTCGGCAAGGTGGCCGGTTGCCGGGTCACCGACGGTTCGGTGGAACGCGGCGCCAATGTCCGCCTGATTCGCGACAATGTCGTCGTGCATGAAGGCAAGCTGTCGACGCTGAAGCGCTTCAAGGACGAAGTGAAGGAAGTGCAGTCCGGTCAGGAATGCGGCATGGCGTTCGAGAATTACGGCGACATGCGTGCCGGCGACATCATCGAGTGTTATCGCGTAGAGACGATTCAGCGCTCTCTGTAAGTCCAAACCTTACAGAAAGCTCTGCCTGCTTCATCCTGCGAGGCGCGGCCAGATAGCCGCTCCTCGAAATGAAGACCGAACCCTGATTTTTATGGTGTGGAGCGCAGCTTTGCTGCGCGTCTCCCGCCGTTAGGCCATTGAGAAAACGACAATGCCCAGTCATCACAAGAAGAGTTCCGCTCCCGGCGGCTCGCAGCGTCAGTTGCGCGTGGGCGAAACCGTGCGCCATGCGATTGCGGATATCCTGTCGCAAGGCAGCGTGCACGATCCCGACCTTGAAGGTCACATCATCACCGTGCCCGAGGTGCGGATGTCGCCGGATCTGAAACTGGCGACGGTGTATGTGATGCCGCTCGGCGGACGCGAGATCGACAAGGTGATCGCGACGCTGGATCGCAACAAGAAGTTCCTGCGCGGGGAAGTGGCGCATCGCGTTAACTTAAAATTTGCGCCTGATCTTCGCTTCCGCACCGACGAACGATTCGATGAAGCGGAACGAATAGAGAAATTACTGCGAACACCTGCGGTGCAAAGAGACCTCGCACCAGATTCGCCAGATTCGGAAGAGTGAATTGATGATCGTGACCACTGCCAACAGCCTCATTGAGCCGCTAACAGGCGATTCGAACGAGGCGACAAAAAATATTTCTTCGGATGCACCGCGCGAGGGGAATCACCCGCGCTCGGGCAAGCAGCCGCGCCAGAACAACCAGCCGCGCCGCGACAAACGCGACGTCCATGGCTGGGTCGTGCTCGACAAGCCGATCGGCATGACCTCGACCCAGGCGGTCGCGGTGGTGAAACGGCTGTTCCAGGCCAAGCGCGCCGGCCATGCCGGCACCCTCGATCCGCTGGCGTCCGGCGGTCTGCCGATCGCTATGGGCGAAGCCACCAAGACCGTCCCTTTCGTGATGGACGGCCGCAAGCGCTATCGCTTCACGGTGTGCTGGGGCGAGGAACGCGATACCGACGACACCGAGGGCCGGGTCACCCATACCAGCGAGGTCAGACCCTCCGCCGAGGCGATTTCCGCTTTGTTGCCGCGGTTTACTGGCGTCATCGAGCAGATCCCGCCGCAATATTCGGCCATCAAGGTCCAGGGCGAGCGGGCCTATGATTTGGCGCGGGACGGCGAGACGGTGGATTTGAAGCCGCGCCCGGTCGAGATTCACGAATTATCCCTTGTAGAACAGTTAGATAGTAGCCGGTCTGTATTCGAAGCCGAATGCGGCAAGGGAACCTATGTACGGGCGCTGGCCCGCGACATGGGCCGGCTGCTCGGCTGTTTTGGCCATATCTGCGCCCTGCGACGGACCCTGGTTGGCCCATTTGGTGAGGCGGACATGATTCCACTGGAACAGTTGGAGGCTTTGTGCGATAGAGCCGCGTCTGGCGAGGGCAGCCTCGCCGACGCGCTTTTGCCCGTTGAGACCGCGCTGGACGACATCCCGGCACTGGCCGTCACACGGGCTGATGCGGCAAGGCTCCATCGGGGCCAGGCCGTTTTGTTGCGCGGACGGGATGCGCCCAATAGTAGCGGCACAGTCTATGTCACGGTGGCAGGCCGGCTTTTGGCCCTCGCCGAAATTGGCAATGGCGAACTCATCCCCAAGCGCGTGTTCAACCTGACCGGACTGACTGCCAGTTCGGCTCGCAGCAATGAAAGTATCTGACGATGTCGATTACCGCAGAACGCAAAGCGGAAGTCATCAAGACCAATGCCAACAAGGCCGGCGACACCGGCTCGCCCGAGGTCCAAGTTGCGATCCTGTCGGAACGCATCAACAACCTTACCGGACATTTCAAATCCCACGTGAAGGACAATCATTCGCGCCGGGGGCTTTTGAAAATGGTCGCAACGCGCCGTTCGCTGCTTGACTACATCAAGCGGAAGGACGAGGCGCGTTACAAGACGCTGCTCGAAAAGCACAACATTCGCCGCTGAGTACAGTTCACGCGCGCATCCTGCGCGCGTATTTGCGCGCGGACTTTATAACGTCCGCGCGGCGTATCCAGCCGCAATCCGGCGGCTGGGTGTAACGGGCAAGAAGCCCGTACCATCGGAAGGATGGACGCCATTCGAAAATCAAAGACCATGGCAGGATCGCTGGATGCTGATCGCGCAATGCGCTCAACATCTCGCAATCTTGCGCATGGTCTTTGCGTTTCAGGCGTCCCTGCTTTCGTGAACCCATGAAAGAAAATCACAATGTTTAATATTCATTCAGTCGAGATCGACTGGGGTGGCCGTCCCCTCAAGCTTGAAACCGGAAAGATTGCCCGCCAGGCCGATGGCGCCGTGCTCGCCACCTATGGCGAGACCGTCGTGCTCGCCACCGTTGTTGCCGCCAAGGCGCCGCGCGAAGGCGTCGACTTCCTGCCGCTGACCGTCGATTACATCGAGAAGACCTATGCCGCCGGCCGCATTCCCGGCGGTTATTTCAAGCGCGAAGGCCGGCCCACCGAAAAGGAGACGCTAGTCTCCCGCCTGATCGACCGCCCGGTCCGCCCGTTGTTCGTCGATGGCTGGCGCAACGAAACCCAGGTCGTCGTGACCGTGCTGTCGCACGACATGGAAAACGATCCTGACGTTCTGGCCGTTGTCGCGGCCTCGGCCGCGCTGACACTGTCAGGCGCACCGTTCAAGGGCCCGATCGGCGCTGCCCGCGTCGGCTTCGTCAATGACGAATACGTTCTCAACCCGACGCTCGACGAGATGGTCGAAACCCAGCTCGACCTGGTTGTCGCCGGCACCGCCGACGCCGTGCTGATGGTGGAATCCGAAGCCAAGGAACTCAACGAAGAGATCATGCTCGGCGCCGTGATGTTCGGACATCGGCACTTCCAGCCGGTGGTCAATGCGATCATCGAGCTCGCCGAGAAGGCCGCCAAGGAACCGCGCGACGTCAAGGTCGTCGACGAAAGCGCGCTGGAAAAGGAAATGCTCGGGCTGATCGAGACCGATCTGCGCTCGGCCTACGCCATTCCGGTCAAGCAGGACCGCTACGCCGCGGTCGGCAAGGCCAAGGAGAAGGTGATGGCGCACTATTTCCCGGAAGGCCAGGAACCGAAATACGACAAGCTGCGCGTCGCCGGCGTGTTCAAGGAACTCGAATCCAAGATCGTTCGCTGGAACATCCTCGACACCGGCAAGCGCATCGATGGCCGCGATTCCAAGACCGTGCGTAACATCATCGCCGAAGTCGGCATCCTGCCCCGCGCCCACGGTTCGGCGCTGTTCACCCGCGGCGAGACCCAGGCGATGGTCGTGACCACGCTCGGCACCGGCGAGGACGAGCAGTACATCGACTCGCTGTCGGGAACCTACAAAGAGCAGTTCCTGCTGCACTACAATTTCCCTCCCTACTCGGTCGGTGAAACCGGGCGCATGGGCGGCACCAAGCGGCGTGAAATCGGCCATGGCAAGCTCGCCTGGCGCGCGATCCACCCCGTGCTGCCGCCGCACCACGAATTCCCCTACACGGTGCGCGTGGTCTCCGAGATCACCGAATCCAACGGATCGTCGTCGATGGCGTCGGTCTGCGGCGCCTCGCTGGCGCTGATGGATGCGGGTGTTCCCTTGAAGCGGCCGACCGCGGGTATCGCGATGGGCCTCATTCTGGAAGGCACGCGCTTTGCGGTGCTGTCGGACATTCTCGGCGACGAGGATCATCTCGGCGACATGGACTTCAAAGTCGCCGGCACCGACCACGGCATCACCTCGCTGCAGATGGACATCAAGATCGCCGGCATTACCGAGGAGATCATGAAGGTCGCGCTCGGCCAGGCCAAGGACGGGCGTATCCACATCCTCGGCGAAATGTCGAAGGCCCTGACCGCGGCCCGTGCCGAACTCGGCGAATACGCACCCCGCATCGAGACCTTCAAGATCCCGACCGACAAGATCCGTGAAGTGATCGGCACCGGCGGCAAGGTGATCCGCGAAATCGTCGAGAAGACCGGCGCCAAGGTCAACATCGAGGACGACGGCACCGTGAAGGTCGCTTCCGCCGATGGCGAATCGATCAAGGCGGCGATCAAGTGGATCAAGTCGATCGCGTCAGATCCGGAACTCAACGCGATCTATGACGGCACCGTGGTCAAGGTGATGGAGTTCGGCGCGTTCGTGAACTTCTTCGGCGCCAAGGACGGCCTCGTTCACATCAGCCAGCTCGCGGGCAACCGCGTGCAGAAGACCTCCGACGTCGTCAAGGAAGGCGACAAGGTCAAGGTCAAGCTGCTCGGCTTCGACGATCGCGGCAAGACGCGTTTGTCGATGAAGGCGGTCGATCAGGTGACCGGCGAAGACCTCGAGGCCAAGCAAAAGGCGGAAGCCCCGCGCGAAGCCGCCGGCGAGTAATCGCTCCCGAAATTCTTGTTAGCGAAAGGGCGGCTGAACAGCCGCCCTTTTTATTTGCGCCATTGCCGCGAGATTCGGAATAATCCCGCTGCACGCAGAGTCTATTACCTCGGGAGGGTCAGGGTGGGGCTCTTCGGAGCGCGACCATCATCGTGTATTCCTGTGGCGAGCCCCCCGCTTGCTATAGTAAGCCCCCATCCTGGCCCTCCTCCGCTCGCGGAACGCGTTCGATGCCATTACCAACCATCCGTCCCGCGCGGACCGGCGAATACGACGCGGTCGCCCGGGTCTGGATGAATAGCTGGGTCTCCACCGGGCTCGCAGAGGCCAGTCCTTTTCTGCTGGCCCAATTGCGTGCGCGTATCGCACTCGAAACCGAAAACGGCTGGAGCCTTTACGTCGCCGACGATGACGGCACACTGGCGGCCATGCTGGCGCTGCATTTGCCTAAAAAGTATCTCGACATGTTATTCGTCGCCCCGGAATATCAGGGGCGCAGCCTTGGACGGACATTGCTCGCTTTCACACGCCGGCAGATGCCCGACGAAATCGAGCTGCGCTGCGTTCGCGAGAACGAAAAGGCCTGGCGCTGGTATGAACGTGAAGGTTTTGTGTTCGAACACGAAAAAATGGAGCCCATGACCGGATACGTCATGAAGTATTATCGGTGGAAGAATAGGAAGCCTGCCCGATGATGAAGCTCTATTGGTCGCCGCGCTCGCGATCGTTTTCCGCATTGTGGCTGATGGAAGAAACCGGGCAACCTTATGAACGCGTGCTGACCGACATTTCGACCGGCGCGCAGAAGGCGCCTGAATATCTCGCGATCAATCCGATGGGCAAGGTTCCGGCGTTGCAGGACGGCGACGCGACGCTCGCCGAAGCGGCGGCCATCTGTGCCTATGTCGCCGAACGCTACCCCGAAGCGAGGCTGGCGCCGCCGCTCGGCGATCCCTTGCGCGCGAAATATCTCTACTGGCTGTTTTTTGCGCCGGGCTGTGTCGAACCCGCGATGGTGCAGGTCGCCACCAAGATCGAGATGAATCCGGTGGCCGCAGGCTGGGGCGATGCGCAAAAGGTATTCGATGTGCTCGACGCTGCGCTGACCAAGGGACCGTGGTTGCTCGGCGAGAATTTCTCGGCCGCCGACATCGCGATCGGCTCGGGCCTGAATTTTGCGGTGCGGCTGTTCAAGATGGTGCCGTCGCGCCCGTCCTTTGAGCGTTACATCGACCGCTGCGCCGCACGGCCGGCGTTCCAGCGCGCGGGCGTGCTTGCGGCGGGATGAGCGAAGAATCGTAGGGTGGGCAAAGGCGCGTCTTCGCGCCGTGCCCACCAATCTATCGCTGATTTGTTGTGTTGAGTGGTGGGCGCGCTTCGCTTTGCCCACCCTACGGCTGCCACGGCTGCTGAAATCGCTACTCCGCCGTGTCCTTTAAATCTTCCGGCCGGGGCATCGAAATCACGTTGTAACCGGAATCGACGAAATGGGTTTCGCCGGTCACGCCGCCTGACAGTTCCGACAACAGATACAGCGCCGAACCGCCCAGCTCTTCCAGAGTCACGCCGCGGCCGAGCGGTGAGTGTTTCTGCTGGAACGCAAACATGGTGCGCGCATCGCCGATGCCCGAACCCGCCAGGGTGCGAATCGGTCCGGCCGAAATCGCATTTACGCGAATGCCGCGCGGCCCGAAATCGGCCGCAAGATACCGCACCGAAGCTTCCAGCGCCGCCTTGGCCACGCCCATCACATTGTAGTTCGGCATCACCCGCGTGGAGCCGCCGAAGCTCAGCGTGACCATGGTGCCGCCCGAAGCCGGCATCAGCTCAGCCGCGCGCTTGGCCAATTCGGTAAACGAGAAACACGATATCAGCATCGTGCGCGAGAAATTTTCGCGGCTGGTGTCGGCGTAACGTCCCTTCAGCTCATTCTTGTCGGAGAACGCAATGGCGTGAACCAGAAAATCCAGTTGGCCCCATTTGTCGCGCAGCGTCTCGAACACGGAATCGACGCTGGCGATATTTTCCACATCGCAGGGCAGCACCAGTTCGACGCCAAGCGATTGCGCCAGCGGCTTGACGCGTTTGCCGAGCGCATCGCCCTGAAACGTGAAAGCGAGTTCCGCGCCCTGCCCCGCGAGCGCCTTGGCAATGCCCCAGGCAATCGAATGATCATTGGCGATGCCCATGATCAATCCACGTTTGCCTTTCATCAGGTCTTGCATCGTCCGAGTACCTTCTCTTGTGTATTGGTCGGATTTATCTCGGCCATCCACGTCTTCGATGTGGAGTTTAAAGACGTGGATGCCCGGCACAAGGCCGGGCATGACGATGAATTGGGATATTCAGGTCGCGCGCAGTCTCACGCGTCCAGCCGCTTGAACACCAGCGTGGCGTTGGTGCCGCCGAATCCGAAGGAATTGGAAAGTACGGTGCCGAGCTTGGCATTGTCGATGCGCTTGCGCACGATCGGCATGTCGGCGAACACCGGGTCGAGCTCGGTGATGTGGGCGCTTTCGCAAATGAAACCATTGTTCATCATCAGCAGCGAATAGATCGCTTCCTGCACGCCGGTGGCGCCGAGCGAATGGCCGGTCAGCGCCTTGGTCGCGGAGATCGGCGGACACGCCTCGCCGGTGCCGAACACCTTGCGGATCGCCTCCATTTCAGGCGGATCGCCGGCAGGTGTCGAGGTCGCATGCGGATTGATGTAATCGATCTTGGTCTTGACCGTCGACATCGCCATTTTCATGCAGCGTTCGGCGCCCTCGCCCGAAGGAGCGACCATGTCATAGCCGTCGGAGGTGGCGCCGTAGCCGACGATCTCGCCATAGATGCGCGCGCCCCGCGCCTTGGCATGTTCAAGTTCTTCGAGAACGACCACGCCGGCGCCGCCGGCAATGACAAATCCGTCGCGGCTGACGTCATAGGGGCGCGAGGCGGTCGCGGGCGTATCATTGTACTTCGACGACATCGCGCCCATCGCGTCGAACAGCACCGACATCGACCAGTCGAGATCCTCGCAGCCGCCGGCAAAAATAATGTCCTGCTTGCCGATCTGGATGGTCTCGTAGGCATTGCCGATGCAATGGTTCGACGTGGCGCAGGCCGATGAGATCGAATAGTTCACGCCCTTGATCTTGAACCAGGTGGCGAGCGTCGCGGAAGCCATCGACGACATCGCCTTCGGCACCGCGAACGGGCCGACCCGCTTCGGCCCCTTGGTGCGGGCGGTATCGGCCGCTTCAATGATGGTGCGGGTTGACGGGCCGCCGGAGCCCATGATGATGCCGGTACGCTCGTTGGAAATTTCCGACGGCCCGAGGCCGGAATCCTGAATCGCCTGTTCCATCGCGACGTGATTCCACGCCGAGCCTTCGGCGAGGAAACGCATCGCACGCCTATCGATCATCGCGGACGGGTCGAGTGTTGGCGCCCCCTGAACCTGGGAGCGGAAACCGAGCTCCGCATATTTTTCAGCGCGCGTGATTCCGGATTTTGCCCCGTGGAGGCTCGCCAGCACTTCCTGGGTGTTGTTTCCGATGGATGAGACGATGCCCATCCCCGTGATGACAACCCGCTTCATGATCGCCTCGCCCTGTCGTTACGTTATTATGACCGTTATCAATCTGAATGCCGTCTCTTGCGCTGCAGCAGGTAGCTTATGTTCCCGATTGCGGTGCGGTGTCCTGCTTGAACAGCCCGACCTTCAGATCCTTCGCGCGATAGATAATCTCGCCGTCCATGGAAAGCCAGCCATCGGCAATACCCAACACCAGCTTTGAACGCATCACCCGTTTGATATCGATGTTGTACACAACCTTGCGGACGTTCGGCAGAACCTGTCCGGCCAGCTTCAGTTCCCCGAGCCCCAGCGCCCGGCCGCGGCCTGCGCCGCCGGTCCAGCCCAGAAAAAATCCAACCATCTGCCAGAGCGCATCGAGACCAAGGCATCCCGGCATCACCGGATCGTTCTTGAAATGGCATCCGAAAAACCAGAGGTCCGGCTTCACGTCGAGTTCGGCGCGGACGACACCCTTGCCATGCTCGCCGCCGGTCTCCGATATCTCGCTGATGCGGTCGAACATCAGCATCGGCGGTAGCGGCAACTGGGCGTTGCCGGGGCCGAACAGCTCGCCGCGGGCGCATGCCAGCAGATCTTCGTATTCATAACCGCCGCGCCGATCCAGCATGGTGCCAGCCTTTTCAAAGTCCTGAGGAAGCGTTTTCGAGCGAAATGGACCTGTTTCGCGTAGGAAGCACGCCAATTTTGACCGATTGGCGCTGAAACCACAGGTCAGGATAAGGTCCTGCAGCAACCAGTGCTCGCCTTTGCCGAAAACGCAAGGCTATGTCCGCGCGCTCTCTATCATAGGCCCAGCGGGTGGCAAAGCGCCCCGCCAGGGCAAATAGCCGCGTTTTCCGGTCATCGGCTTAACCTTGCGCCGGTTCTAGTTGCGAAAAACTTGCATCTACCGGGTTTCCCCTCTATATTTTCCTGAGATAGTGCAGAACGAGTGCGGTGCCGGACGTGGAAATGAACGACAACGATTCGATGTTGAATGATGACGCCGCCGATTCCGTGGCCCACCTTGCGGGACACCAGCCGGCACTGACCGGTTGTCCGTGGCACGACGTCAACGAGATGCTGCAGGCCGCGGGCCTGCGCCCGACCCGTCAACGCATGGCGCTGGGCTGGCTCCTGTTCGGCAAGGGCGCGCGCCATCTCACCGCGGAAATGCTGTACGAGGAGGCGACCCTCGCCAAGGTCCCGGTGTCACTCGCCACCGTCTACAACACGCTCAACCAGCTCACCGATGCGGGCTTGCTGCGCCAGGTCAGCGTCGACGGCACCAAGACCTATTTCGACACCAACGTCACGACGCATCACCACTTCTATCTCGAGAACAACCACGAGCTGGTCGATATTCCGGATCCGCATCTGGTGCTGCAGAAGATGCCCGAAGTGCCCGAGGGCTATGAGATCGCCCGGGTCGACATGGTCGTCCGGCTGCGCAAGAAGCGCTGAGCGAAAGACGCGAAATCGTCATACGCGGGCTTGACCCGCGTATCCATCACTTCACGAAATGCTTTTCGAAGCGCGATGGATTGCCGGGTCAAGCCCGGCAATGACAAAAATCTCACTCCACCTTCTCGTCCGCATAGACGCCCCACAGGCGCTGCTGTTCGATCCAGCCATCGAAACCGTTGCCGGCGACGTGGCACCAGCCGGATGTGCATTTCTTGACCTGGGCCACGACACCGACCTGCAAACGGGCGGCGATCGCGCTGGCGCCATCGGCGCTATCATGCAGCGGCGCCAGATCGTCCTTGCTCTTCATGGTGACGACGGCGGTGCGGCGGCCTGACAGCAGCGAATGATAGACCCAGCCTTCGGCGCCTTCGGAATCGCGGACCCGGCGCCAGTTCTCGAACTCGGCGGTGATCTCAACCGGCAGGCCGGAGCGGGTGTAGACCCAGGCGACGTCGTTATCCTTGGTCGGGCCGGCCCTGACATTCACATGATCGGATTTGAGGCTGACATAGCGCGGCACCGGCAGACCGCTGGTGGTGAGCGCCGAATCCTTTGCCGACAATGCCGTGCCGACCGAGGCCCCCAGCAAGCAACCCGCGACAACCACCACAGAATAGAAACGCCTCAACGCCATCAACTCGTCTCCTGCCGAGAACCCAGCCCAAATTCTTTGAGCTGAAACACGCGCAACCGATCTCTCAAAAACCCGTACCCCCGTGCTGGCAGCCCTTCGGGTCGTGAGACCCGGTTCCCTCAGGGGTTCTTGTCTTGGCCCGGCCTTCTGCTAGAGAGGACAGAACGCCGAAAACCAACAACAGCCCGAATGTTCCCTTGGGAAATCGCAAGGGCGATATCCGGGGGGAAACCCAGGAAAACCCTAGCGAAAAACCTGAAGAAAACCCTCGGGAAACCAAAGAAACCTTAGAGCGAACCGAGAAGCCAACGACGGCACCACGCGGTCGCGGCAGTGTCGAACAACCGGGTTAATGAGGTCTGAACAACCTCGCGAGAGCAGGACATGTCGGTCAAGAAAAAGCCTCTCGTCGTCGTCACGCGCAAGCTGCCGGACTCGATCGAAACCCGCATGCGCGAATTGTTCGACGCGCGGCTCAATCTCGACGATACGCCGATGAGCCCGGAGCAGATCGCCGACGCCGTTCGCACAGCCGACGTGCTGGTTCCAACCGTTACCGACGAGATCACCGAAGAGCTTCTCAAGCAGCCGGAATGCACGCTGAAGCTGATCGCCAATTTCGGCAACGGGGTCGACAATATCGATGTCGTGGCGGCCCATGCGCGCGGCATCACCGTGACCAACACGCCGAAGGTTCTGACCGAAGACACCGCCGACATGACCATGGCGCTGATTCTCTCGGTGCCGCGCCGGCTGATCGAGGGCGCCTCGGTGCTGACCGACGGCAAGCATTGGCCGGGCTGGTCGCCGACCTGGATGCTCGGTCATCGCATCGGCGGCAAGCGGCTCGGCATCATCGGCATGGGCCGCATCGGCCAAGCCGTAGCCCGCCGGGCGCGCGCCTTCGGCCTGCAGATTCACTACCATAACCGCCGACCCGTCGCGCCCAAGATCGCCGAGGAGTTGGGTGCGACCTATTGGGAAAGCCTCGACCAGATGCTGGCGCGGATGGACATCATCTCGGTGAATTGTCCGCACACCCCGGCGACGTTTCATTTGCTGTCGGCGCGGCGGCTGAAGCTGATCCGCAAGGATGCCTATATCGTCAACACCGCGCGCGGCGAGGTGATCGACGAAGACACGCTGGTCAAGCTGATCGAAGCCGGCGACATCGCCGGCGCCGGCCTCGACGTGTTCGAGAACGAACCCGCGGTCAGTCCAAAACTGCTCCGGCTGGCGAAAGCCGGCAAGGTGGCGCTGCTGCCGCATATGGGCTCGGCGACGATCGAGGGCCGGGTCGAGATGGGCGAGAAGGTGATCATCAACATCCGCGCCTTCCTCGACAATCACAAGCCGCCGGATCGCGTGCTGCCGAGCATGTTGTAATCATTCAAGCGTCTTTTCTTTTGCGCCGCTCCTGCTTGCGCCATTCGGCGACAAAGGCCACGAACGCGCCGAGCGCGGGCGGCAGTTGGCGGCGGCTCGGATAATACAGAAATGGTCCCGAAAACGGCGTGCACCAGTCGTCGAGCACGCTGACCAGCGCGCCGGATTTGACGGCTTCGCGCACATAGCCCTCGAAGGTCAGCCAAAAGCCAAGCCCATCATGCACGGCGCGGTGCACGAGACCTGCATAGTTCGCGATCAATATTGGCGGAGGTGATACCTTCATCACCTGTCCCGCCTTCTCGAACTCCCACTCCTGCAGCACGCCGGTGCCAAAGCGGATACTGATGCAACGGTGATCGAGCAAATCCTTGGGGTGTTTTGGCTTGCCATGCCGCGCGACATAATCGGGCGACGCCACCACCGCATAGCGCTGCGGTCCGCTGAGCGACAGCGCGACCATGTCCAGCGCCAGATGTTCGCCGTAACGCACGCCGGCGTCGAAGCCATCGGCGACGATATCGACGAATGAACTTTCCGCGACGATCTCCAGATCGATCTGCGGATAAGCGCGCAGGAAAGGCGCGATCATCGGCGCCAGCACCAGGTCGATCGCCGGCGACGGCGCATTGATACGCAACCTTCCCGACGGCACGCCGCGCAGCCCGCGCACCTGATCGAGCGCCGCGCTGACATCCCCCATCGCCGGCCCGATGCGGCTGAGCAGCAATTCGCCGGCTTCCGTCAATGCGACGCTGCGGGTGGTGCGGTTCATCAGGCGGACGCCGAGACGTTCCTCCATGTCACGCAGCCGCTGGCTGAGGCTTGAGACCGAGACGCGTTGCTCAAGCGCCGCACGGCGGAAATTCCGGGTGCGGGCCACGGCCACAAAGGCGTCGAGATCGCGAAGGTCGGGATCGCTCATTGTTCGATATAATGAACAAACCATTCGGCATTGTCTATCTTATCGTCTCAATCGAAATGTCGCATATCCGGTGCACCGTTGGCGGTACGGAATGAACCGCCGCTATTTTTGAGGAGCCCCCCATGGATAAGCGCAAACTCGGTTCAACCGGCCCCGTCGTCTCCAGCATCGGGCTCGGCTGCATGGGCATGTCGGATTTCTACGGCCCCGCCGACCGCGGCGAGAGCATCGCCACCCTCCATGCGGCGCTGGAGGCCGGAATTACCCTGCTCGACACCGGCGATTTCTACGGCATGGGCCACAATGAAATGCTGATCCGCGAGGCCCTCACGGGCCGCAGCCGCGACAATCTCCAGATCTCCGTCAAGTTCGGCGGTCTGCGCGATCCGTCCCGCGGTTTCGGCGGCATGGACTGTCGTCCGGCCGCGGTGAAGAATTTTCTGGCCTATTCACTGCAGCGGCTCTGCGTCGATCACATCGACGTCTATCGCCCCGCGCGGCTTGATCCATCAGTTCCGATCGAAGACACCGTCGGCGCCATCGCCGATATGATCAAGGCCGGCTACGTCAAGCATATCGGCCTGTCCGAAGTCGGATCCGACACCATTCGCCGCGCCCACGCCGTCCATCCGATTGTCGATCTGCAGATCGAATATTCGCTGATCGCGCGCGGCATCGAGACCGACATTCTGAAAACCTGCCGCGAGCTTGGCATCGGCATCACCGCTTACGGCGTGCTGGCGCGCGGCCTGATCAGCGGCCATTGGTCAAAGGGCGAATCGAACGCACGGGATTTCCGCCACGCCACCCCGCGCTTCCAGGGCAGCAATCTCGATGCGAATCTGGCCTTGGTTGAGCCGCTACGTGCAATCGCCAGCGAGCTCGGCATCTCCGTGGCGCAACTCGCGATTGCCTGGGTCGGCGCGCAGGGCAAGGATATCGTGCCGCTGGTCGGCGCGCGGCGGCGCGACCGCCTGACCGAAGCGCTGGGAGCGCTCGATGTCACGCTGACACCGGCGCATTTGGCCACGCTGGACAAGATGTTCCCGCCCGGCGTCGCCGCCGGCACGCGCTACGCGGCGGAGCAAATGGCCCATCTGGACAGCGAGAAGCCCGCCAAGGCTTCTTGAAATTTAAAGGCGTCGTAAAATTTACTGATGCGCGCTGAGATCGGTGATCACAAGCGCATCGCCGTTGAGCGGATTGAGCGGATCGCGCCGATAGCGCAGCGTCTCGAAGCGCATCGCGCGCGCGTCCACCATCAATAGCCGCCCAACCAGGCCCTCGCCGAAGCCGACGATTTCGCGGATCGCCTCCAGCGCCATCATCGATCCCAATACGCCGGCGAGCGCACCCATCACGCCAGCCTCGGCGCAGGCCGGCACCGTGCCCGGCGGCGGCGGTTCCGGAAACAAGCACCGGTAGGTCGGATTGAACTCGCCCTCGGGGTTTCTCTCATGGGCGCGGATTGTGGTCAGCGATCCGTCGAACATGCCGAGCGCGGCCGTGATCAGCGGCTTGCCCGCGAGAAAGCACGCATCCGAAACCAGATAGCGGGTTTCGAAATTGTCGGAACCATCGAGCACCAGATCGTAGCCGCCGATCAGCGACAACGCGTTGCCGGCGTCAAGCCGCGTTGCATGCGCGGCGAACTGGACATGGGGATTGAGCTTGTAGATCTGCTCGGCGGCGCTGTCGACCTTAAGGCGGCTGATATCCGGCGTGGTGTGGATGATCTGGCGCTGGAGATTCGACAGCGAAACAATGTCGTCATCGACCACGCCGAGTGTGCCGACACCCGCCGCTGCGAGGTACATCAAGGCGGGCGCGCCGAGGCCACCGGCACCGATCACCAGCACAGAGGCCTCTTTCAGCGCCGTCTGGCCGGGGCCGCCGACCTCGCGCAGCACAATGTGGCGGGCGTAGCGTTCGAGTTCGTCGGCGCTCAGCATGGCCTGATCAAATCCTTTACGAACATCTCCTGAACCTCGGACCTGTTGTTGCCGACACAAGCAGATGTGCTTAATTGCGTGCGCTTCAATACAAGCGAAATTTGGGACCCGAGACTTGTCATGAGATCGATGCTGACAGCAACATTGATATTCGTGGCCGCGGGGACCTCCGCCCAGGCGCAACTGACGCCGCCATCCACCGCGGGCGCCAAGCCGAAACCGGTCGCGACCGTCCCGGTCCGGCCCGCGCTGCAAGCCCCCGCCGATACCGCCAATGCCATGGCGCAGGCGGATCGCCTCGCTATCCAGTCCGACCTGGCCTGGGTGGGCCAGTATAACGGCGCGATCACAGGCGAAGTCAGCGAACGCATGGTGGAATCCATCAAGGAATTCCAGAAGGGGCGCGGCGGCAAACAGACCGGCGTGCTCAACCCGCAGGAACGCAGCGTGCTGGCCGAAACCGCGCGGCGGCGGCAGGACAATGCCGGCTGGAAGATCGTCACCGATGCAGGCAGCGGCGTGCGGCTCGGCATTCCGACCAAGCTGGTGCCCCAACAGACCAGCGACGCCAACGGCGCCAAATGGACCTCTCCCACCGGAACCATTCAGGTTCAGTTGTCGCGGCGCAAGGAAGCCAACCCGACCACAGCAAAACTCGCCGACCGGGAAAAGAAAGAACCGCCCGGGCGCGCGGTCGATTACACCGTCGTCAAGCCGGAATTCTTCGTGCTGTCGGGCTTGCAGGGCCTGAAGAAGTTTTATGTGCGCGGCACTTTCAAGGGCGACGAGGTCCGCATCCTCACCATCCTTTACGATCAGGCTACCGAAAATACCGTCGAGCCGGTGGTGATCGCGATGTCGAGCGCGTTCAATCCGTTTCCCAGCGGCGCCCAGATCGCAGGACCCGCGCCGCGCAAGACCGTTGAATACGGTACCGGCGTGGTCGTCAGCGAAGACGGCGCTATACTGGCCGACCGCGAGGTCACCGACGGCTGCCTTGCGATCACGATTGCCGGCTTCGGCAATGCCGATCGCGTCGCCGAGGACAAGGACCGCGGTCTGTCGCTGCTGCGCCTTTACGGCGCGCGCGGATTGAAGCCGTTATCGCTCGGCAATGGCGCGGCCAAATCGGGTGTCGACCTCGTGGGTATTTCCGATCCGCAAAATCAGGGCGGCGGCAATGCGGCCTCCAGCGTCAAGGCATCGATGACGTCAATCGGCAGTGGCGGCGATCTCGCATTGTCACCGCCACCGGCGGTTGGCTTTTCCGGCGCCGCCGCGCTCGATAGCGAAGGCAAATTTGCCGGCGTCGCATTGTTGAAACCGGCCATCGTGGCCGGTCCCCCGAATGCGACCCCCGCCGCACAAGCGGTGCTGGTGCCGGCGACTGCCGTGCACGAATTTCTTAAAGCGAATAGCGTCGACGTGATCGGCGGATCGGCGGATGCGAAAGGCGCCGTGGTGCGCGTGATCTGCGTGAGGAAATAGAGGTTCGACTTTCTTAAGTCGCGCCGAGACTCACTTCTGGCATTGCGGGCACCAGAAGGTCGAGCGCCCGTTTTGGGTAAAGCGCCGCACGATTCCGTTGCAACCGGCGGTCTGGCATTTTTCTCCCTCGCGATCGTAGACCTGAAACGAATGCTGGAAATAACCAAGTTCGCCTGAGGTCTGGCGATGATCGCGCAGCGACGAGCCACCTGCCTTGATCGCCTGATTCAATACCGTGTGAATGGCGCTGACCAGCCGCTTGGCGTGATCGGTCGGCTCTCCTTTTTTTGTTGCCAACGTCGCGGCCAATCTTCGCGGCGACAGGTGCGAACGAAACAGCGCCTCGCAGACATAGATATTGCCGAGTCCCGCGACCACGCGCTGGTCGAGCAGCGCGGCCTTCAAACTGGTCTTCTTGTTGGCGCATGACTGCGCCAGCATTTTTGCATCGAATTCATTGCCCAGGGGTTCGGGGCCGAGGCCTTTGAGCAGTGGCTCGTCCTCGAACGCCTTGCGGGCAATGATCTTCATGTAGCCGAACCGGCGCGGATCGTTGAAAACCACCGCCGCGCCCGACGACATATGAAACACCACATGGTCATGGGCGCGATCTTCGCTACGCGGATGGTGGAATTGGCCCGGCTTGGCCTGCCCCTCCTCCTTGAGGACGCGGAACGAGCCCGACATCCCCAGATGCATCAGCAGCACGTCCCCCGACTCAAGGTCGGCCATCAGATATTTGGCGCGACGGCCGAGACCGGTCACGGTCTGGCCCTCCAGCCGCGCGATAAAGTCCTTCTGGAACGGAAATCGCAGGTCTTTTCGTCTCGTCTCGGCTTTCAGGATTTTCGACCCCTCCATGACCGGTTGCAGGCCACGGCGGACGGTCTCAACTTCGGGTAATTCGGGCATGCGCGGCATTCACCTTGAGGGGCTGACGTGATAGCGCCATTGCGGCTGGCGCGCTATGGTCCGGCGGTCGCGAGTTTGAGGGCGTAAAGAGATGAATCAACCTGACGAAACCACACATTTCGGCTTCAGGGAGGTGCCGTTAGGCGACAAGCAGACGCTGGTGAACGACGTTTTCCGCAGCGTCGCGTCCCGCTACGACCTGATGAACGATCTGATGTCGGTCGGCCTGCACCGGGTCTGGAAAGACCTGATGATCAACGCGCTCAACCCGCCGCGCAGCGATGCGCCGTTTGCGCTGTTGGATGTGGCCGGCGGCACCGGCGATATCGCCTTCCGCGCCGCCAAGGCGGCCGGTTCCGGCTTTCAGGCCACGGTCTGCGACATCAATTCCGACATGCTTGCAGTCGGCCGCGAGCGGGCCACGTCACGACATCTCGACGACCGGGTCTCGTTCGTCGAAGGCAATGCCGAGAAGCTGGATTTCGGCAACGGCGCCTTCGACGCCTACACCATCGCATTCGGCATCCGCAACGTGCCGCAGATCGATCGTGCCTTGAGCGAGGCATTTCGCGTGCTCAAGCCCGGCAGCCGATTTTTGTGCCTGGAATTTTCCGCTGTCGATGTGCCCGGGCTCGATCGCATTTACGATCTGTTTTCGTTCAAGGTGATCCCGCCGCTCGGCCGCGCTGTCACCGGCGACGCCGATTCGTATCAGTATCTCGTCGAATCGATCCGCAAATTTCCCAAGCCCGGCGCGTTCGCCGACATGATCCGCGCCGCCGGCTTCTCCCGTGTCAGTTGGCAGAGCTTTTCCGGCGGCATCGTGGCCCTGCATTCAGGCTGGCGTTTGTGATTTCCGCACTGACTCATATCGCGCGGCTGGCCCGCGCCGGTTTCGTGTTCGCGCGCGAGGGCGTGTTCGGCGTGGTCGATCCCAGCCTGGTGCCGCCACCGGGCCAGCTCGCGCTGCAATTGGCGCGGATCGTCGAGCGCCCCGGCGCCAAGTCCGGTCCGCGCCTGTCGCGCGCCTTGACGCGGCTCGGGCCGGCCTATCTCAAGCTCGGACAATTTCTCGCAACCAGACCCGACGTGGTCGGCGCCCAAATGGCGCGCGACCTGGAAAGCCTGCAGGACCGGCTGCCGCCGTTTTCTCAAGCCGAAGCGGAAGCTGTGATCGCGACGTCGCTCGAACGCCCCGTGGCGGAGGCGTTTGCGAGCCTCGGTCCCGCGGTTGCCGCAGCTTCGATCGCGCAGGTGCATCGCGGCGAAGTCGAGCGCGACGGCGAACGCCACTCGGTTGCGGTGAAGGTGTTGCGGCCCAATGTCGGCTCGCGCTTTCGCCGCGATCTCTCCGATTTCTTCTTTGTCGCGCACAAGGCCGAGATCTATTCGGCGGAGGCCCGGCGGCTGCGCCTGGTCGAGGTCATCAATACGATGTCGCGCTCGGTCGCGATGGAGATGGATCTGCGGCTGGAAGCGGCTGCACTCTCCGAAATGGCGGAGAATACCCGGGACGATCCGGATTTTCGCGTGCCGGCCGTCGACTGGGATCGCACCAGCCACAACGTGCTGACGATGGAATGGATCGACGGCATCGCGCTGAGCGACCATGTGCGGCTCTCGCAATCCCAGGTCGACCTGCCCGAGCTCGGGCGCAAGGTGATCCAGAGTTTTCTGCGCCACGCGCTGCGCGACGGCTTCTTTCACGCCGACATGCACCCGGGCAATCTGTTCCTCGACGATTCCGGCCGGCTCGTCGCGGTTGATTTCGGCATCATGGGCCGGCTCGGCCTGAAGGAACGGCGCTTCCTCGCCGAAATTCTGCTGGGCTTCATCACGCGCAATTATCGCCGCGTCGCCGAGGTGCATTTCGAGGCCGGCTATGTGCCGGGGCATCATTCGGTCGAGAATTTCGCACAGGCCATCCGCGCCATCGGCGAGCCGATCCATAATCGCACCGCCGAAGAAATCTCGATGGCGAAGCTGTTGACCCTGCTGCTCGAGGTCACCGGCCTGTTCGACATGCGCACCCGCCCCGAACTGATTCTTTTGCAGAAGACCATGGTGGTGGTCGAGGGCGTCGCGCGCGGCTTCGATCCCAAGCTCGACATCTGGAAGATCGCCGATCCCGTGGTGCGCGAATGGATCGAGCGCAATCTCGGACCGATCGGACGCATCCAGGGGGCGATGTCCGGCGCGGGCGAACTCGGCCGGGTGTTCTCGGGCCTGCCGGCGCTCGCGACGCGGGCGGTGACCGTGATCGAGCAATTGGAGACCATGACCCGGGAAGGTCTGACGCTGTCGCCGGAGACCATCGCGGCAATGGGACGGACCGAGGGCCGCAAGAGCCGCTGGCGCACTTTGGCGCTTTGGATCATTGCGGCCACCTTTATCGGAATTCTGGTGGCCGTCCGGCAAATGTGATTGCAATGCAATCACGATATGATAGCATTGCATACATTCCGAGCAGGGCATGACCATGGCCAGCCTGACCATCCGAAAACTGGACGACGCCATCCGGGACGAGTTGCGGCTGCGTGCCGCGCGTAACGGCCGCTCGGTCGAGGATGAGGTGCGGGTGATCCTGCGCGACGCCTCGCAGAATGGCTCCTCAATCCCCTTGCCGGCGCCCCGAGCCGCTACAGGCCGCGCCGGGCCCTTACAGGCCCACAACACCGCACCCGCCCAGCCGCGCGTCACCCTGATCATCGGCGGCGGTATTGCCGCCTACAAGGCGCTGGACCTGATCCGGCGGCTTAAAGAACGACACGTCCACGTCCGCTGCGTGCTGACCAAAGCCGCACAGCAATTCGTCACGGCGCTGACCGCCAGCGCGTTGTCGAATGAGCGCTGCTATACGGATCTGTTCGATCCCGAGAGCGAATTCGATGCCGGCCATATCAGGCTGGCGCGCGACTGCGACCTGATCGTGGTTGCGCCCGCCACCGCCGATCTGATGGCGAAGATGGCGCACGGCCATGCCGACGATCTGGCGACCGCGATCCTGCTCGCAGCCAATGGACCGATCCTGCTGGCGCCGGCGATGAACCCGCTGATGTGGAACAATGCCGCGACCCGCCGCAATGTCGCACAGCTCAGCCGCGACGGCGTCGCGATGATCGGTCCCAATGCCGGTGAAATGGCCGAAGCCGGCGAGGCTGGTGTGGGCCGGATGGCGGAGCCGCTGGAAATAGCCGCGGCCGCCGAGCGCATTCTGCGCCCTCCTCAGTCGCGCCCACTCGCAGGCCAGCGCGTCCTGATCACCGCGGGGCCAACCCATGAACCGATCGATCCCGTGCGCTACATCGCCAATCGCTCATCGGGCAAGCAAGGCTACGCCATCGCCGCCGCCGCGCAGGCGGCCGGCGCCGATGTCACTCTGATCTCGGGGCCGGTCGATCTCGATGCGCCGGCAGGCGTATCGGTGATCCCGGTCGAGTCCGCGCGCGACATGTTAAAGCAAGTGGAAGCCGCGCTTCCCGCTGACATCGCGATCTTCGCCGCCGCCGTCGCCGATTGGCGCGTCGCCAATGCCGGCGGGCAGAAACTGAAAAAGACCGCCACGGGAATGCCGCCGCTGCAACTCGTCGAAAATCCCGATATCCTGGCGACGATTTCAAAATTGCCTGACAGGCGACCGAAATTGGTGATCGGATTCGCCGCCGAGACCGAACACCTCATTGAAAACGCCAAGGCCAAATTCGTGCGCAAGGGCTGCGACTGGATCGTCGCCAATGATGTCTCGCCCACGACCGGCGTGATGGGCGGGGATCGCAATACCGTTCATCTGCTGACGCGGGACGCCAATGGCATCAACGTTGATAATATCAAAGTTGAATCCTGGCCGGTCATGACGAAAGAAGAAGTCGCCAGCGCGCTGGTGGCGAAGATTGCCGGGACCCTGACAACAACCGTGGAGAAAACCTCTTGAGCGCAGCCAAGGTCGACATCCGGCAATTGCCACACGGCGAAGGCCTCGCTTTGCCCGCCTATCAGAGCGCGCACGCAGCCGGGCTCGATCTGCTGGCCGCGGTTCCCGAGGGCACGCCGATGATTCTTGCGCCCGGAAAATATGCGCTGATCCCGACCGGCCTGACGATTGCGCTGCCGCCGGGCTATGAGGCACAGGTTCGGCCACGCTCGGGTTTGGCGGCCAAGCATGGCGTGACCGTGCTGAACGCGCCCGGCACGGTGGATGCGGATTATCGCGGCGAGGTCGGCGTGCTCCTGATCAACCATGGCGATGCGCCATTTCCGATCCGGCGCGGCGAGCGTATCGCGCAGATGGTGATCGCACCGGTAATCCAGGCGGAACTGGTTCCCGTGACCTCGCTTACCGAGACCGCGCGCGGCAGCGGCGGCTTCGGTTCAACCGGGCGCTGATCTCTGCAGGCACCAATCTCCGTAAAAAAGCGGATTCACTTTCATTAAAAACCGCTCAAAAAATTTAGCTCCGCTTTTTTCGCCACCGGATTTTGCGTTCACGGTCTGGACTCTTACCCGCTGACTCCCGTTGGGGATATTGTCATACGATTCGCGAACGGCGGGGGAAGCGCCGGGCGTGTAATCGTGCGGTTTGGGGCAAACCATGTCGGGCGTGATCGCGGCGATGCGTCGGACCCTGCTGTCGTGCACCTCACTGGCGCGCAACGGCCTGATTGCCCTTGGCGTAACGGCGGTGGTCTCGGCGACGCCTGCGAAGGCCGGCGACTTGCCTTTGCTGGATGCCATCACAACTTTCTTTGAAATGAACCACCAGGAAATCGCAGCGCTGACGACGGCCTTTGCGTTGCTCGGTTTTTCCGTGGTCGCAGCGATCCTGCTGATGCGGCACCGGGTCCGTGCGGCACGGAACGAGGCGCGCCTGCGCACCGATATTCAGGCCCTGCAAAGCGAGGCCGACCGGTTCCGCGCGCTTTTGTTCGCCGAGCCCCAGATCCTGATCTCCTGGGCCGCTGGCGACAATCGCCCGCAGATCAGCGGCGATACCGCGCTTTTGCTGCCGCAGGATTCCCAGCACCAGTCTCCGCAGCGCATTCTCGCATTCGGCACCTGGTTGCCGCCGGAGCCGGCGCTGCAGATGGATCACGCCGTCGATGCGCTATGCGAGGCCGGTGAGGGCTTTTTGCTCAATCTTTCGACCTCGAACGGCCACGCGGTGGAAGCCATGGGCCGCGCCATCGGCGGCCAGGCCATTGTCCGGATTCGCGAACTTAATGGACTGCGCCGCGAACTGGCGGAAACCAATCTGCGGCACAAGGCACTATTGGAAGAAACCGAGATGCTGCGCGGCTTCGCCGCCGCCGCCCCCTGGCCGATCTGGACCAAGCGCGCCAAGGGCGGTCTCGCTTACGCCAATGCCGCCTATGCAAGGGCGGCCGACGCCACAAGCGTCACCGATGCGATCGATCGCGACGTGGAACTGCTCGACAGCGCCGACCGCAACAATATGGAACGCGTCCTGAGCGGCGCGGCGACCTTCAACGCGCGGCTGCCGATTGTGGTTGGCGGCGAGCGCCGCATTTACGACGTGTACGCGATGAATGTCGGTGACGGCCGCGCCGGCATCGCCATCGATGCCTCCGAGGCCACCGCGCTCAGCGCCGCACTGGTGCGGATGGCGGAGGCGCATCGCCGCACGCTCGATCAATTGTCCTCCGGTGTCGCCGTGTTCGATGGCCAGCGGCGGCTGGCGTTCTATAATGATTCCTATCGTCGGCTGTGGGACCTCGACCGTACCTTCCTCGACAGCAACCCGGACGATTCGAGCGTGCTCGACCGGCTTCGCGCCGCGCGTAAGTTGCCGGAGCAGCCGGATTTCCGGGCCTGGAAAGCCAAGCTGCATGAGGCCTATCGCGCCGTCGAGACCGAGAAAGAGACATGGTATCTCCCGGACGGCCGCGCACTGAGCGTCGTCACCACGCCCAATCCGGAAGGCGGCGTGACGTATTTGTTCGACGACGTCACCGAAAGCCTGGAACTGGCGCGGCGCTTCGACGGCCTGATCCGGGTGCAGCGGGAAACGCTCGACAATCTCGCCGAAGCCGTCGCGGTGTTCGGCAGCAATGGCCGCGCCGAATTGTTCAATCCCGCCTTCGCCAGGATGTGGAAACTGTCACCGGAGGCGCTGCAGGAGCGGCCCCATATCGAGACGGTGGAGTCCTGGTGCAGGCCGCTGTTCGATGACGCCGCTACGTGGCGCACGATCCGCGACGCAATCACCGCGATCGAGAACCGGGTCGAAGTGCCGCTGAAGCTGGAACGCAAGGATGGCAGCGTGCTCGACTGCATGACCATGCCGCTGCCCGACGGCGCCACCATGCTGACCTTCCAGGACATTACCGACACCGAGAATGTCGAGCGGGCGCTGCGCGAGCGCAACGAGGCGCTGGAGACCGCCGACCAGATGAAGGTCGATTTCGTCCACCACGTATCCTACGAATTGCGTTCGCCGCTGACCACCATCATCGGCTTCGCGCATCTGCTCAACGACACCACCACCGGCCCCCTGGTGCCCAAGCAGGCCGAATACCTCAACTACATCACGACCTCGACCAATTCGCTGTTCGCCCTGATCAACAACATTCTCGATCTCGCCACCATCGATGCCGGCGCGATGACGCTCGAGCTTGGCCCGGTCGATATCCGCAAGACGATCGACAATGCCGCCGAGGGGATTCAAGACCGGCTGGCCCGCGACCGGATCGAGCTCAAGGTCGATGTCGATCCCAACATCGGCAGCTTCATCGGCGACGGCAGCCGCGTGGTGCAGGTGCTGTATAATCTGCTCGCCAACGCGGTCGGATTCTCGCCGCCGGATTCCACCATCACGCTGAGCGCCACGCGTACCGAGCATAATGTGGTGTTCGCCGTGACCGACCGCGGCCCCGGCATTCCCGCGGAGGTCAAGGACAAGGTGTTCGACTGGTTCGAAAGCCATTCCAACGGCTCACGGCATCGCGGGGCTGGCCTGGGCCTGCCGCTGGTGAAGTCGTTCGTCGAGCTGCATGGCGGCAGGGTGCGCGTCGATTCGATCGTCGGTAAAGGCACGACCGTAACGTGCGACTTTCCGACCGATCAGGCCGCGCATCGCAACGCCGCGGAATGAGCGGCTCCAGCACATTCTCGCTGGCGCTCGCAAACGAGACTGCGACCGCGCATTTGATGGCCGATCTGGCGCTGTTGCTCGGACCGGGCGACGTCGTCACGCTGTCGGGCGATCTCGGCGCCGGCAAAACCGCCGCCGCACGCGCCATGATCCGTTATCTCGCCGGCGACGAGACGGTCGAGGTGCCAAGCCCGACCTTCACGCTGGCGCAAACCTACGAATTGCCGCCCTTTCCGCTGGTGCATGCGGATCTCTATCGCATCAACGATCCGCTGGAACTCGAAGAGATCGGCCTGTTGCCGCTGCCCGAGGGCACGGTGGCGCTGATCGAATGGCCCGAGCGCGCGCCCGGCGCACTCCCCACAGATCGCATCGATATCGCGCTGAACCATCGTCCGGCGCTGGGATCGACGGCCCGCGCCGCTGAAATCACCGGCTATGGCAAATCAGCCGCACAAGTCACCCGGCTGAAGGCGCTGCGGCAATTTCTCACCGATTCCGATTTCATCGATGCCCGCCGACAGCGGATGGCCGGCGACGCCTCGACGCGTTCCTATGCACGGCTGATCCGTGACGACGGCGTCTTCATCCTGATGAACTCGCCGCGGCGGCCGGACGGGCCCGCGATCTATGACGGCAAGTCCTATAGCGCCGCGGTGCATCTGGCCGAGGACGTCAAGCCGTTCGTCGCGATCGCAGGGGGCTTGCGCGCGCGCGGCTTCTCGGCGCCGGCGATCCATCACGCCGACCTCGATACGGGATTCCTGATCACTGAAGACTTCGGCAGCGCGGGTTTCATCGAGGGCGATCCACCCGGACCGATCACCGAGCGCTATGAAGCTGCGGTCGATATGCTGGCGGCGCTGCACCGCGAAGCCTTGCCCGAGACTTTGCCGCTGGCGCCGCACATCTCCTATGCCGTGCCGGTCTTCGATATCGACGCCATGCTGGTCGAGATCGGATTGATGCTCGAATGGTATCTGCCGGATCGCGGCGCCGAATCATCTGATATTCTACGGGCCGAATTCATCACGATGTGGCGTGAGCTGTTGACCAAGCTGGCCGCGGTTCCCACCACCTGGGTGATGCGGGACTTTCATTCCCCTAATCTGATCTGGCTCAGCGAGCGCGAGGGCACGTCGAAAGTCGGCGTGATCGACTTCCAGGATGCCGTGCTGGGACCGGCCGCCTATGATCTGGCGTCGCTGTTGCAGGATGCGCGGATCGACGTGCCCGAGTTGACCGAACTCGGACTCCTGACGCGCTATATCAAGGCCAGGCGCGCGGTTGACGAGACGTTCGATCCGGCCAGCTTCGCCGAGACCTATGCCCTGATGTCGGCGCAGCGCAATACGCGCCTGCTTGGCACCTTCGCGCGGCTCAACCGGCGCGACGGCAAACCGCAATATCTGCGCCACCAGCCCCGAATCTGGGCCTATCTTGTCAGGTCATTGGCTCACCCCGTGCTTTCGGGCATCCGGGAGTGGTATTCGGCCAACGTTCCCCCGCCGACCCCGTAATTTACCGGTCGTTAGCCCATTTTCCCTTAATCTGCAGGCGTATCCTACTCTGAAACAGAGGGCAGCTGCTTGAGGGCGCGGAGCTAAGTCATGGTGGCAGAACGGCGAAGGGGTGAGCGCGTCACATTCGAGCGCGGAATATCCGCGCATATGATGGGAATCGACGGCACCTGGCGGCGCGATTGCACGATGGAAGACATCTCGGAGACCGGCGCCAAGCTCACCGTGGACGGTTCCGTCGAGGGGCTGCATCTCAAGGAATTCTTCCTGCTGCTGTCATCGACCGGCCTGGCCTACCGCCGCTGCGAACTGGCCTGGGTCAATGGCGACCAGATCGGGGTCAATTTTCTCAAACAAGACAAGAAGAAAAAGACCCGGCGTACGCAGGCTGCCGAAGCGTAATTCTATCCATGGCCGCCGTCGTACAGCCGTCATGTCAGACCATTATCGCAGTCTCCCAATGGCGCGCCGCTGGAATCGCATGATATGATTCGCGCGGCGCCTGCATGACCTGCACGCAACACGGTTCGAGAAGTTTCTGAAATGTCCGTCAAGCCCACCAAAGCCATGGTCCTCGCCGCCGGCCTTGGCCTGCGCATGCGCCCCTTGACCGACCATATGCCGAAACCGCTGGTGCAGGTGGCGGGCCGCACCTTGCTCGATCACGTGCTCGACAAGCTCGGCAACGCCGGCGTCAGCGAAGCCGTGGTCAATGTGCATTACTTGCCCGACCAGATCATCGATCATGTCGCGACGCGTACCAAGCCCCGCGTGATCATCTCGGACGAGCGCGACGAAGTGCTCGAGACCGGCGGCGGCGTCGTCAAGGCATTGCCGTTGCTGGGCCACGAGCCGTTCTTCCATGTCAATGCCGACACGCTATGGATCGATGGCGTGCGGCCCAATCTGGCGCGGATGGCCGACGCGTTCGACCCCGAACGGATGGATATTCTGTTGCTGATGGCACCGACCACCAGCAGTATCGGCTATGGCGGCCGTGGCGACTACGCGATGCTGCCGGACGGCGCACTGCGCAAGCGAAAAGAGCATCAGGTGGTGCCCTTCGTCTATGCCGGCGTCGCCATCATGTCGCCCGCACAATTCGCCGATGCGCCCGCGGGCAAATTCTCGCTGACCAAAATGTTCGACCGCGCCAACGAGCAGGAGCGGCTGTTCGGCCTTCGGCTGGACGGCGTGTGGATGCATGTCGGAACCCCCGACGCGGTTCACGCCGCGGAAGAGGCGTTTCTGGAGAGCGTGGCGTAAGGCATCGTCCCGTAGGGTGGGCACGCTGACGCTTTGCCCACCCTGCGCATCATCCGCGCCGAATTAAAAAATCGCGCCCGAAATAGCCCCATGCCATGATGCGGCTTGATCCCGAATCAGGAAGCCCATGCGCGTTTTCAGCGTTCCAGCGTCAGTGCCGTTCTTGCGCAGCGTCATCGCGGCGCTGGTCGACGGCAGGCTGGTCGAGGGCTTTGAAGCCCGCGCGAATCCGGAACGGCTCACACAAGCCACGCTCTATCTGCCGACCCGCCGCGCCGGACGCATGGCGCGGGAAATCTTTCTCGATGAACTAAACACCGATGCGGTGCTGCTACCGCGTATCGTCGCGCTTGGCGACATCGACGAAGACGAGTTGGCGTTCGCCGAAGAGCCGGAAACCTACGGCGGAATGGCGCCGCTGGAGATTCCGCCGAAGCTTGGCGATCTGGATCGCCGACTCACACTGGCAAAGCTGGTGGCGATGTGGGCGAAGAGCCCGGTCTCCGCACCGCTGGTAGTCGGCGGACCCGCATCGACATTGGCGCTGGCCGGCGATCTCGCGCGCCTGATGGACGACATGGTCATCCGCGGCGTCGGCTGGGATGCGCTCGACGGATTGGTGCCGGATCAACTCGATAAATATTGGCAATACTCGCTCGAGTTCTTGCGGATCGCGCGACTGGCCTGGCCGGCACATCTCGCAGAAATCCAGAAGATCGAACCGGCAGCGCGGCGCGATCTCCTGATCGAGGCCGAAGCCAAACGCCTGACCGCGCATCATGACGGCCCGGTGATCGCGGCGGGCTCGACCGGCTCGATGCCGGCGACCGCGCGATTCCTGCAGGCCATCGCCAAACTTCCACAGGGCGCGGTGGTGCTGCCGGGGCTCGATACCGATCTGGACGACGCTGCCTGGCAGATGATCGGCGGCGTCAGGGACGCGCGGGGTAAATTCACCGAATCGCCGTCATCGAACCATCCGCAATTCGCGATGCACGCCCTGCTGGATCGGTTGGGTATCCAGCGCCGCGACGTTGAAATTCTGGGCACGCCCGCGGCGCTTGGCCGCGACGTGCTGGTTTCCGAAGCGATGCGTCCATCCAACGCGACTGCGCAATGGCACGATCGGCTGGCCCAGCCCGAGATCGCCGAGAAGATTTCGCTGGGCATGACCAACCTCGCGGTCATCGCGGCCGGCAATTCCGAGATGGAAGCGCTGGCAATTGCGATTGCTATGCGCGAGGCGCGGCACCTCAACAAATCGGCCGCGCTGGTGACGCCGGATCGCGCATTGGCACGGCGTGTGACCGCGGCGCTCGGCCGCTGGAATCTCATTTTCGACGATTCCGGCGGCGATTCGCTGATGGATACGCCGGCGGGAATTTTCGCGCGCCTCGCCGCCGAGGCCGCCGCCAATGAACTGGAACCGCCGACGCTGCTGGCGCTACTAAAACATCCACTCTGTCGATTGGGCGGTGCGCAAGACGCGTTCAAGCACGCCGTCGAAGTGCTCGAACTGGCTCTGTTGCGCGGCACCCGGCCGCCACCGGGAAGCGAAGGGCTGGTGCGCGACCTCGAGAGGTTCCGGCTTGAACTGATCGAATACCGCGACAACAGGACGTCATCGCTCCATCGTTCCGAGCCAAGGGCCGGGCTGAAGGACGAAGACCTCGACCGCGTCCATCAACTGATCACGCAATTGCGGGCCGCCCTCGCGCCGCTTGAGAGTCTCAGTCCATCGAAACCGTATGATTTTACGGAGATCGCCGAACGCCATCGTCTGGTCCTGACAGAACTGTCGCGCGATGCGCATGGCGTCGCGGTGGCATTCGAGGGCCAGCAGGGATCGGCGCTGGCTTCCGTGTTTGACGATCTGCTCGGCGAGGCATCGCCGAGCGGGCTGATGACGCAGCTTGGCGATTATCCGGAGGTGTTCCAGACCGCCTTCGGCGACCGCACGGTGCGGCGGCCCGAAGTCGCCAACGCCCATTTGAGAATTTACGGCCCGCTGGAAGCGCGGCTGACGCAATCCGACCGCGTCATTATCGGCGGGCTGGTCGAAGGCGTGTGGCCCCCGGCGCCGCGAATCGATCCATGGCTGAGCCGGCCGATGCGGCATGAACTGGGCCTCGATCTGCCGGAACGGCGCATCGGCCTCTCGGCGCACGACTTCGCCCAATTGCTCGGTGCAGATGAAGTCATTCTCAGTCACGCCGCGAAGGTCGGCGGTGCGCCAGCGGTAGCGTCGCGATTTCTGCACCGGCTGGAAGCGGTCGCAGGCGAGGCGCGCTGGAAAGCCGCCGTCGCGGCTGGCGAGCATTATGTTCGCTTCGCCGCTGAACTTGATCGCCCCGCCGAGGTCAAACCGATCGAACAGCCCGCTCCAAAGCCGCCGCGCGCGGTCAGGCCTTTAAAGTTGTCGGTGACAGCGATCGAGGACTGGCTGCGCGATCCCTATACGATCTACGCGAAATACATTCTCAAGCTCTCGCCGCTCGATCCCGTCGACATGCCGCTATCGGCCGCCGACCGCGGCTCGGCCATTCACGACGCGCTCGGCGAATTTACACAAACTTTCGCCAAGAACCTTCCATCCGACCCCGCGGGCGCGCTACGCAGCATCGGCCAGAAATATTTCGCGCCGCTGATGGAGCGGCCGGAAGCGCGGGCGCTGTGGTGGCCGCGCTTCCTGCGTATCGCGAGCTGGTTTTCGGATTGGGAAACCGTACGCCGCACCAACGTCGCGGAAATAGAGGCCGAAATCTCGGGCAAAATCCAGATCCCGCTCGATAATGAACGCGTCTTCGTGCTGTCGGCGCGCGCCGACCGGATCGAGAGGCGCCATGACGGAACCTTCGCGATTCTCGACTACAAGACGGGTCAGCCTCCGACCGGCAAGCAGGTGCGGATGGGATTGTCGCCGCAGTTGACGTTGGAAGGCGCGATCCTGCGCGAAGGCGGCTTTGCCAATATTCCGGCGGATAGTTCGGTCAGCGAACTCGTCTATGTCAGACTCAGCGGCAATAATCCGCCCGGCGAGCAACGGTTGCTGGAGTTGAAAGTCAACAAGAGCGACACGCCGCAACTCCCCGATGCGGCCGCCGACGAAGCGCGGCTGAAGCTGGAGGCGCTGATCCGCGCCTTCGAAAACGAGAGCCAGGCCTACACTTCGCTCAATCTGTCGATGTGGTCGAACCGCTACGGCAGTTATGACGATCTCGCCCGGATCAAGGAATGGTCGGCGGCCGGCGGCCTGGGGATCGAGGAATGGTGAAAGCGCCGCGCCCGATTCCCGATGCCGTTCGCGCCACGCAGGCGCGCGCTTCGGATCCCACTTCCTCGGCATTCGTGTCGGCCAATGCCGGCTCGGGCAAGACCCATGTGCTGGTGCAGCGCGTAATCCGGCTGTTGCTCGACGGCGTGCCGCCGGAGAAAATCCTCTGCGTCACCTTCACCAAGGCTGCCGCCGCCAATATGGCGGAGCGGGTATTCTCCACGCTGGGCCATTGGGTCACGCTCGATGACACCGCGCTCGATGCTGCGATCGTCGAAGCTGGAATCGCGCAACCTACCCGAAAATTGCGCATGACAGCGCGAAAACTGTTTGCCTGCGCGCTGGAAACGCCGGGCGGCCTCAAAGTGCAGACCATCCACGCGCTGTGTACAAGGTTGCTGCAGCAATTTCCGTTCGAGGCCAATGTGCCCGCGCGTTTCGCGGTGCTCGACGACCGCGACCAGAACGAAATGATGGAACGCGCCAATCTCAAGGTGCTGCTCGACGCTTCCCGCGATCCCGACAGCGCGACCGGCCGCGCACTCACCATCGCGATGGCCAATGCCGCCGACGTCACGTTCAAGGATGTGGTGCGCGAGGCGTGTCTGAGCCGCGATCATTTCATGGCATGGACCGATGCCGCCGGCAGCGCGGACATCGCGGCGGCGCAGATGTCGGCCGCTTTGGATGTCGGCCCAAACGACATCATCGAGGATGTCGAGCTGGAGATCGTCGACGGACCGCATCTGCCGCGGTCGCGATGGGATGGCATCGCTGAAGTCCTCGATACCAGCAGCAAATCCGATCAGAACCAGGCCGCGCAGCTTCGCGAAGCGCTGGCCTTTATCGGCAGCGCGCAGGTCGACGAATATCTCAGCGTGTTCCTGACCGACGACCGCACCCCGCGCAAAACGGTGGTGACCAAGAAATTCGCTGACAACAACCGGGCGATCGCCAACCTGTTCGAGCGGGAGGCCGAGCGCCTCGGCCCGCTGATCGAACGCCGCCGCTCGGTGACAATGCGGGATCGCACTCAGGCGCTGTTGCACATCGCGACCGCCGCGGCCGCTAATTACCGGCGCGAAAAACAAGAGCGCGGCCTGCTCGATTATGACGATCTGATCGACAAGACGCTGGAAATGCTGGACCGGGTCTCCTCCGGCTGGGTGCATTACAAGCTCGACCGCGGCGTCGATCATGTGCTGATTGACGAGGCGCAGGACACCAGCCCCCGGCAATGGGACATCGTCGCCCATATCATTTCCGAATTCACCTCGGGGGCCGGCGCGCGCGACGGCGTCGTCCGCACGATCTTTGCGGTCGGCGACGAGAAGCAATCGATCTTTTCGTTTCAGGGCGCGGCACCCCACGAACTCGCCGACCGGCGGCAGCATTTCCACAGCCGGTTCAAGGCGGCGGGGCTCAAATTTGACCCGATCTCGTTCACTTACTCTTTCCGCTCCGGACAAAGTGTGCTGCGCGCGGTGGAAAGCGCGTTCGCGATCGATGACGTCTATCACAGCATCACCTCCGATCGCGATGGCGTGCCCCCGCATATGGCCCTCGACGATGCCGGACCAAGCGTGATCGAGCTCTGGGAATTGGCGGAAGCCGACGAGAAGGACGACATCGAGGGCTGGCGCGCGCCGTTCGACGGCGTGGCGTTGACAAGCCCGGAGGTCAAACTCGCCCGGCGCATTCAGGCCGAGGTCCGGCGGCTGGTCGAAAGCGGCACGATGACCGGATCGGAAGGCGCGCGCCGTCCGCTTCGCTACGGCGACATGCTGGTGCTGGTGCGACGGCGCGGCAACGCGTTCGATGCGGTAATCCAGGCGCTGAAACACGCCGGCATTCCCGTGGCCGGCGCCGACAGGCTCAAGCTCACGGAACACATCGCGATCATCGATCTGATGAATCTCGCCGATGCGCTGTTGTTGCCGCAGGACGATCTGGCGCTCGCTGTGGCCTTGAAAAGCCCGCTGTTCGGCCTTCACGAGGCTGCCTTGTTCGAACTGGCCTCGCAACGCGAGGGGTCGTTGCGCGAGGCGCTTGCCCACGCGGCGGCAGATGGCAAATTCAGCGATATCGCAAAACGTCTTGCGGAATGCGAGCGCCGTTTTGTCAGCGCAACACCGTTTGCGTTCTATGCGTGGCTGCTCGGCGGCGACGGCGGCCGGCAGCGAATCCTGCGGCGCCTCGGCCATGAGGCCAATGACGCACTCGATGAGTTTCTGGAACTTGCTTTGGGCTATGAGCGCAAGGCGCCCGCCTCGCTGCAGGGCTTCATGGCGTGGCTGCGCGCCGCCGACCTCGAAGTGAAGCGCGACATGGAAATCTCGCGCGACGAAGTCCGGGTCATGACTGTGCACGGCGCCAAGGGTCTCGAGGCGCCGGTGGTGTTTCTGGTCGATACGACCTCATCGCCTTCCGATACCCAGCGGCTGCGGCTCATTCGCCTGCCGCGCGGCAACGCCGCGCCAAATGCGCCGGGCGTTGTGGTGTGGGCCGGCAAGAAGGCCGACGATCCCGTCGCCGTCGCGGCGGCGCGGGTTGCGATGCTGGGTGAGACCGAGGACGAATACCGCCGGCTGTTGTATGTAGCGATGACGCGCGCGGCCGATCGGCTGATCATCGGCGGTTGCATGCCCGGCAACATGAAGACCGTGCGCAAACTCTCCTGGTACGATCTGATCGTCCGGGGTCTCGGCAATTCCAGCCTCGAGTTGCAGGAGTTCGACACGCCACGCGACGGCGTGGTGAAGCGCTATTCGCGACCGGAAGATATCGCGGACGCGACCGGCGCCGTGGTCGCCACCCCCGCGCCATCAACGCCGACGGCGCTGCCGTCATGGTTGCTCACCCCGGCTCCGCCGGAGGCCGCCGCCGATGTCCTGCTGCGTCCCTCGGACCCGGCCGACGACGAAGCGCATCGTGTTCGAACCGGCGAAGCCCAGCAGGCCCGTACCCGCGCCCTGCAGCGCGGCACGCTGGTGCATCGCTTGCTGCAATCCCTGCCCGATGTCGCCCCGGACCGCCGCCACGCCGCGGCGCTGACCTATCTCGCCCGCAACGCCGGCGGATGGAGCGCCGACGAGCGCGGCGCGCTGGCCGAACAACTGATGGCCCTGATCGCCGATCCGCGCTTCGAGGCGGTTTTCGCCGCCGGCAGCCGCGCCGAGGTCTCGATCGTCGGGCGGCTGGACCAGCCGGGACGGCCGCTGGTTTCAGGGCAGATCGACCGGCTGGTGGTGACGCCAGACGAGGTCCTGATCGTCGATTACAAGACCAACCACGCCCCGCCCGGCCGGGCGACCGAGGCTCCCCTGGGCTATGTCCGCCAGCTCGCGCTTTACCGGGCGGTGCTGCAGAAGCTCTATCCGGGCCGTTTGGTCCGGGCTGCACTGCTTTGGACCGAAACCCCTGAATTGATGGAGATTTCTGCCCCCGCGCTGGACGCGCAGCTCGCATCCATCATCTCAGCGTGACCACGCTTGACCCGGTGAGATCGCGTTCATACGTTGGTTCTATCTTTCAAGCGCGATTCTAGGCGCGCGTTTTCCTTCAAACTGAGTGAGGTACCCCAATGTCCGTTGGCAAGGTTTCCGACGCCGATTTCGAAGCCGAAGTGCTCAATGCGACCGGCCCGGTCGTGGTCGATTTCTGGGCCGAATGGTGCGGCCCCTGTCGCATGATCGCGCCCGCGCTCGACGAGATTTCCGGCGCGATGGGCGACAAGGTCAAGATCGTCAAGCTGAACGTCGATGAGAGCCCGAAGACGGCTTCGAAGTACGGTGTGATGTCAATCCCGACCTTGATGATCTTCAAGGGCGGCGAGATGGCTTCGCGCCAGGTCGGCGCTGCGCCGAAGCAGAAGCTGCAGCAGTGGATCACCGCTGCGGTCTGATCTTCTGTCGAAATGATTTGGTTATGACGGCCGGCGAATAGCCGGCCGTTTTAGTTTGGCGGCGTGCCATTGGCGGCCAACACGTGACCCGCGAGATACAGCGATCCCGTGATCAGGATTCGCGGCGGCGCTTCATAGGCGAGGCGGGTCAGCGAATGCAGCGCGGCTGCGACACTGGCTGAAGGTTCGACCCGCATGCCCAGATGCCGCGCCGCATCAGCTAGTCGATCCGGCGGCATGGAGTTATCACGATCCGGGATCTGCACCGCGATGATGTGGCGTGTCAGCCCGGCGAAATTGGCGAGAAATGCGCCGGCATCCTTGTTGGCCATCATGCCGACAATCACGACAAGCGGCCGCGGGACACGTTCTTCGAGATCGCCCAGCGCCGCCGCGGCGACGCGGCCACCCTCGGCATTGTGGCCGCCATCGAGCCAGATCTCGCAGCCCAGGGGAGCCATCTCCACCAGCGCGCCCGACGCCAGCCGCTGCATTCGCGCCGGCCATTCGGCATTGACGATACCGGCTTCGAATGCGGACGGTTCGATTTTGAAGGCGTTCAGCGCGCGCAGCGTCGCAATCGCAAGACCGGCATTATCGAATTGATGCCGGCCAAACAGCCGCGGCGCCGCCAGATCCATCAGGCCGCGATCGTCCTGATAGACCAGACGTCCACGCTCGACATTGACGTGCCATTCCTGCCCAGCGGTCACCATCGGCGCGCGCTGGCGCTTGGCAAATTGTTCGATCACGGCAATTGCCTCGGGCGCCTGCTCCGCGCAAATCACCGGCACGTTGGGCTTGATGATGGCGGCCTTTTCCCGCGCAATCGCCAGCAACGTATCGCCGAGAAATTCCGTGTGATCCATGCTCACAGGCGCAATCACACAGGCCAGCGGCGCCTCGATCACATTGGTGGCGTCGAGCCGGCCGCCAAGGCCGACTTCCAGCAACAGCACATCGGCCGGGTGCTGCGCGAACAGGCAGAATGCGGCTGCGGTTTCGATTTCGAAAATGGTGACCGGCTGCCCGGCATTGGCCTGTTCGCAATGCTCCAGCGTCGCGCGTAATTCGGCATCATCAACCAGAACGCCGCCGCCGATGCGGCCGAGGCGATAGCATTCGTTGACCCGCACCAGTGAGGGCGAAGTATAGACATGGACCCGCAGGCCCGCGGCTTCCAGAATCGCGCGCAGATACGCGATGGTCGAACCCTTGCCGTTGGTTCCGGCAACATGGATGACCGGCGGCAGTCTGCGTTCGGGATGGCCCAGCCGTTCGAGCAGCCGATGCATCCGCTCCAGGCCGAGATCGATGGTTTTCGGATGCAAGGCCGACAGCCGTGCGACCAGTTCGCCGAGCGAAGGCGGTTTGGCCGCAGGCACGTTCACGCGTGGGGCGCTGCCGGCGCCAGCTCCGCACCCGATGCGGCCGGAGCCGGGATATCGGCCTGCAGTGCGGGCTTGGAGGCAACTTCCACCGCCGGAGCCTTGGTCAGCAGTCGACACAGCCGCGCCAATGTCGCGCGCATATCGTGGCGATGCACGACCATGTCGACCATGCCATGGTCTTTCAGATATTCCGCGCGTTGAAAACCGTCGGGCAATTTCTCGCGGATGGTCTGTTCGATCACGCGCGCGCCCGCGAAACCAATCAGCGCGCCGGGCTCGGCGATCTGCACGTCGCCCAGCATCGCGTAGGAGGCGGTCACACCGCCGGTGGTCGGATTAGTCAGCACGACGATGTAGGGCAGCTTCGCCTCGCGCATCAATTGCACGCCGACCGTGGTGCGCGGCATCTGCATCAGCGACAGAATGCCTTCCTGCATGCGCGCGCCGCCTGACGCCGCGAACACGATGAACGGCGATTTCTTTTCGAGTGCCAGTTCAAGCCCGCGCACGATCGCTTCGCCGGCGGCCATGCCGAGCGAACCGCCCATGAAATCGAAGTCCTGCACCGCGATCACGACCGCGGTTCCTTCGAGCTTGCCGTAGCCGGCCTTGATGGCGTCGTTCAGTCCAGTCTTGGCGCGCGCATCCTTGATGCGGTCGGCATATTTGCGCTCGTCGCGGAACTTGAGGGGATCGGCGGTTACTTCAGGCAGCGCAACGTCGAACCAGGTCTCGTTGTCGAAGATCGATTTCAGCCGCGCCATCGCGCCCATGCGCATGTGGTAGTTCGAGCCGGGAATCACGAACTGGTTGCTTTCTACATCCTTGTAAAAAACGAGCTGGCCGCTATCCGGGCATTTGATCCACAAATTCTCCGGCGTCTCGCGGCGCAGGATATTACGGATTTTCGGCCGGACGACGTTGGTGAGCCAATTCATGCTTCGCTCCGAATTGCCATCAAGCAGCAATCATCTTGGATATATGGCGGCCCCGGAGAAGCCCGGCAAGCCGCTGTTCCCTGTCTATTCCACGGCTTTGTAGCTTATTCCGCAGCCTGTTTGGCGCCCCGCACGCCCTGCGCCAGCGACGCTGTCAAGTCCGCGACCGCACCGATGGTTTTGGCGGTCGCCCGGCCATCGGGATCGAGGCTTCCGCGCAGGGCATCGACCAGCGCGGTGCCGACCACCGCTCCGTCCGCATGCGCCGCTATGCCGCGGGCGGCTTCCGGCGTGCGGATGCCGAAGCCGACGCAGACCGGTAATTTCGTGTGTCGTTTGATGCGCCCGACCGCTTCACCGACAACCGAGGCATTGGCGCTGGCGCTGCCGGTGATGCCCGTGACGGAAACGTAATAGACAAAACCCGACGTATTCGCGAGCACAGCCGGCAGCCGCTTGTCATCGGTGGTCGGCGTCGCCAGCCGGATGAAATTGAGTCCGGCCTTGATCGCCGGCAGGCACAATTCGGTGTCTTCCTCCGGCGGCAAGTCAACGATGATCAGGCCGTCAACGCCGGCGGATTTGGCATCGGCCAGAAATTTATCGACGCCGTAAATGTAGATCGGATTGTAATAGCCCATCAGCACCAGCGGCGTGGTGTCGTTGCCCACGCGAAACGCGCACACCAGCTCGAGTGTCTTCTTCAGGGTCATGCCGGCCTTCAGCGCGCGCAGCCCTGCCGCCTGGATTGCAGGGCCATCCGCCATCGGATCGGTAAAGGGCATGCCGATTTCGATGATGTCAGCGCCGGCCTTCGGCAACGCCTTGATGATCTCAAGCGACGTCGCGGGATCGGGATCCCCTCCCATCAGGAAAGTGATGAAGGCCGAGCGGTCTTGTTTTTTCAGCTCGGCAAAACATGCGTCGATACGGGTGGTCATGATGTGAGATACTTCTTTGCGAAATTTGCACCCGTTGATGCACCCCCACCCCGACCCTCCCCCGCAAGCGGGAGAGGGGGCGCAGCACGCCGACTCGACAACCCCTGCAAAACAGCAAACGGAAATCGATAACGATTGAGTACATCTCTTGGAGCAATGGCAGTCGGTTCCCTCTCCCGCTTGCGGGGGAGGGTTAGGGTGGGGGCTCTTTCAGCGGACGAGGTGAAAGTAACCCTCACTTCTTCCTGCCTTTCAGAATTTCGGTGATCTGGGGAATATCCTTGTCACCGCGACCGGAAAGATTGACGACCATCAAATGATCCTTCGGCCGTCTTGGCGCGAGCTCCATGACCTTGGCAATTGCATGGGCCGGCTCCAATGCTGGAGGAATGCCCTCCAGACGAGACAGCAGGAGAAAAGCAGCCAGCGCCTCCTCATCGGTCGCGCTGAGATAGGTGACACGCCCCGCCTCATGCAGCCAGGAATGCTCCGGCCCGATGCCCGGATAATCCAGCCCCGCCGAAATCGAATGCGCGTCCTGGATCTGGCCGTCATCGTCCATCAGCAAATAGGTGCGATTGCCGTGCAGCACGCCCGGCCGGCCGCCGGCGATCGACGCCGCATGCAATTGCGTGAGCCCGTGCCCCGCCGCCTCGACACCGAAAATCTCGACGCTGGGATCGTCGAGAAACGGATAAAACAGCCCCATCGCATTGGAGCCGCCGCCGATGCAGGCGACAAGCGAATCCGGCAAGC
Source organism: Bradyrhizobium sp. dw_411 (assembly GCF_018449695.1). GTDB lineage: Bacteria > Pseudomonadota > Alphaproteobacteria > Rhizobiales > Xanthobacteraceae > Bradyrhizobium. The sequence goes on from NZ_JAAVUY010000001.1 coordinate 183,810, forward strand.
GGCCTTCAGCTTCCTGCATCTGGGCACGGGTCTCGACGCCGATGATCGACTGGAAGTCGCGCACCATCATCGGATAGGGATGCGGGCCCGCAACCGTGCCGATGCAATAGAACGTGTCGTGCACATTGGTGACCCAGTCGCGCAGCGCGTCGTTCATCGCGTCCTTCAGCGTGCGCGATCCCGATTGCACTGGAATCACTTTCGCACCCAGCATTTCCATCCGGATCACATTGGGCTGCTGCCGCTCGACATCGACCGCGCCCATATAGACCACGCAATCCAGTCCGAACCGGGCGCACAGCGTCGCCGTGGCAACGCCATGTTGACCCGCGCCGGTTTCGGCGATGATGCGCTTCTTGCCCATCCGCCGCGCCACCATGATCTGGCCGAGCACATTATTGACCTTGTGCGAGCCGGTATGGTTCAGCTCTTCGCGCTTGAAATAGATCTTGGCGCCGCCGAGATGATCGGTCAGGCGCTCGGCGAAATACAGCGGCGATGGCCGGCCGACATAGTTTTTGAGATAGCCGTTCATTTCGGTCTGGAACGCCGGATCGGCCTTGGCGTCGGCGTAAGCCTTTTCCAGATCGAGGATCAACGGCATCAGCGTTTCCGCGACAAAGCGGCCGCCGAAAATACCGAAATGCCCGCGCTCGTCGGGACCGCTGCGGAAGGAATTGGGCAATACTGGATTCATCGAACCATAAGCTCTTCGGTTGCGCGCGCGGCGCGAATAAAGGCGCGGATCATCTCGGAATCCTTGACGCCAGGTGCACTTTCCACCCCGGAAGAAACATCCACGCCACCGGCGCGGGTGACACGAACGGCTTCCGCGACATTGCCCGCATGAAGCCCGCCGGAGACCATGAACGGCAGCTTGAGATCGAGACCTTCCAGCACATGCCAGTCGAACACCGCGCCAAGTCCGCCGGGACGGGTGGCTTCCTTGGGCGCGCGGGCATCGAACAGGATCCGGTCGGCGACCGCGGCGTATCCGGGCAGCGCGGCGAGATCGGCCGGCGTTTCCACCGGTATCGCCTTCATGACCGGCAATCCGAATTTCTGCTTGATGTCGCGCAGCCGCGCCACGGTCTCGCGGCCATGCAGTTGCAAGAGATCGGGCTGCAGCACCTCGACGATGTTGGCGAGAACCGCATCATCGGCATCGACCGTGAGCGCCACTTTTGACGCGCGGCGTTTCGCCACGCGGCCGAGATCGCGCGCGATCTCGAGACTCAGATGCCGGGGCGACGGCGGAAAGAACACGAATCCCACCATGTCGGCGCCAGCCTCGAGCGCTGCGTCGAGCGTCTCGCGCGTGGACAGGCCGCAAATTTTGACGATCAGGGACATGGTTCAGGGCAATAGCCAGATATGGGTTGGGACAGTGGAACCGCCGGAAAGGCTGGGCGGTGGGCCGCGTTCTACAACGTCGCGCCCTGCTTGTCTCGCCCTGCGGCCCCATATGAGCCAGCCTGCGAAGGCGCCGGCAGGCGCTGCGGCTGGTAACCCGAGGGGGTCATGGTCCCGGTACGCAATTCAGCGAGTTGCGCCCGCGCCTGGCGTGCATCGGCCTCGTGATGCCGCGCCGCGCGACGCCAGCGCCGCTGCCGGAACCAGGTCGCCGAACCGCCCGCCACCACACCCACCATCACGGCGACAATGATGATCGCGAACAGAGGCACCGGAGGCAAATCAAAGGCGGTATCGCCGGAGCCAAACGGATCAAATGACACCGTCACCAGATGACGGTTGGCGACCGCGAAATCGATAAAGATCAGCCCCAGCGGAATCAGCACCAAGCCCGTCAAAAATTTTCGCATGACCATCTCTCGCGTTGATGGAGCTCGGCGGGCGCCTGGATTTAGCTGCGGCAAAACAGCCGCGACATTCAGGCGCCGGCTTCGGGTGCCGCGTCGTCGCGGTTCAGCCGCTCACGCATTTCCTTGCCCGTCTTGAAAAACGGGACGCTCTTCTGGTCGACCGGCACATGCGCGCCGGTGCGTGGATTGCGGCCGGCCCGGGCCGGGCGATGCTTGACCGAGAATGCGCCGAAACCACGCAGTTCAACCCGGTCGCCGCGCGCCAAAGCGGCGACGATTTCATCGAGTATCGCGTTCACAATGTTCTCGACATCCCGCTGATAGAGATGCGGGTTGTGCTCGGCGATACGCTGAACGAGTTCGGATTTGATCATCGAGACGGGGACCCGGAGAAATACAGTTATGCATTTCCGTGAAAATGCGTTGAACTGTCAAGACGCTAAATGAGATTTGGCCTGCGTGAAAACAGATGACAAACGGCCGGATTGGGGATTGTGGCAATGCCCGCCATGCGAAATGACGGCATTGAAACCGGACTTATGGTTCAATTGCCCCCTGCCGGATGCCACAGCGCCAGCATGCCATCGAGGTTCAGCCGATCGACCGCCTGCACCACGCCGGCCTGTTCGACCTGACGCGCAATCGCGCTCAGACCAAGCGCGTCCAGCGTGATCGAGGCGGCGGTCCGCAGGAAGGTCAGGTCGCCAAACCGGGGCGTCAGCTTGTAGTCCTGCACCGGCAGATCGCTCTTGACGCCCTTCTGCGCCACCAGCCACGCGACCGCGGTTTTCTCGTCGCCGAGCTGATCGATCAGCTTGAGATCGACCGCCTGATGGCCGGTGAAGACGCGTCCGTCCGCGACCTTTTCGAGCAGCTCGTCGTCCATGCCGCGGCGCTCTTTCACGAGATTGCGAAACCAGGCGTAAGAATCCTTCACCAACGCATCGAGCGCGGCGCGCGCTTCCGGACTGGTCGGCTCAAACCCGTTGGGGGCGGCCTTCAGCGGCGAAGACTTCACCTCTTCGACCTTGACGCCGACGGTCTTCAGCAATTCCGAGAAATTGGGAAATTGAAACAGCACGCCAATCGAACCCACCAGCGAACTCTGCTGGGCGACGATGTGATCGGACGCGATCGCGGCGATGTAGCCACCGGAAGCGGCCAGTCCCTCGACCACCACCACCAGCGGCTTCTTGGCTTTCAGGCGCACCAGCGCATCATAAAGCTGTTCGGAGCCGGCCGTGGTGCCTCCAGGTGAATTGATATGGACGACAACCGCCGCGGCCTTCGATTTTTCCAGCCGCTCCAGTGCGGCGACGCGTTCCTGGTCGCTGCGGATCAGGCCTTCGATATTGACGCGGGCAATCGAGCCTGAGGCCGCGAGCGAACCGCGCCCGCCCGGCGTCGCCACCGCACCCACCGCGATGATCGCGGCGATCGCGATCAAGGCCGCGACCACGCGCCAGAATGTCAGCTTGCGGCGTATCCTGCGGCGATCGACGATCACGTCTGAATCAAGCGACATCGAAAATTCTCCCGGAAGCGGTCCTGATGGGTTCGCAAGGTATTCTCTGCACAACCCTAATGTATCGTGCCTCAAATACATCAATTGCGGCGCAATATGAAGAAAACATGGCCCTTTGCCGTTCGGCCGGCCGCTGAAGCAATATGACAACAAAAAAGGCCCCGGTTGCGAACCGGGGCCTCGTTTTTGTGACGACGAGTAAGCTTACTTGTCGGTGCGCTGCTTGAGCGCGGTGCCGAGAATGTCGCCCAGCGTCGCCCCCGAATCGGAGGAGCCGTATTGTGCGATGGCTTCCTTCTCTTCGGCGACTTCCAGTGCCTTGATCGAGACCTGCACCTTGCGGGCCTTCTTGTCGAACTGGATCACGCGCGCATCGACCTTTTCGCCGACGGCGAAACGCTCGGCGCGCTGATCGGAACGCTCACGCGCCAGCTCGGACCGCTTGATGAAGGTGGTGAAATCGGTACCGGAGATCTTCACCTCGATACCGCTTTCCTTCACTTCGAGGATCTCGCAGGTCACGACCGCGCCCTTCTTGACGTCGCCCGGCTCGGCGAACGGATCGCCCTCGAGCTGCTTGACGCCGAGCGAGATGCGCTCCTTCTCGACATCGACGTCGAGCACCACGGCCTTGACCATGTCGCCCTTCTTGAAGTTGTCGATCACCTGCTCGCCCGGAAGCTTCCAGTCGAGGTCGGAGAGATGGACCATGCCGTCGACGTCGCCTTCGAGGCCGAGGAACAGACCGAACTCGGTCTTGTTCTTGACTTCGCCTTCGACGGTCGATCCGACCGGGAACTTCTCGATGAACACTTCCCAGGGATTGCGCATGGTCTGCTTGAGACCGAGCGAAATCCGGCGCTTGACCGAATCGACTTCGAGCACCTGCACTTCGACTTCCTGCGAGGTCGAAACGATCTTGCCGGGATGCATGTTCTTCTTGGTCCACGACATTTCTGAAACGTGGATCAGGCCTTCGATGCCCGGCTCGAGCTCGACGAACGCGCCGTAATCGGTGATGTTGGTGACACGGCCGGTAAAGCGCGAGTTGAGCGGATACTTCGCCTCGATGCCCTGCCACGGATCGTCCAGCAATTGCTTCATGCCGAGCGAGATGCGGTGGGTCTCGTGGTTGATCTTGATGATCTTGACCTTCACGGTCTGACCGATGGTGAGCACTTCGGTCGGGTGGTTGACCCGGCGCCAGGCGATATCGGTGACGTGCAGCAGGCCGTCGATGCCGCCGAGATCAACGAACGCACCGTAATCGGTGATGTTCTTGACGACGCCGTCGATGACCTGACCCTCTTCGAGGTTCTGGACCAGTTCCTGGCGCTGTTCGGCGCGGGTCTCTTCCAGAACGGTACGGCGCGACACCACGATGTTGCCGCGGCGGCGATCCATCTTGAGGATCTGGAACGGCTGAGAATTGTTCATCAGCGGCGCGACGTCGCGGATCGGGCGGATATCGACCTGGGAGCGCGGCAGGAAGGCCACCGCGCCGTCGAGATCGACGGTGAAGCCGCCCTTGACCTGATTGAAGATAACGCCGTGCACCTTCTCGTTATTATTGAAGGCCTTCTCGAGCTTGCCCCAGCTTTCCTCGCGGCGCGCCTTGTCGCGCGACAGCACGGCTTCGCCGAGCGCATTTTCGATGCGGTCGAGAAACACCTCGACCTCGTCGCCAACCTTGAGTTCGCTTTCGCGGCCGGGTCCTGCGAATTCACGCAGCGCCACACGGCCTTCGGTCTTGAGGCCGACGTCGATGACGGCCATGTCCTTTTCGATCGCAACAACGATGCCCTTGATGACGGAACTTTCCTGCAGGTTGCCACCGGCAAAGGACTCGTCGAGCATCGCGGCAAAATCGTCGCGGGAAGGATTATAGGAAGTAGCAGCAGTCGCAGCCATTTGTTCTCCAGATGCGGGTATCGCCGGCGTTTCGGGTTAAGGGGCGCATCGGGCGTGAAGTGTTAGAGGTCCGCAAACCCTAACGACCGCTGTTTGCGAAAAATGCAAAAGCGGGCCGGCAGCAAAACTGCACGTTCGATACGTTGATTTTTATCCGGAACCTGAACGAGGCAACCGGCCTCGGGATCGATGTTCAAGACCTGGAGCGGGCTTTCCTCCAATGACGGCAGCGGTTTCGTTTGAAAAAATTCAAACCCGCTGCCGGCCCGCTCGGACGGCCTCGACAATGTCGATGGCGGCCCGGACGCCGCCTTCTATATCCAAATGCGAGTTATCGAGCAAGTGAGCATCCGGCGCCGCTTTTAAAGGGGCGGTCGGCCGATTTTGGTCGCGTTCGTCGCGCCGGATGATATCGGCCAGCACAGCGGCCTCGTCGGCGTCCTCCCCCCTGGCCCTGGCCTCCAGGGTCCGGCGGCGGGCGCGGACTTTAGGGTCGGCCACGACGAAGATCTTCACGTCGGCGTCGGGGCAGATCACGGTTCCAATGTCGCGGCCGTCGAGCACCGCGCCCGGCGGACCGGCGGCGAATTGCCGCTGAAAGCTCATCAAGGCTTCCCGTACCTTCGGAATGGCCGAAACCACCGAGGCGGCATCCCCGACCGCCTGGGTTTTCAGGGCCGGATCGCCGAATTTTTCAGGATCGAGCGCATAGGCCGCGGAAACCGCCAGCATCTCGTCCGTCAGGTCGGCGCCAGCGTCGATCAAGGCCTTGGCGACCGCCCGGTAAATCACGCCGGTATCGAGGTGACGATAGCCGTAATGCTTGGCCAGCCGCTTACCGAGCGTGCCCTTGCCGGAGGCGGCCGGTCCGTCGATGGCGATGATCATGAAAACTCCGCCCCTAGCGAGCGCATCATCGGAATGAAATCCGGGAAGCTGGTGGCGATAAACGCGGTATCGTCGACCTTGACCGGCTTGTCGGCGGCAAGCCCCATCACTAGCGCCGACATCGCGATGCGGTGATCCATATGGGTCGCGACCAGACCATCGCCCGGCACATGGCCCTTGCCCTCGACGATCAGATCATCGCCCGAAATCTCGACCTTGACGCCGTTGACGCGCAGCATCGCGGCGGTCGCTTCCAGCCGGTCGGATTCCTTGACGCGCAATTCCTGCAGGCCGCGCATGATGGTGGTGCCTTCGGCAAAGGCCGCAGCCACCGCCAGCACCAGATATTCGTCGATCATCGAGGGCGCGCGCTCCGGCGGCACTTCGACGCCGCGCAGCCGCGAGGCGCGGACTCTGAATTGCGCCATCGGCTCGCCGGCATCGCCGCGAACAAGACTCTCTTCGATCGAGCCGCCCATCTCGCGCAATGTCGTGAACAGCCCGGTGCGCAGCGGATTGGTCATGACATCCGAGAACACGACGTCGGAGCCCTCGACGATCAACGCCGCCACGATCGGGAACGATGCCGAAGACGGATCGGCCGGCACCACCACCTGCGCGCCATGCAATTCGGGTTGCCCGGTCAGGGCGATGCGGCGACCGTGGGGGCCTTCCGGCGTCGAGACGATTTGCGCGCCGAAATGTTTCAGCATCAACTCGGTGTGGTCGCGGCTGGCCTCGGTCTCGATCACGGTGGTGACGCCGGGCGCGGCGAGACCCGCCAGCAGCACGGCGGACTTGATCTGCGCCGAAGCCACCGGGGTGCGGTAGAGAATCGGCAGCGGATCGCGCGCGCCGTGGAGGGTCAGCGGCAGCCGGCCGCCCGGCCCGCTGGCACCTGTTTTGGCACCCATCAATTCCAGGGGATCGAGGATCCGGCGCATCGGCCTTGAGCGCAGCGAGGCGTCGCCGTCAAAAATGGCCGTGATCGGGCAGCCCGCGACCGCGCCCATCACCAGCCGGCAGCCGGTGCCGGAATTGCCGAAATCCAGCGGCGCCTCCGGCTGCGCAAAACCCGTGACCCCGACACCGCGCACCGACCAGGCAAAATCCCCGGTCCGTTCCACCCTGGCCCCCAAAGCGTGCATGGCTTTGGCCGTATTCAACACGTCTTCGCCCTCCAATAGGCCCGAAATCCGGGTTTCCCCTACCGCCAGCGCGCCCAAAATCAGGGCGCGGTGCGAAATCGACTTGTCGCCGGGAACGCGGACCTTCCCGGTCAGAGGTCCGCTGGCGCGGGCTTCGAGCGGGGTCGGCTGGGCTGTGGGGTCGTCTGAATGGGTCAAGATTGTGTCCTCTACGCTGGCGGCAGGTATCACATGGGGCGCGCTGCGTCACGAGAGCCGTCTGTCCTGCGCAAAGCGCTATTGACAGCAGCGTCTCAACTAGCCAAGTGAAGCACCGTTTTTCGAAAATCCCCAGGATTCCACACGTGGCCAAATCCGATCTCGGAACCAAACGCATTTGCCCGACGACGGGTAAAAAATTCTATGACCTGAACAAGAACCCGGTGATCTCTCCCTATACTGGCGAGGTCGTGCCGATTGCACCGATTCCGCCGCCCCGGACCCGCGCCGACGCTGCTGCGCGCGCCAGTGCCGCCGCTGCGGCCGCTTCCGCCGAAGCTACGCCGGAGCCCGCCGAGGCGGAAGAATTGGTGCCGCTCGAGGAAGCCGACGCCGAGGAGAACACCGGCAAGGTCAAGGCTGTCGTTCCCGAATCGGAAGACGATATCGAGATCGACGAGACCATCGAAGACGACGACGATGATGATTCCACCTTCATCGCCGACGAGGAAGAAGGCGACGAGGACGTCACCGACATCATCGGCGACGTCGGCGGCGACGAGGAGACTTGAGATCAGCCCTGAACTGTGTTCAGGGTTTCCCGCGCGTCGCCCAAGGCGCGCGAGACTTCTAAAGGGGCCATAGCTCAGCTGGGAGAGCGCTTGCATGGCATGCAAGAGGTCGGCGGTTCGATCCCGCCTGGCTCCACCAGCCTTCGCAGGCTACGCCTGCTTCGGCTCGGCAAGCCCTATCGCGCGAAGGCTGCCGCGTCGTAGCCCGCAGGGCGAAGACGGGCCTCGGCAAAACATGGCGCGTTTTGCGCTCTATAACCTCCACGTGAAGGCGGACATCGGCAACCGATGAAATACGTCTACATCCTGGAAAGTGAGGATTCCGAGCATTTTTACGTCGGTATCACCGACGATGTGCCGGCAAGACTTGCAAAGCACAACGCGGGCGAAGTAGCGCATACTTCGAAATACAGGCCGTGGCGTTTAAAGACATACGTTGCTTTTAGCGACGAAAAGCAGGCTTTCGCATTTGAAAAATATCTGAAGTCTGGCTCCGGCCGGGCATTTGCGAAGAAACGCCTCTGATGCTTTAAACGGCTCACAGCAGTCCTTTCCGCAACCTACCCAAGAAACAACCAAGAAGCCTTCGATGACGACTGAAACTGTACCGGGCGCGATGACCGGCTTGCGTGTGATCGATCTCACGCGGGTGCTTGGCGGCCCCTATTGCACGCAGATCCTGGCCGATCACGGCGCCGACGTGATCAAGGTCGAACCGCCGGCCGGCGACGAGGTGCGCGATTGGGGCCCGCCGTTCCACGAGGACGACGCGGCCTATTTCATCGGCATCAACCGCAACAAACGCTCGATCGGCCTCGACCTCGCCTCGGAAGGCGGACGCGTCGTGCTGATGAAGATGCTGGAGAGCGCCGACGTCCTGATCGAGAATTTCAAGCCGGGCACGCTCGACAAATGGAGCATCGGCAACGACGTGCTGCGCGCGAAATTTCCCAGACTCGTGCATTGCCGGATTTCCGGCTTCGGCGCCGACGGCCCGCGCGGCGGCAATCCCGGCTATGACGCGATCATCCAGGCCATGACCGGCATGATCGCCGCGACCGGCTCACCGCAATCAGGACCGATGCGCATCGGCGTTCCCGTGGTCGACATCACCACCGGGCTCTATGCGGCGATCGGGATCTTGATGGCGCTGTCGGAGCGGCAGCGATCCGGCGTCGGACAGTTTCTCGAAACCACGCTGTACGAGACTGGCCTAGCCGTGATGCATCCGCATGCCGCGAATTATTTCATGCACGGCAAGCCGCCGCAGCTCACCGGCAACGAGCATCCCAATCTCGTGCCCTATGCGATCTTCCCGACCCGTACCGACAATATCTTCATCGGGGTCGGCAATGACGGCACCTTCCGCAAACTCGCCAAGGAAATCGGCAAGCCCGAACTCGGCACCGATCCGCGTTTTGCGCGCAACAAGGACCGCATCGCCAACCGCGACGCGCTGCGCGCCGAACTCGCCGCCGTGTTCAGTCAGCACGACGCGGCCCCGTTATGCGACCGGTTGCTCGCGGCCGGATTGCCGGCCGGACCGGTGCAGTCGATCGACCAGGCCCTGACCAATAGCCACACAATCCATCGCGGCGATGTCATCGAAAAAGACTGGTACAAGGGGGTGGCCTCCCCGATCCGTCTCGACCGCAGCAAACCCAGCCTGCGCCGGGTGCCGCCGAAATTCAGCCAGCACGCCAAAGAAGTTCTGACGGAGTTCGGCTATTCCGGCAGCGAGATCGATGCGCTGCTCGCCAAGGGCGTCGTCTGCGGCCCGGAAAAGAAGCGTTAAAGGGTGCTTTTGGGCGGTTGAAGCGGGGTCCCGAGGGTGCTTGAACCCCCTGCAAATCATGCCCATATTGCTTGTTGACCGGACGGCAGAACAGCAATCCGGTCGAAATGGGGTGCCGCAAGGGCCCTGAAACTTCAAAGTCGCTTCGAGAGGACTTTGCAAAATATGTCTCGTGTTCCTTCGTTATCCAGTCCGTTCCTTTTGGGATTCGACGAAATCGAGCGTGCGCTCGATCGCGTCGTCAAAGGCGCCGACGGTTATCCTCCCTACAATATCGAGCGCTGCGATCGCGCCAATGGCCAGCCTGAACGCTTGCGAATCACGCTGGCGGTGGCGGGGTTTACCCGCGACCAACTCGATATAACCATTGAGGAAAACCAGCTCGTGATCCGGGGCCGCCAACAGGACGACAAGGCCCGGCAGTACATCCATCGCGGCATCGCCGCGCGCCACTTCCAGCGCACCTTCGTGCTGGCAGAGGGGATGCTGGTGCTGGGCGCGGATTTGAAAAACGGGCTGTTGTCGGTCGACCTTGCCCGGCCTGAGCCGGAAAAGGTCGTTAAGACAATCGCTATCAATGAGCACGAATAATGGAACGAGGAGCGGACTCGACCGCTTAGTCTGACAGAGGAGTCGAGACCATGACTGAAGCTGAAATAGTGTTTGAACCGGCTGGTGTCTCCACCGAGGCATTGGCGAGCCTGGGCGAAGGCCATATCGCCTATGTGAAGCAGATCCGCTCCGAAGACGTACCGGGGCTGTTTCCCGAAGCGCCGGAGATCGCGCCGGGCCTGAAACTTTTCGCGCTCCATGCCGCCGACGGCACGCCGATCATGCTGACCGATAGCCGGGAAGCCGCGATCGCCAATGCCTGGAGCAACGAACTGCAGGCCGTCAGCGTTCACTGACGGAGTTCTTCGCTCCTGTCACTAACATGCGCTGTACAGGCGTTATTGACGCAGCTTTTGCTGTTCGTGACTGACGCCGCCAACCGGAATTCGCAATACGCGAGCATGTCCTCGATCTGATCGAGGACGGCCCGCGTATTTTTTTGAGACCGAACAAGACTCTAATTCTGGATATGACCGACCAGCGCCAGGCAAGCTGTCAACGATACGACCGATGCGATCGTCGTGAACAGAATCGTTCCGGATGTCACAACGGCTTCCCGTTTGTAGAATTCGGCGACCATGAACGGGCCGGTCCCTGTCGGCAATGCGGAGAGCAGCACAACGATCGCAGCCGGCACCGGCGGCAGCTTGAATATGCCATAGGCACATATCGCGACGATTCCGGGCTGGACGATGAGCTTCAGCACCGTGAGCGTCATCGCCACCGGCCGGCTTGACCGGCCGCCGCGATGGCTGGCGGCGAGGAACAGACCCAGTGACACCAATGCGCAGGGACTGGCCGCATTGCCCACCAGATGGAGCACTGTCCTGGCCGCTTCCGGGACCGGCGTATGGAACGTCGACCAGACAGCCCCGAGCAGCGGAGCAACAAGCAGCGGGTTGCGGATCAGCGCTTTACCAATTTTCAGCACCAGACGATGCGCCCGGCGCTCGGTCTGCAGACCTATTTCCACGAAGATGATCGCGACCGCGAACAGGACGCTGACGGTCATGATGGTTGCGATCGTCACCAGCGCCAGGCTTTGGCGGCCAAAAATCAATTCACAGAGCGGAAATCCGATGTAACCGACATTGGCATAGCCGGCATTCAGGCCGTCGATCGACGCATCGGTCAGATGACGACCGCGGGCAACCTGATAGATCAGCGTGCCACCGAATATGACGACGACGCCGATCGCAAACGACGCCATAAATCCGGGTTGCCACAACGCCGGCCAGTTCGCCTCGGCCATCACCTCGAACAACAATGCAGGCAGGCCGAGATAGACCACGAAGCGGTTCAGCTCCGAACTCGCGGTGGGGCCAAGCAATCCCAGGCGGCCACAAGCGAACCCTGCGACAATGACCGCAAACACCGGAAAGACTACAGAAAGCGACGTCAGCATGGTGAGCATGGTAAAATTCCTCGGATCGACAGCCCTTGACTACCGAACCGAGCCATTCCATTCCAATGCCATTTTGGCTTATTTCAATACCTTAAAGGTATGATACGTCATGGCGCCTTCGTTCAATCAACTGCGATATTTTTGCGAACTGGCTGAAGCCGGCAACTTTGGCCGGGCTGCCGATCGCCTGCATATGTCGCAGCCGCCGCTCAGCCGGCAGATTGCGGCCCTGGAGCAGGAACTTGGAACCGCACTCTTTGTGCGTTCTCCAAAAGGCGTCGCGTTAACCGCGGCGGGACATCAATTCCGGTCCGATGCGACGGAGATTCTGCGACTTGTCGCACAGGCCAAGCGTAACGCCGCAGCGACCGGGCGCGGGGAAGCCGGCCGGCTCACGATGGGGTTTACGATGTGTGCCGCCTACAGCGTGGTGCCTGATCTCACGCGCCGATATCAGCGGGCCTTTCCCAATGTCGATCTGCGCGTCCGCGAACTGATGCCGAATGCCCTGGAGAGCGGTTTAAAAGACGGCGTGATCGACATCGCAATCAGTTTCCCCGGCAATGAAGGTTCACGCTTCGAAGCCCGTCCGCTGTATCGGGAGCCACTCCATCTGGTGTTGCCGGACCGGCACCCGTTGGCAAAATCCAGAAGGATAAAAGTCGAGGACCTCTCGCAGGAGCGGTTTCTGATCGTGCCCCGCGATCAGGTGCCGTCGCTTTATGAGAGCATCATCCAGCGCTGCCGGGCGGCAGGTTTCGATCCGGTCATCGGGCTCGAGGTTTATCTGCAACAAACCATCGTCAATTTTGTCGCTGAAGGGCTTGGGATCGCGTTCGTACCGGCGTCCATGCAACGTTCCCAAATCAAGGGTGCCGTATTTCGAACCGTCGCCGATCCGCCTGTTATCGAGCAGCTTTTATATTGGTCGCCGGCCAACAAAAATCCCTGCCTCGCCGGATTTCTTGCGCTTTCCAAAAATGCGAGCAGGCCCAAGATCTAGCAACGCTTGGATGGAATACCCGGACAGAACGTCCGGGCGGCATCCATTCGCACACCAGCGGAAATACCTGACGAAAGAGTTATGGGCTGGCGCTTACGCCGCGCTCGCCGGCGGCAATGCCAGCACCGAATAGATCGCCTGGGCGTCGCGTGAGGCGCGCAGTTTCTTGGCGACGTCCTGATCGCGCAACAGCCGCGCGATACGGGCCAGCGCCTTGAGGTGGTCGGCGCCGGCGCCTTCGGGCGCCAGCAGCAGGAACACCAGATCGACCGGCTGGCCGTCCATCGCCTCGAAATCGATCGGGCGCTCCAGACGGGCAAACAGGCCGAACAGTTTTTCCAGTTTGGGAAGCTTGCCGTGCGGAATGGCAACGCCATAGCCAACCGCGGTGGTTCCGAGCTTTTCCCGCTGCAGCAGAACTTCAAAGACCGCGCGTTCGTTCTGCCCGGTCAGGCTCGCCGCCCGCGCCGCCAGTTCCTGCAGCGCTTGCTTCTTGCTGTTGACTTTCAACGCCGGGAGAATCGCCTCGGGTGCGACCAGGTCGGTAATCGTCATTGGGCGTTCCGAGGTGAATTGACCGTCAGGTTGCGAAATAGGCTCGAGCGGGTGGCATCAAGGATAGGGGGCGGGAGCGGCCTTCCGCCCTGTTCCTAATTGGGGGGCTTCTACTCCAACGCAAGCGCGGTGCCAACACCCGCGAAGGCATTCCCAGCCCTATCGTTAAGGCGCGGGACCATAGGGAGGGGCCCCGGGGGCAGTCAATGCCGATCCGGGCTTATTCCCCCCGGTTAACTACGGGGGGATCGACCCAGCCGACATTGCCGTCGGCCCGCCTATAAATGATGTTCACCCGGCCACTGGAGCCGTGCTGGAACACGATGCAGGCGGCGCCGGTCAAATCCAGTTCCATCACAGCTTCGCTGACCGAAAACCGCTTCAGCGACGTGGTCGCCTCGGCGATGATCACCGGACTGTAGTCGGTGATCTCCTCGTCGCTTTCGACCAGCGCCTCGATCACATAGCTCGGCGCGTCCAGCGTCGGGGCCGTTATCTCCGCCAGCGCGGCGGAAGCCACATGGGCCTTGCGGGCGGAGCGATCCTTGAGACGGCTCTTGTAGCGGCGCAGACGCTTTTCGATCATGATCAGGGCCTGATCCGCGCTGGCATAGGCATCGCTGGCGTTGGAATCCGCTTCAAGCGTGATGCCGGAATCCAGATGCAGCGAGCAGTCGGTTCGGAAACCGAAACCATCCTTGCTCAGTGTGATGTGGCCGGAATAATTGCCGTCGAAATATTTGCGCAGCACTTCATCGGTGCGCTCACTGACACGCCCGCGCAAGGCGTCGCCGACATTGATGCTTTTTCCCGAGATTCGCAGAGTCATCTGATACCTCGATTCTTATAGCGGAACCGACACTATCCCGATTTGCCCGGGACGCAATCAGGCAGGCTGTGTATCGCGGGACCGGTCAGGGGAAGCGGCGGGGGCCGAGAGCGCATTGCCGAGCATGCTCTGTTTGTCGCGGCGACGTTGCACCGACGAAGGAATTCGCATCGCTTCGCGGTACTTCGCGACCGTGCGACGGGCGATATCAATGCCCGATTCGCGCAATCGTTCCACGATGGTGTCGTCCGACAGGATCACCGCGGGGTCTTCGGCATCGATCAGCTGCTTGATGTGATGCCGCACCGCCTCCGCCGAATGGGCTTCGCCGCCGTCGGCCGATGCAATCGAGGCGGTGAAGAAATACTTCAATTCAAAACTGCCGCGATTGGTCGCCATATATTTATTGGCGGTGACACGCGATACGGTCGATTCATGCATCTGGATCGCATCCGCTACCGCTTTAAGGTTAAGCGGCCGCAGATGCGCGACACCATGGGTGAAGAAGCCGTCCTGCTGGCGCACGATCTCGGTTGCGACCTTGAGGATGGTGCGGGCGCGCTGATCGAGCGCGCGCACCAGCCAGGTGGCGTTCTGCAGGCAATCGCTGAAATAGGACTTGTCGCCGTCCTTGCGGATCGTCTTCGACAGCTCGGTGTAATAGACCTGATTGACCAGCACACGCGGCAACGTGTCGCTGTTGAGTTCGACATGCCAGCCGCCGTCCGGCCCGGGCCGCACATAGACGTCCGGCACCATGGTCTGCATGCGCGCCGAGCCGAATTTCAAACCCGGCTTCGGATCGAGCCGGCGAATCTCGCCGATCATGTCGGTGATATCGTCGTCATCGACCCCGCAGAATTTTCGCAAAGCAGCAATATCGCGCTTCGCCAGGAGATCCAGATGCTCGACCAGCGCCTGCATCGCAGGGTCGTAACGGTTAAGCTCGCGCAACTGGATCGCAAGACATTCGCTCAGCGAGCGCGCGCAGACGCCGGGTGGATCGAATTTCTGCAGCACCGCAAGAACTGCCTCAACATCCTGCTGCGATGCGCCAAGCCGCTCGGCGGCCCCGCCGAGATCCGGCGGCAGATAACCCGCTTCATCGACGAGATCGATCAGATATTGCCCGATCATGCGCTGCGCGGGCGCGGCGAAAGCCACCGCCAATTGTTCGGCGAGATGGCTGCCGAGCGTGATCTCGGCGGCCACAAAGGCTTCCAGATTATAGCTGTCATCATTGGAGGCGCCGCCGCCCCATTCGGTGTAGGCCGTAGGCGCCGCATCCTGCGCGGTGCGCGCGGCAGCCTCGGCCGGCTCCTCGGAGAACACGTTGTCGAGGCCCGTATCGAGGGTCTGCTCGATCTCGGCGCGGGTGCCGAGGTCGCGGTTCATCCATTCTTCCTGGCCGGGCTCGAAGCTGTCACCGGTGGAACCGCCCGAAAAGTCGGTGTGGTCGCCGCCGCCATCGTCGCCGTAGCTGCTATCCCCGTCGCCGGAATCCGAGAATTCGGCCCGTTCTGCAACCGGCTCGCCGGCCACCGGAGGCTCGGAACCGTCGCTGGCGCGCTCAAGTAGCGGATTTCGCTCCAGTTCCTCCTCGACAAAGGCCGAGAGGTCGAGATTCGACAGTTGCAGCAGCTTGATCGCCTGCATCAACTGCGGCGTCATCACCAGTGACTGCGATTGCCTAAACTCTAATCTCTGTGTCAGCGCCATGGAGCGAAGAACCGATCCCACCCAAAGTTGGTCCGATTCTTGCTTAAACTAGTCCAAAGCCGATGTACACGGCTTGACGAATTGTAAAAATGGACTAGAGGGCGATTTTCCCGTGGGGCTTAAAGCCGGAATTCCTCGCCCAGATAAAGCCGGCGTACGTCCGGATCATTGACGATCTCCTCCGGACTGCCTTCCGTCAAGATCTCTCCCGCATAGACGATGTAGGCGCGGTCGGTCAGGCCCAGCGTTTCCCGCACATTGTGGTCGGTGATCAGCACGCCGATGCCGCGATTGGTGAGATGGCGGACCAGATCCTGAATGTCGCCCACCGCGATCGGATCGATGCCGGCAAAGGGTTCGTCGAGCAGCATGTAATTGGGCCGTGTCGCCAGCGCGCGCGCGATCTCGACGCGGCGCCGTTCACCGCCGGACAGCGCAATCGACGGCGTTTTACGCAACCGCGTGATGTTGAACTCATCGAGCAGCGAATTGAGTTCGGCCTCGCGTTTTTTGCGCGACGGTTCGACGACTTCGAGTACGGCGCGAATATTCTGTTCCACCGTGAGGCCGCGAAAGATCGAGGCTTCCTGCGGCAGATAACCGATGCCGAGCCGTGCGCGCTGATACATCGGCAGCTTGGTGACGTCGTGGCCGTCGAGTTCGATGGCGCCGCGATCCGCCTTGATCAGGCCGGTGATCATGTAGAAAACCGTGGTCTTGCCGGCGCCGTTCGGACCGAGCAAACCGACCGCCTCGCCGCGGCGAACATAGATGCTGACGCCGCGCACGACCTGACGGGTGCCGAAACTCTTTTCCACGCTATGCACAGCCAGATAGCCGGCGCGTGGTGCCGCGCGTGGGGCGGTTACGCCATTGGTCTTGGCTGCAGCCTTGGTGGGCTGAGATTTGGCTGGTTGAGCCTTGACGGGCGCGGGCCGTGGCTTTTCCGCTCGGGGCGGCTCCAGATTGGGCGATGGCGTTTCGCGGGCCATCGGCGGCGCATCGCGCAGCGGGGCCGTCAGCATCTCGCCCATGCTGTCGCCAAGCACGGTGATATCCTCGCGCGAGCGCGCGAACCCGGGCGCAACGCGTTTGGCCGGGCGTCGACGAAACATGCCGAGTAAATCCACCATTCCCGCTTCGTTCAGCCTCTCACGGTGATCCCGCGACCTGACGCGGCGATTCGATCGCACGCGCAACATGAAGGAATGGATGTCCCTTGCCCAGCGAAACACCCTTGATCGGAAGGACGTATCGCGCGGTCAGGGCATGACCTGCCAAAGTGTCAGCGGTTTGGCGAACGGCCACAGGCCGCGGCCGATCGTTCAAAGCGCGGATGGGTAGATAGAGGTTCCGGCTTGGGGCAGCAAGCTTGTCGATAGCGACTATTTTGCAAGCCTCTGATTTATTTTGGTTTATTCGAAGATCCGACCGCGGGCAATGGCGATCCCGGCAAGACCGGCCCGCAGTCTTTTCCAGACTGGATAATTAGCGCTTGCACCGTTCCTTTATCGGATTCGACCCGCGACATGCCGGTGGTCATGTCCACCATCAGGCGATCCCCGCGCACCACGTTTTTACATTGGGTCAGGACGACCCCACCCAGCATGGTAATCAGGTTGGTTTTGGTGTCGAACACGGCGGTTTCGCCAGTCACGACCTGATCCTTCTGAGTCACGACCACATTGCCCCGGGCCTCCAGGCGCTTGATCGACGAAGCGCCGCCGGGACCTGGAGTCGCGGCCTGCATCGGCGCGGCCGGCACCACTTTTGCCCCGGCCTTCGCATTGGCCGACGGCGCCGCGGGAACCGAGTTGGAATCGTAAAACACCACCAGCGTCTTCGACGTCATGGTGGTGTCGCCCTGAACCACCTTCACATTGCCGGAGAAGGTCGCTTCTTTCTTTTTGTCGCGCATCTCCAGCGCGGCGGCATCGATCTGGATCGGCTGATCGCGGTTTTGCGAAAAGCCCTGCATCGCGTTCGGCACGCCTGTCGCCGCGTTCTGGGCGGCAGCTTCACCTGCGATCGTGACGAGCGCGACTATGGCAGCGGATGCACAGCGCGCCATCAGTCCAACCCTGTGGATGCGCCGGAAAAGCATCATGATGAAAATCATTTCGCGCTGACAGCTGCTGCAAACCCAAGACGCAGCGGACAATCAATATTATTTGGGTTTACTTCCGTTCCCGGGCCCCGCCGGGCTGCTTGGCGGCACGCCCGGCAGGAGCGAGCCGTTCTGGCCGGACGACTGGAACAGGCCCTGCACGCGCCCGGAATCGGATTCCACCCGCGACACGCCGGTGGTCATGTCGACCATCAGGCGATCGCCGCGCAGTACATTCTTGTTCTGGGTCAGCACCACGCCCCCGAGCATGGTGACCAGATTGGTCTTGGTATCGAACACGGCGGTTTCGCCGGTCACGACCTGGTCCTTCTGGGTCACGACCACATTGCCGCGCGCCTCCAGCCGCTTGATCGACGAGGCACCGCCGGGACCGGGAGTCGCGGATTGCATCGGCGCGGACGGGGCCGGCGCGGCTTTGGTTCCCGCCTTCGCATTGGCTGCCGGAGTTGCCGGCGCCGCGGCACCCGAATTGGAATCGTAGAACACCACCAGCGTCTTCGACGTCATGGTGGTGTCGCCCTGAATTACCTTCACATTGCCGGAGAAGGTCGCTTCCTTTTTCTTGTCGCGCATCTCCAGCGTCGCGGCCTCGATCTGGATCGGCTGATCGCGATTTTGCGAAAAGCCCTGCATCGCATTGGGCACGCCGGTCATCGTGCTCTGCGCCGTGGCATCGCCGGTGACCATCGCGAGCGCAGCAGCGCCGGCGCTAACTGCGATCCGCCGAATCAGGGTACTGCGCGACGAAACCATCTTCATGCGTATCATTTCGAGTTGGCAGACTTGTTGGATAGCGACCGCGTCTTGGCGGGACGGACGGGCGCAGGCGGCGGCACCGGCTCCGGCTCGGCGGCGGGAGGCGGCAGCTTGTCGATTTTCATCACAACATTGCCTTCAAATCTCACCGTCTCGCCACCGTTGGTTATCTTGAGCTTGTCGGAGGATATGGTTCCGTCTGCCCATTTCACATCGACATGCTCGTCCGAGGTCACGGTATTCTTGGCCATGTCGACAAAGGCCTGACTGAGCCACGCTTCATACCCCGTAGAGGTCTGCAAGTAGATGTCCTTATGCAAATCGAGCAATTGCTGCTTGGTATCCATCACACCGGTCAGCGCATCCAGGGTCACGGTCGACTGATCCTCCATCAGCACCTTGGCCCGCAACGTCTTGAGCTCGACGTGATCCGGGTCGGTGACATCCTGGGTCGCGGTCTTGGCCCAGACCTCGTAGGGCCGCCGGTCCGGCGTGTAGCCCGACATATGTGGTGATTCCATCGTGATCTTGGTACCGGAGACGACGAGGTTTTCCATATCGATCGGCAGCTTGGGCATCAGCATCCGGAACGGATTGAACACCGACACCAGGACGATCGCCGCCATCGACAGGATCACCGCCGCCGGGACCGCCACGCGCAGCGCCCGCACGATTCGGCTGTGGCGCGCCGCGATCGCAAAGCGCGCCTCCATTCCGGCTTGATAGGCAGGATTCTGAACCGAACTCACCACCGCTCCAGGCGCAACAAGACCTGATCATTCTACCCGGGATCGCCGGATTAAGCAGCCGGGACCTCGGGGTACGAGTGTGTCCGAAACGGGGCGCGAACCGCCGACAATAGCCCTGAAAGGCCGTTGAAATGGGCCATTGGCTCACGAATGCGCGAAAATATCCTCGGTGTCCCAGCCCTGCAGATCGAGCCTGGCCCGGGTCGGCAAAAATTCGAAACAGGCCTGCGCCAACTCAGTACGGCCCTCACGCGCCAGCATCGCATCGAGGCGCTCGCGCAAGCCATGCAGATGCAGCACATCTGAAGCCGCGTACGCCAGTTGCGCGTCGCTCAGATTTTGCGAGCCCCAGTCGCTCGATTGCTGCTGCTTCGACAGATCGATGTTGAGCACCTCGCGCACCAGATCCTTGAGCCCATGGCGATCGGTATAGGTGCGGGTCAGCCGGGACGCGATCTTGGTGCAGTACACCGGCTGCGGCATCACGCCGAAGGCGTTGTAGAGCGCGGCGAGGTCGAACCGCGCGAAATGAAAAATCTTGGTGATTTTCGGATTGGCGAGCAGCGCTTTCAAGTTCGGCGCGTCGGCCGGATTCTTGCCGTGGTCTTTCGGAATCTGTACGACATCGGCGCTGCCATCGCCGTTCGACAATTGCACCACGCAGAGCCGGTCGCGATGCGGGTGCAGCCCCATGGTCTCGGTATCGATCGCCACTGAATCGGTGTAGCGGGCAAGATCAGGCAGATCGCCGCGATGCAGGCGTACAGTCATGGTGTTTTGGAACCTCGTCGAATCGATACGGCCAAACTACCGCCCAAATTCGAAAGAGGCGAGCGGCAGGGAAGCTGCCCCAGCCATAATATGCCAATAAAATCAGGACAAATCGTGCTGACGAAATAAAATTAGGGACCCGGCAACGTCTCGCCCGCTTTTCGCTCCGGGGCCCTCGGCCTGAAAATCCGATCCACGCCCGCCGTGCAATCACGCCGTGCCGACCCCATATCTGCCCGCGCACCGCCTTGAAT
Organism: Bradyrhizobium sp. dw_411; assembly: GCF_018449695.1. Classification (GTDB taxonomy): domain Bacteria; phylum Pseudomonadota; class Alphaproteobacteria; order Rhizobiales; family Xanthobacteraceae; genus Bradyrhizobium. The sequence continues at coordinate 204,451 of NZ_JAAVUY010000001.1, forward strand.
GAGTGACATGACCGAACAAAGCTTGACTGAACAGACCGTGGCCGCGCCGATCGTCGATCAGCAACCCGGCTTCTCCCGTTACCAGTCAGTCCTCGTTGCCTTGCTGGCGCTGGTCCAGTTCACCATCATTCTCGACTTCATGATCATGTCGCCACTCGGCGCGATCATCATGCCGGCGCTGGATATTTCGGCCGCGCAATTCGGCGTAGCGGTCTCAGCCTACGCCTTCAGCGCGGGGATTTCGGGCATCCTGGCGGCCGGCTTTGCCGACCGGTTCGATCGCAAACGGCTGTTGCTGTTTTTCTATCTCGGCTTCACCGCGGGAACCGCGCTCTGCGCGCTGGCGCCGAACTATCATCTGCTGCTGATCGGCAGAATTGTTACCGGATTGTTCGGCGGCGTGATCGGCTCGGTCGTTCTGGCCATCGTCACCGACCTTTTTGCATTAAACCTGCGCGGCCGCGTGATGGGTTACGTGCAGACCGCATTTGCGGCCAGCCAGGTACTGGGTATTCCGGCCGGGCTTTTTCTCTCCAATCACTGGAACTGGCATGTCGCGTTCGGCGCGCTGGTGATCCTGGCGATCGTTACCATCGCCGCCATCGCGCTGGTAATGCGGCCGGTGAACGCACATCTTTTATTGAAGCAGGACAACAATGCCTTCCGGCATTTGATCGCGACCCTCAGCCAGCCGCGCTATACGCTGGCCTTCGGGGTGACGACATTGCTCGCGACCGGCGGCTTCATGCTGATGCCGTTCGGCAGCGCCTTTACCGTGCACAATCTCGGCATCGATATCCTGCATCTTCCGACCATCTATCTGGTTTCCGGATTATTCAGCATCTTCACCGGCCCGCTGGTCGGCAGGGCGAGCGACACATTCGGCAAATTTCCGGTGTTTGTGTTCGGCAGCGCGGTGTCGGTGGTCATGGTGTTGATCTATACGCACCTTGGCCAGGTGAGCTTGACGACCGTGATCGTCGTCAACGTGTTGATGTTCGTCGGCATCTTTTCGCGCATGATCCCGTCGCAAGCGCTGATTTCGGCGATCCCCGACCCCAGCCAGCGCGGCTCCTTCAGCGCGGTCAGCGCGTCGCTGCAACAACTCTCCGGCGGGCTTGGATCGGTTCTGGCTGCCGCAATCATCGCGCAAAATGCCGATGGCACGCTCCGGCATTTCGACCGGCTCGGATACATCGTCGTGGCGACATCGCTGCTGTCGTTGGTCGCGATGTATTTCATCCAGAAATCGGTCACGAATCAGACCGGCAAGCAGGTGGTTTGAGGCGGGAGTTCGGTTTGGCCGAGGGCCAGGGATCTCATATCGCCGCGGCCCAATGCGGCGATCCCGCACCGGCTAACGACAGATCCGATCCGCCGGATTTCGTGCAAAAAGCACCGGATGGTGCCCAGGAAAGGACTCGAACCTTCACGGCCGTTAAGCCACTGGCACCTGAAGCCAGCGCGTCTACCAATTCCGCCACCTGGGCATTAGGGGCGGTTACTACGGATCGGTCGCGCGCTTGTCAAATTGGCGACCGGGGGACCAAATATACTGCTCTGCGGGACATGACGACGCGGCGCGAAAGCGCTAAACAATCCCGGAATCCCTTCGTGAATCCCCTCATAAGTCCCTTGGAAAATCTCTTAATAAGTTTCTTGGGACTTTGGCTGACAGGAAATGACCCCCATGGCATCGAATTCGGACACCCTGGTTACGGTTTTCGGAGGATCGGGTTTTCTGGGGCGAAATGTAGTCCGCGCGCTGTGCAAGCGCGATTACCGCGTCCGGGTCGCGGTGCGGCGGCCGGAACTGGCCGGGCATCTGCAGCCCCTCGGGAAAGTCGGCCAGATTCACGCCGTCCAGGCCAATCTGCGCTATCCGGCGTCGGTCGAGGCCGCGATGCGCGATTCCCACGTCGCGATCAATCTGGTGGGTATCCTGACCGAAAGCGGTGCGCAGACCTTTGACGCCGTGCAAGGCACGGGCGCAGGCACCGTGGCCAAGGCCGCGGCTGCGGCTGGCGCACGGATGGTGCATATCTCGGCCATCGGCGCCGATGAGAATTCGGAGTCGCGTTACGCCCGCGCCAAGGCGGCCGGCGAAAAGGCCGTGCTCTCGGCCATCCCCTCGGCGACGATCCTGCGGCCTTCGGTCGTGTTCGGGCCCGAGGATCAGTTTACCAACCGCTTTGCCGCGCTGGCCCGGATGTCGCCGGTGCTGCCGCTGATCGGCGGCGGGGCGACCAAATTGCAGCCGGTCTATGTCGGCGATATCGCAACCGCGGTTGCGGACGCCGTCGACGGCAAGACCAAGGCCGGCGCGACCTATGAACTCGGCGGCCCGGAAGTGCTGACGATGCGCGAAATCATGGAAATCATTCTCGCGACCACCGAGCGTAACCGCATGCTGGTATCGCTGCCGTTCGGGCTCGCAAAACTCAAGGCCACGTTCCTGCAATTCGCGCCGGGCGCGCTGAAACTGACGCCGGATCAGGTGACGCTACTCCGCAGCGACAATGTGGTGTCGGATGCGGCGAAAGCCGCCGGGCTCACGCTGGAAGGCCTGGGCATTGTGCCGGATTCGCTGGAAGCGATCGCGCCGCAATATCTCTGGCGCTTCCGCGCCGCCGGGCAGTTTCAGAAGAAGAGCGCGTAAGCCACTGGCGTGCTCCTCATCCTGAGGAACATCGCAAAGCGATGCGTCTCGAAGGATGGACGCGGATGGCGTGTGCCAGATGGTTCGAGACGCGCGCCAAGCGCGCTCCTCACCATGAGGGACTGTCACCGCCTCACGCCAGATCCGTAGGGTGGGCAAAGCGAAGCGTGCCCACCACAACAAGCGCAATCGCTGCGAGGATGGTGGGCACGGCGCAAACGCCTTTGCCCACCCTACGCTTCCCGCTTTACCGCCCCATCGCCAGCGCAATCAGCCCGAGCGTGCCGACGATCACGCGCCACCACGCGAACAGCGTGAAGCCGTGGCGGGTGACGTAGCTGAGGAACGTCTTCACCACGATGATCGCGGTGACGAAAGACACCACGAAGCCGATCGCGATGACCCCGAGGTGGTCCGACGTCATCTCGCCGCGGTTCTTGTAGAGATCATAGGCGAACGCACCGACCATAGTCGGGATCGCGAGAAAGAACGAGAATTCCGCCGCCGCGCGCTTCTCGGCGCCGAGCAGCATCGCCGCGACGATGCTGGCGCCGGAGCGTGACACGCCCGGGATCATCGCGAGGCACTGTGCAAATCCGATCGCCAGATACATCGGCAGCGGAAATTTCGTCGCATCATATTCATGCGGTTTGTGATCGAGCTGATCGACCCACAGCAGGATCGCGCCGCCGACGATCAGCGAAAAGCACACCACCCACGGATTGAACAGATAGGATTTGATCAGGCCGCCGGCGAGCGCGCCGATAACGGCCGCCGGCAGAAACGCCACCAGCACGCCGATGACGAAGCGGCGATCTTCCGGATTGGAGAACATGCCGAGCGCGATGTTCCACAATTTGGCGAAGTAGATCACGACAATCGCGAGAATGGCGCCAAGCTGAATCAGAACCGCGAAGCTCTGCCAGAAACTGCCATCGCCGAGGCCGAAGAAACGCTGGGCCAGCAGCAGATGGCCCGTCGAGGACACCGGTAGAAATTCAGTGACGCCTTCGATAATCCCGAGAATTACCGCCCTTATTGCATCAGACATCATGATCCGTTCCGTTGTGATCAGCCCGACCGAAAAAAGCCGGGTTCTTCTCGCTTATTCCCCTGCCCGCCGCAACGTCAAAATACGAAAACACAGGGTTGCCTCGTTCGTCCGCTTCTGTAGGTTGGCGCACGTCTCGGCGGTGAGAGTTTTTTAAGCACCGCGACTTTATCAAGGACTTCATGTTCACGCTGTTTCATCATCCGTTCTGCCCGCATTCGCGCTTCATTCGCCTGGCGATCGGCGAACACGGTCTCGATCTGCGTCTGGTGGAAGAGCGGGTCTGGGAACGGCGCGAGGCGTTTCTCGCGCTGAATCCCGCGGGCACCACGCCGGTGCTGACAGCCGAAGGCCGGCCGCCGATTCCAGGTGCCGCCATTATCGCCGAATATCTCGATGAAGTTCACGGCGCCGAGATGCAAGAGCGCCGGCTGATGCCGACAGGTGTCAATGAGCGTGTCGAAGTGCGCCGGCTGATGGCGTGGTTCAACGAAAAATTTTTCGAGGAAGCGTCCAATCCGCTGGTCACCGAGCGAATCTATAAGCGCTTCATGAGCGAGGGCGATGGCGGCGGCGCGCCGACCGCCGAAGTGATCCGCGCGGCCAAGGCAAATGTACGCTATCATCTGGCCTATATCGGCTGGCTGGCGCAGACGCGGAATTTTCTGGCCGGCGACCAGCTTACCTATGCGGACCTCGCCGCCGCGGCGCATCTTTCGGCGATCGATTATCTGGGCGACGTGCCATGGATCGAGGACGACGCGGCAAAGGCGTGGTACGCGCGGGTGAAATCCCGCCCCTCGTTCCGTCCGCTGCTGAGCGAATGGCTGGCGGGCGTCCCGGCGTCGCGGACCTATGTGGACCTCGACTTCTGAGTACACAAGCCAGGCTTGCTCCTGCTGAGATCAAGCAAAAACTTGCCGACGAAGCGCGCGCGCTAGGCTTCGATTGCATCGGCATCACCGATCCCGATGCGATCGCGAAGGCCGGCCAGTATTTCCGCGAATTCCTCGAGGCCGGCGCGCATGGCGACATGGATTGGCTGGCAGCCAATCCGCAGCGCCGTACCGATCCGCGCGTACTGTGGCCGGGCGTACGCTCGGTGATCATGCTGGGCGTCAATTATGGCCCCGACGAGAATCCGCTTTCGATCCTGCAACAACGAAGCCGCGGCGCGATCTCGGTCTATGCGCGCGGCGATGATTATCACGACTTGATCAAGAAGCGCCTGAAGGCGCTGGCGCGATGGCTGGTCGCGGCGACCTGCGAAGAGGTCAAGGTATTCGTCGACACCGCCGCGGTAATGGAAAAACCGCTGGCGCAGGCGGCGGGACTGGGCTGGCAGGGCAAGCATACGAATCTGGTTTCGCGCGAGCTGGGCTCGTGGCTGTTTCTCGGTGCGATCTATACGGCGGCGGAACTGCCGCGCGATGAAGCCGATACCGATCATTGCGGCTCATGCCGGGCCTGCCTCGATGCCTGCCCGACCGCGGCCTTTCCCGCGCCCTACAAACTCGATGCGCGGCGCTGCATTTCGTATCTCACCATCGAAAATAAAGGCCCGATCCCGCACGAATTTCGTAAAGCCATCGGCAATCGCATCTATGGCTGCGACGATTGCCTCGCGGTTTGCCCCTGGAACAAATTTGCGCAGGCCGGCCATGAGTCCAAACTCGCGGCACGCGATGAATTGCGCGCGCCCGATCTTGCCGCGCTGGCGCGGCTCGACGATGCGGCGTTTCGCGCGCTGTTTACGAAATCACCGGTCAAACGCATCGGCCGCGACCGCTTCATCCGCAATGTGCTGATCGCGATCGGCAATTCGAACGATGCCGCGTTGGCCATCGAGGCCAAGCATCTGCTCGATGATGAAAGCCCGCTGGTTCGCGGCGCCGCGGTGTGGGCGCTGTCGCAATTGACGGCGCCGGATGAGTTTGCGGCGCTCGCGGCGAAGACCGCGAGTTATGAGACGGACGAAACCGTTCGCGCGGAGTGGCAAAACGCCTGATGTTTACTCCGTCATTCCGGGGCAATGCGCAGCATTGAACCCGGAATCTCGAGATTCCGGGTTCGGCGCTATCGCGCCGCCCCGGAATGACAGCATCAAAATCTCACCCAATCTCCGCGACCGCCGCGAGCATGCGCGCGATGTCCTGCGGCCGCGACAGGCGGTGATCGCCGTCCTGGATTACCGTCAGCACCACGTCATCGACCGGCAGCCGGTGCGCCAGCGCAAAGGCATGCCGCCACGGCACATCCGGATCCTGCGCGCCCTGAAGAATGCGGATCGGGCAGCCCACCTCGATCGCACTGCCGAGCAACAGATGCCGTCGCCCCTCTTCGATCAGCGTGCGCGTGATCGGATAAGGCTCGCCATATTCCGACGGCCGCAACCACACGCCGTTGGTCTCGATCTCGTGCTTCACTTCTGGTGAAAAGCCTTTCCACATCAATTCTTCGGTGAAATCCGGCGCCGGCGCGATCAGCACCAGCCCGGCCAGCGACATCAGGCTCGCCGGTCGCTTCAAGAGTTCGCGCGCCAGCAACAGCGCCATCCAGCCGCCCATCGAGGAACCGATCACGACCTGTGGTCCCTGACAAAACTGTTCAAACACTGCGACGCTTTCTTCCAGCCAGCGCCCGATGGTGCCGTCGATGAACGCGCCGCCGGATTCGCCATGGCCGGAATAATCGAATCTGACGCAGGCGCGATGGTGCTCGGCTGCCCATGCGTCCAGCGCGATGGCCTTGGTGCCCTGCATGTCCGATTTAAAACCGCCGAGCCAGAACAGCCCCGGCGCGCCGCCGGAGCGGGCCCGCACGGCGATGCGGCGCGTTCCGCTGTCCTGGGTCTGACCGACAGTTTCGCTGTCCCGGGTCTGGCCGACCTCAATAAAAACCGGTTCAGGTCCGGCTGCCGTGGAATGGGTCATGGATCATTACTCTGTTTGGCTGCTGTTTGAGTGAGCACACACGATCCGTCAACGGACGCCAATACCGCTCTCGATTGGCTCCTGACAGTCTCTCGGGCATTGCGGAACATCCGCCCGGCCGCTATGTGGACAGTTCTGAGCAATATCGTCCCGCCGGCGTTAGCCAGCGTGGCCAAAATGCCTCGCATTTGATGGTTTCGTGCGCGTATTCGAGCAAGTTTGCTTGCCCGTTGAGCCGTATTCCTTCACACTGTTGCCTTCGTTCACAACCTTGGAGAGTTACCCATTCGCCGTCCCAACAGAGCCCCGCCCGCCGCCGCCAAAGACGGGCCGCGCACCAACGATGAAATCCGCAACGCACAAGTTCAGCTGATCGATCAGACCGGCCTGAACCACGGCACGGTCGAGACAGTGACCGCCGTCAAGATGGCACTCGAGGCCGGCATGGACCTCGTGGAGATTTCGCCGAACACCAGTCCTCCCGTTTGCAAGATTATGGATTACGGGAAGTTCAAATATTCCGCGCAGAAGAAAGCCGCGGAAGCTCGCAAGAAACAGAAGGTCGTCGAGATCAAGGAGATCAAGCTTCGGCCGATGATCGACGATCACGATTACGACGTGAAGATGCGCGCGATGCAGCGGTTCTTCGAGGAGGGCGACAAGGTCAAGATCACCTTGCGCTATCGTGGCCGCGAAATGGCGCACCAGGAAATCGGCACCAAGCTTCTGGACAAGGTCAAGACCGACGTCGCGGAGTTTGCCAAGGTCGAGCAGGACGCACGTTTCGAAGGCCGCCAGGTCGTCATGGTTCTGGCTCCGCGCTAATCGCGCAAACAGCTAGCTATCGTCCCTGCGAAAGCAGGGACCCATAGTCACCGATCTCAGTTGTTGCCAAAGGTCTCTACGCGCGTGCCCTTAATGACAGGGCACGGCGTATGGGTCCCTGCTCTCGCAGGGACGACGATTTAGAGAGTTAGGTGCCGGAGCAGATCAGCTTCTAACGGCCCGCCAGCTACCGCTGCACTTGTCGCCGGTAATGATCCCGCTCCATCGGCCGCTGCCAGAATTGCCGGCAAGCCTGCCGCGGCCGGTCGCGACCGAAGCGCCAACCGAAATTTTGACGGAAACGTTGCCGCGGGGACTGATCCCGCCAGTGACCTTGCCGCCCCCTGCCGACGAAAGGTGAGTACCGGCCACGTTGAAGGGGACCGTGTGGTCGGAACTGCAATTACCTGCCTGGGTGGCGAAGGTCACGTTCCAGGTCCCGTCAAAGGCACCCGGCCTGGCCATCGCAGCCTGTGCGCCGGAGGGCGCGGACATCGCGACGGCGCCAAAAACGACAGCCGCAAAAATGGATCGCAGGGCGCTCAAGCGCCCGAAATTAATGGAATGGGCAATCGATTGGGCTGATATGGGCATGTTTTCCCTGTTTTAGCTCGGTTCCGCACGAGGTCAGCCTATACGTCTGATATTACGGTTCCATGGTTCATTGTTGCCAATTGGGTCCGTCTCTGCCATAAGCCCACGCTTCATCGCCCGGCTGATCAAGGGCTGCCGTGTCGATGTCCGTGCTGGTTGTGACCACTAGGAAATAACCGAGCACTTTCAACGCTCTAACGAGCATTTTAGCCGCGAAAGCGCCCTCCGGGCGCATTTTTCTGTGGCCTATAGGAGAGCCAAATGCCCAAGCTGAAGACCAAATCGGGCGCTAAAAAGCGCTTCAAGGTGACTGCCACCGGCAAAGTACTGGCCGCCCAGCGCGGCAAACGCCACGGCATGATCAAGCGGACGAAAAAGCAGATTCGTCAGCTTCGCGGCACCCGCGTGCTGTTCAAGACCGACGGCGACAACATCAAGAAATATTTCTTGCCGAACGCCTGATCGTTCAGGCCGCGCACGCGGTCCATTTTAGCCGAGCCGCGCCCGCGCGGCTGATCCGTCACCCATTTCATGAAGGAGACCCGTCATGTCTCGCGTTAAACGCGGTGTGACCTCTCACGCCAAGCACAAGAAAGTCTACAAGGCCGCCAAGGGTTTTTACGGCCGCCGCAAGAACACCATCCGCGCCGCCAAGGCCGCCGTCGACAAGGCCGGGCAATATGCGTTCCGCGACCGCAAGCGCAAGAAGCGCACCTTCCGCGCGTTGTGGATCCAGCGTCTCAATGCCGCGGTGCGTCCGTTCGGCATGACCTACAGCGTCTTTATCAACGGCCTCTCCAAGTCGGGCATCACGGTCGACCGCAAGGTGCTATCGGATCTCGCGATCAATGAGCCGGCGGCATTCCAGGCGATCGCCGAAAAGGCCAAGGCCGCGCTGGCGGCGTAAGGCGCTGCCCTGTTGGGGCTGTGCGAAGTGTGTGAAGTCGTCATGCCCGGCCATAGCGGTCTGTGTTACGCAGATCGCGTAGACTTGTCTGCGATGCCGGCCATGACGGGCTAGGGGTAGCGACTTCAGCATCCTGGCCAAAAAGGATTGCCATGACCGATCTCGCCCAACTTGAATCCCAAATCCTCGCAGAGATCGCCGCCGCCGGTGACGAAGCCGCGCTTGAAGCGGTGCGCGTCGCAGCGCTCGGCAAGAAGGGATCGATCTCGGCCTTGCTGGCGACGCTCGGCAAGATGTCGCCGGACGAGCGCAAAACCCAAGGTGCGGCGATCAATCTCGCCAAAGACACCGTCACGCAGGCGCTGACCGCGCGCCGCGATATCCTTAAATCCGCAGCGCTCGACGCGCGGCTCGCCTCCGAAACCATCGACGTCACGCTGCCGCTGCGCGAAACCCCGGCGGAGCAGGGCCGGATCCATCCGCTCAGCCAGGTGATGGACGAGCTGACGACCATCTTCGCCGATATGGGATTCTCGATCGCCGAAGGTCCGGATATCGAAACCGACGATTACAACTTCACCAAGCTGAATTTCCCGGAAGGCCATCCGGCGCGCGAGATGCACGACACGTTCTTCTTCAATCCGAAGGAAGACGGCTCGCGCATGCTGCTGCGAACCCACACGTCGCCGGTGCAGGTCCGCACCATGCTGACGCAAAAGCCGCCGATCCGCATCGTCTGCCCGGGCCGCACCTATCGCATCGATTCCGACGCGACCCATACGCCGCAGTTTCACCAGGTCGAAGGCCTGGTGATCGACAAGGGCTCGCATCTCGGCCACCTCAAATGGATCCTGCATGAATTCTGCAAGGCATTCTTCGAGGTTGACAACATCAACATGCGCTTCCGCCCGTCGTTCTTCCCGTTCACCGAACCGTCGCTCGAAGTCGACATCCAGTGCCGGCGCGACAAGGGCGAAATTCGCTTCGGTGAAGGCGAGGACTGGCTGGAGATTCTCGGCTGCGGCATGGTGCACCCGAACGTGCTGCGCGCCTGCGGCATCGATCCCGACGTCTACCAAGGCTTCGCCTGGGGCATGGGCATCGACCGCATCGCGATGCTGAAATACGGCATGTCCGATCTGCGGCAGCTATTCGAAAGCGACGTCCGCTGGCTCAGCCATTATGGCTTCAAACCGCTCGATGTCCCGACGCTGGCGGGAGGACTGAGTTCGTGAAATTCACTCTCTCCTGGCTGAAGGAATATCTCGACACCGACGAGCCCCTGGAAAAGCTCGCCGAGAAGCTCACCATGATCGGGCTTGAGGTCGAGCATATCGAGGACAAGGCGAAGGCGCTGGCGCCGTTTACGATTGCGCGGGTGATTTCCGCCGAACAGCACCCCAATGCGGACCGGTTGCGGGTCTGCATGGTCGATACGGGTAACGGTGCCGCGCCGGTACAGGTCGTATGCGGCGCGCCGAATGCGCGGGCCGGTCTTGTCAGCGTGTTTTCGCCGCCCGGCACGTTCATTCCCGGCAAGAACATCACGCTCGGCGTCGGCACCATCCGGGGCGTCGAGAGCCGCGGCATGCTGTGCTCGGCAGCCGAGCTGCAGATTTCCGAAGACCACGACGGCATCATGGAATTGCCGGCCGACGCACCGCTCGGCGCCGGATACGCGCAATGGGCCGGGCTCGGCGATCCCGTGATCGAGATCAATCTGACGCCGAACCGGCAGGACTGCACCGGCGTGCACGGCATCGCGCGCGATCTGTTCGCCGCCGACATGGGGAAATTCAAAGACCCCGGCATCAAGCCAATCAAGGGCGAATTCCTCTGTCCCGTGAAGGTGACGATCGAAGACACTTCGCTCTGTCCGGGCTTCGCGCTGCGCCTGGTGCGCGGCGTCAAGAACGGCCCGTCGCCGGAATGGCTGCAGAAGCGCCTGACCTCGATTGGCCTGCGCCCGATCAACGCGCTGGTCGATATCACCAACTTCATGACCTATGACCGCGCCCGGCCGCTGCATGTGTTCGACGCCGCAAAAGTAAAAGGCAATCTCACCGTACGCCACGCGCGCGACGGCGAGACGCTGCTGGCGCTGGACGGCCGCACTTACACCCTCGATCGCAATGTCTGTGTGATTTCAGACGAACACGGCGTTGAATCGCTGGCCGGCATCATGGGCGGCGAGGCCTCGGGCTGTTCCGAAGACACCACCGACGTGCTGATCGAATCCGCGCTGTGGAACGAAATCAACATCGCGCAGACCGGCCGCAAGCTCGGCATCAATTCGGATGCGCGCTACCGGTTCGAGCGCGGCGTCGATCCGGCCTTCATGCTGCCGGGGCTGGAGATGGCGACGCGGCTGGTGATGGAACTGTGCGGCGGCACGCCGTCGGAGAATATCGTCGCCGGCAATGCGTTCGGCGAAGATCGCGTGATCGATTTTCCGCTCGCGGAAACCAAACGTCTGGCCGGCATCGATGTGCCGTTACCGGAAGCCAAGCGCATTCTGAGCCATCTCGGCTTCATGGTGGCCGGCAGCGGGCCGGTTGTGAAGGTCGCGGTGCCGTCCTGGCGTTCGGATGTGCATGGCAAGGCCGACATTGTCGAGGAGATCGTGCGCATCGTCGGCGTCGATAAAGTGCCGATGACGCCGTTCGAACGCGGCGACGCGCCACGCAAGCCGATCCTCAGTTCGATCCAGTTGCGCACCCGCCGCGCCAAGCGCGCGCTTGCGACGCGCGGCATGGTCGAAGCCGTGACATGGTCGTTCATCTCCAAGCCGCATGCCGAATTGTTCGGCGGCGGCAAAAGCGAACTCGCGCTCGCCAATCCGATTGCGTCGGATCTGTCGGACATGCGGCCGAGCCTGCTGCCGGGCCTGGTCGCCGCCGCGCAGGCCAATGCCGATCGCGGATTTCCGGATGTCGCGCTGTTTGAAGTGGGTCAAATATTCAAAGGCGATAGGCCGGAAGACCAATTGATCGCAGCCGCCGGTGTACGCCACGGCTTTGCATCCTCGCGGGGCATCGGCCGGCACTGGTCCGGCTCCGTGACCGCAGATGCGCTCGACGCCAAGGCCGATGCGTTCGCGGTGCTCGCCGCCGCCGGCGCGCCGATGCAGGCGTTGCAGATCGTATCTGGTGGGGCCAACTGGCTGCATCCCGGCCGTTCCGGCGCCATCCAGATCGGTCCGCAAAATGTGCTGGGATATTTCGGCGAGCTGCATCCGCGCACGCTGGAAGCACTCAAGGCTGACGGCCCGCTGATTGCGTTTGAGGTGATTCTGGATCGAATTCCCGCAGCGAAGCAGAAGCCGACCCGCGCCAAGCCGGTGCTCGAACTCTCGGCGTTCCAGCCGGTGTCACGCGACTTTGCCTTCACCGTCGATCGCAGCGTCAAGGCCGGCGACATCGTGCGTGCCGCGCAAGGCGTCGACAAGCAACTGATCACGGCTGTCACCGTGTTCGACGTCTATGAAGGCAAGGGCGTCGAAGACGGCAAGAAATCCGTCGCCATCGCCGTGACGATCCAGCCGCGCGAGAAAACCCTGACCGATCAGGAAATCGATGCGGTCGCGGCGAAGATCGTGGCTGAGGTCAGCAAGAAGACTGGCGGCGCGTTGCGGTAGGGTATGGTGAGATTGAATCGATCTGCAACAATACCGACAGTGCCCCCCCTCTCCCCTTGTGGGAGAGGGTTGGGGTGAGGGGTTCAGGTCTATCGATGGTCCGTAACCCCTCACCCGGATCACATCTGAAGATGTGATCCGACCTCTCCCACAAGGGGAGAGGTAAGAAAGACCCCTCAATTAATAGGCGAACTCGGTATCGCCGACCTCACCGGCGCCGCGCGGCGCTTTGTTGTGCGCGCCGGGGCTGGCTCCGGCTCATCCCGCAGCGCGCCGATCTTGCGCAATGCTGCGTCGGCAGCGCGCTCGCCGCTTTCCCAGGCGCCGTCGACCGTGCCCCACATCGTCTCATGGGTCGCTTCGCCGGCAAGAAACATGCAGCCGATCGGCTCGGCGAGAACTTTTCGCGAAGGCTGGTTGCCCGGACCGGCGACCGACATCGCGCCCTGCGCGTAAGGCGCGGCATTCCAGCGCGTGGCGCTGGATTTCTTGACCGCGGCCGCCACATCGCTACCGAACAGTTTTGACAGCCATTCCACCGCGAAAGCCACCATCGCCGCCTCGCCTTGGGCTGAGAGATCGCGGCCGAACGAACCCGCGACATCGATCGAGCACAACGATGACGATCCCATATTGGCGAACAGCAACGCGGTGCGCGTCGAATTACTCTGCTCCATGATCAGTTCGTCGCGGCCAAGGCCCAGCGGATTGCCCGGCATCTGCAGCGCGATGTGGTCGTAGCTGCCGAGATTCAATTTCGACGCCGCGTCGAGCTGGCGCTTGGGAATATCCGGCGTGAATTTGATATTGCCCGCCGCCAGCACATTGCTCGACACGGTAATGATGGCGGCACGCGCGTTGATCTTGCCGGCCGGTGTCTCCACCGTGACGTCGCGGTTGCTCCAACTGACTTGATTGGCCGGTGTCGACAGCGCCAGCGGGACCTGCTCGCCGAGCCTGGCTATCAACGTCCCCAGACCCTGGCGGCAGGCCAGCGTGGCATTGCGGTCCTGCGCGCGGGTCTTGTCGACGACGGAAATATCCTTGAGATCCTTGCCCGTCGCATTGGCGCCAAGCACAAAGTCCGCCGTGGCGGTCCAATCGCCGAGTTCCTTGGGCAAGACGGACGCGCAGGACACATCTCCCTTGCGGGAAGCTTCATCGAAGGCGCGGTTGGTGCGCACCAATGCCGCCAGAAATTCCTCGGTTTCCCCGGGCCGGGCGTAACGGCGGCCGATGCGGATTTTCTGACCAGGCGGCGCCGTCGAAATCTCGAGCCCGGCGGCGCGCGCGAGCTTGACCATCGGGTTGGTATCGGGATTGTGCAGCCATCGCGCGCCGCGATCGAACGGCACCTCGAAGGTCGTTGTATCCGTGAGGCAGCGCCCGCCGATCTGGGCGGAGGCCTCCACCACGATCACCTTGCGGTTGGCGGCCTGGATCCGCCGCGCCGCGGCAATACCGGCTGCGCCCGCGCCGATCACGACAATATCGGCCTCGCGCGGCAATGAAGCCCCCCACGCGCGGGCGCCCAAGAGCGGCGTCAGCGCAAGGGCCGCGGAAGCCGACAGGAAATCGCGCCGCGTAATTGTCATGTCAGGGTTTCCGAACCTTTTAAACCAACGAGAACATCTAGCGAACTTGCCGTATCGGGGCGAGAGCGGCAACCATCATGGTGAATCAATCATGATTGATACGCTTTTGGCATGAACTAAATTGCAACGGCTTTCGACCATGCTAAGAACCACAAAAATGCGGTCGAAAAGACCGCCGGGGGGAATCCATGGGCATGGTGCTCGATACCGTCGGAAAGCTGATCGCTTCCTACCTGCAAAAGGAAGTGCCGGGTTATGAGCCGTTCACGCCGAGCGACCCGGAACATCTGCGCGGCCTGATCGAACCCGGCGATGTGCTGCTGGTCGAAGGCAACAACCGGGTTTCCGGCATCATCAAATATCTCACGCAATCCACATGGTCGCATGCCGCGCTGTTCGTCGGTGCGATCGACGGCGCGACCGAGCCCGACGGCGAGCCGCATGTCCTGATCGAGGCCAATATCGGCGAGGGCGTGACCTCGGCGCCGCTGTCGAAATATTTTCCCTATCACACGCGGCTATGCCGGCCGGTCGGCCTGATGTTCGAGGACCGCAACACGGTGTGCCGTTATGCCATCAACCGGATCGGCTTCGGCTACGACACCAAGAATATTCTCGACCTGATGCGCTATCTGATTCCGCTGCCGATCCCGCAGCGCTGGCGGCGCCGGATGATCGCCTTCGGTTCCGGCGATCCCACCAAGATCATCTGCTCGGCCCTGATCGCGCAGGCCTTCGACGCCGTGCGCTATCCGATCCTGCCCCGGATCACGCGCGCGGGCTCCCGTCAGGCTCGCCGCGAAATTCTGCATATCCGTGACTCTTCGCTCTACATGCCCCGTGATTTCGACATTTCGCCCTATTTCGAAATCGTCAAACCCACCATCGTGCATGGTTTCGACTACACTTCCCTGCACTGGGCCGACAAGCAAAAGCCGCTCCAGGAGGTAGCAGGCCAATTCGGCGTGTTTCCAGAAACGATCAAGTCGCCGCCGCTTGTTCCTGAAGCGATTGACCAGGAAACGGCGCTTCCTGCTTAAGAAATAGGGCTGCGCACGCGTTCATCGAACGCGCCCTGTGCCCGTCCAGCGGCTTTTGCCTGACCCGGTTCGGCCCTTGCCGAACTGCAAAAGCGTCTCTACCTCTGGCGAGGTCTGTCGCAGAGGAACCCGCCATCATGTTGGACGCCGCCGTCAAGGCGCTCTCCCAAATCCTGTCCCCGCCGATGCGCTCGATCCTGTGGCGATCGATCGGCCTCGCGCTGGTGCTGATCGTGGTATTGGCGATCGGCCTGCAGCGGCTGCTGAGCTGGTTTGCGACCTCAGGCGAAGGCTGGGCCGAAGCGATGCTCGGCCCCGGGTTTCATACACCGCTCAATGTGCTGGCATGGATCGTCTCGATCGCGGCCGGTCTCGGCGTTGTGTTCGGCGCAGTATTCCTGATGCCCGCGATCACCTCGCTGGTTGCGAGCTTTTTCGTCGACGAAATCGCCGAGCATGTCGAGCGCGAACATTATCCGGCGGAGCGTCCCGGCATGGCGCTGCCGCTTGGTGTCGCGATCACCGAGGGCACCAAGACGGCGCTGCTGACGATCCTGGTCTATCTGATCGCATTGCCGTTCGTGTTTTTCGCCGGCGTCGGCTTTATCGGGTTCTTCATCGCGACCGCATGGCTGTTGGGACGGGAATATTTCGAACTGGCGGCGATGCGATTCCGCCCGCCTGCGGAAGCCAAGGCGATGCGCAAGCAAAATGCGGCGCTGGTGTTCACATCAGGACTCTTCATCGCCGCGTTCGTGTCGATCCCGGTCGTCAATCTGGCGACGCCGCTATTCGGCATGGCGTTCATGGTCCACATGCACAAGCGCCTGAGCGGCCCGCGGCCGGAGCTGATCGAGCCGGCAAGAAAGACGGGCGTGCCAGTGGTGTAGCCCTCATCCTGAGGAGCCATGCGGAGCATGGCGTCTCGAAGGATGGCGGCAACGTATGGACTCGCGGCCATCCTTCGAGACGCCGCTTCGCGGCTCCTCAGGATGAGGAACATCAATTGCTGCCATCACTTCCCCACCAGCGGACACCCGCTATCCGACAATGAGCGAAACGCCTGATCGCCGGGAATGGTCCCGAGGATCTTGTAATAATCCCACGGCTTGGTGGATTCCGCCGGCGTTTTCACCTGCGCAAAATACATGTCGTGCACTAGCCGGCCGTCTTCGCGCAGATGGCCGTTCTTGACGTAGAAATCATTGACCGGAGTCTCGCGCATTTTCGCCATCACAGCCCTGGCCTCGTCGGTACCGGCGGCGGCAATCGCGGCGAGATAGTGGCGAACGGCCGAATAGACGCTGGCCTGCGGCATGGTCGGCATCCGGCCCTGGCGCTCAAAGAAGCGTTTCGACCAGGCGCGGGTTTCTTCATTGCGATCCCAGTAGAACGCGGTGATGAACTTCAATCCCTGCGCGGCTTTCAGCTCCATGCTGTGAATGTCGGAAATGAACACCAGCAGCGACACCAGAGTCTGATTTTTGGTCAGCCCGAATTCGTTGGCCTGCTTGGTGGCGTTGACCATGTCGCCGCCGCCATTGGCAAAGGCCACCACCTTGGCGCCGGAGGCCTGCGCCTGCAGCAGATAGGAGCTGAAATCCGCGGTGTTGAGCGGATGACGCACGCTGCCGAGCACCTTGCCGCCGGCCGCTTTCACCGCCGCGGTCGCATCGGCTTCCAGCGAATGACCGAAGGTGTAATCGACGGTGATGAAGAACCAGGTGTCGCGCCCTTCCGCCACGGTGGCCTTGGCCAGACTCGTGGTCAGCGCGTAGCTGTCATAGATCCAGGAGGCTTCATTCGGGGTGCAGGACTTGCCGGTAAAGGCGGTGCTGCCGACCGCGCCCGCAATCGCGATGCGGTTCTTCTCGAAGGCGAGTTGCTCGACGCCCAAGGCGACCGCCGAATTGTCGAAGCCGATCGCCATGTCGACCTTGCCGATCTCGAACCATTGCCGGGCCACGGCGACGCCGACATCGGATTTGTTCTGATGATCGGCAAACACGATATCGACCGGCTTGCCGAGCACTGTGCCGCCCGCATCCTCGACGGCCATGCGCGCGGCGACCACCGAGCCTGGACCGCCCAGATCCGCATAGAGACCGGACTGGTCGTTGAGCACGCCGATCCTGACGACATCGTCGGAGATCTGCGCCTGTGCGGCGGATCCCAAGAAAATGCCGACAAGGCACGCGTTAGCTGTCACAAAAGCAAGAAGCCTGGATCGCACGGCGTCACTCCCCGATAGATGTGGCCCTTGAGTTAGGCCTTCACGCCATTTTTGGCGCATCATCAAGCGTAGGCGCGGCGACACCCGGATACAAGGCGGCGATCAACCGCAGGCGCGTTGTTGTTATCCCCGGGAGAGTCCAAGCCGCCGCATCACGGCCTGCGCGAAGCCAAGCGGCACAGGCGACAACGGACCCGCTGGTGCGCGGGTCATCAGGGCCGTAAAGCCCAGCGCGGCCATCGCCAGCCAGAATGTCAGCCAAAAGCCGTCAATATAGGCCAGCACATTCGCTTCGCGTTGCACCAGCGCAGCGAGCGATCCCGTAGCGCGTGCCATCGCGGTTGATGCGCCGCGGCTGGTGAACTCCGCCGACAATTGATTGAGCATTTTGGTGACGGCTGTACTGCCGTTCTCCACATGCTGGCCGAGAAAGTTGGAATGGATCTGTTCGCGGACGCGCAGCCAGGTGCCCATCAGCGCAATGCCGATCTCGGCCCCGCCAAGCCGCATGATCTGGATGTAGGCCGCGAATGCGGTCGCCCGGGTAATATCGGAATTGACCAATGCGAGGAGAATAATGGGCAAAAGCGTGAACGCCTGGCCGATCGATTGCAGGACCACGATGGTGACGAAATCGCCGCGCGCCCAGTCATGCGTCAGTTGCGTACCAAGCAGATTCGCGGTGGCGAAGGCTGACAGGCCGATGATGAGGACGAAGCGAGGGTCGAAATGCCTGAGCAGCAGGATCGATAGCGGCACCAACACGAACATCGGCAGCGCGCCATAGGTCACCAGTAATTCGCCGGTCTGCTCGGGCCGCAACAGCACGACGGTGCCGAGAAAATTCGGCACCAGCGATGAATTAGACAGGCTGGTGAGCGTGTAGAGCAGGATGACGACCAGCGAGAGCCCGACATTGCGCGAAAACAGCACGTTGACGTGCGCCCACGGCCGGCGCACCAGCGTCTCGTTGATCAGGAACAGGACGCACAGCACGCCGCCTGCAATCAGCAGCGCCGCGACGGTGCCGGATTCCAGCCAATCGAGGCGGTTGCCCTGATCGAGGCCGGCATAGACCATGGAAACGCCGGCTCCCAATAGCAGCATGCCGCCCCAATCGGCGCCTTTAAGCACTTCGTGATTGACCGGTTCTCGCGGCGTCCCGAGATGGACCATCAGCCACATCAGCGGCGCGATCACCACGCCCTGCCAGTACACCCACTGCCATCCCAGATGATCGACATAGAGGCCGACCAGCGACGATCCGCTATCGAGCGCGAAGCCAACCCGGATCGAATAGAGCGAGATCGCCGGCAGCCACCATGCGATCGGCAGGTTGCGGAAGATGATCATCAGCGTCGCGGGGACGAAGGTGCCCAGCAGCAGGCCGTGGATGACGCTGAGTACGATCAGCGTGTCGTAATCGCGCACGAAGGGTATCACCAGCGAGACCAGGGCGTAGGCCAGGCTGGGGACGCCCAGAACACGGCGCAGGCCGAAGGCGGTCGCGAGCCAGGCGACCGCCGGCGCAATGAAGATCTGCGAACCGATCCCTGCCGTCGACAGCCAGGCGCCCTCATCGAAACCGAGCGAAAAGGCCCCGCGCAAATCCGGTAATCCAACCGTCGTCAGCCGGCTATCGAAATTGGCGAGAAAAGCGCCGAGCAACACTGCCACGACGGCGAACAGAGGTTGCGGCGCGACGTCGCCGCGCGAACGCGGTCCCTGACCGGTATCGTCGCTATTTTCCGGCATTCGACACCGCATCGTCGGTGTGAATTTCGGTAACCACCGACATGCCCGGCAGCAAACGCTCCAGCAGCGGCTGGCCCTTGTCGAATTGAATTCGAACCGGAATGCGCTGAACCACCTTGGTGAAATTGCCGGTCGCATTATCGGGCGGCAACAATGCAAACTGCGATCCGCTGGCCGGTGAAATACGCTCGACGCGGCCATGCAGCCGCTGGCTCGGGAAACTGTCGACGGTGACATCGACGGATTGGCCCGGTCTGACCCGGGTCAATTGGGTCTCCTTGTAATTGGCGATGATGTAGACGTCCGGCAGCGGCACGACGTTGATCAGGTTGGTCCCGATATTGACGTAGTCGTTCGGCTGAACTTCCCGCTCTCCGACGACGCCATCGAACGGCGCGGTAATTTTGGTGTAACCGAGCTTGAGCTTCGCCGAAGCCAGCGTCGCCTTGGCGGCTTCGATATCCGCGGCGCGCTGCCTCTTCGTCCCGTTCAGCACCTCGATCTGGTGGCGTTGTGCTGCGATCAGCGCCCGGCTGGCCTTAACGTCCGCTTGCGCCCGGGCATAGGCCGCGACGGCCTGTTCGAGCTTTTGCCGTGTGCCGGCCTCGGTCTGCGTCAGCGACTGTTGCCGCTGTTGTTCTTCGCGGGTTTCGACTTCCTGTGCCAAGGCCGAGACCTGCTGCGCCTCGGCCTGGGCGATGGTGGCGTATTGCAGCTCGATCTGGTTGGCGAGATTGTCGAAGACGGCCTGCGCGCCGGCCACGCCGGCCTCGGCCAGAGCGACCTGGGCCTGATAGTCGGCGGGATCGATCTGTATCAGCAGATCGCCAGTCTTGACGCGCTGGAAATCGTCTACAGCGACGGTGAGAACCTCTCCCGAAACCCGGCTGCTCAGCCGGGTCAGGTCCGCTTTGATATAGGCGTCGTTGGTGGTCTGGATCACCGCATTGCCGGTCCATGCATCCCAACGCAAGGTGGCCAGCACGATAAATCCAAAGGCCACCAGCACCGCAAACAACGGGAGCGCGAGGCGGCGAATATGCGGACCGTATGACGAGGGCGGTAAACCGGTCTGACCTGCCGATGGTGCCGGCTTGACCTGATCCTGCTGACTCAAAGACGCCCCCTGTCACTCATGCTTGCCGCGCGAAAAAGAAACATTCCGCGTGGCGATCGTGGATACCAAGATGATGCCTTAAACCGTCTTTTCAGGCCAGCGGCAGAGATCGTTGATCAGACACACCTCGCACCGCGGCTTGCGTGCGAGGCAGGTATAGCGGCCATGCAGAATCAACCAGTGATGCGCATGCAGCATGAATTCTGCGGGTATCACGCGCTCAAGCCCGAGTTCCACTTCCAGCGGCGTGTTGCCGGGCGCCAAACCCGTGCGATTGCCGACGCGAAACACATGCGTATCCACCGCCATGGTGTGTTCGCCGAACGCCATGTTGAGGACGACGTTGGCGGTCTTGCGGCCGGCGCCCGGCAACGATTCCAGTTCTTCACGGGTGCGCGGCACTTCACTGCCGAAATCAGTGATCAGTTTTTCCGACAGCGCGATGACGTTTTTGGCCTTGTTGCGATAGAGCCCGATGGTCTTGATGTAATCGCGAACGTTATCCTCACCCAGCGCCAGCATTTTTTGCGGCGTATCGGCGACAGCGAACAGCGCGCGCGTCGCCCTGTTGACGCCGGCGTCGGTCGCCTGCGCCGACAGCACGACGGCGACCAAAAGCGTATAGGGGTTGAGATGTTCGAGCTCGCCCTTCGGCTCGGGATTGGCTTTACGAAAACGGTCGAAGGCTTCGTAGACTTCAGCCGGTGTCCAGGCCTTGTTGAAAATTGCCTTGTTCTTGGCTGAAGCCTTCGGCTTGGTCGGGGGCTTGGATTTGGCCGGAACCTTGGACTTCGAAGCGCTGGATTTTTTCACCGCTGGCTTCGACGCTGGTTTCGCTTTGGAGGGTAGTCTGCGGGTGATTTTCGCCATGATCCGGGTATACTGACAGGTCATGACCGCAGGCAACGAATTTGATCCGCAGGCACAGCCGGAATTATTTTCGGCGCTGCTGACGCCGCATCGCTCGCTCAATAGCACCGGATTCCTGGTGCTGATGGGATTTCTCAGCGCGGTCAGTTTCGCGGCCGGCGTTGCTTTTTGGCTGATGGGCGCGTGGCCGGTGTTCGGCTTTTTCGGCCTCGACATTCTCGCGATCTACTGGGCGTTCCGGGTCAATTTCCGCCGCGCGCGGGCCACCGAGGAGATTTCGGTGACGCCGTCCGAACTGCGCGTGCGCCGGGTCAGCCATCGCGGCCATGTAGTCGAATTCGTGCTCAATCCGCTCTGGGTCCGGCTCGACCGCAAGACCCACGCCGAATTCGGCATCGAACGGCTCACTCTGGTCTCAAAAGGCCGCCGCTTCACGATCGCGACCTTTCTCGGCCCGGATGAAAAAGCAAGTTTTGCCAATGCCTTAACGGATGCACTGCAGGCCGCGCGACGGGGTGTGACTTACAATCCGATATCCTGATTTGCTTTTTTTGACGCGTTTTCTACCGCAGATAAGTCTACGCAATCTGCGTAAGCTTGACTGCTATGCGAACCGGCGTCCACTTCGCTTGAAAACGCCACGTCGTCAGGAATCGGGTGGTTTGGCTATCGCACTGGCCCTACATCGTAAGGCATGATGTACCCAGCCATGAATGACCACATGAACCTCGCCATTAAAGACCGCCGGCTGGCCAAGCCGGGCTCGGAGAACGCGGCGCTGCGCGATTATGATTCGGTGCGGCGCGCGATCGCTTTCATCTCGGAACACTGGCGCACGCAACCGACCATCGAAGCGATGGCGGACGCGGCGAGCGTCACGCCCGATGAATTGCACCATCTGTTTCGCCGCTGGGCTGGGCTGACGCCAAAAGCCTTCATGCAGGCGCTGACGCTCGACCACGCCAAGGGCCTGCTACGTGACTCGGCCAGCGTGCTCGACGCCGCACTGGATTCCGGCCTTTCGGGCCCGGGGCGGCTGCACGATCTGTTCGTCACCCATGAGGCGATGTCGCCGGGCGAATGGAAGAACGGCGGCGCCGGCATGACGTTAAGATTTGGATTTCACCCCTCGCCGTTCGGGACCGCGATTGTGATTGCCAGCGGCCGCGGCCTGGCCGGTCTGGCATTTGCCGATCCAGGCGAGGAACAGCCAGCCTTCGCCGATATGCAGCGGCGCTGGCCGCGCGCAACCTATATCGAGGACACCGCCGGCACATCCGCGCTGGCGCAGCGCGTCTTCGATACCAAACTGTGGCGCGAAGACCAGCCGCTCCGCGTGGTTCTGATCGGGACTGATTTCGAAGTCCGGGTCTGGGAGACGCTGCTGAAGATCCCGATGGGCCGCGCGGTCTGCTATTCGGATATCGCCAACAAGATCAGGAATCCCAAAGCTTCACGCGCGGTGGGCGCTGCGGTCGGAAGAAACCCGCTCTCGTTCGTGGTGCCGTGTCACCGCGCGCTCGGCAAAAGCGGCGCATTGACCGGCTATCACTGGGGCATCACCCGCAAGCAGGCGATGCTGGGCTGGGAAGCCGGACAGGTCGGGATTCACTGAGTGTGTATAGCACGTCATTCCGGGATGGTCCGAAGGACCAGACCCGGAATCTCGAGATTCCGGGTCCGATACTTCGTATCGCCCCGGAATGACGGGCCCCGAATTGCTACCCCGCCAGATCGAGCTTAGACGCCACCGTGGCGTCGGCGTTCAACCGATAAATGATCGGCACGCCAGTCGCGAGTTCGCGCTTCAGAATACCTTCCGGGGTCAGCTTTTCCAGCACCATGATCAGCGCGCGCAGCGAATTGCCATGCGCGGCCACCAGCGTACGCTCGCCGCGCAATACGCACGGCAAAATCTCCTGCACAAAATAGGGCAGCGTGCGCGCCAGCGTATCCTTCAGGCTTTCGCCGCCGGGCGGCGGCACGTCATAGGAGCGGCGCCAGATCAGGACCTGCTCCTCGCCCCATTTCTTGCGGGCATCATCCTTGTTGAGACCCGAGAGATCGCCGTAGTCGCGCTCGTTGAGCGCCAGATGCTTGCGAACGGGAAGACCGGTCTGGCCGAGTTCAGCCAAGGTCAGGTCGAGCGTATGCTGCGCGCGCAGCAAAGCCGAAGTGAAGGCGATATCGAATTGAAGCCCCTGCGCCTTCAATTTCCGGCCGGCATCTTTCGCCTCGGCGATGCCCTTCTCGGTCAGATCAGGGTCTTTCCAGCCGGTGAAAAGATTCTTCAGATTCCATTCGCTCTGGCCGTGGCGCACGAGCACGAGAAGACGGTCGCTCATTCCTGTTGTTCCGTTTTTTCCCGATCATGATCCGATTAGATCGGATCATGATCTCGTTTTTGTTTGCGCATGATCTCTTTCGGAAAACCGGTACCCACTTTTCCGGATCATGCGGGTTTAAAAGTCGCTGAGCCCAAGCACATCGGCCATCGAATACAGTCCGGGCTTCTTGCCGTGGGCCCATAGCGCCGCTTTCACGGCGCCTTGCGCGAACATGGTGCGGTCCTCGGCCCGGTGAGTCAGCTCGATGCGTTCCATCGCACCCGCAAAGATCACGCTGTGATCGCCGGTGACGGTGCCGCCGCGCAATGACGCAAAGCCGATATCGCCGGGACGGCGTGCGCCGGTGATGCCGTCGCGGCCGCGCACCGAGCGCTGGCTGAGTGATATCTGGCGGCCGGCCGCCGCGGCCTCGCCCAGCATCAAAGCAGTACCTGAGGGCGCGTCGATCTTGGCCTTGTGGTGCATTTCCAGGATTTCGATATCGAAATCCTCATCGAGCGATTGCGCCACCCGCTTCACCAGCGCCGCCAGTAAATTGACGCCAAGGCTCATATTGCCGGACTTAACGACAATGGCGCGCGAGGTCACGCTCTTGATCACGGCGTCGTCCGATGCCGAAAGGCCCGTGGTGCCGATGACGTGGACGAGGCCGCGCTCGGCGGCGATCGCGACATTGGCGATGGTCGCGCCGGGCACGGTGAAGTCGAGAATGGCGTCGGCATTCGCCGATAGCGTCCACAGATCGGCCGACAGTGCCACGCCATTGGCGGGCAGGCCCGCCAACACGCCGGCGTCCATGCCCAGGAGGTCGGAGCCCGGCGCTTCCAGCGCGCCGGTGATGACGGCGCCCGGTGTTTCTGAAATCACGCGCGTCAGCGCGCGGCCCATCCGGCCGCCGGCCCCCGCAACGATCAATCGCATCTCGGCCATGTCCAAAACCCTCTTCTTTGCCGTATAGCCGGGGCAGCCGGTTCCGGCAACCGATGGGCCACTGCTGACCTGCTTAACGCTGGTCATTCCTCATGGTGAGGAGGCGCGTTAGCGCCGTCTCGAACCATGAAGGCCACCGCCCGCGCCACATTCTTCGAGACGCGCGGGAGAGCGCGCCGCTCAGGATGAGGAGGATCTAACTACGGCTGCGGCCCATCATAGCCTTCCACCACGAGAAGATCGGCGATCGAATGCGGCTGCCGCACCTTGATGTTGTCCTGATATTCCGGCGAGCGGTAGCAGGCCATCGCCGTCTCGTAGTCGGGAAATTCGATCACCACGTTGCGCGTGCGGCTTTGGCCTTCGACGCCGGAATACTTGCCGCCGCGCACGACAAACCGCCCGCCGAACTTCTTGAAGATGGCCGCGTTGGCCGCCGCGTAGGGCTTGTAGCCCTCCTCGTTGTGAACGTCGACGCGCCCGATCCAGTAGCCTTTTGCCATGGTGCTTCTCTCCGGTTTGCTTATGCCAATGCCGTCTTGATATCGGCCACGATAACCTCCGCCACCGCCTTGGGGTCCGCGGCTTCGGTGATGGGACGTCCGACCACGAGATAATCCGAGCCTGCCGCAATCGCGCGCGCCGGGGTCATGATGCGTTTCTGATCGCCGAGGTTTGTGCCGGCCGGCCGCACGCCGGGCGTCACCAGACACATCCGGGGGGCGATGATCCCGCGCAGCGCCGTGGTCTCTTCAGGTGAGCACACGATGCCATCGACACCAAGTTCCTGCGCCTGCCGGGCGCGCGCGGCGACCAGATCGGGCACGCTATGGCGATAGCCCGCTTCCTGCAGATCGCTGTCGTCATAGGAGGTCAGCACCGTGACCGCGAGAATCTTCAATCCCGATCCCGCGCTCGCATCGACCGCCGCCTTCATGGTCTGCGGATAGGCGTGCACGGTCAGAAAGGTCGCACCATGTTTGGCAATGCTCTCGGTGCCGCGCGCCACCGTGTTGCCGATGTCGTGCAGCTTGAGATCGATGAAGACCTTTTTGCCGGCATCCGCGAGCTGGCGGATTAGCGGCAAGCCGCCGGCGTAAGCGAGCTGGTAGCCGATCTTGTAGAACGTCACGCTATCGCCGAGCCGGCCGATCATCGTTTCCGCCGCGGCGACATCGGGCAAATCGAGCGCCACGATCAACCGGTCGCGCAGAGCGATGTTGGAGAGCGGCGTGTCACTTGGAGCGATGCTGGATAGCTGCATGTCACCTCACCTCGTGCTGGGAAACTTCGATCAATTGCCGCACCAGCGCGCCCAGCGCCTCGATATCGGCGGGATGTTTCAACCTGTCCATATCATCATAGGCCTCGCCGGCGAACGACAGCGCAAGCTGATTGGGGATCACCATCGCCCGGCAGGCGGAAAGAATAAGCCGCAGCGCCGTCAAAGCGCGCGTCCCGCCCAATCTGTTTTCCGATGCCGCCGCGATCGCAAAGGCGCGGCCGTGAAACACCTGGCCGCGGGTTTCGTGCGCGTCGTGCACACGCGACACCCAGTCGATGGTATTCTTGAGCAATGGCGGCACCGATGAATTGTATTCGGGCGTGACCATCAGCACGCCGTGATGGGCGCCGATCATTCGCTTGAGATTGACCGCATGCTTCGGCACGCCGGATTTGCTCTGCAGATCGCCGTCATAGATCGGTAGCGGAAAATCGGCGAGCGACAGCCGCGTGACATCGACGCCGGCCTGCGCCAATTGATACGCCGCCGCCGCTGCGAGCTTCGCATTGTGCGAGCCGGTGCGCAGCGAGCCGGGGATCACCAGGATTTTCAGCGCCGACATGATCTAAATCGCATTCAGGACGAACTAACGGCGGCGAGCGCACGCCGGATAGCATCAGCCCTTGCGATACACCCACACGCGCGCCGGCGGAAGGTTCATCCAGATCCGCTCGGAGGCTTCTGTGGATACGCCGGGCAGCGATTTCGGAATCGGCGGCGCGACCGAATAGGTGAATTGCACAAAGGGCGCACCCGGTGCGAGCGCCAGGAAAGCATCACGAATGAGCTTCAGGCGGGTCAGCATCGGTTTTGTCACGAGCGGCAGGCCGGACACGACAGCGGACGCCGGCGCGCTCAGCACGTCCCAGAGCGAATCGCGCAGCGCATAGGCATCGCCCTGCACCACCTTGGCTTGCGGATAGCGATCGCGCAGCAGGGCGCAGAAGCCCGGATTATATTCAACCAGCACCAGCCGCTTCTGGTCGACGCCATGCTCGATCAGCGCGTTGGTGATCGCGCCGGTGCCGGGCCCGAGCTCAACCACCGGAGCTTCGGAATTGATGTCGACATATTGCGCCATGGTGCGGGCCAGTACGCGGCCCGACGGCATCACCGCGCCCATATGCAGCGGTTTCTCAATCCATGAACGAAGAAAACGCACCTCATCATCGAGACGAAGAGGTTTCTTCAACGCACGCACGGACGATTGCAGAGGCATGTCGCTACCAGGCGGGACCGCACGCGGCGGAAGTGTCAGAAAATGGTCATAAAGAGGTATAGGTAGCAGTCGAAACGGTCAAGCCGAACCGTCATCAGGTCCCGGTGCGGGTACCAAAGAAGTCCTTGACCTTAGTGAAGAAACCCGCAGCCTCGGGTTGGGTTGCACCGGACGATAATTTTTCGAACTCGGCCAGTAATTCCTGCTGCTTCTTGGTCAGATTCTGCGGCGTTTCCACTACGACCTGGACATACATGTCGCCGGTCTGGCGCGAACGCAGCACGGGCATTCCTTTTGATGCAATGCGAAAGCGCCGGCTGGATTGGGTTCCAGCGGGAATTTTCACCTTGGTCTTGCCCTTGTCGATGGTCGGCACCTCGAATTCGCCACCCAGCGCCGCGGTCACCATCGATATCGGGACTCTGCAATGCAGGTCTGCGCCATCGCGCTGGAAGAATTCATGCGAAGCCAGCGACAGGAAAATATAGAGATCGCCCGACGGCCCGCCGCGCACGCCGGCCTCACCTTCGCCGGCCAGCCGGATCCGCGTGCCGTCTTCGACGCCTTGCGGAATATTGACCGACAAATTGCGCTCGCGCGTCACCCGGCCGGAGCCCGAGCAGGACGGACAGGGGTCTTCGATCATCTGGCCGCGGCCCTGGCAGCCCGGGCAGGTTCGCTCCAGCGTAAAGAAGCCCTGCGCCTGGCGCACCCGGCCGGCGCCGCCGCACATCGAGCAGGTCTTCGGCTTGGTGCCAGCCTTGGCGCCGATGCCCGAACAGGATTCGCAGGTCACCGAGACCGGAATCTCGATCTGGGCGGTCTTGCCGAGGAAGGCCTCTTCCAGCGTGATTTCCATATTGTAGCGCAGGTCAGCGCCGCGCTCGCGTCCACCGCTGCGGCCACCGCGCTGCCCGGCCATGCCGAACAGGTCTTCGAAAATATCGGAAAATGACGACGCAAAACCGGCGCCGAATCCGGGACCGCCGCCACCCTGCTCGAACGCGGCATGGCCGTAGCGGTCATAGGCGGCGCGCTTGTCGCCGTCTTTCAGAACTTCGTAGGCTTCGTTGATTTCCTTGAAACGGACTTCGCTTGAGGCGTCGCCCGGATTCTTGTCCGGATGCCATTTCATCGCGAGCTTGCGGAACGCCGACTTCAGCTTGGGCTCGTCCGCGGTACGTTCGACTTCAAGGGTTTCGTAGTAGCAGCGCTTGGTGGTGGACATCCGTCAAATCCGCCCGAAGTTTATCCTCATTCCGAAAGAATGCAGATCAAGAGAATGCCGCCTTCGGCTTAACGAAAAATGACCCTCATCCTGGCCGGCGCGCTTAACGCGTCCCGAAGGATGAGGGTCATCGCAACTGCCATTTAAGCAGACTTCTTCGTGTTCTTGTCGTCGTCGACTTCGGTGAATTCCGCGTCGACCACGTCGTCCTTGGCGGCATCCTTGGCCGCATCGGCCTCGGCCTGCTGCTTGTACATCGCCTCGCCGAGTTTCATCGAAGCCTGCGCCACGATGTTGCTCTTCGCCTTGATCGCCTCGGCATCGTCACCCTTCAGCGCTTCCTTCAAATCGCTGACGGCGTCTTCGATGGCGCGGCGCTCGCTGTCCTCGACCTTCGAGCCGTGCTCGGCCAGTGCCTTCTCGGTGGAATGCACCAGCGCGTCAGCATGGTTCTTGGCGTCGACCGCTTCGCGGCGCTTCTTGTCGTCGGCCGCATTGGCCTCGGCGTCCTTGACCATCTTCTGGATGTCGGCCTCGGACAGGCCGCCGGAGGCCTGAATCCGGATCTGCTGTTCCTTGGCAGTCGCCTTGTCCTTGGCCGAGACGTTGACGATGCCGTTGGCGTCGATATCGAAGGTCACCTCGATCTGCGGCATGCCGCGCGGTGACGGAGGAATGCCCATCAGATCGAACTGACCGAGAACCTTGTTGTCGGCCGCCATCTCGCGTTCGCCCTGGAACACCCGGATGGTCACCGCATTCTGGTTATCCTCGGCGGTCGAGAACACCTGGCTCTTCTTGGTCGGGATCGTGGTGTTGCGGTCGATAATGCGGGTGAACACGCCACCCAGCGTCTCGATGCCCAGCGACAGCGGGGTCACGTCGAGCAGCAGCACGTCCTTGACGTCGCCCTGCAGCACGCCGGCCTGGATCGCCGCACCGATGGCCACGACTTCGTCCGGATTGACGCCCTTGTGCGGCTCCTTGCCGAACAACTGCTTCACCACTTCCTGAACCTTCGGCATGCGGGTCATGCCGCCGACCAGCACCACTTCGCCGATCTCGCCGGCGGTCAGGCCGGCATCCTTCAGCGCCTTGCGGCAGGGCTCGATGGTCTTCTGGACGAGATCATCGACCAGCGCCTCGAACTTGGCGCGCGTCAGCTTCATCGTCAGATGCTTCGGACCCGATGCATCGGCCGTGATGAACGGCAGATTGATTTCGGTCTGCGTGGTCGAGGACAATTCGATCTTGGCCTTTTCAGCGGCCTCTTTCAGGCGCTGCAAGGCAAGCTTGTCGTTGCGCAGGTTGATGCCCTGCTCCTTCTGGAACTCGTCAGCCAGATAGCTCACCAGCCGCATGTCGAAGTCTTCGCCGCCGAGGAACGTGTCGCCGTTGGTCGATTTCACTTCGAACACGCCGTCGCCGATCTCGAGGATCGAAACGTCGAAGGTGCCGCCGCCGAGGTCGTACACCGCAATGGTGCCGGTCTTGGTCTTGTCGAGACCGTAAGCAAGCGCGGCCGCGGTCGGCTCGTTGATGATGCGCAGCACTTCAAGGCCGGCGATCTTGCCGGCGTCCTTGGTGGCCTGACGTTGCGCGTCGTTGAAATAAGCGGGGACGGTGATGACAGCCTGATCGACCTTCTGGCCGAGATGGGCTTCCGCGGTCTCTTTCATCTTCTGCAGGATGAAGGCGGAGACCTGCGAGGGCGAATAGGTTTTGCCGTCGGCTTCGACCCAGGCATCGCCATTGGACGCCTTGACGATCTTGTAGGGGACAAGCTTCTTGTCCTTTTCGACCATCGGATCGTCGTAGCGGCGGCCGACGAGGCGCTTGACCGCAAAGAAGGTCCGCTCGGGATTGGTCACCGCCTGACGCTTGGCGGGCTGACCGACGAGGCGCTCGCCATCGTCGCTAAAGGCGACAATGGACGGGGTCGTCCGCATGCCCTCGGCGTTCTCAATGACTTTCGAAGTCTTGCCATCCATTACAGCAACGCACGAATTCGTGGTGCCGAGATCGATCCCAATGACCTTTCCCATGGTCCTCACATCCTTCTTCTTTTTGCGGCAGGTTGGCTGGGCCCTGACGGCGCACCAATCCAACTCCCCAACGATCAAATACTCGCGATATTGCGACGGTGAGCCTCATATAGGAGGGGGGGCAGGCCCCGCAAGGACCGAGACGTAACCTTGGGCCCCGAAAATCCCTTAACCCTGCAAGATAGTGTCCGCTTCCGGGACGGCCCGAGAACAGACAAGGGCAGGCAAGGGGGAGCAAGGGGGGCCTAAACAGAATGGCCTACCGGACCGGCCCTGTTGCCGGAGCGGCAAACCCGCTAAAAGCAGCCGGACTGATTCAAGGGGCCCGACTTCAAGGGATCCAACTTGGACCCGCGCCGGCCGACCATTGAACGGCCTCAATACGAACCCAGTAGATTCCCGATGAAGCATATTCGGCTGTTATCCGCGGTTACCCTGCTCCTCGTCGCGCTGTCCCCCGCCTTCGCCGCCGACCCGGTTTTCCCGCCGGGCGCCCGGATCGGAATGACCCCCCTGGTCGGCCTGATCAGGGCCAAGACCTTCATCGGGTTTGAAACCGAGGATGAAAGCGTCAAGGTCCTGGTCGCGGAGCTGCCGCCCGAGGCCTACGGCGAAGTGGTAAGTGCCTTCAAGGTCAATCCCGCCGGCACCGGCGGCATCAAGCCCGAGAGCATCGAGACCGCAACGGGACCGGCCTACTACACCGCCGAGAACACCAAGGAAAACACCAAGGACGGCCCGAAGCCGGTACGGCGTTATTCGATGATCCTGCAGGGCGACGGCTTCTCCGGCTATGTCGCGGTCCAGGTCCCCGAGAATGCCAGCAGGATTTACACCGACGACGCGGTCCGGCAGATGTTTGCTTCCGCCGTGGTGCGCAAGGAGGTCCCGGTCGAGGAGCAGCTCGGGCTGCTGCCGTTCAAGATCACCGACCTCAGCGGCTTCAAGAATGTCCGCACCCTGACCCCCGGCGGCGGCGCCATCCTGATCGGCGACGGCGATGAAAAATCCGGCTTCGAGGCCGCCCCCTTCATGGTGATTGGCGTGATGGGATCGGCGCCGACGCAGCCGGAAGATCGCGGCCGCTTCGCCCAGCAGGCTGCCACCTCGATACCGGGGATCCGCAACTGGCGTCTGACCATGTCCGAACCGGTCCGGATCAACGGCTCGCCCGGTTATGAAACACGTCTCGAAGCCACCACCGGCAAGGACAATGCGCCTGTTACCGTGGTGCAATGGTTGCGGTTCGGCGGCGGCCCGACCTCGCTTCGCGTGATCGGCACCGCCCCGCGCGATCAATGGCCGGCTGCGTTCACCCGCTTTCGTGCGGTGCGCGACGGCATTCAGTAGCAACGGACGGATATTCAAGCCGATATTTTCTGCAGCGCATTCCGGTTGCAATTGCTGCCAAAAATTCGAGCGAACGCGCGCATGGCCCCGCTTTACGATCGTTCGCCGACCTGATTTGCTGGCATCCATTCTTACAGGGGAGATGCAGCATGTTCGACCGAAGGCAGATTCTGGCAGGCTTGGGCACGATGGCGATCGCGGCCGTTATTCCCAAATCGCTGTGGGCGGCCGCCTCCATCAAGATCGATGACACCTCGGCGCTTCTGGTCATCGATGTTCAGAATTGTTTCCTGCCCGGCGGCAGTCTTGCGGTAAAGGACGGCGAGCAGGTCGTGCCCGTGATCAATCGGATCGCCAAGGGTTTCGCCAATGTCGTGATGACGCAGGACTGGCACACCTCAGGTCACGTCTCCTTCGCATCGGCCCATGCCGGCAAGAAGCCGTTCGAGCTGATCGATCTGCCTTACGGCAAGCAGGTGCTGTGGCCCGATCACTGCGTGCAGGGCACCGACGGCGCCTCATTGTCAAAGGACCTGTCGATCCCGCAAGCCGAGCTCATCATTCGCAAGGGCTATCACAAGGACGTCGACAGCTATTCGGCCTTCACCGAAGCCGACGGCAAGACCACGACAGGCCTCGCCGCCTATCTCAAGGCGCGCAAGATACAGCGCCTGTTCGTGGCCGGGCTGGCGACGGATTTCTGCGTCGCCTGGACCGCGCTCGATGCGCGCAAGGCCGGTTTTGAAGCTTATGTGGTTGAAGATGCCTGCCGCGGGATCGACACCCAAGGCTCGATGGCCAAGGCCTGGGCCGACATGGCCAAGGCCGGCGTCAAGCGGATTCAGTCGAGTGATATTGCGGTGTAGAGATTGGATCGGATGAGTTTGTCGCAACAACCGAGGTGCGCCCCCTCTCCCGCTTGCGGGGGAGGGCCGGGGTGGGGGTGCTTCCGCAAACTCCGATAGTCGAGGGGAGGATAGAATTTCCCCCACCCGCCGCGCACCGGAGCGCAATTGCGCTCCTGAGCGCGTCGACCTCCCCCGCACGCGGGAGAGGTAAGCGAACCCGCCGAGAGGACTCAGCCCCTATTCCGAAGCACTCGCCTTGGCGCCGCCCTTGGACACCGCTACCAGCGCCGGACGCAGCACGCGCTCGCCGATCGTGTAGCCGGCCTGCACCACCTGCACGACCGTTCCGGCGGGAACGGATGCGTCGGGCACTTCGTACATCGCCTGCTGGAAATTCGGATCGAACTTCTCGCCCGCCGGATCGAATTTCTTGACGCCGTTTTTCTCCAGCGTGTTGAGCAGCGACCGCTCGGTCAGCTCAACGCCTTCGATCAGCGCCTTCAACATCGGATCGGCTGCGGCGCGGGTATCGGCCGGAACCGCATCGAGCGTGCGCTGCATATTGTCGGCGATATCGAGCACGTCGCGTGCAAAACCGGTGATGCCATAGGTGCGCGCATCGGCGACCTCGCGCGCGGTTCGCTTGCGCAGGTTTTCCATCTCCGCCAGCGTGCGCAGCATCTTGTCGCGCGATTCCGCGACCTCCTTGGCCAGCGCTTCAACCGACCCTTCCTCGGGGTCATCAGGCATGACGTAGGGCTTGGACACCACGGGTTCGGGGCCCTGTGCCGGGTTCGCCGGATTGTCCTTTTGCCCGTTGGGATCGGTCATCACACTGCCTTCTCGAAATCGTCTTGGGATTGATTGGAATGATTGGAATTGCTGGGCCGGATATCGTGCTTTAGGCGCGGAAAATCAAGCGCCGTGGCGCCTTTGAGCGAAGCAGGAACCGGTTAGCGTGAAGAAAATACGTCTTAAAAGCGAGATTTCAGCCTGATATCGGCCAGTATCTTCCAAGCCGGCATCATCCACCCAGCATCCGGCTGACGATGCGCGCGGCATAATCCACCGTTGGAATGACCCGGGCATAGTTGAGCCTGGTCGGCCCGATCACCCCGAGCACGCCGACGATATGGCCGGCGCCATCGCTGTAGGGCGCGATGATCGTGGACGAGCCGGACAGCGAGAACAGCTTGTTCTCCGATCCGATGAAGATCCTGACCCCTTCGGCGCGCTCGGCGCGTCCCAACAGATCGATCACGCCGCGCTTGGTCTCGAGATCGTCGAACAGCAGCCTGACGCGTTCGAGATCCTCCAGCGCGTGCAGGTCCTCGAGCAGATTGGCGTGGCCGCGCACGATCAATTGCCGGTCGTCGGTTTCCCCACCCGACCAGCTTGCAATGCCCGCGGAGATCACCTTTTGCGTCAGTTGATCCAGTTCGGTGCGGTTTTGCGTCAGCGCGGTTTCCAGCTCAAGCCGGGCTTCCGCCAGCGTGCGGCCGCGAATTCGCGAATTGAGAAAATTGGTCGCTTCTGTGAGGGCCGATGAGGGAACACCCGGCGGCAACGTCAACACGCGGTTTTCGACCTGGCCGTCTTCGCCGACCAGCACCACCAGCGCCCGTTCCGGCTCCAGCCGCACGAATTCGATATGTTTGAGCCGCGAATTGGATTTCGCCGTCAGCACCACCGCCGCCGCGCGCGTCAGCCCGGACAGCCGGGTCAGCGCTTCGCCAAGGGCGGCTTCCACCGACTGCGCCTTGCCGACCGAGGAGAGCTGGGTCTGGATCGATTGCCGCTCGGGCTCGGTGAGATCGCCCATCTGCATCAGGGCATCGACGAAGAACCTTAAGCCAAATTCGGTCGGCAACCGTCCTGCCGAGGTATGGGGCGCATAAATCAGGCCGAGCGCCTCGAGATCCGACATCACGTTGCGCACCGACGCAGGCGACAGCGGTACTGCGATCAGGCGCGAGATATTGCGCGATCCGACGGGTTCGCCGGTAGCGAGATAGCTCTCGACGATTTGACGAAAAATGTCGCGGGAACGCTCATTGAGCTGGGCGAGCCCGGCATGCGGCGCGATCAGGCCAATCGGTTCGTGGTGGGCCACGGGATACTCCTAGTGACAGACCCTAACTTGTCGCGCTTGGGGGCCAGTTACAAGCCGCCATTACCGCCAAAGGCCTTGCCGCTGGCCAATCGCCCTCCTACAAGCACCGCCAGCCACAACCTTTTCGAATTCTGGAGGATTTCCCATGCGGCCAAGCCGCCGTGCGCCGGATGAACTGCGCGCCGTGTCGCTGGAACGCGGCGTGGTCAAATATGCCGAGGGTTCCTGCATGGTCAAATTCGGCGACACCCATGTGCTGGTGACGGCCACCCTTGAAGAGCGCCTGCCGCCATGGCTCAAGGGCCAGGGCCGCGGCTGGGTCACGGCCGAATACGGCATGCTGCCGCGCGCGACGCTGGAGCGCACCCGCCGCGAGGCCTCGGCCGGCAAGCAAAACGGCCGCACCGTCGAAATCCAGCGCCTGATCGGCCGCTCGCTACGCGCCACCCTCGACCTGGAAGCGCTGGGCGAGCGCCAGATCACCGTCGATTGCGACGTGCTGCAGGCCGATGGCGGCACCCGGACGGCCTCAATTACCGGCGCCTGGGTTGCGCTCGCCGACTGCATCGGCTGGATGAAGAGCCGCAACATGATCAAGGGCAACGTGCTGCGCGACAATGTCGCCGCGATCTCCTGCGGCATTTATAACGGTACGCCGGTGCTCGACCTCGATTACGCCGAGGATTCCGAAGCCGATACCGACGCCAATTTCGTGATGACCGGCGACGGCCGAATCATCGAGGTACAAGGCACCGCCGAAAAGACCCCGTTCTCGCAGGACGAGTTCCTGGCGCTGATGGCCCTGGCGCGCAAAGGCGTGGTGCGGCTGGTCGATCTGCAGAAAATGGCGACGGCGTGAATAAGACGTGGATGGCCGGGACAAGCCCGGCCATGACGAACTATAAAAGCCCATGACCCAACATCGCCGAATCACCGGCAAGCTCGTGATCGCGACCCACAATCCCGGCAAGCTCGCCGAGATGCGCGAACTGCTGGCGCCCTATGGCGTCGAAGCCGTCTCCGCGGGCGAACTCGGCCTCGACGAGCCCGACGAGACCGGCGACAGCTTCCGCGCCAATGCGCTGATCAAGGCCGCGGCCGCCGCGAAAGCCACGAACCTTCCGGCGTTTGCCGACGATTCCGGGCTGGCGGTCGAGGCGCTCGATGGCGCGCCCGGGATTTTTTCGGCGCGTTGGGCCGGCCCGAACAAGGATTTCGCCGCCGCGATGGCGCAGATCGAACGTCTGCTGCAGGAACGCGGCGCCACGACGCCGGTGCAACGCAGAGCCTATTTCGTTTCCGCGCTTTGCGTGGCCTGGCCCGACGATCATCTCGAAGAGGTCGAGGCCCGCGTCGAGGGAACTTTGGTGTGGCCGCCGCGCGGCACCGCAGGTTTTGGCTACGATCCGGCATTTCTTCCGGATGGACATACGCGTACTTTCGGCGAGATGACCAGCATCGAGAAGCACGGCCTGCCGCCGCTGGGGTTGGGGCTGTCGCATCGCGCCCGCGCCTTCGTCAAACTGGCGGAGATCTGCCTGTGAACGGTGCGAAGAGCTCCCACCCCAACCCTCCCCCGCAAGCGGGAGAGGGAAAGACTGAAGCCTTCGGCGTCTATGTGCATTGGCCGTTCTGCCTGTCGAAATGTCCCTATTGCGATTTCAACAGCCATGTCCGGCACGCACCCATCGACGAGGATCGGTTCGCCCGCGCCTTCGCCCGGGAAATCGAAACCACCGCGGCGCGCGCCCCGGGCCGCGAAGTGTCGTCGATCTTTCTTGGCGGCGGCACGCCGTCCTTGATGCGGCCGCAAACCGTGGGCGCGATCCTGGATTCGATCGGCAAGCATTGGCGCGTCGCGCCTGACGTCGAAGTCACGCTGGAAGCCAACCCGACCAGCGTCGAGGCGACGCGCTTTGCAGGTTATCGCGCGGCCGGTGTCAATCGCGTTTCGCTCGGCGTGCAGGCGCTGGACGATGCGTCGCTGAAAGCGCTGGGACGGCTGCACACCGCGCGCGAAGCGCTCGACGCGGTCGCGATCGCGCGGACTTCGTTCGATCGTTATTCGTTCGATCTGATCTATGCCCGTCCCGACCAGACGCCGCAGATGTGGACCGACGAACTAAAACTCGCGATCTCGGAAGCGGCCGAGCATCTGTCGCTCTATCAGCTCACGATCGAAGAAGGCACGCCGTTCTTCGGGCTGCACGCCGCCGGCAAACTGAAGACGCCGGACGAAGCGGTCGCGCGCGCGCTCTATGACGTCACGCAGGAAGTCTGCGCGCAGCATGGCCTGCCGTCCTACGAGATTTCCAATCACGCGCGCGAGGGCGCGCAGTGCAAACATAACCTCGTCTACTGGCGCGGCGAAGAATATGCCGGTATCGGTCCCGGCGCGCATGGACGCCTTGATATCGATGGCATCAGGCACGCGATCGCCACCGAGAAGCGTCCGGAAGCCTGGCTGATGCGGGTCGAGGCGTCAGGCCACGGCGTCGTTACCGACGATCATCTCAACAGCGAAGAGCGCGCCGACGAATTTTTGCTGATGGGGCTGAGATTGGCCGAGGGCATCGACCCCAAGCGCTACGCGGCGCTGTCCGGTCGCGCGCTCGATCCCGGCCGCATCGCCGTGCTGCGCGAAGAAGGCGCCATTGTCGTCGATGACAGCGGACGGCTGCGGGTCACGCAGGCCGGATTTCCGGTGCTCGATGCGGTAGTCGCGGATCTGGCGGCGTGATGTCGTCCCGGCGAAGGCCGGGACCCATACCGCGTGATCTCTCGATAGAGCAGAGCTGCCAATACCAACCGCACAATCACCGCCGCGGCGTATGGGTCCCCTGAGTTCACAAACGAAGTGCAACACTTCCGGCTGGAGGTGTTGGCATGGGGCGGAGTTACGAGCAGCTTTCCCTGGAAGATCGATGCGAGATTGCCCGGCTTTCTGCCAATGGCAGCTCGGTCCGGCAAATCGCGGCAGCTCTGGATCGCGCGCCATCAACGGTCTCTCGGGAGTTGAAGCGCAATCGCGGCGTTCAGGTGGGGTACAAGCCCAGCTACGCCCAGCAGCAGGCCCGGGCCCGGCGCTGGAAGGGATCGCGGCTGGAACGTGATGAGAGCTTGCGGGCCGCCGTCATTGAGCGGCTCGCAAGCGGGTGGTCGCCCGAGCAGATCGCCGGCCGGCTCAAGCGCGAGCAGCGGCGCAAGGTGATCTCCTATGAGAGCATCTATCGCTTCATCTACGCCCAGTTGGCCCGCACCAAGGCACTATCTGCCTCGCGGCAAGAGCAAGCGCGGCTGCCGCGGCAGGAAGGGCGGAGGCTCGCCAAACTTCATTGAAGGCCGTGTTTCCGTGGCAAACCGGCCAATCGAGGCCGCCGATCGCACGACATGCGGGCACTGGGAAGCCGACCTGATGATGTTCGCAAAATACGGTCAGGCGATCCTGACCGTGCACGAGCGCAAGTCCCGTCTCCTGCTGGCGATCCGGTTGACCAGCAAGGCGGCCCATGGCGTCGCCCGGCATCTCGTTAATCTGTTCGCCAGCTTGCCCCAACCGCTCCGTCAGACCGTCACCTTCGACAATGGCACCGAGTTCGCCCGCCATCTCGCGCTGCGCAGCCTGGCGATCCAGACCTTCTTCTGTGACCCCTACGCGCCCTGGCAAAAGGGCGGCGTCGAAAATGCCATCGGACGAATGCGCCGCTTCATCCCCCGCAAAACCGACCTCGCCACGCTCTCAACCCGCCGTTTCCGTCGCCTCATCGCCGCCTACAACAACACCCCGCGCAAATGCCTTGACTTCAGCACCCCCGCTGAGACCTTTGCTCAAGTGTTGCACTTCGAATGTGAATCCACATCCCGGCCTTCGCCGGGATGACAATCTGTGATTACACAAAACTCTTCGGCGAGCCCGCGACCGGGACGCCACCGGTTGTGGCCACGCGCATGACGGCGAGGCCACGCTCATTGGTGCCGTCGCCGCGGAAACGAAACAGGCCGTCGATGCCGGCAAAGCCCGACGTATTGGTCAGCACATCGGGCGTGAAACGCTTGCCGCCCTGGGTGCGCGCCAATGCGGCGACCAGCGCCACCGCGTCATAGGCCAGGGTTGCGGTTCGCACTGGTTCGACGCCGCCGAATTTGGCGCGGTAGCGCGCGGCAAACGCGCGAAAGCCGGAAGGATCCGGCGCCGCATAAAGACCGCCCTGTAGTTTGGGGCTCGCAAACACGCGCGGATTGTCCCACAGGCCGGTCCCGAGCAGTTGGACGCTCTTCAAATTGGCGCCCGCCGCCGTCAAGGCATCGGCCGCCTGCACGACTGAATCGCCATCGTCGGCCAGCAGCAGCGCATCGGCCTGGCCGAGCACCTGCGCCACCCGTTGCGCGGGCCCGGCTCGATCGGCGCCGTATTTTTCAAAGGCCACGACGCGCCCGCCCCGGCGGCCCACCGCCTGCTTGAACGCCGCTTCCACTACGTTGCCATAGGCGTTCTCGGGCAGCAGCGCCGCGAACGATCGCTTGCCGATGCTGGCGGCGTATTCGACGATCCGGTTGACGTCCGACTCCGGCAGGAAGCTCAGGAGATAGACGCCGCGGCCGGCCACGCTCGAATCGGTCGAGAACGCGATCACCGGTATGCCGCGCGCCCGGGTCAGTTGCGCCGTCGCCGGAACCGACAGCGCAAACAATGGCCCGACGATGATCTCGGATCCTTCGTCGAGCGCCTGCTGGGTAACCTGCTGGGCACCCTGCGGGCTCCCCGTGTCGTCCTTGATCAGAATCTGGATATTGGGATTGAGAAATTCCGACAACGC
The DNA here is from genome assembly GCF_018449695.1 of Bradyrhizobium sp. dw_411. Taxonomy (GTDB): domain Bacteria; phylum Pseudomonadota; class Alphaproteobacteria; order Rhizobiales; family Xanthobacteraceae; genus Bradyrhizobium. Next base: position 243,850 of record NZ_JAAVUY010000001.1, read on the forward strand.
CATTTCCGCGGCGTTCTTCATCGACTGCGCGGCGACGCCGGCATTGCCCTGCGCCGACAGCGGGAGGATCAGGCCGACCTTGACCCCTCCGGTGCCGACCGCGAGCGGCTGTTGCTGCGGACCCGCAGGGCCGGTCGGACCGGCCGGGGCCTGCGAGGAACTGAACGGGCTGGAAAACTGGCTGAGGCTCGACTGTACCCCGGCGCAGGCGGCAAGCAGCGGCGCGCCGAGAATCAGGCCGATCGCCGACCTCCGGGTCGCCCCGGAGCCGGTAATCGGATTCCCTCCCGGATCGCTGCCCGAGTTCTTACCCGAATCCTTGGGATTTCGCGGGCCCACCATCACATCTCTTCTCTCGGCCGACCAGGATCGGCCGGAACTCCCACTTAAGACTTCACCCCCAAGATAAGGGGGTGGATTCAGGCATATTGTCGGCGAATGGTTAACCAAAACAAAAGGATTGTGGCCTTGTGACAGCAAGGCCGGTTGCAGGGCAATGGCGCCTCGCCATTCCGCAGCGCGGTATTCACCGGGTATTGCCCAGAATACAACAGGCCATTCGAAACTACGCCGGACTCCCGCGCCAGGTTGCGCCCTCTGGAGCCGGTTTGAGGTGTTTCTTCACGCCAACCGGTATCCACTTCGCCCAAAACGCCCTAGATCAGGATTATGCGCGCAAAACCTGCCCCCATAAATAGACCTGACAGCCAAAAGCCGGACGGGCAACCGGACACCCCGGCGCGAACCTTCTCATTGGGCGGGCTGACCCTGACCGCGCCGAAGGCGGCGCCGGGCCTGCATCTGGTCGCGACCCCGATCGGCAATCTCGGCGACATCACCTTGCGCGCGCTGGAAACGCTGGCCGGCGTCGACATCATCGCCTGCGAAGACACCCGCATCAGCCGCCGGTTGACAGAGCGTTACGGGATTACAGCGCTTTTGAAACCCTATCACGAGCACAATGCCGCGTTGGCGCGGCCGAAGATTCTGGAAAAACTGGCGCAAGGTGCCTCGATTGCATTGGTCTCCGATGCCGGCACGCCTCTTATTTCGGATCCCGGCTTCAAGCTGGTGCGCGAGGTCTGCGCGGCGGGCCATGCCGTGATCGCATTGCCGGGACCTTCTTCAGTGCTGGCGGCGCTGTCGGTCGCAGCACTCCCGACCGACCGGTTTTTCTTCGAGGGATTTCTGCCGCCGAAACAAATCGCGCGGCGCACGCGGCTGACCGAACTGGCGCGGATCGATGCGACGCTGGTGATGTTCGAATCCGGCAACCGCGTGCAGGACACGTTGAAAGATCTTGCCGACATCATGGGCGGCCGCGATGGCGCACTTTGCCGCGAGATGACAAAGCTGCATGAAGAGATCACGCGTGGACCGATTGCGGAGCTGGCGCGCAATGCCGATACGCTGGAGACGCGCGGCGAATTCGTGCTGGTGATCGGGCCGGAAGGTAAAGACGCGCGCATCATGGCCGCCGACGAGCTCGACGATCTCCTGCGCGACAGACTCAAGCACGACAGCGTCAAGGATGCGGTGGCGCATGCGGTCGAAATTTCCGGCCGGCCGCGCCGCGAAATCTATGCCCGCGCGCTGGAGCTCGCCAAACAGACGGATGACGATGCCGAACCGGAAGACGACGATGGCCAAGACCATGGCCAAGACTGAGGACGCGCCATCATCAGGCACACCGGAAAAACCCGCCTCTCCGGCCCGGGTCGCGGCGTTTCGCACCGGGCTCTCGGCGGAAGCCCGCGCCGCGGCCTGGTTGATGGCCAAGGGCTATCGTATCCTGGCCAAGCGGTTTCGCACACCCTATGGCGAGATCGACATCGTGGCGCGGCGGCGCAATCTCGTGGCCTTTATCGAGGTCAAGGCCCGCGCCACGCTGGATGACGCGGCCTATGCCGTGACGCCGCGCCAGCAGGCCCGTATCATCAATGCCGCGCAGGCGTGGCTGATGGCACATCCCGAACATGCCGAATTTGAGCAACGTTTCGATGCGTTACTGATTGCACCGCGGTGTTTGCCGCGCCATCTGTTAGCGGCATTCGACGCCAGCACCTGATAACCTCATCTCAAGAGAAACTCTGAGAGAACCGCGGACCCGCCCATGAAATTGAACGTCGCCGTCCAGATGGACCCCATCGCGCGCATCAACATCCGCGGCGATTCCACCTTTGCGCTGTTGCTGGAAGCCCAGAAGCGCGGCCACGCGCTGTCCTATTACACGCCGGACAAGCTCTCGCTCAAAAGCGAGGAACTGGTGGCGCCATTACAAGTGCTGACCGTGCGCGATGAACCCGGCGATCATTTCACGCTCGGCGAGCCCAGGCGCGAACCGCTGGCGCAATATGACGTCGTGCTGCTGCGGCAAGACCCGCCGTTCGATCTCGCCTATATCACCTCGACGCATTTTCTCGAACGCATCCATCCGAAGACGCTGGTGGTGAACAACCCGGCCAGTGTGCGCAACGCGCCGGAAAAGATCTTCGTGATGGATTTCCCGCATCTGATGCCGCCGACATTGATCTCGCGCGACCTCGACGAGATCAACGCGTTTCGCGACGAGTTCGGCGCGGTCGTGATGAAGCCGCTGCATGGCCACGGCGGTGCGGCGGTGTTTCGGGTGATGCCGCAGGACATGAATTTCGGCTCGCTGTTCGACATGTTTTCGGTGACGTTCAAAGAGCCCTGGGTGATCCAGCGCTTTCTGCCCGAGGTCAAACATGGCGACAAGCGCATCATCCTGGTCGACGGTGAATTCGCCGGTGCGGTCAATCGCGTGCCGGCGGCGGACGACCTGCGCTCCAACATGGTCCGAGGCGGCGCCGCCAAGGCCACCGAGCTTTCGGACCGCGAGCGCGAAATCTGCGCCACGCTGGCGCCACACCTGCGCGAGCGCGGACTGTTGTTTGTCGGCATCGACGTGATCGACGGCAACCTCACCGAGATCAACGTGACCTCGCCTACGGGCATCCGCGCCATCGCCCGGCTCGGCGGGCCGGATGTCGCGGCAAAGATCTGGGACACGATCGAGGCGAAGCGAAGCGGAAAATAATTTTCTGCGTTGCGGAATTCGGACGGACGAATTCCCGCTGACACTTTTATGAAACCGATTCTTCTTGCCAGTTTTTAAAAGCGGGCGCAGCCTGACTGCGTCCGGACAATAAGCGGAGACCAATCCGCCCGGGCGCTAAAAGCTCAAATTTAAAAACAGTGGAGGAAGACGCATGACAATCAATGTTTCGCGACGGTCCCTGCTTGCACTTGGCGCCGGTCTGGGCGCATCCACCCTGCTCGACGGCAGCGCGCTGGCGCGGGCGCCCAAGCTCGGCACGCAAACGCCTTATTGGCACCGGTTCAATCTCGGCGACGCCGAAGTGACCGTGGTTTCCGACGGACCGCTCCCGCTCGGCCCGCCGAAGGGCACCTTCGTCGGCGTGCCCGATGAAGAGGTGCGGAAAATGCTGAGCGATAATTTCCTGTCGCCCGACAACGTCGTGCTCGAGCAGAACTCGCCGATCGTCAACATGGGCGACAAGCTCGTGTTGTTCGATACCGGCATGGGCACCTCGAAAGTGTTCGGCCCAACCACCGGCCGCCAGCAGAAGAGCATGGCCGAGGCCGGGATCAAGGCCGCCGACATCGATGCCGTGGTGTTCTCGCACGCCCATATCGATCATATCGGCGGTGTGGTCGATGCCGACGGCAAGGTGCTGTTCCCGAACGCGCAATACTACATCGCGCAGAGCGATTTCGACTTCTGGACCGACGAAGGCAAGCAGGGCGGCCCGCTCAAGGACTTCGTGGTTCACGCGCGCAAGAACCTGATGCCGATCCGCGACCGACTGGTGTTCTTCAAGGACGGCCAGGAATTCCTGCCCGGCATCCAGGCGATGGCGGCGCCCGGACATACCGTCGGTCATCACATGTTCATGGTGACGTCGAACGGCAAATCCTTTGCGTTCCTCGGCGATCTCACCCACCACGCGGTGTTGCTGCTCGAAAAACCGCTGATGGAATTCTCCTACGACACCGATCCGAAGCAGGCCGCGCAGTCGCGGGTGAAGATGCTGTCCATGCTGGCGTCCAACAAGATCGCGGTCATGTCCTATCACTTCGCATGGCCGGGCTATGGCCATGTCGCCAAGGCCGGCGACGGTTTCCATTATTATCCCGAGCCTATGGTCATGACGCTCTGAACGCATACACTGCTGAAACAGCGGGGCGGCCCGTCGGGCTGCCCCGCTTTGATTTTTGGAGCTACTGTGCCTGATGGTTCGAGACGCGCGAAACCGCGCTCCTCACCATGAGGGACCGGATTGCAATTTCGGACCTCATCCTGAGGAGCATCGCGAAGGCGATGCGTCTCGAAGGATGGCGGCAATCATCGGAGCATCAACAATGAAGACCAAGATATTGGCAGCGGCGCTGTTCGCCGGCGGAATCCTGATCGGCGGCGGCGGGTCCGAAATCATCCACGCCCAAGGGACCGGGCTTGCGAGCAAACTGGTGTTCCAGAGCGACCTCAATAACATTCCCGGACAGGAAGTACTGGTGTTCTCGTCGACCTGGCAGCCCGGTTACCGATTGCCGCTGCACATGCATCCCGAGGGACATGAGATCACTTACGTGGTCGAGGGCGAACAGACTTTCGAGATCGACGGCGTCGGAACCAAAATCGTCAAGGCTGGCGAAGTGGTCTACACCCCGCCGAACACGGCGCATTTCGGGCGCAACGCCACCGACAAGGAATCCAAAACCATCGTAATCCGGATCAAGGCCAAGGATCAGCCGGTCGCGACGGAAGTGAAGCGCTGAGGCCAGCGCTGAGGCATTGCGTCCGCGCTGGTTTTTATGCAGTACTCCGCCCGATCAAGAACAAGAAACGGGGTTCTAAGGAAATGCCTGAAGCACTGGTTCGCGGCGTACACATCAATTACGAAGTCATCGGCAATTCGGGCCCCTTCATCGCCCTGACGCCCGGCAGCCGCCGGTCCTATGCCGAACTGGTCAACCTCTCCAAATCGATCGCGGCAAAGGGTTACCGCGTCCTGCTGCACGACCGCCGCAACTGCGGCGCGTCCGACGTCGCCTTCGACGGTTCGGGATCGGAACACGATGTGTGGGCCGACGATCTCTACGAACTCGGCAAGCAACTCGGCGCACTACCGATGTATGTCGGCGGATCCTCGGCCGGCGCCCGCCTCGGAATCCTCTACGCGATGCGGCACCCGGACGGCCTGCGCGGCCTGTTGCTGTGGCGGGTTACCGGCGGCCAGGAGGCCGTGGACAAGCTCTCGGAGAGTTATTACGGCCAATATATCAAGCTGGTCCGCGCGGGCGGCATGCAGGCGGTCGCCGACAGCGAACATTTCGCCGAATGCATCAAGGCCCGCCCCGCGAATAAAGAACGGCTGCTCGCGACCAACCCCGAAGCCTTCATCAAGGTGATGGAAGTCTGGCGCGACAAATTCCTGCTATCCGCAACGCTGCCGATCGTCGGCGCCAGCGAGGCCGATCTCGACGCCATCAAGGCGCCGGCCTGCCTGATCGCGGGCAATGACGTGATCCATACGCCCGCCACTGCGCGCAAAGCAGCACGGCTCATTCCCAACAGCGAATTGCACGAGGACGTCGTCGCGGTGCTGCCCGACGACAAGCTATTGAAGGATTGGGACCGCAAGGAGTGGCGCGACGCCGAGCCGCGCATGGCCGCGATCTTCGGCGACTTCCTCGCGCGTGCTGAAAAACACTAATCAACAATAATATTCAGATCGGGAAGGAAACTGCGATGAGCTTGCAGATACGCCGCGTCGTCACCGGCCATAGCGCCGAGGGCCGCGCCAAGGTGGAAATCGACGAGATCGCCACCAACGTGATTTCGAACCGGCCCGGCGCCTCGTCCTGCGTGCTGTGGTCGACCAAGGGTTTTCCGGTCGACAATGACGGCTTTACGGACCCGACCAAGTCCGCATTCAAGACCACGGTCGAAAACGGCACGGTGTTTCGCGTCGTCAGCTATCAGCCCGGCGTATCCCCGCGCAACCATCGCACCGATTCGATCGATTGCGCTGTCGTGATGTCGGGCGAGATCGACATGGAGCTCGACGACGGCGTCATGGTTCACCTCAAGGCCGGTGATCTCCTGGTCCAGCGCGGCACCATCCATAACTGGGTGAACCACGGACCTGAGGTCTGCAACATCGCCTTCGTGCTGATCAGCGCCAAGCCGGTGACCGCGACGGGTGGCGTGCTGCACGCGGAGGGGTAAGAACCGTAGGGTGGGCAAAGGCGCCCTTGCGCCGTGCCCACCGTCTTTCCACGCCACAAAGATGGTGGGCACGCTTCGCTTTGCCCACCCTACGTTTCCAGGATATTTCTCAATTCGCCTCGATCCCCGCCGCCTTCACCGTGGCCGCGGTATCTTCCACCTGCTGGCGAAAGAACGCCGCGGTCTCGGCCGCATTACGATCGTCCGGCGTATAACCGTCGCGCTGCATGATGGTGGCCACTTCGGGCTGCAGCAATGCGGCATGAACAGCGCCGTTGAGCTTGTTCACGAGAGCATCCGGCGTCTTGCCCGGCGCGAAGAACATGCCCCAGGAGCCTTCCACATATTTCGGCAAATATTGCTTCATCAGCGGCACCTCTGGAAACGACGCGAACGGTTTCGAGCCGGTGAAGGCGAGCGCCCTGACGGTTCCTTCCTTGATCAGGCCCACGACCGACGGCGGCGTCACGAACATCACCTGGATGGCGCCGCTCAACAGCCCGGTCATCACCTCGGAGGCGCCCTTGTAGGGCACATGCTCCATCTTGATGCCGGCCTGCTGGTTGAACAGTTCGGCTTTCAGATGCAGTTCGTTGCCGACGCCGGGCGAGCCGTAGAGCACGCGATTCTTCTTCGCATACGCGATCAATTCCGGCACCGATTTGATCGGCGATTTGGCATCGACCAGCATGAAGACGCCGTCGAGTTGCCCGAACGTGGCGATCGGCTTGAGATCGGTGAACAGATTATAGCCGAGGCTTTTGTAGATATAGGGCGTCGGCGAGATCGAGGACGACGAGTACAGCAAGGTGTAACCATCAGGCTCAGCCTGCGTCACGAACCGCGCAGCGAGGGTGCCATTGGCCCCCGTCCGATTCTCGACCACGAAGGCCTGCCCGAGTGCTGCGCCCAGCGCCTGCGACACCACGCGCGCCTGGATGTCGGGACCGCTGCCGGCACCGTAGCCGACCAGCACATGCACGGGACGGTCGGGATAGATTTGCGCCTGCGCCGCGACCGCCGATAACAACGATAATGAAAACGAGACCAGCCACGCGCCGGCCGACGTGAACCGCCGGACCATTTGTTTTCTCCCTGACGCAAATTCCAATTCTTTGTGTTCTTCTTAGCATTCTTGGCTTACGCGTTCCACAATCGGCGCCGGACGGCAACTCAATCTTTCCGGCACACCGGAAAAAGACATTGTCTCGGGTTGCGTGCTGTTATCTTGTAAATCTCTGGCTGTGCAGGTAGCGTTTCGTTTTGAATGGATTGCCGAGGAGATTTCCTCCCATGACAGATGTCCCGTTACCGCCCCGAAACATCGTCCTGTGCCTCGACGGCACCAGCAATAAATATGCTGAGGTCAACACCAACGTGGTCAAGCTCTACGCGATGCTCGATCGCGCGCGGCCCGATCAGCTATCCTATTACCAGCCCGGCATCGGCACGATGGCGCCGCCGGGCGTCTTGGGCAAGCTGAAACGCTGGTTCGTTGAGCAAATGGATCTCGCGATCGCGTCGCTGCTGTCGGATCATGTCACCGACGCCTATCGCTTCCTGATGCGATACTACCAAAAAGGCGATCGCATTTTCATCTTCGGGTTCAGCCGCGGCGCCTACACCGCGCGCGCGGTCGCCGCGATGATCACCAAGGTCGGCCTGCTGACGCAGGGCAACGAAGAGCTGATCCCCTTTGCCTGGGACATGTTCAAGCGCGATTACGACAAGAAGGTTTACGACGGCTTCAAGAAAACCTTTGCCCGCGATGTGCCGATCCATTTTCTCGGGCTGTGGGACACGGTGAGTTCGGTCGGATGGTTCTGGGCCCCGCAACACTTTCAGTTCACGATGAACAATCCCGGCGTCGAGGTTGTCCGTCACGCCGTCGCGCTGGATGAGCGCCGCGCCTACTTTCTGCAGAATTTATGGGGCGATAAACCCCCGACCGATCTCGACCAGGTCTGGTTTCCCGGCGTTCACTGCGACGTCGGCGGCGGCTATCCCGAGGTTGAAGCCGGGCTATCGGCCATTGCCCTGCAATGGATGACGGGCAAGGCCGAAGCGGCCGGGCTGATCATCGATCCCGCCATGAAGGCGGTCGTGCTGCCGGCGCAGAATACGCCGGGCTCGGACTATGTCGCGCCGTTCGCCGGCGGCCCGCCGCATGAATCACTGACGGGATGGTGGTGGATCGCTGAATATCTTCCGAAACGCTACCAGGACCCCGCCGCAAACTTTGCGACGCGCTGGATATTGCACAGAGGGCGACCCCGGACCGTGCCGGAGAATTCGAAAATCCATACATCGGTGTTTGAGCGGATGCGGCTTGTCAGCGGGTACCAGCCGAAGAACCTGCCGGCTAAGTACACGGAAGTGACGTAGGCCAGAGCCGGTAGAACGTTATTTGACGATCAGCGTGAGCAGTTCGCTTCGCACCCGATCGAGCACCGTCTCAAAGTCGCGCGTCTTGTCCTGCCTGAACAATCGCACCGTCGGATACCACGGGCTGTCATCGCGATCGAGCAGCCAGCGATAGTCGGGCGTAGTGGGCAACAATATCCAGGTCGGGCATCCCAGCGCGCCTGCAAGATGCGCGACGCTGGTGTCCACCGTAACAACCAGATCGAGGCAACTGATCAAGGCCGCTGTCTCGGTGAAATCGCCGAGATGCGCGGTCAGGTCGATGATATCGGAGCTTTCGTTCAAGACGGCTTGATCGCTTGGGCGCACATCCTTCTGCAGGCTCACGAACGTCGCATCCACATCGAGAATGCGAGTCAACACGTGGAGCGGTATCGAACGATTGCGATCGTTCTTGTGATTGGGATTGCCCGCCCAGACCAAGCCCACCCGCAAACGATCATGCGAACCGAGGCGATCCTCCCAGGCCTGCACACGGGCAGCATCCGGCCGAGGCAGATACGATGCCGCCGCCGGAATCGTCTCAAGCCGCGTCCCGAAAGCCAGCGGCAGGCTGGAGACCGGGCAATGCATATCGAACGCGGGCAATGTGCGGCCCGAGAAAGCAAAGCATTCCGAAACGCCCGGAAGCCCGGCAACCAAGGAAGCTATCTGATCCGGCACGAACAGGATGACACGGGCCCCGCGCGCCGCGAGCATCGGGATGTAACGCGCAAACTGAATGAAATCTCCGAGACCCTCGTCCGAACAGACGAGCACGGTCTTGCCTTCGATGGGTTCTTCACCAAGCCATTTGGGCTGAGAAAATGGCGGATAGATCGGCCCGGGGGCCCTCTTCCACCGCGCTTCAAGTCCGGTCCAGCCGGCCTCGAAATTCCCGGTCAACATCTGCAGATGACCGAGATTCCAGTCGATCTCCGCGTTGTCAGGCGCGAGGGCCTTCGCGCGAGCGTAGGTCGCAAGCGCCTCATCGAACCGATGAAGCTGACTGAGCAACAACGCCTTGTTGTTGAGCGCTTCCACGGAATCCGGCTGCAGCGCGAGCGCCCGATCATACCAGGGCAGCGCTTCTTCATCCCGGCCCAGGGATCGAAGGATGACGCCGATATGGCTGCAAATATTGGGTTCCGCCGGATCGAGCCTGTGCGCCTGACGAGCGTCGGCCAGCGCCTCTTCCAGTCTGCCGAGATCGAACAGATTGCGGCTGCGTAGATACAGCGACGCGAAATCGTTCGGCCGGATTTCGCTGCACAGATCGAACCACGCATGCGCGTCCTGCAGACGCCCCAATTTGTGCAGCGAAATCCCGCATTCTCGCGCGACATCCCACTCGCATGGCCTCAGTTGCAGCGCCTTATCGAAAACCTTGAACGCTTCCTCGTTGCGTCCCTGTTGCAGAAGCGTGAGTCCGAGGCTCGAAAGAAATTCCGGTCGAGGCTCCTGCCGGATGGCGCGCACCATCCATTCCGCGGCGTGGTCATATTGCCCGGCCTGAGACGACAAAAGACCCATCAAATGCAGACTGTCCGCGTGACTGGAATCCATCGCGAGCGCCTGCTGGCAGCAGATTTGCGCATCGAGATGCTGCCCGGCGCGCAGATGCCGAACGCCAGCCTCATGGAGTGTCGCGGGGGTGGCGGCTATGTCGGGACGGTTCGAAGTTGTCGGGGTTGTTCGAACTCCGGCCCGGCGATCACGACGGTTCATTGGCGCATTCCACGGTGACAGGTTTTATCACTAGGTGATTCGTCGCCATAACGGGCGTATACGGAAGTGACGTAGCCACTTAGATTGTAGCTTTGGTATCTAAAAGACTGTCCTGTTGGGCGATTCGCTATGATCACCGCTTATTTCGACGACAGCGGAACGCACGGCGAGAAATCAGATATCGTCTTAGTCGCTGGTATCTTCGGGACCGAAGGCCGATTGTCGGGGCTTGATGCAAACTGGAAGCAAAATCTAGATACGCCGCTCTCCGGCCGTAAAGATCCGCTTAGGCGTTTCCACGCCTACGACTGCGATAACAGCACGGGGGAATTCCTTCGTTGGACACGAACGGAAACCGATTATTTCCGCCAGCAATTGCGAGAAGTCATTATCGATTCTGGCGTAGCTGCATACGGCATGGCCTGCTCACGCAAAGACTGGGACTCAATCATTACTGACGACATAAGATCGGTACTGGGTAACCCCGAAGGCTTCTGCATCAATCAATGCTTTGTTCGCTCTCTCGGCTGGGCTCAAGCCAATACGTTTGATCCAGACATGGCTTTCGTATTCGATAATCGTCCAGACGGTGTTCAGAGATATGCCGGCACCGTTTACGATGCTTTCGCACAGTGGATTCAACCGCCGCCTACCCTCGCTGGATATTCATTTCAGAGTTCAACGAAAATCAGGCCTTTGCAGGCGGCCGACATGATTGCCTGGGAACTGTATCGATACGCAAAAAATGTATTGGCAGGCGGCATAAATGCTCCAGCTCAGCCAGAAATCCTACATCTCCGGCGGAATATGGATTTTGAGGCGCAAATTGCTTTGCCAGAACGCATTATCCAAGTGCGGGATCACTGGCTTAATTACTTCAAGGAAAATCCGAGCCATCTAGAGCAGATGGCTAATCACTTCGATTCTTTTGATCCGAAAAATCCCGACTATTCAAAGCTATATGACGGAAAACAGAAATAAGCCTTCCTCCATGCCGCCCATAAGCGAGAGAGCGATGTTCCCTTAATGTTCTTGCCAGTTCCCTCGCCTTCCGCTAGCCTCCATGGGCAGAGGGGCAGCATGGTCCAGCGGGTTTCTACCGTCGCGTTTGAGGGCATTGAGGCCCGGGCCGTCGACGTGCAGGTGCAGGTCGCGCCGGGCTTGCCGGCTTTTGCGATCGTCGGCCTGCCCGACAAGGCGGTGTCCGAGGCGCGCGAAAGAGTCCGTTCGGCGCTGATCGCCTCGGGGCTGGCGCTGCCGGCCCGCCGCATCACCGTCAACCTCGCGCCGGCCGATTTGCCGAAGGAAGGTAGCCATTACGATCTGCCGATCGCGCTCGGCCTGATGGCCGCCATCGGCGCTATTCCGCCGGATGCGCTGACCGGTTTTACCGTGCTCGGCGAACTCGGCCTCGATGGATCAATCGCGCCTGTCGCGGGCGTGTTGCCGGCCGCGATCGGCGCCAATGCGCGCGAGGAAGGCCTGATCTGTCCGGCGCAATGCGGCGCGGAAGCGGCCTGGGCCAGCCCGGATATCCAGATCATCGCCGCGCATTCGCTGATCCAGATCGCCAACCATTTCAAGGGCACGCAGGTGCTGTCGCGGCCGCAGCCGAAAGTGCATGAGCGCGAAGCCACGTTGCTCGATCTGCGCGACATCAAGGGACAGGAAAGCGCCAAGCGCGCGCTCGAGATCGCCGCGGCCGGCGGGCATCATCTGCTGATGATCGGCTCGCCCGGCGCCGGCAAATCGATGCTGGCCGCACGTCTGCCCTCGATCCTGCCGCCGCTGTCGCCGTCGGAGCTTTTGGAAGTCTCGATGATTGCCTCGGTCGCGGGCGAGATCCAAGGCGGCGCGCTGACCGCGCAGCGGCCGTTTCGCAGCCCGCATCATTCCGCCAGCATGGCCGCGCTGACCGGCGGCGGCATGCGCGCGAAGCCGGGCGAAATCTCGCTGGCGCATCAGGGCGTGCTATTTCTCGATGAATTCCCGGAGTTCGATCCGCGGGTTCTGGATTCGCTGCGCCAGCCGCTGGAAAACGGCGAGATCGCGGTGTCGCGCGCCAATCATCGCGTCACCTATCCTGCGCGCTTCATGCTGGTCGCCGCGATGAATCCCTGCCGCTGCGGCCACGCCTATGAGCCAGGGTTTTCCTGCAAGCGCGGGCGGGTCGAGCGCTGTACGTCAGATTACCAGACGCGCATATCAGGCCCGCTGATGGATCGTATCGATCTGCGCATCGAAGTGCCGGCGGTGAGCGCCGCCGATCTCATTTTGCCGCCGCCGGCCGAAGGCTCGGCGGAAGTCGCCGCACGGGTCGCGGCCGCACGCAACATCCAGACCGCGCGCTATATCGCGGCCGGACTGCCGCATGTCCGCACCAACGCCGAAGCGCCGGCCTCGGTGCTGGAAACCATCGCGCAGCCGGATGCGCAGGGTTTGAAACTGCTGCGCGACGCGTCCGAAACCATGCGCCTTTCCGCGCGCGGCTATCACCGCGTGCTGCGCGTCGCGCGAACGCTGGCCGATCTCGATGGGTCCGACAAAATCGGCCGGCTGCATCTGGCCGAAGCGCTGTCATATCGCGCGCTCGCCGACGATGTCAGGCGTGCGGCTTAAGCAGGAAATCTTCGACTTAAGGGTGAGGGTAGCGCCAGCAAACCGCGCGTCTCACAAAAAGAGTGACGACGATCAACCCAGCGACCAAGAGCCACCACAAGCCAACTTCAGCCGGCTTCGCCTTCACGATGTAACAGATGATCGCGAGGACGCTGATGCCCAGCGCGTTATAGGTCCAGTAGAGCGGCGATTTTAATTCACCGCTGGCTCGCATCTCAGCGGCGGCGCTATATCCTCTTCCCGTCCAGTAACGCCGAACGATCAAAATCGCCAGAATCAAAAATACCAGCCAGCCCATCCTGTCTCACTCCGCTGGAAAGCATATGTCGAGCCGATTTATGTAAATCCCGCTCGATGACCGCAATTAGCGTCAAATTTTACCGGATTTGCGCGTGCGTGCATAAACAAAAAACGCCAGCGCGTTCAACGTGATTTGGGGTGTCCAGATGGCACGCCAAAAATATTCTGATTTTCAGAAATTGCAAATCGGTCTATATCCATGGCCATCCCGTCCCACTTTGAGGGGCGTATCGCGATCGTCACGGACGCGGGATGGGACGCGGTGGACGCGGAGGGTGCTTCTGACGAGGGCGCTTGGCGCGGACGGCGAAGTCGTGTGGTCCTGACGCCTCGACGCTGGCGTCAAGTTTCGCGGAGTAACCTGCGGAGCGACGGTGGCAAAAGAGCCCGATCACCGGGGAGAGCACGAAATAAGTCGTAAAACCATTGCGCGGGGAATGCCGGGTGATTCCGGTGTGACCTGACTAACGCGTGTGCTTTTTTACTACCAATTCGCACACGCGGCTGCGGGCGCATCGGGCGCCCGGCATTCCCTGCGCCCTCTGAAGAGGGCGGGAATTTCTTGCACAACTCGGGCGCTTTGCGCCGCGATCATTCACTCGTCATGCCCGGACTTGATCCGGGCATCCATCCATCTTCGTAAAGAGTTTTTCGAAGGGGGATGGATTGCCGGGTCAAGCCCGGCAATGACAACTACATTGCACATGGCTGTTTGAAATTCGAATCGGAAGTGCCGGCTGCGCCCACCGCTCATCATCCCACCGTTCGCCGGGACGACGCTGAGAGATTACGCGTCGACTACACCCGCCGCCACCGCCTCCCCACCCGTCAACTCGCCGGTAACGAGTTTTGTTTACTCTCTGCCAACCATAAGCCCTGCGTATCCTGGGCTTGGGATCAGTAGGCGGCTCTTCATGTTGCGTTTCAAGTTCAGGATTCTGGCTTCTTCCATTCCATTGATTGCCGCCGCGGTGTTTGCGCGTGGCGGGTTGTCGCCGGGCACGCAGCCCTGCATCGCGGTCGCCGAAACCTCGGTCCGGATCGCGTCCGTGCCCTGGCATGCCGATCTTCATGTCGCGTTCACCGACGATCCCTCCAACGCGACCGTGAGGGTCCAGGTCTCGGACAGTCCGGAGAACGCCGATTTCGCCGTGGTCGACGATATCGACAGCACCGAATCGGGCGCCTGCGAGTCCGATGCCGCAACGCGGCTGGTCGCGATCTCGGCCTCGCCGGCCGGCGGCGCGCCCGTCATCTATCTCAGCCATGATGGCCCCGCCGATTACCGGATCTTCGTGCGATCGAAGACATTTACGGACCGCGACGCCGCCGCGCTGGTGGTCGGCGCCGGCGTCGGCATCGCACACCACCCTGTGCAAGCCGCGTCGCTATAGAGCGTTTTCGAGCGAAGTGGATACCGGTTCGCGTGAAGAAAACGCGTCAAAACAAAAGATTAGAGCCCGGTTCTGATTCAATCAGAACCGATAAGGCTCTAGCGGCAGGAACTGCCCGAACGTCCCTTTAACTTCTCGTCAACCATGTTCTTACCGCGCGACACGAGGCCTCCTGTTCTCAAGCACTTCGCAAGGTCGCCGCGCCATCGTCGAGCACAAGCAAACGACGCCATCGGCGCACCCCAAATGCCCGATCGTGCGACGCAATCGGCAGAAAGCCCGAAGAAAGCTCAAAGGTAGCTGCGGATGAAACGGGTTCCCCGGATCAAATTGCGTATACGCCGCTTCTCGCGGCGTCATCCGTGGATCATGTCCTCTGTCCGCTCCTTCACGGTGTTTTCCGCGGCCTTCGGCGGCGCCTATGGCTTCATCGCCGGCAGCCGGTCCGAACAATCCGGCTACGACGCCAACGCCTTTGCGATCGGCGCGAGTTTCCTGTTCGCGGTGGCCTGCGTCGCGCTGGCGACGCTGAGCATGCGGCTGCGATTCATGCGCAAGCGACTTCGCAAGATCGCGCTGCATAATGAAGCGCTGGCCGATCGCAATTGGGAATTGAAGGAAGCCGAGGAGCGCGCCCGCAGCCTGTTCGAATCGCAGGGCGACCTGATCGTGCTGCGCGACGCGCAGGGCCGCATCACCTTCGTCAACGACGCCTATTGCGAACTGGCAAGGCAACCCCGCAGCGCGCTGATCGGCACTCCCTTCACGCTCAAGATTCTGGAGCAGGGCGCTACCGCGCTGGAATCCAACGGCACCCGGATTCACGACCAGCGCGTCGATACGGTATTGGGACCGCGATGGATCGCCTGGCGCGAAGGCCTGATCAGGTCCGACGCGGGCGGCCCCGCCGAGATGCAATCCGTCGGCCGTGACGTGACCGATCGCACCGAAACCGAACGCGCGCTGAGCGATGCCCGCGATCAGGCCGACGCCGCCAACCGCGCCAAATCGCGCTTTCTCGCGATGGCCAGCCATGAAATCCGCACGCCCCTGAACGGAATCATCGGCATGAGCGGGTTGCTGCTGGATACGCCGCTGACGCCGGAGCAGATGACCTACGCCAAGGCCGTCAAAACCTCCGGCGATGCGTTGCTCGCGCTGATCGAGGAACTGTTGGATTATTCCAAGATCGAGGCCGGCAAGCTCGATCTCGAACATCGTCCGTTCGCGCTGGGCACCTTGATCGAGGACATCACCGAACTGCTGGCGCCCCGCGCGCAGGCGCGCAAGCTCGAGATCGCCGCCTATGTCGACGAACGGCTGCCGCAGCAAGTGATCGGCGACGCCGCGCGGTTGCGCCAGGTGCTGCTCAATCTCGCCGGCAACGCGATCAAGTTCACCACGACCGGCGGCGTCGCGCTGATCGTCGAGCCCGGCATCTGGCCCAACGAAATCAGCTTTCTGGTGCGCGACACCGGCATCGGCATCGCACCCGAAGCGCAGCAGCGGATTTTCCGCGAATTCGAGCAGGCCGACGAGCACACCGCGCGCAGCTATGGCGGCACCGGCTTGGGCTTGAGCATCTCCGAGCGCATCGTCAAGCGCATGGGCGGACGCATCACGCTGGAGAGCCTGCCAGGCAAAGGCTCGACCTTCGAAGTGTCGATCCCGCTCACGGCCGCCGACAACAAGGCCGGCGAACAAGCGGCACCGGCGCCGGATCTGACCGGCCAGTCGATCCTGCTGGTGTCACCGCAAAGCATCGAGGCGTCATTGATCGCGCGCCGGCTGCAACGCTGGAGCGGTCAGACCTGCGTGGTGTCGGATATCGACGTCGCCGAGGCGCTATTGCCCGAACGTTCCTGGCACGCGGTGCTGCTGGACCGTGCGTTCGGCGCCGAAGAAGTCGCGCGGCTGGGCGAGGCGGCGCGCAACCACGCCACGCAGCGCATCGTCATGCTGACGCCCGCGACGCGGCAGGAATTGCAACCCGCTTCGGCCTTCACAGGCTATCTGGTCAAACCACTGCGCGCAGCATCGCTCGCGGCCCGGCTGACGACGGCGCCGGAAATCACGGCGCCAAACCTTGCCCATGATGTGTCGATCGAGCCGCTCGACCACGCCGAGGCGTCATCGGTCGCCGCCACGCGCGGGCTATCGGTGCTGGTCGCCGAAGACAACGAGATCAACGCGCTCCTGATGCGATCGCTGCTGACAAGGTTGGGCCATCACGTTGTCATCACCACCAATGGCGAGGAAGCGCTGGAATCCTGGCTTGGCGCGCGATCCGCAGGCGCGCCCTATGACCTCGTGCTGATGGATATCCAGATGCCGCGGCTCGACGGCATCGAAACCACCAAGCGCATTCGCGCCCGCGAAGCCGGACAGCCCGGCCGCCAGACGCCGATCCTGGCGCTGACAGCGAATACGCTGGTGGAGGATCGCTACGCCTGTTTCGAAGCCGGCATGGACGGCTTCCTGATCAAGCCGCTCGATCGCGAGAAACTGACCGAAGCGCTGGCGGGCCTCGCGGCTTCGCGGCATCTCGTCGGCTGATCCCCCGCGGGACGCGGCGCTGCCGTTCCGACGATGCGCTTGACGCATTGGCCGATTCCATCGACCATGCGCGCATGTGAATGCAAGGCCTGCCAACGCGCGGCTTGAACAAGAACGAAACAAAACAACTAACAAAAAACTCCCGGGAGGACTTCGATGACCAACAGATTTTTACAGATATCTTTGGCATGTCTCGTCGCAGGCACTTTTGCCGGCGCGCCCGCCCAGGCCAAAGAGCCAAAGCTGGAATCGACCGATACCATGATCCCGTCGGGGGACCCGGGTATCCAGTTGTTCGTGCGCAACAAGCATCTCGCAAGCAAGCAATCCTCGCCGGACAAGATCCTGCTGTTCGTACACGGCGCGACCTATCCGGCCGAGACCGCGTTCGACCTGCCGATCGAGGGCGTCTCGATGATGGATCTGATCGCGTCGCGTGGTTATGACGTCTATCTCGTCGATGTCCGGGGCTATGGCCGCTCAACCCGGCCGGCCGAGATGAGCCAGCCGCCGGCCGCGAACAAGCCGCTCGTCTCGACGCAGGTCGCGGCGCATGATCTCGGCGCCGCCGTCGATTACATCCTCAAAAAGCGCAAGGTCTCGAAGATCAATGTGATGGGCTGGTCGTGGGGCACCTCGATCTCCGGGTCCTACACCAGCGAGCATAATGACAAGGTCAGCAAGCTGGTACTCTACGCGCCGCAATGGATTCGCAACGAACCGCCGGCGCCGGCCGCCGCCAACGCGCCGCCGATGGGCGCCTATCGGCTGGTCTCGAAAGAATCCGCCAAGGCGCGCTGGCTGAAGGGCGTCGCCGCGGACAAGCAGGCCGATCTGATTCCGCCCGGCGTATTCGACGCCTGGGCCGACGCGACCTGGGCCACGGATCCCGAATCCTCCAAGCAGAACCCGCCGATGCTGCGCGCGACGAACGGCGTTATGGAGGACAGCCTGAATTACTGGGCCGCCGGCAAGGCGCTGTACGATCCCGGCAAGATCACGGTGCCGACGTTGCTGCTGCATGCCGAATGGGATGCGGATCTGCCGAGCTATCAGGCGCAGGCCTATTTCGCGCAGTTGAAGAACGCGCCTTACAAGCGGCTGATCGAACTCAGCGAAGGCACGCATACGGTGATGCTGGAAAAGAACCGCATGCAGTTCTTCCACGAGCTGATGGGATTCCTCGACGAGGAAAAGCCGCTGGCGCTGAAATAAACTGCGAAAGGTGAAGCGGCGGCGCTATAGCCGCCGCAACGCCACGGTCTCGACCACATGATCCCTGCCCTTTTTCAGGATCAGCGTCGCGCGCGGCCGGGTCGGCAGAATATTGTCCTCGAGATTGGCGAGGTTGGTGCGCTCCCAGATCGCCAGCGCGGTCGCGGTGGCTTCCTCGTCGGAGAGCAGCGCATAGCGGTTGAAATAGGATCTGGGATCGTGGAACGCGGTATCGCGCAGCGTCAGGAAACGCCGGACATACCATTCGCGCAGCACCGATTCCTCGGCGTCGATATAGACGGAGAAATCGAAGAAGTCCGACACCACCGGAACCGCCTTGCCGTCGCGCGGGAGCCGGCCGG
The DNA here is from genome assembly GCF_018449695.1 of Bradyrhizobium sp. dw_411. Classification (GTDB taxonomy): domain Bacteria; phylum Pseudomonadota; class Alphaproteobacteria; order Rhizobiales; family Xanthobacteraceae; genus Bradyrhizobium. Next base: position 262,704 of record NZ_JAAVUY010000001.1, read on the forward strand.
TCTGCAGCACGTTGACGCCTTCGACGATCAGGATGTCCGGCCGGTCGACCTCGATCCACTCGTTCGGAATGATGTCATAGGTCAGATGCGAATAGACCGGCGCCCGCACCGGCCGCCGCCCCGCCTTGATGTCGCTCAGGAACGACAGCAGCGTCGGCAGGTCGTAGCTCTCCGGAAAGCCCTTCTTCTGCATCAGGCCTTGCCGCTCGAGCACGGCATTGGGAAACAGAAATCCGTCCGTCGTCACCATGTCGACTTTCGGTCGCGGCGACCACCGCGCCAGCAGCGCCTGCAGCACGCGCGCGGTGGTGGATTTTCCGACCGCGACCGATCCCGCAACGCCGATAATGTAGGGCATCTTGCGGTCTTCGATGCCGAGAAAGCGCCGCTGCGCGAAATACAGCCGTTGCATCGCATCGACATAGATCGACAGCAGACGCGACAGCGGCAGATAAATTTCCTCGACCTCCTTGAGATCGAGCCGGTCGTGCATCGAATGCAGCTTGGCGATCTCGTGGGCTTCCAGCGTCATCGGCGCGTCGTCGCGCAGCCGCGCCCATTGATCGCGGGAGAACACCCGATACGGATTATACTGCTGGTCTGCTGCCCGCATATCCATGAGCGTCGCCCTCTAGTCGCGCTTGCGCGCCGCCTTCTCCTCGAGCCCGGACATGGTCGTGCGCTGCCCAAGGGCGGCCTCGACATCCTCAAGCTTCACGCCGCGCGATTTCAACAGCACCAGAAAATGAAACATCAGATCGGCGCCTTCGGCGATCAGATGGTCGCGGTCGTTCTCGACCGCGGCGATCACGGTTTCCACCGCCTCCTCGCCGAATTTCTTGGCGCAATGCTCCGCACCCTTGTCGAGCAGCTTGCGGGTATAGGACCCCTCGCCCGTCGCCGCCGCGCGGGCATCGATGGTGGTGGCCAGATCATAAAGCGTGAAACGTGACATCGACTGAACTCAATACACCGGCCACAAGAGGCCCATCCCCTTGGATATGTAGCACTTCTGTCACAAGGAGTCGTCAGGGATCGAGCCGCATCGGCAGCCCGTTGCGGACCATGTGGTCCTTGGCTTCGCGGATGGTAAATTCGCCGAAATGGAAGATTGAGGCCGCCAGCACCGCGGTGGCGTGCCCCTCCCGGATACCATCGACCAGATGATCGAGATTGCCGACGCCGCCAGAGGCGATCACGGGCACGGCGATACTGTCCGCCACCGCCTGCGTCAGCGGAATATCGAAACCCTGCCGGGTGCCGTCCCGGTCCATCGAGGTCAGCAGGATTTCACCGGCGCCGAGCGAGACGACTTCCTGGGCATATTCGATGGCATCGATCCCGGTGGAATTGCGTCCGCCATGGGTGAAGATTTCCCAGCGCTCCGACCCGCCTCCGCGCTTGACCCGCTTGGCGTCGATCGCGACCACGATGCACTGGTCGCCAAATTTCTCGGCGGCTTCCTTGACGAATTCGCGCCGGCTGACGGCCGCGCTGTTGATCGAAACCTTGTCGGCGCCGGAACGCAGCAACGCCTTGATGTCGTCGACCGTACGCACCCCACCGCCCACCGTGAGCGGCATGAAGCACGCCTCCGCCGTGCGCCGGACCACGTCCATCATGGTGCCGCGATTTTCATGGGTCGCCGTGATGTCGAGGAAACACAGTTCATCGGCGCCGGCGGCATCATAGGCAATCGCGGCTTCGACGGGATCTCCGGCATCGCGCAGATCGACGAAGTTGACGCCCTTGACCACCCTTCCGTCCTTGACGTCGAGACAGGGAATCACGCGCACCTTGAACATCAGATAACTCCTAGGCCGCAGCGCGCGCGTTGCGGATCAGCGCCAACGCAGCCGCCGGATCGAGGCGGCCGTCGTAGAGCGCGCGGCCCGCGATGGCGCCAGCGAGTTTCTTGGCGCGCGGCTGCAGCAATGCCTTCACGTCCTCGATCGAGGCAAAGCCGCCCGAAGCAATGACTGGTATCGATATCTGCCCGGCCAGCGCAATCGTCGCGTCGAGATTGAGACCCTTCAGCAGACCATCGCGCGCAATATCGGTAAAGATGATCGCGGCCACACCGGCATCCTCAAAGCGTTTTGCGATTTCGAGCGCGGTGACCTGCGAGGTCTCCGCCCAGCCTTCGACCGCGACCTTGCCGTCGCGCGCATCGAGGCCCACCGCGACGCGGCCGGGAAATTTCTTCGCCGCACCCTTGACCAGTTCGGGATCACGCACCGCCGCGGTGCCGATGATCACCCGCGCCACGCCCTTCGCGAGCCAGCCTTCAACCGTGCTCAGATCGCGAATACCGCCGCCGAGCTGCACCGGCATCGTGACGGCTTTCAACATCCCCTCGACCGCCTGCGCGTTCATCGGCTTGCCGGCAAAGGCGCCGTCGAGGTCGACGACATGGAGATATTCGAAGCCCTGCGCCGCAAAGCTGCGCGCCTGGTCAGCGGGATCGAGGTTGAACACGGTCGCGCGCGCCATGTCGCCCTGTTCGAGGCGCACGCACTGACCATTCTTTAGATCGATGGCAGGAAAAAGGATCACGGCTTCCATTTCAAAAAATTCGAAATCAGCGCCAGCCCGAACCGCTGGCTCTTCTCCGGGTGAAATTGCGTGCCGATCGCGGTGTCCTTGCCGACGATCGCCGTCACCGGGCCGCCGTAATCCGCCCGCGCCAGCACGTCCGCCTCGTTGGTCGCATTGAGGTGGTAGGAATGCACGAAGTACGCATGGCGTCCCTTCGGCCCGAGCGGCAACCGCTCCAGCACCGGATGCTCCCGGATCATATCGAGCGTGTTCCAGCCCATATGCGGGATTTTCAGATTCTCCTGGCGCGGCGAGATCTTCTCGACATCGCCGGCGATCCAGTTGAATCCGTTGGTCGTAACATGCTCCTTGCCGCGGGTCGCCATCAACTGCATGCCGACGCAGATGCCGAAGAACGGCCGCGCCTTGTTGCGCACAGCCTCGGTCATCGCCTCGATCATGCCGTCAAGCGAATCGAGGCCCCTGCGGCAATCCGCAAAGGCGCCAACCCCGGGCAGCACGATGCGATCGGCGCGAAACACCGTTTCGGGATCGCGGGTCACCACGATTTTCTCGGGCTGCTCCATGCTGCGGCTGGCGCGCTCGAATGCTTTCGCGGCGGAGTGCAGATTGCCGGAGCCGTAATCGATGATCGCAACGCTCACCGCGATCCTCCCGGCTCTGGAAACAATCCAATGATATCGCCAGGAGGCCCCGGCGGCCGAGAAAAGGGCTCGCCCGGAACATCGCGTGTCGGCGGCGGGCCACCGCGATCGACCGCCATCTGATCATTGCTGAGCGCGCGCTGCTTGGCGGTCCAGCGATCGAAAAAGCGCCGTTCGGCGGCTTCCTCGTCGTCGGCCACCACGATGTCGAGCTGACGCCATTTGCGCCGCGACAGGGTCCAGCGTTGCAGACTGGCCGCTTCAAATCCGAGCAGCAGTGCCAGCAGCCCGTCCACCGCAAAGACCGTGGCGCCGGAAAGTCCAAGCCGCACCATCGCGACATCGATGACGGCCATCAAAACGATCCAACCGATCAGCGCCAGCCACAGGCGATGCCAGGCCAGCCAGATCACACCTAGAATCGCGGCCCAGACATGAAAGCCGTCACGAACGAACGCAAAGCGATCGGTCGCGCGAATATCCGTATTGCCGCCCACGGGGGCATGCACTGTGTAAACCGGCATCGTACCTCTCCGCCGATGAAACCAAAATCAGCCGCCGAGCTGACCCTTGGTGGACGGCACTTCGCCTGCAGCGCGCGGATCGATCGCGACCGCTGCGCGCAGCGCCCTCGCCAGACCCTTGAAGCAGGATTCGGCGATATGATGGCTGTTCTCGCCATATAGGGTCTCGACGTGCAAAGTCACGCCGGCATTGATGGTGAACGCGTTGAACCATTCGCGTACCAATTCGGTGTCGAACTGGCCGACCTTGTCGCGCGGAAAGTCCACCTTGAACACCAGCACCGGCCGACCGGAAATGTCGATCACGACGCGCGACAGGGTCTCGTCCATCGGCATATGGATGCTGGCATAGCGGGTGATGCCGGCCATGGTGCCGAGCGCCTGTTTCACCGCCTGACCGAGCGCGATCCCGACATCCTCCGTGGTGTGATGATGGTCGATATGAAGATCGCCCACCGCCTTCACCGTCATGTCGATGCGCGAATGCCGGGCCAAGAGATCGAGCATATGGTCAAAAAAGCCGATTCCGGTCGCGACGTTGGATACGCCTGATCCGTCGAGGTTGATCGTCACCTCGATGTCGGTCTCTTTGGTCTTGCGCTTGATGGTCGCGGTGCGCATGAAAAGTGCTTCCCCTGGGCCGGTTTCGGGCCGAAAACGCGGCCCTTTTAACAGGCCCCTCCGGCCTTCGCTACTGCGGGATGGGCCGATAAAGGCTGAACTTCGGCCTATGGTGACCGGAATCCGGCTCGCAAACACCCCGGATCATGCCGATTGCAACCATCCGCCCGAATCCCTAAATCCCTGCCAACGCGAGGTCCTTCATGCACGCATCCGAATCCCAGTCGCCGGTTTGGCACGGCACCACCATTTTGACGGTCCGCAAGGGCGGCAAAGTCGTGATCGGCGGCGACGGGCAGGTGTCGATCGGCCAGACCGTGATCAAATCCAACGCCAAAAAGGTCCGAAAACTCGGCAAGGGCGACGTGATCGGCGGTTTTGCCGGCGCGACCGCCGACGCTTTCACGCTGTTCGAGCGGCTGGAAAGCAAGCTTGAGCAATATCCGGGGCAGTTGACCCGGGCCGCGGTTGAGCTCGCCAAGGACTGGCGCACCGATCGCTATTTGCGGCGATTGGAAGCGATGATGATCGTCGCCGACAAGGACGTCTCGCTGGTCCTGACCGGGACCGGCGACGTGCTGGAGCCCGAGGCCGGCGTGATGGCGATCGGGTCCGGCGGCAACTATGCGCTGGCGGCCGCCCGCGCTCTGGTCGACACCGACAAGGACGCCGAGACCATCGTGCGCCGGGCGCTCGATATCGCCGCCGACATTTGCGTCTACACCAATCGGAACGTGACCATCGAGACGCTGCAGGCCGGCTGATCGATGGCGCCGGACTATGCCTTCCGCTCAATGTCCGCCGATGACCTTGCGATGAGCCGCAACCGATGACGCTTGACCACGATACGTCGCCCGGCACAGGTCTTTCACCGTGGCAATGGTTCCTGATCGCGGCCGGACTGCTTGCGCTGCAAGCCTCGATCCTGTTTGCGATGGGCCGGCTGCCGATCTGCGCCTGCGGCTACGTCAAATTATGGCACGGCGTGGTGCAGAGTTCGGAGAACTCGCAGCACATCACCGATTGGTACACTTTCTCGCACATCATCCACGGCTTCCTGTTTTATGCCGCGACCTGGCTGATGTTGCCGCGCCTGTCCTGGCCCGGCCGGCTGATTGTCGCGATGGTGCTCGAAGGCGGCTGGGAGATCGTTGAAAATTCCAACTGGATTATCGAACGATATCGTTCCGCCACGATGTCGCTGGATTATTTTGGCGACAGCATCGTCAACTCGGTGTCCGATACGCTGTCCATGATCACGGGCTTCCTGCTGGCCCGGAAGCTTCCGGTAGCGCTGACCATCATCCTGGCGCTGGCATTCGAGATTTTGGTCGGGCTGCATATTCGCGATAACCTCACTCTGAACATCATCATGCTGATTCATCCGTTTGAGGCCATCCGGCAGTGGCAGGCGGGGCCACCGATCATTTAAAACGGCTTGTGCCCGTAACATTCCAACCTACCTAGGACCCATGACCGACTTTTCGCCCCGTGAAATCGTCTCCGAACTCGACCGCTTCATTGTCGGCCAGGCCGATGCCAAGCGCGCCGTCTCCATCGCGTTGCGTAACCGCTGGCGGCGGTTGCAGCTTACCGGCTCCCTGCGCGAGGAAGTGCTGCCGAAAAATATCCTGATGATCGGGCCAACCGGTGTCGGCAAGACCGAAATCGCACGGCGGCTGGCGAAACTCGCGGGCGCACCGTTCATCAAGGTCGAGGCCACGAAATTCACCGAGGTCGGCTATGTCGGCCGCGACGTCGAACAGATCATCCGCGATCTCGTCGAAGTCGCGATCGCGCAGACCCGCGAACGCAAGCGCAAGGACGTGCAGGCGCGCGCGCAGCTCGCCGCCGAAGAGCGTGTGCTCGACGCGCTGGTCGGCGCCAATTCCAGCGCCGCGACGCGAGATTCGTTTCGCAAGAAACTGCGCGCCGGCGAACTCAACGACAAGGAAATCGAGATCGAGACGCAGTCTTCTGGCAGCGGAATGCCGATGTTCGAAATTCCCGGAATGCCCGGCGCGCAGATGGGCGCGATCTCGATCGGCGACATCTTCGGCAAGATGGGCGGCCGGACCAAGACCCGCCGCCTCACGGTCGAGGATTCCCACGAAACCCTCGTCAACGAGGAATCCGACAAGCTGCTCGACAGCGATCAACTGGTGCAGGAAGCGATCAACGCGGTCGAGAATAACGGCATCGTATTTCTGGACGAGATCGACAAGATCTGCGTGCGCGATGGCCGCAGCGGCGGCGATGTGTCGCGCGAAGGCGTGCAACGCGACCTCCTGCCCCTGATCGAAGGCACGACCGTGTCCACTAAACATGGCGCGGTCAAAACCGACCACATCCTGTTCATCGCCTCCGGCGCATTTCACATCGCCAAGCCATCCGACCTGCTGCCCGAACTGCAGGGTCGCCTGCCGATCCGCGTCGAGCTGGAAGCCCTGACCCGCGACGACATGCGCCGCATCCTGACCGAGCCGGAGGCCTCGCTGATCAAGCAATATGTCGCGTTGTTGCAGACCGAAGGCGTGACACTTGTCATTACCGACGGCGCGATCGACGCGCTCGCCGATGTCGCGGTCGCGGTCAATTCGACGGTGGAGAATATCGGCGCCCGGCGGCTGCAGACCGTGATGGAGCGGGTGCTGGACGAGATTTCCTTTGCCGCGCCCGACCGCAATGGCGAAACCATCCAGATCGACGCTGAATATGTACAGAAACACGTCGGCGATCTCGCCAAGAATGCGGATTTGAGCCGGTTTATTTTGTAGGGTTGGTCGTCTCTCTCCGCCCGTCGTTCCGGCCTTGCGCCGGGACCCATAGCCACTGGCGGCGGTTATGCGGGAGATACTAGCGGCTCTGCTTTTATCGAGAGATCACGCGGTATGGGTCCCGGCTCGAGGCCGGGACGACGCCCGGGGTTATGGCGCATTGCGCGTAGCGCATCCGGCATGTGATAAGTTTGCACCTAGCTTAGCGGTTGTCTTTCAGGTGCTAAATGAACTTGCGGTTGCGGGAAAATCCCTGGCGCTTGATGCTGGCCGTCAACGTCGCCGTTGTGATCGGGGTTTTTCTCTACAAGATCACCCGCGAGCCCTATGTCCCTTACATCCATCTGGTGGTCGATTATCATTTCGGCTTTACCAAACGCGCGCTGATCGGCGCGATCGTGGGGCTGTTCTTCTCCAAGGTGCCGGTCTGGCTGGTATTCGCGCTCAGCGGCGCGGTATGGCTGATTACATCAGGTCTGTTCATCAAGCTGTTTCAGCGCACCTTCGGCCTCGATGAGGAGCATCTGCCGCTGTTCGTATTGATGGCGGGCTCGCCGTTTTTTCTGAAGAACTTCATGCACACGCTCGGCCATTTCGATATTTACGGCTGCGCGCTGGCGATCGGCCTGCTGCTGGTGCCTGCGCGCTCCGTTGCCTTTGTGATTTTGGCGGCGCTGGGATCGATAATCCTTCTTCTGATCCATCACATTCATCTCTTGATGTATGTGCCGACCATCGCAGTCATCGTGGTGCTGCGTTATTATCTCGTGCAGTGCCTGAGCGCGCTGAACGTGGCGATCGGAATTGCAGCCCTTGCGGCCATCGGCATTCTTTTTGTCGCAGCACAATTCTATGGATCGATCGGCGTACCGCAGGACGTGTTCGTCGATTATCTAAAAGGCCGCATGGCGGATCCGACGCGGACCAATCTCCTGAGCTTTGCTTACATCTGGTATCAGCCGTTGCCGCAGGAAATCCGGGACACCTGGGAGCGCATGCCGTCCAACATCCTGGGCGTGCCGGTGTTCGCATTGCTGATCTGGCTGCATGCCCCGCTGTGGCGATATTTTGCCGACCTGATCCGCGCGCTTGCGGAAGACATGCATCGGTGCATCGTCATCGCTGGCCTGGTCGCGGTGAGCTTTGGCTATCTCATTATGTTCGGGATCGTGTTCGACTATTCGCGCTGGGTATCGAACTGGGCGGTCTGCATGTTCCTGATCCTGCATGCCGTCAAAACGCTGCCTGCCTCACAGGCCGTTCCATCCCTCGCGACGGACAACCCCAAAACCACCCTGCTCGGCTGGATCGTGACCCTTATTCCGCGCGTCGGGATCGTGCGGCCGTTCTAATCTTGTGTTTCATAGATTAGCGTTTCGAATCCGCCGTTTCCTCCACCGTAGAGAATGCCAGTGACAACTGAGGTCGAAGACGATGAGGTCATCCTGTTTGAACAAAGGCCGAATGTGTTCTTGTATGCGCTTGAAGTAACGCGGATCGGATACCCGCTTGTGGCCGTCGCGCTTCTCGCGAGCCTGTCGGTTATCTACTTCAAGGGGCTACATGTGAACATGGTGCGCTTAGCGCTTCTCGAACTGTTCTCGTACGTTCTTGGCAATTTGTGTTTTTTCTTGGTGGCAATTTCTAAAGCTTGCTTCCTCACGGTTATTGCCACCAATCGGCGGGCAATCGTCAGATTTTCTGGCTGGGGAATAGCCACAACTGACGGGGTTTCAATCGCGATCGAGGCGATAACTCGTATCGAGACAAATTCATACGGCGCGACCTATGGAAGCGTTTATTTGGAATCCGACCAGGCATCACGTCGAAAGAGTTCGAAAAACAGCAAACACACATTTTCGGAGCAACGGGCGCCGCCGTATATCTCCGGTGAGCCAAGTGACGTTGCTGATCCAATCAAAAGAACCGTCTCGATTTGGCGTTCGATGCCTTTCGCGCCTCGCTTGTATGGATTCTATGGATTCAAGCGCTTCGACGAGTTCGCGCGCATTGTGAGCGAGCGGCACAAACTACGCTCAATGATGGTTTCCGAGGGGTGATAGCGATATAAAGAGTAGAGCGTGCGCTTCAGACCCGGGATCGCCTGATCCGCACGTAAAGCGCACCCGCGCCGCCATGGCCGATATGCGCTTCTTCAAAACCAACCACCAGCGTGCGGAATTCCGGCAGATTCAGCCAAAGCGGCACCTGCCGGCGCAATATCCCGCGCTCGGATTCCGCGCCGATGGTGCGGCCCTTGCCGGTGATGACCAGCACAAACGTCAGGCCGTCGCTGTGGGCACGCTGCAAAAAGCCTGACAACGCGCGGTGCGCGCGGGTCTGTGTCATGCCGTGCAAATCGAGCCGGGCTTCGATTTCCTTGCGGCCGCGGGACAAATGCGAACGCTCGCGGCGTCCCAGCGGCGCCAGCGGAGGCGGTGCGGGTACCGTCGGCGTTGGTGCTTGCGGAATTTTAACTGGCGGATGTGATTTCGGCGATATCTCGGATTTCGCTGCCACGGGCGCTTCTGAAGGCGGCGCGGCAGCCTCCGGCTTTGACGTGCGATGTCGCTTGCGCAACGGCTTGGCTTGTCTCGCGACGCTTTCCCACAGCGCGCGCTCTTCTTCACTCAGGCTGCGCTTGCGGCGTGGCGTCGATAATTCCGGAATTTGCGGCGGGCGTTTCATCGGCGGCGGCGATAGTGATTGACGCGACGGTAGCGATGGCGACGCCCTTCCGGTGCCGGCTTGATATCAGGACGCGCCTCCGGGAGCGGTACCGGTTTGGCGACCGCTGTTGATGCCGAAGCCTGCGGCGGCACGGCAACGGAAGTGTCTGAGGGCTTCTTTTGATCCTTCAGGGGATCGATCTGCGGAAACAGCTTTGCGATTTTCTCCGAGGGCCGCGGATCCGGCACCGGCATCTTGCTGCCGCGCGCTGCCGGGTCGAGGCTTTTCGGCACCAGCATGACAAAACGCATATTGTGCCGGAAGCGGCCGGATACCCGACCGGCATCGGCGCCGGCGCCGTAGTAGATGTCGGCGCGCGCCGGTCCCGTGATCGCCGAACCCGTGTCCTGCGCCACCATCAGCCGGCGAAACGGTGTCTTCGACTGTTCGGAATCAATCGGCAGTTCGCCTTCGATAAAAAACGGCGTGCCGTAAACATGCAGGCCCTTGTCGACCGCAATCGAACGGCCCGGCGTCAGCGGCACGCCCTGGGCGCCGACCGCTTCATCCTTGTCGGAAAGATTCACCTCGCGGAAAAACACATAGGCCCGGTTCGCGCGCCGCAATTCCTTGGCGCCATCGGGATTCTGATCCATCCATTCCCGGATCCGCTGCATCGACATCTGCTCTTTGGGAATGATGCCGCGATCGATCAGGATGCGACCGACCGCCGTATAGGGATAGCCATTATGCGCATCGTAATTGATGCGGATGGTCGAACCGTCTTCGAGATGGACCCGCGCCGAACCCTGGATCTGGGTGAACAGCAAATCGGTCTGATTTTTCAGCCAGCAGATTTCGAGGCCGCGGCCGGCGATCGCGCCATCTTCGATCTCGCCGCGATCATAATACGGCACCAGCTTGCGGCGGCCAATCTTGCGAAACACCTGGCCCTTGTTGGGCAGGCTGGCCGCGCTCTGTTTGAAGCCGCGGACGAACAGGTTCGACGGGCGGCGATAGACCGGCACATTATAGACATCGGTCTGGGTCCGGGATCCGTCAATCACCGGCTCGTAGTAACCGGTGACAAAGCCTGCATCCTCGCCGAGCCGCGAGATCCGCAAGGCGCGAAAATTTTCCTCGAAGAAGGTTTTTGCCTTGGCGCTATCGGGCAGGTCGAGCGCCTTGGCCGCGCGGCAGGGTTCACGCAGCGACGTGCCCAGCGCCTTGGGATCGGAGACCGGGCTTTGCTGCTCGGCGATCGACCGGCAACTGACGCGAAAGGCCTTGTAGGCTGCCAGATGATCGTCCTCGTTCCAGCCCGCGATCTCCGACCACGCCACCGGCGCGTATTGACTGCTTGGGATATCAAGCGGCCACTCAAGGTGTGGATAGGGGATGGAACGGGCTTCCGGCAGATGCTCACGCGCGCTGTGCGTGGCGCGCGATCGCCGTGCAGCATCTGCGGTGAACGGCGTCAGCGCCAACGCCACAACGATCACACAACACGCGGCGGCGTAGTGTCTGATCTCACGCGCGTTAGTGAGCGCTTCCGGTGCCAACCAGCTTCCAGTTCGGATCGCGTGAGGTCGTGTCGCGGGCGAATGTCCAAACATCGGTGATATCGGCAACCTTGTCCGGATTGCCGTCGACAATGGTGCCGGCCTTGTCGCGGGTGACCGAAATCATCTGCGACACAAAACGCACGGTCAGTTGCGCCGCACGGTCGCGGGCTTCGGCCCCGACCAGTTCGGCCTTGTCGATCGAAACGAAACGCGTTTCGGTCTTGTGTTCTTGTTTCTCGCGATCCTTGATCACGGCATCGAAGCTGTCGAACACTTCCGACGACAACAAATCCTTCAGCGAGCGGCGATCGCCATTGGCGAACGCCAACACGATCATCTCATAGGCGCTCTTGGCACCACTGATGAAATGACGGGGGTCGAAAGAGGAATCCTGGGCTGCAATCGTATCGAGACCCTGAGCCAGCGCGGTGCCAGACTCGGCCAAGCCTTTCCAGCGATCGGTCGGCGGCGTCACATCGGCGGTCGGCGCCAGCGGCGTCTGGTCGATGACGGAACCAGGCATCGGAACGACACTATTGTCCTGCGCGCCCTGCACCACATTGCGGGCCGCGCGATCATAGGGCGGCCGCTCGTTTCCGGTGCGCTGTCCGAGGACATTGCGCAGGCGCAGGAAGATGAAGACGGCCAACGCCAGGAAGATGATGGTGTAAATATCCACGTCGCATTCGCTTTCTGGTCTGCGCCGGCGTTAGGTCCGGCGATAGAGCGTTCCCCTCAGGGAACGGCAGATATTACATCATGGATGGGTCTGCAGCATGTAGGCACGAAACTTGGCCTGGCCAATGGCGCGTTCTGGCAGATAAAGCCACGACCGTTAAAATAGGCCAAACCGATGCTTTTACCCGGTAGCCACGGGTCGAATTGTAGCGCGTTTTCACGTTCAGGGGAAACCCCGATCGTGCCCGGAAATCGCGCATATTCAACAATTTAGAGTGTATCCTCCACAGCTTGGCCACAGGTCTTCCCTATATCCGGCGAAGTTAACGATCCCAATGGACAACGACGCCTTCCGCGGCCTGCCGGCCATTGTCGTCCTTGTGGAATGAGGCGCGGCTATGATAGCCACTCGCCCCGACAGGGCATTTCGCACCTTGCGAGCGGATTTAGCTGCAAACCGGCCCGGATCGCTTGAAAAGTTCCAGGAGAGACATCCATGACCAACGGCAACGGCGCGCCTCCCGAGGCAGCCCCTCCTCCGCAGCTGAACGTGCTGGCGCAGTATACCAAGGACCTTTCGTTCGAAAATCCGAACGCTCCGGCCTCGCTGGCGCCGCAACAGCAGCAGCCGGCAATCAACATCCAGATCAACGTCACCGCCAATAATATCTCCGAAACTGAATATGAAGTGACGCTCTCGGTCGAGGGCAAGGCGGAAAACGCCGGCAAGGTCATGTTCAGCTTCGACCTCGCTTATGCCGGTGTGTTCCGGATCGTTAACGTGCCGAAGGAAAACCTTCATCCGCTCGTCATGATCGAATGCCCGCGGCTGTTGTTCCCGTTCGCACGCGAGATCATCGCGACCTCGGTGCGCGATGGCGGGTTCCCGCCGCTGATGCTCGACCCGGTCGATTTTGTCGGTCTGTACCGTCAGAATCTGGAGCGGCAATCGGCCGAAGCGTCTCAGATCAAACCGAGCTGATTTAGCTCTCGATTTTAGGCACCCAAAAAATCATTCCAGATCGGTTTGTCGCCCAGCGTGGCGACAAACTCCCGATGCGCGGCGCGGTCCGCCTCGGTCACACGTGGCGCCAGCGGTTCCGACCGCTGCCGCCGCGGCATTTCGCCGACCCCATTGGTGCGGGTCTCGCGGGTTTCCGAGGCCAGAATCAATTGCGACTGCCGGGCCCCGATCAGATCGATATAGACCTCGGCCAGTAATTCCGCGTCGAGCAGCGCGCCGTGCTTGGTGCGGCGGGAATTGTCGATCGCATAGCGCGAACAGAGATCATCGAGGCGGTTGGACACGCCAGGATGCTTGCGCCGCGCCAGCAGCAGCGTATCGACCAGCCGGTCGCGTGAGATGACCGGGCGCTTGATGCGGTCGAGTTCGGCATTGATGAAGCCGATATCGAACGAGGCGTTGTGAATCACCAGCGGCGCATCCGCGATGAACTCCAGAAAATCGTCGACCACCTCGGCGAATAACGGCTTGGTGGCGAGAAATTCGCTGGAAAGACCATGCACGGCGAAGGCTTCGGCCGGCATGTCGCGCTCGGGATTGATATGCCGGTGAAAGGTCTGGCCGGTCGGCATCCGGTTGAAAATCTCGACACAGCCGATTTCGACCAGCCGGTCACCGCGCAGCGGATCGAGGCCGGTGGTTTCGGTATCCAGAATGATTTCGCGCATGAATGAAAAGCCGCCGTGACAGGCGAATCAGGATCGCCGCAGCGGCATCTTACCAGCCTCGGCCAGAATGTCCCGGATTCGGGCCCGCACCGGCTCAAGGCCATGCGAGGTATCCACCACGAAATCAGCACGCTTGCGTTTTTCCGCATCGGGCAGTTGCCGGGCCAGGATGGCGTCGAGCTTCTCGGCGGTCATGTTGTCGCGCGCCAGAATGCGCTCGCGCTGAATTTCAGGCGTAGTCGTGACCACCACCACCGCATCGACGCGCTTTTCGCCGCCGGTCTCGAACAACAGCGGCACATCGACCACGGCCACGGGTGCGCCGGATCGTTCGGCGTCCTCCAGGAATTTCTGGCGCGATGCACCGAGCATCGGATGAACGATCTGCTCGAGCCGTCGCATCGCGGCGGGATCGTGCACCACTTGCGCCGACAAACGCATGCGGTCGACCCTGCCATCGACAGTCGAACCCGGAAACGCCGCTTCGATCGCCGGCGCCGCCTCGCCTTCGTAGAGCGCGTGAACCGCCGCGTCGGCATCGTAGACCGGCACACCGGCTTCCACGAATAATTTCGCGGTGGTCGATTTGCCCATTCCGATCGAGCCGGTCAGCCCAAGAATAATCATTGTGAGATCTTACACGCCAAGCAGCCGTTCGCTGCGCAGGAATCCGAGTAATGGCAGGAGCGGCAGGCCGAGAATGGTAAAGTGATCGCCCTCGATCCGCTCGAACAAATGCACGCCCAGGCTTTCCAACTGATAGGCGCCGACGCTTGATGTCACAGCCTCGCCTGCTTCATCCAGATAGGCGTCGATGTCGGCTTCGCTCAGCTTTCGCATGGTCATGCGGGCAATGGATACATCCGTGAACAATATCTTGCCGTCACGCGCCACCGCAACGGCGGAGTGCAGTTCATGGGTGCCGCCGGCCAGCGCACGCAGTTGTTCGGCGGCCTGTACCCGGCCGGCCGGTTTGCTGAACAGCCGTGATCCCAGCGCCAGGGTCTGATCCGCACCGACGACAAACCGGTCCGGGTATTTAGCCGATACAAAAACCGATTTCTTGCGTGCGAGAAGTGCGGCGATTTCGCCGGGTGCCGTCAAATGCGATTCCTGCTGCACGGCCCGCTCGTCGATGTCCGCCGGAATGGCTTCGAAATCGATACCGGCATTGGTCAGCAGCATCTGCCGTGCCCGGCTTTGCGAGGCCAATACCAACGGATTTTTTCCGCGCCACAGCGTCATTCGGCAAACCGTTGCCGTTGCCGGTCGGAGAGCAATTTCATGATCGCCGCCGCGGTCTCCTCGATTGAGCGGCGCGTCACGTCAAGTTGCGCCCAATTGAATTTGGCGCTCAATCGCCGCGCGAAGGCGACTTCATCTGTGACGGCCTGGCGATCGATGTACGTGTCGTTGTCGCGATCACCCATGCTCAACAGCCGATTCTGCCGGACCTGGATCAGGCGTTCAGGCGCGGCATGAAGGCTGACCACCAGCGGTTTATTCAACGTCTCGAGTTGATGCGGGATCGGGATACCCGGCACCAGCGGAACATTCGCGGTGCGGATACCACGGTTGGCGAGATAGATGGACGTCGGTGTTTTCGAGGTGCGGGACACACCGACCAGAATAACTTCGGCCTCTTCCAGTCCCTCGACGTGCTGGCCGTCATCATGGATCATCGTATAATTCAGCGCGTCGATCCGCTTGAAATATTCCGCATTCAGCGTGTGCTGGGCGCCGACCCGGCCGGTGGTGGGCGCTCCCAGATAGGCCTGAAACAACTGCATGACCGGGCCGATGATCGACAGGCTGGGTATGTTGATTTCCTGGCACTTGGCTTCCAGCCGGCCTACCAGATCCCGCTCCAGCAGCGTGAACAGCACAATTCCCGGCGCTTCCTCGATCTCGCTCAAGACGCGGTCGAGCTGCTTCTGGCTGCGTACCAGGGGATAGACATGTTCGACCGGCGTTACATTGGCATATTGCGCGGCGACCGCGCGCGCCACCGTGATCAGCGTCTCACCGGTCGAATCGGAGACCAGATGAAGATGAAAATAATTGCCGGTCGTGGGCACCTGAACCCCTGTGTAACCTGTGAATCGCTGTGGAGCTTATCCGTAATATTCGCACCCGGATCGATCGGCCCGGGATAACCGGACTTTTTCTTCACAGGGCTCATCGCCGGGATAAGTCATCTCACTGCGGCAATGATAGTGAGCTTATGTGGATTTGTCTCTGTATAGACTGGCGAGCGCGCGCCGCAAACGCTTGAATCAAGTGACGTTATTTAACCAACCATACCCATCGCGAATTTTGTTGATGGATGTGAACAAGTCCGCAGGCATCATGGGACAGTTTTGCGTGGGCCTAATCCACCGCTACTCAGACTCAAACCTAAGAATCTAAATAGATTGTTTTAGATAAGTGCCGCTTGCGGATATGTCTCGTCCAAGCGACAAGACCGGATGCTCTGCAACGCCAGCAATGACTGAGTTGTTCCAGCGTTTGCTGCGCAGTGCTTTCGCGGATGGATGAGACACGATGTACGAATGGATCAAGGCGCTGCATGTGATCGCGGTCATCTCGTGGATGGCCGGCATGCTCTATCTGCCGCGGTTGTTCGTCTATCACTGCGACGCGGAAGCCGGATCGAAGCAATCCGAGACGTTCAAGGTGATGGAACGGCGGCTGCTGAAGGCGATCATAAACCCCGCGATGATTGTGACCTGGCTGGCCGGGCTTTATCTGGCGTGGGCGGGGCATTGGTTTTCGGCGCCCTGGCTGCATGGCAAGCTGCTGTTGGTGGTATTGCTGTCGGGTGTCCACGGCTTTTTGTCGCGGTGTGTAAAGGATTTTGCCGCCGACTCGAATTTACGAAGTCAGAAATTTTATCGTATTATCAATGAAGTACCGACAGTATTGATGATCGGGATCGTGATTCTGGTTGTGGTCAAACCATTCTGACGGGCGTTATCAGCGATAGTTCAACTTGAGCGCTCCTTGCGGAAAGCCGACTGATTTTCTATATTAGCCAAATCCCACCCCACGCAGGCGGATGTGGTTGTGTTCCGGTCTCCTCGTTGAGCCGGCCGTCACATCAGGTTTGAAGCCTCTCCGGCACTTTCCTCGCTTAGACCTGCGGACCTTCCTTTTCTTGCGTCCGCATTTTGTAAAGCCACCTCGCACCCCTCCCCCTTGCTACTCCACAGGACGACCCCAATGCGGGAAATGAAACTTCAAGACCTCAAAGCCCAGACGCCAGCCGAGCTAGTCTCGTTCGCCGAGGAGAAAGGGGTCGAAAACGCCAGCACGATGCGCAAGCAGGAGCTGATGTTCGCCATTCTCAAACAGCTCGCGATTCAGGAAACCGACATTATCGGTGAAGGCGTCGTTGAGGTTCTCTCCGACGGCTTTGGCTTCTTGCGTTCGCCGGATGCTAATTATCTGCCGGGACCGGACGATATCTATGTCTCGCCGTCGCAGATCCGCCGCTTCGGGCTTCGCACCGGCGACACCATCGAAGGCCACATTCGCAGCCCGAAGGAAGGTGAACGCTATTTCGCGCTGCTGAAGGTCAACACGCTCAATTTCGAAGACCCGGAAAAGTCCAAGCACAAGGTCAATTTCGACAATTTGACGCCGCTGTTCCCCGATCAGCGCTTTCGGCTCGAACTCGAAGACCCCACCAGAAAGGACCTTTCTGCAAGGGTTATCGACATTGTCGCCCCGATCGGCAAAGGCCAGCGCGCTTTGATCGTGGCGCCGCCCCGCACCGGTAAAACGGTGCTGATGCAGAACATCGCCCACTCGATCACCGCCAATCACCCGGAATGCTATCTGATCGTGCTTCTGATCGACGAGCGTCCGGAAGAAGTCACGGACATGCAGCGTTCGGTGAAGGGCGAGGTCGTCTCGTCAACCTTCGACGAGCCGGCGGTACGTCACGTCCAGGTCGCTGAGATGGTCATCGAGAAGGCCAAGCGGCTGGTCGAGCATGGCCGCGACGTCGTGATCCTGCTGGACTCGATTACGCGCCTGGGGCGTGCCTACAACACCGTGGTGCCGTCGTCCGGCAAGGTGCTGACCGGCGGTGTCGACGCCAATGCATTGCAACGGCCGAAACGCTTCTTCGGTGCCGCGCGCAATATCGAAGAGGGCGGTTCGCTCACCATCATCGCGACTGCACTGGTCGATACCGGCAGCCGGATGGACGAAGTGATCTTCGAAGAATTCAAAGGCACCGGCAATTCCGAACTGATTCTCGACCGCAAGGTTTCGGACAAGCGGACCTTCCCGGCGATCGATATTTCACGCTCCGGTACCCGCAAGGAAGAGCTCATCACCGATCCGCAACTGCTCAAGAAAATGTATGTGCTGCGCCGGATCCTCAATCCGATGGGAACGATGGACGCGATCGACTTCCTGCTCGATAAGCTCCGCAACACCAAGAACAACTCGGAGTTCTTCGAGTCGATGAATACCTGAGCCGTTTCAGCGGCTTTGAATTGGGGCGTCCCGCGCGAGCAGGGCGCCCTTTTTCATGGTTGGCGCGGGTCTCCCGAAGGGGCCTTTGCTGCAGCAAAGCTGCAACATCGCAGGACCCGTTAGTGCCTATCGATCTTCCGGTAACCGGCTGTAATTGCTTTGATTTATTCCTGAGATATGGAAAACCGGCCGATTTCTGCAGCATAAATGCTGCGGAATATGCTGCAGCATCGGCCGCGTCGTCCATTTCCTGGCCCGGATAATCCGACGAATCGAGCCAACGGAAATCGCGTTGCGTTTTCAACGACCCAGGGACAAATAGGCGATGCATCCACGGGAACAGACCATTTTTGCCTTGTCGTCCGGCCGGCTGCCAAGCGCCATCGCTCTGGTGCGGGTTTCCGGACCAGGGGCCGGGGTCGCCCTGACCACGCTGGCGGGCAAGCTCCCGATGCCGAGGATGGCGACGCGGGTGCTGCTGCACGATGTCAGCCAACGGCCGATCGACGATGCCGTGGTGCTATGGTTCCCGGGACCGGCCAGCGCCACCGGCGAGGACATCGCCGAGTTTCACGTTCATGGCGGGCGGGCGGTGCTCGCGGCATTGTTTTCGACATTGTCAGCTTTTGAAAATATGCGGGCCGCCGAGCCGGGCGAATTCACCCGCCGCGCGTTCGAAAACGGCAAGCTCGACCTCACCGAAGCCGAAGCGCTGGACGATCTGATTCACGCCGACACCGATCGGCAACGCCGCCAGGCGCTCCGCCAGATGAAGGGCCTGCTCGGCGACAAAGCACGGGACTGGCGCGCGCAGATTATCGAGGCCTCGGCACTGATCGAGGCCGGCATCGATTTTTCCGACGAGGGCGATGTGCCCGCGGAATTGCACAAGCCCGCGCTGGCAAAGATCGAAAAGCTTCTCGGCGAGATTCAAGAAGTGCTTGCGGCGCAGGGCCAAAGTGAACGTCTGCGCGATGGGCTGGTGGTTGCGATCGCGGGTCCACCGAATGTAGGCAAGTCGACGCTGATCAATCAATTGGCACGGCGCGAGGTGGCGATTGTCTCGCCGCATGCCGGCACAACCCGTGACGTGATCGAGATCCAGCTCGATCTCGATGGCTACCCAGTGACGGTGATCGACACCGCCGGCATTCGCGAAACGGATGATCCCGTCGAGCAGGAGGGAGTGCGCCGGGCGCGGGCGCGCGCCGGGGAGGCCGACCTCGTGTTGTGGATGGTCGATACGCAGCATGGGGCGGCCGATCGCGAGGGAGTGTCGGGTGCGTGGATCGTGCGCAACAAGATCGATCTCGAAACTGGCAATGCGGCGCGCCCACGCGAATCGGCCAATGGCTTACGGCCGGACGGCTCGACCGAATTTGGGATTTCAGCGGCCCGGGGCGATGGCGTCCAGGAACTGATCGCCGCGATCGTGATTTTTGCGCGAGACTTTTTCGGGACAGGAGAGGATGCCCTGATCGGACGCGAGCGGCAGAGGAAATTGCTGCAGCAGACGGCTGATATGTTGCATCGCAGCATTTCGGTGATTGGCAGCGGTGAGGAACTTGCTGCGGAAGAATTGCGGGGGGCGGCGGTTGCGTTGGGTCGGCTGCTTGGGCGGGTGGATGTCGAAGACGTTCTCGACGTAATCTTTCGCGAATTCTGTATAGGTAAGTAATATTTCTTTGTTCATTCTTTAAATTCATTTCTTCGGCTAACTTGTTTCACGTGAAACAATGTGCAGTCCTCTTTTTGGCAGTCTGTTTCACGTGAAACATCGTCGCTGCTGAACTTACCACTTTCGAGTTGACGCGCCGCGTTATAGAACGCGCGCCATGGTTGCCGACCAAAAATCATTTGACGTCCTCGTCATCGGAGGAGGCCACGCGGGCTGCGAGGCTGCCAGCGCGGCTGCACGGCTCGGCGCCAGGACGTTGCTGGTTACCCACCGTTTTGGGACCATCGGCGCGATGTCCTGCAACCCCGCGATTGGCGGCTTGGGCAAGGGTCATCTGGTCCGCGAGGTCGATGCGCTGGACGGGTTGATGGGCCGGGTCGCCGATGCCGGCGGTATCCAGTTTCGGATGCTCAACCGGCGCAAGGGTCCGGCGGTCCGGGGGCCTCGGGCCCAGGCGGACCGCAAGCGCTATGCCGCGGCGATGCAGGCCGCCATCATCGAGACCGCCAATCTCAGCGTGATCGAGGGCGAGGCCGATGAGCTGATTGTCGCCAATGGCCGCGTCGCCGGCATTCGCCTTGCCGATGGCCGCGAGCTGCCCGCGGGCGCTGTTGTCATCACCACCGGCACCTTCCTGCGCGGCCTGATCCATCTCGGCGAGAAGAACTGGCCGGCCGGTCGGGTCGATGAAGCCCCGGCATTGGGCCTCTCCAAATCATTCGAACGCGCCGGCTTTACACTGGGCCGCCTGAAGACCGGAACCCCGCCGCGGCTCGACGGCAGTACGATCGATTGGTCCGCCGTCGAAATGCAGCCGGGCGACGATCCGCCGGAGCCGTTTTCGGTGATGACGGACCGCATCACGACGCCACAGATCCAGTGCGGCATCACCCGCACAACCCCGGCGACCCACGAGGTGATCCGGGCCAGTGTGCATCGCTCGCCGATGTATTCGGGCCAGATCAAAAGCAGCGGGCCGCGCTATTGCCCTTCAATCGAGGACAAGATCGTTCGCTTTGGCGATCGCGACGGGCATCAGATCTTCCTGGAGCCGGAAGGCCTCGACGACTCCACAGTTTATCCCAACGGTATCTCCACTTCGCTGCCCGAAGAGGTTCAGCTCGCAATCCTGGCGACAATCCCAGGCCTTGAGCGCGTGCGGATGGTCCGGCCGGGCTACGCGATCGAATATGATCATGTTGATCCGCGCGAACTCGACCCGACCTTGCAGGCCAAGCGCTTGCCGGGGCTGTTTTTGGCCGGGCAGATCAACGGCACCACCGGTTATGAAGAAGCCGCCGCACAGGGGCTTGTGGCAGGTCTCAACGCCGGTCTGGCTGCCAGCGGGGCGGATGCCATCGTGTTCGACCGGGCAGACGGCTATCTCGGCGTCATGATTGACGATCTCGTCACCCGTGGGATTACCGAGCCCTATCGGATGTTCACGTCCCGCGCCGAGTATCGCCTGACCTTGCGGGCCGACAATGCCGATCAACGCCTGACCGACAAGGGAATAGCGTTGGGATGCGTCGGCCTGGCGCGGTCGCTACGTCACGGTGCCAAGATGGCGGCTCTCAATGCAGCCAAGACCCTGACGAAGTCGCTCGCGATTACGCCGAACGAGGCCGCAAAGCATGGGCTGGCTCTCAACAAAGACGGCCAGCGCCGCTCGGCCTTTGAGCTATTGGCCTATCCGGAGATTGGTTGGACCGAAGTACGCGCCATCTGGCCGGAATTGTCAGCCATTGACCCATCGATCGCGGTCCATCTCGAGATCGATGCGAAATACGATGTCTATCTCAAGCGCCAGACCGCTGACGTCGATGCTTTCCGTCGCGACGAGGGATTAATCCTGGGCGAAGTCGACTACAATCAGGTGCCGGGGCTATCCAACGAGGCCCGGTCGAAGCTGCAAGCTGCACGGCCGCGAACCGTGGGGCAGGCGGGCCGGCTAGATGGTCTAACTCCCGCTGCGCTGGGGATCCTGGCGGCCTATTTACGCCGGGAAGCGCGGCGGAAACCGTCATCGGTGATTGCGTAGAGATGTTTCACGTGAAACAGGCCGACGCGCGCCCTATCTAAGTGGTCCGATGGCGATGCGAGCTACACCAGACCGTAGCCGTTCATGATTGTCGCCTTATCGGTGTAGATTGTCTCACGGGGCTCCTCATCGGGTGTATCGTGACGCGAGCCCGTAGCGAACTCTTCTAAGCGACAGCAACGACCCATCGAGCCAATGACCACAGCCTCTAGCCAAACGCGATCTCCGATCCCCGGCTCCGATAAGGCCGCAGCTCTCGCCTTGACGCCCGTTTCACGTGAAACAGAAGCGCGGCTCGATCGCTATGTCGAATTACTGCTGGAGTGGCAGGCCAAAACCAATCTCGTCGCGCCATCGACGCTCCCGAATCTGTGGACCCGGCACATATCGGACTCGCTGCAGCTTTTGACGCTCGCGCCATCAGCAAAGGCCTGGGCTGACCTCGGCAGCGGCGGGGGCTTTCCCGGTGTGGTGCTGGCCTGCGCGCTCGCGGAAATACCTGACGCACGAATTCATCTGGTCGAGCGCAATGCCAAGAAGGCCGCCTTCCTGCGTGAGGCGCTGCGAGTAACCAACAGCCCGGGCACAATTCATCCCGCTGACATCGGGGATAGTGTGGATAGAATCGTCGGCAAGGTCGATTGCGTCACCGCGCGAGCCCTGGCTCCGCTACATCAACTCATCGGCTTCGCGGAGCCGCTGGTGAAGCAGGGTGCAAAAGCCCTGTTTCTCAAAGGCCAAGATGTAGAGGCTGAATTGACCGAAGCCACTAAATATTGGAATATCAAACCGCAATTGCATTCCAGCCGCACCGGCGGACACGGCTGGATCGTCGAACTCGATCATATCGAGCGGCGCCTTCCCGTCCGCAGCACCGATGGCGTCCGCGCATGACCGTAATTGATCAAATATATCAAGAGGATAAGGCCCCTGTTCCGCCGGGCCATCCGCGCATCCTGGCGCTGGCCAATCAAAAAGGCGGCGTCGGCAAGACCACGACCGCGATCAATCTCGGCACGGCGCTGGCCGCGATCGGCGAGCGCGTTCTGATTGTCGATCTCGATCCGCAGGGCAATGCTTCGACCGGATTGGGCATCGATCGCCGCAGCCGCAACTGCTCGACCTATGACGTGCTGATCGGCGAAGCGCCGTTGCGCGACGCGGTGGTCGCCACCGCGGTGCCCCGGCTGCATATCGCCGCTTCGACGATGGATCTCTCCGGCCTCGAACTCGAACTGGGCTCGACCCGCGACCGTGCGTTCCGGCTGCGTGATGCGATCGCCGCACTGAATACCAATGCCGAACCGCAATCGGATTACACCTATGTGCTGATCGATTGCCCGCCGTCGCTCAACCTTCTTACCGTCAATGCGATGGCGGCGTCGGACGCGATCCTGGTGCCGCTGCAGTGTGAGTTCTTCGCGCTCGAAGGTCTGTCGCAATTGCTGCAGACGGTGGAGCAGGTGCGCTCCACGCTCAATCCCAATCTGTCGATCCACGGCATCGTGCTGACCATGTTCGACTCGCGCAACAATTTGTCGAACCAGGTTGTCGCCGACGTTCGCCAGTTCATGGGCAGCAAGGTCTACAACACCATGATTCCGCGCAATGTCCGTATCTCCGAAGCGCCGTCCTACGGCAAGCCGGTCTTGGTCTATGACCTCAAATGCGTCGGCAGCGACGCCTACCTCAAGCTCGCGACCGAAGTGATTCAGCGCGAGCGTGAACTGCGCACGCATTAGTTCCGCAACGTCATTCCGGACGATCCGCATTGGCGGATTGATCTGGAATCCCGAGATGGTGAAACGAAACTCTAGCGACCTCTTACTTCGAGATTCCGGGTTCGCCCGCTTCGCGAGCGCCCCGGAATGACGGCGGGTGGAGGTCCAAGCCGAAGCTAAACAGGAGCGCTTAAGTTGAATCCAAGGGAGCTGGCGATGGCCGACGAAGCGCGTTCGCGATTGGGCCGCGGTCTTGCAAGTCTGATCGGAGATGTCGGCGGCGAGGCCGCGCATGTCGAGCGGCCGCGCGCGCAGCGCAAGGTTCCGATCGAATTCATCAAGCCCAATCCGCGCAATCCGCGCCGCGCATTTTCCGATGCCGAACTCGGTGAGCTCGCGGACTCCATCAAACAGCACGGCGTGATCCAGCCGATTATCGTGCGTCCGGTCAAGGGCGCGCAGGATCGCTTCGAGATTATCGCCGGCGAACGGCGCTGGCGCGCCTCGCAGATCGTCGGGTTGCACGAGGTTCCGATCGTGCCGGTCGATGTCAACGATTCCGATGCGCTCGAGATCGCGATCATTGAAAACGTCCAGCGCGAAAATCTCAACGCAATGGAAGAGGCGCAGGGCTATCACGCGCTCGCCAACGAGTTCAAACGCAGCCAGGAAGAGATTGCCAAGATCGTCGGCAAGAGCCGCAGCCACGTCGCCAACATGATGCGGCTGACGAAATTGCCGGCCGAAGTGCAAGCCTATATCGCGTCGGGTCAATTGTCGGCGGGCCATGCGCGGGCGTTGATCGGTGTGCCGGATCCAGCCGGCTCAGCGAAGCGCATCGTCGAGGAAGGTCTCAATGTGCGCCAGGCCGAAGCGCTGGCCCATGTCGAGGGCGTACCCGAACGCAAACCGCAGAAGGCGCGCGGCGGCAAGGAGAAAGACGCCGATACGGTCGCGCTGGAAAAGCGGGTCAGCGACGCGCTTGGACTGACGGTCAGCGTCGACCACCGCGAGCCCGGCGGCACCGTGCACATCCGCTACCGCGACCTCGACCAGCTCGACGAGATCGTGGCGAAGTTGGAAGCGAAGGGCTGACGGCTTAACGGCACTCGTAGCCCGGATGAGCGAAGCAAAATCCGGGGACTATAGTCTTGGCATTCACTGTTCCCGGATGGCGCTACGCTTATCCGGGCTACGAGTTCACGTCATCCCCTGCGCTTCGCATTCACCGCGATCGACAACAGCGCGCGTTGCGCGATCACGGCCGCCAGCGAGGCCTGCTTGCGCATTTCCAGCGCGGCCACCGCGAGCTGCTCGATGATCGACACCAGCCGCGCCGCGCTGAAGTTGCGCAATGCGGTCTCGACATTTCCTTTTCGCGAGAAATGCAGCCGGGGAAATCCGCTGTCGAGCAAAGTCGAGACCGGCGTTCCATCGGCCGCAGCGAGCGCGGTTTTATGCAGCCACGCCGCCTGGCGCTGCGCGGCGGAAATGATCATGCCAGGATAGGTGCCGGCGACCATCGCCTTGGCGAATTCGGTCTCGACCGCAGCGGGATTTCCGGCGAAGGCGCCGTCCACGATCGGATCGATCTTGAGCTCGGAAGCGTCGGCGACCACCGCCATCACGTCGTCAAGCGTGACTTCGCCCTTGCCATGGGCATAGAGCGCAAGCTTGCGTAATTCGTTGCGCGAGGCCTGACGGTCGCCGCCGAGCAGGGCCATCAGCGAGGCGCGGGCATCCTGCGCGTTTTTCAGATTGGAAACCCGCAACTCATCGTCGATTAATTTCGCAAGGTCGCGTTCGGCGTCGGGATAGCAGGCGATCGCGACCGCAGTTTTGGCGCGCTCGCAGGATTTGCGCAGCGGCGATTCAGGCCGCAGCTCGCCGGCCTCGATCACGACGCGGCAATCCTTCAGCGGTTGCTCCGCGAGCGTGTCGACGCCGCTAGCAAAACTGCGCGAGCCGGCGCGTACGCGAATGGCGCGGCGGCCGCCGAACAGCGGGATCGTCATCGCTTCATCGACCAGCCGCGATGGCTCGGCCGAAAGCTCGTCGCCGTCCAGTCGCACCAATGAAAAGGGATCGTTGGGGTCGTCGACCGCCGATGCCAACAGCGCATTGGCACGCTCGCGCACCAGACCGGCATCCGGACCGTAGAGCAGGATGATGGGGCGCCCTGGATCGGGCCGCGCGAGGAAGGCGTCGATTTCTTTTCCGCGCAACGCGACCATGATTAGACCTTGGGCTCCATCATTTCAGGACGAACGTCCCGAATGAGTTGATTAGGAGCCAGCGTAGAA
The DNA here is from genome assembly GCF_018449695.1 of Bradyrhizobium sp. dw_411. GTDB lineage: Bacteria > Pseudomonadota > Alphaproteobacteria > Rhizobiales > Xanthobacteraceae > Bradyrhizobium. Next base: position 288,665 of record NZ_JAAVUY010000001.1, read on the forward strand.
GAACGATGCCAGCCGGGTCTGGATCCGCTCGGCAACTTCCTGACAAGCGCGGTCCTCGGCGTCGCGGAAGGCGCGGGCGCGGGCGAACCGCTGGTAGCTGCCGGGGATGTCGTAGGAAACGCGCGAAAATGTCGTGCCGGTCATCACCGACTTATTGGTCGCGTTGTCGATCAGATTGTACTGCAGGTCGATGCCGTAATCTTCGTTGCTCGGCAGGCCAGTGCTTGGATCGACAATCAGCGAAGTCCGGCTGGTCGTGAATTTCATCACCAACCGATGGGTTGGCGGGCTTCCGGTGGCATTGCCATAGAGCTTGAACGCCAGCGCATTGCGGATTTCGACGCCTAGCCGGGCATCGCGCGAGGCGTTCGGCTTGTCGATCGGAGGCAGTTCGACGCCCATCAGCTTTTCACGCAAAGCGGGTGTGCCGTCAGCGCGCTCGGCATACATCGGCTGGAAGCAGCCGGCCGTCAGCGCCGCCAGGGCGGCTACGGCCAGAAGCCGAGCGACGATGCGGGTCCTAGCCAACGACATTCACGATCCTCATGGGAACAACGATCACTTTGCGGACGGCATTGCCGCCCAAGGCCTGTTTTACCGCATCGAGGGCCAAAACGGCAGCCTCAATTTCCGGATTCTGGGCCGTTCGGGCCACTGTGACCTCACCCCGTTTTTTACCGTTGACCTGGACCACCAGCGTCACCGTGTCTTCAACCAGCAAATCGCGTTCGATTTGGGGCCAATCCGCCTCCGAAACCAGTCCCTTCTGCCCCAGCACGCCCCAGCATTCCTCGGCCAGATGCGGCATCATCGGCGCAAAAAGTTGCACAAGAATGACCGCGGCCTCGTGAACCGCCCAGGCCAGATCCGGCGCGGGCTGCCCTGGCCGCGCCAGTACCTCGCCCAGCGCATTGGCGAATTCCCGGATATAGGCCAGGCAGACGTTGAAATGCAGCTTTTCGATGCCGGTGGAGACCTTGTCCAGCGCGCCGTGGGCCGCCTTGCGCAGCGCCAGCGCGTCGGCGCCGAATGCCGCCGGCTTCGTGGCTGCCGTCGTGCCGGCCATCTCGGCCGACTCGTTGACCAGCCGCCACAGCCGCTGCACGAATCGCGAGGCGCCCTGCACGCGCTCGTCGCTCCAGATCACGTCGCGGTCGGGCGGGGAGTCCGACAGCATGAACCAGCGCGCGACGTCAGCACCATAGGTCGCGATGATGTCGTCGGGATCGACCGTGTTGCGCTTCGACTTCGACATCTTCTCGATCGAGCCGATCGCGACTTCTTCGCCTGAGGTGAGCAGGGTGGCGCTGCGGCCATTGGCGCCGGTCTCGATCTTGACCTCCGCCGGCGTGACATAGCCGCCGTCGGCTTTCTGATAGGTCTCATGCACCACCATGCCCTGGGTGAACATGCCGGCGAAGGGTTCATCCATGCCGATGTGGCCGGTGGCTTTCATCGCGCGGATGAAGAAGCGGCTGTACAACAGATGCAGGATCGCATGCTCGACGCCGCCGATATATTGGTCGACCGGCATCAGCCGGTTCACCACCTCGGGCGTGGTCGGCGCGTTCTCGTTCCACGGATCGGTGAAGCGGGCGAAGTACCAGGACGAATCGACAAACGTGTCCATGGTGTCGGTTTCGCGCTGCGCTTTGCCACCGCATTGCGGGCAGTCGACGTGCTTCCAGGTCGGATGGTGGTCGAGCGCGTTGCCGGGCTTATCGAACGACACGTCTTCCGGCAGCACCACCGGCAGGTCCTTGTCCGGCACCGGCACGACATCGCATTTGGGGCAGTGGATCACCGGGATCGGGCAACCCCAATAGCGCTGACGCGAGATACCCCAGTCGCGCAGGCGGAAGTTTACCTGCCGTTCGGCGACGGGCATGTTGCCGCGTAGCTCGCCCTCGAGCCGCTTGGCGACATCCTGTTTGGCCTGCTCGATGGTCATGCCGTCGAGGAAACGCGAATTGATCATGCGGCCATCGCCGTCATAGGCCGTGTCAGTGATCACGAAGGCTTTTGGGTCGACATCCGGCGGGCAAACCACCGGCGTATTGCCAAGCCCGTATTTATTGACGAAGTCGAGGTCGCGCTGGTCGTGCGCCGGGCAGCCGAAGATCGCCCCGGTGCCGTATTCCATCAGCACGAAATTGGCGACGTAGACCGGGATCTTCCAACTGGCATCGAACGGATGGACCGCCTTGATGCCGGTGTCGAAGCCGAGCTTCTCGGCAGTGTCGATGATTTCCTGCGCGGTGCCGTGGCGTTTGGCCTCCGCAATGAATTCCGCGAGATCAGGGTTCTTGGCGGCTGCAGCCTGCGCCAGCGGATGATCCGGCGCGATCGCCATGAACTTCGCGCCGAACAACGTGTCCGGCCGCGTCGTGAATATCTTCAGCTCGCTTTCGCCGTCCGGCGTGGTGGCCGCATCGAGCGCGAAGCGCACCAGTAGGCCTTCGGAACGGCCGATCCAGTTGCGCTGCATCAGCCGCACCTTGTCGGGCCAGCGATCCAGCGTATCGAGCGCGTCGAGCAGTTCCTGCGAGTACTTCGTGATCTTGAAGACCCACTGGTTCATTTCGCGCTGCTCGACAACAGCGCCGGAGCGCCAGCCGCGGCCGTCGATCACCTGCTCATTGGCCAGCACGGTCATGTCGACCGGGTCCCAGTTGATCTTGCGCTTCTCGCGTTCGGCCAAACCCGCGCGCAGGAAATCGTTGAACATCTTCTGCTGGTGCTTGTAGTAGCTAGGATCGCAGGTCGCGAATTCCCTGGACCAGTCGAGCGACAGCCCGATCGACCGCAATTGTTTCTTCATCGCGGCGATGTTGTCGTAGGTCCAGGCCTTCGGCGCGACTTTACGCTCGATCGCGGCGTTTTCGGCCGGCAGACCGAATGCGTCCCAGCCCATCGGGTGCAGCACGTTGAAGCCCTTGGCGCGCATGAAGCGCGCCAGCACGTCGCCCAGGGTGTAGTTGCGGACGTGCCCGATATGGATGCGCCCGGACGGGTAGGGGAACATCTCCAGCACGTAATATTTCGGCCGCTTATCGTCGTTTTTGGCGGAGAAGATCGCCTTTTCGTCCCACTGGCGTTGCCAGCGCGGTTCGGAATCACGGGCGTTGTAGCGTTCGGAGGTCATGGAATCTAAGGGCTTTTCGTGGATTGCGGGCCGGTCCAAAGGACGGCGGACTAGGCCACAAAAGCGGCTTTCGGGTCAACGGGTCGGGCGGCCTATGCGATCTGCGCTTGGTCTACCGCAGCGGCGGAACAGTCTAGCTCGCCAGCGCCATCGGGCCGTCCGTGATCCGCACAAAACCGTGCTCGACCACGGCATTGCGGCCACGGTGCTTGGCGGCGTAGAGGGCGGCGTCGGCGGCCTCGATCAGGTCGCCCGGCCGCTGTGTGGCGCTGGGCCGGGTGCCGGCGACGCCGACACTGACCGTCACGGTCTGATGGCTTGAGGTGGCGTGGGGCATCGCGAGGTCCTGCACCGCCGCGCGCACGATTTCGCCGATTTCGAGCGCCCGGGCGGCGTCGGTATTGGGCAGCAGCAGGCAAAATTCCTCGCCGCCATAGCGTCCCGCAAAGCCCATGGTGTCCGCGGCAATGGCAGCCAGCGTTTCGCCGACCCTGGAAAGGCAGGCATCGCCCTCGGGGTGGCCATAGGTATCGTTGAACAGCTTGAAGTGATCGACGTCGATCATCATCAGCGACAATTCACCTTCGTGCTGCAGGGCCTTCATCCATTCGAAGTCGAGCCGGCTCTGGAAACCGCGCCGGTTGGCGAGGCCGGACAGCATGTCGATCGACGCCATCACGGTCAGCCGGTCATTGCTGGCGATCAGTTGACGTTCGCGTTCGCTCAACTGGGCCGCCATCGCATTGAGCGCGCGGACCAGCGGGACGAATTCAGCCGGCAGCCGGGTGTTTGCGGCCCGCACGGCCCATTCGCCCTGGCCGAATCGCTTGGCCATCGCCGCGATCGTCTCGATGGGCCGGATGATCAGTTTCTCCGCGGCGATCAAGGCGCCCAGCAGCACGAACAGGCAGACGAACAGCAATTGCAGATAGGCGGTGCGAATCTCGCGGTTGATATCGGCGGAAACCTTGGCTTCATCGACGCTGAGGATCAGGCGCGACTGGGTGCCGGCAATGCGGGAAAATTTGGCAACGTGTTCAGAGCCATCGGGCGCGGTGAATGAAAGCGAGCCATCGGCCTGGTCCGAGCCGATTACTTTTTCGGCGATCGGCGACAACATCGGCACGTCGCTCAGTGGGCGGCCGATCGGATTGGTTTTCTGCTTCGGCGCCGCCAGCACGACGCCTGAGCCGTCGATCATGACAGCCGAAATCCCGGGATGTTCGCCGAGATCGCTCACGAATTTCGATATCCAGTCGAGATCGATGCCGGTGACGACAACGGAATCAAACTCCTTGTTGATAGCGGATACCGGATAGGCTGCCATCATGATCGGCTTGCTATCGAGATTGGCCAGCAGGAAGTCGCTGAAAACAAAATCGCCGGTTTGCCGCGCCTGCTTCAAATAGGCGCGGTTGCTGAGATCGCGCCCCACCTGAGCGCGGATCGTCGAACATTGCACGCGTCCGTCGACGCCGACGATCATCAGCCTGCGGATCCACGGCAGATTGGCCGGCAGACTGGCCTGCAGGATATCGCAACTACGTCCGACGCCGCCCACCGATGCCGTGATATAGGCCGCGGATTTCATTACCGCTTCAACCGAGGAGACGACTTCCTTCAACGTATTGGCGCTGTGCCGCGAGAGATCGGTCAAATCGGCGGAGGCTGCTGCGACTTGCCTGGCACGTTCGCTTTCGAGCGAACGGGCGCGCTCCAGCATCAAGGGAGCCACCAGGATCAGCGCCAGCAACACGAGCCGGGCACGAATTCCGATAAGCTTCTTGAGTTTCACTCTTTGACGGCTGAAACTAACGCGTGACATCTCTATTGCCCAACCCCATTTGCAAAATAGAGAGAAGGGTTCAAGAAGCCTTACTTGAACTCGCTACAATTCGAATAACCTCGTCAATCTCCGACAGGTACATGAATGATAACGCCCGAAAACGCCTCGCCGATAACCACGCATTTACCAACCGGACTTTCTGCGGTGGAGCAGGACATCATGCGCGCGTGCAAGGAAGCGCGCCGGGATCGCGCGTCGGTGACGCTGGTTGCGGTGTCCAAGACGTTTGATGCCGATGCGATCGCGCCGGTGATCGAGGCCGGCCAGCGCGTGTTCGGAGAAAATCGCGTACAGGAGGCCAAGGCAAAATGGCCAGGGTTAATCTCGACGCATCCCGGCCTTGCGTTGCACCTGATCGGGCCGCTGCAATCCAACAAGGCCAAAGAAGCCGTGGCGCTGTTCGACGCGATCCATTCGGTCGACCGTCCGAGCGTTTGCGAAGCGTTGGCCAAGGAGATCGTTGCTCAGAACCGCCGGCCGGAATTGTTCGTCCAGCTCAACACCGGCGAGGAGCCGCAAAAGGCCGGTATCGCGCCATCAGAGGCGGACGCCTTCATTGCGAGCTGCCGTGAAAAATATGGCCTGCCGATATCAGGGCTGATGTGCATTCCGCCGGTCGATGACGCGCCGGCGCCGCATTTCGCGTTGACGGCCAAGATTGCCGCGCGCAATGGCCTCGTCAATTTATCGATGGGCATGAGCGCCGACTTCGCGATCGCGATTGCGTTCGGGGCTACCCATGTGCGTATCGGCTCGGCGATTTTCGGAACGCGCTAAACATTATCGGGGCTTTATCCGATCACGATCCTGGTCTGCGGCCCCAATTGCTGCAGTAGCCGCAGCATCGCGGGTTTGGTCATCGACACGCAGCCGGCCGTCGGCCCGAAATTATCGCGTGCCAAATGCAGGAATACCGCGCTGCCGAGGCCGGCGATGCGCGGCGACGTGTTGTGATCGATCTCGACGATGAAATCATAGAGATGATCGTCGCGCGTGAGCCGATCTCCCTCATCACCGCGGCCCAGCCGTAGCGGCCGATTATAATGGCGGCTGTGCGGGTCTTCGCACCAGGCGTCCTCAGGTCGAATCGCGCGGCTCGGCAGGAAAGTACGTGGTTTTGGGTGACGATCGGCGCGCCACCATAATTGCCGCGGCCGGAAGATGCCCTTCGGAGTCCCGCCGTCGCCCTCGCGCTTGTTGGCAATGATGCTGCTGCGACCAAGTGCCACTGGAACGGCCTGTCCGCCGGCCAGCAGCCAGCCCCGGCGGGGGTCGCCAGCGGCGGCACGGACCCAGATCGCGGAAAGCGGCCGGTCACGCAAGTTTATCGGATAAGCGATTGAAATACCGGAATTTTCCATGCGCCTGGCGAGTCTCTTGATAGACGCTCCATAAATATTCTATTTCGCGGCATTACAGGACATTCATCTAAATGCCTGCGAATTCTGGAGTAGAGTGCCCTTTGGCTTGTGAATCCGTAACGGTTCCCTACCTCAAGACGAAGTATACTTGACGAGTCCCTGACCTTACCGACCAAGAAACTTACCGACCACAGACTAAGCTCGGTCCAAGCCGCTATCGCTCGCGCCGACGCCCCAAAGGATGGATACAAATGGCCAATGCCCGCAAGATCCTCATCGTGGATGACGATACCGATCTGCGCGACACGTTGGTGGAGCAATTGTCGCTGCACGACGAGTTCGAAGCCTCCGCCGTCGACACTGGCGCCAAGGGCGCCACCGCGGCCAAGGCCGACGCTCCCGACCTCGTGCTGATGGATGTGGGGTTACCGGATACCGACGGCCGCGAAGTGGTCCGCAGCCTTCGCAAGGGCGGTTTCAAGGCCCCGATTATCATGCTGACCGGGCACGATACCGATTCGGACACCATTCTCGGGCTCGAATCAGGCGCCAATGACTACGTTGCCAAGCCGTTCCGCTTCGCGGTGCTGCTGGCCCGGATCAGGGCGCAGTTGCGCCAGCACGAAGCCAGCGAAGACGCGGTTTTCTCGGTCGGTCCCTACAGCTTCCGCCCCGGCTCCAAGATGCTGACCGGCGCCAATGCCCGCAAAGTACGGCTGACCGAGAAGGAAACCGCGATCCTGCGCTTCCTGTATCGAGCCGGCCAGCTGCCGGTATCGCGCGAGACGCTGCTGCAGGAAGTCTGGGGGTACAATTCGGGTGTGACCACCCACACCCTGGAAACCCACATCTACCGGTTGCGCCAGAAGATCGAGAAAGACGCCGCCAACCCGGAGATATTGGTGACGGAAGCCGGTGGCTACAAGCTGGTGCCGTGATACGATTCGGGCAACGATTCGTGATCGCGCAACCGGTTTTTCATGTCGATCGAAGATGATGTTGCCCTGCTAGAGCGTGTCCCGACATTGCGCCTGTTGGGAACCACAGCGCTGCGCATGCTGGCGATCGGTTCCGAGCAGCGCGATATCGTCCGTGGCGATCTGCTCTTCAACGCAGGTGACGAGGCCGATGCCGGATTTATCGTCCAGCGCGGCGCGTTCCGTATTGATGACGGCAGCGGCGCTGAAATCGTCGCGGGCCCCGGCGCATTGATCGGCGAGCTCGCGCTTGTGGTCGCGATGCAGCGGCCTTCCACGGCGCTCGCGATCGAGCATTCCTCGGTGATTCGGATCGCGCGCAGCCTGTTTCAGCGCGTGCTCGAGAGCGACCCGGTCGCTGCGCGCCGGCTCCGCGACGAATTCGCCAGCCGCACCAGCCAGATCGCCAGCGATATCCTGATGGCCGGCGCGAAGCTGAGCATTTAACCGGCGTCCTCTCCCGAAAGACGGTTCATACTTCGAGCGTCACCGTCACCGGGACGTGGTCCGAGGGGCGTTCCCAGCCACGCGCATCCCGGGTGATCCGGAAATCACTTATGCCGTCCTTGAGCGCGCGCGAGACCCAGATGTGATCGAGCCTTCGGCCGCGATCGGCCAGCGTCCAGTCGGCGGCGCGGTAGCTCCACCACGTATAGACCTTTTCCGACATCGGGATGCGTTCACGTGCAACATCGATCCACTCGCCATGGGTCTGCGCCGCCAGAAGCTTCTCGCATTCGATCGGGGTGTGCGACACCACTTTCAACAATTGCTTGTGCGACCAGACGTCGTTTTCATGCGGAGCCACATTGAGATCGCCGACCAGGATATGCCGATCGTCGCCGCGTGGATGCAGCGGCTCGCATGCTTTCATCTCATCGAGGAAGCGAAGCTTGTGTTCGAATTTCGGATTGAGCGCCGGATCCGGAAGATCGCCGCCGGCCGGGACGTAGAAATTATGCAGCACCAGCGGTTTCGATAATTGCGCCTTGTCGCCGAAACTGACCGTGATGTGCCGCGAATCGACCTTGTCGCAGAAGGTGCGAATGTTGGTGGCTTCGAACGGCAGTTTCGAGACCACGGCGACGCCGTGATAGCCCTTCTGTCCGTTTAGCGCGACGTGCTCATAGCCGAGCCGCTTGAAGCGCTTGAGTGGAAATGCGTCATCGATGCATTTGGTTTCCTGCAGGCACAGCACATCTGGCCGCACCGATTTGAGAAACTTTGCAACGATATCGATGCGCAGGCGCACCGAATTGATGTTCCAGGTCGTTAGGGAAAAGCGCATAGGGACCGGTAATGCAAAAACAGAATCGCGCTTATTCGGAAGCAACGGCCGTTGGGCCGCATCCCGAAAAGGTGAGGGAGTGGTGTGACCATCTTTTTGAGACGCGCGCAAGGCGCGCTTTTGGCGGGATCAGGCGAGAGCAGCCTGTCAGTCAGGAGAGAGCCTTAGAGAGCCTTAGCCCGGGTTAACACGATCGCTGAAATCAATCTTGAACAGACCGGGATCGAACCGCTTGGACGTATCCAGATTGTAGACCGCAACCGTGGTGTCATAGCCCTGCGGGTCGGTCACCGTCCACTGCTTGAGCTGGCCGTCCTTGGCGCCGACCATCAGCATCAGGCGGCTGGTGCCGATCAATAGCTGCTTCTCTTCGATGGTGACGCTGATGAAAACATCATCGGCCGTCACGCTCACGACGTTGGTGTCCTTTAACAGGTCGATGCGGTCCGACAACAGATACCGCAGCGGCGTTTGCGACAGAGGATAGATGTCCTGGGTCGCCAGGTTACGGTCCCGCACCGCGACCATCGATCCGTCGGCGACGATCGCGATCGGGCTCGGCGCCGCATATTCGAAACGCACCTTGCCCGGCTTCTGGATGTAGAACTCGCCCTTGGTCTTGCTACCGTCGGGCCCGACCTGGATGAAATTTCCAGCCAGCGTCTGCAGTGACGAGAGATAGGAACTCACGCGGGCGGCCTGTGCTTTTTGATTGGCGTCGAAGGTGCCAAAAAGACTGGCGGGAACGTTGCGGTGCGGATCCGGAATAACCGGATTGGGTACCGCCATGGACCCAGTCGTCGCCGGTCCCCTCTGTTGGTCGTTCAGCGGGTCGCGGGCTTTGGGCGCGGGTTTGGGGACCGGAACGGTCTGCGCATAAGACGGCGTGACCATTGCGCCGATGGGCGCCGCGATCAGCGACGCCAAAGCAACGCGCATCAAGGCAAGGCGCGTGATGCGGATCGGGAATTGGTCTGCCATTCGATGTTTCTGATTTCTCGTCAACGCATCGCCCTGTCTGGCTGTTCGGTCTTTTATCGCGCTTTCTCCAAAAGGAGATATCGTTTTTACGTGAAAGATGGCGTCAATTGGTGCGATCACTTGTACCCCTTTGACCCAACTCGCTGCTCAAAAGCCGCTTTCTTCCTCTTCGACCAGAATTTCGCGTTTTCCGGCATGGTTGGCCTGGCCAACGATGCCCTCGAGTTCCATCCGCTCCATCAGCGACGCAGCGCGATTATATCCGATTTGCAGCCGGCGTTGAATGTAGCTGGTGGAGGCCTTGCGGTCGCGCTTGACGATCGCCACCGCCTGCGAGAACAGGTCGCCGCCGCCATCGCCACCCATGCCGGTGGAATCGAATACCGCGCCGTCTTCGTCGGTCGGCTCCTCCGCCGTGACGGCTTCCAGGTATTCCGGCTGCCCCTGAGACTTGAGATGGCGCACCACCTTCTCGACCTCTTCGTCCGAGACGAAGGGACCGTGCACGCGGCTGATGCGTCCGCCACCGGCCATATAAAGCATGTCGCCCTGCCCGAGCAGCTGTTCGGCGCCCATCTCGCCGAGGATGGTGCGGCTGTCGATTTTCGAGGTGACCTGAAACGAGATGCGGGTCGGGAAGTTCGCCTTGATGGTGCCGGTGATCACGTCGACTGATGGCCGCTGCGTCGCGAGGATCACATGCAATCCAGCGGCGCGCGCCATCTGCGCCAGCCGCTGTACCGCGCCTTCAATATCCTTGCCGGCGACCATCATCAGGTCGGCCATTTCATCGACGATGATGACGATGTAGGGCAACGGATCGAGATCGAGCTTCTCGTCCTCATAGACCGCCTTGCCGGTTTCCTTGTCGAAGCCGGTATGCACCGTGCGCGTCAGTTCCTCGCCCTTGGTTTTCGCTTCCAGAAGACGCGCATTGTAGCCGTCGATGTTGCGAACGCCGAGCTTGGACATTTTCTTGTAGCGCTCTTCCATCTCGCGCACCGCCCACTTCAGCGCGACCACGGCCTTTTTCGGGTCGGTCACGACTGGTGTCAGCAAGTGTGGAATTCCGTCATAGACGGAGAGCTCGAGCATCTTGGGATCGACCATGATCAAACGGCACTGATCGGGCCGCAGCCGATAGACCAGGCTGAGGATCATAGTGTTGATCGCGACGGATTTGCCGGAACCGGTGGTGCCGGCGATCAGCATATGCGGCGTGCGCGCGAGGTCGATGATGATGGACTCGCCGCCGATGTTCTTGCCGAGGCAGAGCGGCAGTTTCGCGACCGACTCATTGCCGTCCTTGACCGCGAGCAATTCGCGCAAATAAACCTTCTCGCGATGCGCGTTGGGCAATTCGATGCCGATCGCATTGCGGCCGGCCACCACCGCCACGCGGGCAGACAGCGCGCTCATCGAGCGCGCGATATCGTCGGCGAGGCCAATGACGCGCGATGATTTGATGCCGGGCGCGGGTTCGAGTTCGTACAGCGTGACCACCGGTCCCGGATTGGCCTTGACGATTTCGCCGCGGACGCCGAAGTCCTGCAGCACGCCTTCCAGCGCGCGTGAGTTGGCCTCGAGCTCACCCTTATTCAGCGGCTGGCGGTCCGACGCCTTCGGCGCGGTCAGCACGGACACCGAGGGCAATTCGAACTTGTCGGATGATTTGCGCTGAGGTGTGCGCGGCGCGGCCTTCTTGCGTGGCGCGCGTGCGGCGGGGATTTCCTCTTCTTCTTCCTCTGCCTCGAAATCTTCTTCGTCAGCCTGCGGTGCAATCGACGGCGCGGCCCGGCTGCCGAGATTCGGCTCCTGGCGCTCGAAAGAAGCGGCGCGGGGTGTCGGCGAACTTGCGACCAACCGGCCATAGGCCAGGGACAGCAACCATCCGAGCCGTGCCTTTGCGCTCATCGCGGCGTGGAACAACCATCCCAGCGAGACCGAGCCGCGGTCGTCTTCTTCCACGAACGGCGCATCGTCGTCCTCGATCGGGGTCAATTCCTCTTCCTGCGGGCGCGAGCCGATGCCGCTGGCGACTAGGAAAGTTGCAGTCATCGCGACGCCGAGGATGATTCCGAGCACCAGGCAATAAGCAAATCCGGGCGGGCCGAACACGACGGCGGGCGCGCGCACCAGCGCATCACCGACCACGCCGCCAAGCCCGGTCGGCAGCGGCCATGCACCGCCATGTGGCCAGCAGCTTGCAAAGCCCGCCGAGATCACCGTGCACAAGATCCAGCATGTGATCCGCAAGGCTTCGCGGTCGAAGGTGCGATGGGTCAGCATGCGCCAGCCCCATATCGCAACCGGCAAGATCAGCATGACCGCGCCGAGTCCAAGAATCTGCATCAGGAGATCGGCGCCGATGGCGCCGGGATAGCCGGCGATATTGCGGATCGTGCGCGATGTTGCATGGCTCAGACTGGGATCCTGTACCGACCAGGTCATCAGCGCAGCCGCGGTGCCACCGGACAGCAGCAGTAATCCCAGGCCGGCGAGCTCGCGCAGCCGTCGCGCGAGCGCTTCGCGGATCGCCGCCGGCAACTGGCCGACGAGGGGAATGACACGTTCGATCGCTGGCATGCTCATGGGGCCCTGCGACTGGATTGCGATGCGATCGATTGCATCACAATCTCATCTCCTTGTTCGAGCACGATCTCCACGCAAACGCTGCCGGCGCCTGTCGCGGGGGAAAACCGGTTTTCACTTTTCCCGATCATGCTTCAGTCCAGAATCTTGACCAGCCGGTGCAATGCCTCGGCCGTTGTTTCACTGTCCTGCACCAGCGCCAGACGAATATAGCCGGCGCCGGGATTGCTGCCGTCAGGTTGCTGCCGGGCCAGATAGCTTCCGGGCACCACGCGCACGCCGCCGTCCCTGTAGAGTTTTACGGTTGCCGCTTCGTCGCCACCCTTGGCTGACACATCGAGCCATACGCAGAAGCCGCCGGCCGGGCGACGATAACCATAGCGATTGCCGAGGATCTGATCGGCGAGATCGAATTTAAGACGGTAGAGCCGTCGATTTTCCTCGACATGCGCCTCGTCGCTATAGGCGGCGACAGCGACGTGCTGCAGCGGCACCGGCACCTGTGGCGCCGCGACGTTGCGCAGCTCGTGATACAGGCTGAGAAAATTCTTGTCGCCGGCGGCAAAGCCGACGCGCAGGCCCGGAAGGTTTGAGCGCTTCGACAGCGACTGAAACGCGACCGCATTGGTGAAATCAGGACCGGCGCATTCCAGCATGCTGCCGGGCGGGCGCTGCGTGTAGATTTCCGAATAGCATTCGTCGCTCAGGATCATGAAGCCGTAGCGATCGGCGAGCGCTTTCAGGCGGCTGAAATATTCCCTTGAAGCCACTGCGCCCTGCGGATTCGCCGGCGAGGCGATGTAGATCGCGACGGTTCTGGCCAGCGTCGCCTCGTCGAGCGCGTCGAGATCGGGCAGGAAACCGTTGGCCAGCGTAGTCGGCAGATAGATCGGTTCGCATCCCGCGGCGCGGGCGCCGGCGCCGTACGCCGGATAGAATGGGTTGGGCAGCAGGATCGCCGGGCGGCCCTTGCGCTCGCCGACATAGCGGGCGGCGGTAATCGCGGCGAAGAACAGCCCCTCGCGGCTGCCATTGAGCACCAGAAGCTCGGTTTCAGGATCGATTTTCCGCGGCAAGCCAAACCGCAGGGAAAGCCAGTTTGCGGCCGCCTGCCGGAACGGCTCGATACCCCTGGCGATGGGGTAGCGGCCGAAATCGGCGGTATGCCGGGCCAGCACCGGGCCGACGAACTCCGGCACGGGGTGCTGCGGCTCGCCTAATGAGAGCGTTATCAATGGCTTGGCGGGTTGATATGGGGCCAGCAATTCGGTGAGCCGCGCAAATGGCGAGCGCTCGCTTTCCGGACTTCCGGCGCCCTGCGGCGCGCGGGATGAAGCGGTCATGGCCATACGTGTTGTGCCAGCACTCTTGAACCGCCGGTCGCACCCTGAGACCAGCCGGAAATGGATCAAACCACCATAGATACGGCGAGGTTAAGACACGATTAACCATCGGCCTGCGGTGTTATCCAGACCCACAATTCTCAAAAAGAAAGGGGCCCCAGCTTGCGCTGGAGCCCCTCAACGGTCAGGGCATTGCCGGGTATGTGCCCAAACCGTAGTTCTGGGAACGGCCTCTGGAGGCCGTGCCCCGGGAGAACTCACATATTGTAGGCGCGCTCGGTGTGCTCGGTGATGTCGAGACCCTCACGTTCGGTTTCGACATTGGCGCGCAGCCCGACGATGACATCGACGACCTTGTAGAGGATCGCCGAGCCGATGCCGGACCACACCAGCGTGGTGCCGACGCCCCAGCACTGCGAGATCATCTGTGCTGCGAAATCGTAGTCGCCGATCTTGCCGGTGGTGTAGTCCATCACGCCGGTGCCACCGAGCGACGGATTGACCAGGATGCCGGTGGCGAGCGCGCCGACGATTCCGCCGACGCAGTGGACGCCGAATACATCGAGCGAGTCGTCATAGCCGAGCGCGTTCTTCACCACGGTGCAGAAGAACAGGCAGACCACGCCGACAACCAGACCGAGCACGATCGCGCCCATCGGACCGGAGTAGCCGGCCGCGGGTGTGACCGCCACGAGGCCGGCGACCGCGCCGGAGATCGCGCCGAGCACCGAGGGGTGACCCTTGATCATCCACTCGGCAAACATCCACGACAACGCCGCCGCCGCGGTGGCGACAAAGGAGTTGGTCATGGCGAGTGCCGCGCCGCCGCTGGCTTCGAGGTTGGATCCGGCGTTGAAGCCGAACCAGCCGACCCAGAGCAGCGAAGCGCCGATCATGGACATGGTCAGCGAGTGCGGCGCCATCAGGTCCTTACCGTAGCCGACGCGCTTGCCGATCAGGAGCGCACCAACGAGACCGGCGATACCGGCGTTGATGTGCACCACGGTGCCGCCGGCGAAGTCGATCGCGCCTTTCTTGAAGACCCAACCGGCATCGGCGTTGACTTCAGCCAGCTTGGCTTCGGCCGCGGCCTTCGCCGCTGCGTCCGATCCAGCCGCCGCGATCGCCTTGACCGCATCCGAGATCGCGTCCGGTCCGGCCCAGTACCAGACCATGTGCGCGATCGGGAAATAGATCAGCGTCACCCAGAGCGGGATGAACAGGGCCACCGCCGAGAACTTCATGCGTTCGGCAAAGGCGCCGACGATGAGGGCCGGGGTAATGGCCGCGAAGGTCATCTGGAAGCAGACATACACCAGCTCCGAGATATTGGCGTCGACGCTGAACGTCGCGGCCTTGGAGTCCGGCGTCACGCCCATCAGGAAGGCCTTCGAGAAGCCGCCGATGAAGTCGGAGCCGCCGGTGAAGGCGATGCTGTAGCCGTAGAGCGCCCAGAGAATGGTGACGATACAGACGCAATAGAACACCTGCATCAATACCGAGAGCATGTTCTTGGAGCGCACGAGGCCGCCATAGAACAGCGCAAGGCCGGGGATCGTCATCAACAGCACCAGCACCGTCGATGTCAGCATCCAGGCATTGTCGCCCTTGTTAACGGTGGGCTCTGCAAAGGCAGCGGTCGCGGTGAACAGACCGACTGCGAGGGCCGCCAATCCCGCGCTATAGGGACGCTTGAACGTCATTTGGTTTTACTCCTGATTGGATAAGGGTGAGCGCGAAATCAGAGGGCCGCGGCATCGGCCTCGCCGGTGCGGATGCGAACCGCATGGTCGAGGTTGATGACGAAGATCTTACCGTCGCCGATTTGTCCGGTTTTTGCTGCGGACGTGATTGCTTCAATGGTTTTGTCGACCTGATCGGACGCGACCGCGACCTCAATCTTGATCTTGGGCAGGAAGCTCACCGCATATTCAGCGCCGCGATAGATTTCCGTATGACCCTTCTGCCGGCCATATCCCTTGACTTCCGTCACCGTTAGACCGTGAACGCCGATGGCGGTCAGGGCGTCACGGACTTCTTCGAGCTTGAATGGCTTGATGATCGCCATAACAATTTTCATGGGTCGTATCCCCGCTTGGGCCCGATCCCGACTTGATCGAGCGTTCTCGACTGAGGTTCACCACGGAGAAGTTCACTACGCGGGCACAGCCAGACCCAGTAGAATCAAATGCCGTGCCAGATCGTCAGCATTCTCTAACGGACTATGAACGCGGTCATTTTCGGGCTTTACGGGACCTAGTGTAATCTGTGCTATTCGGTCGCGCTCAAACCTTAGTCAGCGCTGCTTAAAAGAAGAGCATGACAGACTGCCGACATAATAATGCCCACGACGGCGGCAGCTTAAAGGTATCTGGATAGAGGATATTACTGTAAAGCCTCGCCATGCTGCGAAATGTCGAGGCCTTCCATCTCATGCTCGCGCGAAACCCGTAAGGGCACAAAGGCGCTGACCAGCTTGAGCAGGATGAAGGTGACGCCGCCGGACCACACCAAAGTGACCGCAACGCCGTAGAGCTGGATCAGCAATTGATGCGGATTGCCCTCGATCAGGCCAGAGGTTCCGCCGATCGAGGCCGTCGCAAATACCCCGGCCAGCAGGATCCCGGTCAACCCGTCGACGATGCCATGGACGCCGAACGAATCGTCATAGGCGAAACGGCGCTTCAACCAGGTGCAGGCCCAGTAGCACACCAGACCCGCGATCACGCCGAGCCCCGCGACCGCGAGACAATCGGGCCCCCATGGTATTTCCCCAGCCATATTATGATTTTATGAACCGCATTCCCGGCGTCGTTGCCGGGCGCGGTGGAAGTGCTTCAGTCGGAAGCGCGCGTGTTTATAGCGCGTCGCTATCGGTTTCGCCGGTGCGAATCCGCAATGCGTGATCGATCGGCGTCACGAAGATCTTGCCGTCACCGATCTGTCCGGTGCGGGCGCTGGCGCTGATGACCTCGACCGCTTTGTCGGCGAGACTTGATGCGACCGCGATCTCGATTCGTAATTTCGGCAGGAAATTCACCACATATTCGGCGCCGCGATAAATTTCAGTATGGCCCTTTTGACGGCCGTAACCTTTGACCTCGGTCACGGTCATGCCACTGACGCCGATCGCGGTGAGCGCCTGGCGGACTTCGTCAAGCTTGAAGGGTTTGATAATGGCGACAACGAGCTTCATGTTCAGGCCTTCGTTTCCAGATCCGAGATCAGTCACGCCCTAGATTTGCGTCCTGCGCAAGTCTGTCATCTTTCCGCGCCTATGGCACAAAAAGTTGCTGGCCCGACGCGAAAAATGCGTGCAGCGGCGAGCTTCCGCCCGCCAGCCTCCTGTACAGGGGAGGGGATGATCCGCCAAGATGCGATCTCGCTGCCGGCTTTTGCGCTGGCATATCCGCTCATAACGCGCCCTAATTTCTTGTTTTGACATATTTTTATTTGCGCGGAGCCGTGCCGCTCTGCCTGAAAAAGCTATGAGGAAATGCAATGTCCGATCGATCCTGGTTCTTCGCATCCCAAGGCCAGCAGCAAGGTCCCTACCCCGAAGCGCAGCTCCGCGATTTGATTGCGAGAGGCATCGTCACCGCGACCACGCTGGTCTGGAGCGAGGGCATGGCGGATTGGCAGAAGGCCGGGGATATCCCCGGCCTGTTCTCGGGCTATTCGGGCCCGCCAGCCGTGCCGGGTTCGCAGCGATCGCCGGCAGGCGGCGGCGACGTGGACGGCGGGTCGCTGTCGATCGATTTCGGAATTTTGGAGTTCGTTTGGCGCTCGCTGGTGCTCTTCATCGGCGCGGTGTTCGTCATCCCGCTGCCATGGGTCCTTGTCATGTATTGCAAGTGGATCGTCTCCTGCCTGCATGTTCCGGGGCGACCCAGTCTCACTTTCGAGGGTCAACCGCTGACCGTCCTGTGGTGGTGGCTGGGAGCGGTTGTTCTTTTCATCTGCCTGGACCTGACCGGAATCCGGTATAACAACGCGCTCGGGCTCGTGATCCAGTTAGGGCTCTACTGGCTCGCGCTCAAATGGTTCATCGCGAACATCGCATCGAACGGGCAGCCGATCGGGCTCAGCTTTTCAGGGTCCTTCTGGGGCTATCTGGGTTGGCACGTCCTGGCGGCCCTGTCCGTCTTCACCATCATCGGCTGGGCCTGGGTCTATACGGCACTATCTCGGTGGATTTGCCGCCATATCGAAGGCACCCGGCGCGAGGTTATCTTCAACGCCTCCGGGCTCGAATATCTCTGGCGCTGTGTGGTGACCGCGCTCGCCTGCGCCTTCATCATCCCGATTCCATGGGTGATGCGCTGGATGATGCGTTGGTACGTATCGCAGATCGAGTTGGCCGAGCGAGCCGCTTGAGCCAGCCTCGGCCGCAACTACCTTGCGATCGCGTTACGATTGCTTGTGCTCGCGCAGCGAGCCTTCCTGCGCAACCGACGCCACCAGCGTGCCGTCCTGCTTGAAGATCAGGCCGCGGGTCAGGCCGCGCGCGCCCTGTGCGCTCGGTGAGTCCTGGGCGTAAAGCAGCCATTCGTCGGCCCGAAATGGCCGGTGAAACCACATCGCGTGATCGAGGCTCGCCGGCATCATGCGCTTGTCGAACAAAGTGCGGCCGTAGCGCGCCATCGCCGCATCGAGCAGCGAGAAGTCCGACGCATAGGCGAGCGCGCACATATGCAGCGCCGGATCGTCCGGCAGTTTCGCCGCGGTGCGGATCCAGACATGGATGCGGCCGTCCTCGATCTGCTGGCCGAAATAGCGGCCGAGCTCGACCGGCCGCAGTTCGATCGGACGATCGGATTCATAATAACGACGGACAAATTCCGGCATGTCGCGGAACATCGGCTGCTTCGCCATTTCCTCCGCGGTGAGCTTTTCCGGCGGCGGTACGTCGGGCATCTTGTCCTGATGGTCGAAGGAGCCGCGCTCCTCGACATGAAACGACACCATGATCGAGAAGATCGCGTTGCCATGCTGGATCGCGGTGACCCGGCGGGTCGAATAGCTCTTGCCGTCGCGCAACCGTTCGACCTCGTAGATGATCGGAATCTGCGGATCGCCCGGTAGGATGAAATAACAGTGTAGCGAATGCGGCAGCCGGCCCTCGACGGTGCGGCATGCCGCGACCATGGCCTGCCCGATCACCTGCCCGCCGAATACCCGCTGCCAGCTCGTCTTCGGGCTGTTGCCGCGAAACATGTTCACCTCGATCGGCTCCAGATCGAGAATGGAAATCAGGTCGATCAGTCCCTTGGACATGCAAGTGCTTTCAGTTTGAACTTCGGTTTCGGTTCGAACTTTTGCGTCATTCCGGGGCGTGAGCGAAGCGAACTAACCCGGAATTTCAGGATTCCCCGATGTGCGATCAGCATATCTGGGGTGTATGCGAAGACGTATGCTCCGCAATGACGATCTGAGGGTCAAAGGCCCTTGTTTCGCTTATCTGTTTCGCCCAGCTATACTCAGGTAGCAAGAGTGTGAGTAAACGGGTCCATTATGTCGGCACAGCGAAGTATTGTCATCGGCGGGGGCGCCTTTGCCGGATTGGCGCTGGCGCTGGCGTTGCGTCAGGGCCTTGGCGCCGACCTGCCCATTATCGTGGCCGATCCGGCGTTGGCGACGCGCCCAAGCCGCGATCCGCGGGCGACGGCCATCGTTGCGGCCTGCCGCCGGCTGTTCGAGGCCATCGGAGTATGGGATCAGGTTGCCGCCGACGCGCAGCCGATTCTGGACATGGTTGTCACCGACTCAAAGCTCGAGGACGCGACACGGCCGGTGTTCCTGACCTTCGCGGGCCATGTCGAACCCGGTGAACCGTTCGCGCATATGATCGAAAACCGGCATCTGATCGATGCGCTGGTGCAGCGTGCGCAGGCCGAAGGAATCGATCTCAGGGCCACGGCGGTGACGGATTATGCCTCGCGCAGCGACGGCGTCGATGTGACGCTGGCCGATGGCCATGTGATCGAGGCGAGCCTCTTGGTAGCGGCCGACGGCGCGCGCTCGAAACTGCGTGAACGGGCCGGGATCGCGACCCATGGCTGGGACTATGACCAGTCCGGCATTGTGGTGACGGTCGGCCACGAGCGCGAGCATCACGGCCGCGCCGAAGAACATTTCCTGCCTTCCGGGCCGTTTGCGATCCTGCCGCTCAGCGGAAACCGCTCGTCGCTGGTGTGGACCGAGAAACGCGCCGAAGCGGCGCGTATCGTTGGCTTGAGCGCGGACGAATTTCACGGCGAACTCGAGCAGCGCTTTGGGCTGCATCTCGGCGAGATCAAGACGCTCGACCAGCCGCGCGCGTTTCCGCTCGGCTATTTCGTGGCGCGCTCCTTTATCGGCGAGCGGCTGGCGCTGATCGGCGACGCCGCGCATGTGATTCATCCGATCGCCGGGCAGGGGCTCAATATGGGCCTCAAGGATGTCGCAGCGCTTGCGGAGGTGATTGTCGATGCGGCGCGGCTCGGCATCGATCTCGGCCAGGCCGACGTGCTCGACCGCTATCAGCGCTGGCGGCGGTTCGACACCGTGGCGATGGGGCTTGCGACCAACTCGCTCAATTTTCTGTTCTCGAACCAATCGACGCTGTTACGTACCGTGCGCGATATCGGATTGGGGCTGGTCGACCGGGCGCCGCCGCTGAAAAGCCTGTTCATCCGCCAGGCCGCGGGCCTGTCGGGCGAAGTGCCGCGGCTGCTGAAGGGCGAAGCGCTGTAGGCTTCCTGCGAAAGCGGGAGGACGAAAGATCGGCGCTTCATTTCGCCAGAACGAAGTTCGCAACCGAATCGACCAATCCGGTATCGAGCGGCCGCTCCGGCTGGTTGTAAGCGGCCATATTGTCCTCTTCGTCGGTCACATCGACCAGAACATGGTTCATGTCCGGCAGCCACGCCGTCTTGGCCAGGGGTGAGGCGGCGGAGAGGGCGATGAAATCGAGCCGCGCCACCTGCAGGTCACGGCCGCCTCCGACAATCAAGGTCGGCCGGTCGATCTGCTTCAAGGGATCGATCGGGTCTTCGATAAATGCCGAGGCAATGCCGGGCTGCATCGATGGCGCGATCAGCAGCCCCTGCGGCGGCGGATCGACGATCTGCCCGGCCATCATGGCGTCGATCGCCTTCACGATCGGCTGCAGCTTGTCGGGACCGAGTTTCTTTTCAAGCTGAGCCTTGACGAGGTCGCCCTGCCGCCGCGCCGCGGTCACCAGCAGAACAAGACGGTCGATCGGCACACGCCGCGCGGTCAGGATCGCGACCAAACCGCCCTCGCTATGGCCGGCGACAATCACCTGCGAGAATTTTCCGCTGCTGCGCAGATAATTCACGAGTGCCACGGAATCTTCGACAAAGTCCTTGAAGCGGAAATCTTCCGGCCGGCCATATTCCGGCTTCCATCCGCCGGCGCCGCGCTTGTCATAGCGCAGCGTCGCAATCTTGCGCGCCACCAGTTGCTCGGAGAGCTTCTTGAGCGTCGCCGGTTTGACTTGCGGTCCGTTGCCGTCATGGTCGGTCGACCCGGAGCCCGCGATCAAAAGGACGACCGGCGGCCGTTCGACATCCGCCGGCGTCGTCAGCACGGCGTCGATAGCGCCGATGCGAATCTTGGCTTCCTCGGCGCGGGCGGCCGAGATCGCACCGAGACAGCCGAGCACGGCGAGCGCAGTGATGATGATCCTGGCGCGCATGCGTTACTCGATCTTCCGCGCCTCTTCCGGTAGCATGATCGGGATGCCGTCGCGGATCGGATAAGCGAGCTTGGCCGAGCGCGAGATCAATTCCTGCCGGTTTGAATCAAATTCGAGCGGTCCCTTGGTGAGGGGGCAGACCAGAATTTCCAGCAATTTGGGATCGACGGTGCCTTCAAGGCGCTCGGGCTGGGATGTCATGGGTTGGTCTCCGGCTCGGGATATCGGCCCCCTGTAGCATATTCGCAGGAGTCGTGTAGCGGCCCGGCGCGACGGCAAGGCGGCCATGCGCGGTCGCGGGATTCCAGGACGGCTTCATGCCCGCGCCGCTCTCCATGAGGGCCATTCTAGGCCAATCCGCGGAATTCGGTAAAAGGAATGGGAAAAGAATAGATATATTGCGAGCGATCCCGCTAGGCAGATTCCAACAATTCCCCTGTACACCATCGGGAGTTGGAATAGGGAACGGCGAAGGATCAACATGTTAATGAATCGGCGTCAAAGCGAGCGTCGCCTGTGCAGAAGGTTTGCGAAGATCCAGTTCGGGACCGGTTTGTTACCGCGTGATTGCACCATCACGGACATATCGGAGGGTGGGGTAAAGGTGATTGCAGAAGATCTCGACGTCCCCCCCGAGTTCACCATCATCTTGTCGACAAGCCGTCCACGCCAGTGTCGGCTGGCATGGCGGATCGGCCATGAGTTCGGCGCTCAATTCATCGATTGAGGCGGAAGCGCAGGCGCCGGAAATCCGGCGCTTGCGGGCCGGCTTAACCCGAAATTAGGATTAACCTGTGAGCATTTTTCCTGGTCGCCCACCGACCACAGGTCAAATAAATGCTCCGGCAGCCATCCCAGCCATATCGCCAGCCACATCGTTTCGCGAAGCTCCTGACGTCGACAACCCTGTCGGCGATTCTGGCGCTGGGGCTTTGTAGCTGCCAGACCGATAGCCTGTCGGACATCACGGGTGCGCTCGGCGATAAAGCCGAAAAAAGCAGCGCCGCCGAGCCCCAGCACGGGGTAGACTTCTATCGCGATCGATTTCGCGCCCATCCCGAAGATGCCGACGCGGCGTTACAATATGGCAAGGCGCTGCGGGCTTCGGGGCAGAAATCCCAGGCGGTCGCCGTGCTCGAACAGGCCACGATCGCTCACCCCGGCGACAAGGCCCTGCTTGCGGGTTACGGGCGAGCGCTGGCGGACAATGGCAACTTCCAGCAAGCCTTCGACGTCCTCGGCCGCGCCCATAGCCCGGACAATCCGGATTGGCGGATATTGTCGGCACAAGGCGCTGTGCTCGATCAGCTTGGCCGCGGCGAGGAAGCCCGGCAGTATTATGCGAGCGCGCTGAAGATCTCGCCCGAAGAACCTTCGGTGCTTTCCAATCTTGCACTTTCCTACGTGCTTTCGAAAGATCTGAAAAAGGCGGAGGAGACCTTACGCCGTGCGTATGGCCACGCGAATACTGAACCGCGCGTGCGCCAGAATCTCGCATTGGTGGTTGGCCTGCAGGGCCGTGTTGCCGAGGCCGAAACGATTATGAAGGCCGACCGGTCGGCCGCGGAAGCGGCGGCCGATATCGCAGACCTGCGGCGCGTGTTGTCGCTTAAATCGGCGAATGCGCGGATGGAGGTGGGCAAACCCCCGCCGACGACGGCCGCGCGGTCCAATTAAAGGCACCGCGCTCCATCAGCCGCGATGACTGCGCGGCGGATTATGCCGTGGCCGGACTACGCCCTGCCGCCCGCTCGCAGCTTGTTGATGATCGGTGACAGGAACGAGGCTCGCGGCTTTTTGACATCGCCGTGGCCTGTCAACTGTTGCGCGATCTGGACGAACATCTTGCTGGCGCGATGACGGGCGGAGATTTCCGCGATCATCTGGCCGTTATTGGCGGCGGTGCCGAACATTCGCGGGTCGAATGGAATCGACGCGATCGGTTTGTTCTCGATGGCCTTGGCGAATTCGCTCGGAGTGATTTCCGGGCGCTTGGGCATGCCGACCTGACTGAGGCAATATAACGGAGGCCGGTCGTTGGGCCGCGCGGCCTTGAGAACGTTCAACATGTTCTTGGCGTTTCGCATGTTGGCGAGATCAGGCTCGGCGACGATCAGAATATCATCCGCGCCGATCAACGCGCGCCTCGTCCATCCCGACCATTGATGGGGAATGTCGAGCACGATGCAGGGGGTCGTCAAACGCAAGGTATCGAAAATGGCGTCGAAGGCCTGATCGCCGAAATCATAGACCCGCTCGAGCGTCGCCGGCGCGGCCAGCAGGCTGAGGTGATCGGTGCACTTCGCCAGCAAACGCTCGATGAAGGCGCTGTCGGGCTTGTCTGCCGAAAACACCGCGTTCGCGATTCCTTGCAGCGGGTCCTTGTTATAGTCGAGCGAGGCGGTTCCGAAGGCGAGGTCGAGATCGATGACGATCGAATCCAGCGCGAGATCGCGCGAAATCGCCCAGGCAACATTATGCGCGACGGTAGATGCGCCGACGCCGCCCTTGGCGCCGACGATGGCGATGACACGGCCGACGGGGGCAGCTTCCGTCACCGAAAACAGGCCGCAGATCGAACGGACCACGTCCAGCGTATCGACCGGGCCCACCACGTAGTCGCTGACGCCGCGGCGGACCAGTTCGCGATAGGGCGCGTCATCGGTTTCAGTGCCGATCACGACGACACGCGTTCCGGGATCGCACACGGTTGCGAGCTGGTCGAGGCCAGTCAGGATATCGGTACTGCTCTCGGTCTCGATAATGATCACGTTCGGCGTAGGAACCGTACGATAGGCTTCGATAGCGGCGGGCATTCCGCCTTTCTTGATCGTCAGATGGGCCTTGCCGAGGCGCCGGTCCACGGCCGCCGCTTCGACGGCAGCAGTGGTTTCTGCCGTCACGCAGAAGGCTTGCACCGACACGCGTGGCGCCGGAGCGATGTAATCGTTTCGGGATGACGGTGGGATGTCCTGCAACTCTTTAGCCGTCATTTGCCTGCATCACTCAGTTTGGCTTTGTCGCTTTCCGGATAGACGGTCGCGGTCGTGTCGCCCTTGCGATATTTATCGAAGCCTTCCGTTCGCCGAATTGTATAGGCGGGGGTTTCGGCCCGCGGCTGCACAAGATCGGACGGATTGTCGATCATCGCCGCCATATTGTGCTGATAGGCACAGCCGAAATTGTAATAATCCTTGTTTTCGAAGTAGCTTGGATTCTTGATCGAGGGACCAAGATTTTCAGGCCACAGCCCGCACGGCCCGGCCACCGCCGCGATCTTGGGATAACTCAGCCTGATCGTCGGCAGCATCCGCGGGTCGTCCGGATGATAGTGGCGCACGGAAATTCCGCGCGGAGGAACGCCGCTGGCCGCGAGCAGAGCCTGAATTTCCCGGAACGAACCCGCCGCAGCCCGCGCATTCGGTGTATTGACCGGCACGTCGGCCATAATCGCGCCGGTTCCTTCGCTGACCCATATCCGGCCGAGCCCGACGACATCGGCGCGTTGCGACGCGGTTAGATCCCCGCGCGCGTGGCCGACGAAGATCACGACGGATCGATCTGTTTCCTGGATCGCAATCGGATGACGCTGGCGGTAATCGTCGGGGATGCGCGCCCTCACGGCGACCTCGTCATTGATATCCGTGCACGCACCCAGCGAGCCTGAAATGCCAATCAGCGCGCCCAGCAGGCACAGGGTTCTGACGCGATTGAGCGATAGTATGTTTGTCATCGTTCCGTCCTCGTCTCGCCGCCTCAGTCAATGATGAAACCGAAATTGCCCTGATAGCTTCCGATCTGCTCGGCGCGGCCGGAAATGCCGTAGATCCGGTTGATCTGGGCGAACAATGTCGATTGGGCGTCCGATGCGGGCGCAAATCCGTCATCCGGGCGCGACAATTCTTTCTGCGCCACCGCCCGCACGACATAGGGGGTCACGATGACCATCAACTCGGTCTGGTTGTTGACGAAGTCCTGGCTTCTGAACAACTGGCCGAACAACGGCAGTTGATCGACACCCGGCAATCCGTTGACGGCTTGCTTGGTCTGCTCCTGAATAAGACCGGCCATCGCCAGCGATCCACCGGAGGGAATTTCCAGCGTGGTTTCCGCGCGCCGCGTCTTGATCGAAGGGATCGTTGTTCCGCCCTGACCGCCGGCCAAAGCGTTATCGATCGATACTTCCGACACTTCGGTCATCACCCGCAGGCTGATCCGTCCTTCGGTCAGCACCACCGGTGTAAAGTTGAGCGAGATGCCGAATTTCTTGAAGCTGACGGTCTGGACGCATTGTCCGATTGCGCCGGCCGTCGTCGTTTGACAGGTCACGCCGGTCGGGATCGGAAATTCGCCGCCTGAGATAAAGGTCGCGGACTCCCCGGAAATCGCGGTCAGATTCGGTTCCGCCAGGGTACGCACCACGCCGGCGGTCTCCATCGCGCGCAGGGTGGCGGTGACCGAGGGCACGCCGGCCTTGTTCAGGGCTTGCGTGACCACGGAGTTGCCCGGGACGAGCGGCGCATTGTTAGCTGTGAACGGGTTGGCATTGTTGAAATTGACCACCGAGGTGCCGATATTCATCGAGGCACTGAGATCGACGCCGAGTTGCTTGACGATATTTCGCTGTACTTCGGCGACCGTCACTTTCAGCATCACCTGATCGCGGCTACGGACCACAATCGAGTTGACGACCTTCTCGGGGCCGCCGACCAGACGCGCGGCGACGTCCCCGGCTTGCTGCGCTTCGATCGGACTGGATACCGAGCCCGTCAGCATGACGCTGTCGCCGATGCCTTCGATCTGGATTCCGCCCGCGGGCAGCAGTTGTTTCAATGCGGCGCGCACACCATTGAGGTCCCGTTTGACGGCGATGTCATAGCCAGCGATTTGCTGGCCCTCGGAATCGAAGAACACAACGTTGGTTTGGCCAACCGCCGCGCCGATGATGTAGGCGCGTTGCGGCGAGCGAATCACGGCAGACGCTATTTTCGGGTCGGCGACCAGCACATCCTTGGCGTCGCGCGGCAAATCGATAATCGTGGATTTGCCGATGCCGAGTGCCAGAAAGCGGGTCTTCGCCTGGATGCCGGGGTGATCGTCGTTCGCCACGGCCGGGGCCAGGGCTGTGGTCAGCGTCAGCGCGGCAACGACTGCAAACGACAGAGCGTGGGTCAGAAAAGTTGGCAACAGCCGATTGGCGCTCATATCGAGTGTCCTTCTGGTCACTTCTTGGTCTTGGTCAGATTTGAGATGCTGGTGTGAGCCGCATGGATGCGGCCAGTCGGGAGAGAATTGTTGTCGGACCCATTTGGGGGACAAAGGGCGCCGCTGGCATCGAGAGCGACAGTCAGGACAACAATGCGTTCGATATTCATACGCGATCTACATTTACGCAGGTGTACTGAACTGAAGGGTGTAGCGAACTGAACTCTGTCTGATCCGCAGCCTCTTCCTCACGCGTGACTAAGCGGTAAAATTGTGAGCGGGAGCCGAACAGTTTGCGGAAAGGGTTCCCTGCATTTGCCCTCATGGTGAATGGAGGGTTATCGTTCGACACGTCGCGAGCGCTGGTCGACCGCGGCAGCACGCTGCGCCGTCGGCCATGGCGATGAAGAACCAGGAATTCACTATGCGGGCAAAAACGCGAAGCTTGGGCTTTGCGCCGCCGGCTTTTCTATCGCGTGGCGATCCGGAGCAGCTCGTCGAGCATCGCTGCCTGTCTTGCGCGTGGCAGCGGCAGGTCCGACAATGCGAACCCGACAAACGCCCAATAGAGAATCTGCGCCCGCGCGCGGGCGGTGCCAGGCGAGAGCCCGGATTCTCGTAGAAGTTTTTCCACATAACTCATCCGGCGCCGGTCGACGGCTTGCATCGCATTTCGCGCCACTGGGTCGTGCGCGGCCCAGGTCCGGACTGCCTTCTCAAGTGCCGGCTGACCGCCGAATGCCCGGCGCAGCAGCAGTGTCACCGGGTTTTCGCTGTCCGATGCGCCCTCGACGTCGGCAATGATCCGTTCGGCGGCGACCTCCCGCCAATGCCCAAGGATCGCCGCGTGGAAAGCGCTGACGTCGGCGAAGTGCCAGTAGAAGCTGCCACGCGACACCCCCATCGCCTTGGCCAGCGGCTCGGCCTTCAGCGCCGTAAATCCGCGCGCAGCCAGGGCCTTGAGGCCCTCGTTAAGCCAGTCCCTGGCGGAGAGTTGGTCGGTCATGGCTGTTTCCCTGCGACATCTCACCATACACACCTGTATTGACAGGCGCCAAGCCGTCGTCCACAACTCACCATACAGTTGTGTATGGAGATCGGTGCGATGCGCGATCTGCTGCTGCAATGTTCAGGAATCGCCGCGATCGTGGTGGCCATCATCCACGGCGTACTCGGTGAAACCAGGGTATTCTCCCGCGTGACGATCGAGCCGCCGCGGCTGCGCAATCTGATCCGGCTGTGCTGGCAGGTCGGCACCGTCGGCTGGATTTGTGGCGGCGTGCTCCTGATCGCCGCATCCTCGATGGCGTCGGTCCCGGCCCGGCACTGGATCGTGGTGACGGTGGTCGCGATGTACGCCTTCGGCGTGATCGGCAATGCCTGGATTTTTCGCGGCCGGCATTTCGGCTGGATGGCCCTGAGCGCGGTGATCGTGCTGGCCGTGGCCGGGTATTAGAGCGCTTTCAAGCGAGAGCCTGCCCCGGACTAGATCCGGGGTGGATACCGGTTCGCGTAAAGAAGATGCGTCAAAAATAATTTACCCTATTGCAAACCCGTGTCGCCGCTGGTGCGCTTCTTGGCGAGATCCATTTCGGTAACGGCGATCAGAATCTCGGCGCGTGTCTTCAGGTCGGGCGCCTCGAGCATCGCCTGCTTTTCCGGCGGGCCGTAGGGCGACATCATCGCCAGGGCGTTGACCAGCGCCTCGTTGGGCGCGCTCTCGACGCCTTCCCAATCGACCTTGAGATTGTTGGCTTTGAGGAAATCCGTCAGCACCTCGAGCAGCGCCTCGCGATCGACGGCTTCCTCGCCCTTGCGGGCGGTGAAATCGTCGATGTAGGGGAAATAATCCACCTTGCATTGCCGATACTGGGTGAGAACCGCGACTTCCTCGACCACCTTGAAGCGCGCGATGCCGGTGAGTTCGAGGATATAGCGGCCGTCACCGGCCTCGGCGAGCTGGGTGATGCGCCCGACGCAGCCGACGCGAAACAGCACCGGTTTGGCTTCGTCCGGCGAGTGCGAAACGTCCGGCTGGATCATCCCGATCAGCCGATGGCCGTCGCGCAGCGCGTCGTCCACCATCGCCAGATAGCGCGGCTCGAAAATGTTGAGCGGCATCTGGCCGCGCGGCAACAACAAGGCGCCGGGCAACGGAAATACCGGGATCAAGTGAGGTAGGTCGCCGGGTCCGCGATATTCGGCATTGATCGGCATCAGCGGTCCCGGTGTTGGCCAGAGGCGTTATGAGAACAGGATGGTCGACAATCGCTTTCGACCCTCGACCGTGGCTTCATCGGTCGGGCCCCATGCATCGAAGAACTGCACCAATTGCTTGCGGGCGCCATCTTCGTTCCATTTGCGGTCGCGCTTGACGATCTCGAGCAGATGCTGCGTTGCCTCAGTCCGCTTCTCACTGGCGTTGAGCGCGATCGCCAGATCGAATCGGGCCTGATGATCAAGCGGGTTTGCGGCGACTTTCTGTTCCAGCTCGGTCACCGGGCCGAGCGCCTTGGCCTGTTCGGCCAGATCGATCGACGCCTGCACGGCCTTGACCGCCGCATCGCCGCGCTTCGATTCCGGCACCATGGCGAGCGTCTGCGTGGCCTGTTCGATCGCGCCGGTCGCCACGTAGCATTTCGCCAGTCCGGCCAAGGCGGCAATATTGGTCGCGTCCGCCGCCAGCACCTCGGCATAGATCGATGCCGCGGTGGCGGGATCGCCCTCGGCCAAAACGGCTTCAGCCTCCTTGATGATATCTTCGATATTGGGCTCGCCCGGCATGCCGGCGGTCAGCTTGTTGATGAAGGCCGTGACCTGGCTTTCCGGCACCGCGCCCATGAAGCCATCGGCGGGCTGGCCGTTGACGAAGGCGATCACGGCCGGAATCGACTGGATTCCCATCTGGCCCGGGATGGCCGGATGCTCGTCGATGTTCATCTTGACCAGCTTGACCTTGCCATTGGCCGCACGGACCGCCTTTTCGATGATCGGCGTGAGCTGACGACAGGGGCCGCACCACGGCGCCCAGAAGTCGATCAGTACCGGCTGACGCTTCGACTCCTCGATGACGTCCTTCACGAACGTCTGGGTGGTCGTCTCCTTGATCAGATCGGCCGCCGCCTGCGGC
Organism: Bradyrhizobium sp. dw_411; assembly: GCF_018449695.1. GTDB lineage: Bacteria > Pseudomonadota > Alphaproteobacteria > Rhizobiales > Xanthobacteraceae > Bradyrhizobium. The sequence continues at coordinate 318,235 of NZ_JAAVUY010000001.1, forward strand.
GTTGGTCCGCTACCCTGCTCTATGATCGTCACGGGAATCCTCGCCTGATGTCTGGGGATGCTCTAACACTTTTCCAGCCCTAATTGGCGCTTGGGGGCCGAATTTGCAATCCGCGGAACCTGCCTGGGCTATTTTAGGGCCGATTCGGCCCGGGAAGGCCGGATAAGCGGGGATCCGGTCGATTTTAGGCCTTGTACGGGCTGTTGCATTCGGGGGCCGCATTTGGCATAGGTCTGCGCGTTGCCGGTGATCAGTCGCCGCCAATCTCTCGGATGCGGGTGTAGCTCAGTGGTAGAGCACGACCTTGCCAAGGTCGGGGTCGAGGGTTCGAATCCCTTCGCCCGCTCCAGATTTTCTAAAAGTGGCAAAGTTTAACGAAGGCCCGCTGTCTCAGCGGGCTTTTCGTTATGTGCAGCGTTATATGTATCTGCATATTTCGGATTTTCGCCGGCACTTTGAGAATGCTTTGGGCGACTTCTCGAACGCATTACGATTTTATTTCTGTCGCACGGAATGTTGAGCGCGGCAGACGCCCGATGCTGTTGACCTGCACTGCAACGCAGCAAAGAATAAAGCGACTTCGGCTGCGAATGACCGAAAGAAATTTCTTCTCAACTCTCGGGGGCGTAACGGCGCCGTGCAGCATCCGCTTCTCTCTCTCATAAGATGTGCTACGATTTTCGAGTCTGATCCATCTGATGCCAGACCAAAGTTCGTCTCTCGGGGACGGGCGAAGCAAATAACAAACGTAGCCATATTGGCTGCATAGGGAGGGACGCGATGAAATCGGCTTTCAATCGATGTATTCTTGCGCTCGCGGCAATCGCTGTTGTTGCGGGGGCCGGGCAGGCCAGCGCGCAAAGCAAGTTGAAAAGTTATCAGTCCGGCACCAAGGAATTCTGGACCCATCCGCCGGACGATTGGTTCCTCGGCGACGAGACCGAAGCCCAAAAGGGTCTGGCGCCGCCGTCGGGGCCGCCAACGGGTTCATCGGATGCGGAACTCGCCGCGCTGATCAAGAAGATCAAGTTGCCGGAAGGCTTCAAGATCGAGGTATATGCATCGGGCGTTCTGGCCGCACGGCAAATGGCCTGGGGTGACAAGGGAACGCTCTTTGTCGGTTCGTTCGGTCTCGGCAATGTCTACGCGATCACCGACAATGGTGGAAAGAAAGAGGTCAAGACCATCCTTAAGGGGCTTAACATGCCCACCGGTCTCGCCTATCGCGATGGCGCGCTCTACGTGATCGCCGTGAACAAGCTGATCAAGTACGAGAACGCCGAAGCCAATCTCGCCAATCTCGGCGAAGGCAAGGTGGTCTATGACGACATGCCGTCCTACGCGGCGCATGGCTGGAAGTATCTTGCCGCCGACAAGGACGGCTGGTTCTACGTGCCGTTCGGACCTCCCTTCAATGTCGGGATTCCGCCAACCAGCGTCTCGCAGATCCGCCGTGTCGATCCCAAGACCGGCAACGCCGAACTGGTCGCGCTCGGTGTACGTAACAGCGTCGGCGGCGACGTCGATCCGCGCACCGGCAAATACTGGTTCACGGAAAACGCCCGCGACTGGATGAGCGACGACATCCCGAGCGACAAGCTCAACATGATCTCGAAGATGGGTGAGCATTTCGGCTATCCCTATTGTCACCAGGGTGACACGCCGGATCCGAAGTTCGCGATGGGTCACAAATGTTCGGAATTCACGCCGCCGGTCCTCAATCTCGGCGCACACGTGGCTCCGCTCGGCATGAAGTTTTATACCGGCAGCCAGTTTCCTGCCTCGTACAAGAACAACATCCTGATCGCCGAACATGGTTCATGGAACCGGCATAAGTATCAGGGCGCGCGAATCGTCCGCGTCATCGTCGATCCGGACGGCAAGAACGCCAAGCAGGAAGTGTTCGCGTCCGGCTGGATCGAAGGCGACCAGGGCTATCTCGGCCGCCCGGATGACATCATCCTGGATAAGGACGGTTCGATTCTGGTTGCCGACGATTGGGCCGGCGCGATCTATCGCATCAGCTACAAGAAGTAAGCCTGAACCTTGGGAACTGCGGTCGCTCGGGAACGAGTGACCGCAGTTTCTCGTTTAAAACGAAGAAAAATCTCTGAACGACAGACGAGTATGCCGATGATGCGCCGCCGATGGATATTACCCGCACTGTGCGGCATCGTTTTGGGACTAACGGCGCACGCGGCCGGCGCGGCAGATCCCGCGGCGATCAAGGAAAAAGCCGAGCAATGCAGCGGCTGTCACGGCGAAAACGGCATTTCACAAACCGAGAACATTCCCTCGCTCGCCGGCCAGCCCGATCAGTTCATTCAGTGGCAACTGGTTTTCTTTCGCAGCGGCGCGCGCAAGAATGAGCTGATGCAGCCGATCGTCGAGCAAATCACCAATGAGGATATCCGCAATCTCGGCGCCTATTTCGCCGCGCTCACCCCGCCCAAGGTGTCCAAACCCGACGACAATCCCGATCTGTCGCAGAAGGGTGCGCAGGCGGCCGTGGGCCGGCGCTGCAACTCATGCCACACCGATACATTCGCGGGCACCAAGGCGGTCGCCCGCATAGCCGGCCAGCGCGAGGAATATCTGGTGAAGGCGCTGCATGACTATAAGTCAGGCGTGCGCTCCGGCGGCGCCGGCGCCGCGATGACGGATGTCGCCTATCCCCTGAGCGATGAAGAAATCACCGCGCTGGCGCATTATCTCGCGCATCTCTAACTCGTCGTCCCGGCCTTGACCGGGACAGCGAAGGAGTTCATCCCCGCTGCTTCTCATACGCTTTCAGATGGGTGTAGGCGGTGCGCAGCTTGGGGACCGGAATTTTGGCGGCGTCGGCGCGCGCGACCAAATCGCCGATCACATGATCAGCTTCGACCTTCGCGCCGGCTTTGATGTCGCGGAACATCGAGGCGGTCATTTGCGAGCCTTCCGCGGTGAGCGTACCGCGGGTGCGTTCCAGAAATGCCGCGCGGGGCGCATGACCCTCGGCGGTTGCGATCGCGCTGACTTCATCGAGCATGCCAAGGATAAAATCCCTGCCGCCGGGCGCGGCCAGGATATTGCCGACCGAGGTGCGCATCAGGCAGGTGAATGCCGCGAGCGAGGCGAGAAACACCCATTTCTCCCACATCTCCTGAACGACATGCTCACTGGCTACCGATCCGAAATTGCCGCTCGCCATCATGTCGGCGATGGCGCGGACGCGATCCGACATCTTGCCGTCGCGTTCGCCGAAATTGAGCGACTGCAGCGGCGCGAGCTGTATGACTTCGCGTTGTTCGTTGAGCGTCACCGCGATGGCGCAGAGGCCGCCGAGCACGCGCTCGTGGCCGAACTTCTTGTCAAGCACATCGAGATGCAGCATGCCATTGAGCAACGGAATAACGGCCGTTTGCGCGCCGACCGCGGGGGCAAAAGACTGAACCGCGTCTTCCAAATCGAAGGCCTTGCAGCTTAACAGCACGGCGTCGAACTTTTCGGTGAGCTTGTCGGCCTGCACCGTCGGCGGATTTTTCAACGTCACATCGCCGTGCGGGCTTTTGATCACGAGGCCGGCACTGGCGAGTTCGGCCGCGCGCTTGGGACGGACCAGGAAGGTCACGTCGCGCCCCGCTTGAAGCATCCTGCCGCCGAAATATCCGCCGATCGCGCCGGCACCGACCACAAGCATACGCATCATTGAATTCCTTTTGTTGTTGTTCTTGCGAGCGAACAGGGAAGTGACGAATGTCCGGCAGGTCTATTCGCTCCTGCCCGATAGCCTGTCTACCACTTTTCTCCGAATGGTCGGATTTCAAGCTCAAAAGTCCAGGCGCTGCGAGGCTGCTGGTAGAGCTGCCAATACGAGGCGGCGACCGAGGCCGGCGGCATCAACAAGTCGGGATTATTGAGTGCTTCCTTGCCCCAGAGCTGTTCGCGGCGTTCACGCACCCAGGCGGTATCGACGCCGGAATCGATGATCAGATGCGCAACGTGAATATTTTTCGGGCCGAGTTCGCGCGCCATCGACTGCGCCACCGCGCGCAAGCCGAATTTCGCGCTGGCAAAGGCCGCAAAACCGCTGCCGCCGCGCAACGAGGCGGTAGCGCCGGTGAAGAAGATATTGCCGCCGCCGCGCGGCACCATCAACCGGGCCGCTTCGCGCCCGGCCAGAAAACCAGCCCAGCAGGCCATCTCCCAGACCTTGCGGAATACCCGGTCGGTGGTTTCCAGGATCGGGAAATTGACATTGGCGCCGACGTTGAAGATGCACACCTCCAGCGGCGCGTGCTTGTCGGCGTCGTTGAGGAACGCTGCGACCTCGTCTTCTTTCCGTGCATCGAGCGTGCGGGCCACGATCGAACCGCCCGCGGCCTCGATCTCCTTGACCAACGGCTCCAGCTTGGCGCCGTCGCGCCGTCCGGCGAAAACGGTGAATCCCTCGGCGGCGAATTTCTTGGCGATCTCGGCACCGATATAGTCGCCGGCGCCGATCACCGCGGCCGTCGCGTTTCGTTTTTGCATTTGTTCACTCCGTGCTTTCGTCATTGCCTGCGACAAACGCGCAGCGTTTGCGCAAGGGAGCAAAGCGACGAAGCAATCCATCGCGAAAAATATAACAGCATGGATTGCTTCGCTTCGCTCGCAATGACGGCGCTGTTACTTCTCCGAGATCATCTCCTCGACCTCGCGCAACTGCTCCTTGCCGAAAAACATCTCCTTGCCGACAAAGAAGGTCGGCGAACCGAAGGCGCCGCGCTCGACCGCGGATTGGGTGTTCTCGATCAGTTTTGCCTTCACGTCGGGATCCTGTGCCCGCGCCAGCAGTTTCGCCGCGTCGAGGCCGGACGCGGTGAATGCCTTGGCCGCCACTTCAGGGTCATCCATCTTCTTCGGTTCGTCCCACATGTGATGAAACGCGGCGTCGATGTATTTCTCGAACACGCCTTCGAATTGCGCCGCGATCGCCGCGCGCATCAGATGCAGGGTGTTGATCGGAAAAAATGGATTCCAGCTATAGGGCTTGACGTGAAACCGTTTGACGAAGCGTTCGGTCTCAATCGCGTGAAACTCGCGCTTGTTCTTGACGCCCGCCAGCGTTTCGGCCGGTGACTTGTTGTTGGTGGCCTTGAAGATGCCGCCGAGCAGGACCGGCACATATTCAAACTTCACGCCGGTCCGCTGTTCGATCGCCGGGATCGCCTCATGGCTGAGGAACGCATTGGGGCTGCCGAAGTCGAACAGGAATTGCGGGGCGGTCGGGCTCACGGCGATCTCCCAAGATATGACGGCTCTTATATGATCCCTATCATTTCAAATAGCCTACCGCTTCATGTCAGGGGGATCAACCGGCCCGGGCCTGCGGGTCGCGCCGAAATGCCCGTTTGGCAAGCGTCAGGGTATGGTCGCGCACATCCGCGGGCCATGCAGCGATCAATTTTTCGAAACGCGCCGGATCGTTCGCATACAACGCTCGGATCGCGTCTTCGTAATGCGATTTGTCGCCGGCCATCGCGGACATGAATCGATAGGCCGCCTCCTGCGCCCGCTTGATGCGATGGCTGTCTTCGCCGGTGCGACGGGCTTCCTCGACCAGCCTGCGCAACGCGACCGATGCACCGCCGGATTGCCGCGCCAGCCAGTCCCAGTGCCGCGGCAACAGCGTGACCTCGCGCGCGACCACGCCCAGTTTCGGTCGGCCCGGGCCGCGCGGTGGTGAGGGCCCCGTGTCCTCCGCCGTCGCAGGCACGCCGGCACTTGCCGGCAGCCGCGCCTGAACATCGGCGACGGTGCCGCGAAAATCGATATCGACCGGGTCACTGGTCACGCCATCGAATACCAGGATCGCCGCATCCTTGCGCCGATCGAGGAGTTCCTTGGCTGCCTGCGCAATCTCGCGCAGATCGCCGCCCGCGATGCGGTGGTCACCGTCAAAGGCGATATAGGCGACGGCAGATCCCTGATTCATAGCGAGTCCTCCATTTCGAAACAGAGTATTACCCGGGTAAATTAGATCTGTCAATAATACCCGGGTAATACTGATGCGCTCCATCTCGACTTTCCCTTTTCCGGCTGGCACCACCTTCCGTCGCAAACGCGTCATACGGGGAATCACCATGATCACGCTCCATCACCTCAACAACTCCCGCTCGCAGCGGGTGCTGTGGCTGCTGGAGGAGCTTGGGCTGCCCTACGAGATCGTTCGCTATCAGCGCCAGCCCGACATGCGCGCGCCGGCGGAATTGCGCGCGATTCATCCGCTCGGAAAATCGCCTGTTATCACCGACAATGGCAACACCATCGCGGAATCAGGCGCGATCGCCGAATATCTCACCGAGACTTATGGCGATGGCCGCTTGATCCCGCTGCCGAAAACGCCGGAGCGGCTGCGCTATACTTATTGGCTGCATTATGCGGAGGGTTCCGCGATGCCGCCGCTGCTGCTGAAACTGTTGTTCACGCTGATGCCGAAGCGCGCGCCTGCGCTGCTGCGTCCGGTCGTGCGCAAGGTTGCCAATCAGGCGCTGACCGCGCTCGTCAATCCGATGCTCAAGCAGCACATGGCATTCTGGGAAAGCGAACTCGGCAAGAGCGAGTGGTTCGCCGGCAACGAATTCACCGTCGCCGATATCCAGATGAGTTTTCCGCTCGAAGCTGCCGCTGCCCGCGCCGGGCTGGATCAGGGCCATCCGAAGGCGATGGCGTTTCTTGATCGCATTCAGGCCCGGCCGGCCTATCGGCGCGCACTGGAAAAGGGTGGCCCGTACTCGGTCGGGCGCTGAGGATCAACGCGATTTCTGAACCTCGCCGACGGACGGCAGCGCCATCACGGTGACGCCGGGTGGCGGCACGTCGTCGTCGGGCACAAAGAAATCCGACATCAACGGCACCGAGGGATCGACGCGGTAGGGCTCGAAATCGCTCACGCCTCTGGCGCTGAGAATTTTATCGTCGATGCAGAACTGCCCGGTAAATTCGCGCGCTGGTTTGGTGAAAATCGCATAGGCCGCGTCGCCCATGATCTCGGGCTTCCGGCTGGCGCGCATCATCGCGTCTCCGCCCAAGAGATTGCCCACTGCGGCGGTCGCGATGGTGGTGCGCGGCCACAGCGCATTGACCGCGACACCCGCAGATTTCAATTCGGCTGACAGACCCAGCACGCACAAGCTCATGCCGAACTTCGCCAGCGTATAGGCGGTCGAATGCTCGAACCATTTCGCCTTGATATCGAGCGGCGGCGACAGCATCAGAATGTGCGGATTGGCGGCCTTCTTCAGATGCGGAATACAGTATTTCGACACCATGAAGGTGCCCCGGGTATTGATACCCATCATCAGGTCGAACCGCTTCATGTCGGTGGCCTGCGAATTGGTCAGGCTGATCGCGCTGGCATTATTGACGCAGATATCGATGCCGCCGAATTCGGCGACGGTCTGGTCGATCGCCGCGATCACCTGGGCCTCCTCGCGGATGTCGCACAGGATCGGCAACGCCTTGCCGCCGGCGGCCCGAATCTCGTCAGCCGCGGTGTAGATCGTGCCTTTGAGTTTGGGGTGCGGCTCTGCAGTCTTCGCGGCGATCGCGACATTGGCGCCATCCCGCGCGGCGCGCAGCGCAATCGCAAGCCCGATGCCACGGCTGCCGCCGGATACGAATAGCGTCTTGCCGGTGAGCGATGTCATCGGGGTTTCTCCTACGGTTGTTTGTTCTTTCTGCTACCTTCCCCACAAGGGGAAGGTAGCGCACTTTCATTGCCGCGTGCAGTCGTTCTTTTCTCTTGCTTCACGCATCCGCGTGCAAAACGCGGCCGCGTGTCTCCGGCAGCGCGAAGGCGGCGATGAAGAACACGCCATAGGCGGCGACCGCGAAAATCGCGATGGCGTTGCCGAGCGAGGTCTCGGTCGAGCGCGCGCCCACCAAAAACGGAAACAGACAGAGCTCGGTCAGGAACGCGCCGACGCCGGAGAAATAACCGGACGCGAAAAAACCGAGCGGGAAGCCGAGCAGCCACGGAATCTCATTGGTCAGCGGCAACTGCGTATAGAGCAGGATCAGGGCAATCGCGCCGATTGAGAAGATCAGGAACAGATTGCGCCGGCCGATGCGGTCTGCCAGCCACGCGCCAACCGCACCGATAGAACAATTTGACAGGTGCATGTCCGATCCCCCACCCGCGCCGGTAAGCAGCATCGTCCGTTGACGGGCCTGCGTGTTGATGCGGTCGCGATCACGTATGATGCCTCCAATTCGGTGCTAAATTGGCTTGGTGACGACAAGAATGACGATGACGAATGTTGCGACTACGACCGCGGCGGCGGCGTAGCGCAGTGGGGGCGGTGGGCTCGGCTGCTGATTACGCGAAAGTCCACGTAGCCTGCCGGACAACCCACCGTGCAGCACCGAGAGCAGCAGCACGGAGACAAGCTTCGCTAAGAGCCATCCCTGCGGAAACCAGCTGCCCGTCAGCGCAAGCGCTATTCCTAAAATCCATACCAGAATCATCGCTGGGGACGTGACGCGCTGATCCCAGCGGCGAACAGCTGCAAGGACGGCGGAATGCATTGCGGTCTCCTGCTGCGCTCGTCCGCCGGACGCTGCTGTAATGGTCACGGCAACGACCAACATACCGCCGATCCAGGTAACGACGGCAACAATGTGCAATGCTTTGAGCCAGAGATAATCCATTGTCCGCGCCTTCAGCCTGACGCCGCAAGGGCCGACTGGCGCCGCGCCAGCGCCCGCTCATTCAGGAAAGCCCCGAAAGGAATGAAGGCGGCGAGCACCATCCGAGCAGTCTCGGCGCGTGACCATCCCCCCATCGACACGGTCTGGATGAGCATCCAAACGTAGAGAACGAAAGCGACGCCATGAACCGGTCCTATGAGCCGGGTTGCGAGCGGAAAGCCAGCCAGATACTTGAGAGGAACAGCCACGCCGACGATCAAAAGGAGCGTTGTCCCTTCTACAAGAGACACAAGACGCATCTTCCGGAGCTGCAACAAGTCCTCAATTTGTTCGGCTGATGACATCACCTAACCTCCTTGTGAACCTTCCAGAGCGGTTATTCATGTGCCGTTTCGCTCCGTTTTGCGCATATCGCACCTGGGCGGCCTTTGGGTCAGCACGTCACCGGATTGCAGCCGGATCGCCAGCAACCTCCCGTTTCGTCGAGGATGGCTGCTTCCACGGCGCGGATAGTTCCAGCCATTGCGACTCTCATAGTCGGCACCGGCGTGGCTTCGGCTGCATTCGTCAGGTGCGACCGCAAATGAGATTGCGCCGTGCGAGCGCGTTAGCGGTAGTTATGCGTCGAATACGCTGCGGTAATCCCGTACAAACTGCGCCAACGAGCCCGGCTTCCGCTGCAAGATCCGCTCGACGGTGGCGCTCGACTGATCGCCCGGGACCTCAGCATCGGCCGCAGCGACACCGAAAGCTTCGATCAGCCAGTCCGGTAGTCCGAACTTCTTCAGGTTCTCGATGAAGTCCGCCGCCGACACGTCGAGGTATTTGACCGGCCGGCCGAGGACGTCGGAAAAAACCACCGCCTGAGCGTGGCCGTCCAGCAGTTCCGGGCCATTGAGGTCATAGGTCTGGCCGCTGTGTCCCGGAGCGGTGAGAGCCGCGACGGCGACGGCGGCGACGTCGCGGGTATCGAGCAAGGCGATTTTCTTGGCGGCAGGCCCCATCGTGAAGACACCCTGCTTGATCTGGCCCGCGCTGCCGAAGAGGTTCTGCATAAAAAAGTTTCCGCGCAGGATGGTGTAGGGAATGCCGCTGCCCTTGATCTGGCGTTCGGCTTCCGTGTTCCACACGCCGAAACCGACAGTGTGGTGCTCGGCGATTTTGCCGGACAGCTTAACGAGGCGGCCGACGCCGACCTTTTTGGCCTCGGCAAGAAGCCGTTCTTCCTGCCGCGCCGCGTAGGGAGAGCCCGGCGTGACGAGGAACAGCGTGTCGATTCCCTTGAAGGCTGCGGCGATGGTCTCGGGATTCTCGAAGTCAAGCACCACGCCCTCGATGCCGGGCTGTTGTGGGGCGGCGGCCTTGTCCTGGCTGTGGAATCCGGCGCGCGCCGCCACGCCTTTGTCGGAGAGCTGCTTGGCAACATGCTGGCCGACTTTGCCGCCCGCGGCCGTAATCAGGATTCTGGGAGTTTCGTTCGTCATGATCGCGTCCTTTTTGGAAATCGTTGAACATTGCTGTGGCGGGGGTTTCCGGCGTTACTTGCCGGCGGCCGGCACCGACTTGCGGAGCACGTAGGGCACCGAATTCGAACTGCCCGCGACCTTTACGGTCTCGGCCATCAGCGCTTTGACCTTGGGGTTTTCGCGCGCGGCCATGACCGCTTCGCGGCTTGCCCACTGGCCGTAATTGACGATCTGCATGTGATCGAGGCTCAGGTGGAAGTTGAAGGACAGGAAGCCCGGCACATAGCGAACGGTCTCCTCTGCGGAATGCACGAGGTAGGTCAGCACCTCCTCAGCGCGCTCGCGCGTGACCGTGTAGGTGTTGATCGTCGTGACGTGGCCGGCGTTCGGGTCGAGCGTCGTGAGGCCCGTTCTGGGGGCTGTGGTGCTGGTGTTGTTTTCCATATGATACCTCTTATTTCATTTAACGGTACGTTTCGTAAATATAAGAGTCAAGGCTTTCCTTTACGTGCCGTTCTGTTAAGATACGGAGATGAAGACAAATTCGCCTGCGCGGACCCGGACGGGTCGGCCGCCTGGCGCTGCGGCGGAATCACATGCGGCGATCATGGACGCCGTTTTTGCGCTGCTGCAGGAGGGTCCGGCCAAGGACCTGACAATGGAGGCGGTGGCTAAGAGGGCCGGCGTCGGCAAGCCCACGCTCTATAAGTGGTGGCCTTCAAAGGCCGCGCTCATCATGGCCATGTTCCATGAGCGGATTGCCGTCGCGGTGAAGGCTCCCGCATCTGCCGCGACGGCGGAAGAGGCGCTTCGGACCACGATGCGCCGCTTGATAACGGGGCTCAACGGCCTCTTCGGGAAGGTTCTGGCTGATCTGATCGCGGAGGGCCAGGGCAATCCCGCCCTTCTGCGGGACCTGTTTGAAGATCATATCAGGGCTCGGCAGGCGGCCGATATCGCCGAGATCGAGCGCGCACAGGCGACAGGCGAGTTTACAGCCGCGGTCAATCCGGCGCAGCTGATCGACATGCTTTTCGGCTCGCTGATTTACAGGCGTCTGCTGGGTTTGCCTCTGACTGAACAATACGGGGACGCGCTGATCGACGCGGCTCTGCGGGGCGCTTGGCCAAGGAACTGAGTCGACATCCTATGATCGTTCATTTGCCCGCGGTGTCTGCTGTGCAGACCCAACAGAGAGTACCGTCGGTGCGGAGGGCGCCTCTGTTGGTAGCTTGCGCAAGGCGCCCAACGTCATTCCCGCGCTGGCGCTGTTTATCATCGGCCTAACCGCCCCTTGCGCTATGGTGGCCGGTCAGGTGGCTGGTCGCGCGTGTGCCGTTTCTCGCCCGCGCGAGCGAACGCTCTGCCGTCGGTGTCGAGAGCATCGGCACCTGCAGGCAAGGCTTGGCCGCTGGCGATCGCGCGACCATTGCGCGGGAACTGTGGCCGGAAGAAAGCTACCCGTCCTCTATCAAGAGGTGTCGCGAGATCTTCGCCGCCCTTATGGGAGAGGGAGTGCATCTTCGTTTGCGGCAATACTCAGCTAAGCATCCGCGTGCAAAACGCGGCCGCGTGTCTCCGGCAATGCAAAGGCGGCGATGAAGAACACGCCGTAGGCGACGACCGCGAAAATCGCGATGGCGTTGCCAAGCGAGGTCTCGGTCGAGAGCGCGCCGACCAAAAACGGGAACAATGCGCCGATGCCGCGCCCGAAATTATAGCAGAAGCCCTGGCCCGATCCGCGCAGCCGGGTCGGATAGAGTTCGGTCAGGAACGCGCCGACGCCGGAGAAATAACCGGACGCGAAAAAACCAAGCGGGAAGCCGAGCAGCCACAGGATCTCATTGGTCAGTGGCAACTGCGTATAGAGCAGGATCACGGCAATCGCGCCGATCGAAAAGATCAGGAACAAATTGCGCCGGCCGATGCGGTCGGCGAGCCATGCGCCAACGAGATAACCGACGAACGAGCCGATGATCAGCGCCGCGAGATAGCCGGTAGAACTGACGATCGAGAGTTTACGCTCGGTGGTGAGAAAGCGCGGCACCCAGAAAGTGATGGCGTAATAGCCGCCCTGACATCCCGTTGCCATCAGCGACGCCAAGATCGTGGTCTTGAGCATCGGGCTTGCGAAAATCTCCAGCAGCGAAGGCCGTTCGCCCGACGCTTCCTGCTTGGCGCGGGTTGCGGCGGCGATTTCGGGCTCGACGACATAGCGACGCAGGAAGAACACCAGCAGTGCCGGCAGCGCGCCGATCGCAAACATCCAGCGCCAGGCGATCTCGGGCGGCAAATACGAGAACAGCACGGCCTGTGACAATACCGCGAGGCCCCAGCCGACGGCCCAGCCCGATTGTACCGAGCCAACCGCGCGGCCGCGATATTGCGGGCGGATCGCTTCGCCCATCAGCACGGCGCCGGCGGCCCATTCGCCGCCGAAACCGAGGCCAAGCACGGCCCTCGCGATCAGGAGTTGATCGAAATTCTGCACGAAAGCGCAGACCAGCGAGAAAAACGAGAACCAGAGGATCGTGAATTGCAGGGTTTTGACCCGCCCGATACGGTCGGCGAGATAGCCGCCAAGCCAGCCGCCGATCGCGGAGGACAGCAGCGTCACCGTGCCCGCCAGGCCCGCGGTGCCGGGATCGACCTTCCACAGCGCGATGATGGTGCCGACCACCAGCGGATAGATCATGAAATCCATGCCGTCGAGCGCCCAGCCGGCCGCGCAGGCCCAGAACGTCCGCCGCTCCGGCAGGTGCATGTCGCGATAGAAGGCGAGCAGGCTGGTGTCTTCGATGGCAGCGACTTCGATCGCTCCCGATGGCTCAACAGTGCTGCTCATAGCGGACGTTCCCTCGGAAAATTTTCCCGGCCATTTTCATGCCTGCGGCGGCCGGTTGGAGCGCAGGTGAGAGAACTTCTACGCCGATCCCAGGCAGAGGCAAAGGTGCAGGCAAATCCGCAATCGGTTGACCTAACGGGGTTATTGCCCCGCGGCGCCCGCGCCACGGTTGCGCGGATCGGGGGCGCCGAGCAATCCCTGATCGGTCACGGCGATCGAATTGGCCGAGGTTCGTCCCAAAGGCTCGATCACGCGATGGCCCTTGGCCCGCAGCGCGGCCAGTGTTTCCTCCGTAAAGCCGTGCTCGACCCGCACTTCATCGGGCAGCCATTGGTGATGCACACGCGGCGCGGCGACCGCGACCGCGACGTCCATTTTGTAATCGAGCACGTTCACGATTACCTGCAGCACCGCGGAGATGATGCGGCTGCCGCCCGGCGAACCCGTCACCAGAACCGGTTTGCCGTCTTTCAATACGATAGTGGGCGACATCGACGACAGCGGCCGCTTGCCGGGGCCGGGCAGGTTCGCCTCAAATCCGACCAGCCCAAACGCATTGGATGCGCCGGGCGCGGCGGTGAAATCGTCGAGCTCGTTATTGAGCAGCACGCCAGTGCCTTCAGCAACGAGGCCGACGCCGTAATTGAAATTCAGCGTGTAGGTGTTGCTGACGGCATTGCCCGCGCCGTCGACCACAGAAAAATGCGTGGTGTTATCGCCCTCATGCGGTGGCAGCGCCGACAGCGCGTCGGTCCACGGCGTCGCGCGGTCGAGATCGATGCTGGCGCGTTGCTTGGCTGCGTAATCCTTTGAGGTCAGCGTCGCCACCGGCACTTTGACGAAGGCGGGATCGCCGAGATAACGAGCGCGGTCGGCGTAAGCGCGCTTCATCGCCTCGATCAGGACATGCAGCGAGGGCGCCGAACCCTGCCTCATCTCGGCCATCGGAAAACCCTCGAGGATATTAAGGGTTTCCAGCAGCACGACGCCGCCGGACGACGGTAGCGGCATCGAGACGACGTCATAGCCGCGATAGCTGCCGCGCATCGGCGCCCGGATGATCGGCTGATACGATTTCAGATCGTCCAGCGTCATGATGCCGCCGGCCTCGCCAATGCCCTTCACCAGCTTTTCTGCAACCGGGCCCTGGTAAAATCCGCGCGGTCCCTGTTCGGCTATTGCCGAGAGAGTCGCCGCCAGATCGGCCTGAACCAACAGGTCGCCATCCTGCAGGGCCGCGCCGTCCTTGCGGGAAAATATCTTGATGGTCGATGGCCAGCGTGCCAGCCGGCCGCGCTCTTCGGGCATCGCGTCGGCGACATCGTCAGTGACGATAAATCCGTCGCGGGCCAGCGCGATGGCCGGCTTCAGCAATTCCGCCAGCGTAAACTTGCCCGAGCCGTATTTTTCCAGCGCCAGGCTCAATCCCGCGACGGAGCCGGGAACGCCGATGCCAAGCGCGGAGTCGCGTGACTTGGCGATATCGGGCTTGCCATCGGGTCCGAGAAAAATCGTCGGCGTCGTGGCGGCCGGCGCGGTCTCGCGGTAATCGATCGTGACGTCCTCGCCGCGCTCCCGGTGGATCACCATAAATCCGCCGCCGCCAAGGTTGCCCGCGCGCGGATAGGTCACGGCCAGCGCAAAACCGGAGGCCACCGCCGCATCGACCGCATTGCCGCCGCGCTTGAGTACATCGGCGCCGACGCGTGACGCGATTTTCTCCTGCGTCACTACCATGCCGTGTTCGGCGACAACGGGATGAATCGTGTCGGCGGCAGCAGGCGTGTAGAAGTTGCTATGTTGCTGCTGCGCCGCTGCAGGGATCGCCCATGCGGCGACGAGCATGATGGTTAGCAATGTCCTGCGCATTCCTGCTGTGGTCATCTAAAATCCATCGCGGGTTGAAGTCGGTTGAAGATTCGAAAACGTGAGGCCATTGCCGCCGCCAATGCTATATGGGTTCCTTTAGCCGGGCAAAACGCCTCCTCGTGATTTAGCAGGACATTTCGAGCATGGCGGTCGTCACTTCGGATCCAGCCACTTCAGATTCGGGCATTGCGGATAAACCGCGGACCTATCCGCCGCGCTCGGCGGTTATTAGCTGGATCTTCTTCGATTGGGCCGCGCAGCCCTATTTCACCCTGATTACCACCTTTGTCTTCGCACCCTATTTCGCGACTCATGTCGCGGCGAATCCCGCCAGCGGGCAATCGCTGTGGGGCTTTGCCACCGCGGCTGCGGGTCTGATCATTGCATTGTCGTCGCCGGTATTGGGTGCCATCGCTGACGCCAGCGGCCGTCGCAAGCCATGGATTGCGGGATTCGGCGCGCTATTGGTGATCGGCTCCTGCCTGATGTGGTTCGGCAAGCCCGGAGATCCCGGCGTCATTCCGCCGCTGCTGTTCGCCTATGCGTTGGCCACGATCGGGGCTGAATTCGCCACCGTGTTCAACAACGCGATGATGCCGACGCTGGTGCCGCCGGACAAGATCGGGCGGTTATCAGGGACCGGATGGGCGACCGGCTATATCGGCGGTATCTTCAGTCTCATTCTCGTGCTCGGCTTTCTCGCCGCCAATCCCGAGACCGGACGTACGTTGTTCGGATTGATGCCGCTGTTCGGTCTCGATCCCGTCTCGCATCAGGGCGATCGCATCAGCGGGCCGCTGACCGGTGTCTGGTTCATCATCTTTGTGCTGCCGATGTTCTTGCTGACGCCGGATTATCCCGCCAGGCACTCGGCGCGCGACGCCTTGCGCGAGGGATTGAGCGAACTCAAGGATAGCTTACGTGAATTGCCGCAACAGAAATCGATGGCGGCGTTTCTGCTCGCCAACATGATCTACACCGATGGCCTGGTGTCGCTGTTCGCGTTCGGCGGTATCTATGCGGCGGGGACGTTCGGCTGGAACACGATCCAGATCGGCACCTTCGGAATCATCCTGGCGATCGCCGGCACTTTCGGGGCGTGGCTCGGCGGCAAGCTCGATGATTCCTTAGGACCAAAGCGCGTGATCGCGGGCAGCATGTTGCTGCTGCTGTTGGCGATCATCGCGATCCTGCTGGTGGACAAGGATTCGATCCTGTTCATCAAGGTCGCAGCGCCAGCGTCCGGTGGCGCGCTGTTTTCCGGCGCCGCTGAGCGCGCCTATCTGGTGCTGGGATGCCTGATCGGCGCGGCCGGCGGCCCGCTGCAGGCGGCATCGCGCACGCTGTTGATACGGCTGGCGCCGAAAGATCGCATCGCGCAGTATTTCGGACTGTTCGCGCTGACCGGAAAAGTCACGTCCTTCATCGGGCCGCTGCTGATCGGTATCGTCACCGCGGTAACCGCCAGCCAGAAGGCCGGCATGGCGGTGCTGGTGTTGTTTTTCGTCGGAGGGCTGGGATTGTTGGGGAGGGTGAAAGATTGATTTTCCCTCGTCATGCCCGGGCTTGACCGGGGCATCCATCGTGCTTTGAAGATCTCGTTACGAAGGAGATGGATTGCCGGGTCAAGCCCGGCAATGACGGCGTTTAATGCCTGAAATGCCGCACGCCGGTAAACACCATCGCGATCCCGGCATCATCGGCGGCTTTGATCACTTCGTCGTCGCGGATCGATCCGCCGGGCTGAATCACCGCGGTCGCGCCGGCTTCGATCGCGACGAGCAATCCATCGGCAAATGGAAAGAATGCATCCGACGCCACCACGGACCCCTTGGTCATGGGGGCCGCAAGTTTCAATTCATCGGCGGCGTCCTGTGCCTTGCGCGCGGCGATGCGCGCGGAATCGACCCGGCTCATCTGTCCGGCGCCGATGCCGACGGTTGCGAGATCCTTGACGTAGACGATGGTGTTGGATTTGACGTGCTTGGCGACCCGAAATGCGAATTTGAGGTCGCGTAACTCGGCCTCGGTCGGCGCGCGTTTGGTCGCGACCTTCAGCGTCATGCCGTCGACCGTGGCATTGTCGCGACTCTGCACCAGCAGTCCGCCGGCCACGGTTTTCGCCGTCAGTCCGATCGCGCGCGGATCCGGCAGCGCGCCCGCCACCAGCAGCCGCAGATTTTTCTTCGCGGAAACGATCGCGATGGCTTCTTCGGTGGCATCGGGTGCGATGATCACTTCGGTGAAGATTTCAGTGATCGCGCGCGCGGCATCGGCATCCAGTGTCTGGTTCAGCGCGACGATGCCGCCGAAGGCCGACGTCGAATCGCAGGCCAGCGCCTTGCGGTAGGCGCTGATCAGGTCTTTGCCTTCGGCCACGCCGCAGGGATTCGCATGCTTGACGATGACGCAGGCGGCCGTGCGCGCCGCGTCGAACTCGGCGAGGCATTCATACGCCGCGTCGGTGTCGTTGATGTTGTTGTAGGACAGCTCCTTGCCCTGAAGCTGCCGTGCGGTCGCAACGCCCGGACGCTTGTCGGGCGTACGATAGAACGCCGCGGTCTGATGCGGGTTCTCGCCATAGCGTAACGCCTGAATCAGGCGGCCACCAAAGGCGCGGAAATCCGGCGCCTCGGTCTTGAGTTCGTTGGCGAACCAGTTCGAGATCGCGGCGTCATAGGCCGCGGTGCGGGCATAGGCCTTGGCGGCCAGCCGCCGCCGCAGCGTCAGCGTGGTCGCGCCTTGGTTGGCGGCGAGTTCGTCGAGCACGGCCTGATAATCGGCGGCTTCGACGACGACGGCGACATCGTCATGGTTCTTGGCCGCGGCGCGGATCATCGCCGGGCCGCCGATGTCGATATTCTCGATGCACTCCTCGAAGTCCGCGCCCTTATCGACGGTCGCTTCGAACGGATAGAGATTGACCACCAACAGATCGATCGGCGCGATGTCGTGGTTCTTCATGGCTTGCGCATGTTCGGCATTGTCGCGGATCGCCAGGAGACCGCCATGCACTTTCGGGTGCAGGGTCTTGACCCTGCCGTCCATCATCTCCGGAAACCCGGTCAGTTCCGAAACGTCCCGTACCTTCAATCCGGCAGCGGCAATGGCCTTGGCAGTGCCGCCAGTGGAGACGAGATCGACGCCGTGGCCGGCCAGCGCGCGGGCGAATTCGATCAGTCCGGATTTATCGGAAACGGACAGCAATGCGCGGGTGACGCGGCGCGGGTGATCGGTCATGTCGTGGTCCTATCTGGCAAGCCCGCCCGGTAGCACGGTTTGGGCGGCAGCGAAACCGTAGCTCGGCAACGGATAATACCTTGGCCACATTTATTACAGCGGCAGTTCCGGCTCGCGGCGTGCGTTACGTTTTGCCGTGGTCGCGGAAGGGGATGCGGTCGAACGCGTGAAACTCCAGCGGATCGAGGACGCCTGCCGCGAATCCTGGCGGATCACGATCTGGGCGGTGCGCCGGGGTCCGTCGTTTCCGGCCAGAAACACGCTGTCCTCAAGTTCGACCTTGTCGTCGAGTGCCTCGAAGGTCCAGACATCGCGGTTGGGCAGCACCAGCATCACGCCGCGCGCGTCGCTGAGCCGGCTTGCCTTGACCGACGGATGCAAATGAAACCGCAGCGCATAGTCGGTATTGGTCCCTTTGATCCGGCCGCCGGGTGCGGGCGTCAGGGAGTCCTCGCCATCAACCCGCGCGCCGTCATGCGCCAGCATCAGCACCCGGCGATGCACCACGCCGAACTTGTCGAGATAGCCGTCATGTGACGTGGTCAACAACACGCCATTATCGATCACCTCGCGATAGCTTTCCACGACGGTCGGCCCGCCGACGATGGGCGCGCCTCGCAGCATCCGTTTCACCGCGGAGAGCTCGACGAAATGGCAGGACGAGGTTTCGTGATAGGTCAGCGTCGAATGCGCCGGTGTGCCGCGCGCAAAACTGCGCCAGTTGTCGCGGCCGGTGGCGGGCATGCCGCAATTGATCACGATCCGGCTCGGCCCCGACGATAATTCGAACGATAGGCAGCCGGCATGGGCGTCGTGACTGAGGTTCGGCGGCGGCGGTGCGCCGGTATCCATGATGATTGTGGTGGCGCCGGCGTCGAGCCGCTGAAAGCCGGTATGCGGCATATGCGCCATCGGCGCACCATGGGCATCGTCGTAGGCCAGCAGGGTCGCCAGCAGATCGGAAGGCGCGCTGCTCATGCCGTTGAACATCGCGAAACTGCCGTCGCCATGGCGGAAGAAGCGCAGCATCGGCATCATGCGATCGATCGCGTTCAACAGTGCCGGCGGCGGCGCGATGTTGCGGGCGGCGAAGGTTTGCCGCAGCGGCAACAGGTCGATCAACAGCTCGATCAATGCGCCGGGATTGCGCGAGATATGTCCGCCATCGGGCAGAATCTGGCGCTGCAATTCGTCGGAGAGTTTGCGCGCAGCGGAGCGGATGTGCCGCGCCTGGTTGGCGAGGCAGAGTGAGGCGTAGCACAGCGCAATCAGCACCTGCAGCCGCGGCACCCCGTCAGGGATATCGAGCATGGTGTAGCGCATATAGCGGATCTCGCGGGTCAGGCCCCGCAGATAGCGCCGGTAGAATTTGCCGTCGGTGTCGCCGAGTACCAGCGGCGCCTGCGACAACAGCGAGATCACGCGGCGCGCGGCCACGTCGGCGCGGCGGCTGATCGGCCGCTTGTGTCCCTGATTGGAAATCCAGTCGTCGACCAGCGAGCGCGCATTGGCGCGGGTCAGCGCGGTATCGGCCGCGCGCAGATGCCTTAGCCACCCGAAGCCGAGAAGCGCCACCTCCCAATCTTCCGACGGCGGCTCGAGATCGAAGATCGAGCGGCCATGGCAGGTTACGATCTTGCCGGCAAACACGAAGCGCCCGGCATAGATTTCGGCTGCCCGGGTGGCGTCGGCGGTACGCAGGTCATGCGGCGCGATGATCAAGCGATCGGTACGGCCGGGCCACAGCCGGGATACCGCGACAGAGCCACCGCTCGCACGCGCCATCATGTTCCGCGCGAAACGGCCCATGATCAGCGTCGAGATTCGTCTGCGGTGAGCGACCGACACGCCTTACCTTGTTTGGGAGGATTCTCTCGCGAATCCTTTTAATCCGGAAACGCGGCCAAGACACCATCTTGCAAGGCGCGAATCACCGCATCGGTTGCGAAATGCGGTGCAAAATCAGGATTTAACAAGTCTGGCGGCGTAAAAGCCGTCGAGGCCGCCCAGCCGGGGGTCCTCGCGCGGCAGGTGGCAGGGCAGGGTGCGCAAATCGCCTTCCGCGGTCAGGATTTCGGTGAGACCCGCGACTTCGCCGGCCTCGATCGGGACGCGGCGCATCGTGGACTCGGTGGCCAGAAGCGCCGAGACGACCTGCTCGCCCTCTTCCGGTTCCAGCGAACAGGTGCAATAGACCAGCATTCCGCCCGGCTTCAGCCGGGTGACGGCCTTTTGCAGTAATCGTTTCTGCTGTGCCGCCAGCGCGGAAATATCGGATTCCTGCCGGAGCCAGCCGACATCGGGATGACGCCGGATCGTGCCGGTCGAGGTACAGGGCGCATCGAGCAGGATACCGTCGACGTCTCCCTGGCTTTCCTGACTGAGCCAGTCGGCCGCATCGGCTACCGCGGTCTCCGCCTCGAGCTTCAGTCGCGCCAGATTGTCACGCAGCCGCGCCATCCGGCTGGGCGAGCGGTCGACGGCCGTGACGCGCGCGCCGGCCTGCACGAGCTGGGAGGTCTTGCCGCCGGGCGCGGCGCAGAGATCGACGATAGTCTTGCCGGCGATATCGCCGAACAGGCGCGCCGGCAAAGCGGCGGCGGCGTCCTGTACCCACCAATGGCCCTCGTTGAACCCCGGCAGCATCGTCACCGATCCCTGCAACAGGGTGCGAACCGACCCCGTGGCGAGTATTTCGCCGTGCAGCCGCGTCGCCCATTGTTCCGCGTCGGACTTCACGGTCAGATCGAGCGATGGTTCATGGCCGATCGCCACCGCGATGTCGCGCGCGACGGTCTCGCCGTAATGGGCGATCCAGCGCGCGAGCAGCCATGGCGGCACGTCGAGCGTCTGCGACTTGACCTCCTCGATCAGCGGGTGTCCCTCGCGCGCGCAACGGCGCAGCACGGCGTTGACCAGCCCGGCATATTTCGCGGCCCGCCGATCCGACTGCACCAGCCGCACCGACAGATCAACCGCGGCGTGGTCGGGCACATCCATCCAAAGGATCTGCGCGGCTCCGATCAGGAGCGCACTTTGCGCACGTGGGGCGTCGGTCGGAATGCCGCGATCGAGCAGCCGCGACAGCACATGACCCAGCGTGCCCAGCCGCCGCAAAATCGTCGCCACCAGACGCCGCATCAAGGCGCGGTCGCGGTCGGAGAGATTTTTCAGTCCGGGGTGGGCGGCCGCGCCATCGAGTTGCTCGTCGAGCGTTCGGTGCTTGTGCAGTACACCGTCAAGAATATCCGCTGCGATCCGCCGCGCCGCTAGACCGGGCACTTCGGATGGCAAGGCAAATCGTTGTGGGGGCATGGAGCGGGAACATCTCGCGGTATCGGACAGCTACTCGCATTTCAGCTTTTGCCGTCAAAAGGGAAGACACCTTTGGCAGGGGAATATGCCAAATGTAAGAATCGCCTTTATGACTTCACAGTTCGGGTGTGAGCTGTCTACGGAAGTATTGAATCTGATGGGCCAGCCATCTTGATTAAGCCAACTTAGCGGCTGGAGAGTGCGATGACAGACAATCCTTCACTGCGTGAGACGACGGCACCTGTTCCCGAACGGAAACCGCTCTCGCCGGCGGCCCAGCGTGCGCTCGCTGAGGCTGAAGCGCGCCGGCAGGCGGCTATGGCTGACGCCAAGCCCTTACCCAAGGAATACCAGGGACCGAAGGGTCCGGAACCGACCCGGTACGGCGATTGGGAAACCAAGGGCATTGCCTCGGATTTTTGAGGTCGTGCGGTTTCCAAACAAAAAACCGCGCAGAGTGCGCGGTTTTCTAAAATCCTCCAACGTCATTCCGGGGCGAGCGCAAAGCGATCGAACCCGGAATCTCGAGATTCCGGGTTCGCATGCGCGCCCCGGAATGACGTTGCTTTGGATCAGCGTGTGACCACGACCGTGGTGCCGACCGAAACCCGCTGGTACAGGTCGGTGATATCGGGGTTCAGCATCCGGATGCAGCCGTAGGATACGAACCCGCCGACCGAACCCGGCACGTTGGTGCCGTGGATCGCGTATTCGCCGCCGGCCAGCGTCATTGCGGCAACGCCCATCGGATTATGCGGCGAACCGCCGGCGATCACGTCCGGGATCGACGGCTTGTCACGCTTCACTTCGGCTGGCGGCGACCATGCCGGATTGCGGTATTTGCCGTCGATCCGGGTGGTGCCGGCCCATTGCTTGCCGGACTTGCCGACGCCGACGGGGTAACGGACAGCATGGCCTGAATCGAGGATCAAATAGAGGCGGCGTTCGTTGGTATGCACAACGATGGTTCCCGGCGAATAATCGCCGCGAACGCCGACTACTTCGGGGTTCGCCTGCGCGCCGGTCGTTCCCAGCATCCCGGCCCCAATGGTCACCGCTAGCGCCACCGCAATCCTCAACGACATCACCTTCTCCAATTTCGCTTCCGTCCCTCGGGGACAGTCAAATCGACGCAAAACCCGCAAAATAGCTGACTTATCCCACCCATTTTTAACCGCGCGCGTTAACCAAACGCTTTCCGCACGGGCGCCGGGGTCAGTTCCGAGGCTGCAACAGAGGAAATGTTGGCAACAAAGTAAATGACCTGAAAACAACACTCGTCAGGAAACGAGCCGCAGGCGCGGCCTGCCACTGACGATTGCGTGAGGTGGCGAGCACTCCTCCGTCCGGACGGCCTCCGAGGACTACTTGATGCCTGTCACGACGAAGAGTGCCCATCTCGTCGGGATGTCCGGGTGATCGCCGATATATTTGGTGATGGTGTGCCGAACGAACGGATGTTGGAGTGCGTTCCTGTCAAAGGCGGATATGCGCTCCACGGAAGTGCCCTGTTCTGCACATCCGTGGAAATTTCGATCAGCCGCTACGGTTGCGGATTCGTATAGAAAAACACCGGCGGATCGGCGGCTGGTCCGGAAGCCTGCCGGGCATTCGCACCGCAAGTCATCAAGACCACGCAAAAGATCACGTGGCCCAACAAGCGGACCCAGCGGGATAACGCTTGCGCAAGGCCGCTCTCTACGTCGGGGCGTCCTTCTTGTTCTGGCGGTGTGCGACCAGATCGTCGACCACGGCGGGATCGGCCAGCGTCGAGGTGTCGCCGAGGCTTCCCGGTTCATCCTCGGCGATCTTGCGCAGGATGCGGCGCATGATCTTGCCGGAGCGGGTTTTCGGCAGGCCCGGCGCGAACTGAATGAGGTCTGGCGAGGCGATCGGGCCGATGTCCTTGCGCACCCAGGCGACCAGTTCCTTGCGCAAGGCTTCGCTCGGTTCCTTGCCGGCCATCAAGGTCACATAGGCATAGATGCCCTGGCCCTTGATGTCGTGCGGATATCCGACCACGGCAGCTTCCGATACCGCGTCATGCGCGACCAGCGAACTCTCGACTTCGGCGGTACCCATGCGATGGCCGGAGACGTTGATCACGTCGTCGACGCGCCCGGTGATCCAGTAATAGCCGTCGGCATCCCGGCGGCAGCCGTCGCCGGTGAAGTATTTGCCTTTATAGGTGGAGAAATAGGTCTGCTCGAAACGCGCATGATCGCCATAGACGGTGCGCATCTGTCCCGGCCAGGATTTGGCGATGCACAGATTGCCCTGGCATTCGCCTTCCATCACCTTGCCGTCGGCATCGACGATTTCAGGCACCACGCCGAAAAACGGATTGGTTGCCGAACCCGGCTTGAGCTTGGTGGCGCCCGGCAACGGCGTAATCAGGATGCCGCCGGTCTCGGTCTGCCACCAGGTATCGACGATCGGGCAGCGTTCGTCGCCGATCACGCGGTGATACCATTCCCACGCTTCCGGATTGATCGGCTCGCCGACGCTGCCGAGCAGACGCAGGCTCTTGCGCGAGGTCTTCTTGACCGGTTCATCGCCGGCCTGCATCAGCGCGCGGATCGCGGTCGGCGCGGTGTAGAAGATGTTGACCTTGTGCTTGTCGATCACGTTCCAGAATCGCGAATTATCCGGATAATTCGGCACGCCTTCGAACATCAGCGTGGTCGCGCCGTTGGCCAGCGGCCCATAGAGAATGTAGCTGTGGCCGGTGACCCAGCCGACATCGGCGGTGCACCAATAGATATCGCCGTCGTGATAATCGAACACGTATTGATGCGTCATCGAGGCGAACACCAGATAGCCACCTGACGTGTGCAGCACGCCCTTGGGCTGGCCGGTCGAGCCCGACGTATAGAGGATGAACAGCGGATCTTCCGCGTGCATGTGCTCCACCGGGCATTCCGCGGTCACCATCTCGGCGGCTTCGTGGTACCAAAAATCCCGCGTCGGATTCATGTCGATCTTGGCGCCGGTACGCTTGACCACGACGACCCAATCGACGCCGCCGCTCTTGGCGATCGCGGCATCGACATTGGTTTTCAGCGGCACTTTCTTGCCGCCGCGCAATCCTTCGTCAGCGGTGATCACGACCCTGGATTGGCAGTCGCTGATGCGCTGCGCGAGGCTGTCGGGGGAGAAGCCCGCGAACACCACCGAATGGATCGCGCCGATCCGCGCGCAGGCCAGCATTGCGTAGGCGGCTTCCGGAATCATCGGCAGATAGATCGTGACCCGGTCGCCTTTTTTGACGTTGCGGGTCCGCAGGATATTGGCGAACTTGCAGACCTCGTCATGCAGTTGACGATAGGTGATGTGCTTCGATTCGGAGGGATTATCGCCCTCCCAGATGATCGCGGTCTGGTCGCCGCGCTTCTCGAGATGCCGGTCGATGCAGTTCCAGGCGACGTTGAGGACGCCGTCCTCGAACCATTTGATCGAGATATTGCCCGGCTCAAAGGAAGCGTTCTCCACCTTCGTGAAGGGCTTCATCCAGCCGATGCGCCTGGCCTGTTCGCTCCAGAACCCCTGGGGGTCGCTGACCGACTGCTGATACATTTTGCGGTATTTGGCCTCATCGACGAAAGCGCGCTTGGCCCATTCCGCCGACACGTCATAAATCTTCTCGGACATTGTCCCCTCCACTCACAGCGGGCCACCCGGCGCGCGCTGGCCATCTTGATTGTTGGCGTGATTATGCGTCGCCGGGCGATGGGCGGACAAGGCGCAAACGTCTGCGACCTTGGTCGGGCTGGCTCTCGCCGCTCCGATCTTGCCCCGGAAAGCGATCACTTTCGCGTTTTGGCAAAGCCTGAAATCAACGTTATCGCGCGAATGGCTCCCATGAAAGGTATTTAGAAACCTCTGATAACTGATTCGGGACTCGCAATGGCCGGGGTTACCCCCTAAATCGCGTTTCCGGGGCCGGGCGGTCCCACCCGGAACCAAGCCATAATAAGCGGCATTACCGGATAGCAGGCGGAGCAAGGCGACTACGGTCATGACAGATCAGCAGAATTTCGAGGCTACGCGGCCCGTTTCCGCCGATCCCGCCGTAGCCTTGGCGGAAGCGCTGGGGCAATTGCCCAAAGCGGCTCCCGTAAAGGCGCCTGTCGTCAAGACATCCGCAGCCCCCGGCATCGCCGCCAAAACCTCCGTCGAAGCCTTGGCCCGCGATATCGGTCTTACCCTCGGCGACCAGAACGAATTGACCATCCGCCGGATCAAGCGCGGCAAGAACTATTCCTTCGTCCGTGCCAACGGCACGCCGATCCGCCATGTCGGCACCATCCGGCGGCTGAATTCGATGGCGGTGCCCCCGGCCTACCAGCAAGTGCGCTATTCGCCCGATCCGACCTCGCATCTGCAGGCCGTCGGCATCGATGCGGCCGGCCGGCTGCAATACCGCTATCACGCCGATTGGGAGAAGGTCCGCGAACACCGCAAGGCGCATCGCCTGGCGCGGCTGGTTGCAGCACTTCCGAAAATCCGGCGCAACGTGTCCATGCATCTGTCGGGCGACGAGCCGACCCGCGAATTCGCGCTGTCGGCCGTGATCGAGCTGATCGCGCGCACCGCGATCCGCCCCGGCAACGAATCCTATGCCCGCCTCAACGGCACCCGCGGCGCCACCACGCTTTTGAAGTCCAATGTCGTGCTGGAAGACGATACGCTGGTGCTGGCCTTCAAGGCCAAGGGCGGCAAGGCCGTGCGCAAGGAATGCGACGCAGCGAAACTTGTCCGCGCGATCGGCATTTTGCGCAGCGTGCCCGGCAAACGCATGTTTCAGTATCGCGACAATTCCGGGACCGTGCGCACGGTGTCGACCACGACCGTCAATGCATTCTTGCGCGAGATCGCCGGCATCAAGATTTCGCTGAAGGATTTTCGCACCCTGATGGCGTCAGCCGTGGTGCTGGAATCGCTGTCGCGGATTTCGCCCGCAGCCAGCGCCCGCGGCCGCAAGAAGCAGGTGCTCGAAGCCGTCCGCGCCGCCGCGGATGAGCTGTCGAACACGCCGGCGATCTGCCGCAAGAGCTACGTCCACGATACCATCGTCACGGCGTTCGAAGACGGCATCCTCGAGCGCTTCGCCGCGACGATGAAGGGCTATCGCTCGCAGTCCAAGCGCGAGCAGTTGCTGGCGCAGGTGGTTTCGGCCGCAGCGGCTTAGGCTGTTTTTCCTCTTCTGGGTCAAGAGCTGAACGCGCGACGGCCAAACCGTCATTGCGAGCGTTAGCGAAGCAATCCATTGGGAAACAAGGAAGTGTGGATTGCTTCGTCGCGTCGCTCCTCGCAATGATGAATCCTAAAGGCCGCCCATCTTGCAGACGATCTTCCATTCTTCCGCGGTGACCGGCTGCACCGACAGCCGGGAATATTTCACCAGCGCCATGTCGACCAATCGCTTGTCGGCCTTGATCGCGGCCATCGTCACCGGGGCCTTCAGCGGCTTGTCGGCTTTGATGTCGACACAAACGAACTTGCCGGTTTTGTCGGTGGGATCGGTGTAGGCTTCCTTGATGATCTCGGCGATGCCGACGATCTCCTTGCCTTCGTTGGAATGGTAGAAAAAGGCGAGATCGCCCTTCTTCATTTTCACGAGGTTCTGCCGCGCGGTGAAATTGCGCACGCCGGTCCAGGCCTCGCCCTTGGCGCCTTTCGCGACCTGCTGATCCCACGACCAGGTGGACGGTTCGGATTTCACCAGCCAGTGCGCCATTATTATCCCTCTGCCTTGAACGGCCGCGTCAAAAGACTCTCGATCGCATCGTCGATGGTGGTTGCGCCGTTCAGGATGGCGGCGACCGCATTTGACACGGGCATGTCGACGTCCTGCGCCGTCGCCAGTTCGATCAGTACGGGTGCAGTGAATTCACCTTCAGCGAGCTTGTCGCGCGGCCGTGCTTCGCCGCGTCCCAGCGCCATGCCAAGCGCGAAATTGCGCGATTGCGGGCTTGAACAGGTCAGGATCAGATCGCCCAGGCCCGACAGCCCCGCCATGGTTTCGCTGCGCGCGCCACAGGCTCGGCCGAGCCGCACGAGTTCGCCGAAGCCGCGTGTGGTCAATGCGGCCTGCGCCGAGGCGCCGAGTTTTTTGCCGGCGGCGATTCCCGCGGCGATCGCCAGCACGTTTTTCGCCGCGCCGCCGATCTCGACGCCGCGAATATCCGAGGTGTGATAGAGCCTGAAGCTCGGCGAACCCAAAGCTTGCGCCAATGCGCCGGCCAATTCGACTTCCTTTGCCGCAAGCGTGACCGCCGTGGGCAGGCCTCGCGCCACGTCTTCGGCAAAGCTCGGTCCCGACAGGATGGCCGGGCGCGCGTCGGGTGCTGCTTCCGCGATCACCTCGGTCATGAATTTATGGGTACCGCGCTCGATGCCTTTGGCGCAGGCGATGACCGGTGTGGCTCTGGCGAGATGAGGCGTGAGCGCGGTGACTGCCGCGCGCAAACTTTGCGCCGGTGTCGCAATCAGGATGATGTCGGCCAGTGCGGCGCGTGCGATATCGTCTGTCACGTCGATATTCGCCTGCAGCGTCATGCCCGATAATTTCGGATTGATGCGGGTTGCGGCGATCTGCGCGGCTGTGGCCGAGTTGCGCGGGCACAGTATCACCTTGCGTCCGGCACGCGTGGCGAGCGCGGCCAGCGCCGTCCCCCACGCGCCGGCGCCGATCACTGCGACCTTATCGAAGCCCGTCATCGCTAAAACCCTGCGCGCGTATTCGCGTATCCCGCCGGGGCCGTGGCGTTTTCGTCAAGCAGCCAGCGGGCGCGCGGCGGCGTGTCCATGGTGTCGCTGAGCCCTATTGCGAGCCGTTCCGCGCCAGCCCAGGCGATCATCGCGCCGTTGTCCGTGCACAGCGCGGGCGGTGGAATGATCAGCGTGGTCTGCGCTTTGGCGGCGACATCCTGCAGCGCCCCCCGAATGGCCTGATTGGCCGCGACGCCACCGGCGGCGACCAATGCGCGCGGCGGACCGAATTGTTCGTGAAACAACCTCAAACCGACGTTCAATCGGTCCGCGGTCGATTCCAGTACCGCAGCTTGAAAGCCGGCGCAGAGATCGCTGATGTCCTGCGGCTCCAGCGGATCGATCCGGCTGGCTTCGTTGCGCACGGCGGTCTTCAATCCCGATAGCGAGAAGTTGGCATCGCTGCGTCCGAGCATCGGCCGCGGAAACGCAAAGCGTTCGGCGTCACCGCCGCTGGCGGCGCGTTCGACTTCCGGTCCGCCGGGATAGGGCAGGCCGAGCATCTTTGCGACCTTGTCGAAGGCTTCGCCCATCGCATCGTCGACTGTGGTGCCGAGGCGCACATATTTGCCGACGCCGGTCACCGCCACGATCTGGGTGTGGCCGCCGGAGGCGAGAAACAGGCAATAGGGAAATGCCAACGCGCAAGTCAGTCGCGGCGTCAGCGCGTGGGCTTCGAGATGGTTTACTGCGATCAGCGGCGTGTTGTGCACCATCGCGATCGCCTTGGCTGTGGTGAGACCGACGATCACGCCGCCGATCAGGCCGGGGCCGGCGGCCGCGGCGACCGCGGAGAGCTGTGCAAAGTCGACGCCCGCTTCCTTCATCGCGCGCTCGACAATGCCGTCGAGCAGGTCGACATGGGCGCGCGCCGCGATCTCGGGCACCACGCCGCCATAGGCCGCGTGTTCTTCGGTCTGCGAGTGCACGATATTGGACAAAATCCGGCCGGTGCCGTCGCTCTGGCGCTCGACCACGGCGGCTGCGGTTTCATCGCAGGTGGTCTCGATACCCAGAACCAGCGTTCGCGTGTCGTTACCCAATTTGAGGCCTTGCGTTATCGGCGAAACCGGCGTTTTTCGTCGTCCAGAGTCAATATGGCTCTAGCATTGTGAGGTCTCGAAGTGCAATCGCCCGGTGACGCGAAAACCCCTTCAGCGACGGCGTGAAGCATGGCTATTCTCGTCACGCGCCCGCATCCGGACGATGAAGCTACCGCTTTGAGCCTGCGTGCCCGGGGCTTTGAGGTTTTGCTGGCGCCGATGTTGCGGTTTGAGCCGGTGGCCTTCGATGACGACGAGGAGATGCGCTACGGCGCGGTCATCGTCACCAGCGCCAATGCATTGCGCGGGATCGAACGTCAACTTAATGGCAGAGGCTTGCTGAAGCTGCCGCTGTTTGCGGTCGGCGAACATACCGCTGCCGCAGCCCGCAGCGTCGGATTCGAAACCGTGATTCCGGCCAAGGGCGACGCCGCCAGTCTGCGCGATCTGGTGCTGGCCAGTGCGAAGACAAAAGCGCTCAAGAAGACCAGCCCGCTGCTTTATCTGGCCGGCGCCGATCTGGCCCGCGATCTGGCCGGCGAACTCGGCGAGCGCGGATTCACCGTCGTCACGCAGACGACATACAGGATGGTTCCCCTCTCCAGCCTGCCGCGCGAAACCAGCGACGCCTTTGCCGCCAACCAGATCGAGGCGGTGCTGCATTATTCACGGCGTAGCGCGCGCGCGTTCCTGGAATCAGTTCGCGCCGCCGGTGTTGAAATATCGGCACTGGCGATCCCGCAATGCTGTATCTCGGCTGCCGTGGCCTCGGTGGTTCGCGACGCCGGGGCACCGCAGGTCATCACGGCGGCGTCACCGGATGAAAATGCCTTATTCGCGCTGCTGGACCGTGCTTTGCGAGCCTGATCGCGCTACAACGCGGGTTCGGACCAATTGAACGCCGGTTCAAGAAAACGCGTCAAATCAGAAGATTAGAGCTTGGTTCTATCCGGGTCAGGCTCTACGAGAGCGGGCCGATTCTGGTAGAGTTGGCTGGAGCCAAAGAGGAACCGCGGAATGGACGAAGACAGGCCCGAAGACACCACGCTGTCGCCGGATTCGGGCCGCGCCAAGCGCGCGCCGCCGACCATCGACCTCGAAGCCTCGGAAGTCTCAGGAGAAACCAAGGGAGCCGGCGCCGCAACGGATACGGCGCCGCCGCCCCGGCCATCGCGCCCATGGCTTTCGGCCGCGACCGCCACATCGGCGGTGACCGGCGCCGTCACGGCCGCGGTGGTGATTGCGGCGGCCTGGTATCTGGGATGGCCGGGTGAGGCAGCGGCGCCATCGGCCGCACCGCAAGCCAATACGGCCGCGATCGACACGCTGACGTCACGCGTCGCCGATATCGAATCCAAATCGGCCAAGCCTCCGGTCACTGCACCCGATCCGGCGGCCGCGGCGCGAATCGAAGCGCTGGAGAAAACCATTGTGGCGCTGCGCAGCGAAATCGCCGGCGCCCGCGCGCAATCCGAAAAGCTTAGCTCCGACGTCAATGCGGTGAAGTCAGCGCCGCGCGAAGCCGCAGCGCCGCCGGATCTCAGCGCGATCAACGAGCGCCTCAGCCAGATCGAGCGCGCCACCCGTGCCGAAAGCGCCGAGATCGCCCGGCAAAGCGCCAAGCCCGTGGACGATACCGGGCTTCGCCGTGTCGTGGTGGCATCGATGCTCGATGTCGCGGTCCGGCAGGGTGAGCCTTTCGCCGCCGCGCTGACCGCGGCGAAATCGCTTGCAACAGAAGCAAATGCACTCAAGCCGCTCGATGAATTCGCCACGTCCGGCGTGCCGAGTGCTGCGATTCTCAGCCGCGAATTGTTGACGCTGGTGCCGAAACTGTCGCCGCCGGCACCGGAAATGGCCACCACCGGGGCCGGGATTGTCGATCGCCTGCAGGCCGGCGCGGCAAAGCTGATTCGCATCGAGCGCACCGACGCTGTCGGCACCGACCGTGGCGCCATCGTCGCGCGGGTGACGGCCGCGGCGCTGCGCAATGATTCCGCCGAGGCCCGGCGCGAATTGAATACGCTGGCGCCGGCCGATCGCGCGGCGGCGCAGCCCTGGCTGGACAAGGCCGATCAGCGTGATGCGGCGCTCGCCGCCTCGCGTCAATTCGCGGCCGACGCCATGACGGCGCTCGCCAAACCGGCGCCATAGGATTTCGATGTACCGGATCATTCTGTTTTTGGTGTTGATCGCGCTCGCAGGCTGGGGCGCATCGTGGGTGGCCGATCAGCCCGGCGAGGTCTTGATATCGTGGAGCGGTGGGAAAGCGCATCCCTCCTTGCCGGTGTTCGTGCTGTTGGTCGGCATTGTCGTTGTCGCGTCGATTCTGGCGTGGACGATATTGCTTGCGTTCTGGCGCCTGCCGGAGCGTCTCAGGCGCAACCGGCGCGAACGGCGCCGCGCGCGGGGCCGTAACGCGATCACGCAAGGGTTGCTCGCGGTCGGCCATGGCGATTCCTCCGCTGCGCGCCAGCATGCCGATGTCGCACGCCGCCATGCCGCGGATGATCCGCTGGCGCTGCTGCTGCACGCGCAATCCGCGCAGCTCGATGGCGATCGCGTCGGCGCGCGAAAGGCGTTTCACGCGATGGCCGAGCGTCCGGACACAAGATTGCTGGGCCTGCGCGGCCTGTTCATCGAAGCCCAGCGCGCCGACGATCCGGTCGCGGCGGTCGGGATCGCGGAAGAAGCGCTGAAACTGTCGCCGGCGTCGACCTGGGCTTCGCAAGCGGTATTGGGATTTCGCTGCGCCAAGGGCGACTGGAACGGTGCGCTGGCGATCCTCGACAATAATCTCGCCTCGGGTCTGCTCGACAAGCCGGTCTATCGGCGCCAACGCGGTGTGTTGCTGACCGCGCGTGCGTTGGATCTTGAAAAGGTGGATCGTGATCTATCGCGTGAAAGCGTGATGGAGGCGATAAAGCTCGCGCCGACTTTGGTCCCGGCCGCGGTACTCGCCAGCAAATATCAAAGCGAGGCGCATCAGGTGCGCCGTTCGATGCGCATTGTGGAAGCAGCATGGCTCGCGCATCCGCATCCTGACCTTGCCGACGCGTACGCGCATGTGAAGCTCGGCGATTCCGCGCGGCAGCGGCTGGTGCGGGTCGAGACGCTGGCCGCGAAGGCGCCGGGTCATCTCGAGGGCGCGCTTGCGGTGGCGCGCGCCGCGATCGATGCGACAGAATTTGCGCGCGCGCGCGAGGCGCTGGCGCCGTTCGTTGCGGCGCCGACCCAGCGGGTTGCGATGCTGATGGCGGAAATCGAGCGCACCGAACATGGCGACAGCGGCCGGGCGCGGGCCTGGACCTTGCGCGCGGTGCGCGCGCTGCACGATCCGGTGTGGACCGCGGACGGTTATGTCAGCGATCGCTGGCGGCCGGTGTCGCCGGTATCCGGCCGGCTCGATGCGTTTCAGTGGCAGATGCCGCTGGCGGCCTTGCCGTCGGACAAAAATGCCGCGATTGAATCTTCGCCGTTCGAGGAGGCGATGCTCGCCGCCGCCCCGCGCCGCGTCGAGCCGCCGCGAGAGGTCGTGCAGGAATCCCCGCTGGAAGTTCCGCCCCCGGCTGCGCAGGACAATGTGCCGGTGAGTTCGACGCCAAAGCCCGCGATCGAGCCGGCGCCCGTTGTTGCGCCGATTCCCGCGGAGCCCGTGCCCGCGCCGCCGCCGACCGAGGCGGTTCCTGCTGCAGCCCCGCCGCTGTTCCGGGCGCGGCAGGATATCCCGAAAGTCGCCGACAAACCCGCTCTTGCGAGCATTCCCGCAGTGATTCCCATCATCCGGGCGCCCGACGATCCGGGAATCGACGATGAGGCGGTCAGCGACGAATTCGCCGACCAGATCAACCCGCCGCCGGGTCAGACCGGCGGCTGGCGCGGCTTCCTGTCCCGCTGGGGGAATTGAAGCATTTTCCAGCAAAAGCCTGCCTGAGACGGCTTCGGGCAGGTGTGTTTTTCTTGCAAAATCAGGCGTTGCCCGATATCAGGTGCACGCGTTTTCAGGCAGTTTCTGAGCGCACTGTTTGGTCCGCCGCAATAGCTCAGTTGGTAGAGCACGTCATTCGTAATGACGGGGTCACAGGTTCGAGTCCTGTTTGCGGCACCAACGGCGGCGCCTCGAATCCACGTCCACGAGCGGCTGACATTCGCAGGCGGTTACCCGCCACCCTTTATCATCATCTTATCATCATCGATGAAGTTGCCCCGGAAGACGTGAGGGCAACCGATGATGTCGACCTTGCCCGATATCCGAATTGGGCGGAGCTGCAGGTGCGGCTCTGTGAAAAAGAGTTTTCGGAGTCGCAGGACGACACGGTCATCTACCGGATACGGCTCGGTGACCGTCGGTATGCAAAAGGAATCGCAACCGCGATCGCTTGTCCGCTAACCGACACGCTCGTCATACTACGCCTGACGCCAAGGCTGTTCGTAGCAACGAAGCTGGACGCCTGTCTCGGTCGTGGTCGGCGCAACCTTCTCGCGAGGCGTGATATCGAGACATCCCTTGATCGTCGATAGCCCGGCCATGATCGCCAGGCTGTTTCATAAATTCCTTAGACAGTTCAATAAATTGGCGGGTTTTACAGAGATTTTAAATGTCGGAATAATATTTAAATTGATTTAATTCTAAATGTTAATTAAAAATCTTTTTTGTTTGCCATCACAGGCGATCTGATTGCCGTCGTGGAGAGGGAAAGCGCTATGGGCGCTCCGATAAAGCAAGACAAGTTTCAGAAAGCCAAGAAAACAAACGAAATACTCAGCGACGGGCGTTTCAACTTGCGCCTCCTGCCGCTCGGGAGCGCGGCGAGATCTCCATCCGATCCGGACAACGCCTCCGCGCAGCTCGCGACGGTCCCGGAATTGATGTCGGTCCATGCCATGGCTTCTGCCGGGTTTACGGCCCCTCTGGTGGCGAGCCCATCGTTTGCAGCGCCGGGCAGTTTCGTGGCGGCGCCTGCAGCAGTCGATGTCGTCCCGCCAGAGACTCCGGCAGCGCCCCGCCTCATTCAAGCTTCCGCAGATCTTAATACCGCCCCCGCTTCGGCGGACCCGACCTCCCCTGTCCTGATCCTCGCTTCGGCGCCATCCGGCGGCGGTTCTGTGATGCCGATGGCGACGCAGCCCTTGCCGATAGCAACGCCTGTCTTGTGTTGCGGTGTGTGCGGGTTCTATCAATGCCCGACGCAGGTCATGCTGACTGGCAATGGACTCGCCGGACAGATCACTGGCAGCCCACCCTTGTTTACCAACGTTGCCATGCCGGTCTCGACACAACTGGTCGGCGGAACCGCAGCTAACACTTTCTCGACGCAACTGGTCGGCGGAACCGCAGCCAGCAGCGGCTACCCGACCGGCAGCGGTCACACCTCCGGCGATTTCGGCATCCTTGGGGGCGCGGTCACGGACACGACCGTAGCACAGGCAGCGGCGCAACAGGCCGCCGTCGCGGCATCGCTGCAGGGCGTGCAAAACCTCAATCCCATCGTCCTCGAAAACATGAAGCCCGGAAATCCCGAAAGCGAGTGGGGTATCGACGGAGCGGGCGACAGCAATATCGAAGGCTTCGCCACCGACATCAGCGTCAACCACGGTTCGCCGATCAGCTTCAAGATCAACACGAATTCAACAGACTACCGGATCGATATCTACCGCCTCGGCTATTACGGCGGCCTGGGCGCGCGCAAGGTCGATACGATCGAGCACACCGGATTGCAGACGCAGCCCGACCCGCTTGTCGACCCCACGACAGGCTTGGTCGACGCCGGCAACTGGTCGGTTTCTGCAACCTGGAACGTTCCGGCGGACGCGGTCTCGGGCGTTTATATCGCCAAGTTGACGCGCCTCGACGGCACGGCCGGCGAGAACCAGATTCCCTTCATCGTGCGCGACGATTCCAGCACCAGCGACATAGTCTTCCAGACCAGCGACGAGACCTGGCAGGCCTACAACGGCTGGGGCATCGCTAATTTCTACGGCGGCGAGGGGCCTGCTACCGGCCAGGGTGGCGGGCGCGCCTATGAGGTCAGCTATAATCGTCCGATCGACACGCGCGGCGGCATCGGCACCGCCGCCGGGCCGCAGGACTACCTGTTCGGCGCGGAATATTCCTCGATCTCGTGGCTCGAGGAGAACGGCTACGACGTTTCCTACATGTCTGGCATCGATGTCGACCGCTACGGCAGCTTGCTCCTGAACCATAAGGTTTTCGTGGATTCCGGTCACGACGAATATTGGACGGAAAACCAGCGGAACAACGTCCAGGCCGCGCGGGACGCCGGCGTCAACCTGGAATTCTGGAGCGGCAACGAGATGTACTGGGAGACGCGGTTGGCTCCCAGCATCAGCAGCGGCCAGACCGATGACCGCACGCTGGTATCCTACAAGGAAACCTGGGCCAACGAGGACATCGACCCGAGCAGTCAGTGGACCGGTACGTTCCGTGACCCGCGCTTCCCTTCGCAAACCGGCGCTGGAACCCCCGAGAACAGCCTCACGGGACAATTGTTCACGGTCGACGACACGCGATCCACCATCGGCCTGAAATCGATCACGGTCCCCTACGACGACGCCAATCTCCGATTCTGGCGCAACACCAGCGTCGCCAATCTGCAACCCGGTCAGACGGCGACCCTGACCCAGAATTATCTGGGTTACGAATGGGACACCACGCCGGACAACGGCTTCGATCCCGCCGGTCTGGTCCAGCTTTCGTCGACCACGCTGGACGTCAATTCCTATCTTCTCGACTATGGCAACACCACGGGGAACGGAACCGCGACCCACTCGCTGAGCCTGTACCGGGCGCCGTCCGGCGCGTTGGTTTTCGGCGCGGGCACCGTCTATTGGTCTTGGGGGCTGAGCGACAATCACGACCTTGAGGCAACGCCGACCGACAGCCGCGTACAGCAGGCGATGGTCAACCTGTTCGCCGACATGGGGGTGCAACCCCAAACGTTGCAGTCGGGCCTTATCAAGGGCACGCCGAGTACGGACCATACACCGCCCGTCTCGACAATTAAGCCGATCGGAAACGTCAACGCAGGTAGCGTGGTCACCGTTTCCGGAACGGCGTCTGATGTCGGCGGCGTGATCGCGGGCGTCGAGGTTTCGACCGACGGCGGTGCGAGCTGGCACCCAGCGACGGGAGACGAAAATTGGACCTATAGCTGGTCGCCGCAGGTCCCGGGCCCGGTGACCGTCCAGTCGCGCGCCGTCGACGACAGCATTAATCTCGAGACACCGTCTGCCGGACAAACCGTCACGGTTGGAGCCTTCCCATATCTGACTGTATTTCCTGGAAGCGATATTCCGGCCGTGGTCAACACCACGGACGCGTCGGCCGTCGAACTCGGCCTGCAATTCTCGTCATCGGTGGCGGGAACCGTAACGGGCGTGCGCTTTTATAAGAGTAGCCAGGACATCGGCGTGCACACGGGCGAGTTGTGGTCGAGCACTGGAACGCTGCTTGCGACCGTGACCTTCAGCAATGAGACGGCAAGCGGCTGGCAATCCGCGAGTTTCTCCAGTCCGGTGACCATCACGCCGGGTCAGACCTATACGGTGTCTTACCACACCAATACGGGACATTATTCCAATACCGATGAGTTCTTCACCTCCCCGGTCAAGAGCGGGCCGCTAACGGCAGCCGCCGGCGTCTTCGCCTATTCGACCACGAGCCAATTTCCGACGGGCACCTATAATTCCTCGAATTTCTGGGTCGATGTGATGTTCAACCCCGCAGCAGGGGTTACAAACCATGCGCCAACGGCCGTTGCGGACACTGGCTTGACCGGAGCCCAGAACGCGGCCGTCGTCATCGCGGCGTCGCAGCTCCTCGCCAACGATTCCGATTTGGACGGCGACATCCTTTCGATCACTTCGGTGAGCGCGGCCTCGCACGGGACCGTCGCTCTCACCGCGCAATCCAATCCGCAGAATTCGATCATCACTTTCACGCCGGACGCCGGCTACACCGGCGCGGCATCGTTCTCCTACACGATCGCGGACGGGCGCGGAGGCACCTCCACTGCTCAGGTGAGCCTGACGATCCAGGCCGCAGGCAGTGCGTCATATAGTCTGTTCTCGATCGCGAACATTCCGGCCGGCACTGGAAACGACAACATACCGGTCGAGCTTGGCGTGAAGTTCACCGCCACGGCGGCGGGACAGGTGACAGCGCTGAAGTTCTATCGCTCGGCCAGCGACACCGGACCCGACGTGCTCGATCTCTGGAGCGCGACGGGCACGAATCTCGCCAGCGTCACCTTCACCAACACCAGCGCCAGCGGTTGGCAGACGGTGGCCCTGTCGACGCCGGTCAGGATCTCGGCCAACACGACCTATGTCGTCTCCTACCACACCACCGGCGCCTATGTGGCGACCGCCAATTACTTCACCAGCGCGGTCAACAGCGGCCCGCTCTCGGCGATCGCGGCCTCCAACGGCGTCTATACTTATGGCGGGACCAGCACGGCCGGCGTGTTTCCTTCGGGCACATTTAACGCGAGCAATTATTGGGCGGATGTCGCGTTCACGCCGCTCGGCGGATCGAACACCGCGCCGACGGCAGTCGCGGACACCGGCAGCGCCACGGAGAAGGGCGGCGTCGCCAATGGTATTGCCGGATCGACGGCCACCGGCAACGTGCTCACTAACGATACCGATCCCGACGCCGGCGACACCAAGACCGTCACCGCGGTCAATTTTGGAGCCACCGCAGGTGTGCTCGGCACGTCACTGACCGGCGCGCATGGTGGCCTCCTCCTCAATGCCGACGGCACCTACACCTATACGATCAACGAGACCGACGCTGCGGTCCAGGCGCTGCGGCTCCCCACCGATACACTGACCGATACGTTCAACTACACGATGAGCGACGCTGCCGGCGCGACATCCTCGACGACGTTGACCGTCACCATCCACGGCGCCAATGACGCACCGGTGCTGGCGGCCCAGACCGCGCAGCAGTCGGCCGTTATCGGCCAAGCCTATTCCTTCACGTTGCCGACCGGGACCTTCACCGATGTCGACAGTGGTGACAGCCTGACCTATGTCGCGACCGATTCGACAGGCGCGGCGCTGCCGAGCTGGCTCAGCTTCAACGCCACGACGCGCGCCTTCACCGGGACGCCGAGCGCTGCCAATGCTGGCACCGTCGCCGTCAAGGTCACCGCGACCGATGCCGCCGGCCTCTCCGCCAGCGAAATCTTCAACCTGAACGTCTCGACCCAGACTTACAGCCTGTTCAGCGCCTCGACGCCTGCGACGGCGCCAGGGTCCTTTGATGATGGTCAGCCGCTGGAACTGGGCGTGAAGTTCACCTCTTCGGCGGTGGGACAGGTGACAGCGCTGAAGTTCTATCGCTCGGCCAGCGACAACGGACCGGACGTGCTCGACCTTTGGAGCGCGACGGGCACGAAGCTTGCCAGCGTGACCTTCAGCAATACCAGCGCCAGCGGCTGGCAGACGGTGGCCCTGGCGACGCCGGTCACGATCTCGGCCAACACGACCTATGTCGTCTCCTACCACACCACCGGCGCCTATGTGGCGACCGCCAATTACTTCACCAGCGCGGTCACGGGCGGCCCGCTCACGGCGATCGCAGCCTCCAACGGCGTCTATACTTATGGCGGGACCAGCACAGCCGGCGTGTTTCCGTCGAGTTCGTGGAGCGCGAGCAATTATTGGGCGGATGTCGTATTCGCGACCGCAACCACGACCACGACCAACACCGCGCCGACGGCAGTCGCGGACACCGGCAGCGCCACGGAGAAGGGCGGCGTCGCCAATGGCATTGCCGGATCCGCGGC
Source organism: Bradyrhizobium sp. dw_411 (assembly GCF_018449695.1). GTDB lineage: Bacteria > Pseudomonadota > Alphaproteobacteria > Rhizobiales > Xanthobacteraceae > Bradyrhizobium. Next base: position 357,275 of record NZ_JAAVUY010000001.1, read on the forward strand.
CACCGGCAACGTGCTCACCAACGATACCGATCCCGACGCTGGCGATATCAAGATCGTCACCGCGGTCAATTTTGGAGCCACCGCGGGTGTGCTCGGCACGTCGCTGACCGGCGCGCATGGCGGACTCGTCCTCAACGCCGACGGCACCTACACCTATACGATCAACGAGACCGACGCCGCTGTCCAGGCGCTGCGGCTCCCCACCAACACGCTGACCGACACGTTCAACTACACGATGAGCGACGCCGCCGGCGCCACATCCTCGACGACGCTGACCGTCACCATCCACGGCGCCAATGACGCACCGGTGCTGGCGGTCCAGACGTCGGCGCAGTCGGCCGTCGTCGGCCAAGCCTACTCCTTCACGTTGCCGACCGGGACCTTCACCGATGTCGACAGTGGCGACAGCCTGACCTATGTCGCGACCGATTCGACAGGCGCGGCACTGCCGACCTGGCTCAGCTTCAACGCCACGACGCACGCCTTCACCGGGACGCCGGCCGCGGCCGACGCCGGCACCGCTGCCGTCAAGGTCACCGCGACCGATGCCGCCGGCCTCTCTGCCAGCGAAACCTTCAACCTGAACGTCTCGACCGCGGCGTCCCAGAGTTTCAGCCTGTTCGACGCCTCAACGCCTGCGACGGCGCCGGGGTCCTTCAATGACGGTCTGCCGCTGGAATTGGGCGTGAAATTCACCTCTTCGACGGCGGGACAGGTAACGGCGCTGAAGTTCTATCGCTCGGCCAACGACAACGGACCGGACGTTCTCGACCTTTGGAGCGCGACGGGTACGAACCTTGCCAGCGTCACCTTCACCAACACCAGCGCCAGCGGTTGGCAGACGGTGGCCCTGGCGACGCCGGTCACGATCTCGGCCAACACGACCTATGTCGCCTCCTATCACACCACCGGTGCCTATGTGGCGAACTCCAATTACTTCACCAGCGCGGCCACCAGCGGCCCGCTCACGGCGCCCAGTGGCTCCAACGGTGTCTACGCCTATGGTGGGACCAGCACGGCGGGTCTGTTCCCGTCGAGCAGCTTCAATTCCGCCAACTATTGGGCTGATCTGGTTTTCCATCCTGCAGCTTGAGAGCCATGATCGAAACTGCCGACCAAAGGTTGCCCGTGACCGTTCTTACGGGCTTCCTCGGCGCAGGCAAGACGACGCTTCTCAATTACGTCCTGACCAATCGGGAAGGCCTGCGCGTCGCTGTCATCGTCAATGACATGAGCGAGGTGAATATCGACGCCGACCTCGTGCGCAACGGCGACGCGAGACTTTCCCGTTCGACCGAACAACTGGTCGAAATGACGAATGGCTGTATCTGCTGCACGCTCCGGGACGACCTGCTTGCCGAGGTCCGGCGGCTGGCCGCGGAAAACCGTTTCGACTATCTCGTGATCGAAAGCACCGGCATCGGCGAGCCGATGCCGATCGCGGCGACCTTCTCTTTTCGCGACGCCGAGGGTTTCTCCCTGTCTGACGTCGCGCGCCTCGACGCCCTTGTGACCGTCGTCGACGCCACAAGTCTGGCCAATTATTTCCAAAGCCGAAATCTCCTGACGGACCATGGCGAGCGCAGGGATGAAGCCGACCGGCGCACGCTGGTCGATCTTCTTGTCGAGCAAATCGAATTCGCCGACATCGTCGTCCTCAACAAGGTGTCGGATGCGCGCGAGGCGGAGAGCGCCAAGGCGCGATCCATCGTCGCCGCGCTGAACGGGGACGCCGTGGTGATCGAAACGGACTATGGACGAGCGCCCCTGAGCGCAATTCTGGATCGCTGTTTGTATGACCCGGCCAAGGCGGCGCTGCACCCGTTGTGGCGCCGGGAGCTGGATCAGCTCGAGACCCATGTGCCGGAGACGGAGGCCTATGGCATCGCCTCGTTCGTCTATCGTGCGCGCCGGCCTTTCCATCCGGGGAAGTTTCTTGACTTCCTGGGCAGGCCTTGGCCGGGAATTCTGCGCGTGAAAGGCCATTTCTGGCTGGCGACGCGGCCCGACTGGGCGGGAATGCTCTCGGTCACGGGGATTCAGCGGCGATGCGAGCCGAGCGGATTGTGGTGGGCTTCGGTCCCCCGCGAAACATGGCCGAGCGATGAAAACTTCCTTGCGTACCTCGAAAGCCGGTGGGACGCCGTTTGCGGCGATCGCCGGCAGGAGTTGGTCTTCATCGGAACGGGTCACGACGACGCAGCGCTGCGGACCATGCTGGACGAGTGCTTGATCGATTTGCCGGCGACGGGGCCCTCAACTGCCGCGAAGCTCGCCGATCCGTTTCCCGATTGGGGACTTTCGACGCTCCCCAATGGGGCGACGGACTCGCAGCCACGGGCCGAGCGCGAAAGCCTCACACCGCTGACGGTTTCCTGACTGTCGAAGCAAGAATACGTGGATGGCCGGGCCATGGGCGAGCGGAAGCGGCACCGTCCTACGGACGGTTACGACCCCCGGCCCTCACAAAAAAATAATCGGTTTGCGCGACTTCCGAGACCGCTCTACTACTGCGAAACCGTCTGGACCACGCTGTTCACCGGCCGCAGGCTGGTCGGCGGCAGCTTCATGTCCTTGACCAGCGCTTCGTCATATTCCGGCAGCGTCTGGTACGTGGTCTTGGCTTTCATCAACACGACCTTGTAGCCGCCGGCCTTGAGGCGGCGCAGCAGTGTGGGCATCGCTTCGGCAGTGTGCTTCTGGAAATCGTGCATCAGGATGATGCCCTTGCCGAGCTTGTCGAGTTTGGTCATCACGGTGTTGATGATCTGTGTCGCATCCTTGGCTCTGAAGTCAAAGGAATCGACGTCGCAGGAGAACATCGCGACGTTGCGCGTGCCGAGATAAGCCATCGCGGCCGGGCCGTGTTGCAATTCGGGGAAGCGGAAGAACGGCGCCGGTCCGGTGCCCAGCGCCATCTTGACGGCGCTGTAGCCTTTTTCGATTTCGTCCTTCGCCGCCTGCTCGGTCATCTTCTTGCTGTTCAGATTGGCGTGCGACCAGGTGTGCGCGCCGACGGTGTGGCCGGCTGCGGCCACTTGCCGCAGAATCTCCGGATGATAGGTGGCGTGCTTGCCGATCGAGAAGAACACCGCCTTGGTGCATTCATCGGCGAGCGCCTTGAGCACGGCGGGCGTATTGCCCGGCCACGGGCCGTCGTCGAAGGTCAGCACGACTTCCTTGTCGGCCAGAAAATCAAGTTGCTTGAAATGCTCGAAACCAAAGCCCGGTCCGCCCGTGGTGTCGATTTCGACCACGCGGCTGAGGCCAAGCGCGTCCGGATTGGCGCAAACGGTCTTGACCGGCTGCGGCGCAACGGGCGGCTTTTCCGGGATCGTGCCGGTGACTTCAATGTCGCGGGACGCGCTGGCTTTGGCGGTGGCGGGCGGAACCTGCGGAGGTGGGGTCTGCGCGGCCGCGACGATCTGGGGCGCGAGCTCATGGCCCGGATGGGATGTCCAGAACCACACGCCGGCGATGACGACCGCCGCCACGACACTCGCCAACATCAGACCGACCGCATTACGCATGGTTACGCTTCCTTAAATACGCACGACAAAATTGGAGCCATGTCATTTATGGAAAATAGTTATTAACGCCCCACCAACGCGGCCCTGGTTCCGCCGCGCTAATTAGCAGCACCCGTAACGGGCTCTCGGGAGGGCCATCTGGTCGAGTGACCGAGGTCACATTCGGCTTATGGAGTGATGGAGGTCACAGTTGATGCCGCGCCGTCGAGGCACAAACAGGCATCAACAACGCGCCGCCGACCCGGCGATACCCTTGGAGCCGAACATGACCGCATCTCACACCAGGACACTTCGCCAGGCCGGTTTAGTGCTGGTTTTCGCCGTCTCGCTGTCCGGGCTCTGCTCGACCCAAAGTTTTGCCTTCAGCGCCGAGGCGCAGCAGATGTGCACCGGCGATGCGTTTCGCCTGTGCAGTCCCGAAATCCCCAATATTGCGAAAATCACCGCCTGCATGGTGAAGCATCGGTCTGATCTGAGCGCCGGCTGCAGGACTGTGATGGACCGGGATCTGGCCCGGCAATCCAGCAAGGTCGCGGCGCAGTAATCAGCCGCGACGTTATGCCTCGCGGGTTCCTGGCCCTGCGAATTGGTGCAGTTGGGGCGCATTGACATCGATCGCGCGGCAGACTCTGATCCCCGCATAATTGAGGCAAGGCGTGATCATATGACCCGAATTCTTTTTATTGTTCCATTTGTCCTGATGCTTTCCGCAGCGTCGGCGCAGCAAGGGCATGACGCCTGTGCGCGGGATGTCTCGCGTCATTGCCGGGCTGTGATGAACGAGGGCGATTCGGCGGTTCTGGGCTGTCTCAAGCAACACCGCGCCCGGCTCAGCAGGGCCTGCGACAAGGTGCTGACCGACAACGGGCAGTAACTAAATCCCCGTCATTCCGGGGCGCGCGTAGCGCGAACCCGAAATCTAGAAGTAATAAGCGCGAGATTCCAGGTTCGATGCTTTGCATCGCCCCGGAATGACGACTCTGCTATTTTACGTACCGCTGCTGCCCGCAGCGGCGGAAGCGATCGGCAAGACCTCGTTCGCGGCAATGTCGGGGCTTTCTTCTTTCCAGCGCACCGATCCGAACGGCCGCTCCAGCATGCGGCGGATACGGATCGGGTCCGGGCCGAGGTGAAAGGCGATCGCCTGCAGATGCAGCGCGCGTTCGGATTGCGTCGCGCGATTTCGCTGGCGCAGATAATCCAGCCAGGTCGGGCAATGATAGCGCTCGGTCCATAATTCCGGATCGGCGATGTCGCGCGCGATCGACCAGCCATAGGCGCCGCTGCGCTGGCGGCTGAGCTGCACGTCCTGCATCACATTGTGGAAGGCGCGCGCGTTTTCCTGCGCCACGCGATATTCGATCTCGACAACCAGCGGTCCGCTCCGCGCGGTCAGCGACAATTGCACTTCGGGGTCGGCGAGCATTTCCGCGTCTTCGTTGCGCGCGCCGACCGGCGGCATGTGCAGCCACAGGCCGAGCACCGGGGAAGCAAACATCAATGCGCCGGAAACCAACAGTGCCGTCTCGACGCCGACCTGATCGGTCAGATGTCCCCAGCCCCAGCTTCCGATCGCGATGCCGCCGGCGATCGAAGCCTGGTACGCCGCCAGCGAGCGGCCGGCGACCCAGCGCGGTGCCGAGAGCTGCACACCGATATTGAACAGCGCGACCGCAAGCATCCATGCCGCGCCCGCCACCACCAGCGCCGCGGCGGTCAGCACCGGCTCGCGGCTCAGCGCTACGGCGACGATCGCGCCGCCCATCGACAGCGCGCAGGCGCGGATCGCGGCTTCGCCGCTCATGCGCTTGCGCACCTCGGCGATGTTAAGCGCACCGACCACCGCACCCATGCCGAACGCGCCGAGCATGATGCCGTAGGTTTGCGCGCCGCCATGCAACAGGTCGCGCGCCACCAGCGGCATCAGCGCCGAGACCGAGCCGCCGAGAACGCCGGTCACCAAGGTGCGCGCAAGAACAATGCGGATCGAGGGCGAGTTGGCGATGTAGCGCACGCCGGAGACGATCGCCCGGTTGAGACGTTCGCGCGGCAATCGCGATGGTTCGTTGGTGCGGCGCCACAGAAACAGCACCACCAGCAGCGGAATATAAAGCACCGCATTGGCGGCGAAGGCCGCGACCGCGCCGGCGGTCGCGACCACGATGCCGCCGATCGCCGGGCCGAAACTTCGCGCGATATTGTAGCTGATGCCGTTCAGCGCCACCGCGGACGGCAGCGTCTCCGCCGGGACCTGTTCGCTGACCGAGGATTGCCAGGCGGGACCGAACAGCGCCATGCCGCTGCCGACGACGAAGCAAAACGCCAATAAGGTCTGCGGCGTGATCAGGCCCAGCCACGCCAGCACCGATAGCGCGGTGGCGCCCGACAGCGCGATCGCCAGCGAGATCAGCGCGACGATGCGCCGGTCATACATGTCGGCAATGGCACCGGCCGGCATCGAGATCAGCATCACCGGCAGCATCAGCGCGGTCTGCACCAGCGCGACCTTGTCGGCCGACGACGTCATCTGGGTCATGGCCCAGGCCGCCCCAACGCCCTGGATCAGGAGACCGAGATTGGAAAGCAGGCTCGCCAGCCAGATCCGCCGGAACACGGAATGCCGCAACGGCGCGGTGACGCCATCGGCCGACAGCATCGAGCGCCTTGGCTGTTCCGTCATCGCCCGCTCCATGGAGGCCGGCCGTTGCCGGTCCTTGATTCCTGCCTTTTGCAGTGATGCCCGTGAAAGTCCTTGGCTGTCCAGTGGTTAGCTCCAGGCAAAAATACGGCAAACAGCGCGCAGCCAACAACCGGCCGTTCGCGGCAGATATTCCGCCGGATGGTATTGGCCGAGGAGTGCCTTCATGGCGCCGGGATTCCGGAGCTGATAGGATGACGCGACGCCGATCTCGTCACGTAGCTTTTAGCGAGGACGCCCGTGAGCATAGCCGAAGCCTGGGATATTCCGGTCACGCCGCTGGTGCCGCCAAGCCCTCCACGCGCCTCCGAAACCCTGACCGCGTTGAAGCGGATGGCGTTGATGCGCGAAAGCATGATCGCGACCTGGGGGCAGCCCGCCTACGAGGAGGATGTCATCCAGGGTCGCTTTCTCGGGCGCAACAGTTTCATCATCAACGACCCGAATGCGATCCGGCATGTGCTGGTCGACAATTACGAGAACTACACGCGAACGCCGGCCGGCATCCGCGTGCTGCGTCCGGTGCTCGGCGAAGGCCTGCTGATTGCCGAGGGCCGTACCTGGAAGCACCAACGCCGAACGCTGGCGCCAGCTTTCACGCCGCGCGCGGTGGCGCCGATGATTCCGCACATGATTGCGGCGACCGATGAAACGATCGCGAAATTGCAGTCCCTGAGCGGCGGCCCGGTCGACCTGCGCGAAGCGTTGCAGCGCATGACGCTCGAGATCGCCGGGCGCACAATGTTCTCGTTCGAGATGGGCCGTCACGGCGCGACCTTGCGCGACTTCGTGATGGAATATGGCGCGCGGCTGGCGCGGCCGCATTTTCTCGACCTGCTGTTGCCGCTGGGCTGGCCGAGCCCACAGGATTTTTCCCGCGCCCGTTTCCGCAGGCGATGGACGCAGTTCATCGGCACTTTGATGAAAGAACGCCGTGCCGCCGGCAAGAACGAAGGCGCGCCGGCGCGCGACCTGTTCGACCTGATGGAGGCCGCGCGCGATCCGGAGACCAATGAGGCCTTCAGCGACGCGCAGCTCGGCGATCAGGTGGCGACGATGATTCTGGCCGGCCACGAGACCACCGCGACGGCGCTGTTCTGGTCGTTGTATCTGTTGGCGCTGGATGGCCCGACCCAGGACCAACTGGCGGCGGAGGTCCAGGGCGCGACCGCGAACGGCACGCTCGATCTCGACCGGCTGAAATTTACCCGCGCGGTGGTCGATGAAACCATGCGGCTCTATCCGCCGGCGTTTCTGATCGCGCGCGCGGCCTATGCCGCCGACACGGTCGCAGGCCGGCCGGTCAAGAAGAACGACGTGATTTTGATTGCGCCATGGCTTCTGCATCGTCACGAAAAACTCTGGGACAATCCGAACGCGTTTGTGCCCTCGCGCTTTATGCCGGGTATGCCGCCGCCGGATCGCTTCGCCTATCTGCCGTTCGGCGTCGGCGCACGGGTCTGTATCGGGGCGCATTTTGCGCTGGTGGAGGCCACATTGGCGCTCGCCAAACTGATCGCCGCTTTCCGGGTCGAGCTTGTCGACAAGGAGCCGGTCATGCCGCTCGGTGTGGTGACGACGCAGCCCGATCGCTCGCCGATGTTTCGGATTACACGCCGCTGACCGGAAGCTTTCCTGCGGGATGGATTCAGCCGCTTGCCGCGTGACCCGCCCTTGCATGAAGGTGTCGTCAATCTCATTTAAGTCTCCGGTATGAACGATATTCAGGCGCAATTTTCAGTATTGAAACAGGCGGCCGACCCGGTCGTGGCCGACGCAATCGCGCGCCTGATCGAGACCGGCGCGGACCACGAGCTTAACCGGATCAATCTTCTGGATTTTTCCAGGCGCACCGGCCTCGACGAGGAGCGGGTGATTTCCGGCTTTCTGCATGCGTCGCGGCTCGGGATGTTCGATCTATCCTGGAACGTGCTGTGCCCTGGCTGCGGCGGCGTTCTGGATGCCCACAGTACGCTGAAATCGCTGCGCCATGATGAATATCAGTGCGGGCTGTGCGCCACCGGTTACGAAGCCTCGGTCGACGAACAGGTCGAGGTTGCCTTCACCGTCAGCCCCCGGATCCGGCAGATCGCGGCGCACAATCCCAATTCGCTGCCGATCTGGGAATATTTCAAGCAGGTGTTCTGGAGCTCCGGCGTCGATTTCGATCAGGAGTCCGCCGACGCGTTGACGGATGAGGTGGCGCTGGACACGCGTGAATTGCCCGCCGGTGAGAAGGCGGAGCTGTCGCTGCAACTGCCGGCGGAATTCATCATCGTGTTCGAGCCGGTGACGCATGCCGCAACGTTTATCGACGTCCAGGGCGAGCCGACCCAGGAAGTTCAGCGAATATCCTTGACCTATGCCAAGGCCCATGAGCCGGTCGAAACCATCACATTGCGCCCCGGCCCGTTGCTTCTGTCGCTAGATAATCAGACCGGCGTGCGGGTGCTGCCGTCGGTCTTTGTCGCCGCCGATGCGCTCCATCATCTGATCCGCAAGCGCAAGCCGTTGCTGACCGCCAAGCGGATGCTGACCAACCAGACGTTTCGCGATGTCTACAAGGCCGACAACCTCAATATCGATCAGCGGCTCAAGATCACCTCGCTGACGTTCCTGTTCACCGATCTCAAGGGCTCAACTGCGCTCTATGAGCGGGTCGGCGATCTCGCCGCCTTCGATCTGGTCCGCGCGCATTTTCACGCCTTGCTGGAAATCATCGCATCCGAGAAAGGTGCCGTCGTGAAGACGATCGGCGATGCCGTGATGGCGACCTTCGTGCGGCCTGAACATGCGCTGGCTGCGGGGTTGCGGATGCGGGCTGCGATGGATGCGCTTAATGCCCAGCGTGGCACCGATGATCTCGTGGTCAAGATCGGCATTCATGAAGGACCGTGTCTCGCCGTGATGCTCAATGAGCGGCAGGATTATTTCGGACAGACCGTCAACATTGCCGCCCGGGTTCAAGGCCTCGCGACCTCGCAGTCGATTCACATCACCGGTCCGGTGATTGACGCCCCTGCCGTGGCCGCGCTGCTGGACAAGAAGGCGATTGCGCCCATTCAAAAACACGCGGCGCTGCGGGGCATTGCCGACAAGATCGTGGTTTACGAAATCCCCTGAACGAATCCCCTGTTAGATTGCCTATTCGTAATGCGGTTTGGGAACTTGCGCGGATTGCGCGCCGGGAATTTCCAGCCCATATATTGGCTATCGCCACGATGCGGCAGCCAAGCGACGTCACACGGTTTATCCCACGCGATATCGGTAGGAAGTAATGCTGGACGGATTACGCCAATTCATTGCCGACGTTATTTCTCCCGGCGGACACGAGGGCCGGTCGTTCGACGACACCGGCTATCGTCTGGCAGCGACCGCGTTGCTGGTGCACGTCATCTCGCTCGATGGCGAACCATCCGAAGTCGAGAAGCGGAAACTTCACAGCCTGATCGAAAGCCGCTTCGGACTTGATCCGGGAACTGCCGATCAACTGATCGCCTCCGCAACCCTGGTCGAGGGCGAGGCGGTCGATCTCTATCATTTCACCAGCGTCATCATGCGTTCGGTGGATGAGGCGGGCCGCCTGCGCATTGTCGAAATGATGTGGGAGCTGGTTTACGCCGACGGGCAGGTCAGCGAGTTCGAGGACAATGTGGTGTGGCGTGCCGCCGATCTGCTCGGCGTGTCGTCGCGGGACCGGATTGATCTCAAGCATCGTGTCGCCGGGACGCAATCTGCGCCGGCCGCCGGCAATTGAGGTTGTGGGCAGGCCATCCGGCACGTCCCGGTGCAGCGTGTTTCGATCTTCCGATACCGGACATGACGAAACTTTAATTTCGTCGCCCGTCGCGCGCTGCAATACGCGCTTATCCCCCCAAATCCTCTCGTTTAATTCTCCCGATCCCGGATTTGATAGCACCGAAATGCTTGCAGGCGGCTTGCATCCCGCTTAAGGCGTATGCTGCCTTCCTGGGCATAGCCTGCCATTTATTTACGAGCATCGATCGTGACTGAGCGTGTGACGCTGATTACCGGGGCCTCGGCTGGAATAGGTGCCGAACTGGCTCGGGTTTTCGCTTCCAAGGGCCATCGCCTCGTGCTGGTGGCGCGACGTGCGGATCGCCTGACGGCGCTAGCCGCCGAAATCGGCGCCTGCGGCGGCGCGCTCCCGATGGTGATTCCCTGCGATCTCGAACAGCCTGACGCCTGCGACCAGGTCGCCGCCGCGCTTTCCGCGGCCGGGGTGGAGGTCGAGTTTGTCGTCAATAATGCCGGATTCGGCTTGTTTGGCACCGCGGCCGAACTGAACCGTGGGGAGCAGCTGGGCATGATTGCGGTCAACATTCGCGCGTTGACCGATCTGTCGCTGCGGTTTGCCGATCAGTTGATTCGTAATCGCGGCGGTATCCTCAATCTGGGATCCATCGCCGGCTTCCTGCCGGGACCCGGCATGGCTGTGTATTACGCCTCCAAGGCCTATGTTCTGTCGTTCACCGAAGCGCTGCGCGGCGAGCTCGGTCCGCGTGGCGTACGCGTCACCGCGCTGTGTCCCGGGCCGGTGCCGTCGGAATTTCAAAACCGGGCGGGGTTCGCTCCCGGATTCGATTCCGCAGTCCTCAATGTCTCGGCGGCGAATGTCGCGCTGGCCGGATACCAGGGGTTGATGGCCAACAAGCGGGCCGTATTGCCCGGTGTCGGCATCAAAATCGTGCCGGTTCTGCTGCGGCTGTTTCCCCGTGGCTTCATCCTGGCGGCGGTCGCCCGTTTTCAGCTGCGCAAACGCTGACCGGCCTGTCGGGGCCGGTTCTGGCCCGTGATTTGCTTATTCACGGCCGTGAACTCAACAGACCTGCGCTCACACGAAATTAACGATTGCTTAGCTATGATTCCGGCTTGATGCGCAAAGAAAAGTCGATGCTGTTTCAGTTGATCGAGGCCAATACCGGAACCGTGCACCGTCTGCCGGGCAGACTATCTCCGGCCGTGGCGCCTTCAGCCGACATTGAGCCTCTTCTGCCGGTTCTGATCATTCTTCATCAGGAAACCTCGACGCCGGGCCGCGTAGGCAATGCGTTGCGGGCGCTCGGGCACCCCCTGGATATCCGGCGCCCCCGGTTTGGTGATGCGCTTCCCGAAACGCTGGATGATCATGCCGGCGCGGTGATTTTTGGCGGGCCGATGAGCGCCAACGATCCGGATGAATTCGTTCGCCGCGAGATCGACTGGATCGAAGTGCCGCTGCGGGAGCAACGGCCGTTTATGGGAATTTGCCTGGGCGCGCAGATGCTCGCGATGCAACTCGGAGCCCGGGTTGCGCCGCATCCGCAGGGACGCGCGGAGATGGGATATTATCCGATCCGTCCCACGGCTGCAGGGCTCGATCTGTGCCGGCATTGGCCCGAACATGTCTATCATTGGCACCGCGAAGGATTCGACCTGCCGCGCGGCACTGAATTATTGGCAGAGGGATGCGACTTCCCGGTGCAGGCATTTCGATCGGGCCATTCGTTCGGCTTCCAGTTCCATCCCGACGTGACCTACGCGATGATGCATCGCTGGACGACGCGCGGCGATGCGCGCCTCGAAATGCCGGGCGCCTGCCCGCGTCACCAGCATTTCGCCGACCGCGCCGTGCACGACGTGATTGAGCGCGCTTGGCTCAATCACGTCCTCGATGGGTGGCTGGCCCGGATGCCGGTGTCAGTGATGTCGGAAGCCGCGGAATAGCGCGCTTCTCATATCGCGTTCCAGGGACCGCTTCAAAACCGCCAATATGATATAGCGTCGGGCCAACAAGCCCGCGATGGCGCATGGGAGCGGAACATGACCAGCGATGAATTCGCAGCGCTGCTGGATGAATTGACGCGATCGGCCGAATCCGGCGACGGCGCGCGCTTCGCCCGGCATTTCACCGAGGACGCCGTCTATGACGATTACATCTACGGCGCCCATCGCGGCCGTGCCGACATCGCGCATATGATGCAAGATTTGTTTCATCGCGATGCCGCCGACTATCGGTGGGAAATGTTCGATCCGGTGTTCGACGGCGAAAAAGGCTATGCGTGGTCGCTGTCGAACTTCACGTCGAAAATCCCACAATTCGCCGGCCGCCATGTCGTGATCGACGGCATCAGCCGGTTTGTCGTGAGGGATGGCCTGATCGCGGAGTACCGCGAATCGGTCAATGGCGGCGTGGCGATGGTTCAGCTCGGGGTCGAGCCCGAGCGCATGAGCAGGGTGTTCAAGCGCTGGGCCGGCTGGCTGAACGAGCGTCCGGAGACACAGGCGTATTTGGTGCGGGGGAAGCGGTCGCGGGGCGGGTGAGCTGTCAGATACAGCCCGTCTTCGCCCTGCGGGCTACGACGCGGCAGCCTTCGCTGCGTCTGGGCTTGCCGAGCCGAAGCAGGCGCAGCCTGCGAAGGCTGGTGGAGCCAGGCGGGATCGAACCGCCGACCTCGTCATTGCGAACGACGCGCTCTCCCAGCTGAGCTATGGCCCCATCGTGGCCGCCTAAATGGGAAGCGGGCGGCCAGCAATCGGCGCCATTTACAATCCGCGCCAAGGCCAAGTCAAGAACGGCGAAATTGCTGATTTTCCGGGCCATTTACCGGGAAGTTCCCTTGTTTGGGAGGGGGGGAACCGATATTTAGCAGGAAGTCGAATCCACGACCGAACCCCGCGAGTAAGCCTGCCATGCGTGCCGTTCTCGACATCGTTCTCATCGTTCTGGATCTCTATGTCTGGCTATTGATCGCCTCGGCCATCCTGTCCTGGCTGATCGCCTTCAATGTCGTGAACACGCGCAACCAGTTCGTGTCGGCAGTGGCCGAATTCCTCTACCGGATCACCGAGCCGCTGCTGGCGCCAATACGCTCGATCATGCCGAATCTGGGCGGCCTCGATATCTCGCCGATCATCCTGATTCTGATAATCATGTTCCTGCAGCGGGTGATCCAGTACTACATTTATCCCGCCGTATTCTGATCGCGGACGATGTATGGCTGACCCTTGGCGCTATTCCACCCAGGGTATCAGCGTCGCGTTGCGGGTCACCCCGCGGGGCGGCCGCGACGATATCGACGGTATTGAAACGCTCGCCAACGGCCGCAGCGTGGTCAAGGTCCGCGTCCGCGCCATCGCCGATGGCGGCGAAGCCAACCGTGCGGTGACGGAGCTGGTCGCAAAAGCGCTCGGCGTCACCAAGGCCAGTGTGCGGATTCTGTCCGGCACGACCTCGCGCCTCAAGCAGGTTGCCGTCGATGGCGATCCCGCAAAGCTTGGCGCGATGCTGCGCGAACTGACCGCGTTGAAGAAGGATTGAGATGACAGCCCAGATCATCGATGGAAAAATCATTGCCGCCGATCTTCGCGCCCGCGTCGCCGACGAGGTCGCGCGCGTGCAGCGGGATCACGGGATCACGCCCGGCCTTGCGGTGGTGTTGGTCGGCAGCGATCCCGCGAGCCAGGTCTATGTCCGCAGCAAGCACAAGCAGACACAGGCGGCCGGCATGGCGTCGTTCGAGCATGTGTTGCCCGCGGACGTCGCGCAAAACGATCTGCTGACGCTGATCGCGCAGCTCAACCGCGATCCCTCCGTGCACGGCATTCTGGTGCAATTGCCGCTGCCGAAATCGCTCGACACCGAAACCATTATCAACGCGATCGATCCGGCCAAGGATGTCGACGGGCTGCACCCGAACAATGCCGGGCGTCTTGCGGGCGGACTGGCCGCATTGTCGCCCTGCACGCCGCTCGGCTGCATCATCCTGACCAAGAGCGTGCATGCCACGCTGGAAGGCATGAATGCGATCGTGATCGGCCGTTCCAATCTGGTCGGCCGTCCGCTGGTGCAATTGCTGCTGAATGAAAACGTGACGGTGACGATCGCGCATTCGCGCTCGCGCGACCTCGCGCAATTATGCGCCCGCGCCGATCTGGTCTACGCCGCCGTCGGCAAGCCCGAAATGGTGCGTGGCGACTGGATCAAGCCAGGCGCCACCGTGATCGATGTCGGCATCAACCGGCTGCCGGACGTAGACGGCAAAACCCGCCTGGTCGGCGATGTCGCCTTTGCCGAAGTCTCGCAGGTTGCAGGCGCCATCACGCCGGTGCCGGGCGGAGTCGGCCAAATGACCGTGGCGTGCCTCTTGGTCAACACGCTACGCGCGGCCTGTGCGATTCACGGATTGCGGAAGCCAGCGGTGTAAAACCGCGTCACTTCCCCTTTGCGCGTTCGATCCCTTCCAGGATCAGCCTGCGCGCTTCGTCGGCGTCGCACCAGCGCAGGATCTTGACCCATTTCTTTGGCTCGAGATCCTTGTAGTGCTCGAAAAAGTGCTGGATCTGCTGCAGCGTGATATCCGGCAGGTCGCTGTAGTTTTTCACCTTGTCATAGCGCTGGGTCAGCTTGGAGGAAGGCACCGCGATGATCTTTTCGTCGCCGCCGGCCTCGTCTTCCATCAACAGCACGCCGACCGGCCGCACGCTCATCACCGCACCGGGAACGATCGCGCGGGTGTTGGCGACCAGCACATCGCAGGGATCGCCGTCGTTCGACAGCGTGTGCGGAATGAAGCCGTAATTTCCGGGATAGCGCATCGCTGTATAGAGGAACCGGTCGACAACCAGCGTGCCGGCCTCCTTGTCCATCTCGTATTTGATCGGCTCGCCACCAACCGGTACTTCGACGATGACGTTGACGTCGTGCGGCGGATTGATCCCGATCGGGATGGCGTCAATGCGCATGGATGACTCCGCGAGGCTTTGGGGTGAGGGGAATTACGTACCGGATTGAACCTGACGCAGGGCGTCAGAACCGCTCTTGCCGTCGTTCAAGAACCGGTCAATTTGAAGGCTCAGTTGGTCCAGGCGAAGGCGACCTTGTCGAGCGACTTCGGCCCGAACTTCTCCGACGAGCGCGCCACCATGCGGCCGCCCAGCGCGCGGTAGAATTCAGTCGCGAGATCGTTATCGGAGAGCGCCCATACCACCATGCTCTTCAGGCCGCTTTGCAGCAGGTCACGCTTGGCGGCGGCGAACAGCCGGCGGCCGAAGCCGAGGCCCTGAAATTCCGGCCGCAGGTAAAGCTCGTAGATCTCGCCTTCGAAGTGCAGGCTGCGGGCGCGGTTGCGGCCGTAATTGGCGTAGCCTGCGACCTTGTCGCCGAACACCAGCACGCTGACGCGGCTGCCTTTGCGGATCGCGCTGTCCCACCATTGCGGGCCGCGACGGTTGATCAGCTTCTCCAGCTCGGCACCAGGAATGATGCCCTGATAGGCCGAGCGCCAGGCTTCGTCATGGGTGGACGCCACCGCGGCTGCATCCGCAGCTTTGGCCGGCCGAACCTCGATCAGGGTTGTGCTCATGGATCTGATCAAAGCAAGTCAGCGCGTCCGCTTCAAGGTCCATCGTTAATTATCGGTTAACCTGTGGATTTTCTGCATCAGTATGACGGTCTGACTGTACCGAAAGAGGACAGGCGGCCGCCTAAAACGGCAGTTGGCTGATGCCCGACAGGGCATGACGGCCCGGAGCCCGGGTTTTTGCGGGGTGCGGTCCCGGAAAAATGCTGGATTTGATTCGCCGTGCGTATTCTGCTGCCGCAGCCGAATCCCGTCCGACCCTTGCGCCAGGCCCATTCATGCAATCGTTCAAGGCACTTTTCGCTCTGCTGATGCTGGCCGCCCTCGGGACCCAGATCGCGGCGGCGCAGTCTGGCTTCGGCGCGCAAGGCGCGGAAGGTGAACCCAATCGCGAGCAGCAATGGCTGGTGCCGTCGCCAGATCCAGATATAGCGGCCCACGCGGTGCTGTTTCGCCCGCCGGGCGACGGGCCGTTCCGGCTCGCGGTGATTGCACATGCCTCGGTGCAGAACGTGTTGCGTCGCGCGCAAATGCCGCAGCCCGAATACCGCGCGCTGGCGGCGTGGCTGGTCGCGCGCGGCTTTGCCGTGCTGGTGCCGGAACGCCCGGGCCATGGCGCGACCGGCGGCAAATATCTCGAAGATCAGGGCGGCTGCGACGAGGCGGACTATTCCCGCTCCGGGCACGCCACTGCCAGCGAGATATCGGCGGCGCTGAATTATCTGCGCGGGCAATCCTTTATCCGGCAGGACGGCGCTATCATTGTCGGACATTCAGCCGGCGGATGGGGCGCGCTGGCGCTCGCGGGCGCCGAGATTCCCGGCGTCGCCGCGATCATTGCGTTTGCGCCCGGCCGTGGCGGTCACGCCAACGACTTCCCCAATCAGGTCTGCGCGCCGCATACGCTGTTGGCCGCCGCGGCCGAATTCGGCAAGGCCGCGCACATCCCTGTGACGTGGCTGGTGGCGGCCAATGACAGCTATTTTTCGCCGGACCTGTCGCGGAAACTGGCTGATGCGTTCCGCGCCGGTGGCGGCAAGGTGGACTTTCGAATCGTGGCCGCAGCCGGCGGCGAGGGCCATTGGCTGCCGGAAACCGAGACCGGCATCAAAATCGCAGGGCCGGAACTGGATCGCGCGCTGAAGGTGCCGGCGCCGATTGCGGCCACGGTCAAAAAGCGATGACGCTGTATTTCATCGTCAAATATCTGCACGTAGTTGGCGCGATCGTCATTCTTGGCACCGGCACGGGCATCGCATTTTTCATGATGATGGCCCACCGCAGCGGCGATCCGGCATTTATTGCGCGTACCGCGACCACGGTGGTGATTGCGGATATGCTGTTCACGTTGACCGCGGTTGTCCTGCAGCCGGTCAGCGGCGGGCTCTTGATGCTGCTGTCGGCGACGACGTTGGCCGAGCACTGGCTTGTCACCTCACTCGGGCTCTATGCGGTCGCGGGACTGTTCTGGGTACCGGTGATTTTCATGCAAATTGAGATGCGTAACCTGGCACAGGTGGCCGCGTTGCGGAATCAACCGCTGCCGCGGCGTTATTTCTCGCTGTTTCGCCGCTGGTTCCTGTTCGGGATTCCCGGCTTCGGCTCGGTCATGATTATCCTGTGGCTGATGATCGCGAGGCCGCAATTCTAGGATTTCAACATCATGTCCGGTCAAAGAGCGCCTGAATGAATGAAGACAAATCCCGCAAGATTCTCGTGCTCGGCGCATCCGGCCTGATCGGGCGGTTCGTTAACGACGATCTGCGCGTGCGTGGTTTTGAGGTGATCGGAGTTGCCCGGCGATTCTCGTCCTCGCAGCAGGCAAGCGCGTTCGATCTGGAACTGCCGCTGTTGTCGATGGATTGGAATGCGCTGGCACGGCTGATGGCCGATTACGGCATCGATGTCGTGGTCAACTGTCTTGGCGTCTTGCAGGACGCCCCGGGCCACGATGTCGGCGCCGTGCATCGCGATTTCGTCGCGCGGTTGCTTCAGGCGGTCAGCGCCTCTGGCTGCGCGATCCGGCTGATTCACATTTCCATTCCAGGCGACGTCGCCGACGATCATACTGCGTTCAGCCAAACCAAGCGCGAAGCCGAACGCCTGATCGTCGCGTCCGGCGTGGCTTACGCGATCCTGCGGCCGGGTTTCGTCCTCGCGCCGTCAGCCTATGGCGGCAGCGCCATGCTGCGCGCGCTGGCCGCGCTGCCGTTGCAGCTACCTGCGGCCGAATCCGCGAGGCCGTTCCAGCCGGTGATGGTCGAAGACATATCCGCTGCTATCGCATGGCTTGCCGGCCGCGATATCGGGGATAAGACCGCGAACGCCGTGGTCTGGGATCTGATGCAGCCGCAGCCCGTCACGCTTGGCGGCGTGGTCGAGCAATTTCGCCGGTCGTTCGGCACGACGCATTTCCCGCGCATGACGCTGCCCGCCTTCATGCTCGATGTGGGTGCCAGGTTTGGTGACATCACGAGCTGGCTCGGCTGGATGTCGCCGATGCGCTCTACGGCGATCGCCGAATTGCGGCGCGGGGTCAGCGGCGATCCGTCGGCATGGATGGCCGCAACCGGTATCGTGCCAAAGACGCTTTTGCAGGCAGTGGGGCAGCGTTCCGCGACCATTCAGGATAAATGGTTTGCCCGCCTGTTTCTGATCAAGGCGCTGGTGATCGCGAGCCTGTCGGTATTTTGGATCGTTTCGGGTTTCATCGCGCTGTTTGTTTCCTACGACGCTGCGGCCGCGATCCTGAGTTCGCACGCTTTTCCGCCGTCCTTGGTCGGGCCGGTCACGATTCTCACCAGCCTGATGGACATGACGATCGGCGGCCTGATCACCTTCCGCCGGACCTGCGCGGCCGGATTGATCGCGGGTATCGTCGCATCGCTCGGTTACACGCTGGGAGCCGCGATCCTCACGCCCGATCTGTGGATCGAGCCGCTCGGCGCACTGGTCAAGACCGGCCCGGCGATCGTGTTGATGCTGGTGGCACTGCTGATCCTGGATAACAGGTGACCATGATGAAGCCGTGGCCCGACGACGTGATTCTCTACGACGGCGTATGCGTGTTCTGTTCGCGCTGGATCCGCTTCATCGCCGCGCGCGACATCAACAGGTGCTTTCGCTTCACCGCGATCCAGTCCGGCTTTGGCACGAAGCTGGCGCAGGCTTTCGGTATCAACCCTGAGGATCCCGACACCAATGCCGTGATCCATGGCGGCGTCGCATATTTCAAATCCGACGCGGCGTTGACGGTGCTGTCGAATCTGCCGGGATGGAATTGGGTGCGCGTGCTGTTCGCATTTCCGAAGCCGCTGCGCGATGCGATCTACAATCTCGTCGCGCGCAATCGCTACCGGATTTTCGGGAAGTATGAGGAATGCTTTGTGCCGGATGCCGAGTTTCGGGCGAGGGTGTTAGAGTAGGACTTGGTTGTCATTCCGGGATGGTCCGAAGGACCAGGCCCGGAATCTCGAGATTCCGGGTTCAAGCGAAGGTGCGTGCCCCGGAATGACGGAGTCAGGATCGGCTGGTTCCGCCGGGAAAAACTTCCCCCGCCGCCCTCTTGCCACTGTCCCGCGCCCCATGCGCCGTCGAGAAAAAGTTAGGCGACGTAGCCTCGCCGGCAAAGAACAACCGCCCATCGACCGGCGCGGCGAGGATTGCACGGTTGCCGGCGTGGCCGGGTAGGGCGTGCGAATAGGAGCCGCGGGCGAAGGGGTCGTGGGACCAGCGCGATTCCGACAGCGGTTTTAGCTTGCGACGAAAATCATTGCCGAGCAGGGCGGCGATCTCGTCGATCGACTGTGCCGCCAGTGCGCCTTGGCCTGCGTCTTCCAATTCCTGGGCGAACCTGCCGCCGAAAAAGCCTTCGATGCAGGGCTGGCCGAACGGGCGCAGATGATAGGTGCCCATCGCGGTACGCATGGTGGCGCCGCGTAGATTGCCGTCCGCCGGCAGTGCATCGGGGTCATCGAGCGCCAGCATCACCTTGTCGGCGAGACCCAGCGGCAGGCCGCGCGCGGCGTCCACCTTGGCGGGCAGTGCGGGGTGGAAACGAATGGCTTCAACAGCGATCAGATTGGTCGGCACGGTGATGATGACTTTATTGGCCGTGAGCGTGCCCCTTGAAGTCTCGATCCGCACCTGCTGGCCGGAGTGATCGATCAGCGTGACCTGCGTATTCACTGCGATCTCGCAGGACGCGCCATAGGCCGCCATCAGCGCGCCATAGCCGTGTCGGACTCGCCAATTGAGGTTGGTGTCCTCATAGTTGTCCATGTCGAGGATCGAGACCTGGTCGAGTTCGCAGCCGTTGATGTAGGTCGAAATCGCATCGAGCATCGGGTTCCAGCGATTGCCGGGCTCAAGGCAAGCGTTGGCGGGCCCGTCGCGGCCGCTTTTGGCGGCTTCTTCGGCGCGCTCGTAGAATTCATCGATGGCGCGGATGAACTCGTCGCGGTCCTGTTGTGGAAAGGCCTTGCCATAGGCGCGCTCGCGCCAGGGCGGCAACGTCTTGTCGACCTCGAAATTCAATTCTGTGGCGATCCCGACGAACGAATTCTTGTCGGCAGAATGCAGCCAGCCGCAGCCGAGGTCGAAGGTGATGTTGGGCGCGGCCATGATGGTGTGGCCGCGGCCACCGACGCGGTCGCGGGCTTCCAGCACGAGGGTAGTGAGGCCGGAGCGCTTCAGCGCATGCGCAGCGCCGAGGCCGGCGGCGCCGGCGCCGATGATCGCGACATCGACTGTGGAGGGAAGGGACATGCCTTGGCTCTAGCACGTTCGGGTGTGGGCCTGAAGCCAACCCGGGTGGCGGTGTCATCATCCGCGTAAGCGGATGATCCAGTACGCCGCGCCGTCTCGGTTTACTTCTGGTCGCGGCGATTACTGGATGCCCCGCTTTCGCGGGGCATGACAGCTTCTGCTTACGCTACCGCTTCCTTGGACTTTTCCGCGCGCTTGCGCTCGTTGGCGTCGAGGTGGCGCTTGCGCAGGCGGATCGACTTTGGCGTGATCTCGACCAGCTCGTCGTCCTCGATGTAGGCCAGTGCCTTTTCGAGGGTCATGCGGATCGGCGGCGTCAGCCGCACCGCTTCATCCTTCGAGGTGGTGCGGATGTTGGTGAGCTGCTTGCCCTTGAGGATGTTGATCTCAAGGTCGTTGTCGCGGGTGTGCTCGCCGACGATCATGCCCTTGTAGACCTTCCAGCCCGGCTCGATCATCATCGGGCCGCGATCTTCCAGCTTGAACATCGCATAGGCCACGGCCTCGCCCTGATCGTTGGAGATCAAGACGCCGTTGCGGCGGCCCTGGATGTCGCCCTTGTAGGGCAGGTAATCGTGGAACAGGCGGTTCATGATCGCCGTGCCCTTGGTGTCGGTCATCAACTCGCCCTGATAGCCGATCAGGCCGCGGGTCGGCGCGTAGAACACCAGCCGCAGGCGATTGCCGCCGGACGGGCGCATCTCGATCATCTCGGCCTTGCGTTCGCTCATCTTCTGCACAACCACGCCGGAGAATTCCTCGTCGACGTCGATGACGACTTCCTCGACCGGCTCCAGCATCTGGCCGTTCTCGTCCTTGGTCAGCACGACGCGCGGACGCGATACGCTCAGCTCAAAGCCTTCGCGGCGCATGGTCTCGATCAGGATCGCGAGCTGCAATTCGCCGCGGCCCGACACCTCCATCGAATCCCTGTCGGCGGCCTCGACCACGCGCAGCGCGACATTGCCTTCGGCTTCGCGCAGCAGGCGATCGCGGATCAGGCGGCTCGTAACCTTGTCGCCTTCGGTACCCGCCAGCGGCGAGTTGTTGACGATGAACGACATCGACACCGTCGGCGGATCGATCGGCTGGGCCTGGATCGGAGTGTCGACGCTCGGATCGCAGAAGGTATCTGCCACGGTGCCCTTGGGCAGGCCCGCGATCGCGACGATGTCGCCGGCTTCGGCCAATTCGACCGGCTGGCGCTCAAGGCCACGGAAAGCGAGGATCTTGGTAATGCGGCCGGTTTCGACCAGCTTGCCGTCGCGCGACAGCACCTTCACCGACTGGTTCGGCTTGACCGAACCGGACGCGATACGCCCCGTGATGATGCGGCCGAGATAGGGGTTGGCCTCCAGAATGGTGCCGAGCAGGCGGAACGGGCCTTCCTCGACCACAGGCGGCGCCACATGCTTGATGACGAGATCGAATAGCGGCTTCATGCCGACATCGTGCGACGCATCCGGCGTCGTTCCCATCCAGCCGTTCTTGCCCGACCCGTACAGAATCGGAAAGTCGAGTTGATCGTCGGTCGCGTCGAGTGCTGCGAACAGGTCGAACACTTCGTTGACGACTTCGGTGACGCGGGCGTCCGGGCGATCGACCTTGTTGATCGCGACGATCGGCTTCAGGCCGAGCTTCAGCGCCTTGCCGACCACGAATTTGGTCTGCGGCATCGGACCTTCAGCGGCGTCCACGAGAACGATGACGCCGTCGACCATCGACAGGATGCGCTCGACCTCACCGCCGAAATCGGCGTGGCCGGGGGTATCGACGATGTTGATCTGGGTGTCTTCCCAATGCACCGAAGTGCATTTGGCGAGAATGGTGATGCCGCGCTCGCGCTCCAGATCGTTGGAGTCCATGGCACGCTCGACCTGACGCTGGTTGTCGCGGTAGGTGCCGGATTGCTGCAGCAATTTGTCGACGAGCGTGGTCTTGCCGTGGTCGACGTGGGCGATGATGGCGATGTTGCGAAGGTTCATAGCTCTTCTTCTGGCTCGGACAATGCTGGAGCGCGATCTCGCCGGAAAACCGGGACCCACTTTTCCGGATCACACTCAGAAACCTGGAGTTCGAGAGGGCGCAAGGCGCCCAAAAAGGAAGCCCGGCCAAAGGACCGGGCACACCCTACTCGTTGCGGCGCAATATAGTCAGAAATTGCCGGAAAACAATGCGTTGTTTACGATTTGGTTAGCTGATTTTGGCGCCAAACCAACAAGGAACCGGTTAGGGGTCAGTTGCTGTGTTCGCCTTCGGCGGGATAAACGCCGCGTAGCACTTCCTCGAAGTGGTTTTTGACAGATTCATTACAGAGGCAGGCCCGTTTTTGCAGCGCCTCGCGATTGCGAACCAGGATCGAGCCGCGACGGGTTTCCAGCACCCCTTCCGCCTTGAAAGTCTGGATTACCCGGCTGGTGTAGCTGCGGCCGACCCCCAACAGGGTCGATAGCTGCTCATGGGTCAACGGTACGGTGTTGTCGCCGTCGGTGCGTTCCATCGCCGAGATGATCCATTTCGCGGTGCGCTGTTCGATCGAATGGATCGCGTTGCAGGCGGTCGACTGGAACATCTGGGCCAGCATGCAATCAGCATAGCGGGCGAACACATTGCGCAGGGTGGGGGAAGCGGTTTTCGCCGCGTCCAGCTTCCCGACATGCAGGCGCACGAACGGGCCGCCGAACTTGACCATGATGCGGGTATAGGCCGGCAGATGGCCCAGGCTAACGATACCGCCGACAGCGCCTTCGCGGCCGACCAGAATGGTCTCGACGTCGCGGCCGTCTTCGTTGGGAACCAGATAGGTCGCGAGGCTGGGCCCGCAGGGAAAATGGACGATCTCGACGTCGTCGCCGGGATTGTAAAGCAGATCGCCTGCCACCGCCTCTGCGGGCCCGAGATTCGCCGCGATCAGCCCGAAATCCCTGGGGTTGAGCCGCCGCAACAGGTTGTTGAACGGCCGATCAGAATTGTCCGAATCCTTTGCAGCTGGCGCGGCCATCTAAAATATCCCTCTGCTCCCAATGGCTTCGACAATAACTGATCTAACCGGAGAGTTATGTGCACAAGTGCACAGACGAGAGCTCGATGATGGGTTTCATATGGGGAACCTGCAGGTGTTAAAGCGCCAACGGCAGGCCGGGTTCCAACTCGCCTTGGTCCGGGTTCCATTTCGATGCATGACGCCAGTGAGACGATGGAAACGACCTCTTCCGACAGCCTTTGCGCGTGGCCCAGGGACGTCCTGATCGTCGAGGACGATCCGATCATCGCGCTCGATTTCGAAGACAGGATTCTCGGGCTTGGGGTGCAGGAGGTTCGCACCGCGGGAAATGTCGCCAGGGCGCTCGAAATGATCGCCGAGCGGGCGCCGCATTTCGCCCTGCTCGATGTCGGCCTGACCGGTGAAAAGAGTTTTGCGGTCGCCGAGCGGCTCGAGGCGCTGCGGATTCCGTTCGTCTTCATTACCGGATATGGCGCCGATGTCAGGCTTCCGGCGGCCTTCGCGCACCGGCCGAGACTACCGAAACCTTGTCCGACCGATGCGCTGGAAGCGGTGCTGAAACAGTACCGCTTGGACCATGGCGTGAAGCGCTGACGGACTCCGCGGGCGCTCGGTTATCCCAACTTCGGATCCAGCGTGGTCGACCACAGCGCCACATCGGCGCGATCGCGTAGCGTCACCGTCATCTGGCCGGTCGTGCCTTCGATCTGGACGTGACCGAAGAACTGCAGACCGGCGGAGGGCGGGGCATTCTGTTTGTCCGGAGCGGGAGCCTTGAAGTACTTCACCTCCGGCCCAAAGGTGTTGTCGAGTTCGCTCGGCCCGAATGTTCCGGCGTGCAAGGGGCCGGAAACGAATTCCCAGAACGGCTCGAATTCCTGAAACTGCGCCTTGTCCGGATTGTAGTAGTGCGCGGCGGTGTAGTGCACATCCGCCGTCAGCCAAACGGTATTGGTTACGCCCGACGTCTTGATGAAGCGCAGCACCTCGGCGATCTCAAGTTCGCGGCCACGTGCCGGGCCGTCGCCTTGCGCGAAGGCTTCCGAACCTTTTTTATGGTCGGCGTCGTCATAGACGATCAGGCTCAGCGGCATATCGGACGCGATCACCTTCCAGGTGGCGCGCGAATTCAACAGCGCGCGCTTGAGCCAGGCCAGTTGATCGGGACCGATGAAGTAGCTGTCCGGACCATAGGTGGTTTGCAGGTTCGGACCGTTGGGGCCGCGATAGCTGCGCTCATCCAGCATGAACACGTCGAGATGCGGCCCGTAGTTCAGGGTGCGATAGACCCGGCCCGGTTCGACGATGCTTTCGCGCATCGGATACATCTCGTGAAACGCGCGGCCGGCGCGCGCCGCGAGCAGCGCGATGTCGCGTTCCTTGTAGGCCGCGGGGAGTTGCTTGGATGCCGACCAGTTGTTGGTGACCTCGTGGTCGTCCCACTGCACGAAGATAGGCACCTCGGCATTGAAGGCGCGGACATTGTCGTCGAGCAAATTGTACTTATGCGCCGCTCGGTATTCGTCGAGTGTCTCGGCGACCTTTGCCTTCTCCGGGATTGTGACATTCTTCCATATTTTGCCGTCAGGCAGTTTCACCTCGGCGGAGATGATACCGTCGGCATAGATGGTGTCGCCGGAATGAAGCAGGAAGTCCGGCCGGTGCTTGCGCATGGTCGCGAAGGTGACCATGCCGCCGTCGTCGGGATTGATGCCCCAGCCCTGACCGGCGACGTCACCGCCCCAGACGAAGCTGACATTGCGCCGGTCAGCCGGCGCGGTACGGAAGCGGCCGATCGCCGGCTCACCGGAGACGTCGGTGTGCGATAGGTCGCGAAATTTGACGCGGTAGAAAATATCCTGCCCGGCCGGCAGATTTTCCAGCAGCATTTTCGCGGTGAAGTCGCTCTCGGGCAACGCCGCGATCGGCGGCAGAGCCCGCGCATTGGCAAAGGATTCGGTTGTCGCGACCTCGACCATCATTTGCGAGGGGCGGTCCGCACGCGCCCACACAACGCCGCCGTCGGTGCCGACATCGCCGGATTGCACGCCGTGGGTGATCTGCGGCCGGTCAGCCGCGCGGCTGAGATAGGGCATCGCGATGGTGCCCAGTGCGCCGGCGCCTGCCGTGGCGGCGGTCGAAAGAAAACGCCGGCGGGAAAGTCTCTGAGAAGTCCAGCGAGGAATCTTGACCGGCATGCGGGTCTCCCTGATCGATCGTCGGAATGCGCCGAGGCTGATGTGTCGAGTCTTGGGCGCCATGGCTTGCAGAGAAGGCTCGCAGACAGACCTAGGAGAATAGTGTGACAGTTCGATTGCAGCGGGCGCGGAGCCGGGGCCAGGAACTGCCTACAGCGTTCCGGTCGCGCGAAACTGGGCGCCAGCCCTCTGCAGATTTTGCGGCATGCTGATCAACAACGCCTTGCGGTCGGCGACGGCGTTGTGGAATTGCTCGAGTGCAATATTGAAGGCGGTCAACGCGCCTTCTTCGACCGCGCCATGCTCGAAGCTGATCAGCGTATCGCGCAATATGGTGTCAGCTTCGGCCTGCATGGTGTCGAGTTCTTCGATGGAATCGCTGCGGCGCGCGGCCGCGAGCATGTCCAGCAGGCGTTCGCGCAGCGACGAGTTGTTGTTGCGCTCGTCCTTTTTCAGATAACCTGCGAACCACGCGCCGGCAGAGCCCGTCGCGGACAGCAACATCAGCCCCCACCAGATGTAATCGCTGTAGCGATCGAGGAAGCTCTTTTCCTCGCCGTCGACAAAGGCCGCGGCGCCCGGATGCACCGGGATCGCGGCATCCTTGTCGGTATCCGGCGTTTCAATCTTCGCCGCCAGCGGGAATTCGGACATCACCGATTGGCGGATCGCAAACAATTGCCGGGTGAAGGCCGCGACCGTGGTTTCCGAGAGGTCCTTGCGCGCCACAATGTGGTGCGAGAAGCTGATCGTCTTGATCTCGTCGTCGGGCCGGTCGGGCGAGCCACCGAACGCGCCGGCAGGAATTTCCGCCGCCTCGTATGCCGGGTGATTTTGCGCAATAGCCTCGGCTGAATCGATCGCGAGGAAGGTCGGCGTGACCCCATCATGCGTCGAGGCCGCGATCGCCTCCGCGGTAATCTTGCTGTTGAGCGGGCCGGCGGCGATATAGGCATCCGCCTTCTGGCTGCGGACTGCGTCGGCGGCTTCGGGGGCGGGAAACTGAACGATCTCGACCTTGCTCGGGTCGACGCCATATTGCTGCAGGATCACCTTGAGCAGATTGACATTGGCTGGAGTGCGGCCGACGACGCCGATGCGACGCCCGGCGAGTTGCGCAATCTTGGTGATCTTCGGCGCGGCCTTCTTGCCTTTGACTTTCACCGGTGCGGGCACCCACAGCACCGCGACGTTCTTGCGCAGCGTCGCCACCGCCTGCGCAGTTTTCGGCACATCGAGATCGCCACGGATGATCGCAAGATCGGTCTTGCTGTCGGCGAGCAGATCACCGCTAGCGGTCGGGCCATCGGTCTGCAGCGGGCGCAAGCGGATGTGACTGTGTGTCTGGTTGAAGGCCTGCGTCAGCGCCTGAACAACCTTGACGTCATCGCTATTGGCTGGACCAACCGCGATCCGCAACGTCACCGGCCGCGACGCAAAATAATAGCCACCCGCCAGCGAGCCGACGATGGCCAGGACTCCGGCCAGCGTGATGAACATCATCCGGCGCTTCGCCGAGCGTGGCGAGGGCGTCGAAAGTTGTTCGGCGAGGTTAGGGCCGTCGGTCATCGATCTGGAAAACAATCGTTTGAGGTCCAATGTCGTGTTGCCGAGGCGATTAGGCTCATATTGTAGCAAATTTCCCGCCGCCGTGGGGTTACAACCGCGTCATGGTTACCGTTGGCGCCCCCGCGAGGTCCTATTTTGAAATGGATCCAAAGGGTTAGGTTCAGTGTTAGGATAAAGTTCGGACCAAATGGAGGCCATCATGGCGGAGCGGCTGTCGGCGGAAGCGCGAAAATCGGCCCTGAAAGAGTTGCCCGGTTGGACCGAGACAACCGGCCGCGAAGCGATCGAGCGGACCTTCGTTTTCAAGGATTTCAACGAGGCGTTCGGGTTCATGACCCGCGCCGCTTTGGTCGCCGAGAAGAGCGACCATCATCCGGAATGGCGCAACGTTTACAAGACGGTAGAAGTGGTTCTGGTGACCCATGATGCCGGAGGCGTCACCGCGCTGGATATTGCGCTGGCCAAGGCTATGAACGCCATCGCGGGCCAGTTCGGGGTGGCCTGATCGGGTCGCGCGCCAGCAAATTTTGCAAATCTTGCGGCGTCGATGCGACATCACCAGCTTGAGGGGGTATTCGCCGCGGCGACCGGCCGCAGCCTCAAGGGGAGGCAGTCTTAAGGAGAGTCTGGCGATGATGTCGGAACATACCGTGGGCTTTGAGCCGGCCGAGGAGCTGGCGAAAGACCGCGAAAGCGTGCGCCGGCGCTTCTGGAAGAAGCTGAAGCGCGTCGCGGTCAGGCTGCCGTTCGCCGAGGATTTGCTGAGCGCCTATTACTGCGCGTTCGACAAAGAGACCCCGCGCCACGTCCAGGCAGCGCTGCTCGGCGCCATCGCCTATTTCATTCTGCCGTTCGATTTCATCCCGGACATGCTGCCGGTGCTCGGTTTCACCGACGACGCCGCGGTGCTTGCCACTGCGATCCGGATGGTCGCGGTTCACATCAAGCCGGAACATCGCGATGCCGCGCGTGCCGCGCTCAAGCGTGGGATCGAGCCGGAACAATAGCCGCCGCGTTTTGCATCAGGGATGCAGGATCACCTTGCCCATCGCCTTGCGGCCCGCGAGCACTTTCAGCGCGTCGGCGGTTTGCGCCAGCGGGAAGGTGCGATCGACATGCGATGAGATCTTGCCCTCCGCGGTCCACTTCACCAGCTTTTCCAGATTGGCGCGGTTCTTCTCCGGATTGATACGCGCCCACGCGCCCCAGAATACGCCGCGAATATCGCAGCCTTTCAAAAGCGCCAGATTGAGCGGCATTTTCGGAATGTCGCCGGCGGCGAATCCGATCACCAGGAAACGGCCTTCCCATGCGATCGAGCGCAGCGCCGCTTCGGCATAGCTGCCGCCGACCGGATCGAAAATAATATCGGCGCCCTTGCCGCCGGTGAGCCGGCGCAGGCCTTCCTTGAGATCTTCAGTGGTGTAGTTCAGGCCCAGCTCCGCGCCATGCGCCTTGGCGAATTCGAGTTTCTCCTCGGATGAAGCGCAGGCGATCACCTTCAGGCCCATCAATTTACCCAGCTCACAGGCCGCGAGACCGGTGCCGCCGGCGGCGCCGAGAACCGCCAGCGTCTCGCCGGGTTTGGGGCTGGCGCGATCTTCCAGCGCATGCAGCGCGGTGCCGTAGATGATGATGATTCCGGCGGCGCGATCGAAATCGAGATTGTCGGGAATTTTCACGATCGAACTCGCCGGCAGCGCGATCTTCTCGCGCGCACCATTATGGCCGCACGACGCCACCACGCGGTCGCCAACCCTGAGATCGGTAACCCCTGCACCAACGCTCTCGATGATCCCGGCGACTTCCGCCGCCGGTGAAAACGGAAACGGCGGCTTGATCTGGTATTTGCCCTGGATCATCAGCAGGTCGAAGAAATTCAGCGCCGCGGCTTTGATCGCGATGACCGCCTCATTGGGTCCCGCCACCGGATCTGGCACATCGGCCAATACGAGATCGTCGGGTCCGCAATATTGCGAGCAGAGAATGGCTTTCATGAAGACACCTGCGTTTTGGGCGGCACGATATTTGTCAGCTTCATGCCGGATTTGAAGCCGGGCTACAATCTGATTCGGGTATCGGCTTCCGGCGAGATCGCGGTGCGGACACGTGGCGACAACCTGTCCCTGTTCACATGCGGCTAACTGCCTTCCCAAAAAAGCATTTCCCGGCTATCCATCGCTGCTGTGACGATGCGAGACCGGGCCATCTTCCAGTCACAATGATGGGGGAACCAGACTTGGTGATGTCCGTGCGGCAAATGCTGACAGCGCTGGTGGCGATCGTGCTGGTGTGCGGGGCTATGAGCCTTGCGCAGGCCCAGAGCACATCGTCGAAAGGCACCGCCAAGCCGGCGGCGCCTGCGCCAGCCCCGGCTGTTGCGGCCGCGGGCGGTGCGGAGCCGACACTGGTCGGTCAGTTCGGTACCTGGGGCGCCTACACTGCGACACCGAACGGCAAGAAGGTTTGTTTCGCGCTGGCCAAACCCTCATCATCGAAAACCAATCCGCCGAATCGTCCGCGCGACCCGGCCTATGCGTTTGTCTCGACGCGCCCGGCCGAAAAGGTCAGCAACGAAGTCTCGATCATGATCGGTTACACGCTGAAGCCGGGCTCGGAATCGACGCTCGAGGTCGGTGGCGGTTCCTATGCGATGTACACCCAGGGCGATGGCCTCTGGATCAAGAACGCCGCCGAGGAAGAGCGGATGGTTGATGCGATGCGCAAATCGGCCGATGTCACCGTCAAGGGCGTGTCGGCAAAAGGTACCGAGACCACCGATACCTTCTCGCTGAAGGGCCTTGCCCAGGCGCTCGACCGGCTGGCGCAGGATTGCAGGCGTTAACGGGCCTTTTCACCTCTAAATGGCTGCATTTGGTGGCTTTCCAGCGGACCCTGGAAGGCCTATTTGAGGGCCATGAGCGAAACAATGATCAGCACGTCCATCGAAGCCGGCCGCGCCGCCGATGCGTCCCAGAACGCGCCTTTGGAAAAGGTCGCGCTGGAAACCTATGTGCCACCGGCCAAGCCGTCGCTGGTCGGATTGTCACGCGCCGAGATCGCCGAGCAACTCGGGGCGATTGGCGTGGCGCCAGCGCAGCGCAAGATGCGCGTGCAGCAATTGTGGCACTGGATCTATGTCCGCGGCGCGCAAGAGTTTGCGCAGATGACCAGCATTTCCAAGGGAATGCGCAGCGAACTTGAGCAGCATTTCACGGTCGCGCGCCCCGAAGTGGTCGCGGAGCAGATATCCAACGACGGCACCCGCAAATGGTTGTTGCGGTTGCCGAGCGGCGACACGCTCGAGAAGGCGCATGAGGTCGAGTGCGTCTACATTCCGGAAACCGATCGCGGCACGTTGTGCGTCTCCTCGCAGGTCGGCTGCACGCTGACTTGCTCATTCTGCCACACCGGCACACAGCGGCTGGTGCGCAATCTCACCGCGGGTGAAATCGTCGGCCAGATCATGGTGGCGCGCGATCGTCTCAACGACTGGGCCGACCGCGAAACCCCGACCGGCAGCCGCCTCGTCACCAATGTGGTGATGATGGGCATGGGCGAGCCGCTGTATAATTTCGACGCGGTGCGCGATGCGCTGTTGATCGTCGCCGACAATGAAGGCATCGGCATTTCCCGGCGCCGCATCACGCTGTCGACCTCGGGCGTGGTGCCGAACATCATCCGGACCGGCGACGAAATCGGTGTCATGCTCGCGATCTCGCTGCATGCTGTGCGCGACGAATTGCGCAACGAACTGGTGCCGCTGAATCGGAAATACCCGATCGCCGAATTGCTGCAGGCCTGCCGCGACTATCCGGGCTCCTCCAATGCGCGGCGCATCACCTTCGAATATGTGATGCTCAAGGGCGTCAATGATTCACTCGACGATGCCAAACTGCTGGTGAAGCTCCTGAAGGGCATTCCGGCCAAGATCAATCTCATTCCGTTCAATCCGTGGCCGGGTACCCGCTACGAATGTTCGGACTGGGATCAGATCGAAAAGTTCTCCGAATATGTTTTCAACGCCGGCTACTCCTCGCCGGTGCGCACACCGCGCGGTCGCGATATCCTGGCCGCTTGCGGCCAGTTGAAATCGGAGACCGAGAAACTGTCGGTGCGCGAGCGGCAGGCGCTGCGTGCCATGGCGATGACGGATTGATCGGCGTGACGCGATTCATGCTCGGCCCATCCTTCAGAAAGAGCAGGCAACACCATTCAAATTCCGTCATTCCGGGATGGTGCGCCAGCACCAGACCCGGAATCTCGAGATTCCGGGTTCGATGCTTTGCATCGCCCCGGAATGACAGCGATTTTGGTTTGACCTAATGGCGCTGATCGGCCGCTTGTTTGTCATTCTGTTCGGATTTTTCGCGGCCTGTCTGGTGGCGGGAATGATCGTCGTCGCCGCGGTGCTGTTTCCGGAATTCAGCGATCTCGGAATTCGGCCCGTTGATCAGGACGCAATAAATGTCGTGATCGGCTTTGGCTTCATCTTTGTCAGCGGCTTTGCGCTGCTGCCGGCGATGATCGTGGTCTTGATCACCGAGGCGTTTTATATCCGGGGCGCGCTGACCTATGCGGTCGGTGGCGGCATTGTTGGTCTGGCCTGCTATCTCGGCTTGATTCCGTTCGATACCGAGACGCTGCGTTTCGATGGCATCGTGCGGCGTCACCTCGAAATCATGACCGGCGCGGGGATCGTCGCGGGCGCGATCTACTGGATGATCGCGGGCCGTAACGCCGGCGCATGGCGCGAACCGCGGCGTCCGCTGCGGCTGCCGCCGCCACTGCCGGCGCATTCACCCCCGCCGCCGGATTCGCCCCCGTCATCCTGAAGTACCAGCTCTTCACCGCGGCCTTTTCATCATCATCTCCCTCGGCTAAACCCCGCGCCATGAACCGTACTGGATTGTTTATCGCGCTGGCTTTGACGCTGATCGTCGGATTGCTGTTCGGGATCTACCCCGAACTCGATCTGAAATTGGCCGGACTGTTTTACGATCCGGCGGCCAAAACCTTTCCGCTCAAGTTCAACAAGCTGGCTGCGATTGCGCGCGATGGTGCGATGTGGATCGCGTGGGGCCTGGCGCTGCCGGCTCTCGTCGCCTTGATCGTGAAGCTGGCGCGGCCGGACCGGCCATTGCTGATGTCAGGTCGCGCAATGGTCTTTCTGTTGATCACGCTGCTGCTGTCGGCGGGCGTTCTCACCAATCTCACTTTCAAGAGCTACTGGGGACGTCCGCGCCCGGTAACGGTGACGCAATTCAACGGAACCGAGCCCTTCGTGGCGTGGTGGGATCCGCGCGGGACGTGCGGGCGAAACTGTTCGTTCTTCTCGGGCGAGGGCGCCACCGCGTTCTGGACCTACGCGCCCGCGGCTCTGACACCGCTCCCTTGGCGGCCGCTGGCTTACGCCGCTGCGACCGTATTCGGCGTCACTACCAGCGCGCTCCGGATGTCGTTTGGCGGGCATTTCTTTACCGATGTAGCGATTGCGGGTCTGGTCACGTTTCTGGTGATCTGGCTGGCGCACGGTTATATTTACCGCTGGCCATCGACCCGGCTCACGGATGAGCGCGTCGATGCCGCCTTGACCCGGTTTAGCGCTCGTTTCCGCAGGACGGGACAATCGGCCCGCGATTAAACGCGTGCCGACAGGCCCGAAATTTGATATCCGCGCAGTCAGAAACATTTGGCCATTACGACCGATTGGAAGTTCGATGAGTACGATCCTGAAAGGCCTGCCCAAGGGCGAAAAAGTCGGCATTGCCTTCTCGGGCGGTCTCGACACCAGCGCGGCGCTGCTGTGGATGAAACAGAAAGGCGCGCGCGTCTTCGGCTATACCGCCAATCTCGGCCAGCCCGACGAGGCCGACTATGACGAGATTCCGCGCAAGGCGATGGGCTTCGGTGCCGAAAAAGCCCGTCTCGTCGATTGCCGCACCCAACTGGTTCACGAAGGTATCGCTGCGATCCAGTCCGGTGCGTTCCACATCTCCACCGGCGGCATAACCTATTTCAACACGACGCCGCTCGGTCGCGCGGTGACCGGCACGATGCTGGTCGCGGCGATGAAGGAAGACGGCGTCAACATCTGGGGCGATGGTTCGACGTTCAAAGGCAACGATATCGAGCGGTTCTACCGTTACGGCCTGCTGACCAATCCGAGCCTCAAGATCTACAAGCCCTGGCTCGACCAGCAATTCATCGACGAGTTGGGCGGCCGTTCGGAAATGTCGGCGTTCCTGACCGCCAATGGCTTCGACTACAAGATGAGCGCCGAGAAGGCGTATTCGACCGACAGCAATATCCTCGGCGCGACCCACGAAGCCAAGGATCTCGAGGGCCTGGATAGCGGCATCAAGATCGTCAATCCGATCATGGGCGTGCCGTTCTGGCGCGACGATTGTGCCGTCAAAGCCGAAACGGTCACCGTGCGTTTTGAGGAGGGGCAGCCCGTCGCGCTGAACGGCCAGACCTTCGCCGATCCGGTCGCGCTGTTTCTCGAGGCCAACACCATCGGTGGCCGGCATGGCCTTGGCATGAGCGACCAGATCGAGAACCGGATCATCGAGGCCAAGAGCCGTGGCATCTATGAAGCGCCCGGCATGGCGTTGCTGCACATTGCGTATGAGCGCCTGATCACCGGCATCCATAACGAAGACACCATCGAGCAGTATCGAATCAGCGGCATGCGCCTTGGCCGCTTGCTCTATCAGGGGCGGTGGTTCGATTCGCAGGCCCTGATGCTGCGCGAAACCGCGCAACGCTGGGTGGCCCGCGCCGTCACCGGCGAAGTCACGCTCGAACTTCGGCGTGGCAACGACTATTCCATCCTGAACACGCAGAGCCCGAACCTGACCTATCAGCCGGAGCGGTTGAGCATGGAGAAGGTAGAGGATGCCGCATTCACGCCGGCTGACCGCATCGGCCAGTTGACCATGCGCAATCTCGATATCATCGACACCCGCGCCAAGCTCAATCTCTATGCCGAGACGGGTTTGCTATCGATTGGCGACAGCTCGCACATCTTCAAGCTCGAGACCGATAAGGATTGAAGCGATTCAACGCCTTCGTCGTCCCCGCGTACGCGTGGACGACACGTTGAGATAATACGCATCAAAAAATGGCCGGGATTTCTCCCGGCCATTTTCATTTCTGCAAAGACCTCACTCTTACCGCGGCGGTGCGATGCCCGGGGGCGGCGGCGGCAACGAGGCCGTACCGCCGTTGAGCAGCGGCGTGATCCGGCGGACGGTGACGCGACGGTTGATGATGCTCGGCCCGTCGGTCTGTTCTTTCAGATATTGCGAGCCGTAACCCTGCGAGGTCAGGTTTTCCGCCGGCACGTTGAACTGCTGTGTCAGTAGTTCGGCGGCGGATTCGGCGCGGCGATCCGATAGCGAGAGGTTATCGACGCTGTTGCCGACCGCATCGGTGTGACCCTCGATCAGGAACACCTCGCGCGGGTTGCGCGCGATCGCCCGATTGAGTCCGTCCGCGATCACCTGCAGCCTTGCTGCCTGATCGGGCGGAATATCCCACGATCCCGTGGCGAAGTTGATGGTGTTGAGATCGATGCTCGGCATCAACATGCGCACTGACGGGCTGAAGCGGATTTCATCGAGCGAATAACGTCGCGCGATCCGATCTACCGGCGGTGCTTCCATGGTCTCGTAGATCAGGTCCGGTGACGCGTCGTCGGCCTGAACGATGTAGCGGTCGTAGGGAATCCGAAGCACCGGCGGCGGCAGATCGACATAGAAACCGCCCACCGCGCTGGGATCGCGATAGCTGTTGTCGATGATGATGATCTCGCGGCCTTCCCGATCCCGGCGGATCCGGCGAAGCAACAGCCCGTCGCGGCCGGTGACGGTGATGATCTGC
The DNA here is from genome assembly GCF_018449695.1 of Bradyrhizobium sp. dw_411. Classification (GTDB taxonomy): domain Bacteria; phylum Pseudomonadota; class Alphaproteobacteria; order Rhizobiales; family Xanthobacteraceae; genus Bradyrhizobium. The sequence goes on from NZ_JAAVUY010000001.1 coordinate 392,290, forward strand.
GAGCCATCGGGACGAATCACGATGGTGCGGGTATCGCCACCGACCTGCTGGGTCTGGATATCGCGGGCGCCGAAACGGAATCGGTCTTCTTCGTTATGACGAATGAACGACTGGCCACCCGGATCGACCACGATGACCCGGCCGGGTTCCGTAAAGACCTTGCGGCCGCCCTGGTCGCTCTCCTGCCGCGCACCACGGAAGTCTTCCATGCGGCGCGGCCCTTGCGGAGCTGCTCCCGGCGCAATCGGAGTCAATGCAGCGGCCGGTGCGGGGGCGGCTGGAATCGGCGCCGTTACGGCTGGCGCCGCATGCCGCACGAAGGCCGCGCCGCCGGGCGGTTGGCCGGCTACGGCAGGCGCCGCGCCAGGTGTCCCCGGAGCTGCTGCCGGAGCGCCGGCGTTCGGTTGCGGGCCACGCTGAGGAGGTGCTCCCGGTGCTCCAGGCGAAACCTGAGTCTGCGGCGTAACCGCTGACGGGGTCTGCGGTCTCTGACCTGCCGGAGGTGTGCCGACGGCAGGAGGCGTGCCCGCGGGGGGCGTTGGGGGTGTCGCCGGTGTTGTGGCGGCTCCGCCAGCCGGGGGCTGCGGTGTCGCGCCCGGTCTTTCCCGTCCTCGCTCTCGCTCCTGCGGTTGCACGGTCGGCGTTGTTGGCGTTGCCGGTGTAGCTGGCGTCGCCGGCGTTGTTGCGGCTCCGCCCGCCGGGGGCTGTGGTGTCGTGCCCGGTCTTTCCCGACCTCGCTCTCGTTCTTGCGGTTGTCCGGCCGGTGCCGTTGGCGCGCTTTTCTGCTGCGGCTGTACAGCCGGTGCAGCGGGCGCAGCAACTGGCGGAGTGGGAGGCTTGGGCGCAGCCGGGGCTGGCGCTGCGGCCGGAGGAGCCGGCGGTGCAGGATGCGGCGGAGGTGCCGGTGGCGGTGTGGGCCGCGGCGGAGGTGCGGCCGCGGGCGGCGGAGCTACCGGGTGCGGCGGCGGTGCCGCAGCGGGAGGTGCGGGATGCGGTGGCGGGGCGGCGGCCGGCGGAGCTGGCGGTGCAGGATGCGGCGGTGCTGCAGCCGGAGGTGCCGGACGAGCGGGCGGCGGCGCTCCCTTTGGCGGCTGCTTGGGTTTTCCGTCGGGACCAAGTTCTTCCTTGGCTTGAGCCATAACCAGTGGCGCGGTTTGCGCATGCGATGGCGCGCTTGCAAATTGCAGCGCTGTCAGAGCTGTGGTGGCGAGCAGCAACAAACGAAGTTTTGTCATGATGGTCTGGATCCCCGGAAAATTCTCAGAAGGTCTTGCAACAAGTTCTTGATACGAGTCCTCGGCAACAAAAGCTTGTCGTCAAGCTCTGACGATCAACGAACAAGCGTTAGGCCGGATTGTGGCGGGCTTTGAAGGCGGGTTTGTATTTATTTCTGTCAGCGCGAAGCCCCATTGCGGCTTTGTTCATGACGCATTCAGAGGGTCGTTTAAAACGATGTGTGCGCATTGTCCCTGCGGCATATCCGCGTCGCGCGAATCAGATCACGCGCTGGCATGCCAGCATCTAACATACTCACATGTCGGTTGCAGGCGAGGGCGCGGTCGGCCCCTGCGGTCCGCGCACCGGCAATTCGTCCGGCGTGCGGCCCGGCAATTCCTCCGGCCTCGGAGGTTCGCCGGGCTCGTGCATCGGCGGCGGGACCTCGGGCGGGGGATTTCCCGGCGGGCTTTCCTGTGGTGGTTCGACCGGGTTTCCGGGATTGATCGGCGGGTCCTCTTGTGGGTCGATCGGCATCTACATCGCCACCTTGCGATTGTCGCCGATGTCGGGGCGCGAGCCTGTCATGGCAGCGGCCGCCATCTTGACGTAGCTAATCACCGAGCCCGGTGAGTCCCAGAATTCGGCTTCATCGGGCGTGATTTTCAGCACCCGAATGTCGGGATCTTCGGCACTGCTCCACCACGCTTTCGCCGGCGTCGAAAACAATTCCTTGATCTTCGCCCGATCGTTGGAGACGATCGCGGTGCCCGTGATCGAAACGTATTTCTGGTCGCTCGCATTGGCGAAAGACAGATTGATGCCGGGGTTACGGGTGATTTCCTCGTCCTTGTGACGACGCGCGTCGGTGAGGAAATAGATCGCGTTTTCGTCGCGTTCGAGATACGCGCTCATCGGCCGGGCGCGAAGCTTGTCACCATCGCGCGTGACCAGCATCGCAAAGCCGATCTTCTTCATAAGGTCCCAGACACGATCCGTATCGCGTGCGGTGTTGTCGTTGGCCATGTCTCGCTCCATTGCTGTTGGAGGGATAACGGCGCCGCTAGGGTGATGTTCCGCCCGGGAGCGCTGGGGAACTAAAGGGAACTCAGCACCAACAATGTATTGCTGCGGGTCTTGCCGGTCTCGGCATAGCCGCGTGCGCGCATGTCGGCGATGCAATCGTCCTGCCACTCGTTGCGCGACAGATGTTCGATCACCACCGCGCGCGGCCACAACGATGGCGGTGCCTCCTTGAAGAAACCGGTCAGCACACGGTCCTCATAGCCCTCGACATCGATCTTGAGCGCATCGACGTGATCCACGCCGGCTTCACCGAGAATGCGCTGCAGCCGCAGCGACGGGACCTTGATGGCATTGCCAGAGCGTTCGCCCGTCACGATGTGGCTGGCGCCGAGATTGTCGCCATCGGTCTCGATCATCAACTCGCCATCGGAAGGCCCGGCCGCTGCCGCCACCAGTGTCACCTGAGCAAAACTCGATGCCGTGCGGTTGAACGCCAGCCGCGCATGGGTGACCGGATGCGGTTCGATCGCGATTACTTTGCCGCCAGGGCCGACGTGACGCGCCAGCACCATGGCATAGGTACCGACATTGGCGCCGACATCGACGAACACGCCGCCGGCGGGCGTGTGCGTCCGCAGGAAATCCAGTTCCTCAAGATTGTAATCGGGATTGAACAACGCACCGCGCTCGGTGGCGCTGGCCTGATGATAGAATCGAAACGAGGCGCCCTGATAGGCGACATCGACCGGACCCTTGCGCAACAGGTTGATCAGCCGTGACAGCATCGGGCGGAATGCGCCCCGTTTCAGCCGGGTGCGTTGCGCGAGCGAAATGATGGCCGCTTGCGCACCCGTCGGCGCGAAGGCGCCGAAGGCCGGCGGAACCGGATCGTTGGCGGCGACGCCCATTGGCAGTCTCGAAGTCGTCAAAAGGTCCTCGCGCAGACGTGTGAAGCGGCGGCATGCATAGCCGACTTTGCTGGTCAGTCCAACGCCGCACGCCTACGATGGTCCCTGTGGCCGCAGCGCTGGAGACGGCTAACCTGCAAAAAGCCCGAAATGACGCCGCAACATGTCAGGGGTAAAGTCTCCGCGCCAGACACCTCGATACTGACCGGCCGATACGCGATTTCACGGAAGGGATGCGAAATGAAGGGTTCAGATCTTCTCGTTGCGGCGCTGGAGAACGAGGGCGTCGATCGAATCTTCGGCGTCCCCGGCGAGGAGAACCTCGCCGTCGTCGAAAGTCTCCGCCGCTCGTCCATCGAGCTGGTGGTCACCCGTCATGAGCAGCCGGCGGCTTTTCTGGCGGCTACCTATGGGCGGCTCACGGGCAAGCCCGGGGTCGCGCTGAGCACGCTCGGTCCCGGGGCGCTTAATTTTGTCACCGCGGCCGCTTACGGATTTCTCGGCGCCATGCCGATGGTGCTGATCACAGGTCAGAAGGCGATCCGACAGAGCCGACAGGCCCATTTTCAGATTGTCGATGTGGTCGCGGCGATGCGGCCCCTGACCAAGCAGTCGCAGCAGATTGTGAGCGCATCGAGTATTCCGACCCTGGTCCGCAATGCGTTCCGGATCGCCGTCGAAGAGCGCCCCGGCCCGGTGCATCTCGAATTGCCGGAAGATGTCGCCGCCGAAGAAGCCGGCGATGTCGCGCTGGTGCCGGCCCATGCCGCAGCCCTTCCGGTTCCGCCGCCGGAAGCGATCGAGCGCGCAGCCGAATTGATTCTGGCCGCGCGGTTTCCGCTGTTGATGTTCGGAGCCGGCGCCAGCCGTCCGCAACTGGCGCCAGCGCTCTCGGAGTTCGTTCGTCGCGTCCGCATTCCCTTCTTCAACACCCAGATGGGCAAGGGCTCTGTTGGCGGCGCATCGGAGTTTTACCTCGGCACCGCGGCTTTGAGCGAACGCGATTACGTTCACCGGGCGATCGATCGCGCCGATCTCATCGTGACGATTGGACACGACACGGTCGAGAAGCCGCCGTTTCTGATGTCACGGGACCGGCATCAGGTCATTCACGTCGGGTTCGCGCCGGCAACCGTCGAAGAGGTGTATTTTCCCCAGACCGAGATCATCGGAGACATCGCGAAAGGCCTCGAACTGCTGGCGGGCCGGTTGGAGGGCAAGCTGAAAATGAACCCGGACTGGGTCGCCTTGCGCAAGAACATCCTCGACCACATCACCGATCGCGCGGAGGAGGATCGCTTCCCGTTGACGCCGCAACGCATCGTGCATGACGTCCGCCAAGTCATGCCGCCCGACGGTATAGTCGCGCTCGATAACGGCATGTACAAGATCTGGTTCGCGCGCAACTACCGCACGGATGTCGCCAACACGCTCCTCCTGGACAACGCGCTGGCCACGATGGGCGCCGGCCTACCTTCCGGGATGATGGCAGCGCTGCTGTATCACAAGCGCCGCGTGCTGGTGGTGGCGGGCGACGGCGGCTTTATGATGAACAGCCAGGAGCTCGAGACCGCGATACGGATGAAACTCAATCTCGTGGTGCTGATCATCGAGGACCATGCCTACGGCATGATCCGTTGGAAGCAGGCCGTCGATCATTTTGCCGATTGGGGCCTGACCTTCGGCAATCCTGATTTCGTCGCTTACGCGGCAGCCTATGGCGCTCAGGGGCGGCGGATCGCAGCGGCCTCGGAGTTGATCCCGGCGCTGGAGCAGGCGTTTTCCGCCGGTGGCGTGCACCTGATCGCGGTGCCGATCGACTACAGCGAGAACACGCGGGTGCTGGTCGACGAGCTCCGGTCGATGCAGGACAGCCCAGACGGGTCCTGACTCTGCAGAAATGCCTAGGCAGACAGGACGTGGAAACCTGCGCGCGGAAAGTGGACGACCACTTCGCCGGCGCGCGGATCGTGCCTGCGAATAGCAATATGCTGCGATGAGAGCGCAACGATCTCGCCGCTGACTTTGACCTTGCCATAATCGTCGGGCACCACCTCGACCCGATCGCCGGGTTTGCGGCCATTGGGATCGTGGGGGTCCGACAGTTCGGCGGTGAGTGGCGTGGCGCGGGCGCCGATGTCGAGTGCGGCGGACGTCGATATCTCGCTGGAGCGGCCGTGGCCGACCGCGCGCATTCTGGTTTCCCAGGCACGGGTGCGGCCGAACTCGGCAAGCATCTCGTCGAGATTCGGTAGATGCGCGCGCACGTACCAGATGTTCATATAGGCGTTGACGTCGTAAAGGCCGGCCTTGTTGCCACCCAGCCATTCCCGGCCGTCTCTGAGCTGGTCCTCTATCCATTGCACATGGGCACGAAACTGATCGCGCATTTGCGGGATAGCGGCGGTCATGGCCGCGACGTCAAATTTGGCGCCGCGCAGCTTTTCGCGATCGGCGATGAAATCCTGCGGGACTTTGTCTGCCAGCAGGCCGAATACGAGATTTACCGTGTTCTGGAAGAATGAGCGGTCGGTCCACATTGCCGTTGCTGAGGCAATACCCTTTTCGTCATCCGGAAACAGCGTCGGCTCGGGGAAGCGCCGTTCCAGTTCGCGGATGATACACTGGGTATCGCAATAGATGTCGGCACCGATCTGCATCACTGGGGTGCGCCGATAGCCGCCTGTGAGCGGCATCAGGTCGGGACGCGGCATGATTCGAGAGATAAGGACCGATGTCCATTCGATGTTCTTCAGGCCGAAAATGACTCGCACCTTCTCGGAGAACGGCGACTCCTTGAAATGGTGCAGGATAATGGGATGCGTGGTTGTCATGCGGTCAGTTTAGCCAGACGCTTTGCGAAAGGCTATTCGCGAATGACAGGGGTTCAACCAGTGATCGCGGCTTTAGACCTGCCGCTCGACCATCTTCATCTTGAGCTCGGCGATTGCCTCGGACGGATTGAGGCTCTTCGGGCAGGCCTTGGCGCAGTTCATGATGGTGTGGCAGCGATAGAGCCGGAACGGATCTTCCAGATTGTCGAGCCGCTCGCCGGTGGCCTCGTCGCGGGAATCCTTCACCCAGCGGGTCGCCTGCAGCAGGGCGGCCGGTCCGAGGAAGCGGTCGCTGTTCCACCAATAGCTCGGGCATGAGGTCGAGCAGCAGGCGCACAGAATGCATTCGTAGAGGCCGTCAAGCTTTTCGCGGTCCTCGTGGCTCTGCTTCCATTCCTTTTGCGGCGTCGGCGTAGTGGTCTTCAGCCACGGCTCGATCGAGGCGTATTGCGCGTAGAAATTGGTCAGGTCCGGCACCAGGTCCTTCACGACAGGCTGATGCGGCAGCGGGTTGATCTTGACCGCGCCGTCCTTCACGTCGTGCATCGACTTGGTACAGGCCAGCGTGTTCTGGCCGTCGATATTCATCGCGCAGGAGCCGCAGACGCCTTCACGGCAGGAACGGCGGAAGGTTAGCGTCGGGTCGATGTGGTTCTTGATCCAGATCAGGCCGTCGAGCACCATCGGGCCGCAATCGTTGGAATCGATGAAATAGGTATCGACGCTGGGATTTTTGCCGTCATCCGGATTCCAGCGATAGACCTTGAATTCGCGCGTCTCGGTGGCGGTCGCCGGCTTTGGCCAGGTCTTGCCGCCGCTGATCTTCGAATTCTTCGGCAGTGCGAATTCAACCATTGAGCTAAGCCTTCGCTGTGGTTCGGGTCGCGTTTAATACACCCGCGCCTTCGGCGGGATGTACTGCACGTCATTGGTCATGGTGTAGTCATGCACCGGGCGATAATCGACGGAGGTCTTGCCGCCATCGTCGATCCACGCCAGCGTGTGCTTCATCCAGTTCTTGTCATCGCGCGCGGAGAAATCCTCGCGGGCATGGGCGCCGCGGCTCTCGGTGCGGTTGGCCGCCGAGTCCATCGTCACCACCGCCTGCACGATCAGATTGTCGAATTCGAGCGTCTCGATCAGGTCCGAATTCCAGATCAGCGAGCGGTCGCTGACCGAAACATCCCCGATGCCGCCATGCACCTTGTGGATCAGGTTCTGGCCTTCATTGAGAATCTCGCCAGTGCGGAACACCGCGCAATTGTTCTGCATCACATGCTGCATGCTGTCGCGCAGCTTGGCGGTCGGCGTGCCGCCGGAAGCGTAGCGATAATGATCGAGCCGCCCGAGCGCCTTGTCGGCCGAACCGGCCGGCAATTCCGGCTGCTTGCCGTTCGGGGTCAGCTTCTCGGCGCAGCGCAATGCCGCGGCGCGGCCGAACACCACGAGATCGATCAGCGAGTTGGAGCCAAGGCGGTTGGCGCCGTGCACAGACACGCAGGCGGCTTCGCCAAGCGCCATCAGCCCGGGCACCGTCGCGTTGTCATCGCCGTTGCGCTTGGTCAGCACCTCGGCATGAAAATTGGTGGGGATGCCGCCCATGTTGTAATGCACGGTCGGCAGGATCGGGATCGGCTCGCGGGTCACGTCGACATTGGCGAAGATCTTGGCGGACTCGGAAATGCCGGGCAGGCGTTCGTGCAGCACCTTGGGGTCGAGATGGTCGAGGTGCAGGAAGATGTGATCCTTCTTCTTGCCGACGCCGCGGCCTTCGCGGATTTCGATGGTCATCGCGCGCGAGACCACGTCGCGCGAGGCGAGGTCCTTGGCGGAGGGCGCGTAGCGCTCCATGAAGCGCTCGCCTTCCGAATTGACGAGATAGCCGCCTTCGCCGCGCGCACCTTCGGTGACGAGACAGCCCGAACCGTAAATGCCGGTGGGGTGGAACTGGACGAACTCCATGTCCTGCAACGGCAGACCGGCGCGCAGCGCCATCGCGCCGCCGTCGCCGGTGCAGGTATGCGCCGAGGTGCAGGAGGCATAGGCCCGGCCGTAGCCGCCGGTCGCCAGAATCGTGGTCTGGGCACGGAAGCGATGCAGCGTGCCGTCGTCGAGTTTCAGCGCGATCACGCCGCGGCAGACGCCCTGATCGTCCATGATCAGGTCGATCGCGAAGAACTCGATGTAGAATTCCGCGGCGTGGCGCAGCGCCTGGCCGTACATGGTGTGCAGCATCGCATGGCCGGTACGGTCGGCGGCGGCGCAGGTGCGCTGCGCCTGACCCTTGCCGTAGTCCAGCGTCATGCCGCCGAACGGCCGCTGATAGATCTTGCCGTCTTCGGTGCGCGAGAACGGCACGCCCCAGTGTTCGAGTTCGTAGACGGCCTCGGGCGCGTTGCGCACCATGTATTCGATCGCGTCCTGGTCGCCGAGCCAGTCCGACCCCTTGACGGTGTCGTACATGTGCCAGCGCCAGTCGTCTGGATGCATGTTGCCAAGCGAGGCGGAGATGCCGCCCTGCGCCGCGACGGTATGCGAGCGGGTTGGAAACACCTTGGTGATGCAGGCGGTGCGCAGACCGGCCTCGCTGCAGCCGACAACGGCGCGCAAGCCCGCGCCGCCGGCGCCGACCACGACGACGTCATAGGTGTGGTCTTCGATCGGATAGGCGTGGCCGTTGGCGGCGGGACCGCCACTGCCGTTTGCAGCCTTGCCATTGCCATCAGCGGCCATGCGCTAAACTCCAGATGACAGTTTGAGAATGGCGTAGATCGAGGCCAGCGCCACCGCAATTGAGAAGAAATTATTGGCCATGATGGCGGCGAGCTTCACCTTCTCGCCATGCACATAGTCCTCGATCACCACCTGCATGCCGATCTTCATGTGCCAGGCGCTGGCGATGATGAAAAGCAACAGGACGATCGCGACCAGCGGCGAACCGAGAATCTGCGCGGCCCCGGCTTGGTTGCGGCCCAGCAGCATCATCACGATGATGATGACGGGCAGGATCAGCAGCAACATCGCGACCGCGGTGAGGCGCTGGCGCCAGAAGTCCGAGGTGCCCGAATGCGAGGCGCCGAGATTGCGGACGCGCGCCAGCGGCGTACGCATCGATTTCACGGTCTGGGTACGAGGTTCGCTCATCGGCCGCCTCCGATCGCATAGGCGACGACCCATAGCAGCACCGTTGCGGCAATGCCGGCGATCAGCGCGCCCCAGGTCAGGGCCTCGCGCTCGCTGGCCTTGAAGCCGTAGCCAAGGTCCCAGACCAGATGTCGCAGACCGCTGAACAGATGATGCAGCAGCGCCCAAGTATAACCGAACACGATCAGGCGGCCGAGGAAGCTCGAGGTAAAGGCCTGCACATTGGCATAGGCCGTTGGCCCTGACGCCGCTGATATCAGCCACCAGGCCAGCAACAAGGTGCCGAAATACAGTGCGATGCCGGTGGCGCGGTGCACGATGGATAGCGCCATCGTCAGGGTCCAGCGGTAGGTCTGAATATGCGGTGAAAGCGGTCTTTCGATCCTGGCGGTCATCGGCAGCTTTTGACGGTTTGCGGGCCTCCGCAGGGGCCCTTCGGGGATCGCGGTAGACGAATTCTATTTACGAACTCGAAACAGCGAGTGCAACGGCGAAATCATCGTTTGCGAACGAATGTTCATTGCTTCGAATGAGTGTCAGATGAGCCTTGCATTGATGGGGATTGACAGGGCTATCGGGCGCTGATGGCCAACCCCGATGAAGCCCGATTCACGACCGGTTCACTCGGCTTCGAAAACAAGAGCCCGAACGGGCGGAAACGACGATCGCAGCGTTGAACGCCCCGGACTTGCCCGACCTTCTATCGTCGCATCATCCGCAGCCGGTTTGTGGTCAGCTTGTCATCATCGGCTCGGGCTCAGGGCTCGCCCGGATATAACAAACAAAGAATATTTCTCTTCGTTGAAGTCCGCCGCGACTTGGTCGAATATCGGCGGGCGTGGGACACTGGGGTCGATGGGGCGGAATGCAGCGGCGTGAATTCATCAGGCTTGCCGGAGGTGCGGCGGCGAGCATGTCGTTTGCCGATGCCGTGCGGGCCCAGCAATCGACCGCGCCCGTGATCGGCTATCTCGGCAGTGGTATCCCGGCCGATCAGGTCAGTCTGGTGGCCGCGACCCGCGATGGACTAAAGGAATCCGGCTTTATCGAAGGCCAGAACTTGAGGATCGAATCCCGGTGGGCGGAAGGAAAATATGACCGGTTGCCGGGGCTCGCGGCGGAGTTGGTCGAGCGCCGCGTTGCTTTGATTGTGGCGGCCGGGGGCAGCGATCCTGGCCGCGCGGCGAAAGGCGCAACCTCGACCATTCCCATTGTTTTTGTCAGCGCCGCGGATCCGATCCGGGCCGGCCTCGTTGCCAGCCTCAATCGACCCGAAGGCAATGTCACGGGGATCAGCCTGATCGGCTCAACGTTGGAGGCCAAGCGCCTTGAACTGCTGCATGAGATGATACCTCAGACTTCCACCATTGGCGTCCTGATCAATTCGAAATATCCGGAGGCGAAGGCGCAGACCCAAGAGGTCGAAGACGCGAAGAGCCGGCTCGGGATCACGCCGATCGTGCTGAACGCCAGCACCGAACAGGAAATGGCAGCGGCCTTCGGCGCTTTTGTTGAGCAAAAGGCGGGTGCGGTGCTTGCCTGTAACGACCCGTTCTTCGGCTCCTATCGCGAGCAACTGGCATCGCTGGCGCTGCGTCACAAGCTGCCGGCGATGTCGTTTCGCCGGGAATTTGCCGAAGTCGGAGGCCTTCTGAGCTACGGACCGCATTTTGCGGAAGGCTATCGTCAGGCCGGTCTCTATGCCGGCAGGATATTGAAAGGCTCCAAGCCAGCCGATCTTCCGGTGGTGCAGCCGACGAAATTCGAGATGGTCGTCAATCTTAAAACCGCCCGGGCGATCGGGCTTACGATTTCCGAGTCGTTCCTGCTGCGCGCCGATGAAATCATCGAATAAAGATGCGCGAACTCACTTCGCCTTGGCGTAGATGCCCGCATAGGTGTCGCGCAGAATGTTTTTCTGCACCTTGCCCATCGCGTTGCGTGGCAATTCATCGACGACGAACACCCGCTTCGGCATCTTGAATTTCGCGAGCCGCCCGTCGAGCGCATTCAGCACCGAAGCCTCGCTTACCGCAGCCCCCTTGTCGCAGACCACGACGGCGGTGACACCCTCGCCGAAATCGGCATGCGGCACGCCGATCACGGCCGATTCGATCACGCCCGGCATGGCGTCGATCTCGCTCTCGATTTCCTTCGGATACACGTTGAATCCGCCGGAGATGACGAGATCCTTGCCGCGGCCGAGAATGTGCACATAGCCCTTGGTGTCGATCTTGCCGAGATCGCCGGTGATGAAAAAGCCGTCATCGCGAAATTCGGCCTTGGTCTTTTCCGGCATCCGCCAGTAGCCCTTGAAGACGTTGGAGCCCTTGACCTCGATCATCCCGATGGTGTCGCGCTTTAGCTCCGCGCCGGTTTCGGGGTCGGTGACGCGCACGGAAACGCCGGGCAGCGGCAGGCCGACGGCGCCCGCGACGCGATCGCCGTCATAGGGATTGGACGTGTTCATGTTGGTCTCGGTCATGCCGTAGCGTTCGAGCACGGCGTGACCGGTGCGGGCGGCCCATTCGCGGTGGGTATCGGCCAGCAAGGGCGCCGAGCCGGAAATGAACAGTCGCATGTGCTTGGTGGATTCGTGGGTCAGCGACGGGCTTTGCAGCAGCCTTGTGTAGAAGGTCGGCACGCCCATCAGCACGGTGGCGCGCGCCATCAGCTTGATGATCAGCTCGGGATCGAATTTCGGCAGGAAGATCATCGAGGCGCGGGCGAACAGCGTGACATTGCTCGCCACGAACAGGCCGTGGGTATGGTAGATCGGCAGCGCGTGGATCAGCACGTCCTTGTCGGTGAAGCGCCAGTAGTCAACGAGGCTCAGCGAATTCGATGCAAGATTATCATGCGTCAGCATCGCGCCCTTGGAACGTCCTGTGGTGCCCGACGTGTAGAGAATGGCAGCGAGGTCGTCATCCGCGCGCGCGACGGTGACGAAGTCAGGCTTCGCTCTGGCGGCGGCATCGGTCAGCGATCCCTTGCCATCGGCGCCGAGCGTCTCGACCGTGGCGCCCACTTTTGCCGCGATCGCACCGATGCCTTGCGCCTTCGAGGGATCGCACACCACCAGCGAGGGCTCGGCGTCGGTGATGAAATATTCGAGCTCGTTGAGCGTATAGGCGGTGTTGAGCGGCAGATACACCGCGCCCGCCCGCACCGTGGCGAGGTACAGCACGAGGCCCGGCACCGATTTGTCGGTTTGCGCGGCGACGCGATCGCCGGGCTTGACGCCGCGCTCGACCAGCACATTCGCCATCCGGCCTGCATGCGCCACGAGATCACCATAGCTGATGCGCTGTCCGTCGACGGTTTCGATCGCAAGTCGATTGAGGTCGTCGACGCCGTCGAATAGGCGGGAAAACAGGTTGGCCTTCGCAATGGTTTTGTCGGTCGCGTTCATGCATCATTCCGGTGGGTGGGCGCGGCCCTCGGGGCCACAGATCTCTGCGGGTTCAATAGCAAAGACGCCCTTCACAAAGCAACGGAGACAGTTTGCATGTCAAATAACGGGAAACGCGTAGCTTGGATAACGGGGGGCGGCAGCGGGATTGGGGAAGCCGGTGCGGAATCGCTGGCGGCCGACGGCTGGACCGTGGTGGTTTCGGGACGCCGCAAGGAGGCCCTGGACGCGGTGGTGGCGAAGGTTAACGGGAGCGGCGGCAAGGCCGAGGCGATTGCGCTCGACGTCAGCAAGGCTGCTGACGTTAACAAAGCCGCCGAGCAGATTCTCGCCAAGCACGGTCGCATCGATCTTCTGGTCAACAGCGCCGGCATCAACGTGCCCAAACGCAGCTGGGCCGATATGGAACTGGAAGGCTGGGACCGGCTGGTCGAGATCAATCTCAACGGCGTGTTGTATTGCATGCGCGCGGTGCTGCCGGCGATGCGGGCACAGCAGGACGGCTGCATCATCAATGTCGCCTCATGGGCCGGTCGTCACGTTTCGAAAATGCCGGGTCCTGCCTACACCACCACCAAGCATGCGGTGCTGGCGCTGACCCATTCGTTCAACATGGATGAATGCGCCAACGGCTTGCGGGCGTGCTGCCTGTCGCCCGGCGAGGTCGCAACGCCGATCCTGAAACTGCGGCCGGTGGTGCCTTCGGAACAAGAGCAGGCCAAAATGCTGCAGCCCGAAGATCTCGGCCGCACCATCGCCTTTGTCGCCAGCATGCCGCCGCGAGTCTGCATGAATGAAATCCTGATCAGCCCGACATGGAACCGGGGGTTTCTGCAGACTCCCGGGAGCCGGGATTAGCAACGCAGGCGCGACGTTAAGATTTTAACGGAAGTTCACGCACGGCCGACGTCGAGAAAGGTTTCAAGCGCGCGAAAATTTATTCCCTGAAACCGGCCCTGAAACCTCCCGTAACTCGGCTCAATAGCGACGCAGTCACAGAAAAACAGACAGCGTCGTTGTTGAGCCCCTCAATCGCCCGGCGGACATCCGCTGGCACACTCATTCGGGAGACGTTTCCATGTCCAAGCGTATCGCATTTTTGTCCGCCGTTGCCTTCAGCGCGCTGGCTCTGACGTCCGTCATCGTTGCGCCGGTCAGCGCCCAGGAGAAGACCGTGATGGTCGGCGGTGCCGCGATGTTCCCTTCCAAGAACATCATCCAGAACGCGGTTAATTCGAAGGACCACACCACGCTGGTTGCGGCGGTGAAGGCCGCCGGTCTGGTCGACACCCTGGAAGGCAAAGGCCCGTTCACGGTTTTCGCGCCGACCAATGCGGCGTTCGGCAAGCTGCCGGCCGGCACGGTCGACACTCTGGTGAAGCCCGAGAACAAGGCGACCCTCACCAAGATCCTGACCTACCATGTGGTGGCGGGCAAGCTTGACGCTTCCGACCTGACCGATGGCAAGAAGCTCAAGACCGTTGAAGGCGAAGAGCTGACCGTGAAGAAGGCTGACGGCAAGGTCATGATCGTCGACGCCAAGGGCGGTTCTTCGACGGTGACGATCTCGAACGTCCATCAGTCGAACGGCGTGATCCATGTCGTCGACACCGTGTTGATGCCGGCGTCGTAATCCAGCCCATTTCCCGATCGCGTCCCCTTCGGGATACGCATAGCGAGCCGGGGCAACCCGGCTCGCTTTTTTGTGACCGCTCGGCCCGAAATGTATCGATCGGACCGGGGTCATAGTAGTAACGCGGCGCCGGTTCCCGGCGTATATCAGGGTATCCACCGTCAGCGACGAAACCGCCATGGGAACTGTCATGTCCAGCCTGACCGCCAGCGACGAGCATTCCATACCAGCCGCCAGGAAGACGGTGATTCAGCCGGCCTGGGTCCGCCTGGTGCATTGGATCAATGCGGTCGCGATCATCCTGATGATCATGTCGGGATGGCAGGTCTACAACGCCTCGCCGCTGTTCAAGTTCTCGTTTCCGCCCTCGGTTACGCTGGGCGGCTGGCTCGGCGGCGCGCTGCTCTGGCATTTTGGCGCGATGTGGCTGCTGATGGTCAATGGCCTGATCTATCTGACGCTGGGTTTCGCCACCGGGCGCTTCGCCAGGAAACTGCTGCCGATCTCGCCGTCAGGCGTGCTCGCCGACACCAAGGCCGCGCTGACCGGCAAGCTGTCGCATGACGATCTGTCGAAATACAATCAGGTGCAGAAGCTGCTCTATACCGGCATCATCATCGTCGGCGTTCTCATTGTGTTGTCGGGATTGTCGATCTGGAAGCCGGTCCAGTTGCAGTGGCTGACAGCGCTGTTCGGCGGCTATGACATTGCGCGTTACGTTCACTTCGTTTGCATGGCGGCGATTGTCGCCTTCATGGTGATTCATGTCGCCCTCGCCGTGCTGGTGCCCAAAAGCCTGCGCGCCATGATCATCGGCCGCTAGAAAAACTTCAGGAGAATATTATGGGCCGCCTTCGCTCGCTTCTAATCCCAGGCGTCGACAAGCAATTGCTGGTTCGCGACGCAGTGAAGACGATGCCGGATCTGGCGCGCCGCCGCTTTATCGCGGGCGGTGCGAGTTTCGGTGCACTGACAATGTTGACCGGCTGTGACGTATCGAACAGTTTTTCGGCCGAAGAGATGTTGAAGAAAGTCTCGAAGTTCAATGACGGCGTGCAAGCGCTGATGTTTAATCCCGATGCGCTGGCGCCGACCTTTCCGGAAAGCGCGATCACCAAGCCGTTTCCGTTCAACGCCTATTATGAGATCGACGACGCGCCCGAGATCGACGGCAAGGACTGGAAGCTCGAAGTTACGGGCCTTGTCGAGAACAAGAAGTCATGGACGCTGGAGGAGCTCTACAAGCTGCCGCAGGTCAAGCAGGTCACGCGCCATATCTGCGTCGAGGGCTGGAGCGCGATCGGAAGCTGGACCGGCACGCCGCTGCGCGATTTTCTTAAATTAGTCGGCGCCGATACCCGCGCCAAATATTGCTGGTTCCAATGCGCCGACCGGGAGGGTTACAACTCGCCGCTCGATATGCGCACCGCATTGCATCCGCAGACCCAGATGACCTTCAAATTCGGCGATGAAATTCTGCCGCGGGCCTATGGTTTTCCGATGAAGATCAGAGTGCCCACCAAGCTCGGATTCAAAAACCCGAAATATGTCGTCTCGATGGAAGTCACCAACGACTACAAGGGCGGCTACTGGGAAGACCAGGGCTATAATTCATTCAGCGGAAGCTGAAGAAGTCCTACGTAGGGTGGGCAAAGCGCAGCGTGCCCACCATCACAGAGACATCAAAAGACTTTCGGTGGGCACGGCGCAAACGCGCCTTTGCCCACCCTACGTCCTCCCCAGTTTCTTCTGAAACGCCGCACCTACTGCTCCCACCGCCAACATCGCCGCGGAAACGTTCAACGCATAGGACAGGCTGCCGAACGCGTCGGTGACAGCGCCGACCGCGATCGGGCCCAGCGTCTGGCCGATGCCGAACGCGATGGTCATGGACCCAATGCCGTTCGGCCATGCCGCCGGGGGACAGTTGAAGCGGATGAAGGCGGTCACCGATCCCACCACCGCGAAGAACGCTACGCCGAACACCAGCGCCGAAATCGCCAGCAACAGCGGGGAATGCCCGAACAGCGGCAGTGCCGCGCCCAGCGCGTTGGCGCCAAGGATGATTGCGGTGGAGACCCCACCGCTGTCGCGCGCCAGCACGCGGCGCCACAGCCATGGGGTCACGAATGCGCTCAATCCGATCAGGCACCAGAAGGCGCTCTGCGCCACCGCGCCGCCGCCGGCGTCGCGCACATAGGCGATCATGAACGTCATGTAGGCGATGTAGCCGGCGCCGAACAAAAAATAGCTGGCGATATAAATCACGACCGGCTTGAGCGCGAACCTGGCTGATCCCTCGGTGACGACGCCAGCCGCGGCATCGATCGGCGCGAGCAGCAGCGGCACGGTCATCGCAACCGCAAGCAACGTCATCGCCCACCACACGATCCACCACGATCCCGGCCCGAAAGCCTGCAGCACGAACGGTGCGACCAGTCCCGACGCGACGATGCCGAGCCCGGGTCCGGCGTAAAACAGACTGAGCAGGAAATTCGCCCGGGCCGGTTGCGACTGCGCGATGGTTGCCGCCAGCGCGGCACCGGCCACGAATCCGGCGGCGGCGCCGAGCCCGGCGAGCAGTCGCGCAAAGCTCAATATGAAGAAATTTCCCGACAGCGCGCAGAGCGCCAGCGAGAGCACGCTGGCGAGGGTTCCCCAGCGCACGGTCGCCGCCAGCCCGAAGCGCGCGATCAGTTTCGAGGTTATCAGCGCGCCGGCGAGATAACCGGCGGCATTGATCGTATTCATGAAGCCCGCGGCGGAATAGGACCAGCCAAGCGTGTCGCGCATGTCCGGTAGCACCAGCGAATAGGCGAAACGGCCGATACCAAGACCCACTGTCGGCGCCAGCGACAGGATCAGGATCAGCCGCGCGGGATGCGCAGGTGGCACGTGACGATCGGGGGTTTTCACGGGATTCTCCGGCAGGAGTTCGTGACTGTGGCAGGGTTGCGGGCGCTTGCACAGGACGGCAGCGGCAATGGTGTCTTGCCATTTGCGCAACGCCGCTCTAGCAATCCCGCGCGCAGCGAAATGGGCCGTCATGCCCGGCTTTATGCCGGGCATCCACGTCCTTGCTTCTTCGGTGCAATCAAAATCAAGACGTGGATGGCCGGGACAAGCCCGGCCATGACGAGTTGGAGGATCCTTCCCATGGCGACCCAAAAACTGCTGCTTCTCCCCGGCGACGGCATCGGCCCCGAAGTGATGGCGGAGGTGAAGCGCCTGATCGACTGGCTCAACGCGCAGGGCATCGCGCATTTCGAGACCGATCAGGGACTGGTCGGCGGCGCCGCCTATGATGCCAGCAAGCTCAGCATCACCGATGCGACCATGGCGAGCGCGCAAGCCGCCGATGCCGTGATCTTCGGCGCGGTCGGCGGCCCGAAGTGGGACAGCGTTCCCTATGAAGCGCGCCCCGAAGCCGGGCTGTTACGGCTGCGCAAGGATCTCGGCCTGTTCGCCAATCTGCGGCCCGCGGTGTGCTATCCCGCGCTGGCGGAAGCCTCGAGCCTGAAGCGCGACGTGGTCGAAGGCCTCGACATCATGATCGTGCGCGAGCTCACCGGCGGGGTGTATTTCGGCGAGCCCAAAACCATCACCGATCTCGGTAACGGCCAGAAGCGCGCCATCGATACCCAGGTCTACGATACCTATGAGATCGAGCGCATCGCGCGGGTCGCATTCGATCTGGCGCGCAAGCGCCGCAACAAACTGACCTCGATGGAAAAGCGCAACGTCATGAAGTCCGGCGTGCTCTGGAACGAGGTCGTCACCCAGGTCCATGCGCGCGAATACAAGGACGTGCAGCTCGAGCACCAATTGGCCGATTCCGGCGGCATGAACCTGGTGAAATGGCCCAAGCAATTCGATGTCATCGTGACCGACAATCTGTTCGGCGACATGCTCTCGGATATCGCCGCGATGCTGACAGGCTCGCTCGGCATGCTGCCGTCGGCCTCGCTCGGCGAGGTCGATGTCAAAACCAAGAAGCGTAAATCGCTGTTTGAGCCGGTGCATGGCTCGGCGCCCGATATCGCCGGCAAGGGCCTGGCCAATCCGATTGCGATGATCTCGTCATTCGGAATGGCGCTGCGCTATTCGTTCGATATGGGCACGCTCGCCGACAAGGTCGACGCGGCGATCGCCGCGGTGCTCGCCAACGGCCTGCGTACCGCCGATATCAAATCCGAAGGCACGACAGCCGTCTCGACCTCACAGATGGGCGAGGCGATCCTGAAGGAATTGCAGACGCTGCACGGGTAAGGCCCCAAGCGATTGGTCGTCCCTGCGTTCGCAGGGACGACATAGAGTGGCTTTGGGCTACCCGATCAATACGGGATCGGGATCCGCGTCGGGTATCCGCCCAAATCAGAGGGCGAGCTAAGCGGCTGGCGGTCGATCGGGCGATTGTTGTTCTCGCGCGCGAATGACGGATATCCGACATCCGGGGGATATGCGTAGTCGGTGAACTTGCGGTCGCCGGGCAGCACCTCGACGCCGGCGTCGAGCCAGGAACGCTTGGTGATGAAGACCCGGGTGTGCGGGCCCTGCTGATAGGACACGTTGGGTCCGGTCGGGCCATAGTAAGGACGGCCGTTCTTGTCGAGCTTCCGGGTTTGTTGTGCGCTGGCCTGTGTCGCGTCGAAGCCGATCACGACAACGGCGGCAGCCGCCAGCACAACCAGAAGCCTTTTTACGGCGGGGGATTTTAAAGTCATCACGTCCTCATAGGGCTGGCAGATCGCCAAATCCGATTAGGGGTCATTTTAGCTGCCGGGGGTCCGTCGTCACAAGGTCAATCGGGCCACACTGCATCACAATAAATGCGTGGGTGACGAAAAAGTCGCATAAAAGCCAGCGCCTTAGTCCTGCCATTTAGTGCGGGCGCCGATCAGAGCGGGCCGCGCAACAGGGGATTCCCGGTGCCGGTCACCCAATCCGCAGAGGGGGCCGAGGGGCTCGCCGCGCTGCAGTTGCCGCGCTTCAACTCCGCCCGGGCGAACAATTCGGCTAATTTCGGTTCATTTCCAGCCGTGAGCAGGATCAGACGGTTCAGCATGCAGCCGATCGCGGCGCGCCGGGCCGGTATTCCGTCGCCCTGGCAGGTCCAGCCGGATATCTGCAGCAGGGGATCGCCGAGGCGTTTGATAAAGCCGAGGCAAGATTTGGCTCCGTCCGCATTTCCGTCGAGACGAAGCAACGCCACCGGGCCGAACTTGCTGTCGATGACCCCAGCCGCCTCCGACCCTTGCATGCCCTGGTAGTCGCCTTCCATCCGGGCCGCGATTTCGGCGCCGGGGGCGTCGGAGGGGCTGAATTCACCGCCGGGCCGGTAGATTTCGAGTTCCGCAACCGGCTTTTCGTATTGAGCCGTTTCTTGAGTCGTCCAACGCAGAACATCCCTGCGCCCTCCTTCAGGGTGTCGAAATATCTCGTAAGCCTCTGTTTTATATTGATTATCGAGTGGATTGACCGCGAAGGCGGGGTGCGAACGCGAAGCCAGGCTCCAGCCCGGCTTCGGCGCCGGCTCCGTGGTGGCAGCCGCCGGCAATTCGTCCCAAAGATGGAGCCCGACGATGGCAAGCAACGCCAGAGCCCCCACATAGGCAACCAGACGCGCCAGCATGCCGGCGCATTCGTCGGCAAAGCTGGTCAGCGCGGGGTGAATGCTGGTCCGATAACCGGGATTGGCAGGGGTGGCCCAAAACGATCGCATCAAACGCCCAAATCGCTACCGGGCACCGGCGAGCGGCACCCCAGTCTAACGTTGTCTTAAGGGCGTTTCTCGCATAGAAGCGCTGCCTCTTCCCTTTCCGCTGGACACGGGGGCGAGGGATTTTTCTTCGGAGAGTGAACGATGGGTTACAAAGTCGCGCTGGTCGGAGCGACCGGCAATGTCGGGCGGGAAATGCTCAACATTCTGGACGAGCGCAAATTCCCGGCTGACGAAGTCGTGGCGCTGGCGTCGCGCCGCAGCATGGGCGTCGAAGTTTCGTACGGCGATCGTACCCTGAAAGTCAAAGCGCTCGAGAATTACGATTTCAGCGACGTCGATATCTGCCTGATGTCGGCGGGTGGCGCGGTATCGAAGGAATGGTCGCCGAAAATCGGCGCCGCCGGCGCGGTCGTGATCGACAATTCGTCGACCTGGCGGATGGATCCGGACGTGCCGTTGATCGTACCCGAGGTCAATGCGGACGCGGTCGGCGGTTTCACCAAGAAGAACATCATCGCCAACCCGAACTGCTCGACCGCGCAGCTCGTGGTCGCGCTGAAGCCGCTGCACGACAAGGCCGTGATCAAGCGCGTCGTGGTCTCGACCTATCAATCGGTCTCGGGCGCCGGCAAGGACGCCATGGACGAGCTGTTTTCGCAGACCAAGGCGGTCTACACCAACAGCGAATTGATCAACAAGAAATTCCCCAAGCGTATCGCCTTCAACGTGATCCCCGAGATCGACGTGTTCATGGAGGACGGCTACACCAAGGAAGAATGGAAGATGATGATGGAGACCAAGAAGATTCTTGATCCCAAAATCAAGCTGAGCGCGACCTGCGTGCGCGTGCCGGTGTTCGTCGGCCATTCCGAAGCGGTCAATATCGAATTCGAGAATCCGATTTCGGCCGATGAGGCGCGTGACATCCTGCGCAATGCGCCGGGGTGCCTCGTGATCGACAAGCGCGAACCCGGCGGCTACGTCACGCCGTATGAAGCGGCGGGCGAGGACGCGACCTATATCAGCCGCATCCGCGAGGACGCGACGGTAGAGAACGGTCTCGTGCTGTGGTGCGTGTCGGACAATCTGCGCAAGGGGGCTGCGTTGAACGCGATCCAGATCGCCGAATGCCTGATCAACCGCAAGCTGATCAGCGCCAAGAAAAAAGCGGCTTAAAAACGGTGTAACGGACGGGGCCGGAATCGCGATGACCGAACAACCGGCGCCCTATAAACCGAACCCGACGCTGAAACGCATCGAGCACGGGTTTGAAAACATCCTGTTCAACAGCCGCTGGCTGATGGCGCCGTTCTATTTCGGTCTCGTCATCTGCCTCGCGGTGATGTTGTTCAAATTCTTCAAGAAGCTGTGGGAGTTTATCCTCATCGCGCCCTCCGCCAATGAGGCGGATATCATCCTCGGCGCGCTCAGCCTGATCGACGTGTCGCTGGTCGGCAATCTGATCCTGATCGTGGTGTTCTCGGGCTACGAGAATTTCGTCTCGCGGATCGATCCCGGCGATCATCCGGACTGGCCGGAATGGATGACCAAGGTCGATTTCGCCGGGCTCAAGCAGAAGATGCTGGCCTCGATCGTGGCGATTTCGGCCATTCAGGTGCTCAAGGCGTTTATGAATATCGACGTCGCCTTCGATGCCACCAAGATGGGCTGGCTGGTCGGCGTGCATCTGGTGTTCGTGGTCTCGGCGCTGATCCTGGCGCTGTCGGATCGCTGGGGCAGCGATCATGGTGCCGAATAGGCAGTAGCGAGTAGCGCGCGGAAATTCGCTACCCGCTTACTTGCTCCCGCGCGCTGACAAATTCCTTCGCGACGTGATCGAGCACGAACAGCGAGCCCTCGGCGACGCCGAAATAAGCGCCGTGCAACTGCAACTCGCCGCGTTCGACCGCGGTCCGCACGAACGGAAACGTCATCAGGTTTTCGAGGCTGCGGAATATCGCGGCTTTCTCGATGCGGATGGTGAAGTCGGCCATCGTCTCGTGGTCGCGCTGCTCGACCTTTTCGCCCGGCTTGATGAACATCGACATCCAGCGGCCGATGAAGTCGCCTGGTGACAGCGGCTCCATTTTATCAATGAAGGCGCGGATGCCGCCGCATTGCGCATGCCCGAGCACCACGATGTGCTTCACATGCAGCGCCCGAACCGCATATTCCACCGCCGCCGACACGCCATGCGCGCCGCCGTCCGGCTGATAGACCGGCACCAGATTGGCGACGTTGCGTACCACGAATAACTCGCCCGGACCGGCATCGAAGATGACTTCCGGCGATACCCGGGAATCGCAGCAGCCGATCACCATCACTTCGGGGGACTGACCGCGCTCGGACAATTCGCGATAGCGCGTCTGCTCGGTCGGCAGCCGCTGCGAGGTGAAAGTCCGGTAGCCCTCAAGCAGTCGTGGCGGAAACAGGTCCATGACAGTGGCTAAACCATATGGCGATGACAGGAACAAGTCTTTCGGAGCCGCGGGTGAAATGTTATCGCGTGAAGCGAGTAAATTGAAGGGAACCAGCCATGATCCGTCCGCGCCGCAGCCTGTTGTTCATGCCCGGATCGAACGCCCGGGCGCTGGAAAAAGCCCGTAACCTGCCGGCCGACGGTATCATTCTGGATCTGGAGGATTCCGTGGCGCCGGAAGCCAAGGTCGGCGCGCGCGACCAAATTGCGCAGGCGATCGCCGCCAAGGGATTTGGCAAGCGGGAGGTCCTGATCCGCGTCAACCCGCTGGATACGCCGTGGTCAACAGACGATATCGGCATGGCCGGCAAGGCGCGGCCCGACGGCATCGTGGTTCCCAAAGTTTCCAGCGTGGAAGACCTCAAAACCATCGGCGATCGGCTGGCCGATGCGGATCCCGCGATCCGGGTCTGGGCGATGATCGAGACCTCGCGCGCGGTTCTGCATGCCGAGGAACTGGCCGCGGCTTCGCGCGACCCCAGGACGCGGCTCGCCGGATTCATGTTCGGGCCCAATGACATTTCGCGGGAAACGCGGATCCGCATGATGCCAGGCCGCGCGGCGATGATCCCGATGATCACTCACTGCATTCTTGCGACCCGAATGTATGGTCTCGAAATCCTCGACGGGCCCTACAGCGATTTCAGCGATTTCGACGGTTTTGGAGAGGAATGCACGCAGGCGCGCGATCTCGGCTTCGACGGCAAGACATTGATTCATCCCGGCCAGATTGACGCCTGCAACGCGATCTTTACACCGCCGGCGGAAGAGATCGCGCAGGCCCGCAAGATCATCGCCGCGTTCGAATTGCCGGAAAATGCCGCGCGCGGTGCGATCCGGCTCGACGGCCAGATGGTGGAGCGGCTGCACGCCGACATGGCGCGGCGCACGATCGCGATCGCCGACTCGATCGCGGCGATGGGGCATTAGTGAAACGCTGACGCTGCCATTCCCTTCTCCCCTTGTGGGAGAAGGTGCCCTCGCAAAGCGAGGGCGGATGAGGGGTCTCTATCCGCGGAGACATACCCCTCACCCGTCTCGCATCTGACGATGCGAGCCACCCTCTCCCACAGGGGGAGAGGGGAAGAGCACCATGTTTTAGACGCCAAACCTCTCCGCCGCCCACGCATACAGGCTTCCCGGGATCGGCGGCTGACTGCCGCGGCCTTTGGGCGAGACGTGGAAACCCATTATCTCGGGATCATTGAGCAGCGCTGAAAAATCCGACGGCTCGAAAAATAATTTCGGTTCGGCATGAACCGCGTAAAATGATTTCTTCGGCAGCGCGTGCTGTAGTTCGCCGGCGCGGCGGGCAAGCGCGGTCAGCGCCGCCGGACCAAAGATCGCGACACGAATATCCGCGAGCCGCGGCGAGCCACGCAGCTTGCGAAGCGCGAAGGTCAGCCGGTGCCGCAGGGCCAGCCAATCCGGCGTCAATTCGTCCTGCTGCAGCAGTGCGGTGAATGCCGTGACGATGGGATCATCCGACGGCAGATACAGCACGGAATTGCCGAGCTGGCGCGGCCGCTCCCATGCGAAATAGGGCTTTGCGGGATCCAGCTCGATCGGTTTGAGCAGCAGTACATCGGCATCGAGCCATAGCCCGGCCTTGCGCGCCATCAGCCGCATCCGAAAAAAATCGCTGAATTGCAACGTGGTCCAGTCGCGCCACACGCCATCGGGGCCGGTCGGCCGCAGTCGTTCCGCAAAGGCATGCGGCAGGATCGCTTCGGCTTCAGCATTGCCGACGCCGTCGGGCAATTGTCCGAGCGGATCGAAAGAGTAGACGGTGACTTTATGGCCCGCCGCGACCTGCGATCTCAGGCATAGAAGCCGCAGCGCATCGAGCGGCCCATGCCAGAAGGTGACGACATCAGGCCGCATCTTCGATCGCTTCCATGTCGTCGTCGGAGAGGCCGAAATGATGGCCGATCTCGTGGATCAGCACATGGCGCACGAGATGCCCCAGCGTCTCGTCATGCTCGGCCCAGTAGTCCAGGATCGGGCGGCGATACAGCCAGATCATGTTGGGCAGCCCAGCGATATCGTCATGGCTGCGGAACGGCAGGCCGACCCCCTGGAACAGGCCGAGCAGGTCGAATTCGGTTTCGGCCTGCATTTCGTCGAGCACTTCCTCGGTCGGAAAATCATCGACACGGATGATCACGCCTTCGCACAGGTCGCGAAAATCCTTGGGCAGGCGCTCGAAAATCTCGTGCGCCATGGCTTCGATCTCGGTCAGCGATGGCGCTTTCGCGGAGGTCCACATCGCCTTTGTTTAGCGCGGGTTTCGCAGATGCTCCAGCCACAGTTGACGTTGCCGCTGCAATCGGAGACCGTACCGCCGTCAACAGGCTTGGGTGGGCGTCAAGATGCGTATCAGGACAGCGGCAATAGCGGTTTTGGCAGGTTTTGTTTCGTTGCTTGTTGTTTCAGCGCTTGCGGCGGCCGCGCAAGCGCAGACCGCACTTGGCACGCGGATTGCGCAGGCATCGCAGCCGGCTGCGGACGATCCGACCGCGCCTGCGGTCAGACGGCCGGCCAAACGCGTTCGCATTTATCCGCGGTATCAGGCGGACCCCGACGGCGTTTATCCCCGGTATTTCCCCGGCCGGAATGCGGTACGGGAGTGCAACGCCACCTACGTGCAGGAATACCGGCCAAGCGGCACGGTGATCGTGCCCCGCATGAACTGCACCTGGCGCCGCGGTTAAAACCTGCTGTTCTCAGTGCTTTCGCAGCGCGCCGACCAGTCCGCTGCCGACAACCAGCGCCGAGGTTCCATAGACGAGAATCGCCATGGCCAGTTGAAGGAAGCTGCTCGCGGTGCCGGGACCACCGCCCGGGCCTTGCGACGCCTCTGTGGTGTGGACCGTAAGCAAGACCGTCGTCATCGACGTTAAAAAAAACGCGGTGCGCGGTACCCGGCGCCATTTTCCAGATGGGGGCATGGAAGTCTCCTGTAACGGAAGCTCGCAGAAGATACGGATTACAGTGTGGGCCGGTTTTGGCATCCTGTGAATGTTTTGGTGCGGCGTGGAACCGTATCACGCGCGGCGCATTGCTCTCCCCGGCGCAGGCATTCATTTCACGTTCACGTCGCTCACTTCAGCTTAGGTCTGCGTCGCGGCGTGCGTTCGATTCGGTCGCACGGCGATGACGTGACATCCAACGACCTATGGGAGACGTAAATGAATGTGACGAGGGTTCTGGGGCTTGCCGCGGTTGGCGCATTGCTCGCTATTGCTGCTCCATCCGAGCGCGCTCAGGCGCTGTCGCTGGCCAATCCCGGCGCCGCCGCAGCGGTCCAGGAAAGCTCGAAGCAGGGATCGGTCACGGAGGTGCGCTGGCATCACCATTGGCATCATCGCCATTGGCATCGCCGTTAATAAACGCGCGGGTTGATCTCAAGACGCGACAGGCCCGCTTTGCGGGCCTGTTTTTTATCGGGAAGCGTTTGCGCTCAATCCCAGTTCTTGAACTTCCAGGATTTGAGCTTCCAGGGTGTCAATGTTTCCAATCGCCACTGCACTACGCGGTCCGGCGGCCAGTGACTGAGACGCGACGTCTCCTTGACCTCGGCCTCGGCTACGCGTGGCTTATAACGGCGGCGCGTCTGGCGCGTCGCCTCGCTGATCATATCGACGAATTCAGATTTGTCGGCCATCGCGGGTTCCTCGCGAGGTCAACTCTGCTCCCAACTGTTTAACGACTTCCTTCGCCAATGCGTCGAGGTTGAGGGAAGGGACTGCCCGCCCCTACCGCCAATCCCGGATATCGACAAAGTGCCCGGCAATCGCCGCGGCCGCCGCCATGGCCGGCGACACCAGATGGGTGCGGCCCTTAAAGCCCTGACGGCCCTCGAAATTGCGGTTCGAGGTCGAGGCGCAGCGCTCTTCCGGCTTGAGCTTGTCGGGGTTCATCGCCAGGCACATCGAGCAACCCGGCTCGCGCCACTCGAAACCGGCCTTGATGAAAATCTTGTCGAGGCCTTCGGCTTCCGCCTGCTCCTTCACAATGCCGGAGCCCGGCACGATCATCGCATTGACGTTGCCGTTGACGGTTTTGCCTTCGGCAATCTTCGCCGCGGCGCGCATATCCTCGATCCGGCCATTGGTGCAGGAACCGATGAACACGCGGTCGAGCTTGATGTCGGTGATTTTGGTGCCCGCCTTCAGGCCCATATAGTTCAGCGCGCGATGCTTCGAGAGCCGTATCGCCTCGTCGGCGATCTGGTCGGGATCCGGCACAAAGCCGGAGATCGACACCACGTCTTCGGGCGACGTGCCCCAGGTGACGATCGGCGGCAGTTTGGCGGCATCGAGCCTGATCTCGTGATCGAAATGCGCGCCCTCGTCGGAACGCAGCGTTTCCCAGTAACGCACCGCGGCGTCCCAGTTCGCGCCCTTCGGCGATTTCGGGCGGCCTTTCAAGAATGCAAAGGCCTTTTCGTCCGGCGCGATCAGGCCGGCGCGGGCGCCGCCCTCGATCGACATGTTGCAGACCGTCATGCGGCCTTCCATCGACAACGCACGGATCGCCTCACCGGCATATTCCAGCACGTAGCCGGTACCGCCGGCGGTGCCGATCTCGCCGATGATCGCCAGGATGATATCCTTGGCGGTGACGCCGTCGGGTAATTTTCCATCGACGAGGACACGCATGTTCTTGGCTTTTTTCTGGACCAGGGTTTGCGTCGCCAGCACGTGCTCGACCTCGGAAGTGCCGATGCCGTGCGCCAGCGCGCCGAATGCGCCGTGGGTGGAGGTGTGGCTGTCGCCGCAGACGATGGTGGTGCCGGGCAGCGTAAAACCCTGCTCGGGGCCGATCACATGCACGATGCCCTGACGCACGTCGAATTCGTTGAAATATTCGATGCCGAAGTCTTTCGCGTTCTCCGCCATCACGCGGATCTGCTCGGTGCTATCCGGATCGGGATTGGGCTTGGTGCGATCGGTGGTCGGGATGTTGTGATCGACCACGGCCAGTGTCTTCTCCGGCGCGCGGATCTTGCGTCCGGCGGCGCGCAGGCCTTCGAAAGCCTGTGGCGATGTCACCTCATGGACCAGATGGCGATCGATATAGAGCAGGGATGTGCCATCATCGGCTTCGTGAACCAGATGGTCGTTCCAGATTTTGTCGTACAGCGTGGTGGGTTTGGACATGAGCGTAAGCTCCAAAATAGTGTTCGTGATTAGGTGAGCGCGGATACGCGCACATTCAAAGACGCGGCATCAAAGGGCGCGCGTAAGCTCTGACGTTGCCGAGGTCGCGAACCGTCCGAAGAAGCGGCCGGGCAGCCGGCTGCGATCGTCGAGGACGACGCGGGACGCGATGGTTTGGCGATCTGGAAACATTCCAACCTCATAACACATGAGGTATCTAAGTGCGATATGCGTTTGCCGCTAGCGTCATTGCGCCGTCCCGGGCATGCAGTGACGCTGTGCCGCAACAAAAAAGCGCGGGGCCAGCCCGCGCTTTTTGCGTCAAATCCTGTGAGGCTAAGAATTACTCGCCGACGGCAGCCGCCCGGTCCGTCTTCTTCTCGACGATGCGAGCCGATTTGCCGCGCAGATTGCGCAGGTAATACAGCTTGGCACGACGCACCTTGCCGCGACGCACCACCGTGATCGAGTCGATCATCGGCGACATGACAGGGAATACGCGTTCCACGCCCTCGCCGTAGGAAATCTTGCGAACCGTGAAGCTCTCGTTGAGCCCGCCGCCGGAACGGCCGATGCAGACGCCTTCATAGGCCTGCACGCGCGAGCGGTCGCCTTCGACCACCTTGACGTTGACGATCACGGTGTCACCCGGTCCGAAATCCGGAATCGTCTTGGTGGCGGCCAGTTTGTCGAATTGCTCTTTTTCGAGCTGTTGAATGAGGTTCATCGCGAAATCTCCATCGGCGGCGCGCCCGGCGCGGGCTGCGCGAGTGTTCGGTTATCAGCGCGTATTCCGTAAAAGTGGGTCCGGTTTTGCGAAAAGAATACGCGCAATTAAATAGTTAGAGCATTTTCTGACGGCAAACCGGAGACCACTTTGCCTGAAAATGCTCGCGCGGATTTGGCGCTCGTATACGGCAAAGGCTGGGGCTTGTCACCCGTCTGTCGTGCTTTTTGGGCGTTTTTGGTTGACCTTGATGGCCCATAAATCCGGCCGTTTGGCCCTGGTCAGGGCCTCGGCCTCGGCCTGGCGCCAGGCTGCGACCTTGGCGTGGTCCCCCGAGAGCAGGATTTCCGGGATCGGCTGGCCCTCGAACTCCTGCGGGCGGGTATATTGCGGGTATTCCAGTAGCCCATCGGAAAAGCTCTCGTCGGCCCCGGAAGCAAGCTTTCCCATCACCCCCGGCAGCAGCCGCACACAGGCGTCAATCAGCGCCAAGGCGGCGATTTCGCCCCCGGACAGCACATAATCCCCGATCGAGACTTCCTCGAGCGCGCGTCCCGCGATGACCCGCTGGTCGACGCCCTCGAACCTGCCGCAAACGATCAGCGGACCGAGCCCGGCGGCGAGTTCCATGACCCGGGACTGGGTCAATGGCCGACCCCGCGGGCTCATCAGCAGGCGTGGGCGGTCTTTTACGCAATCGGGGACAGCATCCGCCGCATCGATGGCCGCGGCCAGCACATCGGCCCGCAGCACCATACCGGGGCCACCGCCGGCCGGCGTATCGTCGACGCTGCGATGGCGGTCGGTGGCGGAATCCCGGATGTCCCGCGCCTCCAGCGCCCACAGTCCCGACGCCAGCGCCTTGCCGGCCAAGCTGACGCCGAGCGGTCCCGGAAACATCTCCGGAAACAGCGTCAGCACGGTCGCGCGCCATATCGTCTCGTTGGAAGTCATGGCTTTCCAATGGCGCGTCTTGTTGGGGCCGTCAAACGCCATTGTCGCGCAAATTTAACGGGCTGGAACCTTTATGCGCCTGAGAATCTTTGCGCGAGAGCGCGTCGCTCACTGCCCCCGGCCATACTCAATCAGCACGAACGTATTGTTGATCAGCAGATGCTTGTTGGTGCGAGAGACAAACGTCCGCTTGACCCAATGATCGATCGCGGGTGCGTACCAGGTCAGTGATGTGACCTCGTTCTTGACGGTAGGGTTGTTGAGATTACTTCCGGTAAAGGCGGTTTCGATCTTGAACGTATCGAACGTACCGGCCTTGGTGGTTACGGTTTCCTGTGCGACAACCTTCGAAGTCCCGGATCTTTTCCAGACGTTTCCATTGGTACCGTTGATATTGTTGGTTTGCACGGGCCACGTCTTTCCGACCGCGAGCGGCGATCGAATACCCGAACCGTCGTTAGGCGAAAATCTCCATGGCGGGCTCTCGACCAAATTCCACGACCGGTCATACACGTTGAGGCCATCGTTGGGTTTTCCTACGATCGTGACCCTTACGCTGATATTCGTCGGGGTCACTTCCGTGACAACATTCTCGCGGGTAGCGCTTATTTTTCCGGTGATTTCGTCATGGGTCTCGAAAGTCCAATGGTCACCGGGTTTTGGCTCCTCCATCGCGACAACCGGTTTGGGCGATTCAATCGTGACCGCCGAGGATGAAGGCGGTGACGCAGGGGGCGCCGATTGCGCGCACGCGCTGCCGGCGATAACGCTGATTACTCCCAGAACGGCATAGCGAAGCATTGCGTTTCCTCTTGGCCGGCTCGTGATTCTTACGACGGTGCGTGTGCCAACCGCCTAGCGGCGGCCATACTCGACCAGCTCTATCGTGCTCTTATCCCGAACGCGGCCGTCTGACCGGGATGTAAACGTGCGTTTCACCCAATGATCGATTGCCGGGGCGTACCAAACGAGTTGCGTAGCCTGGAATTTCTTGGTCGGGTCGTTGACGTTTCGTGTTTCAAAGGAGGTTTCGATTTTGAAAGTGTCGAATGTGCCTGCGCGGGTCGTGACGCTTTCCTGAGCGACTACTTTCGCTGTCCCCGAGCGTTTCCAGCTAACGCCGGCCGTGCTGTTGAGATCGGTGGATTTGAAGGACCAGGTGTTGCCTACCGCGAGCGGGACCCGCACGCCGGTGCCGTCATTGGGCGTATATCGCCAGGTGCCGTTGTTCGTCAGATTCCAGGAGCGATCGAAAGTCTGATAGCCGAAGTTGGAATTGCCGAGCTGTCCAACACGGGTGCTGATCTCCGAAGCTGAAACGTCCGTTACCGTATTGGTGATAGTCGATTTGATATCGCCGGTAATGTCGTCGCGAAGCTCGTAGGTCCAGTGGTCGCCGGTCTGCGCGTCTTCCATCGGTTCGGGGCCGTTAGGCGTTTCGACAGCAGGGGAGGACGCGGCGGCAGGAGGGGATCCAGGCGCTGCCGTCTGGGCGGATAGCGGGCTCGCCGCGGCGAGCAAGCCGACGGTGGCCAGAAAAACATGGCGCAACATGGAATGTCCCTGAGGCTGTTGTGACGTTGAGGCGGGAAACTGCGAGAAAGATTGCCCGACGACCTCGAATGAGGCAACTTAAGCGTGCCCGAGACAAAAATTGAACGCAAGTATTTTTTGAATTTACCGGTGCAACAGCGTTGGTTTTTTATAACAGTCAGATGTCAGAACGGTTGGCCGTGACCAGCGCTAAATCGATATCCCGGTTTCATCGTCGCCGTCGATTTCATCCGGCAATACGATCACCACGCGCCCGGCGGCGAGATCGACGGTGGGCACCACCGCGTTGGTGAACGGCAGCAACATGGTTGCGCCGTGGGGCGGCGCGATTTCGATGATGTCGCCGGCGCCGAAATTGTGGATCGCGGTGACGCGGCCGATTGGCTCATCGGCGACATTGACCGCGGCGAGCCCGATCAGGTCGGCGTGGTAATATTCATCCTCGTCGGTGGCGGGCAGTTTCTCGCGCGCGATATAGAGCTCGATGCCGTTGAGGCGCTCGGCTTCCTCGCGGGTCGCGATGCCTTTCAGCGTCGCGACCAGATGCCCCTTCGCTTCACGGGCGGTCGCCACTTCGAATTTGCGCACGCCGTCCTTGGTCGTGAGCGCTCCATAGCGCTTCACGGCCAGCGGATCTTCGGTGAAGGTCCACAGCTTCACCGCACCGCGCACGCCATGCGCGGCGCCGATACGGGCGACGCAAATCGGTGCTGACACCGCCGCGTGCCGTTACGCGTTACGCCGACTTGCCGGCGGCTTCGGCGTTGGCCTTGCGCTCCTTGCGCGGCACGGCCTTTTCCGGATTGTTGCGCGCGGCACGCTTGGCAACGCCGGCGGCGTCGAGGAAGCGCGAGACGCGGTCCGACGGCTGCGCGCCCTTGGCGAGCCAGGCCTTGACCTTGTCCATGTCGAGCTTCAGCCGGGCTTCGTTGTCCTTCGGTAGCAGCGGATTGAAATGGCCCAGACGCTCGATGAAGCGGCCATCGCGCGGAAAGCGCGAGTCGGCGACGACGACGTGGTAGACCGGACGCTTCTTGGTGCCAGCGCGAGCGAGGCGGATAACAACTGACATTTAGTTCTCCTGTGAAGTGCTTTAACGGGTGTGTTGCTTGATTTGATCACGTCATTCCGGGATGGTCCGAAGGACCAGACCCGGAATCTCGAGATTCCGGGTTCACGCTTCGCGCGCCCCGGAATGACGCGTTAGAGAGAGTGACGAAACTTCTCATTTCTTCTTTCCCAATCCGGGAAAGCCGCCAAGACCTGGCTTACCAAGACCCGGCAGTGTCGGCTTGCCGCTCAACCCGGTCAGTCCGGGCAGGTTCGGCAGGCCGGTACGGAGTCCGGCGGGAAGATCTTTTGGCAGCGCGGGCATGCCACCGGGGGCAGCGCCGCCCGGCATTTTCTCGGTCAGCGCCTTCATCTGCTCGGGCGAAGGCATGCCGCCGCCAAAGCCCATCGCCTGCGCGATGCCGGCCATCGGGCCGCGTTTGCCGGAGCCCATGGCCTTCATCATGTCGGCCATGTTCCGGTGCATCTTCAGGAGTTTGTTGACTTCCTCGACCTTGAGGCCGGCGCCGGCGGCGATACGTTTTTTGCGGCTGGCCTTGAGGATGTCGGGGTTCTTGCGCTCCTGCCGCGTCATTGAATCAATGACAGCGACCTGGCGCTTGAGAATCTTGTCGTCGAGGCCGGCATTGGCGATCTGGTTCTTCATCTTCGCAATGCCGGGCATCATGCCCATCAGCCCCGAAATGCCGCCCATGTTGGACATCTGCAGCAATTGCTCGCGCATGTCCGACAGGTCGAACTGGCCCTTGCGCATCTTCTCGGCGACGCGCGCGGCTTTCTCCGCGTCGATATTGGCGGCGGCGCGTTCCACCAGCGACACCACGTCGCCCATGCCGAGAATGCGGCCGGCGATCCGGCTCGGATGGAAATCTTCCAGTGCGTCGGTTTTTTCACCGGTGCCGATCAACTTGATCGGCTTGCCGGTGACCGCGCGCATCGACAGCGCCGCGCCGCCGCGGCCATCGCCGTCCACACGCGTCAGCACGATGCCGGTGAGGCCGACGCGCTCGTCGAACGAGCGCGCCAGATTGACGGCGTCCTGGCCGGTCAGCGAATCCGCGACCAGCAGCACTTCATGCGGATTGGCCGTCGCTTTGATCTCGGCGGCTTCGCTCATCATCTCTTCGTCGAGCGTGGTGCGGCCGGCGGTGTCGAGCAGCACCACGTCGTAGCCGCCGAGCTTGCCGGCTTCGATCGCGCGCCTGGCGATCTCTGCGGGCTTCTGGCCGGCGACGATCGGCAGGGTTTGGATATCGAGATCGCGGCCGAGCACCGCGAGCTGTTCCATCGCGGCCGGGCGATAGATGTCGAGCGAGGCCATCAGCACCTTGCGCTTGTCGCGCTGGGTCAGGCGTCGCGCCAGTTTGGCGGTCGTGGTGGTTTTGCCGGAGCCTTGCAGGCCGACCATCATGATCGCGACCGGCGGCACCGCATTGAGGTCGATGGTCTGGCCATCGGCGCCGAGCGTGGCGACCAGTTCGTCATGGACGATCTTCACGACCATCTGGCCGGGGGTCACGGATTTGACCACCGTGGCGCCGATCGCCTGTTCGCGGACTTTTTCAGTAAAGCTTCGGACCACGTCGAGCGAGACGTCGGCCTCGAGCATCGCGCGGCGCACCTCGCGCATCGCGGCATCGACGTCAGCCTCGGTCAGCGCGCCGCGCCGCGTCAGCCGATCGAGAATGCCTCCAAGCTTTTCCGACAGATTGTCGAACACGTAATCTCTTCCTGTTTCCTCACCCTGAGGAGCAGGCGTAGCCTGCGTCTCGAAGGGTGGCGGTTTTGCCGTAACCCATCCTTCGAGACGCCGCTTCGCGGCTCCTCAGGATGAGGTGTAACCAAACAATTTTGCGCCCGAGGGCGCATCGCGCTGTCGGGCGTTGACCTCCGGCCTCAGGGACCGGGCGGCGGGTCGAAAAGAACGTCTTTCCGAGAATTGTGGCGGTTAAACCCCCGTAGCCCCCAAAAGTCAAGAAACGTCACCGAAAAGCGGTATTTTCGGTAAGCTTTGCCGGCCGGCTACCCCCTTGCCGAAATGCAGGTTTTGAGGCCAATCGGGCATGAAAATCACCCGTCGCCGTGTTCTCGGGTTCCTCGCCGGTGCCGCCACCGTCATAGGCCTCCCGTCCTTCTGGATGTATCGCATGAAAACCTATGCCGGGCCGCCGTCCGATCACTTCGACGGAACGCACTTCTTCGATCCCGACGGTTCGCCGCCAAAATCGCTTGGCGAGGTGCTGCGCTGGCAGTTCGGCCGCGACCGGCAACGTCTGGCATGGCCCGAATGGGTGCCGAGCCCCTATGCCGATACGCCGCCGCCGCGCGTCGACGGCGACAAGGTGCGGTTGTCGTTCGTCGGCCACGCGAGTTGGCTGATCCAGACTTCGGGGCTGAATATCCTGGTCGACCCCGTCTGGTCGGAGCGCGTCTCGCCTTTCGCGTTCGCCGGACCGAAGCGCCACAACGATCCCGGCATTGCGTTCGACAAGCTGCCGTCGATCGACATCGTGCTGGTGTCGCACGGCCATTACGACCATCTCGACGTTGTGACCCTGTCGAAGCTGGCGGCAAAGTTTTCGCCGCGCGTCGTCACCCCGCTCGGCAACGATGTCACGATGCGCGCATCCGACAGCGCGATCAAAGCCGAGGCGTTCGACTGGCATGACCGCGTCGAACTCGGCAACAACATCGCGGTGACGCTGGTGCCGACGCGGCACTGGTCGGCGCGCGGTGTGTTCGATCGCAACAAGGCGCTGTGGGCGAGTTTTGTGCTGGAGACGCCGGCGGGCAAAATCTACATCGTCTGCGATTCCGGCTATGGCGAGGGCAAACACTTCCGGCGCGTTGCCGACGCGCATGGGCCGTTGCGGCTGGCGATCCTCCCCATCGGCGCCTATGAGCCGCGCTGGTTCATGAAGGATCAGCACATGAATCCGTCGGATGCCGTGCTGGCGTTGGCCGATTGTGGGGCGCAGCAGGCGCTGGCGCACCATAACGGCACCTTTCAACTGACCGACGAGCCGATCGACGCGCCGGTGATCGCGCTGGGTGTCGCGCTCGACGAAGCGAAGATTCCGCGCGAGCGGTTCGTCGCGCCGAAGCCGGGGCAGTTTTTCGAGATTTAGGGCGTCATTGCGAGCGTAGCGAAGCAATCCATACTTTGCCGTGTCGCTGTGGATTGCTTCGTCGCTATGCTCCTCGCAATGACGATCATTGCTCCGGCTTGATCGCCCAGGACACACTTACCGTGACCCCGATCGTCTCTTCGCCCTGCGCTACCGGCGCCGAGGCGGCCATCGGCGCTGCCAGTTTGCGAAATTGCATCGGGGCGGGCGAGCCTTCTTCCGAAATGCTGATCGGCGCGCCAAGCGTGACGCCGGCGGCCTTGGCATAAATCTCGGCCTTGCGGCGCGCATCGGCGATGGCCTTTTCGCGGGCCTCATCGAGCAGTTTCGAGGCCTGCGACACCATGAAATTGATGCCGCCGATATCATTGGCGCCGGCGCCGACCAGCGTGTCGATCACGCCAGCCACTTTCGTGACGTCGCGCAGCCGGATGGTCACCCGGTTGCTGGCGCGATAGCCGACGATCACAGCGGGACCGCTGGTGCGGTTCGGCGCGCTTTGCGGCTGCAGCGACAGCCGCGAGGTCTGGAAATCCTTCTCGTCGATCCCGGCGCCCTTCAGCGCCAGCAGCACCTTGCCCATCGCCGCGTTGTTGGTGTCCGAGGCTTCGCGCGCGGTCTTCGCCTCCGTCGTAACGCCGCCGTCGATCTGCGCCAGATCCGGGGGCACCGACAGGGTGGCTTCGCCGGTGACGGAGATCATCGCCGGAAGCGCGGTCTGCGCCAACGCAGGTGCTGTGAGCAGCAGGCCTGCGATGATTGAAGTCGCGAAGAAACCGCGATGTTTCATCTGTCTCACTTCAGCGGCACATAGACGTTGATTACCAGCTTGTCCTCCGCCGTCTTCAGCGGGTCGGTGATGTATTCCTCGATAAAAGTATCCTTGGCTTCGAGCTTCTTGTCGTCGAGGTGATTGGTGATCGCCTCATAGGTGTTGTCCATATTGTCGTAGGAGCCGCGATGGACAAACTTCAATGCCTTGCCCTCGGGCGATTTGCCCATGCTCATCACCTTGGTCAGGTTCTTCGGCTCCTGATCGACCGGAATTTCCGCCAGATAGGTGAAGCCGGTATCGTCGGTAGACGTATAGACGATCATGAAATTGCCGGCGGGCTTGATGCCCTGTTTGTCGAGCAATGACGACAGCGTCTTGAGGGACTCGACGAGGGTATCGAATGCGGAATCCCAGTTGGCGTTGCCCTTGGCGATGACGACCGTTTTCGGAGCCAGCGTGATTTGCTCGCCGAACGGATCGGCGGTTTGGACCGGCGCAGGGCTTGGGGGCGGTGTTGCCGGTGCTTCGGCGGCCGGAGCGGGTGCAGGGGTAGGCACGGGGCTCGGCGTCGCACTCGGTACTGGAGCCGGTGTCGCCGGGGTGCTCGCGGCGGGAGGCGATGCAGCCGGCGGCGATTGCGCTATTGCCGCACTCAGCCCCAGTGAAATCGCGGCTGCCGAGACCAGCGCGACCATGGCAAGGCGGCAAAAGCGGGGGAAGTTCATTCGGTATTCTCCTTGGCCGTGATCAGCGGTCGCGCCCCGCCCGGATATCCCGGTTGACGTCGGCGAAGCAATGCCACGTTAACACGCAGGGGCGGTTTTCGTCCCATGACAGATATTTCATAGCCGCCCTCATCCGATGAGTGGCCCGACACAGTTTGGCCGCACTGGCCAATCCGCCGTCATTCGCCATATAAGACGGGCACAGATCGGGAAATTCCAAGCCTGTAAACTTGAAGCCAGGAAATTATGAGCGCGCTCGCCAACCATAGCTTTGCCAAGATGAACGGCATCGGCAACGAGATCGTCGTGGTCGATCTGCGCGATCAGCCCGCCGCCGTCACGGCAGAAGAAGCGCGTGCGGTGGCTTCTCCGGCGGGCGTGCCTTACGACCAGTTGATGGTACTGCAGCCGCCGCGTTTGGCCGGCACGGAAGCCTTCATCCGCATTTATAATAATGATGGCTCCGAAGCGGGCGCTTGCGGCAACGGCATGCGCTGCGTGGTGCGCCGGCTGTTCGAGAAGACCGGCCAGACCGCCGTGACGTTCGAGACCAAGGCCGGTCTTTTGAATTGCTGGCAGGGCCCATCAGCCGATCTCTATACCGTCGACATGGGGCCGCCGAAGTTCGGCTGGCAGGATATTCCACTCGCGGAAGAGTTTCGCGACACGCGCTCGATCGAATTGCAGATCGGTCCAATCGATGCGCCGATCCTGCATACACCGTCCGTGGTCAGCATGGGCAATCCGCATGCGATCTTCTGGGTCGACGACGTCAACGCCTACGATCTCGGACGTTTCGGGCCGTTACTCGAAAATCATCCGATCTTCCCGGAGCGTGCCAACATCACGCTGGCGCATATCGTCGATCGCGATCATATCACGATCCGCACATGGGAGCGCGGCGCGGGTCTGACCAGGGCTTGCGGCTCGGCGGCCTGCGCGACGGCGGTCGCCGCGGCCCGGCTGCGGCGCGCCAATCGCGTCGTGCAAATCACGCTGCCCGGCGGCGACCTCTCGATCGAATGGCGCGAGCGCGACGACCATGTGCTGATGACCGGCACGGCCGATTTCGAATATGAGGGGCGTTTCGATCCCGCGTTGTTTGCGTCCGTCGCTTAAATCATGAGCGTCGACGTCATCACCTTCGGCTGCCGGCTCAATGCCTTCGAATCCGAGGTGATCGCGCTTGAGGCAGAGCGCGCGGGGCTGACTGAGACCATCGTCATCAATAGCTGTGCGGTCACCAACGAGGCGGTGGCGCAGGCACGGCAATCGATCCGGAGGCTGAAACGCGAGCGGCCGGAAGCACGCATTGTCGTCACCGGCTGTGCGGCGCAGACGCAAGCCGACATGTTCGCTGATATGGCCGAGGTCGATCGGGTCGTCGGCAATGACGACAAGATGCGCGGCAGCGCGTGGCGCGATGCGCGCTCGGCGTTCGACGCCTTGCCATTCGGTATTTCTACCAGCGAAAAGATAGCGGTCGCCGATATCATGGCGGTGAAGGAGATGGCGCCGCATCTCCTCGAGGGCTTCCAGAGCGGCCTGCCGCGGGTGTTCGTGCAGGTCCAGAACGGCTGCGACCATCGCTGCACCTTCTGCATCATTCCCTATGGCCGCGGCAATTCGCGATCGGTGCCGATGGGCGCGGTGGTCGATCAGGTTCGCGCGCTGGTCGCGCGCGGCCATACCGAGATCGTGTTGACCGGCGTGGACTTGACCAGCTATGGCGCCGATCTGCCGGGCACGCCGAAACTGGGTCTGCTGACCAGGCAAATCTTGCGGCATGTGCCGGAATTGAAGCGCTTGCGAATCTCGTCGATCGATCAGGTCGAGGTCGACAGGGATTTGCTCGACGTGATCGCGGATGACGAACGCCTGATGCCGCATCTGCATCTGTCGCTGCAGTCAGGCGATGACATGATCCTCAAGCGGATGAAACGGCGGCATTCGCGCGCCGACGCGATCGAGTTCTGCGCGCAGGTGCGGCGGTTGCGGCCGGACATCGCACTCGGCGCCGATATCATCGCGGGCTTCCCGACCGAAACCGAAGACATGTTCGCGCGCTCGCAGGATCTGGTCGAAGAATGCGGCCTGACCTTCCTGCATGTGTTTCCCTACTCGAAGCGCCCGGGCACTCCCGCGTCACGGATGCCGCAGGTACCGGGCGACAAGATCAAGGAACGTGCCCGGCGCTTGCGCGCTGTGGGCGAGGCCGCGCTGCAGAAGCGACTGGCTTCAGAGATCGGTACTACGCGCCATGTGCTGATCGAGAGCGCAACGCAAGGCCGCACCGAACATTTCCTGCCGGTGGCGATCAGTGGCGAGACACCGGGTGCAGTGCGGGCGCTGACGATTGCGGGCGATGATGGGGCGCGGTTGAGGGTGTGAGTTCTTTCTTCTCCCCTTGTGGGAGAAGGTGGCGCGAAGCGAAGCCGGATGAGGGGTCTGCGTCCGTGGAAAGAACCCCTCACCCGTCTCGCATCTGACGATGCGAGCCACCCTCTCCCACAAGGGGAGAGGGGAAAAGGATTCGCTTATTCTTCCCCATTCCACCCGCAGGCCCGCAACCGCTCCTGCAGATGCGCGGGCGCTGGCGCGGTTACCTTCACCGGGTCTTTATTACGGGAAATCGGGATCACGATCTCGCGAGAATGCAGATGCAAGGTCGGCTCGCCGAAGCGTGGGCCATTGCCGTAGATATTGTCGCCGACAATCGGCCAGCCCATCGAAGCCGAATGGACGCGCAATTGATGGGTGCGGCCGGTGACGGGTTCGAGCGCGAGCCAGGCGAGGCCGTCGCCGCGGCCGCGCACCTTCCAGTTGGTGACGGCTTTCTGGCCTTCCGGGTCCGGTTTCTGCCACCAGCCGCGCTCGGCGTTGAGGCGGCCGAGCGGCATGTCGATGGTGCCTTCGTCCTCGGCAGGTCCGCCTTCGACCACCGCCCAATAGGTTTTGGAAATTTTGCCATGTTTGAACAAAAGGCCCAGCGACGCGGTCGCCTTGCGATGGCGTCCCAGCACGAGACAGCCGGAGGTATCGCGGTCGAGCCGATGGGCCAGCACCGGCGGACGCGGCAGGCCAAATCGCAGTGCGTCGAACGAGGATTCCAGGTTGGCGCCGCCCTTGGGGCCGCGATGTACGGGTAACCCCGCCGGCTTGTCGATCACCAGCATCAGCCCGTCACGATGGAGCACGCGGGCCTGAATTTCTTCAGCCGTCAGTTCCGCAACATCCCTCGATCGGTCAAGACTTTCGCTCATGCCGCGAAACCGCTAACACACCCCCAACATGAGCGATACCACCCCGGAAAAGACCAAACAGAGCTGGTGGCGGCGGCTGTCCAGCGGGCTCAAGCGGACCTCGAGTTCGCTTGGCACCGCCGTGGCCGATCTCGTCACCAAGCGCAAGCTCGACCGCGCGATGCTCGAGGATATCGAGGACGTGCTGCTGCGCGCCGATCTGGGAACCGAGGTGGCGGCGCGGATCGCTGCAGCCGTGGGCACCGGGCGCTACGACAAGGCGATTTCGGCGGACGACGTGAAATCGGTGGTCGCGACCGAGGTTGAGAAAGTTTTGGGCCCGGTCGCAAAACCGCTGGAGATCGATGCGGCGCAGAAGCCGTTTGTGATCCTGGTGGTCGGCGTCAACGGCTCCGGCAAGACCACGACCATTGGCAAGCTTGCGGCGAAGCTTTCAGCCGAAGGCCGCAAGGTGATGCTGGCCGCCGGCGACACCTTTCGCGCGGCCGCGATCGAGCAATTGAAGGTCTGGGGCGAGCGCACCAAATCGCCGGTCATTGCCGCCGCACAGGGATCGGATTCCGCGAGTCTTGCGTTCAATGCGTTGTCGGCGGCGCGCGAAAGCAAGATCGATGTGCTCCTGATCGATACTGCCGGCCGCCTTCAGAACAAGGCCGAGTTGATGAACGAGCTCGAAAAAGTGGTGCGCGTCATCAAGAAGATCGACGCGTCGGCGCCGCATGCTGTGCTGCTGGTGCTCGATGCCACAGTGGGACAAAATGCGCTGTCGCAAGTCGAGGCGTTTCATCGTACCGCAGGGGTGACGGGCTTGGTGATGACCAAGCTCGATGGCACCGCGCGTGGCGGCATCCTGGTGGCGCTCGCGGAAAAGCATAAACTGCCGGTGCACTTCATCGGCGTCGGCGAAGGTATCGACGATCTCGCCCCGTTCACCGCGCGCGATTTCGCGCAGGCGATCGCGGGGATTGAATAGGCTTCATCCTTCGAGACGCGCGCCAGGGTGCGCTTCTCAGGATGAGGATAATGAACAGCCCTCATCCTGAGAAGGCGCGAAGCGCCGTCTCGAAGGATGGCGGCACAACGAATTGACGGGTTTAATAATGGACAAAACCACGCCGCATCCGCTGTTCAAGCTCGCGACCGAACTCGGCCCGCTGGTGGTGTTCTTTGTGGCGAATGCCAAATTCCATCTGTTCGTCGCGACCGGGGCTTTCATGGTGGCGATCGTGGCCGCGATGATCGCGTCCTATGTGGTGACGCGGCATGTGCCGCTGATGGCATTGGTCACAGGCGTGGTCGTTCTCGTGTTCGGGACGTTGACGCTGGTGCTGCACGACGAAACCTTCATCAAGGTCAAGCCGACCATCATCTATTGTCTGTTCGCAGGCGTTCTCGGCGGCGGTCTGTTGTTTGGCCGCTCGTTTATCGCGATCATGTTCGATCAGATGTTCAATCTGACCCCGCAAGGCTGGCGGGTGCTGACGCTGCGCTGGGCGCTGTTCTTTTTCGCGCTGGCGATTTTAAACGAGGTCGTCTGGCGCACCCAGAGCACGGATTTCTGGGTGAACTTCAAGGTGTTCGGCGTGACACCGCTGACAATGCTGTTTGCGATCACGCAGATGCCGCTGATCAAGCGCTACCATCTGGAGCCGGCGTCGCTGGAAACAAGCGAGGCCGAGGCGGGAGATGTGTCGAAGGGCTGAGGGTCTCAGCTCCCCGCCAGCGCCTTGTCGATCTCGACCTTCAATACGGTGTTGATATTCTCAGGGGTGACCGGGCCGACCATCTTGTAGACGATGGTGCCCTGGCGTCCGACGATGAAGGTCTCCGGCACGCCGTAAACGCCCCATTCGATCGAGGCGCGGCCATTGCCGTCGACGCCGACAATGCCGAACGGATTGCCATAGCGGCCGAGGAAGCGCCGGGCGTTATCAGGCGCATCCTTGTAGTTGATGCCGACGATCTGCAGCCGTGTGTCCTTGCCGAGTTCGGTCAGCAGCGGCGCTTCATCGTGACAGGGCACGCACCATGATGCCCAGACATTGACGACACTGACCTTGCCCTTGAACACGGACGGGTCGAGTCCGGGAATGGGTGCGCCATTATTGGCAAGGCCGGTCAATGCCGGTAATGGAGTCTGCGGCGCCGGGCGGCCGATCAGCGCGGACGGAATACGCGAGGGGTCGGTATTGCCGAGCCGGAACCAGAAGATCGCAGCCAGCGTGGTGAAGGCGATCAGCGGCGCCGCCATCAGCCAGCGCGAGGTTCGCGGCGCGGTGTTTGGTGTGGTTGATGGTTCGCTCATCTGATGTCCATCGCGCTGCGCCCGGAGCGTCGGATAACGCCGCCGGCTTCAAGCTCGTGCAGGGTCTGCTTTTGGCGGCGATAATCGATCGCAATCCAGACGATCAGCAGCAGCACCACCGCCGTCACCAGCAGATAAGACGTCACGATAAAGGAAGCGTAGGGGCCAAGCGACATTGCGGTCATGCCGGCCGCTGGCTGGCTTGCGCCACTTGCATCATTTGCAGCGCTCGCACCCTGCGGCGCAGGATCTCGTTGCGCATCGCTGCCAGATGCAGCGTGATGAACAGCAGCGAAAACGCCACCGCCATCACCAATAGCGGGATCAGGAAAGCACGGTCGAGCGTGCTGCCGCCGACCCGCATCACCGATGCCGGCTGATGCAGCGTGTTCCACCAATCCACCGAAAATTTGATGATCGGCAGATTGATCGCGCCGACCAGCGTCAGGATGGCGGCGGCGCGCGCCGCGCGGGAAGGGTCTTCGACCGCGCGCCACAGCGCGATCAAGCCGAGATACATCAGGAACAAAATCAAAACCGACGTCAGCCGCGCATCCCACTCCCAATAGGTGCCCCACATCGGCCGGCCCCACAGCGAACCGGTGACCAGAGCGAGAAAGGTGAATGCGGCGCCAATGGGGGCTGCGGCCTTGGCCGCGACATCGGCCAGCGGATGCCGCCACACCAGCGTGCCCAACGCCGAGAGGCTCATCACGCCCCAGACGAACATCGACAGCCACGCATTCGGCACGTGGATGAACATGATCTTGACGGTGGCGCCTTGTTGGT
The DNA here is from genome assembly GCF_018449695.1 of Bradyrhizobium sp. dw_411. Taxonomy (GTDB): domain Bacteria; phylum Pseudomonadota; class Alphaproteobacteria; order Rhizobiales; family Xanthobacteraceae; genus Bradyrhizobium. Next base: position 435,119 of record NZ_JAAVUY010000001.1, read on the forward strand.
AGTCGTCGGGCGCCATCGCGGATTGATAGAGGCCGATCAGCAGCAGGATAGCGGTTGCCGCAGCAAGCCACGGCAACAGGCGCGTGGTTAGCGACAGGAACCTGGTCGGATTGGCAAGATCGATCAGCGTCATGACATCCTGATAGTCATCGTTGCGGTCGCAGGCAATGCGGCACGGATTGCCTGATGCGAGATTTGATCATGGCTAATCGAGGCCCTGTCTGAGACTGGCCGCGGCCGCGAACGGTCCGACCACAAAACTGATCAGCGACAGCGCGCACAGGATCGAGAACGGCGCGCCGAATGTCAGGGGTCCGGTGATCGCGGCCTCCGAGGCGGCCACGCCAAAAATCAATACCGGGATCGAGAGCGGCAACACCAGCACGGCCAATAAAAGGCCGCCGCGGTGCAGCGTGACCGCCAGCGCGGCCCCGATCATGCCGGTAAATGTCAGCGCCGGCGTGCCCACGAAAAGCGTCAATGCGACCGCCGATGTTGCTGTCGCATCGAGATTCAACAGCAGTCCCAATACCGGCGTCGCGATTACCAGCGGCAGCCCCGCGGCCAGCCAATGCGCCAGCGCTTTGGCGGCGCAGGTCAGTTCCAGCGGGGTACGGCTCATCACGATCAGGTCGAGCGAGCCGTCTTCATGGTCGGCCATGAACAGCCGGTCGAGCGTGAGCAGGCTGGCAAGCAGCGCGCCGAGCCAGAGAATCGCGGGCCCAAGCCGGGTCAGCAGCGCTAGGTCAGGTCCGACCGCGAACGGCATCAGCACCACGACGGTCAGGAAGAACAGCACGCCGATCAGCGCCCCGCCGCCGACCCGCAGCGCGATGCGGATATCCCGCCGAATCAGCGCGGCGAGGGCGGTCACGATGCGCCCCCGATCCGCAATTCCCGGGCTGGCAATCCCAGCGGGGCATGGGTGGCGGCGACGATGAGGCCGCCGTGCGCGAGGTGGTCCTGCATCAGGCCGGCAAACAGACTTTGCCCGGAGGTATCGAGCGCGTTGGTCGGCTCATCCAGCAGCCAGACCGGCCGCCGCACGGCGAGCAAGCGGGCGACCGAGAGCCGGCGCCGCTGGCCGGCCGATAGATACGCAGCCGGCAGCCGCGCGGCATGGTCGAGCCCGACCGCGGCCAGGCTCGCAGCCGGATCGGACGTCTCGCCGCCCAGAAAATCGCGCCAGAAAGTGAGGTTTTCCGAGACGCTCAGGGCCGGTTTCAGCGCGTCGCGATGTCCGAGGTAATGCGTCTGTTCGGGCAGGCTGAGCTCGGCCTCGCCGCCTTCGAGGCTGATGGAACCTGCGGCCACGGTCAAAAGGCCCGCGATCAGCCGCAGCAGCGAGGTTTTGCCGGCTCCGTTGGGGCCAGTGATGGCCAGGGCCTCGCCGGAAGACGCCTCGAAATCCAGCGCCGCGAACACTTCCCGGCCACCTCGCACGCATCTGATGTCACGTCCCGAGAGCCGCATATTGCCCTTTCACAGCCCTTTGGAAACTTGTGGGTACCGCATCAGAATTTGTGGGTGCCGCATCGCTGCGGCACGATTGTCGGTGTGGCGGTGCTTCTAGAAAGATTCTATAAGCCGGAACTTGATGCAGCACACAATCCGCGGCTGCAAGTTAATCGGCCAACCTCTCCGCCGGTGTTTTGATACCCTTGCCGGGTATAACTGACAATTGGGATTGCCACACATGACCTCGCTCGACAGCTTCAAATGCCAAAAGACCCTCAAGGTTGGTGGCAAGACCTACGTCTATTACAGCCTGCCCGCCGCCGAGAAAAACGGTCTCAAGGGAATATCGAAACTCCCCTATTCGATGAAGGTGCTGCTGGAAAACCTGCTGCGCCACGAAGACGACCGCAGCGTCAAGAAAGCGGACATCGTCGCGGTTTCGAAATGGCTGAAGAAGCGTGCGCTCGAACATGAAATCTCGTTCCGCCCGGCGCGGGTGCTGATGCAGGATTTCACCGGCGTGCCGGCGGTGGTCGATCTCGCGGCGATGCGCAATGCGATGCAGGCGCTGGGCGGCGACGCCGAAAAGATCAATCCGCTGGTGCCGGTCGATCTCGTGATCGACCACAGCGTGATCGTGAACTTCTTCGGCGACAACAAGGCGTTCGGCAAGAACGTGGTCGAGGAATACAAGCAGAATCAGGAACGCTACGAATTCCTGAAATGGGGCCAGAAGGCGTTTTCGAATTTCTCCGTGGTGCCGCCCGGCACCGGCATCTGCCATCAGGTCAATCTCGAATACCTCGCGCAGACGGTGTGGACCCGCAAGGAGAAGATGACCGTCGGCAAGAAGAAGGGCACCTTCGAGGTCGCCTATCCCGACACGCTGGTAGGCACTGATTCGCACACCACCATGGTCAACGGTCTGGCCGTGCTCGGCTGGGGCGTCGGCGGTATCGAGGCGGAAGCCGCGATGCTGGGTCAGCCGCAGTCGATGCTGTTGCCCGAAGTGATCGGGTTCAAGCTCAAGGGCGCGCTGAAGGAAGGCGTTACTGCGACCGATCTGGTGTTGACGGTGGTGCAGATGCTGCGCAAGCAGGGCGTGGTCGGAAAGTTCGTCGAGTTCTTCGGCCCCGGCCTCGATTATCTCTCGGTCGCCGACAAGGCGACCATCGGCAACATGGCGCCGGAATATGGCGCTACCTGCGGTTTCTTCCCGGTCGATGCCGCGACCATCGATTATCTGAAAACCTCGGGCCGCAAGGCCGACCGCGTTGCGCTCGTCACCGCTTATGCCAAGGCGCAGGGCATGTTCCGCACCGCGAAATCGCCCGATCCGGTTTTCACCGCAACCTTGACGCTCGATCTGGCTGATGTGGTTCCCTCGCTTGCCGGACCGAAGCGTCCCGAAGGCCGTGTCGCGCTGCCGGCGGTGGCGGGAGGTTTCGCCGCGGCGATGGCCAGCGAATACAAGAAGGCCGCCGACATCTCGAAGCGCTACGCCGTCGAGAATCGCAATTTCGATCTCGGCCATGGCGATGTGGTGATCGCGGCGATCACCTCCTGCACCAACACTTCCAATCCGAGCGTGCTGATCGGCGCAGGATTGCTAGCGCGCAACGCCGCCGCCAAGGGCCTGACCGCCAAGCCCTGGGTCAAGACGTCGCTGGCGCCGGGTAGCCAGGTGGTCGCGGAATATCTTTCCAACTCCGGACTGCAACTCGATCTCGACAAGGTCGGCTTCAACCTGGTCGGCTTCGGCTGCACCACCTGCATCGGCAATTCAGGCCCGCTGCCAGAAGAGATTTCGAAGTCGATCAACGACAATGGCATCATCGGCGCGGCGGTGTTGTCCGGTAACCGAAACTTCGAAGGCCGCGTCAGCCCGGACGTGCAAGCCAATTATCTCGCCTCACCGCCGCTGGTGGTCGCCTATGCGCTGGCCGGAACCGTGACCAAGGATCTCGTGACCGAGCCGATCGGCAACGGCAAGGACGGCAAGCCGGTGTATCTGAAGGACATCTGGCCGACGTCCAAGGAGATCAACGCCTACATGAAGAAGTTCGTGACCGCCGCGATCTTCAAGAAGCGTTATGCCGATGTGTTCAAGGGCGACACCAACTGGCGCAAGATCAAGACGGTCGAAAGCCAAACCTATCGCTGGAACATGAGCTCGACCTATGTGCAGAACCCGCCTTACTTCGAAGGCATGAAGAAGGAGCCGGAAGCGATCGTCGACGTGGTCGACGCGCGCATTCTGGCGATGTTCGGCGACAAGATCACCACCGACCACATTTCGCCAGCCGGCGCGATCAAGCTGACATCGCCTGCCGGAAAGTATCTGTCCGAGCATCAGGTGCGTCCGGCCGACTTCAATCAGTACGGTACGCGACGCGGTAACCATGAAATCATGATGCGCGGCACCTTCGCCAACATTCGCATCAAGAACTTCATGCTGAAAGGCGCCGACGGCAACATTCCGGAAGGCGGCCTGACCAAGCATTGGCCTGATGGCGAGCAGATGTCGATCTACGACGCCGCGATGAAGTATCAGGCCGAGCAGGTGCCACTGGTGGTGTTCGCCGGCGCCGAATATGGCAACGGCTCGTCGCGCGACTGGGCCGCGAAGGGAACGCGGCTGCTCGGCGTCCGCGCCGTGATCTGCCAGAGCTTCGAGCGTATCCATCGCTCCAATCTCGTCGGCATGGGCGTGCTGCCGCTGACCTTCGAGGACGGTGCATCCTGGCAGTCGATCGGGCTGAAGGGCGACGAGACCGTAACAATACGGGGTTTGCAGGGCGATCTGAAGCCGCGGCAGAAGCTGACGGCGGAAATCGTGTCCGGCAACGGTTCGTTGCAGCGTGTTTCGCTGTTGTGCAGGATCGATACGCTCGACGAACTCGATTACTACCGCAACGGCGGCATCCTGCAATATGTGCTGCGCAAGCTCGCTGCCTGATGCAATCGTGATTGCATAAGGCAATCGGGATCGATGGCTCACCGCGAAGTGAGTAGCGATACAACAGAAGGCGGCCTAAAAAGAGCCGCCTTCTCGCGCTTGAAGGCGGGGGCGCTCGATTGCTGCAATGCGTTAACGGTGGGATGCATTAATGGCGGCAGCGCAATATCTGGGTTACCAGTATGACAGCGATGATGGCCTATCATTCAATTTCGAAGTGGTCGGGCGCACTGTGGTCCGGCGCACTTTCCGGCGCACTTGGCGTCTGCGCGATCGTGGCCATCGTTCGCCCTGCGGTTGCTGAGCCGCGTGCGGTGGTGGAACTGTTCACGTCGCAAGGTTGTTCGTCGTGTCCGCCGGCCGACAAGGTTATCGGCGAACTCGCCAAAGATCCGTCGGTGATCGCGCTGAGCATGCCGATCGACTATTGGGATTATCTGGGCTGGAAAGATACGCTGGCCGATGCCCGCTTCAGCGCCCGTCAGCAGGCCTATTCGCGGGTCCGTGGCGACCGCGGTGTCTACACGCCGCAAGTGGTCGTCAACGGTTCGGCGCATGTGATTGGCAGCGATCGCGAAGGCATCGAAGAAGCAATCGATCACAAGGTCGATGGCGTGATGTCGGTGCCGGTGTCTTTGGCGCTGGCGGGCAAGCAGATCACGGTATCGGTGGCGGCGTCCAACAAGTCTCCTGCCGCGATGCACGGCGAAGTATGGATTTGCTCGATCTCGAAAGAAGTGTCGATCGCGATCGGGCGCGGTGAGAATCGCGGTCGCGAAATCACCTACCACAATGTCGTGCGGAACCTTCTGAAAGTCGGCGACTGGAACGGTAGCGCCGGTAGCTGGACCGTGCCGCTGGAAAATATCTCCCGCGATGGTGTCGATGCGGCGGCGGTCTATGTCCAGGACGGCAGTCACGACAGGCCGGGCCCCATGCTGGGCGCGGCGTACACGTCGCTTCACTAAATTATTTTCTCGGTTATTTCTGGCGATGAAGTTGCCGCCTGACGGGCGGCTTTTTCGCGTCGTGACCGCTGGGATTTTCCGCGATGCGGGAAAACATCCGGCGGCACCTAGAACGCGCGAGCTGTGAGGACCAGCCGCGTGAGAATGAGCCAAATGTCCGAAGCCCCAAAAGAAAAAGGACCAACTCTCGTTGGCCCAGTATGGGGATAAACTATCCTGCGAACAGGCCCGATCCCGACGACCCCGGGGGGCTGGGGGCTGAGGAATCCGGTGCCGAAAGGACCGGGCCAACGCAGTATCCTCTTGTCGCAACCCGGAAGGGCGGGCGAAGGGCGGAAGTAGGGCGGTATTATGATTCTGCTAACGTTCCCGTGACGCTGTGTTTCCTGGCGGAAATGAGCAGCGGACGATCCGTCGTGCGCGAAAGCCGGCACGGGCCCTCTTGCAGATGAAGTCAGACGGCGCGATCATGTCGCTCGTGTGACAGGAGATAGAACATGAGTTCGATGTCGGAGGAAACCGATCCAAGCGAGAGCCGCGCAGCGGTGCGCAATGCCGCTGCGGGTTCTGCGCCAAGCCGGGTGACGTTCAATCGCCTCGAACTCAATCGCATCCTCAATCTGTACGGACGCATGGTCGCCGACGGCGAATGGCGCGACTATGCGATTGATTTCCTGCGCGACCGCGCGGTGTTCTCAGTGTTCCGCCGCGCGTCCGAAGTGCCGATCTACCGGATCGAAAAAGATCCGCGCCTCGCGCGCAAGCAGGGCATGTACAGCGTGATCTCGGCGAGCGGATTGATCCTGCGCCGCGGCCATGAACTCGATCGCGTATTGCTGGTGATCGACCGCAAGCTGGCGGTGGTCTAATTTCCACCCCCGTCATTCCGGACCAGCACGCAGCGCTGGATCCGGAATCTAGAGGTTGGTTTACCTAGGTAGCTCGCTGCTTGAGATTCCGGGTTCGCGGTGACGCGCGCCCCGGAATGACGACTAGTCTTTCCGATTACGCCGATCCCGGCACTGAGCTTCCGCCATCCCCGAGCGGCAACTGCATCATCACGGTGTCGAGCCAGCGGCCGAATTTGAGGCCCACATTGGGGTGGGTCCCGATCATCTGGAATCCGCATCTGGTATGGACGCCGATCGAGCCGGCGTTGGCGGAATCTCCGATCACCGCGATCATCTGGCGATAGCCGCGGGCTTCCGACTCCACGATCAAGCGTTGCAGTAATTGCGAGCCGATCCCGCGGCGATGTGTAGCGGGCTCGAGATAGACCGAATTCTCCACCGTGAAGCGATAGGCCGGCCGCGGCCGGTACGGCCCGGCATAGGCGTAGCCGACCACGCGGCCGTTGAGGATCGCGACGAGATAGGGAAAGCCGCCGTCCGTCAGGGTGTTGAAGCGCCGGGTCATCTCGGCGAGATCGGGCGGGATTAGCTCGAACGTCGCGGTGCCGAAGCGGACCTCGTGCTTGTAAATTTCGGTGATAGACGGCAGGTCGGCCGCAACGGTGGGCCTGATTTCGAGTGCTGACATGGCGCGCAGAGTATTTTTGCCCGGCGCAAAAGAAAAGCCCCGGCCACAAGGCCGGGGCTTCAATTTGTTTTGGCTGCTCGCCGCCGGTCAGTCGCGCTGGCCGAGGAGCTGCAACAGCAGCGTGAACAGGTTGATGAAGTTCAAATACAGCGACAGCGCTCCGGTGATTGCCGCACGTTCCGCGATGTCACCGCCCTGCGAGGCATAGCCGTAGATGTAGTCGTTCTTCAGCCGCTGGGTATCCCAGGCGGTGAGGCCCGCGAACACCAGCACGCCCACCACCGACACCACGAACTGCAGCATCGAAGAGGCGAGGAAGATGTTGACCACGCTCGCGATGATGATGCCGAACAGGCCCATGATCAGGAACGAACCCATGCCGCTCATGTCACGCTTGGTGGTGTAGCCATAGAGGCTCAGAGCGCCGAAGGTCGCCGCGGTGATGAAGAACACCCGCACGATCGAGGTGTGGGTGTACACCAGGAAAATCGACGACAGCGAGATGCCCATCAGCGCCGAGAACACCCAGAACAGCATCTGGGCTGTCGCGGGCCGCAGCCGGTTGATGCCGGCCGAGATCACGAACACCATCGCCAGCGGCGCCAGCATGAACAGCCATTTCAGCGGGCTTACGAACATCGCATAGCCGAACGGCGTCAAATACGAGGTGCCGATCCGCACCGCGCCGGCGGAGGGGTCCGCCGTCACCGCTGCCATGTAGACGCCGAGCGCGGCCAAGCCGGTGATGGCCAGGCCGATGCTCATGTAATTGTAGATGCGCAGCATGTAGGCGCGCAGACCGGCATCGACGGTCGCGGCGTCAACGCGCCCGGCAGCCCGGCCGAAAGGAGAAGCATAGTTGCGGTCTAGGTCCGACATGGTCGAACTCCCGTTGGTTGTCCGGCGGAGCGCAAAGGGTTTGCGGCGCAGGCTAAGAAACCTATCCCAGATTAACGCCGATCGCTGACATTAATTTTATGTCATCAAACCAGCGTCTGGCCCTGTCTGATATTTGGGAAACTAACACATTCTCTGCAAGCTTCGATGCGCGGCTGAATGTCGCTCCGAGAGAGCACGATTTGGGCCAAAGCCATAACGTGGCGGGATTACGCTGCGGGATTGTTTCCAGTTTGTCACAAATTCCGCAAAACAGTGGCCGGCTTCTGGTTCAACGCCAGCAGGGTGCCGGCGAGACCCAACCCCACGGTCACGATCAGCGCCGCTGCGACGACTCCGGCGGCGCTGCCCGCCTGCCAGATGAAACTGAGTGTCATGAGCCGGGTCACGATTAACCAGGCCGCGACCGAGCCGGAAATGACTCCGAAAATGGCGGTCGCGAAGCCGATCATCAGATATTCCAGCGCATAGGCTCCGAGTAGCCGCGCCCTCGTCGCCCCGAGTGTCTTGAGAATAACGGCGTCGTAAACCCGATGACGATGACCGGCGGCGAGCGCGCCGCCGAGCACCAGAATCGCAGAAATCAGCGTGACCGCGCTGGCGCCCCGGATCGCCAGCACGAGGTTGGTGACAACCGTGCCGATGGTTTCCAGGGCTTCGCGGACCCGCACACTCGTGACCATCGGGAAGGCGTCGGCCACCGATTTGATGATCCGGGCGTCGCCGGTGGCGTCCGGGTGGGTCTCGGTCAGCGTCGCGACATGGGTATGCGGTGCGCCCCGGAAGGCGTTCGGCGAGAACACCAGCACGAAATTGATCCCCAAGCTCTGCCAGTCGACGGTGCGCAAATTGCCGATCCTGGCCGGGATGTCGCGGCCGAGCACATTGACGACGACCTCGTCGCCGATCTTGAGCTTGAGCCCGTCGGCGATCTTCTTCTCCATCGAGATCAATGGCGGCCCGTCGTAATCGGCGCCCCACCATTGGCCTTCGACGATCTTCGAACCCTTGGGAATTTCGCCGGTATAGGTGAGGCCGCGGTCGCTCTGCAGCACCCATTCGCTGTCGGTCGAAGGTTTCAGATCCTCCGCCTTGACGCCGCGCGCCGCGACGATTCGGCCACGCAGCATCGGCACATCCTCGACCGTCGATTGCGGCTCGGTCTGCTTCAGGAAAGCGCTGAAGCGGTCGGCTTCCGTGGAGGGGATGTCGATGAAATAGAACGACGGTGCCCGGTCCGGCAGCGCCGCCAGGAATTGCCGGCGCAGATTGCCGTCGATCTGGGTGATCGTGACCAGCACCGCCAGTCCCAGCCCCAGCGACATCACCACCGAGGGCGTCAGCGCGCCCGGCCGGTAGATATTGGCGATCGCCAGCCGCAGCATGGTGAAGCGCGTACGGGGCAGTCGGCGTGCCAGCGCCATCAGGCCGGCGGCGATGCCGCGCAACAGCGCAAACACCACGATCGAAGACGCGACGAACACGGCCGCGACGCGTTTGTCGTAGGCAAGCCCGATCACCACGGCGATCAGCACCGCGATCACCAGGGCCATCAGCGCGAGATAACGCCAGCGAGGCCGGTGCCACTGGCTGACCACAGCCTCGCGAAACAGCGCCGCCACCGGCACATCATGCACGCGGCCGAGCGGCCACAGTCCGAAGGCCAGTGCGGTCAGGAGACCGTAAACCAGCGACAGCAGCAATTCGTCGGGATGCAGCGCCGGGACCACCGGCAGCGGCAACAATTTGCCGAACCCCCCGACAATGACGAACGGCAGTGCCGCGCCGGCGACGAGGCCGATGATCGAGCCGATCACCGCGAGCACGGTCACCTGCGTCAGATAGATCGCAAACACGTCGCGGCCGGTGGCGCCCAGCGCCTTGAAGGCCGCGATCACGTCGCGGCGGCGATCGATGTGGCTCTTGACCGCATTGGCGACGCCGACACCGCCGACCAAAAGCGCGGCGAGGCCCACCAGCGTGAGAAACTGGGTGAAGCGGCTGACGGTGCGCTCCAATTGCGGCGAGGCGTTGCTGCGGGAGCGGATTTCCCAGCCGGCTTCCGGCACCGCGTTGCGCACATCCTCGGCGAGTGCCGCAGCGCCGCGATCGGTGGCCAGATTGTCCGGCAGTTTGACGCGATAGGTCCAGCGCACCAGGCTGCCTGGCTGCAACAATTGCGTGGCGCGCAACGCGGATTCGCTGACCAGGAATCGCGGTCCGAACCCGACGCCGCCCGAGAGCTTGTCGGGCTCGCCGTCGATGACGCTGCGGATTTGAAAGGTTGCGTTGCCGACGGTGACGCGGTCGCCGACTTTCAGATCGAGCCGGGCCAGCAAGGTCGGATCGGCGGCCGCACCAAAGGCGCCGTCGCGCTCGGCCAGCACGTCCGCTACGGGCATTTTCGGCGCGAGTGTCACCGCGCCCAGCATCGGATAGGCGTTATCCACCGCCTTGAGTTCGACCAGAGCGAGCTTGCCGTCGCCGGTGCGCGCCATGCCGCGCAAGGTCGCGGCAACCGAGACTTGGCCCCGCGAACGCAACAGCGCGACTTCATCCGGCTTGGCCTCACGCTGGATCAGCGAGAACGCCACGTCGCCGCCGAGCAGCGTGCGGCCTTCGCGCGCCAGTCCCTCGCCGAGGCTTGCCGCGACCGAGCCGACGCCGGCAATCGCCATCACGCCGAGCGCGATGCAGGCGATGAAAACGTAAAAGCCGCGCAAGCCGCTGCGCAGTTCGCGCAAGGCGTAGCGCAGCGGGAGGGATGCGGTGCGGCCGCGCGCGACCGGTTCGGAAATGGTTGTCATGAAATGCTTCGGGTCATGAAGCGGTTTCGCGTTCCGCGACATCGATCCGGCCCGAGCGCAGCCGCACCACGCGGTCGCAGCGCTGTGCCAGCGAGGTATCGTGCGTCACCAGCACCAGCGTCATGCCGCGCTCGGCATGTTTGGTGAACAGCAAATCGACGATCTGCTTGCCGGTGGTCTCATCGAGATTGCCGGTCGGTTCGTCCGCCACAAGAATTGCGGGATCGGGCGCCAGCGCGCGGGCCAAAGCGACGCGCTGCTGCTCGCCGCCCGACAATTGCGTGGGATAATGATGCAGGCGGCCGCCGAGACCGACCGAGGTCAGCTCTTCCGCCGCGCGCTTGGCGGCATCGGGGTTGCCGGCCAGCTCCAGCGGCACCGCGACATTTTCCAGCGCCGTCATGGTCGGGATCAAATGAAACGACTGGAATACGATGCCGACCTGACGGCCGCGAAAGCGCGCCAGCGCGTCCTCGTCGAGGGCATTGAACGGGGTACCGTTGACCACCACCTCTCCGCTGTCAGGCCGTTCCAATCCCGCCATCACCATCAGCAAGGTGGATTTGCCCGAACCCGACGGCCCGATCAGTCCGATTGCCTCGCCTGACGCGACGCGCAGGCTGATGTCCTTGAGAATGTGAACGCGCGCCGCGCCCGCGCCGAGCGAGAGATTGACGTTCGAGATGGAAATGGTGTCCGGCTCATGGCCGGTCAATGATGAGGGTTCGATGAGGCTGTCCATGCATCGGTCATATGGCACTTCCGGCGGTGCGGTCGAGAGGCGGTTGCGAATGTTCGCGCACATGCTCGTGTTGGGACTGGCGATGACGGCCATGGAACCTGTCTTTTCCCAACCGGCTTTGGCTCAGTCCCAGACGACGCCCGCGAGCGAGACGAAGCCGATCAAGATGGTGGTGCTGGGGGATTCGCTGAGCGCGGGCCTTGGCCTGCCGGCGCCGGCAGCGTTTCCAGCGCGCTTGCAAAAAGCTTTGAAAGCCAAGGGGATAGAGGTCGATATGATCAACGCCGGGGTGTCCGGCGACACCGCCTCGGGCGGCCGCGACCGGCTTGACTGGTCGATCCCGGAGGGCACGCAGGCCGTAATCGTCGAACTTGGCGCCAATGACGCCTTGCGCGGGACCAATCCGGACGTGCCCCGTGCAGCCCTCACGGATATCGTGACGCGGCTGAAGGCGCGCAAAATAGCGGTTCTTGTGTGCGGAATGCTCGCCCCGCCGAATTACGGCAGCGAATATGCCGCGCGCTTCAACTCAATTTATCCCGATCTCTCGAAATCGCTTGGCGTGCCCCTGTATCCGTTTTTCCTCGAAGGCGTCGCCACCGATCCCAAGCTCAATCAGGCGGATGGTTTGCATCCGACGGCGGAGGGCGTTGACGTGATCGTCAAAAACATCTTGCCTAGCGTCGAGGCATTTCTCGGTACGATATCCGGGCAACACAGTTGAAAAACAGGCAGCGATAACCTTAAGCGCAAAGTTAAGCTCAGATGTTGCCGGGCCGTTAACGCGGGATGCTTCGCAGAGTCACATAAGTCATGTAGAAATTAGTGATCGGTGATTCGTACCGGGTTTCAGCATCGGGAGTCCTGCGATGCCGCGATTATTCACTGGACTGGAAATTCCGGCCGAGATCGGCCAGACGCTTTCCAATTTGCGTGGCGGCCTTCCGGGCGCACGCTGGATCGACCCCGAAAATTATCACGTCACCTTGCGCTTCATCGGCGATATCGATGGTATCGCGGCCAATGAAATCGCCTCGCTGCTGATCCGGGTCAACCGCAAGCCGTTCGAGGTCGCGTTACAAGGCCTCTCAAGCTTTGGTGGCAAGAAACCGCGTGCGGTGGTGGCTTCGGTAGTGCCGAGCCGGCCGCTGATCGAGCTGCAGGCCGAGCTGGAACGGCTGATGCAGCGCATCGGGCTTGATCCCGAGGGCCGCAAATTCACCCCCCATGTCACGCTGGCGCGGTTGCGCGATGCGTCCAATCAGGATGTCGCGGATTATCTGTCGGTGCGCGGCTATTTTCCGACCCGGGTATTCACGGCGTCGCGGTTCGTCCTGTTCTCGTCGCGGGCGTCCACCGGCGGTGGGCCTTATGTGGTGGAGGATTCCTACGCGCTCAGCGCATAGGAGCGGCCGCGCATAGCGGCTGCACCTAATTCGCGGCTTGCAATTTCCGCGCGGCTGGGGCCGTAAGATGGGCCATGCTGTCTACCTCGCCCGCTTCGTTCCGCGCCCATTATCAGGCTCTCGTCTCGTCGGGCGCGATCGATGCCGATCCCGCGCAGGCAGCGGCTGCCGATGCCTTCGCGGATCTCGAGCAGCGGCTGGCGCATTACAAGCCGGCCCGCAAACAAGGCCTGCTCGGCCGGCTGTTTGCCGACAAAAACGGGGGATCGCCGCGCGGACTTTATGTCCACGGCGAAGTCGGCCGCGGCAAGACCATGCTGATGGATCTGTTTTTCCAGCAGAGCCCGGTCGAGCACAAACGCCGGGCGCATTTCCACGAATTCATGGCCGAGGTGCATGAGCGGATTTTTGCCTTGCGCCAGAGCATCGCGCGCGGGGAAACTCCGGATGGCGATGTGATCGCGCTGACCGCCGCGGGAATCTTCGACCAGGCCTGGCTGCTGTGCTTCGACGAATTCCACGTCACTGATATTGCGGATGCGATGATTCTGGGGCGACTGTTCGCCAAGCTGTTCGATCTCGGCACCGTGGTGGTCGCGACATCAAACGTCGCGCCCGAGGATCTCTATAAAGGCGGACTGAACCGGGCGCTGTTCCTGCCGTTCATTGCGCAGATCTCCGATCACATGGATGTGCTGCGGCTCGATGCGCGCACGGATTTCCGGCTGGAAAAACTCGCGGGCGTGAAAATGTGGCTGGTGCCGGTGGATGCGGCGGCCGATGCCGCGCTCAACAAGGCTTGGGTGCGGATGACCGGCGACGCGCCGTGCAAGCCGCGCGATATCACGATCAAGGGCCGCGTGTTGCATGTGCCGTGTTCGGCGCATGGCGTCGCGCGATTTTCATTCGCGGATATTTGCGAACAACCGCTCGCCGCGTCCGACTATCTGCGGCTGGCGCGCGACTATCACACCATCCTGGTCGACCATATACCTGTGATGGATTATGCCGAGCGTAACGCGGCCAAGCGCTTCATCGCCCTGATCGACACGCTCTATGACAACGCGGTGAAGCTGTTGGCCTCCGCGGCGGCCGATCCGGTATCGCTCTATGTCGCGAGCGAGGGCAATGAAGCCAACGAATTCAAGCGGACGTCGTCACGGCTGATCGAGATGAGTTCGGAATCCTATCTGGCGCTACCCCACGGACACAAGGATTCCGCGGCGAGCGGGTCGAGTACCGGGCTGGTGGAGACGTGATGCCTACACTCCGTCATTCCGGGGCGATGCGTAGCATCGAGCCCGGAATCTCGATTTAATAACCTCTGGATTCCGGGTTCGCGTCTTTGACGCGCCCCGGAATGACGCAGGGTCCTGATCGACAATTGAGCATGCTCCCGCTTGAACGTATCAGGCGAAAGGGATAACCAGCGAGTAGCTTCTTCCATCTTCCCTCCTTCGTGTTCAAAGGACAGATTTCCCATGGCGCGCGACAAGATTGCTTTGATTGGCTCCGGCCAGATCGGCGGAACGCTGGCTCACCTCATCGGCCTGAAGGAACTCGGCGACGTCGTGATGTTCGACATCGCCGAAGGCGTCCCGCAGGGCAAATCGCTCGATATCGCGCAGTCCTCGCCGGTCGACGGCTTCGACGCGCATTTCACCGGCGCCAATTCCTATGAGGCGCTCGATAACGCCAAGGTCTGCATCGTCACCGCCGGCGTGCCGCGCAAGCCCGGCATGAGCCGCGACGATCTCCTGAGCATCAATCTCAAGGTGATGGAGCAGGTCGGCGCCGGCATCAAGAAATACGCGCCCGATGCGTTCGTCATCTGCATCACCAACCCGCTCGACGCGATGGTGTGGGCGCTGCAGAAGGCTTCCAACATGCCGCACAAGAAGGTGGTGGGCATGGCGGGCGTGCTGGATTCCTCGCGCTTCCGTTATTTCCTGGCCGACGAATTCAATGTCTCGGTCGAGGACGTAACCGCCTTCGTGCTCGGCGGCCACGGTGACACCATGGTGCCGCTGGTGAAATATTCCACGGTGGCCGGCATTCCGCTGCCTGATCTCGTGAAGATGGGCTGGACCTCGCAGGCGCGCATCGACGAGATCGTAGATCGCACCCGCAATGGCGGCGCCGAAATCGTCAACCTGCTGAAGACCGGTTCGGCGTTCTATGCGCCGGCGGCGTCGGCGATTGCGATGGCCGAGAGCTACCTGCGCGACAAGAAGCGCGTGATGCCCTGCGCGGCCTATCTCAACGGCGAATACGGCGTGAAGGACATGTATGTCGGCGTGCCCGTCGTGATCGGCTCGAAGGGTGTCGAGCGGATCGTCGAGATCGAACTGGCCGGCAAGGACCGTGAAGCCTTCGACAAGTCGGTCGGGGCGGTGCAGGGTCTGGTCGACGCCTGCAAGAAAATCGCGCCGGATCTGCTTGGTCGCTAAGCGTATTTAGTTACCGCCGGAAATCGCGCCAATCGATTTCCGGCGTCAATTTTTCGAAGTTCGCGGGCCTTTCGGCGCGGATTTCGGCCATCTGAGACAGCGCAACGCGATGAGATTCTGAATTTGCAGTTCTCTTGGTATATGGTATGCCAGACGCAGCTGATCGGAATTCTCAGCGCATCAAGGTTCGGGAAACGCCCAAATGAACATTCATGAATACCAGGCCAAGGCGCTGCTGCATCAGTTCGGGGTGCCGATTTCCAAGGGCGTTCCGGTCCTGCGGGCCTCGGACTCCGACGTGGCGGCGAAAACGCTGCCGGGTCCGATCTGGGTGGTGAAGAGCCAGATCCATGCCGGCGGCCGCGGCAAGGGCAAGTTCAAGGAAGCCTCCGCCGGCGACAAGGGCGGCGTGCGGATCGCCAAGTCGGTCGCCGAGGTCAATGAATTCGCCAAGCAGATGCTCGGCGCCACGCTGGTCACGGTGCAGACCGGGCCGCATGGCAAGCAGGTCAACCGGCTCTACGTCGAAGAAGGCTCCGACATCGACAAGGAGTTCTATCTCTCGATCCTGGTCAACCGCGAAACCTCCGAAGTGTCGTTCGTGGTCTCCACCGAAGGCGGTGTGAACATCGAGGACGTCGCGCACAACACGCCCGAGAAGATCGTGACCTTTTCGGTCGATCCCGCCACCGGCATCATGGCCCATCACGGCCGCACCGTCGCCAAGGCGCTGGGCCTGACCGGCGATCTCGCCAAGCAGGCCGAGAAACTGGTGACGCAGCTCTATACGGCGTTCACCGCCAAGGACATGGCGATGCTGGAAATCAACCCGCTGGTTGTGACCAAGCAGGGCGATTTGCGCGTGCTCGATGCCAAGGTTTCGTTCGACGGCAATTCGCTGTACCGCCATCCCGACGTGGTGGCGCTGCGCGACGAAACCGAAGAGGACGCCAAGGAAATCGAGGCTTCCAAATATGATCTCAACTACATCACCCTCGACGGTACTATCGGCTGCATGGTCAACGGTGCTGGCTTGGCGATGGCGACCATGGACATCATCAAGCTCTACGGCATGGCGCCGGCGAACTTCCTCGATGTCGGCGGCGGCGCTGACAAGACCAAGGTCACCGCGGCGTTCAAGATCATCACCGCCGATCCCAATGTGAAGGGCATCCTGATCAACATCTTCGGCGGCATCATGAAATGCGACATCATCGCCGAGGGCGTGGTCGCGGCCGTGAAGGAAGTCGGCCTCAAGGTGCCTTTGGTGGTGCGGCTTGAAGGCACGAACGTCGACGCCGGCAAGAAGATCATCCGGGAGAGCGGCCTCAACGTGTTGCCGGCCGACGATCTCGACGATGCCGCGCAGAAGATCGTCAAGGCCGTGAAGGGATAGATCGATGGCCGCCGACCATCTCGCCGCACCGACGCCGCTCGAGGAGCACCGCAAGCTTGCGGTGTTTGCCGGCGAGTGGACCGGCGAAGAGATGGTCTATCCGTCGCGCTGGACCGCGGGCGGGCCTGCGGCCTCGAAAGTCACGGCGCGCATCGATCTCAACGGCTTTTATCTCATTCAGGACACGGTCCAACTGCGTGACGGCAAGGAGACCTTTGCCACCCACGGTGTGTTCACCTACGACCGCGACGACCGGCTCTACAAATTATTCTGGCACGATTCGCTCGGCTATTATCCGCCATCACCGGCCTCCGGGGGCTGGAGCGGCAAGAGCCTGATCCTGGTGCGCGGTTCGCTGCGCGGCAACGCGCGCCATGTCTACGAAGTCATCGACGACAACAGCTACGCCATGAAAATCCAGTTCTCGCCTGACGCGGAAGGATGGGCTGACGTGCTCACCGGCGTCTACAAGCGCATTCACTGATCCCGTATCGATCGTTTCGCGAAAGCAGTCCCAACCATGTCCATCCTGATCGGCAAGAACACCAAAGTCATCTGCCAGGGTTTTACCGGCAAGAACGGCACCTTTCATTCCGAGGCGGCGATCGCCTATGGCACCAAGATGGTCGGCGGCACCTCGCCAGGCAAAGGCGGCGCGACCCATCTTGGCCTGCCGGTGTTCGACACCGTGGCCGAGGCGCGTGACAAAACGGGTGCCGATGCATCCGTGATCTATGTGCCGCCGCCGGGTGCCGCGGACGCAATCTGCGAAGCCATCGATGCTGAAATTCCGCTGATCGTGTGCATCACCGAAGGCATTCCGGTGCTCGACATGGTTCGGGTCAAAAGGTCGTTGAGCGGGTCGAAGTCGCGGCTGATCGGGCCGAATTGCCCGGGCGTGATGACCGCGGGCGAGTGCAAGATCGGCATCATGCCGGCCAATATCTTCAAGCCCGGTAATGTCGGCATCGTCTCGCGGTCGGGCACACTGACCTATGAAGCGGTGTTCCAGACTTCTCAAGAAGGTCTCGGCCAGACCACCGCGGTCGGCATCGGCGGCGACCCGGTCAAGGGCACCGAATTCATCGACATGCTGGAGATGTTCCTGGCCGACCCCAAGACCACCTCGATCGTCATGATCGGCGAAATCGGCGGATCGGCCGAGGAAGACGCCGCCCAGTTCATCAAGGACGAAGCCAAGCGCGGCCGCAAGAAGCCGATGGTCGGCTTTATCGCCGGTGTTACGGCGCCTCCCGGACGCCGCATGGGCCATGCCGGCGCGATCATTTCCGGCGGCAAGGGCGACGCCGGTTCCAAGACCGCGGCGATGGAAGCGGCCGGAATCACGGTTTCTCCGTCCCCGGCCCGGCTCGGAAAGACCCTTGTCGAAAAATTGAAGGGCTAATTCACTTCTTGGTTCTTTTCGGGGCGCACATTCACCCTAAATAGGGTAAAAGGGCGCTTATCCCGCTGGTCCGGTACCCGGATCGGCTGTTGCGCCGTTTTCCACGCGCGAACCGAAATCACCAGGACGCAATCATGTCTCGCCAAGACGCGAATGCCGCATTTGCTCTCTCCTCCTTTCTGCAGGGCACAAACGCCCCCTACATCGACGATATCTACGCCCGGTATGAGAAAGACCCCTCCTCGGTCGATCCCGAGTGGCAGGAGTTCTTCAAAAGTCTGAAAGACCAGCCGGCGGATGTGATCAAAAACGCCGAGGGGCCGTCCTGGGGCCGGGACAATTGGCCGCTGACGCCGCGCGACGATCTGACCTCCGCGCTCGACGGCAATTGGGCGCAAGTCGAAAAGGCTGTGGGCGCCAAGCTGGCGGCCAAGGCGCAGGCCAAGGGTGCTGAACTGACATCGGCCGATGTCCATCAGGCGACCCGTGATTCGGTCCGCGCCTTGATGCTGATTCGGGCCTACCGCATGCGCGGTCATTTCCACGCCAAGCTCGATCCGCTCGGCATCGAAGCGCCCCGCGATCGCGAAGAACTCGATCCGCGTTCCTATGGCTTCGCGGAAGGCGATTTCGACCGCAAGATCTTCCTCGATCATGTGCTCGGCATGGAATACGCCAGCCTGCGGGAAATCGTTGCGATCTGCGAGCGCACCTACTGCCAGACGGTCGGTGTCGAGTTCATGCATATCTCCAATGCCGCGCAGAAGAGCTGGATCCAGGAGCGGATCGAGGGCCCGGACAAGGAAATCAGTTTCACCCGCGAGGGCCGGCGCGCCATCCTGATGAAACTGGTCGAGGCCGAGGGCTTCGAGAAATTCTGCGATCTCAAATTCACCGGCACCAAGCGCTTCGGCCTCGACGGCGCGGAATCGCTGATCCCGGCGCTGGAGCAGATCATCAAGCGCGGCGGCAATCTCGGCGTGAAGGAGATCGTCGTCGGCATGCCGCATCGCGGCCGCCTCAATGTATTGACGCAGGTGATGGGCAAGCCGCATCGCGCACTGTTTCACGAGTTCAAGGGCGGCTCGGCCAATCCGGACGCGGTCGAAGGCTCCGGCGACGTCAAATATCATCTCGGCGCCTCGTCGGACCGCGAGTTCGACAACAACCGCATCCATCTGTCGCTGACCGCCAATCCGTCGCATCTGGAAATCGTCGATCCCGTCGTGCTCGGCAAGGTGCGCGCCAAGCAGGACCAACATGGCGATCCGCCGGACCAGCGCATTTCGGTGCTGCCGCTGTTGATGCATGGCGACGCGGCGTTTGCCGGCCAAGGCGTAGTCGCCGAATGTTTCGGTCTGTCCGACCTCAAGGGCTACCGCACCGGCGGTTCGCTGCATTTCATCGTCAACAACCAGATCGGCTTCACGACTTACCCGCGCTATTCGCGCTCTTCGCCCTATCCGTCCGATGTGGCGAAGATGATCGATGCGCCGATCTTCCATGTGAACGGCGACGATCCGGAAGCCGTGGTGTTCGCGGCCAAGGTCGCGATCGAATTCCGGCAGAAATTCCACAAGCCTGTCGTCATCGACATGTTCTGCTATCGCCGCCACGGCCACAACGAAGGCGACGAGCCTGCGTTCACCCAGCCGGTGATGTACAAGAAGATCGCCTCGCATCCGACCACGCTTGAGATCTATGCCAAGCGGCTAGTCAGTGAAGGCGTGATGACCGAAGGCGAAGTCGACAAGGCCAAGGCCGACTGGCGCGCCCGGCTCGATGCCGAACTCGATGCCGGCTCGGGCTACAAGCCGAACAAGGCCGACTGGCTCGACGGCAAATGGGCCGGCTTCAAGTCGGCGGACGCGGAAGAAGATGCCCGCCGCGGCGTCACCGGTGTCGACATCTCCGTGCTGAAGGATATCGGCCGCAAGATCACCAAGGTGCCGGACGGTTTCCGGGTTCACCGCACCGTGCAACGGTTCCTGGAGAACCGCGCCAAGGCGATCGACAGCGGCGTCGGGATCGACTGGGCGACCGGCGAAGGCCTGGCGTTCTGCACGCTGTTGCAGGAAGGCCATCACGTCCGGTTGTCCGGACAGGATTCCGAGCGCGGCACCTTCTCGCAGCGCCATTCGGTCCTGATCGATCAGGAAGACGAAAGCCGCTACACGCCGTTCAATCATCTCGGCGGCGATCAGGGCCACTACGAGGTCATCAACTCGCTGCTGTCGGAAGAAGCGGTGCTTGGTTTCGAGTACGGCTATTCGCTGGCGGAGCCGACGGCGCTGACGATCTGGGAAGCGCAGTTCGGTGATTTCGCCAACGGCGCGCAGGTGTTGTTCGACCAGTTCATCTCGTCGGGCGAACGCAAATGGCTGCGCATGTCCGGCCTCGTCTGCATGCTGCCGCATGGCTATGAAGGGCAGGGCCCGGAGCATTCCTCCGCGCGGCTCGAGCGCTATCTGCAGATGTGCGCCGAAGACAACATGCAGGTGGTTCACGCCACCACGCCGGCCAATTTCTTCCATGTGCTGCGGCGTCAGCTACATCGGGAAATCCGCAAGCCTCTGATCCTGATGACGCCGAAGTCGCTGCTGCGCCACAAGCGCGCGGTCTCGCGGCTCGATGAACTCGGTGCAAACACCACGTTCCATCGGTTGCTGTACGATGATGCGGCGATGCTGCCGGATGAAAAGATCAAGCTGGTGCCAGACGACAAGATCCGTCGCGTCGTGCTGTGTTCGGGCAAGGTCTATTACGACATCTACGACGAGCGCGAAAAGCGCGGCATCGACGATGTCTACATCATGCGCGTCGAGCAGCTTTATCCGGTGCCGCTGAAGGCGCTGGTGCAGGAGCTTGGACGCTTCAAGAACGCCGAACTGGTCTGGTGCCAGGAAGAGCCGCGCAACATGGGCGCGTGGCACTTCATCGAGCCCTATCTCGAATGGGTACTCAACCAGATCAACGCGCCGAACAAGCGCCCGCGCTACGCCGGACGCGCCGCTGCCGCGGCAACCGCGACCGGCCTGATGTCGAAGCATCTCGCGCAGCTCAAGGCGTTGCTGGACGAGGCGCTGAACTAAAATCCCAAGTGGACGCCCGCGCTTTGTCGCGGGCATCCACGTCTCATTCTTTGAAATCCGGTTTAGGGCGCGAATGCCGCGGGCAAGTCCCGGCATGACGCAAGAGGAAACACACCATGACTGAAATTCGCGTTCCGACGCTCGGCGAGTCCGTGACCGAGGCCACCATCGGCCGCTGGTTCAAGAAGGCCGGCGATGCCGTGGCCGTTGACGAGCCCTTGGTCGAACTCGAGACCGACAAGGTCACCATCGAAGTCCCCGCACCTTCGGCAGGCGTGCTCGGCGAAATTTCGGCCAAGGACGGCGAGACCGTCGCGGTCGGCGCGTTGCTCGGACAGATCACGGAAGGCGCCGCGGGCGCTGCGCCTAAGCCGGCTGCCGCCGCGCCTGCCAAGGCTGCCGCACCGCCGCCGCCCGCTGCTGCTTCGCCGGCCCCCGCACCCGCCGCCAAGGCTGCGCCCGCCGACGCGCCGCTGGCGCCTTCGGTGCGCAAGATATCCGCTGAAAGCGGCATAGATGCCGCGACCGTTCCCGGCTCCGGCAAGGATGGCCGCGTCACCAAGGGCGACATGCTGGCTGCGATCGAGAAGGCTGCCTCGGCGCCGACGCCGGTCAATCAGCCCGCCGCCGCGGTGCAGGTCCGCGCCCCGTCGCCCGCAGACGATGCCGCGCGCGAAGAGCGCGTGAAGATGACCCGGCTGCGCCAGACCATCGCCCGCCGCCTCAAGGACGTGCAGAATACCGCTGCGATGCTGACGACCTTCAACGAGGTCGATATGAGCCACATCATGGCGATGCGCACCCAGTACAAGGACGTGTTCGAGAAGAAGCACGGTAGCAAACTGGGCTTCATGGGCTTCTTCACCAAGGCCTGCGTGCAGGCCCTGAAGGATATCCCGGCGGCCAATGCCGAGATCGACGGCACGGATTTGATCTACAAGAATTATTATCACGTCGGCGTCGCCGTTGGCACCGACAAGGGCCTCGTGGTGCCGGTGGTGCGCGATTGCGACCTCAAGTCGATCGCCGACATCGAAAAGAACATCGCCGATTTCGGCCGCCGCGCACGCGACGGCCAGCTCAAGATCGACGAGATGCAGGGCGGCACCTTCACCATCACCAATGGCGGCATCTACGGTTCGCTGATGTCGACGCCGATCCTCAATGCGCCGCAGTCGGCCATTCTCGGCATGCACAAGATTCAGGATCGCCCGGTCGCGATCGGTGGCAAGGTCGAGATCCGCCCGATGATGTATCTGGCGCTGTCCTACGATCACCGTGTCATCGACGGCAAGGAAGCGGTGACGTTCCTGGTGCGCGTCAAGGAGAGCCTTGAGGATCCGGCGCGGCTGGTGCTGGACCTCTGAGGAATCCGTGGCGTTCGAATCCAATCCGTGCCCGGCGATTCAATCGCATATCGCCGTGCGCTGCCGGTATGGGCATCAATGCCGGCGCGCCGTTAAGACAGAACGCGGCTTGATCGATCGCGTGATCATGGTTCGAGACGTACGGGGGAAAATGTGACCGACAAAGTAGCCATCATCACCGGCGGAAGCCGCGGCATCGGCCGCGCGACCGCGATCGCGGCCGCCGCGCGTGGCTTTCGGGTTTGCGTCGGCTATGCCAGCAACGAAGCGGCCGCCCGCGAGGTGGTCGCCGCCATCGAGGCAAAGAACGGCAAAGCCATCGCGGTGAAGTGCGATGTCAGTCGCGAGAGCGATATCCTGGCGCTGTTCAAGGCTGCCGACGAATTCGGAACGCTCGGCGCGCTGATCAACAATGCCGGCATTGTCGGACGGACATCGCGCGTTGACGAGATGTCGGCCGAACGCATCTCGCAGATGATGGCGGTCAATGTCACCGGCAGCATGCTGTGTGCCCGCGAAGCGGTAAAGCGGATGTCGACGCGCCATGGCGGCAAGGGTGGCGTCATCGTCAATCTGTCGTCGGTGGCGGCGAAACTGGGCTCGCCCAATACCTATGTCGATTACGCGGCATCGAAGGGCGCCATCGACTCTTTCACCATCGGGCTTGGACACGAGGTCGCCGGCGAGGGCATTCGCGTTGCGGCGATCCGGCCGGGATTGATCGATACGGACATTCACGCCAGTGGCGGCGAGCCTGATCGCGCCCACAAGCTCAGTCATATGGTGCCGATGAAACGCGTCGGCACCGCGGATGAAATCGCCAATGCCATCGTCTGGCTGATGTCGGACGAAGCATCCTATGTGACCAGCGCCATCCTTGATGTGTCGGGCGGGCGCTAATACCTGTCACCTTAATTCAGCTACAGGACTTCAATCATGGCTACTTACGATCTCGTTGTTATCGGCACCGGTCCGGGCGGATATGTTTGCGCGATCCGCGCCGCACAGCTCGGCATGAAAGTCGCCGTGGTCGAGAAGAACGCCACGCTCGGCGGCACCTGCCTCAACATCGGATGCATGCCGTCCAAGGCGCTGTTGTACGCTTCCGAGATGTTCGAGGAGGCCGGGCATTCCTTTGCGAAAATGGGCGTCAGCGTTTCCGCGCCGAAGCTCGACCTGCCTTCGATGATGAATTTCAAGCAGCAGGGCATCGACGGCAACGTCAAGGGCGTCGAGTTCCTGATGAAGAAGAACAAGATCGAAGTTATCCATGGCAAGGGAAAGATTCTCGGCACCGGCAAGGTCGAGGTCACCGGCAGCGACGGCAAGATGCAGACGGTCGAGACCAAAAACATCGTCATCGCCACCGGCTCGGATGTCGCGCGGCTGAAGGGCATCGAGATCGACGAGAAGCGCATCGTGTCGTCAACCGGCGCGCTGTCGCTCGATAAGGTGCCCGGCAAGCTGTTGATCGTCGGCGCCGGCGTGATCGGGCTTGAGCTTGGCTCGGTGTGGCACCGGCTCGGCGCACAGGTCACCGTGGTGGAATTTCTCGACCGCATTCTGCCGGGCATGGACGGCGAAGTCGCCAAGCAATTCCAGCGCATCCTCGAAAAGCAGGGCTTTGCATTCAAGCTCGGCGCCAAGGTCACCGGTGTCGATACCTCGGGCAAAACCTTGTCTGCGCAGATCGAGCCGGCCGCGGGCGGAACGGCGGAAACGCTGGAGGCGGATGTCGTGCTGGTCTGTATTGGCCGCGTGGCCTACACCGACGGCCTCGGCCTGAAGGAAGCCGGCGTCGCGCTCGATAATCGCGGCCGGGTGCAGATCGATTCGCATTTTGCCACCAATGTGAAAGGCGTCTACGCGATCGGCGACGTCGTGGCGGGACCGATGCTCGCGCACAAGGCCGAGGACGAAGGCGTCGCGGTTTCCGAAATTCTCGCAGGCCAGGCCGGCCATGTGAATTACGATGTCATCCCTGGTGTTGTGTATACAACGCCGGAAGTGTCGGCGGTCGGCAAGACCGAGGAAGAGCTGAAGCAGGCCGGCGTGGCCTACACCGTCGGCAAATTCCCCTTTACCGCCAATGGCCGTTCCAAGGTCAACCAGACCACTGACGGCTTCGTGAAGATTCTCGCAGATGCGAAGACCGACCGGGTGCTGGGTGTGCACATTGTCGGCCGCGAAGCCGGGGAAATGATCCACGAAGCGGCCGTATTGATGGAATTTGGCGGTTCCGCCGAGGATCTGGCACGGACCTGCCACGCCCACCCGACCCGCTCGGAAGCCGTCAAGGAAGCCGCGCTTGCGGTCGGCAAGCGAGCGATACATATGTGATCGGAGCCCGGCGCGAGTCGGGCTAGGATAACATACATGCTGCGCCGCCTACTTCAGCCGATCTGGGTTTTGCTTGCGGTCATCTTCCTGATCGAAGCATGGTTGTGGGACCACCTTGAGCCGATCGTGGCCTGGGTGGTGTCTAAATTCCCCCTGCACACTTTCAAGCAATGGCTCGCCGAGCGCGTCGATACGCTGTCGCCGGCGATGACGCTGATCGTGTTCATCGTGCCGGTGATTCCATTGTTCCCGCTGAAGCTGGTCGGGCTCTGGCTGCTGACCCATGAATACTGGATCAGCGCGATCCTCACCATCATCGTTGCAAAACTGCTCGGCGTCGGCGTCACCGCGTTCGTGTTCGACGTGACGCGGCCGAAATTGCTGGAGATGGCCTGGTTCGAAAGGCTCTATGAGTTCGTGACGGCGCTGCGCGCCAAGGCGACTGCGCTGGTTGAACCGGTCAAGATCCGAATCATGGAAATCCTGCGCGGTGATGGCGACGGCTGGTCATCGCGGACACTGCGGCTGATCCAGCGCTTCCGCAAGAGCGTGCGCGAAGCGCGGTAGGGCTTCAGCCTTTGTTCACGCCCGATGGTTCGAGACGCGCGGCATTGCCGCGTTCCTCACCATGAGGATTCTCAGACTTTATCCAAGCTCGGACCTCATCCTGAGGAGGCGCGAAAGCGCCGTCTCGAAGGATGCAAGCGCCACCGACCTTTAAACAATATTTACGGCAGATGCAGCAGATGCGGCATGAAGATGCCGAGGGCTGTGAATGCGATGCCTCCGAGCGCCAGCAAGCCGGAAATCCAGGACAGCGCGACGATGCCGGTGATGATGGTCGCCGAAGCCAGCACGATTCCGATCTGGAATGCCGCGGAGGCCAGTTCGAAGTGATGATACTTCGCTTCGGCAAGATCGCGCTCTTCCTCGGCGTGCTTGGCGCGTTCGGACAACTGGTCCTGCCCTTCGCCGGTCTCGGGCTCGGAGCGGTACCGCGCGGCGGTCTTCTGCCAGTTGTCGATCTGCTTTTGCAACGTTGCTTTGGCGGCATCGTCGGCGGCGGTAGTCTCATTTAATTTTGCCTGCTCTGCAGCGGTCTGGACCACCGTGCGGCGGATGCTCTTGGCCTGAAAGAATGCCCACAAATTGGAAGCCTCGACATTCTTGCTGATCGATTCGGTCTGTGCGCCTTTGCCGAGTGTTTCCGACAGGGCCAGACACAGCGCGATCACTGCGATCAGCAATGCGATATTGCGATTTTCGTGTGAGGCTTCCTTGGCCTGGTCCGCCTGCTCCATGCTTTCGTGCGCGCTCATGATTCTCTCCCTGCCTGAGAAGGCCACGATTGCCGAACAAATTCGGCGGCGCAAGAGGCCATGGCATTTTCCACCGAAGCGGGGACCGGTTCGCGTGAGGAAAACGCGTCAAGACAAGAGTGTGTAAGCGTTTTCCGGCGGGGCGTTCAGGCGCGGGGATGCGCGGTCTGATAGACTTCCAGCAGCCGTTCGCTGTCGATGCCGGTATAAATCTGCGTGGTCGACAGCGAAGCGTGGCCGAGCAATTCCTGGATCGCGCGCAGATCGCCGCCGCGAGTCAAGAGATGGGTTGCGAAAGAATGCCGTAGCGCATGCGGCGTCGCGCTGTCGGGCAGGCCCAGCGCGCCGCGCAGCCGTTCCATGGTGAGCTGAATGATTCGCGCCCTCAAGGGCCCGCCGCGGGCGCCGACAAAGATCGGCCCTTCCGCCGGTAACGAATGCGGGCACATCGCGACATATTCCTGAACCAGCGCCAGCACGTTTTGCAGCACCGGCACCATGCGGGTCTTGTTGCCCTTGCCAGTGACGACCAATACATCGCCCGCGCCGGGCAACGGCACGTCGCGGCGCTTTAATCCAAGCGCCTCGGAGATACGCAGGCCCGAGCCGTACAACAGCGCCATCACGGCGGCGTCGCGCGCCCAGATCCAGGGATCGCGGGTTTCGCCGGCGCGCTCGTCGGCATCGGCAAAGCGCTTGGCCGCGGCCATATGGATCGGTTTCGGCAGGCTCTTGCCGACCTTCGGCGCGCGAATGGCAGATAATGCGCCGACCTTGCCATTGCCTTCGCGTTCCAGAAAGCGCCCGAACGAGCGCAGGCCCGCCAGCGCGCGCATCAGGGAGCGTCCGCCAATCTCATCAGCGCGCCGCATCGCCATGAACGCCCTGACATCGCTGGCTTCAAGCGCGGCAAAACGCGTCAGCGTCACCTGCGCGGCCCAATGCTCGCCGAGAAACTGCAGGAACTGCCTGAGATCGCGGGCATAGGCCTCCAGTGTCTTCGGCGACAACCGGCGTTCGGCGCGCAAATGCCCCAGCCAACGCGTCATCTGCAGCGTGACACCAGCGTCGGCGCAGGCGAGTTCAATGGGTGCAAATGCGGGAACTGGCTTGGACATCAGATTGTCCCTGGGATTGCCACTTGAAGTGTTGTCGGCACGCGATGATTCCGAGGGATTATATCGCACCTCTTTCGTTTACCGTTCGCTAACTTGGCCCCGGCTGGCAGCGAGACACTGGCCCCGGGCGGCCGGCGACCTTAAGTTAGGCCTCCTCCTGGATTTCGAGCCTGATTCTCCTATGGACCATTCCACGCGTGCCAGCACCTCATCCGCAGCGGCGGCGCGCGTCGTCGACGTGCTGGTGCCGGTCGCGCTCAATCAGGCCTATTCCTATCGCGTGCCGCGCGGCATGGAGTTGAAGCCGGGCGATGTCGTGTGCGTGCCGCTGGGGCCGCGCGAGGTGATCGCGGTGGTCTGGGCCGAGAACGCTAATCCCGATCCGCGCCTGCACAATCGTCTCAAGGAGGTCGGCGAAAAGCTCGACGTGCCGCCATTGAAGGCGGAACTGCGCGCGCTTGTCGATTGGGTTGCCAATTACACGCTGTCGGCGCGCGGCATGGTGATGCGCATGACGTTGCGGATGGGCGAACATCTCGGCCCCGAGCGGGTGCGGATGGGCGTGCGGCTGGTCGGCGAAGTGCCCAAGCGCCTCACGCCGGCGCGGCGGCGATTGATAGAAATCCTGTCGGATGGCCTGCTGCACGGCAAATCGGATGCCGCCAAGGAAGCCGGCGTCAGTGTCGGCGTGGTCGATGGTCTGGTCGACGAAGGCACGCTGGCCACCGAGCCGATGCCACGCGCCCTGGCGCCGCCCGCGCCGGACCCGTCCTTTTCCGAACCGGATTTCTCCCGCCAGCAGCGCACCGCTGTGGATGCGATGCGCGCGCTCGCGGCCAATGGCAGTTTTCATGTCGCGCTGCTCGATGGCGTTACGGGATCCGGCAAGACCGAAGTCTATTTCGAGGCCGTTGCCGAGACCATCCGCCGTGGCAGGCAGTCGCTGATCCTGATGCCGGAAATCGCGCTGACCGGACAGTTCCTCGACCGCTTCGCGTTGCGTTTCGGCGTACGTCCGCTGGAATGGCATTCCGAGCTCACACCACGTACGCGGCAGCGCAACTGGGCGGCGATCGCGGCGGGCGAAGCGCCGGTCGTGGTCGGCGCACGCTCGGCGCTGTTTCTGCCCTACGCCAATCTTGGCTTGATCGTGGTCGATGAGGAGCACGACCAGGCCTACAAGCAGGATGAAGGCGCGCATTACCACGCCCGCGACATGGCGGTGGTGCGGGCGCATATCGCCAAGATTCCGATCGTGCTGGCCTCGGCGACGCCGTCGGTCGAAAGCGAAGTCAATGCGCGCAAGGGCCGCTATCAGCGCGTGGTGCTGCCGTCGCGGTTCGGCGGCCAGCATATGCCGCATATCGAGGCGATCGATCTGCGCCGCGAAGCGCCGCCGCGCGGACGTTTTATTTCGCCTCGTCTGGCCGAGCATATCGGCATTGCGATCGAG
The DNA here is from genome assembly GCF_018449695.1 of Bradyrhizobium sp. dw_411. Lineage (GTDB taxonomy): Bacteria > Pseudomonadota > Alphaproteobacteria > Rhizobiales > Xanthobacteraceae > Bradyrhizobium. Next base: position 463,835 of record NZ_JAAVUY010000001.1, read on the forward strand.
CGGCGCGAACAGGCTTTGCTGTTTCTCAACCGCCGCGGCTATGCGCCGCTGACTTTATGCCGTGGCTGCGGTCATCGCTTCGCCTGCACCATCTGCGATGCGTGGCTGGTCGATCATCGCTTTCGCCAGCGGCTGGTCTGTCATCACTGCGGCTTCTCGATGCCGCGGCCACAGGTCTGCCCGCATTGCGCGGCGGAGGAATCGCTGGTCGCGGTCGGCCCCGGCGTCGAGCGCCTGCAGGAGGAAGCCGCCAGCCTGTTTCCGAATGCGCGCACTATGGTATTGTCGAGCGACCTGATCACCTCGATCGAAACCATGCGCAGCGAATTGAACGAGATCGCGGAGGGGCGCGTCGATATCATCATCGGCACGCAATTGGTCGCCAAGGGCCATAATTTTCCGCGGCTCAATCTGGTTGGCGTGATCGATGCGGATCTGGGTTTGAGCAACGGCGATCCGCGCGCCGCGGAGCGCACATTCCAATTGCTCAATCAGGTGATCGGGCGGGCCGGGCGCGATCAGGGCCGCGGCGTCGGCTATCTGCAAACCCATCAGCCGGAACATCCCGTGATGAAGGCGCTGGTGGCGTGCGACCGCGAGGCGTTTTACGCCAGCGAGATCGAGGCGCGCGAGCGTACCGGCTATCCGCCGTTCGGCCGGCTGGCCAGCCTGATCGTCTCAGCCGGTGATCGGCCCACAGCGGAAGGGTTCGCGCGCAAGCTTGCTTCGATCGCGCCGATCGATGAGCGCATCCAGGTACTGGGACCGGCAGAGGCGCCGCTGGCGGTGATCAAGGGCCGTTATCGGTTCCGGTTGCTGGTGAAATCGCTGCGCAATGTCGACCTGTCGGAATATTTGCGCGAGTGGCTCGCTGCCGGCCCCAAGACCAAGGGCAATCTCAAGCTCGAAGTCGACGTCGATCCGCAGAGTTTTCTGTGACGGCGCAGCCATCATTCCGGGGCGATGCGCAGCATCGAACCCGGAATCTCGAGATTCCCCGATGTGCAATTGCACATCTGAGGTCTGGTCCTTTGGACCATCCCGGAATGACGAAAGAAAAAAGCCTGCCGTCATTTGCGACGGCAGGCCTGTTTTCGGCGTGCAGCAGGTTCTGCGGCCGTTACGCCACGCAACGCTTACTGGACTTGATGCAACAACAGGGCTCTTGGAAGCCCCAGGAAGTTACAGGACCTCAGCGACAACGCGGCCGACGCCAGCGCCGGTCAGGCCGACAGCACGTGCTGCGCCCGTTGACAGATCGAGAACCCGGCCACGGACGAACGGTCCACGGTCGTTGACAGTGACGACCACGCTGCGGTCGCCATGGGTCACCTTGAGCCGGGTGCCGAACGGCAGCGAACGGTGGGCGCAGGTCATGGCGTTCTGGTTGAAGCGCTGACCCGAGGCGGTCTTGCTGCCGGATTCATTGCCATAGAAAGAGGCCATGCCGGAGAAGGTGCGGCCGCCCGACGAGGCGATCGATGCATTGGCGTCGCGCCAGGAGCTGTCGGTCCGCGAAGCGTTGCTGGCGTGATGGTGGAAGTGATGATGGCTGTAATGGTGGTGGCGAGTTCGGGCCGAAGCCTCGGAAACGTTTCCGCCCATCAGAGCAAGGGCGGCAAAAAAAGTGAGCGCCACGCGGAACCGGAATGCATTTCCGAGCGCCTGAATTTTACTAGTTACCATATATATGTCCCTCGACAATAGTATTGCCACATATGTGGCAAGTGGAACCCCCGCTCCAAAGTTGAGGTTTGCCGTTTGGTGGGCTAATGAGGCATAAAAGGGGCAGTAGATTGCTTTATCTCTCCCTGAAACATCTTGTTATCGAGTACAGACGATCCTGGCGCTTGTGACAGTGATCGCGATTAACAATTTATTAACTATTTAATACTCGCGAATACTGATGATCGAAGTCATCGTCGATGACGCCGAGTTTTCGTCAAGTAATGCGCAAATCGAATGGCTTGGGGCGGCGTACCGTTCCCCGTTGGAGACTTCATGGGGCTATGCGTTTGCCGTTGGAACGATAGCGGGTCGGCATGATCGGGCGTTCGCCTCGAATGTGGCGGGACAGCCGAATCCGCGGCGCCTGATTTTCTGCAAAACGGCCGTCCGTCGCTGCCGCGACAGCCCGTGCGACAAGGCATCGCCAGCCGCTTTCGTCATGTTGCACCTGCGCTCCTGCTATGTTAGCAAAGCCGCGATTTTAACGATCCCGGTACGTCCGTGCCGGTCGAAAATCGAAGTCCCACTTGAATTCCAAGGGCTTGGATCGCTAGGCGCCGCATCTTGGCGACGGTTTTTTCCCTTGCGAGTTTGACAGCTAAAAGAGCGTGCTTGTGGCTGCAGAAGATCCGTCCGTTTCCGGAGTGTCCGGCCGTTATGCAACGGCCTTGTTCGAACTGGCGCGCGATGAAAAATCCATCGATGCGGTAAAGGCCGATCTCGATCGGTTTGACGCGATGCTGGCCGACAGCGCGGATCTCAAGCGTCTGGTTCGCAGCCCGGTGTTTTCGGCAGACGCGCAGTCGAAGGCGTTGGCCGCGATACTCGATAAGGCCCAGATATCGGGCATTTCCGCCAAATTCCTCAAAGTTCTCACCGCCAATCGCCGGTTGTTCGCCGTGAGCGATGTGATCCGCGCTTTCCGCGCGCTGGTGGCGAAGTTCAAGGGCGAAGCGACGGCCGACGTGACCGTCGCCGAAACGCTCAGTGACAAGAATCTCGACGCTCTCAAGACCGCACTGAAATCAGTGACGGGCAAGGACGTCGCGCTCAACGTGAAAGTCGATCCTTCGATCATCGGCGGCCTTGTCGTCAAGCTTGGCAGCCGCATGGTGGATAGTTCGCTTCGCACCAAACTCAATTCGATCAAGCACGCGATGAAAGAGGCAGGCTGATGGACATCCGCGCCGCGGAAATTTCCGCGATCCTCAAGGACCAGATCAAGAATTTCGGCCAGGAGGCTGAAGTTTCCGAAGTCGGACAGGTGTTGTCCGTCGGCGACGGCATTGCCCGCGTCTACGGCCTCGACAACGTCCAGGCCGGTGAAATGGTCGAGTTCGAAAACGGCACCCGCGGCATGGCGCTGAATCTCGAAACCGACAACGTCGGTATCGTGATCTTCGGCGCCGACCGCGAGATCAAGGAAGGTCAGACCGTCAAGCGCACCCGCGCGATCGTCGATACGCCGGTCGGCAAGGGCTTGCTCGGCCGCGTGGTCGATGCGCTCGGCAATCCGATCGACGGCAAGGGCCCGATCCAGTCCGACAAGCGCATGCGCGTCGACGTCAAGGCGCCCGGCATCATTCCGCGCAAATCGGTCAACGAGCCGATGGCAACCGGCCTCAAGGCGATCGACGCTTTGATCCCCGTTGGCCGCGGCCAGCGCGAGCTGATCATCGGCGACCGCCAGACCGGCAAGACCGCGATCGCGCTCGACACCATTCTGAACCAGAAGCCGCTCAACGCGCAGAGCGACGAGAAGATCAAGCTGTATTGCGTTTACGTCGCGATCGGCCAGAAGCGTTCGACCGTCGCCCAGTTCGTCAAGGTGCTCGAAGAGCAGGGCGCGCTGGAATATTCGATCGTTGTTGCGGCCACCGCGTCCGATCCGGCGCCGATGCAATACATCGCGCCGTTCACCGGCTGCACCATGGGCGAATATTTCCGCGACAACGGCATGCACGCCGTCATCATCTATGACGATTTGTCGAAGCAGGCCGTCGCCTATCGTCAGATGTCGCTGCTGCTGCGCCGCCCGCCGGGCCGCGAAGCCTATCCCGGCGACGTGTTCTATCTGCATTCCCGTCTGCTCGAGCGCTCGGCCAAGCTGAACGACGATCACGGCGCGGGTTCGCTGACGGCGCTGCCGGTCATCGAAACCCAGGCCAACGACGTGTCGGCCTACATCCCGACCAACGTGATCTCGATTACCGACGGTCAAATCTTCCTTGAAACCGATCTGTTCTTCCAGGGCATCCGCCCGGCGGTGAACGTCGGTCTGTCGGTGTCGCGCGTCGGATCTTCGGCGCAGACCAAGGCGATGAAGAAGGTCGCCGGCAAGATCAAGGGCGAGCTGGCGCAATACCGCGAAATGGCGGCGTTCGCGCAGTTCGGTTCCGACCTCGATGCCTCGACGCAGCGCCTGCTGAATCGTGGTTCGCGCCTGACCGAACTCCTGAAGCAGCCGCAATTCTCGCCGCTGAAGATGGAAGAGCAGGTCGTCGTGATTTATGCCGGCGTCAACGGCTATCTCGATGCGCTCCCGGTCGCCAAGGTGCGCAGCTTCGAGGACGGTCTGCTGTCGCTGCTGCGCGGCAAGAATGTCGATATCCTCAATACCATCCGCGATACCCGCGATCTTAGCGACGACACCGCCGCGAAGCTCAAGGCCGTGGTCGAGGGTTACGCCAAAACGTTCGCTTAATAGTTTTCTTGATTGGCCATCGTGACCCGGCACACGGCCGGGACATGATGAAAGAGGGGCTTGCGGTCGGATCAAGGATCGGATCGCCGGGGTGATCTAAGAATGGCTTCACTTAAAGACATGCGGGTCCGCATCGCCTCCACCAAGGCGACGCAGAAGATCACCAAGGCCATGCAGATGGTCGCAGCGTCAAAGCTGCGCCGCGCGCAGACCGCCGCCGAGGCGGCGCGGCCTTACGCAGAAAAAATGGATGCGGTGATTTCCAATATCGCGACCTCGGCCGCCGGTTCGCCCGGCGCGCCGGTGTTGCTGGCCGGTACCGGCAAGGATCAGGCGCATCTGCTTTTGGTCTGCACCGGCGAGCGCGGCCTGTCCGGCGCTTTCAATTCGTCGATCGTGCGTCTGGCGCGTGAGCGCGCGCTGACGCTGATCAATCAGGGCAAAGAGGTCAAATTCTTCTGCGTCGGCCGCAAGGGATTTGAACAACTGCGCCGGACCTTCGAAAAGCAGATCATCGAAAACGTCGAACTGCGTTCGGTCCGCCAGCTCGGTTTCGTCAACGCCGAAGACATCGCCAACAAAGTCATCGCGCGCTTCAATAACGGCGAATTCGACGTCTGTACGCTGTTCTATTCGCGCTTCAAGTCGGTGATCTCGCAGGTGCCGACCGCGCAGCAGGTCATTCCGCTGGTGGTGGAAGCGCCCTCCGCCAATGCCGGCCCGGCGACATCTTACGAATATGAGCCGGAAGAGGACGAAATCCTCGACACCCTGTTGCCGCGCAATCTCGCGGTGCAGATTTTCCGCGCGCTCCTCGAAAACAACGCTTCGTTCTACGGCGCGCAGATGAGCGCGATGGATAACGCCACCCGCAACGCGGGCGACATGATCCGCAAGCAGACGCTGATCTATAACCGAACCCGTCAGGCGATGATCACCAAGGAGCTGATTGAAATCATCTCCGGCGCCGAGGCGATCTAGCAGCAAGCATGTCAACAGGGAGCATTCCATGGCTTATGTGACATCAGCGACCACCAAGGGCGGCCGTAACGGCCGTGCGATGCTGGACAATGGCGGGTTGGCGTTGGCGATGGCTGCGCCCAAGGAAATCGGCGGCGCCGGCGATGGACACAATCCCGAGCAGCTTTTCGCGCTGGGTTATTCGTCCTGCTATGGCCAGGCCATTCTGCTGGTCGCAAAGAAACATGGCCTCGATGGCCAGGCCGCGCGGGTAACCTGCGAGGTGACGCTGGATCAGAAGGACGGCGGCTTCGGCCTCGCCGTTGAGTTGAAGGTAGCACTTCCTGGCGCTGACAAGGAAAAGCTCCAGCAAATGGTTGAGGAAGCCCACACGGTCTGCCCGTACTCGAAGGCAACCAAGGGCAATATCCCGGTCAAGCTGACCGTCATTTAAGTTTTAGGACTTCAAGGAGAGAGTTTTATGGCTACACCCGCCAATCAGACCGGACGCATCACGCAAGTCATCGGCGCCGTCGTCGACGTGCAGTTCGAAGGACATCTGCCGGCCATTCTGAACGCGATCGAAACCAAGAACGGCGGCAATCGCTTGGTGCTCGAGGTCGCGCAGCATCTCGGTGAGTCCACCGTGCGCACGATCGCGATGGACACCACCGAGGGTCTGGTCCGCGGTCAGGAAGTCAGCGACACCGGTTCGCCGATCATGGTGCCGGTCGGCGCTGGAACGCTCGGCCGCATCATGAACGTGATCGGTGAGCCCGTCGACGAAGAAGGTCCGGTCAAGGCCGAGGACCGGCGCGCGATCCATCAGGAAGCGCCGCTCTATACCGACCAGTCCACGGAAGCTGAAATTCTCGTCACCGGCATCAAGGTCGTCGATCTCCTGGCGCCTTACGCCAAGGGCGGCAAGATCGGTCTGTTCGGCGGCGCCGGCGTCGGCAAGACCGTGCTGATTCAGGAACTGATCAACAACGTCGCGCGCGCCCACGGTGGTTACTCGGTGTTCGCCGGTGTTGGCGAGCGTACCCGCGAAGGCAACGATCTCTATCACGAGTTCATCGAATCCGGCGTCAACAAGAAGGGCGGCGGCGAAGGCTCCAAATGCGCGCTGGTCTACGGCCAGATGAACGAACCGCCGGGCGCCCGCGCCCGCGTCGGCCTCACCGGTCTGACCGTCGCCGAGCATTTCCGCGATCAGGGCCAGGACGTGCTGTTCTTCGTCGATAACATCTTCCGCTTCACGCAGGCGGGTTCGGAAGTGTCGGCTCTGCTCGGCCGTATTCCTTCGGCGGTGGGTTATCAGCCGACGCTGGCCACTGACATGGGCGCGCTGCAGGAGCGAATCACCACCACGCATAAGGGTTCGATCACTTCGGTACAGGCGATCTACGTGCCGGCCGACGACTTGACCGATCCGGCGCCCGCAACCTCGTTCGCCCATTTGGACGCGACCACGGTGCTGAACCGCGCGATCTCCGAAAAGGGCATCTACCCGGCGGTTGATCCGCTCGACTCGACCTCGCGCATGTTGTCGCCGCTCGTCGTCGGCGAAGAGCATTACCAGACCGCGCGTATGGTTCAGCAGGTGCTGCAGAAGTACAAGTCGCTGCAGGATATCATCGCGATTCTCGGCATGGACGAATTGTCGGAAGAGGACAAGATCGCCGTCGCCCGCGCGCGCAAGATCGAGCGCTTCCTGTCGCAGCCGTTCTTCGTCGCTGAAATCTTCACGGGATCGCCGGGCAAGTTCGTCGAACTCGCCGACACCATCAAGGGTTTTCGCGCCATCTGCGAAGGCAAGTACGATCACTTGCCGGAAGCCGCGTTCTACATGGTCGGCAACATCGATGAAGCGGTCGAGAAGGGCAAGAAGCTCGCCGCCGAAGCCGCCTAAGTCGTCACTTCGTCATTGCCGGGCAAGAGTCGTAGTGGCCCGGTAATCCATCGAAAGAAAATTGTTGAGTGATGGGCCCGCGGGTCGGGCCCGCGGGTGACAATCGAGAGAGCAAGTCCATGGCCACCTTCCATTTCGATCTCGTCTCGCCCGAAAAACTCGCCTTCTCCGGCGAGGTCGATCAGGTCGACGTTCCCGGCGTCGAGGGTGATTTCGGCGTGTTGGCCGGGCATGCGCCGGTCGTCGCGGCGATCCGGCCGGGTATCCTGACCGTGTCAACGGGCGGCACCAAGCAGAAGATCATCGTGCTCGGCGGTCTGGCGGAAGTGTCGGACAAGGGCCTCACCGTGCTGGCCGATGTCGCGACCTCGCTGCAGGATCTGGACCGGACCAAATTCGCCGAACAGATTGCCGGTATGGAAGCCAAGCTCGCTGAGAAGGAAGGCTCCGAACTCGACCGCGAGGTCGAGCGGCTCGATCACTTCAAGAGCATCCAGAACGAACTCAATACAACGGCGCTGCATTAAGATTGCAAGCGCCGGCCTCAGCCCCCGGCTCTGTAAAATTTCCTGATTACGTTATTTGCGCCGGGTGTGTTTCTCGTCGCCTGCTTGAAGAACTGGCTCACTCCCCCAAACGGGACAAGCCACATCACCCGGCGAATTCAGCAAAACTCTGCGCTACCGTTTGATAGATATCGCGCCTGAACGGCACCACGAGATCGGCGACGCATTCAAGCCGCTCCCATCGCCATTGGTCGAACTCCGGCGGCTGGCCGTTACGCGGCGTCAGCGGATCGATCTCCGTATCGGAGCCGGTAAATCGCAGCGCGAACCATTTCTGGCGCTGGCCGCGGAATTTGGCGAGCCGATGCGATGATGGTCCGTCGAAGGGCGGAAACTCATAAGTCAGCCAATCGGTTTCTCCGAGATAACCGGCGTGGGTCACGCCGGTTTCTTCCCAGAGTTCGCGCATCACGGCTTCACGCGGATTCTCGTTGGCGTCGATGCCGCCCTGCGGCATCTGCCATTCCAGGCCGGGAAGAATGATTTCCGGTCCGTCATCCCGAAAGCGCCGTCCGATCAGGACGTGACCGGAGACGTTGAACAGCGCGATCCCGACATTGGGGCGGTAGGGTTTATTGTCTGACAAGAATTAACTGCCCGCGAGCTTCGCGAATTCCTTCACCACACGTTCATAGACCGGGCGCTTGAACGGAACGATCAGGTCGGGGAGATTTTTCATCGGCTCCCAGCGCCAGTTGACGAACTCGGCCTTGTGTCCGCCGCCGGGGCTGGCGACATTGATCTCGCTATCCTTGCCGGTAAAGCGAACCGCGAACCATTTCTGCCGCTGGCCGCGGTAGCGGCCCTTCCAGGCACGGCCGGCAACGGTGCGCGGGATGTCATAGATCAGCCAGTCGGCAACCTCGCCGAGCTTCTCCACCGAGCGGACGCTGGTTTCCTCATAGAGCTCGCGCTTCGCCGCGGCCCAGGTGTCTTCGCCGGGATCGACGCCGCCTTGCGGCATTTGCCAGACATGGGTGTCGTCGACATGTTCGACGCCACCGGCGCGGCGACCGATGAAGACCAGCCCCGCTGCGTTGATCAGCATCATGCCGACGCATGTTCGATAGGGCAGGTCTTCGTAACGCGGCATTCCGTCAAAGCCTCTTGCAGTTACGCCGGCGGACTGGTCTGGCGGGTTTCTGGAAAGTCGTGCCGCCCCAATTGCCTTAGCCCGATTTTGATTTCAGCATCGCGGTTGTCAATGGCACAAGCATGATGCCATGGCTTTCGAGCGCCTTGATCCATACGCTAATCCGCTCGATCGAAATCGGCAACGCCGAGGCGGTGCCGACCGCGACGCCGCGTTCCCGGGCCAGATTCTCAAGTTTTGCCAGCGCCCGGTCGATTTCCACCGCGGTCGGCACCGCATCGATGCTGAAATCGCCCTTGGCGAACGGCATTGCCTGGGCGGCAGCCAAGGAGGGGGCGACGCTGCGTGGCGCCTGCCCGTCGTCGAAATAGCCGAGCCCGCGCTTGGCGGCTTCGCGGATCAGCGGCTGCATTACCGCGTCGGTGACGACGAAGCGCGCGCCCATGAAATTGGCGATCCCAGCATAGCCCTGGAAACGGCTAAGATGCCAGGTGAGCCGGTCCAGATTCTGTTCCGCCGGCAGTGTCGTCAGCAGGGTTTGCGGGCCGGGGTCATTGTCGGGATAATCGAACGGCTCCATCGGAATCTGCAGCAGGATCTCGTGGCGCTGTGCCCGCGCCCGCTCAGCCAGCTTGGTGGGGTCCGCGCCATAGGGCGTGAACGCCAAGGTCACCGCGGGTGGCAGTTTCACGATAGCCTCGGCGGTCTTGGCGGCGCCGATGCCAAGCCCTTCGACCACGATCGAGACCACCGGCATCCGGGCCGCCTTGGTGCGGTCGGCGTCGGCGGCATAGACGGTGAACGGTTTCAGTCCATCAGCGGCGACCGGGATCATGCCATAGCGTGATTTTTCGAGCAGGCGCGGATCGATCCCAGCCATCATGGCGGGCGGCGCGTCAGCTTCGGCTTTTTCCGACCCCGGGCCGTCGCCCGGTCCGATCGCGACGTCATGCCGCGCGCCGCTGGAACCGTCGATGATGGTGACGGTTTTCTGTTCGGACGGTGTGGCCTGCTTGGCCGCCGGTTTTGCGCTGGACTCAGAAGCCGTCGCGGGCGCCGCGGCCATTTTTTCTTCTGTCGGCGCCGACGGCGTGATGGCGATGCGCGTCATCGGCTCGCCGCCGAACGGGTTCTCGCCGAAGATGGCAAAACCCGCGAAGGTAGCCAGAAACAGCCCGAGCAGCACGGCGAGGGCCTGCATACCCGTAAAGGGCAGCCGAAACCGGCGCTTCCGGCGCACCGTTGTCTGTCCAAGCGGCGTGCTCAGATCGTCGGCCGTCTCTGCCATCAGTCTCCCCGAATCAACGGGGACGACGATACCACGGCGGGGCGAATCCTTGGCAGTACGGCCGGCAGTGGATACGGCCTTGTCGGGGACCCCGCAAAAGCCGCTTCAGGTGCGGTTTCGGTATACGGAACCCGGCAACAAAAAGGGCGGCCCGAAGGCCGCCCTTTTCACAGAATCCAGCGAAATTAAATCAGTTCGCTTTTTCGGTGGCCGGCTTGTCGACCGCGGCCTTGTCGCCAGTCGCCGGAGCGACCGCAGGCGTGGTCGTGTTGGCGGCGGTGGACTTGATGCCGTGAAGCAGATCGTTTGCCATCTTCAGGGCCTTGTCGTCCTTGGCGTCCGGCGGCACGTAGGATTGCGAACCGGTCTTCTCGTCGCCGTCGTTCTTCAAATGACCGCGCAGCGAAGCTTCGCCCTTGGTGTCGGTACGGGACTTCAACTCGTCGGGCACATCCTGCAGCACTTCGATATCGGGAACGATGCCCTTGGCCTGGATCGACTTGCCCGACGGCGTGAAGTAGCGCGCCGTCGTCAGCCGCAGCGCGCCGTTGCCGGAGCCGAGCGGAATGATGGTCTGCACCGAGCCCTTGCCGAACGAGCGCGTGCCGACCAGCGTGGCACGCTTATGGTCCTGCAGCGCGCCGGCGACGATTTCGGACGCTGATGCCGAGCCGCCGTTGATCAGAACGATCACCGGTTTGCCCTTGGTCAGATCGCCGGGATGTGCGGCGCGGCGCTGGGTTTCCTCAGCGTTACGTCCGCGGGTCGAAACGATTTCACCGCGCTCGAGGAAGGTGTCGGAAACCGTCACCGCCTCTTCCAGCAAGCCGCCGGGATTGTTGCGCAGATCGATGATGTAGCCCTTCAGCTTGTCGCCGATCTGGGTGCTCAGATTGCCGATTTCCCGCTTCAGGCCTTCGGTGGTCTGCTCGTTGAAGGTGGTGATGCGGATATAGGCGATATCGTCGCCTTCGACATGCGCGCGCACCGAGCGGACCCGGATGTTGTCGCGCACCAGCGTGACATCGATCGGATTATCCTGGCCCTTGCGGATGATCTTCAGCTTGATCTTGGTGTTGACCGGGCCGCGCATCTTTTCGACGGCCTGGTTGAGGGTGAGACCCTGCACCGCTTCGTCGTCGAGATTGGTGATGATGTCATTGGCCATGATGCCGGCCTTCGACGCCGGGGTATCGTCGATCGGCGACACCACCTTGATCAAACCGTCTTCCATCGTGACTTCGATGCCGAGGCCGCCGAACTCGCCGCGGGTCTGCACCTGCATGTCGCGGAAGCTCTTGGCGTCCATATAGCTGGAATGCGGATCGAGACCGCTCAGCATGCCGCTGATCGCGGATTCGACGAGCTTGCTGTCGTCCGGCTTCTCGACATAGTCGCTGCGCACCCGCTCGAACACATCGCCGAACAGATTGAGCTGGCGATAGGTGTCCGAGGTGGCGGCACGCGCACTCGATCCCATCATCACCGAACGTGGCTGGGTTACGAACAGCGTCAGTGCCGCGCCAGTGGCGGCGCTAAGGAGAATTACAGAAGTCTTGCGCATCATCCGCGAACCTTTTCGCCTTCATTTGCGGCCCACCATGGGCCTGGATCAATGGGAGTGCCGTCCTTACGGAACTCGATATAGAGCACGGGCTGGCTCGCGTTGGTCGCGAGAATTGAAGCAACCTGGGACGTCGTCCCCATCGTTGCGACCGGCTCCCCCGTAAGTACAAACTGGCCAATGTTGACCGAAATGCGCTCCATCCCGGCGATCAGCACATGATACCCGCCCCCGGCATTCAGGATCAAGAGTTGTCCGTAGCTGCGGAAGGGACCGGCGTAAACAACCCAGCCGTCACACGGGGTTGTGACCTGCGCTCCGACCCGGGTTGCCAAAGAAATGCCTTTTTCTACGCCACCCGCACCGTCGGAACCGCCGAATTCGCGAATCCTGGTGCCGTTAACCGGCAACGCGAACAGGCCCTTGGCCGAGGCGAACGCGATGGCCGGGCTCATCCGGGCGCGGTCCTTGAGCGCTGCCAGATTGGGCTTGCCGTTGATGGTGGCCGGGGCGCCCTGCAGGTTAGCCGTGGCGGCGGCTTTCGCCGCGCTCTTGAGGTCCTGTTCCATCTTGGCGATCAGGCCCTGCAGGCTGTCGACCTGTTTCGAGAGTAAAACCGCGCGCGCGCCCTCGGCTTCGAGGTCCTTTTCGGCCGAGCTCTGCTTGCGCTGCCGCTCATCGACCAGCGCCGCGAGCCGGGTTTGGTCGTCCCGCAGCTTGTCGCGATCAACTCCGAGCCGATCGCGCTCCGAGGCGATGGTCTTGCGCAGGTCAATCAACTCGGTGAGGTCGCCGGATAGTTTTTCAGCGCGGCCGCGCAGTTCGGGCACCACGGAGCCCAACAACATGGCGGTGCGGAGCGATTGCAACGCGTCTTCCGGCCGCACCAGCAAGGCTGGGGGCGTGCGTCGTCCGGCGCGTTGCAGGGCGGCCAACACCTCGACGATTTCGGAGCGGCGCGAATCGAGCGAGCCGCGGATTTGTTGTTCGCGGCTGTCGAGTGGGCGCAGCCGCGCCTCGGCGTCGCCGATCCGGGTTTCGACACTGCGGACCTGGGCTGCGATATCGATCAACTGCGCATTGAGTTTGCTGCGGTCCTGACCAATCGCGGCGATATCCGCTTTGAGTTTTTGCTGGAGATCCGCAGCATTTTTTTGCTGAGTTCGGGCGGCCTCGAGTTCCTGCTCGCGCTGCTTGATGGCATCGGGGGAAGCGGCCGATGCCTGCGGCGTTGCTTCGGCGACCTGTGCTGTCGCAGGCAACAGGCTCATCCCGGCAAAACTCGCTGATAACAGCGCGATGGAAAGGGGAATGCGGACCGAAGCAAGCTGACCGCGGCGGGCGGTGTCGGGGTGGCCAGGAGGTTTCCGCGCTGACAGCATCAGGTCCGAATCAGTGCTTTTGCACTTGGGTTAGTAGTTGGAGTTACCCGCGCTAGGCGCGGTGATAGGGGTGCCCCGACAAAATGGTCGCGGCCCGGTAAATCTGTTCGAGAAGCATGACGCGAACCATTTGGTGCGGCCAGGTCGCCGAGCCGAACGCGATTCTGAGCTTTGCCATGCGCCGCAAATCGGGCGAAAGTCCGTCCGCGCCGCCAATTGTGAAAATTGTGTTGGCCACCTGTTCGTCCCGCCAGCGGCCAAGATGCCTTGCAAAGGTGGCGCTGTCGACATTGTCGCCGCGCTCATCAAGTGCCACCAGCACGGATTTCGCCGGGATTGCGGCCGAAATCGCCGCGGCTTCCTCGGTCATCCGGGTGGCCGCGTCGCGGGATCGGCTTTCAGGAATTTCCGTAATATCGAGGCCGCGAAAGCCCAGCTTGCGGCCGATGTCGTCGAATCGCTCACGGTAGCGCTCGGCCAGTTCCCGTTCCGGACCCTGCTTCAGCCGGCCGATTGAGATGACGATGAGGCGCATGCTCGATCAACAAAGGGAGGCGGCAAATTGGCCGCGTTTAAATTGCACGCATCCTCTCCGCAAAAGCCACTCCGCTTTTGCGGCATGCGCGCTGCACCCCTGCATGCGCTCAACCGATTTACATCGGCCGGATCGTCAGACCGCCTTCACCGCCGCCGGTCCCTGAGTCCACATTCGCTCAAGATTGTAGAACTCACGCACTTCGGGTCTGAACACGTGCACGACCACATCGCCGGAATCGATCAACACCCAGTCGCAATTGGGCAAGCCCTCGACATGGATGCTTTTGATGCCGTTTTCCTTGAGGCCCTTGGCGACATTCTCCGCGATCGCGCCGACGTGCCGGTTGGCCCGGCCCGACGTGACGATCATGTAGTCGGAAAATGCAGATTTGCCGCGAAGGTCGATGGTGACCGTTTCTTCCGCCTTCATATCTTCGAGGCGGGAGAGGATCATATTCAGGGTCTTGTCGGCGTCGGGTTGCGCCTTCAAGGCCGCAGTTTTCGTCGATGTTTTACGCTTACCAGATTCCTTGGCAGGTGCCTTGATCTCAGCGGCCGCTTTGACTTTAGCGGCTTTGGGAACCTTCGGTAAAACAGACTTGGACAATACAGATGTGGCCAGGGACCATTCCTTTCACTGTATCGCGAACGCCGAATCCTAGGCGCCCGCCAACCATACTATGCATGTGGGGTTAATGGTTTCAATATCCAGTACCCCGTTTCCGAAGCTCGCGATCCTTTACGGCTGCATCCCCACACGAACCTCGGAGACAATGGGGATGCAGATAATCTACAGGTAAATTGATGCCTGCCGGCGCCATCCTGTTACTTTGTCCTCCAGCTACCGTCCTGGTTCCGAAGGCCGGTCGATGACAGGCTCAGTTTCATGCCGGTGAGAAAGACCCAGGCGGGCGCGCGCTGGTCCGCCAGTCGGCCGGCCTGATTTTCAGGCAACCGGTAGCGCGCGAGGGCCTGCGCAGCGGGCGCGGCCAAGGCGCGAAAACTTTGTGGCGGTCGGTCGATCACAGCGATCGGCACCTCGGAAGCGATGCGCCGCCAGTTTTGCCAGCGGTGGAACTGCGCCAGATTATCCGCGCCCATGATCCAGACAAAGCGCAGGCCGGAAGCGCGGCGTCGCAGATATTCAATGGTGTCAACAGTGTAGCGCGTTCCGATGACGGATTCGAGACAACTGACATCGATGCGCGGATCATTGGCCACGCGTTGCGCGGCCTCGGCGCGCTCGTCGAGATCGCGCAAGGCGCCGCCATCCTTGAGCGGATTGCCGGGGGTTACCAGCCACCACACGCGATCGAGCTTCAGCCGCTTGATCGCAAACAGGCTGATGGCGCGGTGCGCGTCATGCGGCGGATTGAAGGAACCGCCGAGCAGGCCGATACGCATGCCGTTGGTATAAAGCGGGATCTCTGAAGCAACTGAATGCAACGCGACGGAAGCTGGCTTCAACGGCGCCACCGCATGCACAAACCGGAATCGTTCCGCTGTCGTGAGATCGGGCGTTCGCTTGAAAACATGCAGGCGCTCACGGCCGGGTCTGCCCGGTGCCGTGCACGCGATATTTGAAGCTGGTCAATTGCTCGGCGCCAACCGGGCCGCGGGCGTGGAATTTCCCGGTGGCGATGCCGATCTCCGCGCCGAAGCCGAATTCGCCGCCGTCGGCGAACTGGGTCGATGCGTTATGCAGCACGATCGCCGAATCGACCTCGTTGAGGAATTTCCGCGCGGTGGCTTCATCGTCGGTCACGATCGCATCGGTGTGGTGCGAACCGTGATCGTGAATATGAGCGATCGCCTCGCTGACGCCATCGACCACCTTGGCGGCAATGATCGCGTCTTCATATTCGGTGTCCCAGTCTTCGTCGGAAGCGGGCTTTACGCGCGAATCTGCTCGCTGCACGGCATCGTCGCCGCGCACTTCGCAACCGGCGTCGATCAGCATCTGCACCAGCGGCTTGAGATTGGCCGAGGCCGCGGCACGATCGACCAGCAAGGTTTCGGCGGCGCCGCACACACCGGGGCGGCGCATCTTGGCATTCAGCACGATCGACTTGGCCATTTCGAGATTAGCGGCGTGATCGACATAGACATGATTGACGCCTTCCAGATGCGCGAACACCGGCACGCGCGCTTCGGCCTCGACGCGCGCGACCAGACTCTTGCCGCCGCGCGGCACGATGACATCGACGCCGCCGTTCAAACCGCCGAGCAGAAGGCCCACGGCGGCGCGGTCGCGGGTCGGCACCAGCGTGATCGCAGCTTCGGGCAGGCCGGCTTCGCGCAATCCCTCAACCAGACAAGTATGGATCGCACGGCAGGAGCGGAAACTGTCGGAGCCGCCGCGCAGGATCACCGCGTTGCCGGATTTCAAACACAGCACGCCGGCATCGGCGGCGACGTTGGGACGGCTTTCGAAAATTACCGCGACCACACCCAGCGGCACGCGCACGCGTTCGATGGTCATGCCGTTGGGGCGCTGCCAGCTTTCGGTCACGATGCCGACGGGATCGGCGATTGCACGCACGGTCGCAACACCATCGGCCATCGCATCGATGCGCGCTGGTGTCAGCGTCAGCCGATCGATGAAGGCGGACGTCGCGCCACTGGCGCGGACTTCGGCGACATCTTCGGCATTGGCGGCGAGAATTTCAGCGGCGTGCGCGCGGATGGCGCGCTCGATCGCATCGAGCGCCTGGTTTTTCTGCTCCGGCGATGCAAGCGCCAGCGTTCGCGCGGCGGCGCGCGCGCGGATAGCGAGATCGTTCATCAGGGCAGGTAAATCGGCGTTTCCGTCGATCGCCTTCAGCGGCGCATTCATGTCAGTTCTTGTCTTGTCGGTTCTGGCTTTCAGTTAAGGCCATGTCCTAGCACGGAAATCCCTGTTTTGCGAGGTGCGGAACGGGCATGGCTGGCGGGCGGCGTCTGATCTGGGGGCTGGTTTAGGGGCCGTTGGGCCATTGGCCGAGCTGGCGCTTGGGCCTAGCCTGCGGGCAATGCCCCGCTCGGGCCGATGACGAGGTCGTCGCGGTGGATCATTTCCGCTCGCCCCGAGATGCCCAGGATCGTCATCACGTCGGGCGAGGAGCGGCCCTTGATCTTCTCGGCATCTTCAAAGTCGTAGGCGACGAGGCCGCGGCCGATTTCATGGGTATCGGGACCGCGCACCACCACGGCGTCGCCGCGGGCGAATTGCCCGTCGACCCGGATCACGCCGGCCGGCAACAGGCTCTTGCCGGCACGGAGTGCGCTGACCGCGCCGGCATCGATGGTCAGCGTGCCCTTTGGCTCCAGCGAGCCTGCGATCCAGCGCTTGCGCGCGGTCACCGGATTGGCCGGGGTCAAAAACCACGTGCAGCGCCCGCCGTCGGCGATGGCCTGCAGGGGGTGCTCGATCTTGCCCGATGCGATCAGCATATGGGTGCCGGCGGTGGTTGCGATCTTGGCGGCCTCGATCTTGGTGTACATGCCGCCGCGCGACAGTTCGGATTCGGCCGCCCCTGCCATCGCCTCGATTTCCGAGGTGACGGATTCGACGATCGGAATCAGCTTCGCGTCGGGATTGCGGCCCGGTGGCGCGTCATAGAGGCCGTCGATATCCGACAGCAGGATCAAGAGGTCCGCGCTCGCCATGGTCGCGACGCGGGCGGCGAGGCGGTCATTGTCGCCGTAGCGGATTTCATTGGTGGCGACGGTGTCGTTTTCGTTGATCACGGGCACCGCGCGCCATTCCAGCAGTTTGGCGATGGTCGAGCGGGCGTTGAGATAACGGCGGCGCTCTTCGGTATCCTGCAGCGTGACCAGGATCTGTCCGGCGCCGATGCCGTGATGGCCGAGCACTTCCGACCAGATCCGCGCCAGTGCGATCTGTCCGACCGCCGCGGCGCCCTGGCTTTCCTCGAGCTTCAGCGCGCCGCGCGGCAGCTTCAGCCGGCTGCGTCCCAGCGCGATCGAGCCGGAAGACACGATCAGGAGTTCACGGCCCTCGCCATGTAATTTAGCGATATCGGCCGCGAGCGCGGCAAGCCATTCCGCCCGCACTTCGCCGGCGTCGGAATCGATCAGCAGCGACGAGCCGACCTTGACGACGATGCGTCGGAATTTCTTCAGGTTGGGGCGGGCCATGACGTGAGACTTTGCAGCGGAGCGGATCGACGAGCTGACGCATGATTCCAGCGTTTGTTCGGATAGATCATGCTTGCGGTAAGAGGTCTAGGTGGTTTGCGGCGCCCAAGGCTCGGCTTTGGCGACGCCCTTGGCCTTGGCCGATACCGGGGCCTCGCCGATCAATTCGACCAGTGCCCGCAGCGCTTCTTTCACGCCGGTGCCTGCGACGCCGGAGATCAGCAGCGGGGTTTTCTTGGCGGCGCGCTTGAGCCGGTCGCGCTGCGCCTTCAATTCTTCCGGTGTCACCGCGTCGATCTTGTTGAGCGCGACGATCTCGATCTTGTCGGCAAGGTCGCCCTCATAGGCGTCGAGCTCGGTGCGCACCGTCTTGTAAGCCTTGCCGGCATGTTCGCAGGTCGCATCCACCAGATGCAGCAATACACGACAGCGCTCGACATGGCCGAGAAAGCGATCGCCGAGGCCGGCGCCTTCATGCGCGCCCTCGATCAGGCCCGGAATATCCGCCAGCACGAATTCGCGGCCGTCGACATCGACCACGCCGAGCTGCGGATGCAGTGTGGTGAAGGGATAGTCGGCGATCTTCGGCTTGGCGGCGCTGACGACGGAGAGGAATGTCGACTTGCCGGCATTGGGCAGGCCGACCAGACCGGCATCCGCGATCAGTTTCAGCCGCAGCCAGATCCAGCGCTCCTCGCCCTCCAATCCGGGATTGGCGTTGCGCGGCGCGCGATTGGTCGAGGATTTGAAATGCGCGTTGCCGAAGCCGCCATTGCCGCCTTCGGCAAGCACGAATTTTTCGCCGAGCGTGGTGAAATCATGGATCAGGGTTTCGCGATCTTCATCGAAGATCTGCGTGCCGACCGGCACCTTGAGCGTAATCGCCTTGCCGTTGGCGCCGTGACGGTCCTTGCCCTGGCCGTTGGTGCCCTTTTGCGCCTTGAAGTGCTGCTGATAGCGATAGTCGATCAGCGTATTCAGTCCATCGACCACTTCGATGATGACGTCGCCGCCGCGGCCGCCATTGCCGCCGGAGGGGCCGCCGAACTCAATATACTTCTCGCGGCGGAACGCCACGCAGCCGTTCCCGCCGTCGCCGGAGCGGATATAGACCTTTGCTTCATCAAGGAATTTCATGTTCTACAGGTAAGGCAGGGGCGCTGTGGCGGCAACCCTTGATGTCCGGGATATCAGCGAAAAGCCTTAATTTTCGGGCCTTTTTGAGGCCTCCGGACATGCGCTCGGCGTGGTCTGAAACGCCGCGAAGACCAACTGTCCTGCGCAAGCGGCTGATCATCTATGGGTATTGCAGAGGGAATGTTGAGGCAATTAATCAGGAGCGCAACAACTCCCCTCGTCGTCCCGGCGAACGCCGGGACCCACACCGCGTGATCTATCGATTAAAGCAGAGCCGCTAATACCACTCGCACAACCACCGCCGGCGGCTATGGGTCCCGGCGCAAGGCCGGGACGACAGCGTTGGTTGTTGCGCGTTTAGCGTGGGTGCCGCGTTGAACTGTTCCAGTTCTTCAGCGAGGCCCAGATGCCGCGCGACAAACGGAAGCGATCGACCGGGCTTGACGATCCCAGCGCCTCGAAGCGATGCAGTTCGACGCCGCTCCACTGGAAGCCGCATTTCTCCAGGATGTTGCGCGAGTTCGGATTGGCGACCCGCGCGCCTGACATCAGGTGCTCGATATCGAATTCCTCGAACGCGAAGTCGATCACCGCGCGCGCGGCTTCGGTGGCGAAGCCCTGGCCCCAATATTCCACGCCGAGCCAGTAGCCGAGTTCCGGCGCTTCCGGCTCACGCCAGTTGACGCCGACCATTCCGACCGGCGTGTGATTGTTTTCAATCAGGAAGGCGGTTTCCGGCTTGTCGCCGGCCATGGCGCGCACGAAGGCGACGGCATGGTCCTGCGAATAGGGATGCGGCAGGCGGCGGGAATTCTCCGCAATGCGACGATCATTGGCGAGACGCGCGATCGCCTTTACGTCCGCGAGCGTCGGCCTGCGCAACATCAGGCGTTCGGTCTCGAGGACGCAGCTACTCGCCTCGCGCAAGGTCGGGGTCGGGATATCCTGCAACATGTCGGGCTCCTGGTCGGAACAAATAACCAAATAAAAAGGAGAGGCCGGTTTCCCGCCTCCCCTTTGGAGCCTTCTGGTGCTCCGCCGGTTCAACAGGACCCGGCGGACGCATGGTGTCCACCGTTTACTCGGCCGCAGCTTCAGTTACCGGGACCACCGATATGAAGGTGCGGCCGTTGGCTTTTGCACGAAACTCGACACGACCTTCGACCTTGGCGAACAGGGTATGATCGGTACCCATGCCGACATTAAGGCCGGGATGCCAGGTGGTGCCGCGCTGACGCGCGATGATGTTGCCGGGAATCACATGTTCGCCGCCATAGGTCTTGATCCCGAGGCGCTTGCCGGCCGAGTCACGACCGTTGCGCGATGAACCGCCTGCTTTTTTGTGAGCCATGGCCCGTCTCCAGCTTCTATCTAATCTCTAAATCGATTCCTTGACGGAATCATTTCACTTTATGTCGCAGTTCACGTTTTAGTGGTCTTAGCTTTTAGAAGTCTTCTTGGCCGGAGCCTTCTTCGCATCGGGCTTGGCGCGCGGTTTAGCCGCAGCCTTCGCAGCCGGCTTTTTCGGCGCGGCCTTCTTCTTGGCGGCCTTCGGCGCCTCGTTGTCACCATCCGTCGAAGGGGTGACAACCGGCTTCTCGCGCTTCGGACGCGGTCCGATGGTCGGCTTGTTATCGTTGGTCAGGATCTCGGTGATACGCAGCACCGTGATCTCGTCGCGATAACCGCGCTTGCGGCGCGAATTCTTGCGGCGGCGCTTCTTGAACGAAATGACCTTGGGGCCGCGCTTGTGCTGCAGCACTTCGGCCGCAACCGAGGCGCCGGGCACCGTGGGCACGCCGAGCACCGGCGATTCGCCGCCGACCAGCAAAACTTCGCCAAGCTGCACGATCGTTCCGACATCGCCGGCGATCTTGCCAATCTCGAGCACATCATCCGGAACGACGCGGTACTGCCGGCCGCCGGTTTTGATGACTGCGAACATCGTTTAATTCCTTCGTGTTCGATCCCGGCCTCGGACACGTCCGGGCCGGCTTTTTCTTCAGTCGTTATGGGTTCAATTTTCGCGCGATCGGAGCAACATCCCTTATCGGGAAATACCCCTCAAAGCCGCGCAAAAACAAACAGCGCGAGAAATCTCCCGCGCCGGGTGCGGGACTTATAGCCGCTGGGCGACCCGAGTCAAGGAAAAGCAGGTCAGAAATGAGCCAAATATGAGGGATTTGGCATCTTAGGGCCAATTTGCCGGCGGGGTTTGGCCGGCCGCCAAGCCGCGATTTCCGCCCATGCAACCAACGGGTTCCCCGGCCGTTGTCCCACATTCTGGTATCGGCAGGGGCACAAATGGCTGAGGACACATTAACGACCACCGGTATCGCCCGGCACGGCGCTGCTCGTTTGCCGTCTGTCGAAGTCGACAGCTTTAATATCGAGCTGAAAGACGATGACGGCTTTCTGGGCGACCGCGCCAGCAAGGGCGCGTTCCGAAAGATCCTGGATACGCTGCGCAAGCCGCTGAAAAAGAACGGCGAGGATCCCTTAGGGAAAAAATCCGCCGAGGAGATCGGCAAGGGCACGCTCGATGAAGCGCTGGTGGGCGACGATATCGCTGCCGCCGCGCTGGTGCACGGTGCGATCGAGGAATTCGCCGGGGAATTGGCCTATGTGACCTCGCGCTTTCTCAAGACCAAGGCCTGGGCCGATACCGAGCGCATCGTGGTCGGTGGCGGCTTTCGCCAAAGCCGGGTCGGCGAACTCGCGATCGCGCGCACTGATCTTTTGCTCAAGGCCGAGGGGCACAAGATCGATCTGGTGCCGATCCGCTTTGATCCCGATGAGGCCGGCCTGATCGGCTGCCTGCATCTGGCGCCGTCATGGATTTTCGAAGCCCATGACAGCATCCTCGCGGTCGATATCGGCGGCAGCAATATTCGCTGTGGCGTGGTCGAGACCCGCTGGAAGAAAGTGCCCGATCTGTCGAAGGCATCGGTGTGGAAGTCAGAACTCTGGCGCCATGCCGATGACGAGCCGACCCGCGAAGGTGCGGTGAAGCGGCTGGTGAAAATGCTGAAAGAATTGATCCTGGCGGCCGACACCGAAGGCCTGAAATTGGCGCCGTTCATCGGGATTTCCTGTCCCGGGGTAATCAACGACGACGGCTCGATCGAGAAGGGCGCGCAGAATCTTCCGGGCAATTGGGAAAGCAGCAAATTCAATCTGCCCGCGAGTCTGGTCGAGGCGATCCCGGCGATCGGCGATCATGACACCGCTATCCTGATGCACAATGACGGCGTGGCGCAGGGCCTTTCCGAAGTGCCGTTCATGCAGGACGTCGACCATTGGGGCGTGCTGACCATCGGCACCGGCCTCGGCAACGCGCGCTTCACCAACCGCAAAAAAGAAAAGGACAAGGACGACAAGAAAGAAAAGGACGAGAAGAAAGACGACAAGAAAGAAAAGAAGAGCAAGGAGTGAGGCGCGTCAAAATTCCATAAGACAAGAACTCGTAAGACAAGAACGGATAAACGGGCGCAATTCCACGCGAGACCCTTAGGGATCGTCACTGACAAGGTAAGTCCAGCAATTGGATCACATGTGCGCCGATCGGCGGCGCCATTGAGGTCGCTCCAATAGCTTGCGCGGGAGCCAAGTCGTGATGAACTGGATCAGTCTTGTTCGTACCGTGACCGGTGCATCCATTATCGTCGTCGCTGTAGCGGTCGCAGCCGCTGCCCAACAGCCGCAACAAGGCGTAGCAGTGGCGAGGGCCGGGTCGAAACTACCCGATCCCGCCAAGGCCGGCTTCGCCGACAAGCTTTTCCGGATCGATTGCGGCCGCTCGCTGGCCAATGACGAATCGGTATGGACGCCGGGCGCCAACGTCGGACGCAGTATCCAGTTCTCGTCGACCTGCTGGCTGATGAAGCATGGCAATGATTGGCTGCTCTGGGATACCGGTGTGCCGGAGTCCGCGCATAACGATCCCAAGGGCTGGTCCACGCTGCCCAAATTGATCGTCTATCACCTCGACAAGACGCTGACGGATCAGTTCGCCGAAATCGGGCTGAAGCCGGACGATATCGGCCGGGTTGCCGTATCGCATACCCATGGCGACCACATCGGCAACATGGCCTTGTTTCCCAGGGCGACCGTGTTGATTCAGCGCGCCGAGTATAACTGGATACATTCCGGCAACGGGCCGAGCGACAATATCAATCAATTGATGGCGCTGGCGCGCAAGCTGATGGGGACCCCGAAGAAGCTCGATCTGCTCGACGGCGATACCGATGTGTTCGGCGACGGCAGCGTGACGTTGTTTGCCACGCCGGGGCACACCCCCGGCAGCCAGTCACTGCTGGTGCATCTAAAGAATTCCGGCTTCATCATCCTGTCCGGCGATGTCGTGCATCTGGAAGAGAATTTCGAGAAAGATATCGTTCCGGCGCTCAATACCGACAAGGCCGCCTCGATCGCGTCGATGGAAAAAGTGAAGAAGATGATCGCAACCTACAAGGCATCGTTCTTCATCAATCATGACAAGGAGCAGGCCGACAAGCTGAAGCTGATCCCGGCCTTCTACGATTGAGGCGCTACTTTTCACGCAAGCTCCAAACCGCTATGAACGATGGTGTTCGCATTGGCGGACATCACGTGACACATGGCCATGCTGCTCTACGCGGATTCGAAGTTCACATCTCCCTATGTGATGTCGGTGTTTGTCGCGCTGACCGAGAAAAAGCTGCCGTTTAAAATTCAGACGGTGGATCTCGACATAGGCGCCAATAACGATCCGGATTACGCGTTGATATCGCTGACGCAGCGCGTGCCGACGCTGATCGACGGTAACTTCGCGCTGTCGGAATCGTCAGCCATTGTGGAATATCTCGACGAGGCCTTTCCCGATCCGCCGATGTTTCCAAGCGATCGGCAGCGGCGGGCGCGAGCGCGCCAGGTTCAGGCCTGGCTGCGAAGCGATTTTCTGCCGATCCGACTGGAGCGCCCGACACCGACCATCTTCTATCAACGGCCAGTCTCGACGCCGCTCTCCGCTGCGGCACAGGCGGCCTCGCGAAAGCTCTGCGCGGGGGCGTCCGAATTGCTCGGCCATGGCGGCGACAATCTGTGCGGCGATTGGTCGATTGCCGATGTGGATCTGGCGTTAATGCTTAACCGGCTGATCGTGAATGGCGATCAGGTTCCACTTGCGCTGGTTCGCTATGCGAAAGCGCAGTGGGAACGGCCTTCCGTTCAGGGCTGGGTTCGCCGGGAGCGCCTACCGCTGTGAACGAGAGCGTTTTCGAGCGAAGTGGATACCGGTTCGCGTGAAGAAAACGCGTCAAAACAAAAGATTAAAGCCCGGTTCTGATTTAATCAGAACCGATAAGGCTCTAACTTCGAATCAAGCCGCCACGAGAACTGGTGAATCCCGGCGAATCGGGCCGGGTAACCTTGACCGGTTAGGTTAAAAACGGGATCGCGTTGCCGCGCGCGACGGGATTGCTAGGGTTCATCTGTCGCTCAGTTGGCCCGCGAAGCCGCACTTCCCGGCCAGAATTTCAATGACGCGACACGGGACCGCCGGTTTTTTTCGCGTCTGGCGGTCCCACCCTTCATCCGGCGGCGGTTTGCTGCCGCGCGCATGGGAATTTCGCGTCCCGCGCCTTGTCTGCCCGGCCAACCTCGCCTAGAACACGCCCCGACCAAAGGGCTTTTGACCGCCCGTCATGGCGCCTGGAGAGGTGGCAGAGTGGTCGAATGCACCGCACTCGAAATGCGGCATAGGTGCAAGCCTATCGGGGGTTCGAATCCCTCCCTCTCCGCCATCGGCACAAGAAATCTAATAAAATCAACAGGTCATTGATTGCTATAGGCTTTTCGCCGCCCGAATAGTACACACGGGTGGCACACATGGCGCTTGCAATGACTCGACCCCAGAAGCATCCCAGCAGCGGCTATTATTGGTTTCGGAAACGTGTTCCGGACGATCTCCGCAGCCTAATCGGGAAGCGGGAAGAGCACTTCAGTTTGGGGACTCGCGACCCTGGCGAGGCCAAACGCCTTCATGCGTTGAAGTTGGCTGAAGTCGAAGAGCGTTGGGCTAATCTGCGCCTTGGCCAGCGTCAGTTGTCACCGGATGATATCGCGAGACTCGCTTCGGAAATTGGCGAGCAACTTCGACGCCGACTGGAAGCGGATCCTTACCAGCCTTTGCGATGGGATGTCGAAGTTGGGGCGAGGCTCTGGATCGCGTCTGACACGCATGACGTCTACACCGACATCACGCAAGCGCTGAGCCCAGCCGACTGGAAGCAGCTCGAACAACAAAACATATGCTACGCGCTTGTCGATGAGCACGTAATTGGAAGAGGCATAACTCCTCGCCCCGAGGATCGCGAACGGCTGGTTCGGGCCGCGTCGATCCAGGTGCAACGGATTATCCAGGCTCATGAAGCCTACCTGCTCGGCAAACAGGACATCAGTTCGGGTGGATGGGAACCGTCGAAACCTCGGACGCCAGCCGCACCACTTACTTTCGAAGCGGTCATTCTGGGTTGGCTCGTGGAGAAGAAGCCGAACGAAAAGACGGAGTACAGTTGGCGCCGTGTCATGACGGAGCTTTCGGAATTTGTGGGCCACGATGATGCACGACGAGTGAGCGCTGACGATCTTGTAAGCTGGAAAGCAGATCTCCTCGCAAAGGGTCGGGCGGCGAAGACCATTCGCGATAGCAAGCTGGCCCCCGCTCGAGCAATTTTTCAATGGGCGGTCGATAACCGCAAGCTCAATACCAATCCTGCTGCTCGCATCAACATCGATCTGAAAAGTCGGTCAACCGAGAAGAGGCGAGGATACACGGACGAGGAAGCCAAGCTCGTCCTGCGCGCGGCGCGTACATCGAAGGAGGCGCATAAGCGGTGGGTGCCTTGGGTTTGTGCCTACACGGGTGCGCGAATTGCAGAAATTTGTCAGCTGCGCTCCGAGGACATCAAGCAGATCGACGGCATATGGTGCATTGCTTTCGCTGCGGAAGCCGGGTCGCTAAAAAACGTAAACTCGGAGCGCGTGGTGCCCATTCACTCGGCGTTGAGGGAAGAAGGTTTCCTGAAGTTTTCAGCTTCGATCAAGAAAGGGCCGCTGTTCGTCGATCTAGCGCCGGACCGTTTCGGCAGCCGCGGCGGCACGGGGACCAAGGTACTGAGTCGTTGGATCAGGTCACTCGGCGTGACGGACAAGCGAATTTCACCCAATCATTCCTGGCGTCATCGTCTCAAGACGCTAGGCCGCCGTAACGGGCTGGCAGTCGATATTCTTGATGCTATGACCGGCCATGGTCGTAAAACAGTCGCAGACACCTATGGCGAATTCCCGCCGGAAGCGATGCTGCGCGAACTAAGTAAAATTCCACCACTTGACTCATGAACGGTGGGCCGCGTTGAGTGGTAGGTTCGGTCCAATGTAGCTATTCGATTCTGCCCATCGGTAAGCTTTCTGACAAAAGCTTATCAGCCGCGAGACGCGCGGGAGGCCAAGCTAAGCGCTTCAAGTGGCACCTCGCCATAAGGCGTTTTGACCTGAACTCCAGATTTTTGACCCTTTGCTCCGGGCTGAATCGGACCATACAGAGTGATCGCTGACGCGCTTTCCACGTCGGGCAATAATTTCGCTAACGCGTTCTTGATGCGGTCCAATAGATCTTTTGCCCCTTTCTGTTTTTTTGCAGCCGCGTAGTCGAGCTTCTCTAGAATGTCTCTTGCATCTACCAGTTCCACGCTTGGATCAAACAGGGACGCAGTTGCGTCGAGATCAAGTCCTGAGCTTTCGCCACGTCGATAGAGCGAGAAGGCAGACCCAATGATGATCTTCGGTTAGCCGAAGGAATTCTGCACGAGTGCATGCACCTACAGCTCACACTGATTGAAGAACAGATCGCGTTGATTGCGGCCGAGAAGGAAGCTCATTTTTCGCCGTGGCGGCAGGAAGTCCGTCCCACTCGTGGCGTGCTGCATGCTTTGTACGTGTTTCGAGTCATTCAGGACTTTTTTGCCGCCCTCATGCACTCCGCAACTTTGAGTGAGGGACAGTTCAGGTATGCCCAACGTCGTTGCGATCAGATTGATGAAGATGTACTTCAGGTTGAAGGCTTGACGATGAGCCAAGACCTTACCCCAATTGGCCGAGCCTTTGCGACGAGGCTGAAAGCTCGGAAGTAGGCGGGGATCAAGCGGCACATCTCGGCTGACGTTGTGCCAACGCCGGACAAATTCCAAAACCCTCGATTGACGAAAACTGGCGGATCAATTGGCTAAAGGAAGCGGCTCACGGTTGTAAGCTGCTTCGAAATTCGCGAACTCGAGCAGGAAGCTCGGCAACCTGGAACGCCGTCGTCAAGAGATTAACATGCTTCAATGAGATCGTCCTTGAATTCGGGAGCGCTGAGGTGGCGACTAAGTAAAACTCCCACTGCCATGCGTCCCGGTGATCCGCTTCGGGCGTTACATTCGGATGATATCCGAAAAGGTAGGCGTGCGCGTATCGTCCCTTTTGCGCCGTCCAACCGTGATTATCATGATAGCCCGTCCTCTCACGTATGTCGTATACCGGCCGAGGTGGCTTATCCGATTCCCATGTCTGCAAAGCAGCGCACTGCTTGACCTCCAGGCGGTGACCGTCAGAATGTTCAAAATCCCACCCAGCCCAATCGTGAGCGCACCACCGCCAATCCGGAAGCATTGCGCTTACGATGGCTTCAACCACAATCGAGCGGAGATTGTTCACCACCACGCGTTTGTCGAAAGTATTGGCGTAGCATTTTCGAGCGACCGCTTCAGTGTTCGGGACTATCGCCGCATTATTCATTGGATGCCGCCTTGCTTCGCGTGATCAAATTTAATGAAGGAAGAAGATCTATCATCGAGGTTCAAACATGGATGCCGTCGAGTTCGGCTGTTTGGACGAGGTTTCAGAATTCTTGCGCGCAAATCCGGGCTCGGGTGTCGCATGGAGCCCGGATGGAGCAAGATTGTCGACCACATCAATATTGACGGAATACCGCGTTAGAAAAAGGGTCGGCATATGAATGCTCGAAACACTGCAGCAGGTCCTTGCGCTGGGGCGATCCCTTGAACCATATGAGCACATACCGTCCGCCGCCAGTAGCGGTTTGCGCGCACTGTCGGCCTTGTTAAGACTGGTCGCTTCGCCTAGCCGCGGACCTGTAGAAAAGTAAGCAGCGCAGTGCGTATCAAACCCACGAAGAATGCCTCCAGCTCGAAGTGATCGCCTTCCGGCAGCGCTTCATGGACGGAAGCGCGGATCCGGTGCGCCGCTACCAGGTCGGCAACGATCTCTCCGCTCGGTTCGGCGCGTAGAGCCTGAAACGCCGCTTTCTGCGCCGACCAGTTGGTCGGGAACGTGTACTGCTTACGGAGATCCGTAACGTCATTGCGATCGAGCAGACGCAGGACCTGCGGATCCTTCCAGAGTTGCCTGAACTTCTGAAAAAGCTGGGTGCCGGTGCCGCCCAGGGCAACCGCAATGTGCTCGACGACGACGGATAGTCCCTGCACATCACTTTTCATGCCCTCGATCGCGAATTCGTTGCCGCGCAGCGCATGCTCCACGAATGATCGGAGCCGCCAGAAGAATGCCTCTTGGCCTTCCTTCGCCAGGAAATCCACAAAAGCGGCGATGTCCGCATCCGAAACACCCGTTGAACCAGCCGTCGCCAGCGACGCCTTAAGCGTCAGATGTACGCGCTCTTTCTCTTCCGCCGCCCAATCCGGCCAGATGACATCCAAAGCCGGCTTGAACCATCCGCTGACCCGTCCGATGCGGTCCCGCAACTCAGCGAACTTCAAGTCGCCGGTTCGTCGTGCCAATATGACGGCTTTCTCTAAAACGGCTTGATAGGCGTCCGCAATCAGCGGACGACCCTCCCTCTTCCATTCGGACCAACGTTCTGCGAGAAATCGGATTGCAGCAACGAGTTGATCGACAGTTACGGCAAGGCGGCCAACCGTTGCCTCCGACAACGCGGTCGTCTCTTGTTCATACTGCGCGCTTTGCGCCGCGCTGAGCCGAAAGCGTCCGCCCTTGTCCCTTGATGATTTCCGACAGAAGACGCGAGCGCTCCTCAGCGAACCAAACGATCGCGTCCAAGGACACTTGATGGTCCGCAAATCCGCGCGCCGCATGGAACGGGGTAAAATCATAGGAAGGCCCTGAACCATCAGGAAGCCTGCCAGCTCCCAGCGCTTCCACGGCGCGCCGTAAAATAGCTTCGTCGCCGAGATTAATTCTGATGTGTACCCCGGCGCCTGCCACCTCGGCAGCCAACAGGACTTGCCATGTCGAATAATACGTCTCGACATTTATCCCGTCGAACATGTTTGTCTCGACGTCATTGCTCACGTCGACGCGCATATCCAGCCAAGCTTCGAACGTTGCGACCGACGGGCGCTGAATAAACTCAGAAAACCGCGGTGCTAGATCGTCGAGCGGATTGACGGACGGACCGTAAGCCAAGCTATTTCGCCACCGATAAAACGCCTCATCCAGCTCGACGGCTGCATCCCAGCGTGGCCCGTCCGGCTCGGTTGGATGGCGTAACTGGCGCGGTCCCCAATGTTCGTGCGCCATCAGCCAAAATCGGCGTGCCACCGGGTCAGGATAGCGGATGCGCATCCGCGGGCAGAGCAAGCCCTGCTTTTCGAGGTATTCAAGCAAGCTTGACCCGACTTTCCGACCATGAAAAGCGTGAAGGGAGTCAATCTTGTGTGCGAACGCGTCGGTGGTCATATAGCGGTGAAACTGCATTACCCCCGATAACACGGATCAACCTGGCTCGGGAGATCCGCAATGCTATAGCGCTGAGTACATGGATGATCCGACGGGTGGGAAAACGGGGGCGGCGCCTAGAGCTGTTCCTTGACCGCATCCGGGATTTTTTCGAGGGACGGTTTGAAATTCTTGTACTTCTTCTCGTTCTGCTTGACGCACTCCGCCAGCGATGTGAGCATCGAACCGCCCTTGCTCTCAAAACTGAGCGACAGGTTAGCCACATTCCCCGGCATCACGAGGGTGAAATATCGAGCATTCCACAGTGCCTCGGAGAATTGTTTGGGCTCAATCTGCAGAATTAGGATCGTATTCTTGTCTTTGAGGACGTAATCGAAATTGGCACCGGCGATCAGGCCGTCTTTCCGGTCACTGAAGAAATTCCAGCGCAGCGAGCCCTGGTCGGGACCTTGAATTTCCCACTCGGTGTTGTGGACGAAGGCCCAGAGTTCACCGTCAACCAGGGAGCGATGGAGCTCAAAAAGCGATCCATCCTTTTTGCTCGCACGGCCCCAGCAAGTAGCTTGGCCGGTCTCCGTGTCGGCGCCGCCGAACACGGTCCACCAATTATCCGTCTCCTTTTTGTAGAAGGAGAGTTCCTCTGCGGTGAGGTGGCCAACACAGAAGACGGATAGCAGGAGCATAATAATCAATCGCATTTTCATTTGTCCCATCTCAACGTCGAGTCGCGCTGCCAAGAAGGTTAGCTTTCAGATCATCGAATTCGGCCTGGGATATTGCACCTCGTGTAAGGAGATCATGGAGGCGTTCCAGCTCCTGAGCGACGGATGGATGAGATATCGCTGGCGGCTCGACGACCTGAATCTTTTTCGCATCGTTGATGAAGAGGTTAAGCCCGGACTCGCCACCGCTGCTCGTAGAGCCAACTCGATGAGCCGCCCGCATCGCCCAGACCAGCGCGATCCCCCAGCCAATGACGGTGCCGCCGAAGGCGATATTGATGACGAGGATGATCCAACGGTTCGGGTGGTTGCGCCGGAATGCCACGATGCTCGGCATGATGTAGATGATGCCGACAATGAGGAAACCTAAGCCCAGGAAGATGATGAAAGTGGTGTCGTCCGCAGGAGGTTGAGAACTCGGATGCATGTCACATTGCTCGCAGAATTATCGAGGCGATGAACGATCCGATCCAGACGAAGCCATAGGTCGGCGTCTGCCGCAGGCGTTGCGCGCGCACGAAGAGGTAGACGGGCGCCAACAACAGGGCAAAGAACGTCATCCATCCGGAGCTGTAGCCGGCGCGCTTGAGTTGCTGTTCGTCAAGAAGGCACAGCCCGCCATTTACCAGAAGAGGAATGAGCCAAGAGAGCTTCGACAAGAATTCGTAGTCTTCGTACGGGTGCTTAAACTGGAAGCCGAGGATTGCGATATCGACGAACACATATGCAATTGGTGCGACGGCGAGCGTCCAAACCAAGCCGTTGTTGACGTGGTTTGCGGCAATGGCTGGCGGGGTATCCTTGAGCTGCACGCCTATTTCCGTGGTTCGCAGCGGCTGCCAGTCGGCCAAGCCTTTACGCCAGATCGGCGTTTCTCCATCGATCGTCTGGTCTGCCAGGAGTTCGCGTAGCTTGCTGGCCGGTACAGGGCCTTTGCGTTGGCCGCCCTGCGCATAAAACCATGTCTCGTCGCTCGTCGTGGTGTCGGTCAAATCAGCCCCCAATCTTGATGCTGTTTCGCGTGGCTTGGATTCAGCCGAGTAGTTCTAATGTTTCCGCCGGCGCAAAGTCCAGAATTTTGTCTGTTTAAAGCGGTGGGTTAATAAGCGACAGCTTGGTTGGCTGAGGCATGGACCTTCGCCAAGTATTCGCAGCCAATCTACGCCGCTTCCGGAACGCCAAGGGGCTGTCCCAAGAGGATTTGGCCTATGAAGCCGGCGTGAACAGAACCTACATGAGCAAGCTGGAGCAGGGCGGAACGTTCGTCGGCTTGGAGATCATCAGCAAGCTGGCGGAGGTGCTGGAAGTCGAAGCTGCCGAGTTTCTCAAGCCACCGCCCAAAAGGGTGCGCAAGAAGCCCTTCTAGTCTCCAACCGTGCGGCTGCTAATTGGGCCCCGCGGTCAGAAACCGTTCCGGTGCCGTATTCTCATCGGTAAAAATAGCTGCCGTCAGCGGCCGTCCAAACACGGCCCCGGTGTCGAGATTCATACGGTTCGGGCGTTGGTCCGGCAGCCCACCACGGATCGGAGTATGTCCATGGACGATCAAGCGGCCATAATCCCTCCCGTCCGATAGAAACGGCTCGCGAATCCAGAGTAGATCGTGCTCGTCCTGTTGATCAAGCGGCCGGTCTGGATGGACGCCAGCGTGAACTAAGAAGCGCCGACCATCATCATAGAACTTTGGGAGTGATCGCAACCAGGCTTGGTATTTGTCGGGAATGTCGACCGCTCTCGCTGCGCGAAAGCTGCGCAGTGTTTGATCTCCGCCGTTTCGAAGCCACCGTGCCTCGTTCATTTCACTTTCAATTGCCGCGAGCAACATAGCTTCGTGGTTACCCAGCAAGCAGATAATCTCATCTCATCAGGTGACCACTTTTGAAGGGCGATCAAGAGATCAAGAACGCCGCTACTGTCTATGCCTCGATCGATGTAGTCGCCAAGGAAGACGAACCGGCTTCGTTCCTCAGCAGTCGGGTCTGGCCGACGAGATCATCGTGTTGCTGGAAGGTTGATTACTCTCCATGGCCGGGCTTGTCCCGGCCATCCAAGTCTTTCTCGCTGCTGCCACCATAAGAGATGGATGCCTGGGACAAGCCTGGACATGCCCGGGCATGAAGAAACGCGTGAGACAGGATCAATCTCCCAGCCCCCACCGATCAGGACCAACGCGATCGTGGTGCTGATCGCGCCTTGCGAGGCACGGTCACTCATTCAAATCGAGAGAATTATCTAGCGGTTCTTCTTTTAGAATGTTCGGCGACGCGCTCTCGACCACGGGTCAATCGCCTTGGACAAACGAATACGCTGGCTCCGAAGCCCAACAACCGGCCGATTGGCGGCTCTGCCTGAACCGATAGTCTTAGCCTTCTGACGGATCCATGCGACATTTCAACGCCACCCACGGCTTGTCGGCGTAGTCGCCAGTTGTCCCAAAGGGGACTGTTGTGAAGAAGACGTGCGCGACCTCGCGTAGCGACGCGGATAGCGGCCGAGCGTCAGCGACCCTAACATCAAGGCGACCAATAGGACGATCAAGCAAAGCGAGAGCAGATCCAGTCGGCCCTGATTTCCATTCGGCGGGCGTCCTTACGAACGATGTCACGGCAGGCACTCCAATAATCCGACGACGATCATGAAGGGCATCTGTATCATTGGAGAGATGGCACCTTTCTCTGACGGGCGATTCATGTCGGACTTTCGGACCGTCCGCCCACCGCTGATCTGCGTCTTCTCGGTTCAAGAAGAGATCTTTGCGAGCCTAAGGGACCGGGCGCTACGCTGATCGCCGCCAAGACGAAGCTCCTAAGTCTTCGGGCATTGCGTCATACGGCATTTGCGTTCCGCACCCCGCGATTGATTTCCCCTCCGCTGCTGGCGGCGTAAAGTTCCGCCAATGGCGTCGGTGTGACCACTGTCACGTCTGATCCATTCGCACGCAGCCAACGATTGGCCGCCTCCACGGAAAGTGCTCCGAACTCCATTTCCGTAAGGCACCGGCCCGGACGGACGACTGCCGGATGCATCGTGCTGAGCGGTTCGTTGGTGGTGATCAGCACCATGACGTTAAGACCCTGTCCCATCAGGCCATCGGTGAGATTGAGCAAACGGGAAAGACCTTGGCCGATCATGGCCCGCGCCTCCGTCGTCATCAGCTCGCCGGCATCCTCCAGAATAATGAGTTTGCTGCGCTTGCTCGCTTGAGCCCCAACGCGTCCGCCGCCGAAACGCGCGACCTGGAACAGATAAGTCGGCGCTCCACCGACGAAGCGCTCGGCGTCCGTGATGAATGCAGGGTCGCACCAAGACTGCCATTCGCGCAAAAGCGCGCGCAACGCATGCGTCTTTCCCGTTCCTGGTTGGCCATGCCAGAGGATCAGGCGTGCTTTCGGACATGACTTGAGCGCGAACAACCGCTCCATTCCCTTCGCGACATTGCCGTCGTAGTTGCCTGACAACTCAGCCCAACGGGGCGCCTCCAGTCTACGCATGAACGGCATCGGCCGCTTATCGGGGTCGGCCGCCCAGAACGTAACCGGCACCTTGGCGGTCTCTTCGCCGCTCTCAATCTGCTTGAATAGGGCGGCGGAGGTCCGTTCGACCGCCTCAGCACTGTTTCCAGCCGTAAAAATCTCGGCCCACCCGTCCACGAGTTCGACAAGAGAAATCAGATCGGTGTCGTGCCGCAGGATCAGGCTCTTTCGCTCGCCTTCCCAGCTCTCGCTGGCGTAGAGCACCTTTTTGAACTCACCCAGCAAATCGAGCGACCAGCTATCGGCTGTCAATTTTTCATGAACGATGTGGCGGAGCGGCTTTCCCTGGACTTCCCGGAAGAAGAACCCCACCGGATTGTCATGAATCCATGGCTGAACGCGCCAGTAAACTCCTGCTCCCGCCATATTGCCGCTTTCGGGTATGCTTTTTTCCACGGTATTTATCCTCACATGACATAGT
Source organism: Bradyrhizobium sp. dw_411 (assembly GCF_018449695.1). Classification (GTDB taxonomy): domain Bacteria; phylum Pseudomonadota; class Alphaproteobacteria; order Rhizobiales; family Xanthobacteraceae; genus Bradyrhizobium. The sequence goes on from NZ_JAAVUY010000001.1 coordinate 498,280, forward strand.
CGAAATTGAAGGTTGGCCAAAAACCTCCATGAACGTCAACGTCCGCTTGTAGTGCCTTGGCCCGGTCAAGAAAATTCTGTACGTAAGCTGGATTGCTGAACATCTACACGTGGCCCGCGGGCGCCTATCTGGCAATGGCGACAAACGTGCGCGCAAGGAAGAGCATGCTTCGATGGACAACGCCCAGCTGGAGAACAAGCCTAAAACCATAGATGCTCTGACCGGTTCCTCGCGCCGAGCCAAAGCCGCCTATTACTGAGGAACACACTTTACCCGATCGATAATGTATCCACAGGCGTCGCCCCCGCCATTGTAGAACCTCTGCACTTCCCCTTCGACGCGCATATGTTTGCTGGCGCAAAAATCATGAGCGGCGTTGTCGTCGGAAAAGATTGGATTTGCCTTCGCAAAATTGCAATCGCGCCAATAGTCGGGCTTGGGCAGCATACGAAGCGCTTTCAAAGCTCCAGCACACCCGCTGGGCCCACGATATTCCCCAATGCAGCCTATGAAATCCGCAGCGCGGGAAATTCCACTGAGGCTCAACAGAATTACAAATGCAACTACCAAAGTTGGGATCTTTCGTGTCATGGGAGCCTTCCTCTTATGAGACCAACGTGTGCGAACCGTGATGTGTCCGTCTCGATTAAGCCGCATGGCATGGCATGGTGTGGTAATGACGGCAGTCTGGGTAAGGAAGAGTGTTGGCTTCGTGGGGCAAGGCCTTGACCGATCCAGGCGATCGTTCCCATTGGTTATCCTCCTGATCTCATTGGCTTGCTCCAAATCTCGCATAGCCAAAAGAGTGGGCGTTCTTCTTCAGATGCAGAACGGCGTCGATTTCATCGTCGCTGAGGCTGCGGCCATAAGTATTGCTGTAGACGGTGCGATAGACATCGCGCGCCATATGAGGCACGACCGGATGAAGAATTTCAGCCAGCCAGAACGATAGCGCGGTCCCATCGACCGGTAGGTTGAACATTGACGTGTGCGGCATCAGATAAACGCGCTTTTCACGGACTGCGCGCAACGACTGCCATACCGGATTGCTATAGATGTCGGAGATGTCACCATCGTCGACAAAGCTTGGCACGAGGATAATATCCGGCTCATAGAACAGGATTTGTTCGAGCCCGACAGGACCGCTAGCGCCTAGGTCACCGGTCAGGTTCTCGGCGCCGAGGCCTTGAAGCAACGGACTGAGGAAGTAGTCCTTCCGGCCGATCCAGGTCGATGCGCTGTCATTCGGACTGATGATCAACACCCTGATTGGTTTCGCGTGCGGCAGTCGTGCCCGCAGGGCTTGCTGTTGCGATTGCGCATTCCGCCAAAGCCGCGTCGCTCGTGGTTCGTCGCCCAGAAATTTGCCGATAAGCTCCCAGATCCGTTCGGCAGAGCCCTCCTTACCCTTCAATTCAAATTGGACCAAGCCAGCATATCCGGTCGCGTCCAACGCGTCCGACTGAACGCGCCAAGCAAGAACGGCATCTGGCTCAAGGCGCAAGACCAGTTCGGGATCTGGAGCGGCTCCGCCGAGCGACAGCAGCGGCAGTTCCGCAAGCCGCGGAAAGACAAAATGGAAAGCGCCGCTGTCCTCATTGCGCCGAACAATGTTGGAAACCGCCCGGACGGTGTCCGTACCACCTGCGACGGCTGCGTAAGGTGATAGTACCGGCGCGAGAACTGCAACGCTTCGCGGTCGCCTGGTTATATCCGCGGTGTGTCCGCTCACATCGGTGCCCGGCCTGGGCGATCGATTCGCCGGCACGCGGGGCGGAAACAGGCCGATCCCCGCGCCGAGCAGAGCCAGGATGATGACCACGCCTGTACTCAAACGGCTTGTCACAATTTTCGTATTCCTCTACGCACAACGCTTGGCTCGTCACTGCCATCAAAACGAAGCAACCTAGGAAGGCTTGCCGAGCTGCATCTTCATGGCTCTCTCCGGGCGCGTGAGTTCCACTCACATGATGACGTCGATTAGTTGGGACGAAATCCGCTTCTAGGCTCGCCTCATTGATCAGAGCGTCATCCGTCAGAACTTGATCGTCCCCGAAAAGGCGATGGTTCGCGGAGCACCCACGAAAGTGTTGTTGATCCAGTAGGCGTGATTGGTGAGGTTTTTGACACTGAGGCGCCAAATCGATTCCTGGCCGGCCGGAAGCATGGTCCGGTAGCGCAGGCCGATGTCCTCGGTCACATAGGGATCAAGCCACACCACATTGACGGCATCCGCAGGCGACTTGCCGACATAGTAGGCGCCGCCGGTAAGGGTCAAGCCGCGCAGGAACGGCAAGTCATATTCTAGTGTCACCTTAGCAAAGTTATCGGCCACGTTCACCGGTTGCTTGTTATCGTCGATAGCAAGGGCGGCCTGCTCGACTTTGGCATCCATTACGGTGACGCCGCCCAGGACGCGCAGCCCAGGAAATATGTTGCCCGTTGCGGTCAGTTCGACGCCCTGATGAATTTCGCGGCCGTCCTGGACAAAAGTTGGTAGCCCGACTGGATTGGCCTGCGCAAACTGGTTTGCCTTATTGATGTTGAACCACGCCGCCGTCAGTAGGACGCCACCGACGTCGGCCTTGGCGCCAATCTCGTATTCCTTGCCGAGAAATGGCGGCAGAATTTGACCGGAATTGGTGAAACCCGGCCCTACATTCTGCCCGGGCTGCAGGGATTCGCTATAGGTGGCATAGGTCGTAGCCCACGACACCGGTTTGTAGATCAAGGAATAAGTCGGAGTCAGTTTTGACTGATTAATTGCCGACTGCAGTACGTACGGCGGAAAGACGGTCTGGAAGTTCTGTTCACCGATTGTCGCGTAGTTCCCGCCAAGCAGCACCGACCAATGGTCGTCGAATTTTATGCTGTCGCCGATCACGAGATTGGTCTGCATATCCGTAGACGACCTGAGTAAAAACTGTCCGAAATTTGGAGCGGTTGGCGTGAGGATTGGCGGCCCGGCGGTATAAACGGGTCCTTGGCTGATATTGTAGAGGGTATTGGTAGAAGTTGAGAACCCGGCCCCGGACCCTAAATAGTTGGTCGTTTGATTGCCATAAGCGCCAGCCGTTATCTTATGTTGGATGGCGCCAGTCTGGAACTCTGAGTCCAGAAAAGCATATTCCGAGTGGGTTACTAAGAGCTCTCGGCCTTCGAGGAATATATTTTGGCGATATTGGTTGGGAAGAGCGAGAGTCGGAGCAAAGAAATTTAGAACGTCGTAAGGTAGATTCAGTGTGTCATGCTCGTATGCATAAGCAGTCCTGACTGTAAACACGTCGTTTAGTTTTGAATCGAACTTCACTTCGAGACGATCGTTTTTGAGGTCGGCAAGGGCCCACGGCTGAGTCCAAAGCTGGGCGGGGTTGGGTACAGTCTTATAGTCGAAGTTACTCGCTCCGTTCGCTAACGTGTTATTGAGCCAATTCGCTCCAAAGGTCTGCGTCTGATCGTGATGCGAGGCGATAAGTTCAAGCTTCGTGTCAGGGGTGATGTTCCAATCGAAGACGCCGGTGATTAGGAATTTTTTTTCTTGTTGCGGGGCGGCTGGCAATCCGCCGTCCTGTCCGACAATGTTTAGCCGGTAGCCAAATGTGCCGTAATCGAAATTCTTGAGCGGGATCGGTCCGCCGGCATCGAGATGGACATAGCCGGACGTGTATCCGTAGTCGCCTGCTGTGACGCTGTAATAGGGAACAGGGGTCGGTTTCTTGTAGACATAGTTGACCATGCCACCAACATCGACGCCCCCGTACAGAAAGCCGCTCAAACCAGTGAGAATTTCGACCCGTTCCTTGTCCTCAATTGAATCGGCCCCTGTGTTAAAAGTGGGGATCCGCAAGCCGTCGATGGAGTAGGAGAAGTTCTGAAACCCCCGCAGATTTACACGCGATTGGCCTAGATCTGTGTCAGGGGTGGCCACCTGAACCACAGGACTGATTTGGAATACGTCCGTCGTAGACCTAGCCTGAATATTTTCCATCATCTCGCTAGAAATGACGTTGACGGAATACGGCGCATTGAGAATCGACACCTGCCCGAACGGCCCAAAATTGCTGATGGTGCTCGGTTTATATCCCTGCGCCTCACTGCCTTCCCGCGTGCGGTAGGCCTGCGCCGCCGCAGCCTGCTGCGCCGCAGCAGCTGCAGCTTCTTGCGCCGCTGCGCCATTTGCCGGCGCGCTTCGACGTGTCGCCCGGCGCGTTCGTCGCGGTTTCGCCCCCTGACCTGAAGGTGATTCCTGAACTGTTGCGTTAGGCCGTTGTGTCGGCGGTTGGACTATGACGGGCGGCAACCCCGGTTGCGGCTGCCGCTCCTGGCCCATCGCCTGCCTGGATACGGCCACGCTCATCGCCGTGGCGCAAAGAAGCGCGGCGCGGCGCGCCTTCATCGATCTCGACACTGAATACCCCCAAAGCTCGGTTCTCGCGTTGACGGGGCCGGGTACTGAAATCAAGCGCGCACATCCATCGATGCGAACCGCTCTTTAAGAACAACCCCCACTACCTCGCCTCGCCGTCATTGCGGTGAGCACCCCCGTGCACACCGCTATATCAGGAGAGATATGACGGACGCTAATTGTTCCCAATATTGTGTCAAGCACAATATTGGAAATGATTCTGGACGATCTTCGGCTGGCCGGCAGTCAGTCAATAGATCTGCCTTTCGGGAAGGAGCATCCTACATCGCGTGGGCTGCCCCTTTGCTCAGCGCCTATTCCGCTAAAGCTGCGATACAGATCAGAAAAAAGTGCTACTCACGTTACTAAGATCTGGCACGCAGCTACTTGGGGATGTGCAAATGGGAATCTTCTTTTCCTTCAACTTGGACTTCTGTCAGGGAAGCTATGGGGTGGGCATCCAGCGTGCCAACATCTTGGAAGCCATCGACCGGTTTGGGTCAATCTCAGCCGCGAGCGTCGCTGTCGACATTACTTTTAATCGGACGTGGCGCGTCATTCGCACCCTCAACTCGCTATGCGACAAACCGTTCGTTGAAACGCGACGAGGCGGCAGAACGGCAGGGGCTTTTCTTACCCCGCTAGGTAAGGAAGTCTTGACGCGTTTTCGGGAGATTGAGCGGGTCATCAATGAATCGACCGCGCCATATTTTCGTGAATTGGAGAAGGTCGTTGGGATTGACAAGGCGCCCACCGTGATACCTCGCTACGCCCAAATCATCGATCCAAGCACCACTCCAGCGAAGAAAAAATCCGCCCAGCGGCTCAAGAGCAAGCAAGGCGCGAAGAAAGCTGTTAAGAAGTTACCCAAGTCATCTCGTCGGGAACATCGACGTTGATTGACATCCGACGGACTTGAGGCGTATCGCGCCAGAAAGAGCCCATCTCGCATGCTACGTTCGGCTATGCAGACATGGGAATGCCGGCACCACGATAACGGGGATTGAGCACCCAAACGCTCATGGCATTATTCGTATGGTAAAAGCCACACCCAACCTGTCACAGGCCTTCAGTCGCGCTATTTCGGCGTACAATGCAGGCATACTCTTTGAGGCCGAGCAAATATGCCATCAAATCATAAGCGTCAGGGATGATATCTTTGATGCGTTTCACCTCCTTGCGGTTGTCCAATCAAGGCTGGGCAAGAACGACGCTGCGTTGGCGAATTACGACCGCGCTCTCAAGGTGCAGCCGGATCATGCTGAGGCGCTGTCCAATCGCGGCGTCACCCTGCATGAGCTAAAGAGATTCGAGGAGGCACTGGCGAACCACGACCGCGCGCTCGCGGTGCGGCCGAACTATCCCGAGGCGCTGTGCCATCGTGGCGTTACCTTGCATGAGCTGAAACGGTTTGAGGAGGCTCTGGCGAGCTACGATCGCGCGCTTACCGTGCGGCAAGACTATGCTGAGGCACTGTCCAATCGCGGTGTCACCCTGCGTGAGATGAATCGATTTGAGGAGGCGCTGGAGAGCTATCACCACGCGATAAAAGTGCAGCCGGACTACGCCGGGGCCCACAACAATCTTGGTTTGGGACTGAGGGAGCTCGGGCGCCTGACAGAAGCCCGTGTAGCTTTCAAACGGGCCATCGAGCTGGCACCACGAAGGGCCAAATACCAGCGCGACTTGGCGGAGATCACCCGTTACGTCGAAGGGGGCTTGGATTTGGCCGCATTGGAGAAATTGGTCAACGACAGCGCCCAGCTTCCCGTCGGCGATCGGATCGAACTTCATTTCGCATTGGGCAAGGCTTATGAGGACTTGGACCGCCATGCGGAAGCCTTCACCCAATGGCTAGACGGCAATGCCCTCAAGCGTCGGCAGATCACGTATGATGAAGCCGCTACGCTAGGCTTGCTGGATCATATTCGCGCAACGTTCACGCCCGAGCTGATCCGGAAGAGACAAGGTGTCGGCAATCCTTCGCCGGTCCCAGTTTTCATCGTCGGTATGGTCCGATCGGGCTCAACACTAGTCGAGCAGATTCTTGCTAGCCACCCACACGTATGTGGAGGTGGAGAACTGATGCTTTTTTCCAACGTCGTGCAAGGCAACCAAACGAAGTTCGGCGCGGCTTTTCCGGAGTGCGTGGCGGAAATGAAAGATGAGGACTATCGCGATCTCGGCACGCGCTACCTCGCTGAACTCGAGCGACTTGCCTCTAGGGCTGTTCACATAACTGACAAGATGCCTAGAAATTTCATGTTCGCAGGCCTCATACATCTGGCGCTGCCGAATGCGATCATCATCCACACCCATCGCGATCCGGTCGATACCTGCTTATCCAGCTTTTCAATGTTGTTTACGGCGGAACAGAATCACACCTACGATTTGGCTGAGCTCGGCCGGTATTATCGCCATTACCATGCGCTCATGGCGCACTGGCACTGTGTGTTGCCGCCCGGCCGCATCCTCGACGTTCGCTATGAAGACGTGGTGGCCGACCTGGAAGGCCAGGCGCGGAGGATCGTTGCCCATTGCGGGCTAGATTGGGACCCGCGATGCCTTGCCTTTCATCAAACGGAGCGGCCGATCTTTACCGCGAGTGCTGCGCAGGTGCGCCAGCCGATCTACAGTAGTGCTATCGGACGCTGGCGTGTGCACGCGCAGTCTCTCGCGCCTTTACTCGCTGAGCTGGGGTAGGCAAGTATTCTCCTGCACACAAAACGCACGGTATTGTTCGATGGCAAAGCTCACATTTAACCTATCGCACGCGTTCAGCCGCGCTATCTCTGCGTACCACGGAGGGAAGTTCCTTGAGGCCGAGCAGGTATTCCAACAAATCATAAACACCGATCCAGACCACTTTGAAGCGATTCATCTTCTCGCGGTCGTTCAATCGTGCCAGGGAAAAAAGGAAACGGCGCTGGCTAGCTACCGGCGCGCACTCGAGGTACGACCGAACCATGCCGAGGTGCTCTCCAATCGTGGCCTCACCCTGCATGAGCTACAGCGATTTGAGGAGGCGCTGGCGAGCTACGACCGCGCACTTGCCGTGCGGCCGGACTTTGCTGAGGCGCTCTCCAATCGCGGCGTAACTCTGTATGAGCTGAAGCGGTTTGAGGAGGCGCTGGCGAGCTATGATCGCGCGCTTGCCGTGCGGCCTGACTACGCCGAGGCGCTCTCCAATCGTGGCTACGCTCTTCAAGAGTTAAAGCGGTATGAGGAGGCGCTGGCAAGCTACGACCGCGCGATTGCAGTGCGTCCGAACTATGTCGAGGCACTTTCCCATCGCGGCGTTACCCTGCATCAGTTGAAGCGGTTTGAGGAGGCGCTGGCGAGCTACGATCGCGCGCTTACCGTGCGGCCGGATTATGCTGAGGCACTTTGTAACCGTGGCCTTACCCTGCAAGAGCTGAAGCGATTTAAGGAGGCGCTGGTGAGCTATAATCGTGCGCTTGCGCTGCAGCCACACTATGCCGAGACGCACAATAATCTTGGCTTAACACTGCTGCAGCTCGGACGCTTGGCGGAAGCACGTGCGGCTTTGCAGCGAGCTGTTAAGCTTGAACCACGCAAAGCCAAGTACCAACGAGACTTGGGCGACATTGCGCGTTACGCCGCCGGGGATCCGCATCTACAAGCCTTGGAAAAATTAGCCGCGGACAGCGCCACGCTTCCGGTCAGCGACCGGATCGAACTGCATTTCGCGTTGGGCAGGGCCTATGAGGATCTGGGGCGGCATGCGGAAGCCTTCACCCGATGGCTGGATGGCAATGCGCTCAAGCGTCGGCAGATTGCGTATGATGAAGCCGCCACGTTGGGCATGTTCGATCGTATTCGCGCGGCGTTCGCGCGTGAGCTGGTCCGCGCGAGGCACAATGCCGGCAACCCATCGTCGGTTCCGGTGTTCATCGTCGGCATGGCGCGATCCGGCTCAACGCTGGTTGAGCAGATTCTTGCCAGCCACCCACAAATATGTGGTGGCGGTGAACTGACGTCTTTCTCCAACGCCGTGCAAGGAATCCAAACGAAGTTTGGCGCGGCTTTTCCGGAGTGCGTGTCGGAGATGATCGATGAGGACTATGCCAATCTCGGCATGCGCTACCTCGCCGAACTAGGGCGGCTTGCCCCCGGCGCCATCCGCATAACCGACAAGATGCCGGGAAATTTTATGTTTGCGGGCCTCATCCATCTGGCGCTCCCGAACGCGATCATCATCCATACTGCGCGAGATCCGCTCGACACCTGCCTGTCCTGCTTTTCTATATTGTTTACTGCGGAACAAAACCACACTTACGATTTGGCTGAACTTGGTCGGTATTATCGCCATTACTGGGCACTGATGGCGCATTGGCACCGTGTATTGCCGCCGGGCCGCATCCTCGACGTCCGCTATGAAGACGTCGTGGCCGACCTGGAAGGCCAAGCGCGGAGGATCGTTGCCCATTGCGGGCTAGACTGGGACCCGCGATGTCTTGCTTTCCATCAAACGGAACGGCCGGTTCTCACCGCGAGTGCAGCGCAAGTACGCCAACCGATCTATAATAGCGCGATCGGACGCTGGCGTCTGCACGAACCGCTCCTCGGGCCTCTACTCGCAGGGTTGGGATAGACAACTCATCTTTTTAACCCGTTTCTTCGCTTCTTCTTTTTTTAATTGTTTTTCCTGGTCTTGGGCCGCGACATGGGCTTCTTCTTCCGCGCAATGGTGTCGGGATCGTTGATCTGGAGATAATTTGGTACAGGCGGCTGAGCATGGGGGTCGAGCCCGACCAGTTTCTCGAATTCGACGAGGTGTGGTTCAAGTGCCTCGTTGGCCACCCGCTGGATTTCGCGGAACTGCGCCAACACCTCCTTGCCAAGTGGAGTCAGAAACGCTCCGCTGCTTCGGCCAGTCCGCCGAATCCCAATTAAAGGCTGCTTGTCGGACAGCTTGTTTATTGTCTGAACCGCCGCCCAAAGTCGGCGAAAAGTAAGATTGATGGAGAGTGCGGCTGCCGAGATGGAACCGAAGCGGTCGACGGCCTCTAATATGTTAGCGCGGTGCGGCCCTATGGACGTGGATTGGTCATCTACGTCACCGAAGTCAATTTGAAGAAACATCCAGATCGACGACATCAGAGCGCTCGAAATTTGTAGGATCCACTTATTGAGATCTGGCGATCGAAATTCTAATTCTACGTTTTCCTCTTTATGCCTGTAAATTTCTTTATTCTGGTAGCAGGATTTTTCTTCGACGCTTGAATGGTGTTTGGATCGGCTATTTGGGCGAAGCGCGGTATAGGCGGCGGGGCTCCAGGGTCTGCCCCAACCAGTTTCTCGAACTTGCGGAAACGCGTTGCAAGTGCTTTGTTGGCAACCCGCTCTATTTTTCGGAAGTGCGCCAGTACTTCCCTTCCCAGCGGGGTCAGAATGGCGCCGCTACTACGACCGCTTCTTCGAATCTCGATCAGCGGCTCCTCGAATAGCGAATTGAGGATTTGGACAAGTGTCCAGAGCTGGCGAGAGCTGAGATCCACGGCGGGCGCCGCCGCAGAAATAGAACCGAAGCGGTCAATGGCCTCGAGGATAGTAGCTCGAGCTGGACCTATCGAGCCATTGCCCCCCGCAAAATCAAGTCGAAGAAACATCCAAACCGACAACCATAGCTCCTAAGAGCAACGCAGCCACGAAGACTCTTCACTATTTGCAGAGATCGTTGTGAAAAGCCAGCGATGTTCGCCTGATCTCCAGCAAATACGGACGCGTCGCAATTGCAAACAAATCAGCACATTTGAGCTGCGTCCAAAATGCTGGAATACGTCCGTTCTTTGTGACGCGAACGGCGCGTAGTTGCTCTGCTCCCCACAGCCAAGTGACCCCGATGCCTGATAGGGCAATATTTTCGATATGACGGTTGACTTCCTGTCTGACTACAATAACCTCGTAGTATCCTTGTGAACATAACGAAGCAGCCGCAAGTGGCGTTCGCAACATTGGGGGCAAGGGAAGCGGTCGGTTGATTCAAGAGTGATGCACGCTGCATCGGGGGATGCGCGCGCCTGCTCCCAAGCACCGAGTCCGCGTCAATGCGGGAATTGGGCTGGGGGATACAGTGTTTAAATCAAAAACGATGCGCGCGCGGCGCGCCGCGTTTCTTTGCGCCACGGCGATGAGCGTGGCCGTGTCCAGGCAGGCAATTGGCCAGGAGCAGCCGCAGCAACAACCGGGGCTGCCGCCCGTGATTGTCCAAGCGCCAACGCAACGGCCTACCGCAACAGCTCCGGAATCACCCTCTGGTCAGGGGGCGAAGCCGCGACGACCACGTCGTGCGGCACGTCGAAGCGCCCCGGCAAATGGCGCAGCGGCGCGGGAGGCTGCTGCGGCAGCAGCACAGCAGGCGGCCGCCGCGGAGGCCTATCGGACGCGGGAGGGCAGTGAGGCGCAGGGATATAAACCGAGCACGATCAGCAATTTCGGTCCGTTCGGGCGAGTGCCTATTCTTGATACGCCGTATTCCGTCAACGTTATTTCTGCGGATATGCTGGAGAACATCCAGGCTTTGTCTCCCGAAGACGCATTTCGGATCAGCCCGGTGACTCAGGTGCAAACTCCTTACACCAAGACGTTGGACACGTTTGTAAATTTGAGAGGGTTTACGGTAACCAGTCAGGCGATCGACGGCTTAAGGACCGGCACTTTTGGGTCACAGTCGATCCCAGTTGAGGACAAAGAAAGGATCGAAATCATTACCGGGCTGACCGGTTTTCTCTACGGCGGCACTGATGTTGGTGGCGTTGTCAATTACGTCTACAAAACGCCGACGCCCATTCCTTACTATAGCGTCACTCTTGGTGATTACGGCAATACGTCCGGTTATGTCCATCTCGATGCTGGCGGGCCGCTCGACAAGAACGGGACATTTGCTTACCGGCTCAATATCGTTGGACAAGATGGCACATTGCCAGTCGATCCGCAGAAGTTAAAGAGAGGACTCATCACAGGCGTCCTCGATTGGAACATAGCCCCTGACACAAAGTTAGAAATTGTCGGTTCGCACCAGGATCAGACGCTAACTCAGGGTATGGCTTGGTTTACACAGACGCTACCGAGTGGCGCCAGTCTCTTCAATTACAAGACTGTACCCGACCCGGCGAAGTTGTGGGCTCAGCCCTGGGCGACTTACAATGTAATAAGCGACCGAGTGGAAGGAAAGTTCAATTCAAAATTGAACGACGTGTTTACATTAAGAACTGCCTATTCGTACAAACAGGACAAATCGTCACCGCAGACCAGCATTCAGAATTTTTGGGACGATAATAAGGGCACCTATGATCAGTTCATATTCGGGAATGCCGCTACTCGCAGCGTTGCGCATTCGGAATATGGTTTTTTGGACGCAGATTTTGGGACAGGATTCATTCAACACAAAGTGACGATAGGAGTCTATGCCAATCAAGCCACTTACTTCGTTGGCGCCGACTCGGGGGACACAACTTCTACGGACACGTTTTATAATATCAGCCAAGGGCCCGTTTATACGCCACCGGCGAATATCGTGCCGCTCACTTCTTATTTTGGACAGGAAGAGAAGTTATCGACGAGCTTCCAGACCAATTACGTGCTCGGTGATAGCATAAAATTCAATGACCAATGGTCGGCACTGCTTGGCGTTAACTACGCCAATATCTCAAACCAAAATTTCAACAACGCCGCTCCGCCATTCGCATTAACTTCGGCAGTTGATCAATCGAGGGTTAGTCCGACTTTTTCTTTGATCTATAAACCTGTGTCGTGGATTTCGACCTATGCAACCTATAGCGAATCTCTGCTGCCGGGGACGTTTGTCCCGGACCTCCCCGCGATTTATACCAATGCTGGCCAAATCTTGCCCTCTTACGTCGGTACGGAGTATGAGTTCGGCACGAAGGCGAATGTCGGCGGGGTATTGTGGACCGCAGCATGGTTCAATATCGACAAAGCAAACCAATTCGCGCAACCCAATCCCGATCGGACATTTACCTATGTCTCCGACGGCCGCGAGGTCCATCAGGGGCTTGAACTAACAGCGACGGGCAACATCACTACCGGCTTTCGAATCCTGGGCGGCGTGACATTGATGGACGCCACGGTGGTAAAGACTGCCAACCCCGCGACTGACAATAAACGGCCGGTGAATGTTGCGGATCAAATGGCCAAAGCGACACTCGAATACGACTTACCGTTTCTTCGTGGGTTGACCCTGACCGGTGGTGCTTACTACTTTGGTAAGCAGGCCGCAGACGCCATTAACTCTGTTTGGATTGATCCCTTCGTGACCGAAGATATCGGGCTGCGTTACAGAACAACGCTCCCGAGCGGACAGGAGGCTATCTATCGCCTCAGCGTAAAGAATCTCACCAACCACGCATATTGGATGAACAACCTATTCGTCGGGGCTCCGCTAACCGTCGCTTTTTCGGGCCAGATCAAGTTCTGACAGATAGTGGGCCCCCGGTCGTGGTGATAGGGAAATGCATTTTGACTGAGACAGTGACGAGGCATCTCAGTGTGGGCACATTCATTGTTTTGGCCGCGTTCTGCATGGCCAGCGGGTTGTTGCCTCCGCATGTCGACGTCAGGCCAACATCCGCGCCATCGAGTGACGCAGGCAAACCTGTGCATATAAGCGGCTCGTCCAGAGTTGCTGTTCTCGCGCCGGTGTTGTCAACCTACGCAGCCATTGTAGGCAGCTTGAAAAATGTCCGCGCCGTCTCCAAGTACGCGCCGCTGTCCGAGAACAACGGCGCCTTTCGATTCGCCTTCCCAGGGCTTTCATCGCTGCCTGTCCTGTCGGTTATCGGAGTCATCCCTGATCCTGAGCTGGTTTTGCGCTCGGGCCCCGATGCTGTTATCGTCTGGCGCAATCATTCGCGGGCGTTGTATGCTGCCGGATATCCGGGTCTTGTCGAACTCGACTGGACAGGAAAGGACGGGGATGACGAACGGCTCTGGAACTTTCTGGGTAAAGTCCTGAACGAGGGGTCCCGTGCAGTGCGGTTATGCCGCGAGGCGCAATTGCGGCGACAGGCGCTGCTAGCGAGATTGCCGCGACAGCAAGCAGTCACTGTGCTACTCATGAGTCCGCATGACACCGCTTCGGTCTGGATCGGTGGGAAAAACTATTTTCTCAAATCACTCCTTCGAGACCTTCGCGTTGTCAACGTAGCGAGCGATCTTGGTTCCGGTGAGTTTGGTCCGGAGCAAATCCTGCGTTACGACCCAGACATCATCCTCGTACCAAGCGACACCGAAGATGACGAGCTCTCCGACATCTATGGCAATCCGGTATGGCAGGCGTTGCGCGCGGTTCGCGAGAGGCGGATCTATCTGATACCGCATACCTCTCCATTCAACCTGCCGGTCGACGAAACGGCGCTGTTATTCTGGCTCGCCGAAATTTTTTATCCCAGCCTTCCACACACAACGCGCGCGGCCTATTTCTCTGCTTATGCGGAGGGGTACGGCTACAATCTCAGCGATCACGAAATCGATGTTGCCCTGCACCTACGGCAGAATGCGCGCGCCTTCGGATATGAGAGATTTCAGGCAGCACCGTAGAACTGGGAGAAAAGGCATGGGACGCCTATTAGGTCCAGTCTGGGCGTTCTCCATGAAAGCCAACGAGCTTTTCTGCGTGCACCTTCGACCATGTCATTGAGGATGAATACCGTGGAAAAAAACACACCCGAGAGCGGCAATTTGGCGGGAGCGGGAATTTACTGGCGAGTTCAGCCGTGGATCCATGACAATCCCGTGGGGTTCTTCTTCCGGGAAGTCCAGGGAAAGCCGCTCCGCCACATCGTTCATGAAAAATTGACAGCCGATAGCTGGTCGCTCGATTTGCTGGGTGAGTTCAAAAAGGTGCTCTACGCCAGCGAGAGCTGGGAAGGCGAGCGAAAGAGCCTGATCCTGCGGCACGACACCGATCTGATTTCTCTTGTCGAACTCGTGGACGGCTGGGCCGAGATTTTTACGGCTGGTAACGATGCTGAGGCGGTCGAGCGGACCTCCGCCTCAGTGGTCAAACAGATCGACAGTGGTGAAGAAACCGCCGTGGTGCCGATTACCTTCTGGGCAACCGACCCCGACAAGCGGCCGGTGCCGTACATGCGTAAATTAGAGGCGCCCCGTTGGGCCGACTTATCAAGCAACTACGACGCCAACGTCGCGGAGGGAATGGGGCAATTGTTCGCACTCAAGTCATGTCCGAAAGAGCGATTGATTCTCTGGCATGGACAACCAGGAACGGGAAAGACCTATGCGTTGCGGGCGCTTTTGCGTGAATGGCAATCGTGGTGCGACGCCGCTTTTATCACGGACGCCGAGCGCTTCGTGGGCGGCGCGCCGACCTATCTGTTCCAGGTCGCACGTTTCGGCGGCGGACGCGTTGCGGCTCAAGCGAACAAGCGCAGCAAACTCATTATTCTGGAAGATGCCGGCGAACTGATGACGACGGAGGCGCGGGCTACGACCGGCCAAGGTTTTTCCCGCCTGCTCAACCTCACCGATGGCCTGATGGGACAGGGCCTTGACGTCATCGTGCTGATCACCACCAACGAGCCGCTCAGCGCGATGCATCCGGCAGTCCTCCGACCGGGCCGGTGCCTTTCGGAAATGGAGTTCGGACCACTTTCCGTGGAGGCGGCCAATCGTTGGCTACGTGCGAATGGATCAGGTGTTACAGTAGCTAAGCCGACGTCATTAGCGCAGCTTTATGCCGTCGTCGGCGGTGGTAAAGGAACTGATCGGGGTGTACCGGACGCAACGGCCACATGACGCACGTACCGACATGGCTGATCGGGAGCTTCCGGCTGGCGGTGATCGACATAGCATCGTTCCCGCCGTTGCAAAGGTCTCTTCTCCGCCGACGCCGACTCAAGTCATTGATGGGTTGTCACGAAATAGGTCCTGAGGGATCGTTCTCACGAGCCTATTCGCAATTGTGCCGAACGATGACGCAGTCGTTTGATCACCTGCGTTGCGGCGATCCTTGCCTCTCACGAGTAAACAATCACGCTGGCCATTTCGACCCCGCGTTCGATGCCCGCGGAACGCACTAGGGGGCTTAGCCGACCAGTGGAGCCTGACCGCCATTGGTGGCGATGGGGGATTGAGCTTCACCGGGCCGGTCATTTTCCATATTATGGCCCTCGGCTACGTCATCGGCCCAGGTCAGTTTAGGAATTCTATGACATTGTTCGCAACGACACAGACCCATTGGCGATCAGCCGGCCGATCAGACCTGCTCTCGCTGTGCTTGGTTCTCCTGTTGATCGCCCTGATGCTCGCCTCGCTGACTCTCGGGCGTTATCCACTGTCGCTGCGCGAGGTCGCGCACGTGTTCTTCATGACAATTCCTTTTGACGCAACCGGAGATTACGCCGACAAGCCGTGGGTGGTCACGGAGATCATCCGCATGCCGCGCATTCTCCTTGTCACAATTTGCGGTATGGGATTGGCGCTGTCGGGGGCGACCATGCAGGGCGTGTTCCGCAATCCTCTCGTCGGCCCGGAAATCGCGGGTGTCACAGCCGGGGCGTCGTTGGGCGGGGTATCGGCGATCATGCTGGGCTGGTCCACGGCTGCGACGGTCGGCATGGCGTTCGGATCTGGTCTCCTGGCGTTGTTTGCCGCGTTCTCGCTCGCTATGGTGGCCGGGCGCTCCAGCACGCTGGCACTCGTGCTCTCCGGCGTCGTGGTCGGCGGCTTTTGTTCGTCGATCACCGGTTTGTTGCAGACTATGGCCGACCCAAACACCCGGTTGCCGTCCATCATGTTCTGGCTTCTCGGCAGCTTTGTGTCAGCGACTTACGACAAGGTGCTGGTCGTATCTGCAATTACCCTTTTCGCAGGAACGCTGATCCTGCTTCTTCGCTGGCGCATCAACCTCTTGTCGCTCGGCGATGCCGATGCGCGTGCGCTCGGGCTCAATGTCGATCTGCTGCGCTGGGTGCTGATGGCGCTGGTGGCCGTGATCGTGGCGGCCCAGGTGTCCGTTAGCGGTGGTATTGGCTGGGTTGGCCTGATCGTTCCGCATCTCGCGCGCTTGATGGTCGGGCCGGATCACACGCGGCTATTGCCGGTTTCGGCCATTCTCGGCGGCATCTATCTCCTGGTCATGGACGACATCGCGCGCAGCGCCGCCGCTGAAGAAATCCCAATTGGGTTTCTGACCAGCATCGTTGGCACGCCGATATTCGCGTTTCTGTTCTGGCGCCTCCGGGCTCGGAGCTGGACCAATGCTTAAGAGGCATGCCGTCGCGCTGGAAGATGTGGGGTTCTTCTATGACACCGGTCGTTGGGTGTTGCGAAGTTACACGATCCAGTTTCAAGAAGGCGCCATCACCGCGCTGCTGGGTCCAAATGGACGCGGCAAAACGACATTATTGAAGCTCATCATCGGCGCGCTGAAACCGAAGGTAGGCTCAATTGGCGTGCTGAGCGATGTTGCCTACGTGCCTCAAGCCTTCGATACGGCGTTTGGCTTCACGGCGCTCGAAATGGTCGTCATGGGATGCGCCCGCAAGATCGGCCTGCTGTCGCAACCCGCCCGTGAAGATCTGGAACGATCCCAAGAGGCCCTCGGTCGTTTCGGCTTGGCCGATTTCGCGCAACGGCCGTTTCATGAGATGTCGGGCGGCCAACGCCAACTCGTCCTGCTCGCGCGTGCGCTGGTCGCTGAGGCCCCGATCATCGTGTTGGACGAGCCGACATCGGCGTTGGATTTGCGAAACCAAAGCTTTGTGCTCGAATGGCTGACGCGCTTGTCGCGGGAGGACGGCCTGACGGTGATCTTCACCACCCATCATGCTGGGCACGCGCTGTCAGTTGCCGACGACGCGCTTTTGATGCTTGGGGAGGCTGAGTACGCATTCGGCCCAGCGTCCGCGGTGCTGACAGAGCAACGGCTCTCCGACCTCTATGAAATGCCAATCAAGCGCATTCGCGTCGATCATGAAAATGGACAGTTTGACACGATCGTCCCAGTGATCCCGCGCGGGGCGAGGCATGGCAGCGTTTTTGAAGAGCATTCGGATACCGCGGTAAGGAGATGAAAGCAATGCATCAGACCGAGGCAGGCCTACGGATGAACTAGCTAGACAATTCCGCCCGATATTGCGTTCGCAGGCGGTCTTTAGCGCGCAGCATATTGTTATAGGATTTTATCTTTATGCCGCGCGCCGACGCGAGAAATAGCTATTCCAGCTTTCAAAAGTTTCAGGTACGTGCGTATCAGCCATCGGTCTTGACCTCCTTGAGCGAGTAGCCGGTATTGTGCCCCCCTCGTCTTTCGTAAGAATGCTCTGATCGACAAGCTCATTGATGTCGCGTAATGCCGTGTCGGCTGAGCATTTCTCGATCTTGGCATATTTGGACGATGTCAGCTTGCCAGGACAAGGGCAAGCGGGAGCGGACGGTCACGCTCAAGGTGAAGTTCGCTGATTTTGAGACCATCTCTCGCAGCCAATCGTTGCCTGATCCCGTTTCAGATCGGGAAGAACTCGAACGAGTATCGGTGGGTTTGCTTCGGAACCTACTGCCTGTGCCGAAGGCCGTGCGTCTATTGGGAGTGTCGCTCGCAGCCCTCCAAGGGGAAGTGGAGGTGAACGAGAGCCAACTGGCATTTTTACTGTAGTGGGTTATGAGAAGTCGACATGCCCGGAAAAAGTAACAGCTCCCGATTAGGGGAGCTGTTTGACCTTCGCACCTTGCGATTTTATCGGGCTACGCTACGTTTCCGTTGTCCCTCACGTACCGATACCCCTCATCGCTGCTCTGGGAAGACTCGCACGAAGTATCCAAATTTGGTTCGTTCCGCCGGATCCGATATTTACAGTATCGCGAATCTGCATTCAGGGGACGGACTGGGTTGTTGCGAGTATGCTCGATGAAAGTCGGTGTTCTTGTTCACCCGTCATCTGGGTTTTGGCAACGGCCTCGGTCGGAGGACCCGTCTTCCAGGGCCTAAACTGGCCAACCGATCGGGCGCATGGGCCATGTCTAGTGCCGCGTCTGCATTGTGGATGAGGTCTGCGTCACCATGGGCGGTCGGCATGGGCACTCGATAAGTCGCGCTGTGCCAGGCCTATGTAAGCTCAACCTTTGCCTTACCCTTGCCTAAACGTAGGAGCGCCGGGGAAGGGGGAAGGCAGAGGCACGCAGGCAGAGGCACGCAGACAGAGGGGGGCGGGGCGGATAGGGGTCGGTGGCGGCGGAGCAGGCAGGTAGAAGGGCGATGGGCGATATAAATCAAGGTTGCGTGGAAAGTACCGGAACACGGGGTAATGGGTACAGCGATGAACGTACCGCCGCGGTAAAATTTTGGCCGGTTGATGTTTTATGAAGCTAGCTTGTCGGGCCGCACGCGGAGGAAGGAGGGGTGACGGAATCGGTTATTCCGATTCACTTCCTGGCACCTGACCTCGATGACTTGCCCGACCAGCTTTTCGGCCTTGGCTTCAGCCCACAAAACTTCGCGCTCGTAGTCTGAAAAGCCACTGCTTACGTTGCCCATGATTGTCTTGACATAGCCCAGCCGACCAAGATGCTTGCCACGACCTTCTACAACGCCAATAATGGCGACGTCGTAGCTCTCCACTGGTTTTATTTTGATCCAACAGTCAGCCTGACGAAGTACCAAACCCTCATGTTCAAGGTTGTTGACGCGCTTGAGTTGGGCGAGGATTTCATTGGGAGTAGGGTTAGTTAGCGTGCCCCAATGAAGCCGCGCGTCGAGTGGTTCGAGGCCGTACAGATGCATCGGCAGAACGGTCGGGGTGTCGTCTTTCACGGATTTTGTAAGCGTCGCTCTGACGGTGTCGCGAAAGTTTCCGACGAAGATCTCGCAATCGCGAGGCCATCCTGGCTGCCACGATGGGATGTTGTAGAGTGGTTTACCTGCTCGACTAAGCCAGCCTCGCTCCTCGTGCCAGATTGCACGCACGCCGTCTATTTTGATTGTTGCTAGCCAATCGCCAACTAGTGCTTGTTGGTTCCACGAACGTGGCGTTTTGAACGGACCGCCCATCGCGTGTCTCCTGTCGTATGGGAGCTTTGCTTCTCCAACATTCAGTCGACTGGCGGAGCAGTTGCGGCACTGACGTGATCAGCAGTGACGCTGTGTGTGCAAGAGAGAATACTCCGCCAATGAAGCTGATATCTTCTGTGCCTGCTCGCGCGAACGACGAGCATTGTTCATCGAGATAGCACCGCGCGGAGAAAAAAACGTCCAACCCCGCGCGGCGCCAAGCGGTTATATAAGCGCGTCGACTGCCTTGAAGTCGCAGTACCGGGAATGAAGCGATCGAGCTAATTCCTCGTCGCCCGCACAAGCGATGCATTTAGTCAGATCTTCGAATGACACCATATCGAATTCGACTGCCCCGTCGCTGCTAGCGAGATGCTGGCGGTATTCGCTAACTGCATCCCGGACGTGAAAGTTGTAACTGGGTGCGACGATTAAGAAGCGGCCGCAGGTGTACAGACCGTTTAGGATCATCGCCGTTGCAAGCATGTGCTGGCGCCAGAACAGCTGAAGCGGATTAGATCGAAGTGCCGGGTGGTCTGGATCTTTGTAAAGCCCACTCAGACGCGAGAGTTCATCGAATCTTGGACGCAAAGCGGCTGGCGGCTCATGAAGCGTCTCGCTGTATTTTAATTCAATTGCAATGAAGCCATTACGGTGATCCACTGTGTCTACCTTGAGTAGAACATCGAAAGCCGTTCGACAGTTAGTGAAAATCGGATTTTTCCTAGCCGGCGAATGTTCAAACAGGACATTAATGACTTCGCCGACAAAGTCTGGTGCGATTGATTGCATGGTCGCCGTGGCGAGATCGAGATCAAGCTTCATGCCGCCGAAAAAATTGAACACGGCCGGAGAACTCGACAACATATTTGTCCGAAGACGAACTTCCTCCATGAGCGCGCCGTCTTCCCTGTATGCGACCTCTCTTCGGGCCAATCTTGCTATTTCGCTTGAAATGAAGTTTGCGCCTTCATCCGCTGCCGCTTCGCTCAGATAGTTCCCCATCTTGCGTTTCGTGCCTTTTGCAGTCGTGTATCGGCCGATTGGCCAGGAGTGCTCCTCGCGAAAGAGCGCTTGTTTAAGTCGTGAGGCGGATCTGAAGCGATCATCGCCGGTCTCATAGACTTTGTGCTGGCGAAGTGTTTTCGCCGATATGAATGGCACTCGGCCGTAATCCTCAATGCTCATTTTGACCTCTGGTTGCTCACCGCAGGTTTTGCGGCTGCAGAGATTCACTCATCTGGGACAGAAATTGCTGTTTCAATCGATGAATGAAAGGACAGACCTTTTGGGCGGGTGCTGGTAGCACAAACGAAAACCCCCACCGTTGAGGGCGGGGGCTTTTGACGCGTAATGGGCTTTGATGATGCTTCAAGCGAGGTTGGCGAGAGCGGATACCTCATTATATTCTTCGCAAACGGATTTTAAGATAAGCAGACGTTTGCTGATTGAGACCTCAGCATCCAGCGTGCGGATGCTGAGCAGTACCTGTTGCAGGTCTCTAAGATCAATGTTGATCTCGAGTTTCGCTCCCGGAGACAGATTGCATTCGCGGAACTTGCCTTTTAA
Organism: Bradyrhizobium sp. dw_411; assembly: GCF_018449695.1. Taxonomy (GTDB): domain Bacteria; phylum Pseudomonadota; class Alphaproteobacteria; order Rhizobiales; family Xanthobacteraceae; genus Bradyrhizobium. Next base: position 519,306 of record NZ_JAAVUY010000001.1, read on the forward strand.
GGCCACATCATATCTGGCGGACGTCGCAATCGACAGAAGGGAAAGCGAGGGGCCTTGATCAGACTGTTCGAGAACAATTCGGCCCCTATCGGACCCGATGCTGGCGATCAGCACGCTGTTGAGTGCCTCGGTGACGGAAACGTTGAGCGTCGCCTCCATCGCGGTACCCAAGATACGATCGAGTGATTGGAGACGGCCAGCTTTGTTCCAGGAGAGTTCGGTGTTGCCAGATTTGATGAAGACCGCCTGGTCTGTCTCGGTAACGTCGATCGGGCCCTGCATCTTGCCGATGGCGGCGAGTGTGTTGGTCACATTCCGCTTGGGCAGCATGAACTTCAAAGTATCTGGCAGGTTGCCGGACTTATACAATGACACGCCACGCAGATAGCCGCTCTTTGCGGAACCGCCACTGATTTCGAGCCCGTCGTAGGCCTGGAGTTTGGGAGGGCGATTGTCGATCAGGATTGCGGCATAGCGAATCGCGTCACGGAGAATCTGAGCGTCGAGGGTGGCGAGATGACGCGGCTCTTCTTCGTGCTTCTGCCGTTCGACAAATCGAACGGGTGCATTGATCTGAAATGAGGACTCTGGCCCTTGCCACGCTAACGTGTCTTGATCTTTGTCCAATTCAAAGAACAGTTCACATTTATAGTGCTTGCCCCACGAGGACAGAAACCGTTTCGAGATCTCAAAGCTGAGGGTGTCCCCTTCCTTGAGGTCCAGCGGGCGGGCTGGCGTGATCGTCATGGCGATCGAAAAGTCACCGTTCTTGGTCGATTCAGATAGCCGGAGCTCGTCGGTCGAGAGGGTGATCGCGATCGTCTCGCTTGACCGGCTGGGCAAGCTGATCATACGCGCGACCGCCTTTAATTGGTCGCTGTGGACCGCAAACTTCCTCGTGGGCATAGGGGTCTGCGGGAGAGGCTGGTCTTGAAGCATTTGGGAGTCCTTAGAAAGGCATCACGCGAACGTGGATGCTGGGTGGAAAACCCGCCTTCCTAGTCCAAGCCCCTCGTTTTGGCTGGGGCCTGAGCCACCGCGGCTTAGGCCCTCGATCGACCGCTCGGGGTCTGTAACCATCTGAGGTTTGTATGGCCAAACGTGTGGGAAACTCAGGTGACTGATCTTGCTCAGAAATATCGTCCGCGACGGTTCTCAGAAATCGTCGGGCAAGACGCTCTGGTCACCTGGATGCGCCAGCAGATTCGCACACGTGAGGGGCGATCGGTGCTGGTGGCCGGTCCAGTCGGGACCGGCAAGACCACGTCAGGCTTGATCTACGCAAAGGCCCTGCTGTGCGACAGTCCGGCCGACGGGGAGGCCTGCGGCGGATGCGATCTTTGCCGCGAGTTCGGCGATCACGGGCGCGATGCCGTCAGCTTTCATGCGCTGCAATGCGGCGAGCATTCAACGGTCGAGGAGGTCAAGGACCTATTGGAGAATGCCCGAGTTGCGCCATTCCTTGCGCGTCGCCGTGTCGTACTGCTCGATGAAGTGCATAATCTGTCCAGGCGGGCTTCGGACGCCTTGCTGCGTATTCTGGAGGCCCCGCCGCAGTGGACTAGCTTTATTCTCCTGACCTACAGATTGAACCTGATTTCCGAGGCCCTGCGGAGCAGGTTGTCCAACTTCGAACTTGGTGCGTTGAACGAGGCCGAGGCCTTCCGACTGCTCACGGGCGTCTGCAATCGCGAAGGTCTGTCATTCGACCGGGAGGGGTTTCGCCTCATCTTTAAGGCGGCGTCAGGCGGCCCTCGCGCTATGCTGCGAGCAGTAGAAAAGACTTGTCAGTTCGGTCCCGTTGACGGCGCTAATGCGCGTCTTGCGCTCAATCTCAGCTTCGAGGACCGGTTGACGGCGTTCGTCCGAGCCCTGTTGGCCAGCGATTTTCAGGGTCAGTTGAAGGAGGTCGAGGAATGGCCCGATACCCCGGAGCGCAAGCTGGACTTCTTGCACCAGTTTTTCGTGTTCCAGTATTTCGAGAGTTTCCGGCGCATCCATCGCGAAGATCCTATCATGCAGAACGTGGGTTCGGAAACACAAGAGGAACTGGTCGATGCGTTCGCGGCCCGCGCTTGCACGTTGGGACTGGAGTCGGGGGCCTATTGGGAAAGCATCATCGCTGCACTCACCTCGAACACGAAAGTCACCGACCACAGCCTTGCGATGATCTTGAGCAGGGTCAACCGGCTGTTCAACCCGTTGCCGGTGATTGGGGCTGAGACGAAAAAGCCGGCAGTTGGATTGACGAAAGCGATCGTGAGAGTGCGATCGACCGCACTATCCGAAGATCAGGCGTATCTCTCGTGGAACGACGTGCGTCCCCATTGGGAGGCAGCGTCGCTTCTGCCGCAACGCTACGGCTTGCTGTTCAATCTCCGACTGACGATAAGTTGTTCGGGATCCGGGCACCCGGACAATAACGGAAATGCTCTTCTAGTTTCCAAACTCACGCATGAACTAGGCATGCGGCTCAAGGACTGGTGTGGCTCATCCTCGCCGGTATTGCACTGGATGTACCGTCATGAGTCGCAGGAGGAGACATCACAGAGAACGCGACTTCTTCTCTCTATTCCCGATGCCCATGTAGGGGCCGCCCTGCGGTGGTTGAGCTGCAAGTTTGTGGTGAGGGCTTCAAGGGCTTGCAATCTAAGGGTCCAGATCGCTTGTCGATCCGGAGTGTCGCAAGAAAGCCGAGTGCGTTTTCATTGGCAGGGTGTTCGCGCCTTGAGCCGGAGTCTCAACCCAAATCTTACTGCCCGCTCTGATCATGGCGTTGTCTCTCCCCTGGTGGAACTCTTGAAAATTCCGCTGAGCTGGCGCGCGCCGGCCCGTCGCACACCGAATGAGCAAGCTCGCGGCGCGTCAAGCTCGCTCACAGTCGGAGCCAAACTGAAGGGTGAGGTCGGCATGGCCAGGCTCTCGGCTCTTAAGGACGGCGCATGGCTGGCGCTCGATACCGGATGGGAATTGCAGGAGCACGAGGCTCGCATAGCGGAGATGGAACGTCGCGACGTTGCTATCGCCAAGCTGGCCGCACTCCTTCCGGATATGGACGATGGGCGCCGCGAAAGTCTGGAACTGGAAATGGAGCTTCTCAAAGCGAGCTGGAGCTCGGACCCTCGGGATTGGCGGAGAAGCTGGTCGGGATGGTGGCAGCCGCAGATGAGCGTCAAACCCGGCTAGTTTCGGCGTCCGACAATGGGCGGACATAAAACACAAGCATTTTCAATAACATACGAAGTTCGCCTTCGGCGAACCTCGCTGCCGTTTCTTCAAGCTGAGTGGCTTAAAAATTCAATCTGATGGTTATTCAGAATGACCTTTGTCGTCGGGGTTCACGAGGGTGGTGTCGATGCCGGACGCGAACACCTGGGGAGGTCTGGTGGTGGCTTTCAGCAGCTCCCTAAACCCAAAACTGCCAGCGTCCGCTTCATAAAGTCGAACCAGTTTCTTGACGTGCTCGGGCTGAACATCGAACTCCTGCGCTACGGTCCCATAGATTGCTTCCAACGATTCCGGCTCCAACTTGCCGGCGTTCTGGACGATGATGTCGCCGGCACGACGCACGATATCTCGCTCATTTTCGGTATCGTGAAAAGATCGAAACACCCCCCGTCCGCCATCTTCATTCACGGTCCCCAACACCAGATCCGAGATAAATTGGCGTGCTTCCTTCTGGCCATCCCGCGAATATCCGACGAGCTTGTGCGAAATGTTGAGGAAAAACTTGTCCACCTTTTCAGGGATAGGGATCTTATTTTCAAGGCAGATTGTAAGAACTTTCCATAAGGAAAGCGTGTTTCGATCGCGGTTATAGTTCGCTATCTCGGTGTTGACTCGCGCTGCGACCTCCGCCGTTATCTCATAGTGACGGGGCGGATTTGTCACGTCCACCGGCGGGTATTGCTGTTCGCGCTCCGCAGGGGGCTTCGCCCGCTCGAGGTTTTCTTGCCACCGCAGCGTCCGCTTTCCTCTGTCAACCATTGGCAAGTCCTGAGCTTGAAGCGGCCATCGAGCAAGCTAGTTTAATCAGGCTCCTATTTTGTTGCAAATTTGCAACGCCACCGAGGAAAAAGCGGTCGCCTCTCATTGGTCTCTCTGCTGCATCGAATAGGTCAAAGCCGCGACCACAATGATAGCGCCCTGCAGCATGACCTTCTGCGGCTCGCCCAGGCCGAAGCTGGTAAGTAGATTGAAGAGGAATGTCAGCATGAACGAGGCGACCGCTGGTCCAATCAGCCCGGCTCGCCCGTTGCCATCAAAACGTGGTGAAGTGGAATCCGCGTTTGATCTATGCGGTCATCACAGGTTTATGTGCGGTCGGTGAGGAGCATCGGTCCGATATGAAGACCCCGACGAAAGGCTTGGTAGTCCCGACGGCAATGACACATTGCGGAGGGATATCCCCGCTGTCGCCGAGCTAGGGAGGCTATATGCCGGAAGCGAGCGCGGCGACGATAGCCTTTCTCTTCTGCGCTCCCCGCACGAGCAATTCCCTTTGATCGGATTGGTCCAACCATTCGAGGAACTTCTGTATCCCGTGCCGGGTGGCGATCTCGTCCCCGCATCCGGAGACGAGAACGAGCTGGATCGCCTGAACGGGATCGAACACGTAGATTCCGAACGGAGCCGCGACGACCGTGGCGTTGGGAAAGCCGAGCATTCGCTGCGATTGCGCGGCGGTGGCGGCCTTGTGACACGCGACCAGATGGACCGGCCCGCCATCGATCGCTGCCAGGCGGTTGGCCAGAAGGTGATCGTCGAGGTGTGGCTGTCCGACCATCTCCCGCGCGGCAGGAACCGACATCGAGTCGGGAACGGCGCCGAGCGCGAATAGGATCTGCTTGTCGGAAATCGTCCGCACGCATATCCGATCGCTCGTCTCTGCCTTGCGGGACTTGGACATCGCGAGCGATAATCTCGCGGCGGCGATCATCTGGTTGCTGCGCTCCGCGTATCCAAGCCTATTCCACTCGAGCGACGGGCCGAGATAGCCGCTTCCGCGGCGGGTATCCTTCGTGCCGCGCTGGACCAGCATGACCGTGGCCTTGGCGATCGTCCTGCATATCTGCGCTTCGAGCGCGGGGCCGTCCTTGGCGGACGCGATGAATCTGTTCGCCCTTTCCATGTACGCCTGAAAGAGCCTATCGGCCGCTGAAGACGGTGCCGTCGGGGCCGAGGGCTCGCCGATGTTGATCGCGAACGTTTTGCCTGGCGCCTGCTCCCATGCCGTCTGATACTCTGCATGGCAGATGCCGACGGTACCGTCCTTCCCCGTCCAGCCGGCGTTGCCGTTGAAGAGTGCCACCAGAATGTCGCAGTCGCGCGCCTGCGACATGCACGCCTCCCAGGAGTCCTGACTGGCGTCCGCGACTGCGTCCTCGTTGATCCATACCTCGTAGGGCGTCTCTCCGAGGAGCCGCTCTGCTTCGACCTTCTTCTTGATCTGACGGCGGATAATCGCTGAGCCGGACGACCGGCTTCGAGGCGAGCGGGAAGGGGTCGTTACACCTGCTCGAGATCATGATCTTGATCTTTGAAGACGTCGCCATCGTGGTTGCTCGCTGTTCGATTCCGTCTGGTTCCACGCGATCTTGGCCGATGCGACGGTACACCTCAATACCGCGCGGATGATCTCGGCCCGCGTTCTACGGCCGATCAACTGGCAGCAGCGGGCGGGTACGGGGTTGCGAAATCGTCATGGTGCCGCGGAGCCTTCGGCCAGTAGGGTACTTTACCCGCGGCAAGGAGATTTACGTCCCCTATCCGTCGGTCAGCTGCAGCTTCTACCCGTCACGGTGAATGGCAACTTTGAGGAGGCGCCCTTCGCCTTGGCAGAGAGACGGGTCGAAGCTGAGGAGCGAGAAGTCCCCGTAGTGGGCCGCAATGGCCATGAGACCAGGCAACCTGTCCGCCGCGAGTTCGCTTCCCAGATAGGCGAGTTGGGCGATGTCGGTGTCGCTCGGACGTGCATTCGCATAGCGGGGATGGGAATGCCATTCCCCGAGATACCTGACCTGATGCATCGACCGGCTAGTGACATCGTCGATAGATTGGGCGAGACCGACGACGCCGCGCTCGAAGCGCGTCGGGCTGCCGAGACTGTCCTCCGGCTCGGGAAACGCATGAGCCAAATGGAGAGCTTGGCGGCTGTGGTCGGCGATGCCCACGATGGCTCCGCCGGTCTCGTTGGGTAGGCGCGCATTGCGCAGCGTGGAAAGCTGATCCAGAAATCCGCGATCGTAGCTCACGTGCCAGGCGCCGATCTCGACTCGCGTGACGGGTTCGCCGTTTCGCTGCACGACGGAGATCGAGCAGTTCGGGCCGAGCGTCCACACCGTCAGCTTGGCATCGTCGGTCGAAAGCGACTCGACGACGCCCCTCGCCGCCAAAGCGCTGAGGACCGCCGCTTGAGTCGCCGGGATCCTGTTGGTCAGCGAGCGGCAAGAACCGCTGTAGCGTACGCCGCCTTGCGGAACGTCGAGATGGTCGGCCAGCGACGGCTCGGTCAGGACGAGGCGGTGATACTGCGCCTCGAGGTCGCGCAGCGTGATGTCGCGCCGGGCCGTTTCCGTCATCACGACAACGGCCGTGCCCGAAGGGTTGAAGAAGGCGCAGACGCGCCTGGCGTCCGCCGCCAGATCGCTCAAGTGACGGGCGACGCCGACCGACGCGGACGCGTCGATGATGACGGAGGCCGCCGAATAGGCCGCATCGAGCGCCTTCTGCTGTCCCTCGGTCGGTGCAACGACGTTGGCGATGATCGCGGACTGGGCCTCGTTCAGCAGCGCCGAGATCTGCCTTGCCAATGCGTTGGCCTTCGGCGCGCCGATCTCGTCCGCCAATAGCGCGTGACGCGCCATGTTGTGCGGCAGGAGCGCGTCGCCGTCCACGACGGTCCATTCGAAGGCGCCTTCGCGCGCGAGATCCATGCCGAGTTGGGAGCCGAGCGAACCGGCGCCGATCAGCACGACCTTCCTCCGGTCGGCGGCCGCTGCGCCGGCGATCGAGGCCGCTAGATCCCGATCGAAGGCGAAATGGACTTGCGCCGGCACGAGAGGCAGTGCGGCTCCCGCGACCGGCGCTTCGGGGAACGCGCGAACGTAGCCTTTGCCGACGTTGTTCGCGTGCAGTACGCCCAGCAGGACCCCGATCTCGCCCGCGGTGTTGGTTGTGATGAAGGCCCGAAAGTCGTCGGCGGTGCGACCTCCTTCGGCGGTCACGGGGAGACCGACGACGATTGCAAGACGGCCGGCCATCCGCCTGACGCCGTCGTCGGCGATGCCTGTCCACGCCTTCAATCTCTGCTTGATCTCGTCCATCAGCTTGAGGCCGATCGGTGCCAGTTCGGCCGCTAGGCTTTCCAAGGTTCGAGGTAGGCGCCGGATCGAGGTCATGGCTTGCGGCGGCAGCGCGAAAGCCATCACGGTTAGGCCGATCCCGCCCGGTGGGGCCTGCTTGGACGGAAGGGCGAAGACCAGGCCCTGATTGTCGGCTCGCACGAAGCCCATGAACTCGGAAGTCGTGGACCCGCCCTCAAAGACGCTGCGCGGCAGGACCAAGGACGTGTCCGCGCCGTAGAACAGCGGATCCGGCGGTTGCGCTGGATCGTGGAGTTCGCCGCGCGCCGCCTTTGCCAGCCAAAGCTGGACGAGCCGAGACAGTTCCGTCGGCGTGTATGTCAGGCGGGCTTCCGGCCACGGTCGATCGTCGACGCACAGCGAGAACGGCATCCCTTCGGGCACGCCGTTCTGATGCATCGTGTGGGGGAAGTCGTTCCGCAGCGCCAGCACTGCCGGACGGACCGACGGCGCCGGAAAGAGTATTCCGATCGGCTCGCGGGCGCGGATCGGGTGGGCGAGGTCCTGGGGGCGCTCCACATCGATCTCGACATGGACGCCGAAATATCCGGTCGTCTTGTCTTCCTTGATCTCGACGAACGTAGTGCACGGAAGGCCGCCGAGCACTGCTTCCGCGAACGAACGGGCCGGTCCGGGAGCGACGTCGTCGAGCGCCGTCGCCTCGCCGAAGGCGGTCCACCACGCGTGGATCGTCACGCCTAGCCCGCCCGCACAGGGGTCGCCGCCACGCTCACCGCGCCGGCGGCGGTGGCGGAGACCAGCAACAGCTGGGCCCCGCGTTCGGTGATCTCGATGGTCGTCGGCTTGGGCTTGCTCTTCGAGGGCAGGTCCATGGTGACCTTGAACTGACCGTCCTTGAGATCCGCGACCGACCGGTAGTAGGCCGCGGCCTGGCGGTGCGGAGGCTGCGGATCGAGATCCTCGGCGCTGCCCTTGGACGGGATCGACCAACTGGTCGACATCATGATCGAGCGCTCGCGCCCCTGCGTTTCGCAAAGCCACTTGACCTCGTCGGTCGGCTTGGTGACGTCGACGCCTTTCTCCGGACCGATCGACTTGTAGGAGCAGTGGTGCGGAATTTTGAAGATGTCCCATAGCAGACGGTCCTGGTTGCCATGGCGCTTGGACGTGATCACGATCTGGTTGATCGAGTCGTAGTCGATGTCCGACATGAAGAGCGCGCAGGTCTCGCGGCCTGCCTCCCGGAACGTCGCCTGGAAGACCACGCTGTGCTGGTTGCGGTCGACGATCTCACTCTCGTTCTGATGCCAGCCGAAGGGGCTGTGGATGAAGAACTGGACGCGTTCGGGACCGAACATCGAGAAGCCGGGCACGTACTGGCCGGCGTCGGTGATGAGGTGCGCGCGCGATTCCAGCGTCAGGCCCTGCTTTTCCAGCCATTCCTTGAGCTTGGTCGGGCGCGAGAATACGCGGATGCCCTTGCCGACCCGCAACCTGTGCCGCGCCTCCTGACGGACGATGCGGGCGCTGTCCTCGCAGCCGTCTTCCAGAATCGCCGCGGCGGGCACCCACAACTCGTCGATCTTGATCCGGCCTTCGCTTTGGTACTTTGCGGCATGTTCGAGCCAGAAGAAGTCGCCCGAACCGCAGCAGTGGTCGTCGTCGAGATGAGTGTAGCAGACCACGTCGTAGTAGTCGCGCTTCGCGGCGCGCAGGTCGGCCTTGAGCACCTCGGGCAGATCAATGCGGGCGTCCCACATGTCGGCGGGATTGCGCATGTCGGCGTAGTCGACCAGCATCTTGCGGCCGTTGGCCATGTCGATGCGGGTGCAGTCGGCGTTGCCGAGGGGATGAAAGGTCAGTTTGGCCGTCATTTCGGTATCTCCGATCTATGCGGTGATCTCCGGATGTCGGAAAGCCGCGTTGAGGATTCTGGGCGCTTTCCTATGGGCCGTAGCGTCTCCGACCCTGATATCTCTGCCGCAAGGTGTCTTCGTTGAAGGAGAGGATCCGACCCTTCTTCGAGCGGAAGTCCATCGTCGAGGAGATGTCCTTCGAGTTGCCCTTGAGGTTGACGGCGCGATAGGCGCCGGTGTGGTCGCCGATCGACTTGATGATCACGTCACCGGTTTTAGTGGTCATCAGCCGGATGTCCTGCTCGTGCAGCAGGTCCCGGATCTCGTCGCGCGGATGGTCGTACTGGTTGCCGTAGTTCGATGAACAGATCGCGAGCCGCGGTGCCAGGCGGGCGAGGAAGCCCTTTGTGGTGAAGCCGTTGTCGGCACCGTGATGGGCGAGGATCATCACGTCGGTCTCGGATTTCAGGATCCGAGAGCGGCGCAAACGCGCCGAGATGTTCGGCGATTCGACGTCGCCGAGACTGAGGACGTTGAAGCTGCCCTTGCGGAAGTGCCTCACCGTCGAATTGTTGTTGGCGCAATCCGCGTCGAGATGCAGCGGATTGTAGAGCGTGTCTTCGAACGCCAGATCCTCGGCTTTCTGCAGTCCTGCGATGTACTTGGGCGTGACGTGGCGGACCGTCGGCGTACGGTTCGCCTTCAACTGCGCGTCCCTGTAGGCGGCGATGATCTCGAGGCATCCCTCTCCATGGTCGGTATAGGGATCGTAGCCAGGGCACTCGATCCGGAGCGGCCGGATCAAGTCGAGGAGTCCCTGCAATTCGTGCCGATTGCAGTGGTCCGCGTCCCAACTGGTGATGTGTAAGCTATCGGCGAACTCGACGCCGCACCGGTGCATCTCGTACACGAGCGCGACCTTGCTGAACTCGGTGAGCCGCCCCTCGATGACCGTGAAGTGACCTTCCGCGAACAGTGAGAAGGACGAGCCGGGAACTCGAAGTTGATAGGCGCGGAACCGCGTCACTATGCTTTTCATCATGCGGGCTCGCCTCGGGTCGTTTTCCGCGGGTGCCGCAAGGTTTGAGGTCGGATCGGGACAGCCATTGCGACTCCTAAGTCGGGGAGATTCTTGTTCCTTGCAACTTAGCCGAGTCTCGGCCACAAAAGCATCCCTGCAATATTAATTTTTGGTAAGGTTTCTATTAAGCACAAAAATGTTTGCGTTGTTGACGGCCGACCAGAACTTCGATTCTCTGCATCAACATGTCTGATTTGGAGATCTATCGGATCATTGGTGCGAGCCTGGCGGCACGACGTAAGGAGCTGCGTCTGAAGCAGGCGGAGGTGGCCGACATGATCGGGTTGAAGAGAGCGTCGCTGGCCAACATCGAAAGCGGGCGACAGAAGCTGATGCTTCATCAGATCTACAGGCTGGCGAAAGCGCTGCAGGTCAAGTCGATCACCGAGCTCGTTCCGAGCAGTTTCTCCTTCGAGCAGGCGAGCGGCCCGCTGATGATCGAAGGCAGCGACGTAAGCGACACGCAGCGGGCGCAGATCGAGAACTACGTGAGACGGACGGGTGGGGGCCGGCAATGAACGAACTGGACGAGGCCAGAGCGCAAGCGAGTGCCCTGATCAAGAAACTGGGATTGAAGGCGCCGCCCGTTCCCGTGGACAGGCTCGCGAAGGTCTTGGGAGTTCGCATCGAATACACGCCTTTCGACGACGAACTGTCCGGCATGGCGTTCATCCGAGACGGCAAGCCGGTGATAGGCGTCAATTCGAATCATCATCCGAATCGCCAACGCTTCACCATCGCGCACGAACTGGCCCACGTGGTCCTGCATCGCGCGAAGCTCGAGGCGACGGTGATGATCGACAAGGGCAGGAATTTCATTCCGCGCGATTCTATTTCGGCCGAAGGCATCGATCCCCTCGAAAAGCAGGCCAATGCGTTCGCTTCTGAACTGCTGATGCCCGAGCGGCTCGTGCGGCAGGTGTTAGAATCTTCCCGCGACATCCAGGACGACGACTACCTGATCGGCATGGCCAACCGCTTCCGCGTCAGTCTCGCCGCTCTGCAATTCAGGCTCGCAAGACTGTAAGCGAAAGCGGTCGTGGCATTTATCCTGTACGATCTTGAGACGTCGGGGTTGAACAAGCGCTTCGACCAGATACTTCAGTTCGCCGCCGTCAGGGCTGACGCCGACCTCAACGAGACCCACCGGTTTGAGACGAAATCGCGTCTCTTGCCTCACGTGGTTCCGTCCCCGCAGGCTTTGCTGGTCACCGGGCATACGCTCGCCGAAGCCAACAACCCTTTCAGGCAGTCGCACTATTCGATGGTGTGCGAAATCGCGAAAATGGTGACTTCATGGTGCCCGGGGACCTTTCTCGGCTACAATTCGATCCGGTTCGACGAGGAGTTTTTGCGGCAGGCGTTCTATCAATGCCTGCATCCGATCTTTCTGACCAACACGAACGGCAACGCGCGCGCCGACGTGCTCAACTTGATGCGGGCCGCGACGACGCTGCATCCATCGATTATGCGCGCGGGCCTGGAGCCCGACGGTCGTCCCACTCACCGGCTCGGCGCGATGGCCGCGGCGAACGGCGTCCCGTCGCGCGCGCTCCACGACGCCGCAGCCGACGTCGACGCCATGCTTGGTCTGTGCCGGCTGGTGCGTGCCGGCGCGCCCGAGCTCTGGTCGACGTTTCTCCGTTTCTCTGCCAAGCCCGCGGTGGTCGATTTCGTTCGGGACGAAGAGGCTTTCGCCTACTTCGACTATTTCGGCCGCCCGCAGGTGATGCATTTTCTGACCAGGGTCGGCATCAACTCGAACGACGCTATCCGGAGGCCGAAAGCGGTCTGTCGAAGATCGCGCTGCAGTGGATGCTGCGGGATCGCGTCCGACGAATGGGTGTGGCGCTCTGGGTACAAGGAAGGGAGCGAATCGGGGAAGATCGGCACCGATCTTCGTCTGCCCGAAGATGATTTGAGCCCATATCTCGCCGAGAAACCGACGTACTCCTTCGGGGCTTATTCGTAGTCGCTCGTACAGCTCTTCAGGACCCCATAGTTCGTACTTGATGCCCAAAGACGCGAAACGCTTCTCTTCTGCTTCGATCTGGTGGCGAACTCTGACGCCGGTAACGTTGGTCGCCGCCGTCGCTAGAACGAAGTGCCGGACGTCTTTTTCCTTCCAGTGAGTCGAGTAATGACGCATGAATTCATTCGACCATTCAGTGATCTTCGCGGGCGTCGTTAGGGTATAGCATTTCGCCGATAGAATCGCCGAGCCACCTGCGCGGCACTGAGCGATCCCATCCGCCCCATATTGCGCTTCGCCTCCGATTCCGAACAGGCTTGCGTCTCGGAAGCGCTTGTCAAGCGCGAGCAATTTCACCGACATGCGCTCGAAGCGCTTCGGGTGTTCATTCATTTCATGGAATGCAGGGGCACCGGTGGCGTCCACCGGTGGCCGCAGGGAAGGAAAATCGGTCATCTCATATCTCTGTGAGTGCTCCACGATGGCGCTCAAACAGGACCGCCACTACCAGTCGCAACGCATCATCACGGCTTTTCGTGCAGGCGAGCGGCGCTTGAGCGCAAGCGCGGACCGGCGCCCCCACCTTCCAAGTGTATGCCAAGAACCGGTCGGACGCTCACGCTATTCAGACCTCATGGGCAGGTGATCAATCGAAAGTTGCTCTAGTATCGATGATGTGCCTACCTTCTTGCGTGGCGCGCTGAAAGACAAGACAAAGATGGAGTATGGCGTCCAATTGAGATCCTTGTAGTGTCGGGGCTTCGAAACGTCGATCTCAGTGAGTTGCCCGACGATAGCCGTTTCTTTGCCAAGCCTTACGATAGTCAAAAGGTTATCGATGCATTGATTCAATGGCCGCCTGAGGGGGGTTTAGTGTCTCAGACCTAGTAGAGCGGCGAAGATGGCTGGCAGATTACTCGCTGGGTGGAATGATCCTCCATCGACTTCGGGACACAAGATTGGTACACACCGTGTCTTCGGGCGTGCAAGAAGTGCCTGGTTTTATTGAGTTTCTGTCGAAGGCGTGGCAATCCCTCCCTCTCCGCCATTGTTTCTCAGCAATTAAAGTCAGACCCTTCTCGAACCGCCATCTGAGGCGGCGGAGCGCGAGGATCTCACCAAGCGTATCTTACGACACCCTTGCCGGCGTACGAGCTCGTGACCTTCGAGAACTCGCCTTCGAAGGTCGCAGAAGCCGACCAGCCGTTGCGCCACTTCATCTCGATCGACGCGGTGGTGAGCGCCGAGTCCGCCGCTTGCGCCGCGCCGTTGACCGTGAAGCTTGCGCCCGGCAGCGCCTGGAACGTCGCGGCGATCGAACGGTTTGGATCGTAGTCGTGCGCCCAGGCCACACGGCCGCGCAGCGTCAGGATCGCATCGGTCACGGCAAAGGACTTGTCTGTGCGAAGACCGAGTTCGCTGCGAACGTCGGTGACATCTCGTGCGCCATAGGCCAGCGCAAAATTGTTGGTGCCGACGGCTACGCGCTCGGCATAGGTCGGCAGGTCGAAGGTCACGAACTGCGCTGCTGCATAGGGCGTGATTCCGATGCCGCCGACCCATGGCGCGACAAGGCGATATCCGCCCTCGAGCCGGCCCGACCACGCATTGGCGTTGAACTCGGCGCGGAGCTGGTCGATGCCGGCCGCGGTCACCGTGCGGTTGGTGGTGATATCTTGCCAACCATAGGCGAGCGCCGCGGAGATATAGGCTGGTCCCTCGGTGTGGCGGACATAGACGCCGGCCTGGAACAGGTCGGATCGCCCGGAGCCGCCATTGGTGACGGAGAAGCTCGTGCCACCGCCCGCAAGCGCGAAGCCTGCGATCGTGTTCGGCGAGAACAGATAGTCTGTGCCGACAGCCGTGCCAGCGACGCTGCTGGTGGTGTTGTTCGTTCCGGTCAGCGCATTGCCCGAGGTTGATTGCGAGCCACCGTATCCTGCGGCCCACACGCTCCAGCGCTGGTCGAAGGTTTGCGGCGGCGCCTTGTTGAACATCGCGAAGGGGTCGGTCTTTTTGGTCGCGGCGTAGGCGTTCGCTTGATCGGCATAGCCGGATGACGGCGACGGCGCACCGAACCCGCCATTCCGGTTCATGAACGGATCGGTCATCAGCCCCATGAACTGGCTCATCGCATCGAAGGTGGTCTGCTGCGATCCAGTCGCGGTCTCGCCGGAAGCCTGCGATAACTGCGCCGATGTCAGCGCGGCGAACACCATAGGTATGCCGCCGGTGGCATTGAAGAAATTCGTCAACGCGTTGCCGACCGCCTGCTGATTGCCGTTGAGATTGCCGGGAATGCCGAAGTTGAGAGTCAGGTTAAGATAGGCGTGGGTCGCATCATAGCTCAACGTATCACTGAAGTTCGCCGGCAGGTTGGCATTCGTAACTGTTGCGTTGAACGTCGTGCCGCCGAGGCTCGCCGCCGTCAGGATCATGTACTGCTTCGCGATATAGCTGCCGGTCGCGAAGCTCGCATTCACGGTTGCGCCGCCGAGTGTCGCGGCGCCGGTGACGTTGGTGAATGATGACGTCGCTGGGTTAATGTTCACCGCATAAAATGCGCCCGACTGCATCGCGAGGCTGCCGTTGATCGTCAACGATGTCCCCGGCGTGCCGTTGCCCGGCGCGAGGGTGCCGCCGGCATTGACGGTTGTCGCCCCGACCGAACCGGTGCCGTTGAGCACGCCGCCGGCTCCGACGGTGGGATCGTTCAGCGATCCGTTCACCGTCAGGGTGCCGTTGCTCACGGTCGTGCTGAGGAAACTGTTGGTGCCCGATAAAGTCGTCGCGCCGCCGCTCAGCGTCAGGCTCATGTCGTCCGCGATGCCACTGATGGTGCCGCCGAATGAGGTGATCGCCGCATGCAGCACGCCGTTCTGCAGCGTACCGCCGTTGAGCGTCACGCCGGCCTGCGTCTGCGTGGTGCCGCCGAGGTCTAGCGTGCCGCCGGTATTGACCGTGGTCGTTGCGGTCGTCGCACCCAGCGTGCCCGCACCGGATAGCGCGAGCGTGCCGCCGTTGATCGTCGTCCCGCCGGTATATGTCTCGATCGCCGTCAGCGTCAGCGTCCCCGCGCCGAGCTTGGTCAGCGTATCGCCGGCCGATCCGAAGGCGCTGGCATAGGTCACGTTCTGGCCGTTGGTATCGATGCTGTAAGCCTGAACCTGGCCATGGCCGGGCTGAAACTGCGCGGAATAGTCGGTCTGGTTGGCCGAACTGTATTGCAGCGTGCCGCCGAAGAAAAACAGCGCTGCCGATGACCCCAGCGCATTGGCGCTGCCGACATTGAGGATACCGGCCGCGAACACCGTCGCGCCCTGATAGGTGTTCTCACCGGTCAAGGTCAGCATACCCGGACCGTTCTGCACGATGCTGCCCGCTCCGCTGATGGTATTGTTGAGGATCACTGCGGAGTTCTGCACGAAGGTGACGTTCGTGCTCGTGGTATCGAGCGCGATGCCACCGATCAGTTGCCACGCGCCGGACAGTGAAATCTCATTGGCGCCGCCGGTGAACTCGATCGCGTTGGCGCGCATCGTACCGTCGCCGGCGAGGCCCCCTGCAATCGTGCCGCTGTTGATGATCGTCATTCCCGAACCGGTAATGCCGTTGCCGCCCAACCCGTCGCCGGCCGGGATAATCGCGAATCGTGCGTAACCTCCGTTGCCGCCCTGGATGGTGCCGGTATTCATGATGGTGAGGTTATTGAGGCCGGCGCCACCGGCGCCACCGGCACCGCCGGCGGCGCCGCCATTGCCGTTGCCGATGGCGCCGGCGCCGCCATTGCCGATGCCGTCGCCACCATTGCCAGCGTTAAAGACGTCGCTACCGCCGTTACCGCCGTTAATGGTCCCGGAGTTGGTGATCGTGGCGTTGCCGATCGTGAAACCGGCGGCGCCGCCGCCTGCGGTAACGCCGTAGCCGTAGCCGCCGCCGCCGCCAATGCCGGCACCGCCGCCGGCCGAGGAGCGGCTGGCGCCTGCCGATCCACCCTGGATGGTGCCGCTATTGGTCAGCGTGGATATCGTGCCGCCGCCGGGAGAGCCGTTACCTCGATAACCGCCACCGCCACCGCCGACGCCGGCACCGGCGCCGGCGTACGCCGGCGAGTCGCCGCCAAGGCCATTGCCGCCATTGCTGCCACCGGCGCCACCGAGGCCGCCGGTGCCGCCGCCAAAACCGCCACCGCCGCTACCACCACCACCACCACCTAAGCCCAGACCACCATTGCCGCCAAAAACTTGCGCAGAGCCCGGTGCAGGCATGGCGATCGTCAAGGCGGTGGCGAGCAACGGGCCAAGTCCGAGCGCGGCTGCGCCGATCCCGCGGCCGGCCGCAACGTTGCTGCCGGCAACATCTGTACTTTTCGATTTGGTGGTCAATGCGGTCTCCGGGCGAACCCGGAGCATGCCAGGCCTTGATTACAGGCCATCATATTCGACGCAGCGGCCGGCACAATCCGCAGCCGTCCTTGCATCCCATATGGCCGTACCGCTGGTTCATTATTGCGGGTAGCTGTCGCGCCTCGGTTACACCAGAAATGATCAGGTGCCGCGACGCCGTTGGCTCGCGACAAGGGCGCGTTCCGGTGCCAAGCGCATTGGTTTAAATCGCTGGCACCGTAAGGCCTGCGTAAGCAGCCGACTATAGCCTCCGCCTGCCCAGATCGGAGATTCACGGATGCGTATCATGGGAATGGTGTTGCTGGTGCTTGCGCTCACTGGCTGCACCGGCGATCGAACCAAGCAAAGCGTGAGTTCGTTCGCTCAGTCGCTCTCTTTCGTCGCTACGGAATTCTCAGGCAGCTAAGTCCCCCTTTGGGCCCTGAGATAGCCGCGCCTCGTCGATGAACTCCAGCGCGCCCTCGTTCTCGACAGCGTAACGAAGCTGCCCCTCCACCGTCGTGAAGATAGCTCGTATGATGACGCTGGTTCTCTTATCTTTGATGACGACGTCCCCAATCGCAAATCTTGTCATGCAATTAGTCCTGCTGGCTGGTTCTTGAAATCGACTTGGTGGCGTAAGCCGTCTTCATGCCAACATGTCAGTCCGTCATGTTCAAACGATGTTGAGTGCAGGCGGTCGTGGGCGGTTCTCAACGGCCCGCAACTTGAGACTGTTGCCACTTTTGCCCTTAGCATTGCCACTGAATGGCCACCCGATCGGCAAACTACCGTCCCACCGTCGAGAGAGACGGTCATGCTGATCGGAGATGCGTGTGTCGTACAAGATCGTCGCAGAAAAAGACGGTAAAACCGTAACAACGGAGAGAGCCAGCTTGCTCGTAGCGGCGGCGAGAGCCCGCGTTTGGTCGAGCGAAGGGTGGAACGTCGACGTTACCGATGGAGATGGGAAGCTACTGGACCCGGCCAAGTTCGATCAACTCTTGGCGGCGTAGCCAAAGCTTGGTATTGCGTCCTAACGCAGCCGTCTGCGTAAGCCGGATGACTATCTTTTCACTCGCCGACCTTCGTTGGGAATGAACTGGGCGAATATTTCCTTAACACGGGCAGCCGGGGTGACGTCTCGAGTGAAGTGAAGCTCCCGTACTGCAGCGGCGTCTTCCAAGCGAGGCGCGTACAATGCACTTTCATAGAGTGATCCGTTGAAGCGCGATTCTCCCTCGTCATCACCGAAGTATGCGTCTGAAACGAACATAACCGCGAGCAGCGCCGACCCTACGGTACCAAAGTATTTGAAAAGGGGCATCGTGATGTCCTCTGGCTTTTGCCAGAACGATGCATCGCAACCGCTGAAACAAATTTAAAGTTTCTAACAGCTTCTGCCGGGACGGTTGCTCGCGGGTTCGCACTTTGCGAAGAATCCAATCAATAAACTAAAAACCGGGCAATTAGGAATCATTTACCCTCCCTCTCAACAACCGAAAAACTACGTTCCGTAAGCCGCTCGAAACGGGTCCATGCCATTCTCTCCGTTAACAAGGGAGAGGCAGAGAATGTCCATTATAATTCGCATCATGGTAGTTGCAGCTTGCGCGTTCGCTGGCTCGGCCGTAGCCGGCGTCCAATTCCCTGATTTGCCTGACCAACATCAAGTTAGGGTGGCGCGATAGTTATCGAGTGGGACGGTGTTAAAATGACAATTGAGGTGATCGCAATCGTTGGCTTTAGCGCTCCACGGTCCGGACGCGCGCTGCGAAGTAGCGCGCATCGCGCAAGGGGATGGCGGCTTGGTGCCGGCGTTCATTGACGTCTTCGATGGTCTGCGCCGCCTCGTACGCTTCGCGTGCGCTGTGAGTTACGATTCCAGCGCCTTCAATCCGGCTTCCGCGCATATTCGGCCAAGAGGTGTATTAGCCCCCTGGCCGCCCTGACCTGCAGGGCCGGTCCTGCATGTCCGTTGCCGGGGATAGACCAGAAGTCGCCCGAAAGACCCATGGCGGACCTTTCCATGCGACATCAGTGTTCTACGACGCTGGCCCGACCTGTGCTTTGATATGGTCGATTTCAGCGCTGGGCTATTGTGACTGTCGGTTGTTTGAACCGGCGATTGACAGCAGCGATGGGTTTGAGCGCTCTGAAATTTCTAACTGGTGACGGATGGGCCGACGTCGACGGGAGGAGATCAATGAGCGGTGGATTACGTCATCTAGACGAGACCGCGAAGCAAAGCCGCAAAGGGATAGGCAGACGTGACCTCTTGCTCGGCAGCTCAGCAATAGCTGCAGCGATAACTCTGCCGATGCCGTCGCTGCTGTCGGTCACACCTGCACTGGCTCAGTCGCCCTCCTTGCGACCGCATATCGTCTACATCGTCGCCGACGATCTCGGCTGGAAAGATGTCGGATTTCACGGGTCGGATATCAAGACACCGAATATCGACAAGCTCGCCCGCGAGGGTGCTCGTCTTGAAGAGTTTTATGTCCAGCCGATGTGCACGCCCACCCGGGCTGCTCTTATGACCGGACGTTATCCGTTCCGGTACGGGCTGCAAACATTGGTCATTCCCACACCGGGCAAATACGGACCGCCGACCGACGAGCGCCTGCTGCCGCAGACATTGAAGGAGGCGGGGTACAAGACTGTAATGGTCGGCAAGTGGCATCTAGGCCACGCCGATCGTAAATTCTGGCCGCGCCAGCGCGGATTCGACTACCATTACGGGTCGATGGTGGGCGAAGTCGACTACTTCACCCATTCATCCGCGAACGTGCTCGATTGGTATCGGAACGATCGGCCGATCGAGGAAAAGGGGTATGTGACCCAGTTGTGGGGCAAGGATGCGGTCACACAGATCAAAGCGCACGATCCGAAGAGACCTCTGTTCATGTACCTGGCGTTTACCGCGCCCCATTCGCCATACCAGGCGCCCGAAAAGTACCTCGACGAATATAAGAGCATCGAGGATCCCACGCGGCGCGCTTACGCGGCCATGATCACCTGCATGGACGATGAGATCGGCAAAGTGGTCGCGGCGCTGGACGCGCAAGGCATGCGCGAAAATACCTTGATTGTTTTCATGAGCGACAATGGCGGCAATCAGACCGCGATGCTCGCTGGAGATGTCGATGTCTCCAAGTTGAAGCTGCCGGCGGACAATGGTCCATATCGGGGCGGCAAAGGCATGCTGTACGAAGGCGGCACGCGAGTTGCCGCGCTTGCCAATTGGCCCGGCCGAATCAGGCCCGGCGATGTCAGAGAAATGATGCATGTCGTTGACATGTTCCCCACCTTGTCAGGGCTTGCCGGCGCCTCTCCCGACAAGGGGAAACCGCTCGACGGGCTCGATGTCTGGGCCACGATCAGTGAAGGCAAAGCTTCGCCGCGGACGGAAGTCGTCTACAATATCGAACCGTTCCGTGGTGGCGTCCGTCGCGATGATTGGAAACTGATTTGGCGCACGCCGCTGCCTTCCGCGATCGAACTTTATAACCTCGCGCAAGACCCGTACGAGAAGAGCAATCTTGCAGAACAAAATCCGCAGCGAGTAGCTGAACTACAGAAGCGAATCGAAGAGCTTGCGCGAGAAAGCGCCAAGTCGCTGTTTCTGATGGACGCCATGGGCGCGGTGAAGGGTTCAGCTCATGGTCCACCGTCACTGCCCAACGATGATGCGTATTTCACGCAACTTGATTGATGACGACCGTGGCTAGAAGACCTTAGCCAGTCGATTGCCGGTCCTGAACCGCCTTTCTGTTAATCGGAAAACTGGTCCCGCATGGATGGCGTCCCCGCGTCCGCCTTCGATTATCTGCGCCGCCTCATACGCCTCGCGCGCCTGCTGGAGATGAAATTCCAGCACCTTCAATCCCGCTCCCGCCGTCCGCCGCCGTGTCGGCAACCCTTACGATTTTCGTTAGGATCCTGACGGAGACAATATTGGTCCCAAGGCAAGCGATGGCGCACTCTCCTCATCATGGAAAACATCTCCTCACTCATACCTTTCTCGCGCATCGAGGAAATCCGGCATCGGCTTGCGGGCCACGCGCTGGCGGACGATGACGGTGCGATCTGGATCGTCGCGGCTTCGGCGCAGAATTGGCCCGAACTCATGTCCCTCAGCGTAGGTGAAGTCATGCTCGGCGATGATGGCCTTATCCGATTGGCGCTGTGGAGCGCCTCGAAGTGCTGCGCGACCCTGTTGGGCACGCGTCGCGCCACACTTGTGTTGCCGGAAGGCGGCGACATGAGGGAGATCCGCTGCCTCGTCATCGCCAACGCCAGCCTGGCGACGCCCCGGCCGCTTTCCGGCTTTCTGATGAAGCCGGTTGAGCTTCTCGACGGACCTGCGTCACGCAACGTCCGCCGCTTTCGGGGCGCGCGCCGCACGCCGGAAGATAGTCAGCACAGCGCGAACGAAACCCGTCTCGCGTTGTTCGATGCCTTTCCCGTCGGTGACGACGGGAGAAAACCGCCGTCTGGAGAAGTCCACACTCCTTAGCGGCAGATCAGCCTCTTCATCGGTCGTTCCGTCGGCTCCCGTTTGGGCCGGCCGGGGAAGTTTTGTCTCAACCAGCTGGCTTTTCAGCAAGAACAGAAAGGAACTAACAATGAAACGTCTTCTTATCACGTCAGTTGCAGTCGCCGCCCTCGCTCTTGGCATGTCCGGCATTGCATCAGCCGAGCCGATCAAGAACGTTGTCCTGGTTCACGGCGCGTTCGCCGACGGTTCGGGATGGCACGCAGTCGCCGACATCCTGGAGCGTGACGGTTATTCGGTTTCGATCGTGCAGGAACCCGAAACCTCGCTGGCCGATGATGCCGCGGCCACCAAGCGCATCATCGAGCGCGTGAATGCACCGCTGATCCTGGTCGGCCACAGCTACGGCGGCGCCGTCATCACCCAGGCAGGCAACGAACCGCAGGTCCGTGGCCTGGTCTATATTGCGGCCTTCCAGCCGGACAGCGGCGAGGTCCTCGGCGCCCTGCTGAAGCAGAAGCCGCCGGCGGCGAACAACGCGGTTCCAGCGGGTGAGGGCTATGTGATTGTCGATCCGAAGACCTTCCATGCCGACTTCGCCGCGGACCTTCCGGCGAAGGAAGCCCGCTTCATGGCGATTTCCCAGGTTCCGATCAGCGTTACCGGGTTCGGCACGCCGATCACCAATGCGGCCTGGCACAACAAGCCGAGCTGGTATGCGGTCGCAACGGAAGACCGCATGATCAATCCCGATCTCGAACGGTTCATGGCCAAGCGCGCCGGCAGTACCACGATCGAGGTGAAGGGCAGCCATGCCATCTACATGTCGCAGCCCCAGGCCGTCGCCAGGCTGATCGAACAAGCAGCCAAGGATGCGAAGTAGGCGCGCAAGTCTCGAATCTGCGCCGCCTTCCATCGGGACGCGGCGCAGATACCGGGCGGCCTCTAGCGCGCCCGGAGAGTTGTCCTGCACAGGTCCATGGCCCGTTGCACGGCTGGAAGCAGACGGCGTCCTCGAGGATAGATGAGCGCAAGACTCCCCGGCACCGAAGCCAGCGTGACCGTGTAGATTGAAAATCCCGGTCGCGGCACATGCGGAGTATGAACGGGCAGCAATCCGACGCCCACGTTGCGTTCCACCAGGGGATAGATTGCCGAAGCGTCATTGCAGTCCGCCACGACGGACAAGGCAATGCCCGCGACGGAAAACGCCTCCACGATCCGCTCGTAGATGCCCATGCCGGAACGCCGGCGAAGCACGATGAGCGGGACGTTGGCCAGCATATCGAGTGTGACCTCTTTATCTGATTGCCAACGGTCATCACCTTCGCGGCAGAGGAGGGCCATGGTCAGGGGGGCCAACGCTTCCACGGCGAGCGCGGGATTGGCAACCGGCATGTGCGTGACGGCGAAATCCAACTGCCGTGCTTCCACCATGGTTTCCAGAAGCTGTGGTTCTCCCTGCTGTAGCGAAAAACTGACGGCATTCCCGTCATCGCGCATGTTGGAGACCATCGTTGCAATGGCCTCGATCGACATCTGCGTGAAACCGACATGCAGTCTACTGGTAAAGCCGCGCCCGATCGCCCGCATTTCCTGATCGAGCGCCGATGCGCCGCCGAGTAGTTCAGCGGCGCGCTCATACAGGGCCCGACCTGTGTCGGTAACGACAAGGCCGCGTCCCGAGCGCTCGAACAGGGTTACGCCCCATAGTTCTTCGAGCTGCTTGATTGCTACGCTCAGGTTGGGTTGAGCAACATTCAGCACGTCAGCCGCGGCGGCCAATGACCGGTGCTCAACCACGGCGCGGAAGTAGGTAAGCTGCCTCAGATTCATCGATGAAAATACATTAATTCTGTTCGCCTGATTGTTATCCGGGTTTGCTGCGCCGGACGGTATATGCCTCCACCGGCGTTGGTGTCCTACGCGATCGCCACGATCTCGATCTCCTGACCCGCCGCTTCAACGACATCCCCGACAGCTTTGCCCATCAGTAACCTCGCTACCGGAGACACAAAGGAAATCGAACCGGCCTTGGGGTCCGCTTCGTCCTCGCCGACGATCCGATATTTCTGCACGCGCCCGTCGTCGCGCCGGAAGGTCACCGTGCTGCCGAAGGCGACGGTGTCGGTGGACGTCGGCTTGGCGATGACCTCCGCGGTCCGGACACGCGCCGCGAAGTAGCGCGCGTCGCGCAAGGGGATGGCCGCCTGGCGGCGGCGTTCATTGACCTCTTCGATTTTTTGCGCCGCCTCATATGCCTCGCGCGCCTGCTGGAGTTCAGATTCCAGCGCCTTCAATCCCGCTTCCGTCACCAGGTTCGGATGCGGCGAAACCGGGCGGTCGGGGAGCAACGTCTCCGACGCGGTTTCGGCACTGTCTTCTTTGGTGAAGGCGACGCTCAATTCGGACCCCTTAAGCGACCAAGCCGCACTTGTTAGCGCCAGCCCAAAGCGGGCGCGATGTGGGTCAGGATCGCCTCGATCACATGCGCATTGTATTCGACGCCCAACTGGTTGGGCACGGTCAAGAGCAGCGTGTCGGCCTCGGCGATGGCTTCGTCTTTCTTGAGCTGCTCGATGAGAACCTGCGGCTCGGCGGCATAGCTGCGGCCGAAGATCGCGCGCGTCCGCTCGTCGATGAATCCGATCTGGTCGTCATTTTCGCGGCCGTTTCCGAAATAGGCGCGATCGTGGTCGTCCATCAGCGCGAAAATGCTGCGGCTGACCGAGACGCGCGGCTCGCGCGCATGGCCGGCCTCTTTCCAGGCGGCGCGGTAGGCCCGGATCTGAGCCGCCTGCTGCACGTGGAAAGCCTCGCCGGTTTCGTCGTTCTTCAGCGTCGAGCTTTGCAGGTTCATCCCGAGCTTGGCGGCCCAGATCGCCGTCGCGTTCGAGCCGGCGCCCCACCAGATGCGGTCGCGCAGCCCCTCGGAATGGGGCTCAAGGCGCAGCAGCCCGGGCGGATTTGGAAACATCGGGCGTGGATTCGGCTTGGCGAAGCCTTCACCGCGCAAGAGATCGTAGAACAGCTCGGCATGACGCCGGCCCATGTCGGCGTCATCCTGGCCCTCGGGCGGTTGATACCCGAAATGCCGCCAGCCATCGATCACCTGCTCGGGCGATCCGCGGCTGATGCCGAGCTGCAGGCGCCCGCCGGCGATCAGATCGGCGGAACCGGCGTCCTCGGCCATATAGAACGGGTTCTCGTAGCGCATGTCGATCACAGCCGTGCCGATCTCGATCCGGCTGGTCCTGGCGCCGACGGCCGCGAGCAGCGGGAAGGGCGAGGCGAGCTGACGCGCGAAGTGATGGACCCGGAAATAGGCCCCGTCCGCGCCCAATTGCTCGGCGGCGACGGCGAGGTCGATCGATTGCAGGAGTGTGTCTCCTGCCGAGCGGGTCTGCGATTGGGACGAGGGCGTCCAGTGCCCGAAGGAGAGAAAGCCGATTTTTTTCATGCGGGTAATCTATGGCTATCCGGGTCGGTTTGCGACCCTCCCGTTCCGGTGCTCTTGGCGATATGATCCCGATGACCTTAGCCGCTCTGACGGGGGAGATGCGCGGATGATCGAGTGGTTTGACGATTTGTCGTTGGGCATGCGCTTCAAAAGCGGCGAGGTGTCGGTCTCGGCCGACGACATCAAGCGGTTTGCCTCCGAATTCGATCCGCAGCCGTTTCATCTGGATGAAGCCGCGGCCGAGAAAACCGCATTCAAGGGGCTCGCGGCCTCGGGCTGGCACACCGCGGCGATATCGATGGCGCTCACCGTTGCCGTCAGGCCGTTTGGACCGCATCCCCTGATGGGGCTTGGCGTCGACGATCTGCGCTGGATGATGCCGGTGCGGGCCGGCGATGTGCTTCATCTCGAGGGGGAAGTGGTTGAGCTGACGCCGTCGCGAACCAAGCCGCAGGGCGTCGCAAAGATCAAATGGACCGCCTACAACCAGCGCGGCGAAGCGGTCTATACGTTTACGCCGATCGGCATCGTGCCGCGCAAGCCCAATCTGGCGAGTTGATCTTGTCTGTTAGAGCCTTATCGGTTCTGATTGAATCAGAACCGGGCTCTAGTTCTTTTGTTTTGACACGTTTTCTTCACGCGAACCGGTATCCACTTCGCTCGAAAACGCTATAGGAGCGTTCCAAAAAAGAACCGCCGCTGCGCTTTAGGGGAAACACAGCGGCGGCTTAACAGGGCATGTCGGTGAGTGGTAGGCGCCCCTCTCCAACAAGCCCAGGGACCTCTGGTGCGGCGCCGGCGTTTGAAGCCGATGCCGCGTTATTTCTTAGTGAGCCTGGACGACCTTGCGGTTGCTGCGCGCGTAGGCGTTGCGAACCTTGGCGTGCGCGCGGTCCAGATCGGCGACCTGACCTTCACTGGCCTGCGGCGGGTCGAGGCGGAGCAACCCGGCCGGAACGCCCTGGGCGCTGGCGGGGGCAACCGGAGCGGCAGCCATCAGCGCCACCAGAGCTACGGAACCGGTGAGTACGAGGGTCTTCTGGAAAAACTTCGACATGATGCTTCTCTTTCGGTGTTTGGACGCGCCACGCAACGCCTGGGCGGATAAGTAAGATACTACCGGCCATTCATAACCAAGGTGACCGGTCACATTAAGTTGAGAGCAATCAATTCCCTCATCCCGTTGCGGCGCACATCACGCAATATGACCGGTCAACTTAGATTGTCAACGGACGTTAAGATCACGTTTACTTCAACAGCATTTTGAACGTGACATTGAAGAATTCATCGATCGGGCCGCGGTCCCGGGTGATCTTGAGCCGCATCGCGACACCTTCCCAGGCATTGACCAGGAAACGTCCGAGCTGACCGGGGTCATGACGCGGATCGATATCGCCGGCCGCCTGAGCTTCCCGCAATACGGATTCAACGGCCGCGCACCAGGACTCGAATACCTGGCGGAGCTCTTCACGCATCCGCGGATATTCCTGGGTCATTTCGGTGGCGAAATTGCCCAGCAGACAGCCGCGTTCGAAGCTGCAACCCTCGAATTTACTGGCCAGATAACCAAAATGATTTTTGAGACGATCGAGCGGCGGAACGCTGTTATCGAACAGCAAATCCCCCCGGGAGCCTTCCAAATAACGCCGCAAGGCGTCGATCGCCAATGCTTCCTTGTTTTCAAAATGATTGAAGAAGGAGCCTTTGGGCACTCCGGCAGCATCGGTTATGTCCTGAATCGAACACCCGTTGAAACCGCTCGCATGCAGTGTCTCCACTGCGCTGCTGGCTAATTTTTCGCGTAAGCTCGGTCTAGCCATTGAGAAATGCCTCCAGCAACTGCCTCCTGAGAAAATGTATCTTATTTGGGTAATAAATAAGCGACCAACCGGCTTTATACAATCCAAATATAACCAAATATGACCAGTCAGATTGTTAAATCTCGTTAACAAGGCTGCAAAAAGACGACTTCAGGCGGCTTTTTGGCTGGGGTCGGACGGTGCCAGCTCGTGCGCGGATGGACAGGCAGCCGAGGGAATTCAGGCCCGGGGGGATGACCAGACCAAAAAAATCGGCAAGCAATCGTTGCGGCCGGAGCGGTTCGCGGGTCATCGGGGGCGATCTCCCGATGGAGCGCTCTCCTGCCTAATTTGAAGGCCGCGCACGGTCCGGCGGGGCTTAATTCCTGCCCGGCAGCCGCCGGCCACGCCATTTGCCCCGACACCGCCCGATCGACGAGAATTGTTGCGTTATAAAGTAGTTGCGACTAAAAGCCCGTCTGTAAAAGGGACACAGGCGATGGCTCACAATTTCGCGATCAACGACGACGTTCATCATCAGCTTCAGGGGCCGCAGGGTCGCGCCGGCGTCAAGCAACGCAGCGTTTATACCATCGTGACCTGCCTGCCGATCGAGGCCGATGGACGCCCGCGTTACCGCATCAAGAGCAAGACCGAGAACATCGAACGCGTGGTGACCGAGGAGCAGATCAGCCGGCTCGGCTGATCTGAACGCGTTCATTTTATTAGATTTTTATCATCTCGGGCGGATTAGCTTGCTATTTCCGGCCGGGTGACTTACATGCCGGTCATTCGAATAATCGTTTGCCTTGTTGACTACGCCAAACCGGCTCCCCTCCCCAAGACATCGCTGAAATCGGATTAAGCTCGCGCGAAGGTCGTGCGGGCACAGCGCGCTTATGCGCATCTTGGAGAAGTTAAAATGGCTACCGGAACAGTTAAGTGGTTCAACGCGACCAAGGGCTTCGGCTTTATCCAGCCGGATGACGGCGGCAACGACGTGTTCGTGCATATCAGCGCCGTCGAGCGTGCCGGCATGGGTTCGCTCAATGAAGGCCAGAAGCTTTCATATGAATCGAAGCTCGACAGTGCTCGCGGCAAGACCAGCGCGGAAAACCTTCGCGCTATGTGAGGTGAGCCGATCAAAGGGATTACCGCGGATGTACCGGAATCCCTGAGGTCGGTTACGCTTTTGCCGTGAAACCAAAGCTCGCCGATTCATCCCGGCGGGCTTTTTGTTTGTACGTCGTCAGACGCGGGTTTTCTCGGGCCGTACGAGCTTCTTGAGATGGGCGGCTCCCTCGTTCGCCCAGTAGCCGAGGCGACCGGCGAGGGATTTCTGGCCGCGCAGGCTGCGCGATCCCAGGATATGACCGACCTTGTCCGGGAAACGGCTCACTTCGGTTGCGACCAGATCGGCGGTCGCCTTCATCAGCCGCTCGAGCCGCTGTCCCCATTCGGATTCTTCGAAATTATCGATGTGGACCTGCAGCGCGTTCTCGATGTTGTAAATGTCGATCAGCAGTTCCTTGGCGACCAGGATACGGCCGTTTTTGAGCGCGATGCGCAGCGCCGATCGTCTGTCGTCCAGCCTGTCCAGCGCCATCGAGATTGTGATGGCATAGGGCGTGGCAGCGATGTCGGCGGCGTGTTTGCTGGGCACAGCCTTGGTGGCGAGATAGATCAAGTGCCAGGATGTCCGCAGCCTTGTCGCCACCAGCGCCAGCGCGAACGGAATATCTTCGGCGTTATCCTTGCCGAACCCATCCAGCAACTGCGTCATCCTGGCGATCCGCGCGTCGTCGAATTTATCGATATTGGCCGGCAGCGCCTTGTCGAACTTTGCCAGCGCGTCGCGCGCGCGCAGCACGCAGACCAGCTTGGTCAGGTCGTCATAGGCGGTGCGAGACATGGTGTAAGTCGCGAGCTTGGCGCGGACTTGCTCTGCTGTCTCCGGCGAGCGAAGGGTGTTCTCAAGGCTCTTGGCGACCTTGGTTTGAAATACACTGGCGGCCTGCCGGGCTTCCTTCTGCTTGTCGGCCGCGATCAGGTCATTGATTTCAGTTGCGTAGTCGCGCGCCATTGTCGGCAATAGATCCCGGCTGATCCACTCCCAGAGCGCGGCCAGCGATCCGCGCTGCAGGCGGCCTGAATTGGCGTGTTCGGGGGCGCCATTCACCAGCAGCGGTTCGAGCGGCGCGAAAAAAAAGCGTTGCGGGTTTGGAAGGCGGTTGTGGCTTTGCCCGCCACTGCGAAATTCAGCGCGCAGTTTTTCCACGACGGGCGCGGCGCCGGGAATATCCTCGCCGGCCAGTTCCAGCCGCTCCAGCTCGTTCAGGAGATTGCTGCGCGTCGGCGGCGTCAACCGCTGCAGAAAATCCTGAATTCGATGGGGCTTCTTCATCGCGGCGTGATTCTTCGCAATTTAACGATGCATTAACGATGAGCCCGTCGCCGGAAGGCGCCGCGTCTGGATCGATAAGAGCAGGTCGCCGTAAATTAAGTGGTAAAATAGGGTGCGGCCGGCAAACGCCGGACCGTTCAACCATGAATGGTCTTGCCGATAATTCAGGCACTCGCCCGCCCGTCGATGGTATCGAGAGGCAGCACCCGGGAACCGTGCCCGAAATTTCGCAGGCTTTTGCGATCAATCTCTACAGATAATCTTCCGCGAACGGACGCGCGAGGGAGGCTGGCCGCAGCATGCCGGCTTTGATCTTGGGTTCGCTGGGGACGATGGTGATGGCCCACCGTGTCGGTGTGCTCAATTTATGTTCCTGCACCGACCGGACGTGGCCGGTAATGACAGCTTCGCCTGATCTGGCGGTTGTCACGCGGCCATTGAATTGCGCGATGCGAAAACGCCGGACTTCCTTCTCATCGGTCGTTTCGAACGTAAACATGCGGCCCTCATCTGCTGCCGCAACTATCGTCTTTGAATCTTAGCTGTGTATGAAAATCCGAAGCCGTAGAAGTACTGTAGCGGCTCGCGCACTGCGCCAAGCGTAAGGAGATCGCCGGCGATATGCTACGCGGTCGATCCCGGGAAAACCGCTTCCATCTTGGTCTTCAGCGTAGCGGCATTGAACGGCTTGACGATGTAGTTGCTGACCCCGGCCTTCTTCGCGGCGATGACGTTTTCGGTCTTCGATTCCGCCGTGATCATAATGAAGGGGGTTTGCGAAAGCTCCGGGCTGGCACGGACTTCCCGCAACAGATCGTAGCCGGTCATCGGCTCCATGTTCCAGTCGGAAATCACCAGGCCATACTTCTTGCTTTGCATCTTGGCCAAAGCGGCCGATCCGTCGCTGGCATCGTCGACATTTTCGAAGCCGATTTGCTTGAGCAGGTTGCGAATGATCCGGATCATGGTGTTGTAGTCATCGACCACCAGAATGGGCATCGACAGATCAAAGGCCATGTTTCTACTCCGCACCGTACACGCGCTGCCGAACCCGAGTGAAACCTTCGTGGGGTGCGAAGAATTTCGACGCTCTCCGCCAAGCGTGCCCGTCGGCCCCCTGAGCATTAGCAGCCGTCATTAAACAGCGCGTTAATTCAGGGCTGAACAGATTTCGGGCAGCGCCTGGCAGCCCTCTGCGGCAGGGCAATGCGCTCACTGGCAACGGGGACCGAGCAACCGGTCGTACTGCGCCTTGACCGTGGCGTAGCACTCGCAGGCGGTTCTTCGCAGGCCGTCCGGGTCGGTGATCTCGATGCGTCCCCGGCTGTAATGGATGAAGTTGGCATGCTGCAGGGTATTGGCCACCAGCGATACGCTGTTGCGGCGCGCCCCGATCATCTGCGCCATCGCTTCCTGGGTCAGGACAAGTTTGTCGCTGCCGGAGAGATCGTGAGTCTGCATCAGACACCGCCCCAGCCGGGACTCCACCGTGTGCGAGATATTGCAACCCGCGGTCTGCTGAATCTGGGCATAAACCGCCAGCCCATGCCGCGTCAGTGTTGCCCGGAATGTCGCACTCTGGTCGGCCGCGGCCCGCAGGCGGTCGATGTCGAGCGTCTGGGCGATGCCGGGCACCAGCACGGTCGCGGCGTTCAGTGCCGTCGGATCGCCAAGCGCAGAGAACGCGCCAAAGATACTGTCGCGGCCGACCATGGCGACCTGGACGTGCTCGCCCTTTGCGAGTTTGACGACCAGAGAGATCACGCCGCTATGCGGCAGGTAGGCACGCTTGAGCGTTTCACCGACTTCGACCAGGACCAGATTGGAGATCAGGTCGGCGGTTCGCAGATGCGGGCGGATCAGTTCGAAATCGTCAGCCGTCAGCGCCGACAAAAATCCGTTGGGTGAACGAGCTACCGAGTCCATGGTGCCTCCTTACGGGAGTACGACCGGTCTCCGGAACTACCAGCGTCTGCGCGCCACCATTCAACTGATCGCGGTCGAGTGAGTTGCGTCGCGCAACCTCGCGCGAAATTCTCTCCCCGAATACGTATTCACGCTAACATGCACAGGCGGCGGGAGATGCGTCACGTTTTCGTCATGCCGACTGCATTGGATAATGATCGAAACGCGCCTCGAGGTGCGGGCCGGTCCTTTGGCGGTTGCCCTGTCGGCTCAGCCATTCTTTGCGGTCGTACAACTCGCGCGTGGCTATACTGAATACGCAATGCTTCCGGTTGTGAGATTGTTCCTATGCATGTTGGGAGGCAGACAGCCATTCGCACTTAAGGCGAAACTGAGAATGCGTCAGCGACAAAAATTATAGCGCAATCAATATCGGGACGGGTAGCACGGAAGCGCTGCGGAGAAGCCGTTATGCGATGCATTCGGATTGCCAGCGACAAGAAATCTGTTCGCTTTGTCTGTGGGGCATGGCTCATACGGCGTGGCCAGGCCGGTCGCCCCCGAAATACGGATGTTCAATTCGTAGGGGGAGATTCCCGTGCCGCATGATTCAGAGGCAGCCGAACCGCCCAAGCAAGATCTGCAGCCGCGTGCGGCCATGCCGCGTATTCTCGTTGTCGATGATGATCCGATGGTCTGCATGGCCATCGAGCTTCATCTTGAACGGAACAACTTTCAGGTAACCATCGCCGATGGCGGCGAAGCCGGGCTTCGAGCACTTGAAGGCGTAAATTTCGACCTGATGATCGTCGATATTTTCATGCCTCATATGCGCGGCTTCGAGTCGATCCGGATTTTTCACGAGCGGGCGCCGTCGGTCCCGCTGATCGCGATGTCCGGCTACGCTTTCGCCAATCTCGACACGCCGGCTCCCGACTTCCTCAGAATAGCCCTTGAACTCGGAGCCACGCGCTGCCTGCGCAAGCCGTTTACGCCAGTGGCGCTGCTGACGGTGATCCTTGAATGCCTTGCCGATGTGCGGTCGCCTTTCGCAACGGCCGCTCCGCCGAGATAGCGATCCGGCGATCACGGGCGAACGGCACACAGCGAGGGGCCCAAATATGCTTCAGAAGCCGATGCTTTAGAAGCCGATGCTTCGGAAGTCATCGCCGGCAGCCGCCGCCGAGGCGCAAGTCTTTCCTTCAGAAAAAGTCCTTCCTTCCGAAAAGGCCTTGCTCGCCGAAAAGGTCTTCCCCGCCCAAAGGATGGAAATCTTCGGCCGGCTTACCGGCGGTATCGCCCATGATCTCAACAACGTCCTCACTGTCATTACCGGAACGATCGGAATCCTGGCGGAGGCGGTCGGGTCGGCCAATGGCCGAGTCGAAGTAGACAGCGAAGCCGGACACGGCACGTCGGTGAAGATCTATCTTCCGCAGGCGAGAGGCATCGCCTTAATCCCACCGTAGTTTCACGGGGGGTGAAATTAACGCCAAGGTTAGGTTGTGAAGGCTATCGGTTGCAAAGAAGGCGCGATATGCGCCCACCAGACAGAGATGTCCGGTCCCTCCGTCGGGGCCGAAACGTCCGGATCAATGCATGTCAGATGATTACAAAGGGCCGGATCGCGTGATGTTCAGCCGCGGATACGGCGTCTGTATCATGGGCATTGACGGGACCTGGCGCCGGGACTGCTTCCTCAACGCGATATCGGACACCGACGCGATCTTGACCGTCGAGGGCTCTATTCAGGGCCTCAATCTCAAGGAATTCTTTTTACTGCTGTCGTCGACTGGCCTGGCCTACCGCCGGTGCGAACTTGTCCGTGTCAACGGTGCGGAGATCGATGTCCAGTTTCTCAAAGCCAGGAAGAAGAAAAAAAGAGGGGCCGGCGCATCGGAAGCCGCCATGGAAGTCTGAAGTTATGGAAGCCTGAAATTATCTGCACTTGAAGTTTTGGCACTTGAAGTTTTAGCACTTGCAAGAAGCGAGCGCTTGCGGTGACGGGAGCAGAATATGTCCCCGGTCCTCCCCCAAACAACGCGGCTTGCTCACCTCAACTTGCCCGGCAACGTCCTCGGGCGCAACGCGTCACGCAAACCGCCAGCATTCGGCCTGGGCGCTTTCTGTCTTGCGCTACTGATATCGCGGACGAGGTGAAGGGCGACGCCGAGGCCCGCATTGCACGTGCTCAGTGCAGCGTTCGCGCGCACATAGCGCGGTGTCACATCGTCCAGCACCACGACGTTCGTAGCCATGTCCGGATGGCTGGTTGCTGCTTCGTTGGCGATCGCCGCTTCGATCAGCTTCATCGCCGCGTTGACCTGCTCGAGCAGGGACCGGAGATTCGATAGGATCGGAGTATAATTGTCGTTCAGATCGCCAGGTCGGACCGAAGCGTGGTCTGCTGCATTTTGCATCGCTGGCACTCTTTCACACAGGCTTTTCTTGGGATTTTCTTGAGATTTTCTTGGGGTTCCCTCGCGATATTTTTAATGTCGCCCTTGCTACTTGTGCGTTAAGTATCGGTCCCGTACTAATACGGATGAGATCGGCATCCGCATCAGGCGCGGTGCGCTCGCGAATGAAAGTCATACCTTTCTATGGGCGATGGCACATGACCGATAAATCAGCCACCCGCGGCGAAATTTTCGTGGTCGACGACGACCCGGCTGTTCGCGAGACCCTGTCTATCGTCTTGTCGGCGGGCGGCTATCAGGTTGTCTGCTTTGCGGACGGTGCTGCGCTATTGGCAGTCGCGAGAACCCGGACTCCCTCCTGCATCCTGCTCGACGTGCACATTCCCGGCAAATCCGGACTCGATGTTCTGAAAGAACTTCGCGGCGAGGATTACCCGGCGCCGATCTTCATCATCTCCGGGCAGGGCGATATCGCCACGGCAGTCAGCGCGATCAAGAATGGCGCGCTGGATTTCATCGAAAAACCGTTCCGGGGCAACGAACTTGTGGCGCGGCTGGATGAGGCCATCTCGGCCTATGCGCGCAGGCAGGCGCAAAATTCCGCGAAGGCCGAGGCGCTGTATTTTC
This sequence comes from Bradyrhizobium sp. dw_411, assembly GCF_018449695.1. Classification (GTDB taxonomy): domain Bacteria; phylum Pseudomonadota; class Alphaproteobacteria; order Rhizobiales; family Xanthobacteraceae; genus Bradyrhizobium. The sequence continues at coordinate 553,038 of NZ_JAAVUY010000001.1, forward strand.
CCGGACGCGAGCCGCTGACACGGCGTGAACGCGAAGTGCTCGAGCGCTTCGCCGCCGGCGCCTCCAACAAGGAAGCCGGGCGCGAACTTGGCATCAGCCCGCGTACGATCGAGGATCACCGCGCCAATATCATGAAAAAGCTGGGTGCCAGGAACGCCGCTGATCTCATTCGAATCGTGCTGACTGCCTCGCGCGCCTCCTGAGCCGGAGTCACGAGGCCATGCCGCCCGCGGCGGCGGAAGCCGCAGACGGGTGCTCTGCGGTTTGCTTGGCCACTTCAAGACAACTTTCAACGGCCGCCAGTTTCAACTGGTCGCCAGCAGCTCCACCGGTTTGAACGGTTTTTGCAGGCTGCGGACCGCGCCGAGCCAGGGCGCCATGGTCAGGAAATCCGGGCCTGAAGTCGAATCGGGCGGCATGAGATGACCTGACATCACGATGATCGGGATCGTCACCTGAACCGCAGGTTCGTCGTCCACGATCAGAATTCTTGCCACGGTCGATCTTCCGTGACTCAATGCTGAGTTGTGAATGGATTGCGGCGGGTGTTGGAAGTGTTTCTTCTTCGGCTGGGTACTGCAACTACCATGTGCACGATGCATGGGATAGCCGGCCATGCCGGAAGTAGGCGGCGATTGTGGACCCATATAACGGACGCCTGGTCTGCGATCGGCGGATGCTGGTTCGGTGCCGCGAACCATTGTCATGCGAGAACGCTGAGTGGCGTGCTCGTGAGTTTAAAGCAGGCTTCTGCCCGGGGCGACGCGGCGGACCATGCGCTTGATCGCATCAAGCAAAATCCCTTCAAACAAGATCCCTTCAGACAAGGCAGTCGTTAGCATGTGGGCTTTCTTTGAACGAATCCTCGACTCCTCGATGTTCTCTCCCCACGGCATCTGTTTGCTGTGGGAGCCCGAACTGATCTGGCTGCATGTGGTTTCCGATGCTGTGATCGCGATGGCGTATTTCTCGATCCCGTTCGCGCTGGCGATTTTCGTATCGAAGCGCCGCGACCTCAAATTCGGATGGGTCTACTGGTCGTTCGGCATCTTCATCCTGGCCTGCGGCCTGACGCACATCCTGTCGATCTATACGCTGTGGGTGCCGATCTACGGGATCGAAGGGCTTGTCAAAGCCGCGACGGCTGTGGCGTCGATCGTCACTGCCGGCATGCTCTGGCCGCTGTTGCCGAAACTGCTCACGATTCCTTCGCCGTTCGAACTTCGCCAGGCCCAGGAGGCGCTCAAGGAAGAAGAATCAAAAGGCCGGGATTCCGAACAATTGCTGCAGCAATTCCGCCAGACCCAGCAGGCCCTGCGCGAGAGCATGGCGCGCCTGACGGCCGTGGTGGAAACCGCGGTCGATGGATTTATCCTGATCGACGCGCGCGGCCGCATCCTCCTGTTCAATCCGGCCTGCGAAAGGCTGTTCGGCTACCGCGCCGATGAAGTCTTCCACGAAAACGTCAAAATGCTGATGCCGCAAACCTACAGCTCGCATCACGACGACTATATCCAGAACTTCATTCGCACGGCCGAGCGCAAGATCATCGGCATCGGCCGGGAAGTCGTCGGCCTGCGCAAGGACGGTTCGACATTCCCGATGGATCTGTCGGTCGGCGAGGCCCAGCAGGACGGGGAGTCGATCTTTGTCGGGATCATCCATGACCTGACCGGACGCAAGCAGACGGAGGAACAGCTTCGTCAGGCGCAGAAGATGGAAATGGTGGGGCAGCTCTCCGGCGGTATCGCCCACGATTTCAACAACCTCCTGACCGTCATCGTCGGCAATGCCGAGCATCTCAGCGAGCAACTCAAGTCCCGGCAGGACCTGCAGCGGATTGCGGACGACATCTGCCAGGCCGGGGAACGGGGCGCTGAAATGACGCAGCGATTGCTGGCGTTCAGCCGCCGCCAATTGCTGCAACCGCGGCCGACCGATTGCCATGAGCTTCTGGATTCGATGCGCAAACTGCTGCGGCGAACGCTGCGCGAGAACATCGACATCCAGATTACGCCGACCGCCGATACGGTGCTGGCCTTCGCCGATCGGGCGCAACTGGAATCGTCGGTCCTGAACCTCGCCCTCAACGCGCAGGACGCCATGCCCAATGGCGGGCATCTGACGCTGTCGACTGGCGTGGCGTCGCTTGACGCCCCCTATCAGAGCCTTCATCCCGAGATCGAAGCCGGCGAATACGCTGTCATCGCGGTGACCGATGACGGCGTCGGCATGACCACGGAAGTCGCCGCGCGTGCGTTCGAGCCGTTCTATACGACAAAGGAAGTCGGCAAGGGCAGCGGCCTCGGCTTGAGCATGGTGTATGGCTTTGCCAGGCAGTCGAATGGCCACGTTTCGATCTACAGCGAACCCGGCCTTGGAACGACTGTGCGAATCTACCTGCCGCATGTCGCGACAGGCGGACGCAAGCCATCCAATCAAATCAAGGCGGATGAGCAGTCCGTCCCGCGCGGCCATGAAACCATCCTGGTCGCCGAAGACGATCCCTTCGTCCGCTCCTCGGTGATCCTGCGGATCGAAAGCCTCGGCTATTCCGTGGTCGCGGCCGTCAACGGCGATGATGCCTTGCTGAAACTGCGGGCCCATCCGGAGATCGACATGCTGTTTACGGACATCGTCATGCCCGGCGGCATGAGCGGCTGGGAACTCGCCGATCTGGCGCGGCAGGTCCGGCCGGGCCTGCCTGTGATTTATAGTTCCGGCTACTCGCTGGAACTGCTGGCCCAGCAGGGCCGCGCGCCCGCGCAATCGATCATTCTGGTCAAGCCATATCGCAAGGCCGAACTGGCGGAGCGGCTGCGCGAAGCGCTGTCGGCGAACTCCATGGTTTCCTGACGGATGGCTTCCTGAAGGTCATCGTAAATCACGGCTCGTGCGGTGCAAAAATCACGCGCAGGGCTTGCTCCGAATGGATCGCCTGTGAGAAGACCTGAGCAAGGTCTCGAACAGGTGCCGCCATGACAGACAAGAAAAAAAGCCCGGAAACGCTCCGTAGCGCGCGCTGGTTTGCGCCCGACGATCTCAGGGCTTTCGGCCATCGCTCGCGCGCCATGCAGATGGGCTATGCGCCCGAGGAATGGAAGGGCCGTCCCGTTATCGCGATCCTCAATACCTGGTCGGACGCGCAGCCCTGCCACATGCATTTCAAGAGCCGCGTCGATGACGTCAAGCGCGGCATCCTGATGGCCGGCGGCTTCCCGATGGAATTGCCGGCGCTGTCGCTGTCGGAGTCGTTCCTGAAGCCGACCACCATGCTCTACCGCAATTTGCTGGCGATGGACGCCGAGGAGCTGCTGCGCGGTCATCCCGTCGATGGCGTGGTGCTGATGGGCGGCTGCGACAAGACCACGCCGGCGCTGTTGCTGGGCGCCACCAGCATGGGCTTGCCCGCGATCTATCTGCCGGCCGGTCCGATGTTGCGTGGCAACTGGAAGGGCAAGACGCTGGGTTCGGGCTCCGATGCCTGGAAATATTGGGACGAGCGGCGCGCGGGGAAAATCTCCGACAAGGACTGGGTCGATGTCGAGGCCGGCATCGCGCGCAGCTACGGCACCTGCATGACCATGGGCACCGCCTCGACCATGACCGCGATCGCCGAATCCATCGGCATGACGCTGCCCGGCGCCTCGTCGATCCCCGCCGCGGACGCCGGCCATATCCGCATGGCATCGGAATGCGGCCGCCGCATTGTCGAGATGGTCTGGGAAGATCTGACGCCGCGCAAAATCCAGACCCGCAAGGCGTTCGAGAATGCGATCACGGTCGCGATGGCAATGGGCTGTTCGACCAACGCGATCATTCATCTGATCGCGCAGGCGCGCCGCGCCGGCCAGGATATCGGGCTTGACGATTTCGAGATCGCCAGCCGCAAGGTGCCAGTGATCGCCAATGTGCGCCCAAGCGGTGACAAATATCTGATGGAGGATTTCTATTATGCCGGCGGTCTGCCGGGGCTGATGAGCCGGATCAAGGATCATCTGCATCTCGACGTCATGACCGTGACCGGCCAGACGCTGGGCGAGAACATCGCGCGCGCCGAAGTCTATAGTGACGACGTGATCCGCACCGTCGCCGATCCGATCTATGCCGAGGGCGCGCTCGCGGTGCTCAAGGGCAACCTCGCGCCCGATGGCTGCGTGATCAAGCCAAGCGCCTGCGAGCCGCGTTTCCTCAGGCATACCGGACCGGCTTTGGTGTTCGACGATTATCCCTCAATGAAGAAGGCGACCGACGATCCCAATCTGGACGTGACGGCGGATCATGTGCTGATCCTGCGCAATGCCGGCCCGCAGGGCGGACCCGGCATGCCGGAATGGGGCATGCTGCCGATCCCGACCAAGCTCGTGAAGCAGGGCGTGCGCGATATGGTGCGCCTGTCCGACGCGCGGATGAGCGGCACCAGCTACGGCGCCTGCATTCTGCATGTCTCGCCGGAATCCTATATCGGCGGCCCGCTCGCCTTGGTGCATAACGGCGATATGATCACGCTCGACGTCGCGGCGCGCACCATCAATCTCGACGTGCCCGAAGCCGAACTCGCCAAGCGCCGCGCCGAATGGAAAGCGCCCGAAGTCAGGTTCGAGCGCGGCTATGGCTGGATGTTCACCAAGCATATCAAGCAGGCCAATGAAGGCTGCGATTTCGACTTTCTGGAAACATCGTTCGGGGCGCCGACCGGCGAGCCGTCGATTTATTAGTCACTAGTCGTCATTCCGGGATGGTCCGAAGGACCAGACCCGGAATCTCGAGATTCCGGGCTCACGCTTCGCGTGCCCCGGAATGACAGCAAAGGATATCACCATGACAAAACTCAGCGACGTCACTCGCAACAAGCTCAAATCCATCAGCACCGCCACGGTCGCGACCGCGCTCTACAAGCGTGGCTTCCGGACCCAGTGCATTCAGGATGTTCATCCGCTGAGCCCGGATCAGCCGACGCTGGTCGGCGAAGCCTTTACGCTGCGTTACATTCCGGCGCGTGAGGATCTCAACAAGCTGGAAGTGTTTCGGGATCGCTCCCACCCGCAGCGCAAGGCCATTGAGGATTGCCCACCCGGCGCGGTGCTGGTGATGGACAGCCGCAAGAATGCCCGCGCGGCGTCCGCTGGCGCGATCCTGGTGACGCGGCTGATGAAGCGCGGCGTCGCCGGCGTGGTCACCGACGGTGGCTTTCGCGATGCCGCCGAGATCGGCAAGCTCGGTTTTCCGGCGTATCACCAGCGGCCGAGCGCGCCGACCAATCTGACGCTGCATCAGGCGATTGAGATCAACGGGCCGATCGGCTGCGGTGACGCACCGGTGTTTCCCGGCGATGTCATTCTCGGCGATGGCGACGGCGTCTACGTGATCCCCGCGCATCTCGCCGACGAGATCGCCAACGAAGCCTTCGAGATGACCGCGTTCGAGGATTTCGTCACCGAGGAAGTCCATAACGGACGCTCGATCTTCGGCCTCTATCCGGCGACGGATGAGCAGACGCTGACGGACTTTGCGGCGTGGCGGAAGAAGACGGGGAGGTAGGGTTAGCACTCAACGCATCGTCGTCCCTGCGAACGCAGGGACCCATAACCACTGACGCCTGTTGTTAAAGAAGGTCTCTCCCTTCATCGCCCAACCGAGAGGCCGCGGCGTATGGGTCCCGGCCTGCGCCGGGACGACGGGGTAAATCACACCCAACGCTTGCCTGCGACCGTGTCGTCACATTCACAGCATCTGCGGCTTGAACAGCTTGCGATATTTGCGTGTCTCGGTGCCCGAGATCATGAACTCGCCGTCGCCCCGGTAATGGATCGTCTTCGGGTATTTCGGTTTCGTTGCGACATGCGCCTTCACCACTTCCAATACGAACAGGCTGTATTTCCGGATCAGGCTCGAATCCACCAGCCGGCACTCGAAATTGGCATAGCATTGCTCGATCAGCGGCGCGCTGACTTCTGTTCCGGCCGTGGCGGTGAGGCCGAATTCGGCGAACTTGTCGATGTCGCGCCCTGAACTATTGCCGATCCCGACCACTTTTGCCGCGAGGTCCGCGGTCGGAACGTTGATCACGCATTGCTTGCTCTTGCGGATCATCTCGAAGCTGTGGTTCGCGTTCCAGATGTAGCAGCCGATCAATGACGGCTCGAATTCCATGATCATGTGCCAGCCCATGGTCATGATGTTGGTCTTGCCCCGATGCGCGGAACTGACAAGGACGATCGGTCCCGGTTCGATAAAGCGGCGGACCTGGCTGACCGGGAAGTCGGTCTTGGTATAGCGCGGCATGGTTTTTTGCCTCTGTCTCTTGAGGTGCGCGAGGTATTACACCCCGCTCTCCCCAGCCATCCCCACCGCCCACAGCGCAAATGCATAGGCGATCGCGACTTCGTCGAGGCGGTTGAAACGGCCTGACGCGCCGCCGTGGCCCGCGCCCATATTGGTGCGCAACAGCACCGGGCCGCCGCCGGTCATGGTCGCGCGCAGCCGCGCGATCCATTTGGCCGGCTCCCAATAAGTGACGCGCGGATCGGTCAATCCGCCCATCGCCAGGATCGCCGGATAGTCTTTCGCTGTGACGTTGTCGTAAGGCGAGTAAGACAAGATGGTCTTGAAATCGGCTTCGTTGTCGATCGGATTGCCCCATTCCGGCCATTCCGGCGGCGTCAGCGGCAGCGTGTCATCGAGCATGGTGTTGAGCACATCGACAAACGGCACTTCGGCGACGATGCCTGCGAACAGTTCGCCGGCGCGGTTGGCGACCGCGCCCATCAGCATGCCGCCGGCGCTGCCGCCATGCCCGACGATGCGCTTGGCGCCGGTATATTTCGCCGCGATCAGCGCCTGCGCGCTGGCTGCGAAATCGTCAAAGCTGTTGGTCTTCTTTTCGCGCTTGCCGTCGAGATACCAGCCCCAGCCTTTGTCGGCGCCGCCGCGGATATGCGCGATCGCGTAAACAAAACCGCGATCGACCAGCGACAAACGATTGGCCGAGAACGACGCCGGCATCGCCATGCCGTAGGAACCATAGCCGTACAGCAGCAACGGCGCGCTGCCATCGCGTTTGAGATCACGGCGGTGCAGGATCGATACCGGCACCTGCGCGCCGTCATGGGACGTTGCCATGATGCGGGTGGTGACGTAGTCCGCAGGATTGTGGCCGGAGGGAATCTCCTGGCGCTTGCGCAACTCGCGGGCGCGGCTCGCCATGTCGTAATCATAGACTTCCGACGGCGTCGTCATCGACGAATAGCTGAAGCGGATATTGGTGGTCTCGAATTCATAGCCGCCCATGGTGTCCAGCGAATAGGCCGCTTCGTCGAACGCGATCGCGTGCTCCTCGCCGGTGCCGAGATCGCGGATGATAATCGCGGGCAGCGCGTTGGCGCGCTCGAGCCGCACCATATGGCCGGAATAAAGCTCGAGATCGATGATGTAGATGCCTTCGCGATACGGAATGAGATCGCGCCAGTTGGCGCGCTCCGGTGCGGCGAGCGGCGCGGTCACGATCTTGAAGTCGATCGCCTTGTCGGCATTGGTGAGAATGAACAATTCATCGCCGCGATCGGCGACCGAATATTGCACGCCGTCTTCGCGTTCAGCGATCAGGCGCGACGGCGCGTCGGGCGTGGCAAGGTCGATCAGGCGCTGCTCGGAAGTCTCGTGGTCGCCACCGGCGATTACGCAAAACCGCCCGCTGGCGCTTTCATGGATATGGGTGAACCAGCCGGAATCGCTTTCCTCGTAAACCAGCGCATCATCCGCCTGCGGCGTGCCGAGGCGATGACGCCAGACTTGCATCGGGCGGTGGTTATCGTCGAGCTTCACATAGAAAAAAGCCTTGGAATCCGCGCTCCACACCACAGCGCCGTCGGTTTCTTCGACCAGATCGTCGTGGTCGGTGCGATCAGCCCAGTTACGCACGCGGATGGTGAAATATTCCGAACCCTTGATGTCGGCGCTCCAGGCCTGAAGCTTGTGGTCCGGCGAATGCCGTGCGCCGCCGAACTTGAAATAATCATGTTTGGCGGAGAGTTCGTCGCCGTCGAGTACGATTTCGACCTCGCCGCCGTCGCGCGGCGTGCGGCCGTACATTTCGTGCTGCCCGCCCTCGCGGAACTTTCGCATATAGGCATAGGGCCCGTCCGGCGCCGGCACGCTGGAATCGTCTTCCTTGATGCGCCCGCGCATTTCCTTGACCAGCGTCTTCTGCAGGCCGGCGGTATGGCCGAGCAGGCTCTCGGTGTAGCCGTTCTCGGCTTCCAGATAGTCGCGGATATCCTGGTCGAGCAGCGAGGGATCGCGCAGCACTTCCTGCCAGTCGTCATCCTTCAGCCAGGCATAATCGTCTGACACGGTGATGCCGTGGGTGGTGAAGGAGTGCGGACGGCGCGGCGCAATCGGCGCCGGCCTTGAATGCTTAATGCCTGTCGGTTGTGTCACCCGGTCCTCGTTCTCTGCAGCGGAAAGTGTCTCGTCCATCCATATCGGGTTTGTCGGCCGGATTGCCAGAGCGGCGTAATGTCCTCATCCTGAGGAGCCGCCAACGGGCCGCGCGAATGCGCGCCCGATAACAGGCTCCGCGGCGTCTCGAAGGATGGCCGCGAGCTCATGGTTCGAGACGGCGCAAGAGCGCCTCCTCACCATGAGGGTGACACGGTATCAAGTCCAGCCCGCGACGGGCACGCCTTGTTGGTCGTCGGGATGTATGGTTAGGCTTTTCGGCCGGCCTGAGACAAGGACTTATGCTCTTCAATTCCTACCCCTTCATTTTCCTGTTTCTGCCCATTGCCTTGATCGGCTATTTCGCGCTGGGCCGGTTGGGCCATCTGGCGCCGGTGGTCTGGCTGGCGCTGGCGTCACTGGCGTTCTATGCGGCGAGTGGCTGGCCATTCGTCGCCCTGCTGCTGGCGTCGATCGCATTTAATTACCTCATCGGTTGGCTGCTGGTCGCGCGCCGCCTGAGCGGCCACTTGCGTTTGATCGTCCTGACAGCCGGCGTCAGTGGCGATCTCATCGTGCTCGGCTATTTCAAATATGCCGGCTTCCTCGCCGCCAATCTCAATTCGCTGTTCGCGACCGGCCTGACCGTCAACGTCCTGCTGCCGGTCGGAATCTCGTTCTACACGTTCACCCAGATCGCGTTCCTGGTCGACGCCTACAGGGGACATGTCGCGCGCTACGCGCTGCCGCATTATGCGCTGTTCGTGACGTATTTCCCCCATCTGATCGCGGGGCCGATCCTGCACCACAAGGATATGATCCCGCAATTCGAAGCGGTGGAATCGAAGTCGCCCAACCCGCATCTCATTCTGTGCGGGCTGATGATCTTCGCGATCGGCCTGTTCAAGAAGACGGGACTTGCTGACGGTATCCAGCCGCTGGTGGCGCTGGCGTTCGGCCCAAACACGCCGTCCTTCGATCAGGCCTGGATCGGCGCGCTCGCCTATACATTCCAGCTCTATTTCGATTTCTCCGGCTATTCCGACATGGCGATCGGAATCTCCCTGATGTTCGGAATCTTCCTGCCGCTCAATTTCAACTCGCCCTACAAGGCCACCAGCATCATCGATTTCTGGCGGCGCTGGCACATGACGCTGTCGCAATTCCTGCGCAACTACCTCTACATTCCCCTTGGGGGCAACCGCCACGGGCACGTTATGCGTTACGTGAACCTGATGATCACGATGGCGCTTGGCGGCCTCTGGCATGGCGCGGCCTGGACGTTTGTCGCGTGGGGTGCGCTGCACGGCCTGTATCTCTGCATCAATCACGCCTGGACTTATTTTGTGCCTGCCGTTGCGCCCCGCTTTGCGCGGGCGGCGAACATCGCTGCATTGATTGTAACTTTTCTGGCAGTGGTGCTCGCCTGGGTGTTCTTCCGCGCCGACAATATTGCCTCTGCGCTCTCGATCCTGACGCGGATGACCGACCCCACCCAGATCGTCTTCAGCCGCGGCGAAATGGCGGATGCGGTTTTTGTTTTGATTTATGCCGCCATTGCGTGGTTCGCGCCGAATACGCAAGCCATCATGGGCTATGACCACGCCAATCGAACCGTCGGCGAGACGTTAGGTGCGTGGTCGAAGCGGCCCGCGTTTCTCTACGTGTCTGCGGCGGTGCTGGCGTTCGGGATTCTGGGAATCCAGCAGCACAGCGAATTCATTTACTTCAGGTTCTAGAGCATGATCCGGAAAAGTGGGCACCGGTTTTCTGACGAGATCATGCTCAAACAAATGAGCAACGTTTCGAAGAACCTGCTGAAGTTCCTGGGCACGAGCGGCCTGATCATGGCCGCGGCAGTCGCGCTCAATTTCGTGGTCGATCCGCTGCAGGTCTTCCGTCCCGCGCGGCTGTTCGCGGCGATGTATTCGCAGGACAGCCGCATGCAGGATGCCGGCCTCATTCAGAGCCAGCATTTCGATACGCTTTTCATAGGCACCTCGCTGGCGATTCATTTCCGCCAGAGCGATATCGACCGAATTCTCGGCGTCCATTCGCTGAAACTTTCCTTGAATGGCTCAAGCTCAGTCGAGCAGAATTTCGTGCTGGCCGCTGCCCTTGAGCGCCACCCCAAACGGGTGGTGTGGGAACTGGACGACTGGATCTTCCCCGACGCGCCGGACATCGATTCGAATGCCTTTGTGCCGGCCAATCTCTATCGCCGGAATATCAGGGGATTTGCAAGCTATCTGTTCAGCGGCGCGATGGCGCGCGAGTCGGCCTGGATTTTGGCGCGATCGATTCCGCCGATCGAAAAGCCGGTCGCATGGCTGACCACCGGCGTGATCTTCAAATTTCCGATCGCCAACGTTGACGACATCAACGTGCTTCGCCCCGGTTTCGATGTAGCGGGGACCTACAACGCGAAGAAAGCGATGGCCGCCTTCAAATATATCACCGATCCCGTTCGCAGCGCCTATCTCGCTGACGGTATCGGCTATGACATGCGGGTTCGCAATTTCGAGCGCGATATGGCTGGCCTGATCGCGGCTCATCCCGACGTGGCCTTCGAGGTTTATTTTCCGCCCTATTCGATCCTGCAATGGGTCGCGATGCGCGATGCGTCGCCTGGGACATTCGATCAGGTCTATAGATTCACCGCCTATGTCAGCCGGCGGCTGACGTCGTTTCCGAATGTGCGGCTTTATGATTTTCGCGCGGTCAAGGACGTCACGCACGATCTGAACAATTACGCTGATGTCATCCATCATTCGCCGACGATTGATTTGAAAGTGCTGTCGTGGCTGGCGGAAGGAAAGTATCGCGTCGATGCCAACGCACCGAACGCGGCGCTGGACGAGCTCAGGGCGCAGATGGAAGCGTATCGGGTGGAGGCAGAGCGGTAGGGCGAACACTCGCCGCGAACTCCGTCTCACCTCTCCCCTTGTGGGAGAGGTCGGATCGCATCGCAGATGCGATCCGGGTGAGGGGTTACGGACTATCGATAGA
>NZ_JAAVUY010000010.1 GCF_018449695.1 Bradyrhizobium sp. dw_411
ACGCAACAGGCCCACAAGGGGAGAGGTGGCAACGAACGCGCGACGTCTACGGTCAGCCCCGATAAAGCCCCTTGTCGCGGGCCTGACGGATGGCAAGCGCGGCCATCATGTCGAGCATCGGTGTCGACAATCCGGCTGATCGCGCGAAGGCGGCGGGGGCGCGGACCAGCACATCGATCTCCATCGCGCGGCCGAGTTCGTAGTCCTGCAACAGCGAAGGCTTGTGGTTGGGGGCCGGCCCGTTTCTGGGGACCCGCTTGATGTCAGGGAAACAACTGCGCGCGATGCTGTCGGCCTCGTCGAGCAGCCGCGGCACCACATCGGCCAAAGCAGGATCTTCCCGAACGGCGCGCGCGGTCTGGCCGGTCAACAGGCACAGCACCGACATCGACATGTTGGTCAGAAGCTTCGACCAGATCGCCTCCCGGATACGTGGTACCGGCGGCGACTGCAGCCCGGCTTCCTCAAGCGCCGCTCTTAGTCGGTCAATTCGCTCTGTCGTGCGGTCATCGCATTCGCCGACCTGCAATACGTTCCGATCCGGCGTCAGATTTGCGACGATGCCGGGCGCGACAACCTCGTTCGACGAGAAGATCACGCCGCCGATAATCCGGCCTTGCGACACCGCCGAACGCAACGCGCCGTTGGAATCGAGAAAGGCCAGGTCCGGCGGCCGCGGATGATCGGGCGACAATCCCATATCGTACCACCAGGGAATCCCGTTCTGCGCGAACACCACTGCGGTGTCATCGCGCATCAGGGGCTTCAGCCCGGTTGCGAGGCTGCCTAAGGCGGTTGCTTTCAACGTGCTGATGACGAGATCCTGCGGGCCTAATTTGGCGGGCTCGTCGGCCGCCGTCACATTGGCTGAAAACTCGGTGCTCCCGGCGCGCAGCGTCAGGCCCCGTGCCTTCACCGCCTCGAGATGCGGCCCGCGCATCACGCAGGAGACGTCATGTCCCGCCCGCGCCAGCCGTACCGCCAGATGACTGCCGACGGCGCCGGCGCCGAAGATACAAATGCGCATGAGGTGAGTCCTGTTTGGGGCGGAACGATCAGGACATCAGTTTCCACAAGCTTGCGCCATCGCGCAACCGTGGGGATTTCCGGATACTGCGGGTTTCCGCGGCGGGCACAATTGCCTGATCGACCTTTTGCGGGTGGCCGGAACGCTGTACCAGCGCCAACGTCGGAGCTAAAACCCAACGCCTGCTCGCCCGTACATGACCCTGGAACCCGCTTTGCCCTCTCGCACGATCGAAGAACCCGCACGTCAGGTGCCGCTCTACGGCGAGTATGAAGTCGCGGTGCTCGGCGGCGGGCCTGCGGGGATTGCGGCGGCGGTTGCTGCAGCGCGGGCGGGGCGGCGTGCGCTCCTGATCGAGCGATATGGGTTTCTCGGTGGCATGGGGACTGCCGCCGGGGTGACGAATTTTTGCGGGCTGCATGCCAACGTTCATGGCGAGATGCATCGGGTGGTGCAAGGCATCGCGTCCGAGTTGTTGGAGCGGATCGACCGGCTCGGCGGGCTCAACGCGCCGCATCTCATTCTCGGCAAAATCCTGGCGCAGGCCTATGACACCGCGGCCTACAAGATCGCAGCCGATGATCTCTTGGCGAGCCACAAGGTGGACGTGCTGTTTCACGCGCTCGGCGCCGGCGTGGTCATGCATGACGCGAGGCGCATCAACGCGCTGATGGTCGAGACCAAGGCTGGGCGTCAGGCGGTGCGCGCAGACATCTTCATCGATTGTTCCGGTGATGGCGATCTCGCGGCTTGGGCTGGCGCGCGCTATGAGGTCGGCGATAACAACGGCAGCATGCTCTATCCGTCGATGATGTTCCGGCTCAACGGCATCGATCCCGACAAGGCCGGCGATGCCTGGCGGACGATCCCGGCGCTGATGGAAGCGGCCGAGGCCACCGGCACGCATCGTTTTCCGCGCAAGGCTGCGATCGTGCGGCCGCAGCGCTCGCCGGTCGAGTGGCGGGTGAATTTCACGCAGTTGGCGCGTGAGGACGGCACCGCGATCAACGGACTTGAGCCTGACGATCTGACGCGAGGGGAGATCGAAGGCCGGCGCCAAGCCGTCAACGCCTTCAATTTCCTGCGTACCGTGCCGGGATTCGAGAAATCCTACATCGTCGACCTGCCGCCACAGCTTGGCATCCGTGAGACCCGGCGCATCGTCGGCGGGCATATGCTGTCAGGCGAGGATGTGCTCGGCTGTGCGTCGTTCGATGACAGTATCGGCGTCAATGGCTGGCCGATGGAATCGCATGTCGCGGGCGACGTGATCTTCAAGTTCCCGCCGATCCCGCAGTCGCGCGGGTTCAATCAGCTGCCTTATCGGATGCTGACGCCCGAGGGTCTCGACAATCTGCTGGTGGCCGGGCGCTGCGCCTCGATGACCCATGATGGCCAGTCCGCCGCGCGCGTCTCCGGCGCCTGCTTTGCAATGGGAGAGGCAGCCGGCACCGCCGCCGCCCTCGCGCTCGACGGCAACGCGACGCCGCGTGACATCGCCGTCGATAAATTGCAGAACCAGTTGAAACAACAGGGAGCCTTTATCGGGCGCGATCAGGCTGTTCCCGAGGGGCTTTGAAATCTGACCATGGATTTGAAAATCTTTCGTGTGCTCGGTGCACACCTCTCCCCTTGTGGGAGAGGTCGGATCGCATCGTCAGATGCGATCCGGGTGAGGGGTTTAGCTCCATCGATGGACCTGAACCCCTCACCCCAACCCTCTCCCACAAGGGGAGAGGGGGCTCACCGTCTTTGTTGAGAAACTGCACCTATGCATCAAATAAGAATAAGAAACGGAGAAACTGGATGAATTTGTGGTCTCGCGCCGGTGTGGTGCGGCTGGTGTTCGCGGGTCTATTGGCGATGGCGTCCTTGCACGTCCACGCCGACGAATTGTTAAAGGCAAAAGTCGGCGTGCTCCGGCTGTCGTCGTCGGCGCCGGTGTTCATCGCGCAGGAGAAGGGCTATTTCCGCGACGCCGGTCTCGATATCGATTTGAAGTTTTTTGACGCAGCGCAGCCGATCGCGGTCGCGACCACGTCGGGCGATGTCGATTTCGGGATCACCGCCTTCACCGCCGGACTTTATAATCTCGCCGGCAAGGGCACACTGAAAGTGATCGGCGGCATGAGCCGCGAGAAGGCCGGCTATCCGCTGATCGGCTATTTCGCCAGCAACAATGCCTATGCGGCCGGCCTCAAGACGCCCCGGGATCTCGCCGGCAAGCGCATCGCGGTGACGCAGGTCGGTTCCAGCTTTCACTATTCGCTCGGCCTGCTCGCCGACAGATACGGTTTCAAACTTGCCGAAATCAAATTGCTGCCGCTGCAATCGCTGTCGAACGCCGCCGCCGCGCTGAAAGGCGAGACCGTCGATGCGGCGCTGCTGCCGATCTCGAGCGCGCGCAAGCTGGTCGACGATGGCGGCGCCAAATTATTGGGTTGGGTCGGCGACGAGACGCCGTGGCAGCTCGGGGCAGTGTTCGCTTCGCCGAAAACCCTGACCAACAAGCCGCTGGTGACAAAACTTCTGGCCGCGCTGGAGCGGGCCGACCGCGAATATCACGATGTGATTCTGGCCGGCATCGCCGACGGCAAGGCGCCGATCAACGAAAAGACCAAACCGCTGCTGGAGATCATCGCGAAATACACCAATTTGCCGCTGGAGCAGGTGGTCGGCAATTGCGCCTATATCGATCCCGACGGCAAGCTTGATGTGAAGAACGTCGCCAACCAGATCGAGTGGCTGCAGGCGCAGGGGTTTGTCGACAAGGGATTCGGTGTCGATGCGATTTTGGCCAAGGATTACGTGAAGGTGGATTGAGGGCTTCATCCTTCGAGACGCGGCGAAGACGCCGCTCCTCAGGATGAGGTCGGAGAACCCTCATGGTGAGGAGCGCGAAGCGCGTCTCGAACCATGAGGCCACGGTGTATACGTTCGAGATTCGGCTTAGAGTGCCCCCATGGACCTGATCGCCGACCACATCACCCACCGCTTCGGCGCGCTCGACGTGCTCCACGACGTGTCGTTCACGGTCGGCGCGGGCGAAGTAGTCGCGATCGTTGGTCCCTCCGGCTGCGGCAAGAGCACGCTGCTGTCTATTCTCGGCGGCTTGCTGCAGCCAAGCTCAGGCTCGGCGCAATTGCGTGGCGCACCGCCGCCGGAAAGCTTGAACCCGCTGACCTTCGTGTTTCAGGATTTTGCGCTGTTGCCGTGGTGCACGGTCGAAGAGAATGTCGAATTCCCTCTGTTGCACACCGCTCTCACTTTAACCGCGCGCCAGTCGGTCGTCGCGGATGCGCTGCGTCGCACCAGTCTGACAGATTTTCGTTGCACCTATCCGAAGCAATTGTCCGGCGGCATGCGTCAGCGCGTCGGCATTGCGCGCGCACTCGCGGTGCGGCCGGCAATTCTCCTGATGGACGAGCCGCTGTCGGCGCTGGATTCGCAAACCCGCGAATTGCTGATGGAGGATTTTATCGGCCTGCTCGCCGATGGCTCGATGGGTGCGGTCTACGTGACGCATAATCTGGAAGAAGCGGTGCGGCTGGCGGACCGCATTGTGGTGCTGTCGCGGCGTCCCGGCCGGGTCCGTGAGGTCGTCACCATTCCGATGACGCGGGGCGAGCGTAGCGGCCTCCAGGCCCGCGAAAAGCTGCTCACGCTGCAGAACGATCTGTGGTCGCTGATCCGCGAAGAGGCTGTTGATGCCGAGCGCGAGGTCCAGCATGCTTGACCGCGCCGACGATTCTGCGGGCTCGCCGCCGACCGAAGAGACTGAATTGCGGCCGGTGGCTTTTCGCGGCGCGGGCTTCGCGCCGAAGACAGGCCGCTACGCGAGCTGGATCGCGCTGGTGCTGGCGCTCGGCGGGTGGCAGTTGGCCGGCAGCACCGGGCTTGTGAACTCACTGTTTCTGCCGACGCCGGTCGCGACCGTCAACGCGATCTATCAGCTCGCGCTGTCAGGCGCGCTTTGGCAGCATCTGTCCTGGTCGATCATGCGGATCGGCAGTGGATGGGTTCTCGGCACATTGGCCGGTGTGATCGTGGGCTTCGCGATCGGACTCTCGAGTTTGGCGCGCAGTGTCGGCATCACTTTCATCTCGGCGTTATTTCCGATTCCGAAAATCGCATTGCTGCCGTTGCTGATTCTGTGGCTCGGGATCGGCGAGGAGCCGAAGATCGCGACCATCGCGCTCGGCGTGTTCTTCTCGACCGCGATCTCGGTCTATAGCGGCGTCGATGCCGTGCCGCGCAATCTGATCCGGATGGCGCAGAGTTTTAACGTGCCGTTTCACTCTATTGTGCGCCGGGTGATCTGGCCGGGCGCGCTGCCGTCTATCCTCGCGGGCTTCCGCATCACGGCTTCGATCGCACTCCTGCTGGTGGTGAGTGCCGAAATGATCGGCGCTCAATTCGGCATCGGCGCGTTTGTGTTGCAGGCCGGCAATCTGATGCAGACCGATCAGCTATTGGCGGGAGTCGTGATCCTGTCGCTGTTCGGGTTGGCGGTGGGGCGGTTGATCAACTGGCTGGAGACGAGGCTGTTGCACTGGCGGTAGATAGCAATCGTCATTCCGGGATGGTGCGCCAGCACCAGACCCGGAATCTCGAGATTCCGGGTTCGATGCTTTGCATCGCCCCGGAATGACGGTTCTCACGCATTCCCGCGATCTTCGCGGAACAGATCGAGCTTCTGCTGCACCGGGCGATCCGAGAAGCTGAACAGCACCGCGTCTTCGTCGGCTTCATGGGTGACCCACTGCCAGCTCGGCACCACGAACAGGTCGCGCGGACCCCATTCGAACACCTTGTCGCCGATCCGCGAGCGGCCCTTGCCTTCGATCGCCGCGAATACCGTCGCGTCGGTGGAGCGATAGCGCGCGGTCTTGAAGCCCTTTGGCAGGAGCTGGATGAAAGTGCCGATGGTCGGCATCGCGAAATCGCCGGTCGCGGGATTGGTGTATTTCAGCTTCAGCCCATGGCAGGCATCCCATTCGTCGCTCCGCTTGGCCTTTTCCAGGGCCTCGCGGGTATAGGCGAAAGGATAGTTGAAGATCGGCGAGGTCTTTGACGCACGCTTGACGTCGACCGGCAGCAGATTGTGGCCGTAGCGCGCAAAGCTGTCGCCGGGCGGACGGCTGATCTTCTGCTGGTCTTCCTTGGAGGCTTCCGCAAAGGAGGCATCGAAGAACTGCACCATCGGAATATCCAGGCCGTCGAGCCAGAACATCGGCTCGTTGGTCTGGTTGGCGTGATCGTGCCAGGTCATCGACGGCGTGATCACGAAATCGCCGGGCTCCATCACGGTCTGCTCGCCATCGACTGATGTGGTCGAGCCTCTGCCTTCGAGCACGAAGCGCAGCGCGGACTGGCTATGGCGATGCGCGGGGGCGATGTCGCCGGGGATCACCATCTGCACGCCGGCAAACAGCGAGGTCGTGATTCTCGATTGGCCGCGCAGCCCCGGGTTTTCCAGGATCAGCACCCGCCGCTCGGCTTCCTTGGCCGTGATCAGCTTGCCGGCTTCGGTCATGTAGTCGCGGATCGCGTCGAACTTCCACAGATGCGGGCGGCAGGCGCTGCGCGGTTCCGGGGTGACGAGGTCACCCAGCACGTTCCACAGCGCGGAAAGATTTTCGCCGTCGATTTTCTTGTAGAACGCTTCGCGCTCCGGGGTCTTCTGTACGGCTTCCATGGCCAGCCTCCCGTTAATTTTGTGGTTTCGAATTATTGACAGCATACTTACAAAGTGGATAGCGTCAATGAAGAACACAAGAAAACAATGGCAAGTGAAGGGGAGGTTCCGATGAAGCTGCACGGCTATTTCCGCAGCAGCGCGTCCTATCGGGTCAGAATTGCGTTGAACCTGAAGGGCTTAAGCGCCGACCATCTGCCGCATCATCTGCGCAAGGGCGAACAATGCGCCCCGGCCTATCTGGCGATCAATCCGCAGGGGCTGGTGCCGACGCTGGAAAACGATGCCGGCGCGATCCTCACCCAGTCGCTCGCGATCATCGAATGGCTCGATGAAACCCATCCCGAACCGCCGCTGTTGCCAAAGGATTTGCTGCAGCGCGCAAAAGTTCGCGCCTTCGCGATGGCGCTCGCCTGTGACACTCATCCGGTGCAGAACCTCAAAGTGCTGGCGCGGCTGCGCGAGCTTGGCCTGCCGGAAGAGAAGGTCACGGGCTGGGCCGCGTGGGCGAACCGCGAGGGCCTTTCGGCGTGCGAGACTCTAATTGCGCATGAAGACGGCCCGTTTTGTTTCGGCTCAAAGCCGACGCTGGCCGATCTCTGTCTGGTGCCGCAACTGGCCAATGCGCGGCGCTTTGGCGTCGATCTCGCCGCCTATCCGCGCCTGCTCAGGGCCGAAGCTGCCGCGAAAAATCTCGCGGCGTTCGCGGACGCCGCACCGGAGCGCCAGCCCGATGCCGAGTAAACCGACAGCGATCACGATGGACGCGGTCTATACCGCGCCCGGTTATCTGTTTCGCCGGATGCAGCAGATCGCGGTCGCGATCTTCATGGAAGAGTGCAGGGCGTTCGATCTGACGCCGGTGCAATATGCCGCGCTGATCGCCATCCGCACCCATCCCGGTATCGACGCGACAAGGTTGTCTGCCGTGATCGCGTTCGACCGCTCCACGCTTGGCAGCGTGATTGAACGGCTGGAGGCCAAACAGTTGATCGAGCGCAAGCCTGCCTCCACCGACAAGCGGGTCAAGCTGCTGCATCTGACCAAGGCCGGTACCGCGCTGCTGCGCGAGATCATGTCGTCGGTCGAGCGCGCGCAGGCGCGGATGCTGCAGCCGTTGAAGGCCGCCGATCGCAAAATCCTGCTGGCGCTGATGACGCAACTGGTCGATCTCAACAATGAGGCGTCGCGGGTGCCGTTGCGTGCCGAAGACGCGCTCGAACATCTGGGGAAATCAATCTGATGGTTTTGTCAGTTGCACCGGTCTTGATCGCAGGCGGCGGCATCGGCGGCCTTGCGGCGGCGCTTGGCCTTGCGCAGAAAGGCATACCCTCGATCCTGCTGGAAAAGTCCGCGACGCTCGGCGAGATCGGCGCCGGCATCCAGCTTGGGCCCAATGCGTTTCATGCCTTCGATTATCTCGGGGTCGGAGAGGCCGCCCGCGGTATGGCTGTCTATGTCGACCAGTTGCGCTTCATGGATGCGATGTCGGCCGAGGAAATCTGCCATGTCGATCTGCGTGAGCCATTCCGCAAACGTTTCGGCAATCCCTATGCGGTGGTGCATCGAGGCGATCTGCATGGTGTCCTGTTGAAAGCGTGCCAGGATCATCCGCTGATCGAGTTGCGCGTAAGCTCCGAAGTGCTGAGCTACGACCAGGACGGCGCTTCGGTGACGGCGCGGCTTGCGTCCGGCGACGCCGTGACCGGCCGACTGTTGATCGGCGCCGACGGACTGTGGTCTAACATCCGCAAGAAAGTCGTCGGCGACGGGGCGCCGCGGGTGTCCGGGCACACTACCTATCGCTCGGTGATTCCGACCGAGGAGATGCCGGAAGATCTGCGCTGGAACGCCGCGACCTTGTGGGCCGGGCCGAAATGCCATCTCGTGCATTATCCGCTGTCGGGCTGGAAGGTGTTCAACCTCGCGATCACCTGCCATAACGATGCGCCCGAGCCGGTGGCCGGCAAGCCGGTTTCCGTCGAAGAGGTGATGCGCGGGTTTGCGCATATCCATCCGCATGCGCAGGAGATCATCCACCACGGCAAGAACTGGAAGTTGTGGGTGCTGTGCGACCGCGATCCGGTCGAGAACTGGGTCGATGGCCGCGTCGCGCTGCTCGGCGACGCCGCGCATCCGATGCTGCAATATTTCGCGCAAGGCGCCTGCATGGCGCTGGAAGATTCAGTTTGTCTCTCGCACATGCTGGGATCACATCCCGACGATCACGAGACAGCATTGGCGCAGTATCGCGCGCAGCGCTTTCCGCGCACCGCGCGGGTGCAGATGATGTCCCGCGCGATCGGTGAGCACATCTATCACCCCGACGGCGAGCACGCCCGCCTGCGCAACGCCATCATGGGCGCGAAGAGTTCAGAGGATTATTACCGCGATCTCGGGTGGCTGTATGGGGGCACGGGACTGGGGAGTTAGGTTTCTCCGTCGTCCCGGCTAGGCGAAGCGCGAGCCGGGACCCATACGCCGCGGCCACGCGTTTCGCGAGATGCTTGTTGGCTTTCTTTTTCCACGCAGGCTTCCCGGCGTATGGGTCCCGGCTCAAGGCCGGGACGACACCGAATGTTTGAGGCATTCCCGCGCTCGTCATTGCGAGGAGCGAAGCGACGAAGCAATCCATGGCTGCGTTGCTCAGAAGGTGGATTGCTTCGCTCATCCGGGCTACAGTACCAAAGCTCGTCATGCCCGGCCTTGAGCCGGGCATCCACGTCTTGGCGGCGTGACGACAGTAAGACGTGGATGGCCGGGATGAGCCCGGCCATGACGGGTCAGGGAATCTTTCTACACCCTCAACAACGCCTGCCGATCGATCTTGCCCGTACCGGTCTTCGGCAATTCACCCGCAAACCTGATCTCGCGCGGGTATTTGTAGGGCAAGAGTTTCGCTTTCACAAAATCCTGCAGCAGCTTGGTGGTGCCATCGGCGTCGAAACCGCTGCGGTTCATCACCACCACCGCTTTCAACGTCATGCGCCGGTCCGGCAACTCAGCGGCAAACACCGCACATTCGCGGACATCAGGATGTTCGGCGAGGCACAATTCAACTTCGAGCGGATAGACCCATTGACCGGAGATTTTAATGAGATCGTCGGCGCGGCCGCGGAAGAAATGAAAGCCTTCGCTGTCGCGCACGAAACGGTCGCCGGTATAGATCCATCCGCCGTCGCGGATGGTTTCGGCTGATTTGTCCGGCCGGTTCCAATACAAGGGCGTGTTGGAATCGCCGCGTACCCACAAAATGCCTTCCTCGTCGTCTGCGACGTCGCGGCCGTCCTTGTCTCGAAGCGCGATTTCATAGCCGGGCACGCGAAGGCCGGCGGCGCCGAGCTTTTTCTTCTCGGGCCGGTTGCACAGATAGATGTGCAGCACTTCCGTGGAACCGAGTCCTTCGACGATCTCAAGGCCGGTGAGCGCTTTCCAGCCGTTGAAGACCTCGACCGAGAGCACTTCGGCGGCGGAGAGCGCCAGGCGCAGCGAGGAAAAATCCGTCGCCGCGGCGCCGTCGGCTTTGGTCAGTGATGTATAGAGTGTCGGCAAGCCGAAGAACACGCTAGGCTTGAAGTGCGCGATCGCCTCGAAAATCGCCGACGGTTTCGGTTGGCCCGGCAGCAGCAATGTTGTTGCGCCGGCGGAGAAGGGAAAAGTGATCGAATTGCCAAACCCATAGGCGAAGAAGATTTTCGGCACCGAAAAGCAGATGTCGCCGGGCCTTAGTTTCAGCACATCGCGCGCGAATGCGGTTTCGCTATAGGCCATATCGTGCTGCAGATGGACGATGCCCTTGGGGCGTCCGGTCGAGCCCGAAGAGTACATCCAGAACGCCATCTCGTTGCGATGGGTGTCGGCTTCGGCTAGCTCGGGTGAGATATCCGGCAACCAATGCGCGGCCATCAATGCAGCCGGCACCGCGTGATCGCCGGTGTCGCCATTGACCACGATCAGCGTGCGCAGGGCTGTATCCTTGCAGGCGATGGCGTCGAAACGCGCGCCAAACTCCGCCTCAGTGACCGCGACGGTGGCGCCGGAATCGGCGAGATAAAACTGCAAGAGGTCCGGCGGCGTCAGCGTGTTGATCAATAGCGGCACGAAGCCGGCGCGGACCGCGCCGAAGAATGCCGCCGGATAGGCCGGCGTATCGTCGAGGAACATCAGGATGCGGTCGCCGCGCTTGAGGCCGAGCGACAGGAAGGCGTTGCCCCAGCGTGACGCCTCATCGCACAGCTCCTGATAGCTGCGCGTCCCGGCCGGCCCGGTTAGCGCCGTTCTGCCGCCGTGGCCCTTCGGCAGATTGTCGAACAGAACCCGGCTGGCATTGTAGCGCTCCGGCATCGCAAAGCCGATTTCCTGCGCGCCGGCGCAATTCAAGGGAACGCGATCGTCGATTTCAAGCGTCATGCATTGCGTCCGCGTTGGCGTTTCGACGCCTCATAGCGCGCCATGAAGGCCGGCGACATCGCGCGCAACCGTGCATCGTCGATCCGGCCGGAGCGGGTGATGTAGCTATAGGCGAAATCCATCAAATCGAGTTTCATATGATCCGGGAATGTCTCGTACCAATTGGCGCTGGTGCGCGCGGCCGTCACCAGCTTCTTCACGATCGGCTGGCGCTCGGCCTGATAGCGATGGAGCGCCGCGGCCATATCCGCTTCGGTCTCCAGCGCCTTCACCAGCGCAATCGCATCCTCGATCGCCAGCCGCGTTCCCGATCCGATCGAGAAGTGCGCCGAATGCAGGGCGTCGCCGATCAACACCATATTGCGGTGCGACCAGCGCTCGTTCCAGATCCACGGGAAATTGCGCCAGACCGATTTGTTGGACACCAGCGGATGTCCATCGAGCGTACCCGCAAACACCCGTTCGCATATGGCCTGCGATTGCTCGACTGTCTTGTCGGCAAAACCATAGGCCTGCCATGTCGCCGGGTCGCATTCGACCAAAAAAGTGCTCATCCCGGACGAATATCGATAGTGATGGGCGTTGAACGCGCCGAGTTCGGTGGCCACGAATGTCTGCGACAGCGTTTCGAACCGTTTGGTCGTGCCGTACCATGCAAATTTATTGGCCGAATGCGAGATCGATGCGCCGAATTCATGTTCGAAGCCGCGGCGCACCAGCGAGTTCAATCCATCCGCGGCGACGATCAGGTCGTAGCCGTTCAATTGATCAAGGGATTGAACCAGCGTGTCATATCGCGGCATCACGCCGGCCTCGCGAACGCGCTGCTGCAAGATTTTGAGCAGCTCAAGCCGTCCGATCGAGGAGAAGCCAACGCCGTCGATCGCGACGCTTTCGCCGCGCAGATGGAGCGTGATGTTCTTCCAGCTCTCCATCCGAGGCGCGATGGCGTCGACGGTGTCGGGATCATCGGCGCGCAGGAATTCCAGCGCCTGCTCCGAAAACACCACCCCGAATCCCCAGGTGGCGCCGGCCGCGTTCTGTTCAAACAGGTCGATCTCGGCGTCCGGGTGGCGCCGTTTCCAGAGATAAGCGAAATAGAGCCCGCCGGGGCCTCCGCCAATGACGGCGATACGCACGATGATCCTCCCAGATCGACAGTATGCTGACGAATTAGGCCGAGAATAATCTGCGCCGCGTGAGGGCGCCAGAGGAATTATGCCGCCGGTTTATTGACCGGCGAACTGGCTCAGGACACCTGAGCATGCCGGTGACAACGAAGCCGGCTGCCCGGCCAGACATTGCATGATGCGGCCGCCGCCGGGTGGAACATCGCTGCACAGTGCGCGCGCGTCCTCGCCGCATCCCGACCGCAGCACGAAAATTACTTCGCGAGGCCGCATCGGCCGTAACACCAGCGCCGCCGCTGGCGCAGCGGCAGGCATCGCCGCGGGATCGGCGGTTGCCGCATCCGCCGGTGCGCCGGAACTACCGACTGCATTAACGGCTTTCTGACAACTTGCCGACAGGTTCTCCTTGTTCTTTTGCAGGCAGCTCAATGCTGCAGCGCCTCCAGTCGGCACGCCGGCGCAGTTTTGCTGATAATCGCTGCGGCACGCACTTCGTATCGCGGCCACCTGCGCGCTGCTGGGCTTCTTGGCGGCAGGACTTGCCGCGGGCTTCGGGGCTGCAGCGGTTTTGGGAGTTGCGGAAGTCTCAGCCGCCGGCTTCGCTGGTGCAGTATCGGGAGCGGACTCGGCTTTAGAAGGAGCCGGAGCTTCGACGGCCCGCACGGCCGTCTGGCAACCCGATGAGAGGCTCGACATGTTTTTCTGCAAGCATTGCAGCGACGCCATGCCGCCGGGCGGAACGCTGGCGCAATGGGCCTCGTAGTCGGCACGGCATTGGGCCCGGATTGCGCTGCGCTGTGCATCGGTCGGCGCCTGCGAATGGGCCGATGGGGTCATCGCGAACAGCATGGCCGCGAGCGATGCACAAAATGTCGCACGTCTCAACACATTGATCATTTGAATAAATCCTTCCCGCTGACGCTGGAGCCGCCGCTTCAACCGAAGTGAAATTCAAAAAAAGATTGGTCACAAAACTTTCGCGGATGGATCATTTTCTCTTTCGAGTTCCACCGCAAGCGGATTGTTGCTATCCTCCGGTAAACGGAAAGCCTTCTCAAAAATCTTCCCGGTTCCGAGATGCAGTGGGGGACGGAAATGCAGCCGACGCGTTCCACCGGGTTGAAGGGTCGCGTGAGGCGAGGAGCCATTGCTGGCCGCCGTATTGTTTTCGTGATGCCGGCGTTGCTTGTGTTGGGCGCCTGCGAACAAAACAGTTTTGTCCCGCCGCCACCGCCGAAGGTCGAGGTCGGCGTGCCGGTCCAGCAGGGCATCACGCGTTTCCTTGAGGCTACCGGCAACGCCGCGCCGATTCAAACCGTCGATCTCGTGGCACGGGTGCAGGGTGTGCTGCAATCGATCAACTACAAGGACGGCAGCCTGGTCAAACAAAACACCACGCTGTTCACGATCGAGCCCGACACTTACAAGTTCAAACTGGAACAGGCGCAGGCCGCCGAAGCCGGTGCGCAGGCATCGTTGAAGCAGTCCGAAACCGACTACAAGCGTCAGGTCGATCTGGTGGCGAGGCAGGCCGTTTCGCAGGCGACCCTCGATACTGCGACCTCCACGCGTGACAACGCACAGGCCAATCTGCAACAGGCCCAGGCCAACACCAAGATCGCGGCGATCAATTACGGCTACACCAATGTGGCCGCGCCGTTCGACGGCATTGTCAGTGCGCATCTTGTCTCGGTCGGAGAACTGGTAGGTGCATCCTCGCCGACCCAGCTCGCGACGATCTTTCAGCTTGATCCGATCTATGTGAATTTCAACGTCAACGAACAGGATGTGCTGCGGATCCGCGCCGAAGCCAGGCGGCGAGGGATGACGACGAGCGAGCTCACGCAATTGCCGGTCGAGGTCGGGCTGCAAACCGAAACCGGGTATCCGCACAAGGGTCATCTCGACTATGCGGCGCCGACCATCAACCTGTCGACAGGCACGCTCGCGGTGCGCGGGATACTGCCAAACCCCGACCGTATCTTGCTACCCGGCTATTACGTTCGTGTTCGCGTGCCCTTCGACAAGGAGAATAATGCGTTGCTGGTGCCCGATGTGGCGTTGGGCAGCGATCAATCCGGCCGCTATCTCTTGGTTGTTAATGCCGACAACATCGTCGAACAGCGCAAGGTCCGTACCGGCCAGCTTGAGGGTGATCTGCGGGTCATCGAAGACGGTCTAAAACCCGACGACCGGGTCGTGATCGCCGGCTTGCTGCGCGCCATTCCGGGCCAGAAGGTCGATCCGCAACTGCAGAAAATCGAGCCGAGCCACGCGTCAGCGAATTAGGACCGAGCATGATTTCGAAATTTTTCATCGAACGGCCGGTTCTCTCCAATGTGATCGCGATCCTGATGATCCTGATCGGCGGCGTGGCGCTGTTCAGTTTGGCCGTCGCGCAATATCCCGACGTCGTGCCGCCGACCGTGCAGGTCACGACGCGCTATCCCGGCGCCAGCGCCAAGACCGTGATCGACACGGTGGCGCTGCCGATCGAGCAACAAGTCAATGGCGTCGAGGATATGCTTTACATGCAGTCCTACAGCGCATCCGACGGCACCTACACGCTCACGGTCACGTTCAAGATCGGTACCGATCTGAACTTCGCGCAGGTGCTGGTGCAGAACCGCGTCGCGAGCGCGCTGTCGTCGCTGCCGCAATCGGTCCAGAACCAGGGCGTCACGGTCCAAAAGAAATCGACGTCGATCCTGCTGTTCGTGACGCTGACATCGCCGAACGCGACCTATGACAGTCTGTTTCTCAGCAACTACGCCACCATCAACATACGGGACGAATTGTCGCGCTTGCCGGGCGTCGGCAATGTGACGGTGTTCGGCGCAGGTCAATATTCGATGCGGGTGTGGCTCGATCCGAACAAGCTGCAGGTCCGCGATCTGATGCCGCAGGATATCATTCAGGCGATCCAGCAACAGAGCCAGCAGGTCACGGCGGGGCAAGTCGGCATGCCGCCGACCCCCGCGGGACAGGCGTTTCAATATACGCTGAACGTCAACGGACGGCTCGATGACGCCAGTCAGTTCGAGGACATCATCGTCAAGACCGGCAACAATGGCGACGTGACCCGGGTGCGCGACGTCGGCCGGGTCGAGCTCGGCGCGCAGACCTATAGTCAGGTGTTCTCGCTCAACAAGAAGCCGGCGACCGGCATCGGTGTATTTCAATCGCCCGGCGCCAACGCGCTTCAGGTCCAGACCGCGGTCGAGAAGAAGATGGCGGCGCTGGCGAAGCAATTTCCGCAAGACATGAAATACGACACGCCGTTCGACACCACCAAATTCGTCTCGGCGTCGATCGACGAAGTTTACAAGACGCTGATCGAAGCCGGCCTGCTGGTGCTGGTCGTGATCCTGGTGTTCCTGCAGGACTGGCGCGCGATGCTGGTGCCGGCGACTACCGTGCCGGTGACGATCATCGGCGCATTCGCGGCGATGGCGGCGCTCGGCTTCACCATCAACCTGTCGACCTTATTCGCGATCGTGCTCGCGATCGGCATCGTGGTGGACGACGCCATCGTCGTGGTCGAGGGCGCCGCGCACAATATCGAAAAGGGCATGTCCGGCCATGACGCCGCGATCAAGGCGATGGATGAGCTGTTCGCGCCGATCATCGGAATCACGCTGGTATTGATCTCGGTGTTTCTGCCGGCGGCGTTTCTGCCGGGATTGACCGGCCGCATGTATGCGCAGTTCGCGCTGGTCATCGCAGCGACCGCGCTGTTGAGCGCGATCAACGCCGCGACGCTGAAGCCGACCCAATGCGCGCTATGGCTGCGCCCGTCCGTGCCGCCGGAGAAGCGCAACTGGTTCTATCGCGGTTTCAACTCGATATATAACCGGCTGGAGCGTGCTTATGCCGAATTGATCGGCCGCATGGTCGCGCACAGCAATGTGTCGGTGATCCTGGCCCTGATCCTGATCGGCATCGGCGGCTACGGCCTGTCGCGAGTGCCGACCGGCTTTATTCCGATCGAGGACCAGGGCTATCTCCTGGTCGCGGTGCAATTGCCCGACGGCGCGGCGCTCGATCGCACCCAGAACGTGCTGGATCAGGTCAGCGAAATAGCCGACAAGACCCCCGGTGTCGAACAGGTGGTCAGCATCGCCGGCATCTCCGCGCTCGATGCCAGTTCGAGCCTTGCCAATGCCGGAGTTGCCTATCTGATCCTGAAGGAATGGAGCGAGCGCGGGCCCGGGCAGGATCTGCGATCGCTGTTCGTCGGCCTGAACCAGAAGATGGCGGCGATTGAGGAAGCGCGGATCCTGGTGATTCCGCCGCCGCCCATTCAGGGCATCGGCAACGCTGCGGGTTTTGCGATGCAGGTTCAATTGCGCGACGGCAATTCCGATTTCGGAAAGCTGCAGGCCGTAACCGGCGCAATCGTTGCCAATGCGCAAACCCAAAGCGCGCTGCAGCGCGTCAGCTCGCCGTTCCGTGCGCAGGTTCCGCAGTTCGATGTCGAGGTCGACCGGATCAAGACGCAAACGCTGCATGTCACGACCGATCAGGTATTCTCGACGTTGGCCTCCTATCTGGGGTCGTCCTACGTCAACCAGTTCACCAAGTTCGGCCGCACCTTCCAGGTCTATACCCAGGCGGAATCGCAATTTCGCCTGACCCCGCGCGCCATTGAAAACCTGATGGTGCGCAATCAGCAGGGCGACATGGTGCCGTTGGGGACGCTCGCGACCATCACGCCGTCGGTCGGTCCTTCGCTGATCAGCCTGTATAATCTCTATCCGTCCGCAACCGTCATAGGCCTGCCGTCCCAGGGCTACAGCTCCGGGCAATCGATGGCGCTGATGGAGGAGATCGCGGCCAAGACCTTGCCACCGGGAGCCGGCTTTGAATGGACGGCGATGTCGTATCAGGAGAAGGAGGTCGGCAACCAGATCTACTACGTGTTCGGACTGGCGATGTTATTGGTCTATCTGGTGCTGGCCGGACAATATGAGAGCTGGTACGCGCCGATTTCGGTGATCCTGGCGGTGCCGCTGTCGCTGCTCGGCCCGATGGCTGTGCTGACAGGACTGCGGATCGAGAACAATCTCTATACCCAGATCGGGTTGATCCTGCTGATCGCGTTATCGGCCAAGAACGCGATCCTGATTGTCGAAGTAGCACTTGAACTGCATGGGCGCGACCGCAAGCCACTGCTCGAGGCGGCGGTCGGCGCTGCGCGGGCGCGCTTCCGGCCGATCCTGATGACGTCGTTTGCCTTTATCCTGGGCGTGCTGCCGCTGGTTGTCGCCACTGGGGCCGGCGCCAGCGCGCGCAAGTCGATCGGCATTACCGTGTTCTCGGGAATGATAGCGTCGACCTGCCTCGCGGTGTTGTTCGTTCCGACGTTCTTTGTCGTGGTGCAGCGGTTCGAGAACTGGCTGGCGGAGCGGAAGGCAAAATCAGCCGCTCAGGCAATTCCGTCGTAGGGTGGACAAAGCCACCGGGTCGCGCGAATGCGCGCCCGATGATAAACTCCGCGTGCCCACCACGGTGTATCCGTCGTATATGGTGGGCACGGCGCAAACGCGCCTTTGCCCACCCTACGCTTGCTGCGCTTACACCTTCACCATCCGCTTGCCGCGGTTTTCGCCCGCGAGCAATCCGATCAAGGCCTTCGGCGTATTCTCGAGGCCGTTGATGACGTCTTCCTGCACTTTCAGCTTGCCGGAAGCGACCCAGGACTGCAGGTCGCTCAATGCTTCGTCGCGCTGACCCATGAAGTCCGTCACAATGAAGCCCTGCATGACAAGGCGCTTGATCACGATCAGGCCGGGCACGCCGCGCGGCCCGGTGGCGGAGGGCGCGCCATCATATTGCGAGATCGCGCCGCAGCAGGCGACGCGGCCGCGATTGTTCATCTGCGCCAGGCAGGCCTCGAGAATGTCGCCGCCGACATTGTCGAAATAGACATCGATGCCCTTGGGCGCCGCGGTCCGCAGCGCCTTGAACACCGCGCCGTCCTTGTAATCGACCGCGGCATCGAAGCCGAGTTCCGAGGTCAGCCAGTTGCATTTGTCCTTGCCGCCGGCGATGCCGACGACATGGCATCCTTTTATTTTCGCGATCTGGCCGACGATCGATCCGACCGAACCGGCGGCAGCGGAAACCACGACGGTTTCGCCGGCTTTCGGCTTGCCGACATCGAGCAGTCCGAAATAGGCAGTGAGGCCGGCAATGCCATAGACGCTGAGCAGATGCGTCATCGGTTCGACCTTCGGCATTTTGCTCAGATGCTTTGCGGGCACTGCTGCGTAATCCTGCCAGCCGGTATCGCCGAACACGATGTCACCCGGCGCCAATCCCGGGGCTTTCGATGATATGACCTCCGCAATGCCACCGCCGGCCATTACCGTGTTGGGCTCGACCGCGGCGCGATAGGTTGCGCCGTGCATCCATGCGCGGTTGGCGGCGTCGAGCGAAATATAGCGCACCCGCAGCAAAGCCTCGCCGTCCCTGGCGTCTGGAATGCCAGCCTTGGACATCTTGAAATGCTCCGGCCCAAGTTTTCCGGTCGGCTTTTCCATCAGCAAAATCTGGCGATTGACACCGTCGCTCATGGCATTCCCTCCCATTGGATATGGCTGTTCTTGATGCAATCGGCGCGCACGAAACGCGCAACTGCTTGTATTGTGCATCGCGCGCGAGGCTAATCGGTGGGCGGCCATTCCACAACGAGAACATTGTGGCGTGCCGGCCGGCGGCGGAAGCGTGTTGCGTCGGCCCCGAAATCTGCCAAACTCATCGGCTGGTGGAACTTACGGGGGTAAGAAATGTCTAACAGGTTTACGCAGTACATCCTGATCGCGATGGCGCTTGGCATCGTGATGGGCACACTTGTCTTCAACTACATGCCCGATTCTCGAGTTGAGATCGCGGCAGACGTAAACCTGATTGCGATGCTGTTTTTGCGCCTGATCAAGATGATCATCGCGCCATTGGTGTTCGCAACCCTGGTCGGAGGCATCGCGCATATGGGAAGCGGCTCCAAACTGGGGCGGATTTTCGCCAAGACGATGGGCTGGTTCATCAGCGCCTCGTTCGTCTCGCTGCTGCTCGGACTGGTGATGGTCAATCTGCTGCAGCCGGGCGCCAATTTCCCGGGCGCCTTGCCGGACAAGGCGCAATCGACCGGCCTGCCGGTATCGGCGTTCTCGGTTGAGAAGTTCCTGACCCATCTGATTCCGACCTCGATCGCGGACGCGATGGCGCAGAACGAAATCCTGCAAATCGTGGTGTTCGCGGTGTTCTTCTCGGTGGCGCTCGGTGCTGCGCCGGAGCGCTCCAAGCAAATGCTGTCGCTGATCGATGACCTCGGCCACATCATGCTGAAGGTCACCGGCTATGTGATGAAGTTCGCGCCGATCGCGGTCTGGGCGGCGATCATGGCGACGGTGTCGAAGAACGGCCTCGGCGTATTGTGGAAGCTGATCGTTTTCATGGGCGGCTTCTATCTCTCGCTGATGATCCTGTGGGGCATCCTCGTCATCGTCGGCTTTATCGCCATCGGGCCCAGATACAGTCATCTGCTGCGGCTGATCCGCGAACCGCTGATGATCGCGTTCTCGACCGCGAGTTCGGAAGCCGCCTATCCCAAGACGCTGGAGGGCCTCAACCGCTTCGGCGCCTCGTCGCGGATATCGGCTTTCGTGCTGCCGCTCGGCTATTCGTTCAACCTCGACGGCACGATGATGTACTGCACCTTTGCCAGTATCTTCATCGCGCAGACCTACAAGATCGATATGTCGCTCGGCACCCAGCTGGCGATGTTGGCGACCCTGATGATCACCTCGA
Organism: Bradyrhizobium sp. dw_411; assembly: GCF_018449695.1. Lineage (GTDB taxonomy): Bacteria > Pseudomonadota > Alphaproteobacteria > Rhizobiales > Xanthobacteraceae > Bradyrhizobium. The sequence continues at coordinate 20,078 of NZ_JAAVUY010000010.1, forward strand.
AAGGCGTCGCGGGCGTGCCCCGCGCCTCGCTGGTGGTGATCGCTTCGACACTGAGCCAGTTCGGCATTCCCGAAGCGGGTCTGTTGATGATCATGGGTATCGATACATTCCTCGACATGGGGCGCAGCGCCACGAACGTGATCGGCAACTCGCTGGCCACGGCGGTGGTGGCCAAGTGGGAAGGCGAACTGAAGGCCGAACATGAACTCGGCCCCGAGGATGCCGTTCCGTCCGACGCGATCGCCGGTGACGCCGTGCCGGCACATTAAGGGGAGGGATGCATGCATCAATTCCCGATCAGGCCGATCGCGGCCGGCGGCCTGTTGCTGGCCGCATGTCTGCTGGCAACGGCCGCAGGCGCCCAGAGCGGCGGCGAAGGGCTCAGCCCGACGCTCGCCGCGATCAAAAGCACGCATGTCGTGCATCTGGGTTATCGCGAGAGTTCGCCGCCATTCTCGTTTCTCGATCAGTCCAACCGGCCGATCGGTTATAGCCTCGAACTCTGCCAGGCCATCGTCGACGAAATAGGCGTCGAAGTCGACGATTCCGCGCTCAAGATCGACTACGTCAAGGTCACTTCGGATGATCGCATTCCGGCGGTGGTCCAGGGCAAGGTCGACCTCGAATGCGGATCGACCACCGCCAATGCGGAGCGCGCCAAGCAGGTCGCGTTCTCGCCTTTGATGTTCGTGGCCGGCACCAAATTGATGGTACCGAAGGATTCGACGATCTCGGCGCCGAAAGACCTGCAGGGCAAGACCGTCGTGGTGACCAAAGGCACCACCAACGAACAAGCCCTGCATGCGCTCGACAAGAAGTTCACGCTCGGTCTCAATATCGTGGTGTCACCGGATCACGAGCAGTCCTATCAGATGCTCGTGGACAAGAAGGCCGACGCCTTCGCGACCGACGATATTCTGCTGTACGGGCTGATCGCGCGGCACAAGTCGCAGGACAAATTTCGCGTCACTGGCGATTATCTGTCCTATGATCCCTACGGCATCATGTTTCGCAAGGGCGAGCCACAACTGGCCGCGGTGGTGGAGCGCGCGTTCCGCAAGCTCGGCACCAACCACGATCTGATCCCGCTCTATAACAAGTGGTTCACCGCCCGCCTGTCCACCGGCGAGAGGCTCAACGTGGCGATCTCGCCGCAGCTTGAGGACGCCTTTAAGGCGCTCGACGACAGCGAGGGCGCGGGGAATTAGGGATCGGGGAAACTCGCAACAGCGGCAGCGAGTTCTTCGTCATTGCCGGGCTTGACCCGGCAATCCATCTGCTTCGAAATACTTCTCAAGAAGATTGATGGATGCCCGGGTCAAGCCCGGGCATGACGAGCTTCATTCCCTACTTGATATGCAGCGCAGCCTTCGTCGCGTCGATCGTATTGTTGAAGGCGGCCTTGGTTTGGCCCGCGATGGTGTTGGCCTCGTAGGTCGGGCCGGCGGTAAAGCCCGTCTTGGGTTTGACCCCGACTGCGGTCTGGACCTTGTTGAGAGCGCTCGCGAAGCTTGCGGACGTCGCGCTTGCCGCCTTGTTCAGGTCGGAGACCTGCTTTCCGACCGCAGAAGCGGTGGACGATACGATCGAGGATAGTGATATGTCGCTCATGCAAGGCTCCCGGCTTTGCGGAAACCATCGATCCAGTATGGTTAATGACTGGTTAACGGCGATCGATGTGGCCCACTATGGGCTCAGAAAAAATTCAGGTTCTCCGCGCGGCCACCGCGGGCGACAACAGCGAATTCGATCGCGGTGAACAGCCCACCGGCCACATAGATTTTCCGGTCGAGCGAAGCCGCCAGCGTTTGGCTGAGGCTGACGGCTTCGGCGATGGTCGGGGCGACGTGGATGGCGGCTTTCGGATTGATCTTGCGCATCGCGGCGGCAAGGGTTTCAGCGTCCGCGCCCTTGTGACGCGCGCTGGTGCAGATGATCGTATCGAAGGACGGCGCCAGCGCGCCTGCGATCTCCTCCAGCTTCTTGTCGAAGGAAATGCCGGTCACGAGGATCCATTCCTGCGCGCCGTAAATCGCTGCGAGGCCGGCGAGCGATTGCCGGATGCCGTCGGGCGTGTGGCCGACGTCGACAATCGTGAGCGGTTTCTGCTTGATGATCTCAAGGCGGCCGGGCCAGTTGATCTCGCGCAGGCCGGTTCGTACGGCCGCATCAATCGCGCTGCGCGTTTCCGAGAGGTGCACGCGTTCCAGCCACAGCAGAAACAGGGTGACCGCGATCGCGGCGTTGTTGAATTGGAACGTGCCCAGCAAGCCGACATCGAGCGCTCTGAAATCATAGCCGCCCAGTCTGAAATCGAACTGCTGCGCCGAGGGCGAGATGGTTTCTCCGCCGACGCTGATCTGATCTCGCACGAAGAGCGAGGTAACGTCGCGATGACGGTTATATTCGGTCAGATGTGCTTTCAGGCCCAGGCAATTCTCGCCATAGACGATCGTGCCCCCGGCAGCGCAGGCGTCGCTCTTGTCGGAGGCGATCAATTCCAGCGAGTGACCGAGCAGGTCGACATGTTCGTAATCGACGGAAACCACGGTCGTTACGCGCGCGCCGACCAGACGCACCGGATCATAGCGGCCGCCGATACCGGCTTCGAACACCGCGAAAGCGCATTCGCTTTCCTGGAAATACAGGCAGGCCAGCGCGAACATCGCCTCAAAGGCCCCGAAAGTCTCGCCGCGGCGCTGCGAAACCTCGGCAATCGCGGCCGCGATGCGCGAAACCAGCCGTGCGAGATCGTCATCGCCGATATCTGCGCCGTCGACCTGGAAGCGCTCGTTGAAGCGATAGAGATGCGGCGAGGTGAATAATCCCGTCCGCATGCCGTAGGCGCGGCCAATCGCGGCGCAGAAGGCGGCTGTAGAACCCTTTCCGTTGGAGCCCGTCACCACCACCGAGTTGCGCTGCAGTCTGCCCTGATCAACCCCGAGGACATCCAGCGACTCCGCCAGCCGCGCCAGGCAGATGCCGCCGCCATATTTCGGAAGATCGAACACTACAGCAAGCCCATCGCGGAAAATGTGTGGCGCCAGATTTTCAGGATCAGGTCGCCGCGCCCGGAATCTTCCAACAGCCGGATCGACGGGTTGGAATTGACTTCGATGATCCGTATTGCGTCCTGTCCGCCGGTGACATCCGCGAACAGATCGATGGCGGCGACCCGCAGGCCGAGCGTCCGCGCGGCCTGCTTTGCTGTTGTGATCGCCGCCTCGGTGCGCGGTGCTTCAATCCGCATCGTGCCGCCTGCGCTCAGATTCATCCGGCCGGGAATGTCCCATCGCTCGCCCCGGGCGAGCACGGTGTCGAGCGAGGTGTCGCGTTTCGCAGAAGCCGGCGAAAGGCCACGGGCCTGCAGGGCGGCGTTATGCGCGACCAGGAGATCGCGGATCGAGCGCACGCCATCGCCCTCGATAGACGGTGGATATTTGCGCGCGGCATACACCACTTCGTCGTCCAGCAGGAAAATCCGGTATTCGTTTCCGGAGCTGATCGGTTGGATCAATATCGAGTCGTAATACCGTGCCACGTCCTGCAGATATCGGTCGAGTGCTGCCTCGCCATGAATGGCTTGCGCAAAGTCGCCGCGCGATCCCTGCAACGGTTTGACGAACGCCGCCGCGCCCAATTTATGGAAATATTCCGATGCGTCCTGGCGCTCATGGCCCGCGGGTCGGTGGGCGCGATGCCGGTCGTGCAGGAAGAAATATTCGCCGCCCAGCGTTGCGATGCCCTTATCTTCAAGGATTTTGTTGGTGAAATATTTGTCCGATGCCAGCGTCGCCGACGTGGAATTGTTTTGCGGATACCACGCGCATCGCCCGGCGCCGAAATGAATGGTTTTGATTGGCGAGGCGACGCTGAAGACAAGCCCGCTGCCGCCGTCGAGGTCCCGAAATGTCAGGCCGAATTCCGCACAGGCAAAGGCCGCATAGACCGATTGATCCGGATAAGAGCCCGGTCTTCCCGATCGAAATTCACGTAAGCTTCGCATGCATTATCCGGTGGGCAGGGTGGTCGAACGAATTGCTCTTATCCCTAACGATATTTCGGCAGGGTTCGGCAATTAATTGCCGGATCGACGTCGATTTCAGCAAGTTAATTGCGTGAGTGGCGGACTCGCGATGAAACGGCGCCAAACCATTTCGCCGCTTTAATCGACCAACATTTGAACCCTTCAATTCTGCGTCAGGTGCGGTTGACTATCTCCTGTTTTGGCGTAGGTCACGGTTGAAATCCTTGCAAAATCCCAGCGAAATCCGCGGGTATTGCGGGGATTTTTGCTTGTTTCCGGCCCTCGCAACTCAATCCTTCTACATTATCGCAAGCGGAAAAACCAAAACTCATGAGCGCCTTCCATCGAGAGAAAGTTCTTTCTGTCCGGCACTGGACCGATACGCTTTTCAGCTTCACCGCCACCCGCAATTCCGGGTTTCGATTCCTCAACGGACAGTTCGCGATGATCGGCCTTGAGGTCGATGGGCGTCCGCTATTGCGCGCCTACAGCATGGCGAGCGCCAATCACGAGGAAGCGCTGGAATTTTTCTCGATCAAGGTCGCGGACGGCCCGCTGACCTCAAAACTTCAGCAGATCAAGGAAGGCGATACCATCCTGGTCGGCCGCAAGGCGACGGGGACATTGATTGCCGACAATCTGTTTCCGGGCAAGCGCCTGCTGTTGCTGTCGACCGGTACAGGCCTCGCGCCGTTCGCGAGCCTGATCAAGGACCCCGACGTGTATGAGCGGTTTGAAACCATCGTGCTGGTTCATGGCTGCCGGCAGGTGTCGGAACTGGCTTACGGCGAAGAGCTGGTGTCGCGCTTGCGCGACGACGAATTGTTCGGACCGCTGCTCAGCGAAAAGCTTTTGTATTATCCGACCGTGACCCGCGAGCCGTTCCGTAACCGCGGCCGCATCACCGACCTCATCACGTCGGAACAATTGTTCAACGATCTCCATCTGTCTCCGCTGGATATCGAGACCGACCGTATCATGATGTGCGGCAGCCCCGGCATGCTGGAAGAATTGCGCCAGATGCTCGAGACCCGCGGCTTTCTCGAAGGCAACCACAGCGAGCCCGGTCACTTCGTGATCGAGAAGGCGTTCGTCGAGCGGTGACGTCCTGTCGTCCCGGCGCAGGCCGGGACCCATACGCCGCGGCTTCTCGTTGAGGCGAGCTAGCAGTCACTGTCCTCCATCACCAACATTGGTGGTTATGGGTCCCGGCCTTCGCCGGGACGACGGATGAGAGAGATCACTCCGTCTGATTGAGGCCCACTCAATCCACGATAAAAGGCTTCACGCCGGTCCTGGTCGATGACCGGTGGGCGGCGTCGCCGAAGTCAGACACCTGGTAGCTCATGCCATCGTCAACAACCAATGTTGATGGTGCCGTCCGCGCATCGCCTGCTATAAGGCCTGCGAACGCTGCGCGGCTTTTGTGACGCGGCGAGCCCGGGAGCGCTGAACGTTTTGTCCGTATCCAATCATGCCGGGCCTACGGCCTTTGTGTTCGCAGGCGGCGGCAGTTTCGGCGCCATCCAGGTGGGCATGATGCACTCGCTGGCCGCCCATGGCGTTTCAGCCGACATGGTGGTCGGCTCCAGCGTCGGTGCGCTTAATGGCGCCTATTATGCCGGCGATCCGACTTTAAAAGGCGTTCTGCAGTTAGAGACTATCTGGCGCGGATTACAGCGCCACGATGTTTTCCCGGTCACCTGGCGCACCATGCTGGGATTTCTCTGGCGCCGCGATTTCCTGATCCCGCATGACGGGATTCAAAAGCTGCTCGACGATCATCTGCCCTATCGGAATTTGCAGGATGCCAAACTGCCGGTTCATATCGTCACTACCGATATTGTAAGCGGCGACAGCGTCGTCTTGTCGGAAGGGGCGGCGGCGCAGGCGATCATCGCCTCCACCGCGATCCCCGGCGCTTTCGCGCCGGTGCCCTACAAGGATTTCTACCTCGCGGACGGCGCGATCTCTTCCAACACGCCGATCAAGGTCGCGGTGGAGAAGGGCGCGCGGCGCCTGATCATCCTGCCGACCGGCTATGCCTGCTCGGCCCACACGCCGCCGGTCGGCGCCGTGGCCAATGCGTTGCATGCGCTGACGCTGCTGATCGCGCGGCAATTGGTCAGTGAGCTGGAAGACCTCGCGCCCGACATCGAATATTTCGTGGTGCCGCCGCTGTGTCCGCTGGTGGGATCGCCCTATGACTTCTCGCGGACCTCGGAGCATATCGAGCGGGCCATCCAGAGCACCGATGCGTGGCTGGCGCAAAACGGCCTGGAGAAGAGCGGGATTCCCGAGGAGATGCGCCCGCACAGTCATTGAGCGGGCACGCGAAGTCCTCACCATGAGGGACCAGACTGGGCTACGCTGCACTGCAAAAGAGCCGATGGCGCGAGGCGGACTATCTCCATAGCGACAGATTGCTTCCCTGCCGGATGATCCGCTAGCCTTGCGGCCGCCGCTGTCATATCCCTGACTTGTTACGCTCGATATCGTGTAAAGGATTGTTCTGAAACTGGATTAGGCTGCGGCCGATAACAATAAGACTGGCGCAATCTGTCTGAGGGGTCCCATGGAAACGCTGATGATTCCGTTCTCGCCACGCTTCATCGTTCTGACGATTTGCGGCGTCGTCACGGCGTCGCTGATCGGCATCGGGATCGTCGATCACAAGGTGCTCGATCTGGTCGTGATCCCGATCCTGATTTTCGGCGCCCTTACGCTGCTCGGCTTTCGCGATCTCACGCAAAAGAGCCACGCGGTTTTGCGCAACTACCCGATCTCGGCGCATCTGCGCTTTTTGCTGGAAGAAATCCGTCCGGAGATGCGGCAGTATTTCTTCGAGAGCGAGAAGGACGGCATGCCGTTTTCCCGTGACACCCGCGCCGTGATCTATCAGCGCGCCAAGATGGTGTTGGACAAGCGGCCGTTCGGTACCCAGGAGGATGTCTATCGCGAGGGCTACGAATGGATGCATCATTCGGTGGCGCCGAAGGTTCACGCCGACGAGAAATTCCGGGTCACCATTGGCGGGCCTGACTGTGCCAAGCCCTATTCGGCCTCGGTGTTCAATATCTCGGCGATGAGTTTTGGCGCGCTCAGTCCCAACGCCGTGCGGGCGCTGAACGCGGGCGCGAAAAAGGGCGGCTTCGCGCATGACACCGGCGAAGGCGGTGTCAGCCCCTATCATCGCGAGAATGGCGGCGATCTGATCTGGGAAATCGGCTCGGGATATTTCGGCTGCCGCAACCTTGACGGCTCTTTCAATCCGGAAGAATTCGCACGCGTTGCCGCCGACGACCAGATCAAGATGGTCGAACTCAAGGTCAGCCAGGGCGCCAAGCCCGGGCATGGCGGGGTGCTTCCGGCGGCAAAAGTCTCCGAAGAGATCTCGAAGATCCGCGGTGTTGCGATGGACGAAGACTGCATTTCGCCGGCCTCGCACCGGGCATTTTCGACGCCGCTGGAAATGATGGCCTTCATCGGCGAGATGCGCCGCCTGTCCGGTGGCAAGCCCGCCGGTTTCAAGCTGTGCATCGGGCATCCCTGGGAATTCCTCGCGATCTGCAAGGCGATGCTGCAGACCGGAATCTATCCCGACTTCATCGTGGTTGACGGCAATGAAGGCGGCACCGGCGCCGCTCCGCTGGAATTCATGGACCATCTGGGCATGCCGATGCGCGAGGGCGTCAATTTCGTCCACAACGCGCTGGTCGGCATCAATGCGCGAGGTCGCATCCGCATCGGCGCCGCCGGCAAGATCGCAACGGCTTTCGACATGGCGCGTGCGATGGCGATCGGCGCCGACTGGTGCAATTCGGCGCGCGGGTTCATGTTTTCGCTGGGCTGCATCCAGTCGTTGAGCTGCCATACCGATCGATGCCCGACCGGCGTGACCACGCAGGACCCCTCGCGCAACCGGGCGCTGGTGGTGCCGCACAAGATCGAGCGGGTCTACAATTATCACCACGCCACGCTGCATGCGCTGGCCGAACTGATCGCGGCCGCCGGGCTCGACCATCCGCAGGACCTGCGGCCGATTCACTTCTCGCAGCGTTCGTCGACAACGGAGGTGCGAACTTTCGCGCAGCTCTATCCTTCGCTTCGTCCAGGCGAGTTGATCGACGGCACCAGCGACCCGCGTTTTCGCGACGCCTGGGCCATGGCGCGCGCGGATTCGTTTTCGCTGGCGGGGTGAGGGGCGGGCGCACACTCTATCAACACGTCGTCCCGGCGAACGCCGGGACCCATAGCCACCGTCGGTAATTGTTTTAAAAGGTCTCAGACGTCGTGTACAAACGCGGGGCCGCGGCGTATGGGTCCCGGCTCAAGGCCGGGACGACGGGGCAAGGTTCGTCGGATCAGTGCGGATTTTCGAGACTAAACAACTCCGACTGCTCGTCATAGGCGAACAGCTCCGCGTAGCGCCCCCATGAGACGATGGTCTTGAGCGTTTCGTCCGCATAATCCTCGGACATGTAGTCTTCAAGTTCGTTGCGGAAACGCGCGGCGGGCGCGGTGTGCGAGGGCCGCTCGTCCAGCACCCGGCGGATCAGGCCCATCACCGGAACGTAGTTGATCAGATGTTCGGCGAACAGTTTCTTGCGGGCGTCGGTTTCCAGATGGGCGAAGCGCTTGCCGGCATCGGTCAGCATCAAATCGCCTTCGCTCAATTGCGCGAACCGCAGCAATTGCAAGGCTTCGCCGAGATGAAAGATTTCGTCGGCTTCGAGCTGCAAATGGCCCGCGAGGATCGGCAAATCCGCGTGTCCATTGTACGGCGCCCCCGCCAGCGTCTCGATCAGGCCCGACAATACGTTGGACGAGACGTGGTTGAGAACCATGCCGACGCCGGTGCCGTGGATGCCTTCGATCGCCGGCGATTTCGGCTCTGCGCGCTGGGTCATGCGGGCGTAGATGCTGTCGACGAGCTGACGGAAGGTCGGATCGAGACGGTTGCGCGGATGCGGCAGATCGACCTTGATCTCGGCGGCGACGCGGCCGGGGTTGGATGAAAACACCAGGATACGGTCGCACATCAGCACCGCTTCCTCGATATTATGCGTCACCATCAGCACCGATTTGATCGGCAGCCGGCCTTCGATCCACAGATCGATCAGGTCGGTGCGCAGTGTTTCTGCAGTGAGTACATCGAGCGCGGAAAACGGCTCGTCCATCAACAGCAGGTCGGGATGCACGACGAGGGCGCGCGCAAATCCGACGCGCTGGCGCATCCCGCCCGACAATTCCTTGGGGTAGGCCGACTCGAACCCGTCGAGACCGATCAGGTCGATTGCCGCCAGCGCCCGGGTGCGGCGCTCGGTGCTTTCGACGCCCAGCGCCTCCAGCCCCAATTCGACATTCTGCAGCACCGTCAGCCAGGGAAACAGCGCAAAGGATTGAAACACCATGGAGACGCCGTTCGGCGGCCCCACGATGGTTTCGCCGCGGCATTTGGCGTCGCCCGAGGATGGCGAAATAAGACCGGCGATAATGCGCAACAGCGTCGATTTGCCCGATCCGGACCGGCCGAGCAGGCCGACGATCTCGCCGGCGCGCAGCGTCAGATCGACCTTTTCGAGCACCAGCAGATCCTCGCCGCTGCCTTTCGGAAACGACCGGCAAACGCCGCGGATATCGAGCAGGCTGTTCTGGACGGTTTGATCGAGCATGAATTTCTCCTGGTCAGCCGAGACGAAGACGGCGCTCGCCGAAGGCATAGAGCGGCCGCCACAGCAGCCGATTGAAGAGCGTCACCAGAATGCACATGATGGCGATACCGAGAACGACGCGCGGGAAATCGCCGGCCTCGGTCGCAGTAGCTATATAGGCGCCGATGCCCGTCGCCGTCAGATGGGCGTCGCCCCAGCTCGCCACTTCCGCAACGATGGACGCATTCCATGATCCGCCTGACGCGGTGATGGCACCCGTGATGTAATACGGGAAAATGCCGGGCAGAATGACTTTGACCCACCACCGCCATCCCCGCAGATGAAAGCTGCCGGCGGCTTCGCGCAAATCGGTCGGAAATGCGCTGGCGCCTGCGATGACGTTGAACAGGATGTACCACTGGGTGCCCAGGATCATCAGCGGGCTAAGCCAGATATTGGCGTTGAGCCCGTAGCGCACGATGATCACGACGAACACGGGAAACGCGAGATTCGCCGGAAATGCGGCCAGGAACTGCGCCAGCGGCTGGATCCGCTCGGCGAGTTTGGGCCGAAGCCCGATCCAGACTCCGACCGGCACCCAGATCAGCGTCGCAAAGAAAATCAGGACGATGACCCGCAGCAGCGTGATCAAGCCATATCCGATGGCGCTGAGGAAATCCAACGGTCCGAGCGTTGCCGATAGATACTGGTAGATTCGCCAGGCGGCATAGGAGGTGCTGACGACGATCAGCACCAGCCACAGCGCATCGATCACGCGCGATGGCGGACCATTCTTCGCGGGCCGCTTCAGGATGGCCGGGACGGCCAGGTGCCAGTTTGAAATCATCTTGTTCATCGCAGCGAACGGATAGGACAACGCGCGCAGCGCGCGGGTGCGCCGGAACAGATCGAGCATCCAGGAAGTCGGCGCGTTTCCCGACGCGGTCTGCTCGAAGCGGAATTTGTCGGCCCAGGCCACCACCGGGCGGAACAGCAATTGGTCATAAGCGATGATGACCAGCAGCATCGCCAGGATCGCGTAGCCGATCGCAGGCAGGTTCTGCTTTTGAATTCCCAAGGCGACATAGGAGCCGATCCCCGGCAGCGTGACGGTGGTGTTGCCGACCGTGATCGCCTCCGAGGCCACCACAAAGAACCAGCCGCCCGACATCGACATCATCGTATTCCAGATCAGGCCCGGCATCGCGAAGGGCACGTCAAGCCGCCAGAAATGCTGCCATCCCGACAGGTGAAAGCTTTGCGAGGCTTCTTCGAGATCCTTCGGCACATTGCGCATCGACTGGTACATGCTGAAAGTCATGTTCCAGGCCTGGCTGGTAAAGATCGCGAATACACAGGCGAGTTCGGCGCCGAACACGCTGCCCGGAAACAGGTTCATGAAGAACACGACCGTAAAGGTCAGAAAGCCCAGGATCGGAACCGATTGCAGGATATCGAGCAGCGGGATCAGCACCATCTCGGCACGGCGGCTTTTTGCGGCGAGTGCCGCATAGACGAAGGTGAAGATGATCGAGCAGACGATCGCCAGCAACATCCGCAGCGTCGTGCGCAACGCATAGGCGGGAAGATTGGACGGATCGAGCGATACCGGGGTGACATCAAGGGTCGACAGGGGCGCCGTGGTCTGCTCGCCGCCATAGACGATCAGGACCATCGCGCCGATCACCAGGATCAAGGCCACGACGTCCCAGATATTGGGCCGCATCGCCTGTCCCAGGGTCGGTATCCGAAGGTCCTGAAGCGCCATGGATCAGCCTTGTCTCGAGATCGCGGTCGTGCCGGTCCGGGACAATCGGAACGGTTGCGAAATCGCGTTATAGGGGCCGTTTATGATGGGTTGATAGTCGGTGGTTAAGCAGCTTGATCGCGAAGCGCGATCAACTCGTCAAGGATTTTGCGCGATCGCGGATCGTTCAGCCGCTGGCCGGCCGGGCGTGCTGAACTTCCACGGTGACATGCGACAGGTCGGCAAACCCGGCTAATCGCTGCCGATAATGCGCGGCCTCGTAGGGCTTTGTCGTGGCGACCGAGACGATGGCGCCGAGATGTCCCGGCCCCAGCCGCCACAGATGCAGATCGATGACCTGGTCGCCCTCGGTTTCAATGGTCTTGCGCATCTTCTCGGCCATCTGCGGATCGGGCGTGCGATCGAGCAGGATACCGCCGGTGTCGCGGATCAAGGTGTATGACCAATTGGCGATCACGATCGCACCGATGATGCCGGCCAACGGGTCCATCCAGAGCCAGCCGAAGCCGCGCGCCAGCAACAGGCCGGCGATGACCAGGATCGAAACGCCGGCATCGGCTGCCACATGGATGATTGCGGCGCGCATATTGTTGTCGCGGTGATGCGCATGATTGTGGCCGTGATCATGCGCGTGATCGTGGCTGTGCGGATGATCATGACCGTGACCATGATGCTGCCCGCCGGACAACAGCCACGCGCTCGCGATGTTGACCGCGAGGCCAAGGACCGCGATCGGGATCGCTTCGTTGAAGCTGATGGGCACAGGATTGATCAGGCGCGTAATAGCTTCGTAGCCGATCAAGAGCGCGATCATCGCCAGGATGATGGCGCTGCTATAGGCCGCGAGATCGCCGAACTTGCCGGTGCCAAAAGTGAAGTTGCGGTCATTGGCATATTTGCGGGCATAGGTATAAGCCAACGCCGCCAGCAGCAGCGCGCCGGCATGGGTCGACATGTGCAGTCCGTCGGCCACCAGCGCCAGCGAGCCGAACAGCACACCGCCGATGATTTCGGCGGTCATCATCACGCTGCACAGCACGATCACCGCCCAGGTCCGGCGTTCGGCTCTTTCATGGTCATGGCCGAGAAAGACATGGTCGTGTTGGGGAAGCGGATAGGCCGGGTCTGCTTCGCTCATGATTTTTCTCACTTGAGGTAAGTGTGGACCACTTCGATGAGCTGGTCGGCAGCCTCGGCGTTCAGCGCGCCCGGATTCTTTTCGGGGTCGACCAGATGGGTGCGGATGTGGTCTTCGACCACCTCGGCCATCAGGCCCGCGACGCCGCCGCGAATGCCGGCGATCATGTGCATGATGCGCTCGCAGTCGGCTTCTTCGACCAGAGCGCGCTCGATCGCCTCGACCTGGCCGCGGATGCGGCTGACCCGCGCCAGCAGCTTCTTCTTTTCCCGGATGGTGTGTGTCATGTTTTTATATAGGGTACCCCCCTATACTATGTCAATCGGCCGCGTCCGAACCGTGAGCGCGATAAGATCATTTTCAGGAATCAAAAAGATGACCCGCCCGGGGGGACAACCGGGCGGGTCGAGTGCGGCACGGGGGTGGATGAGGCGCCCCGTGCCGGACGCGGAATCCACGATCAGGGATCGGAGAGCCGAAGCTCGGGCTCTAATTGCAGCTACGGACGCGGCCCAAATAATTGTGGTTGATGTCGTACTGGCGCACCCAGCCGCAGTGGCGGTAGCCGTCATCGTAATAGCCGTTGTTGTAGTAGGCGTTGTTGGCGGCGATCGCGCTGCCGACCACCGCCGCGCCGAGCAGGCCGGCGCCAATGCCCCAGCCGAAGCCCCGGGCCTCTGCCTGGGTGGTGGTGGAGGCGACAGCGCCGGTGACGGCGAGTGCGACAAGCGCGGCGGCGGCAATTTTCGATTTCGTCGACATGAAAAACTCCATCCGGTTTGAAGCGGTCCGTAGTGGTCCGCATGCAAGTTGGACGGAGCGCTTTCGAATCCGGTTCGAACCGGCTCGATTAATTCCGGGTAACGTTAGTTTGATTGGGGCTGAGCGTCAGATCTTCGGAACGTTCGACAAGGCTTTCAGATCGAACCTGTCGACATCGCCGAGCAACTCGCAAAAGGCACGCGCACCGCGATCGAGCAGGCGTTCGCCTTTTTCCGCGGTCGCCTGCGTCGCATCGCCGACGGCGCCGCTGGGATGAAGGTCCTGCGCCTGCCAGGCAAACGGCGCCGGCCGGTGTGGCGAAAGCCAGCGATAGTCCTTTTCCATCGCGATCCCCGTGGAGCGAAAATCCGCGATCGCGTCAACGCGCACGTGTTGCGCGTATCGCGCCAGCATGATCGAGGTTTCGGCCGCGCCGCCGTGAATACCGTGCTGCACTTCCGGCGCGCAAAAAAATCCCTCCGGCGCGCTGAGGCGGGACCAGCTCGTGGTCACGACGAGAAGCCCATGCTGCGCGCGCAAATCCTGCGCGACCAGACTCATGGCGGCGCTGTTACCACCATGACTGGTAATGATGACCAGTTTTTTGAGGCCGGCGCGCGCCACACTTTCACCAAGAGCCATCCAGGCCTTCAAAGCGATGTCGGTCGAAAGCGTCAGCGTGCCCGGATAGTCGATATGTTCGGTGGAAATTCCGACCGGTTGAATCGGCAGGAATGTCACGGGAAGGCTGCCGTCAAGCAGCCCGCGCACCCGTTCGATATAGGCCTGCGCAATCATGACGTCGGTGCCGAGCGGCAAATGCGGGCCGTGCTGTTCGGTCGCCGCGAGCGGCAAGACCGCGATCCATCGTGCCGCGGCGTCCCCGGCAAAATCAGGCCAGTGGATATCGGTCCAATCGCGGGGAGGGACGGTTGCGGTCATCGAACGAAAGGTTTCCTCAAAGCTATCCTTGGATAGAGGCCCGGGTAGTTGTATTGGACGCCATTAGCGCCCCATCATGGGCCAGAATGATCGACGGAGTCCAACATGAACCCGGCCCTTTTGCCGCGAGCGTTAACGGCCGGTCTGCTGGCCCTTATGATGTCCCTGGCACCGGGGCATGCCCAGACCGCGCTGGACAAGGTCTCGTTCGGCACCAACTGGGTTGCCGAGGCCGAGCATGGTGGATTTTTCCAGGCTGCGGCCGATGGCACCTACAAGGCTTACGGGCTTGACGTCACCATCGTGCCGGGCGGCCCCAACGACAACAACCGCCTGCTGCTGATCGCGGGCAAGCTCGATTTCTTCATGGCCGCGAACACCCTGATGTCGCTCGATGCGGTCGCCAACAATGTGCCGGTGGTAACGATCGCGGCCATGTTCCAGAAAGATCCGCAGGTTCTGCTGACGCACCCGGAGTCGAAAGTCACCAAGCTCGAGGAACTCAAGCCGCTGACGCTGTTCGTGTCCAAGGAAGGTATTTCGAGCTATTTTCAATGGCTGAAGTCCGAATATGGATTCAGTGAAGAAAAGGTCCGGCCCTACACCTTCAACCCGCAGCCGTTCATCGCCAACAAGCAGAGCGCGATGCAGGGCTATGTGACCTCGGAGCCGTATGCGGTCGAAAAGAGCGCCGCGTTCAAGCCCGGCATCATCCTGCTCGCGGATTATGGTTTCAACACCTACTCCACTTTGATCGAGACCCGCGCCGAGATTATCGACAAGAAGGCGGACATGGTTCAGCGCTTCGTCGATGCCTCGATCGTCGGCTGGTACCATTATCTGTATGGCAACAGCGCGCCAGCCAATGAGATGATCAAGAAGCTCAATCCGGAAATGACCGACGAGTTGCTGGCCTTTTCGATCGCCAAGATGAAGGAATACGGCATCGTCGATTCCGGCGACTCCCTGCGCAACGGTATCGGCGCGATGACCGACGAGCGGATGGCCAGCTTCTTTGACAAGATGGTGCGGGCGCATGTCGTGCGATCGGATGTCGATTATCGCAAGGCCTATACGCTTCGTTTCATCAACAAGGGCGTCGGTCTGGACCTGCGGCCAAAGAACTAGGACGCGGTCATGGCCGGGCCCGCAGCGCTGTCCGAAACAGATTCTGGTTCTGCCGGGCTCGCGGTCAGCTTGCGCGGCGTCACCAAGGTCTATGATCGCGGCGTGAGCGCGCTGGGGCCGTTCGATCTCGATGTGTGCAAGGGCGAATTCGTGTCCCTGCTGGGCCCTTCGGGCTGCGGCAAGTCGACGGCGCTGCGCCTGATCGCTAGATTAAGCGCGCCGACGTCCGGCACCGTGCGGGTGTCCCGTCCTGCCGTCGAGGTCAGCGGCGGGCATTCGATCGGCTTTGTGTTTCAGGAGCCGACCCTGATGCCATGGACCAGCGTGCGGGAGAATGTGCGGCTGCCGCTGAAGATCGCGCATGTGGCGGCCGCCGACGCCAATGCGCGAATCGATCGGGCCCTGGCGCAGATGGGGCTTGCGGAATTCGCCGACGCTTATCCGCGCGAATTGTCCGGTGGCATGAAGATGCGGGTTTCGCTGGCGCGCGCGTTGGTCACCGATCCGGACATCCTCCTGATGGATGAACCGTTCGCCGCGCTGGATGAGATTACGCGCTTTCGGCTCAACAACGACTTGCTCGCGCTGTGGCGCAATCTGCGCAAGACCGTCATCTTCGTGACGCATTCGGTATTCGAGTCGGTCTATCTGTCGCAGCGCGTGGTCGTGATGACATCGCGGCCCGGACGCCTCAGTGCCGAGATACAAATCGACGCTCCCGAACCGCGCGGCGAAGAATTTCGCACCTCGGCCGAATATGCCGGCTATTGCCGCAAAGTGTCGAACGCACTGATCCCGTCCTATGCGGGGCAGCCGGGCGCATGAACTCCCCGCAAGATAGCCCGTTACAGGCCCCGCCACTGTCCGCCGGGCAGACCACGCCTGAGAGCCGCGTGCTGCGGCTTGTCCGGATCCTGTTGCCTGTCGCGGTGTTGGCGATGGGCATCGCGGCGTGGGAACTGGTGGTGCGGCTCAACGAACTTCCGCCCTATGTGCTGCCGGCGCCCTCGGCAGTGTTTCGAACCCTGATCGCCGACTGGCCGGTGCTGTCGCAATCGCTGCTGACCACGCTGGTGACGACGCTTGAAGGGTTTGTGGCCGCGGCTTTGGGCGGCGTCGGCCTCGCGCTGTTGTTCAATCAGTCGAAATGGCTAGAATATTCGCTGTTTCCCTATGCGGTGATTCTGCAGGTCACGCCGGTCATCGCGATCGCCCCGCTGCTGCTGATTTATCTGCCGCAGCAGACCGCCGTCATCGTCTGCGCCTGGATCGTCGGGTTCTTTCCGGTATTGTCCAATACCACGCTCGGGCTGAACTCCGTGGATCGCAATCTGGCAGGCCTTTTCAGCCTGTATGGTGCGTCGCGGTTGCAGACGCTGTTTTATCTCAAATTACCGGCGGCGCTGCCGTATATCCTAGGCGGATTGCGGATCGCCGGCGGGTTGTCCCTGATCGGTGCAGTGGTCGCCGAAATCGCCGCAGGCTCTGCCGGGGCGGGTTCCGGCTTGGCATATCGGATCGCCGAATCGGGCTACCGTCTCAACATTCCCCGAATGTTCGCGGCGTTGTTGTTGCTCTCCGCTGCCGGAATTGTCATTTATGGGCTGCTCGCGCTAACATCGCATCTTGTGTTACGGCGCTGGCACGAAAGTGCGCTTGGAAAGGAAAACTGATGGCCGGAAATATTTCTTCGGAGAAGATCGATTTGCTGGTCTATGGACCGAACAAGCCGATCGTGGACAACGGATTTTCCGACCAGTTCGTGTTGCATCCCGCCGAGACCAGGGCCGATCTCGACCGGTTGAGCCCGGCGGTGGCGGCGAAAATTCGTGGCGCCGCGGTTACCTACAGCACGGCCCGGTGTGATGCCGGTGTGATGGAACTGTTTCCGAAGCTCGAGATCGTGTCCTCCTTCGGCGTCGGTTACGATCACGTCGATGCCAAATATGCCAGCGAACACAAAATCGTCGTGACCAACACGCCGGATGTGCTGACGGAAGAAGTCGCTGATATTGCGCTTGGGTTGTTGATCGCGACCTTGCGCGAATTCATCAAGGCCGATCGCTATCTGCGTTCCGGCCTCTGGACCACGCAGCAATTCCCCCTGAGCGTCGGCTCGCTGCGAGACCGCAAAGTCGGAATGGTCGGCATGGGCCGGATCGGCCAGGCGATCGGACGCCGGCTCGAGGCGTCCAAGGTTCCCGTCGTCTATCACTCACGCAACCCGGCGCCCGGTGTATCGTACCAGCACTATCCTGATTTGATCGAGATGGCCAAAGCGGTGGACACGCTGGTGGTGATCGTGCCCGGCGGTCCCTCGACCGCGAAAATGGTCAATGCCGATGTGATGAAAGCGCTGGGACCGCGTGGCGTAATCATCAATGTCGCGCGCGGCTCGGTCATTGATGAAGTCGCGATGATCGCGGCGTTGAAATCGGGCGCCATTCTGGCCGCCGGGCTCGACGTGTTCGCGAACGAACCGGCGGTTCCGGATGAATTGAAGGCGATGCAGAACGTCGTGCTGCTGCCGCATATCGGCTCCGCCTCCGTGGTGACACGTAATGCGATGGATCAGATGGTGGTTGATAATCTCAAGACCTGGTTCGCCGGCAAGCCGCCGCTGACGCCGATCGCCGAAACCCCGGTGACCAGCCGCTGATGCGCGGCCGCCCAGGCATGGCGATTGCGGCGCTGCTGGCGTCGCTGACCTGCGTTCCACAGGCTTCGTCGCAGGATGCCTCGACCTTGAAGAAGGACATGATCGGCCAGTGGGAGCTCTCGACCACTGAACGCAGCAAGACCTGCGTGGTGACGCTGAAGAACGACGCGACACCGCAGGGCTTCAAGCTCGAACTGGAGCCCTCCTGCGCCGCGGCGCTGCCCTTCACCAAGGCCATTACCGCCTGGAATATCAGGGGGCTCGATATCGTGCGGTTGCAGGATTCCACTGGCGAGTCGGTGATCGACTTCACCGAGGTCGAGAGTGGAATTTTTGAGGGCTTGCGCCAGGGCGAGGGGATTTACATCCTGCAGAATCTGGCCGCGGCGCGCTCGCTGGCCAAATCGATGGATCAGATGATCGGCGACTGGGCGATGGTTCGCGGCAATGGCCAGTCGATCTGTGGCCTGACCCTGACCAATACCGAGGCCACAGCGGATAATTTCCAGGTCTTCCTCAAGCCGCGCTGCGATCCAGCGGTGACCGCATTCGGCCCGAAGCAATGGCGGCTGGAACGCGGCGAACTGCTGCTGCTGTCGGCGGGTGGCGATGTCTGGCATTTCGAGGCCGACGATAACGCGCAGTGGCGGCGGGTGCCTGACGCGGCCGATCCCTTGATCATGCTGCGGCAATAGGCTCGGGCTGGCCGGCCGGGATGGCCCGCCGCTCTATTGGTCCCGGGCACATTTTTTTGCAAAAATGCCTTTTTTACCGAGTGCCTGTCGATCCGCTGCTGGCCCGTTCGTCGTCCTTGATAGCGAGACAGTTCCGCAGGGCATGACGCCGGCGGCTCGCCTCTGAAAGGAGTTTTCCGATGCGCTTCATGTACCTCGTTTCGCACCCCGGTCCTTCGGCACAGCCGACGCCCGAACTGCTGGAAGCCATGCATAAACTCGCTGACCGCGAGATCAAGGCGGGCCGTATGCTGGACAATGGCGGGCTGATGCCGGTTGCCATGGGAGCGCAGGTTCGCATCGTCGATGGCAAGCTCAGTGTCATTGACGGCCCCTTCGTGGAAGCCAAGGAAGTCATCGGCGGTTATGCGGTCTTTGAGCTGCGCGACAAGGAAGAAGCCGTGGCGATGGCCAGGGAATTTATGCAGCTGCACCTCGATTTCATGCCGGGCTGGGAAGGGACGTGCGAGCTTCGCGCGTTTGCCGGCCCTTGAGGCGGGCGTTCTCCGAAAGGAGATCGGTCCTGCGCGGCCGCCGGCTGGGATGGCTGAGAAGACCGCCGAAATGACCGCGAACGATACCGATCGCGCGACGTATCGCACGATTTCGGCGGTCTGGCGGATCGAGCAGCCGCGGCTGATCACCGGTCTTTCGCGGATGCTGCGCGACGTGCCGCTGGCGGAAGAATTGACGCAGGACGCGCTGGTGGCGGCGCTCGAGCACTGGCCCCAAACCGGTGTGCCCGAGAAACCCGGTGCGTGGCTGATGGCGACCGCCAAGCGCCGGGCGCTGGACCATCTGCGCCGGGTTCGGATGCTCGCGCGCAAGCACGAGATGGTGGCGCGCGAGCTGGAAGAAGAGCAGCAGGCGATGCCCGATCTGGACTCCGCGCTCGACGATGAATTTGGCGATGAGCTGCTCCGGCTCATCTTCACGGCCTGTCATCCGCTATTGTCCCGCGAAGGCCGCGTCGCGCTGGCGTTGCGGATGATCTGCGGTCTCACCACCGAGGAAATCGCGCGGGCCTTTCTACTGCCGGCCGCGACCATCGCCCAGCGCATCGTGCGGGCGAAGCGGACGCTGTCGGAATCAGGATTGGGCTACGAGACGCCCCGACGGGAAGAACTCTCCGAGCGGCTCTCTTCGGTGCTGGAAGTCGTCTATCTCATCTTCAACGAAGGCTACACGGCGGCGCGCGGCGAAGAATGGTTGCGGCCGCAGCTCTGTAACGAAGCGCTGCGCATTGGCCGTGTCCTCGCCACGGTCGCGCCGCTGGAGCCCGAAACCCATGGGCTGCTGGCGCTGATGGAGCTCAACGCCTCGCGCACAATGGCGCGCACCGATGCGGCGGGCGAACCGATCCTGTTGCTGGACCAGAATCGCGCGCTATGGGACCGGCTTCAGATTCGCCGCGGGATGCAGGCGCTTGGGCGTGCCCGCGAACTCAGGGGTGCTGATGGATTCTATGCCCTGCAGGCCGCGCTCGTGGCCTGCCACGCGGAAGCGGCGACGGCTGACGATACCGACTGGTCGCGGATTGCCGCGCTCTATGCGCGGCTGAGTGCGCGCGTTCCCTCGCCGGTCATTGAGCTCAACCGCGCGGTCGCGGTCAGCATGGTCGAAGGTCCGCAGGCAGGTCTGGCCATCGTGGACCGCCTGGCGGATGAGCCCGCCCTCAAAACCTATCATTTGCTGCCGAACGTTCGCGGCGATCTGCTTTTCAAGCTGGGCCGCTACGACGAAGCCCGCGCCGCCTTCGAGGCCGCGGCCGGTCTCGCGGGTAACAAGCGCGAGCAGGATTTTCTGAAGCGGCGGGCGGCGGAGGCGGCCGATGCGGCGAAGCCATGGCTCTCAAATCAGCCGTAAGCCCCTCATGCTGGCATGGCCGTTCTTGCCGACGATGATGTGGTCGTGCACGGAGATGCCGAGCGGCGCGGCGATGTCGATGATCGCCTTGGTCATGTGGATGTCGGCCTGCGACGGCGTCGGATCGCCGGAGGGGTGGTTGTGCACCAGGATGATCGCGGTCGCCGATAATTCCAGCGCGCGCTTGATTACCTCGCGCGGATAGACCGGTGTATGGTCCACGGTGCCGACCTGCTGCACCTCGTCGGAGATCAACTGGTTGCGCTTGTCCAGAAACAGGATGCGAAACTGCTCCTTGTCGGCGAACGCCATGCTGGTCCGGCAATAGTCGAGCACCTCGTTCCAGGATGACAGCATGGTGCGCTGCTGCACCTGGCCTTTGGCCACACGGTTGGCGGCCGCCGCGATCAGCTTCAGCTCGGTGATGGTCGCTTCGCCAACGCCATCGACCTCGCGCAGCCGCGTCGGCGGCGCGTGAACCACTTCGGCGAATGAGCCGAATTTCTTGATCAGGGATTTTGCCAGCGGCTTGACGTCGCCGCGCGGCAGCGCGCGGAACAGCACCATTTCGAGCAATTCGTAATCGCTCAGCGCATCGGCGCCGGCACTGCGAAAGCGCTCGCGCAGCCGCTCGCGGTGGCCGTGATAATGCGGCGTCTCGCTCGGCCGGTCGTCGGATTGGGAAGATTTTGCGGGCATCGGCAGCAGCATGCCGCGCCGGTCAGGTTTTGCAACCGGGAAGTGTTGTCGCAGCCAGAATTACGCCGCCGCCGGCGCCTTTTCGGCATGGCGTTGCGACAGCGTGAACACTTCGACACCGGTGGACGTCACGCCGACCGAATGCTCGAACTGTGCCGACAGCGAGCGATCGCGCGTCACCGCGGTCCAGCCGTCGGACAGGATCTTCACATGCGGCTTGCCGAGATTGATCATCGGCTCGATGGTGAAGAACATGCCGGGCTTCAGCGGCACGCCCTCGCCGGGGCGGCCGACGTGAATGATGTTGGGCTCGTCGTGAAACATGCGGCCGAGACCGTGTCCGCAGAAATCGCGCACCACGCTCATGCCCTGCGGCTCGACGAAGCTCTGGATGGCATGGCCGATATCGCCTGTCGTGGCGCCCGGCTTGACTGCGGCGATGCCGCGCATCATGGCCTCATAGGTGACCTCGATCAGCCGCTCTGCCTTGCGGGCGATCGGGCCGATCGCATACATCCGGCTGGAATCGCCGTACCAGCCCTCGACGATGAAGGTCACGTCGACATTGACGATGTCGGCTTCCTTCAACACCCGGTCGCCCGGCATGCCGTGACAGACCACATGGTTGATCGAGGTGCAGGTCGAATAGCGATAGCCGCGATACATCAGGGTGGCGGGATAGGCGCCGTGCCGGAACGCGAAATCGCGGACGAATTCGTCGATCACGGAAGTCGGGATGCCCGGCTTTACGATGTCGGTGAGATCGTCGAGGCACTTGGCCACCAGCGCGCCCGCCTTGCGCATCCCCGCAAAACCGCTGGGACCGTGCAGCTTGATCTGTCCGGTCTTGCGCAAGGAGGTATCGGAGGCTTCGACGTAGCTCATGGGCGGGGGTATCTTTGTGGGAAGGGGTTGATTTGAGG
This sequence comes from Bradyrhizobium sp. dw_411, assembly GCF_018449695.1. Classification (GTDB taxonomy): domain Bacteria; phylum Pseudomonadota; class Alphaproteobacteria; order Rhizobiales; family Xanthobacteraceae; genus Bradyrhizobium. The sequence continues at coordinate 42,378 of NZ_JAAVUY010000010.1, forward strand.
GCCTAATTTAATGATTGGCGCTGTGAGTGCAAGCCAAGGTTGGCCGCCCAAGGCCCCTCCGCCGCATAGGACACAGCCGGAACTGCGGGTATTCCCGGTACGGCTCCAGCCGGAATAAGGGTCTCCGCTCAGCCCGAAACCTCGATGGTTTCGACCGGCAGGGCGCCGCCGCGGACACGGATTTCTCGCACCGGGTAGGGCACCCGGATGCCCTCGCGCTTGAACGTCTCCCACAGCGACAGCATCACGTCGCTCTTCACATTGTCCATGCCGTCAGGATCGGAAATCCAGAAGGTCAGGGAAAACTTCATCCCGGCCTCGGCGAACTCGGTCAGGATGCAGTTCGGCGGCTTGTCCTTGAACGCCCGCGGCGACGCGGCGGCGATGCCGATGGCGAGCTTGCAGACCAGCCGCGGATCGGCCTCGTAATTGGTGCCGAAATTGACCTTCACCAGCGTGTTCTTGTCGGTGTAGGTCCAGTTGGTGACTTTCTGCGTCACCAGATCCTCATTCGGAATCAGGAACTCGCGGCCGTCGCCGGCCGCCACCGAAATATAGCGGGTCTTCATCGCGCTGATGCGCCCCGAACTGTCGCCGATGGTGACCAGATCGCCGGGCTTCACGGACTTGTCCGCCAGCAGGATGATGCCGCTGATGAAATTGGCGACGATTTTCTGCAGGCCGAAGCCGATGCCGACGCCGGCCGCGCCGGAGAAGATCGCGAGCGCCGAAAGATTGATGCCGACCGCGCTCATCACCATCGCCACTGCGAATATCATCAGCGCAAGGCGGATCATCTTGACCAGCAGCACCTGGATCGACGGCGTGAGATCGCTGGAGCGCGTGATCCGGCTTTCGGCAAAATTGCTGGCGATATTCGACAGCCACAACGCCACGGCCAGCAGCACGCCGAGCTTGATCAACAGCAGGGGCGTCAGCCGTAATCCGCCGAGCACGATAGAGACCGAATCCAGCGCATCGATGGTCGGATCGAGCTGGTTGATGATGCTCAGGGCCGCCACCAGCCATGCCGACAGCGACACAAGTCTGACGATGAAGGCGTTACGAATGACCGAAGTGACGAGCCGGATGGCGAGCCAGGCGAGCGCGAGTTTCGCCGCGACGATCAGCAGGTAACTCCGGCTTGGCCATGTCGCGTGATACATAGTGACGCGGGCGGCGATGATTACGATGGCAAAGACCGCGGTGGAGACGCTGCCGATCAATACCCGCACCAACAGCCGCAGCGGCGCGGGCCAGCCCATCGCCAGCGAAGTCGTGTCGATCCGCGACCGAATGGCGGCGTCGCTGGCGAAGGCGATGCCGGTAGCGGCCAGGATCAGCCCGAGTTGCAGATAGAACCATGGCGACGTGACCTCGGCCCCGACCGAACGGGCCGCGGTGTGGAGGAAATCGGTGACGTCAGACATGTCCATCGTCAAATCTCATACTTGGGTGGATCGTCAGGGCGAGTTTGATTCGAAGCGCCGGCAGATTCCCATAACCACGGCGCCGACGCCATCGATACGCCAATATCTGCTGGAGCCGGTGACGTGGACTTAGCCACAGGATCGGGCACATTGCCGCTATCGTCATAAATGGGTTGGCGTCGAGGTGCGGCGACGATAAGGATGCAATTGCAAGGATTTGCACAATTATTTGCAGCGACCTGCGGAGGTTCATGGCTTCTCTCGACTCGGTCAGCATAGCCATTCTTCTCGGCTCCGTTCTGGTGATGGCCGGCATTCTGTCCAGCCTGCTTGCGCTGCGCTTCGGCGCGCCGTTGCTGCTGGTGTTTCTCGTGGTCGGCATGCTGGCGGGGGATTCCGGCCCCGGGCAGGTGCGGTTCGACGATGTCCACACCACCTATCTGGTGGGATCGGTCGCACTGGCGCTGATCCTGTTCGATGGCGGCCTGCGCACGCGGTTTCAGAGCATTCGTGCGGTACTGGCGCCCTCGATGGTATTGGCCACCGTTGGCGTGCTGCTGACGGCATTGATCACCGCACCGGTCGCCAAATATGCGCTCGACCTGAACTGGACCGAAGGGCTGCTGGTGGGTGCGGTGGTCGCGTCCACCGACGCGGCGGCGGTGTTTCTTCTGGTGCACGCGCAGGGCTTGCGGCTGCGTCCCCGTGTCGGCGCGACGCTGGAGGCGGAATCCGGTACCAACGATCCGTTCGCGGTGTTCCTCACGCTGATGCTGGTCGAGCTTATTTCGGTCGGCCAAAGCTCGGCGTCGCATGTGATTTCGGAACTTCTCCGTGAAGCTGTGCTTGGCGGCATTGTCGGCATCATCGGCGGCCGTCTGGTGGTGCTGGCGCTCAATCGCGTGGCGCTGCCGCAGGGCCTGCACGCGCCTTTTGTTACCACCGCCGCGCTGGTGATTTTTGGCGCGGCGCAAATAGGCCACGCCTCAGGGTTTCTCTCGGTCTATCTGGCCGGCATCATCATCGGCAACCGGCCGACCCGCGCGCATAATTCGGTCGTGACGTTTCTCGACGCCGCAACCTGGCTGGCGCAGATCGTGATGTTCGTGATGCTCGGCCTCCTGGTCTCGCCGCAGCGGCTGGTCACCAGCATTGTGCCGGCCGTGATCATCGCGCTGGTGCTGATGCTGGTGGCGCGGCCGCTCGCGGTATTCTTCTGCCTGATGCCGTTTCGCTTCAATTGGCGCGAAAAAATCTTCATCGCCTGGACCGGTTTGCGTGGTGCGGTCGCGATCTTCCTGGCCTCGATCCCGATGCTGGTTGGCCTGTCGAAAGCCTATCTCTATTTCGACGTCGCCTTTGTCGTCGTCATCATCTCGCTGTTGCTGCAGGGCTGGACGCTGGCCGCCGCCGCGAGACGTCTCCACGTCGCGTTGCCGCGGGCTGATCGTGCGCCGCGGCGGGTCGAGCTTGATCTGCCCGGTCAGCTCGAGCAGCAATTGGTCGGCTATTCGGTGCGGCCGAAAAGCCTGTATTTCCGGCGCGGACTCATTCCGTCCTGGTCGAAGCCGACACTGGTGATCCGCGATCAGCATATTCTCTCGCCGGCCGAGGCCGATCCGGTTCGGCCCGGCGACTACATCTATTTGCTGGCGCCGCCGGAAAAGGCCGAAGCGCTGGATCGGTTCTTTGTCGACATGCTGCCGAGTTCGGCGCCCGATCCGCATCTGCTTGGCGACTTCATGGTGTCAGGCGAACACACGCTGGGCGAACTGGCACAGATCTACGGCGTCAACGTCGATGCGGAGCAAGCGAAACTGACACTGGCGGATTATTTCGACATCCATCTCGATCATGCGCCCAAGGAAGGCGCGACGCTGACGCTCGATCCCATCGATCTGGTGGCGCGCAGCCTTAGCGGCGGCCGCGTCAATGTCGTCGGCCTTCGCCTGCCTGAAGAGCAGGAAGCGGCGGCCCCGCTGACGCGGATGGCCGCATTCAAGGCCAGGCTGTCGAAGATATGGGCGTCGGTCGCCGGGATTTAGCGATTGGGTTCAGGCTGGCGACACGGCCGGCGGCAGCACCTCGGCGCCGCCGAAGGCGGTGACGCGTCCGCGCCGGAGCATCACGATCTCGGTCGCAAGCTGGCGCAACTCGGCGGCGTCGTGGCTGACATAGACCATGGGAATACCGGCTTCATCGCGCAGGCGCATCAGATAGGGCAGGATTTCCTCCTTGCGCTCTTCATCCAGCGAACTCAGCGGCTCGTCCAGCAGCAACAACCTCGGCTGCGACAGCAGAGCGCGTCCGAGCGCTACGCGATGGCGCTCGCCGCCGGACAGCCGGCCGGGACGGCGGTCCAGCAAATTGCCGATATCGAGCAGATCGATGACGCGCTTGCGCGCGGCGGGGTCGTCGGCAAGACGGTTCATGCGCCGCCCGTAGTCGAGGTTGTGGCGCACATCGAGATGCGGAAACAGCCGCGCGTCCTGGAATACATAGCCGATCCGGCGGCGATGCACCGGGATATGGATGTGTTCAGCGGTGTTATCCAGCGTTTCGCCATCGATGCTGATGACGCCGCGATCCGGTTGCAGCAGTCCCGCGATCATGTTGATCAGCGAGGACTTGCCGGCGCCGGAGGCGCCGAACAGTCCGGTCACGCGGCCTTCGCTGGCAAACGAAGCCTCCACCGAAAATTCGCCGAGTTGTTTTGAGACATCGACCCGCAGCATGGTCAATTCCCATGCAGGCGTTGGGTGGCGCGTTGCGCGAACCACTCGGAAGCAATCAGCGCGGCCATCGCGATCAGAACCGAAACCACGACCAGCCGCAGCGCTGCGGTATCGCCGTCAGGCGTCTGGATCAGGGAATAGATCGCCGACGAAATGGTCTGGGTCTCGCCCGGAATATTCGAGACAAACGTGATGGTCGCGCCGAATTCGCCGATCGCCTTGGCGAAGCCGAGCACCATCCCGCCGAGCACGCCCGGCAGCGCCAGTGGTAACGTGACGCTCAGGAACACCCGCCACGGCGTCGCGCCCAGCGTTCCCGCCGCCTGCTCCAGCCGCTGATCCACGGCCTCGATCGACAGCCGGATCGGCCGCACCAGCAGCGGAAACGACATGATGCCGCACGCCAGCGCGGCGCCGGTCCAGCGAAACGCGAATACGAGCCCGAGATGGTCGGCAAGCCACGTGCCGACCAGGCCGCGCCGGCCGAATGTCAGCAGCAGCAGATAGCCGGTGACGACCGGCGGCAGCACCAGCGGCAGATGAATAATCGCATCGACGACCGACTTGCCCCAGAATTCACGCCGCGCCAGCAGCCATGCCACCGCGATCCCGAGCGGCGTGGCGACCAATGTTGCGACCGTGGCGACCCGCAGCGAAAGCTGGATCGCCGTCCATTCCGTTGGCGAGATGTCGAACACGCGTTTTAGTTTGTGGGGCTGGCGAGAAACGAGAACCCGTATTTATCGAACACGGCCTTCGCGGCTGCAGTCTGCAGGAAGGTGAGATAATCCTTGGCTTCGGTCTTCGCGGTCGTCGTCGCCGCCACCGGGTAGATGATCGGCGGATGTGAATTGGCCGGGAAGGTGCCGACGATCTTGACGCCAGGCTCGACCTTGGCGTCGGTGGCATAGACGATCCCGAGCACCGCTTCCTGGCGCGCCACCAATGTCAGTGCCGCGCGCACGCTCTCGGCCATTGCGAATTTCGGCGCCGCAGCGTCCCAGGCGCCGAGTTTTTCCAATGCCGCCTTGGCGTATTTGCCGACCGGAACCGAGCTCACATCGCCGGTCGCGATCTTGCCGGCACCGGCCAATTTGGCGAGATCGAAGCCCTGGCCGATCGTGACATTCGCGACGCCGGAGTCCTTCGGGGCGATCAGGACGATGCTGTTGCCGAGCAGGTTGATCCGCGTCGGCTCGTTGATGGACTTCTTGGCAATCGCATAATCCATCCAGTCGGTATCGGCGGAGACGAAAATGTCCGCCGGCGCGCCCTGTTCGATCTGCTTGGCCAGCACCGAACTCGCGGCATAGCTCGCAGTGATCTTGACGCCGGTCTTGGCGGTATAGGCGGCATCAAGCTCGTCGAGTGCATTCTTCATCGACGCCGCGGCAAATACCGTCAGGCTCTTGTCCTGCGCCAAAGCCGGGGATGCGGCAGATCCGCACAGGAGCGTGATGGCGATGAAAAGCCCGGCGAGAGGACGCGTGAAAGGACGATGCGTTAAAAGACGATGCATGAAAGGCGCTCCGCTCCGGCCCGCGGCGCTATTCGCGCGCAAGTCAGGCATGGGTGAAAAATGCGACAGGCGGAAGCGCCGTTCCACTGATCCCGGCGACTTACGGTCGCCGGGGATATCGCGTGCAAAAACAATAGCAGGCTGATGGTCGGGGTAAAGTCCGCAGACGTCAGGGCGCGCGGGATCTGGTCAGGGCAATTCAGACGGCAGGATCGCGACCGATATCGAATTGTCCTTGGTTCCGGTGAGTTGCAGCACGAACGGGCTTGCCGAAAGCTCGAACTTCACGGTCTTGCGGATGCCGTCGCAATCGGTCGCACCGCTGAACGCTTTGGGCTTCAGGTTATGTCCATCCTGCACTAAATCGATCCAGGCACCGGTTGGCATGCTGACGGTGTAAATCCCGGCCTTCACGCTTTTGAAGCCGATGAAGCCGGCGAAGGTGCCTTCCTTGGGCGCGCGTTCCGGCGGCGTGGGCAGCTTGGCCTCGGCTGGCGTGGTCAAGCTCACGGTCATGCCGGTGGCCGGCACGGCCGCAAGCTCAGCGCCCGAGGCCAGCTTGACGCGATCCGGCGCGGTGAGCACCGCGCGCTCGTGATCGATATTCCACTTGAACTTGTCGCAGCCGCTCGGCTCGTCTGCCGCCCATGCGGGCACCGCTCCAAGCAACGTCAAGGCAACGAGAAGCGGTGCGCGCATATTAGTCTACTCCGATCATGACGTCCGAAGCCTTCACGACGACGGTAACGTGGCCCTTGGCCTTGATGCCCAATTCATCGACCGCCTCATTGGTAATCGAGGAGGTGATGGTGTGACCGTTGCCGATATCGACGAGGACGTGCGACGTTGTCGCGCCCTTCTTCACTTCGACGACGGTGCCTTTGATTTGATTGCGTGCACTGATGCGCATGAATCGATCCTTTACAGTGTTCATCCCGTGCATGACGAAGGCCTGCACCGGCATATCGGGATGGAATGGAATCAGTAGCCCTGATCCGAAGCTTCGCCCGCGCTTACGGCGCGGCGAGACCTGAGGATTAGCGCATTTTCAGGCGGAATGAAACGCCGTCATGGTTCGCCATGGCTCGGTTCATTGAGGCTTGGTTCATTAAGGCTTGGCATTCGGGGCAGCCAGCACCTGGCGGCAGGCGGGCGGCAGAGCCGCCATCGTCATCGCCGGCCGCGGTTTCGCAGGCTCGGGCTCAGGCTTGGGATGAAGAACCGAATCCTGGAACCAATAAGTGAAATCTGCCGCATTGCAGCCTTCTTCGTCCGAGGGCGGCGGCTGGGTTTCGCATTCGGTCGCACCCGCGGGGCATTTGATACGGATGTGGAAATGATAATCATGGCCGTACATCGGGCGTACCTTGGAGAGCCAGCTGCGGTCGCCCTTGGCTTCGCGGCACAGCGCCTTCTTGATCGCGGCATTGACGAAGATGCGCTGGACGCTCGGCTCCTGCGCGGCATCACGGATCACGGTCAGATGGTTCGGCGTCCAGACGGTCGGATCGATATCGAGCCGGTCATGGCGCACCATCATGACGGCGGACATTTCCTCGCGTTCATTGCGCGACAACGTCCGGTTGGGCATCGGCGTCAGCCAGATGTCGGCATCGAGTCCGACCTGATGGCTGGCATGGCCGGTGAACATCGGACCGCCGCGCGGCTGCGACATGTCGCCGACCAATATCCCGGGCCAGCCGGCGTCCTTGTGGACCTTGGCCGACAGGCGTTCCAGCAACGCGACCATGTCGGGATGCGCCCAGTTGCGATTGCGTGACAAGCGCATCACCTGCCAGGTGTCGCCGTTGATCGGCAGCGCCTGCGCGCCTGCGATGCAGCCATGGGCGTAGAAGCCGACCACGCGCGTCGGTCCCGTGGTGGGAAGGATCTTGCGGCCGAACAGCTCCTTGGCGCCGAGTTTGGGATCGTTGGGATTGGCCAGTGGCGGTAGCGGCTTTGGATCGACGCTGCCCTTGTCCTGCGCCAGTGCGGCGGAGGCGCTGACGATGGCGGCGGATGCGAGCAGGGAAGTGAGAATCAGACGGAGATTCATGAGGGCACTCTATATCACACGAGGGTAGCACGAAATTACGCATTCGGAATATGACGCGCCCATCGCAATCGCTTGATCCCCAGTGCTTTCGCAAACGCTCAACCAGCGCGCCGTCTTTACAAGCCAGACTGAATTCGCATCATCCGTCGTATTGGGCGGCGGCAGGAGCGCGAGCATGAAGCTGCTGACAGGCGGAAGGTTCGCCCAAGGGATATTTGCCGATGTCGGTATTGTTCGGTTTGGCGCTGACATCCGCCCGCGCCGATGTCGTGGTCCGGATGGACAAATCATCCCGGCGCAGGCGTCAGCGTCGATGGCCCGCAATACACGGAACGGGATTTCGAAGGGATGACGGAACCGGCAATGCAAGCCGCGGTTTTTACCGTTCGATAACCCTATAAATCATTGACGAAATTTCGCGCAGTCTGGATGCAATCCCAACGTGCGTGAACAGAGCTTAGACGATTTGATAAGGGCTGGCGGCTGTGCGACCGCCGCCGGCTGTCTTTCCCTTGTTTATTGGCAAATTCGCCTCTTAAACGGGCAAGGGGAACACCGGCAACACCCGTATTGTGCGCAATCGAGCCCAGCGGCGCGAAGGCGCTGCGGCAAGAGATACCAATTTTTCAGATACTTATCGGAGAACGGTACCCGCAGAATGCAAGTGAGGCGCCAATGCCGACAAGTCCGGCGAAGAAAACAAAAAAGAACAAGCGCGCGGCGAGTACCCGCACAGCGTTGACCAGCCAGGCGGCCAAGCGCAGCCCGAAACGCGCAAATCGCAATCGGCTTGTTTCAGCCGAGGTCGGCGAGATCATGCGCATGCGTGCGGAGGCCGAGGCGGCGGTCGCGGAAGCGCGAAAATCCCACGAGCGGCTGCGCGAGGCGATCGACATCCTGCCGCAGGGCATTGTGTTTCTCGACGCCGATGGCCGCTACATTCTCTGGAACAAGAAATACGCTGAAATCTATAGCCGCAGTTCGGACCTGTTCGTGCCCGGCGCGCGATTGCAGGACACCATCCGCATCGGCGTCGAGCGCGGTGATTATCCCGAAGCGATCGGCCGCGAAGAGGAATGGATCGCCGAGCGGCTGGCCCGGCTTTATCAGCCCAGCGAGCGCCATGAGCAGGTCCTGGCCGATGGCCGCTGCATTCTGATCGAGGAGCGGCTGACCGAGGACGGCGGCGTCATCGGCCTGCGCGTCGATATCACCGAGCTGAAGCAGCGGGAGGCCTCGTTCCGGCTGTTGTTCGACAGCAATCCTATTCCGATGATCGTCTGCGCGCTGGACGATGAACGTATCCTTGACGTCAATGCCGCCGCGGTCGAGCATTACGGCTATAGCCGTGCGGAGTTCGAGAAACTCACCATCCGCAGCGTGCAGGCCTTTGCATCCGATCCGCCATGGATCGGCGAGCATAGCAGCGACGAACAGGCGGCGCGGACCTGGAAGCATGTGCGGGCCGACGGCACATTGATCGATCTGGCGATCTATTCGCGTCAGTTGATGTATGGCGACCAGCCGGCGGTGCTGCTGGCGCTGATGGACATCACGGAGCGCAAGCGCGCCGAAGCGCGGCTCGCCTTCATGGCCCAGCACGACAGCCTGACGGGCCTGCCGAACCGCAACCTGCTGCGTCAGAAGATGGACGAGATCCTGCTGCATACGCGGCGCAGCTCGGACAAGGCGGCGGTGCTCGTGCTCGGCATCGACAATTTCAAGGCGGTCAACGATTCGCTCGGCCATGGCATCGGCGACAAGCTGTTGCGCGCGGTCGCCAAGCGGCTGCGCTCGACGTTGCGCGAGGAAGACACGCTGGCCCGCCTCAACTCCGACGAATTCGCGATCGTCCAGAGCGGGCTGACGCGGCCGGACGATGCGGTATTGCTGGCCAGGCGGCTGCTGGAGGCGATTGGCGACCCCTATTTGTTTGACGGTCATTCCATCGTGATCGGCGCCAGCATCGGGATCGCGATGGCGCCCGGTGACGGTGACGAGTCCGAAAAGCTGCTCAAGAACGCGGATATGGCGCTGTCGCGCGCCAAGAACGATTCGCGCGGTACTTTCAGCTTTTTCGAAGCGGGAATGGACGCGCGTGCCCAAAGCCGCCGCAAGATCGAAGCGGACCTGCGTGATGCGATCCAGAACGAAGTACTGCGGCCCTATTACCAGCCGCTGATCGATCTGGCGACCGGACGCATCACCGGTTTCGAGGTGCTGGTACGCTGGCCGGATCCCGAACGCGGCATGATTTCGCCTGCGGAATTCATCCCCGTCGCCGAGGAAACCGGCCTGATCAACGGCCTCGGTGGCCTGATGCTGCGCCGCGCCTGCGCCGATGCCGTACTGTGGCCGGAGGATGTGCGGGTCGCGGTCAATTTGTCACCGCTGCAGTTCCGCACCGGCAATCTGCTGTCGATCGTGATGGATGCGCTCAAGCAATCCGGCCTGTCGGCCAAGCGGCTGGAGCTGGAAATCACCGAGACCTTGCTTTTGGAAAAAAGCGGCCAGGTGCTGGCCACGCTGCATGCGTTGCGGGCGCTGGGCGTGCGCATCTCGATGGACGATTTCGGCACCGGCTATTCCAGTCTGAGTTATCTGCGAAGCTTTCCGTTCGACAAGATCAAGATCGACCAGTCGTTCGTGCGCGACCTCGCCGCAAATCGCGACGCGCAGGCGATCGTGCGTTCGATCATCAGCCTCGGCGTCGGTCTGGGCGTCACCATCACCGCCGAGGGTGTCGAGACGGAAGCTGAACTGAACTGCCTGCGCAACGAAGGTTGCCACGAGGCTCAGGGCTTCCTGTTCAGCCACGCGCGGCCCAATGCCGAAATCCTCGAAATGTTGAAGATGCAATCCGGCGACCATATCCGCGTGTCCGGGAGCACCGAACGCGTCGCCTGAGATCGGGATCTAGCGCGCGGTTTTACGCCTGGTGAGATGATAGGTCAGCGCCAGCGCCACGCAGTGGCGCAGCGCCGCCTCGGGGACCTCGTCCTGCGCATTCAGCAAGATGCTGCGGTTACCGCCATAGCGCAATTCCTTGGGGTAGAGCTCGCGAAAGGTCTCGACCAGATTGGTCTGGCAGTGGAAGTACACGGCGTATTGGCCGGGGGTGGATTTCACCTGATCGATCCGGATCGTGCTGCCGCTTTTTGTTTCCGGCGTGAGATAGCTCGGCTGGCCCCATTTCAGGGTTTCCTGCAGTGCGCCGACGCCCTTGGTGGTCCTGGCGGTATCGAAGATCAGGCGCCGCAGCGCCAGCAATTTGGTCTTGAGCGGCTTTGGATAGGCGTCGAACACGGCTTCGACCGCGGGGTCCGACGGAGCGGGCGGGCTTTTTTTCGCCACGCGTGTTGTCTTCGCGGCCTTCTTCATCGTGGCCTTCATCCGACTTTCCAAGATTTTAGTCTGACAATCGGTTGCGATTAGAGCATGGTTTAACGCGCGCCGGAATCAGTTACGGCAAAGCATCCATAGCGTTTTCGAGCGAAGTGGACACCGGTTCGCGTGAAGAAAACGCCTTAAAACAAAAGACCAGAGCACGGTTCTGATTCAATCAGAACCGATGAGGCTCTAAGCGGCGTTGCGCAGGCCGGCGAGGAAGGTGTCGACGCTTTCGAACAGCGCGGCCGTGTGCTGGTTGAGCTGGTTGGATGCTCCGAGAACGGTATCGGCCAGTACGCGCGACTGGTCCGCCGCATGGCTGGCGCCGGCGACGTTGACGGCGACTTCGCTGGTCCCGGCGGCGACCTGTTGCACGCTGCGCGCAATCTCGCGCGTCGCCGAGCCTTGTTGTTCGACGGCTGCCGCGATGGTGATCGCAATCCCGCTGATTTCCCGGATGGTGCTGCCGATGCCGCCGATCGCCGCGACGCAATTGCTGGTGGAGGACTGGATCGCGGCGACCTGACCGGCGATCTCCTCGGTGGCCTTCGCGGTCTGGCTGGCGAGATTTTTGACTTCGGATGCGACTACGGCAAAGCCCCGGCCGGCTTCACCCGCGCGGGCCGCCTCGATGGTGGCGTTCAGCGCCAGCAAATTGGTCTGGCTCGCGATCGCGCCGATCAGGCGAAGCACATCGCCGATTTTCTCGCTCGCGGCCGCGAGGCCTCCGACCATTTCGGTGGTCTCACCGGCCTTGGTCACGGCGGCATCGGCGACATCGCTGGAGTGGGTGACCTGGCGGCCGATCTCGGCCACCGACGAAGCCAGTTGTTCGGTGGCCGCGGCGACCGTGCTGACGCTGGCCGATGCTTCCTCGGAGGCGGCAGCGGCCGCCGTGGCCTGTTCGGATGTGCCGTTGACGCTTTCGGTGATCTTCACCGCCGCGCGCTGCATGTCCTCCGTGGCCCGCGCCACGGCGCCCACCACGCTTTTGACGTCGGCCTCGAAACGATCGGCCATCCGGCGCTGTAACGTCTTCTTCTCGTCTTCGGTCTGCAGCTTGGCGGCCTCCTGCGCATCGCGCAGCGTGCGCGCCTCGATTATGTTGCGGCGGAATACATCGACCGCGCCCGCCATCGAGCCGAGTTCATCCTTTCGGTCGCCGCCGGGGATCGTCACATCGGTATCGCCGCTCGACAGGCGCTTCATCACATCGGTAATCGCCGTCAGCGGGCGCGACATGCCGCGGCCGAGCAGGAATGCCAGCAAAGCGGCGGCGGCAAGAATGGCGAGCGCGCCGAAAACGAGATTGCGCTGCGAGCTTGCCGCGGCCGCCTCATAGGCGGTGGTATCCTTGACCAGTTCGATTACCGCGATCGGCTGACCGGCATAATTCTTGACCTGCCCGAGATAGAGCGCGGCGGGATGGCCGTTGAGCATGGCGTCGCGACGCAAGGTGCCGCCATCGAACACGCTTTTGAGTTCGTCCTGGGTAGCCTCCAAGCTGTCGCCCATGGTCGAAGAGATCCTGGCGAAGGCCTTGCCGTCGAAGCGATGCACGGCGAGATCGACACCGAAGCGCTGCTTGGTGCTGTCGACGAATTGCTTGCCAAAGGGTACGCCGATATCGGCGACGGCCAGGCTCTTGCCGTCGCGCATCAGCGGCGTCATCGCGAAGATACTCAGCGAATCCCGTCCGGCCTCGACACCGACGATCGGCTTGCCGGTCTTGTTTGACTCCACCACGGTCGTGCGCCGCACCGAGATGTCCTCGCCGAACGTCTTGGGATCGTGGGCCCGGAAGAAGGCGATGGCCGGCGGCGCGTGGAAGCTGATCAGCGGGATGCCCTGCAGCTTCAACGCCGCCATCGGCGCCGTGAGCAGCGCGGCCAGTGCGTCGCGGTCGCCGTTGGCAACAGCTTCCGCGACCGGCGGCAGATTGGCGACCACGGCGCTGACCGCCATCGCGGCCCGGCCTTCGTAATCGATGGCGGCAATGACGCTGTCATATTGCAGCTTGAGCTGCTGATCGAGCGCCAGCCGCATCAGGGCGCGCTCCTGGATGATCGAGAACGTTCCGAGGATGCCGCAGGCCGCCGCGACGGTCAGCGAGATCGCGAGGATCAGGCGGGCCGCGATCGATCGAAGTTGGAACATGGGAAGTCGGGGCTCCGCGTCAGTATGACTGCGGACGGTCCCAGAAAGTGCTTAACAACTGCTTGCCCGCAGGGTCGCAAGCTTGCGCAAACACAACCCTAGTGGTCGCAGAGAAGCGCCAGCTCAGCGGCCTGTGGAAAGCGCCACCCGTGCGTATTTCTACGCCCCCGCCGGCACGGATGACATCCGGTATCGGACCCGCGGCCATTTGGCGCGGGTATCCTCTTCGCCTGAATACGTCCTAGTTTGTCGGTCCGCGCGGGATAGTGGCGCTGGCATCCAGCAACATTCTGCCGACATCCTCATAATGGGTGTCGCGGGCCTGGATCTGCTGCGCGATCGCGTGCATGTCGCGGAACCGGCGCTCGAACTTGTTGGCGCGGAACACGGCGGTGGCGCCCGCCATGTGATAGGCGGCATCGACCACGGAGGCGGCCTGATGAATGGTCCAGGTCGCGGCCAGACGCAGCGCGAGGCGGCGATCTTCCGAGAGCTTGCCGGTTTGCAGCGCCTCCTCCCAGGCCTCATTGGCGTTGGCATAGATATAGGCGCGTGCGGCGCGTAGATTGCCTTCCATGCGCCCGAGCCCGGCCAGAACCGCATTGTTCTCGCGCATCGCTTTCTGGCCGAGCGACGCCTTGCCCCGCGCCAGATCGATCATGGCATCGAGCGTTGCGCGCGCAACGCCGACCGAGATCGCGGCGAAGCCCAGTCCGAACATCGCGAAGGTCGTGAAGGCGTAGAGCGGGCCTTTTTCGCGCAAGCCGGAGGGATCGTCGCGAAACGCGATGAAATTTTCCGGGATGAACAGATCCTCGACCGAATAGGAGTCGGTGCCGGTGCCGCGCAGCCCGATCACGTCCCAGACGTCGTACATGGTGGCGCTGGTTGCGGGGAATACGATGGTATGCACCTCCGGCGCGCCATTGGCCCTTAGCCGCTTGGTGCCGTCGGGCTGGATGATCTGGACATGGGCGCCGAGCCAATTGGCCTGGCGCGAGCCGCTGGCGAAATCCCAGCGCGCAGAGATGCGATACCCGCCTGGCTCCGCCTGCACCGCGTGGGAGACCGCGCCCCAGGCGAGGACGGCGTCGGGCGCGTCGAATATTTGATGCGCCACATCGAGATCGAGATAAGCCGCCGTCATCCCGCAGACGCTGCACTGGCCGAGGCACCAGGCGGTGGAGGCATCGACCTTGGCGATTTCCTCGATCATCTGCATGAAAATCTGGGGCTGCGCCTCATGTCCCCCGACGCTTTGCGGCAGCAGCGAGCGGTAAAGCCCGTTTTCGAGCAGGGCGGAGACCACCGGCGGCGTGAGACGCCGGGTCCGCTCGATCTCGTCGGCCTCTTGCGCGATCAGGGGTGCGAGCGACTTGGCGCGCTCGATCAGGCCCAACGTTGCGGGCTTATTCATACGGTTTCCTCGCCCTTTATCGAGTGATCAATTAGCGCCATGTTGGTCTATCTGGCGATACGGATCAAGATGAAAGCGAGGGGATAGCGATGCGCGGGCTGCATGTCGGTAATCGCGCCGTTCCCGTGCGACGGGGCGCGTGCGATGCGGCAAAAACGATAGCAAAAGGAAGGCGTTCCCTCAGCTATCCACCTTCAGCGCGGCAATAAAGGCTTCCTGCGGGATGTCGACCTTGCCGAACTGCCGCATTTTCTTTTTGCCTTCCTTCTGCTTCTCCAGAAGTTTTCTCTTCCGCGTGATGTCGCCGCCGTAGCATTTGGCGGTGACGTCCTTGCGCAGTGCGCGCACGGTTTCGCGGGCGATCACCTTGCCGCCGATCGCGGCCTGGATCGGGATCTGGAACATGTGCGGCGGGATCAGTTCCTTCATCTTCTCGACCATGGCGCGGCCACGGCCTTCGGCGCGCGTCTTGTGGACCAGCATCGACAGCGCATCCACCGGCTCGTTGTTGACCAGGATCTGCATCTTGACGAGGTCGGCGGGCTTGTAGTCGGTGAGGTGATAGTCGAACGAGGCGTAGCCCTTGGAGACCGATTTCAGGCGGTCGTAGAAATCGAACACCACCTCGTTGAGCGGCAGTTCGTATTTCACCATCGCGCGGTTGCCCACATAGGTGAGCTCTTTCTGCGAACCGCGGCGGTCCTGGCACAGCTTGAGCACGCTGCCGAGATATTCGTCCGGGGTGAGGATGGTGGCCTCGATCCAGGGCTCTTCGATCTCGGCGATCTTCACTACGTCGGGCATGTCGATCGGATTGTGAATCTCGATCACCTGTCCGTCGGTGAGACGCATTTTGTAAATGACCGACGGCGCGGTCGCGATCAGATTGAGATCGAATTCGCGCGACAGCCGCTCCTGGATGATCTCCAGATGCAGCAGGCCGAGGAAGCCGCAGCGGAAACCGAAGCCGAGCGCAGCGGAGGTTTCCATTTCAAACGAAAAGCTGGCGTCGTTGAGCCGCAATTTGCCCATCGCGGCGCGCAGCGTCTCGAAGTCGTCGGCGTCGACCGGGAACAGGCCGCAGAACACCACCGGAATGGCCGGCTTGAAGCCGGGCAGCATGTCCGTCACCGGCTTGCGGTCGTCGGTGATGGTATCGCCGACGCGCGTGTCAGCGACTTCCTTGATCGCGGCGGTGATGAAGCCGATCTCGCCGGGGCCGAGTTCCTCGATCTGCTGCATCTTCGGCGTGAAGAAGCCGACGCGCTCGACGTCATAGGCGGCGTTGGTGCCCATCATCCGGATGCGCTGATTTTTCTTCATCACGCCATCAACGATCCGGACCAGCACCACGACACCGAGATAGACGTCGTACCAGCTATCGACCAGCAGCGCCTTTAACGACGCGTCGCGGTCGCCTTTCGGCGCCGGCAGCCGGTTGACGATCGCTTCCAGCACGTCATCGATCCCAAGGCCGGTCTTGGCCGAAATCATCACCGCATCCGACGCATCGATACCGATCACGTCCTCGATCTGCTTCTTGACCTGGTCCGGTTCCGCCGCCGGCAGGTCGATCTTGTTGAGCACCGGCACGATCTCATGGCCGGCATCGAGCGCGTGATAGACGTTGGCGAGGGTCTGCGCCTCGACGCCCTGGCTGGCATCGACCACCAGCAGCGAGCCTTCGCAGGCCGCCAGCGAGCGCGACACTTCATAGGCGAAGTCGACATGGCCGGGTGTGTCGATCAGGTTGAGGATATAGGTTTTGCCGTCCTTGGCCGGGTAGGTCAGCCGCACCGTCTGCGCCTTGATGGTGATGCCGCGCTCGCGTTCGATATCCATGGAATCGAGCACTTGTTCCTTCATCTCGCGCGCCTGCAGGCCCCCGGTGGTCTGGATCAGACGGTCGGCCAGCGTCGATTTGCCATGGTCGATATGCGCAACAATGGCGAAGTTGCGGATGTTGGAAATAGGGATGGATGTCATGGGCGCGGGATAGCATTCGGCCCCCGACGCGGCAACCATATTACGCCATTTTAGCGGCGGTTCTTCACGCCAAGCTGATTCCACTTCCGCGAAAAACGCGCTACGCACAGGGCCATGTCAACTGCATCATTTTTGCCCGCTTCGTCCCGTGCGCGCCGGCGGCGGCGACCGAGTTTCCGGCGGCTGACGGCGTGGCTGGCGGGGTGGGCTTCCAGCCGCAAGAACGCCCCGTGGCTGGTGATCGGTTTTGCCACCCTCCATGCGTGGTTCTGGACCTTCATCCTGATCAACCTGAAGGCCGCGCAGGACGTCCATATGGACGTCGCCGAAGCGTTCGCCTGGGGTCAGAAATTCCAGCTCGGCTATGGCAAGCATCCGCCGCTGGCGGGCTGGGTCGCGGGTTTGTGGTTCAAGCTGTTCCCGGTCACCGACTGGGCCACGTATGCGCTGGCGATGGCGACCTTGAGCTGCGGCCTCGTGGTTTGCTGGTTGATCGCTGTGCGCGTGGTGGATTACCGCCGCGCCTTTTTCGTCGTGGTGATGCTGGCGCTCTATCCGATCTTCAATTTCAAGGGCTTCAAATATAATCCGGATCTGCTGCAACTGGTAACGCTGCCGCTGGTGGTGCTGGCCTATCTGAACGCGTTCGAAAAGCGCAGCGTCAGATCGGGCCTGTGGCTCGGTCTTGCCGGTGCGCTGGCGCTGATGACGAAATACTGGGTGCTGACCATGATCGGCGCGGTCGGGCTCGCCGCGCTGATTCATCCCGACCGGCTGTTGTTTCTGCGCTCGCCCGCGCCATGGGTCGCCATCGTCACGCTGCTGGTGGCGATGATCCCGCATCTGATTTGGCTGAAGGAAGTGGACTTCGTGCCGCTGACCTATGCCGGCGACGTCTATGGATTGTCGAGCCGCACGCAAAGCGCCGGACTCGTGCTCGGCTATATCGACCACAATCTGGCGCTGCTGGCGGTGTCCGTGGCGCTGGCGGTGCTTGCGCTGGCGCTGCGGCCACGATGGTGGGTGACGCTGCTGCGGCAGCCGCTGGCATTGCTGACGCAGCCCTGGTCGCGGGGCCTGAATGCGGGCGTGAACCTGTCGCAGGCGCTCAACATCTGGATCATCCAGATCGTGGTCGCGATCGGGCCGCCGCTCGGCGGCTTGTTCTTCACGATCTATATGAAGACCGATTGGGGTATCTCGCTGTTCTTTCTGACCCCGTTGGCGCTGGTCGCGATACCGGCGCTGCGGCTGCAGAAGATCGCGCTATTTAATATCGTTGCGATCTGGTTCGTCGCCACGATGGCGGTGCTTTTCGCGTCGCCGCGCATCGCGGCCTACGAGATGAAATTGAACCCCAACGGCGCTTCAGCTTACGGCGCACGCTCTCAACTGGCCCGCCAATTGACGCAGGAATGGCATACGCGTTTCAACACGCGATGGGCTGTCGTCGCCGGCACGACGGAGATCGGCGAACCCATGACGTTCTACAGTCCCGATCATCCGGCGCCGTTTACGCCGGGCGAAGTCTGGTCGTCGGGGCTGACCTCGCTTGAAGAAGCCAGGCGGCTCGGCTTCATCGGCGTCTGTGATACGACGGACACGCGGCTGCCGGTCTGCGAGGCCTGGATGGCGGCCAACGGCAAGGATGCAGAGCAGGTGGCAATCACCACGCAACGCTTCTTTGCGGGTCATCCCGGTCCGGCGATCACCTGGAAGGTCTATATCGTTCCGCCGGGGAAGTGAGCGATTGCGCGAGTCCTGAAGCTCAGCGTCATTCCGGGGCGATGCGCATCGAGCCCGGAATCTCGAGATTCCGGGTTCACGCTTCGCGTGCCCCGGAATGACGTCGAGAAAATTCCCTGCCGCTCACAGGCCTTCTTCGTTGAACTTGCTGCCGACCAGCTCGGTAATCGCGTCAATCGCCGCTTCGGCTTCGGGACCGATCGCGGAGACGGTGATCGATGTGCCGGGGCCTGCGGACAGCATCATCAATCCCATGATCGAGGTGCCGCCGACGGTCTCAGTGCCTTTGGTGACCCAGACTTCGGCGTTGAAGCGCTCGACCATCTGGACGAATTTGGCGGAGGCGCGGGCATGCAAGCCGCGCTTGTTGATGATGGGAAGTTCACGGGACACGGCGCCGGCCGGGACGCTCGGTCCGGCAATTTCTTCGGGCGACGCGTCGTCCTCGCTCATTTGCCTGCGAGGACCCGGCTCGCGATGGTCACGTATTTGCGCCCGGCTTCCTGGGCCATCGCAATGGCGTCGGGAAGCGATCGCTCCTCGCGAACCTTGGCAAGCTTGACCAGCATGGGAAGATTGATCCCCGCGAGCACTTCCACCTTCGGGCGGCTCATACAGGAGATCGCAAGATTTGAAGGCGTGCCGCCGAACATGTCGGTGAGGATCGCAACGCCATCGCCACTGTCGACGCGATTGACCGCTTCGATAATGTCACTTCGACATAAATCGGAGTCGTCTTCGGCACCGATTGTCACGGCTTCGATTTGTTTTTGCGGGCCCATGACGTGTTCGAGCGCCGCCTTGAATTCGTCGGCAAGGCGCCCATGGGTCACAAGTACTAGACCAATCATCGGAAACTCCTCGTGGGTGCTTTTTGGTGCACCGCACGAACGCGCCACTTTGACCATCCAGAGCCCTCGCGCAAGGGGGCATTTTCGCGATTCTCCCTGAATTTAATGCTTGGCAGGAGAGTCAGCGCCGGTCTATTCGGTCGCGAGTGTGGGACTGATATGGTTACCAATTCCCTTCGCACAACTGGACGAAGGTTGAGTATGAGCATAACCCGGAGTTGTCGTTAGTTCAGCTACAATCAAGGGAAGTGCTGAGTAACCCGCTTCTACGGGAATTCGCGGTAAATTGACACCGTGAAGGCGGGTCACCAAGGCTTCCGGTGGCGGCAGCCGCTCGGCGTCCGCCGCGTTGAGGTCGACAACCAGCCCGACAATGGCCTGTTCGGCAAAATCGCAGCGCCGAATGCCTAACCCCCTGATTTCGATCAGGCCCGCCAGCTCGCGCGCCGGTCGCACGATGATGCGGTCCTGGCGGGTCTCGAGATGGACGCGGTCATCGCCGATCAGCACCGCCGGTGCGATCTGCCCGGCACGCCCGGCCAGGATCAGATCGAACGCCAGCCGCGACTTGCCGGCCCCAGACGGCCCGCGGATCAGCACGGCGCAATTTCCAACCAATACCGCCGAAGCGTGGACGCTCGCATTGGCTGCGTCCGTCATGGCACGGGCAGCCTGACCACAAAGCGCGCGCCGGCGATGGTCGCTTCGCCATCGGCACTGACGGGGCCTGCGCGGTTCTCTGCCCAGATACGCCCGCCATGGGCTTCCACGATCTGCTTGGAGATCGATAGCCCCAGTCCGGAATTCTGTCCAAAACCCTGGTGCGGGCGGTCGGTGTAGAAGCGCTCGAAGATCCGTTGCAGCGCGTCGTCGCGAATGCCCGGGCCGTCATCGTCGACCACGATTTCGATTTCCGACTTGATGCGGCGGCAAATGATGCGGACTTTGCCGTCCGCCTCGGAGAACGACTGGGCATTGACCAGTAGATTCGAGATCACCTGGCCCAGCCGTGAATCATGGCCGGGCACCGAGAACGTATCGCCGTGGTTTCGGCCTTCGAAGCGGACTTCGACCGCGACGTTGTTGCCGCGCTTGGTTTCGTTGGCGACCGTGGTCAGGGTGGTCAGCAAACGACGCAGATCGACCGACGTCATATCCTGCCGCTGCAATTCGGCGTCGAGCCGGCTGGCATCGGATATGTCGGAGATCAGCCGGTCCAGCCGCTTGACGTCATGCTCGATCACGGCGAGCAGCCGTGAGCGGCTGTTCTCGTTGCGCGCCAGCGGCAGCGTCTCGACCGCGGAGCGCAGCGATGTCAGCGGGTTCTTCAATTCATGGGCGACATCGGCGGCAAACATCTCGATCGCCTCGATGCGGTTATACAGCGCGTCCGTCATGTCGCGCAGCGCGCCGGAGAGATGCCCGATCTCGTCGCGGCGGCGGGTGAAATCGGGAATCTCGACGCGGGTGCGGATCCGGCGCCGGACGCGCTCGGCGCTGTCGGCCAACCGGCGCACCGGGCCGGCGATGGTGCTCGCCAGCAGCAGGGACAGCGCGATCATCACCACCGCGGCAACGCCGCCGACTTTCAGGATCGCGAGCCGTTCGGCGGTCACCATCTGGTCGATGTCGTCGCCCTGGGTCGAGAGCATCAGCGCGCCATGCACCGCGCGGAAACGCTGCACCGGCACCGCCACCGAGACGATCACCTCGCCGCGTTCGTTGACCCGCACCATGCTGCTCTTTTGGCCGTCCAGCGATTGCGCGACTTCCTGGTAGCCATTGCCGTTCTCCGGCCCGAGCTCGCGATAGAGCGGCAGGTCGCCGCGATTGAGCCATGTACGGACCGCAATCGTGGTGCGTTCGGCGAAGCCCGGCTTCTCCACCGTCGGCGGCGGCAGTTCGAAGCGCAGCACGTCGCCACGGCCGTAGAGATTGCGGCTGTCGAGGATGAGTCCGCCGTCGCGGTCGAAAATTCGGGCCCGGGTCTTGGTCGGCGAGATCAGCCGCCGCAACACCGGCGCGACGCGCTCCGGATTGATCGGAAAATCGAGGCCGGCATATTCGTCCGGCGCGCCGTAGGTTTCACCGGGCTTGAGATCCTGCAGCCGGTCGGGATCGATGGTGATCGTATTGGTCTCGACCGTCGCCGAAGCCGCGATCGCGCCGGCGATGATCTCGGCCTGCACCAGAAGGCTTTGCGCCCGCGCATCGATCAGGCCGGCGCGGAATTGCGAGAGATAGAGAATGCTGGCCACCAGCGCGAGCAGGCCGGCGATGTTGAGTGAAACGATGCGGCGGGTCAGGCTGGAGAAACTGAGCGTCAAGAAAAACTGGCCGAGCCGGCGCAGCCAATCGAGCGGCCGCTGCCAGCCCGGCACCGCCGGCGTGGTGTCGGCGACGACGGCATCCTGCACGGCGGACGACGAGGCGTCCTCGGCATTCAGGCTCGGATCAGGCGGCGTTCGATCTAGCAATGGCCAAAACCGCTGTTGTTTCTCAAAGTCTCGCCTTGGCAAGTCGACTTAGTAAGTCACCTTGGCATGGTACCCCAGACGCGCGGCTGCGTCAGTCAACAAGCCGCGCGCAGAAGTCTTTCAATCAGGTTTCCTTGAAGCGGTAGCCGACGCCGTACAGGGTTTCGATCATCTCGAAATCGTCGTCCACGACCTTGAACTTCTTGCGCAGCCGCTTGATGTGGCTGTCGATGGTGCGATCGTCGACATAGACCTGATCGTCATAGGCCGCGTCCATCAGCGCATTGCGGCTTTTCACGACGCCCGGGCGCGTCGCCAGCGCCTGCAGAATCAGGAACTCGGTCACCGTCAGGGTCACCGGCTCGTTCTTCCAGGTACAGGTGTGACGCTCCGGATCCATCCGCAGCAGCCCGCGATCCAGCGCCTTGGCATCGGTTTCCTTCGGCACGGCGGTCGGATCCTTTGGCGCGGCGCGGCGCAGCACGGCCTTGACGCGCTCGACCAGCAGCCTCTGCGAGAACGGCTTGCGGATGAAATCGTCGGCCCCCATTTTGAGACCGAACAATTCGTCGATTTCCTCATCCTTGGAGGTGAGGAAAATCACCGGCAGATCGGATTTCTGCCGCAGCCGCCGCAACGTCTCCATGCCGTCCATGCGCGGCATCTTGATGTCGAGGATGGCAAGGTCCGGCGGACTGGTGCGGAAGCCGTCGAGCGCGGAAGCACCATCCGTATAAGTCATGATGCGATAGCCTTCGGCTTCGAGCGCGATCGAGACGGATGTAAGAATGTTGCGGTCGTCATCGACCAAGGCGATTGTGGGCATGAGCCTGCTTTCCGAGACGGTGATAGTGGCGAGCACTTCAGCGATGCGCCGTATAAAGGGCTGTGAACGCGGTCAACGAGCAATGCAAGCTGGGCTGAAGTGTGACCGAGTTCCCGAAATGCTTGGCGGACCAAAGCTGCCGAGCCTATATACATTTTACTTTAACCGGAAAAAGGCTCTCATTGCAATGAGATATGCGGATATAAGCAATGCAACCCGCGGCTGATTTCAACCCCTCGAAATTGGCCAGATTGCTGCTGCGGCGTAGCCGGCAGGGGGCTTTGGCAACCCTGATGGCCGGCAGCGGCGATCCCTATTGTTCCCTGGTGAATGTCGCCAGCCATCCCGACGGTTCGCCGATTCTCCTGATTTCGCGCCTCGCTCTCCACACCAAAAACATCCTCGGCGATGCCAGGGTTTCCCTGATGCTGGACGAGCGTGCCGAGGGCGACCCGCTGGAAGGGTCGCGGATCATGCTGGCGGGCCGGGCGGAGGAAGAAAGTGACGCGGATGAGCTGGCTATCTTGCGCCGTCGCTATCTCAATGCGCATCCGTCCGCCGAACTATTCGTGGATTTCAAGGATTTTGCGTTCTTCAGGATCCGGCCCTTGGGCCTGCATCTGGTCGCGGGGTTCGGCCGGATCATCGATCTCAAGCCTGAACAATTCCTGACCGATATTTCCGATGCGGAAACGCTGCTGGAGGCCGAGCAGGGCGCGATCGAGCATATGAATGAAGATCATCTCGATGCGATGAACCTCTACGCAACCAGGCTGCTTGGTGCAGATTCGGCCGATTGGCGCTGCACCGGTTGCGACCCCGATGGCATCGACATGGCGGCCGGGGCGAAGGTGCTGCGGCTGGATTTTCCGGAGCGGGTGACCGGGCCCGGGGGGGTGCGAAAGATGCTGGTGAAGCTGGTGACCGACGCGCGCGCCACGGATGGCGGATCGTCACAGGCGCCCGTTTGAACTGATACGGCCGGTGTCGCGACCCATGGCAGGCCTCGCGCTTGGGGCGCGGTGAGGTCTTGCTGGTCATGAAATCGGGCAATCGGCTGGTCCTGACGCTGGGTGTGGCGCTGGTTGTCGGGGCCTGCCTCAGCGCGCCATCTTCGGCGCAAAAGATCGACATCGCCGCGCGCAGTTCCGCGATCGCCGAACTCAGCCGTGCCGGAAAATACAGCCAGGCGATCCCGCTGGCGCAGCAGTTGCTCGCGGACCTGGAAAAGGCCCGCGGTCCGTCCGACGCGGATGTCGCGGGTGCGCTGAACAATCTGGCGATGCTGTATGGCAGCCAGGGACAGGATGCCGACGCCGAGCCGTTGTATCGGCGGTCGATCGCGATCCTGGAAAAACTTCATGGGCTCGACTCATCCGGGATCGCCCCCGAGCTGAACAATCTGGCTGCGCTGTACCAACGGCAGCAGCGTTACGCTGAGGCGGAGCCGCTGTTCAAGCGCGCGCTGGCGATCCGCGAGAAGGCGCTCGGCCGCGATCATCCCGATCTGGGGCAGTCCCTGAATAACCTTGCGACCAATTATGAGAAACAGGATCGCCACGCCGATTCCGAACCGTTGTTCAAGCGCGCTTTGGCGATCTATGAGAAGGCAGCCGGTCCGCAGCATCCCGCGGTCGCGACCTTGCTGAACAATCTCGGCCAGGTGGACAAGGTTCAGGGCCGCCTCAGTGAAGCCGAGCCGCTGATCAAGCGCTCGCTGGCGATCCGCGAAAAAGTTCTCGGCCCCAATCATCCCGATGTCGCGAGATCCCTCAACAATCTGGCGGATCTGTACGAACGGCAGGACCGCCTCGCCGATGCCGAGCCGCTCTACCAGCGCGCACTGGCGATCCGCGAGCGCGCGCTGGGCATGGCGCACCCCGATGCCGCGACCTCTGCGAATAATATGGCCTTCCTGTACCAAAAGGAGGGGCGCACCGCGGACGCCCTTCCGATCGTGGAAAGAATGATCGCCGGCGGCAATGCGCAGCCGCGTGTGGCGCTGGCGGTGTTGCTGGGTGCGCAGCGGCAGCAATTGATGCCATCAGAGAAAGCATTGGACGGCGCGCTCAATGCCATTCAGCGCGGCACCCAGTCGTCGGCCGCGACCGCCGTGAACAAACTCGCGGTTCGGCTCGCCGCCGGCAACGACCGTCTCGCCGAACTGGTGCGCAGGGATCAGGATCTGTCGAGCGAAGCGGAAACGCTGGACAAGGCGATCGTGGCCGCGGTTTCGAAAGAACCATCGAAGCGCGATGTCGCCGCCGAGCAACGCAGCCGCGACCGGCTGGCCGCGATTGCGGCCGAACGCGCAGGCTTGCAAAAAACCTTCACCTCCGAATTTCCCGACTATGCGGCGCTGTCTAATCCGTTGCCGATGACGGCGATGGAGATTCAGGCGCTGCTGTCGGCCGATGAGGCCATGGTGTTGTTCGCGGTCGCCGACAAAGAGAGCTACGTCATCGCGATCACGCGCGAGCGCTTTGACTGGAAGCCGCTGCCGTCAGGCGCCGAAGCGCTCTCCAACAAGGTCGCGGCCTTTCGCGGCGGGCTGAACGTTGCCGCTGCGAGCGATGCGTCCGCCAAATCCGGGCTTTTCGATCTGGCGCTCGCCAATGAGATGTATGCAACGCTGCTGGGTTCGGTCGAGCCGCTTATCAAGGACAAAAGCAGCCTTCTGGTGGTGCCGGAGGGCGCGCTGACAGCGCTGCCGTTCCATCTCCTGGTGACGGAAAAGCCGGCCGCCGCAATCCCGGAAAAAATGGAGGGCTACCGCGATGCGGCCTGGCTGATCAAACGCCAGGCGGTGTCGGTACTCCCGTCAGTTTCGAGTCTGAAATCGCTGCGCGCGTTTGCGCACAGGGATCAAGGCATCAAGCCGATGACCGGCTTCGGCGATCCCGTGTTCAACCCAACGCAGGAAAATAGCGGCGGCGCGCGTGCCCTCACCAAATCGGCGTCGCGCAGCGTGACGAGCGCGGCCTATACCGATTTCTGGCAGGGCGCGGGGGTCGATCGCGCGAAACTCGCGCAGGCCTTGCCGGCATTGCCGGATACCGCGGATGAGTTGAACGAAGTCGCGAAAGACCTTGGCGTTTCGGCTTCCGACATCCATCTCGGCGCGGATGCCAGCGAAACCACGGTCAAGCATGCGCCCTTGGCCGATTACGGCATCATCTATTTTGCCACGCATGGTCTGGTCGCGGGCGACGTGAAAGGCCTTGCCGAACCGTCGCTGGCGCTGAGCATTCCAAAACAGCCGTCCGAACTCGATGACGGCCTGCTCACCGCCAGCGAAGTGGCGCAATTAAAACTCAACGCCGATTGGGTGGTATTGTCGGCGTGCAATACGATTGCCGGGGACAGACCGGGTGCCGAGGCCTTGTCCGGCCTTGCACGGTCGTTCTTCTATGCCGGCGCGCGGGCGCTCCTGGTCTCGCATTGGGCAGTGGATTCGGAAGCCGCTACGAGGCTGGCGACCTCGACCTTTCAGCGCCTGAAATCAGATCCCAAAGCCGGCCGGGCTCAGGCATTGCGGCAGGCGATGCTGGCTTATCTCGGCGACACTTCGTCGCCCCCGGGCGATATCTCGCCCCGGAATGCTTATCCGGCGTTCTGGGGACCCTTCGCCTTGATCGGCGAGGGTGCCAGCCGCTGAGCCATTGTGCGTTGCAACAAGTCGGAACTCCTATAGTTGATATGCGCTTGCCGCGTCGCGGCATCCGTTGGATCACCTTGCAATGCAATAGTTTTTGTCGGGATCAGCCGCCGCCTCGGAATAAACCAAATACCATGAGACCGGCTTGGCAAGCCCGGCGTTCCTCAATAATAGGTCGCCGGACCGGGGCCATGGGGCTATATTGACTTAAACAGTCACCGCGGCAGGGGCGCGTCTGGCGACATTCGCGCGATCGAGGTACGCGGGTTCAGGAGGGTTATTCGTGCAAGAGACGGGCGTGCATAACGGTGCCTTCGGCGCCGATAAATTCGGCTTAAAAAAACTCAAGGGCGTGAACTGGAATTTCGGCGCACCGCAATTGTGCGAGCATTCGGTACGGGCCGGCGAAGCCGTATTGTCGTCAGACGGCTCCCTGTGCGCGGACACCGGTGACTTCACCGGCCGCAGCCCAAAGGACAAGTTCACCGTTCGCGACGCCACCACTGACAAGAACATGTGGTGGGCCGGCAACCAGTCGATCACCGCGGAACAGTTCGAGGCGCTCTACAAGGATTTCCTCGGCCACGCCGAAGGCATGACGCTGTTCGCGCAGGATCTCTACGGCGGCGCCGATCCGACCTTCCGGATCAAGACCCGGGTCTTTACAGAACTCGCCTGGCATTCGCTGTTCATCCGCACGCTGCTGATCCGCCCGCAGACATCCGAACTCGCGAGCTTCGTGCCTGAGCTGACCATCATCGACCTGCCGAGCTTCCGGGCCGATCCCAAACGCCACGGCTGCAAGTCCGAAAACGTCGTTGCGATCGATTTCGCCCGCAAGATCGTCCTGATCGGCGGGTCTTATTATGCCGGCGAGATGAAGAAGTCGGTGTTCACGACGCTGAACTATTATCTGCCGGAACGCGGCGTGCTGCCGATGCATTGCTCGGCCAATGTCGGACCGAACGGCGATGCCGCGATCTTCTTCGGCCTGTCCGGAACCGGCAAGACCACGCTCTCGGCCGATCCGAAGCGCACGTTGATCGGCGACGACGAGCACGGCTGGGGCAGCGAGGGCATCTTCAATTTCGAAGGCGGCTGCTACGCCAAGTGCATCAAGCTGTCGAAAGAGGCCGAGCCCGAAATCTACGCCGCCAGCAAGCGCTTCGGCGCGGTGCTGGAAAACGTGGTACTCGACGAATTCACCCGCGTTCCGGATTTCGACGATGGCTCGAAGACCGAGAACACCCGTTCGGCCTATCCGCTCGAATTCATCCCGAATGCTTCGAGGACCGGCCGTGCCGGCCAGCCGAAGAACGTGGTGATGCTGGCGGCTGATGCTTTCGGCGTGTTGCCGCCGATCGCCAAGCTGACGCCGGCCCAGGCGATGTATCACTTCCTGTCCGGCTACACCGCCAAGGTGGCGGGCACCGAACGCGGCCTCGGCAACGAGCCGCAGCCGGAATTCTCGACCTGCTTCGGCTCGCCGTTCCTGCCGCGCGATCCCTCGGTGTACGGCAACATGCTGCGCGAACTGATCGCCAAGCACAATGTCGACTGCTGGCTGGTCAACACCGGCTGGACCGGCGGCAAGTTCGGCACCGGCAGCCGGATGCCGATCAAGGTGACGCGGACGCTGTTGACCGCGGCGCTCGACGGATCGCTGCGCAATGTCGATTTCCGCACCGACAAGTATTTCGGCTTCGCGGTTCCGACCGCGCTGCCGGGTGTGCCGAGCGACATTCTCGATCCGGTCAACACCTGGAAGGACAAGGCCGAGTTCGACAAGACCGCGCGTGCGCTGGTCGGCATGTTCCAGAAGAACTTTGCCAAGTTCGAAGCCCAGGTTGACGCCGAAGTCCGTGCTGCCGCGCCCGAAGTGAAGCTCGCGGCGGAATAAGTTCTGGGATCATCGCTTCTCTGAATTTGAAGGGCGGCCAAAAGGCCGCCCTTTTTGCGTTAGAGCGTTTTCGAGCGAAGTGGATACCGGTTCGCGTGAAGAAAACGCGTCAAAACAAAAGACTGGAGCCCGGTTCTGATTCAATCAGAACCGACAAGGCTCTGGGAGTGCTGCGGCTCCTATGCCTTGAAATACGCTATCTGCGTGGTGGTCGCGAGCAGGCGGCCATTGGGCGACCATAGCTTGGCGGTCTGGTCGCCGTAGCTTTTGTGAAAGATATTGGCGTCGGCCACGGTGAGAACGCGGTCGATATTCTCGGCGGCGAGGTCCGCCGCATCAACGTGGAAATAGGTCGTCATCGAAACCGTGCCGAATGGCACCAGTTCACGGCGTGCATGAAAGACGCGGCCGAAGAACGCGTCCGACATTGAGGTCAGCGACAGCATGTCGATCTTGCGCGGTACCCGGTCGCCGATCCACACCTTGGAGAAGGCACTTGCCGGAATTTCTTTCTTCGCGCCGCCGAAATCCGGGTCGCCCTCGACAAAGCGAAAGTCATATTGGTTGGCCCAGGAGACCTTGATTTTCGGATAAGGCCGGATCTGATCGAACGGCGTCGCTTGCGGCAATTCGGCCGGCTGGTGCGACCAGGATGGGCGGCGCTCGGCGAACACGGCGGTCGCCAATGTTGCGACCTCGCCGCCGCTCATCAACTCGACGCACCAATGCTGGGACGAGCGGTTGGCTTTGACGAGGCGTATGTCGAGATCGAAATCGCCTTGCGCGATCGGCGCGCAGAAATTGACAGTCAGCGACAGCGGATCGCCGGACCGTTGCGGATGATCGATCAGTGCCCGCATGATCGTCGCCGCGGTGGCGCCGCCGAACGGGCCGACAAAGGCCCAGTAATCCTCGCTGGTGCGTCCCTGCCAGCAGCTATCGCCGGCCGTGATCCGTGTGGCCTCGTCGAACAGATGGGGCGTGGTTGTCAGCATCAGGAATTTTCTCAGCGTTGGCACGGAATGCGATTTTCGCACTTCCGTCATTGCGAGCCAACGGGTCGCGCGAAATGCGCGCCCCGTTGGCTCGCAATGACGTTGATACATCGAACGTATCATCGCGACGCTTCTACGGAGTTCAATGATCTGCGAGGTAAGTGGCCCGCGACAATCCGGCAAGCCACCTTAGCGGCTCGCCTCACGCTGCGCGCCCGGCTCCTGCACCGGCGGTGCCGCGCCCTGCACCGGCACGTTCCAGATATCCTTCGCATATTCGCGGATGGTGCGGTCGGAGGAGAACCACGCCATGCGTGCGACATTGAGGATGCTGGCCCGCGTCCAGGCCGGGACCACCTGCCAGCGGGCGTCGATGCCGCGCTGGGCTTCGAAATAGGAGTCGAAATCCGCGCTCACCATGTAGTGGTCGAGATGGCGCAGCGCATGCGCGATCGATTCGAACCTGCCGGGATCGCCGGGGGAGAATTCACCGCTGCCGACCGCATTGATCGCACGCGCGAGGCCCGGCGAGCGCCGGATCACGTCGGTGGCATCCAGGCCCTGTTTGCGCCGGACCATCACGTCCATCGCTTCCATGCCGAAGATCGCGATGTTTTCCGCGCCGACATTGTCGCGGATTTCGATATTGGCGCCGTCAAGCGTGCCGATGGTCAGCGCGCCGTTGAGCGCAAGCTTCATGTTGCCGGTGCCGGAAGCTTCCATGCCGGCGGTTGAAATCTGCTCGGACAGGTCGGCGGCGGGAATGATCACTTCGGCAAGGCTGACATTATAATCGGCGAGGAACACGATCTTCAGCCGCCCGGCAATCACAGGGTCGTTGTTGACGACTTCGGCAACGTCGTTGATCAGCTTGATGATCAGCTTGGCGTAGCGGTAGCTCGCGGCGGCCTTGCCGGCGAAGATCTTCACACGCGGCACCCAGTTGCGCTGCGGGTCGTCCTTGATCGCGTGATAGAGCGCGATGGCTTCGAGGATGTTGAGCAACTGCCGCTTGTATTCATGGATGCGCTTGATCTGCACGTCGAACAGCGCCGAAGGATCGACCTTGATATTGTTGCGTTCGCCGATCAGCCGCGCCAGCACGATCTTGTTGTGGTGCTTGACGTCGCGGAACCGCTGCTGGAACGCATTGTCGCCGGCATGGGCTTCCAGAAGCGACAGCCGGGTGGGATCGTCGAGCACGGCTTCGCCGCAGGCCTCGCGCAACAGATCGTTCAGCTTCGGATTGGCCAGCATCAGCCAGCGGCGAAAGGTGATGCCGTTGGTCTTGTTGTTGATGCGGCCGGGATAAAGATGATTGAGATCGTGAAACACCGTCTCCTTCATCAGGTCGGAATGCATCGCCGAGACGCCGTTGATGCTGTGCGAGCCGACAAAGGCCAGTTGTCCCATCCGCACCCGGCGGCCGGATTTCTCGTCGATCAGCGACACCGAGGCGCGGAAATCGACGTCGCCGGGACAACGTACTTCCGCCAGCGCCAGATGCGCGACATTGATGCGGTAGATAATTTCCAGATGGCGCGGCAACAGGCGCTGGAACAACTCGACCGGCCAGGTCTCAAGTGCTTCCGGCAATAGCGTGTGGTTGGTGTAGGACAGCGTCGCGACCGTGATGCGCCACGCATCGTCCCAGCGGATGTTGTGAAGATCGACCAGAATCCGCATCAGCTCGGTGACGGCGAGGCTGGGGTGGGTATCGTTGAGTTGCACCGCGACCTTGGCCGCCAGCCCGCGGATTTGACCATCCGCCGCCAGATGGCGTTTGACCAGATCCTGCAGCGAGGCCGAGACGAAGAAATATTCCTGCCGCAGCCGCAACTCGCGGCCGGCCGGAGACTCGTCGTTCGGATAGAGAAATTTGCAGATCGATTCCGCGCGGGCTTCCTCGGCGGTGGCGCCAAGATAGTCGCCGCTGTTGAAGGCATCGAGCTTGAGCGGATCGGGCGAGCGCGCCGACCACAGCCGCAGCGCGTTAACGTGCTGGCCGCGCCAGCCGACGATCGGGGTGTCGTAGGCGACCGCCTGCACGGTTTCGCCGGGATGCCAGATCGCGACATCGCGCCCTTTGGTTTCGACATGTTCGACGCCGCCGCCGAAATTCACCTGATAGACCACTTCCGGCCGCTGGAATTCCCAGGGGTTGCCGAAGGATAGCCATTCATCGGGATATTCGTGCTGCCAGCCCTGCGCGATGATCTGGCGGAACAGGCCGAAATCGTAGCGGATGCCGTAGCCGATCGCGGGGATCGCCAGCGTCGCCATGCTCTCCATGAAGCACGCCGCCAGCCGTCCGAGACCGCCATTGCCGAGTGCGGCATCCGGTTCGCATTTGCGCAGTTCGGAGAGGCCGACGCCGAGATCGCCGAGCGCGGCATCGAACACTTCCAATAGCCCCATATTGTTCAGCGCATCGGTGAACAGGCGGCCGATCAGGAATTCGAGGCTGAGGTAATAGACCCGCTTGGCGCCGGCATCGTAGCTCTGCTTCTCGCCGGTCAGCCAGTGGTGCACGATGCGGTCGCGCAGCGCGAGCGCCGCCGCCTTGTACCAATCGTGCTTGGTCGCCATGCCGGCGTCCTTGCCGATCGCCAGCCGCAGCTTGGCCAGGATGGCGCCTTTGATCTCGATCAGCGCCAATTCATCGACGGGCTGGCCCAGAGCCGGAAAGTTCACCGGGAAAGATTGTTCTGACAATGTGGGAATCCCCCCAACTGAACGCGACGCAATGATACGCGGCTTATGTCCCGATCGAAACCCGTCGAGGGGTTCCGATTACGCAATTCATGCACGGTTTTTATGCAAGGACCGGGCCGATTCGATAAAGGTTTTTGCGCTTGGATGACGATGACGACGTGTCCTCGAGGATGAGGAATTCGCGGCGATTGTAGGGTGGGCAAAGGCGCATTTGCGCCGTGCCCACCAAAGGAAATCGCACATACAAAAGTAAGTTGGTGGGCACGCTTGCGCTTTGCCCACCCTACGGCCGCGGCTTTTTGATTTATTCCCGGCCTCCATCGAAATGGCGGAAATCAAAATCGGAACAAATTAAGAACACTTTAGCAAGTCTTTGATATATCATTGTGATTCGGCGCAGTGCCGCCACAACATCTATGGTCTATCCGAACGTTCGAGGACTACATGTCCACCATCGCCTTCGATACCTTCGCGCTGACGCGCATTGCCGATTTCGCCCGTTCGTTGTCGCGGCTGCATCAGACCTCGCGCCGGCGGCTGGTCGATGACGACCAGATCGACCGTGAATTCAACGCCGTCTGCATGTCGGTGTGGGGCTACACGACAGACGATTTCAGCGACGAGCTGTTTTCGTCGCAGGATCACGCCTGGCTCGACACGCTCGATGAAGCGCATGCGCGCATCTTCGCCGCCGAACAGGGCTACGACCTCATCGACGATCACGGCATGCTGACGGATTGGTGGGGCTATTGCTGGATGATCCTCGCCGAGAAACGCGGCTTTCTCACGCCGGAGAACCGCGCCGCGGCGCGCGCGCAGATCGAGGAAAAATATCTGTCAGCACCGAATGTGATCGGGGTGATCGTGGGACGGTGAAGTCGTTCGCGCTTCCCATCATTGCGATCATCATGAGGGAGTAGGTAGCATCGTCATTCCGGGATGGTGCGCTAGCACCAGACCTCAGATGCGCAATTGCGCATCGGGGAATCTCGAGATTCCGGGTTCGATGCTTTGCATCGCCCCGGAATGACGGTAGTTCTAATCCACCTCGGCGCGCTTGCCTCCGGCCGGCGAGGATTTCGGCACGGTGCTCATCGGCATCGCCGCCTCGGGCATCGGTGCTTCTTCGCCGACCATCTCGGCTGCAACCGGCGCGACCTTCATCTCGCCAAGCCTGGCGCGCACGTCGGAGGTCAGGCCGGGATAGGAGGCGACCGGCGTGAATTCGGCGGTCTGGTTGATGCCGACCTTGACGCCTGAATAGGCCACCAGCCCGTTGGTGGTCGCGATGACGTCGCCTGCGCGTAGCGATGTATCGAGTGTCAGATCGACCGGCGCCAATCCTGCGGAATCGCGGCCATTGCAGGTGCAGTCGGCGCGCAGCGCTTTACGAAAAGCGTAGGCGTTTTCGCTGTCGGCATAGCGTTCGCCGGTTGCGGACGACGCACTGTCGATCGTGCTGCCGAAGAAAACCTTGGTGGGGCTGGCCGGGCAGAACGCCTGGCACATCTGGACGGGTGTGGCGTTGTTGCGCGCCAGCGGGAAATACCTGCCGTCGCAACTGCGCACGCAAAACGCAGGTCCTGAGCCGCCGGCGGATGCCTGGCGTGTTGCTGGCGGCGGTGCGGCTTGCTGGCTGAACGGATCGGCGAAGAAATTGGCTTGCGGAGGCGCCTGATGCTGCTGCTTCTGCGCTCCCCCGAACAGGAAATCGAGCAGGTTTTGGGCGGACGCCGCCTGCGGCGTCAACGCAGCGATGCCGGCCAAGGCAGCGGCGGCAACGAGTGTCATGCGGCGGCGCGTGGGCCGATAAGATAACTCTGTACGCAACGCCAACTCCACCGCCGCCAAAAATCCCCACCGCGGCACGCCGTGCCCGGCCCGATTCACATTAGTGCGGGATGGTAAACGAGGTATGAGCAGGCGCCGGATGGCCGGAAAGAAATGCCTTATTCTTACCTCGCCCCGCTTGCGGGGCGAGGTAGTAGATAGAGAGCCGCGCGATCGCTCTCGCGATCAATCCTTCAAATACTCACTCGCCCGATAGAGCGCGCGAAAAGGCAACCCGGCCTTCTCGAAGGTTTCGGTGGCGCCTTCTTCGCGGTCCACCATGGTGAGCACCAGCGCGACAGTGCCGCCGGCCTCGCGCACCGCTTCCACGGCCTTGAGCGCCGATTCGCCGGTCGTGGTGACGTCCTCGACGATTACGACGCGCTTGCCTTGCAGGCTCTCGCCTTTCGCAAGCCCTTCGACCGCGAGCCGCGCGCCATGTTCCTTCGGCTTCTTGCGCACGAAGAACGCCGCGATCGGATGGCCCTTGAGCCAGGAGAGCTGCGCGACCGCACCGGCCAGCGGCACCGCGCCCATCTCGAGGCCGCCGACATAATCGAGCCCATCGTCCTTGAGCGCTTCATAAGTCAGTTCCGCCAGCAGCGCGGCGCCTTCGGGGTCGAGCATGGTCGGCTTGAGATTGAAGTAGAAATCACTTTTGCGGCCCGAGGCCAGCACGATTTCGCCGCGGCCGAACGAGCGCTTGCGGATGATTTCGGCGAGACGGGCGCGGGAGGCTGATTTGGACAAGGCTGATATCCGGATGAGGTGGCGCAATCTATCGGTGGTTTCCGGCAGATTCCAGAGCGGATGTGGTGTCGTCAACAGAGCAGGCGCCGTCATCCGCCGGCCCATAACCCGTATTCCGTGCCGGCGGTTGTAAGCCCTGCGGGTTCCGGCTACTGGATAGCCCGCTTTCGCGGGGGGATGACCGAAAATGACAATCGAACTGCACACCTGGAACACGCCGAACGGCCGCAAGATCAGCGTCGCGCTGGAAGAGATGGGCCTGCCCTACAAGGTGGTCCCGGTGAATATCTCCAAGGGCGAACAGATGGCGCCGGCGTTTCTGGCGATCAGCCCGAACAACAAGATCCCTGCGATCGTCGATCCCGACGGCCCTGGCGGCAAACGCGTCAGCGTGTTCGAATCCGGCGCGATCCTGCTCTATCTCGGCGAGAAGACCGGCAAGTTCCTGCCCGTGCCGCTGGCCGAGCGGATTCCGGTCTATGAATGGCTGATGTGGCAGATGGGCGGCTTCGGTCCGATGCCGGGGCAAGTGCATCATTTCATCGCGCTGGAGAACGAGACCGATCGCGCCTATGGCCTCAAGCGCTACATGACGGAAACGCTACGGCTCTATGGCGTGCTGGATCGCCGCCTTGCGGATCGTGAGTTCGTCGCCGGCGCGCTGTCGGTCGCCGATTTTGCGATCCTCGGCTGGGCGTGGCGGCATGAGCGCCACAAAGTGTCGTTCGCTGACTTTCCGAATGTCGGCCGCTGGTACGACGCCCTGATGGCGCGCCCTGGTGTCAAGCGCGGCATGGAAGCAAAGCTGGATTGACCAACGCGCGGAGTGCATTTTCCCCTTCTCACAAGAGGAGAAGGGAAGAAGAGATCACGCCCGCTTCGCCTCGAACGCCATCCGCAACGCGAATCCTGCCAGCACCGTGCCCATCAGCCAGCGCTGTGCTTTCAGCCACATCGGACGCGCAGAGAGAAAGCCGGTGATGGAGCCGGCGGTCACCGCAATGATCGCGTTGACGCTGACGCTGATCACGATTTGAATCAGGCCAAACACAATCGACTGCAGCAGTACGCTTCCCTGCGCGGGATCGATGAACTGCGGCAGCAGCGCCAGATACAGCATTGCGATCTTCGGATTCAGGAGATTGGTGACAAAGCCCATCGCGAACAGTTTGCGCGGCCCGTCGACGGCAAGCTCGCGCACCTGAAACGGCGAGCGGCCATTGGGTTTGAGCACCTGCCAGGCCAGCCACAGCAGATACAGCGCGCCGCCGAACCGTAACGCATCATAAGCATAGGGCACCGCGAACAACAGCGCGGTGATGCCGAATGCCGCGCACAGCATGTAGAACACAAACCCGAGCGCGACGCCGCCGAGAGAAATCAACCCGGCCGCGCGCCCCTGCGAAATCGAGCGCGAGATCAGATAGATCATGTTCGGCCCTGGCGTCAGCACCATGCCGAGCGAGACCAGCGCGAAACCGAGCAGCGAGGAGAGATGGGGCATCAATGCGCCTCATCCCAATTGTTGGCAGCGCGTGCATCGACCTGCAGCGGCAGCGATAACAATACGGCGGGGAAGGGCGCGTCCTGCATGGTGTGTTGCACCACCGGCAGGGTTGCGGCGACTTCGTCGTCGGGCACCTCGAAGATCAGTTCGTCGTGAACCTGCAGCAGCATCTGTGCCGTGAGTTTCTTCTGCGCCAACGCGTCTTCCATCCGGATCATGGCGCGGCGGATGATGTCGGCGGCGGTGCCCTGCAGGCGCGCGTTGATCGCGGCGCGTTCGTTGAACGACCGCACCGAGGCGTTGGACGCCTTGATATCGGGGTAATGGCATTTGCGGCCGAACAGCGTTTCGACATAGCCATGCGCGCGGCAGAAATCGCGTGTCGCATCCATATAGGCCCGGATGCCCGGAAAACGTTCGAAATACTTCTTGATATAGGCGGAGGCTTCCTCGCGGGCGATGCCAAGCTGATTGGCCAGCCCGAACGCGGAGATGCCGTAGATGATGCCGAAATTGATCGCCTTGGCGCGGCGGCGAATCTCGCTCGGCATGTCTTTAACCGGCACGCCGAACATTTCCGACGCGGTCATGGCGTGAATGTCGAGCCCGTCGCGGAACGCCTGCTTGAGCACGGGAATGTCGGCGATCTCTGCGAGCAGCCGCAACTCAATCTGCGAATAGTCCGCCGACACGAGTTTATGGCCGGGCGACGCAATGAAGGCGCGGCGGATTTTCCGGCCGTCTTCGGTGCGCACTGGAATGTTCTGCAGGTTCGGCTCGTTTGATGACAGCCGGCCGGTCGTGGTCGCCGCCAGCGCGTAGGTCGTGTGGACGCGATGGGTCTGCGGGTGCACATAGGTCGGCAGCGCGTCGGTATAGGTCGATTTCAGTTTCGAGACCTGCCGCCACTCCAGGATCTTCTTTGGAAATTCATGGCCCTGCTCGGCGAGTTCGTCGAGCACCTGCGCCGAGGTCGACCATGCGCCGGTCTTGGTCTTGCTGCCGCCCGGCAATCCCATCTTGCCGAAAATGATGTCGCCGAGTTGTTTGGGGCTGCCGACATTGACCGGCTCGCCCGCGATCTCCTGAATTTCGGCTTCGACCCGCGCCGCGGTCTGGGCGAATTCTCCCGACAGCCGCGACAGCACCTGGCGGTCGATCGAGATGCCGCGGCGTTCCATCCGCGCCAGCACCGAGATCAGCGGCCGTTCCAGCGTCTCATAGACGACGGTCATGCGCTCGGCGGCGAGGCGCGGCTTCAGCACGCGCCACAGCCGCAGGATCACATCGGCATCCTCGGCCGAGTAGGCCGTCGCCTTGTCGATCGCGACCTGATCGAAAGTCAGCTTGCCCTTGCCGCTGCCGAGAACATCGCCATCGCTGAGTACGGCGTGGCCGAGCCAGGTTTCGGCCAGCGAATCCAGCCCGTGCGAGTTGCGGCCGGCGTCCAGTGCATAGGACATCAACTGCGCATCGTCATGATTGCGAAGGATCACGCCATGCTGCGCGAACATCACGGCGTTGAACTTGATGTTGAAGCCGATCTTGAGAATCCCTGCGGATTCCAAGAGCGGCCGCAGCGCGTCGAGTACATCAGTCGTTCCGATCTGGTCGGGCGCCAACCCGGCCGCGAACAGACCCGCGCCGTCGCCGGATTGTTTGTGGCTAAGCGGGATGTAACAGGCGTCGTTGGGCGCCAGCGCCAGTGCGATGCCGCACAGTTCAGCCTGCATCGGATCGATCGAATTGGCCTTGGCCTCGATCGCAAAAACGCCGGTCTCTCGCGCGCGCGCGATCCAGGCGGTGAGCTCAGGCAGTGTGCGGATGGTCTGATATTTGTTGCGGTCGACCGGCGTTTTGCGCGCCGCCTCGGCGCGTGCGGCGGCGAGCGAAATCGGCGTGCCTTTGAGGCCCGTGTTCTTGTCTTGCCCGTCCGTGCCCGGTTTAGCCGACGCATTTCCTCGCCCGTTGGCGGATGAGGGTGGGGCAACCTGGTCCGCGAACAGATCGCCGCCAGCGATTCGCGGCGCCGGAGGCGAACCCGCCGATTTGCCGCTTGCGCCGCTTTTGTTGGCGCCGTCGGCTTCGACATCCGAGGGATCGATCTGCGCATATTCGCCGACGCGGCGCGTCAGCGTCGAAAATTCCATCGCCTTTAAGAATGCGATCAGCTTTCTCGCATCGGGCTCTTGCACCGCTAGGTCATCGAGCGGCACGTCGAGCGCGACCTTGTCGTCGAGTAGCACCAGTTGCCGCGAAATGCGCGCCTTCTCGGCATTCTCGATCAGCGCCTCGCGCCGCTTCGGTTGCTTGATCTCGCCGGCGCGCTTGAGCAGCGTTTCAAGGTCGCCATATTCGACGATCAGTTGCGCGGCGGTCTTGATGCCGATGCCGGGCACGCCCGGTACGTTATCGGTCGAATCGCCGGCCAGCGCCTGCACCTCCACCACCTTTTCCGGCGGCACGCCGAATTTCTCGATCACTTCGGCGATGCCGATGCGGCGGTCCTTCATAGTGTCGAACATGGTCACCTTGTCGGTGACGAGCTGCATCAGGTCCTTGTCCGACGACACAATAGTGGCCGTTGCGCCTCGTTCGCCGGCCTCGCGCGCATAGGTCGCGATCAGATCGTCGGCCTCAAAGCCGCCTTGCTCCAGGCAGGGCAGGTCGAATGCGCGCACCGCCTCACGGATCAGCGCGAATTGCGGGATCAGGTCATCCGGAGCCGGCGGCCGGTGCGCCTTGTAATCAGGATAGAGCTTGTTGCGGAAGGTGATTTCCGATTTGTCGAACACGATCGCCAGATGCGTCGGCCGGTTGTCCGGCGGCATGTCGCGCAACAGCTTCCACAGCATGTTGCAGAAGCCGAGTACCGCATTGACCTGCAGCCCGTCGGATTTGCGGTTCAGCGGCGGCAGCGCGTGGTAGGCGCGAAAAATGTAGGAGGAACCGTCGACCAGAAAGACGTGGTCGCCCTTCGCAAGGGCTTTGACGGCAACGGGCTTCGCGGCGGCTTTTTCGGATGTTTTGGGCATGGCCGCAACTTAGGGATTTTTGCGGCGATTGACAGCCTTTGGACGCGGATGTGCCGTGATTTTTGTGCCCGGATATGACCCCCGTGTCAGTTGCACCGGCGGCCGTTCCATGCCCCCTTGCGGCATCTGACGATCCCGAAGGACAAAGCCATGACCGCGCAACTTGACGTATTGATGGACAGGCTGCGATCGGTCGAGGCCGAGATCGAGGTCGAACTGACAAAGCGGCGGGAGGAGCTTCGCTTTCGCTTCGAGAACAGCCGAATCGTCTTCGAGGAAGAGGTGCTGCAGGTGCAGCGCACGATCAAAATTGGCCTGGCGCGTTATCTCCGCGATGCCCATCCGCTGGTCGCGCTGAGCGCCCCGGTGATCTACTCGCTGATCATCCCGATCGCACTGGCCGATCTCTGGGTGATGGCCTATCAGGCAATTTGCTTTCCGATCTACGGAATACCAAAGGTGCGCCGCCGCGATTATCTGGTCTTCGACCGGCATCATCTGGCCTATCTCAACACCCTCGAAAAGATCAATTGCGCCTACTGCTCCTACTGCAACAACGCGATTGCGTTCATCCGCGAAGTGGCGGCGCGTACCGAAGTCTATTGGTGCCCGATCAAGCACGCCCGCCGCGTGCTCGGCCCGCACCCGCATTATCAGGGCTTTGCGGATTTCGGCGACGCCGAAGGATTTCAGAAAAAGCAGGAACAGTTGAAGAACGGTGTCAAGATCGAGGGTGCGAGCTGAACCCCCACCATCGTCGTCCCTGCGTGTGCGGGGGCCACGGCGCGGCCGGCTATTCCGCCGGCTGCAAGGCCGGGCGCGGTTGCTTCGGTGCGATCCAGAACGCGGCGGGGCGCTCGAACAGGAATTTGGCGCCGGCCTTGAGCGCGATCCGCCAGATCACCAGCGCGCCGGCGACCCCGGCGATGGAGACAATCAGTGAAATCGTTCCGACATCGTGGAACGGCCCGGCCCGCAACAACAGCGTTCGCGTCGCGGCCATCGGCAGGAAGAAGGCGAGGTAGATCACGATGGAATGCTCGCCGCAGAAGCGTAAGGCCGTCAGCCACTGCATCCGTGCCAGCAGCGTGGCGCAGGTGACGATGGCGCAGGCGCCGGCCAAGCCGAGGATCAACGAGATCAGCGGCCATTCGCTGAGGCCTGCCATGACCAGACCGCCGTCGATGATGGCCCAGAGCGCCAGCGCCGCGAGCGCCAGCCGGGGATGCGCCCGTGCGCGGTCGGATAGCGCGAACACATAATCGGCGAACAGATAGCCTGAATAGAAATAGACAAAGCGCGCACAGAATTCATCGATCACAGTCCAGCCGGTGACGATGTGGGCTGTCTCCAGCAACGCCGCGATGCTCCAGATCGCCAGCGGCGGCATGCGCCGGGTCGTCTTGGTGACCACGAAGAATATCGGCAGCAGATAGATGAACCACAGCGTGCCGAACGGCTCGATGAAGGATTCGAGATACAGGAACCCGGCATGGCTCCAACTGGTCTCGGCGGCGAATGCCGGTGCCTTGAAGCCGAACTGGATCGTCACCCACAGCACGTAGAAATAGGCGAAGTGCACCACCTTGCGGTCGAGATAGGTCCGCCAGTCGCGATCGATCACCAACGGCAGGAACAGGCCCGAGATCAGGAAGAAATCCGGCATCCGGAACGGCTTTGCGAACGCCACCAGCACATGCATGAAGCCGGTCTTGCCGGCGGCCAGTTCCACGCCCAGCACCGAATGCATCATCACCACCATGATGATGCAGATGCCCTTGGCATAATCGACCCAGTCGACACGTCCGGGTGCGGAACGTGCGTCAACTGTGAGTGTGCCGTTTGATGTCATCGTTGTGTCTTTTTGATGTGGCATGGCGGCATCTTCGGCCGGATCGGTTTCTTTCCCCTTTATCCCTACAAATCATGTGCCGCTTTTTCGCGCTTTTTCCAGTTTCCTCTCATCCATAAAATGCTTTAAGACCGGGTCTACGGACGAACCCGTTAACCATGATCGACAGGCATTGAAATGCGTATTGCGATGATTGGCACAGGCTATGTAGGGCTGGTGTCAGGCGCCTGCTTCGCGGATTTTGGTCACCACGTCACCTGTGTGGACAAGGATGCCGACAAGATCGCGGCGTTACACCGGGGGGAAATACCGATTTTCGAGCCGGGTCTCGATGTTCTGGTCGCCACCAATGTGAAGGCCGGGCGACTGGATTTCACGACCGATCTCGCCGCACCCGTCGCCGAGGCCGATGCGGTGTTCATCGCGGTCGGCACGCCGTCCCGGCGCGGCGACGGTCACGCCGATTTGTCCTATGTGCACGCGGCCGCACGCGAGATCGCCGCGGTGCTGAAGGGCTTTACCGTTGTCATCACCAAATCGACCGTACCGGTCGGAACCGGCGACGAGGTCGAGCGCCTGATTCGCGAAGTTAACCCGACCGCCGATGTGGTGATCGCCTCCAACCCCGAATTCCTGCGCGAGGGTGCGGCGATCCGCGACTTCAAGTTCCCCGACCGCATCGTGGTCGGCACTTCGGATGAGCGCGCGCGCAAGGTGCTTGGCGACGTCTACCGGCCGCTGTCGCTCAATCAGGCGCCGCTGATGTTCACGGCGCGGCGCACCGCGGAACTGATCAAATACGCCGCCAATGCGTTCCTCGCCACCAAGATCACCTTCATCAACGAGATCGCGGATCTCTCCGAAAAAGTCGGTGCCGATGTGCAGGAAGTCGCGCGCGGCATCGGGCTCGATAACCGCATCGGTTCTAAATTCCTGCATGCAGGTCCGGGTTTCGGCGGCTCGTGCTTCCCCAAGGACACCCGTGCGCTGGTGAAGATCGCGCTTGATCACGACGTGCCGTTGCGGATCGTCGAAGCCGTGCTCGCGGTCAACGACAACCGCAAGCGCGC
Organism: Bradyrhizobium sp. dw_411; assembly: GCF_018449695.1. GTDB lineage: Bacteria > Pseudomonadota > Alphaproteobacteria > Rhizobiales > Xanthobacteraceae > Bradyrhizobium. Next base: position 84,280 of record NZ_JAAVUY010000010.1, read on the forward strand.
GATGGCGCGCAAGGTCTCGGCTGCGCTCGGCGGCACCCTGCGCGGCAAGACCATCGCGGTGCTCGGCCTGACCTTCAAGCCCGACACCGACGACATGCGCGAGGCGCCGTCGATACCGCTGGTGACCGGCCTGCTCGATCTCGGCGCAAAAGTCCGCGCGCACGATCCGGTCGGCATGGAGCAGGCGCGGCGCGAACTGCCCGATATCGAATACAGCGAGGATCCCTATGCCTGCGCCAAGGGCGCTGATGCGCTGGTGATCGTGACCGAATGGGTTCAGTTCCGCGCGCTCGATCTCGATCGCCTGAAGCGCGAAATGGCGCAACCCATCGTGATCGATCTGCGCAATATCTATCGCCGCGAGGACATGACCGCGCTCGGCTTCGTCTACGAAAGCGTCGGCCGCGGCGCGGTTTGACTCTTCCCTTTCCCTCTCCCCTTGTGGGAGAGGGTGGCTTCGCGAAGCGAAGACGGGTGAGGGGTCTGTCTCCGCGGATAAAGACCCCTCATCCGGCGCTGCGCGCCACCTTCTCCCACAAGGGGAGAAGGGAGGAAGAATCCTGCCGACGGGACCAAACAACAGAGCCACATTTGCCCCGCAGTTTCGACACGCCCCTTCCGATCGACGCGGTGCTGGACGAACTGGCGCGCACGCTGGCTGATCATAGCGCCGCGGTGCTGGTAGCCCCGCCGGGGGCAGGTAAAACCACGCGGGTGCCGTTGGCGCTGCTGGATGCGCCGTGGATCGGAAGCAAGAAAATCATCGTGCTGGAGCCGCGGCGGATCGCGGCCCGCGCCAGCGCCGAGCGCATGGCGCATACGATCGGCGAACGCGTCGGCGAAACCGTCGGCTACCGGGTCCGGTTCGGCTCGAAAATATCGCGCGCGACGCGGATCGAGGTCGTTACCGAGGGCATTTTCTCGCGGCAGATTCTCGACGATCCGGAATTGACCGGCGTCGCGGCGGTGTTGTTCGACGAATTTCACGAGCGCTCGCTTGATGCCGATCTCGGCCTGGCGCTGGCGCGCGACGCGCAAACGGGGCTGCGCGAGGATCTGCGCATCCTTGTGATGTCGGCTACGCTGGACGGGGCGCGGGTCGCAAAATTACTCGGCGACGCGCCAGTCATTGCCAGCGAAGGCCGCGCGTTTCCGGTCGAGACGCGCTATCTCGGCCGCAAGGCCGACGCGCCGCTGGAGCGGCAGATGGCGGATGCGATTGCCACCGCGCTGCGCGCCGATCCCGGCTCGGTGCTGGCTTTCCTGCCGGGCGCGGCTGAAATTCGCCGTACCCAGAATTTTCTTGGCGAGCGCGTTCACGATGCATCCATTGAAATCGTGCCGTTGTTCGGCGCGCTCGATGCCGGCGTGCAGGACCGCGCCATTGCGCCGGCCCCGGAGGGACATCGCAAGGTCGTGCTGGCAACTTCAATTGCCGAGACGTCGCTGACCATCGAAGGCGTCCGCATTGTCGTCGATTCCGGCGTCGCCCGGGTGCCGCGCTACGAGCCTGATATTGGTCTCACGCGGCTGGAAACCGTGCGCGCCTCGCGCGCCGCGGTCGATCAGCGCCGCGGCCGCGCCGGACGTACCGAGCCCGGGGTCTGTTACCGGCTGTGGGATGAGCCGCAGACGGCGTCGCTCGCGGCCTATACCCAGCCGGAGATTCTGAGCGCCGATCTCTCGTCGCTGGTGCTTGATCTCGCGCAATGGGGCGTGCGCGATCCCGCGACGCTGGCGTTTCTGGATCCGCCGCCCGCGCCGGCGTTAAAGGAAGCGCGCAGTCTGTTGCACGAACTCGGCGCGCTCGACGGCGACGATCGAATTACCGCGGAAGGCAAAAGCCTACGCGCGCTGGCGTTGCCGCCCCGGCTGGCGCGGATGATCGTTGATTCGCATCGTCTGGGTGCTGGCGAGGAGGCCGCGGAGATCGCCGCTGTGCTCACCGAGCGCGGCCTCGGCGGCGACAATGTCGATCTCGAAGTCCGGCTCGACCAGTTTCGCCGCGACCGTTCGCAGCGCGCCACCAGCGCGCGCAGCCAGGCGCAACGCTGGGCCTCGCAGGTGGCGGCGAGCGAGCTTTCTTCCCCCTCCCCCCTTGCGGGGAGGGGTTGGGGAGGGGGGTCAAGAGCCTCTGGCCTCTCGGTTGCGGCTACCCCCACCCCCAACCCCTCCCCGCAAGGGGGAGGGGAGCAGACAGCGCAAGCGGATTTGCCCTCGACCGGCATGATGCTGGCGCTGGCATTTCCCGATCGCGTCGCGCGCAATCGCGGCAAGGGCAGTTTTGTGCTCGCCAATGGACGCGGTGCGGCGGTCGATCCGGCTTCCGCGCTGGCGCGCGAGCCTTATATCGCGGTCGCCGAATTGACCGGCACCGCCGCGCAAGGCCGCATTCTGCTGGCGGTGCGGATCACGCTGGAAGAGATCGAATTGCGCTTCGCCGATCAGATCGAGACATCAGACGACGTCACGTTCGATCGGAATGCGATGGCGTTGCGGGCGCGCCGCAAGCGGGCGCTGCACGCGATCACGCTGTCAGAGGCACCGTTGGCGCTGTCGCCCTCGGCGGACACCGCGCTTGTATTGGCCGATGGCCTGATCGCGGCAGGTATCGACCGATTGCCATGGTCCAAACCATCCAAGCAGTGGCGCGATCGCGTGATGTTTCTGCGCAAGGCCGAGGCTGATCCATCCCAGAGCGTCTGGCCCGATTTGTCCGATGACGCGCTCGCCGCGCAACGCGAGAGCTGGCTGGTGCCGGCCCTCTATGACAAGGTCTCGCTGAAAGATCTTTCGGCGACCGATCTGTCGGAGGCGCTGATGACGCTGTTGCCCTGGGAATTGCGGGCGCGGCTCGAGCGGGAAGCGCCGACGCATTTCGAGGCGCCGACCGGCACCATGCTGGCGATCGATTATGAGGCCGAGCAGGGACCGACGATTGCGGTGCGGCTGCAGGAATTGTTCGGGCTCAACACCCATCCGTCGATCGCCAAGGGCGCCATCGCGCTGGTGCTGGAATTGCTGTCGCCGGCACACCGTCCGGTGCAGGTGACGCGCGACCTGCCGGGCTTTTGGCGCGGCTCTTACGCGGCCGTGCGCTCCGACCTGCGCGGGCGCTATCCGCGGCATCCCTGGCCGGAGGACCCCGCCAGCGCCGTGCCGACCCGGCGCGTCAAGCCGCGCGGGACGTGAAGTAATCGCGTCCGTTAACGCTTCACTCATCCTTTTCGTCAAAATGGCAGCCTGCGGCCTTGCCTTTAGTCGCAGTTTTGTCGCCGGCGTGGTGTTATCGGCGAGGTCCTCTGGTCGAGTGTGGCGTCATGCGTTCCATAATGATCTTTGCGGCGATCATGATCGCGCTCGGCACCTTCATGGCGCAGGTCGCCGACCGCATGACTCCCGCGCTCGCCAATACCGCTCCCCGCAAAGCCGCCATTGTCGAGGCGCCGACAACGCCCGTACCGAGCGGCCTGCGCACCCTGAGCATCCCGCGCGACTCCCGGGGCCATTTCGAGACCGAAGGCCGGATCGAGGGCCAGCGGATCGGCTTCATGGTCGACACCGGCGCGTCCGTCATCGCGCTGAATGAAACCTCCGCGGCACGGTTCGGGCTGCGCCCGTCGCGGGGCGATTACAAAGCGTCGGTCGCGACCGCCAATGGCAACGTCAGGGCGGCGCCGACGCGGCTCGCGATGGTCGACATCGGCGGCATCGTGGTGCGCGACGTCGACGCGATCGTGCTGCCGGACGAAGCGCTGTCGGAAAATCTGCTGGGCTTGTCGTTCCTGTCGAAGCTGAAGCGCTTCGAATATGCCAATGGGAAACTCGTGCTGGAGCAGTAACTGCTCATATTTTGGCGCGTCTTCCCGGCTCGAAAGCGCTTTAATCCGCCGCAATTAATCGCAACAAGCTGATATCCCGCCTTTCGCTGCGGCCATGCATTCGCTATGGCTGCGGTAATTCCCTGTTCCTTCACCGCGAGGCCAACTGCATGTTTCCGAAGCCGAAATCCGCGCTGGTCCCGAACACCTATGCGTATGAATCCGAACCGATGGTGAAGGTCACCGGCTTTCGCGAATATGACGCGCGCTGGCTGTTCGGCAAGGAAATCAACCTGATGGGCATCCAGGCGCTCGGCATGGGGCTGGGCGCGCTGATCTCGGAACTCGGCGTCAAGCAGGAAGTCGTCACCGGGCATGATTTCCGCGGCTATTCGGCGTCGATCAAATACGCGCTGATTTCCGGATTGCTGGCGTCAGGCTGCAAGGTGCACGACATCGGCCTGTGCATGACGCCGATGGCCTATTTCGCGCAATTCGAGCTCGATGTGCCCTGTGTCGCGATGGTGACGGCGTCGCATAATGACAACGGCTGGACCGGCGTCAAAATGGGCGCCAACCGCCCGCTGACATTCGGTCCTGATGAGATGACTCGCCTGAAGGAGATCGTGCTCAATGCTGACTTCAAGAACAAGGTCGGCGGCAGTTACGAATTTCACGAGAATTTCCCAGCGCGCTACATCGCGGATCTGACCAAGCGTCCGAAGCTGAAGCGCAAACTGAAAGTCGTGGTCGCCTGCGGCAACGGCACCGCGGGCGCTTTCGCGCCGCAGGTGATGGAGGCGATCGGTTGCGAGGTGGTGCCGCTCGATACCGAACTCGATCACACCTTTCCGAAGTACAATCCCAATCCCGAAGACATGGAAATGCTGCACGCGATCCGCGATGCCGTATTGGCGCACAAGGCCGATGTTGGCCTTGGATTCGACGGTGACGGCGACCGCTGCGGCGTGGTCGACAATACCGGCGAGGAGATTTTCGCCGACAAGGTCGGCGTCATGCTGGCGCGCGACATGTCGGCGATCCACGCCAACGCGCAATTTGTGGTCGACGTGAAATCGACCGGATTGTTCGCGACCGATCCGGTGCTGCAGAAGCAGGGTGCGAAGACGGCCTATTGGAAGACCGGCCATTCCTACATGAAGCGCCGCACCAATGAATTGGGCGCGCTGGCGGGTTTTGAGAAGTCCGGCCACTTCTTCTTCAACAAGCCGTTCGGCCGCGGCTATGATGACGGCCTGATTTCGGCGATCGCGATTTGCGAAATGCTCGATCGCGCGCCCGGCAAGTCGATGGCGGATCTGAAAAACGCGCTGCCGAAGACCTGGTCGTCGCCGACGATGTCGCCGCATTGTGCCGACGAGACCAAGTACGGCGTGGTTGACGCCGTGGTGAAACATTTCGAGGCGCTACAGAAGAAAGGCGAGAAGGTTGCGGGGCAGAATGTCCGCGATCTCGTCACCGTCAACGGCGTGCGCGTCACGGTCGAGGATGGTAGCTGGGGCCTGGTGCGGGCGTCGTCCAACAAGCCGGAACTGGTGGTGGTGGTCGAAAGCCCCGTCAGCGAGCAGCGGATGCGCGACCTGTTCGAGGCGATGGATTCGGTGCTGCGCACCCATCCGGAAGTCGGCGAGTATAATCAGAAGATTTGATGCACCAGATCGTCATTGCCGGGCTTGACCCGGCAATCCATCAGGTTCGAAAAATGGTTCGAAGAAGGTGGATACGCGAGTCACCTAGCGCGAAGACGCGCTTCGCGCTTTTGCCCGCGCATGACGGTCGCGTATATCGACTGCTCGCAGCCGTCTACGCCGCCGCAGCAGCCTGCAGCGATCCCAGGAATTGATCGACCTCCGACTTCAGCCGGCCGGACTGCGTCGTCAATCCATTGGCCGCATCGATCAGCCGGGATGTCGCCACGCCGGCCTCGTCGGAAGCCCGGGTGACGCTGAGGATGTTGTCGTTGACGTCCCTGGTGCCTTCGGCGGCCTGCTGAACGTTGCCGGCGATTTCGCGCGTCGCCATGCCCTGTTGATCGACGGCCGCCGAGATCTGGCTGGATATTTCGTCGATTTCGGCGATGGTCCCGCCGATCGCCTGGATGGCGCTGACCGCTTCGCCGGTGGCAGCCTGGATGCTCTGGATTTGCGAAGAAATTTCCTCGGTTGCCTTCGCGGTCTGGTTGGCCAGCGCCTTGACCTCGCTCGCTACCACGGCAAATCCCCTGCCGTGCTCACCGGCGCGCGCCGCCTCGATGGTCGCATTCAGGGCCAGGAGGTTGGTCTGGCTGGCGATGTTCTGGATCAGCGTAACGACTTCACCGATCTTCTGGGTGCCGCTGGCCAGCCCTTCGACCACGGCGTTGGTGCGGCGTGCCTCTTCGGCAGCCTTGCCGGCGATCTCGGCTGAACGCGTCACCTGCTCGGCGATCCTGCCGATCGAAGCGGTGAGTTCCTCGGTCGCGGAAGCGACCGTCTCGACATTGCTCGAAGCCTGCGTCGATGCGCCCGCAGCCGCGGCGGCCTGTCGTGTCGTGGCCGCATTGGTGCCGCTCATCGTCGAGGACAGGTTCTGGATTTCGCCGGCGGCCACTGTGACAGCCTCGACGATATGTCCGACCTTGCGCTCGAAGCCGGCGGCGAGTTCGCGCCGCGCCGCGTCGCGTTCCTGCTTGGCCAATTTTTCAGCTTCGGCACGGCCGGCAAAGGCGTGCGCTTCGGCGGCGCTCGCCGCTTCCGCCTCGGCGGTTTTCTGCGCGGCGGTCTCGAACAACAGCGCGAGCTTGTGGGCCAGCGCGATCAATACGCCGGCTTCGATCAGCAGGATCACGGCGTGAAGAACGACTCGCCCGAAATCCGAACCGCCGGGGTAGATCGCCGCGGGAAGCAGGAAGTTGAGCGCCAGGTGATGCAGCGCGACTGCGACGGTCCCGGCAATCAGCGGCCGATAGTCGCAGTAGGCGACCAGACAGGCCAATGCCGCGAAGAAATACATGTGCATGTCGATTTGCCAGGGATGGCCCCATAGCTGATAGGCGAACACCGATACGTCGCCCATCAAAGCGACGGCAAAGATCAGGCGGGTCGACAATTCGTTGCCTGTCATGCGCCATGACAGCGTTGCCGCCAGCGCCATTGCGGTAACGAGCACCGCGGGCAGTAGCCAATCGGTGCCGCGCACCATGCTGATGGTCAGGCAGATCGGAAGATGCAACCACAACACGGCGAGCAACGCCTTGCTGGTGGTTTCACGCAATTTTTTCAAATCGTCGCTTTCGATCATCATTTTCGGTTTCCCCCACCTCAAATTTCTAGTTCGAAAAACAAGCCGCGATCGCCCGCGGATCCATCGCCAGCCAGACACCGGCTTCGCGCAATCGTGTCAGCCCGGCATCGTCGCCCGGCCTCACCACCAGGACGGCTGGAATGGCCGTCATCCGCACAATGGCGGCATCCGCGGAAGCCGCAGCCTCAAATACCTGCTGCGTGCTCCACCATGGCGGGAAAGCGACCGCCACGACTTCGGCGCCGGGGCGGATTTGCAATGACAATGCGGCAATCGCGATCCAGCTCACCACGAGCAAGGCGGCCGCGTTCAACCACGCCGGCCATCGAGGTGCTGTGATTCCGTCTCCGTAACCCACGTCAGCAGAATACGGAAACGAAGCTAAGATTTTCTTAGTAATGGGAGCTGCATGAAGCGGCGTTCAGGCCTTTGAATAAAGCCAAAAGTAGCGACGCAAAGGATAAACACCTGGAGCGTGCAAGGCGCGCAGCATTTATGAAGTCTGGCTGCGGCTCAGCGCACCACGAGGGGAGAATGCGGATCACCGGACGCGAAGACGCGCTTCGCGCTTTTGCCCGCGTATGACGACCGCATTATCCGATAGACTGCGCGACTACCCAGCCTGCGCCGCCGGCACCGGCAATGCGGTGACCGATTTGATCTTCTCCATCGCAAAGCGCGACGTGACATTCTTCAGTGGCACCGCGCTGATCAGCTTCTTGTAAAAGATGTCGTAGCTCTGCATGTCCGCGACCACGACGCGCAGCATATAATCGACGTCGCCGGCCATCCGGTAGAATTCCATCACCTCGGGCATCGCGCTGACGGCGTCGGCGAAGGTCCGCAGCCAGGATTCGGAATGATCGGCGCTCTCGACCGACACGAATACCGAAATGCCCAATCCGATCTTGTTCTGATCGACCAGCGCGACCCGGCGCAGAATCACGCCGTCAGCCTCCAGCCGCTGGATGCGCTTCCAGCAGGGGGTCGAGGATAATCCGACGCGGTCGCCGATCTCGGCCACTGACAGCGAGGCGTCCTCTTGCAGCACGGTCAAAATCTTGCGGTCGATGGCATCGAGCCGGCGATTGGGCTCAATGGTCTGGATGGCGAGATCAGTCATGAGAAGAACTTTCTTCCAATTATGGCGCTAAGGACCATAATAGGTAGAAAATTATTCTAGGACAAGCCCAATTATTGCCCACTTCGCGCCGGGTTGGCCGGCCGGCCCTGGCCCAAAAGCGCTGTGACTTCAGCACGTTGCGGGGCCGCGAAAGCGCCGCCGAACCGGGTGCATTTCAGGGCTGCAGCCGCGGAGGCGAACCGCAGTGCCTCCCGCAGCTCCTGGCCTTCGGTAATCGCCAGCGCGAAAGCGCCGTGAAACACGTCGCCGGCACCGAGCGTATCCACGGTGTGAACCGGGAAAGCCGGCGTCTCCTGCAGGTTCTGCTGCTCGTCGAGCCACAGCGTGCCCTTTGCGCCGCGCGTGCCCGCCAGGAAGGAAGACGTCAGCTTGGCAATCTTCTTGAGCGCTTCGCCGTCGTCATTAACAGCGGCGGTGGCCTGCAGCGCCTCGCTGGAAAACACCAGATGCGATGAGGCGGTCAGCAATCCCTCACGGGCCGACATGGTGCGGTCGACATCGACAATGACGGGAATGCCGCGCCGGCGCGCCTCGGCGCACAAATCCGTGCAGAATTCAGCGCAGCGATTCTCGGTCAGGATCGCAGCGCAGTCCTCCAGCAGGCTGTCAGTGTCGGGCAACTGCACCTTCCACAATTCCGGATCGCGGAAGGTTACGATGGTCCGCTCGCCGCTCGGGTCGATCATGATGTTGGAGATCGGCGTCACGAGATTGGGCATGCGCACGATCTGCGAGGTGTCGATGCCCTCATGCGCGAGCTTGTCGAAAATAAACCGGCTCGAGGTCTCGCGCGCGTCGCCCATCGGCCCGCAGATCGAGGCGCGGCCGCCGAGGCGCACGATTCCGATCGCGGCATTGAGCGCATTGCCGCCGCAGATTTCCTCGAAATGAGTGGCATTCGCCTTGAAGCCACGCGCCGGCAATTCCTCGATGCGGAATGTCAGATCGCGTACCGGCATGCCGATACAGAGAATGCGCGGAGGAATCTTCGGCGCGGCAGGGTGAAAGTTCATCGCCTCTTCCATCATATCCGTCCTGCCAGATGACGGAACTTGATATGCCCTGTTAATCGGCGAGTCATGGTGAAGTTCCAGCTATGCGCGAGAGTGGGGGTCTGTCTGCAGCCAGCGGCCGACCAGATGATGGGCAATGGCGAAAGGATGTGGCCCGGTGAGGCTGCCGGGATGTTCCCGCTTCAGCATCAGCGTCGCCTCCGCCCGGTCAAACCATCGGCAGTCCTCGAGTTCCTCGTGATCGACAATAATATCTTCATTGGTGGCGCGCGCGGTGCAGCCGATCATCAGGGACGACGGATAGGGCCAGGGCTGCGTCATGTAGTAATTCACATCGGTGCAGCGAATCCCGGATTCCTCGAAGATTTCGCGCCGGACTGCATCCTCGATGGTCTCGGCGGCTTCGACGAAGCCTGCCAGACAGGACCACATGCCAGGCAGGAAATGCCGTTGCCGCCCAAGCAGGCATTTGTCGCCCGAGGTCACCAGCATGATCACGACAGGGTCGGTGCGCGGAAAATGCTCGGCCTTGCAGTTCGGACATTCGCGTTTCCAGCCGGCTTCCTTCATCACAGAGCGAGTGCCGCAATTGGCGCAGTAGCCGTGGCGCTGATGCCAGGTCACCATCGATTTCGCCATTGCGATAGCCGAGAGCTGGTTCGGCGGCACAATCCCCTGCATCGCCATGCCCCGCAGTTCGGTGACAGCGACATCCTGCCGGGTCAGCAGTTTTTCAACCGCCTCGGCCGATATGCCCATGCCGAACACCGCTGCGCCATCACGCAGACCTAAAAAGATCGTGCCGGGGTTGGCGCCGCATTGACGCGCTTCCTCGATGGTCAGGAGCGCGCGAGGCCCGTTCGGCTCCTGCCTCACGACAAGCGAGTCGCGATGCACGACATAAGCGCGCGCATCGCGGTGGCCTTCCAGCGCCATCAGCTTTTCGTCGTTATTGCGCAGATGCGCGGCGCGATCGAGGATGTTGCTAACGAAGCCCGGCTGTCCCAACGGAAACGAATCGAATGCTGTCATGTGCTCCAACCAGACTGTTCAACCAAGCCAGATCTTGCGGCGTAACGCGCTGATGAAGGTCTGGACCTCTTCGGCATCATGCGCCAGCGGCGGCATCACCCCCCAGACCGGGCGCGGCCAGGCGGCGTCGCTGGAGCGGCGCGCGATGATATGCACATGCAGTTGCGGCACCAGATTGCCAAGCGCTGCGATATTCAGCTTGTCGCATCGGGTGATTTCCTTCAGCGCGCGGGCGGCGCGGGAAATCTCCGTCATCAATTGCGCCTGCTCGACCTCATCGAGATCGATGATCTCCACGGCGTCGGGCCGGCGCGGCACCAGCAACAGCCAGGGGTAATGCGCATCCTTGATCACCAGCACCCGGCACAGCGGCAGGTCGCCGATGTCGATGGTGTCTTCCTTGAGCCGGGAATGCAGCGACCAGGCGGGCGTATCAGTGGGCATAACGGCAACTAATGCCTTTCCGTGTTTTTGCACAAGCCCCGCAAACCGTCCCCTGACGGCTTGCTTTCCGGCCCTTTTGGCCCCAAATAGGGACCGGGAGATTGGCGGTGGACGAGCCACTCGCCAACCGGGTCAGGTCCGGAAGGAAGCAGCCCTAACGAGGTCCGGATCGGGTCGCTCGTCAGTCTCCTACCTGTTTTTCGAGCGAATCGCGCAAAAAGCGGTGATTATGCCGGCGTTTGATTCGGCTCGTATTTGTTCCGCAAGCCGGCTTCGAGACATACTCAATTGCGGATCGATCGATGAACGATGCTGGCACTCCCGTAACGCCCCCGACCGAAGCGGATAGCAGCCAGCAGAATGGCTTCGATCTCGGCGGTCCGCCGGAGGCCGGCAAACATTATCGCGTGCTGGCACGCAAATACCGCCCCTCCAGCTTTGACGATCTGATCGGCCAGGAGGCCGTGGTCCGCACGGTCTCGAATGCGTTCGAGACCGGACGCATTCCGCAGGCCTGGATCCTGACCGGCGTGCGCGGCGTCGGCAAAACCACCACGGCGCGGATTCTCGCCCGTGCGCTGAACTACGAATTACCGGACGGATCGGTGAAAGGCCCGACCATCCACATGCCGGTGCCGGGCGTGCATTGCCAGGCGATCATGGAAAGCCGGCACATGGACGTGCTGGAAATGGACGCCGCCTCCCATACCGGCGTCGACGATGTGCGACAGATCAACGACAGCGTCCGCTATGCGCCCGCCAGCGCGCGCTACAAGGTCTACATCATCGACGAAGTCCACATGCTCTCGACCGCGGCGTTCAACGCGTTCCTCAAGACGCTGGAAGAGCCGCCGGAGCACGCCAAATTCGTGTTCGCCACCACCGAAATCCGAAAGGTTCCGGTCACGGTGCTGTCACGCTGCCAACGTTTCGATCTGCGCCGGGTCGAGGCCGACGTGCTGATGGGCCATCTTTCCAATATTGCCACGAAAGAGAAGGTCGAGGTCGAGCCGGAGGCGCTCGGGATCATCGCCCGCGCCGCCGAAGGCTCGGTGCGCGATTCGTTGTCGTTGTTCGATCAGGCGATTGCACATGCCGCGGGCGCGGTGCGCGCCGATGCCGTGCGGCAGATGCTGGGCCTCGCCGACCGCACGCGGGTGATCGATCTCTTTGACTCGCTGGTGCGCGGCGACATCGCCAGCGCATTCAAGGAATTTCGCGAGCAGTATGATACTGGCGCCGATCCGATCGTGGTGCTGTCGGACCTTGCTGAATTTGTCAATTTCGTCACTCGCGTGAAGATCGTGCCGGCGACCGCCGATAATGTCGCGTTCGGCGAGACCGAGCGCGTGCGCGCCCGCGATTTTGCCACCAAGATCTCGATGCGCGTGCTGTCGCGGATGTGGCAGATGCTGCTCAAGGGCATCACCGAGGTGCAGGCCGCGACCCGGCCGGCGGCAGCCGCGGAAATGGTGCTGGTGCGGATCGCCTATGTCGCGGACCTGCCGACGCCGGATGAAGCGATCAGGATGCTCGATCCGAACAGCGGTGCATCGCCGATCGTCACATCGAGTGCGGCGCCACGCAGTGCGCCGGTGCCGGTCGCTTCGATGTCGTCATCGCCTGCACGCGCGGCCTCTACGCCCCGCTCCGGCGCCGAGGCTTCTGCGCGTCCGCAGATGATCGCGCCGGCGCCGGACGTTCAGAATGCTCCCGCGGCGCTGCGGATCACGAGTTTCCCGGCCCTGGTCGCGCTCGCCGGCGAGAAGCGGGATATTATGACCAAGGCCGCGCTGGAAGCCGATGTCCGTCTGGTGCGCATCGAAGACGGCCGGCTTGAGGTTGCATTGGAGCGCAGTGCGGCGCGCACGCTGATCAACGATCTCTCGCGCAAGCTGGAGCAATGGACCGGGCGGCGCTGGACCGTGATCGTGTCCAACGAAACCGGGCAATCGACGCTGCGCCAGCAGAACGAGATTCAGAAGAACCAGCGCGAGCGCGCCGCCGAAGCCGATCCGCGGGTGCAAGAAGTGCTGACGCGATTTCCGGGCGCCAAGGTGGTCGAGGTGCGCAAGCTCGCCCCCGAGCCGCCGGATTCCGATGCCAGCGTTGAAGATCCCAGTGAGAGCGCCGACGGCGACGATCTGTAACGAGAGACAAGGAACAGTTCATGGCTGATTTTCTCGGCATGATGAAGCAGGCAGCGCAGTTGCAATCGAAGATGCAGGCGATGCAGGAAGAACTCGGCAATGTCGAAGTCGAGGGTATTTCCGGCGGCGGCCTCGTCAGCGTGCGCATGACGGCCAAGATGGAAGTCAAAGCCGTCAAGATCGATCCGTCACTGATGAAGCCGGACGAGCGCGAGATCGTCGAGGATCTCCTGGTGACCGCGCATAATGACGCACGCCGCAAGGCGGAGGCCGCGATGCAGGAAAAGATGCAGTCGCTGACCGGCGGCCTCGGTTTGCCGCCGGGGTTGGGCCTTACCTGAAATGGCGTCTGCGGTTGCCGGTCCGGAAATCGAACGTTTGATCCAGCTCCTGGCGCGCCTGCCGGGGCTCGGCCCGCGCTCGGCGCGGCGCGCGGCGCTGCATCTGATCAAGAAGCGTGAAGCGCTGATGACGCCGCTTACCAGCGCGCTGCAGGTGGCGATCGACAAGATCCAGGTCTGCAAGATCTGCGGCAATATCGATACGCAAAATCCTTGCACGGTCTGCACCGATCCGCGGCGCGATCCCGCCATCATCGTCGTGGTCGCCGATGTCGCCGATCTCTGGGCGCTGGAGCGAGCGCATGCGACCAACGGATTCTACCATGTGCTGGGCGCGACCCTGTCGCCGCTCGACGGCGTCGGCCCGCAGGACCTCACTATCGATGCGCTGGTGGCGCGCGCGCATGATCCGCGGGTGACGGAAATCATCCTGGCCCTGAACGCCACGGTCGACGGCCAGACCACGGCGCATTACATCACCGACCTGCTGCAGGAAGCCGGCGTCAAGGTGACGCGGCTGGCGCACGGCGTGCCGGTCGGCGGCGAACTCGACTATCTCGACGAAGGCACCCTGTCTGCAGCGATGCGGCAGCGGACATTGTTCTAACCACACTCACGGAAATCATGGACATGACGAAACGACGATTCGCCGTACGTTTAAGCTTGATGACGGCCTTGATGGTGGCATGCGCTGCGCCTGCCGCGCGGGCGCAGCAGGCCGATGCGGCGCCGAAGGTAGCCAAGGTGATCAATGCCGGCGACGTGCTGTCGGGAGAACTCAATGCCCTGCGCACCCGCAGCGCCAAGAAGGGCAAACGCTCGGCGAACTATCAGCTCACCAGCGAACCGCGCCGGCTGCCGCCGCCATCAGGGCTTTGCGGTCTCGAGACCGGTCCGGAAACGTTTCAGATCGTCGTCAACAGCGATGCGCAGGCCGCGCAGTTGAAGGCCTTCATCGGCAAGGAAGTCTCGGTCAAGGTCGACGAAGTCTCCTGCGCGCAGGAAGCCGGGCAGATGAGCGAAGCCGTGGTTACGAAATGGAGCGTGGTGACGAAGCATTGAATGCGTAAATTATAGTTGGTCGTCAGGCCCGGGCCATGACGAGGTCAGAGTGCCCTAAACCTTCCTCTCCAGCTCCGCGAAATGCCCGCGCCGCTGCAGCCAGGCCAGCAGGATCAGGCTCGGCACCGCGACCACGACGCAAATCGCAAAAAACAGCGGCCATCCGGTAGCCTTCGCGACAAATCCTGCGCCCGACGACAAATAAGTGCGACCGACCGCGGCCAGCGCGGTCAGCAGGGCATACTGTGTCGCGGTGTGCAGCGGGTTTCTGCACAGCGCCGACAAATAAGCGACAAAGATCACGGTACCGATCGCGCTGGTGAAATTCTCCGCGGTGATCGCGAACGCCAGCGCCCATTGGTTGACGCCGGCCAGCGCCAGCCAACTGAACGACAGGTTGGCGACCGCCTGCAGAATGCCACCGATCCACAGGCTCGTCGCCAGCGAGTAACGCCGCGCCACGAATCCGCCGGCAAAGCCGCCGATCAGCAAGGCGGCAAGGCCGACGCCCTTGACGATCGCGGCGTAGTCGTTGCGGGTAAAGCCGAGGTCGATCACAAACGGCGCGGTCATCGTGCCGGAAAACGCGTCGGTGAATTTGAATAGCACCACGAATGCCAGTGCGGCCCATGCGTCTTTGCGGCGGAGAAATTCCGAGAAGGCGCCAACAGCCGCATGCAGGACTCGGGCAAACGCGGTCTCATCGCGCGTGGCGGCGTCCGCCCGCACGGATTGTTCGGGCTCGGTGGCGGCCAGCGCCGTGACGGTGCCGATCAGCACCAATGCGGCCATCGCCACATAGCCCCACATCCAGGCCGATGTGCGCGCGAGACCAGTACTCTCGAACGCGCTCACCATGAACAGCGCGCCCGCGGTCGAGACCAGCATGCCGACGCGATAGGCCGCGACGTAGGACGCCATGCCCGCGGCCTGTTCGCTCTCGGGCAGGCTCTCGACGCGAAATGCATCGACCACGATATCCTGCGTCGAGGAAGTCGCCGCGACCAGTAGCGCGCCGAGCGCGACGAACAATGGCGAGCGTGCCGGATCGGTCAGCGCCAGCAGCAGGATCGCGATGATCAAGAGCAGTTGCGAGAAAATCAGCCAGCCGCGCCGGCGCCCGAAGCGGCGTGTGAACAGCGGCACATGCAGTGCGTCCACCAGCGGGGCCCAGATGAATTTCAGCGTGTAGGGCGTGCCGACCAGCGCGAACAGCCCGATGGTGCCGAGATCGACGCCGGACTCGCGCATCCACACCAGCAGCGTCGAGCCGGATAATGCCAGCGGCAGGCCTGAGGAGAAGCCGAGCAGCAACACAATCAGCACGCGCGGCTGCAGGTACACAGTGAGGCTATCGCGGAAGCTGGCGCGGGGCGTCGTGATGGGTGTTTCAGGGAGGCTGTCGGGCGCGTTGATCATGCCACAGTGCTAGCAGATTCGCGCTCCTTCCCCTCTCCCCTTGTGGGAGAGGGTGGCCGCGCTGCGAAGCAGCGCGGACGGGTGAGGGGTCTGTCTCTGCGGATAGAGACCCCTCATCCGGCGCTTCGCGCCACCTTCTCCCACAAGGGGAGAAGGAAGAAAGCAGCGCCGGGCGACGATCTGAGTGGCTACTCCCCCGCCTGCATTTTGCGCGGAAGAGGAAACAGCTCGTCCGCCCCGGCTTTCACGAGACGCGGTGTCTCGGCGGGGGCTTCGGTCTTGCTGAAATCCAGCTCCTCGATCCGGCCGGCACGCTTTTCGATCTTGTCGGCGGAGATCAATATTTGCCGGACGTCCTCATTGGCGTCGGAGAAATGCTTCTGCAGCTTCAGCACGCGGTCGCGTAATCTGCCGAGATCGTCGCCGAGGTTGAGCACCTCGGTGCGGATCTGGTCGGCGGCGTCGCGCATCCGCGCGTCCTTGAGGATCTGCTGCATCACCTGGATCGCCAGCATCAGCAGCGACGGTGACACCAGCACCACGCGGGCGCGGTAGGCCTTCTGGATCACGTCGTCAAAGCCATCGTGAATTTCGGCATAGACCGATTCCGACGGCACGAACATCAACGCCGTGTCCTGGGTCTCGCCGGCGATCAGGTATTTCTCGGCGATGTCGCCGACATGCTTCATCACGTCGGCGCGCAGGCGTTGCGTCGCGAATTTCTTTTCTTCGTCGGTGCGCGCATCGTGCAACGCGGTGATCGCTTCCAGCGGAAATTTCGCATCGATGCACAGCGGCCGCTTGTCGGGCAGGAACACCACGCAATCCGGCCGCTTGCCACTCGAGAGCGTGTGCTGGAATTCGTAAGAGCCTTTCGGCATCCCGTCCTGGACGATCGCTTCCATCCGCGCCTGGCCGAACGCGCCGCGGGATTGTTTGTTGGCCAGCACGTCGCGCAGCGTCGTGACTTGTGACGTCAGATCGGTGAGGTTCTTGTGCGCATTGTCGATGATGCCGAGCCGCTCATGCAGCACGCGCAGGCTGTCCATGGTGTTGCGCGTGGTCTGTTCCATCGACTGGCCGACCCGGTGGGTCACCGAATCCAGCCGCTCGCTAACCGCGCGCGCCATTTCGGCCTGCCGCCCCGCCAGTGCCTGTCCCATCGCGTCGACCCGGCCGGTGGCTTCGCTCTGCGCCCGCAGCATGTCGCCGAGGCGCTCTTCCAGTTCGTCGGCCCGTATCGCCTGCGCCATCGCCATTTCAGCGCCGCGCCGGGAGGAGCGGGCGATCACGATGGCAATGACCAAGAGCAGCAGCAGCGCCAGCGCGCCAAAGCCGATCAAAGCTGCACCGGTGCGGATCGGCAGGTCGCCGAGCATGAAAAGGATGTCATTCATGCTGCCCTTGTAGCCGATTCGGTCTTGAACGCGAACGAAGAGGGAACATTTATGGTGAATGGCGGGTAAATTTTTATGGTTAATAGTGGCTTAAGATTCGTGGTTAACGGGAGGCTAACAGCAGCCGTCTCTCGGATTGACCCCGGCAAGTCTCCGGCTTAAATCGCCCGCCACAGCATCCAGAGAAATCATGGCCATCCGAGAAATCATCGTCCTGCCGGACAAGCAGTTGCGGCTCGTCTCCAAACCCGTCGAGAAAGTCACGGCGGAGGTGCGCAAGCTCGCCGACGACATGTTCGAGACCATGTATGACGCGCCAGGGATCGGGCTCGCAGCGATCCAGGTCGCGCAGCCGCTGCGGCTGATCACGATGGATCTCGCCAAGAAGAACGAGGAAGGCGAGACCACGCCAAAGCCGCGCGTCTTCATCAATCCCGAGATCGTGGCGTCGTCGGAAGAATTGTCCGTCTATGAGGAAGGCTGCCTCTCGATCCCCGAATATTACGAGGAGATCGAGCGGCCCGCGAAAGTGCGCGTGCGCTTCATGGACCTCGACGGCAAGATGCATGAGGAAGATGCCGAGGGCCTGTTCGCCACCTGCATCCAGCACGAGATCGACCATCTCAACGGCGTATTGTTCGTGGATTATCTGTCGAAGCTCAAGCGCGACCGCGTGCTGAAGAAGTTTACCAAGGCCGCCAAGCGCGCGGAGTGAGTTAAAAGTATCGCGGGTGCGGTGCTTGTGGCTTACCCCTCTCCCTAACCCTCCCCCACAAGGGGGGAGGGAACGCACCGAGCCAACATCATGTCCCTCCGTCTGATCTTCATGGGCACGCCCGATTTCGCGGTGCCGACGCTGCTGGAACTGGTGGCCCATGGCCATGAGATCGTGGCGGTCTATACCCGTGTCGCGAAACCCGCGGGGCGCGGCATGAAATTGCAGCCGACGCCGGTTGAAATCGAGGCGACACGGCTCGGCATTCCCGTGCTGACGCCGACGACTTTGAAAACACCGGAGGCGCTGGAACAGTTTCGCGCGCATGATGCCGATGCGGCTGTCGTCGTCGCCTATGGCATGATTCTGCCGCAGGCCATTCTCGATGCGCCAAAGCTCGGCTGCTTCAATCTTCATGCCTCGCTGTTGCCGCGCTGGCGTGGCGCAGCGCCGATCAATCGCGCGATCATGGCCGGCGATAGCGAGACCGGCGTGATGGTGATGAAAATGGACGTCGGCCTCGACACCGGCGACGTCGCGATGGCCGAACGGCTGGCGATTTCGGATACGATGACGGCCGCCGATTTGCACGATGCGCTAGCGCCGCTCGGCGGTGACCTGATGGTGCGCGCGATGGGCGCGCTGGAACGCGGCAGGCTGCAACTCACCCCGCAAAGTGCGGAGGGCGTCACCTATGCGGCCAAGATCGACAAGGCCGAGGCGCGGATCGACTGGAACAAGGCCGCCCGTGAGGTGCTCCGGCATATTCATGGCCTGTCGCCGTTCCCCGGTGCGTGGTGCGAATTGCCGATCGAGGGCGAGGCCGTACGCGTCAAGATCCTGCGCGGCGAGATCGCCGGCGGTTCGGGTGCGGCGGGTGAGTTGCTCGACGATCGCCTGGCAATCGCCTGCCAGCAAGGCGCGTTCCGGATTCTCGAATTGCAGCGCGCCGGCAAGGGCGCGATGAAAGCGGAAGATTTTCTGCGCGGCACGCCGTTGAAGGCTGGCGTGAGGCTTACATAACGTCACCCACGCACCCCAAGTCGTCATACGCGGGCTTGACCCGCGTATCCATCTATCTTCACAAGAGTCCAGCGAAGAGGATGGATTGCCGGGTCAAGCCCGGCAATGACGACCAACGTAGATTGCCGCATTGATGCCCCGCTACAAACTCATCATCGAATATGACGGCGCGCCGTTCTGCGGCTGGCAGATCCAGGATAATGGCGCCTCGGTGCAGGGCGCGCTGGAGATCGCGGTCAAGGCGATCTGCGGCGAACAGGTTCGCGTCCATGGCGCGGGCCGCACCGATGCTGGCGTGCATGCACTGGCGCAGGTCGCGCATTGCGACATTGAAAAACATTTCGTGCCTGGCCGTTTGCGCGATGGATTGAATGCGCATCTGCGGCCGCATCCGATCGGCGTGATCAGCGCGGATATCGTGCCGGACGATTTCGAGGCGCGGTTTTCAGCCAAGCGGCGGCATTACCTTTATCGGATCAGCAATCGCCGCGCCAACCTCGCGCTTGATATCGGCCATGTCTGGCGGCTGCCGCGGTCGCTCGATACCGATGCAATGCACGAAGCCGCGCAGCGGCTGATCGGCAAGCACGACTTCACGACCTTTCGCGACACCGAATGTCAGGCAAAGTCGCCGGAGAAAACCCTCGACCAGCTCGATGTCATCCGGGACGGCGACGCGGTCAACATCGTCACATCGGCGCGCTCGTTCCTGCACAGCCAGGTGCGCTCGATGGTCGGCTCCCTGGTGTGGGTCGGCGAAGGCCGCTGGAACGCCGACGATCTCGCGGCTGCTTTGGCGGCTCGCAGCCGTGCTGCTTGCGGTCCAGTCGCGCCGCCAGACGGGCTCTATCTGGTGCGGGTGGATTATTGAGAACTACAACGGGCCATGATGGCGTAGCAATTACCGCGTCTTACGTATCCGCCTTCAACATCCCCACCGCATCCCAAAACAAATCCTGACCCTTGCCGACATCGCCGACCCAGTGATCGGCATCGCCGGCCACGAATTTGAACGCGCGCCAGGGAATGCTGTGGCGCTGGCAGACATGGGCGATCGCGAACAGTTCCATGTCGGCGACATCGACGTGGTTCTCGCTCAGCCATGGATCACCTGAGGTGACAAAATTGTCGCCGGTCCCGCAGGTCACGCCGGCAAATCCGGACGACAATTTGTCGAGATTGGACGAATAGGGCGTGCGGCCGCGCGGCACCAGGGGCATCCCCATCATGTCGCGCTGCACGACATGGGCGACTTCGACGAGACCCGACAGCGCCTCGTTGATGCGTCCCGCTGTGCCGTAATTGATCACGAGCGAGGGCCGCAACACCAGCAGCGCCAGCGTCGCGGCACTGGAGGCATTCACCTTGCCAGCGCCGCTATAGATCACTTCGATGCCATCCGGCGCACGGGGCTTGTCCAACTCGTCGTCGATCGCAGTGAGCACGAGGATTTTGCCGGTCACGCGAAATACCGGTCCAGCATGCCGCGGTAGATCTTCGTCAGCTTCTCGAGGTCGGAGACAGGTGTGCGCTCATCGACCTGATGCATGGTCTGGCCGACCAGCCCGAACTCGATCACCGGACAATAGCCCGAGATGAAACGCGCATCTGAAGTGCCGCCCGAGGTGCTCAGTTCCGGCTTGCGGCCGGTGACGGCCTCGATCGCGGCGACCGCCAGATCAGTGAAGGCGCCCGGCTTGGTGACAAAGACGTTGGCATTGGAATATTCCCAGGTGACGCGGGCCTTGATGCGATTGCCGGCGGCCTTGGTGACGCGCTGCTCGACCAGTTCGCGCAGCGATTCCTGGCTATGCAGATCGTTGAAGCGGATGTTGAACTTGGCGCGTGCCTGCGCCGGGATCACATTGGTCGCGGTGTTGCCGACATCGATCGAGGTGAATTCGAGGTTCGAGGCCTGAAACTGCGCGCTGCCGCGATCGAGCGGCTCCTGGCTCAGCGCCACGACGATGCCGGCGATATCAGGCACCGGGTTCGCCGCCCGATGCGGATAGGCGACGTGGCCCTGGATGCCATCGACATAGAGCGTGCCGGACAGCGAACCGCGGCGGCCGATCTTGATGCAATCGCCGAGCGTCTCGACATTCGAGGGTTCGCCGAGCACGCAGTGGTCCAAGATCTCGCCGCGCGCCTTGACCCATTGCAACAGCTTGACGGTGCCGTTGATGGCGATCGCTTCCTCGTCGCCGGTGATCAGGAACGAGATCGAGCCTTTGGGCTGGCCGCCATGGTCAGCCAGATATTCCAGAGCCGCCGCGACGCTGCAGGCGATGCCGCCCTTCATGTCGACCGTGCCGCGGCCATACAGAAAGCCATCCTTGATGTCGCCGGAGAAGGCGCCCTGGGTCCAGGCGGCCTCGTCGCCGGCCGGCACCACATCGGTATGCCCGGCAAAGCTGATATGCGGCGCTGACGAGCCGATGCGGGCATAGAGATTGTCGATATCGGCGGTGCCGGGTTCGCTGAAGGTGACGCGGTGCACCTCGAAGCCGGCGGCCTTCAGGATGTTTTCGAGAACCCCGAGCGCCCCGGCATCGGCCGGGGTGACGGAGGGACAGCGCACGAGATCGCGGGTGATCGACACAGCATCATTCATGTCCCCCGCATAACATGCGGCCCCGGCGGGGGGCCAGCGCTGGGCGGGACAAATTTAAGCTCACTCTGCTGGTCCCAGCGCGGCTTGGTGTCGATCGGCGCCAGCGGGTCGGGGCCGAACCGGTTGGGTTCGTCGGTCCCCTTTAAAAACATGAGCTCAACGATACCCCAGGCCTTCAGGCCGAATGCGGCATAGGCGAGGGACAAAGCGAGAGCCGTTGCTACATAAGATTCCTCGTCGATCCTGTCGACGATGTTGCCAAGCAATCCCGGCGCGACGAGGAAGGCCAGGATCCACCATCCGCTCTTGTTGCGATCGTGCAGCCGCTTGACCGTGGTCGCCGCGATGAACCAGACGCCGATAACCGCGATTGGCGTGGCAGCGACATAGAAGATACGGGTGACAAGCGCCAACGTCTCCGGGTCGGCGTTGCCGAAATCGGCGCTGAACGGGAATTTCGGAGGAATGCCGAACACACCCAGCAGTTCGACCTGAACGGTCTCGATGTTCGCGCCGAAAATCCGGCTGATGGCGAAGGCCGCCGCCGCCATGAAAACCAGACAGAAAGTCATGCTGGCAAACAGCGCATACCAGTACTTGGCGCGGTTGATGCGCCCCGCGAAGCCGAACAGAAACTGGTTATCCGTCAGTTTGCCCATCGCTCTACCCTGAGGGCTGAGAATGCCCTGTCAGGGTGATTGGTCGCGCTGGCAGGCCTGCGGGTTCGATGGGCATGATCCCGAAAGTGGTTACCGGTTTTCGGATCAGATCATGCCCAAAAATAAACTCTAGTCCCGCAGCAGTTCGTTGATGCTGGTCTTGGCGCGGGTGCGCTCGTCGACGCGCTTGACGATCACGGCGCAGGCCGTGGAGGGGCCGGGCTGGCCGTTCTTCAACGGGCGGGCCGGCAAGACGCCAGGCACCACCACGGCATATTCCGGAACTTCGCCGACAAAGGTTTCGCCGGTGTCGCGATCGACGATTTTGGTCGAGGCCCCCAAGAACACGCCCATCGCCAGCACCGCGCCCTTGCGCACGATGACGCCCTCGGCGACTTCGGAGCGCGCGCCGATGAAGCAATCATCCTCGATGATCACGGGTCCGGCCTGCAGCGGTTCCAGCACGCCGCCGATGCCGACGCCGCCGGAAATGTGCACGCGCTTGCCGATCTGCGCGCAGGAGCCGACCGTCGACCAGGTGTCGATCATGGTGCTTTCATCGACATAGGCGCCGAGATTGACGAAGGACGGCATCAGCACGACGTTCTTGGCAATAAAGGCCGAGCGGCGCACGATGGCGCCCGGGACCGCGCGAAAACCTGCGTCGCGGAAACGATTTTCGCCCCAGCCCTCGAACTTCGACGGCACCTTGTCCCACCACGAGGCCTTGCCGGGACCGCCGGCAATCGAGGTCATATCGTTGAGGCGGAACGACAGCAGCACGGCTTTCTTCAGCCACTGATTGACCTGCCACTTGCCGCTGGCCTCGCGCTCGGCCACGCGCGCCTCGCCCTTGTCGAGCAGGTCGAGCGCGTGATCCACGGCGTCACGGACTTCACCCTTGGTCGCGGCCGAGATGCCATCGCGGGCGTCGAATGCGGCGTTGACGGTGGATTCGAGGGAAGCGAGAGACATCGAGGTTTTCCTTGAGCGGTATTGTTGGTTGGTCGAAGGGCTTTTTCGGGATTTGGGGAGGGAGAGTCAACTGCTCCGGCGCCCGATTCCGGTGTCATCACCCGCGAAAGCGGGTGATCCAGTATTCCGCGGCAGCGCGGCTTATTTCAGGGGCCGCGGCGTACTGGATGCCCCGCCTTCGCGGGGCATGACAGCGGGGAGATGAGGGCTAAGTCAGCCCCTGCAGAAACCCGGTCAGATCATCCGTGACATGATCGACATGGTCGGCGCCGCGGCCTTCCAGTTCCCAGTCTTCGCGCACGACTTCCCTCGTGCCGTCGGGCACCACCAGCACGGTGGTCATCCCGAGTTCATGCGGCACCACGAGGTTGCGCGCGAGATCCTCGAACATCGCCGAGGTCGCCGGATCGACGCGGTGATCCCTGAGGAACTTCTGGTAGGTCTGCGGCGCCGGCTTCGGCTCGAGTTCGGCCGCGATGATGTCGAACACCGCTTCGAACTGCCCGGCGATGCCAAGCCGGTCCAGCACCTTGTCGACATGATCGACCGAGCCGTTGGTCAGGATCAGCTTGCGGCCGGGGAGTCTGGCGATCGCCGCACCCATCGCCGGATTGGGCTCGAGCGGCGAATGATCGATCTGGTGCACATAAGCGAGATAATCATCGGCGCGCACGCCATGTTCGGTCATCATGCCGCGCATGCTGGTGCCGTAGCGGCGGTAATAGTCTTTCTGGATCACGCGGGCCTGTTCCGCGGAAATTTTCAGATGGGCGCTGATGAATTCGCCGATCCGCGCGTCGACCTGCTGCCACAGATTGACGTGATGCGGGTACAGCGTGTTGTCGAGATCGAACACCCATGTGTCGATGTGAGTGAAGGCGCGGGGGTTCTTTTGCAATGTCGTCACAGCTCTCTCAACTCGTCGTCCCGGCCTTGCGCCGGGACCCATAACCACAGTCGTTCGTAATTGGGCGAAAATCGTCAAACAGCGTGTATAAAATGAGAGGCCGCGGCGTATGAGTCCCGGCCTTCGCCGGGACGACGAGCGAAATATCCATCACGGCAACGCGAACCGCAAAGTTTTTCCGCCGCCGGACATATCAACCGCGGCAAAGCCGATCGGGGCGAGGCCGCGGGTGCCGCAGTCGCCTTGTTCGCTGATTTCGAATTTGTTCTCGCGGGTGCAAAGCTGCGTCGTGCCGCCCCAGTTCAGCGGCCGGTCCTTGATTCGGATGGTGCGGTTTTCGGCATCGACGGCTTCAGCGAAACTGAAAATCTGTTTGGGCTGGCCGGTCACATCCGGGTGCAGGCATTTGCCGGGCTCGATGCGATACCAGCCGCGGCTGGTCACCGCCTTGCCGTCGTCGGTGGCGACGGCGGCCATGATCTTGTGCGGGGTGTCGTTGCACCAGGTGAGCCCGGTAGCCGAGGGCGACTGCACCGCGTCGATCATTGCCGTGAAAAAATTCGGCGCCTGCACGATGTCAGGCGTCAGCCCGCGATTTCTGAGGAAGGCCGCGAGGGCCGCCTGCGTCTTCGGACCATCCACGCCATCGATCGGCGCCGCGTCGTAGCCGGCGATTACGAGCAGCCGCTGAATGCCGGCCAGCCTCGCCTGCTCGTCATCATATTCGCTGTCCTCGGCGAGATAGGCCACCAGATTGCCGTCGTCGGTCGGTGTCGGCGTGATCTGGGTAAAAGGCGCCGGGGTCTGTCCGGGGCGGCATTGGCGGGCTGCCGCGATCACGAAATTCTCCGGCGCGATGCACAGCGTGTCGCCGCCGTTCTGCGGGATCGGCGAGGAACCATAAACACTGAGCGCGCGGGCGTTCAGCAAAATACGATCCGCGGTCAGCGTGCCCTGCGCCACCACGCGGCAGCCGGCCGGATCGATGCGAAACCAGCCGCGCGTTGCGGTGGCAGCCTTGTCGTCGATGCCGATCGCGGCCTCGACCACATAGCTCATGCGGTTGCAGAGTTTTAAGTCGGCATGGGCAGGCACGGCGCTCGCGAGCAAAGCGATGGCCGGAATGAATCCGGCCATCAAGGCTCTGAGTTGCGTAGCCGCTGTCATCATCACTTGTGTATCAGCGTGCCCGTGCCCTGATTGGTGAACAGTTCGAGCAAGACCGCGTGCGGCGTCTTGCCGTCGATGATGACGACGCCCTGAACGCCCTGCTCGAGCGAGTAGATGCAGGTTTCGACCTTGGGGATCATGCCGCCGGAAATGGTGCCGTCGGCGATCAGCTTGCGCGCGTCCTTGATCGACAGTTCCGGAATCAGCTTCTTCGACTTGTCGAGCACGCCGGGAACGTCGGTCAGGAGCAGCAGCCGCTTGGCCTTCAGCGCGCCCGCGACCGCGCCGGCAAAGGTGTCGGCGTTGACGTTGAAGGTCTGTCCCGTGCGCGACGTTGCCAGCGGCGCCAGCACCGGAATCAGCTCATAGCCGATCAACTGGTTCAGCAGCGTCAGGTCGACCTTCTCGGGTTCGCCGACAAAGCCGAGATCGACCACCTTTTCGATATGCGAATCCGGATCGACCATGGTGCGCGTCGCCTTTGACGCCGTGACCATGTTGCCGTCCTTGCCGCACAGGCCGACCGCCTTGCCGCCGGCTTCGTTGATGTAGCCGACCAGTTGCTTGTTGATCGAACCGGCCAGCACCATTTCAACGATCTCGATGGTCGCTGCATCGGTGATGCGCAGGCCGGCCGCGAATTCCGACTGGATGCCGAGTCGCTTCAGCATGGTCGCAATCTGCGGCCCGCCGCCATGCACCACGACCGGATTGATGGCGGTCTGCTCCAGCAGAACGATGTCGCGTGCGAACGCCTTGGCGAGATCTTCGGCGCCCATGGCGTGGCCGCCATATTTTATGACGATGGTTTCCTCGTCATATTGCTGCATATGCGGCAGCGCCTCGGACAGGATGCGAGCCTGATCGAGCGGACTGATGTATGGCGCGTCGGTCATGAAGCGGGTCTCGTGGTCATCGGGATGGGGCGGGTTCTAGCTGATTGGCGGGCAGCGCGCAAAGCTTCGCTTTTTCTTCCCCTCGCCCTTGTGGGAGAGGGTGGCTTCGCGAAGCGAAGACGGGTGAGGGGTTCTTTCGGCGGATAGAGACCCCTCATCCGGCGCGCGACGCGCGCCACCTTCTCCCACAAGGGGAGAAGGGAAGGAAGCTCATCCGCGCTTCGGCCAAGCCGCCGCGACCGCAAGCAGCAGCCAGCTCACGATCAGCAGTGTGCCGCCTGTTGGCGCGGCCATCGGGAACAGGCTGTGGCCGGCATATTGGCGCATCGTCAGGTCGCCGGAGAACAAAGCTGCGGCGATCACAAAACCGAAACCGGCTGCGATCCCGATTTTGAAATGAATGATTCCGCGCTCGGCCAGCGCCGCAACCGCGGGTATGGCAGTGGCATGAAAAAGCAGCATCGATGACGCCGGCATCAGCCGCGTCGCGTCGCCCTGATGCGCGGCGGCGGCGGCCAGGATGACGCCGTCAGCGCCCATGATCCCGGCCAGGATGACCAGAATGCGAAACAGGGATGATCCCGTCATCAGCTGCGCTCCTCGAGCAGGCGCACCATCGCGGCGCGCAGTTCCGCCATCCCGGCGCCGGTACGCGAGGAAGTCACCAGCACCTCAGGAAAAGCGGCCGGATGTTTGGCCAATGCGGCCAGCGTGGCCTCGGTGCAGGCTTCAAGCGCGGCGGGCTTCACCTGGTCGGCCTTGGTGAGGACGACCTGATAGCTGACGGCCGACTTGTCGAGCGTGTTGAGCACGTCGAGATCGACGTCCTTGATACCGTGCCGGGCATCGATCAGCACATAGACCCGCGCCAGGCTGCTGCGGCCCTGCAGGAATTTGTGAATCAGCGCGGTCCAGGATGCGACCTTGGCCTTCGGCGCGGAGGCGTAGCCGTAACCGGGCATGTCGACCAGCCGGAAGCCCGCCTTGTCGGGGCCTTCGAAGAAGATCAGTTCCTGGGTGCGTCCCGGCGTATGCGAGGTGCGCGCCAGTGCGTTGCGGCCGGTCAGCGCGTTGATGAGGCTTGATTTGCCGACATTGGAACGGCCGGCAAACGCGACCTCCATCCCGGCCATCGGCGGCAGCGTTTCGATCGAGGGCGATGCCCATATAAATTGCCAGTCGCCGGCGAACAGCTTTCGTCCCTGTTCGATCAGCTTCGCATCGGTGTCGGCGGTCATGCGAAGGGCTCTCTATCACCGTCATGGCCGGGCTTGTCCCGGCCTAACCCGTCATTGCGAGCGAAGCGAAGCAATCCATGCTGCCACAAAGAAAGAATGGATTGCTTCGTCGCTTCGCTCCTCGCAATGACGAGGAGAAATCTGCCCGTAGCTCATCCTTCGAGGCGCGTTCCTCAGGATGAGGGTTGGTGTCACGTCTTCGACTCGGCCTTCTTCGAGGCAAAGGTGGTCTTGAGATTGTCGAACAGTTCGACCTTCACGCCGTTACGATGCATGATGAAGCCCTGCTGCAGCACCGAAAGCAGGTTGTTCCACGCCCAGTAGATCACCAGACCCGCCGGGAAGCCCGCGAGCATGAAGGTGAAGATCACCGGCATCCAGCTGAAGATCATCTTCTGGGTCGGATCCGGCGGGGTCGGGTTGAGCTTGAACTGGAACCACATCGTGATGCCCATGATGATCGGCCACACCCCGAGCGCGAGGTAGTGTCCGAACAGCGGCAGTTGCGTGGGATCGAAGGAGAACAGCCCGAACAGGTTGAACAGATTGGTCGGATCCGGCGACGACAGATCCTTGATCCAGCCATAGAACGGCGCGTGGCGCATTTCGATGGTGACGAACAGCACCTTGTAGAGCGAGAAGAACACCGGAATCTGCAAGGCGACGGGAAGACAACCGGCGATCGGGTTGATCTTCTCCTTCTTGTAGATCTCCATCATCTCCTGCTGCTGCTTCATCTTGTCGTCGGGATAGCGCTCCTTCAGCGCGGCCAGTTGCGGCTGCACCGATTTCATCTTGGCCATCGACGCGTAGGATTTGTTGGCGAGCGGGAAGAACAACAGCTTCACCAGCACCGTCACCAGCAGGATGGCGATGCCGAAATTGCCGACCAGATGATAGAAGAAGTCCAGCGCCAGGAACATCGGCTTGGTGATGAAGTAGAACCAGCCCCAGTCGATCAACAGGTCGAAATGGTTGAGATCAAGCTGCCGGTTGTAGCCGCCGAGACCGCCGATCGGAAAATTGATGCCGACGACACTGGCTTCCTTGGCGCCGGCGAACAGCCGCGCATTGGCGCTGCCGGTGCCGCCGATCGCGATGGTCTGCGCGTCCTGCAGATAGTCGGTCTGGTAGGTCCGTACGGTGCCGACGAGATTCGACGACATCCGCGCCTGCAACTGTGCGGTGGTGTCGGGCAATAGCGCCGACGCCCAGTATTTGTCGGTGATGCCGAGCCAGCCATTGGTGACCTTGAAGCTGACATTCTTGGCGTCGTCGATCTTCTTGTAGGGATATTCCTGCAGGCCCTGGTCGCCGAGATAGCCGATCAGGCCTTCGTGCAGGATGTAATAGCCTGAGACCTTCGGGGTGCCGTGCCGCGAGATCAGCGCGAACGGATAGAGCGTGACCGGCGCATTGCCGACATTGGTGACGTCGTCGCGAATGGTGAAGAGATAACGATCGTCGATCGCGATGGTGCGGCGGAACGTCAGGCCGTCGCCATTGTCGTATTTCAGCGTGACCGGGCTATTCGGCGCGAGGCTATTGGTGCCTTCCTGCTGCCATAGCGTATTCTGGTCGGGCGCCTTGACCCCCGAGTTGTTGGTCGCGACCCAGCCGAATTCAGCATAATAAGGCTCCGCGGTGCCTGAGGGCGAATACAGGATGATCGCGGGCGACGCCGGATCGACGGTTTCGCGGAACTGCACCAGCGAGAGATCGTCGATGCGCCCGCCCTTCAGCGAAATGCTGCCGGTGAGGCGCGGGGTCTCGATCTTGACGCGCGGACTGGCGGCAATGGCGGCATCGCGGCTGACGATCGCGGTCGAGGCGGGTTGATTGGCCGCCGGTGCGTTGGCCGAGGGGGCCGGTGCGGTGCCATTTTGCGGCGTGGCCGTGGCGCCGGCATCGGGCGTCGGCTTGATCAACTCGCTCTGCGCCTGCTGCAAGGCGCGCTGCTTTTCCATCTGCGGGACGTTGTAGAAATATTGCCAGCCGAGCAGCACGAGGCCGGACAGAATGACGGCGAGGATGGTGTTGCGATTGTCGGTCATCGTTCAGGTCTCGTCATTCATTCGGGGGCGCGGACGGCGTCACGCGCTTTCAAAGGCTGCCGTTCGAGGCGATGGAGCGCCGAGCGGAGATCGTCGAGCATGGTCGAAAAGTCGCGGTTCAGGGCCGCACGACGGCCGACTAGCACATAATCGCTGTGCGGTCGCATGGATACGGCGTCGATCCGCTTCACCAGTTCGCGAAGCCTGCGCCGGATGCGGTTCCGCTCGGTCGCGGTGCCGTGCTTTTTGGTAACGGTAAACCCTACCCGGATCGGACCATCATCGTCGCGACGACGGCTTTGCACCACGAAGGCGGCAGCATTGATCCGTGCGCCATCGGCAACAGCGAGGAAGTCCGCCCGCTGCCTTAGCCGATCCATGATGAGATCTCTCCGGGAGGCCCGGTTCAGGCGCTCAGACGCTTGCGGCCCCGCGCGCGGCGCGCAGCCAGAACCTTGCGGCCACCGGTCGTGGCGAGACGGGCACGGAAGCCGTGACGGCGCTTGCGCACCAGTTTGCTGGGTTGATAAGTCCGCTTCACGGGTCGTTCTCCGCTGACAATTTGTTGCCGGTCAAACTGACAACTTGCCTGATATTGAGGTAAGTCCGCCGATGCTGGCAGGCCCAAATCAGGGCCGTTTCCGGCCCAAATCGAGCCGCCCCGGTCAACCGGGTCATCGCGGACAGTTGGCGCGGCTTATACGGGAGCGACCTGTTTTCGTCAACGCTGCCGCGCCCTCTAATCAGGGTCCTTTGAAACGGCGCAATTGGGACGAATAAATCAATAATCGCGGTGTTTAGGTTCGAGGATCATGGCACGCCATCCATGCCGGTTTTTTGCCGGTTTGGGGTGATTTTGGCGAATTCGAGCAATTCTCGGGTTCCCGCGTGTCAATCCCGGAAAATGGCAGCCTATCCATTATAAACTGTCATTTGACCGGGTGCAGTGCACAACGCATTGTCGAAAGGCACGATTCCCAAGGTAGTTATGGTGTCAGTAACCGACGAACAGCCGACCATGGAAAGGCCGCGGCCAAGGCTGTCGCGCCGGCTTGGCTTGTCCGGCAAGCTGTTGCTGCTGACCATTCCGCTGGTCATGATCGCGGAAATCCTGATTTACGTGCCAGCGATCGCAAACTTCCGCATGAACCGGCTCAACGATCGGCTGGCGGCGGCCAATACCGCCGCGCTTGTGCTGGATGCCGCGCCCTCCGGGTTGGTGCCGGAATCGCTGGCGCGGCAGATACTCCACAGCATCGGCGCGCGGGCGGTGGCCATCAAGATGGGCCAGCAGCGCCGGCTTCTCGCCAGCACCGATCTGCCGCAAGGCATCGCCCATGATGTCGACATGCGCTCGCTGACGGTATGGTCGGCGATCATCGATTCCTTTGAGATCATGCTGGAAAGCGGCAATCAGGCGATCCGCGTCATCGGGCCGACGCCGGGCGGCGGGCAGTTCATCGAGGTCGTGATCGACGAGGCGCCGTTGCGTCTGGCGATGTACCGGTTTTCCAGCAATCTTCTGGTGGTGTCGCTGATCATCGCGATTCTCACCGCTGCGCTGGTGTATCTTGCGCTGCATTTCCTGTTCGTGCGCCCGATGCGGAGGCTGACGGCGAGTCTGGTCGATTTTCACGAAAATCCGGAAAGCTCGGCGCGGATCATCGTGCCGTCGCATCGCGGCGACGAGATCGGCGTCGCCGAACGCGAATTGTCCGACATGCAGCGCGACCTGGTGTCGATGCTGCATCAGAAGAGCCGGCTTGCGGCCCTGGGGTTGGCGGTATCGAAGATCAACCATGATCTGCGCAATCTCTTGGCGTCCTCGCAATTGCTGTCGGACCAGCTTTCCAGCGTGCCCGATCCGCGGGTGCAGCGCTTTGCGCCGAAGCTGATGCGCTCGCTCGAGCGCGCCATCGCGTTCTGCCAGTCGACCTTGTCCTATGGCCGCGCGCAGGAAGCTTCGCCGGATCGCCGGATGATGCTGATCGAGCCGGTGGTGACCGAGGTGCGCGAATCCGCGGGCCTCGCTGCCGATGCGTCGATCACCTGGATCAGCGCGATCGAACGCGGACTGACCATCGACGCCGATCCGGATCAATTGTTTCGCGTGCTGCTCAATCTGGTGCGCAACGCGGCGCAGGCGCTGGAAGGCCGCACCCGCAGCGATGCGGCGACCATGCAGATCCGCATCACCGGCCGCCGCGAGGGCGCGGTCGCGATCGTCGAGGTGTCCGACACCGGTCCCGGCGTGCCGACACGGGCCCGCGACCACCTGTTCGAGGCATTCCAGACCTCGGGCCGGCCTGGCGGCAGCGGGCTCGGGCTGGCGATCGCGGCCGAACTGGTCCGCGCCCATGGCGGCGATATCCATCTGGTCGAAGGCACCATCGGCGCCACCTTCCGGATCGTGATACCGGACCGCCCGGTGGAATTGCTCAGCATCCGCAACGAGCGGGCACGGGCGTAAAACCCGGTCTCCCACCCAAACTGCTTTAAATTGCCCTCTCAATCCTGCGGTCGGGGACCTTGCCAAGCCGGGCTGGAGCCGGTAGCTATGGCGCGCTTTCGCGACCTTTCGAAATGTGTCCCGATCGCATGCGGCATCGGCGGGCCCTGCGCCCCAAAATGCCAGCGAAAAACGCGCCCGTAGCTCAGCTGGATAGAGCACCAGACTACGAATCTGGGGGTCAGGAGTTCGAATCTCTTCGGGCGCGCCATTTATCAATTGTTTCAGCGGGTTAAACATTTTCGCCGTTACCGAATTGTTACCGTAAGCGGATGTTGTTTCGATTACCCCAAGGTCAACCGAAATAGCGCGCATCTCGCGCTCATGCACAGCTTTCGCTAGAGGCATGCATTCGAGCCGCCTTCGATTGTCTGGCTGCGAGCCGGAGAGAAGGCAGCAGATGTACGTCGCAAACCTGCGACAGTAACCGTAAGAATCGAGCGGCCGCATCGATTGGTCTCAGTTAATTGCCTGACGGGCGTGTCCAAGATTATCGTCCAATTATCTCGTCAAAAAGTCCCAGCACGCAACCATCAATTGTCTTCCGTGCGTGAGGAGCGGCGACATGGAGGTGTTCCTGAAAGGGTTGGCTCGCCTGCGGCGCACCAGCAATGGCATGAAGCAAGCAGCAAAAGATTGCGAAGGAGCATTAAAGCCGAAGCCATTGGTTCAAAAGTTCGCATACATCTGCACCGAAGATCTCAAGGACATCTTTTCCGATCTCAGCCGTACGACCGACAGGACCGTCCTCATGGTCCGCGCGCAAAACGGCGACTCGGCCGCCTATCGCTTCCTGCTTGAGGAAATAACTCCATATCTAAGGTCGCTGACGGCGCATTGGTCTAAGGGCGGCTCTGATGGTGAGGATATATTGCAGGAAATATTGCTGACCTTGCACTCGGTCCGGCAGACATACGATCCGTCTCGTTCCTTCGAGCAATGGCTCGTCGGTGTAGCGAGACATCGCGTCGACAATTGATCGCACCAAAACGGACGCCGAAGACTTATAGCAGCTGCTCGCTCTCTCATTCGCAAGGCAGGCTTCTATAGGTGGTCGAGAGTTCGATTGTTTCGTTAGAGCCTGTAACTTGCCGTCTCCCAGAGTCCCGACGCCCGCAACTTGTTGCTTCTTACTGTCGAAAGAGGCCGGCAGCCGCCAAATGCCCACGATCCTCCATGCAACATCAACACTTGCGCAGACTTATGGCGGCGACGGTGAGGCCACGGCGATAACGTCGTAGACGGTGTATGGCGCGGGCGCTGAGTAGTTTCCGATCCTACCTCGCAGTATCATTGGGATGTAGTGTCAATTCGTCGGTCGCTGACGCTCCACAAGCAACCATTAAGCACCAGCAACGCGGTATTCGACGGGGTTATCTCACGGGCATGGAGCCTGAGCATCTGGGCCAAACCGGCGATAAACGTTTAGCAAACTTCAGCTTAGAGGACGGATATCGTGACTTATAAGACATTGATGGTCCATTTGGAACCCGGTCGTACGAACGCTGGCCTACTGAAGATCGCAGGTGACCTCGCAGAACGCTTCGATGCCCGAGTGATCGGTATCGCGGCATGCAGACCCATGCAGTTCGACTATAGTGAGGGCTACGTTCCGGCAGACCTGATCGAGCAAGACCGAAACCTATTGGAAAAAGAGATCAAGGTAGCCGAAGCGGAATTCCGAAAGGTGCTGCAGGCTCGTATAAAAAATATCGAATGGCGATCGGCGGTAACGTTTGGTGCGCTCACAGAATACATCGCGCGCGAGGCGCGCAGTGCTGACCTTGTCGTTACCGGTCCTGGTTTCGGCGCCAGATTGGACGCAGCGCGGTTCGTGAATATCGGTGATCTTGTGATGCAGGTGGGTCGACCTGTTCTCGTCGTTCCCGAAGCTGCAGACGAATTGAAGCTGGAACGGGTTGTTATTGGGTGGAAGGACACGCGCGAGACGCGACGGGCGCTCTTCGATGCATTGCCGTTGCTGAAAAGGGCAGCTCACGTAGCGGTCGTTGAGATTTGCGCTGAAGAGGACATAGCTGCGGCACGTACGCGCGTCGAGGATGTCGTCGGCTGGCTCAAATGGCATGGCGTCGTTGCCGATTCTCATGCTTCGCCATCAACCGGTGACGATGCAAGTCTGCTGCATGCCATCGCTCAGGAACAGGGGGCCAATATGGTCGTTGCCGGCGCTTATGGGCATAGCCGCGTGCGTGAATGGGTGCTCGGCGGTATGACCCGCGATCTTCTCTTGAGCGGGAAGAATTTTTCGCTGCTGTCTCATTGATCAAGGGAATGCATAAGTACGTCAATAGCCACAAGTTGGCGGCCAACGATCTGACCTTCATCAAAGTTTACTGTCTGAGTAGTTTCCGAACCTAGCGGCGAGATGCCGGAGGTTCATTGTCTGTTGGGGAAACGCTGCGCGGCGTCATCGTTGCATTGAAACAGCATAAACTCCGAAACGAAAAATCGACGAATTGCAGTTGCAACGATGTCGAAGACCGTTTCTTCGGCCAATTCAGACAACCGCCTCACATTGATGCATGGGGAGCCGCGGTCGATACAGGTACTAAAAGAGCCTGCGTTTCAAAGACCGGAGACCAAATGGACGAAGAGATCAGTTCAGCCTCGAGAGTGTCTGAAGGAGCCAATCCTCCGCCGACGAAGAAGCATGATCTCGTTCCGATTACTCAGGGCCGCGATCTGCAGACCGTGCCTTCAGCAGGCAAACGGGTCAGCCGGCACTGGCTTAAAGTTGCGCTGCCTCTGGCGGTCGTGATCGGTGGCGCTGGCGGCGGAGCTTATTGGTGGTTGCACTCGCAGCCTCAATTGCCGCCAGGAATTGCCTTCGGTAACGGCCGGATCGAGGCGCAAGAGATCGATATCGACACCAAGTTCGCCGGGCGCATTTCCGAGATTCTCGCCGACGCCGGCGATATGGTCAAAACAGGCCAGGTCGTGGCGCGGATGGACACCAAGGATCTCTCGGCATCGCTCAAGAAGTCCCAGGCCGCGGTCTCGCAGGCCAAGAAGGCGATCGACGAGGCCGAGGCGAATGTCGTTCAGCAAACCAGCCTGCTTTTATTGGCCCAACAGGAGTTTGATCGGGCCAGTGCCCTTGTGCAAAAGGGTGCGCAGACGCAGGAAGTTGTAGACCAACGGCAGGAGACGCTGAACGCTACCAATGCGGCGTTAAAGGCCGCAAAGGATAGGGCGGCAGAATCCAAGCACGCGATGGAAGCCAGCACGCATGACGTCGAACTCAACGAGGTCAACATTGCCGACAATACGCTGATCGCTCCGACGGATGGGCGCATTCAGTATCGCATCGCCAATATAGGTGAAGTGCTGCCTTCCGGCGGCAAGGTCTTCACCATGCTCGATATCAGTTATGTCTACATGGACGTCTATTTGCCGACGGATACCGCCGGCAAGGTCAAGATCGGATCTGACGCCCGCATCGTGCTCGATGCCATTCCCAAGCTTGCCATACCGGCAAAAGTGTCGTTCGTCGCCACCCAGGCGCAGTTCACACCGAAGACGGTAGAGACACAAAGCGAACGCGATATCCTGATGTTTCGCATCCGGGCGAAAATCGATCCCGAGCGTCTGCGCGTCCACGCCGACAAGGTGAGAAGCGGGCTGCCTGGCGAGACGTATTTGCTGCTTGATTCCGCGACGGCGTGGCCGGCGCGGTTGCAAGGAAGCGCCACTCCATGACCGCTCGCGAAAGCTCGGTCGCCCACATCGAGAATGTCACGCAGCGATATGGCAAGATGGTCGCCCTCGACGACGTGACGATCGATCTGCCGGCCGGCTGCATGGTCGGATTGATTGGGCCCGACGGTGTCGGAAAATCGTCGCTGCTGAGCATAATCGCGGGAGCGCGGCAAATCCAGTCCGGACGGGTCATCGTTCTTGACAACGATATGGCGGACCCGCGGCATCGGGCGGAAATCTGCCCGCGCATTGCCTATATGCCGCAGGGATTGGGCAAAAATCTTTACGCAGACCTCAGCGTCAGGGAGAACATCGAGTTCTTCGGCCGCTTGTTTGGACAATCCCGCGCCAAGCGCGACGCGATGATCTCCGAACTCCTATGGAGCACCGGCCTTGCGCCGTTTTCCGACAGGATGGCGAAGAAATTGTCCGGCGGCATGCGTCAGAAGCTGGGACTTTGCTGCTGTCTGATCCACGACCCCGATGTGCTGATCCTTGACGAGCCGACCACTGGCGTCGACCCGCTGTCGCGCCGCAGGTTCTGGGAACTGATCGACCAGATTCGCGCGCGCCGCAATGGCATGAGCGTACTGGTTGCGACCGCCTATATGGACGAAGCAGAGGAGTTCAACTGGCTTGTGGCCATGAACGCCGGAAAGGTCCTTGGCACGGGGACCCCAACCGACCTGAAAACCCAGACCAGCGCCTCATCCCTGGAGGACGCCTTCATCGCGTTGCTTCCGGAACAGGCGCGACGTGGTCACAAGGCATTACAAATCCCGCCGCGTCGCATCATCAGTGCCGACCCCGTCATCGTTGCGCGCGATCTGACCTGCCGTTTCGGCGAGTTCACCGCGGTCGACAAGGTCAATTTCACGATCGAGCGAGGCGAGATATTCGGATTTGTCGGTTCAAATGGCTGCGGCAAGTCGACCACCATGAAAATGTTGACCGGCTTGCTGCCTCCCAGCGAAGGCGAGGCATTGCTGTTCAGCAAGCCGCTTGACTCCTCGGACATGAGTTCGCGTTACCGGGTCGGCTACATGTCGCAGTCGTTCTCGCTCTACACCGAACTTACCGTGCAGCAGAATCTCGAGCTTCATGCCCACCTGTTCCATATACCAGCTCAAAGGGCCAAAGCCCGGATCGCTGAGTTGGTTGATAGTTTTGGCTTAAAGGAATATTTCGATCAGCGGACCCTCGATCTGCCGCTGGGGATTCGACAGCGGGTATCCTTGGCTGTCGCTATCGTCCACGAGCCCGAGATTCTGATTCTCGACGAGCCGACTTCGGGAGTCGATCCACTGGCGCGAGACCGGTTTTGGGAAATCCTGATCAATCTGTCACGCAACCAGGAAGTAACTATTTTCATTTCCACGCACTTCATGAACGAGGCGGAGCGCTGCGACCGGATCTCGCTGATGGATTCCGGGCATGTCCTGGCCACGGATACCCCGGCGGGCCTGGTCAAGGCCCGCGGCGTCGCGACGCTCGAAGACGCGTTCATAAGCTATCTCGAGGACGCGACCCGGCAACGCGCCACCGCACCCGCTCCAGCATCGCCGAACAAGGCTGACGAGACGGCGTCCCCAACGCCTCAGCACCCGTTATTCAGCCTGCAGCGCCTGCTCGCCTATACAATCCGTGAAGCCCTCGAATTGTTGCGTGACCCGATACGTCTCGGCTTCAGCCTGTTCGGAACTACCCTGCTGATGCTGGTGTTCGGCTTCGGGGTCTCGACCGATGTCAACAATCTTTCCTTCGCGGTGTTGGATCAGGATCAGACTCCCGAGAGCCGCGCTTATCTCGAGGAGCTTAGAGGCTCCGCTTACTTCATCGAAAAGCCGGTGATCGCCAACGAAGCGGAACTCCTCAGCCGCCTCAAGAGCGGAGATATCAAGGCGGCGATTGAAATTCCTCCGAACTTCGGTCTCGACATCAAACGCGGACGTCCTGCTTGGGTGAGTGCGCTCGTCGACGGCGCCATGCCGTTTCGCGCGGAGACCATCCGCGGCTACCTCCAGGGCATGCACCAACTATACCTCGCGGACCCCACCATCTATACGACGGCGCTTGCCGCACCGCCTCCCTCCAACATCGAAGTAAGGTTCAAATACAATCAGGATTTCGACAGCATCTACGCCATGGTTCCTTCGAACATCGCGTTGCTGCTCGGCCTGTTTCCGGCAATTCTGATGGCGCTTGCCATCGTCCGGGAAAAAGAACTCGGATCGATCACAAATCTTTACGTGACGCCGGTCACCCGGATCGAATTTCTGCTGGGCAAGCAGTTGCCCTATGTCGCCGTCGCGATGGCGAACTTTTCATTGATGTTGCTGATGGCGTTGTTCGTTTTTCACGTTCCTCTGAAGGGAAGTTTCCCGATTCTTCTGGTCGGAGTCCTGATCTACGTCACCGCGATGACGGCATATGGCATGCTGATATCCATATTCACCAGCACGCAGATCGCGGCTCTGTTCGGAACCGCCATTCTGACGGTTCTGCCGGCGACGCAATTCGCGGGCATGATGACGCCGGTATCCTCACTCGCCCCGGGAGCACAGATCATGGGGCGCGCATTCCCGATGACCTACTTCGTCCCGATCAGCGTGGGCGCATTCACCAAAGGTCTCGGATTCGCCGATCTGTGGACCGACCTCGTGGCTTTGGCCGTGTTCGTGCCCGTGCTGGCGCTGCTCAGCGTGCTCATGTTGCGAAAACAGGAGCGCTAGGCCGGTGCGCAAGGCTGAAAACATATTCTGGCTCGGAATCAAGGAGCTGCGGAGTTTCCTGCACGATTTCGTACTTTTGGGATTTGTGGTCTATGCGTTTTCGTTGGCGGTCGTCATGCAGGCGCGGAGCAATTCCCAGGAGCTGCATAACGCCTCGATCGCATTCGTCGACGAGGACAATTCTGAACTCTCGCGCCGCATAGCCCATGCATTCCTGCCGCCTTACTTTCAATTGCCACAGCAAATCGTCGAGAAGGATGTCGTTTCCCTGATGAACAAGGGAAAGTATACCTTCGTCATCGATATTCCTCCCGACTTCGAACAATATGTGCTTGCGAGGCGCCATCCGGCGATCCAGATCGATGTCGATGCGACCGCAATGGTGCAGGCCGGCCTCGGATCCGGCTACGCTCAGCAGATCATCACCACCGAAGTAGCGGACTTTCTCTCGCATTCGGAGGGCGTAAAGTTATCGTCCGTCAACCTCGACGTTCGGATCGCGTTCAATCCGAACGTCACAACGGCGTGGTTCACGACCGTGATGGGGATCATCAACAATGTAACCATGCTGGCCATTATTCTCGCCGGAGCCGCGATCATCCGGGAGCGCGAACATGGCACCATGGATCACCTCCTGGTCATGCCGTTGGCGCCGTTCGAGATCGCGATGTCCAAGGTCTGGGCCAATGGATTGGTGATTACGGTTGCTGTTGGATTGTCGCTCTACCTCGTTATCCGTTGGATGCTGGCGATACCGATCGCGGGCTCAATCCCGCTTTTCATGGTCGGCGTCGTGATCTATCTGTTTTTCGCCACCGCGATCGGCATTTTTCTGGGAACTTTGGCGCGGTCGATGCCGCAGTTGGGATTGCTGTTCATGCTGGTTTACCTGCCGATGAATATGCTTTCCGGCAGCAATACGCCCCTGGAAAGCATGCCGTCGTGGCTGGCGACCGTGATGGAAGCATCGCCGTCGACCCATTTCGTGTTGTTTGCACAGTCGATCCTTTACCGCGGCGCGGGTCTCGACGTGGTCTGGCCGCAATTCCTGGCGGTCGCCGGGGTCGGAGGGTTGTTTTTTGGCTTCGCTATTTTGCGTTTTCGTTCGGTTGCCGCGCAATCGACCTGATCCATATCAATGTCGCGCAGCGTCCGGGAGCTAAGTAGTTTCCGAACCTATCTGCGCCGTATCGGCAGGGCGTATCGTCCTATCTCGTTGCTGCAATTGCCGAACGGACAGCCATTGAGCCGCGCTGATGCTTCCGCACGGCGTGAGAGGAATTCTACGGATATCTCGCAAAAGGAGGTGTCCAGGTTGTTGATCGGGCCCGTAAAGTTTGCCGGACACGAGCAAGACCGGCTCACCCGATCTCACGAGCAACATTCAGAAGGACGTCATGCCCCAAACGCCTTTGCCGGTCCCTGAACGGTTGATTTCGAGAAGTCCTGATTTGCCGGAGACCGGGAAACAGACCATCAGCATGCCGGAAAAGCTCGATCGGATGCTGCACGTCTGGCAGAGCCGATACACCGGCGGGCGTTCGCCCAGCACGGTCGGGCTTGCTTTACTTGATTGGGCCGTCCACGCAACCAACTCGCCATTTCAGACCGCGGCGCTGGCAGGCACTGCATTCGAGCAGTGGTCGCGGCTGGCGCGCACGGCGATGGGAGCTGAAGCGGCGATCATGCCGAAGCCGGATGATCGTCGGTTCGTGGCGCCGGCGTGGCAGCATTATCCCTATAATTTTCTGACACAGGCGGTGCTGCTCGGCGAGGAATGGTGGGACAGCGTCGTGCAAAGTCCGAGCGGCGTTGGCCGGCCTAATACACGCATCGTCGCTTTCAACGTGCGGCAATGGCTCGATCTCATGTCTCCGTCCAATGTTCCCTGGCTTAATCCCGAGGTGATGGAAGTCACCCGCGCCACAGGCGGCGCCAATTTCACAGCCGGAATGCAGAACTTGCTGCACGATCAGGCCGTGGCAAACGGCAGCGCGCCCGCTGACCGTTTCATCGTCGGGAAGGACCTTGCGGCCACGCCCGGCAAAGTCGTCTTCCGCAATGCATTGATCGAATTGATTCAATATGCGCCAACGACGGCCACGGTAGGCGCCGAGCCTGTATTGATCGTGCCCGCCTGGATCATGAAATATTATATCCTGGACCTGTCGCCGGGCAATTCGCTGATCCGCTGGCTGGTCGCGCAGGGGCGCACGGTGTTCGCGATCTCCTGGCGCAATCCGTCCGCCGACATGCGCGATACGTCGCTGGATGATTATCGTACGCTGGGCGTCATGGCCGCACTCGATGCGGTACAGGCGGTCTGCGGCCATGCGAAGATCCACGCCACCGGCTATTGTCTCGGCGGCACGTTGCTGAGCATCGCGGCCGCCACGATGGCGCGCGACAACGATGCCCGGCTCGCGAGCCTGTCGCTGTTCGCCGCCCAGACCGACTTCACCGAGGCTGGTGAATTGCAGCTATTCATCACCGAAGATCAGCTCGATTTTCTCAACGACATTATGCAATCCCAGGGATTTCTGGACAGCGCTCAAATGGGTGGCGCATTCCAGATGGTGCAATCAAACGATCTCATCTGGTCACATGCGATCCGCGGCTATTTGCTAGGTGAGCGCGATGTGCCGAACGACATGATGTCCTGGAATGCCGATGGCACCCGTCTGCCGGCGCGTATGCACATCGAATATCTGAAAAGCCTGTTTCTTGACAATGATCTGGCGGAGGGTCGTTTCCAGGTTGCGGGGCGTCCGCTCGCGCTGGGCGATATCAAGCTGCCGATGTTCGTCGTGGGTACCGAGCGCGACCATATCGCGCCCTGGCATTCGGTGTTCAAGCTGCACCTGCTGAACGATGGCGAACTCACTTTCGTGCTGACTTCTGGAGGCCATAACGCCGGTATCGTCAGCGAACCCGGTCATCCGCACCGCCATTTCCGCATTCGCGTTCGCGATTCAGGCGCCCGTACCCTTGGGCCGGAGGAATGGCAACGCGAGACGGCTCCGCAGGACGGATCGTGGTGGCTGGAATGGAGCGCATGGCTCGATCGGCATTCGAGCAACCAAGTCGGTCCACCGCCGATGGGAGCACCTGGCTCCGTGCCTCTCTGCGAAGCCCCCGGCACTTACGTACGCGAAAGATAAAATCGATGCAGGACGGAACCGTGGACGATTTCTTTATCGAGAACCGCACCTTCGACGAAATGATCGTCGGTGAGACGGCCAGCCTGTCGCACACCGTCACTCAGCGCGACATCGACCTGTTCGCGGTCGCGACTGGAGACGTGAACCCGGCACACGTCGATCCGGTTTATGCTGAAACGGAT
This sequence comes from Bradyrhizobium sp. dw_411, assembly GCF_018449695.1. Classification (GTDB taxonomy): domain Bacteria; phylum Pseudomonadota; class Alphaproteobacteria; order Rhizobiales; family Xanthobacteraceae; genus Bradyrhizobium. The sequence continues at coordinate 125,961 of NZ_JAAVUY010000010.1, forward strand.
ATGTTTCACCACATCATCATCCATGGGATGTGGGGGGCCGGCCTGATTTCTGCTGTGCTCGGCACCAGGCTGCCAGGACCGGGAACGATTTATCTCGGCCAGGAGTTGCGCTTTCTCCATCCCGTGAGCATCGGCGACACCATGACGGCGAAGGTGACCGTGCGCGAGAAGAAGCCGGCAAAGAGCGACGTCACGTTCGACTGCGTTTGTACCAACCAGCGCGGCGAGACGGTGATCACAGGTACCGCCTATACACGCGCGCCGACCGTAAAGGTCCGCCGCCCGCGGGTTTCGCTGCCCTATGTGCGCGTCGGCCGTCACGATGGTATGCGTGCCATTCTCGATCGCGCCGCCAGTGGCACGCCAGTAAAGACGGCGGTGGTGTATCCGGTCGATGCCGCGTCACTGCAGGCGGCCGTAGACGCGGCAGCGGCGGGGCTGATCGTGCCGGTCCTGATCGGGCCGGCGGCACGCATCCAGGCGGTAGCCCAATCGATCAAGGCGGACATTTCTACGCTCCGCCTGATCGGTGCAGCGGACGGCTGTGCCGCCGCGGAGCAGGCGGTCGCGCTTGCGCGCAAGGGAGAAGTCGCGCTGCTGATGAAGGGCGACCTGCATACGGAAGAACTCATGCACGCCGTTGTCGCTCCCGAGACCGGGCTGCGCACCGCTCGTCGGATAAGTCACGTCTATTTGATGGACGTGCCGGATTATTCCCGTCTCTTGCTGATAACGGACGCCGCCATCAATATCGCGCCGACATTGCAGGAAAAGGTCAGCATCGTCCAAAATGCGATCGACTTGGCTCACATGCTGGGCATCGTGCAACCGTGCGTGGCTATTCTTGCCGCGGTGGAAACCGTTAGCAGCAAGATGCGCTCCACCATCGACGCCGCGGCGCTGTGTAAGATGGCCGACCGCGGCCAGATCACGGGTGGCTTACTGGACGGCCCGCTTGCATTCGACAATGCGATCAACGTCGCTGCCGCCACGGAGAAGGGCATTGTCTCTCCAGTCGCCGGTCGCGCGGATATTCTGGTGGTTCCAGATTTGGAAGCCGGCAACATGCTCGCAAAGCAGCTCTCCTTCCTCGCCGGTGCCGAGGCCGCCGGAATCGTGTTGGGTGCCCGGGTACCCATCATCCTGACCAGCCGCGCCGACAGCGCGGGCGCCCGCTTAGCGTCCTGCGCACTGGCAGTCTTGATGGCCCGGAGCGTCGTGGCGGTTTCAGCATGACCGGATCTATTCTCACCATTAACGGCGGCTCATCCAGCTTGAAGTTCGCGTTGTTCGACAACACCGCCGAACTGACAGCCACGGTACGTGGCGAGATCGAGAACCTCGACGCGGCACCCCATTTGCTTGCCCGCGATGCCGCCGGCGCTGTCATCGCAGAGCACCGCTGGTCGGCAGGCACCGGGCATCCGTTTGCCGTCGCCCTTGATAGCCTGTTGAGCTTTACCGACAGCCATCTCGGTCGCGATGGGCTGGTGGCCGTCGGTCACCGCGTCGTGCATGGCGGGGCCGATCATATTGCGCCCGAAATGATCACCCCCGCGCTTGTGGCGCTGCTGGAGACGCTGACGCCGCTCGACCCGTTGCATATGCCGGACAACCTTGCCCCGATGCGTGCGGTTACCGCTGCCCGGCCGCGGCTCGCTCAGGTCGCATGTTTCGATACCGCCTTCCACCATACCATGCCGCCGGTGGCCGCACGGTTCGCGCTGCCACGCGCCCTGGAGGCAAAAGGCGTGCGCCGTTATGGATTCCACGGCCTGTCCTACGAGTACATTTCATCCTGTCTGAAGAAACAGTCGCCCGCTTTGGCGCACGGACGAGTGATCGCGGCGCATCTCGGTTCCGGCGCCAGCTTGTGCGCAATGAACGAGGGCAGCAGCATCGCCACGACCACCGGCTTCAGCGCGCTGGACGGATTGGTCATGGCGACGCGCTGCGGCAGCCTGGATCCCGGTGTGATCCTCTATCTTGGTCAGCAGGGATACAGCTTCGCAGATGTCGAAGACTTGCTGTATCGGCGCTCCGGTCTTTTGGGCGTGTCGGGCATCAGCGGTGATGTCCGAGTCCTGCTCGCCAGCGACGATCCGCATGCGCGCGACGCCATCGAACTGTTCACCTACCGTATCGCGCTTGAGGCAGGCGCGATGATCAGCGCGCTGGGCGGCCTCGACGGACTGGTCTTCACGGCCGGCATCGGTGAGCACGCCCCCCAGATTCGCGCTGCGGTATGCGCCCGCCTGAGTTGGCTCGGTCTGCGCATTGACGATGCCGCCAACGCCGCGAATGCGGATCGCATCGGCACGCCGGACAGCAAGGTCGAAGTCCATGTCATCGCCACGGACGAGGAACTCATGATCGCGCGCCACACGCAGGCAACGATCAATGGAGCCATTGCTTAACGGGATTTAACGCCATGAAGCCCTCTATAACGACCAGCCTGCAAGGTAAGCGCGGCCTCATCATCGGCATCGCGAACGACGCCAGCATTGCCGCCGGTTGTGCGCGTGCCTTCGTTGCTGCCGGTGCCGAACTCGCTGCAACCTATTTGAACGACAAGGCGCGGCCGTATGTTAGCGCTGTCACCGAGCCCCTTGGCTGCAAGCTGCTGCTGCCCTGCGATGTGCGCATCCCCGGTCAATTGGAGGCCGCCTTCGATCGAATCCGGACTGAGTGGGGTCAGTTGGACTTTCTGCTGCATGCGATCGCTTTCGCGCCCGCCGACGATCTGCACGGCCGGGTGGTAGACTGCAGTGCGGCGGGATTTGCCATGGCGATGGATGTGTCGTGCCACTCATTTCTGAGCATGGCACGGCTGGCTGAACCCTTGATGAAAGCCGGCGGTTGTCTGCTGACTGTGACCTTTTACGGCTCGGAGCGGGTGGTTGCGCATTACAACCTGATGGGTCCGGTGAAGGCGGCGCTGGAAAGCGCGGTCCGCTATACCGCGGCCGAACTGGGTCCCAAGGGAATCCGCGCGCACGCGATCTCGCCCGGGCCGATCCGTACCCGAGCCGCCAGCGGAATCGAGCGATTCGATGAACTGCTCGATGCCACAGCGGCCACTGCGCCGGAGCATCATTTGGTCGATATCGACGATGTCGGTGCGCTCGCTGCGTTCCTCGTCAGCGACGGGGCGCGCCACATCACCGGCACCATCATCCCCGTCGATGGCGGGCAGCATTTAGTCGCATGAAACCGGACCTCAAAGTGTTTGCAGGCGATTCAAGCGCGCAACCGGCCGGCGACGTCCATGCCGCCATGAATATCGCTGCGCCGATCGGGCAAGCCGCCAATCCGGTCGTGTCTGTCGGTGTCGTCGTATCGGTTCGAGGGGCCGTCGTTGACGTCAGATTCGTGGATAAATTACTTCCGCCGATCAACACCGCTCTGGTTGTCGAATGGGATCGAACCGAACCGCTAGTCCTCGAAGTCCACAGCCATGTCGATCCCGTAACCGTCCGTGGTATTGCGCTCCAGGCAACCGGAGGACTTGCCCGCGGCACGCAGGTGCAAGCGACAATGGCACCCATATCCGTTCCGGTCGGGGAGGGGGTTCTTGGCCGTCTCCTTGACGTTGTCGGCACCATCCGGGATCGCGGGCCTGCGTTGCCATCCGATACCCCGCGGCGCGGCATCCACAACTCGCCGCCTGCACTCGAAGACGAGACCTCGGCGACAGAAGTGTTCGAAACCGGCATCAAGGTTATCGACCTTCTCGCGCCGCTCGCTCAGGGCGGCAAAGCGGCGATGTTTGGCGGCGCCGGCGTCGGCAAGACCGTGCTGGTCATGGAGTTGATCCATGCCATGGTTGAAAAATACAAAGGCATCTCGGTCTTTGCCGGCGTAGGGGAGCGCTCCCGCGAAGGTCATGAACTTCTGACGGATATGCAGGGTTCGGGCGTGCTCGCGCGTACCGTGCTCGTGTACGGCCAAATGAACGAGCCGCCCGGCGCCCGCTGGCGGGTGCCGCTCACCGCGCTGACAATCGCCGAATACTTCCGGGACCAGAAGCATCAGAACGTGTTGTTGCTGATGGACAACGTGTTCCGCTTTGTTCAGGCCGGGAGCGAGCTTTCGAGCCTGCTCGGTCGCTTGCCGTCTCGCGTCGGCTATCAGCCGACGCTTGCGACCGAAGTCGCCTTGCTGCAGGAGCGCATCGCATCGGTGGCCGGCGCCGCTGTTACGGCCATCCAGGCCGTTTACGTCCCTGCCGATGACTTTACCGATCCGGCGGTGACGGCGATCTCAAGTCACATGGACAGCATCATCATGCTGTCGCGGACGCTGGCGGCCAGCGGTTTCTACCCGGCGATCGACCCGCTCGCCTCATCGTCGGTTCTGCTTGATCCGCTGGTGGTAGGCGAGGAGCACTATCGGATCGCCGAGCGCGCCCGTGAGGCGCTCGCGCGTTTCAAGGATTTGCAGGACATCATCGCGCTCCTCGGCGTGGAAGAGCTTGGCGCGAGTGACCGGCTGATCGTCAAGCGGGCACGTCGGCTCCAGCGTTTCCTCAGTCAGCCCTTCGTCGTGACGGAAGCCTTCACCGGCACGCCCGGACGCAGCGTCAGTCGCGCCGACACGCTCGCCGGCTGCAAAGCCATTCTCGACGGTGCGGCGGACGAATGGGCGGAAAGTTCGCTCTACATGATCGGAAACCTGGACGAGGCGCGCCAGAAGGAGGCTGCGGCCATCAAGAAGGAACCATCCTCATGAGATTGCGGATTACCACGCCGCTCTCGGTGGTCGTCGATGAAGACGGTATCCTTGCGTTGCGTGCTGAAGATGCCACCGGCAGCTTCGGGATATTGCCTCGGCACGCGGACTTCCTCACCAGCCTGGCTGTCTCCATCGTAAGCTGGCGGAGCGGAAATGAGACGCAGCATTACTGTGCGGTGCGCGGCGGCGTCCTCTCCGTTGATGCTGGGCGGAATATCGCCATTGCCACGCGCGAGGCTGTTACGGGCGACGACCTCGCGGCCCTTGATCAAACGATCCTCGGTCGTTTTCGCGTCGATATCGAGGCGGAGCGGACCGAGCGTGTCGAGAGCACCCGCCTTCAACTCAACGCCATTCGTCAGATCGTCAGCCATCTCGGATCGGGCACGCGGGCCGGCGGAGGTAGTTTCGCATGACCGCACCGGACGAACGCGATCCACTGGTAAAGGCAGCCCGGCAGCGCGGCGAACGTCACACACGCTGGCTGCGTGAGGGCGATCCTTCGGTGGCGCGACGCCTCGCCCAGATCGGCGTGCTCGGTTGGATAATCGTCGTACCGATGCTGATCGGCGTCTTTGCCGGCCGTTGGCTAGACCGAACCTTCAACTCAGGACTTTTCTGCACGGCGCCGCTCCTGATGGTCGGACTGGCACTCGGCTGCTGGTCGGCCTGGAAATGGATGGAGAGCGAATGACATCTCTTGCTTTGAATAACCTGCCGAACTGGGCGACGCTCCTTAGCCTCGTAGCGCACCTCGCCGCCGGGATTGTAGTTGGCGTGCTCTATTTTCGAAGCCTGTGGTGGAACGCGCGCCGCTTTACCACGGGCGGTCGCGTGTCGACGACGATCGCCGTGATGATCGGCCGCTTCGTCATTCTCGGTATGATCCTGACACTGGCGAGTCTGGAAGGTGCACTGCCGCTACTCCTGATGGCGCTGGGCGTCGTCATCGCTCGCCCGGTAGTCATGCGCGGAATTCGGGAGATCACACCATGACATCGCCGCTTGCAAGCGTCGCGCTTTTCCATCTCGGTCCGGTACCGATCACCGCGGGTGTCGTAGCCACCTGGGTCATCATGGCGGTGTTGGTGATCGGCAGCATTCTCATTAGTCGTCACCTGTCACTGGTACCGTCGAAGACCCAGGCGTTCTTTGAGCTGATCGTCGATACCGTGGACGGGCAGATTCGCGATACCATGCGGCTGGAGCCGGCTCCCTATCGCGCCTTCGTCGGCACATTGTTCATCTTTATTTTTGTCGCCAACTGGTCTTCGCTTATTCCAGGTGTCGAGCCGCCGACGGCCCATATCGAAACCGACGCCGCGCTGGCGCTTCTGGTCTTTATAGCTGTGGTCTGGTTCGGCATTCGTGCAAGCGGAATTCGCGGTTATCTGTCCACGTTTGCCTCGCCAAACCCGATCATGATTCCGCTTAATTTCATCGAAAGCCTGACGCGCACATTCTCGCTGCTGGTCCGTCTGTTCGGCAACGTGATGAGCGGCGTCTTTGTGATCGGGATCGTTCTATCGCTTGCGGGCCTTTTGGTGCCGATCCCGCTGATGGCGCTCGATCTGCTCACCGGGGCGGTGCAGGCCTACATCTTCGCGATCCTCGCGATGGTGTTCATTGCCGGTGCAATCGGTGAAGCAAAACCTATCCCGAATACCCCCAGCCAAAGGATGCCCCCATGAACTGGTTAGCTTTCGCCAGCATTATATCAGCCGCTATTGCGGTTTCGTTCGGTGCGATCGGTCCGGCGCTTGGCGAAGGGCGCGCGGTGGCCGCGGCCATGGACGCCATCGCCCGCCAGCCGGAATCCGCGAATGTCATCTCGCGCACGCTCTTCGTCGGTCTCGCCATGATCGAGACCATGGCCATCTATTGCCTGGTGATCGCGTTGCTGTTGCTGTTCGCCAACCCGCTGTTGAAATAACGCCATGACCATCAGTTGGTGGACGCTTGGCATTCAGACCGTCAACGTCGTGATTCTGATCTGGCTGCTTGGGCGCTTCTTCTGGCGTCCGGTCGCGGCGATGATCGAGCAGCGCCGCGCCACGGCGCAGCGGATTGTGGCCGAAGCCGAGGCAAAGCGCAGCGAGGCAACGGTCGCGCTCGCGGAGATCGAGCGTACGCGCGACGGCTTGGCACGAGAACGCGAAACGATCCTGGCGGAGGCCCACGAAGCGGCGGAGCGGGAACGCGCGACGCGCCTGGCGGAGGCGGAAAAGGAGGCGCGAGCCCTGGAAGATGCAATGAAAGCGACGATCGCCAAGGAAAAGCAGGCGATCGATAAAGCCTGGGCCGAGCGTGCAAGCCGGCTTGCGATCGATATCGCCGAGCGTCTTGCGGCGCGTCTCGATGGTCCGGCGGTACGTGCTGCATTCCTGGATTGGCTTGTTAAGGAAATCCGGGCTCTGCCGACACCGGCGCGACAAGCTGCAGCCGCGGAGGGCGTCACGCTGGAGGCTACGAGCGCGACAGCGCTTGTTCCTGCCGACCAGGATCGCTACCGCGAACAAATCGGCGCGGCGCTTGGTGCCCATCCGCAGATCGTCTTCAAGGAGGATCGCACGCTCATCGCCGGCCTGGAACTGCAGGGGCCGCATTTCGTCGTGAGCAATAGTTGGCGTGCCGATCTCACAAAAATCCTCTCAGGCCTTACGCATGACAATCGAGCTTGAAACCCAGGCGGATGCATGGCTGGTGCAGGCCCGCGCCAAGCTTGATAACGCTGCGCTTGGTCCGCGAGCCGAACAGATCGGGCGGGTCGAGGAGGTCGGAGACGGCATCGCGATCGTCTCCGGGCTGCCCAATGTCAGGCTCGACGAGTTGCTGCGCTTCGATAAAGGACAGTTCGGCTTCGTCCAGGTGCTCGAACGCGACCGGGTCGGCTGTGTTCTATTGGACGATGTCGATGCGATCGAAGCCGGCGACATGGTGCGCGGTACCGGCGATGTGGTGCGCGTTCCCGTGGGGCCGACGATGCTTGGCCGCGTCGTCGATCCGCTCGGCCGGCCGCTCGATGGTAAGGGACCAATAGCGAACGACACATTGGAACCTATCGAGCGCCCGGCTCCGGCGATTATCGATCGGGATCTCGTGATCCAGCCAGTTCAAACCGGCCTCGTGGTCGTCGATACCCTGTTCGCGCTCGGCCGCGGCCAGCGCGAACTGATTATCGGCGATCGTGCCGTCGGCAAGACGACGATCGCGATCGACACGATTATCAATCAGAAGACGAGCGATATCGTTTGCGTCTACGTCGCGGTTGGCCAGAAGAGCTCAAGCGTACGCCGCGCCGTCGATGCGATCCAGAAAAGCGGAGCCTTGGAGCGCTGCATCATCGTCGTTGCCGGATCTGCAAGTTCTCCCGGCCTGCAATGGATTGCACCCTTTGCCGGATTTACGATGGCAGAATATTTCCGCGACCGCGGCCAGCATGCGCTGGTCGTGGTTGACGACCTGACGAAGCACGCCGCTACCCATCGTGAGATCGCGCTGCTGACGCGTCAGTCGCCTGGACGCGAAGCTTATCCGGGCGATGTGTTTTACGTGCATGCGCGGCTGCTGGAACGCGCCGCGAAGCTCTCCAAGGAGAAGGGTGGAGGCTCGCTGACGGCACTGCCGATTGCCGAAACCGACGCAGGAAATCTTAGCGCTTATATCCCGACCAACCTGATCTCGATCACGGATGGCCAGATCGTGCTCGATGCCAAGTTGTTTCATGAAGGGCAGAAGCCCGCCGTGGATGTCGGTACCAGCGTCAGCCGGGTCGGCGGCAAGACCCAGGCCCATGCCTTGCGGGAGACGGCCAAGACGCTGCGCCTCGACTATGCCCAGTTTCTTGAACTGGAAATGTTCACGCGATTCGGCGGTATGCCGGATACGCGCGTGCGCGATCAGTTGACGCGGGGCGCCCGGATACGCGCAATCCTCGACCAGCCCCAGCACGCGCCGGTGCGGCTTGCCGATGAGGTGGCGCTGGTTTTGGCAGTTCAGTCCGGCTTGTTGGACCGACTGCCGCTGTCGGCGGTAAGCGCCTTCCGGCAGGGCCTGAGTGAGGCCATCGATCGCGGTGCTCCCGGGGCCGTTCGGACGATCCAGGAGTCCGGCACGCTCGATGATGCCGGGAGGCAGGCGCTGGGCGAGATACTGCGCCGCTATGCACAGGGCTTCATTCCGGCCGCACGTCCGGAAACGGTCAGCCAGCCATGACCGAGCGCCTCGCCGACATCGACGCGCGTATTGACGGCATCGGCCAGCTCAAGGCCGTGGTGAACGCGATGCGCGGCATCGCGGCGGCTCGCGCCCAGCAGGCTCGCAGCCAGTTGACCGCCGTCGACAGCTACGCCGCAACGATTGCGGCCGCGATCGGACGGGCGCTTGCGCTGGCTCCTACCGCTCGCCTTGGCGCGGCCCGTCAACCGATGCGGCCCGCACTCGTGCTATTTTGCGCGGAGCAGGGATTTGCCGGCGCATTCAGCGAGCGCGTGCTCGATGTGGTCGGCGCCGATCTCGCCAAATCCGAATTGTTTCTGATCGGTACACGCGGAGGCATAGCGGCTGCTGAAAGGAACGTCACCGCTGGTTGGAAAACACCCATGCCGTCGCATTCGCTGGGTATTCCAAGGCTCGCCGACACCATCGCGCAAGCGCTTTACACCCGTATCGCCAGCGGCGAAATCGGGCAACTCGATGCTGTCTTCAGCGAACGCCGGCCGGGCCACGCGATAGAGGTGCGGCGCCGCCGGCTGTTTCCCTTCGACGCAGCGCAGTTTCCGCCCCCGTCCGATACCAACGCACCTATCGTGAATCTGGCGCCGGAAGCTCTGCTGCGCGCGCTTGCGACGGATTATCTGCATGCACAGCTCTGCAACGCAGCGCTCCATGCCTTCGCGGCGGAGAACGAGGCGCGTATGGAAGCCATGGCGGCGGCACGTAACCAGATCGAGCGCCAGCTTTCCGAACTGCAGGCAACGCAGCGGCATGTACGGCAGGAGGAAATCACGGCGGAAATCATTGAGCTTGCCGCCGGCGAGACAGCGAGCCGAGCCGGCAAGAACTGACGCCGCTGGAATTGAACCTTGCCGGTCGTAATTTAAACGTCCGGATCAGGCAAAAAATTCACTAGGTAATTTCCGAACCTGTCGTCGCGAATATCTTTGGGGCAGGTTGCCGTCGGAAGCCGATCAACTCGTACAGCGCTTCGCACCACGAAGCAGAAACTATCGTGATGGACGCGTTGATCGAAAAAACATCGGCTGCCGCCACGTCCATTGGTATGGGCGCCTCACGGCTAAGGGCTGCCGAGCCCTTAAATACGCAAAAGATGTCCATCAAAAATCTTGACTTCTACTACGGCGATACTCAGGCGCTGAAAAGCGTGACGCTGAATTTACCGGAGAAGCAAGTGACGGGGATGATGGGGCCATCCGGTTGCGGCAAGTCGACACTGCTGCGGGTATTAAACCGGATGTATGATTTGTATCCGGGTCAACGCGCGACCGGCGAGGTCCGACTTGATGGTCAGGACATTCTCGGGCCAACGATCGACCTCAACCTGCTTCGCAGCCGGGTCGGTATGGTTTTCCAGGAGCCGACGATGTTTCCGATGTCGATCTATGACAACATCGCTTTTGGGCCGAGGATCTACGAAAAACTGTCTCGCGCCCGAGCCGACGAACGGGTGGAGGAGTCGCTGACGCGAGCCGCGATCTGGACCGAGGTGAAAGATCGTCTTGACGAGCCGGCAGGAGAACTTTCGATCGGCCAGCAGCAGCGTCTCTGCATTGCACGCGCGCTTGCGAGACGGCCCGAGGTGATCTTGCTGGACGAGCCGACCAGCGCGCTGGATCCGATCAGTACGCAAAAAATCGAGGAGCTGATCGCCGAGTTGAAGCCGACTTTAACGATCGCTATCGTGACCCACAACATGGAGCAAGCCGCGCGATGCGCCGATCAGGTGGCGTTCTTTTACCTCGGTGAGGTGATTGAGGTGGGACCAACGGCGCAGATATTCTCCGCGCCGCAGCAGCCTAGTACCCAGAATTATATCGCAGGCCGGTTCGGCTGATAGAGCTATTTGCCGCTGCTAAGTATTGGCGCAACGCGCGCGTCACCGGCGTATAGGAGGGCCGCGGTAGCTCATCAAGCTCTGAACGTAGTTGCCGCGCTCCCGGGCCTCCGCCTTTGCTCCAAGAGGAGGACGCATCAATCCCTTGATAGCGGCCACGGAAGCAAGATCGCGGGCCTTCAGCCAAGTCTCCAGGCCGGAAAGCAGTGACCGGATGTGTTCGGGCCCGTTGCGAAGCAGAGCCGAAGTGGTCATTACGGCGTCGGCTCCCGCGAGCAGGTACTTGATGACTTCATCCGCGGTCCGCACGCCCGTACTCCCGGCAAGCGAAGCGTGCGGCAGCCTTTCGGAGAGCAGGGATATCCAGAGCAAACCGAGCCGGATTTCGTCGGCATCGCTCAGCGCGATTTCGTTACTCCAGCGCAATTGAACGAGATCGATGTCCGGCTGATAGAGGCGATTGAACAGGACCAGCCCGTCTGCGCCGGCATGATCGAGTTGGATTGCCAATGCGCCGAAAGCAGAAAAATAGGGGTGTAATTTGACCGCCAGGGGAATACCCACCCGAGCGCGAACGGCTTTGACAAGCGCCACACAATCGGCCTCCGCCTGCGCACCTGTGACAAAGGGATCGGACGCGATCCGGTAGATGTTGAGCTCGAGCGCGGCGGCTCCAGCCTGTTCAATGAGCCGAGCATAGTCGACCCAGCCTGCCTCGGTGGTTCCGTTGAGGCTGGCGATGATGGGGATATCGACGGCGTCGCGGGCCCGGGCTACGAGATCGAGGTAGCCGTGCGGTCCCGCGTTGTAGGCGATACCCGCGGGAAAATAGGAACTTGCTTCCGGCGAGCTTTCCGCGCCGATACTCGTCAGCATCTCCGCCTGCAACTCTTCTTGCCGAATCTGCTCTTCAAAGAGCGATGGAAGCACGACGGCTCCGGCGCCTGAATCTTCCAGCAGCCGAATTGTACCCACGTCTCCCGTGAGCGGGGAAGCTGACGCAATGATCGGGTTACGCAGCCCAAGGCCGAGATAGTCCGTGCCGAGATCCATGTTCTCTCCTCAGCCTTTCAACTCGCCGCCTGGTCGTGTGTCGGGGTGAAACCGGCTGCCATCGCGATTGGCGAGCGCTTCATACTGGGCGTACTTCTCGCTGGCGGCCGTCTGCGCGTGGGCAAGCAACTCGGCGGCGTCCTGCGGCCGGCTGTTGGCCAGGCTGCGATAGCGCAGTTCGTTATAGGCGTAGTCCTTTAGCGGAATTGTGGGCCGCGGGGAGTCAAGACGGAACGGCGCTTCGCCGGCGTTTCGCATTGCCGGGTTGAAGCGAAACAGCGGCCAATAGCCGGAGGCCGTGGCCAGATCCTGCTGGCGCATGCCGAAGCGGAGATCGAAACCGTGCGCGATGCAATGACTGTATGCCAGGATCAAGGATGGCCCGGGCCAGGCCTCGGCTTCACGGAAAGCCAGCAGCGTCTGCTGCGGGTTGGCGCCCATCGCGACCTGGGCAACATAGACGTTGCCATAGGCAATCGCCTGCAGACCGAGGTCCTTGCGCGCGGTGCGCTTGCCGGCGGCAGCGAATTTGGCGACCGCACCGAGCGGGGTGGCCTTGGACGCCTGGCCGCCGGTGTTGGAATAGACCTCGGTGTCGAGCACCAGCACGTTAACGTCGCGCCCGCTGGCAAGGACATGGTCAAGACCGCCATAGCCGATATCGTAAGCCCAGCCGTCGCCTCCCACCAGCCAGATGCTGCGGCGAATCAGATGATCGAGCACGGACAGGAGATCGAGTGCGCGGGGATCGTCGCCTAATTCGGTCAGCCGACGCTTCAGCTCGGCAATGCGCCCGCGTTGAATGAGAATTTCGGACTCGCGAATCTGGGGCGCAGCAAGGATCGCTTCGGCCAATGGCTCGCCGAGCCGCGGCGCCAGATCGTGCAGCAGACGCGCCGCCAGAGCGCCGTGCATATCGGCGGCGAGGCGGAAGCCGAGGCCGAATTCGGCATTGTCCTCAAACAACGAGTTCGACCAGGCCGGGCCACGACCCTCGCGATTCGCCGTCCAGGGCGTGACCGGCAGATTGCCGCCGTAGATCGAGGAGCAGCCGGTCGCATTGGCGATTTGCAGGCGGTCCCCGAATAGCTGGGATAGCAGCCGCAGATAAGGCGTCTCCCCGCAGCCGGCGCAGGCCCCGGAGAACTCAAAGAGTGGCTCAAGGAACTGGATGCCGCGCACATTGGCGAAATCCACCTGGGCGCGGTCGTTGATTGGCAGTTTCTCGAAAAATGCGATGTTTTCCCGCTCAGCCTCAAGCACCGGCGCCTTTGGCGCCATGTTGATGGCTTTGGTGCCGGTTAGGGTAGGGCTATGCGCTGGGCAAACCTCGACGCAAATGCCGCATCCCGTGCAATCCTCGACGTAGAATTGCAAAGTGAAGACACTGTCGGGATAGCCGCGGGCATTGACCGGCGCCGACTTGAAGGTAGACGGGACGGGTTCGCCGGGATCCATGAGTCTCGCGCCATCGTAAAATTTCGCGCGGATCACCGAATGTGGACAGGCAAGCGCGCACTGGCCGCACTGGATGCAGCTATCCGTTTCCCAGATCGGCACCTCGTCAGAGATATTGCGCTTCTCCCAGGCTGCCGTCCCCAGCGGGAATGTACCGTCGACTGGCATCGCACTGACGGGCAATTCGTCGCCCCGTCCAGCCATAATTGCGGCGGTGACCTGTTGCACGAATTCCGGCGCTGACGGCGATACGATTGGCGGTCGCTCGAAATCGCTGGTCGCAGCCTGCGGTATCGTAACCTCGCGCAGATGCGCCAGCGTGTGATCGACGGCGGTAAAGTTTTGCGCGACGACGCTATCGCCCTTCTTGCCGTAAGTTTTCTCGATCATGTGCTTGATGCGTTGCACGGCTTCCTCGCGCGGAAGCACACCGGAAATCGCGAAAAAGCAGGTCTGCAGGACGGTATTGATCTTGCTGCCTAACCCGGTGTCTCGAGCAACCCGAGAGGCGTCGATGACGAACAGACGGAGACGCTTGTCGATGATTTCCTGCTGCACGGAGCGTGGGAGATGGTCCCAGGTCTTTTCCGGCTCGTGCGGGCAGTTGAGCAGGAACGTGGCGCCGGGAGCGGCGAGCCGAAGTACGTCGACCCGATCAAGGAACCCGAACTGGTGGCAGGCGACGAAGCTTGCAGATGAAATCTGATAGGGCGCGTGAATCGGATTTGGCCCGAAACGAAGGTGAGAGACCGTCTGCGCCCCGGATTTATGAGAGTCGTAGACGAAATAACCCTGGGCGTAGCGATCCGCGTCTTCGGCCAGGATCTTGACGCTGCTTTTGTTGGCGCCGACCGTTCCGTCGGATCCAAGTCCGTAGAAAACCGCCCGGACCACTTCGTCCGGTTCGATCATGAATGACGGGTCGACGGCGAGGCTGGTAAAGGACACGTCGTCGGTAATGCCGACAGTGAAGCTGTTTAGCGGCTCGGGCTTGGTCAATTCGTCGAACACGGCCTTGGTCATGGCCGGGGTAAAGTCTTTCGACGACAGTCCATAGCGACCGCCAATTACCCGCGGCAAGATTTTGCGCCGGCCAGAGGCAACCGCCTGGGCCAAGGTCGTGACCACATCGAGATACAGCGGCTCTCCGGTTGATCCAGGTTCTTTCGTCCGCTCCAGGACAGCGATTGCTTGGGTCGTGGCGGGCAATGCTGCCAGGAAGTGGTCGGTCGAAAACGGCCGATACAACCGCACCTGCAGCACGCCAAGTTTCTGTTGATCGCCCTTGGTCCGGTTGAGGACTGCGGCAGTATCGCGCGCCGTTTCCGCTGCGGATCCCATCAGCACGATCACGCGATCGGCGTCCGCCGGACCGTCATATTCGAACAGGCGGTAGGGTCGGCCGGTGATCTCTGCAAAACGGCTCATCGCCTGTTCGACAATTTTCGGCGTGCGAGCATAAAATGGATTGGCGGTTTCGCGCGCCTGAAAGAACGTGTCGGGATTTTGCGCCGTGCCGCGCATGACCGGCCGTTCGGGTGTCAGCCCACGGCCACGATGCGCCCGAACCAGATCGTCCCGGATCATCTTGCGGATATCGTCGTCCGGAATCAGGGTGAGTTTGTTGAGCTCATGTGATGTGCGAAACCCGTCAAAGAAGTGAAGAAAGGGCACACGGCTCTCAAGCGTTGCCGCCTGGGCGATCAGCGCGAGATCGTGGGCTTCCTGCACCGAACCGGAAGCGAGTAGCGCGAATCCGGTGGAACGGATCGCCATCACGTCGGAATGATCGCCGAAGATCGACAATGCCTGAGTGGCGACCGATCTTGCGGCTACGTTGAAGACCGTCGCGGTCAGCTCTCCCGCGATCTTGAACATATTCGGAAGCATCAGCAGAAGGCCTTGCGACGACGTAAAGGTCGTCGTGAGTGCACCGGATTGCAGTGCGCCGTGTACCGTGCCGGCAGCTCCCCCTTCGCTCTGCATTTCCTGCACGACGGGAACACTGCCCCAGATGTTGCGGATACCGTTCGACGCCCACTCATCGGCCAATTCGGCCATCGTGGATGAAGGTGTAATCGGATAGATCGCGCAAACCTCATTCACGCGATAGGCGACATGAGCGACCGCGGTATTGCCATCCATGGTCGCGGTTGTCTGCGCCGCGATTTTCCGAGTGACTGCTTTTTCGCTGACGATCACGTTCATGCTATTTGCTCCGGCTCGGCGACGGCACGTTCCGGCGTCATCTCGATCGCGTGGCAGGGACATTGCTCGAAGCAGACGCCGCAACCCGTGCAAATATCGTAGTTGTAATCGTAGCCGCGGCCCGGGCCGAGCTTGAGGATCGCCTGCTCCGGACAGGCGGCAAAGCATTGATCGCACTCGAAACAGTTACCGCAGGATAAACATCGCTTCGCTTCGTGACGGGCAGCGGCCTCGCTTAATCCCGCCGTTGTCTCCTCGAATCCATGAGCCAGCCGCTCATTCGCAGGCAGCTCGTGCTGCACCGAAGCCAGGGCGTCTGCGAAGATTGGCAGATTGAGTTGTTCGAATTTAACCGGCGGATGCTTGGCGGCGACCTTTAAGACTTCGCCGCGCAGCCACGCATCGATATGACGGGCGGCCTTTTTGCCGTGCCCGACAGCGGATGTGACGGTTCGATCGCCCCTTACGGTGTCGCCGCCGGCAAAGATACCGGGCCTGCCCGTCATCATGCCGGCGTCGACGACAATATTGCCGTCCGGAGTGAGGACGACGCCGGGCAGTTTCCGCAAAAAGCCGCTATCGCTCTGCTGGCCGAGAGCCAGAACCACGGAGGTTGCAGAAAGAGTCTCGAATCTTCCGGTCGGTTGTGGCTTGCCCTGGGAGTCCATCTCCATGCGCTCGACGACCATGTCCTTGTCGCCGATCTCGCGGATGCTGGTCAGCCACTTGATCTTGATCCCCTCAGACAGCGCTTCGTTAGCTTCGAATTCGTGCGCCTCCATATGCGGACGATCCATGATGAAGACGATCATGGCCTCGTCGGCACCGAGGCGTTTGGCGGTTCTCGCCGCATCCATCGCGGTGTTGCCGGCGCCGTACACAATGACGCGGCGGCCGAGCTTCGGAGCTTCGCCGGTCTCGGCGTCGTGCAGCAGATTTATGGCAGTCAGCACCCGGGATGCGTCTCGCGCCGGAATATCGATACGCTTTCCGATCTGGGTGCCGATCGCGATGAATACGGCGTCGAATTTGCCCTCGGTCTGCTCCGCGAGCACGTCTTCGACCTTGTGATTGAGAGTGATCTTCACTCCCATCGATTCGATACGTTTAATCTCCGTCATGAGGTCCGCGCGCGGCAGACGATAGGCCGGAATGCCGAAATGCATCATCCCGCCTGGCATCTCGCCGGCGTCGCGGATCTCAACCGTGTGACCGTCGCGGGCGAGATGGTAGGCCGCCGACAATCCGCTCGGACCGCCTCCGATAACCAGGATTCGTTTTCCGCTGGCGGG
Organism: Bradyrhizobium sp. dw_411; assembly: GCF_018449695.1. Lineage (GTDB taxonomy): Bacteria > Pseudomonadota > Alphaproteobacteria > Rhizobiales > Xanthobacteraceae > Bradyrhizobium. Next base: position 142,779 of record NZ_JAAVUY010000010.1, read on the forward strand.
TGCCGCGACGGGCAGGGTCCATTTCTGCTTGGCTGCCATATCGCCCAGGAAGCGCTCCACGGAGTGGATATTGACCGCACTGTCGAGTTGACCCCGATTGCAGCCGGTTTCGCAGGGGTGATAGCAGACCCGTCCGTGCACGGCCGGAAACGGGTTGTCGCGCAGAATCGTCTCCCAGGCCTCGCGGTATTTTCCAGCTTGCGCCAGATCCAGCCAGGCCTGGATGTTTTCGCCGGCCGGGCAGGCGCTGTTGCAGGGAGGCATGAGGTCGACATAAATCGGTCGCTGCTCGCGGACCGGACCGGTGCCCTTTTCTCGGAGCAGGTCGATGACCGGGGTGAAATCTTTTTGCAGGGATGTCATGGCGCTCTCGATCCTACTGCGACGCGGGGATAGCTACGTGCTTGGCGGCGGCCCCGGTTTCACGCAGGAAAAATGTCAGGACGAGCGACAGCACGATGGCGGCCGCCCAAATCGTGTCGGTTTGCTGGAAGTTCTCCAGCGTCAGCGTTTTTCCGCCGGAAAGATGCATCAGAGCGAAACCGAATACCGGCGCAAGGAAAGCACTGAGGCTGAAGACCAGAAAGTTCATCGCGCCTGTGGCGCTGCCTTTGACGTTGTCGGGATTGGCTTCCTTGATCATTGTGTAGGGAATCATCGCGGCGCCTGATCCGATCCCGAAGACCAGGCCGCCAATGTAGGGCGGTATGGAAGCGTTCAGATAAGTGATGCAGATGCCCGATATCAGCATCAGGAGAGTGCCTACGAGTAGCACCGGCTTGCGCCGACCGAGACGATCGGCCAAATAGCCGAGCAACGGGGCTCCGATGACCCAGCCGAGCGGTACCATCGAGGATCGTGCAACGGCCTCAGCCGCCGGAACGCCGAGGCCTTGGCCCAGGAACGGGACGCCCCAGATCATGTCACCGATCGTCGTCGGCATGAACAAAAGTCCGCCGATGAAGCCACACAGATAGGATTGCGGGTTGGTCAATACGACCTTGTAGGGCGCGAACATGTCCCAAATCGATCCGCTCTCGGGCTCCCGGCGGGCCGGCGTTGCGACCAGCATCAGCAGCGCGACTAATGCCAGTGCGGCTCCCGCATAGATCCACAACGACTGCCATCCTAGTTCTCCATGCACCAAGGGACCGACAGCAAACTGTCCGGCAAACCCGCCGAGCATTCCAGCAAGCTGGGTAAACCCGATGGCGGTCGCGAGCCAGCGCGCAGAGAAACCGTGGACCGCAAGATAGACGGCTCCCGTGAACGCGAAGGCCGAGCCGGCCCCCTGCAGCAGCCGTCCGCTCTCCGCCGCTCCGATCGAGCCCAGCCCGAACAGCACGCTGCCGAGTGCGGTCGTCAGAACGCCGATGAAAATAGGTAGTTTCGCGCCGTAGCGATCCAGCGTCGCTCCGGCCACGATCGCGAAGCTGGCGTAAGTGTAGTAGTAAAGTCCAACCAGCGAGCCGATGCCCAGGGTCGTAAGCCCAAACGCAGTCGTCAGCTCGGGCATCATCACGCCGGGCGCGGAGCGCAGCGCGTATTGCAGGAAATAGAAGACGAGGCAAAGAACCCACGCAACAATGAATGCGGTCTTTGGCTCCTCGCGAGGGGCAGCTCGTTGCGCGATTGCGATTGTCGGCGCTATCGCGGAAGCCGAAAGTGTGGATGCTGCCTGCGCGGCGATCTGCGGCTGACGCATGTCAAGGTTCCCGATGATTGTGACAAATGGAAACAGGAGCTACGCCTCGAAGTCCTGGATAACCCGGCAGAATTGGGCATCGTATCCGTATCTTCGACGCAAACGACGCGAAGGTGGTAGACTCGGAAACTACTCAGATCGTGGGGCGAGCGATGAGTCCACTTGTACAAAACTCGGCGCTCGCTCCGGGGTATCGAGGCAGGCAGCAGTCGGCGTTTCAGTCGGCTGCGGCGACAGCGGGCGCTGTGGTGTTGGCTCCGGAATGGACGTCGATGCGGGTGGGGTTGACTGTGCCCAGGATCGTTTTTGCTCGGGCGATTTCCGCCGCGGGGCCGTGAGCCATTACCAGAAAGCTGTCGGTTTTCAGCGCGGTTTCGTATTCGATCACGCTGTCCTTTGGCACGCCAATGCTAAAGAGCGCGGCGGCGAGGGCACTTATCCCGCCGACGATGATGGCATTCTCGATACCGGCAATCACGATCGTGGCGATATATCCCAGCACGACAACTTGTCCGACAACGGGAACGGCCATGAACATGCCGCCCAGGAACAAGCCCCAGAACCCACCCCAGAATGCACCTCGTATGCCCCAGAACTTGACTCGATCCCCGGTGTTGTAGAATCCGACAACTTTCTCGTCAGTGTGGTAGCCCTTGCCGACAACACTGAGGTTCTTCATTTCGAAGCCGGCAGTGGTCAACTTCTTGATCGCGGCTTCCACGGCGGGATGGTCAGCAAAGACGGCAATGACGGTATCGGTAATTTCCATCGGATGTTCCTTAGCGGTAAGTGGGATCGCGTTTCGGGTCGTTGAACCTGAGGCCAACGTTAGGTTGGAATGATCCCGCCAGGATAGATTCGGAAATTACTTAGTCCGTGCGTCTATGTAGTTTTGCCAGGATTGATACCGTTGTTGAAAGATCGGGCGTGGCGGGCTGCCGCGTTACCGCGCCCAACTGAGTAATTTCCGAGCCTATCTTCGCGGGGAACGGTTTGTAATCTTGCCGCAACAGATTGAGCCAAGGAGTGCCCCCAGAAAAATTCCACTCAACAAATTGACAGGAAAGATTCGCATGTCTCACGATAGCCATCTGCAGCAGGCTGTACTCGAAGAGCTGAATTGGGAGCCGAGCGTGACCGCCGCGCATATCGGCGTTATGGCGAATGCCGGTGTCATAACACTCACGGGTCATGTCGTAAGCTTCGCACAAAAGCATGCAGCCGAGACGGCGGTCCGTCGCGTAAAGGGTGTCAAGGCCGTTGCCGAGGAGATTGAAGTCCGGCTGCCCTATGAAACAAAACGCAGCGACGAAGAGATAGCCGGAGCGGCACTAGGACGGTTCGGATGGGATGTCTCAATCCCCCGCGACACCATCAAGGTCACGGTCGATGGGGGATGGGTTACCCTGACCGGGGAGGTCGAGTGGTATTATCAAAAGGACGCCGCCAGCATGGATGTTCGAAGCTTGTTCGGCGTTACCGGCGTCACCAATTCGATCACGATCACGATCAAGTCAACCGTCAACACTTCGAATATCAGCGACGACATTATGCATGCGCTGGGCCGCTCATGGTTCTTTGACCCCAAGACGATTTCGGTCAGCGCACAAGGTGGCAGGGTTCGGCTCACCGGCACAGTAAGATCCTGGCACGATCGTCAGTTGGCAAGCGCTGCCGCGTGGGCCGCCCCTGGTGCAACCGCCGTCGAGAATGATATCGCCGTTGTCTGATGACATGATCGAGCGATGCGCGGATAGCGCGGCTTGCAATACCGGAAATGCTGGCTCAACGCGATCCTTCGGCTTGTCCGGGGGAGAAGCGCTTGATTGTTTGGGTCGGCTTGGATCTTCAACCCGCAGAGACAACTTTTCCAGTCAGGAGCGCAAGCGCTCCCGTTCGTCTGCAGATATCAAATTCATAACTGCCCTACTCATTATACCTACATAACGCATTTCATTACTGGTCAATATTGCTCAGTCGAAAGCTCAATTTTAATTTTCGGTCTCACTCTCTCAATTAGTTCGGCCGTTGGAACGAATTGTTGCTTGGCGTCTTACCGCACTGCAATGGCTCCAGATCGGAAAATGCTTTCCGGTCGTGCACGCCGTTGAGAGTGCTGGTGTTACATGACCGACGCCCGGTTAATGGCAGAACTCGCTAAGAGTTGCCGTCTGCTGGCTTGCCATCAACAAAATCCAAATATTCTGGATATGCTGCATGATTTCGAAGAAGATTTTGCGCAGAAAGCAAGGGACATTGAGAGCGGAAAGCGACGCGCCCGCCATGACGAGCCGTTGTCGCAACAAAGCGGGCCGCTCCGGGTTTCTTCGGGGCCCTGGTTCTCATGACGATTTCACCAAATGTACGGCAATTTTCCAGAAACTCCGGAAGGCAAGTGGGAGCCGCGGAGCCGATCGACTTGCAATATCGGTCGGCGAATGAGCGGTTGACCACCCTTAACGCCCAGCTCCAGGATACACTGGAGAGACAACGCACCACATCGGACGATCTTCAAAACATTCTGTATAGCATTGACGTTGCGACGCTGTTCTTGGACGCGGATCTCAATATCCGGTTCTTTACGCCCGCGACGCAGTCGATATTCAATTTCGGCCCGAACGATATTGGTCGATCGGTCGCGAGCTTTCAATCGCTCGTGTCGGATGACACTCTGTTGCTGGATGCCCAAACGGTATTGAAAACGATCACGCCTATTGAGCGCGAAATCGAAGGTCGGAGCGGGGGTTGGTATAATCGTCGCGTGTTGCCTTACCGCACGCGTAATCGAGGGGTTGAGGGTGTCGTCATTACGTTTATTGACATCACAGAGCGAAAGCGCGTCAAACGTGCTTTGGAGCAAGCAAAGCAGCAGGCAGAGCGTGCGAACGCGGCGAAATCGCGTTTTTTAGCTGCTGCAAGTCACGATCTGCGTCAACCGCTTCAGACCTTGCATCTGCTCCAGGGCGTGCTGACGAAAGTAGTGGAGGGCGAAGCCGCGCAAAAGTTGATCGCAAGATTCGACCAGACGCTGGCTAGCATGTCCAGCATGTTAAATACGTTGCTTGATATAAATCAAATCGATTCCGGGGCGGTTCGCGTAGAAAAGACCACGTTTCCGATCGGCGATCTGTTCGATGTGTTGAGAAATGAATTCGCCTGTCACGCAGACGACTGTAAAGTTTCTTTGCATGTCATCCCATGTAGTCTTTCGATCCACAGCGATCCTCGCCTGCTTGAGCAGATGATCCGCAACCTGCTTTCAAATGCACTAAAATACACCAAACGCGGAAAAGTATTGCTCGGATGCCGCCGCCGGAAAGGAAAGTTGCGTATCGAAGTCTGCGATACCGGACCCGGAATTCCCGAGGAGGAGCTTCACGCTATCTTCGAAGAGTATCGTCAACTCGACAACGCCGCGCGCGAACGTAGTCAAGGTCTTGGTCTTGGTCTGTCCATCGTAAAAGGCTTGGGAAATTTACTTGAGCATCGGGTGTACGTGCGTTCGCAGCCGGGCAAGGGATCGGTGTTCGGCATCGAGCTTGAATTGCCCGAAAGCGACATTGCGAAACAGCACCAGGACGAGCGACACACGGGTGAACCGAAAGATGAGGCCATTCGTCGGACGGCCGAGATTCTAATTATTGAGGACGATCCCGAGGTGCGAGATCTCCTCGATCATCTCCTCAAAGACGAGGGTTATCGTACGGCCGTGGCGCGGGACGGTGCTGCCGCGATTGATTTGGTGACACGGGGAACCATGCAACCGGACCTTATACTCACGGACTTCAATCTGCCGAACGGTATGGACGGACTTCAGGCCACAGCAAAATTGCGTGAGAATCTTCACCGAAAAGTTCCGGTCATCATTCTGACGGGAGATATCTCCACGAGCACATCTTGCGAAATCGCCCTTCAGAATTGTGTCAAACTCAACAAACCGGTAAAATTGAAAGAGCTGACGCAAGTCATCCAACAGCTCGTTGCGTTGCCGGTTTCGATCGAGCGGGTGGCGCCGCCAGTCAAGGCGACTGATATTTCTATGCAGCCGGTCATTTTCGTCGTCGATGACGATAGAATGGTACGGGAAGCAATCCGCGATGTTCTTGAGCACGAAGGCCGGAGCGTCCAGACTTATTCGACTTGCGAAGCCTTCATCGAGGCCTATCGTCCTGGCCATGAAGCCTGTCTGCTGGTCGATGCTTACCTGCCAGGGATGAGCGGGCTGGAATTGCTGCGCTGGCTGAGCCATTCGGACCATGGGCTGCCGGCCATCATGATTACGGGCGATAGCGATGTGCCGATGGCGGTCCGAGCCATGAAAGCCGGCGCATGGGACTTTATCGAAAAGCCGATCGGCCACCGCGAACTTCTCGAAAGCGTCGAGAATGCGCTCGGACAGTCGCGGAATTCCAGCAAGCTGCTGGCATCTCAGCAGTCCGCGGCAGGCGCCATCGCCGGTCTTACGCCGCGGCAACGGCAGATCATGGAGCTCGTTCTGGCGGGCCATCCCAGCAAAAATATCTCTGCCGACCTCGGCATTAGCCAACGGACAGTGGAGAATCATCGCGCCTCGATCATGGAAAAAACAGGCTCGAAGTCGCTGCCGGCTCTGGCCCGCCTGGCATTTTCTGCCGCCGGTAACGGCGCTGCGGGACCGCGGAGCAAGGCTTTGACTCAGCGTTCGAGGCCTTTCAAATCTGACGGGGCGCCACCGATCGCGCGAGCGCCGTTACTTCATAAATCAAGGAAAAGAAAAGATGTACATGTCGGGTGAAAGTCTGCTGATCATACTCCTGGTCGGCCTCGCTGCGGGTTGGCTCGCCGGCCAAATCATACAAGGAACCGGCTTCGGGCTCATTGGCGATTTGGTTATCGGCGTTGTCGGAGCGTTCATCGGCGGCTGGCTGCTGCCGCAACTCGGTATCCACCTTGGCTCGGGAATTATTTCGGCGATCATCGACGCCACGCTCGGTGCCTTGTTGCTGTTGCTGATCATGAGGTTGGTTCGTGGCGGAAATGGATGGCGAGCAAGAATCGGCAGGGGTTGGAACAGGCTTTGGTAACGAAGGCGACCGTAGCCGATTTTTTTGCAAAAACGGGAATTCGTAATGGCGTACGCAGACTCTGTTTCCGACGCTTCGGCGCGGCACAAGATCATCGATAGCAGCACATCCAAGGCCTATCTTATCGGTGGAGGGATCGCCTCGATGGCCGCGGCGGTCTTCCTGATCCGCGACGGCGATTTTCTGGGCCGCAACATCACGATTTTGGAAGAGCTTAATGAAATCGGCGGAAGCCTTGATGGCTCCGGTTCTGCCGAAAAGGGCTACGTTTTGCGTGGCGGCCGGATGCTCGAAAGCAAGTATCTCTGCACCTATGAGCTGTTTTCCTCGATCCCAACTCTCGACGAGAGCAAGACAGTCACGGAAGAAATCTTCGCCTGGAATGAGACGATGAAAACGTCATCGAAATCCCGTCTCTTCCGCGATGGCATCCGGCAGACCGCGCCGGCATTCGGCCTCAGCGAAAAGCACATTTTGACGATTGAACGCCTGGCGTTCGAGCCCGAGGCCGTTCTCGGCGATAGCCGCATCTCCGATCAATTTGATCCGGCATTCTTCGAGACCAACTTCTGGTTCATGTGGTGCACGACCTTTGCTTTCCAGCCCTGGCACAGCGCCGTGGAGTTCAAGCGCTATCTGGTGAGATTTTCCCACATGGTTGCCGGTTTCGACCGGCTGCAGGGAATCATGCGTACCGTCTATAATCAGTACGACTCAATGGTCAGGCCTCTAAAAAAATGGCTCGACGATCGTGGCGTCGTGTTTCAAACAAATACCTGCGTTACTGATATCGGGATCAGCGAACGCGATGGCACGACGACGGCCACACGCATCATCCATGAGCGAAGCGGCCGTTCTGAAGAGATTGCGGTCGAAGCGAGCGACTTTGTGCTGGTTACTCTTGGGTCAATGACCGAGGCGTCTACCCAGGGCGGGATGGACGCGATACCGGAGCTGCGCGGCAAGGCGGACGGTGGGGCCTGGAAGCTCTGGCAGAAGATAGCCAAAGGACGGTCCGAATTCGGTCGTCCATCCGCTTTTGATGGTCACGTTGATCGCTCCAAATGGGTATCGTTCACCACGACTCTCCATGATCCGACGTTCCTTCGAATCATCCGCGACTTGAGCGGCAACGTGCCGGGGGAGGGCGGTCTGATAACTTTCCCCGATTCCAACTGGCTCGCCTCGATCGTTATCCCGCATCAGCCGCATTTCATTGATCAACCGGAAGATGTCAGCGTGTTTTGGGGCTACGGTCTGTTTGTGGACAAGCCCGGCAATTTTGTTGGGAAGCCGATGTCGGCCTGTACTGGCCGCGAGATCATGACGGAGTTGCTGGGGCACCTCAAGATCACGACGGAGGCCAGCAAGGTTCTGGATACTTCGATTTGCATTCCCTGCATGATGCCCTTCATCACCAGCCAATTCCTGCCGCGCCAGCAGGGCGACCGGCCGCAGGTTGTCCCGAAGGGTTCGAGGAATCTGGCCTTTACCGGCCAGTTTTGCGAATTACCCCACGACGTCGTGTTCACCGTTGAATATTCGGTGCGCTCGGCTCAGACGGCTGTCTATGAACTTCTCGGCCTGAAGCGGGAGATCCCGGCCGTTTATCAGGGAAAATTCGATCCGCGCGTTCTCTTTAAAGCGTTTATGGCCCTGCACGATTTCCATATGTAAGCGCAGAAATTTGAATGATCCATTCACCCTGGGCCGCATCCTGGGTCGGAACTGATGTGTGCCATCCGAGCGCACCGATCTTCGTCCATTTGATGGTCGCATTACCGCCTTGAGCGGACAGGCGTTAGGTAGTTTCCGAACCTACCGTTGAGAGATTGGTTCTGGCTATTCTTCACGCTCTCCCTTGTTTTGAAAGGAGCAGCGCGATGCTGTTCTCGGAATCCTATCTTCTATATCTCACCCCGGTTCTCCTTATCGTCGCCTTTATCCTGATCGGGGCGAGCGTGAAGATTTTGCGCGAATATGAGCGCGCGGTCGTCTTTACGCTCGGCCGTTTTCAGAAGGTCAAGGGGCCGGGCCTCGTGCTGTTGCTTCCGTTTGTCCAGGAAATGGTCAGAGTGGATCTGCGCATCCAGGTGATCGAAATACCCACCCAGGACGTGATCTCTCATGACAACGTCTCGATGAAGGTCGATGCGGTACTCTATTTCAACGTGGTCAATCCCGAGCGGGCGGTCATTCAGGTTCAGGACTACCTTCCCGCCACCAACATGCTCGCTCAGACGACGCTGCGTGCCGTGCTGGGGCAGCATGAACTCGATGAGATGCTGTCCGAACGGAAAAAACTCAGCACCGACGTGCAAAGCATCATCGATAGCCAAACCGAGACCTGGGGGATCAAGGTAAGCAACGTCGAGATCAGGACCGTCGAGCTCACCGAAAACATGGTACGTGCTATCGCCAAGCAGGCCGAAGCGGAGCGCGACCGCCGTGCCAAAATCATCCATGCGGAGGCCGAGTTCCAGGCTTCGCAGACCCTCGTCAACGCTGCCAAGATACTCTCGAGCGTTCCGGCCGCCATGCAGTTGCGCTACCTGCAAACACTGGCAGAGATCGGCGCCGAGCAGAATTCCACCGTGGTCTTTCCGATGCCGATCGACATCATCAAGCCGTTCCTCGAACTGATCGATCAACCCGGCAGGGCGGCCGGGGCCAACGGCGCAGGTCGCATTCCCCTCGTGAAGGACGTTCCGCTGGGTGCGTAAGATTGTGATCGGGCCAACTCCGACCCAATCCGAGCCATCGGCGGTTGTAATTTGGCAAGAATTATTCGCTCCATAACAAACAGGAAAACCGTCATGAAGGCTTTCGTTTATCTGGGTCCGGCGAAGAAGGCCGTGGAAGAGCGCCCGAAGCCGGAGATCACGGCACCCACCGACGCCATCGTTAAGGTAACCAAGACGACGATCTGCGGCACCGACCTGCATATTCTCAAGGGCGACGTCCCGAGTTGTCAGCCGGGCCGAATTCTTGGCCATGAGGGCGTCGGCGTCATCGAGACAGCCGGGCCTGGCGTCACGGCGTTCAAGCCAGGAGATCGGGTTCTGATCTCCTGTATCAGTTCTTGCGGCAAATGCTCTTATTGCAGAAAGCTGATGTACTCGCACTGCACCACCGGCGGATGGATTCTTGGCAACACCATTGACGGGACGCAGGCCGAGTTCGTCCGCATCCCTTATGCGGACACAAGCCTCTATCACATTCCTGATGGCGCCGACGAAGAAGCGCTGGTGATGTTGAGCGATATTCTGCCGACCGGGTTCGAATGTGGCGTTCTCAACGGCAAGGTCCAACCGGGCACTACCGTAGCAATCGTCGGTGCCGGACCGATCGGACTAGCCGCGCTGCTTACCGCCCAATTCTACTCGCCGGCCGATATTGTGATGATTGATCTCGACGACAACCGGCTTGAGATCGCAAAACGGTTCGGGGCGACGGCGGTCGTCAACAGCACCGACGGCAAGGCCCTGGAGAAGATTCTGAAAATGACAGGCAATCGCGGTGTCGATACCGCCATCGAAGCGGTGGGCATTCCGGCGACCTTCGAATTATGTGAAGGGATCATCGCGCCGGGCGGCATCATCGCCAATATTGGGGTGCACGGTAAGAAGGTCGATCTCCATCTCGAACATTTGTGGGATCGGAATATCACCATCACCACGCGGTTGGTCGATACGGTCAGCACGCCCATGCTGCTCAATAGCGTTCGATCGCACAAGATTGATCCGAAGCTGCTGATAACCCATCGCTTTAAATTTTCACACATCCTTGACGCTTATGACGCGTTCGCCAATGCCGCAAAAACTCACGCGCTCAAGGTGATCATCGAGGCCTAACGACGGCACACCCCGGCGTTCTGCTGCGATTAAGCGATCGCGAAGCGGCGGAACAGAACCACCTTCACCGAGTCCAGCAGAAGGGAGAATATAATCGCGGCTGCGAACAGGCCCGCCACAACTGTTATCGCAAGCGGTTTCATCAGGAACCCGTTGACGGCTAAAAAGCTGATCAGCGTCAAATCTACCGCTGAGGAAACAATGAGCCATTTGCCAGGCATGGAGCGCCAGAGGTGTTGCCGCTCGCGCGCAACATAGAAGACGGCCTGTCCACTGAATACCAGCGTCACCACGGTGAGTGTCTGCAGCGTGCCGATGTCGAGGTTCAGCAGGAATCGCCCGGTCGAAAAACACGCAACGCAGAACATCAGATCGACCATCCCCATAATGACGCCAGCCGCGGTCAAGCGGCCGATTTTCCAGACACTCGGCGTCGGAGACGGCCGAACGTTATCGGTGGATGACGACATGGCCAGAAAGTCGCCGGTCACCATCATCAGGACCATGAGCATGGGTGTCAGGATAGCCTGGCCGGTGATAATCAAGCCAGTAGCCAGGAACAGCACCTGGACAACCTTGTGTACGATCGACCTCAACGTGTAAGTGAGGATTCGCTGGAAGGTCGTGCGTCCTTCCTTCACCGACGCGACGATACCCCCAAGGCCGGGCTCGGTTAGCACAATACCGGCGGCCGATTTTGCCACGTCGGTCGCCGTAGATACTGCGATGCCCATCTGCGCTCGCCGCAGCGCCGGCGCGTCGTTGGCACCATCTCCGCACATGCCAACGATATGGCCGCTTTTCTGCAGCGCTTTGACGAGTTGATATTTATCCTCGGGCAAAACACTTGCGAAAATAGAAAATTTATCCGCCTGAAGATCTCCAGGAAGAGGCGTTGTTTCCCATACTGAGCCGGAGATGCCGATGTCACCCGCCACCACCTGTGCGGTCACTGCAGCATCTCCCGTCACCATAATCGTGCGTACGCCGAGGCCGGTCAGTTCGGAGATGAGCGCCGCGGAGTCCTCGCGGGGTGGATCACTGAGCGCGATCAATCCGACCATTTGCAGCTTCGCCGCGGGCCCTGCTGCGACGGCCAGGACCCTGTAACCTTTGGCTTGCAGCTCATCCACGATGGCCGAACAGGCAGGCGACGGCTGTGACAGGCTCTGGACGACGGCGAACGCTCCCTTGACGACGCGCGCGACGGAGCCGTCCGCCTCGCGAACTGTGGCTTCGGCGCGCTTAACGGCGGGGTCGAAGGGGAGAAAAGTAATGAGCTCAGGTTTGTCTGCGGCCGGTTGGCGAGCGGCGGCGGCGCGAATGGCAGCATCGACGGGATCCTGACCACCGTCGGAACTCGCCAGCGCTGCAAATGACAGGACATGCCCATTGTCAAATCCCGGCATTGAATGGACAGACATCACCGCAAGCTCGTTGCGTGTCAGCGTCCCGGTCTTGTCGGAACAGAGAATATCGATACCGCCGGCCTCATCGACGGCGGACAGGCTGGTTGGCAGGACACCCTGGCGTGCCAGTGCGCGTGCGCCGACCGCTGCTGCCAGCGTGAACATCGACGGTAGCGCGACGGGTATCGAAGACAGGACTGCGACGAGGATAAGCGGGATAATGTCGCCATGTGGCATGGGGAGCCACAGCGCGTAGATGGTCAGCAGGACGGTCACGGCGCCGTTGAACAGCGCGAGATTGCGCACGACACGCAAGATAGCCTTCTGTTCGGAGCTTTCTACCTTGGCGCTTCGGACGAGTTCCGCGGTCCGTCCGAACTTGGTGCGTATTCCCGTCGCGATCACTTCCCCGACGGCTTCTCCCCGCCTTATCAGCGCGCCGGCATAAGTCTCGGTGCCGGCGGCCGCCTCGACGGGCAGGGACTCGCCTGTCAGCATGGACTGATCGACGAGAATCGATCCATCAAGCAAGCGCACATCCGCGGCGACAACGGAGCCGAGTGACAACTTCACGAAGTCGCCGGCAACGAGTGTGGTCGCAGGAATTGTGATCCATACCCCGTCGCGTTGTACCACGGCCACTAGCGCCAGCCGTGACTTGAGAGCATCGAGCGTGGCTTGGGCCCTGCCTTCCTGGAAGAAGCCAATGGCCGCATTTGCGATCAGGAGAATGGCGACGACACCGGCTTCCACATAGTCGCCGAGAAAAAGCTGGAGAAGAATGGCCGCCTCGAGCATCCAGGGAACGGGCGCCCACAGTTTCCCGAGGGCGCGCTGCACGGGGTGCTGCGTCACATCGGCGATAGCGTTTGACCCAAGGGTCAGACGGTGACGGGCATCATCACTGGAGAGGCCATGCCGCGCGGTAACATTCGTCGTGCCGTTCGGCTTGGGGAGACTAATGCCTTCCATCGACGGCCGGGTAATCGCGGCCATAGTCTAACTCCAATTCGATGTTGCTGCCGGCTGGCGGGCATGTCCCACAAGTCGACAGGCTGGTTTTAGGCCCACTTATTTGTCCTAAGTCCTGATCTTTTCCCAAATTGCGGCAAGTTTTTGGGAAGCCGTGTTGAAGGATATCTTGGCACTCTCCCAGTCTTCTGCGCCGACGGTCTCCAATTTGTGGAACGCATCCTCGGTTTCCGTCCACGCCGTGTTGAAATCATTGTGGGCCGTGATGCTCGCCTCGGAATTTTTAGCCTTCGCCTTCTCACGGATGTCATGCAATTTCTGCTGCCAGGCTTGCACGTCGTCGCGCGCTTTCTGGATGTAAGTGTCTCTTTCGGTTTTCCAGTCAGCGGCTGCAGCCGTTCCGGAGGAAGCTGTGGGTTGGGGTGGTTGAGCCGATTGACCCGCGGCGGGCAGCGTACCAATCAGGCCGATCAATAAAAGGGAGCCGACGATGGTCGAGGCGGAACGGATTCGCATGGTAACTCCTGCTGTCTGGCATTCAATGGAAATAGGTGATTGGCCACTCGACACCTGTCGCGAAAGCACCGAAGCCGAGAGTCGCTCAAATGGCGCTTATTGAGCGTGTGTGACGCGGTAACATGACAATACCCGACGGCAATCGCGCTAAGGTAGACTCGGAAACTACCTAGCTCCATTGGCAAACTGGTACATCTGCTGGAGCGTACTTTCCGCTTTGGAGATTTGGAGATTTTAGCCGCGCATCAAGCCGCGAGGTCGTCAAGCTGGCGCCGGGCAGACGCAAAGGCGGTCTTAATGGCGACTTCAGCATATTCATGCGGTGGGTCGTCCGTGGCCGAATGATTTACAACGATGTTTTCATGCGGCGGTATGGTCAGCCAGATGTTGACCTGAAACCCCACGCCATGGCGATGCTTGTGGCTTGGAGCGATAACGGTTATGCGGCATCCCGTGATGCGTTGATTATGTGTCTCCAGCCGCTCGATCTCCCTTAAAATTACCTCACGCGCAGCCGGCGATGGCTCGGAGCCTTCGAACGTGATCTCTGGTGTTATCTGCATTTCGGTCCTTCCGGCGAGAGCGTTGGTCCCCATGCCAATCCGCATCTAACCGAATGGTTGCACCCGCTTCCAGCGTCGGTAGCGGGTGGCCCGCTCCGTCTCTGAATTTCTTTCGGAAGTTGAGCAATATTGAACAGTGGCCGGATCCCGCAGGCGGCAGGATGGGAGGATCGCCGACCGGCCCTCGGCAGTTGCTGGTGACAGAGAGTTCGATAACGCTCCCACCTGATGCAGGGAATACGCTATGACCGAACGTCAAATGCCCACGCTATCGCCTCGCGCAGCGGCAAGGCCTCGTTGTCCCAAATGTCAGTCGCGCATGGAAATTCAGCGCATTACTGCTGCGCGTTCTGGTTTTGAGCATTGGACGCTGAAATGCTGCAAATGCGGCCTTATTCACGAAGCGCAGGTCAGCGCCGATCCAATGAAGGCGGAAGCCGAGGGTTGGGCCTGCGGTCATCTAGTGCCGCCAACGTAAGATCGAACATCGTGAAGCAAGAAGCCTCGCCTGACAGCCGTAATGAGAACGCACGCGCGCTGGATGCTCTCGAGGAAGCGCGCGAAATGCCGCCAGGTCCGCAGCGGATCGATGCGCTCAAAAAAGCTGGTGCGCTTCGTCATGCCGCCGATCATCACGGATTGACTTTTGCCAAGCGAGGCAGACCTCGAAATAAGTGAGCAGGGAGATTGTGTCATGCGTTCGCTTGACGCGGCAAAAACCCGGTCAAAATGGATGGATCGCGAACGACACGAGGCTGAGAGCTATGCGGAAATTTTTCTTTGATATGAAAGACGGCGTCCCGCTGCGCGACCGAATCGGGTTGGAATTCGAGAACAATGCCGACGCGATCGCACATTGCGGGGTCCTCGCAGAGCACTTTTACCGAGATAGCCTGACTAATGATCAGGACCTTGAGATATCCGTCGTCAACGCGCTCGGCCGTGAGATTCATCGCGAGTTCGTTCATCGGCGATAGCGGCTTGTCAGGATTTCGTTTGTACGATTTAGATCAATCTTGGGCTTCGGGCCTGATCTACATCTGAGACCGGCTAGTCACCCCTGGGATCAACGAGCCTCCCAAATTCAGCTTACCTCGTGCGCGAAGCTGGTGGACGACTCGATCGCTTCTTCCCAGAGATCATCGGTGGCAACACCCTTGGCTTCCAGTCTCTGCACAAGCGCGGTTACGGCGGCCGCGGAGACATCTGCAAATCTGTCGGTTCCAGAAGCTCGGTCGCGCATCGTATTTAGAAATGGCCGCAGCGACTCGATCGCTTCGGCGGAAGGAAGGCTTCGCGCCCCATGAAGGATATGGAGAACATCGCGGGCCAGTTGCGGCAATGATACTTCGTGTTTAGGGGTTGCGTGGGCGCGCAGGCCTTCTGCGATGGCTTGATGAGCCTGTTCGATCGCCGCCATTCGATTTGCCGCTTCTCCACTGGTTTTTATCTTGTCCCGATCCTTGATCGATAATTGCCATTTCCACGAACCGTGGGAAGACTCGACCGCAGTAAACTCAACGCCACGATAATCCATAGCCTTTGTCTCCTCTGGCCGAAAGGATACCAAAAAAACGGCCTCAGCGCGGGGGCACACTGAGGCCGGCTTTGCGGACATCCATAGGACAAGGAGGGCGTCCTTATGAAGGCAAGTTGCGCAACCGCTATTCGTTCCGTTCAATCAAGCGATTAACGACTCGGACTCCGGCTTCGGTTTAGCTTTGCCGCTAAATGTCGCGTGAGTGATCGAAACCGTCGTTCCTTGACCGTCGCTCACGGTCTCAACCTGGGCACTCAGTTGTTTCGCCAGAGCCTTGACGATGCCGGTTCCAAGTCCGCTCTTCGGTTGAGCGAATACGCCATCAGGCTTCCCGACACCGTTGTCCGCGACGGAAAGCTTCCAGTCCGTGTCCGCAGTCTCATAAGAGACGACGATTTCTCCGTCTTTTCCGCTCCCTCTGAATGCATATTTCAGTGAGTTTATAACGAGTTCTGTGACGATCAAGCCCAGGCTCTCGGCGTTGCGGCAGGTTGCTGTGCCACCTTCGCCGACGACCTTCAGAATGACCGGCTGATCTTCGCCGATCATGGAGTTCGAGAGAGCTTCGCAGAGCCTTGTTAGATAGGGCTGCATTTCCATAGAGCCGATGGCGGCCGATGCGTGGAGATGTTGCTGCACGGCCGCGACTGAAATGACCCTGCTATGTGCGTCTTGCAAATGACGGCGCGTTTCTTCCGAGTCGACCGACTTTGCCTTCAACAGAATGATGCTGGCGATAATCTGGAGGCTGTTGGCCACGCGGTGCTGGATTTCGTCCAGCAAGACATCTTTTTGCCGCAGCAGTTCATCCTTTTCGCGTTCCAGAGACCGCTTTCCTGTGACATCCTCGATGCCGAGCAGGATGATATTGGCGTGTGAGCCCGCCTCGTAGAACACCTTGCGGGCATTGAGGAGCATTGTACGGTGCCCAATATCGGGAAAGTCGTGATCGACTTCGTAATCCTCCATTTCGCCGCGCTCGGGTATGATTTTTCCCAGGAGCAGGCGAAGCTTTGGAATGTCCCACGCGCCGTCGCCCAATTCGTACAGAAGCCTGCCCTGGGTTTCGTTGCGGTTGACCCGAAACGTCACATAGAATGAGCGGCTCGCGGCGACCACGCGCAGTTCGTCATCGAGCACAATGAGTGGCTCTCGAACGGTGTCCACTATCGCATGAGCAAGCGCAAAAGCATCCCGGTCGTCAGTGAACTGCTTCCTGAACATGTCGCGTCCTTACGCTCTCGCGTCCGAATCGCCTCCTGGAACGCGCTTCCGCGATAGCAGTCCTTGCAAGACTCTAGGGTCTTTTCGCAATGTTTGAGACCGTAAAGCTATGGCTGCATAGTTTGGACGTCTGTATAAAATTGACCATCTATTGCCAATTCTTATTCACGTCGTGGTTGCGACGGTTACGATGTGAGCATGGTTGCAGTTGGCGCAGTCAAATGTGCGAATATCGAAGCCCAAAGGTCCTCGCGTAACAAGAACCAGGGTCATTTGGGCGCTGCACTTTGAGCAGTGAGGACGTTCGGCCGCATTAAGCGGAACGCGAGACGAAGAAAAGGTTTCGGGCATCATTCGTCCGACGTTTTGAAGGATGGCGGCCGCTATTTCATGATCTCAGTTATCGTGATGCCGCTGACCGGATCAATCTGCCAGTCTAATGACGGGATTTTTGGTCAATATTGACCACGCTAAAGAATTTATTTCGGCGATTCACGGGAGGAGCTTGTCATCTACTCGTCTTCCTTGATTTGCGGCTTGTCACGCAGGACAGCATCCAGAAGCAAGCGGTGCACCTCTATCTTTCCGTTGTAGCTGATAAAACCCTTTTTACGAAACTTGTTCATGAAGAAGCTGACGCGCGACCGGGTGGTACCGATCATGTCGGCCAGTGTTTCCTGACTAAGAATGACCGGGATGGGCTGAGTGACGCCCTCTTTGCCGAAATCCGCGAGAATCAGCAGAAGTCGGGCGAGCCGCCGTTCGCTCGAATTGAATAGCTGGTCAATCAAATCGTCTTCGATCCGGCTATTACGCAATAAAAGATATGACAAGAAGAACGCGGAAAACGCGGGCTCTGCCCGGAGTATCGCAATCATCGCCGCTTTGGTTATCGATGTAAGAAGGCAGCCCTCCATTGCATGCGTGGTCGAGGTGCGAAGTTTTACACCATCAAGACATCCTTCGCCGAAGAACTGCCCTTGCGTCAGAATCCCGACGACAGCTTCTTTGCCCTGTTCGGAAAAGACCGTGACTTTAACTTTGCCTTTTTGAATGTAGAATATTGTACCGGCACCTTCACCCTGGGTGAAAATGACATCGTTTTTCCTGTATTTCTTCAGCACCTTCCCAAGTCCTGAGAGACCCAGAAATGCCTTGGGATCAAATGATGCATTCGATGGCGGATGGCGCGGTGGAACAGCCAACGGTGTTGATCCCTGGTCAGGCGGGAGCACAACACTCTCGGTCACCGATGACAGCTGAGGATGGAGCGATGATGCTGGCCAACGGGTCAGCGGCGCAAAAGTTCCCGCGGCCGTTGAACGATGGAAATGGATGTGGTCAATATTGCTCAGACAGCAATTTCGTCATGTGCAACTCTTGAATCGCTGGAATTCCGGATTAGCCGTTTCCGCCGCGGCTCGCTTGGTTTAGGCTCCGCTCACCCCCCCGATACCGCTGCCTCCTTTTCCAGGTCCCTCATCCCCGGAAAAATCTCCTGTTTTTCGGCTTTTTATTTCGGACGTTCGCGGCCCGGCTGGGCTAATGTGGGCGTACCACTGCGGACCACATCAGACATGGCAAACAAGACGAATCAGGCTCCTTTTGACCCCAAGGTGTTTCTCGCCATGGTGGGGGAGGGAAAAACGATACTGGAATATCGCAAGGATCAAATCGTATTCGCGCAAGGAGACGTGGCGGACACGGTTTTTTATATTCAAAAAGGCCGGATCAAGGTTGTTGTCGTATCCGAGCAAGGCAAGGAAGCCGTCGTCGGGATTCTGGAGCCCGGCCAGTTCTTTGGCGAAGGTTGCATGAACGGCCATTCGTTGCGCATCGCGACAACGACGGCGTTGGAACAATGCCTAATCACGGTTATTACGAAATCAGCTATGCTCACCACGCTTCACAGTGAACCGAAATTTTCGGAGCTGTTCATGGCATATCTCTTGACCCG
Organism: Bradyrhizobium sp. dw_411; assembly: GCF_018449695.1. GTDB lineage: Bacteria > Pseudomonadota > Alphaproteobacteria > Rhizobiales > Xanthobacteraceae > Bradyrhizobium. The sequence continues at coordinate 161,582 of NZ_JAAVUY010000010.1, forward strand.
AAATAGCCGGATTGAAGAAGATTTGATCGATCAGCTCTTTAACTCAAGCGAGAAGCGATTGGCTCGCCTGCTGCTTCTGCTGGCGAATTTTGGAAAGGAAGGCAGTCCACAATCTATCAGTCCCAACATCAGCCAGGAAACATTGGCTGAAATGATCGGTACGACTCGGTCCCGCGTGAGCCATTTCATGAACAAGTTCCGCAAACTTGGATTCATTAGTTACAATGGGAAAATTGAAGTTCACAACTCACTGCTAAATGCCGTCTTGTACGACAAGCCTGAGATTAAGCGGGATTCGAAGGACGCTCCGGAAGACACGGAAGCTGAGCAGGATTGAAACGCGCTAGTCGGCTACCAAGGCTGAGCCGTAAGATTTAGCGCGATACTGTGTAACTCTCGCCGGTCAATTCGCGAAGGGCGGCAGTAATCTGCGCGGGGCTGTAGGGCTTCGGAAGAAAACGCCCGCCCTGAGGCAAGTCGCCCGTTCGCACGTCGACGAGGCCGGATGTCGCGATAATGTGGATCGGTGGCCATCGGTCTCTCACAGCTCGGGCTAGCTTCAGCCCATCCATGGAGCCGGGCATTTGGATGTCGGTGAACACCACGGCGACGTCCAATCGGGCTTCGAGTATCCCAACCGCTTCATAGGCGTTCGACGCTTCTACGACCTCAAAGCCGGCCTCTTCTATCATTTCGGCCGCATGCATTCGAATGAGGAGCTCATCCTCGACGACAAGCACGACGGGTTTCTTGGTTGCCGCCCATTCCATTCGCCAGTCCTTCCCGGAACCTAACGCAACGTTCAAGTGCCCGCTATCGTTCCCCGACGAGCAGAAAGAGATCGAACCGGACATGCGGGGTTTTCCAAAGAGACAATTCACAGCGAGTATTTTTGCTCATTGCCGTAGCGGATGCAGCAGCACCGGGCGTAGGTATTTTCCGAGCCTTTCTCGCCGATCTTGCGTTCGTTAAAGGTGACGGCACCGCATGATGCGGGCGCGGGTAAAAGGATCGTCGTATGTCTCAGTTGAGAGTTGCCGCAATCGTCGTAGCGGGATTGATCGCCACGACAGCGCCGGCCGGAGCGGGGATGCTCTCACCGGCAGGTCTGCAAGCGGGAAAGCCTGACGCAGTAGCCGAGCAGATTCGCTATCGCAGCAGCGCCTTTCCAGCAGCGATTATCGGCGGGGTGATCTCCGGGGTGCTGGGTGGGGTGGTTGGTGGCAACTGCTATTTCAATGACTGCGGGTATGGCGATGGCTATGGCGGCGGGTATTACGGCGGAGGTTATGGTGATGGCGGACGCCGCAGTGGATTCAACCGAGGCGGTGGACGTTGGGGCGGGGGTGTCCGCATGAGTCATGCCGCGGTTGGTGGCGGACATGTCGGCGGTGGTCGCGGCGGCGGCGGTCATGGCGGCGGCAGAAGATAAAGCTCTGAGTCCGCTGGTCTGCAAATAGCGTGGCCAACGGTCTCCAGTTGAGAAGACGTGATCAAGTAAATCGCCAACATACAACCCAATACGGGAGCACGAAATGCGGAAGCTGAACGTTACGACCCTAGTCCTGGTGTCTACAGCTTTTGGCGCGACCATGGGCCAGGCGACAGCAGCGCAATACGGTCCGCGCAGAGCTCCCTTTGAGAATCTTTGTGCCGAGCGCGGCGGGCCGTCTCATCACCCCGAGCTTGCGGATCGGTTAGCGGAACATCTGGATTTAAATGACGCGCAGAAGGCGGCCTTCAAGGAATTCCATGAGGCACGCAGGAAGTCGATTGAAGAATCAAAAGCAACTCTCTGCACCAACAAACCGGATCTGTCGTCGTTCGAAGCACGTCTCGTTTTCGGTCAGACGTTCATTGAGGCGCGACTCACAGCTTTGAAAATAGAAAATCCAAAGCTGATTGCCTTCTACAACAGCCTTGATGCACGGCAAAAAGAGAAGTTCGACAGATTCCGCGAACGTCTGGGCCGGGAGTAGAAGGCGCTCGCGTTTGATTATCAAATGCAAGCCCGACGCCAGCGCGACCAATCTCGTGTGGCTGAGACCGGGCACCACTAGACTGAAGGACCGTCGCGACCTAGCCGATGTAATTCACGGCTTCGTCGCCGAAGACACAAGCTCGCACCTTAGAGGCCCCGCCGTCACAACCTAACAAAACTTCGCTGGTGAATGTCTTTCCGCCCACAAACGTCGCGACGACCTCTTTTTGAGCCTGCTCCAAACTCTCAAAACGGTGATCGAGAAAGATGCAGTCCGGATCGTTGCGACGGATGGCAGCGGCAAGTGCCGCGTGAAGATCCGTGCGATGCACTTGATGATACTGAGCGCCGAATTGCTGGAAGTAGTTTGGTCCCGTCCACCTGGTTTTGATCACAGCGCCTGTTTGGAAATGGCGCATGACATATCCCTCCGCGGGCCCGGCTTCCCTCGTCACGCGCTCGCCAATGCCAAGAAAATTAAGCGCAAGCATCGCATTCGGCGAGATAGCCACACCCGCACCGATCTCTTGAAGCTCTCGCGCCTGCTCAAATACCGAAACGCGACAGCCGAAATGCTGGAGCGAGAGTGCGGCGCTCAGGCCGCCGATACCACCCCCGATGATCGATATCCGTGAGAGTCTCAAGGCAATCGCTCCAGATGCTTTGTCACTCCGGCTTGATATCGGTTACGCCTTCCTCGCCAACGGCGTGGTAGATCCTGTCTACCGCGCCCTTCTCCAACACAAGCCAGTATAGGCGGGCGACATCCTGCTGGTGCGCCGGAGCCCAGCGTTCGGCGCCTTCGCCGACATAGGCGGCGGCGACCAGATAAGTGATCAACCCAGCTTTCCCGTCGGCGCCATGCACTTGTGCAGGCGTATCGCCATCGCGCGCACGCCACGCGACGCATAGACCAAACCGGCCTGCTCGGACACGCGCGGGACATGCGGGCTGGAATCGCGCCGCATATCTTCGGTGATCACCACACCTGGCGCGATGAGGCCGGTTCCCGAAGTGACGATGAATGGCTTGTTCGTGCCTGCCAGCGCATCCCCCATTGCTTCGATGGCGGTCTTGTCGATCGCGCCATTCTCCGCGAATTTAGTGAAATCATGGATGAACGCCAAATGGATCACGCCGTCTGAATCCCTTGCGCCGCTCTTCAGGCTTTCGAGGTCCTGCAGCGAGCCGCGATGAACTTCCGTGCCAAGTTTCTCAAGCGTCCTAACGTTCTCTTCAGAGCGCGCAAGGCCGACGACCTGATGCCCGTTTGCGATCAGTTCCTTTGTAGTTTCGCTGCCGATAAATCCGGCGGCGCCGGTGACGAATACGCGCATGAGAAAGACTCCCTGTTCAGGTCGCCGGGATATTGCTACGTTTCTCATTCGGGTAAAGTAGTGAAGTTATACAGGTATAACGGCTAACAGGATGACGGACGCGAATTCACTTGGGGTCTATCTGAAGGATCGCCGCGCCAAGCTCGATCCGACGGCATTCGGCTTTCCGCTGAAGCGGCGGCGGACGCCGGGACTTCGGCGCGAAGAAGTGGCGCAGCGCGCCAATGTGAGCGCCACGTGGTACACTTGGCTGGAGCAGGGGCGCGGCGGCGCGCCCTCCGCCGATGTACTGGATCGTATCGCCCGCGCCATGATGCTGACCGACGTGGAGCGCGAACATCTGTTTCTGCTCGGTCTGGGCCGGCCACCCGAGGTCCATTATCGCGCGCCCGAAGGTATCTCACCCCGTCTGCAACGCGTGCTCGATACGCTGGAATACAGTCCCGCTTTTATTCGCACGGCGACATGGGATGTGATCGCGTGGAACAGGGCCGCCGCGGCGGTCCTCACCGACTACAGCACACTGCCGGATGGGCAGCGCAATGTTCTGCGCATGATGTTCCGCGACAGCCGTGTACGCGCAGCGCAACCGAACTGGCAAAGTGTTGCGCGCTATGTGGTGGGGTCCTTCCGCGCGGATGTGGCGCGCGCCGGTGCTGCGCGCGATGTGCAATCGCTGGTCGATGAGCTCTGCGCGACAAGCTCCGAATTCGCGGCGATGTGGCGTGACAACGATGTGCAAGGGCATGGCGATGGCGTGAAAGTCCTGCATCATCCCGTCGCCGGACAGCTCTCGATGGAATTTTCTGGTTTCGCCGTCGATGGCCGGCCCGACCTCAACATAGTAATCTACAACCCTGCAACGCCCGCGGATGCGGACAATATTCGCGCGCTGCTGAAGTCTTTGCCGAAATAGGTGCGACTGATTATCGTCCGTGTTGAGACGAGCGTGAAGACCCATATGATCCGCGGCGTCGTGTGAAGGAGGCCCTCATGGCGAAAGAAGACGATCCGATAACCGTCATCGATGACCTGCCGCTGCCGGCCTTCGAGCTTCCGAAGTGGCTGGTCGAGCCGGCTGTGCGATCGTGCCGGCTGTTCAACACCGCGCTCGATTTTGTCTTCTACGACGTGCCCGCTTTGCGCGCTGCGCTGGCCGCGAAGGAAGCGACGACCCAGGCTGCCGGCGATGGGTCGCTCTCGTCGATCAGCGGTTTGAACGCACTCAGTGACCCAGAGGGGTCGTTGCTCATCATCGACGCGACGATCGCGCCCCATGTTCACGAATACCGGAACGTGGAGAACTTCCTGGAATCATCCGATCGGCAAGCACGCGACGTTGACATCGCAACAATCACCGGGGTCGGCAGTTCGGCACTGGGAAGCGCGGCCCTGGCCTGGGACATCTCGGTCGCGCTGCAGAAGCCCGTGCTGGCAATCGTGCCGGGCTATGGCGTCGCCGACGTCGTCCTGCAGGCACTGGGCGGCTGGTTTGCCTTCGGCCTGCATGATTTCCTCGGCAGCAAGTCGCTAATCCAGGCGGGGCTTGCGATATCTGCCCCGCAGACCGCACGCATCGGTCGGGAGCTTTCCGCTTCTATCCCGAACGAGCCGACCGTGCGTGGCGCGCCGGTCTTCCGCCACGGCTCGGGCTCGTCGGACGTCCTCCATGCCCTGCTTGAACGTCGGGAGACACCCTTTCGGCTGCTGGTCGGTCACAGCAAAGGTGCACTGCAGATCGGCAACGCGATCGAATCCCTCCCGCCGGAGCGCACGCGCAGTCTGCACGTTGTCACGCTGGGATGTCCGATCGGCAAGAACGTCCCGGGCGTGGACTACCATCAGTATTTGGGCCTATTCGATGCGCTCGGCCAACTCAACGCCTGGGGGCATCGGCCCGACTGTTGGCCGCCGACGTGGCACAGCACCAACCCGGTGCTGCCGCCGGCAATGGCGGCCGGCGAGATGACTTCGGAGTCGTTGCGCGGCTGCGGCACGGCCTGAAATTCGAACCTTGCGCCATGGGATCCCAGCCGCCGACCTACTGCGGGGACGCAACAGATATGCAACACGCTGCACCCAAGTCATGGATGAATAGTGCCGTGATACGGTTACCTAAACCGTAAGTCGGAAGCTCGGATCCATTCCAATCTCGCGGCAGATTGTAGATAAATGCTTACGGCAACCTTCGTGTCGGAGCGGGGCTGAAATTTCGGAGGAATTGCGATTTAGACGGTTCTTAAGGTAACAGACCTCAATGATTTCAATAGTCCGGCCCAGACTACGAATCTGGGGGTCAGGAGTTCGAATCTCTTCGGGCGCGCCATCACTTCGCTAGATCACCCCCACGGCGCCCCACAATCGCCTAAGGCCTTTTTGCTCTAAACGATCGCGCAGCTTCGCAACGATGGCGATCGGAGCGGGAATCGACATTCGCGTCCCAAAGGGTGACAGGCGATCAGCGTTCCGTCGTCGGCCGCCGGCTCGGGGCGGTTTCGCGCCTGGAACTCGCACTGATCTGCGCGAACAGGATCGACGAGTTTTAGAAACCAGAATAAACGCATCCCCCGCCGTCGAGTGACGGGGGGGATGCAGATCGGGGCGGCAGAGATCGAGGCTCCGTCTACGATCAGTTCAGGTGCTCACGGATACCATCAGCGATCTGATCGAGTGCCGCTTCGGTGGTCGGAACCTTGCGCAGGGCGTTGAGCGCGACGAAGTCATGGATCGTGCCGTTGTACTGAACGACTGCGACCGGAACGCCGGCATCGGTGAGCTTGCGGGCATAGGCTTGGCCTTCGTCACGCAGCGGATCGTTTTCCGCCGTGATGACCAGGGCTGGTGGTAGACCGGTCAGTTCGACCTTGCTCGCGCGTAGTGGCGAGACATAGGGGTTGTCGCGCGTCTTGACGTCCGGCGCATACAGATCCCAGCCGTACTTCATGAAAGCACGCGACAGGAAGTAACCGTTCGCGAACTTCTTGTAGGACTCAGTATCGACGCTGGCGTCGGTTGCCGGCACCAGCAGCACCTGATAGGCGATCTTCGGGCCCTTGCGATCCCTGGCCATCAGAGCAATTGCAGCGGTCATATTGCCGCCAACCGAGTTGCCCGCCACGGCGATACGGCTGCCGTCTGCACCGATCTCCTCGCCGTGAGCCGCCACCCATTCCAGGGCGGCGTAGGTCTCGTTCAACTGAGTCGGAAACTTTGCCTGTGGCAGCGGGGTGTACTCGACAAACACGCCGACCTGGCCGGATTTGACGACGAGATCGCGCAGCAGGCGCTTATGGTTGTCGAAGTTGCCGACGATCCACACGCCGCCATGGATGAAGAACAGGACGCCGGGGTTAGCCTTCGCGTGATCAGGCTTCATGATGTAGATCTTCACGGACTGACCGTTCTGCGTGATCGTCCGATCTGTCGTCGTCACACCGGACATATCGACCGGGGACTGGTTCTGCAGGGCCGTCAGGATTTCCTGCGGCTTTGGCTGCGGCAGTTCCCAGAACGGGCTGGGGTTCTTGCTCAGTTCGGTAAGGAATGCGCGCACTGTGGGGTCCAGGTGGGTATTGTTCTTGAAGTCTTCGGCGGAAGCGGACTGGGTCATGACGGTTGCTCCAATGGTGAGGGCCAAAAGGCCATTAAGGCGTTTCATGATGTTCTCCGTGGGGGAGTGGGTGGACTCGGAGAAACTCCGAGATGGGTTCGCCCTGTGACGTCAAGGCGATGGTCTGATGTTCATTCCCTTTTGAGCCGGGAGGCCGGGGCGGCCGGGTCAAAGAAAATGAAGGAGATAAACCGCGTAGGTCGACACGATGACCAAATCGAAGATCACGATCGGGCGCATGTGAGCGGTGTGCGGCTTTTTCCAATCGGCCACGATCAAGCCGATGAGCCCGGCCTTCTCGATGGCGGCGGCCAGCATCAACGGAGCACGGAGCTCCGGGTGCCACGCGGCGTAGATCAATAGCGCTCCCAGGCTCGGCGCCAGCAAGCCCCAATGTCGCATGATCAAGCTCCCGGCCCCACCGGGCGCGTCTATTCCGAACAAGAGTTTTGGGCCGCGCGTCGGGAGCAGGAAAACAACGATTGGCAACATCGTAAAAGCGCCGCTGACCAATAGAACGATCTGAATGTGGTCGGCTATGATCACGGTAGTTCTCCATCGGTCGAGCCGAGGCGCGCAGCCCGGCGTTCATATGAATGGACTTGCAAGGTCAGGGGAACGCGCGCCGCATGAACAGCTCGAACAGCGCGTCCGGCAGCCAGGCTTTCAGTCGCGGGATCCAGCGGGCGAGCGCGCCGACCCGGTAGCGCGGCGCCGGCACTCGGGCATGCACCGCCTGCACGACGGCGGCGGCCACATGCTCCGGCCGGGTGTGGCTGGCGAGGCCGTCGCGGCGCATGCGCCGGACCAGTTCGGCTCGCCGCTGGGCAAACGGGTTGTCGGCTGCGTTGACTTCCCGGATCGACTGATCGAGTGAACCGGTGGCCACCGGGCTCGGGCTGACGGTGCAAGCATAAAGGCCGAGCGGCAGCAGCTCCTGCCGCAGCGATTCAGTATAGCCCTCGAGAGCGAACTTGCTGGCCGAATAGGCCGCATTCATCGGCAGGCCGAGTTCGCCCCCGATCGAGCTTATGTTGATGATACGTCCCGAGCGTCGCTCGAGCATGTGCGGCAGCACGGCCTGGACCATGCGCGCCGCGCCAAGAAAGTTGGTGTCGAGCTGGTCCATGAATTCGTGCCACGGGGTTTCGATCACGGCGCCAAACAGGTCGTAGCCGGCGTTGTTGATCAGCACATCGATGCGGCCCTCGCGCCGCAGCAGCTCGTGTACGCAGGCCTCGACGGACGCTGCGCTGGTAACGTCGAGACTCAGCACCTGCAGGCCGTCCTGCGGTCCGCTCTCGAGTTTGGCGCGCTGGGTCACGTAAACACGGTGGCCGCGTCCGTGGAGCTGGGCGGCGATCGCCGCGCCGATGCCGCGCGTGCCGCCGGTGACGAGTATGACTCGCGATCCGTTTTTCAAAGTCCGGTTCCTCAGGGGTTTCTTGGGGGTTCTTTGAGGCGCGAAGTGAATCGCGCGTCACAGTTCTTCCAAAAAGGAAACGATGGCGCGCGTGGTTTCAGTGGGCGCGTCGACGACCGAAAGGTGGGCGGTCGGCAACGCGACGAAGCGGCCTCGCGGCAGTTGAGCGGCGGCGCGGCGCAGATCATCGACCGGGCACATGGGGTCGCGCGTCCCGGCGATAAACAGCGTCGGCGCGGTGATGTCCTGCAGACGCGAAGCCAGGTCGTCTCTTTCCAGCAGCACCGAGCGAACCGCGTGGGCCAGTGCCGTACCGCGCGCGCGCCGGATGTGTTCGCGGAATTCGTTCATGAAGACGGTCTCGCGCTTGCGCGTTTCGGGCACGAAGTAGCTCTCGGCCACGCCTTGCGCGTACAGGTTGGTGCCTTTCAGCCAGCGTGCGCCCCAACTGACGAAGTTATCGCGCCAGAGCGCGTTGCTCTTGAAGACCGGAGTGTTCAGCATCACGACGGCGCGCGTGCGGTCTGGATGGTTCAACGCGAATTCGCCGGCGACGAGGCCGCCCCACGACGTGCCAATGCAGACGACCGGCCGGACGATCTCAAGCACTTCCAGCACCTGCACGACGGCGTCCGCGCAGTGCGCCATGCTGAAGCTTCCTGTGGATGCACCACTGGCGCCATGACCGGGGCCATCGATGAGGATCAGCCGGTAGCGTTCCCGCAGCGCGGCCACCTGCGCGTTGTAGATGCGGTGATCAGCCAGGACTGAGGGCCAGAGCACCAACACCTCCGGCGAGGCATCCGTGCGGCCGGGAATGCCGGTATCGTAGACCGCTAACCGGCCAAGGTTGGTCGGAATCGACCGCATCTTGACGGCGTTGGGTTCAGCGGCCGTAGTGCGGGCCGCCGTCTCTGGATGGGGTGAAGTCATTTGGTCCAAAGGAGCTATAGACAGGGGCTCCCGCCGGCAGGAGGAAGGAATGTTATAACCGTTAACTTAAGCCCCAAAACCTCCAATGTCAACGCCGTTAACATGTGCCCCATGGCCCTATGAATCCGCCTCCCGAGTCCCCCGCCGCCGGCCGGTATCACCACGGAGACCTGCGACGCGCCCTGCTGGAGGCCGCGGCGAAGGCTTCTGACATCGAGCACATTTCGCTGCGCGAACTGGCCTCGGGGCTGGGCGTCAGCGCCGCCGCCGTGTACCGGCATTTCGACAGCCGCGAGGCCTTGCTGGCGGAGTTGGCCGCGATCGGAATCGCACAGCTCCAGCAGCGCTTTGCCGATGCGTTCGACCTCCACGCCCCGGCCGCCGACGCATCGGAGGCGATCGCGCGCCTGTACCGCCTGGCGGTGGCCTACCTTCGCTTTGCCGACGAACAACCTGCCATGTGGCGCCTGATCTTTGGTGCATACGCCGTGCAGACCCGTGCCACTGCTTTGCAAACGGGTGCGCCGACCAGTTATTCATATCTGCCGGCGGCCTTGCAGGGATTGTACGGAACGGGCGTTATTGTTGCGCCCCCGGCGCCGGGCGACCTGCTGTTCACATGGAGCACCGTCCACGGCGCAGCAGCGCTGCGGGTAGGCAACGTAGCCGCGGCGCTGGGCGAAGTGGAGCAGGTGGGTGCCGAGATGGTGCAACGTATTTTGCGGGGAATAGGCGCGCATAGTCCATGATGGACCAACAGCGGTGCGGCTTCGCTGCGTGAGCAGCCGACGCCGCCGTAACCTGTCTAAGCCGCCCGGCTGTGCCCCTCGTCGCCGAACATGTGGACCTTGTTGCGGCCGGCGGCCTTCGCATCGTAGAGCGCGATATCCGCTTCCGCGAACAATTCGGCGATCCGCCGGCGATGCGGGCGACCGATGAGAGCAACTCCGATCGAGGCGCCGACCTCGAGGCGAAGACCATTCCAGAAAAACGGCCGGCTCAACATCACGATGGTCTGCTGCAGCACATGCGCGATCCGGGCGGGGTTGGTCGGAGCGTGCAGGATAATCGCGAATTCGTCGCCGCCGAGCCGGGCAACCAGGCCGGCCTTGTGGAAAGCGCGCCCCAGACGCTGCGCGACCTCGCACAGGCACGCATCTCCGGCCGGATGGCCGAGCGTATCGTTGAGTTCCTTGAAACGGTCGAGGTCGATCAGGACGAGCGCGGACGCGAAGCCATGATTCAGGCTGTCGCCGACGACGTCGCGATAACAGTCCTGGAAAACGAAACGGTTGGCGAGCCCGGTGAGCGGATCGGTTTCGGCCTGGTGCCGCAGGCTTTCCATGGCCAGCCGATCGGACGTGATGTCCTGTTTGGAGCCGAAGATCCGCACCGGCCGCCCGCCCTCTCGCACCGCATTGATCGAGAGGCGCATCCAGCGTCTTTCGCCGCGCCAGGTCCTGATTTCGGTATCGAGCGTTACCGCGCGGCCGCTCCGGATCACCTCGGCACGGGCGAGTTCCATGCTGCGCCGCGACTCGTCAGTATAGAGTGCGACGATGTTCGCGCGCCGCAGCGGGTTGCCGATCGGATAGCCGAAGATGTCGTGGACGCCCGGAGTCCAGGTCAGGCGCTCCGTTTCGAGTTCACATTCCCAGGCGCCGATGCGGGCGAGATTTAAGGCTTGATCGTAGAGGCGTACGCGAACGTCGTCGGACGGAACCGCGGCAGCATGATCTGCTTCATCTCTCATCGATGTTCCGGCCGCATTCCGGGATTTCGCCCATGCGTCCAAGAAGTAGGGTCACGGTGTTAACGAACTCTATATTTCCGTCTCAACAACGCGTGCCCAGACCCCCTGAATTTTGCTCATGGGGGTCTCAGGTTTTTCGTTTGATCAGCGCAAGCGTCCTCCTGCATCCTGCTGCAAAGCCCGAAAAATGGGCCAGGAAGCAGGAAGAAACGTCTGTGAAATTTTGTAAATCACTCGCCATGCTGGTCGCGCTGGCATGGTCGCTTGGCGGACCGGCGACGCCCGGAATGGCGCAAGCATGGCCGGCCCGGAACGTTACGATCGTGACGTCGTTCGCCGCGGGCAGCGTAACCGACTTGACCGCCCGGATCATCGCCGCCGCCTTGCAGGAAACGCTCGGTCGCACCTTCATTGTCGAAAACAAACCCGGCGCGGGCGGTATGATCGCCGCGCAGTACGTCGCGCATGCGGATCCCGACGGTTACACGCTGCTGCTGACGACCAACTCGACGCATTCGGCCATCAACGCGCTCTACAAGATGGTGCCGTACGATCCGATCAAGGATTTCACGCCGATCGCACGGGTCGGCAGCTTCCCGTCGGTGATCGTGGTCAATCCGTCGGTGAAAGTGAATACGATCCAGGAACTGGTGGCCTATGCCAAGGCCAATCCCGGCAAACTGTCCTACGGTCATGGCAACAGCACGGGTTATATTGTCGGCGAGGCTTTCAAGCATGAAGCAAGTCTGGACATTGTGCGCGTGGCCTACCGGAGCGTTCCGGCCGGTGTGACGGATTTGATCTCCGGGCACATTCCGATTCTGATTCTGGATATTAGCAGCGCGATGCCGCAGATCATCGAGAAGAGCATGCGTCCGCTTGCGGTGTTCACTAAAAAACGCAGTTCCGAATTGCCTGACATTCCCACGCTCGACGAAACCGTGATGCCGGGCTTCGATCTGTTGGCGTGGGTCGGCCTGTTCGGTCCCGCGAAGCTGCCGCCTGAAGTCCTGGCGATCCTGGAACGGGAACTCAAGATCGTATTGGCGAAACCGGAAACTCTGGAAAAATTCAGGAAGTCCGGAATCGAGCCATACTGGGGAGGCTCTGGCGAGTTCAAGGACTTTGTCGGGACCGAGCTCGTGAAGTGGACCACCGTCATCAAGGCGGCAGGGATTGAGCCGGAATAAACGCGCCCCTCAATTCTGTTCATGCCCCCACCGGATTCATCCATTGTACCGTTTCGCCGAACCGTAGAAGTTGGCGGCGAAAGATTTTGAGGCGAAAGATTCTGAGGGCTGACGATGACTGAGATTTTCGTGGCGCGTTCGGCGGACCTGCCGGAAGGAGCGCGTAACACGGTGGAGTACGAAGGCCGGCAGATCGGCGTCGTTCGCGCCAAGGACAAGCTGCACGCCTTTCTCAACATCTGCCCGCATCAGGGTGGTCCGGTCTGCGATGGATTGCTGATCCACCGCGTTGAGGAAATCATCGCGCCCGACAAGACCTATCAAGGCATGCGGTTCAGCGAAACCGATCTGCACATCGTCTGTCCGTGGCACGGCTGGGAATTCAACATCGAAACCGGAAAATGCGCCGGAGACGGCAAGCACGGTCTCAAGCGCTTCAAGACCGTGGAGCGGGATGGAGCGGTTTATGTCGTTGTCTGAACAGAACCTGTCGCGCCCGCGCAACCAGATCGATGCGCTTCCCGAAACCGCTCAAGGTCTGGTCGATACGGCGGAGCGGCTCGCAACATCGTTGAACAGCTTGACCGCAACCGGGCAGGCCGGCGCATTTCCGGACGAGACGATGCGTCAGTTGATGGCGGCATTGGTCAAGCTCTACGCCGCGAAGTTCGATGAAGGCCAGCGCCCGGCGCTGCTTGATGCCGGTGGCGATGTCAGCGCCACCGCGGTTCTGGTCGCCACGTCAGCGCTGATGAAAGCCTCAAATCTCGAAATCTTCGAACTCGGCATGTGGCAATCCTGGTCGGCGACGCGATAGTCAGAGGAAATTTTTATGCAATACCGTTCAAGCACGCCGGAGTTCGACCGCACCATCGAGGGTTTTCACACCGGCGAGCACCTGGTGAATGCAAGGCGGCAGGCCGATGCGCGAAAGCTCGACGATGTTCTGATCGTCGATGTCGATTGTCATCATTACGAGACTGATAATTTCGCAGAGATCATCGAATATATCGAAGACCCCGTCATCAAGCAGGGCGCTGTCAATACCTTCGCCTATAAAGGCTCCGCGGCAATCCTGATGGATCAGCCCGGCTATCAGGACATCGGCGGCCGCGTCTCGCGCTACCTCGAGCGCAAGCACGAGAAGATACCGAAGACCGCCAATCCGCGCGAAGTCGAACAAACCCTGCGCTGGATGAATGCGCTGAGCGTCGATTATGCCTGCCTGTTTCCGACGCCGATGCTGTTCATGGGGCTGCATCCTCAGGCCGAGGTCGAGGTCGCGATGGCGCGGGCCTATAACAGGTGGCTCACTGACAACGTGCTGCCGTCGAATCCCCGCCTGCGGTCGATGCTGTATCTGCCGTTCAACGATCCCGAAGCTACCTATCAGATGGTCAAGGAATATGGCCACAAGCCCGGTGTGATCGGCTTCATGGTGGTGTCGACGCGCTACAAGCCGGTCTACGACAACGCCTTCATGAAGACCTACGCGCTATTGGAAGAACTCGGATTGCCGCTGTCATTCCATGCCTCGTATAACTGGAACGATCAGCTGGTCTCGATGACCAATCGCTTCATCACGGCCCATGCGGTTGGGTTCACGTTCTTCAACGCCGTGCATTGCGCGAACTGGATCGTCAACGGACTGCCGGAACGGTTTCCCAAACTGAAAGTGATCTGGATCGAGTCAGGGCTGGCCTGGATTCCCTGGCTGATGCAGCGGCTCGACAATGATTACCGGATGCGAACCTCCGAGGCGCCCGCGCTCAAGAAGCTGCCCAGCGAGTATATGAGGGATATGTTCTACACCACCCAGCCGATGGAGATGGTGAACAACCACGAGGCGCTTGAGCTGACCTTCAAGATGATCAACGCCGATACGCAATTGCTGTATTCATCGGACTATCCGCACTGGGACATGGACCTGCCGAGCACGATCTGGGACTTGCCGTTCCTGAGCGAAAAATCCAAGCGAAACATCCTGGGCCTCAACGCCAAGCGGATATTCAACCTGGACGTTTCGGATCGTTTTCCTGACGCCAAGGGAAAGTCCGACGGCATGGTCGATACGTTCAAGCAGCAAGTGACCCCGGCCTGATGGCTTCGGGGTAAAGTAGCGAGCTAACTCAGGTCGCTCTGCAGGGCGTCGCTGACCCGCTTGACCAGCCAGTTCTTGAACACTTGAACCTTGCGCATGTCCGATGAGCGCGCCGGCCAGACCACATGATAGGCGAACATCGACCGCGCGCGAATCGAGAATGGCTCGATCAGCCGTCCGGCGGCGAGATCGGGCCCCACGACGCCGGAGCGGCCGAGCGTGACGCCGAGGCCGTCGATCGCCGCCTGCAGCGATGTGATCATGTAGTCGCAGGTGATCTCCGAGCGGAATTGCATCTCGTTGGTCTTTGCGGTCTCGAGCCAGAACGGCCATTCGTCGCGCAGGATCGTCGAAGCGGTCCGAATAATCGTATGCCGTTCGAGATCCCCGGGCGATTTCAGAGGCGGGCCAGCCGCCAGCAGTCCCGGGCTGCAGACCGGAAAAACTTCTTCGTCAGCCAGCCTCTCCGCCGTCATGCCGGCCCAGCCGCCCGCGCCGTGCCAGATCGCGACGTCGAAGTCGTGGTGGAAATTATTCTCGAACGCCTGAATGGTCCGCAGCTTCAGCGAAATCGCCGGATGCTGCGCGCGAAAATCATGCAGATGGGGCAATAACCGCTTGACCGCGAACAGGCCGAGGCACTGAACCGTCAGCATGTTCTCGTCGCTCTGGTCGGTCGCGCGGTCGGTGGCGGCGGAAATTTCCATGATCGCGTTGCGGACCGATCGCAAATAGATTTCGCCGGCCTCAGTCAGCGCAATCATGTTCGCATTGCGTACGAAAAGTTTGACCCGAAGCAGATCCTCCAGGTTCTTGATCTGGTGGCTGATCGCCGTCTGGGTCAAATTGAGTTCAATCGCGGCGCGGGTGAAACTCAAATGACGCGCTGCGGCCTCAAAGGCGCGCAGGCTCATCATGGAAGGCAGATGGTTTCGCATGAATCCGATGGAACAGGTTTTGCGCGCTGCAACATAACCGGCTGCAACATGACAATTTGAAACCATAAGCCAGAAAAGCGATCAGGATGGCAATGGCTTTCCGTGAGGCTTTCCGTCGCTCCGGCAACTGCGTTACCGCAATGTCCACGTAGCCGAACGCATCAGATGCAGCTTGTACGTGTCGCTTCACGCGCCGGTCATTCATGGATGTCTTGGCGAAATTCAAACGTCCAGTTCACGCCCGCAGGAGCAAAATCCAGGTTACCGCTTCCATTGAGCGCGCGAGGTACGATTTGCTCGATCACGACGTGGCCGAAGCCCCGCCGTTGCGGCGGCATAACGGGTGGTCCACCCTTTTCACGCCAATGGATTCGAACCTTGTCTTCCGCCTCGTCGATCTGCCAGCAGATCAGCACATCGCCCTGCTGTCCCGATAACGCGCCGTGCTTTGAAGCGTTGGTCGCCAGCTCGTGCAAGGCCAGGCCCAGATGTTGCGCGGCGTCGGGTTTCAGGATGACCGGGGGACCGGTTGCGTCGATCCGGCCTGCGTTGGTTTCGCCGAAGGGCCGCATCTGCGCTGCTACGAGATCGTGGAGCGAAGCGCCGTGCCAATGGTCCTTGACCAGCAGGTCATGACAATGCGCAAGCGCCTGCAGGCGCTCCGAAAAGCGCATCTGATACTGACGCACGTCACCCGCGTATTGCGCAGTCTGGTTGGCGACCGCCATGACGACCGCAAGCAGATTTTTACTGCGATGTGAAAGCTCATCGATGATGAACCGGATGTGCTCTTCGCGGCGCCGCTGCTCGCTGATATCGATGTGGGTTCCAATCCATCGGTAGACGTTCTGCGTCGCGTCGCGCAGTGGAATCGCCCGGGTCAGGAATGGACGATATTGCCCGTCCCTTCCGAGCAGTGGCAGTTCCATCTCCAGTGCCGTTCCGGTTCGAAGGGACTGCGCCCAGCGGTGGCGCGCATCCGGAAGCGAGGCAGCCGCGAGAAGCGCCTGCCAGTCATGTGCGCTGCCATCTCCGCTTGGCACGCCTGTATATTCGTACCAACCGCTATTGACCCAGAATATCCTCCCGTTGGCCTCCGCCATCCAAACCAGTTGCGGGATGGAATCGGCCAGGGTGTGAAATTGCAGTTCGCTTGCCCGAAGGGCCGCTTCGGCGCGCTTGCGTTCGGTAATCTCCTCGGCTGCGACATTGACACCCACAATCTCGCCAGCCGGATTCCGGACCGGGTGCCAGTAGGTGATCCACGCGCGGTCCTCGACTTGATCAGCGCGCTGCCCGGCGACCTCGATCCCGGTCACCGCTTCGCCGGTCGCCATGATGGAGCGGACAATCGCTTCGACAGACTCGGCCAACGCCGGGACGCACTCTCGCACGGTTCGTCCCAGATGCCCTTCGATGGAAATCCCGCATATTTCGGTGAGGTGCTGGTTGATGTGCACGTAGCGGCAGTCGGGAGACAGGAATGCGAGCCCGATTGGCGCAGTATCGTAGATAAGCTGCAACGCGGGCTGCTGGGTGAACGGCAGGCCGGGCAGGAGGGGTGGCTGATCCGCTTTCGCGCTACGGTCCGCCTCATCCGCCAACAGATGTCTCCCAATCCGCTGTGACATCGATCAGCCTACACGTTTTTTCCAGTCTCGACAGCGCCGGCTTGGAGGATTGCCCCTTTTGAATTCCGGGACGTGGTGGAATCGGCGTGGTGAATCGTGAGCGAAGAAAGTGCGCGCGGCACCGCTTCCGACGATGTCGTCATGGTCGCCGGAGGTTGGACACCGTAGGCGTGAAATTTGTTCACAATACAGCCGAAAGTATGCCTGAAATTCGGCGCCCTGACGTTTTGGAGCATCCCCATGGGCGACTGAAGGTAATGGCCGGCCGGTAAAATGATTTGCGGTGGAACAGATGCGCAGCAGTTATCCCGGAGGCCTGCTTCCTGAGGCTACTTCCCCGCCGCCGCATTCAGGATCGGAAGCAGCCGCGCGGCTTCGCTTCGCATCAGGTCGGCCAGCGGTTTGGGTCCGCGGCGGTCTGGTTCCGCGATCTCGGCGCCGAGCTCGGCAAACCGTTTCTGCACGCCTTCTTCGCTCAACCCCTTGTTCAAGGCGGCCACGTATTTTTCGATGATCGGCTTGGGGGTGCCGACCGGCGCGAACGCCGCATAATTCACGGCGAAGTCGAATTCGGGGAGACCCTGTTCATGAGAGGTCGGCACATCCGGCATCATCGGGCTGCGCTTTTTTGAAGCGATCGCCAGGGCCCTCACCGTGCCGGCGCGCACCTGCGCCAGATTGCCGAGCACCGGGTCGCATTCATAATCGATTTCACCGACCAGCATCGCGTTCAAGACGGGCGCTGTGCCGGTGAACGGGATCAAGGCCGGCTTGATGCCCATCGCCGAGTTGAGCAGCAGGCATCCGATATAGGAGACCGAACCGACCCCGGCGTGCCCGACATTGAGCTTGTTCGGGTTGGCCTTGGCATAGGCGACGAATTCGCTGAGAGTCTTGGCCGGGAACTCTTTGCGGACCACAAGCACTTCGGGATATTCGGCCGTCAGTCCGATCGGCTCAAAGTCCTTTTGCGGGTCGTAAGCGATGTCAGGGTAGAACGCCGGCGCCAGCGCATTGGTGCCGGTGTGGCCGAAAAAGATGGTGTAACCGTCGGCGGGCGCGCGCGCGGCGCGTTGGGCGCCAATCGTGCCGCCGGCGCCGTTGATATTTTCGACGATCACCCGCTGGCCAAGGTGGCGCGTGAAAATGTCGGCGACGATCCGGCCGGTAATATCGGCCGGGCCGCCCACGGCAAAGGGGACGATCATCGTGATCGGCCGAGCCGGAAAATCCTGCGCATGCGCCGGCGCGCCGGTGATGATGCTCGCCGTCAGAATGGCGGCTGCTACCCAATGTTTCGTCACGATCTTCTCCCTGACGTATTTTTCTGTGCGCGTGTTGTGCTCTCGCGCTGTGCGATGTCAAATTTCAGGTCTACCACGGGGGGACCTTCGTGTGTTCCGTTCAACCGGGCGACCAGCATCGCCGCGCTTTGGCGGCCGATCTCCTCGCGCGGAATGCGCAGCGTGGTAATGGTGGGTGCGACGTGGCTTAGCAAGTCGACGTCGTCGAAGCTCGCGATCGCGAGCCGGTCCGGCACCGCCCAGCCCCGGCGCTGGCATTCGAACAAGGCGCCGACCGCCATCACGTCCGCGGCAAAGAAAATGGCGTCGATGTCGGGCGCGCGCTCGATCAGTTGCACGACGGCGCTGACGCCGCCGGCAAAGCCCGGCTCCGATTCGGCGATGATGGCCGGGTCTTCGGGCAGCCCCAGCTCCTTCAGCGCAGCACGATAGCCGCGCCGCCGCTCGACGGAGCGCTCGTTGTCATGCACCGGCAACGTTACAAATCCGATCCGGCGATAGCCGAGGCTGCCTAGATGCATCACCATCGCCTTGGCCGCTTTGAAGCCTGAATAGCTGACGCACAGGTCGAGCGGCGTGCGTGTCAACTGGCCGATCTCGACGGTCGGAATGCCGGCGGCCTTCACCAGCGCCGTTGCCCGGGCGGTGTGCCTTGTGCTGTGCAGGATCAGCGCGCACACGCGCTGCCCGAGGAAGGCGGCGATGGCCGCCTCCTCGGCGGCGGAATCATGGCCGCTGCTGGCGATCAACAGATGCAGCCCGTGCTGGCTGAGCACGTCGGCGATCGCTTGCGCCATCTGGGCATACAAAGAATTGCTGATGCCCGGCACGATCAATCCGACAACGCGCGAGCGCTGCGACGACAGGCTGCCGGCGAGGCGGTTCGGCACGTATCCGGTGTGTTGCATCGCTGCCTGCACCCGGTCCCGCATCGCCTGGGAGACGGCGGCAGGGTCGCGCAATGCGCGCGACACCGTCATCGGCGAAACACCCGCCTGCGCTGCGACGTCCTCCATCCGCAAGGCATCGTTGTTGCGCTTGCGCCCGCGCCCCTGACGCATGAAGCCGTTCCCTCAATGACGATGTTGGCAACCAACTAAGATGGAAACCAGTGTTGGCCAACGCTATCGCGCTTTTTGTGGTAGCGCTACCAAATTTGGCTTGCTGAATGCCGCAGCCACGATAAAGTCCGCGCGCCGGCTCGCGGCAAGTGACCAATTAAGAACCAAGCAAGACAAGCAAGAACAAGAAGCAGGAAAGAGAACAAACTATGCCAGGTGATATCGGATTCGTCGGGTTGGGCCAGATGGGCAGCCGCATGTCGATGCGACTGCTGGATGCCGGTTACAGCCTCACGGTTTTCGACAGAGACGAGGCTGCGATGAAGCCGCTGGTGGCGCGCGGCGCCCGCCGTGCGGCGAGCGCGGCCGAAGTGGCGTCCGCCTCCGATACCGTGCTGGTCAGCCTTCCGACGCCGGATATCGTGCATCAGGTGGTATTCGGGCCCGGCGGTATCGTCGAGGGGAACCGGGCCAGCACGCTAATTGATCTGTCCACGACAGGCCCACGGATGTCCGGCGCTATCGCCGAGGAATTGTCGAAAGGCAAGCGGATCGCGCTGGTCGATGCTCCCGTTAGCGGCGGCACCGGCGGCGCGGAGAAGGGCACGCTCGCGGTGATGGCCGCGTGCGAAAAAGATGTCTTTGAGAGCGTTCAGCCGATCCTGAAAGTCTTCGGCAAGGTGTTCTTTTGCGGCGACAAGCCCGGCATGGGACAGACGCTGAAATTGGCCAACAACATGATCGCGGTTGCGGCGCTGGCGATTTCGTCCGAAGCGATGGCGATGGGCGTCAAGGCGGGGCTCGATCCGCAAACCATGATCGACGTCATCATGGTTTCCAGCGGCGGCAACGTCGCACTGCGCGATAAATTTCCAAAGGCTGTGCTGACCGGCACGTTCGATTTCGGTTTCGCCACCGGGCTTTCCTACAAGGATGTGCGGTTGTGTGTCGATGAGGCCGAGGCGATCGGCGTGCCGATGGTGGTCGGCGCGGCGGTGCGGCAATTGATGGCCGTCACCAACGCAACGTTTGGACCAACGAGCGACTTCACGTCGGTGGCGCGATTGCTGGAAACCTGGTCGGGGGTCGAAATCAGAAGCCGGAAATAGCCGGCGATGGGGCGCAAAACACCGTCAGAGTGTGACGCCCCTCAAAGCATAAAATAAAAGCTCGGGAGAGACGACAATGAGCGGCACGGATGTAGGCCGACGGCTGGATCGCTTGGCGATTTCACGCTTTCACTGGCGCGTGCTTGGCCTGATCGCGGCCGGCATGTTCTTCGATTCGTTCGATCTCTACCTCGCCGGCGGCGTGCTCGGCGCACTGGTACAGTCCGGCGAATCGAATCTCTCGCTCAATGCGTCGTTTATCTCGGCGACCTTCTTCGGCATGATGATCGGCGCCTGGTTCGCCGGCATTCTCGGTGACAGGTTCGGGCGCAAGTTTTCGTATCAGTTCAACCTGATGATATTCGGTCTCGCATCGCTCGCCGGCGCCGCCGCGCCGTCGATGACATGGCTGATTGCGGCGCGCTTTGTCATGGGGCTCGGGCTCGGCGCCGAGATCGTGGTCGGTTACGGCACGCTGAGCGAATTCATCCCCGCGCGCCATCGCGGACGCTTTGCAACCCTTTTGAACCTCATCATCAATTCCAGTCTGTTGATTTCCACGCTGATCGGCTGGGTCGTGATTCCGCAGTTCGGCTGGCGATGGATGTTCGTGATTGTCGCGGTGGGGGCGTTCATCGTCTGGTTCCTGAGGCGCGCGATGCCGGAATCGCCGCGCTGGCTCGCAAGCCAGGGGCGTATCGAGGAAGCAGACGCGATCGTGCGTCAGGCGGAGGCCGAGTCCGAAGTGTTCGAGGAAGCCGCCGCGCCGCCGGCCGGCGCCGAGACGCATTATGTGCTGCGCGACCTGTTCGGGCCGGCACTGCTGCGCCGCACCGTCGTGGCGACAGTCGTCACGGTCTGCCTGCTGACCTTCAATTTTACGTTCGTGAGCTGGGTGCCGACGTTCCTGGTCAAGCAAGGCCACGGCGTCGCCAATTCGCTCGGGCTTTCCGTGCTGATTTTCGCCGGCGGGCCGCTCGGCTCGCTGATTGGATTATTGCTGACCGAACGCATCGGCCGCCGCTGGGGCATTATCTGGTTTTCGCTGATCAGCATCGTCGTCAGCACAGCCTATGTCAGCGTGACGGATTCGGCCTGGGTCGCCGGACTCGGATTTTTCGTGACCTGCCTGATCTACGTGCTCTCGTCGCTGAGCATCGCTTGCTACGTGCCGGAACTGTTTCCCACGGAGGTGCGGCTGCGCGGCAGCGGCATCGCCAATGCGGCCGGGCGCGCGGTCAACATTGTCGTGCCCTATGTGGTCGCGGCCAGCTTCGACGGTTTTGGTCTTTACGGCGTGCTGGGATTGATCGTGATCGCGCTGCTGCTGCAAATCGTCGTTCTGCTGGTGGCGGGAATCGAGACCAAGCAGCGCTCGCTGGAGGAACTCGCGACCAGGAACGATACGGGTGGCTTGCCTGTGGTCGCGGCTATCGAGGCGCACACCCGGGCCTGAACTTGCCCGGCTGTGCGTCACGACGCCGTCAGGTTTTTGCAGCATGACAAAGGAAATTGCGGGCTAACCCGCTGGATAAAGGAGATCGTGGATGGCTGGAGAGCTTCTCGGATTCATCGGCGTTGGCCGCATGGGTGGTCCGATGTGCGGACGCTTGCTTGATGCCGGCTATTCGCTGTGCGTCTATGACCGGGACCCGAATGCGACCGCGCCGCTGGCGGCGCGTGGCGCACGGATCGCCAATTCGCCCGGCGAGGTCGCCTCGGCGGCCGAAATCGTGCTGATCAGCCTGCCGACCCCGGATATCGTCAAGGCGGTTGCGCTCGGCGAGAACGGCATCGCCCACGGCAATCGCGTCCGCACGCTGATCGATCTGTCGACCACCGGCCCGGGGGTCGCAACGATAGTCGCGCGGGGTTTAAGCGATCACAACATCACCTTCGTCGATGCGCCGGTCAGCGGCGGCATCACCGGCGCCAAGGCCGGCACGCTGGCCGTGATGGTGTCCTGTCCCAAGGACGTCTACGCGCCCAAGGTCGAACCGATCCTGAAACATTTCGGCAAGCTGTTTTACACCGGCGAGAAACCGGGCCTCGCGCAAACCGCCAAGCTGGTCAACAATCTGCTGGCCGCCGCGGCGCTGGTGATTTCGTCCGAAGGCATGGCGATGGGCGTCAAAGCTGGCCTCGATCCTAAAATCCTGCTCGACATCATCAACGTTTCCTCCGGCCGCAACAGCGCCACTCAGGATAAATTCCCGCGTTCGGTGCTGCCCGGCACCTTCGATTTCGGCTTCGCCACGGCGTTGTCCTTCAAGGACGTGCGGCTGTGTCTCGAGGAGGGCGAGGCGATGGGCGTTCCGATGATCATGGGTGCCGTGGTGCGCCAGATTCTGGCGCTGACGCAGGCCAAATACGGTCCGGATTCCGATTTCACCTCGATCGCCAAGCTTTCCGAAGAGTGGGCTGGCGTCCAGATCAGGGGATAGGCCGCCGCGGCGGCGCGCGCTTTCACAGCGAGCGGTGCGGCGATTTGCCCGCACTGGACCGCGCCGACGCAATAGAGGAGGCTAGAGGTCTCAAAGGCCGGAACGGGCGGAAAGCCTGACGGTCGCGACATCGGGAGGAACGAAATGAGCGATAGGGGCAGTAGTCTCGGCGCCGCCGCGAGGCCGCGTCGATGACATCGCAGATCATCGAGAACGTATTGCAGGCGCTGATGGCGGGGCTTCTGGCTGGCGCGATCTATGGCCTGATGTGCGTCGGTCTCGGGCTGATCTTCGGCGTGATGCGGGTCATCAATTTCGCCCAGGGCGATTTCATGATGCTCGGCATGTATGTCGCCTATTATCTGTTCCTGTCCGCGGGTATCCAGACTGCTTTCGGCAGTGTGATCGGCCCCTATGTGGCTATCCTTCTCTCTGCCCCGCTGCTGTTTTTGTTCGGCTACTGGATCCACAAGCTGCTGATTGCCCGCGTCACCGGGCGGCGCACCGCGCAGCTTGAGGGCGATGGCCATTTCGCTCAACTGATCCTGACGCTCGGCGTGGCGCTTGTGCTTCAAAATGGCGGCCTGATCGTGTTCGGCTCGGTGCTGGCCTCAATCCGCACGCCGCTGTCGGCGAGCGCCTGGGAAATCGGCCCGCTGTGGAATGACGACCTCGTCAGCGTCTTCATCAATAAGGCCCGCGGTATCGCTGCGCTGATCTCGATCGCCGCGATGATCGGGCTCACCGCGCTGATCACGCGGACCCGGATGGGCAAGGCATTGCGCGCGGCCGCCGATAATCCGGTCGCGGCGACCTATATGGGTATCGACATCGACAAGTCGCACCGTCTCGCCTTCGGGATCGGCGCCGCGGTGACGGCGGTGGCCGGCGGTCTGCTCGCCACCAATTATCCGTTCCATCCCTATATCGGCATCGACTATGTCATCGTGATGTATGCCGGCGTCGTGCTGGGCGGTATGGGCAGCATCACCGGCGCGTTCTGGGGCGGCATGACCATTGGCCTCGTGCAGCAGCTTTCGACGCTGGTGCTGCCGACGCAACTGCAGAACGCGGCGATCTTCGTCGTCTTTCTGCTGATTATTTTTCTGCGTCCGCAGGGATTCTTCGGCCACGTGGTGGAGCGAACCTGATGCCGATGCTGTTGCGCTCGCTTGCCCCGACATTGATTGCAGCGTTGATCTACGCTTGCCTGGCGCTGTTCGTCACCAATTCCTACTATCAGTTGACGCTGACCCTGGTGCTGGTCTGGGCCAGCTTCGGCCTGTCGTGGAATCTGCTGTCCGGCTACACCGGCCTCATCTCGTTCGGCCACGCCGCCTTCTTCGGGCTCGGCGCCTATACGACGGCGCTTGGGCAGATCTATTTCGACATCACGCCGTGGCTGTTGATTCCCGCTGCGGCCGTCATCGGCGGTGTCGCCGGCCTGTTGGTCGGCTTTCCCACCTTCCGGCTGCGCGGGCATTACTTCGCGCTGGCGATGCTGGCCTATCCGCTCGCGCTGCTCTACGTGTTCGAATGGCTCGGCTATCAGGAACTGACACTACCGATCAAGCGCGACAATCCGTTCGCTTACATGCAGTTTTCGGATCCGCGGGTCTACACGCTGGTGGCGCTGGTGATGCTGCTGATGATCGTTGCGATCACCCGTGCGGTGGAACGCTCGCGTTTCGGCATGGCGCTCGTCGCGATCAAGCAGAACGAAGCGGCCGCGGAGGCCGCCGGCATCGATACGCTGACCTGGAAGCTGCGCTCGATCGCGCTGTCCGGCGCGATCGCCGGCGCGGTCGGCGCCTTCTATGCGGTGGTGCTGCTGGTCGTGACGCCGCAGTCGGTGTTTGGCATGCTGGTGTCGGCGCAGGCGTTGACGGTCTCGATGTTCGGCGGCGTCGGCTCGGTCTGGGGGCCGTTGATCGGGGCGGCGGTATTGATCCCGGTCGCCGAAATTCTCAATGCCGAACTGAGCGCGCGGTTGCCGGGAATCCAGGGCGTCATTTTCGGCGTTGCGATCATCATTGTGATCCTGGTGGCGCCGGAAGGCGTGTTCTGGAAGGTCAGGGATCGCTGGATCAAGCGCCGCGCCGCTGCGGTCCCGGCACCGGTTGCCGAACCCGCAAGTGCGCCGCATGTCATTCCCTTCGTGGCTCCGGCGAAACCTGCCACGCGGCCCGACTGGCGCGATGGCAAGATATTGCTCTCGGTCAGGGGCCTGTCGAAATCCTTTGGCGGGTTGAAGGCCGTGCAGGACGTCGGCTTCGAGATTCGCGAGGGCATGATCCTCGGCATCATCGGACCCAACGGCGCCGGCAAGACCACGCTGTTTAATCTGCTGAATGGCTTTTCGCTGCCGAACGCCGGCGGGATTTGGCTCGACGGCGTCAACATGGTCGGGCGCAAGCCGCATGAGCTGTGTCAGGCCGGAGTCGGTCGCACTTTTCAGGTGATGCGACCGTTCGCTCGTATGTCCGTGCGCGACAATGTCCGTGTCGGCGCCTATGTGCGCGCCGCCAACGAGGAAGAAGCACGCACCTTCGCCGACGATGCGGTCGCGCGGGTCGGTTTGACGGCGGTCGCCGGCAAGGTCGCGGCAGAACTCACGACCAAGGAATTGCGGCTGATGGAGTTGGCGCGTGCGCTGGCGGGCAAGCCGCGGTTGCTGCTGCTCGACGAGACGCTGGCAGGCCTCGGCCATGGTGAAGCCGAAGAGGTCGTCGTGGTGGTGCAACGGCTGGCGCGCGAGGGCGTCACCATCGCCATCATCGAGCATACGATGCAGTCGATGGTCCGGCTGGTGGATCGCTTTCTGGTGCTCGATCACGGCGCGGTATTGGCCGATGGCGATCCAGCCAGCGTGACGCGCAATCCCCGGGTGATCGAAGCTTATCTGGGCAAGAAATGGGTGAACCGTGCTCAAGCTTGATGGCATCTGCGCGGGCTATTCGGTCGTCCCCGTGCTCAAGGACGTCTCGCTCACGGTCGAGGCCGGACAGTTCGTCGCGATTGTCGGGCCGAACGGCGCTGGCAAGACCACGCTATTCAAGACCATCTCGGGCATCGTGCAGCCGAGCGCAGGCACGATCATGTTCGAAGGCGTCGATCTCGCCGGCATCCCCGCAGCAAAGCGGCCGCATCTCGGCATCGCCCATGTGCCGGAAGGCCGTCAGGTGTTTCCGTCGCTCTCGGTGATGGAAAATCTCGAAATGGGCGCCTTCACCGATGCCGGCCGTCGCGCCTGGAAACAGAATCTCGAACGTATCTTCGCGCTGCTGCCGGTGCTGGCCGAGCGCCGCGACCAGTTCGCGGGCACGCTGTCCGGCGGCGAGCAGCAGATGGTGGCGATCGGCAGGGGTCTGGCTTCCGCGCCGAAATTATTAATGCTGGACGAACCCTCGATGGGCCTCGCGCCGGCGATCGCGGATTTTATTTTCGAGAAGCTGATCGAGATCCGCGCCGAGACCAAACTCACGATCCTGCTGGTAGAGCAGCGCGTCGCCGAAGCGCTTGATACCGCGGACCGCGGCTATGTGCTCGAAGCGGGCCGCGTGGTGCTCGAAGGCAACAACGCCACGCTGCGGGCCGACGACCGGATCCGGCAGGCCTATCTCGGAATGTGAATCTACCAAACAAAACCAACATCATCTGGAGGGAGACAATCATGAACGAGATTAGCAGACCGACCCTGACGCGACGCGCGATGCTGGCGGCCACCGCGGCAACGCTCACCATTCCCAAGGCCTACGCACAATCGCCTGCGGAGGTGAAGGTGGGATTGCTGGTGCCGTTGTCAGGACTTTACGCCCGGCCCGGCGCGGTCATGAAGATGGGCGGCGAGATGGCGGTCGATCACATCAACAAGGCCGGCGGCGTCAAGGCGCTCGGCGGCGCCAAGCTCAAACTGGTGCTGCTGGACTGCGGTGACACGGTGGAAAAGGCAAAGAACGCCGCGCAGCGCATGGTGGCGCAGGAGCCCGATCTGGTGGTGGCCAGCGCTGCCTATCTCTCCTCTTTCACGCTGGCGGTGACGGAAGTTACCGAGCGCGCGCAGTTGCCGGTGTTGACCCTGTCCTATTCCGATCTGATTACCGATCGCGGCTTCAAATATGTGTTCCAGACCTCGGCGACCGCGGCTTCGCAGGCGCGCCAGTCGCTACCGCTATTGATGAAGCTGGCGCAGAGCGCGTCAGGCAAGCTGCCGAAAACCGTGGCGATCATTACCGATAACACGGGTTCTTCCATCGCGTCGGCCAAGGCGATGCGTGAAGGCCTGCTCAAGGAGAACGGCCTCGACCTCGTGATGGACGAGACTTTCACGCCGCCACTGTCGGATGCGACGCCATTGATTCAGAAGGTGCGCGCCGTCAAGCCCGACCTCTTGTTCTTCCTGCCCACGGTGATCTCCGACGGCAAGCTGGTGCTCGAGAAAATGAACGAGTTCGGCCTCAGTCAGGGCCGTGTCCCCACCATCTCGTTCGGCATCGCGATTGCCGAGCCGGATATCCTGCAGACCATCAATCCGTCGCTGTTGCAGGGCGTCATCACCTGCGTCGGCAGTTGGGCGACCAAGGGCCACGAAGAGCTGATCGCCGAATTGAAGACCCGCTACAACGAACCCTGGATGACCCAGAACGCGATCTCCACCTATGGCGATATGTGGCTGATCAAGGACGCACTGGAAAAAGCCGGGAAGGCCGACAAGGCCGCAGTCGCGGAGGCGCTGCGCACCATGGACGGCGGGCCGTCCAAATACTATCCCGGCGGCATCCTCAAATTCGACGACAAGGGCCGTCGCGTCGATGCCGAAATGACCGTGGTGCAGTGGCAGAACGGAATCCCGGTCACGATCTTCCCGCAGAAGCTCGCGATGGCCGAGCCGCTCTGGCCGAAGCGTTAGCCCCGATCCGCCTGCTTTTCATGCAGACGATGCGGCTCATTCGCGTGGATTGCCTGCCCGCGTCAGGTCGCGGCCGGCTTTGCCTGTCGGTAACGGTTTGTGGCTAGTGATAGCACTGTTATGGGGTCTGGCTTGATTCGATGGGCCGGGCCTGAGTTCGGGCTGAGCGGTGCGATGACATGGTTTCCTCAGATGGGCAGGTCATGACTGCCGGTATGCGGGTGGGCTCGGATCGCTCGGTCGCGATGATGGTGTTCGCTCTGCTGGCGGTCGCGTCGCTCCTACCGGTGCTGCTGACGCCCATTCCGCCGATGGTCGATTATCTCAATCACCTCGCCCGCATGTACATTCTGAGCCGGAACGGCACGCCCGATGCCAACCCGTATTATGAGGTGGCCTGGGCGCTCTATCCCAATCTGGCGATGGATTTGCTGATCCCGCAGATCGCGCGGCTGATCAGCGTCGAAAATGCCACAAGGCTGTTTCTGCTGCTCAGCCAGTTGCTGATCGTCGGCGGCGCGCTGGCGCTGGAGCGGGTCGTGAAGGGACGCGTCCATCTTGCCGGCTTCGCGGCGCTGATGTTCCTCTATTGCCTGCCGTTCACCTGGGGTTTTGTGAATTTCGAATTCGGTCTCGGCGTCGCGCTCTGGGGCATCGCCGTCTATTTGATTTTCGTGGAGCGCGCATCGCCGCTGCGTTTTGCGCTCCACGCGGTTTTCGTCGCGGTATTGTTTACCGCACATTTCTTTGCGCTCGGCGTCTATGGCGCGACGCTGGGGTTCTATGAGCTGTGGCGCGCTCATGACCGGAAGGTGCCGTACCGCGAGGTGATATGGCGGCTTGTGCTGCTCGCCGTCCCGGCAGTGGCCCTGTTCGGGATCATGCAGATAACCGCGGGATCGATCGGCGGCGAAGGCACGACCTGGGCGTTTGAATTCAAGCCGATCTGGCTGTTTCGCATCATGAATGGCTACAATTTGCAGGTGTCGGCGGCCAGTGCGCTGGCGCTGATGGCCGCGCTGTTCGTCGCGGCGCGGCGCGGCTTCCTCAAATTGACGCCGGCCGGAGTGTGGCTCGGAAGCGGCTTTGTGCTGCTTTATCTCGCAATCCCCTCGAGCCTGCTCGGGACTTCATTCGCCGATCTGCGCGTGATCCCCGCCGCGGCCCTGATCCTTCCGGCGTTTGGCTCGCTGTCGTTGCCGGGCCGGCGATGGACCGTGGCGGCACTCGCTATTGTCTGCGCGGTCACATCGGCCAATCTCGCCGTCGTCTATGCGATCTGGCTGCCCTACCGCGCGGACTATGCTTCGATCATCGCGTCGTTCCACAAGATCGACCGCGGTTCGAAGGTGCTCGTCGGAGGCGGCGAGGGCGAGGACCCGCCATTCAACGACCTCACGCAATTTCCGATGTTTTATGCCGCGACGCTGGCGGTCCATTACGCCAATGCCTTTGTGCCCAATTTATTCACCGCGGTGGGCAAGCAGCCGGTGCAGGCGCGCGCCGCGGTCGAGCGCCTTGCGATCCCCTATGGCGGGCCAATGCCGATGCGCGTGCTTGCCGCGATTGCCGCGGGCCGAACATCGCCGGGCATTCCGCCGTTCATCCGCAACTGGACCCGGGATTACGACTACCTCTATGTAGTAGGGTCGCCGGGAGCGAATCCGTTGCCGGACCGGTTAGAGGAGCTGGACCGGTCCGCGCGTTTTGTTCTCTATAAGATCCGCCGCGCGCCTTAGCCGCACCGGAAACTGCCGAAACCGCGCCAAACCAAGCCTTCCTTAACGGTTGCGGCAAGGCCGCCTTAACTATCGGTGTCTAGACTTCCGCCCGTCCAACCCGGGTGGAACCTCTCTTATGGCGACCGATTCCCAGCCGATCAGCTACAGCATCGTGATTCCCGTGTTCAACGAGGAAGCCGTGCTGCCGGTGCTGCTGCGCCGGCTTGACCTGCTGCTCGCCCGGCTCGAAGAACCGGCGGAGGCGATCTTCGTCGATGACGGCAGCAAGGATTCCAGCCCGCTGGTGCTGCAGGACCTCGCCAGGCGCGACCCGCGGTTTCGCTATATCGGCCTGTCGCGTAATTTCGGTCATCAGGTCGCGATCACCGCGGGCATGGACGCCGCGCAGGGCAATGCCATCATCGTGATGGATGCCGACCTGCAGGATCCGCCCGAAATCGTCGAGCAGTTGATCGCGAAATGGAAGGAAGGCTACGACGTCGTCCATGCGCGCCGGCTGTCGCGCGCTGGCGAAAGCCCCTTCAAGCGCGCCACCGCCCATGTGTTCTACCGGCTGCTCGGCAGCATATCCTCGGTCGGCATAAGGGCCGATGTCGGTGACTTCCGCTTGATCGATCGCAAGGTGCTCGACGCGCTGCGCCAGATGCCGGAGCAGGATCGTTTCGTGCGCGGCATGGTCGCCTGGCTCGGCTTCCGCCAGACCGAAGTGACGTTCCATCGCCTGGAGCGCGCCGCCGGCGAAACCAAATATCCGTTGTTCAAGATGGTCCGGCTGGCTTTGAACGCGGCGCTCGGCTTTTCCGACGCGCCGCTGCGGCTGGCAATCTGGTGCGGCCTCGCGGTGTCGGGCCTGGCGGTGCTCTACGGCGGCTGGGTGATGCTGTTATGGCTGACCAACGACAGCCATCTGATCGCCGGCTGGTCTTCGACCATCGTGATCGTGTCGCTGTTGTGCGGCATGAACATGCTGATGACGGGTATTGTCGGATTGTATGTCGGCCGCATCCATGCCGAAGTGAAGCAGCGCCCGCTTTATGTGGTGCAAAAACGATTGGGCTTCGATCGCGAAGAGGCCGTGGCGGCGGGTCCCGCGATCCGCGCCGTGCACGAATAAGCGCGTCATGACCGAGCTCTTCGACAGCTATCGCAGCAACTATCGCGACGTCGTTCAGTCCTCGATCGACTTCTCGGGCCTGCCGCATAGTTTCTTCATGCGCGCCAAGGCCGATTTGTTGCGCGACTTGATCGCGCAGCGGCTCGGGGCGCAAAAGCCCGCGATGCTCGATGTCGGCTGTGGCGTCGGCAGTTTTCATCCCTTGTTGCGCAATATGGTCGGTAGCCTCAGCGGTATCGACGTGTCCTCGGATTGCATTACCCAGGCGCGCATCAATAACTCCGACGTCAACTACCCTGACTTCGACGGCAGGCGTTTTCCCTTCGTGGACGGCCGCTTCGATCTGGTGACCGCGATTTGCGTGATGCACCATGTCGCGCCCGCCGAATGGGCGTATTTCATGAGCGAGATGCGGCGCGTGGTGCGGCCCGGCGGGCTCATCTGCGTCATCGAGCACAATCCGCTCAATCCGCTGACGCGTCTTGCCGTATCGCGCTGTGAATTCGACCGCGACGCCGCCTTGCTCGGCGCCGGCACGGCGCGAAAATTGATGGCGGATGGCGGCTTGCGCGAGATCGGCGCGCGCTATTTCCTGCTGTTGCCCTCGGAGGCGAAGTCCGCGCGCCGCGTCGAAAATGCATTAAGTCGGGTGCCGCTCGGCGCGCAATATGCTGCTTTCGCTACCGTCTAAGCCATTTTCGGCTGAGTTGTTCTCGGCTGAATTGTTCCTGGCTGAATTATTCTCGGGCGCATCGCGCCGCTACGCCGTTGAATGAGGCCGACGATTTCGAGCATCCAGGACATTACCGGGATCGGTGCGCCCCACGGATCGGCTTATTCCGTCAATCCGGGCAAGACGTCGGCCGCGAACCGGCGGCTTGCGATTGGCATAGCCGCCGCGTGTGCAATTGTGGGTCTTGTGCTTCGTTACCTGGTTCGGGAGCACGCCACCAGCGACGCCGTCCAATTTCTGATCCCCTGGTACGCCTTCGCCCGGAATCACGGCATCGAGGCGCTGGGTGAAGCTTTCACCAACTACACGCCGCTCTACAGCTATCTTTTGTTGATCGCAGCCCAATTTGATGGGTTGGGCCAGCCACTCTCCCTGGTGAAGGCGATCTCAGTCGTCTTCGAACTTGGTTGTGCGATCATGGCGGCTCGGATCGTCTGGCAGGCGGCAAAAGTGCCATTACGCGCTGCGCTGGCCTTCTGCGGCGTCTGGCTGGCGCCGACGGTGCTGTTCAACGGCGCCGTGTGGGGACAGGCCGATTCGATCTGGACTTTCTTCACGCTGCTGTCGGTGTCGTTGTTCATGCAGGAGCGAAATGGCGTTCTGCCGTTCGCCGTGGCTTGCGCGGTGAAGGCCCAAGGCGTGTTCCTGGGGCCATTTGTGCTGGGCATGATGTTACGCCGCGGGATTCACTGGGTATGGCTCGCTGCTGTCCCCGTCGTTTATGTGGCCCTCGCTATTCCTGTTTTTCTCGCCGGCAGGCCGTTCGCCTCGGTGTTGCAGGTCTATATGGACCAGGCCGACACCTTTCATCGCCTCACCATGAATGCCCCGAACGTCTGGGTGTTGGCGGCGGGCGTACCGTATCCGGTCGGAATCGTCGTCGGCGTCGTGCTTGCCGCAGCGTGCGGGCTTGCGTTGTCGGTTTTCATTCTGCGTTCCAGACAAGAAGGCCCGGAATTCATCCTGTTGGCCGCGTGCGCCTCTCTCTTGTTCATGCCTTATTTGCTTCCGAAGATGCACGACCGCTACTTCTATGCGTTCGAACTCGCGTCCATCGCGCTGGCCTGTCTCAATCTGCGTTATCTGCCACTCGCGGTGATCGCGCAGGTCGACGGCCTGCTGTGCTATCTCGGGTTCGAGTATGAGATCGTCATGGGCGTGCTGCCGGCCGCGCTCTGCAACACCTTGCTTGGCTTCTATCTTGTGCTTGATCTTTGGCGTGGCGAGCGTGGATTTTGCGTACCGAAGATGGCCTGGCTCGGCTTCGCGGCGTCGATGGCGGGGCTGTTCTCCTATCTGCTCCTCGCCAATCCCGGCGTGGACGCGCCCCCGAGCTTCCTGCTTGTCATGAGTCTTGCCGCAGTCATGGCGCTTACGCTCATGAGCGAGTCACGTCGCGCCCGGGTTTCCGACGCCGTTTGATCCGATCGTTTGCTGGCCTATTTCTGCGGCGCATCGCGCCGCTTGTGCACCACTGCGACGCCATCGCTGTAGACGCGCTGCCAGTCCGGCAGCCGGTCAAGCATCGCGACCGCTGGCGTATTCGGCTCCAGTAGCGTCGCACCGAATTTGTACCGGTCGAGCAATTTGAGCAAATCGTCGAGGTCGGCCAGCGACAAATCGCGATTGTAGCGCTCGATGAATTGGCCGCCATACAATTCGCTGCGGCCGTCGATGAAAGTGGGAATGCCGGCGAAGATCAAATAGCCGCCGAACGAATAATCGTTGAGCACGGGGCCCGCCTTGGTAAGACCGGCGCTGGCCACGGCCGCCGCAGGTGTATTTCGCGGGGCCGGACGTATGTCGCGCACCAGCACGAGCGCGGTCGCCATGATCATCGCACCGAGTACCGCGAGGTTCATGCCTCGCGCCGAGTCGGCGGCGTCCTCGGCCCGTGCGCCGAGCTGCCGCGCCAGCGGTGCCGCGAGATAGAGCGGCGCCAGCATTGCCAGCAGGTCCGCATTGCGTACCTGCGCCAGCGCGAAGTGTATCAGGCCGATTACCACCAGCGCCCGCACCAACGGCAACGTCACCCCGCGCGACAGCGCGAAGATGCCCGCCAGCAGCAGCAACTCGAAGGCGCCGACATGGCCGAAGTCCTGCGGCCGCCATTCCCCGATCCAGCCGAGCGCCTGCCCGGCGCTGAGCGTCGTCAGCGGCATCAGCAGCGGCTCCGGTCCGTAGGGTGTCAGGCAGGACGCCACCAGCGCCAGCGCCGAGAACGGTAGCCAGCGCAATATCACGCGCGGCCATTCGCTACGCTTCTCGTTCAATAGTGACTCGAGCGCGGCGGGCCCAATCAGCCCCAGCCCCAGCACCACGCTACCGTGCAGGTTTGCCCACAGCACCAGCAAGGGAAGCGCCCAATAGGGCGGGGGTGCCCGACGATCCATGCCATGCACCAGCGCCGCGGCCCAGGCCATCATGACAGGCAGTGTCAGCATATGCGGCCGCGCCAGCAGATGCGGCGCCAGCAACACGATCGCCGCAACGACCATCAGCAGCGCCGGAGTCGGCGCCAATTCGCGCAACAAAAAACGCGTCAGCATGCCGATGGCGAGCGCGGCTGCGGCGGCCGCCAGCGCCACGACGCCGGACCAGCCGGCGAGCGTGAACGTCGTCGCATAGATGACTTCCGACAGCCATTCGAACGCGATCCAGGGCTCGCCGGGCATGGAAAAAGAAAAGGGATCGGTGGTCGGCACCGCGCCATGCGCGATGATCCAGCGCCCGACCGCGATATGGGAATAGGTATCGGGATCGTTGAGCAGCCGCGGCCCGAGCGTCAGCAGCAGGACATAGACGCCCGCGCCGGCCAGCCAGGGCAACGCCGCCTGCGCCGGGAACGGTTTAGCCGTGCTGCGGATGACCTCGTCGCTCATGGGCGGCGAAGGTAGAGCGGCAACATTAACCTTTCTTTACCGGGTGCCGCCCGCCGCCGGTGCTGATCGAATTATCCCGCTATTTCAATCGCATACGCGTTCAAAACAGGGCGCCATTTGCGGCTGGTCATCATATGACAGCGCTGCGTCCGGTATGGCCGGTCTCGCATGCAATCACGGCCATGGTGTTTTGGCTTGTCATGGCCTAAAGCACGCCCATCTCAATCACATCCCGGGCCGCGCGCAGTGTATCTGCCGGGCGCGTCAGCTTCGATCCCACCTGGGGTTCGAGGCGCAGTTCGGTATTCCCGGTAAAACACAAATAATAAGGTCGGCCATCTCGTGACATTCTTGACCACAAGCCCGCCGCTTGCCCGAGCCCTGGCGGAGCGCAACTATGATCAGCCGACGCAAGTGCAGACCGCCGTGCTCGCGGACAATGCTGTGGGCCGCGACCTCCTGGTTTCCGCGCAAACCGGCTCGGGCAAGACCGTGGCTTATGGATTGGCGATTGCGAAAGACCTTCTCGGCGATGCCGAGCGGTTCGAGCGGGGGGCCGCGCCACTCGCCTTGATCGTGGCGCCGACGCGTGAGCTCGCGTTGCAGGTCCATCGCGAACTGGAATGGCTTTATCAATATGCCGGCGCCCGTGTCGTTTCCTGTGTGGGCGGCATGGATCCGCGGCGCGAGCAGCGCGAGCTGGCCGAGGGTGCCCACATCGTGGTCGGCACGCCCGGACGGCTGTGCGATCATTTGCGGCGCGGCCGTCTTGACGTCTCGGAACTGAAAGCCGTGGTGCTCGACGAAGCCGACGAGATGCTCGACCTTGGTTTTCGCGAGGATATGGAAATCATCCTCAAGACCACGCCCGATACGCGCCGGACGCTGTTGTTCTCGGCGACACTGCCGCGTGGCATCGTCGCGCTGGCCAAGCAATACCAGCACGAGGCGTTTCGCGTCGAGGTCGCGGGCGATGAAGGCGGCCACGCCGATATCGAATATCGCGCCATTAGAATTGCCGCCGGCGATGTCGAGCATGCGGTGGTCAATGTGCTCAGGTTCTTTGAATCGCCCAGCACGATCGTGTTTTGCAACACGCGCGAGGCTGTGCGCCACTTGCAGGCGACGCTGCTGGAGCGCGGCTTCTCGGTGGTCGCACTGTCAGGCGAATTGACCCAGAACGAACGGACGACAGCGCTGCAGGCGCTGCGCGATGGACGCGCCCGGGTTTGCGTGGCGACCGACGTCGCGGCGCGCGGCATCGATTTGCCGAATCTCGGTCTTGTCGTTCATGCGGATCTGCCGAACGACGCCGAGGTGCTGCAACACCGCTCCGGCCGCACCGGGCGTGCGGGCCGCAAGGGCGTCAGTGTCCTCCTGGTAGTGCCGGCGCGCAGGCGGCGTGCGGAATTGCTGCTCAATCTCGCAGGGATCGATGCGGTCTGGGGCACGGCGCCGACCGCTGAAGAAATCCGCAAGCTCGATCAGGAGCGCATGCTGCAAGCGGATCTATTCGCGCAGGAAGCCACCGCCGAAGATCTGACCCTCGCGAAGATGTTGCTCGCCGAGCGCTCGCCCGAGGATGTCGCGGCCGCATTGGCGCGATTGTACCGGGCGCGGCTGCCATCGCCCGAGGACATTCTCGATCCCGGGCAACATTCCAGCCGATCGCGCGACGATCGCGGCCGGGACAAAGATGGCAGACCGCCACGCGGCGGCGACCGCGATGCCGGGCCGCGCGCGAAGACGGGAAAATCGTCGCCGCGTCACGTCATGGCCGAAGGCAGCGTGTGGTTTCGGGCTGCGATCGGACGGCGGAAAAACGCCGAAGCGCGCTGGCTATTGCCGATGATCTGCCGCCGCGGTGGTATCGACAAGCAGGACATCGGCGCGATCCGCATCATGGATACCACCACCGAGTTCGAAATCTCGCAGCGGGTCGTCGATTCCTTCACCGCCAAGATCAAGCGGCCCGACAAGGAAGACAATATCCGTATCGAACTGCTCGGCGATGCGCCGCAGGGGGAGTCACCCCAAAGTCAGTCGCCGCAGGAAAAGCGTCCGCACACGCGACGTGAAAATGAAGACACCGGCCGCGACGCGCGTCAGAGCGATGAATTCCGCGACGAGCGAAAGCCGAAGCACCACGGTAAGTCTCACAGCGACAAGCCGTATGAAGGCAAGCCCTACGCGGGCAAACCGCGCGACAACAAACCTTACGAGGGCAAATCTTTCGAAGGTAGGCCTCGCGATGACAGACCGCGCGATAGCAAGCCTTACGAAGGCAAACCCCACAGCGACAGTCGCGCGCGATTCGACAAGGACGCGGACCACAAGAAAAAGCGGCCCCCGCACCATGCCGGAGAGTCACGGTTTGCCGGCGCGCCTGCGGGAAAGCCCGGATTCAAAAAGAAAGCCAAGAAGAAACATCGCGGCTAAACCTAGCGCGGGATGGCATTAGGTTGAATCGGTCCACTTCACCTCTCCCCTTGTGGGAGAGGTCGGATCGCATCGTCAGATGCGATCCGGGTGAGGGGTTAAGCTCCATCGATAGACCGTAACCCCTCACCCCAACCCTCTCCCACAAGGGGAGAGGGGGCGCACCTTCGCTGCCGTTGCAGATCGATCTAATCTCATCCTGCTCTACAAAAACCGCGTCGGCCACATCATGGTGCGCCACATATGCGCGGACGGGCTGTTGTCGAGGCCGAGGCCTTCCTTTGGCTGCTTGAAATGCCGGCCGATGATATCCGTGAAGTCCTCCAGGTCGACCTTGGCATCGGGGTCGAATGAATAGAGGTCGTTGAGCGTGATCAGGCGGCCCGTCATATAGTATTTGTGAGCCCGCGCGCGTTTATATTCATCGACCACGTAAGGTTCGGGCTGAAAATCGGGACCGAACCATTTCGTGTAGGCTTCCGGATATTGGTAGCCGACGGATTCGTCCGGAAAGAAACGCAGCGCCTGATGGGCGCGCACCGCCCAGCTTATTTCCTCGTCCACATAAGGCTCGATCATTTGGGCGCCCCAATAGCCGTGGTCGCAGCGGATGAAACCCGACACCGCGACGTCGTGCAGCAGGCAGGCGAGGATGACCTTCTCGCTATGGCCGGCCTTTTTGGCGAGCGCGGCGCTCTGCAGTAAATGCGCGGTCGAGGTGAAACGGCTTTTGAAATAGTCGATCAGCGTGGGCTTGGCCGGCATTTTTGGAAGACGCCGGTCTTCCTTCATGACCAGGAATTTGCCGGGATTGCGCGCCAGCACCTCGCCGGTGTCATCGTTGGTCTTTCCGTCGGCGAGATTGAACAACGCCGACTTGATGACGATGCGCTCGAGCTCATGCGTCATGTGCTCTTCGAGCGCGTCGGCGCGTTCGGACAAAGTCATCGCATGCGCGTGATCATTCATCTCGACCTCCTCGCGGTACGGCGATCGGGGAACGTGCTACGGAATCTTCAGCCGAATCGAAGCTGTATCGCCGTGAAGACATTCTATCAGAATCATCGGACGGATTCGCGGCTTTCACGCAAGCTTGTCCCCGACGCCTGCATGTTTTGTAAGCAAGTAGAAATTTAATTTCGTTCAAAGGCGTCGACGCGAAAGAACCTCGCGTCTTATTTCTCCGCCAACCGCACCTCGACCGAGCCGATCGGCGCCAGCTCAAAACGATACGTCGCGTCTTCGGTTGGAAAGATCGTTTTAATCACGCTGCCGGTCATCACGATCTGGCCGGCTTTCAGCCCGACGCCGCGCGACGCCAGTTGCGTCGCCAGCCACGCGACCGAATTGAAGGGATGGCCAAGAATGTCGCGGCCGTGGCCTTCGCCGATTGCGCCACCATCCCTTGTCGCGCGTCCCAATACGCTTTCGAGATCGGGCCACGTTGTCGCGAATTCCGACAGCACGATGCCGGCGTTCCAGGAATTGTCCGCGACCAGCGAGCGCACATCGAGATGGGCATAGTCCGCGCTGCGATCGTCGACGAGTTCGATGGCGGCGCAGACGCCGTCGATGTGCGGCCGGATCGCTTCGGCGGTCAGCGGCGCGCTCGTGGCCGGGATATCCGATTTGATGCGGACCGCGATTTCGAATTCGAGGCCGAGACGCCCGAAATCCGAACGTTTGATGGTCGCGCCTGATCGGTGCAAGCGGCTTTTGAGCACGACACCCGCGATCGGATGGTCGATGCCGCAAAACGCCTGCATCGTCGCCGACGTCAGCCCGACCTTATAGCCGACGGGGGCGCCAAGCTCACGTTGCAGAAGCGCGACGTAGCGGTCCTGGATGTCGTAGGCGCCAGTGATCGCAGCGGGTGCGTCCGGCGGACTGAGCGTCTTGAATTGCCGATTGGCCTTGTGTTCAGCCAGCAACCAGTCGGCTGCACGCCGGGCCGCGATCTCTTCCATGGACGTTCTCCCTTTTGCGCGATCCTAACGCGCCCAGGGATTCGCGGCCATGATAATCTGTCGCGCGTCAATGCGCGCCGGCTCCGCTGGCGCCTTTCACTTTCCGGGTCAGCAACACGGCGATCGCGGAGACCACCAGCAACGCGCCGAGCACCACGAACGCATCGCTGAAACCCATCACCAGCGCCTGATGCTTGACGGCATTGCCGAGCGCCACGATTGCCCGCTGATGGGCGGCCGCGGGATCGGAAACGCCGTGGGACAAGAAATAGTCAGTCATCGCGGCGATCCGGTTGCGCACTTCCTCGCGGCCGAGCGTCACGGATTGTCCGATGATATTGGAATGAAACTGCTCGCGCTTGGTGATCACGGTCGCCAGTACGGCCGTTCCGATCGCGCCGCCGAGATTGCGCAACATATTGCTGATCCCGGAAGCCGCCGCGGCATCCTGCGGCGCGATGTCGCCTGTGGTCACCGAGGTCAGCGGCGTCAGTACCATGGCCTGGCCGATGGCACGCACGATATTGGGAATCCAGAACTGATCGCCAGCATAGTCCGGCGACATCGTCGTGTTCATGAAGCAACTGGCGGCAAAGATCATCAGGCCGACAAAAGCGATGTAACGGGTGTCGAAGCGCTTCATCAACTGCGGCACCAGCGGGATCAAAATGAGCTGCGGCAGTCCGGTCCATGCCAGCACCGAACCGATTTGTTCGGCGTTATAGCCTTGCGCCTCGCCGAGATAGGCCGGCAGCATATAGACCGAGCCGAACAGCGCGAAACCCAGCAACGTCATCGCGATCGTGCCGAAGCCAAAATTGCGTCCTTTCAGCAGACGTAGCTGGATCAGCGGCTTTTCGGCCGTCAGCTCGATCCAGACGAACAGGCTCAGGCTGACCACGGCTACGGCGGCAAGCCGCAGGATGAAGGGCGAGGCGAACCAGTCGTCCTTGTTGCCTTCCTCGAGCACGGTCTGCAATGCGGACAAGCCGATCGCCATGGTCGCGATGCCGGCCCAGTCGCCCTCCTTCAGAAGCTTGAGCTGCATCGGCTGGCGCTCCAGCGTCGCATAGAGCGCGGCCACCATTACGGCGGTCGGGATCACATTGACAAAGAAGATCGTCCGCCAGCCGTAATTCTCGGTCAGATAGCCGCCGATGGTCGGGCCGATCGCGGGCGCGAAAGTGACGGACAGCGCGAAGATCGCCAGTCCGACCGGCTGCTGGGCCTTCGGCAGCTTGGTTAGCACCAGCGTGAACGCCATCGGGATCAGCACGCCGCCGGCAAACCCCTGCAGGCCGCGCGTGGCGATCATCGACGGCAGATCGTGGGTGAACGAACAGGCGACTGAGAACACCGCGAACAGCGTCGCGCTCACCAGCATATAGATGCGG
This sequence comes from Bradyrhizobium sp. dw_411, assembly GCF_018449695.1. Lineage (GTDB taxonomy): Bacteria > Pseudomonadota > Alphaproteobacteria > Rhizobiales > Xanthobacteraceae > Bradyrhizobium. The sequence continues at coordinate 201,577 of NZ_JAAVUY010000010.1, forward strand.
AAGGAAAATACCCGGCTCAGATAATCGGTGAGCGGGATCACGATGATCTCGCCAATCAGATACGACGTCGAGATCCACGATCCATTATCGACGCCGGTTCCGATGCCGCCTTCGATATTGAGCAGGGAGGCGTTGGTGATCTGGATGTTCAGGATCGCCATGAACGAACCGATCATGGCCGCGAGCACGGCGATCCAGGTCGTGAGGCTGGCGCGGTCCGGATCGGCCGCGGTTGGTTTAGATGTGGTGAGCGAGATCGGCTGCGCGGACATCGAGGCGGACGGGCTCTGAAGGGACATGGCACACTCCTGAAATCGTCGTGGGCGTTTTAGTGGCGGCGAGGCGGGCAGGGCTCGATGAGCGCGTCTCGATGCTGGGAATGACCGACATGCCCGGCCGAAGCTCAAGCGGCGATGGGCCGTTGCCGTCGAGCGCGATCCTGACGGGGATGCGCTGCACCACCTTGGTGAAATTGCCGGTGGCGTTGTCCGGCGGCAGCAAAGCGAATTCCTGGCCGCTGGCCGGCGCGATGCTGTCGACATGGCCGTGGACGATTTTGCCCGGGAAGGTGTCGACGGTGATGTCGACGGCCTGGCCTTCACGCACGTCGGTGAGCTGCGTTTCCTTGTAATTGGCCACCACATAGGCGCCCTCGACCGGCACCACCGACATCAATTGCGTACCGGCCTGCACGTACTGGCCGAGGCGCAGCGTGCGGTTGCCGACCACGCCATCGATCGGCGCTGTGATGGTGGTGTAGCCGAGATTGAGTCCGGCCTGATCTTCGACGGCTTCGGCGCGGGCGGCGGCGGCCTTGGTCTGGACGATCTCGGCGTTGAGCAGATCGACCTGCTTCAATGCGGAAGCGAGATTGGCGGTATCGCGCGCCAGCGTCGCGTTGGCGCCGGCGATGCGCGCTTGCGCCTGTTGCGCATTCTGCACGCTGCCCGAACCATTCGCGGCCAGATCCGTGTAGCGCTTGTTGTCCTGCGCGGCGAACGTCACATTGGCCTGATCGACCAAAATGGTCGCCTTGGCGGCGTCGATCACGGCCTGCTGGACTTCGAGCTGGGCCTGTTTGCTGGCGATCATCGCCTTGGCGGCGCCGACATCGGCCTTGGCCTGATCGAGCGCGACCCGGTAGTCGCGGTTGTCGATCCGCGCCAGCACCTGGCCGGCCTTGACGCGCTCATTGTCCCTGACCAGCACCTCCTGCAGATAGCCCGGAACCTTGGGCGCGATGGTGGTGCTGTCGGCCTTGACGTAGGCGTCGTCGGTGGAGACCAGATATTGGCCGACGGTCCAGTAATCCCAGCCATACCAGCTCGCGCCTGCCAGCACGGCAATCGCCGCTCCCGTCATTAAGAGCTTGCGAAAGTTGAACTTTTTGCTCGCTGCCGGCGGCGCGGCGGCGGTGGTCGCTTCGGCCCGGCTCAAAGGCGCTACGGCCTCGATGAAGTTGGCGGTCGGGACCGGCTGCTCGGCCCGGAACGAAGTGGAATGGACGGTCATGGCGGCTCTCCCAGTGGGTTTCTCCGACATGGAGAATTAGGAAACTTGACAATTTCCAAAATAGACCCGATATTGAAACTGTCAATAGGATGACTGGCATCATATAAAAGCATGGCTAGAGCGGAAACTTTCCCCGAGCGTCCGGGACGCGGCCGTCCTCAATTGCGGTCCGACGAGGAGACGCGAGCGATCATCTACGACGCCGCACGGCACGAATTCGCCGCCAACGGCTATGCCGCGACCAGCACCGAAACGGTGGCCCGCCGCGCCGGCATCTCCACCAAGACATTGTATCGGCTGGTCCCGAACAAGGCGGCGCTGTTCGAGTCGATGGTGTCCAATCGCCTGGACCAGCTTGCGCATGCACTCGACGTGACCTTGAGCGCCGGCGACGGAGCAGATATCGAAACCGCGCTCACCACCGCGCTGATGTTCTGCGCCGAAGTGTCGCTTGACCCTGAAGTCGTCGCGCTGCAGCGTTTCGTGCTGCAGGAATCCAGCCAGTTCTCGGATCTCGCCACGACGTTCTATCGCAACGGCGCCCTGCGCCTGATCGCGGCGCTCGCGGACTGGCTGCGGATCCAGATCCAGCGCGGCCGGCTCAAACTCGACGATCCCAATGAGGCCGCCGGCATTCTGATCGGCATGGTGGCGTCGGCGCCGCAACGCGCCGCGGTCTATGGCGGTGTGCCGCTGCCGTCGCGTTCGCAGATCGAGCGGCGGGTCAAATTCTGCGCTTCATTGTTCCTGAAAGGCTGCCGCGCACCGGATTAGTCCGTGAGTTTCACCCTGGCCGTTACCGAAAGACCAGGGCGCAATGCGTCGGCCATCTTCTGGCCGGGATCGAACCGGATGCGCACCGGGACTCGCTGAACGATCTTGGTGAAATTGCCGGTGCCGGGCTCGAATGGCAGCAGCGAGAAGCTCGACCCGGAGCCGGGCGCGAAACTCTCGACCGTTCCGTGCAGGGAAGGGCCGCGCAGGGCGTCGACATCGATCGTTGCATGTTGTCCAGGCAGCATGCGTGCGGTCTGGGTCTCCTTGAAGTTGGCCGTCACATACAGCGCATGAAGCGGCACCAAGGTGAGCAGCCGCGAGCCGGGCTGCACGTAATCGCCGACGCGGACCTGGCGATCGCCGACAACCCCGTCGATCGGCGCCTGAATGGTCGCATGACGCTGATCCTGCAGCGCCAGATTAAGTGCGGCTTTGGCCTGGGCAATCCGCGCTTGCGCAATTTGAACGGCGGCGAGGAGACTGGGGCGCCTGGCGTGCGCGACGTTGACGCCTTCCTGCGCCACGTCGAGATTCGCGTGCGCTCGGGCTGCGTCCTGTTCCGCCGATACTGCCGCCGCTGAAAATCGATCGGCGTCGCTGCGCGCGACCGCGCCGCCTGTCACCAGCGAATCGTAACGCCTGCGGTCCGCATCGGCGCGGGTGAATTGAGCCTGCGCCGATCGGATCGAGGTTTCGGCGGCTGCCACGTTGGCGGAGGCGAGTCGTTCTTCGGCATCCAGCGAAATCAGCGCGCCTTGCGCCGCGGCCTCGCCGCCCTCGGCATTGGCGAGATCGGCGCGCGCTGCTGCAACCCTGGCGTCGAATTCCTCGGGATCGATCCGCACCAGCACTTCGCCGGCCTTGACGGTCTGGTTATCCCTGACCAGCACTTCGGCAATCAGCCCCCGCACCTGGGGCGCAACGGCGGTGATATCGGCGCCGATATAGGCGTCATCGGTGCTTTCGCTCGAGGGAGGCAGCGCGATCCACACGGCCCCGCCGATGGCGACCGCGAGCGCAACCACCGACGCCATTACCGTGCGGCGCGACGGAAGAAATGACCTCCGCGGTTTCTGCGCCTCGATCGCGGCGGCGTTCGTTATCGCGTCCATTCAGGCACCCTTGCAATCACGCGCGTCATCACGCTTGCCTTCATTGAATGACCACCATAATATTATATACGAAATATAATCAAGGGGACCGCCGGGTGAAGCCTGCGAACATCAGTGAAAGCGTTGCGGCGCCGGTCAATCCTGTGGATTGGCCGACCGGCCGCAAGTTCCTGATTTTCGGCATCCTCGCTTTCGGCCAGTTCATGGCCTTGCTCGACATCCAGATCGTCGCGGCCTCGCTCAATGAAGTGCAGGCTGGTCTTTCGGCAGGGCCTGACGAAGTGAGCTGGGTGCAGACGGCGTACCTGATGGCCGAACTGGTGATGATCCCGTTTTCGGCGTTCCTGGCCCAGGCGATGTCGACGCGGTGGCTGTTTGCGACTTCCGCCGGCCTGTTCACGCTATCGAGCATCGCTTGCGGGCTGGCCTGGGATATCGGATCGATGTCCGCCTTTCGCGCAATTCAAGGCTTCGTCGGTGGCGCGATGGTGCCGAGCGTCTTTGCTGTCGGCTTCATGCTCTTTCAAGGCAAGCAACGCGCCTTGATTCCCGCGATCCTCGGCATGGTCTCCGTTTTGGCGCCGACGCTTGGGCCGACGGTCGGCGGCATTATTACCGATGCGATGAACTGGCGCTGGATCTTTTTCGTGAATGTGCCGCCGGGAATTATCGTGACAGTGCTCACGATCGCGTTCGTCAAGATCGACAGCGCTGATCCCGGCATGTTCGCGCGCATCGACTGGTCGCATCTTCTGGCGATGGCTGTGGCGCTCGGCGGCCTCGAATATGTTCTCGAGGAAGGGCCACGCAACGACTGGTTCGGCGATCCGGTGATCCTGATGTCGGCGTGGTTCTCGCTGGTCGCGTTCGTATTCTTCGTCGAGCGGTCGTTGTTTTCAAAGAACCCGATCGTTCGCGTGTCGCCGTTCCGCAATCCGACGTTTGCTTTTGCGTGCTTGTTCAATATCGTGATCGGATTCGGCATCTACGCCTCGACCTATCTGTTGCCGGTCTATCTCGGCCGCATCCGTGACTTCGACAGCCTGCAGATCGGCACCACGGTATTCGTGGTCGGAGTGGGTCAACTGTTCAGCACCGTCGTTTCCGCACGTTTGTCGCAAATCGTTGATCCGCGTTATCTGATCACGGTCGGCCTGACAGGCTTCGCCAGCAGCATGTGGATGACATCCTATCTCGGGTCCGATTGGGGTTTTGGGGAGCTCCTGGTGCCTCAGCTCGTGCGCGGACTGTTCGTGATGCTGTGCATCGTGCCATCCGTCACCATGGCGCTGTCGGGTTTTCAGGGGCCGGAATTGCGTTCTGCATCCGGGCTTTTCAACCTGATGCGCAATCTTGGCGGAGCGATCGGCATCGCCACGGTGAACACCTGGCTGCAGGACAATACCCGCATTCAGGCGCTGCGCTTCGGTGAAGCGCTGTCGCATTCCGGGCGGCCCGCCAGGGATGTGATGGCTGCGCTCGCGCGCCAACTCCACGCGATGACTCCCGACCCCGACCGCGCGCTGCTGATGGCGCAGGGATTGATCGGCCACATCGTCGCGCGCGAGTCGCTGACGATCGCGTTCAACGAAGTGTTCCGGCTGATGTCCTGGATGTTCTTTTTTGCCCTGGTGATGGTTCCGTTCTGCCGCCCCGCCAAGGGTCCTCCGCCGTCTCCCGCCGACTCCCACTGAGAGAGCCGAATGCGATTGCCTCTGATTATTCTCGCCGCAACTTCTCTCGCCGGCTGCGCCGTCGGACCGGACTTCGAGCAGCCGGACATGGCGCTCAGGCCGCGCTACATGAGCGCTGGTGTCATCGACACGCGGACAAAGGACGCCGATTGGTGGCGTGGATTTTACGATCCGGTGCTCGTAAGTTTGGTCGACAAAGCCATCGCCGGGAATACGGATCTGGCGAAAGCTTTCGCGCGCATCGAGCAATCGAGGGCCGCGGCGCGGGGCGCTGTGGCTGCGCTGCTCCCGAGCGCCGACGGAACAGGAAGCGCGACCGCCGTGCGGCAATCGCTCGATAGCCCCCTGGGTGCGGCCTCGCATATCCTCGGGCTTCCGCGCGACTACAATGAATATGCCTTGGGCGCTGAAGCGTCGTGGGAACTCGATGTGTTCGGAGGCTTAAGGCGCAGCAGCGAAGCGGCCCATGCGGATTTCGCCGCAAGCGAGGCGGATGCCGGGGCGATCGCCGTGTCCGTCGCCGCGGAAACCGCCGATGCGTATCTCACCTTGCGAGGGCTTCAGACCCGTCTTGCCATTGCCGACAATCAAGTAAAGACCGAGCAGGGCCTCGTCGGCGTGGTGCGGCAACGCTTCAACGAGGGTCTTGCGCCGGAGCGCGAGTTGAACCGTGCCGAGGCCGAACTCGAATCCGTCCGGTCAAGCACCGCGCCGTTGCGGGCGGCCATCGCTGCCCAGCTCAACCGCCTCGACGTGCTGGTCGGCGACGAGCCCGGCGCCAATCGCGCGTTGTTGGCGGGATCGAGGGCGATCCCCGCCGCGCCGCGTCCGGCAGGCAGCGCTGCACCCACCGACCTCCTGCGCCGCCGTCCGGATATCGTGGCTGCCGAGGCGCGTCTCGCTGCCAGCAATGCTCGCATCGGGGTGGCCATTGCCGATTATTATCCGCATGTCTCGCTTGCGGGTCTTGTCGGCAGCGCAAGTACGATGACGTCGAATCTTTTCACGGCCGGCGCCGTGCAGGCTTCCGGCGGCGCATCGGTACGATGGCGTCTGTTTGACTTCGGGCGCGTGGATGCCGAAGTGGCGCAAGCCAAGGGCCGCGATGCCGAAGCGCTGGCGGCGTGGCGCGGGGCGGCGCTGCATGCGGCCGAAGACGTCGAAACGGCGCTGGTTCGTCTCGCCGAAGCGCGCACGGAGCGTGCATCTCTGGTGCGTCAGATCGAACAATTGCGGAAGGCGCGCGACGAAACGCGGCGCGCCTATGCCGGCGGTGTCGCGGTGCTGATCGATGTATTCGATGCCGACCGGCAGGAACTGGCCGCCTCCGATCGGCTGGCGACGGTCAGGGCGAATGAAGCGCGTGCCGCCGTTGCAGCCTATCGTGCGCTCGGTGGCGGCTGGCAGCCGGGCACGATGCAGACGATAGCGGCGAACGGCGGACGGATATATTGAGGGAGGGGAGATGAGGTACAGCACCGATCATAAAGCGCAGACGCGCGAGCGGATTCTTCAGGCCGCCGCGGAAGCGATCCGCGGCCAGGGAATCGAGCGGGTCAGTGTCGCCGGCGTCATGGCGGCGGCCGATCTGACGATCGGTGGCTTCTACGCGCATTTCAAGTCAAAGGACGATCTGGTCGCCGAGGCGATCACCTACTCGTTCGACGAGCGTTACGCCGGCTTCCTGTCGAAGGTGAATGCGTCTGACGCGCAGGAGGCGCTGACCGCTTTCATCGACTATTATTTGTCGATCCGTCACAGCCAATCCGCCGGGCGCGGTTGTCCAATTCCAGCGTTGGCCGCGGAGGTGCCGCATATGTCACCCGAGGCCCGGGCTCGCTTTTCAGCCGGTGTCGCGCGTCTGGTCGGCGGGCTGACGACGTTGCTTGAACGCACCGACATCGCTGATCCGCAGATCCAGGCCAATTCGATCCTGGCGGAATTGGTCGGCGCGCTGGGATTGGCGCGCAGTGCGCAAAAGCCGGGCCACGCGAAAGCGGTGCTGGTTGCTTCGCAGCAAGCCCTGAAGCAACGCCTTGGGCTTGTTGCGGGCTAATCGGTATTTGGCGACAACCGGGTTACTGAACTTGTAGATCAAGGCCATTTTGACACAGTCAGCACGTCCGATGTGTGAACCCCTTCACACTTGTAATCTGCCGGCCGTCCTACACTTTCCTGATTAACGCTGGGGCTGTTCTCAGGAGTGGAGGAGGCTGAAATGCGTGAACCAAACCTTGAAAAATTGAACGCGCTGGTAGGAAAGCTGGTCGGCGACCTCGGCATCTCGCTTGGCGGCGCAAGCATACTGCTCGGCGATCGCCTCGGGCTTTACAAAGCGATGGCGGATGGCGCTGTGGTCACCTCGTCCGAGCTTGCCAAGAAGACCGGCCTGCGCGAGCGGTATGTGCGCGAATGGCTGTCCGGACAGGCCGCTTCCGGGTATATCGACTATCACCCCGAAAAAAATGCATTCTCGCTCTCGGCCGAGCAAGCCATGGCCTTCGCCGAAGAGGGATCGCCAGCTTTCTTTGCCGGCGCATTCGATGTCGTGCAATCCACCTATCTTGACGAACCCAAAATCATCGAAGCGTTTCGAACGGGAAAAGGTGTTGGTTGGCACGAGCATTCGAAGTGTCTTTTCTCGGGTACCGAACGCTTCTTCAGGCCGGGGTACAACGCCAATCTGGTTTCGAACTGGATTCCGATGCTCGAAGGCGTCGAAGCGAAACTGAAAGCCGGCGCCAGAGTGGCCGATGTCGGATGCGGCCACGGCGCCTCTACAATTGTGATGGCGCAAGCCTATCCCAATTCGGAGTTCTTCGGCTTCGATTACCACAAGCCTTCGATTGAACGCGCGAAGATCCTGGCGCAGGAAGCGGGAGTCGGAGACCGCATCACGTTCGCGCAGGCCAGTGCCAAGGATTTTCCGGCGAAAGACTACGATATGGTGGCGTTCTTCGATTGCCTGCATGACATGGGCGACCCCGTGGGGGCAGGCAAGCATGTCAAGGAAACGCTGGCCAAGGATGGGTCCTGGATGATCGTCGAGCCGTTTGCCCATGATAATCTCAAGGACAATCTCAATCCGGTCGGATGCATCTTCTATCACGCCTCGACGTTCATTTGCACACCGGCATCGCTCTCCCAGGAAGTGGGCCTGGGACTCGGCGCTCAGGCGGGTGAAAGCAGATTGCGTCAGGTCGCGACTGAAGCGGGTTTCAAGCGCTTCCGCCGCGCGACCGAGACGCCGTTCAACATGATCTTCGAAGTGCGTTCCTGACGATCATACCAATGGTGCGCATCAGTCCGGATGGTGTAGGGAATGCGGCTCCCAGAGCTTTGCATTCACTCCGGGCTGATACGCACGTTGGCACTTTTCGGACATCCGTGCCGTTGAGAATGTCTGCCCCGGTGTCGGCCGCTCGGCTCGACCGGTTGCGACAATTTGCCCCGTCAAGGACGAACCACGACGACCCACCGAGTGGTTACTGTGACGTCGCGCATGAGATACTCGCGATGAGCGCTGTCGGCTTTGCGCAGACCGTCCCGGACACGATTGCTCGCGCGCCGACACGTGGAGGCGCAGGAAGTTCATTGAACTTGCCGACAAGGCTGCGCTGCTTTGCAGGAGAGCGTCCGCCCTGTAAACCAGATGACACAACGCTCCGTTCGCATCTGGGTCCATGACAAAATTGCATCCTGAAACAAGGCGCTGACGGAGATCGAAGATGACCGGACCTGACGAGATCAAGCGCGACCGCTTCCGCAATCGACGCTGGCTTCTCCGCAGCGGGGCGCTGGCACTTCCATTCATTCTCGCGCTCAGGCCGGCGCGTGCAGTTGAGCGGGTTGGCTCGGTCGAAGAGATCACCGGCGAGGCGTTCGCCGAGATCGAATCGGTCCGCCGTGCGCTTGGCCGGGCCGCGCCGGTTTTTCTCAGCGAGGAAATTGTGACCGGCGTCGCGTCCCGGCTGGGAATGCGGCTCGGCCGCGAGACGACGGTGAGGCTCGGCGAACAAGCGCGGCTGAAGATCGACCGGTATGTTGTCAATGCCGGCGGTGAGATGACGTTGCGCTCGGGACCTTTGCTGTTCGATGGACCGCCGCACCGTGCGAGAGTGCAAATTCGCAGTCCTTTCGCATTGATCGCGGTGCGCGGCACGCGATTTTTCGCGGGGCCGAGCAACGACCGCTTTGGCGTATTCGTCGCGCGCGGGTCGGTGGCGGTGACCGCAGCAGGTGAGCAAGTGATCCTGCGCCAAGGCGAGGGCACGGACATTGCCGCGCCCGGCGCGCCGCCGACTCCGGTCAAACGATGGGGGGCCGAGCGCATCCGCGCCGCGCTCGCAAGCGTCAGCTAAATGTTGTGAGGCCCGCCGGGTTCACATCAGACCGGCAATGCCGGCAAACCAAAGGACTTTTCACTGTTGTCGCAAACAAGTTCGTTCGGCGTGATCTCGCGGCGGCATCCCGATGGGTAGGATGCGTCGAGCCTTGCAGCAGCGCCTGCCGGTTGCGGCTGGGCTGGCGACCCTGACCGTCTTTCTGGCGGCAACCATCCTGCTTCCGAAGACCATGCGCGAAACGTTGCGCGACAGCGCCTTCGACCTCGTGCTCGCTGGCGACCAACAACTGCGCAGGCCCGTCACACCCGATCTGAAGGTGATCGTTGTCGACATCGATCGGGCGTCGATCGGTGCATTGGGCGCCTGGCCGTGGCCCCGGGCGACGATGGCACGGCTCGTCGAGGCGGTGGCGAGCGGACGGCCGGCTGCAATCGCAATCGACGTGCTGTTCGCCGAGCCCGACGAACGCTCGCCGGCGGCGCTCGCCCGCCGGCTCGGATCGGTGACCGGTCACGCCGAGATCAGCGCGCTGGGAGAAAGCTTGCCGGACGGGGACAGACTGCTGGCGCAAGCGATCGGCCGCGTCCCCGTCGCCCTTGGCTTTGTGCTGGACCCCGATCGCGCCCACGCATTGCCGGGAGCAACGATCGTAAGCCGCGAGTTGCTGCCGTTTGACGATTTGTGGCAGGCCGCGGGCGCGATCGGACCAGTGCCGCCGCTCGCGGCCGCGGCGCGCGGGCTCGGCGCGCTCTCATTGCCTGGCAGCATGGATGGCGCGATCCGTCAGGTTCCGCTCTTCGTCGCTGTCGGCCGCGTATTGATGCCGGGTCTCGCTGCCGAGGCGCTGCGCCTCGCAACCAGTGCCTCTAGCTATCTCATCGAAGGCGAGCCCGCGACGCTGCTGGTCGGCGGCCGGCCGGTGGCGCTGTCGCGTGATGGACTGCTCCGGCTGGCGCCAGTGCCACCATGGCGACACGTCGCTCGCACACTATCCGCGGTCGATGTCCTGGAGGGACAGGCCGACCGGGGTCGGCTGAAAGATGCACTGGTCCTGCTCGGTGGTTCCGCGCCCGAGCTTAACGGCTTGCGCGAAACGCCCGCGGACCCGCTGACACCGTCAGTGCAAATCCAGGCCGATGCGGTCGAGCAGATGGTCGCCGGCCGCGCGCCGCGGATGCTGGCTGCCGCGCCCATCGCGCAGCCGCTGACGGTTCTGGCAATCGGGGCGCTCGCGGTCGCGCTTGGCGCCGCCTTGTCTCCGGCCGCCGGCACCGCGATATTGAGCGGTGCGATCGCGCTGCTATGGATCGCCGCGATCGCCGCGTCCGTGCTTGCGGATCGTCTCGTCGACCCGCTGACGCCTACCCTTGCGGCCGCAATGGTGTTCGCCGTGACGGCCGGCACCGCATATTCGTCGACGCGCAGGCGCGAAGCGTTGGTGCGCCATCGGCTCGAACAGCAACTTCCGCCGGCGGTCGTCCGCCGCATCATCGAGCGACCGGACCTTGTCAAGCTCACTGGCGAGCGGCGTGAGGTCACCTCGCTGTTCACCGACATCGAGGATTTCACCGCTACGATGCATCGCGCCGGTCCCGAGGAACTTGTCACAACGCTCGACCAGTATTTCGAGGGCGTTGCCGGCATCGTGATCGAGCACGGTGGCATGCTCGACAAGATCATTGGAGATGGCGTGCTCGCTCTCTTTAACGCACCGCTGGACCTTGAGGGTCATCCACAACGCGCCGTCGAATGCGCGATCGCGATCCAGGCCTGGAGCGAGGGCTTTCGCCGGCGCGCCCCTTTCGCGGCCATCGAACTCGGCCGCACGCGGATAGGGATCGAGACCGGGCTTGCCGTTGTCGGCGATGTCGGCATTCAATCCAGGCTCGACTACACGGCTCATGGCAACGCCGTAAATATGGCGGCGCGGCTCGAGGCCAGCAACAAGGAACTCGGTTCGGCAATCTGCGTCGGGCCGGATGCTGCTGCGCGATGCGACGCTGCACTGCTTCGCCCGCTGGGGCGGCTGGCGGTCCGCGGGCGCGAGGAGCCGATCGCTGTCTTTGAGCCGTGGCCGAGCGACGCTTCACCCTCCTGGCGCGCTGCATATCTGGCGGCCTACGCCATGTCCGACGGTGATGCGCCGGGCGCTGCTTTGCTGTTGCAGAAGCTGATGGCCGAACGTCCGGCGGATCTTGCGGTGCGCCGGCTCGCCGAGCGACTGACCTCGATACGCAAATCGGGCTTGCCGTCGCCGGCGAAGTGATCGAACGAAGCGACCGCGACTGTCGCTTCTAACCGGGGCAAAAATCAAGCCGCATTTGCGTCAACAAAATTGGCTATTGTGCCGGTCTTGCGTAACAGTACGATCGCTTACAAATTTGCGCGGCGAGCGCCGCGGCGCGGTCAGGGAGTATGTCAATGGAATATCGACGTTTGGGCCGGTCGGGACTGATGGTGCCGGCCTTGAGCCTGGGAACGGGCACCTTTGGCGGTGTCGGCCGCCTGGCTGCATGGGGCTCTACCGATGCGACCGAAGCGCGGCGCCTTCTGGATATCTGTCTCGATGCCGGCGTCTCGATGTTCGATACCGCCGACGTCTATTCGCTGGGTGAATCGGAGCGCGTTCTTGGCCAGGCCATCAAGGGCCGCCGCGACAAGCTTTTGATCTCGACCAAAGCGACATTCCGTTTCGGCGATGGGCCGAACGACATCGGCTCGTCACGGCAACATTTGCTCGCGGCCGTCGATGGGGCACTCGGCCGGCTCGGCACCGACTACATCGACTTGTTTCAGCTTCATGGATTCGATGCGCTCACGCCTCCTGAAGAAGTGCTTGCGACCCTCGACACGCTCGTGCGCGCCGGCAAGATCCGCTACGTCGGCGTTTCCAATTTTTCGGGCTGGCACCTGATGAAGTCGCTTGCCGTCGCGGACAAGCATGGCTTCCCGCGCTACGTTGCCAATCAAACCTATTATTCGTTGATCGGCCGCGATTATGAGTGGGAATTGATGCCGCTGGGTCTCGATCAAGGGGTTGGCGCCGTGGTGTGGTCGCCGCTTGGCTGGGGCCGCCTCACCGGGAAAATTCGTCGGGGTCAACCGACGCCTGAAGTCAGCCGGCTGCATCAGACCGCGAGCTTTGGGCCGCCGGTGCCGGACGAGCAGGTCTATCGCGTTGTCGACGCCATCGATGAAGTCGCGAAGGAAAACGGGAAAAGCGTATCGCAAATCGCCTTGAACTGGCTGTTGCATCGGCCCACCGTTTCAACGCTGGTGATCGGCGCGCGCAATGAGGCGCAGTTGCGGGAAAATCTCGGCGCGGTCGGTTGGTCCTTGACCAAAGAGCAGATCGACAGACTGGATGCCGCAAGCGCGGTCACGCTGCCTTACCCCTACTGGCATCAGCGCGGGACTTTCAGCGATCGCAATCCGCCGCCGGTTTAGTGGCTTCAAATGGCGCCTTGATTTACCCGACGGGCAAATCAAGGCGCACGTCCGCCAAATCAAAGTCCAGCCCTTTCCATAAAAATATTCTGATTTTCCGAAATGGCAAATCAGTCTATATCCCTTGGCCATCCCGTCCCGCAAGAGGGGCGCTTCGCGGTCGTCACGGACGTTGGAACGGGATGCGGTGGACGCGGCAATGTCACATGACGAATGACATGGCCGCGGACGGTGAAGTCGTGTGGTCCTGACGCCTCGACGCTGGCGTCAAGTTCTTGAGAAGCAAGCTTCTCAGGGATGACGGTGGCAAAAGAGCCCGATCGCCGGGGAGAGTACGAAGGAACCCGTTAAAACCATTGCGCGGGGAATGCCGGGTGTTTCCGGTGTGACCTGACTAACGCGTGTGCTTTTTGCTTTCTACCCTCGCACACGCGAGCGGCGGGCGCACCGAGCGCCCGGCATTCCCTGCACCCTCTGTTTGGGAGGGTGGGAAGTTGATAGCAAAACTCGGGCGGTTTACGCCGCGAGAATGCGGAATGCTGCTTGAAAATTGAATTCGTTTTCTTCTCCCCTCCCTCCGCGCGCGTCAGCGCGTGGCGGGGAGGGGTCGGGGGTGGGGGGTCTATCGGCAAATTCACTGACACGGCGCGCGTACAAACATCACTTGTCATGCCGGGACTTGATCCGGGCATCCATCAATCTTCGCAAGAAGTTCTCACGAAAAGGATGGATTGCCGGGTCATAGGCGAGCGGAAGCGACGCCGTCCTTCAGACGGCTATGCCCGGCAATGACGAACGATAGAAGCTGCGCGCATTTCTCCGAGTTGAATCCGTCGGCACAACGTGCGAGGTCAACTATCATCCTCCTTCCAGACCCATCGCCAATGACCATATCCTCCGTCACACCCTCTCACATCCGCCGCGCGCTATTGCTGCGCGATGAAATCGCGCTGCTCGATCTGCGCCATGAAGCCGCCTTTGCCACCGGACATCCGCTGTTCGCGGCCAATATGGCGGCGGGGCGGATTGAGCTCGAGGCCGGGACACGGCTGCCGCGCAAGGGTGTGCCGATTGTTCTGTATGATGCGGGTGAAGGTCTCGTCCTGCAGGCGGCCGATCGCCTTGCGGCTTTGGGATACACCAATGTCCGTCAGCTCGATGGCGGGCTTCAAGCCTGGAAGAGCGCGGGCTATGAGCTGTTCCAGGACGTGAACTCCTACGCCAAGGCGTTTGGCGAGCTAGTGGAGTCGCGCCGGCATACGCCGTCGTTAGCGGCGGAAGAGGTCGCTGCGCTGATTTCGAGCAAGGCGAATATCGCTGTGCTCGATGTGCGTCGGTTCGACGAATATGCGACCATGAACATTCCGGGCTCGGTCAGCGTGCCCGGCGCGGAACTGGTGCTTCGCGCCGGCCGCGTCGCGCCGGATCCCGAGACCACCATCATCGTGAATTGCGCGGGCCGCACCCGCTCGATCATCGGCACCCAGTCGCTGATCAATGCCGGTGTCACCAACAAAGTGGTAGCGCTGCGCAACGGCACGATCGGCTGGACTCTCGCCAATCAAAATCTTGAGCATGGCGCCGGCCGCCACGGCGGGATCGGCCTGTCCGAAGGCGCGAAAACCAATGCCCGCGAAGTCGCCTATCGCGCCGGCGTCAAACATATCGGCTTGGATGAAATTGTGGCGCTGGAGGCGCAGATCCATCGCACGCTTTACCGTTTCGACGTGCGCGACGCCGAGGAATATGCAGCCGGCCACATCGCCGGTTTCCGTCACTATCCGGGCGGGCAACTGGTTCAGGAAGTCGATATGGCCGCACCCGTGCGCGGCGCGCGCATGCTTCTGACCGATAATATGGGCGTCCGCGCCGACATGACGGCGTCATGGCTCGCGCAAATGGGCTGGGAAGTGTACGTGCTCGACGGCGGCTATGACGGCACGCTTGAAATCAGTCCGCCGAAAGTATTGCCGAAACCCGATCCGGCCCATCGCTATCGCCGCCCCTATGAAGGCACGGATGTGGATACCGGCGCGATGCAGGCTTATCTCGATTGGGAATATGGCCTGGTCGACCAACTCCGCCGCGACGCCAGCCACGGCTTCTTTGTAATTTGATGCCGACGGGTTTGATGGATCATTGCTGGTCTGCCTGTGGCCTCATGGTTCGAGACGCGCGAAGACGCGCTCCTCACCATGAGGGTTTTCCGTCCTCAGACTAGCTCAGGCCTCATCCTGAGGAGGCGCGAAGCGCCGTCTCGAAGGATGGACGCAGGCGAAGTAGAAATTGCAAGGGTATCCAAATCGTAAGAGTAGCAAACCAAAGAAAGTATCAAACCATGACGATCGAGAAAATTCAGCCGGACGCCTTGTTCAAGCGTAATGTCGGCGGACACGTATTGTACTCCCATGTCGTCGTCGCCTCCGGCGAAAAACTGGTTTTCGTTTCCGGGCAGTTGGCGCGTAACAACAAGGGCGAAATCGTCGGCCCCCGCGATATGCGCGCGCAAATCAGGCAGGTCGGTGAAAACCTCAAAAACGCGCTCGAAGCCGCCGGCGCCACGCTCAACGATCTGGTCAAGACCACAACCTACGTGACCGACATCGACGAATTCTTCAAGCATGTCGACATCAGGCACGACTATCTCGGCGTTGGTCTGCCGGCGAGCACAACCGTTGAGGTGCGCCGGCTGTCGCATCCCGATCTCTTGGTCGAAATCGAAGGCATGGCCGTCCTGAAAACGTGAATGGCTCTTCTCAAGAGCGAAGACATGTCCGATAGTTCCAATGCTTTGAAAGTGCGGGCCGTGATCGGCCCTCACGGATTGCCTGGCCGATTGAGGGAAAACCGATGACGTCGTTCTCCGACACAATTTCACGCCGCGCCTGGATGCTGGGTGCCGCAGGCGCCGTGATTGCGTCTCCCTTCATTTCCCGCTCGCCGGCATCGGCCGCCGGGGTGCCCAATATCCGCTATGCGACCGGCGGCGGCATCGGCCCGAACGAGATGGAAACCATCATCTTCCTGGATCATCTCAAGCAGAACGTGCTGAAGAATTACGGCAAGGCCTACACGCTCGAGATGACTTTTACGCGCGGCACGCCGGAAGCCGCGGCCTTGCTGGCGGCGGGGCAGGCCGATGTCGCGACGCTGTCAGGGCCGGCCTTTGCTACCGTGATCGTCAAGGACGCCGTGCCGGCCGGGTTGACCATCATCTCGGATAATTACCAGGACGGGCATGCTGGTAACGCGACCAACAGCTTCATGGTGCTGAAGGACTCGCCGATCAAGACCGTGACCGATCTCAAAGGCAAGAAGATTGGCATCAATGCCTTTGCTTCTGCGGTCGATCTC
Source organism: Bradyrhizobium sp. dw_411 (assembly GCF_018449695.1). Classification (GTDB taxonomy): domain Bacteria; phylum Pseudomonadota; class Alphaproteobacteria; order Rhizobiales; family Xanthobacteraceae; genus Bradyrhizobium. The sequence continues at coordinate 217,819 of NZ_JAAVUY010000010.1, forward strand.
GCCCTGCGGGTGATGCTCAAGAAGAACGGTATCGACCCGCGGCGTGATGTCGAGATCGTGGAGATCGCTTTCCCGAATATCGCCTCGGCGATACGCGAAAAGCGGATCGACTGTGGCGTGCTTGTCATTCCCTTCCTCGCGGTGGAGAGCCCCAAGGGCGATCTGCGGCCGGTATTCACCGGCGGCGATGCGTTCGGCGGGCCGTCCTCGGTGATCTTTCAGGTCACGACCAATACGTTCCTGAAAGAAAACCCCGACGCGGTGCGTGGCTTCCTGGCCGATTACGTCGATGGCCTTCGCTGGTTCTATGATCGCGCCAACCGCGAACTGGCGATCCAGATCGTGTCGGACTTCACAAAATCTCCGAAGGAGGTGTTGAATTCCTACTTCGCGACCGATCGCGATTATTACCGCGATCCCAGCGGCTGCGTTTCGGCGCAGACGATTCAGAAACCGCTGGACGCGATGTTCGAAGAGAAACTGATCGGCCGCAGCGTCGACGTAACAAAGTATCTCAATCTCAGTTTCCTGCCGAAACCATGCGCGCTGTGACCGACGAGAAAGCTATCGTCCCGAAAATTCAGATACAGGCGGTCTCCAAATCCTATCCCGGCGATAAAAATCCGGTGCTGGCGCTGAGGACCGTCGACCTCTCGATCAATGAAGGCGAGTTCGTCTCGATCGTCGGGCCCTCCGGTTGCGGCAAGAGCACCTTGCTCTACGTGCTCGGCGGCTTTCTGGAAGCCGACGGCAAGGTTCTGGTCGATGGCAAGGCGATCCAGGGTCCCGGCACCGACCGCGGCGTCGTGTTTCAGGAATATGCGCTGTTTCCCTGGCTCACGGTGCGCAACAACATCCTTTACGGGTTGGAGCGCGGCGCGCTGGCGCCGGAGGAACGGGCGCGCATCGCGGACCGGCTGATCGGCGTCATCGGCCTAAAAGGTTTCGAGGATCGCTATCCCCGCGAATTGTCCGGCGGCATGAAGCAGCGCGTTGCGATTGCGCGAACGCTGGCCTGCGATCCCGCGATCCTGCTGCTCGATGAACCTTTCGGCGCACTCGACGCGCAAACCCGCGAGGTGATGCAGGACGAATTGTTGCGGATATGGCTTGAGACCCGCAAGACGGTCCTGATGATTACGCATGACGTCAATGAGGCGGTTTATCTCTCCAACCGCATCTGCGTGATGTCGGCCCGGCCGGGACAGATCGTCGAGGAGTTCAAGATCGATCTCGACCGCACGATTCCGCGCGAGCGACTTTTCACGTCAGATGCTTTCAACAAGACGCGCAACGAAGTCTGGATTTCGGTCCGGCAGCAGGCGCTGGCCGCGGAAAAGCTGAATGCAAGGGTCTGATCGCTTCGCGGCGTTCCGTTCGCCGGTCGGCCGGATGGTTCCGCTGGTCGCGATGGGCCTGATCTGGCAAGCGGTCAGCGCGACAAAACTGATCGATCCGTCCTTCCTGCCGTCACCGCTGCGGATCGGCCATGCGATGGTCGATCTGCTGACCGGTCGCGAAATCTGCGACAATCTTTTCGTTACGCTGGCGCGTGCGGCGATCGGCCTCGCGCTCGGCTCCGCGGCCGGGGTATGGCTCGGCCTGATGATGGCGCGTTCACCAAAATTTCGCGCCTACGCGGCTCCGATCGTCGGCGGCACTTACTCCTTGCCGAAATCGGCACTCATCCCGCTGTTCATCCTGTGGTTCGGAATCGGCACCGCGACCACGGTGTGCGCGGTGTTTCTCTCCTGCCTGCTGCCGATGGTGGTGAATACGTTTCAGGGTGTGGCCTCGACCCCGCGCGTGTTGGTCTGGGGCGCGCAGGCGCTGGGCGCCCGTCCGCGCGAGATGCTGTGGCAGGTATTTTTGCCGCACGCGCTGCCGGATATTCTCACCGGCCTGCGGGTCGCGCTGGGATTCTCGTTCGTGCTGGCGATCTCGTCGGAAATGATCGCCTCGACCAACGGCATCGGAAAACTGATCTTCATGTACGGCGAGAACGGCGCCTACGACTACATGTTCGCCGCCATCGCTTGCGTCGTCGTCGTAGCCTTTGTGATCGACCGGTTGTTGCTGTTGCTGACTCAAAAATGCCTGCGCTGGCACGAATCGGCGACGGAACGAGGCCCGGCATGAGCAGGGTCGAATAATGGAGAGAGAGCCCAGCAAGCGTGCGTTGCAGATCCGCTCCGTGATCTCGGTCCTTGTGATCGTCGTGCTCTGGGAAACCGCCGCGCGGGCGGGGCTGGCGTCGCCGCTGTTTCTGCCGGCGTTCACGGCAGTGATGGCGGAATGGTGGACGGTGTGTGCCGACGGTTCGCTGCCGGCAGATCTCCTGACCAGCCTGTTTCGTGCGTTTGCCGGATTGTTCGCTGCGACGCTCATTGGCGTCGGGCTCGGCATTGCGATGGCACGCAGCCGGCTGGTGCATTGGATATTCGATCCGGTGATCGCGCTGGCGTTTCCGTCGCCGAAGATCGCGTTCCTGCCGATCTTCATTCTGTGGTTCGGCATCTACAGCACCTCGAAGATACTGCTGGTCGCCTTTGCCTGTGTTTTTCCGATCGTGATCGGAACCTATGCGGCTGCTTCTGCGATTAACCGGGTCTGGATCTGGTCGGCGTATTCGCTGGGAACGTCTAATCTCACATTATTGTTTCGTATCGTGCTGCCGGCGGCGTGGCCGCGGATATTTGCGGCCTTGCGGGTCGCGCTGCCGGTATCGTTGATCACGACCTTTACCGCGGAGATGGTCGGCGGCGGCGGCGGGATGGGCGCGGCGCTGATGTATTCGCAACGCTTCTTCGAAAGCCCGACGGTGTTCGCTTACATCCTGACCATGCTGGTGGTCGGCCTGCTGCTCGATGCGATAATGCTGCGGATTCAAACGGCGTTTCCGGCCTGGCACAGCAATGCCTGACGCTCCGGCGGCCCCGACGGCGCGCGTCCTATTCGGCCTTGATCTTGGCGGCCTCGATCACCTTGGCCCATTTCTCCATCTCGAACTTCATTTGCGTGGTGAATTCCTCCGGCGTGCTGCCGATGGGGTCGAGACCGAGCGTAGCGAGTTTCTCCTTCATATCCGGCATCGCCAGGATATCGACGATTTCGCGCTGAAGCAGCATGACGATGTCCTTGGGCGTGCCGGCGGGAACGAGCGCGCCGATCCAGGCGTCGCCGTCGAGGCCGGGATAACCGGCTTCGCCGATAGTCGGCAAATCAGGAAGCGCCGGCGAGCGGTTCTTGCTCATGACCGCGAGCGCCCGCAATTTGCCGTCCTTGATCAGCGGTACCGCCGCCGACAACGCGGCGAAGGCAATCGGCGTATCGCCGGCGGCCGCCGATATCATGCTCGGGCCGCTGCCGCCGTAGGGAACGTGCACAAGGTCGAGGCCCAGCACGACACGAAATTGTTCGCCGAGCAGATGCGACGGCGTACCAAATCCCGGCGAAGCGAAGCTGAATTTGCCGGGCGTCTGCTTGATCAGCGCGACAAGCTCCTTGACGGTGGTGGCCGGCACCGAAGGATTGACCACCATCGCGGAGGGAAAGCCGACCGCGAGCGTGACGGAATCGAAGTCCTGCAGCACGCGATAGGGCACCTTGGGATACAGATTCGGATTGATCACGTAGCTGTTCACCGTGATCAGAACCGTGTAGCCATCCGCCGCGGTTCTCGCGGCTTGTCCGGTGCCGATATTGCCGCCCGCGCCGGCGATATCCTCGACATAGAATTGCTGGCCCAGCCGCTCCGAGAGTTTTTGCGCGATGAAACGCGCGCAAACGTCAGTAGGACCGCCCGGCGAATACGGAACGATCATCCGCACCGGGCGCGCCGGATAGGATTGCGCGCGCGCAATCGCCGGCAGAAATGGAAGGACAACAGCACCTGCCGCGCGGTGCAGAAATTGACGGCGTAGAATCTTCTTCATGTCCCTTCAGGTAGCACAAACCATGCCAAAGTCTGTGCTTCCTTTGGGGGCGAGCGCCGCTATGCCGCACTCCGCGTGGGTTCGCCATGCCGCTCCATCGCGAATGCGACCGCGGCATCGGCATGCAGCAATGTCGAGTCGAACGCCGGCAATGCGAAATGCTGAGGACCAATCAGGAGGCCTATTTCCGTGCATCCGAGAATGACACTGTCGGCGCCGGCCGCTTGCGCAGTTGCAATGATCTCCAGATAACGCTGCCGGGAGGATTCTCGTACTACGCCGCAGCACAATTCGTTGAAGATGATGTCGTGCACGGCGGTCCGGTCCTCCGCGTCAGGCACCAGGGGAGCAAGCCCATGCCTGTCACGCAATCGCGAGAGGTAGAAATCCTGTTCCATCGTATAGCGCGTCGCGAGCAGCAACGGCCGGCGGTAGCCGGCGGAGGCCACGGCCTGCCCGGTGACATCCGTAATGTGCAGCAGCGGTATCGATATCGCGTCCTGCACGGTGTCGGCCAGCTTGTGCATGGTGTTGGTGCAGATCAACACGCAATCTGCGCCCGCGGTCTCGAGGTTGCGTGCCAGCGTGGCGAGAACCGTCCCGGCCTGATCCCAGGCATCGGCCTTCTGCAATTCGACGATGCTTTCGAAGTCGACGGAATGCATGATCACCTTGGCGGAACGCAAACCGCCGAGGCGATCGCGGACGTTCTCGTTGAGGCGCCGGTAGTAGACTGCGGTGCTTTCCCAGCTCATGCCGCCCAACAACCCGATCGTGCGCATGTCATTCGTCCTTGGTGGTGCGAGAGTGAGATGAATGTACCAGCTTCTTGCCACAAATCTAATGAAAATTGCTTCATATTCGTATTTTTGAGTTATATTTTGCGTATATATAGGAATATGAGGCATAAAAATCAGGCTTTGGTGGATTTTTGGGCGATGCATGTCTAAATTTGGGTGGAGATGTCCGAGGCTTTTTCCTCGGCGCCTGACGAGATTGGTATCGATTTTGTGCTACTCCAGCGCAGCGGCACGCAATGATTTAAGAGGACTGGATCCTTTCCGATGACTTCATCTCCGCGGCGATTGATCGTCGGATTAACCGGGGCTTCCGGCGCCATCTATGGCGTCAGGTTGTTGCGCCTGTTGCAGCCGACCGACATCGAAGCGCATCTCGTGATCAGCCGCTCGGCGCGGATCGCGCTGACGCAGGAGCTCGATATCAATATCGCAGAGGTAACGGCGCTGGCCGATGTCGTGCATCAGATCGACAATATCGGGGCATCCATTTCCAGCGGGTCGTTCCGGACGCTCGGCATGGTGGTTGCGCCCTGTTCGATGCGAAGCCTCTCCGAGATCGCCACCGGCGTGACCTCCTCGCTGCTGACGCGCGCGGCCGATGTCGTCCTCAAGGAACGGCGGCGGCTGGTGCTGATGGTGCGAGAAGCCCCGCTCCATCTCGGTCATCTGCGTTCGATGATGGCGGTCACCGAAATGGGCGCGATCGTCTATCCGCCGGTGCCGGCCTTCTATGCGCGCCCGGAAAGCCTGGAGCAGATGGTTGATCACACCCTGGGCCGGGTGCTCGACCTGTTTGAGATCGAGACTGCGGCGGTCAGTCGCTGGGGTGGATTGAATTCGATCAAGAATTCGGATTCATGACTCAGTCCCGCTCCGACGTTGAGGTTGAAAGCTGGGCCTTCGCCCTGCATCTCTACACCCAGCCCGGGATAGCCGATGCCTGCCTGAAACTGCAGGACGAGGCCGGTGTCGATGTCATGATGTCGCTCATGATCGTTTTCGCCGCGGCCCGGCATCGTGTGTTGCTGACGCCTTCCGAGATCAGGGAATTGGACGGTGCCTGCCAGCCCTGGCGCGAACAGATCGTGCATCCGCTGCGGGCTATCCGCACCCGGTTGAAGAGCGGACCATCGCCCGCGCCGGGCAGTGCGACAGAGCCGTTCAGATCGACAATCAAGGCCGCCGAGCTCGCCGCCGAGCGGCTGCAAAACCAACTGCTGGCGGAACGCTTGCCGCTGCGAGCGCCGGAGCGGGACAACGTCACGGCTGATGATTTGCGTTCGGTTCTCCGCAGCGTGGTGACGCTCGCGCTTGAAAAGCGCCCGGGCAAGTCACTTTCGGATCTGCTGCCGGCGATCGATCTGATCGTCGGCGCCGCGATGCAGGAAAGCTGACAAAAGCTGGCGTACCGGGGTTACGACTTGCCTTCCTTGGCATTCCGCGCCGCCGCTTCGCTGTTGATTGCGAACTGCAGCGGCAAGGCTGTCGTGAATTTGATCTGCTCCATCGCGAAGCTCGAACTGACATCGCCCAGCTCGATTTTCTCGATCAACCGTTTGTACACCGCGTCGTAGCCGGCGATATCAGGCACCACGGCACGCAGCAGGTAATCGACGTCGCCGCTCATGCGGTAGAACTCGACGATTTCCGGGATCGACATCACGATCGCGGAGAACTTCTTGACCCAGGCCGCGTTGTGCTGATTGGTGCGGATGGCGATGAAGACGGTGACGCCGACTTGCAGTTTCACCGGATCCAGCAAGGCGACGCGCTTGCGAATGACGCCTTCTTCCTCGAGTTTTTGGATACGACGCCAGCAGGGAGTCGGAGATAGCCCCACCTTTTCAGCGATTTCAGCCACCTTCAGTGTCGCATCCTCCTGCAGGATTTGCAGAAGCGTGAAGTCGAGATCGTCCATGCGTACCCCCGTCCCCCGAAACCTGATGTCAAAGATTTGGTAACACAAATGCAGAGTTTGACATATCAAGCCCGTCGTCGCGGGGATAAAAATTGCTAGGATAGTGAGGATTTTGCGATTCCATGCCTTCATTCTGTTCGTTCTGGAAATATGCCTTGATATGGCGCGCGGTCTCGGCAAAATACATTCAGCCCCCGGGGTAGGAAAGCTCAGGGGGTCTGAGGGCGGGTTGGTTTCGCGACGGGCAGAAAACCCGGTGTTGAAGTCATCCGGCAAAAGGGAAGAGCATGAGCTGTCTCGACGAGGTGCGGTGACGCTGCTAACTGCCGCCTAACGTCGGGCTTGAGGAATCGCATGCGTTTGCGCCGTTCAGGGCGCAGGCGCAACCAACAGGAACATAATATGTCAGAAACGATGAGAGCGCTGGTTCTGCGCCAGCATGGCGGGTTGGAAAATCTTTCGGTGGTCAAGGATCACCCCAAGCCGACAGCGAAGGCTGGGGCCGTCGTCATCCGCGTGCGCGCCTCGTCGTTCAATTATCATGACGTATTTACCGTGCAGGGGATGCCCGGCATCAAGGTGCCGCTGCCGGTCGTCATCGGTCTCGATATGGCAGGCGAGATCGTCGAAATCGGCGAGGGCGTTTCCGGCTGGAAGGTCGGGAGCCGTGTACTGGTCAATCCGCTGAACAAGAAAAAGGGCCTGATGGGCGAAATGCTCGACGGCGGCATGGCGGAATATTGCCTGGTCGAGGCCGATCAGCTCATCGCGATGCCCGATGGCGTCAGCTTCGAGGAAGCGGCGTCCCTGCCGGTGGCCTACGGTACCGCGCATCGCATGCTGATCACCCACAACACCATCCGCAAGGGCGACCGCGTCCTCATCCTCGGCGCCAGCGGCGGCGTCGGCACCGGCTGCGTGATCCTGAGCAAGCTGCTCGGCGCCGAAGTCATTGCCTGCGCCAGCAGTGCCGAGAAGATGGAAAAGCTCAAGGCGATGGGCGCCGATGAGGCGATCAATTACAAGGAAGTCGACTTCTCGAAATGGGCCATCGAAAAATATGGCAAGCCGCAGCGGCGCACCTATGAAGGTGGCGTTGATGTCGTGATCAATTTCACCGGCGGCGACACCTGGGTGCCGTCGCTGCGCTGTCTCAAGCGCGGCGGGAGCCTGCTGGTGTGCGGCGCCACCGCGGGGCATGATCCGAAGGAAGATCTGCGCTATGTCTGGAGCTTCGAGCTCAAGATAATCGGCTCGAACAGCTTTTATGAAGAAAATCTGACAGATCTGATGAAGATGATCGTCGAGAACAAGATCAAGCCTGTGATCGACGAGGTCCTGACGCTCGATCAGGCCGCGGAAGGTTTGCGTCTGATCAGGGATCGTGAAGTTATCGGCAAAGTTGTCGTGGTGCCGTGATCAATGAAGTAAGTTCATGGTACCGTCCTGCGAACCTATACTCTCTACAGAAGACGCGGACCAGGAAGAGGTGATTTGATGAGTGAAGTCCCCAGCGTCGAAGACGTCCAGAAGCTGATCTCGCGTGGTCCGTTTCATCAATGGCTTGGATTGAAAGTCGTCGCGGTCGGTAGCGGCACCATCGAGTTGACGGCGACCTCGCGAGAGGAATGGGTGGTCAATCCCGATCGCGGCTATATCCATGGAGGCATCCTGGCGACGCTGGTCGATCTCACCGCGGACTGGGCCATGGTCTCCAAAACCGGGCGCGGCGTTCCGACCATCGATCTTCGGGTCGACTATCATCGCGCGGCGATGCCTGGCGTGCTGACGGTGCGCGGCGAGATCGTGAATTTCGGCCGGCAGTTCTCGGTCGCGGAAGCCAAGGTGTTCGATCATGAGGGACGTCTTTTGGCCAGCGGGCGCGGAACCTATCTGACAGCTCCGCCGGCCTGATAGAGATTTCCGTGGTGTCCAAAGCTCCTGCGTTCATAAATCTGGGATCGCTGACCTCGACGGATCGCGATCTCGACAAGATCGCCATCATCGATCTGGGCACCGGAGAAGAGCGCCGTTTCAGCTACCGGGATTTCGAAGCGCAGGCCAATGCGGTGGCCCGGGCGCTCACGGCGCGTGGTCTCGTGCGCGGCGACCGGGTTGCTATCCTCTCGGCCAACCGCTTTGAATATCTCACGACCGTGCACGGCATCATGCGCGCCGGCTTCGTGGCGGTCCCGGTCAATTTCAAATTTCCGGCGGCTACGATCGACTACATCATTCATGACTCTGGCGCCAAGCTGGTGTTCTGCGATGTCCAGCGGTTCGACAACGCGCCAAAGGATTTGCCGCGCATTCGATTCGACGGCGACAACAGCGATTTCGCCAGCTTTATTCAGCCAGGGCCGTTCACCGCGCTGGTGGCGAAGCCCGGCGAATCCGCGATGTTTCTCTATACGTCGGGCTCGACCGGTCGTCCCAAGGGCGTCGTGCTTTCGCACCAAAGCCATATCTGGGTGGTCGAGCAGCGCATGGCCGCGCAGGATATGTCGCGCCACCGTTTTCTGGTCGCCGCACCGCTCTATCACATGAATGCGCTGGCCATGAGCCAGTTGGCGCATGCGGCCAGCGCGACGGTGATCCTGCTGCCGCAGTTCACCACACAGCTCTATTTGCACGCCATTGAGACCTATCATTGCACATGGCTCACGGCGGTGCCGCCGATGATCGCAATGATGCTGAACGACAAGGAAAGACTTGCTGCGACGGATCTTTCCAGCGTCGAGTTCCTGCGCATGGGATCGGCGCCCGTCAGCCACAGTCTGCTGGAAGCGATCCACCGCACGCTACCGTCTGCGGCTGTGACCAATGCGTACGGCACGACCGAGGCTGGTCCCGTCGTGTTCGGACCGCACCCCCAAAAATTGCCACAACCGGAAATGTCGGTCGGTTATCCCCACCCCAACGTGCAGCTGCGGCTGATCGGCGAGGATGGAAAGCCCGCCAACACCGGTGTGCTGGAGATGAAAAGCCCGGCGATCATGACCGGCTATCACAACCGCCCGGACATCAAGCCTCCCATCACGCCTGACGGATTCTATATCACCGGCGATGTGTTCCGCCGCGACGAGAACGATTTCTATTTCTTCGTCGGCCGAACCGACGATATGTTCGTCAGCGGTGGTGAAAACATCTTCCCGGGCGAAGTCGAGAAGATGCTGGAAACGCATCCCGACGTGATCCAGGCCTGCGTGGTGCCTGTCCCCGATGACATCAAGGGCACCAAGCCCGTGGCTTTCGTGGTCGCGCACATAGGCAGCGATCTCACGGAAAGCGCCTTGAAAGAATATGCCCTCAAAAATGCCCCCGCCTACCAGCATCCGCGCTCGATCTGGTTTGTCGATAGCCTTCCTCTGGCTTCGACCAACAAAGTTGATCGCAATGCCTTACGCGAATTGGCTGCCGAAAAGTTGATGAGCGGCAAGGCTCACGCGGCACAATCCTTGAATGAGAGCACGACGGCACGGAGATAGAGTCGAATGGACGAGACGTTCCGCGGGTTCCTCGATCAATTACGCCAGGCTGGCGAAATGGTCGATTTTCGTCAACCGATCGACATCCGTCACATCGCGACTCTGGTCGACCAGTCCGACAAGGCGTTGTTCTTCCACAAGGTCATTGGCTATGACATGCCGGTCGTCTCGGGCATTATCCGCACCCGCGAACGCGCCATGATGTCGATGGGCGCAACCGAATACCTGCAGATCGAAGAGCGGCTGAAAAAGGGACTCAACAATCCAATTCCGCCCGAGCGCGTCGCGAGTTCGCCGACCCGCGAGCTCGTCATGAAAGGCGATGACGTCGATCTGTACAAACTGCCGATCCCGATGTCCTCGATTTATGACGGCGGTCCAATGATTACCGCCGGGGTCGTCATTGCCAGGGATCCCGAATACGGGATGAACACCGGTATCTATCGCTTCATGGTCAAGGAAAAGAACCTGACCGGCATCGATATCGTGACGCCCAACAACATGCGGCTGTTCGTGCAGCGTGCCCTGGAAGCAAAACGTCCTTTGCCGATTTCGATCAGCATCGGCACACATCCGATCGAACTGCTCGGCGCGGGTTTCAAGGCGCCGCTCGGTACCGACGAGATGGCGATCGCTGGGGGCATTCGCGGACGGCCGGTCCAACTGGCCGCCTGCGAGACCGTCGATGTTCCCTATCTGGCGGATGCTGAAATCGTGCTGGAAGCGGAGGTGTTGCCGACAGGCTGGACCCAGCCGGAAGGCCGTTTCGGCGAATTCACCTGGCTGATGGGTGGCCTGCACTGGAATCCTATCGTGCGGGTGAAAGCCGTGTCGATGCGCCGCGATGCGGTCTATTACTCGCTGCATATGCCTTGGGAGAACACTTGGCTGATGGCGCCGACGCGTTATGCCGCGATCCGGCAGGCGTTGCGCACCGCGAGCGTCGTGGTCAAGGACATCAACATGACGATGGGCGGCGTCACGTTCTGGCATGCGGTGATCTCGATCAAGAAGCAGGCCGGCGATGGCAAGAACGCGCTATTGGCCGCGTTGTCGGTGATGGACATCAAGCATGTTGTCGTCGTCGATGACGATATCGACGTGTTTAATCCCGTCGAAGTCGAATGGGCGATCGCGACCCGCGTCCAGGGCGACCGCGACATCATGATTGTCAGCAATGCGCGAGGCAAACCTCTGGACCCCAGCCTCGCGCCGACGCCGCACGGTATCGTGCCGACCACCGCCAAGGTGGGTATCGACGCAACCATCGCCGAGGGAATTCCCAAGGAGCGCTACGAGCGCATCACCTACGCCTACGCCGACACGGCCAAGATATCGGACTACGTTGGCGGCAAGGCCGACCTTGAGGCCAAGAAGGCATCTTCTGATGTGATCGCCAAATTGGCGGAAGAGATCGCCGCCGTCATCGAGAAGACGCCGCTGTATTTCACTGATGTCGCCGAGCGCTTCTCGAACTATGAGTTCAACGCGGTGGCCCGGGCGATCGGTCTTCTGCATGAAAAGGAAAGATTATGGCAGGACCCCAAAGGCTGCCTCTGCCTTCGCAATTCAGCCTTCGCCGCCAAGTTACCGAACTGATGCTGGTGCGGGCATGAACGGATTAAGGACACGATTGAATTTCCGTCTGGTCGCCGTCGCGTTTTGCGTAGGGAGTATGATGGCGGCGTTCACCGCAACGTCGCGTGCGGAGACGTCGCTTCGCATTGCCTCGGCCCAGGTGTCGATTGCGTCGATCCCCGTGGTGGTCGCGATCCAGCAAAAGCTGTTTCAGGCGGAAGGGATCAGCGCCGAGATCGTCGATTTCGACGGAGGCGGGCCGGCGGTGCAGGCGTTGGCGGGCGGCGGCGTCGATCTGTGCATCTGTGCCGGCGATCATGCGCTGAGGCTGGCCAGTCGCGGATTGGGGGGCGCGGTTCTGGTCGCCCTGCTCGACAAGCATCCTTATTCGCTGCTGGCGCCGGTCGCCTCCCCCGCAACCGATCTGAAAAGCCTGCGCGGCAAGCCGGTCGGAATCACGTCGCCCGGCAGCCTCACCGACAACACGCTTCGCTTCATGATCCGCAAGGCCGGCTTCAATCCGGACAGCGATTACGAGATTATCGCCGCGGGAACCGGCGGGTCGATGCGTGCCGCGCTCGACACCGGCTCCGTCGCCGCCGGCATGTTCACGACGCCCGATGTCCAGGCCTACATGGCCACCGGAAAATACAAATTCGTCGCGGATTTCCGCGACCTCGATTACATGGCGCTCGATCTCGTTGTCGTTGGTAGCTGGTTGAAAGCGAACGATGCCACCGCGCATGCGGTGGCGCGCGCCGTGGTCAAGGCCGAGAAGTTGATCCAGACCGATCAGGCCGTTGTGCAGGCTGCGGTTCACGAGCGGTTTCCCACGCTGTCGCCGGATCTCGTCGTGACCGTTGCCAAGGACGCAGCCGCGCGCAGCCTGTCGCATGACGGGCACGCGCAAGAGGCCGGATTCAAGACCGCGCTGGAGATGTTGCGGGTCGCAGACCCCACCGTGAAGGAAGTCACCTACCAGGACGTCGTCGCGCTGCGCTATCTGCCCTGAACCGAATGACCTCATGACCGATCCCGTCATTGCCGAAGAAATTCTCGCCCCGAGCGGTCCGGCGCGCGACGGCATCGACGTTTCGGCCCTGGTCTGGCGTTTGGTGCTGGTCATCGGATTATTGCTGATCTGGGAATTTTCTGCCGGCAATCTATTCAACGAATTCTGGAGCAGCCGGCCAAGCCTGATTGGCGAACGGCTATTCGCGCTGTTCAAAAGCGGCGAGATATGGCGGCATGTCAGCACCACGGTCTCGGAAGCCTTGCTCGGGCTTTTCCTCGGCGCGATCGTCGGCACGCCGATCGGTATCGCGCTGGCGCATTACCGGCGTGCCGCCAAGATCGTCGATCCCTTCGTGATGGGCCTTTATGGCCTGCCGCGCGTCGCGCTGGCGCCGATGTTCATCCTGTGGTTCGGCATCAGTCTTTTCGCGAAGGTGATGATGTCGTTCTCCATGGTGGTGTTCGTCTTCATCCTCAATGTCACCGAAGGTATCAGGACCATCGATCCCGATATGATCGACCTGATGCGCACCATGCGCGCGCCGCGGTCCTACATCCTGCGCAAGGTGACGATACCCTCCATTGTGCCCTGGCTGATCGCGTCCTTTCGCATCGGGATCGGGCTGTCGCTAGTCGGTGCGGTCGTCGGCGAATTGATCGGCGCCAATCGCGGCCTTGGCTGGTACGTGGTGCGGGCCGGCGGCCAGCTCGATACAACAGGCGTATTCGCCGGTCTGTTTCTACTGATGCTGCTCGCGATGATCGCCAACCAGATCATCTTCATGATCGAACAAAGGGCGCTGCATTGGCGCCACGAAACCAGATGACGGTCGCGACCGAAGCTCCCCGTATTCTGCTCGATAATGTCTCGGTGTCCTACGAGACCCCGCGCGGCCGCCTGCCGGTCGTCGATCGTGTCAGTCTTGCGGTGGACAAGGCTGAATTCGTGGTCCTCGTGGGCCCCAGTGGTTCCGGCAAGTCGACAATCCTGCGCGCGATCGCGGGCCTCAATGCCGTCGAAAGCGGAAGCATCACCGTCGACGGCAAAACGGTCGATGGGCCGCCCGAGCATATCGGCTTCATGTTCCAGAAAGACACGCTGCTGCCCTGGCAGACGGTGCGTGAAAATATCGAGGTCGGTCTCGCGCTGGCGGGTGTATCGCCCTCGCAATGGAAACAGCGCATTGCCGATTTGTTGGCGCTATTGCGCCTTTCCGAGTTTCGCGACGCCTATCCAGCGCAACTCTCCGGCGGCATGCGTCACCGTGTATCGCTCGGCCGCATGCTGGCCTATCAGCCCGCGGTGATGCTGATGGATGAACCGTTTGGCGCACTCGATTTCCAGACCAAGGCGGTGATGGGGCGCGAACTCCTGCGCATTTGGGAAGCGGAACGGCGCAGCATCCTGTTCGTCACCCATGATATTGAAGAGGCGGTTGCGCTGGCCGACCGGGTGCTGGTGTTTTCGCCGCGGCCGGCCCGCATCGTCGCGGAGCATCAGATCGACCTGCCGCGTCCGCGAAACCTGCGTGCGCTGCGTGGCAGCCCGGATTTCAGCGCGTATACGCGTGCGATCTGGGAGGCGCTTGGTGACACAGACTGAGTTACCGGTCGCTTTGAAACTCGAACAGCGTGTTGAGAAACGGCGCCAGCAAAGTCAGCGAATGCTCGCCCGTTGCCGAACGCAACTCGGGAAGAGGGACGGCGCGATCCCGGATGCGGCCGATGTCATCCGTTTTGAGTACGATTGCACCGAAGAAACTATTGCGACCGTCGGCCTCGACGCAAAGCGCGCCGTAGCGTTCGCGATACCTCGTGGGCGACATCAGCGTGATACGAAACGCATCAGCCAGATCCATGGTCCAGACGTCGTTCTCGCGTTGTTTCGTCGGAGCCTGCCCAGCCTTGGCATATAGCGCTGCGTCGGTCTCGATCGCGTTGGTCACGACCACCAGCTCCCTGAGCCCACTGCAGCCATTGGCGTGCGCCATCCATTCGCGGCGCCACACCAGTTCCGGCGTGTAGTGCTGGCAGTAATAGACCCGGCCCGCCGCAAAAAGCTCCGGGGCCGTCCGGGTGGTCCGGAATCGGACGAGTTGCTCGATACCGTCGATGATGGCCGGACGCGAAAAATCCTGCGGCGGAAGCATCGCAAGTCCGCTGTCGCGCAACGGGCCGATAATGGCGTCTACTTCCCTGGCCTGAAACACCAGCCCATTGAGGCCAAGCGGGCTTTCGAGGACGTCGCGGCGCAGGACGTCCGTTCCCAAGGGCAAGCCGACCAGTTCCAGATAGCCGCCTTCGAAAACCATCAGATGGTTGATCGAACCCAGCGAATGATAGCCCCGGGGCGTCACCGTGAAGCCGAGCTGTTCCATCAGCGCGGCGGCGCGCTCCATGTCGAACAGCGTATTGATCACGATATGGTCGAGCGGAAACGCCATGGGAACCGAACCTCGCGAAAGTCCGGCGTTATTACTCCTTCGAGGAGAGCACGACGGACAACAAGGTCGAGGCATAGCGGGCAGCGGCGTCCGGGTCCATATGCGGTGCGACCGCGAGATATTCCTTTACCGCGGCAATTGCCGGCCGGCTGCGGTCCGTCAACTTGGCCAGCGTGGCTGCGACCGCGGCGTCAAGCTTGTCCGCGGGGACGACTTCGCTGAGAAAGCCCAATTCCAGCGCTTCAGCGGCTCCGATTTTTGTCCTTGTGTAGACGAGGTGCATCAGGCGCTTGGGTGGCACCTTGCCGAGTACGGCCGAGATGGCGAGTGTCGGCGGCAAGTTCGTGTCCATTTCCGGCAGAGAAAATTGCGTGCCTTCGGCCGCGATCGACAGGTCGCATTGGCCGACCATGGCGCAGCCGAATCCCCGCGCCTCGCCCTGCACAACCGCGATAACCGGGACCGGCGTTGCGCGGATATCGGCGTAAAGGTCCAGAATGGGTTGCGTGACGCCGGTGCGCATTGCCAGCGCGTTCTTTGGTTTCGCCGAAGCGGGACCTGGGTCTCTGCCAAGACAAAAGTGCTCGCCTTGCGCACGAATGATGACGGCTTTGACGGCCGGATCGGCGCCGCACTCGCGGATGGCCTGTCCCAGCGCGGAGACATCTTCGGTCATCAGGCGGTTGCCTTGCTCCGGGCGGCTCAATGTTATGGTTGCGGTGAAGCCGGCTTCGTCGCGTGTCACGAAAAACGGGGCGGTTTCCATCGTCGTCCTTTCAGAAGATATGGCTTGAATTGAAATGCTGCCGGCCAATCGTGGGCTTAGCCCTTGATGGTGTTGCGCACGCCATCGAACAGGACCTTCAGTCCCGAGATTGGTTTCGCAGAATCTTGCGCTTCATCATCACCGGATTCGATCTGGGCCGCGAAGTTGCGGGCAAACTCGTTCATGATCACCTGAGCGGTATTCTGGATTAAGGCCGCTCCCCGCCCATATTGCGCGATCGAACCGGCCAATTGAACATCGGTATCCACCAGCACGCGGGTGCCTTCAGGCGCACTCGCAAGCGAGAACACCACGTTCGCCTGTGCGGTTCCTCGCGCCTTGGTTTCGGAGCCGCTCGCTTCCGCCATCACGCGATGGTTCGCCTCATCGACTTCCTTGTAGATCAGCTTGCCCTTGAAGTTGAGAAGCACGGGGCCAAGCCGGACCGAGATCGTGCCGACATAGGCGCCATCCTCGCCTTGCTCCAGCAACTGTGCGCCAGGGGCGCAGCGCGCCATGCGCGGAACATCATTTAGCTTCGCCCATGCCTCTGCCGGCTGAACGGGGACAGTAAACTCGTTATGAATCTTCATGATGGATCCTTTTTACGCAACGCTCCGAAGCTATGCGGCGTGCTCGCCATATGCGCCGGCCCGTTCGAGGGCCCGCACGATGCGATCGGGCATCAGCGGCGTTTCGGTGAAACGGACTGCGAAGGGTGACAACGCATTCTCGATTGCCGCGATAATGGCCGCGGCGGCGGGGATGGTTCCGCCCTCGCCAGCGCCCTTGACGCCAATCGGATTGAGCGGCGAGGGGGTTTCGACATGCGCGATGGCGCAGATCGGAACATCAGTTGCCATCGGCAGCAGATAGTCGGCGAAGGTGGTGGTCAGCGGCTGCGCGTTCTCGTCATATTGCATCCATTCGAGCAAAGCGTTGCCGATGCCGTGAGCGACGCCGCCCTGCACCTGCCCATCGACGATCAGCGGGTTGATGACATTGCCGCAATCGTGGCCAACTGAGTAGTTGAGGATTTTGACGGCGCCGGTGCCGATGTCCACTTCAACTTCCACCACATGCGTTCCGCTGCAATAGGCGGCCTGCGGCGGCGCGAAGTAGGCGGTATGTTCCAGGCCTACGGGCTGGTCGGATTCCATGGAAAATCCAGGCATGCCTTGCGCCGCACGCGCCAGTTCGCCGAACGAGACGGTCGGACGATTGCCGCCGCGCCCGATCGCTTTTCCATCTTCGAGATCAATTTCGCTTTCAGGCAAACCAAGCGTTCGCGCCGCCAGCTTCATGATCGAAGCCCGCACATGGGTGCCCGCGATGGACGCCGAGGAGCCGGCGTTGACCGCGAGCCGGCTCGCGAACGCGCCGACGCCGTTGGCGATACCGGCGGTGTCGCCGATCGTGACGGTCACATCTTCGATTCGGCAGCCGACCTGATCGGAGACGATTTGGGCCAGTGTGGTTCGCGTGCCCTGTCCCTGGCTGGTCGCACCCGAGGTAACCCGGACCTTGCCGCTCGGTAAAACGCGCACCGTGACGCCTTCGAACGGACCGAGACCAGTGCCTTCGACATAGGAAGCCAGGCCGATGCCGATGAAGCGGCCGTTGGCTGTCGCTTCGGCCTGCCGCCTCGGAAAGTCCGCATAGCGGGCGAGTTCCAGCGCGGCGTCATGCCCGCGGGGATAATCGCCGCTGTCATAGATCAGCGGCTTTCCGTCGCGGAAAATCAGGCCGACGGAATAGGGCATCTGTTCGGGACGGATATAGTTGCGGCGGCGCAGATCGGCTGGATCGAGTTTCAGTTCATGCGCGACCCTGTCCATCAGCCGTTCCATCGCGAAAACGGCTTGCGGCCGGCCGGCGCCGCGAACCGGCGTCGTGGCTACTTTATTCGTGAATGCGACGGTGCATGCGAGATGATAGGACGGAACGACATAGGGACCCGGCATCGTGGCGCCCGCGATATAGGGCATGATGATGCCCCACGGGACGAATGCGCCGGTGTCATGCAGCATGTCTCCGCGCACGCCGAGAATCATGCCGTCATTGTCCACCGCGATCTCGACGTTCCAGTATTGGTCGCGCTCCTGCGTGGCGCACAGAAAATGTTCGCGCCGGTCCTCGATAAATTTGACGGGCCGGCCGAGCGCACGGGCGGCGTGTGCGACGACTGCGTCTTCCGGATAAAAGATCGCCTTGGGTCCGAAGCCGCCGCCGACATCGGGGGCGATGATGCGAATGCTCTCCAGGTCAACTTCGAGGATTTCGGCGAGCATCCGCCGCGCGATGTGCGGTGTCTGGGTGGAAGACCACAGCGTGAGAGCATCGGTCATGACATCGGGTTGCGCGAGTACGCCGCGCGTTTCCATGGCCATCCCGCCGCCGCGGTGCTGCCAGAGCTCTTCGCGAAACACATGCGGTGCCGATGCAAACGCCGCTTCGACATCGCCGTATTTCATGACGAATTCGGAGACGATGTTGCTGTCGAGATCGGCATGCGCGCGGGGGGCGCCCTGGGCGAGGGCCGAACGGACGTCGCTCACCGCCCCAAGTACTTCATAGTCGACTTCGATCGCGGCCAGCGCGTCCTCAGCCAGATAGCGGCTGTCGGCCACGACGATCGCGAGCGCCTGCCCGACATAGCAGACTTCCTCCACGGCCAGGCTGTGTTGGGTGCGCAGCGTCGACATTGTTGAATTGGGAAGCAGCAACGGCATTCGCTGCTTGCGCATCTGCTCAGGCAGATCGTCTGCCGTCAAAACGGCGTGAACGCCCTCGCAGCGCAGTGCTGCGGAAGTGTCGATCGACTTGATCCGTGCGTGCCCATGCGGGCTGCGCAGGAATGCCGCATGCAACGTTTCTGGAAGATGGATATCGTCGACGTAGCGGCCCTTGCCCGAGACGAGGGCTACGTCCTCGAAGCGGCTGACGCGGGCTCCGAAATTCTTCACTCCCATCACGCAGCTCCCTTGATGTTCTTGAGCTGCTCTGCCGTTGCCAGCGCCGCGCGCACCGGGCCGGCGTAGCCGGTACATCTACAGAGGTGCCCGGTGAGGGTTTCGCGCACTTCCTGCTCGGTAGGATCGGGATTGTCCGACAAGAGTTCGGTCAAACTCATGAGAATCCCGGAGGTACAGAATCCGCATTGCAGGCCGTGGTGATCCTGAAAGGCCTGCTGGAGAGGGTTGAGACCTCCGGCAACGCTCAATCCCTCGACCGTCGTCAGCGTGCGGCCATTCATCTGGACCGCGAATGTCAGACAGGATCGGCCGGTACGACCATCGATCAGCACGGTGCAGGCCCCGCAGACTCCGTGTTCGCAGCCAAGGTGCGTCCCGGTGAGCCCGATTTCATGCCGAAGGAAATCGGCCAGCGTCATTCGCGCTTCGACATCGCGCGTGTACGTCTTGCCGTTGATATTGACGGAAATCGAATGGGTTTTCGTCACGCCAGTTCTCTCTTTTTTGTCTTCATTCGCGACCACGCCTCATGCAGGGCGCGTGTCGTCAGAATGCGGGCAAGATGCCGCCGGTAGGTCGCGTCGGCATGGATATCCGCGGTGGCTTCGATATCTGCCGCCAGATTGGCCGCGCGCGCGATCACGCTGTCGTCCAGACGTTGCCCCACCAGCGCGGCTTCCGCTTCATCGCGCCGGATGGGACGGTCGATGGCGCCGCAAAGCGCCACAGCCGCGCGTTCGATGACGCCATCGGGGTTCGCATCGAGCAGCACTGCAACGCCGACCACGGCAAAATCTCCGTGCCGCCGCGCATATTCGTGGAATGAATAGCCGTGCCCCTCGCGCCAGGGCCGGATGTGAACCGCGAGCAGGATCTCGTCATATCCCAGCGCGGTCGTCATGAAGCCGGCGCTGAATTCGCGCATCGGAACGATGCGCGTCCCGTTGGGTCCGGCGATTTCGATCTCGGCATCAAGCGCAAGGCAGGCGGTCGGCAACTCGGCGGCCGGGTCCGCATGCGCCAAACTGCCGCCGAGGGTTCCCCGGTTGCGGGTCTGCCGGTGTCCGACATGGGCCAGAGCCGCCTTGATGAGCGGAATTTTGTTGGCGAGGGGATCCGAAAATTCGAGTTCGCGCTGACGCGTCATCGCGCCGATCCGCAGCGCTTGAGCATCGAAATGCAATCCCGACAGGCCGGCGATATTTCCGAGATCAATCAGATGATCCGGCATGGCGTAGCGAAAGTTCATCATCGCCACGAGGGATTGGCCGCCCGCGATAATCTTTGCGTTATCGAGGGTCGAGATCATCGCGACGGCTTCATCGAGACTCGTCGGCGCATGGTATTCAAACGGCGCGGGCTTCATTGCCGGCCTGCCATTCGGTCCACGGATGTGGGCATCGAGACCTCCCAATCTCATTTTCGAAGACGGCTGTGCTCTAGCCGAGCGCGCCCGAGTTGATACTCAGGTCGCGGTTTAAGCGTTCTCTTGTGAAGAACGCGTGTTCCGTCCAAAGCCTATCTGGTCCGCTCGCCATGTCAACCGCTGCAATCATCTTTGGTTTCAGTTGACGAGAGGCCATTACCATGTTCCATTAAAGAACAAGTGTTTCGTTGTAGAGAACGCATGGACAGGAATCCGATAACCAAGGTACTGCGCGCCCTAAGCCGGCTGATCCAGGAGCCGTCCGGTTTGATCGGCGTGCGGGAGATGGCGGCGGGGATGGGTGTATCGCCCAGCAGTGCCCACCGACTCCTGACCGCGCTGGCGGACGAAGGGTTCGTTCGGCAGGATGCCGCGTCCTCGAAATATCTTTTGGGCGTGGAATTCTATCGCCTCGCCAATATCGCGGCGGCGAAGGCGCCGATTCGTCAGGCGGCGCTAAAGCACATGCAGCGTCTGGTCGATGCCTGTAACGAGACCGCGCTGCTCGGCATCTACGACGACCTTAAGCAGGAAATGATCTTTGCCGCGCGGGTGGAGTCCAAGCATTCCCTGCGCTATGCGGTTGATCTCAATCAGTGGATACCGGTTTATGCCGGCGCCAGCGGACTGGCCATCATGGCCTTTCTTTCCGACAGCGAGATTGAATCGATCATTGCCCGCACCCGGCTCATGCCGTTGACCGACTTGTCGATCACGGAGCCCTACCGCCTTCAGATGGAATTGCAGAAGATCAGGGCGCGTGGTGCGGCCGTTTCGCGCGGTCATCGCGTGCAAGGCGCCGTTGGCCTTGCCGCGCCCATTTTTGGGCCGAGCGGCAAAGTGGTCGGCGACGTTTGCCTTACCATTCCGGAGCAACGCTTCGATGCGATGGCGGAAGATCATATCCTTGATCTTTTGCGGGCGTGCGCCCTGTCCATCACTGAGGAAATAGGCGGCCGCATCACAGACAAGCAGGCGGCCTGAAACTCACCGGCAAGTGAGAACCACACGGTTTTTATAAACGAAAGCGGCCAAAAGAGCCGCCCTAACGATAGACGCATATGGCGTCAGGGAAACGCAACATGGCATACGTAACGGCTACGAACGTCGCCGACGAATCGAAAATCACGTCCTATCAGTGGCTCTGTTTGTTTTCGGCCTTCGCGGGCTGGATGTTCGATTCGATGGATCTGAACCTGTTTACGCTCGTGCTGTTTCCGAGCGTAGCCAGCCTGACGAAACTCACCAATCCCGCCGAAATCGCCCGCTATGGCGGTTACATCATGGCCATCAAGCTATTGTGCTGGGGCCTCGGCGGCATCCTCTTTGGAGTCGTGGCCGATCGCATCGGGCGCTCCCGCACCATGGTAATCACCATCATCATCTATGCGGTCTTCACCGGCTTGAGCGGGCTGGCGCAGGACTGGATTCAACTGGCGGCGTTGCAGGCGATTGCCGGTTTCGGCATCGGGGGCGAATGGGCCGCGGGCGCATCATTGATCGCGGAGAGCTGGCCGGAAAAGCATAGAGCTCGCGCCATGCAAATCATGCAGATGGCGTTTGCGTTCGGCTTTTTCGCCGCGGCGCTCGACAACCTTCTTCTTGGCCCCATCAGTTGGCGCTGGGTGCTGGCGGCTGGCGCGCTGCCCGCCGTGTTGAGCCTTCTCATCAGGTTTTTCGTTCCCGAGCCGGAGCGTTGGGTTGCGGTCCGTAAACGCGATGGCGGCCAAACGACCGCCGCGCAGACGTTTGCCGCGATCTTCAAGCCGAATATGCGTCGCCGGACGATTGTCGGAGCGATCGTCGCATCTTCGGTCATGATCGGCTGCTGGGGCGGCCTCACTCTGCTGCCGAGCTGGATACAGCAACTCGTGCGCGCCAGCGGCGGCACCAACGGCGTATCGACGATCAGTTATGCCTTCATGCTGATGATGGTCGGGGCCGCCCTGGGCTACGCCAGTCTGATCTGGATCACAGACTGGCTCGGCCGGCGGGGCGCGTATTTTGTCTTCAATATCTGCTCGCTTGCTTCATCGCTCTATCTATTCTGGTTCGTCAAGGACCTTCCGACGCTGCTATGGTTCATGCTGATCTACGGGTATTTCGTGATCGGCGGTTTCGGGACCTTTGCCGTGTACTTGCCCGAACTTTTTCCGACCCGCATCAGGGCCACGGGTCAGGGATTTTGCTGGAACGCCGCACGCTGCGCCACTGCCATTGGACCGCTGATCGCGGGATGGCTGGTCGCGGAGTTCGGTTCGTTTCCTGCCGCTGCCGCGGCGGTGTCGTTCGCCTATGTGGTCGGCGCGGTGGTGATCTGGTTTGGGCCGGAAACACGCGGTGTTCCGCTGGAGGATTAATTTCGACGGCAGCTAGCGCCGTTGTCAGGTTCGCACAGCGCGCGCAACTTCGATGAAGTTGCGCACCAGCGCGGAAGGATTGTCGCGTCGATAGACCAGCGTGAGCGGCATCGGCGGGAGCGCGCCGCGAACCAGTTTGCGATAGACGACGCTTTCATGGTGCAGCGCGCGCATCGACTCAGGCACCAATGAAATGCCTTGTCCGGCCGCGACCAGGTTGATCGCGGTGATGATGCGCGGGACTTGTTCCGCCACGTGCGGCTCAAAACCAGATTGGCGCAGCGCGCTCATCAGCACTTCGAAGATTCCAAAACCGTCCGGGCGCCGGTAGAGCACGAGGCGTTCCTGCATCAGCACCGACAGCGCAACCGGTGCGGCTGAGCGGGCGAGTCGATGATCCCTCGGCAGCGCCGCGACGAAGGCTTCCTCATGCAAGACATGGCTCTCAAGCGCAGGCAGGCCTGAACTGATGACGCGGACGAACGCCATGTCGAGGCGCTTTTCATCGACGCCGGAAAGCAACTCGAACGTCTCGCGCTCTTCCACGTCGAAGGTGGCCAGCGGATAAGCCTGACGGAACGCACGGATCAGCTTGGGCGCCAGATGATGAAGCGATGCGGAGCTGGTGAATCCGCAGGCGACGTGGCCCTGTTCACCGCGATCAAAGCGCCGCACCCGCACGATCGCGGCGGCGGCGCTGTCGAGGGTATGGCGTGCATCTTCCAGGAATTGCTTGCCGGCGGCATTGAGAACAACGCGCTTGGCGACACGATCGAACAGCCGCACGCCGAGTTCGTCCTCCAGGCTGCGGATTTGCTGGCTCAGCGGCGGTTGTTCCATGTTGAGCCGCTGAGCGGCGCGCGTGACCGAGCCTTCCTCGGCGACCGCCACGAAATAGCGCAAATGCCTGAGCTCCACGGCGTTTTCTCCTGCACAATATATACTTATTAAATATCAACTTGATAGCAAAGATATATTTTACATACCTAGGGGCAAGGCCGATGTTGGGGCTGAATGGAGACGCACAACAGTCTCCGCGATGAGGAGTTCAGGGATCATGGCCACCCCCAAAATTGCAATCGTCGGCGCCGGCATGGGTGGCATGGCCGCCGCCGGCACGCTCCAGCAGGCGGGTATCGACGTCCAGGTTTACGAGCAGGCGCACCAGTTCGGCCGGATCGGCGCCGGCATCCAGATGCTGCCGAACTCGATGAAGGTGCTACGCGGCATCGGCGTCGAGGATACGCTGCGCGCGCATGCCTTTGCGCCGTACTCCCATCTCAATCGCGTTGGCGATACCGGTGAGGTCAAGCGCGAGTTGCCGATGCCGGAAGATCTCTACGGCGCGCCGTTCCTCTGCATGCATCGCGCTGACCTGCATGAGGCGCTGACCTCGATCGTGCCGAGCGATATCATTCACCTGAACAAGAAACTGGTCGGGCTCGAACAAAACGGCGGCCCGGTGACGCTGTCCTTTGCGGATGGAACGACGGCCAAGGCGGATGCCGTGATCGGCGCCGACGGCGTGCACTCCATCGTGCGCGATATCATCATCGGACCGGACAAGCCGATCCATCGCGGCCGCATCGCCTACCGTTCCGTGTTCAAGTCAAATCTGATGCCAAAGGAGATTTCGATCTCGCGCACCAAATGGTGGGGCGAGGATCGTCACATCGTGATCTACTACACCACCAAGGATCGCAGCGATCTTTACTTCGTCACCAGCGTGCCGGAGCCGGCGGATTGGGTGACCAAGGAATCATGGTCGGCGAAGGGCGACGTCAAGGAATTGCGCGCAGCCTATGCCGGCTTCCATCCCGAGGTTCGGATGGTGCTCGACGCCTGCCCGGATTGTCACAAATGGGCGATCCTCGAGCGCGAGCCGCTGCCGAACTGGAGCCAGGGCAGGGTCGTGTTGATCGGTGACGCCTGTCACCCGATGACACCTTATATGGCACAGGGTGCGGCGACCTCGATCGAAGACGCCGCGGTGCTGGCGCGCTGCCTGAAAGACGTGTCGATCGATGGAATCGAAAAGGCTTTCAAGCGCTTCGAGGCGCATCGCAAGCCGCGCACCTCCAAGATCCAGCAAATATCCAGCGCCAACACCTGGATGAGCGGCGGCAATGACGATCCAAGCTGGCTCTATGGCTACGATGCCTGGAACATTTCGCTCGATGAGCCCGCTCCTACGCCAGGCGCCACCCAGAAACCGGCTGCGGCGTGAGTGGATCAAATGACTTCCACCGCAGCAAACAGGTTGGCTTGCATGTGACGCGTATTGACCGATAGGGTTGGACCGAAAAAATAGAACAAGCGGGAGAAAACCTTTGTCAGTCGCCAACGCGGAGCCGCGGTCCGAGGCTCCCGCCATTTCCTCATCCGCGTCCGAGGATGCCGCCACTTCCCTGATCGTTCGTATGGAACAGGTGCCGACGTCGCGCTGGTTCGTTCGCGCCCGCGTCGTGATGGGCAGTGCGACATTCTTCGATGCGTTCAATGCGCTGTCGATCGCCTTCGTGCTGCCGATTCTGGTGCCGCTGTGGCATATTACGGCGCCGGAAATCGGATTCCTGATCGGCGCCAGCTATGTCGGTCAGATCATCGGCGCGCTGGCTTTCAGTTGGGCGGCCGAGCGTTACGGCCGCGTGCCCTGCGCCGCAGCAGCTACCGCGATCTACGCGATCATGAGTCTCGCCTGCGCCGGCGCCTGGAGTTTTGGCGTTCTGCTGGCTTTCCGATTCATTCAAGGCATCGGCGTCGGCGGCGAGATGCCGGTTGCGGCCGTGTATATCAGCGAACTGTCCAAGGCCCGCGGCCGTGGGCGTTTCTTCATGCTGTACGAGATGATCTTCCCGATCGGCCTGATGGTGACGGGCCAGGTCGGTGCGATCCTGGTGCCGCTATGGGGATGGCAGATCATGTTCCTGATCGGAGGCATTCCCGGATTGATCATCGCGGTCATGCTGTTGCGACTGCCGGAATCCCCGCGCTGGCTGATCGGCAAGGGCCGTCTGGCGGAAGCCGAAAAGGTCGTGAGGCGATTGGAGGCGGCCGCCACCGGCGCGGCGCCATCCGCCATACCGCCTGTTGTGACGATGCCGGCACAAGTCCCGGTTCCGCCGCGCTCGCGTGGCAGTTGGGGCGAGTTGCTGTCGCCAGCCTATCGCAGTCGTACGCTGGTCGTCTGGGTGCTGTGGGCTACGGCGTATCTGGTCGCCAACAGCCTCAACAACTGGCTGCCGACACTTTATACGACCGTCTATCACCTCGATCTGAAGCCGGCATTGCGTGCAGCTTCCATGACCAATGTCGCTCAGGTCGTGCTGGTGCTGGTGTGCGCGATAGTGATTGATCGCACCGGCCGCAAATACTGGATGATGGGTGCGTTCGGGCTTGGCGCCGTGTTGTTGAGCGTGCTGGCTTTCGGCGGGACGCAGGATGTGTCCTGGGTGATCGTCTTCAGCACACTCAGCTATGGACTGGTCGGCTCCATCGCCGCCGTGGTCTATCTCTATACGCCAGAGATTTATCCGACCCGGATGCGCGCGATCGGAACCGGGGTTGCGACCTCATGGCTGCGGGTCGCCTCGGCGATCGGGCCGACCCTGGTCGGCTTCATGCTTGCCAAAGGCGGCGTCGACTCGGTGTTCCTGATGTTCGCCGGTGTCGCCATATTGGGATTGGTGGCCGCGACCCAAATGATCGAGACGCGCAACCTCCGGCTTGAGGATATCGCGCGCTGACGGCAGGCGTTCGAGAAGGCCGCGACCGCGGCGCGCCGTCAGGGCTGATGCCGCCGGGTGATCGCAACCTGTGCGGCCTGCGCATAAAGGCTCGAGATCAAATCGAGCTGGATGCTGGTGGTCTCGGACTTTGCAGCCCAGCCGTCGAGCGCCTCGAGCATCGGCGGCAACGTCGCGGCCCGCAACGCGGCATAGGCTTCGGTGACGGAATAGCCGGTCGCGGTGGCGCGGTAGCGCGTCTCCTTGCGCGATGAACTGCCTTCGGTTTCGATCAGGCCCACGCGAACCAGCTTGCGCGTGGCGTATTGCAGATTGGGGACATCGACGCGGTTGAGCAATTGGCCGATCTCCGATAGCCGCTTCGGCTCATCGCCCATCCGGACCACATTGAGCACGGCGACGTCGTCGCCGGTGAGCGGCACGTCGCAGACAGCGGCGAGACACGCCGCTTTCCAGCGGTAATAGGCTTGCGCCAACCGCTCCAGTCCGAATTCGAAATCCGATAGACGCCGTTCCGTCTCGGTGCGCGCGAGATGCCAGGACCCCGGCCGTTCGACGACGGCAGGTTGGGCTTTCGGCTTCGCGGTTCTGTTCGCCGTCCTGCCGGTTTTCTTCGGCGCAATATTGGTAGCTCTCTTCAAAACAGTCTCCCGATGTCGCGTGCGCTCAAGGCGTAGGCAACCCATGCTCAATCTATGCTATTTACAATTGGGAATCTTACATTAAAAATTCAATTAAGAAAGCACGATGAAGTGGCAGCACGAAATCGTAGTGGCTCCGCGCAAAGGCGAGCATTTGGAGGGGTAATACAGTGGCAGGACAATGGATTGATATTGCGGCTGCCGATGGCGGCACATTCAAGGGATATCTCGCCGTCCCGGCATCGGGGTCGGGCCCCGGCATTCTGCTGCTGCAGGAGATTTTCGGCGTTAATTCCTCGATGCGGGAAACCGCTGATCATTATGCTGAAGAAGGCTACGTGGTGCTGGCGCCGGATCTGTTCTGGCGCATGGAGCCCGGCGTCGACCTCGGCTACACCGAAGCCGATTTCAACAAGGCGTTCGGTTATTTTCAACGTTTCGACGCCAATCAGTCGATCAAGGATTCCGCCGATGCACTGAAGGTGTTGCGCGCGCGTCCGGAATGCGTCGGCAAGGTCGGCGCGCTCGGCTTCTGCCTGGGCGGCAAGCTGGCTTATCTCGTCGCGGCGCGCACCGATGTCGATTGTGCCGTCAGTTATTACGGCGTCGGCATCGAGGCTGACATCGGCGAAGCGTCTAAGGTCAAGTGCCCGATGGTGTTTCATTTCGCCGAGCTCGACAAATACGCGCCGGCGGAAGCCCGCGAGCAAATCAAGGCGGCCTTCGCTGAGCGACCCGACGTCGAATTGTATCTGTATCCCGGCTGCGACCACGCCTTCGCAGCCCCCGAGCGCACAAGCTTCAACAAGCCTGCGAGCCTGATGGCGCATTCGCGCTCGATCGCGCTGTTCCGCAAGGTCATGGGCCCGCATTATGATCTTTCCGCGCTGTGGGATCGTCATACCGAGCTGGAATTCGGCGAGCGCAATGCGGAAAAGACCATGACAACGATGGTCGCCGAGCCCTACGTTAATCACATTCCGACCATGACCGGCGGCGTCGGCTACCGCGATCTGCTGCGTTTCTACGCGAACCATTTCATTCCGAAGACGCCGCAGGACACCAAGCTGATCCCGATCTCGCGCACGATTGGCGCGGACCGTATCGTCGACGAGATGCTGTTCAGTTTCACCCACGATATCGAGATCGACTGGA
The DNA here is from genome assembly GCF_018449695.1 of Bradyrhizobium sp. dw_411. GTDB lineage: Bacteria > Pseudomonadota > Alphaproteobacteria > Rhizobiales > Xanthobacteraceae > Bradyrhizobium. The sequence continues at coordinate 246,065 of NZ_JAAVUY010000010.1, forward strand.
TGCTGCCCGGCGTGGCGCCGACAGGGAAATATGTCGAGGTACCGCTGATCGCCATTGTCCGGTTCCGCGGCGACAAGCTGTATAACGAGCACATCTATTGGGATCAGGCCTCGGTGCTGGTGCAGATCGGGCTTCTCGATCCGGCTGGGCTCCCCGTAGCCGGGGTGGCGCAGGCGAAGAAGCTCGTCGACGAGACGCTGCCTTCGAACACGCTGATGGCTCGATGGGCCGAGAGCGCTAAATAATTTGCCTTCAATCGACGGCGCCCGTCCCGGGCGCCGTTTCGTTCTGTGGAGTAGATTGTCATGAATTCTTCCACGATTTCTCGCCGTGCGGTTTTGCAACTGGCTGGCGCCGCCGCGTTACCTCTCTCCAGCGTTCTGGCGGGGTCGGCGCAAGCCGCCGCACCGGGCACGCTGACGATTGCTTACAATGTCAATCTGCCGTCGTTCGATCCGACCATTGGATTGTCTGCGGTCAATCCGACGATCCAGTCGATCTATCAGGCGATCTTCGATCCCTATATCGGTCAGGCGCCTGATTTGTCGTTCAAGCCTGGCCTGCTGACGAAATGGGGCTGGAACGCCGACCGCACCAAGGTGACGATGGAAGTGCGCAAGGGCGCGACCTGGCATGACGGTTCGCCGGTGACGCCTGAAGACGTGGTCTGGTCGCTGACCCGCGCCGCCGATGCCAAGAGCGGCAACCCGATCCAGTTCGTCTGGTCCAAGGTCAACAACTACAAGATCGACGGCAACACCATCACCGGCGATGTAGTGGAGTTCGAGCCGACCTTGTTCAAATGGATGGCTTTCCTCACTGGCTACATTCTGCCCAAGGCTTACTTCGAGAAAGTCGGCGCTGAAGGTTTCGAGAAGGCGCCGATCGGCTCCGGCCCGTACAAGGTTGACGCGTTCGAGCGCAACGCGTTTCTGCGGCTCAAGGCACATCCCGGCTATTGGGGCCCCAAGCCCGCCTTCGACACCGTGGTGTTCAAATTCGTCACCGATCCCACCAGCCGCGTCGCCGAAATCGAATCCGGCGGATCGGACGTCACGTTCGAAATTCCCTACGAGGAATTCGACCGCCTGAAATCGAAATCGGGCCTCGCCGGGCAGACCAAGCCGGTGTCCGATATCGCGATGATCTTCATCACCGACATCGCCCCGATGCTCGATCGCAATGTGCGTCTCGCGGCCAATCATGCGATCGACAAGAAGGCGATCGTTGACCGGCTTCTGAAAGGTTACGGCGTTCCGATCTCGACGCTGGAAGCGCCGGGCTATGCCGCCTTCGATCCCTCGATCAAAGTGTCCTACGATCCTGATCTGGCCAAGAGCCTGCTGGCCAAGAGCGGATACTCGCCCGAAAAGCCGGTCAAGTTCACCATCCAGACCACGCGCGGCTTCAAGCCAAAGGATTACGAGATGATCCAGGCGATCGTCGGGATGTGGCGCAAGGTCGGCATCGAGGCCACCATCGAGGTCTACGAGATCGCGCAGCATTTCGAACTGCGCGGGCGCCATGCGCTGGCGCCGGCCGCGTTCTACAATTGGGGCAATGCGATCGGCGATCCCTCCACGTCAACTGGATTTGCGATGTTCGGCCCGTCACCGCATTGCGCCTGGAAGGGCAAGGATCTGATCGAGCGGATCGGCCCCTTGTGGGGAGAAAAGGACGAGGCCAAGCGGATCGCCGGCTATAAAGCGGTCGATAAATACATCGCCGAAGAAGGCGAGGTGATTCCGCTGTTCCAGTATGTTCAGCCGATCATCCACAAGAAGGGGATCAAGGTCGTGGCCCAGGCCAACGGCATGATCCTTCCGCAGTTGATCACGCCTGCTTAAGGCGCAAGGCAAGGCGAGACGCTTATGAGATGGGGCGAGATCATCAGACGACTCGTCCTCATTCCGCCCACGCTGTTTGGCGTGTGCATCATTGTGTTCGTCCTGCTGCGCGTGGTTCCCGGCGATCCCATCGCCATGATGATTCCGCCCGGAGCCTCAGCCGCCGACATCGACCGGCTGAGGGCGTTTTACGGGCTCGATCAATCGATCCCGCAGCAATTCATCACCTGGTTCGGCCAGGCGCTGTCGGGCAATTTCGGCCGCTCGATCAGTCTCCATCAAAGCGTCTTCGAACTGGTGCTGGCGCGATTGCCGGCAACGCTTGAACTGTCGGCGATGGCGACGCTGATCGCCGTCGGGTTGGGGACCGTGGTTGCCTTCACGGGTGTCTATGTACGGGGGCGCGGCGCCGAATGGGCGATCGATGGCGGTATCGGTGTGTTTCTCGCGATTCCCGATTTTCTATGGGCGCTGATCCTACTGCTGCTGTTCGGCGTGTTGATTCCGCTATTGCCGATTACCGGCCGGATCGATCCGCAACTCGATGTCACCTTCCATACCAATTTCTATCTCATCGAAAGCCTGCTGACCGGCCGGCTCGATGTCGCCTCGGCGCTGTTGCAACATATGATCCTCCCCGCCGTCGCGCTGGCGCTGCCATTTGCAGCGCTCGTGGCGCGAATTCTCAAGGCCTCGCTGTCGGAAGCCGAAGATCAGGACTATGCACAGATCGCCCGGGCGCGGGGCTTTTCGCGGCCAGCCATTCTGCTGCGCGAGGTGTTTCCCAACGCGCTGATTCCGACGGTGGCGCTGGGTGGGGTTCAGATCACCTTGCTGCTCGGCGGCACGGTGCTGGTGGAGCGCATCTTCTCCTATGAGGGGATCGGTAACATGGCGATCGATGCGGTGATCAATCGCGATTTTCCGCTGATCCAGGGATTGATTCTGACTTTTGCCATCCTGTTCATCGCCCTCAATCTTGCCGTCGATTTGCTGGTGACCTTGCTGGATCCGAGGTTGCGCCATGGTTGATCTCGCGGTCAGTGGTCCGATCGCGCGGCCTTCGCAGTGGAGGGCCGGTTTTGCGCGCGGCGGGCCGCGGCTATGGATCGGTGTGGGTCTGGTGGGCTTCTTTGTCCTGATCGCGCTGTTGGCGCCGCTGCTCGCGCCGCACGATCCGATTGAACAGGATTTGTTGTCGGCGCAATTGCCGCCGGCCTGGATGCAGGGCGGCGAAGTTACATTTCCGCTCGGTACCGATAGTCTTGGCCGCTGCGTGCTGTCGCGGCTGATGTATGCGGCGCGGACTGCGATTGCGGTGGCGCTGATCGCAGCGTCGCTCGCGGCGATCATCGGAATCGCATTCGGCCTGATTGCCGGCATGTTCGGTGGCTGGATCGACCAGGTGGTCTCGCGCCTGATCGATGTCTGGATGGCTTTTCCGCCGGTGTTGCTGTCGATCGTGCTGGCCGCGGTGATCGGCGCCGGGTTGACTTCGGTAATCGCTGCCATTGTGGTGGTCGACTGGACGCGGTTCGCGCGCGTGGTGCGCGCCGAGACCATGGTGCAGTTGCAGCGCGATTACGCGTCGGCAGCGCGCGCCCTCGGTCTGAGCCGCGGCCAGATCCTGCGGCTGGAAATCCTGCCTAATCTCGTTCCCCTGATTGTCACGTTGTTCGCGGTCGAGATGGGAATTGCGATTCTGGTCGAGGTGATATTGTCGTTTGTCGGAATCTCCGTTGCAGGAGACGTCGCGACCTGGGGCGGAATGATCGTCGAGGGACGCCAGGTCATCTATCAGGCGCCATGGATCATGGCGTTTCCGATCGGCTGTGTCATTCTCAGCGTGATCGGTTTCAATCTTCTCGGCGACGGCCTGCGCGCCGCGCTCGACCCGGTGCAACGCCGATGACCGCCGTTCTCGCCGTTCAGGATTTGCATGTCGCGATCGGACCTCGCGGCAAGGCGGCCAATGTGCTGCGCGGCGCGAGCCTGGAAGTTCAAGCCGGTGAAGTCAGGGGACTGGTCGGCGAATCCGGCGCCGGCAAGTCGATGCTCGGGCGCGCCGTACTGGGCTTGCTGCCGGCGAATGCGGTCGTTCAGAGCGGTACGATCCAGTTCGAGGGCCGCGATCTCCTCGCGATGCCGGAGCCGGAGCGGAGAAGCCTGCTGGGCCGTCGTATTGCGCTGATCCCGCAGGATCCGATGACGTCGCTCAATCCGGTCAAGCGCGTCGGCGCGCAGATATCGATCATGCTGCGGCATCATTTGGCGCTGTCGAAACGCGAGGCGCTGGAGCGCGCAACGGAACTGTTGACCGAAGTTGCGATCCGCGAACCACGGCGCGTTCTCGATCTCTATCCGCATGAAATCTCCGGCGGGATGCGCCAGCGCGTGTTGATCGCGATGGCGTTTGCCTGCGATCCGAGCCTGGTGATCGCGGATGAGCCGACTACCGCCTTGGATGTTACCGTGCAGCGTCAGGTGCTGCAATTGGTCGAGCGTCTCAGGCAGCGCCACGGTGCGGCGATCCTGTTCGTGACGCATGACCTCGGCGTGGTCGCCAAGATCTGCCGGACCATGACCGTGCTGCATGCCGGCCGCGTGCTTGAAGACGGTGAGACCGCCGACGTGTTGGTCAAGCCGCGCCATCCCTATACGCGGGCGCTGCTGGCGGCGACGCCGCGCGCCGACCGGCCGGCCGAAGCGCTGCGTCCGGTGCCGCCGGCTCTGATTGAAAGCCTGTGGTCGGAGGCGCACCGGCTGGACAGGCTTGCCGTTGCGGGGCCGGCATGAGCGAAATCCTGCTGCGAACCGGTCAGTTGACCTTTGCCTACCCGGAGCGCGCGTCGTCGCTGTTCGGGCGGCCGGCGATGCGCGAGGTGGTGAAGCGGGTCGATCTTGCGATCCCGCGCGGTTCAGTACTCGGCCTCGTCGGCGAGTCCGGTTCGGGCAAGACCACGCTCGGCCGATTGCTGGTGCGGCTGCTGCAGCCGACGTCCGGCGGCATCCAGTTCGACGGCATTGAGATCGGCAACCTCAGCGAAGAAAAGTTGCGGCCGTTGCGCGCGCGCATCCAGATGATCTTCCAGGACCCGCAATCATCGCTCAATCCGCGGCTGCGATTGGGCGTCACGTTGACGCGTCCACTCCAGGTCTACGGACGTTTGAAGGGACGACAGGATCGGCGTGATCGCGCGGCGGCGTTGCTCGATCTGGTCGGCCTGCCGAAAGGCTTCGTCGATCGCTATCCGCATGAATTGTCAGGCGGCCAGCGCCAACGTGCCGGGATTGCCCGCGCTCTGGCGCTGGAGCCGGACTTTATTGTCGCCGACGAGATCGTTTCCGGTCTCGATGTTTCGACGCAGGCGCATATCCTGCTGCTGCTGCGGGAATTGCGCGCCCGGCTCGGCCTCACCATGGTGTTCATCAGCCACGATCTGTCAGTCGTCCGCGTGTTGTGCGACGATGTTGCGATCCTGCAGCACGGCGAGCTGGTCGAATACGGGCCGGTCGCCCGGATATTCAACTCGCCGCAGCATCCCTACACGCGTCAACTGCTCTCTGCCATCCCGTTACCCGACGTCGAGCCGGGCTGGCTGGACGATGCCAGCCCGATCGTCCCCTCCCACCAGCAAGGATCAGCCGCATGACCAAGACCATCAAGGGTTCTGTCGTTCTCATCACCGGGGCCAGCGGCGCGATTGCGCAGGCGCTCATCGCCGAGCTCAAGGCACGGGGCGCCGCCAAGATCTACGCCGGCGCGCGGGACATTTCGGGGCTCACCGCGTCCGGCGATCTGGTGCCGCTCAAGATGGATGTGAACAACGACGATGACGTCAAGAAAGCCGCGGCCGCGGCGCCCGACGTCACGCTACTGATCAACAATGCCGGCATCAATCACAACACCAGCTTCTTGACCGCCCCCGATCTGACGATTGCCAGCAAGGAGATCGAGGCCAATTATATCGCGCCGCTTCGTGTGACGCGGGCCTTCGCGCCGGCGCTGATCGCTCACAAGGGCTCTGTGCTCAACATTTTGACGATTCTGGCGCGGGTGAACCTGCCGTTCATGGGATCGTATTGCGCGTCCAAGGCGGCGGCGCTCAGCCTGACGCAAGGATTGCGTGGCGAGCTGGCGCCGCAGGGCGTTCATGTTGTCGGCGCGCTGCCGGGTGCGGTCGATACCAGGATGACCGCGGGTTTGCCGATTCCGAAAATGACGACGGCCGAAGCCGCCACCGAGATCCTCGACGGTTTCGAGTCCGGCGAGGAAGACATCTATGTCGGCGAAATGGCGCGCGGCATTGCCCAGGGCCTCGCGCACGATCCAAAGGCCGTCGAACGTCAACTGGCGTCGCCGGGCTAGCCCGGCCGGTGAATACTGATTCCGCTACGCATCAAGACAGAACGCAAAGGAGGACATCATGAAGACATCCGGATTTCTGGCTGCCGCACTTGCTACCCTCGTCATCGGCACGTCGCCGCAGCTTGCGTCAGCAGACTCGATCCCGGGTCTGCGCGGTCACGACCACACCGGTATCACCGTGCCGGACATCAAGGCGGCCACCGCTTTCTTCACCGATGTGATCGGTTGTTCCAATGCGATGTCGTTCGGGCCGTTCTCGGATGACAAGGGGACATTCATGCAGGATGTCGTCAACGTCCATCCGCGAGCCGTCATCGATCAGATCACCATGCTTCGCTGCGGCAACGGTTCCAATATCGAGCTGTTTCAGTATCAGGCCCCCGACCAGGCCAAGACGCTACCAAAGAACAGCGACATCGGTGGACACCATATCGCCCTTTACGTCGATGATATCGACAAGGCAGCAGCGTACCTGAAAGCCAAGAATGTCATGACGATGCAGGGGCCGATCCCGATCAAGGAGGGGCCTGCGGCGGGGCAGTCTATCCTGTACTTCTCGACGCCATGGGGGCTGCAGATGGAGTTGATCAGCTACCCGCAGGGCATGGCCTACGAGAAGGATGCCAAATCGGTGCTGTGGTCGACGCGGGAACCCGCGAAATAAATTCGCTTCGAAACGCCGATAAACAGGACTAATGACGCGCTGGCGGGTTTCGCCGGCGCGTTTTGCTGAACGAGATCGATAAATTTCGCGTGTTCCACAGCTTCTGTGGCGTTCTGCGACACTTATTCCGAACGACGTGCGCTAAAAAGGCCGATACAATCAGAGTCCATGCAATAGCCAGGCCTGACCTTCATGAGCGCATCCGAACGCACGTCCCCGATCGATCCCGTTAAACTCGACCGTCTCGCCGAAGTCGCCATCAAGGTTGGATTGCGGCTTGAGCCCGGACAGGATCTGCTGGTGACTGCGCCGACTGTCGCGTTGCCTTTGGTGCGAAGGGTCGCCGAGCATGCCTACAAGGCCGGTGCGGGCCTCGTCACTCCCATCATGTCCGATGAAGCGGTTACGCTGGCGCGCTACCGGTTCGGGCGAGACGAAGGCTTCGACCGCGCGGCCAGCTGGCTCTATGAGGGAATGTCGAAAGCCTTCGCCGGCAACTGCGCGCGGCTCGCGATCGTCGCCGACAACCCGATGCTGTTGTCCGCCGAGGATCCGGCCCGGGTCGCGCGCGCCAGCAAAGCCAATTCAATCGCCTACAAGCCGGCGCTGGAACGCATCGTCAATTTCGACATCAACTGGAATATCATCGCCTATCCGTCTCCGTCCTGGGCCAAACTGGTATTTCCGGACGACGAAGAGGATGTCGCCGTTGCGAAATTGGCGGACGCGATCTTCGCGGCCTCACGGGTCGACAATGACGATTCGGTCGCGGCATGGAACAAGCACAATGCGGTGCTGCGCGAACGGACCGAATGGCTGAATGGACAGCGGTTCGACGCGCTGCATTACACCGGACCCGGCACCGACCTTACGATCGGGCTGGCCCATGGTCATGAATGGCAAGGCGGCGGCTCCACGGCCAAAAACGGCATCACCTGCAACGCAAACATTCCGACCGAAGAAGTGTTCACCACGCCGCATGCGCGGCGGGTCAGCGGGCATGTCATCAGCTCGAAGCCGCTATCCTACCAAGGCTCCCTGATCGACAACATTGCAGTGCGCTTCGAAGAGGGGCGCATCGTCGAGGCCAAAGCTTCCCGCGGCGAAGAAGTTCTCAACAAGGTGCTCGATACCGACGAGGGCGCGCGCCGCCTCGGCGAAGTGGCGCTGGTGCCGCATTCCTCGCCGATCTCGAAAAGCGGGCTGTTGTTCTTCAACACGTTGTTTGACGAAAACGCCGCCTGTCATATCGCGCTTGGCCAATGCTATTCCAAATGCTTCGTCAATGGCACCAGCCTCTCGCCGGAGCAGATCGCAGCGCAAGGCGGCAACAAGAGCCTGATCCATATCGACTGGATGATCGGCTCGGACCAGACCGATATCGATGGCCTTTATGCCGATGGCCGCCGTGTGCCGGTGTTCCGTAAGGGCGAGTGGGCCTGACAAATTTGCGGCGTGACGGTCTCAACTGCCGCGCAACGAATTGCTCACAAGATCAAACCCGGACAGGGATACCTGGTTCAATTCCTCGGCGATGAAGTCGCGCTGGCGCAATCCAGGGTTCAATCGAAGCGCGCATGGGGTGCGTGCTTCAGAAAGTCGCAGTTTGATTGGCTTTTCGCGGGTTCGTTCACGCTTTTTGAAGTGATCGCCGTAAGGAAAGCTTAAAAGATTGTTATTAGCTTGGCGCCGCGCAGCTACAGGCTTTCGCGCGTAAGCCGATTTTTGAATATTTTCTTTGAGGTCCGTGATGCCCCGCTCCATGATCGAAACTACCAATCTCGTCGTCAACCTGACGCCGCGACCGATCGAGCCGTCCTGGATCATCGAAGGCAATCCCGTTGCGCAATCTTGTGTGCTCTCGAAAAGCGCGGACGGGCTGGCTTCCACCATGGTCTGGGAATGTACCGAGGGGAAGTTCAACTGGTATTATGATTTCGACGAGACGATCCTCATTCTCGAAGGCTCGATCGTTCTTGAAAACGATGCGATGAAGCCAACGCGCTACAGCGCCGGCGATGTCGTCTTCTTCAGGGACGGCGCGCATGCCAGATGGCATGTCGAGGGGCGCGTCCGGAAGCTCGCGTTTTGCCGTACCACCCAGCCGATGATTTTCGGCTTCGCGCTGCGGGTGTTCAACAAGCTCAAGCGAATCCTGCTGCCAAAGCAGGAGACGGCGAGCCTGATGGGTTCGGGCTAGTTCAGCCAAGCAGAGCGTTTTCGAGCGAAGTGGATACCGGTTCGCGTGAAGAAAGCGCGTCAAACAAAACACTCTAGCCGGTAAAAATCCGCGGCGGTCTTCGAGAACAAGGCGGTCTTCTCGGTCTCGCTGCAGTTCGCGGCGATACGCTTGAAGGCGTTGAAGATCACCTGATAGCTGCACTGGCCTTTGTCCGGCGGAAAATTGCTTTCGAACATGCAGCGCCCGGGGCCGAAGGCCTCGATGCAGGTCTCGATATAGGGACGCCACGCCGCGGCCAGTTCCTCCGACGAAGGCGGCATCGGACGCTGGTGAAAATCATAGCCGAGCAGGCACATCGCCAGCCCGCCGAGTTTCACGACCACGTTTGGGCATTTCGCGGTTTCCCGGATCGACGCCTTCCACACCGGAAATGTCTCCTCGCGCCGGCCGGCATAATGGCCGAGGCCGATCGGGCCGCCGCAATGATCGAGCACGATCCTGGTGTCCGGAAAGGCGCGGGCCAGATCGGTGAACTCGCCGATCTGTGGATGAAACAGCCAGGCATCGAAGCTCAGGCCAAGCGGCGCGAGGCAGGCAAAGCCCTTGCGGAAATTGGAATCGAGCAGCAACCCTTTCGGCCGGTTGGCATACATGCCCGCGACATTGGCGTCGGCATCCCAGGCCGACGAATGCCGGATGCCGCGGAAGCGGCCCTGGCCCGCGGAAATTTCAGCCTCTAAGACCGCACGGGCGCCTTCGCCGAGCAGCAGATTGACGTGTCCAACGATGCCAGCGCAGATCGCTGCGGGGCCATAATTGCCGCTTGCGCTCATCGCGGCGGCGCCGTTGGCAAATTCAACCTCACCGACCGGGCGGAACGCTTCGAGTCCAGCGGCGCGATACATCGAGCGCGCCTCGACATAGACGGTCGCGACGATGTTATGACCGGAGGCGATGTCGCCGGTGATTTCCTCGATCAGGTACCGTTGCTCGTCGCGGTCCCACAGATGGTGATGCGGATCGACGATCGGGCGGTTGGGATCGATAATCTCTTCCCGGCGCAAGGCGAGCCAGTCCGGGCGCGGATCGGCATACATTCCGCTCCTCGATAGGCCGATGCTGCCGGTGGCCATGGATCGTCACTCCCCCGTTTTAATTTTTATTGAGGGCGTTCGAAGCAGGCTTCAAACGCCCTGTAGAATAATCACAGTCGGTGTGCCCGGCAGTGAACCCCTTGAAATCGTCAGGGTTCGCTCGGTCCGCTCATCGATGGCGAATTGCTGGCCGATCCGGCGCATGAACTCGTCGAGCGGCGTCATGAAGCGATGCATCGGCAGCACAATGGAGGCGCGCAGCCGCCGCGTGATATCGGAGACGCCGTCCAGCGACATCGTATAGGCGCCGTCGATCGGGACCATCACGATGTCGAGCCGGCCGATGGCGGCGAAATGGCTCTCGTCGAGCTTGTGGTGCAGGTGGCCGAGATGGCCGATGCAGAGGCCGGCGACCTCGAAGATGAAGATCGAATTACCGTCCTTGATCATTTCGGAATTGGAATCATCGCCGAAATATTTACGGATGTCGGTGGTCACATTGCGGATCAGCACATCGCCGATGCGTTCGGAGATCTGCGCGGGCGTGCCGTCATCGTTCCAGCCGTGAAAGACATGTTTAATGCCGGGATCGGGAAACAGCGTGTAATGCGTGCTGTGCGCACGGTTCATGGTGACGACGTCGGGCAGGCGGCCGGTCCTGTAGACACCGTTATAATCGGTCGCGATCCGCACGCCGCCGGGGGTATCGATGTAATAGGTCGAATGCCCGGCATAGGTGATGGCGACTTCGTCCGCCTTGGCGGCGGCCAGACGAAGGCTGACCGGCGTAGCGCGGGGCTGCGTCTGCGACATCGCCAGGCATTCGCTGCTGCGCGGCATATTTTGCGCGATCGCCGGTGCGATCGACAGGCCCAGCAATCCGAACACGGCAGTCAAGTATCGCAGCATGACAGAACCGCTCCCGGTGACGCCCCGACAAGACACTGTACTGCCGAATTTCGCGTCCGTCATGATAGCGATGCTGCATATCGGCGTTGTGCGCTGAGAGCAGAAGAGGCCGCGTTTGAAATGGCGCCGCGCGGTATCTACGCGAGTAGCCGCGAAGCCCCGCCTTGGGCTTCCATCAGTTTTACGGCTTTTTTATCGAAAGAGACGAAAGTGTCTGCACCCAGCCAGCTTCCTTCATACGCGATAACGCCGTCGGCGAAATCGCCGCCCGCGTCCAGCACGGTCAGCCCGGCTTCTGCAGCCGGCCGATTCACGACGGCGTTCGCACCATTTATGAGGCGCCGGATAGCTTCCGCGATTTCGGCCGGAGGAATCTTGTAGCCCTGCGAAAGTACCCAGACCAACTCGCAGAGTGCGGGTATTGGGATTGCTACCAATTCCGCTTTTTTCAGTGCTGTTTGGGCAACTCTGCTTTGGTGTTCGTGATCTTCAGTAACGGCCCGAACCAGTACGTTGGTATCAGCCGTGATCCTCATCGTTTGCCAGCCCAGCCCCGAGCCGCGATTTCGTTCATTTCCTCAATCGACAGGGGCCGTGCGTTTTTCTTCTTCAGAAAACCGAAAGCATCCGAAATTTTACCCGTCGGTCGAGCCGCCTTCACCTCGATCCGCCCATCGGGAAGCTTGTCCACGGTAATTTTCTCACCCGGATTAATGCCCAGATGTTTCAGGAGATCTTTGCGCAGGGTGACTTGACCTTTGGCAGTTACGGTAAGCGTGCTCATCCGGCGACCTCATTCCTCAAACATCAAAGTAAGGTAAAATGACATTACAATCAAGAGTGTCGGAGTAGAATGCCTAACTTTACAGGCTCGCCGATCACTCCCGCCTGGGGCTGATCTTCCAGGTCAGGGCGACGATGGTGGCGGTCAACAGGCCGCTGACGAGCGCGGCGAGGGGGATCGACAGTACCAGCGCCCCGGTCGCGGCCCATCCGATCGAGGAAAAGGCTTCCGCGAAAGTGGCCAGCCGTGACGAGGTCTGGCGGCGGCGAAACTGGCTGCGCTTGGCCTGGACGCGAAACCAGAGCTGGATCGCGGTCGCCGATGCCGCAGCAATAATGACGCCCGCCGCTGTGACAGCGGCCTGTTGCGGTGAGGCAAACATCAGCGCGATGATAAGTGGTGCGAACAGCACGCTGATGGCGATCAGCACGACTTCGATCTTGGCGCGGATAACGCGCGAGGGCGGCAGTGGGGCGGTAGCTACCAGATCGGGGGCGTCTTCGCCCGAGATCGTCAGCCAGGCCAGACCGCCAGCGAGTTGGCCCGCCGCCATCACGATCACGGGTGTGATCAGCACAATCGCAGCGGAGCTGTCGGCGAAGCTTCGCCACAGCATCAAGGCGGGCGGCACGAGATACAGCAGTTGCATCAGGCTTTGCGATACCAGCCAGGGATCGCGCCGGAGCAGCACGAATTCCTTGCGCCGCAGCGCCTGTTGCCGCGAGCCGGCACGGAAGGCTCTTGCGCTCTTGCCTTGACGAGAAGGAGCGGCACTTGCCGACACGCTGATCGCGGTGTCGGCAAACCGGGGCGAGAACACCGCCATCACGACACCGAGCAGCACGAGACTGCCCGCAAGCAGAAGCAACAATGCCTCGCCATCGCCGAGCACGGCATGCGCCGGCCACCAGACGATACTGTCGGCATCAGGTGCAAAGGCCGCGGCGGTGTCCGACGTCAGGACCGCGAACCGCGACAGCGTACCGTAGGACAGGATCGCGGCGATCTGCAGCGCGATCACGAATCCGGCGCCGATAATCGCGGCGATGATTTGCGCGACCAGCCGGGTCCGGCGCGGGCCGATCGAGCGAAACAGCATGATCGTAACCGTGATCGCAACCGCCGCGGCGCTGAGGCCAATGGCGATCACGACGCCGTAGGCGGCGAACCATCGGACGCCGCCGCTGATCACAAGGACGTCGACAAAGGGTGTCGACAACAACAGCGCCATCGCGGTGACCGCTAACGCGATTGCGGCGATGCGCACCGAAAACACATTGGCCAGCGCGACCGGCGACGACATGATCAGGTCGAGATCGGCGCGAGCGTAAAATACCCGTGTTACGGATTCGATCGCCTGCGACAGCATCAGGGCCCATGCCAGGAAAATGGTCGCGGTGACGACAATAAGACTCGATTTGTCGAGCGGGGCCTGAAGGTCCGCAAAGCGGCCGATCACGGCATAGGCCGGCAGGTGCAGGAAGGCGGCGAGGACAATCAAACCGATAATCGCCGCGCGATTGCGTCCGCGCCGGCCGGCCGTCATGATCGCGAGCCATTCGCGCCATGCCAGCCGGATTTCGTGCCGGGCAAACCAGGTCAGCGCACTTGTCGTCATGCTGCGGCGGCCTCGGTATCAACCAGCGCGATAAACATGTCTTCAAGGCTGGTGTCGTTTTTGCCGTTCTGCTGGCGCAGCTCGGTGAGCGTGCCTTCGGCGACCAGCCGTCCTGACGCGATGACACCGATGCGGTCGGCCATGCGTTCGGCCACCTCCAGAATATGCGTCGTCATGATCACGGTACAGCCGGCGCGCACGCGCTCGCCCAATAATCCCTTGACGTGACGCGCGGACACGGCGTCGAGGCCGGTGAGGGGTTCATCAAGGATAATCAGGCGGGGGTTGTGTACCAGAGCTCCCGCGAGCGCGACTTTCTGGCGCATGCCTTTGGAGAATCCCTCGCAGCGCTCGTGCAGATGCGGTTCCAGGCCCAGCGACGCCAATAGCTCGCGCGCGGAGGGTTCGGAAACCGCGGGATCGATGCCCCACAGGCCGGCGACGAATTCGAGATATTCGAGCGGATTGAGCTTGTCGTAGATCATCGGCTCGTCTGAAACCCAGGCCATGATCTGCTTGGCCGCGACGGGATCTTTGAGCGCATCGATGCCGAGTACCGAGACCGAGCCGGCATCGGGCCGCAACAATCCGGCCACCATACGCAAGGTCGTGGTCTTGCCGGCGCCGTTTGGCCCGAGCAGGGCGTAGAATTCGCCGATGCGGATGGTAAGATCGAGCGCATCGACCGCGAGGCGATCAAAACGCTTTGTTAACCCTCGCACCTGGAGGGCGGATTCATCTGAATTCATGATGTCGGGACGATCCAGGTTGCAACCGTTGCGAACCATGGACCCAAGATATTTCGGCACGGTGAATCGAGGGCAGCAAATCCCGCCAAATGGGCGCAGGCTGTCGAGAGCCTCCTCACGCGTGCGTGAGTTACTTCTGCAGTACCTGTTGCCAGACGTCGCCAAGAATCGCCGGTTCACGGGGCGGCAGATAGGTGAGGCCGGCCGCCTGACCGAATTGGGCGATGGTTCCGGCGGCCTGCAAGTCGGTCAGCGCCTTGTTGACCGCAACGAGAAGATCAGGGTCGCTGGCAAGGCTGACATAGCCGCGATTGGCGCCGATCGGGTAAAAATATCCGGAGCCTATGAGTTTTGCGTCCGGATGGGTGGCGCGATAAGCGTCGAGCCGGCGCAAGTCGAGCAGCGTGGCGTCGAGATCGCCGCGATCGAGTGTGCCGAGCAGGTCATCCCGTCCGGGAACCAGATGGGTGATGTTGTCGATCAGCCGCCCGTTGTCGAACCTCATCAGGATTGCGTCGGCCAGGGTTCCGCTTTCGATGCCGATGCGGAGTCCGGCGAGATCCCCGACGCCGGTAATATGGCGGTCGCGCGCCTTGGGGCCAAGCGCGATCGTCAAAGGCGAATAGATATAGGCCTGGCTCGGTGTGAGCACGCCGAGCGGCACGCGACGCCGGCGGTCGTCGCGCGTGGCGCCCTCGAAGTCGGGTGGCTTCGCAGTCTTGACGCCGGGAACGACGAGCGAATCCTTTGTCAGCGCATAGCCGCCGACGAGTGAGCAGCGGCCATCCGAGAGCAGGGCATTGGCTTCGAGGGCTGGACTCGAATCTTCGTCGAGCTTGCTTTCGAACCACTGGATCTTGAGCGATCGGCCGAGCCGCTCTGCGATCGCCTCTGCCAGCGCAACGTCGAAACCGCGATCCGGCGCACCCCGATGATGCACCGAGAACGGCGGCAGATCTCCGTCGAGGCAGATATTCAAAACATTTTCGGCGCGAGCCGCCGTCGTTGCAGCAAATGCCATCAGCAGCGCTGCGGCGCCGGAGGCTGTTTGCCAGATATTTGCTTGCCGAGTCCTTGCTTGCCAGATCCTCATTGATCTCTCCGGCTCGAGATATAAGTCCAAAGCGAAGTTATCTGATCGTCGTTCAAGATATCGCCCCAGGGCGGCATCTTGCCGTTCTTGCCTTGCTTCACCGTGGTGAAAAAGCGCTCCTTATCATCGGGAAACCTGCGCAGGTCGGGCGTGATGGTGCCGGCATTGACCATGTTGGGTCCGTGGCAATGCGAGCAGGTATGCGCATAGGTTTTTTTGCCAACGTCGAGTTGCGACTGATCGCCGCCAATGGCGGTTTGCTGTGCGGCGATCGGCATCGTCATATCGACGATGAGGGTCGCCGTGACGGCGGCGTAAAACGCCGCCGTCCGCAAGCATGCTCTCTGCGTCACGTGCGATCCGCGATCAGTTTTTTACCGCGAACAACCACAATGAACCGCCAGCCGGTACCTTGGCGAGCCGTTCATCGCCGGAGAAGATCGAGTAGACGCCGCCATAGCCGCTGGTGACAGCGACATACTGGACACCGTCCTGCTGCCAGGTCACCGGCTGGCCTTCGATGCCCGATCCGGTCTGGAAGCTCCACAGCTTCTTGCCGTCATTGGCGTCGAACGCTTCGAACTCGCCGGTCAACTGGCCGGAGAACACGACGCCGCCGGCGGTCGACAGCACCCCGGAGAAGCGCGGGATATCGCTCGGCACTTCCCACTTCGCCTTTCCGGTCATCGGATCAATCGCCTTGAGATGGCCGCGGGGTCCGTCGCCCCACTCCCACACATCGGTCAGATCCATGCCGACATACCATTCGCCGGCCTTGTAGGTTGCCGGCTCGCTCTTGTAGTGGCCGCCGAAGGCAAGCGTGTTGGCATAGGCAAGCCCGGTCTGCGGATTGAACGACATCGGCTCCCAATTCTTGCCGCCAAGGATGGACGGATAGACGGTGACCTTCTTGCCGTCGCGGGCATCTTTCACGACGTCGGTCTCGATCGGACGCCCGGTTTTCATATCGATGCCGGAAGCCCAGTTGACCTTCACATAGGGATTGGCGGCGATCAGTTTGCCGTCGGTGCGGTCGAGGACGTAGAAGAAGCCGTTGCGATTGGCATCCATCAGTACCTTGGTGGGCTTGCCGGCGACATTGATGTCGGCGAGCACCATCTCGGCGACTGAATCATAGTCGAACGGATTGTTCGGCGAGAATTGATAGTGCCACTTCATCTTGCCGGTCTTCGGATCGAGTGCGAGGACGGAACAAGTGTAAAGATTGTCGCCGGGCCGCACCGCCGAGTTGAACGGGCCGGGGTTGCCGATGCCCCAATAGACCGTGTTCAGTTCGGGATCATATGAACCGGTGATCCATGTCGATCCGCCGCCCAGCTTCCAGGTATCGCCCTTCCAGGTGTCGCCACCGGGTTCATCGGGACTGGGGATCGTATTGGTTCGCCAAAGATGCTTGCCGGTCGCCGGATCCCATCCGTCGATGAAACCGCGGGTGCCGAACTCCGCGCCGGAAATGCCGGTGATGACGACGCCGTCGGCGACCAGCGGCGCCACCGTCATCGAGTAGCCTTCCTTGATGTCAGCCGTCTTCTGACGCCAGACTTCCTTGCCGGTCGCGGCATCGAGCGCGATCACATTGGCGTCGAGCGTCGTGCGGAACAGTTTGCCTTCGTAAATCGCGGCGCCCCGATTGATGATGCCGCAGCACACGATCCGAGGTGTTTCAGCGGGATACTCGACCTTGGTCTTCCATATCTGTTTGCCGGTTTTGACATCGACCGCCATCGTGGCGGCGTGCGTGGTGACATACAGTACGCCCTTGTAGACGATAGGCTGCGATTCCTCGCTCCGGTCGTCGGCAAGGCTGTAATTCCAGACCGGTACCAGGTTTTTGACGTTGTCTTTGGTGATCTGGGTGAGCGGACTGAACCGCTGCAGATTGTAGCCCATGCCGTAATTGAGCACACCCGACGTGTCAGTCGCACCCTTGACTAATTGATCGGTCGTCTGAGCACTCGCACTGAACGGAGCGAGCATAGCAAAGCCAGTGATAAGCGCGATGCGTATCATACGTTCCCTCCCAATGTATGCGCGTCTATTTTTTCTGACGCTGCGTGTCGCCGACAATCTTCCCGAAATTTGAAAGCGTCAACACGAAAACAAGGGAAGCGCGCGCACACGTCGACGCAACGGCCCGATTGCAGATCGAAGTGGCAACAAAAAATTTGCGCGGTCATTTTCCGCTAAGCGAAATACGGCGCGGAATCTGACGCGATGCAGCATCTGAAACCGACTCAAATGGCACGGATTCGCGCGCTATCGAATAGATCGGCGGCGGGGCAGAAAAAATTCAAGCTCGCAGACGAGCCGGATGTCTGAGCAGTCGAATGTTCCGCGCGTCGTAATTCTACGGACCGCTGATCGCAACGCCGACTTCGACCGGCTGCAAGGCTGTCGAATTGCAGCGCCAGCCGCCATTGTCGGTTTTCTGAAACGCGAACGATTTTTCGATTCTCAACCGGTGCGCCACCGCGAAGCCGTCCCGGCTGCCCGGCACCGATTTCGGTGTGCCGGATTTTACATCCCAGCACGTGCCGGTGCAGTTGGAAGCAATCGGGCTGCAGGCCGCAAAAGGTGAGAGCACGAGCATCTCGACCGTGGCGACGACGGTGGCGTTCTGCTCCGCTACTTCCCGGTTGATTTGAGAGACCCGGCTCACGGAGAGAAAATCGTCACAGGAATTGGTCGAATGAATTTGCGCGACGCACAGGTCGACGGCGTCGGCATCGGGGGAGGGCGAAACCTGATGACGTCCGAACACCCGCTTCGGGTCGCCCTTGGCCGCGGCGACCTCCGCCAGCTTCCTGGTGAAATAATCCGCGAGGCAGCCCTCCGAAGGCGACAGCTCCTGGAGCGGCACGTTCTCCTTGCCCGCCAGATTGCACTTTCGATCGCGCTCCCTGCTCCACCGCTCAAATTCGGCGAAGGCGTCGCGCGCCTCGTCCTCCTTCAGTTTGGCAATCAGGGTGAGCACGTGTTCATTGAGCTCCATCTTGGCGTTGGCCAATACGGGATCGGCGCAGATCAGCGCGCCGGCGGCGGTGTTGGTGGCGAGGCAATCGAAATTCGGGTCGTCCAGTATTTCAATGCGTTCCTCGGTTTCCTTCAGCAGGCAATCGCGGACCGGCTTGATGTCCCGGGTCGGAACGTTTTGCCGCCCGAAGATGCCGCAACTGGAATTGCGGTCCCTGATCCATTCGGCGTTTTCCTCGATCGCGAGGCGGCGGTTCGGAATCCGGTTCAGCCGTTGCTGGATGGCGCTGTTCAGCTTGGTGGCGACGCTGTTGAGCGAGGGGTCGCCGCAAAACAATTGATCCGCGGGATTCTTGATTTCTTCGCAATGGTTTTTGCCGAACAGTGGCAGGATATCGCTGATCGACCGGTTGGTATCCGCCGGCTCTTGCGCTCGTGCGGGGAGCGCCAGCCCGATCTGGACGGCGATAATAGCCAGCACCATTCCCCGCATCCCTAACCCCACTTGAAAGCCCCGCTTTAAAGAAAAACGCAAAATAATCGCCGACCATGGTAGCTTCTCGAACGCCGCGGCGAAATGGAATTATTGTCGCGTTGTTTGTGTTGCGGCGGGCCGCCGGTCGATTTTGATGCCGGCTATGGCTGTGATACCATGGCAATATTGCCGGGATACTGAACCTGGGTGTCCGTTATTGACGGACGAAATGTGCATCGATGATATCTCTGAAAAGAATTTCTGAGACGACCAACCTTATCCGCAAACGGTCCGTCAGATCTGTTCTGCTGCTCGGTCTGGCCGCGACGGTTGTCGCGTGGTCCGGCGTCAGCTTTGCCGACAGGCTTGTCGATCCGAACACTGTCGCGCCTGAATATCGCGACGTCGCCGAAAAACGGCGCGCCGAGCAACTCAAGCTGTTCCAATGCTCGCAAAAGGCTGACGCAGCGAAGGTCTTGCGCAGGGATCGCGCGGCCTTCGTCAGCGAATGCGTGGACAAGTGATCGCAGGCCGAGCGCAGTTCTGACGCAATCCCCGGGGTTACCCCCGGAGGTGCTTTCAGGAGTGCTTTGACGCGTGACGTCAGTTAGTTTGCGTGCGAGATCAGCCCGGGCTGGACGGTGAGATTCACCGCTATCGCCGGCGCGGAATCCCGGCCGCTGGCGACCGGGGGCGCATCGACATACTGCATGATGCCGTATTGATCGATCACAAACGTTGGCCGGTAATTCCTGACATAGGCGTCCTCGACCAGCGTCATGCGGCGATTGTCCAGTGTGAGCCAGTGATCGTCGAGCCGCGCCGCGACAACGGCGTGGTCCTCGCCATGGATGGTATCGCGCATGACGACAATCCGCAGATCGTCGGGCGCAACGCCGGCCAGTCGGAGGGCGACGAATTTTGCGATCGCGTAGTCTTCGCAGTCGCCGGCACCGGTTGTGAAGGTGACGAGCGGCGAACTCCACACGTCGATCTGGCCATATTGCGTCAGATCGCTCATTGGCCGGATCGCCAGGTTGATCGCGCGGTTGATTTCGCCGAGGCGGGCCCGTCCGTCACGGGCCCTGGCATTGTCCACGATCGCGAGCAGTTGCAGGGCGGCCGGCGATACGCAGCGGTCGCGGTCGCCGTCGCAAAGCGCCAGTTGCACCCTTTCGTCGTCGAGCTTGCGCTCTACGCCCAGCCACTTTTCCCGCAGCATGCCGGCCGACAGTTTCGAGGCAAACAGGCCAAAGGGTTCGGCGGATCGCCGGATCAGATCCATGGCGCCCGGCGAGATCAATGTGCCCGCGGTGAGATTCGTGGTTGGCCCGAAACAGGCCATGCCCCACACCAGTACGACGACGCGCCATGCGCGCGAATGACCGACACTACCCATCTGACGCCCCGTTGTTCCGGATTGTGCCGAGGCTGGTTAGCGCTCTCGTGACCGGATTGTTTCGCTGGGATGATGGGCGGCGGGGCTTTTATTCCGCTTAACAACCGCTGTGGCTGGCGGGAAACCGCTTAACAGGCTGAAATCCGCCTCGCCAATTTCTCGACAATTTTACCGGTTTCATATACAAAAAAACGAAATTTGTGGTAAATACCCTCATTAGTTGCAATGAACCTTATTTTCTGCGGGATATACCTAATTTCGGGGAGCTCGCTTGGTTTGTTATCCAGATCACAGTTTTAGTACGAAAATCGGCGCAATATCGGGGCTGCAGGGGTGGGACGAAGATTAAGCAAGTACCGAGGCTGTGGCTTATACGTAGAAATACGCGTGATGCCTGATGTTCGGATATCAAATCATGCACAAATTCGTGAGCTGAAGACCGAATACTTCGATCGGGGGACTAATCCAAAGAATAGATATGGCTTTGTGCCTTTGGCAAAACAACAAGCGGCGGTTTTGCGCAAGCAGGAGATGGTTTCGCGATCTGGTTCCCGGTGATATGCAAGCTTAGAGCATTGAAATTATATCGATATTAACCATTAGCCGGTGGGCTCATTGAATTACGCCAGTAAATTCGACGGCAAGTTATTCGTTGATAGTGTCGGCGTGCATGCCGGCGCTTCTGCGCACGGCGATCACGTTTCCCCGCATACAACCCATGCGCCAGCAGATGCGATCATCGTCCCGGATGCGCATTTACTGTTCAACGGCGACTTCAAGCGGTCCGGCGTCGATCTGATCCTTTCCGCGGACGATCAAAAGCTGGTGCTGCATGATTACTTCAAAGGTGAGAAGCGCGCAGCGCTGGCGTCGCCTGATGGCGCCCATCTCACCGGCGATATCGTCAAGGCGCTGTCTGGCCACGTCGAATATGCCCAGGCGGATGGCAGCGCCAGCGTCAACAAGGTTATCGGCCACGTCACCAAGCTCGCCGGCTCCGCGACCGCGATCCGCAATGGCGTCTCGATCATCCTGAATCAGGGCGACAACGTCGAAAAGGGCGACGTGGTCCAGTCCGGGTCCGGATCGACGGTCGGCATCACCTTCATCGACGGCACCGTGTTCGGCCTCTCGTCGAACGCGCGAATGGTGCTGAACGAGATGGTCTATGACCCCAACGGGTCGAACAATTCATCGCTGCTCAGCCTGGTGGCGGGGACCATCACCTTTGTCGCGGGCGAAACCGCCAAGCACGGCGACATGAAGATCGATACGCCGGTCGCGACCATGGGCATCCGCGGCACCGCGGTGCTGGTCGAGATCGACTTTGACACGGCTGGCCAGAACGGATTGCCCGACACGAAATTCCAGGTGCTGGTCGAGCCGGACGGCACCACGGGTTCGTACATTCTGTTCGACAAGGTGACGCTCACGCCGTTCGCGGTCGTCGATCGGGCCGGAACGCAATTCAGTTTCAGCAACGGCAATTTCAGCCAGTCGCTGTCGGGCCTGACGCCTGAGGTCCAAAAGCTCATCACCGATGTGTTCGCGCAACGGTTTTCGGACAACACCAACACCAAGACGTTCGATCACCATACCGACACGCCGATCCCGGATAGTCTGGCGCCGTTCAAGGTGGGTAATATCACCGTCACGCCGATTATTTTACTGGTGAGCACGCCGGTCAATACTCAGACTCAGATTCAGACTGGTTCGGGCCCGCAGCTCCAGCACATCCCCGGAGCGCCGACGGCTGTTCTCCTGGGCGCCGATGGCCAGCCTGCGAGCGCTTTCAAGATTGGCGAACTCCCGAGCGTGACCGGGAGTACTGCGCCCGACAAGGTTTCCGGCATAGTCAATTTCGCCGACGTCAACGCCGGTGACCTGCCGACGGTCTCGGCGAAGTTCGATGGGTCCACCTATACGGATCCCCACGGCAATGCCCTGTCGCTGAATACGCTGCAGCTTGCCGACATCAAGGCGGTTGAAGTCGATCTGGCCGTGACGGCTACCCCGGGCAATAACAACCACGGTTCGGCAAGCTGGAGCTACACGGTCCCCGACGGATCGTTCGACTTCCTTGCCGCCGGCGAGACGCTGCAGCTGACCTACACGCTGACGGTCGACAACAATTACGCGCCCGCCGACGAGACGACCCCTCTCAAATTCACCATCACGATCACCGGCACCAACGACGTTCCGGTCATCACCACGGGTGCGCAGACCATCCATTTCAGCGGCGGCAAGGGCACGATAGGCGGTGATCTGGCTCCCACGTCGGAAACGTCTGGCGTCACTGTGATACCCCCGCCGCCGGGAATGCTGACGTATAGCGAGAAGGGAACGCTGACGTTTACAGATCCCGATCTCACCGACACCCATAGTATTGTTGCTCCAGGCCCGACCGGCGACTTGACGGGCGCGTCGCTCGCCGGCGTGTCGCTCGATCTGACAGCATTTCAGCAGCAGTTTCCTATCCCGTTCCAGATTTTCGAAAACGCCCTCTCCGCATCCATCGGCACGGATAGCACTGGGACGGGGACCGGGACGATCAATTGGACGTTTGCGGAGCTTCCAAGCTACGTTGCCGACTTCATACCCAGCGGCGAGGCGCTCATTCTCACCTATACGGTGGAGGTGAAGGATTCGCAGGGCGCGATATCTACCCAGACCATCACGGTCACGATTGGCGGCAACGACGCCCCGGCCGTTGTCTGGATCGATACCAAGCCGGCGCCGCCGTCCGGAGCGCTGTGGAGCGACGGATCGAACTGGGAAACCGGCAACGCCCCAACCATCCATGATGACGCGATCATCATCACCAATCAGTTGCAGCCCAATTTTCCGACCTATCCGGTCGCGATCGACAGCGCGGCGTCCGCCAAATCGCTCGAAATGAACGATGTGACTGGCAAGGCCCCGATACTCGACAATAACGACACTCTGACGGTCGCCGGTGGGATTACGCTGAACGTCGATGCGGTTCTCAATAATTTCGGGAACATCAGCGTCGGTAGCCTGGCCACGCTATTGGCCATCAGCGGTCTCGCCGAGATTTTGGATCACAGTGTTCTGAATAATTCCGGTACGCTCGCTCTCGCCCATGGCGGCGATTTCCTTGATCAGAGTTCGATTACGAATTCGGGAACGATCGAGATTATTGGCGATACGCTCGATATTGAGGTTGCTGTCGCCAACGCCGGCGGCATTATCCAGGTCGACAGCGGTGCCAAGTTGAAGCTGAACGGTACCGCCATCAATGGCGGCACCATCACTGACAACGGCAGCATCGACGTCACAGCCAACAGCTCGATCAATGGCGCCGTCGCCGGGACTCCCGCGGTTACGACCAACGCGCTGCTGAACAATGGCGGGGTGACGATCGAGAGTGACGTAACGCTGACGCTCGACAATGTTACGGTGACCGGAACCACCTTTACCGATACCGCGAGCGGCGCGATTTTGTCGGTAGATGCCACCGACACGCTGACGCTGGACAACGTCACGGTCGATGGCGGCATCCTCACCGATAACGGCACAATCAATGTCGACGCCACGAACACGCTGAAGCTGAGCGGGGTCGCGCTGTCCGGCGGCAAGATCACCAATGCCGGCACGATCGAGATCATCGGTAGCGGCAGCATCAACAATGATATTTTCAGCAACACCCAACTGACGGTCGACGCCAACCAGATCCTGACGCTGGACGGCACCGCGATTACCGGCGGCATTCTCACCGATACCGGTACGGTTAATGTCGACGCCACCGATGCGCTGAAGCTGAGCGGAGTCGCGCTGTCCGGCGGCAAGATCACCAATGCCGGCACGATCGAGATCACCGGCAGCGGCAGCATCAACAATGATGTTTTCAGCAACACCCAACTGACGATCGACGCCAATCAGATCCTGACGCTGGACGGCACCGCGATCACCGGCGGCATCCTCACCGATAACGGCACGGTCAATGTCGACGCCACCGACACGCTAAAGCTGAGTGGGGTCGCGCTGTCCGGCGGCAAGATCACCAATGCCGGCACGATCGAGATCGCCGGCAGCGGCAGCATCAACAATGATATTTTCAGCAACACCCAGCTGACGGTCGACGCCAATCAGATCCTGACGCTGGACGGCACGGCGATCACCGGCGGTATCCTCACCGATAACGGCACGGTCAATGTCGACGCCACCGACACGCTAAAGCTGAGCGGGGTCGCGCTGTCCGGCGGCAAGATCACCAATGCCGGCACGATCGAGATCACCGGCAGCGGCAGCATCAACAACGATATTTTCAGCAACACCCAGCTGACAATCGACGCTAATCAGATCCTGACGCTGAATGGCACCGCGATCACCGGCGGCATCCTCACCGATACCGGTACAATCAATATCGACGCCACGAACACTCTGAAGCTGAGCGGGGTCGCGCTGTCCGGCGGCAAGGTCACCAATGCCGGAACGATCGAAATCACCGGCAGCGGCAGCATCAACAATGATGTTTTCAGCAACACCCAGCTGACGGTCGACGCCAATCAGATCCTGACGCTGGATGGTACCTCCATCACCGGCGGCATCATCAGCAATAACGGCACGGTCAATGTCGACGCCACCGATACGCTGAAGCTCAGCGGGGTCGCGCTGTCCGGCGGCAAGATCACCAACTCCGGCACGATCGAAATCACCGGCAGCGGCAGCATCAACAATGATATTTTCAGCAACGTCCAACTGACGGTCGACGCCAATCAGATCCTGACGCTGGATGGCACGGCGATCACCGGCGGCATCCTCACCGATACCGGCACAATCAATGTTGACGCCACCGATTCGCTGAAGCTGAGCGGTGTCGCGCTGTCCGGTGGCAAGATTACCAATGCCGGCACGATCGAAATCACCGGTAGCGGCAGCATCAACGATGATATTTTCAGCAACACCCAGCTGACAATCGACGCTAATCAGATCTTGACGCTGGATGGTACGGCGATCACCGGTGGTATCATCGGCAATAACGGCACGATCCATATCGATGCCTCCAGCACGCTGAAGCTGAGCGGGGTTGCGCTCTCCGGTGGCACGATCACCAATGCTGGCACGATCGATGTTGCCTCCAACAGCTCGATCAACGGCGTCACGACGGGCGGGCCGCCGGCAACCACCACGGTCAATGCCATTCTGAATGGCGGACTGGTAACGGTCGAGAGCGGCGCTGCGCTGACACTGGACAACGTCACGGTGAACGGGACGGTCTTTAACGACCTTGTCACCGGGGGCACCATCCAGATCGACAGTGGCGACACGCTGACGTTCAACGGCGCTACGATCAATGGCGGCATCCTCAATATCTCTGGCGAGCTGGATTCGACCGGCAACAGCTTCATCACCGGCGCGACGATCGTTAACGAAAATCATATTAATGTCGTCAGCGGCACGCTGACGATCGATCCTACGCCGGTGACCAATACCGGAACGATCGAGGTGAAGGACGGCAGCACCCTGGTGTTGAGCGGGGAAGTCATCGCCAACAGCGTTACGACCGCTGACGGTACCACGAAGGGTATCATCCAGGTTGACGCCACCGATCCTACACATTTCGCGACGCTCGATCTGGATGGGTCCACAATCGATGGCGGGACGCTCACCATCGGCGGTGAACTGGACTCGACCGGCAATAGTTTCATCACCGGTGTGACGATCACCAACACCGGTACGATCGATGTCACCGGCGGTACATTGACGATCGACGCGACCAGTACCCTCGACACTAGCCACGGAGTGGTGGAGGCGAGCGGCGGTCATCTGACGATCAATGCGGCGATCGTGGGTAATCTCGAGATCAAGGACGGTGCGGTGCTGGAACTCGGTTCGAGTTCGGCAGACGCCTATTCGCAGGCTACCGTCACATTTGATCCAGGCGCGATGGGTATCCTGAAGCTCGATCATTCTCAGCACTTCGGCGGGACGATCAGCGGTTTCAGCGCGGGCGACGTAATCGATCTGGCCGATCTGAAATATTCGTCGGCCGAAACCTACATCTGGAACAGTGCCACCAACACATTGACGATCCGCGACGGGACACAGATTGAGACGCTCAAGCTAGACGGTACTTACAGCCACAGCGGTTTCGTCCTTGAACGCGACGCCGATGGCAGTACCGATCTGGTGACGAGTCCCCCCAAGATCGTGGGCGAGACCAATCCGCCGACTGAAACAGTCATTCTGACAAAATCTCCGATCGTTCTGGCCGCGGGTGTAGACACAAATTCACTCAATCTGGGGACGGAGAGTTTCGATAATCTTTCGGCCGGGTCGACATCGAATAATGGGTTTGGCCATGGCACTTTCTTTAGCTCAGCTCTGGGCGCCACCTTCACGGCATCGGGCGACGCTGGCGTCGTGCATGGTTCATCCGGGGTCAGTGCGGCGCCGTTCATGGGGCCAGTGCCCGGCCAGCCGGACACCACGAACTATCTGAGCATTGGCGCTCACGGTTCGGAAACCATTTCTTTTGCATCGGAGCAAAACGAATTTGGACTTTATTGGGGATCGGTTGATTCCTTTAATACGATCAATTTCTACAATGGAACGACGCTTGTCGCTTCTTATGACGGCGCCGATATCAGCCCCCTGTTGTCCAATGGCAATCAGGGATCGTTTGCATCGAACGGGTATGTAGAATTTTTGGACCTGTCACCCTTCAACAAAGTCGTGCTGGCGACCGGAGATTCGAGCGCGTTCGAGATCGACAATGTTTCCGCCGGCTTTACGTCGGACTCGCATATCCAGCTTGCCACCCCGATGACGGGCACGCTTACCGTCAGCGATGCCGAGGTTGGCGATACGTTAACCGCTTCGGTGATTGGGGAAGGCGTTGTTAAATACGACGGTTCAACGACATTGCCGTCGGGTGCCAATGTTGCGGCGCTGATCGATCCCGACGCAATAACGTTCGACAGCGTAACGACAACCGCCGGCCTGGATACCTTGCATTGGACCTACAATCCCGCCAACGCGGATCTCGATTTTCTGGAGCCGCATGACACGCTGACTGTCACCTTTGAGGCGAAAGTTACCGATGGGCACGCCACCACCGTGGAGCAGCCCCTGACGATTACCGTTGTCGGTACAAATGCGTCGGTCGTGAACGGCACCGCTCAGAACGATACATTTGTAAACATCGGCGGCAATGTGACGATTTTTGGCAAGGGTGGACAGGACACGTTTGTGTTCAAGCCGAACTTTGGCAGCGCAACGATTGCCGACTTCAGTGTCAGCAACGACACGATCGATATCGACCACTCGTTGTTTGCGAGCGTGTCGGCGCTTCTGACCGGTGCACATTCGGCCAATTCCGGTCACGACGTCATCCTCACGGATGCTGCACATGATACGATCACGCTCAAGAACCTGTCGCTTACGCAACTGCAGTTCGCGGCTCAGCACGGAGACTTCCACATCACGTAAGCTCTAACGGTCGCAGGTGGCCAATCGCTGCAGACGATTTCAACATCCGTCGCCGCTTGATCCGCCATTTTCCCTTTTTGACAGGCAAGGTTTGCGAAGCCAGGAAGGGAAGGCTCAAAGAGCTCCGTGGAATTCCGAGACGCCCCGACGGGTCGTCGAGCACGGCGGTGTCCGGTGCCGAAATGGTTCTTCAGATCGTGCAGTAAGGCGGTTTCGGCACCCGCCGTGTCGTACCGTGGCAGGTCCGCACCTGTTCAAATATTCTCAACCTGATATGCACGCGGCATGAAGCGGTTCAAGATCTTACGAAGGTGGTTCGGGCGGAAGTTCGGCTATGCGAGGCTGATTTGCCTGGTGCTGCTGATTGGCATCGCGGCGCTGCGCATCGAGGATTTCGCTCCCATCGAAGAGCTCCGCGTCAGAACCTTCGATTCCTTCCAGCGCATCGATCCGCGCGTGAAGACGGCAAGGCCGGTCGTCATTGTCGATATTGACGAAAAGAGCCTGGCTTCGAAACTGGGCCAGTGGCCGTGGCCGCGGACCCGGATGGCCGATCTCGTCACCCACCTGACTGCGCTCGGTGCCAAGGTCATCGCGTTCGACGTCGTCTTTTCGGAACCGGACCGTCTCAATCCCGATGTCGCCGCCGACACGTTTCGCGATCTCGACGAGGAAACCCGGGCCAAACTGCATGCGCTGCCGAGCAATGATCAAATTTTTGCTGATGCGATGCGACGCTCACGCGTGGTACTCGGTGAATCCGGGCTTCCCGAAATCGTCAAGCAACTCGACACGAAGCTTCCGGTGACGGGTCTGGCGATGCTGGGTGAAGACCCTCAACGCTTCATGTTCGATTTTACGGGCCTGCTGCGCAATACGCCGGTTCTCGAAGTAGCGGCGGCCGGGCGAGGGTTGTTTTCGATCAATCCCGAACGCGATGGCATTGTCCGGCGGGTGCCGATGATCATGGAGGCCCAGGGCACAACCATGCCGTCCCTGAGTTTCGAGATGTTGCGGGTCGTGACCGGCACCGACACGATTTTCATCAAGACCGATCAGGCAGGCATCCTGAGCATCGGCGTCAAGGGTTTTCAGGTTCCGACCGATCGTCGTGGCCAGCTTTGGGTTCATTTTGCGCGCAACGATCCGTCGATCTATGTTTCGGCGATCGACGTGATCGATGGGGTCGTTCCGGCCGAAAAGATTCGCGGCAGGCTGGTGCTGATCGGGCCGTCCGCAGCAGGGCTTAACGACATCAAGACTACGCCGGTGTCGCGCGCCATGCCGGGCGTCGAGATCCATGCCCAGGTGCTGGAAGCCGCATTGACCAACTCGCTGCTGGCGCAACCGCCCTACGGTCCGCTGATGGAATTCGGTGCTGCGTTGTTGCTCGGCATCCTGGTGATCGCGTTTGCGCCGCGGTTCGGACCAACCACGCTCGTCGTTGTCGGTGCGCTGTTTGCCACCGTGCTGGTCGGAACGTCCTGGTATTTTTACACACAACACCGGCTGCTGGTCGATTTCACCTATCCTTTGCTGTCGACCACGGCGATCTATCTCACTTTGATCTTCGCGGCCTTCGTCAGGGAGCAGGCGCAGCGGCGGCAAATTCGCTCGGCGTTCGGCCAGTATTTGTCGCCG
Source organism: Bradyrhizobium sp. dw_411 (assembly GCF_018449695.1). Lineage (GTDB taxonomy): Bacteria > Pseudomonadota > Alphaproteobacteria > Rhizobiales > Xanthobacteraceae > Bradyrhizobium. Next base: position 275,338 of record NZ_JAAVUY010000010.1, read on the forward strand.
GCGCTGGTCGAACAACTTGCGCAGTCACCGGAAAAGCTCGTGCTTGGCGGTGAAGAGCGCGAAATGACCATCATGTTCTCGGATGTGCGGGGATTCACCAGCATCTCGGAATCCTACAAGCACGATCCGCAAGGCCTCACCGCGTTGATGAACCGGTTCCTGACGCCTCTGACCAATGCGATCCTGGCGCGAAAGGGCACCATCGACAAATATATGGGCGACGCCATCATGGCGTTCTGGAATGCGCCGCTCGACGACAAGGAGCACCAGCTCAATGCCTGCGAAGCCGCGCTGGATATGCTGGAGCGGATCGACGTCCTCAACAAGGAGCGCGAGGCCGAGGCCGAGCACGGCGGACACATCTATATTCCGATCAATGTCGGGGTCGGCTTGAATACCGGGACCTGCGTCGTCGGCAATATGGGCTCGAATTTGCGGTTCGACTATTCCGTGCTGGGCGACAGCGTCAATCTGGCGTCGCGCCTGGAGGGGCAATCCAAGGCGTATGGATTTCCGATCATCGTCGGCTCCAAGACCGCGCTCGCGGTCAAGGACAAGTTCGCGATCCTCGAACTCGATTTCATCATGGTCAAGGGCAAGAAGGAGCCCGAGGTCATCTACGCCATCGCCGGCCGCGAGGACACCGCGCAATCCGGCCGCTTTCAGCGCCTGCGCAACCTGACCATCGAAATGCTGGCCTGCTATCGCAACCGTGACTGGGAAGGCGCGCTCGCGGCGATCGAACGCGGCCGAACCACCGATGAGGCGAACACGCTTGAATCGCTATACGATCTCTATGAAGAACGGTTGCACGCGTATCGCGAGAACCCGCCGCCGCCCGACTGGAACGGCGCTTTTGCGTTGTTGACGAAGTAGCGCGGCGATGTGGTCCGTAGGGTGGGCAAAGGCGCCTTTGCGCCGTGCCCACCATTTCCTCGCCGGATTGTTGTGGTGGGCACGCTTCGCTTTGCCCACCCTACGGATATTTCAAAAACCTACTCCACCCCGATCGTGGTCAGGTCTTGAAACCAGTGCTGCGCCTGCACGAATTTCTTGATCCGGGGCGAGAGCGCATGCGGATTGGTGTCGTGCACCACCCACACCAGTGCGGCGTCATCGACGATCAAGGCATGCGCCTGCGCGATCAGGTCATCCTGTTTGGCGGTGTCGAAAGTCTGCTTAGCCTCATTGATCAGCGCATCGACCTTCGGGTTCTTGTAGCCGCCCCAGTTCACGCCGGTCGGCGCAATCTGGTCGGAGGCAAAGAAGCGAACGATCGCGTAAAGCGGGTCTGAGGTGACATAGGCAATGTTGTTGGCGGTGATGCCGGCATTCATTTCGTCGGCCGCGCCCTTGCGCCAATGCGTATAGAGCGTCTCGAGTTCGACCACCTTGAAGTCGATATCGATGCCGATTTCCTTGAAACTCTGCTGCAGGAATTCATTCATCGGCAGCGACAGCATCTGCCCGGTGCCGCCCTGCGCAATGATGAAGGTCGTCTTCAGCGGCTTGTCCTTGGAATAGCCGGCTTCCTCGACCAGTTTCTTGGCGGCAGCCAGATCGTATTTGATGTCGAAGCTGGGTTTGCCGAACCAGGGGCTTGAGGGATCGACTTGACCTTTGGCGGGCTTGGCCAGTCCGTTCATCAATCCGACCACGCCTTCGCGATCGATCGCGAGATTGAGCGCCTTGCGCAGCCGCACATCGGTCCAGGGCGAACCGGGCAATACGCTGAGATGATAATTCCAGACATGCGGTGTGATGTTGTCGACGATCCGCATCCCCGCCGATTTGAGTTGCGGCACCGCATCGGGCGCCGGCGTTTCGATCAGATCGACCTGCCCGGCGAGCAGCGCGTTGGTGCGGGTCAGCGCCTCCGGCATCGGAATCAGGATCAGCTTATCGACCTTCGCCAGCCGCTTCTTGTCCCAGTAGTTTTCGTTCTTGGTCAATTCGGCGAGTTCGCGCGGCACCAGCTTGGTCAGCTTGAAGGGGCCGGTGCCGGAAGGCTGGCTTGCGAATTTATCCCAGTCCTTGCCGAGCTTCTCATATTGCGCGGGGCTGGAGACCAGGAACCAGAGCATCTGGTAGGGAAAGAACGAGTCGACATTCTTGGTGGTGATCTCGACGGTGGAGTCGTCGATCTTGGCGTAGCTCGCCACCGAGGGCAGGCGGGTCTTCACTTGCGCGCTTTGGCGCTTGTCGAATTGCGGCGCCTTGTCGTTGAGAACCTTGTCGAGATTCCAGATCACCGCATCGGCGTCGAATTCGCTGCCATCGTGAAATTTAACGCCCTTGCGCAGCGTAAATCGCCACTTGGTCTTGTCCTTGTCATCGACCTTCCATTCGGTCGCGAGGCCGGGCACCAGTTTGCCCGGCCGATCCGCCACGTCCATCTCCCAGGCGACCAGCGGATCGTAGATCGTGTAGGCGCTGAACTGATAGGCGCCGGCGCCGCGATCCGGCTGGCCGGTCGTCAGCGGAATGTCCGCCATCGAAATCCCGTATCGCACCACGGTTTCGGCCTGCGCGGAACCCGCACACAGGCTGATGCCGATGGCGAGGGCCAAGGCTGGAAAGATCGAATTTCGGCGGCGCATGAACTAGACTCCATTGGACTGATCGGGGCGTGACTTTCAGGTCCAATGTTGCAAGGTTGGTGCCAGATTAGGCATTTGCATCTTTTTGTTCGGCAGCCTGACAAAGAGTTGTAATGGCAATCACAATCAGGCGAACAGTTGGGGTCATTGGCACAGCCGTTGCATGGTTTTGCATAAGAAATAGTCATCGAGAGCCGAGAAGGGATTAGTTGCAATGCGTGCCCAACATCCAGGAAAGAGCCGCACGGCGGCAGCGGTGCTGGCCGCGGCCGTCATGGTCATTTTGCCGCAGGCTGCCGGCGCCGAAACGGTGCTGCGCATCGGCATGACGGCGGCTGATATTCCGCGCACGCTGGGCCAGCCCGATCAGGGTTTTGAGGGCAATCGCTTCACCGGCCTCACCATGTATGACGCTTTGACGATGTGGGACCTTTCCTCCGCCGACAAGGCGAGTGTGATGATTCCGGGGCTCGCGACCGAATGGGCGGTCGATGCGACCGACAAGAACAAGTGGACATTCAAGCTTCGTCCCGGTGTCACATTCCACGATGGCTCACCGTTCAATGCCGACGCCGTGGTCTGGAATGTCGACAAGGTTCTCAAGCAGGACGCGGTGCAGTTCGATCCGAGTCAGGTCGGCGTTACGGCGTCACGCATGCCGACGCTGGTCTCGGCCCGCAAGATCGACGACATGACGGTGGAATTGGTCACCAAGGAGCCGGACAGCTTCCTGCCGATCAATCTCACCAATCTGTTCATGGCAAGCCCTGCGAAATGGCAGAAGCTGTTCGACGCGGCCGCAGGCGCCGACGCCAAGGCGAAATCGCAGGCCGCCTGGACCGCGTTCGCCAAGGACGCTTCGGGCACGGGTCCGTGGAAAATGTCGAGCTTCACGCCGCGTGAGCGGCTCGAACTCGTGAAGAACGCAAACTATTGGGACAAGGCACGCATCCCCAAAGTCGACAAGATGCTGCTGCTGCCGATGCCCGAAGCGAATGCGCGTACCGCGGCCTTGCTCTCCGGCCAGGTCGATTGGGTCGAAGCGCCGGCGCCGGATGCGGTCGCCGAAATCAAGCAGCGCGGTTTCATTATCCAGACCAATGAAGAACCGCATGTCTGGCCGTGGCAGTTCTCGCGCATCGAAGGCTCGCCCTGGAACGACATTCGGGTTCGCAAGGCGGCCAATCTCTGCATCGATCGCGAAGGCCTCAAGGACGGCCTGCTCGCGGGCCTGATGGTGCCGGCCACCGGCACCTTCGAGCCGGGTCATCCCTGGCGCGGCAAGCCGACCTTCGAGATCAAGTATGACAAGCCTGCGGCACAGAAGCTGATGCAGGAAGCCGGATTTGGTCCGAACAAGAAACTGACGGTCAAGATCCAGACCTCGGCCTCGGGCTCCGGCCAGATGCTGCCGCTGCCGATGAATGAATATCTGCAGCAGGCACTGGCGGAATGCTATTTCGACGTCCAGCTCGACGTCATCGAATGGAATACGCTGTTTACCAATTGGCGCCGCGGCGCCAAGGATCCCACAGCCAATGGCGCCAATGCCACCAACGTCACCTACGCGGCGATGGATCCGTTCTTCGCGATGGTGCGCTTCCTGCAATCCTCGATGGCGCCGCCGGTGTCGAACAATTGGGGCTTTATCAACAATCCCAAGTTCGACGAGTTGGTAACCAAGGCGCGGCAGACCTTCGATCCGGCCGCGCGCGATGCCGCGCTGGCTGAACTGCATGCAGCTTCCGTCGACGACGCGGCGTTTCTCTATGTCGCGCACGACGTCGGGCCGCGCGCGATGAGCCCGAAGATCAAGGGGTTTGTGCAGCCAAAGAGCTGGTTCGTGGACTTCTCGCCGGTTTCCATGACGCCGTGATTGCGTAACGAGACTCTTCCCCCTCTCCCCTTGTGGGAGAGGCATAGGCGGCCTTCGGCCGCCGTTCTTAGAAAGACGCCGATGCAAAGCATCGGCTATGGCGAAGCGAAGACGGGTGAGGGGTTTTCTCCGCGGAGAGAGACCCCTCATCCGGCGCTTCGCGCCACCTTCTCCCACAAGGGGAGAAGGGAAGAAAAGAGCAGCAACGAGAAGGTCATTCTGTGTTCGTCTATATCCTCAGACGCATCGTCTATGTGATCCCGATCGTCGTCAGCGTCGCGCTGGTGTGCTTTCTGCTGGTGCACATCACGCCCGGCGATCCCCTGGTTGCGATCCTGCCGGCCGACGCGTCGCAGGAGCTCGCCAATCAATTGCGCATCGCCTACGGCTTCGATCGCCCGCTGCCGGTCCAGTTCGGACTCTGGCTGTGGAAGGCGGTCAATGGCGATCTCGGTCATTCCATCGCGACCGGCCGCCCGGTGCTGGCGGAAGTGATGCGCGCGGTCGGCAATACCGTGACACTGGCGATCGCCGCCGCGTTGATCGGATTTACGCTGGGATTGTTCTTCGGTCTGATCGCCGGCTATTTCCGCGATACCTGGATCGACAAGGTCGCAACCTCGATTGCGATCGCCGGCGTCTCGGTGCCGCATTACTGGCTCGGGATGGTGCTGGTGATCATCTTCTCGGTGCAACTCAACTGGCTGCCTGCGGTCGGCGCCGGTCCCGGCGGCTCCGGCGCCTGGGGATGGGACTGGGAACATATCCGTTATCTGATCCTGCCCGCGGTCACCACGTCGGTGATTCCGATGGGCATCGTCACCCGTACGGTGCGGGCGCTGACCGGCGATATCCTCAGCCAGGATTTCGTCGAGGCCTTGCGCGCCAAGGGCCTGCGCGAAACCCATGTGTTTCGTCACGTCATCAAGAACGCCGCACCGACCGCGATGGCGGTGATGGGCCTGCAATTGGGATACATGCTCGGCGGTTCGATTCTGATCGAGACAGTGTTCTCGTGGCCGGGCTCGGGGCTGCTGCTGAATTCGGCGATCTTCCAGCGCGATCTGCCGTTGCTGCAGGGTACGATCCTGGTGCTGGCGCTGTTCTTTGTGTTTCTCAATCTCTTGGTCGATATCGCGCAAGCCTCGATCGATCCGCGAATCAAGCGGAGCTGAAGCAATGAGATTCTTCCGATGAGCGCGATCACAGACACGGCCCTCCAGGCAGCGCCCGCCACTAAGGCGCGCGGCTACTGGGCGACGGTCGGGCGGCGGATCATGCGCGACAAGGTCAGTATGGTCTGCGCGTTCATCTTGCTCGCGATTTTTCTCTCCGCGATCTGTGCGCCGTGGCTGGGGCTCGCCGACCCCTATCAGGGGTCGATGATCCGCCGCCTGCGCCATATTGGCACGCCGAATTATCCGCTCGGCACCGACGAACTCGGCCGCGACATGCTGGCGCGGCTGGTTTATGGCGGACGCCTGTCGCTGATTGTCGGCATTCTGCCCGTCATCCTCGCGTTCGTGATCGGCACGTCTCTGGGCCTTATCGCCGGCTATGTCGGCGGCAAGATCAACACCGCGATCATGCGAACGGTCGACGTGTTCTATGCATTCCCCTCGGTGTTGCTGGCAATCGCGATTTCGGGCGCGCTCGGCGCCGGCATCGTCAATTCCATCGTTTCGCTCACCATCGTATTCGTGCCGCAAATCACCCGGGTCGCGGAAAGCGTCACCACCGGCGTGCGCAACATGGATTTCGTGGAGGCGGCGCGGGCGTCCGGCGCCGGGGCTTTCACCATCATGCGCGTGCACATGCTCGGCAATGTGCTGGGGTCGATTTTCGTCTACGCCACCGGGTTGATTTCGGTGTCGATGATCCTGGCTGCAGGACTTTCGTTTCTTGGCTTGGGTACGAAACCGCCGGAGCCGGAATGGGGCCTGATGCTCAACACGCTGCGTACCGCGATCTACGTCAATCCATGGGTGGCGGCTTTGCCGGGCGCGATGATCTTTGCGGTGTCGATCTGTTTCAATCTGCTCAGCGACGGTATGCGCAGCGCCATGGACATCCGGAATTGATGCGATGAGCGAAGTCACTCCCATGGCCGATATGCTGGCGCCGATCGAGGATCGCGGGGGCGCCGCGCAGCCATTGCTTCAAGTCAATGGACTGACAAAACACTTCCCGGTGCGAGGCGACCTGTTCAGCCCGCGCAAGACGGTGCGCGCGGTCGACGACGTATCTTTTTCCATCGCCAAGGGCGAAACCGTCGGGATCGTCGGCGAATCCGGCTGCGGCAAGTCGACCACCGCGCGGCTGTTGATGCATCTGATGCCGCGCGATGCCGGAGATATCATCTATGACGGCATGCAGGTCGGCCGCGCGCTGTCGCTGCGCGAGCTTCGCCGTGGCATGCAGATGGTGTTTCAGGACAGCTACGCCTCGCTCAATCCGCGCCTGACGATCGAGGAATCGATCGCCTTCGGCCCGAAGGTTCACGGCATGGCCGATACGGCCGCGCGTGCGCTGGCGCGCGAGCTGCTCGGCAAGGTCGGCTTGCGGCCGGAAAACTTTGCCAATCGCTATCCACACGAGATTTCCGGCGGGCAACGCCAGCGCGTCAATATCGCGCGCGCGCTGGCGCTGTCGCCGCGTCTGGTGATCCTTGATGAGGCCGTTTCGGCGCTGGACAAGTCGGTCGAGGCGCAGGTCCTCAATCTGCTGGTCGACCTCAAGCGCGAATTCGGACTGACATATCTCTTCATCAGCCACGATCTCAATGTCGTGCGTTATATCTCCGACCGCGTGCTGGTGATGTATCTCGGCGAAGTGGTCGAGCTTGGCCCGGTGGATCTGGTGTGGGACGCACCAGCACATCCCTATACGCGGGCGCTATTGGCGGCGATGCCGTCTTCCGATCCGGATCATCGCACCGAAACGCCGCCGATTTCCGGCGATCCGCCCAATCCGATCGATCCTCCCTCGGGGTGCAGATTTCACACCCGTTGTCCTTTCGCGGAGCCGCTCTGCGCAAACGCCACACCAAAACTCAGCGCGGTCGATACAATGGGTCACGAAGCCGCGTGCTACATGGCCATACCCGGCTCGGGCCATAGCCGCGCGCTGTCAAAGGGAGCAAACATCACATGACAAGACCAGCACCAAAGGAAATAAGCGCCATTGCGGCCGTCGCGGGCCTTCCCGTCAGCGCCGAGGTCGCCACCCGCATCGCCAACTCCATCGGACCAGCGTTCGAAGGCTTTGCCGCCGTTGCCGGCACGCTGCCGTTCGATCTGGAACCGGCGACGTTCGTCGTCGTGCAAGCCGGGAAGGTTTCGAAATGAGCACTGAACCGGCTCTGATGACGCTCATTGTGGTCGCGCAAGCGATAGCACAGAAAAAGCTTTCGTCGCGCGAGGTGACGCAATCCTGTCTCGACCGGATCGCGCAGTGGCAGCCAAGCCTGAACGCGTTCATGGCGATCGAAGCCGATACCGCATTGGCGGCCGCCGATGCTGCCGACGCCGATCTCGCAAAGGGCAAAAATCGCGGCGTGTTGCACGGCGTGCCGCTGGCGCACAAGGACATGTATTACGACGCAGGCAAGATCGTCACCTGCGGCTCGCGCATCCGCCGCGATTTCGTCGCGACGACCACCGCGACCGCGCTGCAACGCCTAAAGGACGCCGGCACGGTTCGGCTGGGCTCGCTGCAGATGTCCGAATTCGCTTACGGGCCGACCGGCCATAACGCACATTTTGGACCGGTGCATAATCCCTGGGATCTCGCCTGCGTCACCGGCGGTTCGTCGTCTGGATCAGGCTCCGCGGTCGCCGCAAGGCTGACCTTTGCGGCCTTGGGTTCGGACACCGGCGGCTCGATCCGGATGCCGGCGCATTTTTGTGGCGTTACCGGGCTCAAGACCACCGTCGGCCGGATCAGCCGCGCCGGGGCAATGCCGCTGTCGCAATCGCTCGATACTGTCGGGCCGCTGGCGCGCAGTGTTGAAGACTGCGCGCTGTTGCTGGGCCTGATGGCGGGGGCCGATCCCGAAGATCCGACTGCGATCACAGGAACGGTGCCGGACTACGCTGCCGCGACAGCGGGATCAATCAAGGGTCTTACCATCGGCGTGCCCTCGGCGTTCTATGTCGATGATCTCGATTCCGAAGTCGCCGGAATTCTCGACGCGACTATCGCCGTGCTCAAACGCGAGGGCGCCAATGTCGTTCAGGTCGAACTGCCCGATCAGCGCCAACTCAGCGCCGCGTGCCAACTGGTGCTCGCCGTCGAAGCCGCGGCGTTCCACAAGCGATGGATGATCGAGCGACCGCAGGATTATGGCCCGCAGGTTTTGATGCGGCTGCAGAACGGGTTGGCGGTGCCGGGTGTATCGTATCTCGAGGCCGTTCGCTGGCGCGGCCCGGCGTTGTCGGCCTATCTCGCCGCCGTCGCCGGCGTCGATGCCATGATCGCACCGGTGGCGCCGGTCGCGGCTCCGACCATCGCCGAGAGCGATGTGGGCAACAGCCCCAACGCCGAAGCGGTGATCCAGCGGCTCACACGATTTACCCGCCCGATCAATTACCTCGGGCTGCCGTCGCTCGCGATCCCCTCGGGCTTTACCCGCGGCGGCCTTCCCGTCGCGATGCAATTGATCGGCCGTTCCTTCGATGAGGCCATGTTGCTGCGGATCGGCGCTGCGTTCCAACGCATCACTGACTTTCACGACCGGGTGCCGAAACTCGCATGACGAAGCTCGTCGAAATACGCGACCTCAACATCCGCTTCAGCGGCGAGCGCACGGTTCATGCCGTGAACGATCTCAGCCTTTCGCTCGGCGAGGGCGAAGTGCTGGGCCTGCTTGGCGAATCCGGTTCGGGCAAGAGCGTGACATTGCGCGCGCTGATGCGGCTGTTGCCGAAGAAGCGGACGCAAATCTCGGGAAGCGTACAGGTGCTGGGGCGCGATGTGCTGGCGCTGGATGACGAGGAGCTATCGGCGTTCCGCGGCCAGACGGTTTCGATGATCTTCCAGGAGCCGGCGCTCGCGCTCGATCCGGTCTACACCATCGGGCATCAGATCGCCGAAAGCGTGATGCGCCACGAGGGCAAAAGCCATAGCGACGCGATGGCGCGCGCGCTGGAAATGCTGGAAGTGGTGCGCATTCCCTCGGCCAAACGCCGGCTCGAGGCCTATCCGCATGAGATGTCCGGCGGCATGCGGCAGCGCGCGATGATTGCGCTGGCACTGGCCTGCAAGCCGAAGATATTGCTCGCGGACGAGCCGACCACCGCGCTCGATGCGACCGTGCAGATTCAGATCCTGCTGTTGTTGCGCGAACTGCAGCGCGAGTTCGGCATGTCCGTCATCTTCGTGACCCACGATATCGGGGTCGCGATCGAAATCTGCGACCGCGTTGCGGTGATGTATGCCGGGCAGATCGTCGAGCAGGGCACACTGAGCCAGATCGTGCGCTCGCCGGTGCATCCCTATGCACGGGGCCTGCTGGCCTCGACCGTTCACGGCGCCAAACGGGGTCAACGGCTGGAGACCATTCCGGGCACGCCGCCTTCGCTCGACAAGGCGCCGGTCAATTGCTCTTTCGCGCCGCGCTGCAGTTTTGCCGAAGCCCGCTGCCTGGAGCAATTACCGCCCAACGTGGCGATCGGTCCGGACCGGATCGCAAGATGCATCCTGGCGGAACGTGTCGAGGCCGTTGCCGCAAGGTAGTCCGACGCGATTCGGCGCTGATGCCGCAAAGCGGCAAACCCGGCGTGCTCCGAATACCCTAAATTGGAGTCGTCACATCCCCCGATTATAGATAGGTTTATGCGCGAGCGCGCAGGGATCGCGTGCATCAAAGGGGGGGAGTTTCCAATGCAAGGCGAAGGTATTCTGGTTACGTTATTTGTCGGTCTGGTTGCCGGCTGGCTCGCCGGGAAGGTCGTGCGCGGCGCGGGTTTCGGGATCATCGGCGATATCATCATCGGCATCCTCGGCGCGTTTATCGCGGGTTGGCTGTTTCCGAGGCTTGGCTTCCATATCGGTGGCGGCATCGTGGCGGAGATCATTTATGCCGCGATCGGTGCCATCGTGCTGTTGCTGGTCGTACGGCTCATTCGGGGCCGTGTCTGACGCCGCATAAAACGTAGCTCTCATGATTGAATGGAGGCCGTCCCGACAGACGGCCTCCATTTGATTTGATCCAGACCGTCGTCGCCTTATTCGATGACTTCGACAATTCGATGGGTGCGCGGATCGACCAGTACGGTACGGTCGTTCACGACCGTGTAGCGATAGTCGCGGACGCCATATTCCGGCGGCACATCGTAATAGGTGACGCCTTGCTCGGGCAGAACGGCGCCAATACGCACGTCCTCATTATACCGATAGGAAGGGCGATGCTGCTCGACCGCGTAACTGCGAAAGCGCGGGCGCTGATCGACGCCAAGGATTCCGTTGACGCCACCGACCACGCCGCCAATGACGCCACCGACGACGGCTCCGACCGGACCGGCAGCTCTTTCGCCGTCTCTTGAGCCTCGTTCAACGCCGCCGGGGACGCCTTGGGCCTGCGCTATAACTGGCAAGGCCATTGTGACGGCAAGGGCGGTAATTCCGATAAAACGGCGGATCATGATATCTCCTGAGGATTATTGGCTGAGGTGGAGACCCAACTCGCCGGGGTCCATTAGGTTCCGGCACCAGCCGGCGGTATCCGAGATTTCCTGGGTTTCAATCGCTTTTCCACCTCCGGATGTCCCCAACGCGTTTAGGTTAATGTGACTTCAAATGGACGCTGGCCGCAAAAATCGGTAATAACGTGCAGCGCACCCGTTTTGGAATCAGGGGCCGCGCCCCCCATGAAGAGATCAGAATTGATGGCTGTTGCTCCCGGTGTCCGGCGTTCCGAACTCGGTGACGCACTGCGCGCGTGCCGCAATGCATTCATCGGCGTCGGGCTGATGAGTTGCATGATCAACTTGCTCTATCTGACCGGCTCGCTGTTCATGCTGGAGGTCTATGACCGGGTGCTTCCTAGCCGCAGCGTACCAACGCTTGTCGGTCTCGCCATCCTCGCCAGCGGATTGTATATCGCCCAGGGCATTCTCGATCTCCTTCGCGGGCGAATCCTGGGGCGTATCGGCACGTCGCTCGATGAAACGCTCAATGCGCGCGTGTTCGACACCATTGTGCGCCTGCCGCTGATCGTCGGCGGACGCAATGAAGGCCTTCAGCCGCTGCGCGATCTCGACAATGTCCGCTCGTTCCTTGGCAGCATGGGGCCCGGCGCATTCTTCGACCTGCCATGGCTGCCGTTCTATCTGGCGATCTGCTTTGCCTTCCATGTGATGATCGGCCTGACCGCCCTGGTCGGCGCGATCATCCTGGTGACGCTTACCGTCGTAACCGAGTTCCTGTCGCGCGCGCCCGCGCGCGAGGCGATGGGGCTGGCCGCGCGACGCAATGACATCGCCACCACCAGCCGGCGCAACGCCGAAGTGCTGGTCGCCATGGGAATGGCCGGGCGCCTGACCAAGCGCTGGAGCGAAGCCAACGAGAAGTATCTTGCGGGCAATCAACGTGCCAGCGACGTCACCGGAGGCCTTGGTGCGATCGCCAAGGTCCTGCGCATGGTGCTGCAATCGGCGGTGCTCGCGGTCGGCGCCTATCTGGTGATTCATCAGGAAGCGACCGGCGGCATTATCATCGCAGGATCGATCCTGAGCGCGCGGGCGCTGGCGCCGGTCGATCTGGCGATCGCGCATTGGAAGGGTTTTGTGGCGGCGCGCCAGAGCTGGCATCGGCTCAACAAGCTGCTCGACTCCTTGCCCGCCCGTACTGTGCCGACCTTGCTGCAAACCCCGTCGAGCCGCCTGTCGGTCGAAGCCGTCAGCATCGTGCCTCCAGGCGATCAGAAAATTACCGTTCAGGATGTCACCTTCGCGCTCGAGGCCGGCAACGGATTGGGCGTTATCGGGCCAAGCGGATCCGGCAAGTCTTCGCTGGTGCGTGCGCTGGTCGGGGTGTGGCAGCCGGTGCGCGGAAAAGTGCGGATCGATGGTGCGGCGCTCGACCAGTGGTCGTCCGACGTGCTCGGCCGTTACGTCGGCTACCTGCCGCAGGACGTCGAATTGTTCGCCGGCTCCGTCGCCCAGAATATCTGCCGGTTCGATCCGGAAGCCAATTCGCAGGCAATCATCGCGGCGGCCAAGGAAGCCGGCGTCCATGAGATGATCATCAAGATGCGCGACGGCTACGACACCCAGATCGGTGAGCAGGGAACTGCGCTGTCGGCCGGTCAGGCGCAGCGCGTGGCCTTGGCGCGGGCGTTGTATGGTGACCCGTTCCTGATCGTACTCGACGAGCCGAATTCCAATCTCGATACCGAAGGCGACGAAGCGCTGACGCGGGCGATTCGCGCGGCGCGCGAGCGCGGCGCGATCGTGGTGGTCGTGGCGCATCGCCCGATCGGCATCGAGGCGGTCGATCAGCTTCTGGTGCTGAAAGACGGCCGGGCGCAGGCCTTTGGTCCCAAGGAAACCGTGCTGGGACAGGTGTTGCAGCGGGTCACGCCGCCTTCCCCGATCAAGATCGTCTCCGAAGGGGGAGTTGCCAAATCATGAGTGGCATTCAGAAGAAAGACGCGCGGTCGTCGATACGGTTGCATTTGATCATCGGGCTCGCGGTGGTCTTGGTTCTCGCCGGCGGCCTTGGCGGCTGGGCATCGACAGCCGAAATCTCGGGCGCGCTGATCGCGCCGGGCTCGATCGTGGTCGATTCGAACGTCAAGAAAGTGCAGCATCCGACCGGCGGCGTGGTTGGCGAATTGCTGGCGCGCGATGGCGACATCGTGAAGGCCGGCGATGTGGTGGTGCGGCTCGACGACACCGTCACCAAGGCCAGCCTCGCGATCGTTACCAAGAATCTCGATGGATTATTGGCCCGTGCGGCGCGGCTGCAGGCCGAACAGCAGGGGCTCGACAAGATCATATTTCCTGAAGCGTTGCGGGACCGGTCCAAGGACCCCGACGCCAAGAACATCATCGCGAGCGAAGCCAAATTATTCGAGGTACGCACGACCGGGCGAACCGGACAGAAGGCGCAATTGCGCGAGCGCATCACGCAGTTGAACGAAGAGATCGGCGGCTTGATGGCGCAGGAGAAGGCGAAAGATCAGGAAATCGCCCTCGTCGAAAAGGAACTGGCGGGCGTTCGTACGCTCTATGACCAGCATCTGGTGCAGATTTCGCGCCTGACGGTGCTTGAGCGCGACGCCGCCCGCCTCAATGGCGAGCGGGCGCAGTTCATCGCACAGCGGGCGCAGGCCAAGGGCAAGATCACCGAAACCGAATTGCAGATCATTCAGGTCGACAAGGATCTGGTCAGCGACGTGTCGAAGGATTTGCGCGAAACCAACGACAAGATCGGTGAATTCGTCGAGCGCAAGGTGACCGCGGAAGACCAGTTGCGCCGCACGGATATTCGCGCCCCGCAGGACGGCATGGTGCTGCAATCGACGGTGCATACGGTCGGCGGCGTGATTACCGCCGGCGATGCCATCATGATGATCGTGCCGCAGGCCGATGCTTTGGCAGTCGAGGCCAAGGTCAATCCGCAGGATATCGACAAGCTGCAGATCGGCCAGAAGACGCTGCTGCGGCTCTCGGCCTTCAACCAGCGCACCACGCCGGAATTGAACGGCGTCGTATCCCGCGTCTCGCCCGACGTCACGACCGATCAGCGCACCGGGCAGTCCTATTACACGATCCGGGTCTCGATGCCGGCGGACGAGATCGCCCGTCTTGGCGAGTCCAAACTGATCCCGGGCATGCCGGTGGAAGCCTTCGTGCAGACCGGCGACCGCACCATGATGTCCTACCTGATCAAGCCACTGAGCGATCAGTTGATGCGGGCGTTCCGGGAGAAGTGACGGCGTCTGAGCCGTTCCAGCCCGGCAGATCCATCTGAGCCGTCATTCCGGGATGGTGCGTTAGCACCAGACCCGGAATCTCGAGATTCCGGGTTCGATGCTTTGCATCGCCCCGGAATGACAGAATTTCACCGCGACAAATTCTGCAGCAGGAAATTCAACGCCGTCGCGGCGAACACCTGCATGTTGCCGAGCCGGTCGTTGCTGCCGGTTTCCAATGTCATCACGCTCGTTTCCGGTCCGGCGATGCCCATGCAGCTATGGCCGGCGACGTCGCCATAGCGGTTGCCGGTTGGTCCGGTCGCGCCGGTTTCGGACAGGCCCCAGTCGGTGGCAAAACGGTTGCGGATCTGGCTGGCCAGCAGTTTCGCGTAGGGCTCCGACGCCGAGCGGATTCCCTTCATCGCCTCGTCGGGGATATCGACCAGAATCCGCCGCGCATCGCGGGTATAGACCACAGCCCCGCCGAGGAAATAGGCGGAGGCGCCGGGCACCGCAAGCAGGCTTGCCGAAATCAGCCCGCCGGTCGAGGATTCCGCGACCGCGATGGTCTGGCGCCGTTCGATCAGTTTGACGGCAATCTTCTCGGCAATCGCCACGAGCTCTTTCATTCCTAGCCTTTCTTGTCGGCAAGCGAGTGATACACCACGCGGATGAAGTTCTTGCTGGCGAGTTCGGTTGGCGCCCATTTGACGTCGAGATCGGCGAAGGGCTTGGCCGCCACCACGTCGTCTTCGCTTTTGCCTTCCTTGACCAGCTTGGCCATCCGGTCGCGCGCGGTGATTAACATGGTTCGGTATTCCACCAGCACGGCCCTGTCGGCGAGCGGCCCATGGCCGGGAACGATCCGGGTCTTGGCGTTCACCAGCTTGAGATAGGCGTCGGTCGCAGCAATCATTCCCTTGATATTGCCGCCATTGGCGAAATCGATATTGGGGTAGCGGCCGGTGGTAAATGTGTCGCCGGTCGACAGCACGTTGGAACTCTTGAACCAGACGTAGGTGTCGCCATCGGTATGGGCGTTCTCGATATGCCTGAGATCGGCGACGCGACCCCTGAGCCGGATATGAAAATTGCCGGTATAGGTCTTTGATGGCAGTGCTGCGTCCGCCACCGGTGGCACCTTGGCGCCGGTGAGGCCGTTGGTGGTTCCGGCCGCGAGCCGATTCCTGACGTTGATCTCGGAGACAACAGCCGCGCCGTCTTTGGCGAAGGGTTCATTGCCGCCGGTATGGTCGCCGTGGAAGTGCGTGTTGACGAGATATTTGATCGGCAGGTTCGAGACCGTCGAAATCGCAGCCTTGATCTTGTCATGCAGCGGGGCGTATTCGCCGTCCACCATGATGATCGCGTCCTTGCCGATCGCGACCGTGATGTTTCCGCCCTGGCCTTCGAGCATATAGACGTTGTCGCCGAGATCGGTGGTCTTGATTTCGACCTTGGAGAAATCAGGCAGCGACGGCGCGGCTGGCGGCTGCTGCGCGATAGCGGCGCCTGCCAGCATCAGTGTGGTTGTAACAACGGCTAGTCCGGTCCGAAGCATGAAAGTCTCCCTCTTGCGTTCTTGTTTGGATTGCCTTGCTTGCACCAGCAATCACGATTTTAAACATGCCCCATCATCTGCCGCTCGCGTGCGTAGCGTACCAGCGCGATGTAGCGATAGATGCCGTGCACGAATTTTCCGTAGGGCATGGTGATGAACAGCGAAAACACCACGCCGAGATGCAGCGCCAATAGCGGTCCCATCGCGGCCGTGTCGCGACACACGAGTAGCGCGAGGCCGGTGAAACTGGTCAGGAACAGCATCGCGATGAACGCGACATCCATGCCGGTGCGTCCCTGATCGACCAGCACGGGATCGCGTTTGAATTTCTCCGCCAGCAGGCCGATGGGTCCAATCAACAACCCGATTCCGCCCAGCGTACCCAGCACCACCGGCAGGTCCCACCACGGATATGGCGCCTCGCGCGCCAGCAGATAATGATACAGCGTCGCAACCGATGTGGCGGCAAAGCACAGCAGGAAGCCATAGAAGGTCAGGTGATGATAGACCTTGCGCCAATCGCCGGGGCGTTCGTCCTCGTTGACGCAGCCGACGCCGCCGCCGTCCAGATAGCGCAATTGGCCGGCGTCCTTCATCGCTTGCCAAAGAGACTTCGGCTCGAATTTCATGCCGACCGGTTCGCCGATATCGCGCCAGAAGGCGCGCACGCCCATCAACAGCGCTATGATCGCATAGAGCAGCGCCGCGGTGAACAGCACCGCCATCGCATTGTGCGGCATCAGCGCGTAGAACGCGCCGGGCCCGGTGTGGACGCCGTAGAGAACCTGATGATCGTTGAACGCCGCAAAGCCGAAAATAAAGGCCGCGACACTCAGCGCGGCGATCAGGCTGATGGCCAGCCCATTACGCGCGAACAGGCCTGAAAACACCGTGGGCCACGCATAGGCCGCGTAGGAATCGGCGCGGGCGATCGCGAGCGTTTTGGGGACATTGACGTTGAATTCATGCGGCGGCGAGAACTGGCAATCGGTGTAGCAGGCGCCGCAGGCGTGGCAGAGATTGGCGAGATAATTGAGGTCGCCGTCGGAAAACGAGCGGCGCATTTCCATCGCCGGGAATACCGCGCACAGTCCCTCGCAATAGCGGCACGAATTGCAGACCGTCATCAGCCGGTCGGCTTCTTCGAGGATTCTGGTTCCGTGCATCTTGCGCCGCTTTCCGTTCAACAATAACTCAGGGCTTCTTCGTCAGCCCCTTGCCTTCCAGCCATGCCTGGATCAGCCCGGCGACTTCGGTATTGTTCTTGTCCATCATCATCATGTGCGAATTGCCTGTGATGCCCGCCTTGGGCAGGTCGACCACCTCGGCGCTGCCGCCCGCCGCGCGGATACTCTCGGCGAAGGCGACGCCGGTGGCGCGAATCTTCGGCCAGCGCGAATCGCGCTCGATGTAGTCGCCATAGACGAACAGTGTCGGTATCGCTTTCAGCACATCCGCTTTGGCGGGATCGCCGACCCCGGCGGGCTCGATCGCGATCAAGGCCTTGACCTTGTCGGGCCGCGCCTGCGCTGCCTTGAAGCCGAAGGTGCCGGCCTGACTGTGGAACATGATGATGCACGGGCACACGCGGTCGATCTCGGCGATATAGGCCGCGATCGTCGCGTCGTCATTGGTGGTCCAGCGCGGCACGCCCTGCTTGGTGAAATTCTCATAGCCTTCGTTGGGAAACTGGCTGCCGGGCAGCAGCTTGCGTTTCGCCGGATCCGGATCGTAGGCATCGCCGATCCGAAACCGCTGGAACGGATTGGACGTCGTGAGAAACACCGGTTCGCTCTTGAAGATATCGGGATACTGCGCCCAGCCGGCGCGGCCGCGCTCGACGGCGTCGGAATTGTAGACGCTCCAGCCCTTGCGCAGAAAATAATTCAGCCAGCCTTCGCGGCCGTCGGGTGTTGTTTCCCAGGTCACGCCTGTGAGGCCGCCGCCGTGCCACATCAATAGCGGATAGGCGCCTTTCTCATTGGCCGGCAGAAAATACTGCACATACATCTGCTCGACCTGATAGGTCCCGTTGGGATCGATCTTGGCCGGCACGCCGCCGGGCGCGAAGGTCAATTCCCTGATCGGCTTGCCGGTGATCTCGACAAGGCGTCCGCCGACATGAAACGAGCCCATATCGCGGAGTGCGATCGGCTCGGCAGCGATGGTCGCAACCGATGTCGCAATCGTCAACGCGGCCGTGAGGATCATGTTGCGGGAGATTTTTGTCCCACGGATCGCGTGCTTAATTCCTTGCATTTTGTGCCGCCTCCCTTCCCGCGATCCGGCCGAACACGCTGCCGATGGTCATGCCGATGCCGGCGGCGTAGCCCTTGCCGAGCACATTGCCGGCCATGATCTCGCCGGCGGCGAACATATTGGCGGACGGCTTGCCGTCCTTCATCAGCATCCGCGATTGCCGGTTCACGCGGGTGCCCAGATAAGTGAAGGTGATGCCGGGCCGCACCGGATAGGCGAGATAAGGCGGTGCGTCGATCTTGCGCGCCCAATGCGTCTTGGCCGGCGTGATGCCCTCGGTGCGGCAATCGTCCAGAATTGTGTGGTCGAAGGTGCCGGGCTGCACCGCGGCGTTGAAATCGGAGACGGTCTTCTCCAGCGCCGCGGTGTCGAGGTTGAGCTTTGCAGCGAGCTCGGCCACCGTGCCGCCGGCGATCGGCGGAAACAGCGTCGGCATGAAGCTCGTCACCACGCTGGAATCAAAAATGATGTAGGCGGTCTGGTCGGGCTGTGCTGCGACCAGCCGGCCCCAGATCGCATAACGTTTTGGCCAGATGTCCTCGCCTTCGTCGTAGAAGCGCGCGGCATGCTTGTTGACGACAATGCCGAACACCACAGAATCATGCCGGGTGATGATGCCGCCGTCGAATTTCGGCGCGCGGGCGTCGATCGCGACCGCGTGGCATTGCGTGGGGTCGCCGATTTCCTGCACGCCGTTGGCCAGCAGCATCTTCAAAATCGAGCCGCGGTTGTAAGGCGTGCCGCGGATCAGGAAATTGTCGGCAGCCTCGCCCCAATACTGCTTGAGCCATTCGATGTTGGCCTCGAAGCCGCCTGCAGCGGCGACCAGTGCAGAGGCGCGAACATGGACGCGGCCGTCGCCTTGTTTGAGCGCGGCGGACAGAAACATGCCGTCGGCGATCTCGAGCTCGAGCACCTCGGCGTCATAGAGAACTTCGATGCCGAGCTGTTCGGCGGTCAGATAGAGCGCGTTCAGCATCGCCCGGCCACCGCCGAGGAAGAATGAATTGGTGCGGCCGAGGCTGAGCGTGCCGCCCAGCGAGGGCTGCCAGCGCACGCCCTGTTCGACGATCCAGTTCAGGATGTCCTTTGACTCCCGGATCATCATGCGCGCGAGTTCTTCGTCGGTCTGGCCGCCGGTGACGCGCTGGAGGTCTTCCCAGAATTCCTCTTCGGTATAGGGCCCGGTGAGGATGTCGGTCGCCGCGTCATGGGCGCAGCGCATATTGCGGGTGTGGCGGGTGTTGCCGCCCCGGTAGAATTTCGGCGCGGCTTCCAGCACCAGCACCGAGGCGCCGCCGCGCCGCGCTGATATCGCGGCGCACAGCGCGGCATTGCCGCCACCGATCACCAGCACATCGTATTTACGCGTCAAATCGACCATGCGGTGTTGTTATCTTGTTTGCATGGAAAGCAAAACCGTCATCCGGGCAAGGCGATCCGCTTGCCCGGCATGACTTATAGCGTTTTCGAGCGAAGTGGATACCGGTTCGCGTTAAGAAAACGCGTCAAAACAAAGAGTAGAGCCCGGTTCTGATTTAATCAGAACCGATAAGGCTCTAGCTTGAGGCCGCAACCGCTTCCTGCGCGGCCATGGTCTTGCCGCCGCGATAAACGGTCAGCGTCGCGATGATGCCGAGGACGGCGGCGCACATCAGCCAGTATCCCGGCGAGGCCTTGTCGCCGGTGTGATCGATCAGCAAGGTCGATGCAAAGGGCGTGAAGGTCCCGAACAGACCGGCGGCCAGCGCGAAAGCCAGCGAGAAGCAGGTGGTGCGGACATGGGTCGGCACCACTTCAACCAATGCGCCGAGCATGGTGCCGCTGTAAATGCCGAAATAAAACGACAGCATCATCTCAACAGCCAGCATCTTGCCGAAGGTCGGATTGGCGACCAGCCAGTGCAATGCCGGATAGGCGGTCACGAGCGACAGGCACGCGATCGTCAGTAGCACCGGCTTGCGGCCGATACGGTCCGACAGTGCGCCGCCCACAGGGTTCCAGATGAAATTGGTCACCGCTACCAGAACCGTGACGATCAGGGCATCCTGGGTCGAGAGCTTCAGCACGCTCTTGCCGAAGGTCGGCGTATAGACCGTGACGAAGTAGAAGGTCGTGGTGGTCAGGACCGCGATCATCATGCCGAGCACGATGATCTTCCAGTTCGCCGCCGCCGAAGAGAATACTTCCGATGTGGTCGGATGTTTTTTCATCGCCAGGAATTCCGGCGTTTCTTCCAGCGTTCGGCGCAGCAGGAAGATGAAGGGAATGATCAGACAGCCGACGAAGAACGGAATCCGCCAGCCCCATGAAGCGATCACGTCGGGCGACATCGTCTCGCTCAGCACATATCCAAGGATCGCGGCGACGAAGATCGCGACTTGCTGGCTGGCGGACTGGAACGACGTGTAGAAGCCTTTATTGCCGGGCGTGGCGATCTCGGAGAGATAGACCGAGACGCCGCCGAGTTCGACCCCTGCAGAGAAGCCCTGCAGCAGGCGGCCGATCAGCACGATGACCGGCGCCGCGACGCCGATCGTCGCATAGGTCGGGCAGACCGCAATCGTCACCGTTCCCGCGGCCATGATCGCCAGCGTCACGATCAGGCCCTTGCGGCGGCCGATCTGGTCGATATAGGCGCCGAGCACGATCGCGCCGACCGGGCGCATCAGCGCGCCGAGCCAGAACACGCCGAAGGTGTTGAGCAGCGCGGCGGTTTCATCCTGCGCCGGAAAGAACGCTTTCGCGATGGTGGAGGCATAAAAGCCGAACAGGAAGAAATCGAACTGTTCGAGGAAATTGCCGCTGGTAGCGCGCAGAATGGCGCCGATGCGCGATTTGAGCTGTGGCGGTTGCGAACTGGCCGATGACGATACCACTGATTTCTCCCCCGTTGTCCGACGCCGGACGCGCTATCTGCGCTAGGCCAGACATTTGTTCAGTCTTCTCGCGGCAATCTGCCACGTTGGAGCGGCGTGACCAACCGGAAAACGCCGAAAATATCGAGGCGTCCCATATCCAGACTTTGCGCTGCGGCATGAATATCAGCGCTTCGTCTAACTGACTTCCGCTCCCGCCTGGACGGCGGTCGTCAGCCATTGCCGAAATGCCGCGAGTTTGGGGGAATCGGCCCGGGACAGCGGCGAGACCAGATAGAAGCCGGCATCGGCGGGCAGGGTGATCTTGAACGGAACCACCAGGCGGCCCTTGGCGATATCGCCCTCGACATAGGAAGTTCGGCCGATCGCAACGCCGATGCCGTCGATCGCGGCCTGCACGGTCATCAGCGTGAGATCGAAGGTCAGTCCCGGCTGGGTCGAGATGTTGGTCGGCAGGCCGGCGGCGGTCAGCCACAGCCGCCAATCGTCGCTGGCGCCGGCGCTGGTGGTCAGCAGCACATGATTGGCAAGATCCTCGGGACGCCGAAGCGGCCGGGGGCCTGTCAGCAGCGCCGGACTGCAGACCGGAAACAACTGATCGGCCATCAGCCAATCGGCGCGCACACCCGGCCATTGCCCGCGACCGTAGCGGATCGCGGCATCGACATCGTCGCGCTGAAAATCGACCAGACTGGTCGAGGTGGTAATGCGGACGTCGATGCCGGGATGGGCTTCCTGAAATGCGGTGAGTCTCGGCAGCAGCCACTTCGCGGCCAGCGAGGCCAACGTGGAGACCGTCAGCACGCGATCGTTTTCTTTGCGCAACAGCCGGTCGGTCGCGAGCCGCAGATCGTCGAACGCCGCGCGGATGCCGGGAAGATAATCCCTGGCTTCCGGTGTCAGCGCCAAAGCCCGATTCTTCCGGACGAACAGGCGCATTCCCAGTTCCTCCTCCAGTCGCCGGATCTGATGGCTGATCGCGGTCTGGGTGACGTTCAGTTCGGACGCCGCCACGGTGAAGCTCAGATGCCGGGCGGCGGCCTCAAACGCGCGCAATCCATTGAGCGACGGCAGTCGGGCGATCATTTACCGGATTTCTCCCCAGATATATGAGTTTATATCATCCGAAGCGGTACAAAGTGTCGTTTGTTGGAATCCTCAATGGGACCGATACTGGCCTGCGAAAGTTAGCTTTAGGAGGTTGAAATGTCTACCTGTTCACCTCAAGCGATGACAAATCATCATGGGTTGGGGCTTTTCGCCCAGCTCAGCGAGACGCTCCACGTATGGAGCGAGCGCCGGCGCCAGCGGTTTGAACTGGCCCGGTGGAGTGACCGCGACCTGCACGATGTCGGACTAGCGTGGAGCGATGTCGCTCGCGAAGCCGAAAAGCCGTTTTGGCGGGCTTGATGCCGCCAGGGCTGGCGCCGCCTCAGAAGAGGGCCGCCAGCCCGAAACGTCTTTCCCAGATCAAAGGAAGCTCCAAATCCAAGGAAGCCTGCGATGACCGCGCTTCGACTCGATAACCTCCGGCAACATTCGGACACTCTGGAGCTTCGTTCCGGCGAAGTCGTTGCGGTGCGTTTCGTTGAGCCGCGGGATGCCGAGGCGTTGCAGGATTATTTTCGCGGGCTCTCGGTACACTCGCGCTACAACCGCTTCCTTGGTGCGGTCAGCGAATTGCCGCCGTCAGAACTTTATAATTTCATCCATGTCGGCGAACGCGATCGTTTCAGCGTCGTCGCCGTCATGACGATCGACGGCGTCGAGACCATCGTCGGCGAGGCCCGCTACGGCGTCCAGACCGATACGGCGAGCTTCGAGTTCGGCGTATCGATCGACGACCGCTGGCAGGGCCATGGCATCGGCACGGCGCTGCTGAAGAACATGGAATGCCGCGCTGCCGCGTTTGGCGCTACGCGGCTGTTCGGCGATACCTTGCGTTCCAACGACGTCATGATCAGTCTCGCGCGTAAATCCGGTTTTGATTTCAAGCCGAGCCCGGGTGACTGGAAGCTGGTGCGCTTCGAAAAGCGTATCGACGTAGAACCGCAGGAAATTCCTTGCGCGAGTTGGAAGATTGCCGCGGCATCGCGTGAGACCGCAGATGTTTCATTGGCAGGCTGACTTGGCCCGACGATTTAATTGCCCTTGAACACGGCCTTGCGCTTTTCGATGAACGCCTGCACCGCTTCGCGGTGATCTGACGTCATCGTGGTGCGGATCAGCCGCTCGGCCTCGTGGTCGCGCGCGGTGGCGAAATCGAATGACAAGGCTTCGTCGAGGTTGTCCTTCATGTAGCGCAACGCGATCGCCGGTCCCTCGGCCAGCGATTTCGCCAGCGCGAAGGCTTCGTCCTGCAATTCGGCATCGGGTACCACGCGATTGACGAGACCGATTGCGGCGCATCTGGCAGCATCGACCTTTTCAGAGGTGAACATCAATTCGCGCGCCCGCGCAGTCCCGACCAGCCGCGTCAGCAGCCAGGCGATGCCGTAATCGCCGCTGAGGCCAACGCGCAGATAGCCGGTGGATATGAAGGCCGATTCCGCGGCTATCCGGATATCGCAGGCCATCGCGATGGCCAGGCCGGCGCCGGCCGCGGGGCCGGGTAACGCCGCGATGGTCGGCTTGCGAACCGAGACCAGCGCGCCGGTCAATAGCCGCTGCCGCTCCTGCAGGTCGGTGACCTTCTCGTCAAAGGACATCGCCAGCTTCTTCGGATCACGATGCGCGCCCATGCCCTTGACGTCGCCGCCCGCGCAGAACGCCGTGCCGGCGCCCGTAATTAAGAGCGCGCCGACCTCGGGATTCTCCCCGCAGGTTTTGATCATCGTTCGCAGCGCCGGCGTGAGGCGGTCGGACAGCGCGTTGCGCGCTTCCGGCCGGTTCAGTGTGATAATGGCGACGCGGTCGCGGATCACGCAGAGCAGTTCGTCGGTGCCGGTGTCGATGGTGGTTTCGGATGTCATGTGAGGTCCCGGTTTGTTTTTTTATCCTCGTCATTCCGGGGCGATGTGAAGCATCGAACCCGGAATCTCGAGATTCCCCGAAGCGCAATTGCGCATCTGAGGTCTGGTCCTGCGGACCATCCCGGAATGACGGTGTTACCCTCTCAAAACTTCTCCACCCAGGGCCGCAATTCCAGTTCCCAGGTCCAGGCATTGCGCGGCTGTTGCAGCACGTTCCAGTAACCCTGCGCAATGCCATCGGGATCGAGCATCGAATCCGGTCTGTCGGCAGGCTCGACGCGTACCGAGCTGCGAATGCCGCCATCGATCACGAAATGCGCGACGTGAATGCCCTGCGGCGACAATTCGCGCGCCATGCTCTGCGCCAGACCGCGCAGTGCGAATTTGCCCATCGCAAACGGCGCGGACTGCGGATAGCCCTTGACGCTGGCGGAAGCGCCGGTGAACAGGATCGCGCCGTGTTTGTTCGGCAGCATGCGCTTTACGGCCTGCTGCGCCACCAGAAAGCCGCCGAACGCACTCACCGCGATCGCCTGCGCGACCTCCGCCGGCACGAGATCGACGAAGTTACCCCGGGCCCGCGCGCTGGCATTATAGACGACTATATCGGGCACGCCCATTTCGCGTTCGACCAGACCGAACAGGCGCTCGACCTCGCCGGCATCGGTGGCATTGCAGGCGAAGGCGCGCGCACCGGTCTCGGCGCAGAGCGCGCCGAGCTTTTCGATCTGGCGTGCGGCCAGCGCAACGCGAATGCCTTCGCGGGCCAGCAGCCGCGTCAGCGAAGCGCTGATGCCTTCGCCGGCGCCGACGATCAGGGCATTCTTGTATGTGGGCGTTTCCATGGGGAGATCCTTATGCGGCGGTTGTAATGAAAATTGCAGCTGGCCTTGGCCGGGCAGGGCGACAGTCCGGCATTTGGTGTGCGATAGTTCCCAAAAACAGATGTGGAAACGACCAAGAGAATTCAATGCAGCCGGTCAAACATAATCCCATTGCAAATTCAGCCGACCAGCCGGGATTGCTCGCGCCTGACACCTCGGGAATGAATTTCTACCAGGCCGATCCCGCGCTGAAAGATTTGCTACGCATCCATCTGCCGGATGCGCTGTTTCGCCATATAGAGCCGCATCTCGACCGGCTCGGCGCGCTGGCCGGCGGTCATCTCGATGAATGCGCGCGGCTCGCCGACCGGCATGTGCCGGTGCTGCATCAGCGCGACCGTTTCGGCCGCGACGCGCAATGGATCGAATATCATCCGGCCTACCGCGAGCTGGAACGCCACGCGTTCGGCGAGTTCGGCATTCACGCGATGTCGCTGCGCAAGGGCATCATGGGCTGGCCGGATAAATATCCCGTGGTGGCCAAGCACGCCTTTACGTTCTTGTTCAATCAGGCCGAGTTCGGGCTGGGATGCCCGATCAATGTCACGGACGGATGTGCCAAGCTGCTGGCGAATTTCGGCGATGAAGCCTTGAAGGCCAGATACCTCGACGGCCTTACCCAGACCGATATGACAAAACTGACCCAGGGTGGCCAGTTCATGACCGAGAAGGAAGGCGGCTCCGACGTCGGCAAGCTGACGACGACGGCGATGCCGGAAGGCGATCACTGGCGCCTGTCGGGCGAAAAGTGGTTCTGCTCCAATGCCGACGCCGAAGTCGTGATGCTGCTGGCGCGGCCACAAGGCGCGGTCGGCGGCACGCGCGGCGTCGGATTGTTTCTGATGCCGCGCAGGCTCGATGACGGCTCGCCCAATCACTACCGGATCGTCAGGCTGAAGGACAAGCTCGGCACCCGCTCGATGGCATCGGGCGAGATCAAGCTGGAAGGCGCGATTGCCTATGCTGTTGGAAAGCTCGACCGCGGCTTCGTGCAGATGGCCGAGATGGTCAACTCGTCGCGGCTTTCCAACGGCGTCAAATCGACCGCGCTGATGCGGCGCGCGCATCATGATGCGATGACGGTCGCGCAGAATCGCGTGGTGTTCGGCAGCCGGATTCTCGATCTGCCGCTGGCGCGCCGCCAGTTGATGAAGATCATGCTGGCGACCGAGCAGGCGCTGTCGATGAGCTTTCTCACTGCGGACGCGCTCGACCGCGCCGAAGCGGGTAGCCAGGACGCCGCGACGTTGCTGCGCATATTGACGCCGACGCTGAAATATCGCGCCACGCGCGATGCGCGCAAGGTCTGCGGCGATGCGCTGGAGATGCGCGGTGGCATCGGCTATATCGAGGAATTCGCCACCGCGCGGCTGTTGCGCGACGCCCATCTCGGTTCGATCTGGGAAGGCACCGGCAATATCGTCGCACTCGATGCCTTGAAGCGCGCGGTCGGCCGTCATGGCGCCGATGCGGCCTTGGCCGCCGATCTTCATGCAAGGCTCGATGACAGCACCAGCGTGCCGCAGGCCTGGCGCGATCGCCTGCGCGGGTTGACCGATCGCGCGGTGGGTTTCGCGCGCGAAGTCGCAGGGCGTAGCGAGCACGAAGCCGAAGCGCGGCGTGCTACAAGCTTGCTCTATCATGTCGCCAGCGCCGTCGCGCTGGCCTGGGAAGCCGGGCGCATCCATGAGATGCGCGGCGATGCCCGCCGGCTGTTGCTGTCGCGCATGGTGATCGATCACCGTGTTGAGGTGGGCGATCCGTTCCGGTTAACGGACAATGCACAGCAGCGCGCGATGACCGAGCATCTGCTCGGCGAGCGCGCGGTTGGGATGGTTGAAGTTGGCGAGTTGGTCGTGGCGTGAGCTTGACGGTGTTGTTCCCTGTCGTCATGCGCGGGCTTGACCCGCGCATCCATCCATCTTCATAAAAAGCTCTTCTCAAGAATGATGGATTGCCGGGTCAAGCCCGGCAATGACGGTCGGTTAATCGTCAAACTCCGGCGGCGGAACAAAGCCGCCGAATTCGCGCTCGATCAGTTCGGCGAGTTTCAACGGCGTGCGATCTTCCCACATCGGCCCGACAATCTGGACGCCGATCGGCAGCCCGTCCGGGGACAGGCCGATCGGGATCGCGGTCGCCGGCAGGCCTGGCAGGGAGGCAATCCCCGGCCATGCCAGTTGATCGGGATAGGCGTAATCCTTGCCGTCGATCTCGATGCGGCGCGCTTCCTGTTCCGGCGAATGATCGTGCGGATAGGCCGGTGTCGGCAATACCGGACAGATCACCGCGTCGAAGCTTCCGAATAATTTGCGCCACTGCGATTTCAAAATCGCGCGGCCGCGATCGGCCAGTATCCAGTCGCGATGGCTGAGCACGACACCGCGCAGGCGTTCCGCCGCCAGACTCATGTCCTCGGCCGACAGTTGCGACGCGTCAGCGCTCGCGCCGGCAAGGATATCCGGCGGGAACGTCGAGGCAAGCAGCGACAACAGGATGCGCATGTAAAGCCGCGATGTGACAGTGAAGTCCGGCAATAGCGCGCTCTCGCGTTGCACTTTGACGCCGGTCTTGCCGAGATTCGCGGCGAGTGTGTCGATCGCTGCGCGCACCGCCGCATTGGTCGGCATCACCGGGTGGCTATCGATCAGCAGCACGCGAAAATTCTTCAACGCGCTATGACGCGGCGGCGGGAGCGCCAGAGTGTAGGCGGTACCGGAATCGAGCGGGTCCGGTCCCGCGATCACATCAAGCAGCAGCGCAAGGTCGGCGGCCGAGCGCGCCATCGGCCCAATCACCGCAAGGTCGCGATCGGACGGCAGCGGCGGAAATGGCGGCGGCAGGTGGCCGCGAGAGGGCACCAGCGCGAAGGTTGGCTTATGCGCATAGATGCCGCAGTGGAACGCCGGCACGCGCAACGAGCCGCCAAGATCAGAGCCGAGCGACAATGCGCCATACCCTGCCGCAAGCGCGGCCGACGATCCGCCGGAGGAGCCTCCGGGCGTGCGGCCGAGATTGTAGGGATTGTTGGTGATGCCGTAGATATCGTTATAGCTCTGCCAATCGCCGAGCCCGACCGGCACGTTGGTCTTGCCGAGCAGCACAGCGCCCGCGGCTTTGATGCGCGAAATCGCCAGCGCGTCTTCCGGCGGCACGAAATCTTTCTGTTCCGTAAAGCCCCAGGTCGTAGGCAGCCCCGCGACATTGTAGGATTCCTTCACCGTCATCGGAATGCCGAGCAGCGGTCTTGTTTCGCCGCGCGCCAATGCGGCATCGGCGGCGCGAGCCGCCTCCAGGCCGCGATCGAAATCGCGCACGCAAACCGCATTGATCTTGCCGTCGTGTCGTTCGATACGATCGATCGTATGCTGCGCCAGTTCCACCGCCGAAACCTTTTTCGCGGCAAGCGCGGCGGATAGTTCCACGGCGCTCTTGAAACTCCATTGTGATGCGACCAAGACGTGCTCCCGATTTTTTATGTTATGCGGATGATGCGCAGTTTGCGCGCGCCCGCAAGCGTCGCGCGCGATGCATCAACGCATCGTGTGAACCCGCGCGTCACATTTCCGCAGTTTATCCGGTTTTTGCGCCTGATCGGTATTGCGCGGGAAGCTACGCAGCCCCAATGAGAATGCCGACCGCGAGCACGATGACGCCGCCCAGCACGACCTGAAACACCGCCTGCAGGAATGGCGTGTCCATGTATCGCGCGCGAATATAGGCAATGGCCCACAATTCAAAGAACACCACGACACCGGCGATGGCGGTCGCGATCCAGAAGGCGTTGGCCCATGAATCCGGAACCAGATAGGCCATGGTGTGACCAAGTCCGCCAATCGCTGTCATCACGCCGCTGGCGGCGCCGCGCAACCAGGGTGAACCGCGGCCGGTCAACGATCCGTCGTCGGACAGCGCCTCGGCGAATCCCATGCTGATACCGGCGCCGATCGAGGCGGCGAGGCCGACCAGAAACGTCTGCCAGTTCTGATGGGTCGCAAAGGCCGCAGCGAACAATGGCGCCAGTGTCGAGACCGATCCGTCCATCAATCCGGCCAGTCCCGGCTGGACATATTGCAGAACAAAAATCCGCCGGCGGGTTTTGTCTTCCTCGGCGCGCACGTCGGGCGACAAAATCTTGTCGGTCAGCTTGGCCGCAATCGTCTCATGGCCTTTTTCGGCCTCGGCGAGATCGCCGAGCAGCCGGCGGACGCCGACATCTTCGGCTTGCTCGGCGGCCTTGATGTAGAATCGCTCGGCTTCGAACTCCATCGTCCCGACTTCCTTGCGGATGGTGTCGAGCGACAGATTCTTGGTCAGCCAGATCGGTCGGCGGCGCAAAAATCCCCGGACATTGTCGCGGCGGATCGGCGGCAGATGTTTGCCGAAACGCTGCTCGTATAATTCCAGCAGCCGGTGGCGATGGCCTCTTTCTTCCTCGGCCATCTCTTCGAATATCCTGGCTGACTCCGGGTACCGCTCCGCGAGATCTTCTGCGAAACTCATGTAGATGCGGCTGTCTTCCTCCTCCGAGGAGATCGCAACCGCGAGCACTTCGCGCTCGGTCAAATCAGCGAAATTCTTCACGTCAGGCACCCTTATATACAGTTTAGAATCATTCTAAATTGTATATAAGCGGCCGTCGTGCGCACGTCAAATCATTCAGCGGCCCGCGCCGCGCGCAGAAAATCCAGCAACAGCCGATTTACTTCAGCGGGTTGCTCCTGCTGCACCCAATGGCCGGCGCCATCGACCAGATGACAGCCGAGCATGCGCGTACAGACGGTGGACTGCATGGTCTCGAACACGCCGGGGCGCTGGTAAGTGCCCCAGTCCTGCTTGCCCGAGATGAAACAAGAGGGCACGTCGATGCTGCGGCCAGAAAAGGTTTCGAGTTCGGCGGTGAACGCGCCCGAGGTGCCGCAGCGATACCATTGCAACCCGCCCTGGAATCCAGTGCGTTCATATTCGGCGCTGTAGAACGCGAGTTCGCGTTCGGGCAGCCATGTATTGGCGGCGATGACTTCCGCCGACGGCATTTCCGCAGCCACGGTCTCGGCCATGTTGCGCGCCAGGTCCATCACATAATAGGTCGGGAGCTTTGCCAGTTCGGTCGCGGTCCAGCCCTGCAGCGGATAAGGCTTGTTGGCTTTCCAGTCGGCGCTCTTGTGATGATAGTAGGCGCGCAGGAAATCATGTACGCCTTGCGGCGCGCGGTGCATATCCGCATCGGCCTCGCGGGTCGAGTAGTACCATTGATAATGCTTGCGGGGCCGCGGCAGTGCCGCGAGGTCGCGATGCACGGGATCTTCCGGCTTCGGCTTTGAAGACTTGTCGGCGGTACTTAACGGAATCGGTGGTGGCCCGGCGAACGGGGCGCTCATCAGCACGACCGATCGAAACACATCGGGACGCGCCAGCGCGCACCACGCGGCGACCGAACTGCCGAAATCATGCCCGACCACGGCGGCAACGCTGCGATAGCCGAAGGCTGAGACAAGACCGAGCGCGTCGCGCACCAGATTGAGCAGCCGGAACGAATGGAGATCGCCGTCGTAATTTCCGTCCCAGCCGGTGGTGCGGCCGTAGCCGCGCTGATCCGGGGCGATCACGTGATAGCCGGCCTCCGCCAGCGCAGGCATCACCTTGCGCCAGCTGAAGCTCAGTTCGGGAAAGCCGTGCAGCAGCAGCACGCAAGGCCGTTCACTGGTTTCGAACCCGGCTTCCAGCACATGCATGCGCAGGCCGTTGATGCCGTCGACGAAGCGGGAGCGGATGCCGGGAGGCAGCGGGATGTCGGGGAGGGCAATTTTCTCGTTCACAGGCTGGGTCTCCTCATGGTGAGGAGGCGCGCAAGCGCCGTCTCGAACCATGAAGCTACGTATCGCTCATCCTTCGAGACGCGCGCAAGGGCGCGCTCCTCAGGATGAGGTATGCGCAACCTTACAGCCGCTCCACGATCGTCACATTGGCCATGCCGCCGCCTTCGCACATGGTCTGCAGGCCGTAGCGCTTGTTGCGCTGCTTCAGCGCGTTGATCAGCGTGGTCATCAGCTTGGTGCCGGAGCCGCCGAGGGGATGGCCAAGCGCGATCGCGCCGCCATTGACGTTGAGCTTTGCCGGGTCGGCGCCAGTGGTCTTCAGCCATGCAGTGGGCACCGAGGCAAAGGCTTCGTTGACTTCGAACAGGTCGATGTCGTCGATCGACATGCCGGCCTTCTTCAGCGCGCGCTCGGTGGCATGCAGCGGCGCGTCCAGCATGATCACGGGATCGCCGCCCATCATGGTCATGTGATGGACCCGCGCCATCGGCTTGATGCCGAGCGATTTCAAGCCCTTTTCGTTGACGACCATTACCCCGGAGGCGCCGTCGCAGATCTGGCTGGCGCTCGCGGCAGTGAGCTTGCCGTTCTCGGCGATCAGCTTGACGTTGCGGATGCCTTCAAGACTTGCATCGAAACGAATGCCTTCGTCGATCGCATGGGTATCGGTCGAACCATCGGCGCGGGTGATCTGCAGCGGAATGATCTCGTCCTTGAACTTGCCGGCCTGGGTCGCTGCAATGGCGCGCTGGTGGCTCTCATAGGCGTAAGCGTCGAGTTCGTCTTTGG
Organism: Bradyrhizobium sp. dw_411; assembly: GCF_018449695.1. Taxonomy (GTDB): domain Bacteria; phylum Pseudomonadota; class Alphaproteobacteria; order Rhizobiales; family Xanthobacteraceae; genus Bradyrhizobium. The sequence continues at coordinate 306,899 of NZ_JAAVUY010000010.1, forward strand.
AGAGGCCGTATTTCTCGGCCATCATCTCCGCGCCGGTGAACTGGCTGAACTGGATATTGGGATAGCGCTTCTCGATGTTCGGGCTCTTGTAATGGCCAAAGCCGTTCTTGGCCGGTAGCGACGAGGCCAGGCCCATCGGTACCCGCGTCATCGCCTCGACACCGGCGGCGATCACGATATCCATGGTGCCCGACATCACCGCCTGTGCCGCAAAGTGCAGGGCCTGCTGCGACGAGCCGCATTGGCGGTCGATCGAGGTGCCGGGCACGCTCTCCGGCAGTTTCGAGGCCATGATGGCGTTGCGCGCGATGTTGTTGGACTGTTCGCCGGCCTGCATCACGCAGCCCATGATCACGTCTTCGATCAGGTCGGGGGCGGCACCCGAACGCTCTACCAGAGAGTCCAGCACGGCGGCGGCGAGATCCGCCGGATGCCAGCCGGCGAGCCGGCCTCCCTTGCGGCCCCCGGCGGTGCGGGCGGCAGCGACGATATAGGCCTCGGCCATGGGCGGTCTCCCTGATTGTTATGGGTCGGCTTGTTTGAAGTTGGCAGGATTTAAGTGGCGCGGGACGATTTAGTCAATCAATCAATTAACTCTTGAGTGCGGCGGTTTCCTCGGGTTATCTGCGGGTCTCTTCTCCGGCAGACGTTCAGGTTAGTTATGGGATCACAATTGAATACCGGCATGCCGGCCAGGCTCGCGCCGACGAAAAGCACCACCGCCGAGAAATTACTCGTCGCGGCCAGCGAGTTGATGATCGAGCGCGCTGGCGTCGAGATTTCACTGAGCGACATTGCCCAGAAGTCCGGCGTTAACGCCGCGCTGGTGAAATATCATTTCGGCAACAAAGATGGCCTGTTGCTGGCGCTATTGGCGCGCGATGCCGCGACCGAAATGGCGCAGCTCGATTATCTCTGGGCGCAACCGATTACGCCGACCGCGAAACTGAAACTGCACATCGCGGGCATCATCCGCGCCTATCATCAGTTCCCCTATATGAACCGGCTGATCCACTACCTCTTGCACGAGAGCAACGGGCCCGCCGCCGACGAAGTTTCCAAATTCTTTGTCGCGCCGCTTTTGGATTTTCATCGCCGGCTGCTGGCGGAAGGCATCAAGGCCGGCGAATTCCGCAAGGTCGATCCGGTGCTGTTCTACACCAGCCTAATCGGAGCCTGCGATCATCTGTTTTTCGGACGGCGAGCGATGTCGCGCGCGACCGGCGTCGGGCCGGTCACTGACGAAGTCTGCCGCCAATATATCCGGCACGTGGAAGCGCTGATTTGCGGCGGCCTGCTGACGGCGAATACGGAGCAGAAGGCGGCGCCTTCGGGGTGACGATCGCGGGGCTCCACGAATAACAAGAACACAAAGACAAAAGGTAGAGGAAACGCCCAGGGAAAGGTTTGAACCATGCAGTTGAAGGATGTTGCCGTTCTCATCACCGGCGGCGGGTCCGGTCTTGGTGCTGCGACCGCCCGCGCGATGGCTGCCAAGGGCGCGAAGATTGCCGTGCTCGATCAGAGCAAGGAGAATGCCGAGAAGGTCGCCGCCGAAGTAACAGGCGTTGCCGTTGTGGCCGATGTCACCGACGAGGACGGCGTCAAGGCCGCGATCGCGAAGGCCGAGGCGGCGCATGGCATCGCGCGCGTGCTGATGAATTGCGCCGGGATTGGCGGTTCGCAGCGCATCGTCGGCAAGGACGGCGTCTATCCCCTGGCCAAGTTCGCCCGCATCATCAATGTCAACCTGATCGGTACTTTCAACGTGCTGCGGTTGTTTTCGGAACGTTTGCTGACCGAAGCCCCCATTGGCGAAGAGCGCGGCGTCATCATCAACACCGCGAGTGTCGCCGCCTATGAGGGCCAGATCGGGCAGATCGCCTATTCGGCCTCGAAGGGCGGCGTGGTCGGACTGACACTGCCGGCAGCGCGCGATCTCGCCCAGCACAAGATCCGGGTCAATACGATTGCGCCGGGTCTCTTTCTGACGCCGCTATTGATGGGGCTGAGCGAAGAAGCGCGCACCAGTTTGGGCGCACAGGTGCCGCATCCAGCGCGGCTCGGCGATGCCAGTGAATACGGCAATCTCGCGGTTCACATCGTGGAGAACGCGATGCTCAACGGCGAGACCATCCGGCTCGACGGCGCGATCCGCATGGCGCCAAGGTAGATTTTTCTTTCCCCTCTCCCTTGTGGGAGAGGGTGGCTCGAATGAGCGCAGCGAATTCGAGACGGGTGAGGGGTTACGGTCTATCGATGGAAAGTAACCCCTCACCCAACCGAATCTACGGCTAACGCCGGTGCTGCCCTCTCCCACAAGGGGAGAGGGCACGGCAATTGACATCGGGTTCGCTGACGCGGGAGCGCGTCTACGCTGGCCGATAGACAAAGGCACCCGTCATGAATTTCGATTTCTCCGACGAGCAAAAACAACTCCGCAACGAGGCGCGAAAGTTTCTCGCCGAGCACTGCTCGTCGAAGGCTGTGCGAGAAGTGCTCGACGGCAAGCAGCCGTATGATCGCAAGCTCTGGAAGGGCCTCGCCGGCATGGGCTTTCTCGGGGCCGCGATCCCGGAAGAATTCGGCGGTGCAGGCGCCGGGCATCTCGAGCTCTGCGTGATCGCCGAAGAGATGGGCCGCGCGTTGGCGCCGGTCCCGTTTTCCTCCACGGTCTATCTGGCGGCGGAGGCCATCCTGATGGCGGGCGATGACGCGCAAAAGCAGAAATGGCTTCCGTTGCTGGCCTCGGGCGGCGCGATCGGCACGCTGGCGCTGTTCGAAGGCAAGGGCAATCCTTCGCCGCAGGCGATCAAGCTCGCGGCGTCCGGCGGCAGCCTCAACGGCGTGAAGAAGCCGGTGCCGGACGGCGCCATCGCAGACGTCGCGGTTGTCGCGGCGCGAACCGGCTCGAGCGGACGCGAGACGGATATTTCGCTGTTTCTGGTGGACATGAAGTCCGAAGGCGTCGAGGTCAAGTCACTGACCAACATCGATCCGTCGCGCGGCCAGGCCGAAATCACCTTCCGCAATTGCAAGGCCGAGCCGCTCGGGCCCGCTGGCGAAGGCTGGAGCGTTATTTCGCAGGTGCTGGACCGTGCCGCCGTGCTGATGGCGTTCGAGCAGGTCGGCGGCGCCGACCGTGCGCTCGAAATGGGCCGCGATTACGCGCTCGATCGCATCGCGTTCGGGCGGCCGATCGGTTCGTTCCAGGCGGTAAAGCACATGCTCGCCGACATGTATGTCTCGGCGACGCTGGCGCGGTCAAATTGCTATTACGGCGCCTGGGCGCTCTCGACCAATGCTTCGGAACTGCCGGAGGCGGCCGCTGCGGCCCGCATCAGCGCGACGCAGGCGTTTCAGCATTGCGCCAAGAACAACATCCAGGTCCATGGCGGCATGGGTTTCACCTGGGAGTTCGACTGTCACATGTATTACCGCCGCGCCAACGCGACCGCTTTGGGGCTCGGCAGTCTTTCCTATTGGGAAGACGCGCTGATCGATCAAATGCGCAAGCGCAACGCGGCGTGAGCTTTTGACGACCGTAGGATGGGTTGAGCGCAGCGAAACCCATCGCAACGCGGACATTACATGATGGGTATCGCTGCGCTCAACCCATCCTACGAAACCGCGAGACAGGTATGGGATCGAGAAATGAATTTCGATGATACTCCGCAGGAAGCCGCGTTCCGTGCCGAAGCAAAAGCGTGGATCGCAGCTAACGCGCCAAAGCAATATGAAGAGGAACTGAAAAAATCCTCACTCGGCCGCACCGAGCTCAAGGGCGCGAACCTTCTGGAAGTTGCAAAAGCCTGGCAGAAGAGGAAGGCCGACGCCGGTTGGGCCTGCCTGCACTGGCCCCGGGAATATGGCGGGCGCGGAGCGACGCCGATCGAGCGCGTGATCTGGCAGCAGGAAGAGGGCGCGTTCAGCAAGCTGAGTTATGTGTTCATCATCGGCCACGGCATGTGCGGCCCGACCATGATGGCGTTCGCAGGCGACGATCAGAAACGGAAATATCTGCCGCCGCTGGCCTCGGGCGAAAAGATCTGGTGTCAGTTGTTTTCCGAACCCGCCGGTGGATCGGATGTCGCGGGCCTGCGCACACGCGCGCAGAAGAGCGGCGACGGTTGGATCATCAACGGCCAGAAAATCTGGACTTCGGGTGCGCATTATTCGGATTACGGCATTCTTCTCACTCGCACCGATCCCGAGGCGCCCAAGCACAAGGGGCTCACCATGTTCTTTCTGGACATGAAGAGCAAAGGCGTCGAAATCAAGCCGATCAAGCAGGCCAATGGCCAGTCCGATTTCAACGAGGTGTATTTCACCGATGTCAGAATTCCGGATGCGCAGCGGCTCGGCGCCGTCAATGACGGCTGGAACGTGTCGCTGACCACGCTGATGAACGAGCGGATGTCGATCGGCGCGGGCGTCGCGACCGGCTTTCCGGAGCTGTTTGAATTCTGCAGCAATCTGATGCTGGAAGACGGGCTTGCGATCGATGATCGTAACGTTCGTTCGAAGCTGGCGCAGTGGGCGGTGCGCGCCAGCGGGCTGAAATATACCAGCATGCGCGCGATCTCGGCGCTGTCGAAAGGCGAGCGTCCGGGCCCCGAAAATTCGATCGGCAAACTCGTTGCGGGTTCGATGATCCAGGATATCGCCGCCTATGCGATGGATCTGCAGGGCGCGGCAGGCGTGCTGAGCGGACCTGGGGACGCCGAGGCGGCCGGAAAATTCCAGGCGATGCTGCTGCGCGCACCGGGAACCCGCGTCGAAGGCGGCACTGACGAGATCATGCGCAATATCATCGCCGAGCGCGTGCTCGGATTGCCCGGCGATATCCGGGTCGACAAGGACGTGCCGTTCAATAAGATACCGACCAAAGGCCGGTGAACATGTCAGAGAACGCTATGAAGACTCCAGGTAGCCGATTCAGCATTGAAGAGCGAGTCGGCGTGCTGGAGGAATTGCTGGGCGAACGCTATTCTTGCCGCGCATACCGGCCCGATCCGGTGCCGCGTTCGACCATCGAGCGCATATTAACGGCAGCGCAACGCACCGCGTCGTGGTGCAACAGCCAGCCGTGGCAGGTCGTGATCGCGAGCGGGGCGGCGAAGGAGCGCTTTCGCGCAGCGATCTACGCCGCGGCCAGTTCCGGCGCGCCTGACGATGGCGACTTTTCGTTTCCGCGCGAATATCGCGGGGTCTATCTCGATCGCCGCCGCGAAAGCGGCTTCCAGCTCTACAATACGCTCGGCATCGTGCGCGGCGACAGGGCGGCCTATGCCAGGCAGTCGCTGGAGAATTTCAATTTCTTCGGCGCACCGCACGTCGCCATCATCCACAGCGACGAAGCGCTCGGCATTTATGGCGCGATCGACTGCGGCGCCTATGTCGGTAATTTTCTGCTGGCCGCGCAGGCGCTGGGTCTCGGCGCCATCCCGCAGGCGGCGCTGGCGCATCAATCAGGATTGATCCGGCGTCATTTTGGGCTGGGCGACGACCGGCGGGTGGTGTGCGGGATTTCGTTCGGCTTTCCGGACCGGGATCACAAGATCAACAGTTATCGGACCTCGCGCGCGGGGATTCCGGAAGCGGCGACGTTTGTGGATGAATAGGGCGAGGGCGCGTCTAGCTCTGTCCTCATCCAGAGGAGCGCGTTCTTACGCGCGTCTCGAAGGATGGCAACGAGTCCACGTGTTGCATCCATCCTTCGAGACGCGGCCAAGAGGCCGCTCCTCAGGATGAGGCCGGAGGGCAGTCTTCCCCAGTCAAAGTAGTCTTCCCCCGTCAAAACCTTGGCGGGCGCTTCTCCGCAAACGCCTTGATGCCTTCCTTGATCTCCGCGCCGCGCATGCTGTCGCGGGCGCGCTGATCGGCGGCGGCCTCATCGAGTTCGCCGCGCGCGAATTCGTTGATGGCGCGTTTCATGCCGCGCATCGCGACCGGCGCGTTGCCGGCCAGAATCGCCGCCAGCCGGTCGACTTCCTCGTCCAGCGCCTCGGCTGGCACCATCGAAGTAAGGTAGCCGATCCGCAGCATCTCGGCGGCGCCGATTTTCTGCGCGGTCAAAAACAGCTTTCGGGCATTGTCGGCGCCGAGCCGCGACACGTAGCGCCGGATGCCGCTCGTGTAATAATGCAGGCCCAGCCGCGCCGCCGGCATGAACATCTCGGATGTATCGACGCCAATGCGGAAATCGCAGGCTAGCGCCAGATCGGTCGCGCCGCCATAGACCCCGCCATTGAGCCGGCAGATGGTGGGAACGCCGAGATCTTCGAGCCGGTTGACGACAATCTCGAACGCCGATCCCGCGCTCTGCTCTTCGACGGTACTGGTGGCGCGCTCGGTGATCGAATTGAGGTCATAGCCGGCGCTGAAGGCACGGCCGGTGCCGGTGAGCACCAGCACGCGGATGGCCGCAGCGGATTCGATCCGGTCGAACAGCCGCAGCAGCGCGTCGAGGTCATCGGGCTGCAGGCGATTGAGATGCTTCGGCCGGTTGAGGCGGATGGTGGCACGGGCGCCATCGATTTCGAGCAGCGGCGTCGTCGCCGTCTCCGCGGCTTCCGGCATGGTTTTCTCCATTGGGTTTGAGCATGATCTGTTCGGAAAACCGGTTACCACTTTTCCGGATCATGCTTATTTATTTTCCAGCGCGCGTCGCTGGGCTTCCGCGTCGATGGTTTCGACCAGATCGGGATGCCGTGCCATCAGCATGCGAAAGTCCACGAGATCGAGCACCAACAGTCTCGATACCCGCGTGGTGGTGATATTGGCGGAGCGCAGACTGCTGCCGAGCAGTGCCATTTCGCCGAAAAAAGCGCCCTCGCCGAGCGCGACTTTCTTTCCTGGCAGATCGACCTCGACCTCGCCGGAGGCGATGAAATACATGCAGTCGCCGGTCTGCCCCTTGCGGATGATCATGGTGCGCGTTGGCAGGTCTATAGTGCGCAGCATATTGGTGACGTCGGCGATCGCCGCCGGACCGAGGGCCGCAAAGAACGGCACCTTGCTGACCGACTCCCAGGTCCTGAGGAAATTGTCGCGGCGGGTTTCCGCGGCGAATCCGGTCGCGAGGATACCGGTCCAGAGCCCGAACACACCAAGGCCGCAGATCATCACGGCGGCTGCCACCATCCGGCCAAGCGGGGTAACCGGCACGACATCGCCATAACCCGTTGTAGTCAAGGTCGCGACCGCCCACCACAGTGCCGCGGGCACGCTGCCGAAGGCGGCCGGCTGATAATCGCGCTCCAGAAAATGCTCCGCCACCGAGGCTACGAACAGCACCATCAGGAAAATCACCAGCACGCTCAAGAGCGGCCCGGATTCCACCACCAGCACCCGGCGCAATTGCCGCAAGCCGCGAATCCCCGGGATCACCTTGAGCATCCAGGCGATAGAGAGCAGCCAGGCGGTCCTGGGCTCTACGCCAAGGATCATGGCCAGCGGTACCGCGATCGCAGCGGCGGTATCGATCAGGCCACGGCCGGATGTCGCATAGATCCATCCACGTTGCGCCTCAAAGGCGTGACGAAGCCGGACCACCCATTCGAACACAAAATAAGCCAGGCAGGCCCACAGCAGCGCATCGACCCAGCGGTGCGCGGCCTCATAGGCGGGATTGACCGTCAGCAGAACCATCATCGCGACGCCGGTCGCAATCGCGATATAGGCCGCCTTGGTCAGGTTGCGGCCGGTCGTTTCGGCCACAAATTGCTCAAACGGCTTGGTCATTGGAAGGCGATGCCTGTCGATGGATGAACTCTGATCGGCCATGCCGGGCATGACCGCGCTGCAAAGTGCCCGGGCTGGGCAAGGCCGTCAACGCCGGCCCGAAAACTGCGTTATCGCCGGACCGGGAATGGCCTTCAAGACACGCCATGAACGCCATCCCTGTGCTCTTGCGCCCCTATGCGCTTTGCGCTGACTTGACGATCACGACATTGTCGTCATGGCCGGCGTGCCGTTTCAGGCTCTCGCGTCGCATGCCGATCTCGTCGCGCACCAATTCATAGCCGAGCTTGAACGTATCCAGTCCGTCGCTGGAGATGGTGCCATCGCGCAGTCCGATCACGGCACCTCGCAAGATGGTCTCGAGTTCATCCTGCAGTTTGTCGATCGCATCCAGTGTGGTGGCGCTGGCGGTCCGCTCGCCGATGTCGAGAATGGCGGTTGCCAGTTCGCTGGCCTTCTCCGGCGCAATCCGCGTCACCTTGGTATAGAGCCCGGCAAAGATCGAACCGATGATGCCGAGTGTAGCCACGGCCAGGTACAACAGATCGCTGTAGCGCTCGAGGAACGATTTGCCGGTGTCGTTGATATATTCGGCGACGCCCTGATGCGCGACGATGAAAGCATTCTTGTCGACGTCGGCCGGTTCGATCTTGGAGGCGAAGCCGTTGTCCAGCGCGAGTTCAGCCTTGTTTTCATAGATCGTGCGCGCGAGCTCTCCGGCTGTACTCGATGATATCCGGGATTGCGCAACCAGAAGCCACTCCAGTCCGACCGTATCGAGATCGTCATCGGGCAGCAGCGGTGCGGAGGACAATGTCCCGGTCGCCAGCGTTTCTTCCGAGATGCCCGGATTTCTTCGGATCAGCACCTTGGATTCGTCGATCGCGTTCAAGGTAAAGGCGCCGCGCCTGGCATATTGTTCGAAGGTCTTGTCCTTGACGATCGCCGAGGCGTGCGCGATGGCGATTACTGCGCCATAGCCGCCCGCGGCGAACAGTTTGTCGAGTGTCGAATTGGGCGGCGCCATCTGGACTTTTGAGGTGGCGTCGGGGCCATCGGGAATGTCGAGGATGTGACGAACGAATGCGGCGTTGTTGTCGCCGTCGGCCAGCACTGCGATCTTCTTTTTCTTCAGTTCGGCGAGCGAAGCGATCTTCTTGCCGCCGGGACTCATCAGCAACAACACATCATGCTCGAGGATCGTGAGCGCGCGGGCGCGGGGCGGGATCCTGGCGTCGGTGCGCAGCACCGCGAGATCGGCGTCCTTGCGATCGAACTGCGCCAAAGCCTTGGTATTGTCGGTGTTGGTCACGATCTTGAGGTGCAGCCGCGAAGAAGTGTTCTTGAGCACGGCGGTAAGCCTCGTGGCGAAACGGGCCTCGGTGCCGTTGGCATTTCCGACCGCGAAGGTCAGCGTTTCGGAATTCCGCAGCCAGATGCGGCCGCCCCACACCGTTGCAACGGTCAGAAGCAAGGTCAGTGCGGCAAACAGCAGCATCTGCCGGCGGTTGCTCACAACGACGCGCGCGTGCGGGGCCGAAGGCGGCGGTGGGACTTCAGCACTCATGGCTCATACCCGTATTCCGGGCGCCTGGTCGTCATTCCGGCGCCGAGAGCCGCCCGAACGAGAGCGTAAATATCTAAAAAAGAACAGTAATTTTCCTATTTGCGGATGATATCCGGCCCCGCGCGGATTGCAAATCCGGTGGGCCGGTAACCTTACCTTTGCGGCCTAACCGTTGCCTCTTGAATCCCTGCAGAACCTGTGCCGAGCCGAGTTGTAGCGCCATTGGGCCACACTTCACACTTTTCGAGTTCCACGCAGGTGCATTCTGTTTCCGGAGATGTCATAAATAACCAATACCGGTCGAATTGCCCGGGTTGAGAAGAAGTGGCGCACAACGCCTCCTGTCCTGCTCGTGCCGTTCCCAGTCAGTCTTCCGAGGGCGTCAGCTTTGTCGTTTCCCCCCATGTCGTCGTCGGTTCCGGTAGGCCTTCTGATCGGATGGATGCTGCTGCTGACCTTCAAGCACGTCATCGGCGATTTTGTGCTGCAGACTTCCTGGATGGCGATCGGCAAGGATCAGAAGACCGGATGGGCGCTGCCGCTGCTGGCGCATTGTCTGGTGCATCTGGCCGTTGCGATGGCGTTGATCCTGGCGATCGCGCCGCGATTCTGGTTTGTCGCGGTGATCGATTTCGTCATTCACATCATCATCGACCGCGCCAAGGGATTATGCGCCTCGAGCTTCGGCGTGACGCTGGAGTCCGGGCACCCATGGTTCTGGACGCTGATCGGGGTCGATCAGGCGCTGCATCATCTCACGGGATTCGGCCTGTCGATCTTTATGGCGGCGAACGGCTGATCTGATTCGCGTTCCGCACCAGTACGATCATCCGGTGCGGCTCGACGTTCCGTTCGATCGGGATCAGGCCCAGCCTTCGATTCGACGTCGGGTGCGTAAAGCCGATCGGATCGAGGTGGGGGCCCGAATCACCGCGGCACCTGCCGAATCGGATGTTTCGTTCAAGTTCCCCGCAAGCTTCCCCGTACGACTACCGGGTCCCTTGGTTAACCCTTCGTTAGAGAATTGCAATGCATCCTGCGCATTGGGAGATATTGCAAATGTTTTCAAGCCGGGAAGCCTTCGAGAACGATTTTTGCCCCGTCCGAGACGAATTGCTCGGTGAGATGTATCGCGCCAACGAAAACGGCTTGCCGCAGTTGGTGGAGAGCGTCTCTTCCGAAGTCCGGGCGATGCTGGCGCTGTTCTGTTATCGCCGAAGCCACCTGCATTCGCTGGCGGTCTCGATCGCCGCGAGCTGCAGCGAGCGCGAACTGATCCAACTGGGCGGACGCGTCGGTTCCACATTGTATACGCTGTCGCGCGAAGCGCCGACCACGCGCTCTTCGACGTCGTCGGCCTATGGCAATCGCAAGCCGATCACGCTGTCGACCAAGCCGCTCAGCACGTTCTCGCCGGTTGACGACGAACTCGACGAAGATCTCGTCGAAGCCGTCACGGCATAGGCTTGGAGATCACGTAGGGTGGGTTAGCGAAGCGTAACCCACCGTTTCTCTCGGAGATTATCGCGACCGCGGTGGGTTACGGCTTCGCCTAACCCACAATCCGAATCACCCCTGGCACTGCCAGCCCGTGCCGTTTCCTTGCCATCGCGCATTCGGGATCGCCGGGCATGCAGGTCCGGCAGACTTCCGGCCGTACCGTATAGATCGTGCATGCCGTCGCCTCGCCGACCTTGCCCGATAGCGCCGAGCACCGGTCGCCGTCGCAACGCATGCCCGACAGTCGTTCGTTGACGAATTTTTCCGGGATCAAATCGAGCGCCGAATCGTCCTCGGTGGTGAACCGGGGCCAGTTGGCCGAATAAGCACAGCAGGCGCCACAGGCCTGGCACGGGCTGTCGGTACTCCCTGCGATATCGCTGATTTCCATCGCTCCCGTTTAGAACATGATCCCGAATGCGGAAACCACAAACCTGCGTCAAACGTCGCTCGGTTGTTCCCAGACCAGGCTTCGGCGCCAGCGCGCTTTCAGCAGATCGCGCCGCTCGGGGTATTTTTCATCGAGATGCTGGGCATCGACCACGCGGTCGGTTCGAAAACTGCGGAAATCCTTGCGCAGTTCGCAATAGGCCGCGAGAATCCGCACCGCTTCGTGATAGCCGATCGCGATCGGCCAGATCGTGCGATCACTCTCGCGACCGTGTTCGTCGCGGTAGCGCAGCGTGATTTTCTTGCCCTCGTGAATTTGCGCGCGCGTTCGCGCCATGTCGATGCGGTCGGGCTCCCGCCGCCAGTCCGGCCGGGCGCGGCTGGCGGGCTCCAGCACAAACGGCCTCAGCCGGTCGGGCACGGTGTCGGCGATCTTGGCCATCAGATCTTCGGCGGCTCTTGCCAGCACCGCGTCGGCATGTCCCGCCACCCATTGCGCGCCGAGCACCGCCGCTTCGATCTCGTCGGGGGTGAGCATCAGCGGCGGCAGGTCGAATCCCTTCTCCAGAATATAGCCCATGCCGGCCTCGCCGCGGATCGGCACGCGCTGTCCGATCAGGGTGGCGATGTCGCGGTAGATCGTCCGCTTGGACGTCTCCAGCTCGGCGGCAATCGCATCCGCGGTCAGCGGCTTCCGGGTGCGGCGGAGCACCTGGATGATCTGAAACAACCGGTCGGCACGTCTCATGAGGGGTCTCTTGAAGCGTCTGTTTTCACGGGCAGCCTCGTCACTGCTGACAGCATGTTGGCAGCAGGCGGCAACTATAACGGGACAACACTCCAACCAAGAGGACTTTGTCCATGATGATTCTTTACGGCCTCGACTTCTGGAACACGATGTCGCCGCTGCTGACACCACGGTGGCAGCAGGGACTGGCTAGCCTGAAACGCCTGTTTGGGAAATCGGGAGCACCCACGTGATCACTTTGTATGGTTTCGGCCAGGGCTTCGGCCTGCCGGAAAAGAGCCCTTTTGTGACCAAGACCGAAGTCCAGCTGAAAATGGCCGGGCTTTCCTATCGCAAGGAAAAGGCGATGCCGCCGGCCTCGCCCAAGGGGCAATTGCCGTACATTGTCGACGAGGCGGAGAGCATCGCCGATTCGACCTTCATTCGCGCGCATATCGAAGGCAAATATGGCTTCGATTTCGACGCGCCCCTCAGTCTGCAGGCGCGTGCGCAGGCCTGGGCGTTCGAGCGCATGATCGAACATCATGTTTATTGGGCCATGGTCGGCGCACGCTGGGTGGACCCTGAGAATTTTGCCAAGGGGCCCGCGCACTTCTTCGATGGCGCGCCGGAGCATCTACGTGAAAAGCTGCGCGAGGACGCGCAATTCCGGGTCGCGGAGAATTACCTGTTGAGCGGCCTCGGCCGCCATGCGCCCGACGAGGATATCGACCTCGCGCTGCGTTCGCTGTTTGCGCTGTCGGTTCAACTGGGGGACAAGCCGTATCTGATGGGCGATGAGCCCTGCGGCACCGATGCGACCGCCTTCGGCGCACTGGCCGGAATCCTGACGCCGTTTTTCGTGTCGACCTTGCGCGATGAAGCCGAGAAATTCCGCAATCTCTCGGCCTATGTCGACCGGATGATGCTGCAGTATTACCCGGACTTCGCCTGGACGTCGGTGCGGCAGGCCGCCTGACTCAATGCGCCGGAGCGGACTCGCCCTTCAAGGCGGCGAGTTCCGCTTCCAACTCAACAATCCGCGCATCGCGTGACGCCAGCGCCGCCGCCACGTCAGCGCTGTCGAACTTCTGCGGGATGTGCTGGGGACAATTGAGGTCCCATGCGACGACCTTGAACAGGATCACCTGTTCGGGCCGCGCTTTGTAGCCCTGCGGCATCAGCGATTTCATCAGCGCCGGATCGTCATCGACCACCCGGGCCTCGCCCCAGATCTTCACCCGGTGGCGATGGGCGTAGTCCATCACGAAGATATGCGCCTTCGGGTTTTCCGAGAGGTTACCTTGCGTGATGTATTGCCTGTTGCCGGCGTAGTCGGCGAAGGCCAGCGTGGTCTTGTCCAGGATTTTGACAAAACCCTTCGGGCCGCCGCGATGCTGGATGTAAGGCTGGCCTTCGGCGTTGGCGGTCGCGAAATAAAAGCTGTTGGTCTGCTCCAGGAAGGCCGCGAGGTCTTCATCGATTTCGGTGCGCCAGCCGCCATGTTCCTCGACATGCGCGTAGGAACGCCGTGAGCCTTTCCGGGTCTGGATTTCCTTCACCGCCGGGGTGAATGCCACGTCGCTCGGATAGGTGTGAACGTCCGACATCGTAAATCTCCTCCGCAAATCTCTCGGGGAAGTCGCCTCATAGTGTTGAGAGTCGATTTCCACCCCTCAAACATGGTCTCTTTGGCAAATTGAACAATCAGGCGGATTGACACTTCATCATTGCGATATATGAAATAATGCGATGGATCGCATCGAGGCTATGCAGGCTTTTGTCGCGGTGGCCGACCTCCGGGGTTTTGCGCCGGCGGCCCGCAAACTTGGCCTGTCGCCATCAGGGGTAACGCGGCTGATCGCCGCGCTGGAAGAGCATCTTGGCGCGCGGCTGCTGCAGCGGACCACGCGGTCGGTGGCGCTGACCGATGTCGGTTCGCGCTACCTGGAACGCGCGCGCCGCATTCTCAGTGATGTCGAGGAAGCCGAAGATTCAGCGCAGGACGAGCGGGCGACGCCGGGCGGCCGGCTGGTGGTCTCGGCGCCGGTCGGGTTCGGGCGTCTCCATGTCAGTCCGATCATGTCGGAATATCTGAAGATTTATCCCGGAGTGTCCGGCGATCTGCGGCTGTCGGATCGCGTGGTCAATCTGGTGGAAGACGGCGTCGATCTCGCGGTTCGAATCGGCCATTTGCCGGATTCCAGCCTGGTGGCGCGCCATGTCGGCGAGATGCGGCGGATCGTGGTCGCCTCGCCGGGCTATCTCAAGGCGCACGGTGAACCCGATACGCCGGAAGCCATCGCCTCGCATCAGACGATCCGGTTCGGCGCCACGATGGCGGCGCCGGATTGGCTGTTTGTCAGGGAAGGCGAGGAGATTCACATCGCGACCACGCCGCGCTTGACCACCAACAGTTCCGACGCCGCGGTTAACTTCGCAGCGCAGGACGGCGGCCTGACGCGGCTCTTGGCCTATCAGGCGGCAGACGCGATCAAGGCCGGCCGATTGAAAGTCGTGCTCGCAAAATTCGAGCAGCCGGCACTGCCGATTCACATCGTCTATCCGACATCGCGGCTGTTATCGGCGAAGGTGCGCACCTTCATCGATCTCGTGACCCAAATCAGCGACTGGCATTTCGGCGGGCCGTAAAGCCGTTGCCGTCATTAGAGCGTTTTCGAGTGAAGTGGATACCGGTTCGCGTGAAGAAAACGCGTAAAACAAAAGATTAGATGTGGAGCCTCAACAGGTTGTCCTCGGACTGACCGAGTCA
>NZ_JAAVUY010000011.1:0-22500 GCF_018449695.1 Bradyrhizobium sp. dw_411
CGAGCCAGTGGGAAGAATCTCAGACCCTCATGGCGAGGAGCCGCAACGCGGCGTCTCGAACCATGAGAGCCCCAGCAGAAGCCGCAACGCTACAGCCCCGACAAATATTCCGACAGCGCCGCCAAATCATCAACTGAGGTCGCAATCATCAAATCCGACATGCCGGGATTGTTGCCGCGGGCGCGGGTGCGGAAGTCGGCCGTTGTCTTTGCCAGATATTCCCTACTCTGGCCTGCCAGCCGTGGAACGGTGCCATCGCCCTGGAAATGGTCGAGATGGCAACCGGTGCAACCCACCGAATGGTTGGCGCTCAAGGCCCGTTCCGAGACGTCCTTTGACGCCCGGGGCTGGCCGAGATCGGGCCAGGGCTTTTTGGAGAAATATTCCGCAATGTCCATCATGTCCTGCCGTTCCATGGCAGAAGCGATCGGCTGCATGATCTCGTTCTTGCGGTCGTTGCGTTTGAAATCGCGCAGTTGAATGTAGAGATAGCCCTGCTGCTGCCCCCAGATGACGGGAATGGTCTTGTCGATCGGCTTGCCGTTCTCGCCGTGACAGCCGGCGCAGACCTGGGTCTTCTCTTCGATGCTTTGCGCGGCTGCGGGGAGCGGGCACCCAAGGCTCAAACCGACACCGAGCCCGATCAGGGCAACAAAAACCTTTCTCGACTTCCCGGCCATCGATCGATTCCTATTCCCATCGTAAAAAGGCGGGACCGCGAACGGCCCCGCCCCTATTCTTCCTCTATCGCGCGTTCTCAGTCGAGCGAGAAGGCGATGATGTTGTTGCCGCGGTGGAAGTCGACCTGGGTATTACCGCCCGCACCGACCACAATATATTGCTTGCCGCCCACCATATAGGTGGAGGGCGGCGCGTTGACCCCGGCGCCGGCGCGGAAGTTCCACAATTCCTTGCCGTTGGACGAATTGTAAGCCGCGAACTTGCCGTTGCCTTCACCGGTGAAAACAAGACCACCGGCCGTCGCAAGAATGCCGCCGATCATCGGCTCCGGCGTCTTGACCTGCCACTTGATCTTGCCGGTGTTGTAGTTGACCGCCGTGATGTTGCCGGACTGCGTCTCGGTCGGGATCGCCTTGAACGCACCGCCCAGCCACAACTTGCCGTTCGGATACGGCGAGTTCTCAACGAAGTAGTTCATCGGCTGGTGCAGGTTGATGGCGTAGGCCAGCGACTGCGCGGGATCGGTGGCGATCGGCGACCATTCGACGCCGCCATTGGCGCCCGGAAGCATGCGGGCGCCTTCCTTGGTCGGCAACACCCACATGTTCTCCTGCGGCACCATGGCGTCGGAGAAGCGGATCAGGCTGCAGTCCCTGCGGTCGTGAACATAGATATGACCGGTCTTGCCGGCATGGATCACGCCCGGGATAGTCTTGCCGTCCTTGCCTTTGACGTCGACCAGCACCGGCGGACTGACGGCATCGAGATCCCACACGTCGTGGGCGATATACTGGAAGTGGCAGGCGTATTTGCCGGTCTCGAGATCGACCGATACCAGCGAGTCCGTATAGAGATTGTCGCCGGGGCGAACCGAACCGTCGAGATCGGGCGAAGGATTGCCGACGACGAAATAGATCCGGTTGGTCGCAAGATCGACCGCGGGATTCTGCCAGACACCGCCGCCAAGCTTCTGGTAGGGGTCGCCGGTTTTCGCGAGCTGATCCTTTTCAGCCTGGATATTCCGGTGCATGTCGCGGCCGGTGGCATCCTTGGTGGCCCAGACACCGACGCTGTTCTCCGGCACGGTATTGAAGGTCCAGAGCAGCTTGCCGGTCTTGGCTTCATAGGCTTTCACGAAGCCGCGGATGCCGTATTCGCCGCCGTTGGTGCCGATCAGGACCTTGTCCTTGATGACGGTCGGCGCCATCGTCTCGCTGTAGCCCGCTTCGGGATCGGCGATATCCGATTTCCAGACCACGTCGCCTGTTTTCGCATTCAGAGCCACCAATTTGGCGTCGAGCGTCGCGACATAGACGAGATCGCCGAGAACCTGGACGCCGCGATTGTTGGGGCCGCAGCAATAGGTCGTGATCGGTCCCATCTTGTGATTGTAGTGCCAGAGCTGCACGCCGGTCTTGGCATCGAGCGCATAGACATGGCTGAACGACGTGGTGACGAACATGATGCCGTCGACGACGATCGGTGACGTCTCAAGCGATTCCTTGACATCGGTCTGGAAGATCCAGGCGACATGCAGCTTCTTGACGTTGTCGCGATCAATCTGCCTGGCGGGATGAAAGCGCGTCTGCGCGTAATTGCCATTGGTCAATAGAAAATTGGTCGAACTCTTGTCGGCTGCGTTGAGGAGCTGCTGGGTAACCGGAGAAACCATCGCCTGGCCTGGCGCCGACTTGGTCTCCTGCTTGACTTCCTGTGCACTGGCGGCTGCTGACAGCAAGCCGACAGCGCCGCACAATGCGGCACTTGCAAATCTGTTCATGTTTTCCGCCCAAATTTTGTTTGTTGACTTTGACCGGCGCATTTCAGGCACGCTGGCTTGCCTCAAATCTGATCCGATCGGACAGATTTGACAAGGAGAAAGCGCCCGACGCACGGCGCCACTGAAGCATGGTGCACTACAGCAAACGGCAGGACGCCGCGGGAATCGAGGTGGGCGAGAACGTTTTTCCACGGCGAACAGTTGGAGCGCGCGGGATTCGCGCCGACGCGTATCGGCAATGAATGGAGGGTAAGCGCGACCACATGCTTTGAGCGAAAGCTCCAACAGAATCTTCTGCAGTACAGACTTCCTCAAACGGCATAGCTAAATCCGCCGGTCGCCTATACGCTGAGTTTGACTGGCCGAACGCCAGCATAAAAATTGGGAGGTAAATAATGCTTCGTCTGGCATCGTGGACGATCTCGACATTGATCGTTTTCGGCCTGTTGATCATCGCACCGGCACAGGCTGCCGACCCCGAGATCGACAAATTGCTTCAAAGCCCGGTCGGCAAGGACTGGGTTACCAATGGCGGCAATCTCACCAATAATCGCTATTCCACGCTGAAGCAGATCGACACCACGAATGTCGGCAAGCTCAAGGGCGCCTGGATGACCCGCCTGAAGAGCTCGGGCGTCGGCGGCAAATATTCTCTGGAAGCATCTCCGCTGGTAAAGGACGGCGTGATGTATGTCGTTACCGGCAATGACGACGTCTTTGCCCTCAACGCCAAAACCGGCGCGACCATTTGGGAATACTGGTCCGGCATCGAGCAGAACATCTCGACGGTCTGCTGCGGCTGGGTCAATCGCGGTCTGGCGATGGGCGAAGGACAGATTTACCTCGGCCAGCTCGACGCCAACGTCGTGGCGCTGGACATGAAGACCGGCAAGGTCGCCTGGAAGACGCCGATCGAAAAATGGCAGAACGGCTACGGCATCACCAGCGCGCCACTCTATTATGACGGCATGATCTACACCGGAATCACGGGCGGCGAGTTTGGCGTCCGCGGCCGGTTGACCGCACTCAACGCCAAAACCGGCGAGATCGCGTGGCGATGGTTCACGCTGCCGGCTCCCGGCGAGAAGGGCAGCGAGACCTGGCCGCCCGGCACCGACCATTCGATGCGCGGTGGCGCTGCGATCTGGAATACGCCGGCGGTCGATCCCGAACTCGGCCTGCTCTACTTTGCGGTCGGCAATTGCGGACCGGACTACGATGGCTCGATGCGTGCAGGTGACAACCTGTTCTGCACCTCCATGGTGGCCCTGAAGGCCAAGACCGGCGAATACGCCTGGCACTTCCAGCAGGTGCACCACGACCTCTGGGACTACGATGCGGCGAGCCCGGTCGTTCTGTTCGACACCGTGATCAACGGCCAACCGCGAAAAGGCGTCGCCGAGGCCGGTCGCACCGGCTGGGTCTACATCCTCGACCGCACCAACGGAAAACCGCTGATCGGTATCGAGGAAAAGCCGGTGCCGCAGGATCCGCGGCAGAAGACGGCGGCAACGCAGCCATTCCCGGTAGGCGACGCGATCGTGCCGCAATGCGCCGAGAAGATGCCGGGCTACGACGAAGCCGGTTGCATCTATACCCCGTTCTGGGAATCCCCGGTTCTGGTTCAGCCGTCCGGTATCGGCGGCACCAACTGGTCGCCGATGCCGTATAGTCCGGACACCGGTTATTTCTACGTACCCGGTACGGTGCGCACCAGCGCGTTCCTGCGCAACAGCACCCAGTACACCACCGGGCAGCGCTATACCGGCGGCAGCCAGACAGCGCCGATCGGCACAGCCATGAGCGGAACCTTCACCGCGATCGACGCCAAGACCAACAAGATCGCCTGGCAGCAAAAGACGCCCTACCGCGTCGGTGGCGGCGGCGGCTCGACCGTTACGGCGGGCGGGCTGGTGCTCCGCGGCGAACCGGACGGCAATTTCCTCGCACTCGATGCCAAGACCGGCCAGGAACTGTTCCGCTTCCAGACCGGATTTGGTGCGGACGCTCCGCCTGTTGTCTACGAGGTGGATGGAGAGGAGTACATCACGATCGCAGCCGGCGGTAATACGCAGCAAGGCAGCGCCAATGGCGATGCGGTCTGGACCTTCTCGCTGAAAGGTCAGCTCGGCCCGTTGTGGCCGCCGCCGGCGCCGCAGACGATTGCCGGCCCGACCGGGCCAATCGCCGCGGGCGCCAATGAGATCAAGATCGGCGCCAATAACACCGAATACAGTTTTTCTCCGGCCCGTACCCGGATCAAGGCTGGCACGACGGTAAGCTTCAGCAACGTCGGCGACATCCCGCACGACTCCACCTCGCTGGTGCAGGAGAATGGTTGGAGCACGGGCGTGATGGTCAAGGGCGAGACCAAAACCGTCAAGTTCGACAAGCCGGGCGTCTATTACTACGTCTGCTCGCCGCATCCATGGATGTATGGGCAAGTGATTGTCGAGTGATTGGCGATCGAAGCTGAATGTAACCAATGCGCCTTCTCGCGGGTCCCACGAGGAGGCGTTTCTTTCCGGGAGTCGAAAATTGGCGTTATGCGATCGAGAAGCGCATTCCAGTATCGCAATAGCGCGCAGATTGGGCGCAGCGTGCATCGGGCTTGCGTTGGCGTGCGTTGTTTCCTCCGCAGCCCTCGCCGCGAACGAAGCCGCTGACCCCTCACCCACGGAATTGATCGAAGGTCTGCTGTCGGGCCGTGCGCCGGTCGGTGGTCCCTTTGAACTCACCGATCAGGCCGGCCATCGCCGCACCGATACGGATTTTCGCGGCAAGCTCGTCGTGCTTTATTTCGGCTACACCTATTGCCCTGATGTTTGCCCAACCGAGCTGCAATCGATCTCGCTCGCACTCGACAAGCTTGGCGCCGCAGCCGACGCCGTACAGCCCGTGTTCGTCACCGTCGACCCCGAGCGCGACACGCCGGCCCGGCTGGCCGAGTTCGTCGCATCGTTTCACCCGCGATTGATCGGCCTGACCGGCTCGCTTGCCGACATCAAGAAAACCGCGATCGCCTACCGGACCTTCTTCGCCAAAAACAGCGCGACCGCGCCGGGCGAATATTCGGTCGACCACACCGGCTTCATCTACCTGATCGGCAAGGACGGGCACTATCTCGGTTTTCTGCCACCCGGTGTCTCCCCCGATGAAATCGCCGACGCCATTCGCATACGATTGAAGCCGGAGTAACATCACTTAACCTTTTGCCAGTTCGGAGGAGACGATGCGCAAGAACAAGCGGCCGAGACGGAGCGAGCCGGAACAGGCGGCGGGAAACGGCGTTCTTGACCGCCGTCTGTTTCTGACTGGCAGTGCAGTGGCGATCGCAAGCGCGGCACTGCCGGACAAGGCCCGCGCGGCGGAGCCGCTGCCGGTCCAGCCCTGGATGAAAACGCCCGGCGCACCGTTTACGCCTTACGGACAGCCGTCCAAATATGCCAATAAAGTAGCGCGGGTCGTTTCAAGCATTCCCGGGACCACCGGCACGGGCACCTCGCGCACGCCGCATCATCTGCTCGACGGCATGATTACGCCGAACGGACTCCATTTCGAGCGCCACCACAATGGCGTGCCGGACATCAATCCCGAGGCGCACCGGCTCCTGATCCATGGGCTGGTCAATCGCCCGCTGGTGTTCACGCTCGAAGCCCTGATGCGCTATCCGATGGAGTCCCGCATCGCCTTCATCGAATGCGCCGGGAATAGCGCGCTGCTTTATCAAAAAGAACCGGCCCAGCTCGGCGTCCAGCCGATCCACGGCCTGTTGTCGTGCGCCGAATGGACCGGCGTGAGGCTGGCGACGCTTCTTGAGGAGGCCGGCGTCGATCCGCGCGCGCAATGGATCCTGGCCGAAGGCGCCGATTCAGCCGGCATGAGCCGCAGCGTGCCGCTTGCAAAAGCGATGGGCGACGCGCTGATCGCGATTTACCAGAACGGCGAACCGGTGCGGCCATCGAACGGCTATCCGATGCGGCTGCTGTTGCCCGGGTACGAAGGCAACATGAATGTCAAATGGCTTCGGCGCATCAAGCTGACCGAAGCGCCGACGATGACCAAGGACGAAACCTCGAAATACACCATCCTGCAGAACGATGGAAAATCGCTGCAGTTCTGTTTCACGCAGGAGGCCAAGTCTGTCATCACGCGCCCGTCTCCCGGCCTGACCATGGGCGCGCCGGGCCTGTACGAGATCACGGGTCTCGCCTGGTCTGGCTACGGAAAGATCGCGAAGGTCGAAGTCTCCGCCGATGGCGGTGCAAGCTGGGCGTTGGCGGCGCTGCAGGAGCCGGTATTGCCGATGGCGGTGACGCGGTTTCGCTCGCCTTGGCGCTGGGATGGCGGCCCCGCAACGCTACAAAGCCGTGCGACCGACGATTCCGGCTATGTGCAGCCGTCGCGCGCGAAGCTGATCGCCGATCGCGGCGCCAGGGGCAACTATCATTTCAACGGCATTGCCAGTTGGGGCGTGGCGCAAGGCGGCGAGGTCAAGCATGTCTACGCGTAATACGCTGCTAGTAGCCTGTTCGGCGCTCCTTATCGGATGCGGCGCCACTTTGGCGGAAGGCCCCAATCTCGGCAAAGCCATCAGCCCCGAGGAACTTGCCTCGTGGGATGTCAGCATCGGCCCCGACGGCGCAGGCCTGCCGCCCGGCAGTGGAACGCCGCAGCAAGGCGAGCAAATCTATCTCGCCAAATGCGTCGGCTGTCACGGTGAGAAAGGCGCAGGCAAGCCGAACGATCAACTGGTCGGCGGCCAGGGATCGCTCGGCGCGGGCCAAGCGCCGGTCAAAACCGTCGGCAGTTTCTGGCCCTACGCCACCACCGTCTTCGACTATGTGCGACGCGCGATGCCGCTGAACGAACCGAAATCGCTGAGGGATGACGAAGTCTATGCCGTCGTTGCCTATCTCCTGCAGCTCAACGGCGTGATCGGCGAGAACGATACGATGGATGCGAAGACGCTGCCCGCGGTGCGGATGCCGAACCGCGATGGATTTGTGCGGTTTTCGAGGGGGTGGTGAGTTTGGTTTTGCGAATGTGCGTCACAGGGGGCCATCATGACCAAGTCCATTTTCGTTAAATCGGTCTGTCTGGCTGGTACAGTAGTGGCGACCGCAAGCTGGTTTCTCTTGTCGGCGACGGCTTCCATCGCGCAGAGCGCAGGAAACTCAAAGGATTTAAGGTTGTATGTCATGGACTGCGGGGTGCTTTTGTACCGCAGCCTGGCAAAGTTTGGTTACAAGCCGGGCGAGGTGAAGCCGACCGATCTTTCGAATGGCTGTTACTTGATTGTCCATCCCACCAAGGGAACCTTGCTTTGGGATGCCGGCGCGATCCCGGACAATCTCTGGGGCAATGCTGATATTCCGCCGAAAAAATATTATGCCGAAGGAATTGTGCCGCTTAACAAACAGCTGGCGCAGATCGGCTACAAGCCGGACGACATCACTTATGTCACCGCCTCCCATGCGCATTGGGACCATGTCGCCAATCTCTACCAGTTCGCTCATGATACATGGCTTGTATCGAATTATACGCGCGACAAACTTTTGTCGCAGGATCCTCCGGACAAAACGGATCCTTCCATGTTTGCAGCGCTGAAGGATACAAAAACGATAAACCTGCCGGATGACAAAGACTATGACGTCTTTGGCGACGGGACAGTTACCATCATTCCAACGCCCGGGCATACGCCGGACTCACGCGTATTATTGATCAAGCTCAGGAAAAGCGGACCGGTCGTTCTTTCCGGCGATCTGTACCATTTCGCCAGAGATCTGATAACCAACAATGTGCAGAACGATCAAAATGGACCGCAGAGTTTGGGCTCGCACGCGAAAGTTCAAGCCCTCCTCAAGGAAATTCACGGCAAGTTATGGATCAATCACGACTATAATCAGTTCAACAGTCTAAAAAAGGCACCTCTATATTACGATTAGGATGGGTTGAGCATTTGCGAAACCCATCCTCTTAAGTCCGATACTGATGCCGGCACGACGATGCGACGACGTGACGGGTATCGCTGCGCTCAACTCATTCTACGAACTGTCTGCCCGCGGTGTGGATGCCGAACCGAGATGGATTTCTGCGGTCTTCGCGGGGGCGATGAGTTTGGGTTTGTGGGTGCCTCACAAAAAGCCGCCATCTAAAGGCGGCTTTTCTTTGCAGTAAAATTTCGATCCGAGACAGGGGATTATTTCTCCCTGCCTCCAAGCTTGCGGGATGAAAATTGCCTTTCCGATCAAGCCGTCTCAATGATGATTTTGGCGAGAGCCTCGGGCTGCGAGAAGAACGAGGAATGACTCGTTTTAAGAGAATACACCTTTGCACCCGGCACATCGGCCATCATGAGACGTTGCGTTTCTATAGGAATGGCCTTGTCCTCGGTGCACTCGATGTAGACGCGCGGAATGCTGCCGAAGCGCTTGGCCGTGATCGTCGAAACCGTTTGATCCGGGACGGTGCTGGTAATCGGCAGGACGTTTTTTGCCGCGATATCGACATCGTGTTCGCTGCAATCGGCATAGAACGCGGCCTTTACCAGTGCCCGCTGCGTGAGATCAAGTTTAAGGCCGCGGCCATCGTTGACCCGCGACGCCACTTGAAACAGCTCTTTGGCTGCGGGAATCTTGAGATTCAGAAGGATGTAGTCGAGCGCCTTCTTGCCATTCGGTGCCATAAAGGCCGTCAGGTAAATCAGCTTTGAAATCTTCTCGGGATATTTTTCGGCGAGGTATGTCAGCGTGACGCCGCCCATGCTGTGCCCGACCAACACGACTTTCTCATTGGAGCTTTTGAGGATCGCCTCGACCGGCCTGGCATATTCCTCGATTGACTTGAAACCATCATAGGGCGCCGGATCGTACCCATGCGAGGCAAGGTCGGGGGTTGCGACCGGATAACCTGCGAGGGCCAGGTGGTCGGCGACTTTCTGGAAGCAGCCACCCCAATGCCATGACCCGTGGACCATGATGATTTTCTGCTTTGGTTTGGTTGCGGCTCGCGCTCCGGGGGCGGCGACGGCGGTGAAGATGGCAGCGGCGGTTGCGGCTTGAAACAACTGGCGACGTTGCATGACATTCCTCCGATGACGAAATGATCGTTTGCGTACAAATGTTAGTAAGCAAACAATATGCCATCCATTCGTACGCGAACGACTTTGAAAAATAAATGGACCGGTCGGAAATGCCTGCGGCGACGGGACAGAACTGCCTCCAGTCGATCTAACCCGTTGGTTGGAAGTATGAATTATCGAATTTTCGATTCAAGCCGAGGAAGGCCATGAGGCACGCGATGCCGGGGCTTCGACATCTCAGTGGGCCGCGCGCGGAGTCGCACCTTCGCCGAGGGCGCTCGTTTCCAACGAGCCGCGTTGCACAAAGGCTACGCTCGCGCCGACTAAACAACCGGCCCAGCCTAAAATATCGTCGGCCTCCAACTCTCTGCACAACTCCAAGGGACCGGCTCGCCGCGAAGTCACACGCAGGGTGGGTTGAAGATTTACGAAACTCATCCTCTTGAGTCCGACGTTGATGCCGGCACGACGATGCGACGACGTGATGGGTCTCGCTGCGCCCAACCGGTCCCAACGCAACGGGGCTATCTACGGCGAAAAGCAATCCGGGCCAAAAGCAAAAACCCGACAATCCCCTCAGGGATTGCCGGGTCTTATCTTGGTTGCGGGGATAGGATTTGAACCTATGACCTTCAGGTTATGAGCCTGACGAGCTACCGGGCTGCTCCACCCCGCGATAAACCTTTGCTTCGCCCCTCAAAAACCGGTTTCCGAAACGGATTTGGCCAACGCCCGGGGGCGCCGATCGATCCTGTCCGGAGGCTTCCTGAGAAGGCGACCCCGGGCAATGCCCCTGGGTGCGAGCGGTATGTACCAACGCAGGCCTGCTTTGGAAAGGCCTTGTCGCCACCTTTTCCGGTTTTTATGACGGGTAAATTACGTCATTTTGGACGAAAAACTCTCTTGCAAGAGCGCTCTTGCCAGAAGTTCCGCAAAAGCCCAGCTTTCCGGTCAAAAATAACCTCCAAAAGAACCTCAGAGGGAAACGCCATTCAAGGGAGCCGTCATGGACCAGCCATTGAAAAGCCCGGGCCAGAATGCCCTGGACGATGCCTTTCACGCCATGTTCGAGTTATCGCGGACCAAGCCCGCGCCCGACCTGGCCCTGCGATTAGACCGGCTGGCGCGGCTGCGCGCCATTGTTTCCGATAATGAAAAGCGTTTCGAAGAGGCGATCTCGGCGGATTTCGGCCACCGCAGCACCATCGAGACCGCGATTGCGGAAACGATCCTGGTGCTGGGCGAAATCAGGCACGCGGCCAAGCATCTGAAAAAATGGATGGCGCCGCAGCGCATCGCGACCGCGCTGCAATTCATGCCCGCCAAAAATCGCCTGATCCCGCAGCCGCTCGGCGTCGTCGGCATTATCTCGCCGTGGAATTATCCGCTGCAACTGACGCTGGCGCCAGCGGTGGGCGCGATCGCCGCGGGCAATCGCGTGATGATCAAGCCGAGCGAGTTGGTGCCGCGCTTTTCCGCGCTGCTGAAGGAAGTGATCGCGGCGAAGTTCGACGCCACCGAAATGCTGGTGACTGATATCGACGACGATATCGCCAAAGCCTTCGCGGCGCTGCCGTTCGACCATCTGATCTTCACCGGCTCCACGCGCATCGGCCGTCTGGTCGCGGAAGCGGCGGGGCGCAATCTGACGCCGGTCACGCTCGAACTCGGCGGCAAATCGCCCGCCATCGTCGACCGCTCCGCCGACCTGTCGCAGGCCGCCGAACGCATCGCCTATGCCAAGCTGGTCAATGCCGGCCAAACCTGCATCGCGCCGGATTACGTGCTGGTGCCGCAATCCTCGCTGCAGGATTTCGCCGACAAAGTGCAGGGTCACATGCAGCGCATGTTCGGCACCGATCCCGGCAACAAGGATTACACCTCGATTATATCCGATCGGCATTATGCGCGGCTTCAAGGCCTCGTCGCCGACGCCGCCGCCAAGGGCGCGCGGATCATGCAGGCGGCTGCAGCAGATGACCCCGCCTGGAAATCGAAGCGCAAGTTCCCGCCCACGATCGTGGTCGGCGTCACCCCCGACATGACCATCATGCAGGAGGAAATCTTCGGGCCGTTGCTGCCGATCCTCGGCTACCAGACGGCTGGCGAGCCGGTGGCCTATATCAACAGGCATGACCGGCCGCTGGCGCTCTATTGGTTCGGCAAGGACGATGCCGCACGCGACGAGGTGCTGGCGCGCACGGTGTCGGGCGGCGTTACCGTCAATGATTGCCTGTTTCACTTCACCCAGATCAATCAGCCGATGGGCGGCATCGGCGCATCCGGCACCGGCGCCTATCACGGTCAATGGGGCTTCAATACCCTGAGCAAGCTGAAGCCGGTGTTCTATCGCTCGCCGCTCAATCGCCTGGCCGATCTCTATCCACCCTATGGTGCGAAGATCGCGCGGCTGGAGAAGCTTCTGCGGTTTATGTCGTAACTCCAAAACGGTCATTCCGGGGCGATGCGAAGCATCGAACCCGGAATCTCGAGATTCCGGGTCTGGTCCTTCGGACCATCCCGGAATGACGGGCCTTATCACGTCAGCAGAAACCCGCCATCCACCGTCACCACACTCCCCGTCATGTAGCGCGAGGCGCGGGAGGCCAATAGCATGATCGCGCCGTCGAGATCGGATTCGGCGCCTATTCTTCGTTGCGGAATCCGTTTGGTCAGTTTCTCGCCCGCGGGTGTCGCCCAGAATTCGTGGTTGATTGCGGTATCGATATAGCCCGGCGCCAGCGCGTTGACGCGGATGCGACTGCCGGCGAGTTCCAGCGCCATCGCCCTGGTGGCCTGGATGATCCCCGCCTTGGAGATCGTGTAGGGCGAGAGGAATTTCATCACGCCGGTGCCGAGCACCGAAGCGATATTGACGATATTGCCTTCCTGCTTGCGCGCGATCATCCGCCGCGCCATTTCAGTAGCCGTGAAATACGCGCCCTTGAGATTGGCGTTGATGACGGAATCCCAGTCTGCCTCGGTCTGGTCGACCGCCGACTTCTCGACTGCGATGCCGGCATTGTTGATGAGCACGCTGACCGGGCCAAGCGCGGCCTCGGCGGCATCGATCGCCTTTCCGATCGAGGCAATATCAGTCACGTCCAGTTGCACCGCAACGGCGCGACCGCCCTGCCCTCGGATTTCATCCTCGAGACTTTTTAATTTGGCGGTCTGGCGCGCCGCCAGCACTACCGCGGCGCCATGGGCTGATAGTACGCGCGCGAATTGCCGCCCTAAACCCTGGGATGCACCGGTGACGAGTATGATTTCCTGGCTGACGTCGAACAGGTCCGACATTAGGTCCGGCATGGCGAATTCCCTCACATGAGACGCGCTTATTGATACCTACGATTTTCACGATCTCAAAGCTGCGCTCCCGCGGGCCCACCCCCTCCCCGATATGCATTTCGGCCGTGCCATAGCCCTTTCCAGGTCCCTTATCAGGCCTGCCGGGCTTGGCTACACTGACCGTATCGGGCTACAGAAAATCATCTTGAATTGATGGGAGTGAGACAGTGGATCTTGGGATCAAAGGCCGCCGCGCGATCGTATGCGCATCGAGCAAGGGTTTGGGACGCGCCTGCGCGATATCGCTCGCCGGCGAAGGCGTGCATGTCACGCTGACCGCGCGCGGCGCCGAAGCGCTGGCGAAGACCGCCGCCGAAATACGTCAAATGTATCCTAGTGTCACGGTGACGGAAGTCGCCGGCGACATCACCACGCCTGAGGGCCGCGCGGCCGCGCTGAAGGCCTGCCCGGAGCCGGATATCCTGATCAACAATGCCGGCGGCCCGCCGCCCGGCGATTTCCGCAACTGGACCCGCGACGACTGGATCAAGGCGATCGACGCCAACATGCTGACTCCGATCGAACTGATCAAGGCGACGGTGGACGGCATGATGGCGCGCAAATTCGGCCGTATCGTCAACATCACCTCCGGCGCGGTCAAAGCGCCGATCGACGTACTGGGATTGTCGAACGGCGCACGCTCCGGGCTCACCGGCTTCATCGCCGGTATCGCGCGCAAGACCATTATCAACAACGTTACCATCAATGGCCTGCTGCCCGGTCCGTTCAATACCGACCGGTTACGCGGCGTCGCAAAGGCGGAAGGCGAAAAGCGCGGCGTTAGCGCAGAGGTGGCGCTGGCGGAACGCGCCAAGCTCAACCCCGCCGGTCGTTTCGGCGAGCCCGACGAATTCGGCGAAGCCTGCGCGTTCCTGTGCAGCGCCAAGGCCGGCTTCATCACCGGACAGAACATCCTGCTCGATGGCGGCGCCTACCCCGGCACGTTCTAGACCAAACAAAACGCATCCGGCGCCGGCGATCCATGCCGGCGCCGGATGCGTGATCGAAGGGGCAACCCCGCATGCACTGGACGGTGGGCAAGGTCAAAATCACAGAGATCGTCGAACTGGAGACAGTCGGCAGCACGCGATTTATCCTGCCGTTGGCCAGCAATGAAGCGATCCAGAAATTACCTTGGCTGATTCCTCATTTCGCCACCGAGGAAGGCCGCCTCAAGATGTCGATCCATTCGCTGGTGGTCGAGACACCTTCGCGGCGGATCGTGGTCGATACCGGGCTCGGCAACGACAAGGAAGGCCGCAGCGTGCCGATGTGGAATCACCGGGACACGCCGTTTCTCGAGATGATGGCCGCGGCAGGCTTTCCGCCTGACAGTATCGACACGGTAGTGTGCACCCATCTGCATGTCGATCATGTCGGCTGGAACACCAGACTCGCCGGCGGCAAATGGGTCCCGACCTTTGCCAATGCGCGCTACGTGTTCGGCCAAACCGAATATCAGTATTGGCGCGACCACAGCACGGAGCCCGATAAAGCAGCAGTATTTCACGACTCCGTGAAGCCGATTGTGGACGCCGGCAAGGCCGATCTCGTCGCCAGCGATGCAAAAATCTGCGACGAAATCAGCCTGATCCCGACGCCGGGGCATAGTCCCGGCCATATCAGTGTCCACATCACGTCGGATGGCGAACAAGGCCTGCTCGCCGGCGACGCTGCCCATCATCCCTGCCAGATGGCCCATCTCGACTGGTCGTCGACGGTCGATACCGATCCGGCTCAATCGGTCGCGACACGGCGCGACTTGTTTTCGCGCTTTGCCGATACGCCCGCATTGGTAATCGGCGGGCATTTCAGCGCCGGCCGCATCCAGCGCGACGGCGCTGCCTTCAAATTTAGCATCCAGACGTGAGCGCGGGAGCGGGTATCCGATAAAGGCAGCAATGCGGTGCGCAGTCAGCCATTGAATTTCCCCCCGTGCTGTTCCATGAAACACCCAAGTAACCAAGACACCCTCAGGGAGTAGTGAGATATGAAGCTTGTTCGTTACGGCGCAATCGGCCAGGAAAAACCCGGTCTGATCGATAAATCGGGCCAATTACGCGATCTGTCCGGCCATGTGAAAGACCTCGATGGCGAGGCCTATGCGCCGGCCTCGCTGGCCAAGCTCGCCGCGCTCGATGCCGCCAAACTGCCGGCCGTCAGCGGCAGCCCCCGTCTCGGCGCCCCCGTGACCGGCATCTCGAAATTCGTCGCCATCGGCCTGAACTATACCGACCACGCCAAGGAGACCGGAAACCCGATCCCGGCCGAGCCGATTTTCTTCCTGAAGGCCAACACGTCGCTGTGCGGCCCGAACGATGCGGTGGAAAAGCCGCGCGGCTCGACCAAGCTCGACTGGGAAGTCGAGATCGCCGCCATCATCGGCACCCGCGCCAAATATGTCTCGGAAGCCGACGCCCTCAATCACATCGCCGGCTATTGCATCTGCAACGACGTCTCCGAACGTAATTTCCAGATCGAACGCCTGGGTCAATGGACCAAGGGCAAGTCGCACGACACCTTCGGCCCGCTCGGCCCGTGGCTCGTCACCAAGGACGAAATACCCGACGTGCAGAAATTGTCGATGTGGCTCGACGTCAACGGCAAGCGCTGCCAGACCGGCTCGACTTCGACCATGATCTTCACCATGGCGAAGTGCATTTCCTATGTGTCGCAATTCATGACGCTGCTGCCCGGCGACGTCGTCACCACGGGCACCCCGCCCGGCGTCGGCCTCGGCATGAAGCCGCCGCAATTCCTCAATGTCGGCGACGTCGTCACGCTCGGCATCGAAGGACTCGGCGCACAGCGGCAGGAAATCGTCGCGGCGTAAGACGGACAAGCGGCGGGGTCATCCAGCTAAAGCGATACTGGATGGCTTCGCGAGATCAGCCATCGGGACGGCGCCTGACGCCGGCCCGATGGCTCATATCGACGAATGATGTTCCTGCGTGCGTCGCATTCAAGGATACCGAAGATGAAACTCGCCTTCACGCCGGCCTCGCCTTTTGCCCGCAAGGTCCGCATTGCCGCGATCGAGCTCGGCCTGATCGATAGAATCGAATTCTTTCCGGCATCGGTAGCGCCCGGTACGCCGAACGAGGAATATTCAAGGATCAATCCGCAGAAGAAGCTGCCGGCGCTGATTACGGACGACGGCGACATCATCATCGATTCCTATGTCATCGTCGAATATCTGGACGAACTCGCCGGCGGCGGCAAACTGATCCCGGCTTCCGGCCGAGCCCGATGGCAGGTCAAGAGCGATCATTCGCTGCTGCAGGCCACGCTGGATTCCATGCTGCTGTGCCGTTACGAGCGCATGGTGCGGCCGCAGGGCCTGCAGTGGCAGGCGTGGTCCGACGACCACTGGAACCGCGCCTGGCGCACCATGGCGCGTTTCGAAGAGCGGCCCGATGTCTTGTCGCGTCCGCTGGATATCGTGCAGATCGCGCTGGCCTGCGTGCTTGGCTATGCCGATTTCCGCTTCACCGATTGCGGCTGGCGCAAAGCCTATCCGAATCTCGACGCCTTCAATACCAGGATGCTGGAGCGGCCTTCGATCAGGATTTCGGTGCCGCCCTCAGCCTGATTCGAACAGCGTCCTGACGCGAAGAGCGGACTGATACGAAGGAAGCCGCCATGAGTTTGAAGCTTGCCGTCGGCGATCTCACCATCCATCGCATCATCGAGCAGGAAACCACTTTCCTGCCGGCACTGGATCTGCTGCCCGCGCTGACGCCGGAACTGCTGGCGGAGAACCGGCCGTGGCTGCAGGGCACCGGAGCCCTCGACTCAAAAGACGTGCTGGTGCTGTGCTTCCAGTCCTACATCGTGAAGACGCCACACCACACCATCCTGATCGACAGTTGCATCGGTAACGACAAGCCGCGACCGCTGCGGCCGAAATGGAACATGAAGACCGACAATACCTATATGCGGATGCTGGCGACCGCAGGCTTCGCGGTCGAAGACATCGATTTCGTGATGTGCACGCATCTGCACGTCGATCATGTTGGCTGGAACACGCGCCTGCATGACGATCGCTGGGTGCCGACATTTCCCAACGCGCGTTACATTTTCGGCAAGGATGAATTCGACTACTGGACCGAGCAGAACGCAACGACACCGGCGCCGGCCTTCGTCGACAGCGTCCTGCCGGTGGTGGAAGCCAAGCGGGCCGAGATCGTGCGCAACGATTATGAGATCGGCGATCACCTGCGGATCCTGCCAACGCCCGGCCACACGCCCGGCCATGTCGCCTTCACGTTCGGTCGCGGCAAGGACGACGCGGTGTTTTGCGGCGATTTGATGCATTCGCCGCTGCAGACGCGTTTTCCCGAACTATCAGCGAAATTCGATGTCGACCAGGCGCAGGCGGCGTCAACGCGGCGCGGTTTCCTGGAGCGCTATTGCGACACCGATACGCTGTGCTGCACCGCGCATTTCCCCTCGCCATCGATGGGCAAGATCCGCCGCCGGGGCGAGGGATTTTCCTGCGATCCGATCGCGACGGCTTAATCAACCAAGCTGTGAAATTAGACCGATCTGCAACGGCAACGAAGGTGAGCTCCCTCTCCCCTTGTGGGAGAGGGTTGGGGTGAGGGGTCCAGGTCTATCGATAGTCCGTAACCCCTCACCCGGATTGCATCTACGATGCAATCCGACCTCTCCCACAAGGGGAGAGGTGAAGTGAACCTGTTGATAGAGCCGTCGCACCTCAATCAAACAGACTCGGCGTGTGGTTGACGACAGCGCCTTCGATGGCCAGCATTTTCAGCTTGGTGACGACGCCGCCATTGGCGGAAAATCCGCCGGGCTTGCCGCCGGCAGCGAGCACGCGATGGCACGGCACCACGATCGGGCAGGGATTGCGCCCGAGCGCCTGACCGACATCGCGCGACAGCTCGACGCCACCGAGCCGTTTGGCGATATCGCCATAGGTCAACGTCTGGCCCGGCGGAATGCTGCGGGCGATGTCGTAGACGCCGCGGTGAAACTCCGGAACGCCTTCGAGGTCGAGCACGATATCGGCAAGATCGTTCGGCTTGCCCGCGAGCAATTCGACGATCCCTTCGATCGCGCTTTGCACCTCGGCCGTCGGCGGCGCCTCGGCGATGTCGGCGTAGCGCTGTCGGATGCGGCCACGGGTCTTTTCTTCGTTGCCCATCGGCAGTTGCACCGCGTTGATGCCGCGCGGGCCCCACGCAATGCCGCAGCGGCCGATGGCCGCGTCGAATATCGCAAAGGAGTAACCGGTCATGGCTGGCTCCATTTCCGTGGTTTCTGGAGTGAGCTTAAATCTCTGACTGGAATATGGGCCTGGAGAATGTTGCTTTCCACCCGAAATCCGGGGGCATCCACCGCGCCGTTCCGCCTGCCAAGCAATAGGCATTGCCCCGGTTCCCCCGGGATGGTTGATTCATTGCCAATCGCTTCTTGTCCACGCCCCCTCACGAGTTCCCGATGCAGACCCTGCGCGTCAACGGCTATGACATGGCCTATCTCGATGTCGGACAGCCCAGGGCTGACCGCCCGCCGCTGGTCTGCGTGCACGGGTCGCTGTGTGACTTTCGGGTCTGGTCGTCGGTGCTCGGTCCCCTGACTCAAAGACATCGGGTCATCGCGGTGTCGTTGCGGCACTGTTTCCCCGAACATTGGGATGGCGTCGGCGATACCTATTCGATCGCCCAACATGTCGACGACATGATCGCCTTTGTCGAGCGGCTCAATGCGGGACCGGTGGATCTGATGGGGCATTCGCGCGGCGGCCATGTCTCGTTTCGTGTCGCGCAGCGGCGGCCTGAGCTGTTGCGCAGGCTGATCCTGGCGGAGCCCGGCGGGGAACTCGATGCCACGCTCGATCCGGTGGCGGTTGCCGGCCCCTCGCCGCTGGCTGTGCGGTTCAAGACCGCCGCCGATCAAATCGCCGCGGGCGATATTGATGGCGGGCTGGCGTTTTTCGTCAACGCGCTGGCCGGCCCCAATGCCTGGGCGCACGAGCCGGCGGCGTCAAAGCAGCTACTGCGCGATAACGCCATGACGTTGATCGGCCAGGTCAACGACAAGCGTTTGCCGTTTTCCAGGACCGATGCCGAAGCGATCGAAACACCGACGCTATTCATCGGCGGCGGCAACACCAAGGGCCTGTTGCCGCATGTGCTGCATACCCTGGCCGCGCACGTCCGGGGATCGAGGACTGTGATGATTCCCAACACTACGCACCCGATGTTCGATCAGGCGCCGCAGAGATTTAGCGAGATCGTGCTGGAGTTTCTGGCGGGGTGATTGGTGCTTTCTCTCCCCCGCGAAGCGGCGGGGAGGGATCAAAAGGGGGGGTGCGCCGCGAATGCCAATGACAGCGAATTTGCCGATAGACCCCCCACCCCCGACCCCTCCCCGCCACGCGCTAACGCGCGCGGAGGGAGGGGAGAAGGCAAATTGGTAAACGGCCGTTCCGGTGCTATTCTGGCGTCAATCAAGAATATGGGCTTCGCCCTGACAACGCGAGGAGGAACCGCTGTGAAGCTGACCCAGCAACAGATCGACGATTTCAATCGGGAAGGCTGGCTGTTCCTGCCCGAATTGTTCGACCCCGAAGAAGTCGCCCTGCTGGCGCGCGAGGCGGAGGGCATCTACGACACCAAGCGGCCAGAGGTATGGCGCGAGAAGAGCGGCGCGCCGCGCACCGCCTTTGCCGCGCATCTCTATAATGAAGCATTCGGGTTGCTTGGCGCCCATCCGCGCATGATCGAGCCGGTGGAGCAGATCTTCGGCGAGAAGGTCTACATGCATCAATACAAGATCAACGCCAAATCGGCGTTCACCGGCGACGTCTGGCAGTGGCACCAGGACTATGGCACCTGGAAGCGCGACGACGGCATGATGCTGCCGCGAGCCATGAACATCGCGATCTATCTCGACGAGGTGATGCCGATCAACGGTCCGCTGATGCTGGTGCCGAAGAGCCAGCATGCCGGCGACCTCAAGGCATCGCACGATCTTGAAACCACTTCCTATCCGCTGTGGACGCTGGACGAGGAGACTGTAACGCGGCTGGTCAAGGACGGCGGCATTGTCGCGCCGACCGGCAAGCCCGGCGGCATGCTGATGTTCCATGGCAATCTCGTGCACGGCTCAGCCGGCAACATCACGCCCTATCCGCGCAAGATCGTTTATCTGACGCTGAACGCAGTCTCGAATTACATCCGCACCCCCACACGACCGGAGTACATCGCGCATCGCGATTTCACGCCGATCCAGACCGTGGCGGATGATTCCCTGCTGCGGCTCGCACGGGCGCAACGCCAAGCGGCGGAGTAGAATTTTCATCCGTCATTCCGGGGCGGCGCGAAGCGTCGAGCCCGGAATCTCGACAATGCTATCACCTCTGGATTCCGGGTTCACGCGAAGACGCGTGTCCCGGAATGACGGGCACTGGAACCCGATCGGATCAATCCCATGAACCTTCATCGTCTGCTCAACGCCCGCCTCGCGGCCGGCAAACCGGTCAACGTCGCACTGATCGGTGCCGGCAAGTTCGGCTCGATGTTTTTATCGCAAGTGCCGCATACGCCGGGCATCGAGGTGCCTGTGATCGTCGACCTCGATCCGGAGCGCGCACGCGAGGCATGCCGCACGGTCGGCTGGGATGCCGCACGAATCGCCGCAACCGTTTTCACGGCCGATGCGACCAGGGCGACATCCGGCCATATTGAAGTGATCGTGGAGGCGACCGGCAATCCCGCGGTCGGCATCACGCATGCGCGCGCGGCGATCGCGGCGGGCAAGCATATCGTCATGGTCAATGTCGAAGCCGACGTGCTGGCAGGACCGCTGCTGGCGGAAGAAGCGCGCAGCGCCGGCGTGGTCTATTCGCTGGCCTATGGCGACCAGCCGGCGCTCACCGCCGAGATGGTGGACTGGGCGCGCGCCACCGGGTTTCGCGTCATCGCCGCGGGCAAGGGCACTAAATATCTGCCCGCCTATCATGACGTGACGCCGTCGGATGTCTGGCATCATTACGGGCTGAGCGCGGATCAGGCGCAATCCGCCGGCATGAATCCGCAAATGTTCAATTCGTTTCTCGACGGCACCAAATCGGCGATCGAAATGGCGGCGATTGCCAATGCGACCGGACTGGATGTTCCCTCGGAGGGGCTGTTGTTTCCGCCCTGCGGCGTCGACGATCTGCCGCATGTGATGCGGCCGCGCGGGCATGGCGGCGTATTGGAAAAATCAGGTGTGGTGGAAGTGGTATCGTCGCTGGAGCGCGACGGGCGGCCGGTGTTCAGGGATCTGCGCTGGGGCGTCTATGTCGTGCTGGAAGCGCCGAACGACTATGCCGCCGATTGCTTCAAGCAATATGGGTTGAAGACCGATTCGTCCGGACGGTATGCGGCGATGTACAAGCCCTATCATCTGATCGGGCTCGAACTGAACATCTCGATTCTTTCAGCGGCGCTGCGCAAGGAGCCGACCGGCGCTCCCCTTAATTTTCGCGGCGATGTCGCCTCGGTCGCCAAACGCGACTTGCGCGCGGGTGAAATGCTCGATGGCGAAGGCGGCTATACGGTGTGGGGCAAACTGATGCCGGCATCCGCGAGCCTCAAGGCCGGCGCACTGCCGATCGGGCTCGCGCATCGCGTGAAGCTGAAGAACGATATCGCACATGGCGCGGTGATGCGCTGGAGCGATGTCGAGATCGACGCCGGCAACGAAACGATCAGGACGCGGCGGGCGATGGAAGCGAAGTTCGGCGGGGCTAAGTGAGCGACTATTTTCGCTTCCGTCGTCCCGGCGAAGGCCGGGACGACGTGGATGGAGACTGATCGCGTCGCTTACTGCTGGTCGTCGCCCATGATGGCGGCGAGCTTGTCGTAATATTTGCCGACGAGGTCGATATTGCCCTTGTTCTGGACCGGCTGCTCCGGCGTCTTCAGCGCGTCGCCGAGATCGGCCAACGCGTCCTTCTTGTCCTTGGCGGACATTTTCTTGTCGGCCTGGACCTGGGCCATCTGTGCCTTGATGACGGCTTCGGTGCCGACATACTTCTTGCTGGTCGGATCGAAACCGCCGAGCACCAGGCTGATATTGTCGACGACGTCATTGTATTCGTCGTAGCTGGCAAAGCCGTATTTCTTCGACACGCCCTCGAGCTGCGCGGTAACCTTGGGATCCGGCTTGGCGTTATCCGGCAGCTTCTCGGTGATCGCATCCATGTCCTTGGCGGCGGCGATCACACCCTCGACCTGCTTTTCGGTCAGCGCGATCTGCTTCAGGGGGGCAGGCTGCTGCGGCGCGGCCTGCGGGGCCGGCGCCATCTTGGCCTGGGCGAACGCGCTGCCGGTGGACAGGGAAGTCATCGAGACCGCGAGACAAGCGATGCTCAAGGCAGTAGCGACGGGGCGAACGAAATCACGCATGGAAAGGGCTCCTCGGTTGGGGGGACGTTTCTGGTTCCGGGGTGAGCTAGGTACGTTTCGGGAAATGAACGGGCAATGAACTCAAGCGATAATGCCCGCGGATCATGACGGAAAATCGCCGGTGTGCCAGCCATGAATAATCGGGCGGCTCTGATTAAATCAGACCCGCCCTTTAATCT
>NZ_JAAVUY010000011.1:25000-246196 GCF_018449695.1 Bradyrhizobium sp. dw_411
TCGCTTTCGCTGCGCATACGCCTATCGGCTTAAGCTTGCTCGTTAAATTAAGTCGCTGGCCCATAATACAAAAGGTACGATGTCACCCAGAACGTATCTTGGGCTCCATCTGTTTGTAGGTGTCCGGTTTCAGGTCTATTTCACTCCCCTCGTCGGGGTGCTTTTCACCTTTCCCTCACGGTACTGGTTCACTATCGGTCGCTGAGGAGTACTTAGGCTTGGAGGGTGGTCCCCCCACGTTCAGACAGAATTTCACGTGTTCCGCCTTACTCAAGGATACATCATTGCATTACCCGTACGGGGCTATCACCCTCTGAGGCCCTGCTTTCCTGACAGGTTCCGGTTGTCTTTGATGTATCACTGGCCTGGTCCGCGTTCGCTCGCCACTACTAACGGAGTCTCTGTTGATGTCCTTTCCTCCGGGTACTTAGATGTTTCAGTTCCCCGGGTTCGCTTAAAACCTCCTATGAATTCAGAAGTTTCATACCTTCACTTGATAACTGGAAATCCAAAACCTTACGGCTTGGTCTCACACATTGCTGTATGAACCCCAAATCACAAGGACTTGGAGTTCCAGCTATCGAAGGTGGGTTTCCCCATTCGGAAATCCGTGGATCAAAGCTTCTTCGCAGCTCCCCACGGCTTATCGCAGCGTAGCACGTCCTTCATCGCCTCTCAGCGCCAAGGCATCCACCGAACACCCTTAAGGCACTTGATTGCTCTCATTATCAATGTCCACACACTCGGCAGAATGTAATCCGCACACTTGCCTCAAGACCGAAATCTTGAAGGCGCGCATCCTCGATGAATGCTGCATGCGGATGGACAATGATTAGAAAGACCAGCTTGCTTCGTAAGATCAACCCGATAGCGAGGCGGTCAAGCTTCGCTAAAAAGATCATTTACAACTCATGCATCTTGCGATGAACGAGCGCCGAAATGATCTGGAGATTATGAATTGAATTCCGCAAATTGCTTTGCATATCCAAAACTCGGATCAATCTCCTCTTTACGATGTCAGAAATCCCGCACGCACATCCGAAAGGATGCGACATGCGAAGTGATGTTTCGCGGACGATGTTTGAACGGCAAGCTTTGCTTAAAAGCGTCGATCTTCAATTCCATCTGGTGGAGCCAGACGGGATCGAACCGACGACCTCATGCTTGCAAAGCACGCGCTCTCCCAGCTGAGCTATGGCCCCGTACCAGAAGACGAATGCTTTAACGCTGGATGAGACGCATACGCTCGATCAAGGTGGTGGGCCTGGGAAGACTTGAACTTCCGACCTCACGCTTATCAAGCGCGCGCTCTAACCAACTGAGCTACAAGCCCCCTACACAAGGAGCCGCTCGCGCGCACCGGCTTTCACACCAATGCATCGCACAAGCGCAGCCCCTGGCGCGTGTTCGTCCGCGAAGAAAGAGAAACGAAGACGGCGAAATCCCGCCAATGCAGCTCAACAATCCTGACGATTGTTGGCCACTGATGTTTCTAAAACGATCCGATAGATGGCCGAAGCTATCTGAAGGATCATCCTTAGAAAGGAGGTGATCCAGCCGCAGGTTCCCCTACGGCTACCTTGTTACGACTTCACCCCAGTCGCTGACCCTACCGTGGCCGGCTGCCCCCTTGCGGTTAGCGCACCGTCTTCAGGTAAAACCAACTCCCATGGTGTGACGGGCGGTGTGTACAAGGCCCGGGAACGTATTCACCGTGGCATGCTGATCCACGATTACTAGCGATTCCAACTTCATGGGCTCGAGTTGCAGAGCCCAATCCGAACTGAGACGGCTTTTTGAGATTTGCGAAGGGTTGCCCCTTAGCGTCCCATTGTCACCGCCATTGTAGCACGTGTGTAGCCCAGCCCGTAAGGGCCATGAGGACTTGACGTCATCCCCACCTTCCTCGCGGCTTATCACCGGCAGTCTCCTTAGAGTGCTCAACTAAATGGTAGCAACTAAGGACGGGGGTTGCGCTCGTTGCGGGACTTAACCCAACATCTCACGACACGAGCTGACGACAGCCATGCAGCACCTGTGCTCTAGGCTCCGAAGAGAAGGTCGCGTCTCTGCGACCGGTCCTAGACATGTCAAGGGCTGGTAAGGTTCTGCGCGTTGCGTCGAATTAAACCACATGCTCCACCGCTTGTGCGGGCCCCCGTCAATTCCTTTGAGTTTTAATCTTGCGACCGTACTCCCCAGGCGGAATGCTTAAAGCGTTAGCTGCGCCACTAGTGAGTAAACCCACTAACGGCTGGCATTCATCGTTTACGGCGTGGACTACCAGGGTATCTAATCCTGTTTGCTCCCCACGCTTTCGTGCCTCAGCGTCAGTATCGGGCCAGTGAGCCGCCTTCGCCACTGGTGTTCTTCCAAATATCTACGCATTTCACCGCTACACTAGGAATTCCACTCACCTCTCCCGCACTCAAGATCCTCAGTATCAAAGGCAGTTCCGGAGTTGAGCTCCGGGATTTCACCCCTGACTTAAAGAACCGCCTACGCACCCTTTACGCCCAGTAATTCCGAACAACGCTTGCCCCCTCCGTATTACCGCGGCTGCTGGCACGTAGTTAGCCGGGGCTTATTCTTGCGGTACCGTCATTATCTTCCCGCACAAAAGAGCTTTACAACCCTAAGGCCTTCATCACTCACGCGGCATGGCTGGATCAGGCTTGCGCCCATTGTCCAATATTCCCCACTGCTGCCTCCCGTAGGAGTTTGGGCCGTGTCTCAGTCCCAATGTGGCTGATCATCCTCTCAGACCAGCTACTGATCGTCGCCTTGGTGAGCCGTTACCTCACCAACTAGCTAATCAGACGCGGGCCGATCTTTCGGCGATAAATCTTTCCCCGTAAGGGCTTATCCGGTATTAGCACAAGTTTCCCTGTGTTGTTCCGAACCAAAAGGTACGTTCCCACGCGTTACTCACCCGTCTGCCGCTGACGTATTGCTACGCCCGCTCGACTTGCATGTGTTAAGCCTGCCGCCAGCGTTCGCTCTGAGCCAGGATCAAACTCTCAAGTTGGACTTGAAACTTTAAACCGGCTGATCACAACGTTTGACGAGGTCCCACCATTTTTTGTCAGCCGAAGCCAACAAGCTGCCTGCGATTCACATCGCGGGCAACGATGGTGTAACCTATGTAAACGTGTACCGCCGAAGTCTTTCGTCCAGCCTCAATACTCAAGAACCGAAGTTCTTAAGTGATCGAGACTCGCAAGGACTCCGCCGTCCACGTTTCTCTTTCTTCATCTTCACTTGTCAAACAGCCCGGGTCCGAAGACCCACTTCCATCTCTGGAAGATTGCGAAGCCTCATTTCGACGGCAAATGACAACCGATTACTGTCGGCTGTTGATTCACTCATCTTAATGAGGAGCTTCACAGGCACGGCAACTTGCCTTGACCGAGGGTCAAAGCGGCGCCGCGCTCAGTGGCCGGGTTATAGTCCCCCCCGATCGAAGCTGTCAACACCTGTTGTCAACAAATCGTCGCATCAGGCACGAGAATCTTTGGAGGCCCAAAAGCCCCGATTTTTAGGGACTTTACGCCGTACTTGAGCCACAATCCTGCGACGTTCTGGCATTATCAATGCATTGAATCGCCGATGCCGTGGGGGCTGGCGGCGATTCAAATCTCGGGGGAGCGGCGATTACCCATGACTTCGTCGTCTTTTCCTTGCGACCGACAAACATCGAGAGATCTGCACATCATTGACGTTCGAGCTTCTGGTCATTCTGTTGGCCTTTGATTCCCGAACGTCCACGCTTTACGCCGTGCTCCCGGCTCGTCCATTGAGAGGACGTCAACGGACCACGAATGGGTACAGGTCTTGTAGAATGTCGATGAAATTTGGGGGGACGGCGGTTTGAGCCAGAGGACGTCACGCGGGGGCGGGTACGGACGCGAGACCGGGATCATTGATCTCGGCCACGAGCCGCCACTTTCCGTCGATGGCTCCGAGGCTGCGGTGATCGATCGCCGCCGCGTCTCCGTACAATGGTTTAGCGGCACTATCCTGACTGGTCTGTGCGGCGCAGCTCTGATCGGCGGCGCCGTTTTTGCGTCGCTGGACGGCGAAATGACCTTCGCCAAGGTCCCCGAACGCGTCGAAGGCGCGCTGCGCGGCGCCTTTGGCGCCAACGACCGCAGCGCCAGCCTGCGTAAGAGCGATCGCCTGCCGCCGCCGAGCGAGTCCACCGCCGCCCGCAATGTGGTGCGGGTTTCGACGGTGACCCGGGTCGGCAACCGTGACGTCATGCGGGTGCGGCCGTTCATTCGAATCTCCGGCAATCTGTCGATGACGACGAGCGATCTCAGCGCCAAGATCCCGCCGTTCAACGCCCAGCGCATGCTGAGCGATGTCGGCGCGCCTTCGCCCGCCGCCTCCGACGATGCCAATAATGCGGACGCCGCCGAACCCGATGCCGAGGTCTCGTTCGTCACTAAGGACCTCGCGCCGATCCTGCCCAAGGCCAAGCTCGCCGCGGTAGTCGCGATCGACGAAGTCCTGATGCGGGTCCGCGATGCCTCGAACTGGCGCGGCAATAGCGGCGGCGTGCGCTATACCGCGCTTGCCAACGCGACAGCCGATGCCAGCGGCGCGCAACCCGACCTCAAAATGGCCTATGCGGCCGAGGGCACTGCCGCCGACCCCTATGCCGGCTTTGAAACCCGGGTGGTCCCGGAAAACGTCACGCTATTGGCCAAGACCAAGGATCAGGTCACCGGCGGTAACCCGTCCGGCGAACGTATTCACGTGGTCAAGAAGGGTGACACCATCACCTCGATCATGCGCGATCAGGGCGCCACGCCGGAAGAAGCCAAATCGATCGCCACCACACTCGGCGTCCGTGGCCGCGACGGCGGCCTGAAGGAAGGCGAGAAAGTCCGCATCCTGATGGCGCCCGCCGGCCCGGGCGCGGGCCAGCGGCTGCAGCCCTACCGCGTGATCGTCGCCAACGATTCCGCCGTCGAAGCGGTGGCCGCGCTGTCCGATCTCGGCAAATACGTCGCCGTCGACGTCCAGAGCATGAACACCACTACCGAGACGGCCGAAGCCAGCGACGATGACGATGATGACGGGACCGGCGTGCGGCTCTACCAAAGCATCTATGAGACCGCGCTGCGCAACAAAGTCCCGGCGGCCGTGATCGAAGACATGGTCCGCATCTACTCCTACGACGTCGATTTCCAGCGCAAAGTGCAGCCCGGCGACTCTTTTGATGTATTCTTCGCTGGCGAAGACGAAGG
Source organism: Bradyrhizobium sp. dw_411 (assembly GCF_018449695.1). Classification (GTDB taxonomy): domain Bacteria; phylum Pseudomonadota; class Alphaproteobacteria; order Rhizobiales; family Xanthobacteraceae; genus Bradyrhizobium. The sequence goes on from NZ_JAAVUY010000011.1 coordinate 30,256, forward strand.
CGCCACCATCACCGAAAAGACCGAAGTGCTGTTCGCCTCACTGACGGTCGGCGGCGAAACCAAGAAATACTACCGCTTCCAGACCCCTGACGACGCCGTCGTCGACTACTACGACGAGACCGGCAAGAGCGCGAAGAAGTTCCTGGTCCGCAAGCCCGTCAACAACGCGATCATGCGATCCGGCTTCGGCAGCCGCCGCCATCCCATCCTCGGCTACGTCAAGATGCATACCGGCGTCGATTGGGCCACGCCCTACGGCACGCCGATTTTCGCCTCCGGCAATGGCGTGGTCGAAACCGCCGGCTGGGAAGGCGGCTACGGCAAATACGTCAAACTGAAGCATAATAACGGGTATGAGACCGCCTACGGCCATATGTCGGCCTTCGCCAAGGGGCTCGAACCCGGCAAGCGGGTACGGCAGGGCCAGGTGATCGGCTTCGTCGGCTCAACCGGCCAATCGACCGGCGCCCACGTCCATTACGAAATCCTGGTCAACGGCCGCTTCGTCGATCCGATGCGCATCAAGCTGCCGCGCGGCCGCTCGCTCGACGGACCGCTGATGGCCGGCTTCGAGAAAGAACGCGATCGTCTCGATGCCATGATGAGCAATCGCGGCGGCGGCCCCGCCCGCGTATCGGACGCCACCGGCACCGCCGGGCCGCGACAAGTCAGCAATCGCTAGAGTCTTCCGCATTCCGCCCCTGATATCGCGCTGATCCCGCTCCAGTTCGGCGTGTCATTTCGCAACCGCGAGAGCCTTCCCTGCGGTAAGTTTCGTTTGCCAAACCATTTCGGCGGACGAATACTCACGCAATATAAAAAAATCGGGAGGGCGTCATGACAAGCAGGCTTGCACTGTATGCGGCTGTCGTAACGACAGTCTTTTCAAGCGCCGGAGCGTCGGCGCAAACATATGAAGTCACCAAACTCGTTCCCGGCTCGGCATTCCACGGCGTACATGGGCTCGGGATCGACAAGGCCGGGCACATGTTCGCCGGCAGCGTGGCCGGTGCAACACTCTATGAAGTCGATCGCACTAACGGCACCGCGAAAATTGCGATACCGACGCCCGAGGGTATGGCGGACGACATCGCGTTTGCGCCGGATGGCACCATGGCGTGGACCGGTTTTCTCACCGGCGAACTCTATGCCCGCAAGGGCGACGGCCCCATCAAAAAGCTCGCTTCGGGCCTGCCCGGGATCAACTCGCTGGCTTATCGCAAGGACGGCCGGCTCTATGCCACCACGGTCTTTCTTGGCGACACCCTCTACGAGATCGACACCGAGGGCGTCAAACCACCGCGTATGATCATGGAAAAGATGGGCGGCCTTAACGGCTTCGAATTCGGTCCGGACGACCTGTTGTACGGGCCGTTGTGGTTCAAGGGCCAGGTCGCCAAGGTGGACGTCGACAAAGCCCAGTTGACCGTGGTTGCCGACGGCTTCAAGACCCCTGCCGCGGTCAATTTCGATTCCAAAGGCAATTTGTGGGTTGTGGACACCGCAACCGGCCAACTGGTTCGGGTCGATCCGAAAACCGGCGCGAAGAAGACGGTCGCGCAGCTCAAGCCATCGCTCGACAATCTCGCGATCGACGACAAGGATCGCATCTACGTCTCCAACATGGCGGATAATGGAATCCAGGAGGTCGATGCCGAGACCGGCGCCGCCAAGCAGATCATTATCGGCAAACTGGCGCTTCCTGGCGGCATCGGTGTCGTCTCCGATAACGGCAAGGATACCATCTACGTCGCCGACGTGTTCGCCTATCGCACCGTGGATGGTACGACCGGGGAAGTCTCTGAACCCGCACGGATGCACGCGGTCGGCGTCACGCTGGAATATCCGATGAGTGCTACCGCGAAGGGCGACGACGTGATCCTGTCGAGCTGGTTTACCGGTACGGTGCAGGTGATCGATCGCAAGACCGGGGCGACGCGCGAGATGCTGCACGGTTTCAAGGCACCGCATGATGCGATCCGGCTCGACGACGGCAGCATCCTCGTCAACGAACTCGGCACCAAATCGCTGGTTCGCGCCAGCGGCGAGCATGGCAAGGACCGCACCGTGGTGATCGGCGATCTCGCCGGGCCGGTCGGGCTCGTCGGCGGCCCCAACGGATCGGTCTATCTGACGGAAGCCTTTTCGGGACAAGTCTCGAAGGTCCAGGGCAACGGCGAAAAGACCGGGATTGCCAAGGACTTGAAAATGCCGGAGGGCATCGCACTGGCGGGCGACGGTAAATTGATCGTCGCAGAGGTCGGCGCCAGGCGGATTGTCCAGATCGATCCTGCGAGCGGAACCGTCACCGAGATCGCGGGCAATCTGCCGATCGGGCTTCCCGGTACGCCCGGAGGATTGCCAACCAACATTCCGACCGGCGTCGGGGTCGGGGCATCAGGCACGATCTACTTCTCATCCGACATCGAGAACGCGATCTACAAGATAACGAAAAAGTAGATTCGCGCCGGCAGCGACCCTAGTCAGGGCCTAAAGACGGTCATGCCCGGGGACAAGCCCGGGCATGACGAGGTTGGATAATCACCCCAGCCGCAATCTCAGTTCAGCTTCCGCTTCGGAACCGGTGCATCGAACTGAGCTATCTCGGCCGTCTGCGGCGCCTTGCCGTTGAAGGTCAGCACATTGCCCTCGGATGAAATGGCGACGTGATCGCCATCTTTCACCTCGCCGGCGAGGATCATCTCCGCCAGCGGATCCTGGACACTGCGCTGGATCACCCGCTTCAACGGCCGCGCGCCATAGGCGGGATCCCAGCCCTTGGCCGCCAGCCAGTCGCGCGCGGCGGCATCCAGCGTCAGCACGATCTTGCGCTCCTCCAACAGCCTCGTGAGCCGGCTGAACTGGATCTCGACGATCCGCCCCATCTCGCTCTTCTGGAGACGATGGAACAGGATGATCTCGTCGACCCGGTTGAGGAATTCGGGGCGGAAATGCGCCCGCACCGTCCCCATCACCTGCTCGCGCACCGCCGAGGTGTCCTCGCCTTCGGGCTGGTTGACCAGGAACTCCGAACCGAGATTCGACGTCATGATGATCAGCGTGTTGCGGAAATCCACGGTGCGGCCCTGACCGTCGGTCAGGCGGCCGTCATCGAGCACCTGCAGCAGCACATTGAAGACATCCGGATGCGCCTTTTCGATCTCGTCGAACAGCACCACCTGATAAGGCCGCCGCCGTACCGCTTCGGTAAGCGCGCCGCCCTCATCATAGCCGACATAACCCGGAGGCGCGCCGATCAACCGCGAGACCGAATGCTTCTCCATGAATTCGGACATGTCGAGGCGAACCATCGCGGTCTCGTCATTGAACAGGTACTCCGCGAGCGCCTTGGTCAGTTCGGTCTTGCCGACGCCGGTGGGCCCCAAGAACATGAACGAGCCCATCGGGCGGTTCGGATCCTGCAGCCCGGCGCGCGAACGGCGCACCGCGGTCGCAACCGCACGCACCGCCTCGGCCTGGCCGACCACCCGGTTGCCCAGGCTGTCTTCCATCCGGAGCAGCTTGTCCTTTTCGCCTTCCAGCATCTTGTCGACGGGCACGCCGGTCCAGCGCGACACCACCTGCGCGATATGGTTGGCGGTGACCGCCTCCTCCATCATCTCGCCGGAGTTTTCCTTCGCTTCGATATCGGCGAGCCGTTTCTCAAGCTCGGGAATCCGGCCATAGGCCAGCTCACCCGCGCGCTGATATTCGCCGCGGCGCTGGGCGTTGGCGAGTTCGATACGCAGGCCGTCGAGCTCGCTTTTGAGCTTCTGCGCGTTCGACAGCTTGTTTTTCTCGGCACTCCAGCGCGACGTCAACGCCGCCGACTTCTCCTCGAGTTCGGCGAGTTCCTTTTCCAAGGTCTGCAGGCGGCTTTTCGAACCGGCATCGCTTTCCTTTTTCAGCGCTTCCTGCTCGATCTTGAGCCGGATGATTTCCCGATCCATCGAATCGAGCTCTTCCGGCTTGGAATCGACCTGCATCTTCAGCCGCGCCGCGGCCTCGTCCATCAGATCAATCGCCTTGTCCGGCAGAAATCGATCGGTGATGTAACGATTCGACAGCGTCGTCGCCGCCACCAAGGCGGAATCGGTGATGCGCACGCCGTGGTGCTGCTCGTATTTGTCCTTCAGGCCGCGCAGGATCGAGATCGTATCCTCGACGGTCGGCTCAGAGACGAAGATCGGCTGGAACCGGCGCGCCAATGCGGCATCTTTTTCGACATGCTTGCGGTATTCGTCGAGCGTGGTCGCGCCGATGCAATGCAATTCACCCCGCGCCAGCGCGGGCTTGAGCAGATTGGACGCATCCATCGCGCCGTCGGCCTTGCCGGCGCCGATCAGCGTGTGCATTTCGTCGATGAACAGAATGATGCTGCCCTCGGCCGAAGTTACCTCCTGCAGCACGGCCTTCAGCCGCTCCTCGAACTCGCCGCGGTATTTCGCACCCGCGATCAGCGCGCCGAGGTCGAGTGACAGCAGCTTCTTGTCTTTAAGGCTTTCCGGCACGTCGCCATTGAGAATCCGCAGCGCCAGCCCCTCGACGATCGCGGTTTTGCCAACGCCGGGCTCGCCGATCAACACCGGGTTGTTCTTGGTGCGGCGGGAAAGAACCTGAATGGTCCGGCGGATTTCCTCGTCGCGCCCGATCACGGGGTCGAGCTTGCCGTCGCGCGCCGCCTGGGTGAGGTCGCGGGCGTATTTCTTCAGCGCATCATAGGCGTTCTCCGCCGTAGCACTGTCGGCGGTGCGGCCCTTGCGCAGCGATTCGATCGCGGCATTAAGGTTTTGAGGCGTCACGCCGCCCTTTTTCAGGATACTGCCGGCATCGCTATCTTTCTCGAGCGTCAGCCCGAGCAACAGCCGCTCGACGGTGACAAAACTGTCGCCGGCCTTTTCGGCGGCTTTTTCCGCGGCATCGAACGCACGCGCGAGTTCCGGCGCGAGATAGACCTGTCCTGCGCCGCTTCCGGAAACCTTTGGCAGCTTGTTCAGTGCGTCCTCGGTCGCCGTGAGGATCGCGCGCGAATTTCCGCCGGCGCGGTCGATCAAACCGCCGGCGAGGCCTTCGCTGTCGTCCAGCAACACTTTGAGCATATGCAACGGCGAAAACTGCTGGTGGCCGTCGCGCATCGCGAGCGATTGCGCCGACTGGATAAAGCCGCGCGCCCGCTCGGTGTATTTTTCAATATTCATTTGTATTCCCTCAGCCTGCCGCTTCGCCCCGAAGGCACGACAGCAGCATCTTCAATGGGTTCGCAGGCCGCATTGACATTCCTCAACCAGCCGGCGGTCGTCGCCGACGTTGGCGCCGGCTTGAGGCAAATGTGGGAACGGGGTTCCGGGAACGGAAGAGGCAATCTCACAAATTCGTGTGCGGTGGCACCACGCCGCGGAATCTCTTAAAAGGCCGGATGTCACCGACCTCTCCAGCGCAGATTGCGAGCCTTTATCGTTATCCGGTCAAGGGCCTGACCCCGGAACCGCTGCCGCGGGTCGCGCTGGAGGTCGGCCAGACGCTTCCGGCAGACCGGCGCTATGCCATCGAGAACGGCCCGAGCGGCTTCGACCCCGCGGCGCCGAAATGGATGCCCAAACCTCATTTCCTGATGCTGATGCGCGACGAATGGCTGGCCGCGCTGGACACCCATTTCGACGACGCGAGCCATGTCCTGACGATCCGCCAAAGCGGCGCCATCACAGTTCAGGGCGATCTCGAAACCATGGAGGGCCGGGCCGCGATCGAGCGCTTTTTCGCGACCGGTTTCGCCGGCCAGATCAAGGGACCGCCCAAGGTTCTCTCAAGCCAAGGCCACAGCTTTTCGGATGTCGCACGCAAGGTCGTCTCGATCATCAATCTCGGCAGCGTCGCGGCGGTCGAGACCATGATCGAGCGCCCGGTGCATCCGCTCCGGTTCCGGGCCAACCTCTATGTCCGCGGCTGGCCGGCCTGGCATGAGTTCGATCTGCTTGACCAGATCCTCACCATTGGCGAGACGCGCCTGAAGGTCGTGAAGCGGATCGTTCGCTGTGCGGCCGTCAACGTCGATCCCGAGAGCGCGGTACGCGACCTCAGCATCCCGCAGACATTGATGCGTCGCCTTGGACACGCCGATTGCGGCATCTATGCCGAAGTGATCGCCGGCGGCAGCATTGCCGTCGGCGATACGATTGCCAGGGAAGAGCTGGCGTCAGTCTGACGATGTTTATGCCGTCTCAGTTGGTCGGCATCACGTAAGCGTAAATCCGGCCGCGCGAGATCGGCGCTTCCCGAACCCGATTGCCGTTATTGCCGGAGACCACGATCGGATTGCCTGAGGCGTCGATGCCGCTGACGATGCCGACATGGCCGCCGCCGCGCCGTCCCATCACCGCGATGGCACCGACCTGCGGGCCGGATACGCGCTGGCCGTAATTTGCGAATGAACTCGCCATATCCGAACCGGTCCCGTGATAACCGGAATGCTGCAGCACCAGGTTCATGAAGCGGGCGCACCACAGACTGCCGCGGCCGGTGGGATTGCCGCCGAGGTAACGACGCGCTTCGGCGACCACGTTCGACGAACCAAAACCGCCAGATGTGCTCATGCCAGAAGAATTCGTGTCCGGCGCAACGCTTGCATTGGTGTCGGCAAGACCGCGCGCCCGCATTTGCGCGACGCCGGCGTCCCAACGCGACAGGCGCGCCACGTGCCGATAATGACGATAAACAGTGTGCTGCCGCATATGATAGCCGCCAGACTGCACATGCGCGTATCGCCTTGCGCCGTGGTGGGGCCTTGCTGAAGCGGCGGAAACCGAGAAGGCGAATGCCGTGAAACACAACGCCAGCGCAACAAGCGACCGGCCAAACGCAGATGACTGAAACATACTCAACTGATCCTCTTTGACACCCCCAATCCCCATCGGCCCCAAGTGACGGCCGACATCCGGGGTCCGTATGCAATTTGGGGTATGGCGAGAGCAAGACGCGATGCGGCGGCGCGGAAACGGTTTCGGGGTGATTCCGCGTTGATTCCGTGACGAAAAAGAATCGCTTCCGCCTCATTGCAGCCGCGAGCATTAACTGCGATTTTCCGCGCCGATCTGGAGCACCAAGAGCAAGAACAACGGAAGGAACAGCCTATGCCCTATGCCGTCACGAGCGATAATGTCCGCCTCTATTTCGAAGAGGCCGGCAGCGGAACACCAATCATTTTCCTGCACGAATTCGCGGCCGATTACACCAATTGGGAACCGCAGATGCGCTATTTTTCGCGCGGGCATCGCTGCATCGCCTACTCCGCCCGTGGCTACACGCCCTCTGAGGTGCCGCCCTCGGCGGAGGTCTACACCTACAAGCATTTCTACACCGATGCGCTCGCCGTGCTGGATCATCTGAAGATCGCCAAGGCGCATTTCATTGGGCTGTCGATGGGCTCCTATTCGTCGCTGCAGGTGGGCCTGAATGCGCCGGAGCGCGCGCTGTCGATGACGCTGGCCGCCGTCGGCTCGGGTTCGGACCTCAATAATCTCGACGCCTTCCGCAAGCAGTGCCGGGCCAATGCCGAGCAATATGAGGCGATCGGCTCTGTCGGGGTCGCCAAAGCCACCCGCGAGGCGCCGAGCCGGATTCCGTTCATGCTGAAGGACCCGCGCGGGCATGCGGATTTCTATGACGCGCTGGCCCGGCACGATGCCAAGGGATCGGCCAACACCATGCGCAGCTTTCAGGGCGGCCGGCCCTCGATCTACACGCTCACCGACGCGATCAGGAAAGTCCCCACACCAGCGCTGATCATCTGCGGCGACGAGGACGATTCCTGCATCGGACCCAGCATGTTCCTCAAGCAACATCTGCCCGCCGCAGGCCTGACGTTCTTCCCGAAGTCCGGCCATGTGCTCAATCTGGAAGAGCCGGCGCTGTTCAACGAAATGGTCGAGCGTTTTATCGCGCTGGTCGAAGCCGGCCGCTGGCCGGTGCGCGACCCCAGATCGATGGTGGCTTGATCGTCATTCCGGGATGGTCAGAAGGACCAGACCCGGAATCTCGAGATTCTCCGATGCGCAATTGCGCATCGTAGTTCGATGCTTTGCATCGCCCCGGAATGACGAATGAGAGCTACCGCCCCTTTCCGGCACGGCTGAGCAGGAACACGCCCTGCTCGCCGAACATGTTCCAGAACCACCAGGGCGCGTTAAGCCGCAGCGGGCGGCCGTAAAGATCGAGCGCGACCGCGCGCTCCATCTTGACGTTGATCTCGTCGCAGAGCTGCACGAAATCCTTGATGGTGCAGAAATGAATGTTCGGCGTGTCGTACCAGGTCGCCGGCAGGTTTTCGGTGCGCGGCATGTGGCCGCCGACCAGCAATTGCAGCCGCATCCGCCAGAACCCGAAATTCGGGAATGACACGATGGCGCGGTGTCCGATCCGCAGCAGATTCTCCAGCACCACGCGTGGCTGACGCGTCGCCTGTAGCGTTTGCGACAGGATCACATAGTCGAAGGCATCGTCGGGATAATTGATCAAGTCGGTGTCGGCGTCGCCCTGCACCACCGCGAGCCCCTTGGCGACACAGCGATTGACGCCTTCGCGCGACAATTCGATGCCGCGGCCATCGATGCCGCGGGTTTCCAGCAGTTGCAGCAGATCGCCGTCGCCGCAGCCGACGTCGAGCACCTTCGAGCCGCGCTCCACCATTTGCGCGACCAGGAGATGATCGCCGCGATAATGCTTGGCGTCCGGTGGCTCCGCGCCGGTCAGCGGCAGGACCTGTTGCTGCGAGCTCATGTCAGCCGCCTGTCGGGATCAGGCCGCGGGCCTTGCCGGCGGATTCCAGAAACGCGCGGGAGATATCCAAGAATTCCGGTACATCCAGCAGGAACGCGTCATGGCCGCGATCGGTCTCGATCTCCGCGAATGACACCCGCGCGCCGCTGGCGTTGAGCGCGTGCACGATGGCGCGCGATTCCGAGGTCGGAAACAGCCAGTCGCTGGTGAACGACACCACGCAGAGCCGCGTCTGAATGCCGCGGAACGCCTGCGCCAGCACGCCGTCATGGTCGGCGGCGATATCGAAATAATCCATTGCCCGTGTCAGATAGAGATAGCTGTTGGCGTCGAAACGTTCGACGAACGACGAGCCCTGATAGCGCAGATAGCTTTCGACCTGGAAATCCGCGTCGAACGAGAATGTCGGCAGCTCGCGGTCCTGCATCCGGCGTCCGAATTTACGATGTAGCGCGGCGTCCGACAAATAAGTGATATGCGCCGCCATCCGCGCCACGCCGAGGCCGCGATGCGGATAGGTGCCCTCTTCGAAATAGCGGCCGTGACGCCAGTCCGGATCGGCCATCACGGCTTGGCGGCCGAGTTCGTGGAACGCGATGTTCTGCGCCGAATGCCGCGTCGCGCAGGCCACCGGCAGCGCCGAGAACACCCGCTTGGGATAGGCCGCGGTCCATTGCAGCGCCTGCATGCCGCCCATCGAGCCGCCGACCACCGAAAACAGCGTGTCGATCCCCAAGCGGTCGATCAGCATGGTCTGCGCCCGCACCATGTCGGGAATCGTGATGACCGGAAAATCCAGCCCCCACAGCCTGCCGGTGGCGGGATTGGTCGATGCCGGACCGGTCGAGCCCATGCAGCCGCCGATCACGTTGGAGCAGATGATGAAATATTTGTCGGTATCGAGCGGACGCCCCGAACCGACCATGGTCTCCCACCAGCCCGGCTTGCCGGTTACCGGGTGACGATTGGCGACATGCTGATCGCCGGTCAGCGCGTGGAAGATCAAAATCGCGTTGGAGCGATCCGCATTGAGCGTGCCGTAGGTCTTGTAGGCGATCTGGAATGGCGTCAGATCGATGCCGCAATCGAGCTTCAGCGGCTGGTCGGCGCCGAACAGCGCCACCAGCGAACTCGGATGGTCCGCTTCGTGGGCGCGCTCTTCGGCGTGGATCGCCGGACTTTGTATCGACTGCACGCTGACCATCGTGACGCGACCTCTTCAGGGGCTCGAAAGCCACCGGAAATCAGGCCATAAAAAACCCGGCCTGAACAATAGGTTCGGCCGGGATCACTTGTGTCCCCGGCCTGTTTAGCGAGTTGTTTAACGTGGCTGCAAGCCGGCCGGCTCAAATGACCACGGAATAGCTGAAATAATAGTCACGATCGGCCCTTTCGTCAAGACAATCCGATGGTTAACCGGGGCGCCAATGGGGCACTTGCGCCGCTTCCGCCCATGAGGGAGAACGGGGCTCATCCCTTGCTGGACACCACCATGTCTCAACCGCCCCCGGCCCCGCCCTCGCTCGAGGTGCTGCGCAAAGAGATCGATAGCATCGACGCGCAGGTGCACGCCTTGCTGATGCAGCGCGGCGACATCATCGACCGGCTGATCTCGGTGAAGCAGACCCAGGAGGTCGGCTCGGCATTCCGCCCGGCGCGCGAGGCCGACATGATGCGCCGGCTGGCGCAGCGCCACCGCGGCATCCTGCCGCTCGACACCGTCGAGAGCATCTGGCGCGTGATCATCTCGACATTCACTTACGTCCAGGCCCCGTTTTCGGTCCATGCCGATATTTCGCTCGGTGAGTCCGCGATGCGGGATTCGGCGCGGTTTCATTTCGGTTTTACGGTTCCCTACATCTCGCACTTCAACGCCAACGCGGCGGTCGACGCGGTGGCCTGGTCCAAGGGCGATCTGGCGCTGGTTTCCGCCACCTCCAGCCGCACCCCATGGTGGATCGCGCTCGAAGCCAGCGGCGCGCCGAAGATCATTGCGCGGCTGCCTTTCATCGAGCGCGCCGATCATCCGGCCGCCTTGCCGGTGTTCGTGGTGTCGCGCGTCGCCGACAGCGCGATGGTGACCGAAGTCGAAATGTGGAGTGTGCGGGTCTCCGGCTGGAACGCCGAGATCGCCCGCGCTTTGTCGCCGCTGGCGGAAATCGTGGCGGTGCCGGACACCGCCTTCGACGGCGCGGCGCTGCTGGTGTCGATCGCGGCCCCCAGCAGCCTCGAGAAGATAACATCGGCATTGATCGAGGCCGGGGCCTCGGTGCGCTCATCGGCCCTCGTCGGCAGCCATGCAACGCGCTATACGGTGCCTCCGAACGGGGCCGCCAAAATCTTAGCCGATAAGTCCTGATAGCCACCCCGACACTCCGGAGCTGAAGATGTCCCGACCCGTGCCGAATCCCGGCATTCTCGATATTGCGCCCTACACGCCAGGCAAGAGCCCGGTGGCGGAGCCCGGCCGCAAGGTGTTCAAGCTGTCGGCCAACGAGACGCCGTTCGGCCCGTCGCCGAAGGCGATCGCGGCCTACACGGAAGCCGCCAAACATCTCGAGGATTATCCGGAGGGAACATCGCGCGTGCTGCGCGAGGCGATCGGCCGCGCCTTCGGGCTCGATCCCGACCGCATCATCTGCGGCGCCGGTTCCGACGAAATCCTCAATCTCCTGGCGCACGCTTATCTCGGCCATGGCGACGAGGCGATCTCCACCACCCACGGCTTCCTGGTGTACCCAATCGCGACCAAGGCCAATGGCGCGATCAATGTCGTGGCGCCTGAGACCAATTTCACCGGGGATGTCGACGAGATCCTCAAACTGGTCACGCCGCGCACCAAGCTTGTTTGGATCGCCAATCCCAACAACCCGACCGGGACTTATCTGCCGTTCGACGAGATCAAGCGGCTGCGCGCCGGCCTGCCCTCGCATGTGCTGCTGGTGCTCGACGCGGCCTATTCCGACTACGTATCGCGCAACGATTACGAGATCGGCATCGAACTGGTCGCAACCACGGAAAACACCGTGATGACCCACACGTTTTCGAAGATCCACGGCCTCGCCGCGCTGCGGGTCGGCTGGATGTTCGGGCCGGCTCACATTGTCGATGCGCTGAATCGCATTCGCGGCCCCTTTAACGTGTCGACGCCGGCGATGCTGGCGGCGGTCGCGGCCATTGAAGATACCGAACATCAGCAGATGTCGAAGACGCACACCGAGAAATGGCGCGCGCTGCTGACTGAGGAGATCACCAAGTTCGGGCTGAAGGTGACGCCGAGCGTGGCGAACTTCATCCTGATTCATTTTCCTCTCGATCAAGGCAAGACCGCGGCCGATGCCGACGCGTTCCTGACCAAGCGCGGCCTCGTGCTGCGGGCGTTGAATAATTATCGCCTGCCTCATGCGCTGCGCCTGACCATCGGCACCGAGGAAGCCAACCTTCTGGTGCTCGAAGGCCTGCGCGACTTCACGGGGTCCAAGTGAATGGTGTTGAAGTGAACGACACGCCGCTGTTCAACAAGATCGCGCTGATCGGCTTCGGGCTGATCGGCGGCTCGATCGCGCGTGCCGCGCGGGCGCAGGGCCTGGCTGGCGAAATCGTCACCACCGCGCGCTCGGCCAAGACCCGCGCGCGGGTGATGGAACTCGGTATCGTCGACGCGGTTCTGGAGACCAACGCACAAGCCGTCGAGAACGCCGATCTCGTCATCCTCTGCATACCCGTCGGCGCCTGCGGCCCGGTCGCGCAGGAAATCGCCGGTCATCTCAAGCCCGGCGCGATCGTGTCCGATGTCGGTTCGGTCAAGGGTGCTGTCGTGCGCGACATGGCGCCGTATTTGCCGGAAGGCGTGCATTTCGTCCCGGCGCATCCGGTCGCAGGTACCGAGCATTCCGGTCCCGATTCCGGCTTCGCGGAGCTGTTCATCAACCGCTGGTGCATCCTGACCCCGCCCGAGGGCACGGATACTGCCGCGGTCGAGAAGCTGCGCGCGTTCTGGGCTGCGATCGGCGCCAAGGTCGAGATCATGACGCCGGACCATCACGACATGGTGCTGGCGATCACCAGCCATCTGCCGCATCTGATCGCCTATACAATTGTAGGCACTGCGGATGAGCTTGAAGGTGTCACGCAATCCGAAGTGCTGAAGTTCTCCGCCGGCGGCTTTCGCGACTTCACGCGTATTGCCGCATCCGACCCGACCATGTGGCGCGACGTGTTCCTGACCAACAAGGACGCGGTGCTGGAAATGCTCGGCACCTTCACCGAGGATTTGTCCAAGCTGACCCGCGCGATCCGCCGCGGCGACGGCGAAGCGCTGTTCGAACATTTCACCCGCACCCGCGCGATCCGCCGCGGCATCGTCGAAATCGGCCAGGATTCGGCTGCAGCGGATTTCGGCCGGCCCCATGCGCATCTCGGGAAGAAGCCGGAGTGAGCTTCTACTTTCCCTCCCCCCGCGAAGCGGTGGGGAGGGATCAAGGGTGGGGGGTAGCGCCGCGAATGCCGCCATCAGCGAATTTGCCGATAGACCCCCCACCCCCGACCCCTCCCCGCCACGCGCTGCGCGCGCGGAGGGAGGGGAGAAGGAAGCGTTGATTTTGTCGCTGCGCCGCTCGCGATGGCCGCATCCTCTCTCCCGTCGTCCTGGCCTTAAGCCGGGACCCATACGCCGCGGCCTCTCGTTAAGAGACGCCGTTCGACGATTTTCACGCAACACCACGTACTGTGGTTATGGGTCCCTGCGTGCGCAGGGACGACACCTGTTGTGTGGCGTGAGCCACTGATTCGATTCTCAAACAGCTAACAAAGAATCAAGCTTGTCATTGCCGGGCTTGACCCGGCAATCCATCCTCTTCGAGAAAATTTCTTGCGAAGATCGATGGATGCCCGGATCAAGTCCGGGCATGACGAGTGAGTGATCGCGACGCAAAGCGCCCGAGTCATGCCTAAATCTTCCCGCCCTCTCTTCAGAGGGCGCAGGGAATGCCGGGCGACCGATGCGCCCGCAGCCGCGTGTGCGAAAGTCGTAGTAAAAAAGCACACGCGTTAGTCAGGTCACACCGGAATCACCCGGCATTCCCTACGCAATGGTTTACGGCTTACTTCGCGCTCTCCCCGGCGATCGGGCTCTTTTGCCACCGTCGCCTTGCGCAGTCTCCTGCGCGAGACTTGACGCCAGCGTCGAGGCGTCAGGACCACACGACTTCGCCGTCCGCTTCAGCCGCCCTCGTCGCAAGCGCCATCCGCGTCCACCGCATCCCATCCCGCGTCCGTGACGATCGCGAACCGCCCCTCATGTGGGACAGGATGGCGGAGATATACCAATGATTTGCGATTTCTGAAAATCAGAATATTTTTCTGGAAGGGGCTGGACAGGCAGACCGGCAAAGCCCAGCGCGCGTGATTGATTTGCCCGTCGGGTCATCCGTGCGGCACCGGCCGGCAGATCAGCGGCAGGAAAATGTCGTAGACGATTTCGCGGATGACCTCGTCGCGAAGTGGCTTCAGGGTCATCATGAATTCGTTGCGCGCCAGATCGCCCGGCAGCGAGATGATGCGTGGCGTGAGGCGCATCGGATCGACCTCACCGCGCCGGATGGCGCGCTCGATGATCTCGCGGAGAAGTTGATCATTGACAATTTCTCCCCGCACTTCGGCGAGGTTGGAGTTCGCAGCCGCGAGGTCGCCGCCCATGTCGAAAGCCAGGCGAAGCAGATCGGGCCGGGCACGATCGGATAACCGGCGGAGCAATAGGCTGATCTCCGCACCGAAATTTCCAAGGTCGGGAATCTCGATCGGGTTGAGCGCGAAGTAGCGGGCTACGGCGGCTGTCGCCAGTTTGATGCGGCTTGGCCAGCGACGATGCAACACAGGCCGGCTCGTTCCCGCGCGCTTCGCAACCGACTCCAGCGTCGTGGCCGCATAGCCGTGTTCGACGAGTTCTGCCCACGCCGCGTCCAGGATTGCCTCTTCCAGCTCTGCCCCACGCCTACGGTTCTGTTCCGCGTCCATGTCGCCTCTCGATAAGATGCTTCATGCATCTAATTTTGGCCATTTTTAAATAAGATGCATAATGCATCCTATGAAGATGAGGCATGTCATGTCAAACGTCGCTGTCCATAAATCCCGCCAGAAATCCCGGTCAGTCCTGATCTCGGGCGCAAGCATAGCGGGGCCGGCCCTGGCGTACTGGCTCGACCGCTATGGCTTCGAGGTCACGGTGGTCGAGCGGGCGCCCTCGATCCGGGTCGGCGGCTACCCGATCGATATCCGCGGTACTGCAATGGGCGTGATCGACCGCATGGGCTTGCGGCCCCAAATCGAAGCCGCGCACATCGCCTCGCGCGCCCTGACCTTCGTCGATACCGAGGGCAAGACCATCGGCGCAATCCCGGTCTATGACCTGACGGGCAACGAGGCGGGCCAGGATGTCGAATTGCCGCGGGGCACGCTGACCACCCTGCTCTACGGTCTGACCAGGAACAGCAACGTCCGCTACCGCTTCGACGATTCGATCGAGGCGATAGCGGACGAGGGCGCCGGCGTGGACGTGCGTTTCAAAAGCGGCGAGCGTCAGCGTTACGATGTCGTCATCGGCGCGGATGGGCTGCACTCGCACACCCGCCGGCTGGCGTTCGGGCCGGAGGAGCCGTTCAACCACTATCTCGGCTACACGTTCAACCTCTTCTCCATGCCGAACGATCGGGGTCTTTCGCATGGTGCGATCGTCTACGCGGAAGCGGGGCGCGCCGCCGTCGTCTTCGCCGTCCGCGACAATCCGGAGCTGTTCGTCGGCCTGATCTTCGCGACCGAGACGCCGCCGTTCGGCGCGCGATTAGATAAAGCGGAGCAGATCCAGCGAACGGAGGCCGCATTCGCCGATGGTGGCTGGGAGGTGCCGCGCCTGCTGGACGCGATGCGGCAGGCGGACGATCTTTTTTTCGACACCGTGAGCCAGATTCGCATGCCATGCTGGTCGAAGGGGCGCTTGGCAGTAACCGGCGACGCTGCCTACGCGCCGTCCTTTCGATCCGGCCAGGGCACGAGCATCGCGCTGGTTGGCGCCTACGTGCTCGCCGGGGAGTTGGCCGCCCATGATGATCCGGCCGATGCCTTCGCCGCCTATGAACGCATCGTGCGCCCGTTCGTCGAGGCGAACCAGGCGCTGGCGATCAGAGAGGCCGGATCGCTCTTACTGCCGCGCACGCAGGAGCAACTGGAGACGCGCAACCGCATGCTTGCTGCGCTCCAGGACGGTCACGCCGCAAAGGCCTTGAGCGGCCATGCGCGGGAAGTGCATAGCTCGCTACGGCTCCCTGACTATTAGTGATCTGGGAAGCGGCGACTTGGGAAGTGGAGACTTGTGAAGTGGAGGCTTGGAAAGTGTAGACTTGGGATAAAGCGGCCGCATCGGTCATCTGCCAAAGGCGGCCGCTCCCTCGCCTTGATCGCGCCACCCAGCGTCGCGGATCAAGCCTCGCCGCGCGGAAGCCCGGCGGTTTGCAGGGCATCGCGCATCTTTTCGCGATAGGACGGCGCGAAGCACCACATTTTGTAATAGGCGTCCGCCTCGCGGATGGTGAATCCGGGCCGCATCCTCAATAACGTCGCGACGTGCATCCTGGCTTGTTCAGTCCGGTCGAGAAACGGCAACGTGTACGCCATGTGGAGATGGCTGATCCATAGCTGCTCGACATAGGATTCGCGAAACGCCTCAAATGCCCGCCCATAATCGCCATGTGCGAAGGCGCGTTTGGCGATGGCCCACCACCACCATCGCGGCGTGCTGGGCGCGGTTAAAGCAATCCCCTTCTCGGCAAGCGCAACGCCTTCGTCCCAAAAACCAGCATAGGCCATCAGGTTACCGAGCGGACCGAGGGTTTGCGGATCATTCGGGTTGAGCGCAATCGCCCGCTTGGTTTCGATTCGCAGCAAATCCGATTGACCCGCCATCCAGGCGGCACGGGCGACTTGTCCGCGGACGAAGGCGTCATTCGGCGCGATTTCGACGGCCCGGTTCGCGGCTTCGACTGCCATGCCGGCCAGATAGAGGCGGCTTTCGACGCTGGCCACTTCACCGGTCGGCGAAGGCAAACCCCAAGTCCGCTGATTGTTGAACACCAGAACGAGCGCGGCCCAGGCGGCGGCGTTTCGCGGCTCCGTGCGCGTCAAACGCTCAAGGCAATCGCGCGCTTTTGCGATCGGCTCCAGAACGGTCGCGTCGGTCGGCGTTCCGATCACGCCCTGCACGATGCATTCGTAAGGCGTCAGCTCCTCGCTGGACTTGCTCTGGATGCGCCTGTATTCGGCCGCGCCGATCGCGCCCCAATAGCTGCCGATCATGGCGCTGACCTGGCCTGAAATCTCGTCCTGAATGGTCAACAGATTGGCGGCGTCAACATTCGTCTTGAACGTCTTGCTCCAGACCTGCGCGCCGCTCCGCGCATCGGTGAGCTCTATGTCGATGCGGCAGAGATCGCCGTCGCGCCGCACATTGCCTTCCACCAGGTAATCGGCGCCAAGCGCGCGCCCGAGGTCTGTCGCGCCCTGGGCGCGGCCCTTGTAGGTCCTGGTCACGCCGCGCGCGAGAACGCGCAGCTCGCCGAAGCGGCCAAGCGCGGAAATGATCTGCTGGGTCAGGCCATCCGCGAACACATCCTGCCCGCCATCTCCAGTATTGTTCTCGAACGGCAGGACGGCCACCGTGGGCCCGCCGGACGCAGTTCCCGGCGACGGAAAGGCCCGCTCCGGAGGCAGGATCATGTAGCCGCGGCGGGGCACGGTTCGGATGAGATCGCGGCCGGCGTCGCCTAACAGGCGACGGATCTCGGAGATGCACTGGGTGAGCGAATCCTCCGTGACGTTTACGCCGGGCCAATTGGTGGCCAACAGCTCGTCCCTGGTAACGACCCGTCCCGCGTTGATCGCGAGATAGCGCAGCACGCCGAACGATCGGTTTCGCAAGTCAATCCGCGCGCCGGCGGCGTCGCGCAGTTCCTCTTGCCGCAGATCGAGCGTCAGGCCGGCGATCTCCAAGCGATCGACCGCGCCGAGATCACCGGATCTGACGGTTTTGGGAAGCTCGTTCATTCCTGGTTCCAGCATCGACAGCGGCTTCTCAGCGCCCCGCGAGATTGCACCCGGCTGCCTGCGCCTGCAAGGCGACCACAGCGGCAAAATCATCGAAATTTCGGAACAATTTGAGCGCGCTTCACCGCGATTTCAGGACTTCATGTGTCCTGGTCCGTTAATTGATCGCACACGCTGATTGGGAACACGCAGACATCGACAGGCCAATGCCCGTCGGACGGTGTCGCGTGACACTTCTCCTCCATGACACTTTAACGAAAAGGCGAAACACCATGTCCAAGAGCCTCGAAGGAAAGATTGCACTCGTGACCGGCGGCTCGCGCGGCATCGGCGCGGCCATTGCCAAGCGTCTGGCCGCCGACGGCGCCAAAGTGGCCATCACCTACACCAAAGGCGCGGACGCGGCTGCTTCGGTCGTCAAGGAGATCGAAGCCGCCGGTGGAAAAGCCATCGCGATTCAGGCTGACGCCACCGATGCCAAGGCCAACAAGGCCGGTGTCGAACAGGCCGTCAAAGCGCTCGGCCGTCTCGATGTGTTCGTGAACAATGCCGGCACCGCCATTCCCAAGCCGTTCGAGGAGGCCACGCTGGAGGAGCTCGACCATGTGATCAACATCAATGTCCGCGGCACCTTCATCGCGACACAGGCGGCGCTCAAGCACATGAACGACGGTGGCCGCATCATCGTCATCGGCTCCTGTGTCGGCGAACGTAACCTGACGCCCGGCCTCGCGGCCTACGCGGCGACGAAGGGCGCGGTCAAGATGTTCGCCCAGAGCCTGTCGAGGGAGGTCGGGGCGCGCGGAATCACCGTCAACAACGTCCAGCCGGGTCCGATCGACACCGACCTCAATCCCGCTTCGGGCGATTGGGCCACGCCGCAAAAGGCCAATACCGCGCTCAACCGCTACGGAACGGTTACGGAAATTGCCGCCCTGGTGGCGTTCGTCGCCAGTCCGGCGGCAGCCTACATCACCGGCGCGAGCCTGACGATCGACGGTGGCACCAACGCCTGATCGCAGGCGGTGACATCAGTCGTTATTGTTGCCTCTAAAAATGCTGCAAGAAATTGAGTTGCAGTTGCGGCTCTCGTCGTTTCCTATTGATTGGGATTGTCAATCAAGGGAGACACGCGTGATCAAGTCGAGAAATGCGGACGTCGAGGCTGTGACGGTGAGCGCCATCGAGGGCAAACCGGTGTATGGCGGCAATCTGTTCGTCAAGCCGCTTATCAAAGGCGACGAGATGACATTCCTCGAGATCCATTATGCGGCGGGAGTCGGCGCCCCGCTTCACACCCACACGCATGAATCGATTGCCTACGTTGTGAAAGGCAAAGTGAAATCGACTGTCGGCTCGGAGGAATTCATCATGGGAGCGGGCGATGTTTGCCGTCATCCCACAGGAGTCCTCCACGGATTGGAGGCCATCGAAGATTCCATCGTGGTCGAGATCAAATCACCGGCGCCGGAGATCGGCGCTTTCTTCGCTGTGCGAAAATAATAATCGGCCGCGCCGGTGAGCCAATCGGCTTTCGCCCTCAAAACAGCGGCGGGATCTGCCCCACCTTCAGCGGGCCGATATAAACCGCGCCGTCGACAAAGCGCAGCGGGAAGGCGCGCGCCTTCTTGCCTTCGAGTTCGGCTTCCTTGCCGAGCGAATTGATCCCGGCCATGACGCCGACATTGACGTTCTGCTTCACGACCTTGCCGAGACCGGGGATCGCCCGGTCGAGCGCGCCCATCAGATTGCTCACATCCTTGCTTTTGACGCCCGGCGCGACGCGATCGAGCGTCGCTTGCGGCACGCCTTCGTCGAGCATTTTATCGAGGCCGAGCGCCGGAATCACCTTCTCGATACCGGCCACCGTCATCTGCAATTCGCCGTCGAGATTTCCCTGCGCCGTCAATCCAAGCGTCCCCGTGGCCACCGCGACCAGATCGCCCTGCACGATCCGCGACTGCACGAGTTCGACATGACCGCCGCTTGCCTGAATCTCGCGGAACCGCTCCGGCCAGGGCTTTGGCGCGAAGTCCTTCAGCCCGCTGAGCAGGGCGCGCATATCGGCATCGAACGGCTGCGTCAGTACCGGATGCACGTCCTGCAAGCTGCCGGTCTGGATATTCACCACGGTTTCGATCACCGGATGATCGAGCGTCGCACCGTCCGCCAGGCGGCCATGCAGTTCGACATGCTTGGCGCGCGCCAGCGGGGTCTGGATCGATCCGCTGATGCGGTCGATCGACGGATCATCGAAAACGATCGAGGCGCGTTGCGGAATGGCCGGCAAACCGACCACGCTCGCGCGCGCGGTACGCCAGTTCACCAGCATCGACGCGCCGCTGCGATCGGAGATCCGGGCCGGCGCGGTGAATTCGGCGATCACCAGTTTCGGATCGTAGACCTGCGCGACCACGAGAATCTGGCCGAGCCGGGCCGTGACGGGCTGCGTCGGCGCCGCCGCCTGCGACTGCAATACCACGCTGGCGCCGTCGCAGCGCACTTCAAGGCGGAACGGGAACCCAGCTACCGAACGCCTGGTGCAATCATAGATCCGGCCGGATTTCGCTTCCTGCGCGCGCCAGGCGTCGGCCTTCACGTCGACCTCGGACGCGGCATAGAACCAGAACCCGCTCCACGCCATCGCGGCGATCAGAACCAGAACGGGCGCGATGAAAAGGCGCCAAAGCGGGCGCCGGCGTGGCGCGAGGGTCATATCTGACATAAAGCGACCTTTCGCGAATCATTTTGTCAATAAAGCGGTGCGCGGAGCCACTATCAGGTTAACGCCTTTTCAGGGCAGAAGAAAATCTGCTAGGCGTGCCGGTAATGGCAGCCAATATCATACCCGAAACAGACCTATCCAAAGGCGACCTGTGGGTGTTCGGCTACGGCTCGCTGATGTGGCGGCCGGGCTTCGACTTCACCGAGCAGGTTCCGGCGCGGCTGATCGGCGAGCACCGGGCGCTGTGCGTCTATTCGTTCGATCACCGCGGCACGCCCGAAAAACCCGGCCTCGTGCTCGGCCTCGACCGTGGCGGCGCCTGCCGCGGCATCGCCTTCCGCGTTGCGGCGGCACGGCGGCATGAGACCGTCGAGTATCTGCGCGGCCGCGAGCAGACCACCAACGTCTACCGCGAAGTGATGCGCTCGGTCTGGCTCGAAAACGAAGCCCGCCAGCGCGTCAGCGCGCTCGCTTATGTGGTCGACCGCGGTCACGTCCAATATGCCGGGCGGCTGTCGCTGACCGAACAGCTACGCTACGTGCAGCAGGGCCACGGCCGTTCCGGCAACAACCGCGATTATGTGCTCTCCACCGTGAAGGCGATCGAGGCGCAAGGCCTGCGCGATCCGCAATTGCATCAACTGGCCGCAATGCTGCACGAAGGGTAGATGTAGCCCGGATGAGCGCCAGCGATATCCGGGGGAACGGCCCCGCATGTCGCGTTGCTCATGCGGGCTACAGACGGACACCTCACACCTTCGCGGAAACCGCGCTTGGCACCCGGCCGAACAATTGCGCCTGCTCGCGGCGCGTTGCTTCGACCAGCCGGTTGGTGGCTTCCTCGATGACAGCGGAAACGCGCGTCAAAAATTCGCGGCGCGACAGACCCGGCGGCAGCGGATCGAGGAATTCGACCACCAGCGTGCCGGGATAGCGCATGAAGGTCCGGCGCGGCCAGAACAGTCCCGAATTGAGCGCCACGGGAATGCACGTCACGCCGCTTTCGACATAAATCTGCGCGACGCCGGACTTGTACTGCGGCGGCGCATCGACTGACGTGCGCGTGCCCTCGGGAAAGATGATCAACTGGCGGCCGCGCCGCACTTCTTCGCCGGCGCCGCGCGCCATGTCGATCAACTTGCGGCCGCCGGCGCCCCGGTTGACCCCGATCATATCGGACTTGATCAGGTACCACCCGAACAGCGGAATCCATTTCAGCTCGCGCTTGAGGATAAAAAGCGGCTGATCGAAGAATTGCAGCAGCGCGAAGGTTTCCCACATCGACTGATGCTTCGAGGCGACGATCAGCGGCCCCTTCGGAATTTTCTCGAGCCCGCGATATTCCACCCTGGTGTTGCAGATCACCCGCATCAGCCAGATGCTGCTGCGCGCCCAATAACGCGCGATGTTCATGATCGCCCAGCGCGGCATGATGTAAGTGGGAATCCCCACGATCACCCAGAACGCGAGCACCAGATAGAACAGCACATTGTAGACCAGCGAACGCACGAAAATCGAAACCATTAAAGACCCGATCAGTTTGGCAAGATCAGTTAGAGAGATCAGTTAGAGAGATCAGTTAGAGAGATCAGTTAGAGAGATCAGTTAGAGAGATCAGTTAGCCTGGGCCGTCGCCGGCCGGCGTGGCGCCAGGGAACCGGTCGGTTGCTCCTGGAGTTCGGGCATCAGTTCGAGACCGGCATCCGCCAGACGCACCCGCACCTCGGCGGCAACGTATTTCACGTATTCCGATAGCAGCAGCCGCAGCGTCGCGCCACTGGTCCACCAGGGTTCGTCGCGCCACCGGTCGCCGACGACAGCGTATGGAATCAGCGCCGTCTCGGGCATTGCATGTGACATTTCGACGATCGCCCGCGGCATGTGATAATTCGATGTCACCACGATCAGGGATTTGAAGCCGCGCTCACGCACCCAGCGCCGCGTCTCCGTCGCATTGCTGCGGGTGTTGACGGCGGAACGGTCGAGATCGACGCAGCAGCCCAGCAACGACTGATTGTCCGACAATGAGCGGGAAATATCGCTGGCGTCGTTGGTCGGATGAACCCCCGAGATCAGCAGCCGCTTGCCATAGCCGTCGGCCAGCAATTCCATCGCATCGGAAACCCGCGACGATCCGCCGGTCAGCACCACGATGCCATCGGCGCGGCGGGCGGGCTTGCTCTCGGTCCCATGCAATTGCGACAGAAACCCGACAAAGCCCACAGCGGCCGCCACGAACACGATCGCCAGCATCGCGACCACACACGCGCGCAACAAGCTGCGCGGAGCAACGGCGGACGCCTGTGGGGATGTATCGTCGAGCGGCAGGTTCATGCGGGTCTGGCAATCCTCACTTGTTCAAGTCCGTTGAAGTCTAGAGGCTTTTCCGGCGATGTGGAGTCCGGCTGACCCCATCTCCAGGCAAACCGCGTCAACCCCAAATCCCGTCAATCGATGTCATCCAGCGTGGCGAACAGTGTCCGCCGCGACGCCCAGGCGGTGATCCCTGCGATCAGCGCCGCCTGCGCCGCCAGCACCAGATAGCCCGACGGGCGCAGCGAAAGCGTCCCCAGCAACGCCACGAACTGGTCCCCGACCGGCGTGCCCGAGAACCAGCCTGCGATCGATTCAGAAAACCCGAAAGCCAGCATCGCGACGCCGCCGCCGATCATGCCGCCCTCGAGGCCCAGCCGCAGAAAATGCCGAAAAAATCGATTGGCGATGTAGCGGTCGCCGGCGCCGACGAAATGCAGCACCTCGACGATCGGGCGATTGGCCGCCATTGCGCCTCGGGTTGCGAACGACACCGAAATGATGGTCGCGATGATCACCAGCCCGAGGATGCCGATGCCGGCGATCACGGTGGCGCCGGTCATCGAGCGCATTCGCTCGATCCAGGCGCGGTGATCGTCGACGCTGGCCGACGGCGACACTGCGCTCACGCGCTTGCGCAACGCGGCCAGATCGAGCGCGGTACCGGGCTGGACCCGCGCCACGATCACGCGCGGCACCGGCAGGTCGTCGAGCGACAATCCAGTGCCGAGCCACGGCTCCAGCAACTTGGCGGATTCTTCCTTGGTGAACGGCCGGATCTCGATGATCCCTGGCTGCCCGCGCATCGCTTCGGTCACCGCCGCCGCGTCGCGGTCGAGATCGCGACCCGGCGCGGGGCGAACTTGAATGGTGATTTCGCTCGCGACGTCCGATTGCCATTCGGCGGCCGATGCGCTGACCAGCAGCACCGCGCCTGTCGTGATCGAGGCGAGGAACGTCATGATCGCGACCACGGCCACCAGCGCGCGGCCGGCGATCGAGGCGCGCGGCACGATCGGCGACAGGTTGCGCGCCCGCGCCGGCACCTGCGGCCGCTCGCGTCCGAGATCGACCAACGGTCCGTGCTGGTCTTCGGTCCTACTCATAGATATGCAGCCGTCCCTGATGCAGCACGAGGCGCCGCGCCTCATACTGGTCCATCAGGGTGATGTCGTGGGTCGCGATGATGACGGCGGTGCCGGACTTGTTCAGTTCGATGAACAGCCGCAGCAGACGCCGCCCCAAAGTGGGATCGACATTGCCGGTCGGCTCGTCCGCCAGCAGCAGATGCGGCCGCGAGATCACGGCGCGTGCGATCGCGGCGCGTTGCTTCTCGCCGCCGGAAAGAATCGGCGGCAGCGCATCCATGCGCTCGCCAAGGCCGACCCATTTCAGGAGATCGATGACTTCCTTGCGATAGCTGGATTCATCCCGGCCCATCACCCGGAACGGCAGCGCGACGTTTTCGTAAGTCGTCATGTGGTCGAGCAGCCGGAAGTCCTGCAGCACGATGCCGATCCGCTTGCGCAGGTCGGCGATTTCGTCCTTGCCGAGCAGCGAGACGTCCTGGCCGAACAGATTGACCAGGCCGCGGGTCGGCCGCAGCGACAGAAACAACAATCGCAACAACGAGGTCTTGCCGGCGCCGGAGGGGCCGGTGAGAAACTGGAAGGAATGGGCGGGGATCAGGAAATTAAGGTCGCGCAGAATCTCCGGGCCGAGCCCGTAACGCAATCCAACATTTTCGAACCGAACCAAGCTCAGCTCCGTTCGATGTGGGGCACAACGGGAAACCTGAAACCGGCGGCCCTCGACTTGCGGGTCGCGCTGTCGTCGCGAACCCAACAAAGTGGTTGTGCTTCGGTTATGGTTTCCGATTCGTTAACGCTCGCCTTGTAGCATCCTATTGCCCTGTTCCCGAAGTTCGCAAACCCTGCAGTATCCTTGTAGAGATTGCCTCCATGCACATCGTCTGCCCCCATTGTACAACGTCCTACGCCATTAATCCGGCTACCTTGGGCGCGGCTGGCCGAACCGTACGCTGTTCCCGCTGCAAGGAAGTCTGGCTGGCGCGGCCGGAGGATGCGGTCGAAGTCCCCGCCCAGATCCCCGCGATGGCGGAAGCCCAAAACCAGGACGCCGCCGCCGAATGGGAAGCCATGGCGCGCGCGGATGCCGGCGAGGCACAGGACACCCCTGTCGTCGACAGCCCCTCGATATCGGGAGACTGGCCGGAAGGTGACGACGCCAAAGCCGACTGGACCTCGATGGCTCGCGACGACGCCCCGGACGGCGGGAGCAGCCGCCTGGGCCGGCTGTCAGGGCTGACGAAGTTTTTAGGACCGGTGGGACGGATTCGCGTGCCGCCGGGAATGGCACTGCCGACAGGCTGCGCCGCGATGGGCGCGCTGGTGCTGGCGCTCTTGATCTGGCGCGTCGATGTGGTGCGGCTGCTGCCGCAGACCGCGGGCTTCTACAAGATGGTCGGGCTTGACGTTAATCTGCGCGGGCTGGCGTTCAAGGACGTCAAGATCACTTCCGAGACGGTGGAAGGCAAACCGGTGCTGGTGATCGAGGGCGTTGTCGTCGGCGAAACCAAAAAGCCGGTCGAACTGCCGCGGCTGCGCTTTAGCGTTCGCGATGCGCAGGGCGCCGAAATCTACGCATGGAACGCAGTGCTGGAGCAGGCGATCCTTCAGCCCGGCGAAAAAGCCTGGTTCAAATCGCGCCTGGCATCACCGCCCCCGGAAGGGCGCAATATCGATGTACGCTTCTTCAGCAAGCGCGATATCGCCCGCGGCAATATCTGAACAGAGCCGCTCGTGAAGCTTGCGAAACAGGTGCTTCGATGCCGCGCGTGCTGATTGCCGACGATGAAGATTCGATGCGCACGCTGGTCGCGCGCGCCATCGCGATGGACGGCCACGACACCGTCACCGCGGAAGATGGCGCCGAAGCGCTGGAAATTCTAACCAGCGAAGACGGCGCGTTCGATCTTCTGCTCACCGATATTCAGATGCCGGTGATGGATGGAATCGCGCTGGCGCTGGCCGCGGCGCGGGATTTTCCGGACCTGACAATTTTGTTGATGACAGGCTTCGCCGCCCAGCGCGAACGCGCCTCCGGCCTCAATGCCATCGTGCATGATGTGATCACCAAGCCGTTTTCGGTGGCGGATATCCGCACGGCGGTGGCAGATGCGCTGGCGGCGCGGAAGAAGGGATAGCGAGAGAGCGTGCGCGCTCCACTCGTCATTGCCGGGCTTGACCCGGCAATCCATCCTCTTCGAAGGACTCTTGCAAGAGAGATGGATACGCGGGTCAAGCCCGCGTATGACGGCTTCTCGTCATTGCGAGCGAAGCGAAGCAATCCACGCTTCCAGTTCACTGCCCGATGGATTGCTTCGCTTCGCTCGCAATGACGATGAGAGTGCGGCCCTAATAATCCTTCAGCAGCCGCTCGATGTAATCGAGTTCGATCTGCGGACGCGCCGGATCGGCGAGGCGGCGGCGCAGTTCTTCCAGAATCCGGCGCACCCGCTGCACATCGATCTCGCCGGGAATCTTGACCGTGAGATCGTCGCCGAATTCGCGGCCGTGCAGCGGCCGTCCCAACGGATCGCTCTGCTGGCCGCCGCTCTGCTGGCGTCCGGCGCGATTGCCGGGACCGTCGCCCTGGCCTTCGCCATCGCCCTGCTGCATCGCCTCGGCGAGGTTTTGGGCGCCCTTGCGCAGCGCATCCAGCGCCTTGCCTTGCGAATCCACCGCGCCATCGGCATTGCCTTCGCCGAGCTTGCCGCCAGCATCGCCCATCGCATTGTCGGCATCGCCGAGACCATCCTGACCGTCGCCGGCCTGCGGATCGCCGTCATCACCCTGTTCCTGACCCGGCTGGCCCTGCTGACCCTTTTGGCCCTGCTGCCCCTTCTGGCCGCGCTGCCCCTGCCCCATGCCGCGCTTGGCCAACTGGTCCTGCAATTTTTTGAGCCGGTCGCGCAGGGCCTGCTGGTCCTGCTGCAGGTCGCTCATGCTCTGGTCGCCCTTGCCGCGCTGGCGGTCGCGCCGCGCATCCTGACCCTGCTTGAAGGTCTTGTCGCGCAACTGCTGCTGCTTGCGGATCATGTCGCCGAGTTCGTTCTGCGCCTGCTCCATCTCGTCGTCGCCGCCCTGGCCGGGCTGGGCCATTTGCAGGTTTTCCAGCATCTGCTGCAATTGTTCCAGCAATTGCCTCGCGGCATCCTTGTCGCCGGAGCGCGACAGCCGCTCCATGCGCTCGATCATGTTGTTGAGATCCTGCTGGCGCATCACCCGCGTATTGGGATCGAGCGGCCGCGCCAGGGCCTGCGGATTGTTGCGCAACTGTTCGGCCAGTTGACGCATCAGATTGTCCAGCGCCGCGCGCAGATCCTGCGTCAGCTTCTTGATTTCTTCGTCGCTGGCGCCGTTTTCCAGCGCCTGCTTGAGCGCGTCCTGCGCGGCCCGCAGCGCCTTGTCGACATCGGTGATGTTGCCGTCCTCGATGGTGACGGCGAGCGCCCACAGGCTCGCAACCACCTCGCGCATCGCATCGTCGGTGCGTGCGGCCTCGAGTTGCCGCGCAATACTATAGAGGCCGAGATAGTGGCCGGTCTCGGGCGTGAACAATTCAGGCGCGATCATCAGCGCATCGAGCGCGTCGAAGACCTGCCCGTTCTGATTGGCGTCGAGCGCCAGAATGCGTCGCTGTTCGATCAGCGCGCGCGCCAGGGGCTTGGTGAACAGCCGCTCCGGCAGCTTCATATTGAACGGCTCGCTGCGCCCCTCATTGCCGGCCTCGTCCCTGGCGGTCAGGGTCAGCGTCACGTCGGCGCCGGCATAGGGATCCTCGCTGAGATCCTTGACGGTCTGGCCGACGCCGTTGCGGGTTCGTGCGTTCGGCAGCACCAGCGCAAATTGCGGCGGCTCGAACAGCGGCCGCGCGTCCGCGGCCTTCGGCGCTTCGCCGCGGCGGGCGGCAAACAGCGCCTTCGCTTCGGTGACGCCGTAATCATCCTCGATCTTGTAGGACATCTGCAGCGAGCCGCGGGCCTGGCGCTCCGGGTCCTTCGCCAGCGCAATGGTCGGCGCGCGATCGGGCGTGGCGCTGAATTTCCATTGCGGCTGACCGGAGGGCGCGCGGACATGCGCGGTACCATCGCCCGCAATGGTGAAATGCCGCTCATTGGTGCCCTTGGGCGCCTCTGCGGCCGGGACTGCCTCGGTCACACCACCGCCGGCCACGACATCAAGTGTGCCTCCGCTGGAGCGCACAATGAGCGTACTGCCGGCCGGAACCGGCAATGGTCCCGACGCCGGTAAAGCCGCAGCTTCCTTGTTGGCGGCCGACAGAATAACCGGCGGCTTGCCGGTATAAAGCGGTGGCGTCACCCAGGCGTCGACCCTCACATTGGCCGGCGCCAGCACGCCGTTCCAGTCGAACGCCGCCGCGACCCGCATCGCGCGTTCGTCGCCAGCCGCCACATAGGTCGCGGCCATCAGGACCGCGATCAGCGCACGCAGCGCCCAGGGATCGTGGATCGCCAGCCGGGGCGACGGCAGCCCGGCGCGGATGCGCTTGATCGAGGCCAGCGTGCGTTCGCGCTGGGCCTGCCACAACGCCAGTGCGACCGGGTCCTGCGTGACCAACGTATCGGTGAGCGAGGTCGCCGGGCGATGCCGGATGCCGGTACCACTGTCGAGTCGGCTCAGGCCCTCCTGGCGGCTCGGCCAGCGAAATCTGAGCAGCGGAAACAGCGCGCCCAAAGCCAGAAAGACAAACAGCCCGAGTCCGACCGCGCGGGCCAAAAACGGCAGCACCAGCCATAATCCGGCCCAGGACGCCACCAGGAACAGTCCGACAACGGTCAAAAGCCGGGCCAGATGCGGCCAGCTCCGCTCCCATGCGATGGCATATTGAGCCCGCTGCAGGGCCTGTGTTAGCTGCAGGCGCGCGATGGCATCGGGGTCGCGCGCTGGCTCTGACGGGTCGGGGGTGGCGCCGCTCAACAAACTCTCCAGGTTGTCGAAAGATCATCCTAACACAACGGCGGCAGTGAGGCACCTGTCCAGGACGGGTAGCCCACACCCGGAAATACGCATAGCACGAAGGCGTGACTGCGGGACGCTGACCTCGTAACGTCATCCACGGAACCACATCCAAAAAGTCTAAGGAAACACAATGGACAAGAAGACATACGACAAGGGACTGGAAGTTCGCACGGCGGTGCTAGGCGAGGCCTATGTCGCAAATGCCCTGAAAAACTCGGATGATTTCAACAAGCCGTTCCAGGAACTGGTCACCGAATATTGCTGGGGTGCGGTCTGGGGCCGCGAGGAACTGCCGCGCAAGACCCGCAGCATGCTCAACCTCTCCATGATCTCGATCCTGAACCGGCCGCACGAATTGCGGGCGCATATCAAGGGCGCGCTCACCAACGGCGTCACCCGCGACGAGATTCGCGAAATCTTCATGCAGGTCGCGATCTATGCCGGCGTGCCCGCCGGCGTCGACAGCTTCCGCATCGCGCGCGAAGTGTTCGCCGAACTCGACAAAGCCTGAGAGTTCAGGCTGAGAACCCGGCCTGAGAACTCGGGCCGGGAATTCAGGCGGCGAATAAACCAGCCGTTTAAACCGTCATTGCGAGCGAAGCGAAGCAATCCATGAAGCCGCAAGGCAGGTATGGATTGCTTCGTCGCTTTGCTCCTCGCCATGACGTTCAGAAGAAACCTCAGGGACACAGCACCATGGACATCGGATTCATCGGCCTTGGAAAAATGGGCTTTCCCATGGCCCGCCGCCTGGTCGAGGCCGGGCATCAACTCGTCGTGTTCGACCAGCGCAGGGAAGTGGTCGATCAACTGGTCGCGCTCGGCGCACAGGCGGCGACCTCGCCGAAAGACGTCGCCGACCGCGTCGAGACCGTATTGGTAAGCCTGCCCTCGCTGCAGGCCTCGCTCGACGTCGCCACCGGCAGCGGCGGCGTGATCGAGGGCAAGAAAATAAAACGCTTCGTCGATCTCTCCACCGTCGGATCGCATATGGCGGTGCGGATTCACGACCTGCTGGCGATCAACAACATCGTGCAGCTCGACTGTCCCGTCAGCGGCGGTGTCGGCGGCGCTGAAAAAGGCACGCTCGCGGTCATGGTGTCCGGCCCCAAGGCGGATTTCGAAACCGTCAAGCCGGCCCTTGGCGTGATCGGCAAGGTGTTCTTCATCGGCGAGAAGCCCGGCTCGGCGCAGACCATGAAGCTCGCCAACAATATGCTATCGGCGACCGCCATGGTCGCGACCTCGGAAGCCGTGGTGATGGGCGTCAAAGCCGGCCTCGATCCGGCCGTCATGATCGACGTGATCAATTCGGGCTCCGGCATGAACACCGCGAGCCGCGACAAGTTTCCGCGCGCGATCCTGCCACGCAGCTTCGATTTCGGTTTTGCCACGGGATTGATGGTGAAGGACGTGCGGCTGTGCCTGGAGGAGGCAAAGGCGCTGGGAATGTCGATGGAAGTCGCCGAAGCGGTCGGGCGCTTGTGGGAAGTCGTGATCCGCGAAGCCGGCGCGGAGTCGGATTTCACGTCAGCGATCAAGCCGATCGAGCAAGCGGCGGGCGTGGTGGTGGGGAAGAAGGGCTAACGCTTGTCGTCCCTGCGAACGCACATAGGGCGTCGTGTTCCGCTAAAGCCCTAGCAATATCGCATTATCACACTTGCCGTACCCAGCGTCCCGCCGATACGTTACCTTGAGGGTCGAATATGGCTCTCGCCGTAGGGCAGGCGCGTTCAAGATCTCGGACTCACGTTTGAGCGTCGGGTTTCCGGCTATGCAGAGAAACGTCGCCGCAATCGACTCTCGATGATGTTACAGGCGTTCATTGATGACAGCGGCAACGACGGAAGATCGCCCGTTTTCGTGCTTGCAGGGTTTATAGCCTCCGCTGACCAATGGAAGGTTTTTTCAGACGAATGGGACAATATCCTAAATCCGAAAATAGGCTTTCGGATGGGCGTCCTGAAGATGGCGGACGTTTATCGAAATAGGGTAAGAGGTAGCCGGTATAAGGGTTTAAGCGACGCTGAGCGTGATGCCAGGTTGAAAGCATTAATACAGCTCGTAAACCGTCACGCGATGCACGGTGTCGTTTCGGTTGTCCCATACGAACTTTATAACTGCATCATAAAAGGCAACTTCAATCTCCAATCGACCAACTCGTTGGACCGCCCATATTTTCTTTCATTTTTTGGGGTGATGACGAGACTTTTCCAAATAACTGAGAAATTGAATCTCGGCGACAAGATCGAATTTATTTTCGACACACAAGACAACGAAAGTAAAGCGATTCTGATGTCCGAATATGATCGTTTTATATCCTTAGCACCGGACAACATTGCCGCGTTGTCGGGAGGTTATCCGTCTTTCAAAAAAGATGAAGAATCGCTTCCCTTGCAGGCGGCCGACATGTTGGCGTGGCACATTAGGAAGCATTACTCCGACCAGGATAGTGGAAAAGACCCCACAAAAGAACCCTCAAACATCTACCTGGCCAATCTGTTCAAGCCCGAACATGATGTTTTTGACCTTTGGGACAAAGACCGACTAACCCAAGTAAGAGACGCACTTTCGAAAACGACTTGGCAGAAGTCGGTCGGCTTAGGCAGAGGCGTCACTATGACTCTGCCCGATCCGACTTCTATTTTTCGTCCCTAGGGACAACAGCTCACAGCCACGGCGCGGGCTTGTCCATCGCGATGAGTTCGTCGACCTCGATGCGCGGGCGCACCACGGCGTATTGATCGCCGTTGACCAGCACTTCCGGCACCAGCGCGCGGGTGTTATAGGTGCCGGACTGCACCGCGCCATAGGCGCCGGCGGTCATGATCGCGAGCAAATCACCGGGCTTGGGTTCGGGCAGCGTGCGGTCGAGCGCCAGATAATCGCCGGTTTCGCAGACCGGGCCAACCACATCGGCGACAATGCTGCGCGCGTCCCTGGCGGCTTCGGCGACCGGCAGGATGTCATGATGCGCTTCATACAGCGTCGGGCGGATCAGATCGTTCATCGCCGCATCGATGATGACGAAGTTCTTGGCATCGCCCGGCTTCACATAGATCACGCGGGTGACGAGGATGCCGGCATTGCCGACGATCATCCGGCCCGGCTCGAACATCAGCGTGCAGCCGAGATTATGCGTCACGCGCTTGACGATCGCGGCATAGGCATCGGGCGCCGGCGGCGCTTCGCGGTCCATGTAATAGGGAATGCCAAGGCCGCCGCCGAAATCGATATGCGAGATGGTGTGGCCGTCGGCGCGCAGCGTCTGGACGAATTCCGCCAGAATCCGGAACGCGGTTTCCATCCGGCTCAGATCCGTGATCTGGCTGCCGATATGCATGTCGGTGCCGGTCACTTCGATTCCGGGGAGCTTGGCCGCGCGGGCATAGACCGCGCGGGCGCGCGCAATCGGAATGCCGAACTTGTTTGCGGATTTGCCGGTTGCGATCTTGGCATGGGTACCGGCATCGACGTCGGGATTGATGCGGATCGAAATCCGCGCGGTCTTGCCGGTTTCCACCGCGAGCCGCGACAGCAATTCGAGTTCGGGCTCGGATTCGACGTTGAGGCACAGAATGTCCGTCGCCAGCGCCGCGCGCAGTTCGGCTTCGGTCTTGCCGACGCCCGAGAACACGATCTTGTTTGGCGGAATGCCCGCCGCCAGCGCGCGCTTCAACTCGCCGCCCGACACGACATCGGCGCCGGCGCCGAGTTTCGCCAGCGTGCGCAGCACCGACTGGTTGGAATTGGCCTTCATCGCGTAGCAGACCAGCGCCTTTTCATCGGCGAAGGCCTCGCTGAACACCCGGTAGTGACGCTCCAGCGTCGCGGTCGAATAGCAATAGAACGGCGTGCCGACGCTGGCCGCCAGATCAGAGAGATTCACCGCCTCGGCGTGCAGCACGCCGTTGCGATAGTCGAAGTGATTCATCGAAAGCTCAGTTGTTGGTGTTCAGCAGCGGATCGAGAATGAACGATTTCTTCTGGCCCTTGGCCGCGGCAGGGGGCGCATCTGTGCCGTAGTTCGGGTTGAACAGGCTCGGTTGGCTTGCCTGGGCCTGAGCCTCGGCCTCAGCGGGCGTCGCGGCGACCGGGTGCTGCGCGGTCGGCGGCAAATCCAGCGGCCCCTTGCGTCCGCAGCCCCCGAGCGCAAGCACGGCGGCGCTCAAAAGGATGATGGTCCATCCCCGAGATGTCGGGCGGTAGTTACGAGTCACGTCAAAATCCCCAATGCGGCGGCACCATACAAAGATTGGCTTGGTCTGGCGAGACCTGTGCTTCAGTGAATTTCCCGCGAGAATCCCGGCTCAGCCCAATTTTCGCTCTTTTTCCAGTCGCTTGAGCCAGGCCTTGGCCTGCGCCTGGACGTTCTTCGGCGCGGTTCCGCCATAGCTGACACGGCTTTTCACCGAGGATTCGACCGACAGCACCGCCAGCGCCTCCTTGGTGATCTTCGGCTCGACCGCCTGCATCGCCTTCAATGGCAATTCATGCAGCGCGACGCCATCCGCCGCAGCCTTGGCGACGATGCGTCCGGTGACGTGATGGGCGTCGCGGAACGGCATTTTCAGCGTCCGCACCAGCCAGTCCGCCAGATCGGTCGCGGTGGCGTAGCCTTCGCCGGCTGCGAGTTTCATCCGCGCTTCGTCCGGCACGATGTCGGCGACCATGCCGGTCATCGCCCGGACCGCCAGCGAGAGCGCACCGAAGGCTTCCATCGCGCCTTGCTTGTCTTCCTGCATGTCCTTTTGATAGGCCAGCGGCAGGCCCTTCATCACGATCAAGAGACCAGTCAATGCGCCGATCACGCGCCCGGTCTTGGCGCGCACCAGCTCGGCCGCGTCGGGGTTGCGCTTCTGCGGCATGATCGAGGAGCCGGACGTGAACTTGTCGCTGAGGCGCACCAGCCCGACCAGCGGCGAGGTCCAGATCACGATTTCCTCGGCGAAGCGCGACAGATGCACCGAGGCGATCGCTGCCGCCGACAGGGTTTCCAGCACGAAATCACGATCCGACACCGCGTCGAGCGAATTGGCCATCGGCTTATCAAAACCCAGCGCCTTGGCGGTCGCGTGGCGATCGATCGGGAATGACGTGCCGGCCAGCGCCGCGGCGCCGAGCGGCGATTCGTTGAGGCGCTTGCGCGCATCGGCGAAGCGGCTGCGGTCGCGCGCCGCCATCTCGACATAGGCCATCAGATGATGCCCGAACGTCACGGGCTGGGCGGTCTGCAGATGGGTGAAGCCGGGCATGACCGTGCCGGCATGTTCCAGCGCCCGCGTCGCCAGCACGTGCTGGAACGCGGCCAGCGCCGCATCTGTTACGTCGATGGTGTCGCGCACATAAAGCCGGAAATCGGTCGCGACCTGGTCGTTGCGCGAGCGCGCGGTATGCAGCCGTCCTGCGGCGGGTCCGATCAGTTCGCCAAGCCGGCTTTCGACATTCATGTGAATGTCCTCGAGCGCGCGCTTGAAATCGAACGATCCCTTGGAGATCTCTGACAAAATCGTGTCTAGACCCTTGCCGATATTTTTCGCATCGTTGGCCGTGATAATGCCTTGCGCGGACAGCATCGCGGCGTGGGCCTTGGACGCGGCAATGTCCTGGGCATAGAGGTGACGATCGACGTCAATGGAGACGTTGATTTCCTCCATGATGGCGTCGGGACGCTCGGTGAACCGGCCGCCCCACATCTTGTTGCTCATGACCTGCTGCTCGTGACCTGTTAGGGATGCCTGCGAAATTATGTCTGCCGCTCTTCATTCGCTGGCCCGCTTTCGCGGTGTGCCGCTAATGATGCAACTGAAACCCTGCATAGCCGTATCTGACACAGAATGACAAACGATATGCCCGAACAACCCTCAATTCCTCCCGTTGCCACGCGGCGGGTGCCCTATGTGATCGGGGCGGTGCTGATCGGTGTGGTGATCGGGTTTGCCGGAATGTACGGCTTCGGCCGGCTTAGACACACGGCCTCGGCGACCGATTCCGTCTGCGCCGGGGCGGTCGCGCTGTCGCAAAAGATAGCCCCTCTGGCGCATGGCGAGGTCGCCGCGCTGACCATGGCGACGGAGCCGCTGAAGCTGCCGGATCTCGCGTTCGAGGACGGCGACGGCAAGCCCCGAAAACTCTCGGATTGGCGTGGCCGCACGGTGCTGGTGAACCTGTGGGCGACTTGGTGCGTGCCCTGTCGTAAAGAGATGCCCGCGCTGGAAAACCTGCAGACCAAGCTCGGCGGGCCGAACTTCGAGGTGGTCGCGATCAATATCGATACCCGCGATCCGGAAAAGCCGAAGAATTTCCTCAAAGACGCCCAGCTAACCCGGATCGGCAACTTCAACGATCAGAAAGCCAAGGTTTTTCAGGATCTTAAGTCCATAGGCCGGGCACTGGGCATGCCTACATCCGTGCTGGTCGACGGCCAGGGCTGCGAGATCGCAACCATCGCCGGCCCCGCGGAATGGGCCAGCGATGACGCGCTCAAGCTGATCACGGCGGCAGTGACGCCGCCGGGTTAGGGGTTGGCTTACTTACCTCTCCCGCTTGCGGGGGAGGTCGACACGCTCGGAGCGCAATTGCGCTCCAGAGCGTGGCGGGTGGGGGAAATCTATCCTCCGCACCGGCGTTGCAGCCCCCACCCCGCCCTCCCCCGCAAGCGGGAGAGGGAGCGCACCTTTGTGTGATCCCGCTAAACTGGATCCCTCAAACCTCGTCAGCCACCGTGTTGCGCAGCAGGCCGATTTTATCGATCTCGACCTCGACGACATCGCCGGGCTTCATCCACAGCGGTGGGGTTCGCCGTGAGCCGACGCCGCCGGGGGTGCCGGTCACGATCACGTCGCCGGGCTCGAGCCGTGTGAAGGCCGAGCAATATTCGATCTGGCGCGGGATATCGAAGATCATCTGGCTGATGGTCGTGTCCTGAACCACCTCGCCATTGAGCCGGGTCTGCAGCCGCAGCGGCCCGAGATCGCCGGCTTCGTCCGGGGTCACCATCCAGGGCCCGAACGCGCCGGTGTCCGGAAAATTCTTGCCCGGCGTGAATTGATGGGTGTGACGCTGATAATCGCGCACGCTGCCTTCATTGTAACAGGCATAGCCCGCGATGTGGTCCCACGCCTTGGCGCGCGAAATATAGCGGCCGGGCGTGCCGATGATAACGGCGAGTTCGCCCTCGTAATCCAGATCCTTCGACACTTTTGGGCGGATGATGTCAGCGAGATGCCCGGTCTGGCTGTTGGCAAAGCGGCCGAACACGGTGGGATTCTCGACCTCGGTGCGGCCGGTTTCCTTGCGGTGGGTCTCGTAATTGAGACCGATGCAGAGAATCTTGTCGGGGTTTGGAATCACCGGCAGCCAGGTGATCGCTGCAAGCGGATGCCGTGCGGCTTTCGGCGCAGCGGCCGCCGCCTGCGCCAGCGCACCGGCCGCGATCGCGGACTTCAGATCGGGAAACTGGCTGCGCAGCACGGCGCCGACATCGATCGCTTCCGCGCCGTCGATAAGGCCCCAGGTCGTGGCGCCGTTGATTTTGAAACTAGCGAACTTCATCTGATAGTCCTGATGCTTTCGTGCGGGATTGGCACGTGGCGATACTCCCGCAGCTACGCGGGGCGCACAAGCTCAGTGATCAAGGGGATAGCGTTTTCAAGCGAAGTGGGTACCGGTTCGCGTGAAGAAAACGCGTCAAAATAAGATTTTACGCCGTGACGTCGACGCTGCCGCCGACACCGGCCGGCAGAGCGGCGGAAGGCGAACTTTGGCTACCCATGCCCAGCAGCGTCTGGACGTCGGATTTCTGCGCGTCGAGATTCGATTTCAGGATCGTGGCCGAAACCTGCGCCTGCAGCTTGCCGGCCTGAAGGGCCATCGCTGCCATTACCAAACTCATATCCATAGAACACACACCCTACCCGTGCGGGCACACTACCGGGCAAAAATTAATGATCTATTTGCTTTAAGGGTCAGGCCGCATTTGCCGAGAACGCCGCGCCAAGGGTGCGCAGCGCCCGGCGCGTCCGCGCGTCGGACAGTTTCGAATGAAGAATGACTTCGCGGGGCGGCAGCGGCGGCAAACCCAGCCGTGGTCCGAGATCGATGGTGCCCGTCGGCGCGACCCGGCGTGCCAGCGCCGCCACCGCCAGACCCGCGGAAATCGCAGCACCAATGGTGGCCAGCCCCCCGCCGACAAACACTTCGGTCCAGGGCACGCCGGCGGCATCGAGCGCATCGACCGCCATCGCGCGCACGCTGCAAGGCTCGGCCTGGGTCGCCAGCCGCAACGGCTCGCCGGACTCGCGATGAAAATCTGGCGCGGCCATCCAGCCGAATTGTTCCGCGAACAAGACCTCGCCGTCGCGGCGGCGGGCGTCATGCTTGAGCACGATCGCGGCATCCAGTGTTCCGCCGTCGAACGCCGCCAATACCTCCCGCGACGCGTCGACATGCAATTCGATCACCAGCCCCGGATCGGTGGCGTTCATCCGCTTCAATAGAGTGGCGAGTTCGGCGCCGACGATGTGATGGCTGATGCCGACGATCAGCCGGCGATGTTCGACCGCGAATGCCCCGACCGCCGACTGATGCGCGGCCACGAGATGGCGCGCCGCGCCAAGGAAGGCCGTGCCCTCGGCGGACAACCGAACCAGCCGCGGCGTCCGCTCCAGCAGTTTGCGGCCAAGGCCGTCTTCCAGGCGTTTGATCTTCAGGCTGACCGCGGACTGCGTGGTGTCCATCGCCGCTGCGGCGCGGGTGAAACTGTTGAGATCAGCGACCAGCACGAAGGCCTGGACCGCCTCGACATCGAGCGTTTTCATGGCCATTCATTTAAATATGAAATCACTGAAATAGTATTTCATATCGTTTTTAAATGGTCAAGGAGAGCCTAGGTTTGGTGGAGCCGATCCATCAACACAGGAGGTCACCATGCCGCTGGCCCGGGTTTCACTAAGGCGGGGCAAGCCCGCCGCCTACCGCAAAGCCATTCTCGAGGGCCTGTATCAGGCCCTGCGCGAGACCTTCAACGTTCCCGAAGGGGATCGCTTCATGATCGTGACCGAGCATGATGCGGATGATTTCGTCTATGACGCAAATTATCTCGGCATCGCGCGCAGCGACGATCTGGTCATCATTCAGATCACCGTCAGCAACACGCGTCCGACCGCGCAAAAGCAAAAACTCTACCGGCGCATCGTCGAGCGGCTGACCGAGAATCCCGGACTGCGCCCGGAAGATGTTTTCATCAATCTGGTCGAAGTGCTTCCGGAAAACTGGTCGTTCGGCCATGGCGAGGCGCAGTACGTCAAATGACCGCCGCCATGCCCGCGCTATCGCCGCGCATGAGCGGCATCCACGCCTCGCCCGCTTCGATTCTGCGCCGCCGCGCCCGCGAGTTGCGCGCCAGCGGCCTGGATATCATCGAACTATCGTCCGGCAATCTCGACTTTGCGACGCCGGATCACGTGATCGCCGCGGCCCACGCCGCCGCGCTGCGCGGAGACACCCGTTACACTGATGTCGATGGCACGCCGGAACTGAAGCAGGCGGTGCGTGCGGCGCTGCTGCGCGATCATCATCTCAGCTATGCGCAGGACGAAATCATCATCGGCAATGGTTCGACGCAGGCGCTCTTCAATGCCTTGCTGGCGACGCTGGCGCCGGGCGATGAGGTCATCATTCCCGCGCCCTACTGGGCACCCTATCTCGATCAGGTGCGGCTGGCCGGCGGCGTGCCGGTCGTTGTGCCCTGCCCGCACAATAACGGCTTCAGGCTGCGCCCAGAAGATCTGCAAGCCGCGATCACGCCGCGAACCCGCTGGCTTATCCTCAACAATCCGGTCAATCCCTCCGGCGCGGTGTACTCCCGCGAACACTTGTCGGATATCGCCACGGTGCTGTTGCAGCATCCGCCTCTATGGATCCTCGCCGATGGACTCTATGAACACATCGTGTTCGGCGAACGCTGCGCGCCCACCCTGGCCGAAATCGAGCCGCGCCTGACGCCGCGGACACTGACCGTCAGCGGCGTTGCCAAGACGTACGCGATGATGGGGTGGCGCATCGGTTATGCCGCCGGCCCCGCCGCGCTGATCGGCGAAATGACAAAAGTCCAGTCGCAGACCACTTCCGGTGCATCGTCGATCGGCCAGGCCGCGGCGGTCGCGGCGCTCAACGGGCCCCAGGATCTGCTGCGCGAACGGGCCATCGTGCTGCGCGCGAAGCGCGATCTGTTCGTCGGGATTCTGAACGATTGCGCGGGCCTGTCGTGCGAACCGCCGGAAGGCACGTTCTATCTGATGGTGAACTGCGCCGGCGAAATCGGCAAAGCGCCGCCGGACGGCAAAACAATCCGCACCGATCGCGATTTCGCCGCCTACCTGCTCGAACAGGCCAATCTGGTGGTGTTTGCCGGCGAGGATTTCGGGTTGTCGCCGTATATCCGCGTCAGCTTCGCCAATTCAAACGCTGCAATCGAAGAAGCCGGCCGGCGGTTGAAGCACGCCTGCGAAAGGCTGCAATGATGCGCATCTATCCCGATGATACGCGCATGGCTCTCACCGCCCAGCTACTCGGGCTCGGCGCAGGCGCGACCATGATTATCGGCCTGACGCCGGCGGCGCTGGCGTTGGTCAGGGCCTTGATCTGAGGTGAAGTCGCGAATGGGTTACCGCGTCGGAACCGGTTTTTCGCCGCGATAGTCGTAGAAACCGCGCTGGGTTTTGCGACCGAGCCAGCCGGCCTCGACATATTTCACCAGCAGCGGGCATGGCCGGTATTTGGAATCCGCCAGTCCCTCATGCAGCACCTGCATGATCGACAGGCACGTATCGAGGCCGATGAAATCCGCCAGTTCCAGCGGGCCCATCGGATGGTGCGCGCCGAGCTTCATCGCCGCATCGATCGCTTCCACGTTACCGACGCCTTCATACAGCGTGTAAATCGCCTCGTTGATCATCGGCAGCAGAATGCGGTTGACGATGAAGGCCGGAAAATCCTCGGACACGGCGATGTGCTTGCCGAGCTTGGTGACGAAATCCTTGGCCGCCTCGAAGGTCGTGTCGTCGGTCGCGATGCCGCGGATCAGCTCGACCAGTTCCATCAGCGGAACCGGATTCATGAAGTGAATGCCGATGAAACGCTCGGGACGGTCGGTCGATGCGGCGAGCCGCGTGATCGAGATCGACGAGGTATTGGAGGCGACGATCGCGCTCGGCTTCAACACCGCGCAGACATCGTGAAAGATCTTGCGCTTGATCTCTTCCTTTTCGACCGCGGTTTCGATCACCAGATCGCAATCGGCGAGGCCGTCCATGGTCTCGGAGGAGGCGATCCGCTCCAGCGCCTGCTTGCGCGCGTCCTCGGTGATGATCTTCTTGGAAACCTGGCGCGACAGATTGCCGTTGACGGTCGCCATCGCGGACTTGAGGCGGTCGGCGGTGACATCGTTGAGCACCACGTCGAACCCGGCCAGCGCCGCCACATGAGCGATGCCGTTGCCCATCTGGCCCGAACCGATCACGCCGACCTTCTTGATCATAACCGCCATTTTGCCATCTCACCGGAGCGACGCGCATCGCGCCGCTCATCCCCTTGCATCAACGCCACCGGGCTATGCTTCACGCATTCTATCGCAAATCAGTCCCCGTTTTTGCGAAATATATGCGTCGTTTCGACCTTTGTTTGGCCGTTACTTGCCGAGCTTGCCGATCGCTTCCGTCAGTTCCGGAACCGCCTGATACAGATCCGCCACCAGGCCGTAATCGGCAACCTGGAAGATCGGCGCGTCCTCATCCTTGTTGATCGCGACGATGACCTTGGAATCCTTCATGCCGGCGAGATGCTGGATCGCGCCGGAAATGCCGATCGCGATATAGAGCTCCGGCGCCACCACCTTGCCGGTCTGGCCGACCTGCCAGTCGTTCGGCGCATAGCCGGCGTCCACCGCGGCGCGCGAAGCGCCCACACCAGCGCCGAGCTTGTCGGCGAGCGGCTCGATATATTTGGCGAAGTTCTCGCGGCTCTGCATCGCGCGGCCGCCTGACACGATGATCTTGGCCGAGGTCAGTTCCGGACGATCGCTCTTGGCGACTTCCTCGCCAACAAAGCTTGAAAGCGCGGGATCGGACACCGCGGCGGCATTTTCCACCTCAGCGCTGCCGCCGTCACCGGCCGCGGCGAAGGTCGAGGTGCGCACGGTGATGACTTTCTTGGCGTCCTTGGACTTCACGGTCTGGATCGCGTTGCCGGCATAGATCGGCCGCTCGAACGTATCGGGCGACACCACCTTGATGATTTCCGACACCTGCATCACGTCGAGCAAGGCTGCCACGCGCGGCATCACGTTCTTGAAGCGCGAGGTCGCGGGCGCCACGAAGGCGTCATAGCCCGGCGCCAACGCCACAATCAGCGCGGCCAGCGGCTCGGCGAGGTCGTGGGCATAGGCGGCATTGTCGGCGAGTATCACCTTCTTGACGCCGGCGAGCTTGGCGGCGGCATCCGCGGCAGCCTTGGCATTTTCGCCGGCC
The DNA here is from genome assembly GCF_018449695.1 of Bradyrhizobium sp. dw_411. Lineage (GTDB taxonomy): Bacteria > Pseudomonadota > Alphaproteobacteria > Rhizobiales > Xanthobacteraceae > Bradyrhizobium. The sequence continues at coordinate 71,751 of NZ_JAAVUY010000011.1, forward strand.
ACCAGCACATGCACGTCAGCGCCCAGCGCAGCCGCGGCGGTCAGCGCCTTGTTGGTCGCATCCTTGACCGAGGCATTGTCGTGTTCGGCAATCAACAGCGTCGTCATCTAGAGAACCCCGGCTTCATTCTTGAGCTTCGACACCAACTCGGCGACGTCCTTGACCTTGACGCCACCCTTGCGGCCCGGCGGTTCTGAGGTCTTGAGGATTTCGAGATGGGCGGTGAGATCGACGCTGTAGTCAGCCGCGCTCTTGTCGGCGATCGGCTTCTTCTTCGCCTTCATGATGTTGGGCAGGCTGGCATAACGCGGCTCGTTCAGACGCAGGTCGGTCGTGACGATCGCCGGTCCCTTCAGCTTGACGGTCTGCAGGCCGCCATCGACTTCGCGCGTCACCTTGAAGTCGGAACCGTCGACCTCGAGCTTGGAGGCAAAGGTCGCCTGCGACCAGCCGAGCAGCGCGGCCAGCATCTGGCCGGTCTGGTTGGAGTCGTCGTCGATCGCCTGCTTGCCGAGGATAATGAGGCCCGGTTTTTCTTCGTCGGCGATGGCTTTGAGAATCTTGGCGACCGCCAGCGGTTCGACATTGCCATCGGCCTTGACCAGGATGCCGCGGTCGGCGCCCATCGCGAGACCCGTGCGGATGGTTTCCGACGCCTGCGCCGGACCGATCGAGACCACCACCACCTCGGTCGCCTTGCCGGCCTCTTTCAGGCGCAGGGCTTCCTCGACGGCGATCTCGTCGAATGGATTCATCGACATCTTGACGTTGGACAATTCGACGCCCGTTCCGTCGCTCTTGACGCGGACCTTGACGTTGTAATCCACCACCCGCTTTACCGGCACCAGAACCTTCATCGATCCTCTTTCGCTTGAATTTCAGGTTTGATCAGCTTCGCTTTGCTTGGCTAGTTCTTGGGCGCGGAACCTAAAGCGCCCGCCAACCCCGGTCAACGCGCGAAGGCCAAAAATCGCCCCCCTGCAAGGCCCCCCTCGAACCGGCGCGGTCAGCGGTTCTGGCCTGGTACCCATAATACGTCCCCGGCGCCGTTATGATTGACGGCGCGGCTGGCGACGAACAGGAAATCCGACAGGCGGTTCATATACTGGATCGCGGCATCGCTGACCGGCTCGTTGGGCTGGGCGGCGAGTTCCACCATGATCCGTTCCGCCCGGCGGCATATCGTGCGGGCCAGATGCAGATGCGCCGCCGCCGGCGTGCCGCCGGGCAGCACAAACGAGGTCAAAGGCGACAGTTTTTCGTTCAGATTGTCGATGTCGTGCTCGAGGCGCTCGACCTGGCTCGACAGCATCCGCAGCCGCTCGGTTTTGCCCTCGCGCTGGGGCACCGCCAAATCAGCGCCGAGATCGAACAAATCGTTCTGGATCAGGCCCAGCATCGCGTCGAGTTCAGGCGCTTGAGCCAGATGCAGTCGTACGATGCCAATTGCGGCATTGGTCTCGTCGACGGTTCCATAAGCCTCGATGCGCAGATCGTATTTCGGGCGGCGTTCGCCGCTGCCGAGCGCCGTGGTGCCGTCATCGCCGGTCCGCGTATAGATACGATTGAGGACGACCATAGCGTCTCCTAAAGCTCAGCGGCCCATCGCCCAGACCGCGAGCATGGTGATGACGATCGCGACGAATTGCAGCAAGACCCGCAACCGCATCAGTTTCTGCGAACGGTTCGGCGATCCGCCTCGCATCATGTTGATGAGACCCAGCAGCAGTACCAGTGCGACGGCGCCCACTGCGACGGGAAGAACGATCATGCTCAGGAATGTAGCCATCGGCCGTACATAACACCGTGCCGCGCGCTCCGCCATCGCCGGCATTTGAGCCTGACATTGCCGCAACGATCTGGCTTTTAGCTCAATAATATCAGAAGGTAGGGAAGAATCCTGTTCCCGGGATTCGAAAAGTCCGGTTGAGCCCGTTTGCCCCCAGGTCAGGACGAATTGTGAGGCAACTCCGCTACATCTTTCATGTCAGCCTGGACGCGTTTTACACGTTTCTGGCCGATGACGGCTGGGCGATCGCCAGCCACATCGCGCTGTCGACCTTGATGGCGCTGTTTCCGTTTCTGATCGTGCTGACCTCGCTGGCCGGATTTTTCGGCTCAAAGGAACTCGCCGACCAGGCCGCCGGATTGCTGCTGCAAGTCTGGCCCAAGCAAGTCGCCGATTCCCTGGCCGGCCAGATCCACGAGGTGATGACCACCTCGCGCGGCGATATCCTGACCATCGGCGCGGTGCTCGCGGTGTATTTCGCCTCCAACGGCGTCGAAGCGCTGCGCGTCGCGCTGAATCGTGCTTATTCGATCATCGAGCCACGGCGCTGGTACTGGCTGCGGCTGGAATCGATCGGCTACACCCTGATCGCGGCCGTCACCTCGCTGGCGATGGCGTTCCTGATCGTGCTCGGCCCGCTGATCATCGAGGCGGTGCGGCGGTACGTTCCGCTGATCGTGGAAACCAACGAGCATTTTCTCAATCTGTCGCGCTACGGCATCACCATCGGCGCGCTGATCGTCGCGCTGTTTATCCTGCACGCGTGGCTTCCGGCCGGCCGCCGCAGCTTCGTACAGATCCTGCCCGGCATCATCTTCACGCTGATCGCGTCATTGGTGTCGGGCATCGTATTCGGCCAATATCTGGCGCGCTTCGCCAATAATTACGTGACGATGTATGCGGGCCTCGCCTCGGTCATCATCGCACTGGTGTTTCTGTATTTCATCGCCGCGATCTTCGTGTTCGGCGGCGAACTCAACGCGGCGATCATCAAGTCGCAACTGCCTCACGGCGTGTCGCTTCAAGCAGCGCAGTCGCTAAAGCCCTCGGAGACACAGGCTTGACCAGGAACGCGTCGGCGCCGGCCGCGCGCGACGCCGCCTCGTCGTCGCCGCGGCCCGATACCCCGATGATCGCGATGCGGCCGAGCGGATGCCCCAGCTCGCGAATGCGCTTGATGGCCTCGATGCCGTTGATGCCCGGCAACACCATGTCCATCAGTACCGCGTCAAAACCGCCTTGCGCGATTCGCTCGGTGGCGTCCTCGCCGCGCCCGATGAATTCCGCTTGATGGCCAAGCTCGGTCAATACTGCGTTGAGCACGACGCGGCCGAACGGATTGTCCTCGACGCTGAGAACGCGCAGTGGCCGCACCTGATCCGACGCAACATCGGCATTCGCCCGTGAAGCCCTGGCTTTCGCGACCTTGGCGCGGGTCAGCGACACCATCAACGTGAAGGTGGTGCCGCCGCCCCGCCGCGACGCCACGGCGATGTCGCCGCCCATCGCCTTCGCCAACGCTTTCACCGACGATAATCCGAGGCCCGCACCGCCAAAGCGCGAGGCGATGCTGACATTGGCCTGCGAAAACGGCCGGAACAGCCGTTTGATCTCGGCAAGCGTGAGACCAATGCCGCTGTCGGAAACCGCAAAGGCGACGCCGATTTTGCCTTGAACGCCGCGCACCGGCTTGACCGTCAGCGCGACGCCGCCTTGCTCGGTGAATTTAACGGCATTGTCGATCAGGTTTTCCAGTGCCGCGCGCAGGCGAACGGGATCGCCGATCACGAAGGCCGGCAGTTTATCGGAGATTTCGACCTGGCATTGCAGACCCTTGGCCATCGCCCTGCCGGCCAGCGAATCGCCGGCATTGCGGGCCAGCGTGCGCAAATCGAAAAAATCCTGCCGCGCCCCCAAACCGGAATGGCCGCCTTTGGCGGCATCGACGAACAAGGTCGCCAGACTTGCGAGATGTTCGGCGCCGGCCTTGATGGTGTCGACCCAGCGCCGCTCGCGCTCGTCGAGGCCTGACGTCGCCAGGAGATCGCTGATCGCCAGAATGCCGGTCAGCGGCGTGCGGACTTCATGCGCGAACGCCGCCAGCGCCGCCTCGACAATGCCGGGTGCGGCCGTCTTGACGGTGCGTTTACGCACCTCTTTACGCGCCTTGCGGGCGGCAAGTTTTGGAGTGCGTTTTTTCAGCGTCCGCTTAGGGCGCTGTGTGCGCGATTTCGGCGCCATGATTCCCCCAAGCCGGCTAACGCCAGCATGCCATGGCAGGCTGGCGGGAGTCACGCCGTAGCATTTTTGATGTTGCGATAGAATTCCCGCAAACCGGGCGGTTACATCAGGCCAACGAGGCGGCGGATATCGGCCGGCGTCTTGCCCCCGGCGCGGAGTTCGCGCAAGCCGGTCGCCGCGGTCGATTTCGACAGTTTTCGCCCGGAATCATCCAGCAAAAGACGATGGTGCCGGTAGACCGGTTGCGGCAATTCAAGCAGCCGTTGCAGCAGCCGATGCAGGCTGGTCGACCAGAACAGGTCCTGCCCCCGCACCACCTCGGTCACGCCCTGCAAGGCGTCATCGACGACCACCGAGAGGTGATAGCTGGTCGGCGTCTCCTTGCGCGCGAGGATCACGTCGCCCCACGCCTGCGGCCGGGCGGCGACCGTACCGGTCGCGCCATCAGGACCTTCGCCATGTTCGATCCAGCCGAGGTCACCGACCCGCGCGCAAGCCGCGGCCATATCGAGCCGCAGCGCATAAGGCGTATCTGATCGAAGCAACTTCGCGCGCTCGTCGGACGAGAGCAGCCGCGCCGAACCGGGATAGAGCGGCGCACCGTCAGGGTCGCGCGGCCAGCGGCCGTTCGCCTCCCGCTCCGCCACCAATCTGGCGATCTCCGCGCGGCTCTCGAAACTCGGATAGACCAGCCCCTGGGCTGCGAGACGATCGAGCGCTTCGCGGTAAGCGGTGAGATGATCGGATTGCCGCCGCGCAGGCTCTTCCCAGGCGATGCCGAGCCAGGCCAGATCCTCGTAGATCGCGCTCTCGAATTCCGGCCTGCAACGCGTTGTATCGATATCCTCGATGCGCAGCAGGAAACGCCCGCCAGCCTGAACCGCGAGGTCGAAATTCAGCAACGCCGAAAAAGCGTGGCCGAGATGCAGATGGCCGTTCGGGCTTGGCGCAAAACGGAAAACGGGTGGCATTGATCTCTTTCACCGGACGTGATGGTTTTAAATCGCAATGACCGTTCACCTCAACACCCAGGTCGATCTCGACAACGCCGTCCATGCGTTGGTGAAGCAGGACCCTCGGCTTGAACCCATCCTGAAGGTAGCGGGCATGCCGGCGCTGCGGCGGCGTGAGCCCGGTTATGCGGGACTGTCCGCCATCGTCTGCGGCCAGCAATTGTCCACCGCCAGCGCCGCGGCGATCTGGACCCGCGTGAGTGCTGCGTTCGACCCGTTTCACCATGACGCGCTGCGCCGCGCCCGCGCTGATCGTCTCGGCCGGCTCGGCCTGTCGGCGGCGAAGATCAAAACTCTAAAGAGTCTCGCACACGAAATCGCGGCCGAGCGTCTCGATCTTGCTGCGCTGGCCAACGAGGACGCCGACGCCGCGCACAACAAGCTGACCGCGCTGCATGGCATCGGCCCGTGGACCGCGGATGTGTATCTCTTGTTTTGCCTCGGCCATGGGGACGCCTGGCCCGCGGGCGATCTCGCCGTGCAAGAGGCGGTCAAGATCGGGCTTGGGCTGAAGACGCGGCCGACGCCGAAAGAAATGGCGCCGCTCGCCGAACCCTGGCGGCCGCTGCGCGGCGCCGCGGCGCATCTGTGGTGGAGCTATTATCGCGCGCTGAAGAAACGCGATGGCGTGATCGGTGCGACAGAGAATCCGCCGCCAAAAACGAACGCTGTTTTAAACAAGATAGCTGTTGCAAAACGGTCATCGGTAAAAGCAAAGATCGCAGCAGGAAAAATATCGAGGAAACTGCCGGGATCGAAAAAATGAAATCCACCGACTTTATCGTGGCCCGCGACGATCTTCAGCACCGCAAATTCGTCGAGAGGCAACTGCCCGATCCAGCGACGCTTCCCGACGAAGCGTTGCTGATAAAAGTCGATCGCTTCGCGTTCACCGCCAACAACATTACTTACGCCGTTGCGGGCGATACCCTGAAATACTGGGAGCTGTTTCCGGCGCCTGATCATTTCGGAAATATCCCGGTGTGGGGATTTGGCGATGTGATCGCGTCGCGACATCCCGGCATCTCCGAAGGCGAGCGCCTGTTCGGCTATTTTCCGATGGCGACGCATCTGGTGATCGAGGCCGCCGATGTCAGCAAGCGCGGCCTGCGTGACGCCGCGGCGCATCGCCAAAACGTCGCTCCAGTCTACAACGCCTATGCGCGCGTCAGCGGCGACGCCGCCTTCGCAGACCGCCAGGGCGATTATCAGGCGCTGCTGCGGCCGCTGTTCATGCTGTCGTTTCTGGTCGACGATTACCTGGAAGAAAACGCGTTCTTCGGCGCGCGCAGCGTGATCCTCTCCAGCGCCTCCAGCAAGACCGCCTTCGGCCTCGCGCATCTGCTGCACTTGCGCAAAGATATAAGCGTGATCGGGCTGACCTCGGCCGGCAATGCCGCGTTCGTCAGGTCGCTCGGATGTTATGACGAAGTCGTCGCCTATGACGAGGTGACGTCACTCCCGGCCGATCGGCCAGTCGCCTATGTCGACATGGCCGGCAGCAGCGATTTGCGCGAAAAACTGCATCGGCATTTCGGCGAGGGCATGAAATATTCCGGACGCGTTGGCCTGACTCACCGCAGTTCGTCGCCGAACGAGCCGGGTTTGCCGGGCGCCAAGCCGGCCTGGTTCTTTGCCCCCGACCAGATTCGCAAGCGCGCCAAAGAGTGGGGGCCCGGCGGTATCGACAGGCGCTTTGGCGCGGCATGGGCGGGTTTTGCTCCGATGCTGGACCGCTGCCTTGGGATAGTCGAGGGCCGTGGACGCGCGGCCGTGGAGCAAATCTATCGCGACACGCTCAACGGCCGCGTTCCGCCCGATCAGGGTCACATCCTGTCGGTGTCGGAATAAGGCCAAGCATTCACCGGCCCTTTCTGTCCGGTCCCGAAGCGTATAGGTTTTAAGGATCAGGGAAACGCCGCACAGACGGCCGGTGAAGAGAAGCGCGCATGCTCGATAAGACCGACGATGTTTCGATCGCCGCCGAACACTGGCTGGCGCAGTTCGAAACCGCGCTGACAAAGCCCGATCCTGTCTTGCTGGAGACGCTGTTTCATCCCGACAGTTTCTGGCGCGACGTGCTGGCACTGAGCTGGAACATCCAGACGCTCAACGGCGCCGAACCCATCCTGCACGAATTAAAGACCCTCGCTGCCGGCGCAGCCCCCCATGACTTCAAGATTGCTCCCGGCCGCGCCGCCCCGCGACGCGTCACGCGTGCGGGCACCGGCGCGATCGAGGCGATCTTCCAATTCGAGACCGCGCAAGGCCGCGGCAGCGGAATTCTGCGGCTGATCCCTGACGCCGATGACGCCAACAGGCTCAAAGCCTGGACGCTGCTGACCGCGCTCGACGAACTCAAAGGATTCGAAGAACAACTGGGCTCGGCGCGGCCGCGCGGCCAATCCTACTCGCGCGATTTTCGCGGCCCCAACTGGCTCGATCTGCGCCAAGCTTCAATCGCCTATGCCGATCGCGATCCTACCGTACTGGTGGTCGGCGGCGGACAGGCCGGACTTTCGATCGCGGCGCGGTGCAAGCAATTGCAGTTGGATACGCTGATCGTCGATCGCGAGGCGCGCATCGGCGATAATTGGCGCAAGCGCTATCACGCGCTGACGCTGCACAATCAAGTGCATGTCAATCATCTGCCTTACATGCCATTCCCAGCGAATTGGCCGGTCTATATCCCGAAAGACAAGCTCGCCAACTGGTTCGAATCCTATGTCGATGCGATGGAGCTGAACTACTGGACCGGCACCGAGTTCGAGAGTGGCAGCTATAACGAGGCGAAGGGATGCTGGTCGGTGGTGCTGCGCCGCGCCGATGGCAGCACCCGCACGATGCATCCAAGGCATGTCGTGATGGCGACCGGTGTCAGCGGCATACCGAATGCGCCTGACATTCCGACGCTGAAGAATTTTACGGGCACAATTCTGCATTCCAGCCGATACAGCGACGGTGAGGAATGGAAGGGCAAGACCGCGGTCGTGATCGGGACCGGCAACAGCGGCCACGACATCGCGCAAGACCTGAATTCCAGCGGCGCCAAGGTCACGCTGGTACAGCGCAGCCCGACCCTGATCACCAATATCGAGCCCTCGGCGCAACTGGCTTATGCGGCGTATAGCGAGGGAACGCTCGAGGACAACGACCTGATCGCGACCTCGATGCCGCTGACGCTGGCAAAACGCAGCCATGCGATGATCACCGAGCAATCGAAAATATTCGATCAGGAATTGCTTGATGGTCTGGCGCGTATCGGCTTCAAGCTCGATTACGGCGAAGACAACACCGGCTGGCAGTTCAAATATCTCACCCGCGGCGGCGGCTATTATTTCAATGTCGGCTGCTCCGACATGATCATGCGCGGCGAGATCAAGCTGCTGCAATTTTCGGATATCGAATCATTTGTCGCCGAGGGCGTGCGGATGAAGCGCGGCGACACGCTGGCGGCCGACCTGATCGTGCTGGCCACCGGCTACAAGTCGCAGGAACATCTGGTGCGCAAACTGTTCGGCGAGGCCGTCACCGCACGCGTCGGGCCGATCTGGGGATTCGGCGACGGCCAGGAGTTGCGCAACATGTATGTGCGCACCGGCCAGCCTGGCCTGTGGTTCATCGCCGGCAGCCTCGCGCAATGCCGCATCAATTCGAAATATCTGGCGTTGCAGATCAAGGCAATCGAGGAAGGGCTGTTGCCGCGCGCCATTAAGGCTTGAACGGCATAACAATCGAAACATTTCAGGAGGAAAGCACATGCCGACCATTCTCGGCTCTGGCGAGCATCGTTACCGCGTGGTGGAAAACTGGGCGAAACTGCCGGAGGGATGGAATCTTCCCGACGTCGCCTCCGTCGCCGTCGACAGCAAGGATCGCGTCTACGTCTTCAACCGCGGCGACCATCCGATGGTCGTGCTCGACCGCGAGGGAAATTTCATCAAGAGCTGGGGCGAAGGCCTGTTCGCCCGCCCTCACGGGCTGCATATCGACGCCGACGACAATCTCTATTGCACCGACGATGGCGACCACAGCGTTCGCAAATGCACCACGGATGGAAAGGTCCTGCTCACCATCGGCGTCCCGAAACAGCCGGCGCCTTTCATGAGCGGCGAACCGTTTCATCGCTGCACCCACACCGCGCTCTCTCCCAAGGGCGATATCTATGTCTCCGACGGTTACGGCAATGCCTGCGTCCACAAATACACGCCGGACGGAAAGCTGCTGAAGACATGGGGCGAGCCGGGCACCGATCCCGGGCAGTTCAATATCGTCCACAACATCGTCACCGATGCCGATGGATGGGTCTATGTGGCCGATCGCGAGAACCACCGCGTGCAGGTGTTCGATGGCAACGGCAAATACGAGACGCAGTGGAACAATCTGCACCGGCCCTGCGCGCTGCATTGCTGCGGCGGCAAGCATCCGAATTTCATCATCGGCGAACTCGGCCCGGCTCTGGCGGTCAACCGCAAGGTGCCCAATCTCGGACCACGCCTGAGCATCGTCGACCCCAAGGGAAACCGGATCGCGCGGCTCGGCGGCGAGAACGGCCCTGGCCTCGAGATCGGCAAATTCCTCGCACCCCATGGTCTCGCCATGGATTCGACGGGCAGCATCTATGTCGGCGAAGTCGGCGTCACCGACTGGAAGACCAGTTTTCCGGACACGCCGATGCCCCCTGAGCTCAGGGTAGCCAGATGTCTCCAAAAGCTCGAGAAAATCTAGCCGGGGCAAAACGCCACGGGGATTATATTACGCCGCCCGTTTCACGAATTCCGCATGCGGCTTTTGGGCGAAGTTGGCATCCTCGTGGGCGATCCACAGCATGAAGCCGGAGACGGCAAATGTGAAGGCGACAACAGCGACTTTAAACATGGCAATCTCCTTTAAAGAGATATGGAAAATATAGGTCGCGCCAGCGGCCGTGCCAGTTCGAAAATGCCGGATTTTTTTCCGCCCGATTAGAGCATTTTCGAGCGAAGTGGATGCCGGTTCGCGTGAAGAAAATGCGTCAAAACAAGAAAGTAGAGCCCGGTTCTGATTCAATCAGAACCGATAAGGCTCTAATTACACATTGATGTGATGCGCAAGCGCTTCACTGCCGGACGCGCACCCGTCAATTGTCGCCAATCATATCGCGCCGCTGCCGCTCGGATTCTTCCGCGTAGCGCCGCATCGCGTGGGCTTCGGTCAGAACGCCGACCGGCCGGTGTTCGCCGGTGGCCTCGACCACGGCCAGCGATTCGGCTTCGGCGGCGTCGAACACTGCAATGGCTTCCTGGATATTCATGTCGGGATACAGCACAACCACCCGGTGATGCAGGATGCCGTGCAGTCCCCCCATCATCTCGACATCGGCCGCGTGCGCATCCGCCACCAGCACCAGCCCGGCATAATGGCCGGCGGCATCGACCGCGATCACCTGGGTCTTTGACCCCAGCGGAAACTTGCCGCGAAATTCCTCGATTGTCATATCCGCATTCACGGTGGTCACATCCGGCCGCATCAGACGGCGCACCGTGAGATCGCGAATCCAGCCGATATCGGCGGCGCTGCGGATGGTTTCGCCGCGCAGATGCAAGCGCCAGGTCGCGAACGAATAGCCGAACAATTCACGCGTGATCTGGGTCGAGATGATGACCGCGACCAGCACGATCGTGGTCAGCCAGAGATTGCCGGTCGACTCCAGCGCGATGAACGACATCGTCAGCGGGCCGCCGATCACGGAGGCCGATAACGCGCTCATGCCGACGATTGCATAGACATTCGGATCGAGATTGAGGCCGGGCCAGATCTGATCGAAGCCGGCCGCGAACAGGCGGCCACCGAGCGCGCCGAGAAACAGCGTGGCGAAAAACAATCCGCCGCGAAAGCCGCTGCCCAATGAGATCACCGATGCGATCGCCTTGAGGACGAATACCGTCGCAATCGCCGCGAGCGGCAGTGAAACCAACCCGGCGAAATGTAGCGCGCCGTGCCCCGACGACATCACTTGCGGCGTCTGCAGCGCGAGCAACCCGACGGCGAGACCGCCCAGTGCCGGACGTAATGGCGGCCAGAGACCGGTCTTCGACAGCAGCGTCTCGCAGAACGCGACGCCGCGCATGATTGCGATACCGAACAAGGCCGCCACGATCCCGAGCATCGCCGCAATGGCGAGGTCACGCCCGACCACATCGCCGACCGGCCCGACATTGACGCCGAGCGACAATGGCGCGAAGGCATGGGCGACAAAATAGCCTGCCACCGCGGCGACCCCGACTGGCGTCAGGTTGGCGGGCGTATATCCTCCGATCACGAGTTCGAACGCGTAGAATGCGCCGGCCAGCGGCGCGCCGAACGCACCTGCGATCGCGGCCGCGGCGCCGCAGCCGACCATCAGGCGCTGATCGGCGCGCCGCAAATGAAAACCGCGTCCCAACGAGGCGGCCAGTCCGCTGGCAAGCTGGGTGTAGCCGGCTTCAAGCCCCACCGAAGCCCCGACGCCGCTCGACCAGATCGTCTGCAGTGCCACGATCACGCTACCGCGAAACGACATCCGCCCGCCATGCAGCGCGTTGGCCTCGATCGGATCGATTTCCCGCGCCGGCCGCCAGCGCAGCAATAGCAGGAAGGCCACCCCCAGCAGCAGCCCCCCGAGACTGGGAACCAGCAACGCACGGAGCGGATCGAGCCTGATCTGGCTGGAAAGACGGGCCCCCATTTCAAGGTTGAACAGCCCGACATGAAGCAATTCGACCGCGGCCCCCATCGCCGCGACCACGAGGCCCGCCACGGTCCCGACCAGCGCCGCCAGCACCACCAGGCTCGTTTCATGGGCGCGAACGAACGCCCTGAGCCGGCGCGGCGCCTCGAGATAACCGGGCTTGGTGATCATTTTGCCGTGTCCGTATGCGGCCAAAAAGAGGCCGGCCGCCTCGTTTAGCGGTCTTAATGCCGCTCCTGCAATCGGTCGCGAACCCGGCCGCGGCGGATAAGGCCGCCAACGCTCTTCACAATCCCGTCACGCTGCCTGTAGTATGTCAACTCATGCTGCTTCGCAGCTATATGGGGGCCAGGAGCGTTACTTGAACGCACATGTCTCGCAAGGTGGTTGGCCGGTACTTGTGCTGAACGCGGACTTCCGGCCGCTCAGTTACTATCCGCTGTCTCTTTGGTCGTGGCAGGACGCGATCAAGGCGGTGTTCCTCGACCGTGTGAACATTGTCGAGCATTACGACCGTGCGGTGCGCAGCCCGACGTTCGAGATTCAGCTGCCGAGCGTGGTGTCGCTGAAATCCTTCGTCAAGCCGACCACGCATCCCGCCTTTACCCGGTTCAACGTGTTCCTGCGCGACCGCTTCGTCTGCCAATACTGCCTGGCCGACAGCGATCTCACCTTCGATCACATCATCCCGCGCAGCAAGGGCGGCCAGACCACGTGGGAAAATGTCGTCGCGGCGTGCTCGCCATGCAATTTGCGCAAGGGCAATCTGACGCCGCAGCAGGCGCGGATGTTCCCACGTCAGCCGCCCTTTGCGCCCACGGTGCATCAACTGCATCGCAACGGCCGGCTGTTCCCGCCGAACTACCTGCACGATAGCTGGCTGGATTATTTATACTGGGACACCGAACTCGATCCGTAGTTCGTTTGAAGAACGGCTGCCGCGAGCTATTGGTGCGCACCGCGCTTTGACGAACCCACCGTTTTCGATTTGCCGGGCGCCGGATCGGACGGCCATGCCCTCATGGCGACGCGGCCGATTTGAGCCATCCTTTCCCGCGAAGCCCCGTCACGCGCCTGCACCGCAAGGCCGCGTGCAACCGCGCTGAGATAGGCCGCGAGAACGTCGACATCGGTATCACTGGGCATATCGCCCTCGGCTATGCCCTTGCGGATGCGCTCGGCCATCGCGCCTTCGGAAAAAGCCCGATGCTCGACCATCATTTCACGCATGTTCTTCAAGCCCGGACCCGTCTGGAGGCAGGCAACCGAGACCATGCATCCCGGGGGATGGTCGCCGCGGGTAAACTCCTCCGCCGTCGCGTCGAACAGACGTGAAAATGCCGTCCGCGTGTCGGTGCTTTCGTCATTCAGGATGCCGAAGAACCAGCGGCCGGACGACTCCAGATATGAGCTGGTCGCCTCGCAATAGAGCCGCTCCTTGCTGCCGAACGAGTTGTAGAAACTCGATGCGCTGATGCCCATCGCGGCGATCAGCTCGTCAAACGACGTTCCCTCGTAGCCACGTTCCCAGAACAGCTTGGTTGCGGCCATCAGGGCCGCTTCGCGGTCGAATACCGGCGGCCTGCCACGGCCGCGCTTGGCCGTTTGAACTAATTTTGATGTCATCGCTCCAAAAATCCTTGAACGACGCCTCCCCGCGTTTATATCGCATTGCACACATATTGGAGCGAATTCTCCAAATATCAACCCCTAAGTGCGGACGGGGGCACCACCCGTAGACCGCACTGCAACACGACGATACTGGGGATGGACTTGTCATGGATCAAATAACCGACCGGATCACACTCGAAAGAGCCCCTGCCCCGCAGCCGGGCCGGCGCGCATGGAAGATGTGGGGGACGCTCGCCGTCGTGCTGATTATTGCCGGGGTGGGATATCTGGCCCTGCCGTTCGGCAAAAACGGACCGGCGGCGGCGCTGCCCGCGGCGGCTTTACCGGTCACCGTCAGCAAGCCGTTGCAACGCAATGTCGATGTCCGGCTCGGTTTTCTCGGACAATTTTCCGCCGTCAACCGGGTTGAACTGCGTGCCCAGGTCGGAGGCCTCCTGACCGAAATCCATTTTCAGGATGGCCAGATTGTCCACAAGGGCGACCTGCTATTCGTGATTGATCCGCGTCCCTACGAAATCAGGCTCGCCGAGGCGAAGGCCCAGTTGCAGACCGCAACGGCACGCGTGGCCCTCGCCGACACCCAGCTCTCGCGCGCCCAGTCGCTCCGGCACAACGACTTCGCCACCCAGGAAACGGTGGACCAGCGCACCAACGACCAGAATTCGTCGCAGGCCGCGGTCGAGGACGCCAAGGCCCGGATCAAAGATGCCGAGCTCGATCTGGAATATTGCCACGTAACCGCGCCCTTTACCGGCCGCATCGGAGCCCGCCAGGTATCGATCGGAGGTCTCATCTCCGGCAGCCGGGCCGGCGCCAGCGCGACGACGTTGCTGGCGACCCTGGTTTCGCTCGATCCGATCTATCTGAATTTCGACATGAGCGAATCCGATTTCCTGGTGTTTTCACGCGAACGCGCCCGTCTCAGCGGCCCGGTCGCCGACGAAGTTGCGATCGGCCTGAGCGACGAGAATACTTTTCCGAGAAAAGGCAAACTCGATTTCGTCGACAATTCGCTCGACCGCTCCAGTGGAACGATCCACGCGCGCGCCACCGTGCCCAATCCCGATCTGTTTCTCGCACCCGGCCAATTTGCCCGCCTCCGTGTCGCGGTTGCGCCGCCGGCTTCCGTGCTGTTGCTGCCGGACGCCGCCGTCGTGCTGGATCAGTCGCAGCATCTGGTCATGACGGTGTCGGCTGACGGCACCGTGGTGCCGAAAATCGTCGAGACCGGCGATCTCAGAGGCGGTTTGCGGGTGATCCGCACGGGTCTCGACGCCAGCGACCGCGTCGTGATCGACGGCCTGGTGCGCGCCATTCCGAACAGCAAGGTCGCGCCGCAGGATGGCACGATCAACTACAACGCGGCCGCCGACGGTCAAGGCTAGAGCCTTCCCGGTTCTGATTGAAATCAGAACCGGGCTCTGAACTTTCGTTTTGACGCGTTTTCTTCACGCGAACCGGCATCCACTTCGCTCGAAAACGCTCCAGGAGCTGAACATGAGCCTTTCCCGCACTTTCATCGACCGGCCGATCTTCGCCACCGTGCTGAGCGTGTTCGTCACGCTTGCCGGCCTCGGCGCACTCGCGATCCTGCCCGTCGCGCAATATCCCGAGATCGTGCCGCCCACGGTTCAAATAACGACCTCCTATCCGGGCGCATCCGCGGAGACCGTTTCGCGCACGGTGGCGACGCCGCTCGAACAGCAGATCAACGGCGTGGAGAACATGCTCTACATGAGCAGCCAATCCACCGGCGACGGCAACCTCACGGTAACGGTGACATTCCGGATCGGCACCGATCTCAATGTCGCGCAGATGCTGACCCAAAATCGCGTGCAGGACGCGCTGCCGCGGCTGCCGGAAGACGTCCAGCGCCTTGGCGTGCAGGTGCGCAAATCGACGCCCAACATCCTGCTGGCGGTGCATCTCTATTCGCCGGATAGCTCGCGCGATACGCTGTATCTGTCGAACTACGCGACGCTACATGTAAAGGACGTATTTGCGCGATTGCCTGGCGTCGGCGACGTCACATTCCAGGGCGCGCGCGAATATGCGATGCGGATCTGGCTCGATCCGGACAAGGTCGCATCCCGCGACCTGAACGCCGCCGAGGTGCTGGCAGCGCTTCGGGCGCAGAACGTGCAGGTCTCCGCAGGTATCCTCAATCAGCCGCCGGTCGCTTCGGCCCAAGCCTATCAGATCAACGTCCAGACGCTGGGGCGGCTGACGACGCCGGAGCAATTTGGCGAGATCGTGCTGAAGTCCGATCCGCAGGGCCGCGTGACGCGATTGCGCGACGTTGGACGGGTCGAGATCGGCGCCGCGGATTACGGATCGACGGCGTTCATGGATCGCGGTCCGGGAATTCCGCTTTTGATTTTTGCCCAGCCCGGCGCCAATTCGCTGGCCGTCGAAAGCGAAGTGCTGGCGAGCGCGGAGGCACTTTCAAAGGATTTCCCGCCCGGCGTTGCCTACAAGGTCATCTACGATCCGACGATCTTCGTGGCCAAATCCGTGCGCGAGGTCATCACCACGATCTTCATCGCGATCCTGCTGGTGGTTGGCGTCGTGTTCCTGTTCCTGCAGAGCTGGCGCGCCGCCATTATTCCCGTGATCGCCATACCCGTGTCGCTGATCGGCACCTTCGGCATTCTTTACGCGCTTGGAATCTCGCTCAACAATCTGTCGCTGTTCGGGCTCGTGCTTGCGGTCGGCATCGTCGTCGACGACGCGATCGTCGTGGTCGAGAATGTCGAGCGGAATCTCGAGCGAGGCATGCAGCCGGCGGAAGCGGCCCGCGTCACCATGGACGAGGTCGGCGGCGCGCTGATCGCGATTGCGCTGACTCTATGCGCCGTTTTCGTGCCATCGGCGTTTCTATCCGGCATTACCGGGCTTTTCTTCCGGCAATTCGCGGTGACGATTTCCGCATCGACGTTGATCTCCTGCTTCGTCTCGCTGACCCTGAGCCCGGCACTGTGCGCGGTGCTGTTCAAGGCGCACGAGCCGGGTCACAAAGTCCGGCGGTCCGGCATCACTGGACTCGTCCGCGCCGGATTCGAACGCTTTAATTTTGGCTTCGAATGGCTGTCGACCGCCTACGGCCGTTTGACCCAGCGCCTTGTGCAGGCGTTGGGCGTGATGCTGCTGGCTTATGCCTTGCTGATCGGCGTCGCCGGCGTCCAGTTTGCGCGAACCCCCACCGGGTTCATTCCCGAGCAGGATCAGGGTTATCTGATCTCCGTCGTGCAATTGCCGCCGGGCGCGACCCTCGATCGGACCGAAGCCGTGGTGAAAAAGGCGGTCGAGATCATCATGACCACAAAGGGCGTCGAACACGTCGCCCCGTTCGCGGGATTGGACGCCACCACCTTCACCGTGGCCTCCAATTCCGGCACGATCTTTTCCGGATTGCCTTCGCTGTACAGTCACGAAATCGATGGCGTGACCGCGGCGAGCGTGCTGGCTGACTTACGCAAACGGCTCTCCGTGATCCAGGATGCCTACGTACTGACCATCCCGCCGCCGCCGGTTCAGGGTCTGGGCAGCGCCGGCGGCTTCAAGATGATGCTGCAGGATCGCGCCGGTCTCGGCTCCGATGCGCTCGCGAAAGCCGCGCAAGCGCTGGTTGGGGCGGCCAACAAGGATCCGAGTTTTGCCGGCGTCTTCACTCTGTTCGGCACGCGTGCACCATCGGTCTATGCGGACATCGACCGCGAGAAGGCCGAGAAGGTTGGTCTCACGCCGACCGACGTCTTCTCCACGCTGCAGGTCTATCTCGGTTCGCAGTATGTCAACGACTTCAACTATCTCGGCCGTACCTATCAGGTGATCGCGCAGGCCGACGGAAGCTTCCGCCGGGACCCGCAGGACATCGCCCGCCTGAAAGCGCGCAACAGCTCCGGCGCGATGGTGCCGATCGGCACGGTGGCGCGGTTGAAGGCCGAGAACGCGCCCTACCGCGTGCCCCGTTTCGATCTGTTTCCGGCGGCCGAAGTGATGGGTGTCGCCGCCCCCGGCGTTGCCACCGGCATTGCCCTGCAGCGGATGGAAGAACTCGCCCATCAGGTACTGCCGCCGGGGATCGGCTTCGAGTGGACCGAACTGGCGTATCAGCAGCAGCAGCCCGGAACGTCGTCCTTGCTGATCTTTGGTGCGTCGGCGCTGTTTGTCTTCCTGGTGCTGGCGGCTCAATATGAAAGCTGGAAATTGCCACTGGCCGTGGTGATGATTGTCCCAATGTGTCTGTTGGCCTCGGTGACCGGGCTGGGCATGCGCGGCATGCCGATCGATGTGCTGGCGCAGATCGGTTTCGTGGTCTTGGTCGGATTGGCGGCGAAGAATGCGATTCTGATCGTGGAGTTCGCGCGGCAGGCCGAGGAAAGCGGTGCTTCCGCGGCGGAGGCCGCCGTCAGCGCCGCGCGCACGAGACTGCGGCCGATCCTCATGACGTCGCTCGCCTTCGTGTTCGGCGTCGCGCCCCTCGTCGTGGCGACCGGCGCAGGCGCCGAGATGAGGCAATCGCTCGGCACCGCTGTGTTCGCCGGCATGCTGGGCGTTACCGGCTTCGGTCTTTTGTTCACGCCGGCGTTCTACACCGCGGTGCGTAAGCTCGGAGAGAAGAAGAAGCAGAAACAGGCCGCCGAGGTGGCCGAAGCCGCCTGAGGATTGGGTCGTCGGCCGCCATCGGGACTGATACGTTTCGTGGCGGCCTCACGGCGGTCCGCAGCCTTCATGCGGCGGGGCCGGTTCATCTCGCCTGCTACCGGCGGGGGTTGCGGCCGCCGGGATACAACGCCAAATATGACGCGCGAGCAAAATTGTGCTGCCGACATCTTGCATCAAACGGTAGCTTTTTCCCGATCGACGCCTAATTAGAGCCTTATCGGTTCTGTTTGAATCAGAACCGGGCTCTAAACCCTGTTTGAGGCGTTTTCTTCACGCGAACGGCATCCGCTTCGCTTGAAAGCGCTCTAAAATGGATGGTCCGGGCGCTCTCGACAGAGCTGATGCAAATCCGCACAAAAATGGTTAAATTGACCGGAGCTTTTGCCCCGGTTGGCCAGGAGAATTTCCATGCCCTCTTTGACTGAATGGAAGGTACCGCCGGGCAATCAGCCGCGCGCGGCCGACTACAGTTTCGATCTTGACCGTGTCCTTTCATCCGTCGTCGGCCTGCATTCGATCATACCGAGCGACGCGTTCAGCGCGGACACATTGGGGACCGAGCGCGCCGGCAACGGCGTGCTGATCGAAGATGGGCTGATATTGACCATCGGCTATCTGATCACCGAGGCCGAAACCGTCTGGCTGCATATCGGCGACGGCCGGGTGGTGCAGGGCCACGCGCTCGGCGTCGATAATGTGAGCGGCTTCGGCCTAGTGCAGGCGCTGGGCCAGATGGATATCGAACCGCTGCCGCTGGGTTCTTCGGCGGCCACCGAAGTCGGCGACCGCGTCGTGCTCGGCGGCGCCGGCGGACGCACGCGATCGGTCGCCAGCCACATCGCCGCCAAGCAGGAATTCGCCGGTTACTGGGAATATCTGCTGGACGAAGCGATCTTCACCCTCCCCGCGCATCCCAATTGGGGCGGCACCGGACTGATCTCGAACCGCGGCGAGTTGATCGGCATCGGCTCGCTGCAGCTCGAACGCGAGCGCGAGGGCAAGGCCGAACATGTCAACATGGTCGTGCCGATCGATCTGCTCAAGCCAGTGCTCGATGACCTGAAGAAATTCGGCCGCGTCAACAAGCCGGCGCGGCCATGGCTCGGGATGTATTCGACCGAGATCGACAACAAGGTCGTCGTGGTCGGCATCTCCGCCAAGGGCCCGGCAGCGCGCGCGGAACTCAAGGCCGGCGATGTAATCCTCGCCGTGGCCGGCGAGAAAGTCACAAGCCAGACCGGCTTCTACCGCAAGCTCTGGTCGCTCGGGGCTGCCGGGATCGACGTGCCGCTCACGGTCTATCATGAGGGCGTCACCTTCGATGTGGTGCTGGCCTCGACCGACCGCGGCAAGATGCTGAAGGCTCCCCGGTTGCATTAAAGTTTGGCGCGTTTTCTTGACGCGAACCGATATCCACCCCGGATCAGGTCCGGGACAGGCTTTCGCTGGAAAACGCTTTGAGGATCAGCGCGATGAGCGAGGCCGTGGTGGACGACATCGTGGCCGTGCTGCCGCCACTGCTGCAATCGCTGGAAGCGCTCGGCTTCATCGCGCGCCATCTCAATCCATCGGACTTCGGACGTGTCATGCAGGCCGCCGGTACGCCAGATCAGGCGTTGCAGGCCGAGCTTCCGCGCCTGACAGGCTGGCCGGAAGAATTCGCGCATCTGCAAGTACCGTTGCGGAGTGCGAGCGATGCGGCTTTGGCGGCCTTCGCGGGATTGCGTGCGGTACAGCAGGGCCAGGGCGACCTCGTCGCGGTGTTTCGTGCGTTGCGTTACGCGCCGCGCGCGCAGGAGGCGCTGTATCCTCTCATCTCAAAATTGCCGCCGGTCAGCAGCTTCTTCACCGATCCGATGTTGCGTGAAGACGCCGAGCTGGAAGCACGGCTCGCGGCGCCCGCCAACCCCGGCACCGGAATCTTTCACGACCACAGCGAACCCGGCAGCCGCGGCGGGTTCTCACTGTACGTGCCGGAATATTATAGCCGGATCGGGCCTGGCCGCTGGTGGTGGCGTTGCATGGCGGCAGCGGCAACGGCCGCGGTTTTCTCTGGAGCTGGCTGCGTGACGCGCGCAGCCACGGCGCGATCCTTGTCGCGCCGACCGCGACGGATAGTCCTTCACCCAAAACCACCTGGGCCCTCATGGGCGAAGATACCGACAGCCCGAACCTCGCCCGCATACTGGAGACGGTGCGAAGCCGCTACAACATCGATCCCCACAGGCTGCTGCTGACCGGGATGAGCGATGGCGGCACGTTCTGCTATGTCAGCGGGCTCGAAAGTGCGTCGCCTTTCACGCATCTTGCGCCGGTGTCGGCCACTTTCCACCCGCTGATGGCCGAGATGGCCGATGCGGAGAGATTGCGCGGTCTGCCGGTCTATCTCGTGCACGGCCAGCTCGACTGGATGTTCCCGGTGCAGGTGGCGCGGCAAACCCACGAACTATTATCCGCCGCCGGCGCTAATGTGACCTATCGGGAGCTTCCGGATCTCAGCCATTGCTATCCGCGCGAGATGAACCCGGCGATCCTGAGCTGGCTGCGCGAGACATAACCGGAAGCCTGCAGCGCGTTGCGCCGCCGGCTCCAGATTTTCAATTCATCCTCGGCTTGAGCAGATCCGAAAACCCCACACGGTGCAGCATTTCGTTGCGAACACGATCGATCACCGCGAATGCGACGTCGGCGCCGTCCTGGCTGGGATCGACATGAACCCGGAACGGCCGCTTGCCGAATGGCGTATCGATGATCTCGACGATCGCATCCGCCACCAGGGAGGCATCCGCGTCGGGGGGCACGATCGCCGCGAACGCTTTCTGAATCTGCTCGCCGAAACCGGCATAGGGGCCGGCTTCATATTCCGACATCCGCGCCTTGTCGGCGGGCGAGCCGGCATGGGCGAAATGGTTGGTGCCGCCGGTGAAGGCGCCCGGCACGACGATGGAGGTTTCAATACCCCATCGCGACAACTCGCGCGCATAGACCACTGCCATCGCGTCCATGCCGGCCTTGGCCGCGAAGTATGGCGCGAGATAGGGAGGCGTGCCTCCGGCCGAGCTGCTGCTGGAGACCCAGAGCAATAGTCCCCTGCCCTGCTTGCGCAGTTGCGGCAGTACGGCCCGGTTGACGCGCTGCGTGCTGAGCACATTGACATCGTAGAGTTCGGCGAGCTGTTCCGGTGTGAAGGCCTCGGCCGGCCCGAACACCATATGACCGGCATTGTGCATCACGACATCGATACGCCCTTGCTCGGCGATAATCTCAGCGATGGCAGCATCGGCCGACGCCTGAGAACCGACGTCGAGCTCGATCGCGCGTAAATCGATTTTGTGATCCCTGGCGTATTTCTCGACATCGGCGACCTGAGCCGCATTGCGGCCTGTGGTGTCGCGCATCGACGCGTAAACCGTATGGCCTGCATTTGCCAGCGCATTGGCGGACAGCCGGCCAAAACCGCTGGAAGCGCCGGTTATGACGATGACCTGTTTCATGGCACGTATTCCTTGATCGATGTTTTGAAGATGAAGGGCAAATGGCGATGTCCGGTCGCAACCAGACATCGCCGTTTGATTCAGACCATGCCGCCATTGGCGCGCAGCACCTGGCCGTTGATCCATCCGCCTTCGGGACCGGCGAGGAACGACACGGCGGAGGCGATATCCTCGGGTGTGCCGAGACGCTCCATCGGATTCATCTTGGCCAGCCGGTCGATCAGCTCCGGCGTTTTGCCGTTGAGAAACAGGTCGGTCGCGACCGGTCCCGGCGCCACCGCATTGACCGCGATGTGACGGCCGCGCAATTCCTTCGACAGGATCGCGGTCATGGTTTCGATCGCGGACTTGGTCGCGGCATAGATGCCGTAAGTTTCCAGTTTGAGCCCGACCACGCTGGTCGAGAAATTGACGATACGCCCGCCATCGCGCAGCCTTCTGGCAGCCTCCCGCATCGTGTTGAAGCTGCCCTTGAGATTAACCGCGATCTGCCGGTCGAACGCCGCATCGTCGCTGTCGGCGAGCTTGGCGAGTTTCATGATGCCGGCATTGTTGATCAGCACATCGACGCCGCCGAATGCCGTTTCCGCCGCGTCGAACATGCCGCGCACCGCGTTGGCGTCGCTGACATCGGCCTTGGCGGTCAGCGCCCGGCCGCCGGCGCTTTCGATCTTGCGGGCAAGCGCCTCGGCGGGCTTGGCGTCACCGGAATAATTGATGACGACGGTGAAGCCGTCCCTGGCGAGGCGTTCCGCCACGGCCGCGCCGATTCCGCGCGAAGCACCCGTTACAACAGCCACTTTGTTGGTTTCGTTGGTCATTTTTCAGTCTCCTCATGTTTCGCGGCTGGTCCGCGTCTGATGGCAGAAAGCTAGACCTGTTTATTTCTCGAATAATTCCCTATAATCTGGCATCACAATCCGAAATATACGAACAATTAGATGGATCGATTCGAGGGGATGCGGGTGTTTACCCGGGTGGTTGAGCGGCGCAGTTTTACGCTGGCGGCCGGGGATCTCGGCCTGCCGCGCTCGACCGTCACCGACGCCGTGAAACAATTGGAAGCCCGCCTCGGGGTGCGGCTATTGGAGCGCACCACGCGGCAGGTCAATCCGACGCTGGACGGCGAGGCGCATTACCGGCGCTGCCTGTCCTTGATTGCCGATCTCGAGGAAGCTGAAGCCGCCTTTGGTGGCGCCAAGCCGAAGGGACTGCTGCGCGTCGATGTTCACGGCACGCTGGCGCGTCATTTTGTGATGCCGCGCCTGCCGGACTTCCTCGCCGAATATCCCGGCATCGAACTCTACATGAGCGAGGGCGACCGGCTGGTCGATCTGATCCGCGAGGGCATCGATTGCGTGTTGCGCGTCGGCGATCTCCAGGACAGCGACATGATCGCCCGCCGCGTTGCGATGCTGGAGGAAATCACCTGCGCCGGACCGGCCTATATCGACCGGTTCGGCCGGCCCAGGAATGTCGATGACCTCGACGGTCATCTCATGGTCGGCTTCCATTCGTCAGGATCCGGCACGCTGCTGCCGTTGGAGTTCACTGTCGATGGCGCGGTGCGCGAGATCACGTTGCGTGCGACGGTTTCGGTCAACGGCGCCGAGAGTCTGGTCGCCGCGGCGCGGCTCGGTCTCGGATTGATTCAGGTGCCGCGCTATCACATCGAGGACGATCTCAAGCGCGGCACGCTGGTCGCTGTACTGCCGGACTTTCCACCCTCGCCGACACCGGTGTCGTTGCTTTATCCGCGCAACCGGCAGCTATCGCCGCGCGTCCGCGTATTCATCGACTGGCTGACGCGGGCATTCGCGCGGACCTGAAACGCCGCGGAGTTGAGGGAACCATCCCCGGGAAAGACCGTTGTCCGTCGTCACCGGAGGGTTTGCGATGCGGGTTTTTCTAGGGATGATTTTAGGTGCGCTGTTATTGGTCGCGGGCGTCTACGCCTACGATTCGCAGACGACCTCGACCGTCGCGAACGGCCAGAGCGCAACGAACAGCAGGACCATCGTCAACTGGGACGTCGCGGCCACCGACTGGGATGCGCTGAAAATGCAGGCCCATAAGGACTGGATCAGGCTCTCATCCAAATAGCCTGCGTCGAAATAACGGCTTCGAAAGCGCGCCGCGATAGCTACGACTTCTTCGCGGCCTTGCGCGCATCCGCGATAACCTGGGCAAACTGCTCCATGGTCAGCACGCCCGGCACGCGGAACTTGCCGACGATAAACGACGGCGTGCCCTTGAAATCGAATGCCGTCGCCTGATCGTTGTTGCGCTTCAGGATGGCGTCGATCGCCGCGCCATTCGCGGCGAGGTCGCGTGTCAGACGATCCATGTCGATACCGGCGCCGGCCAGCAGTTCGTTGATGCGCGGCTCGGTCAGCTTCGAATTGTTTCCCATCAAGGCATCATGCGCCTGATTTGATTTATCCTGGTACTTGGCGGCAAGCGCCATCCGCGCCGCTATCACCGAGGTGGGTCCCAGGATCGGCCAATCCTTGCGCACCAGCCTGACCTTGCCGTCATCATGCACCACCTGGCCGAGTTCAGGTTCGAGCTTGCGGCAATAGGGGCAATTATAGTCGAAATATTCGACAATTGTGATGTCGCCATTGGCATTGCCGGCGACCGGGACATCCGGATCGCGCAACACCAGCGCTTCCGTCAGCACATTGTCACCCTGCGCCAGCGCCGGGCCAGGGGCGATGTTGATACCGAGCAAGACCGCCCCGGCGCCGAGCAGGCCCAGCGTCTCGCGCCTTGTCTGATACGGCCGGGCCGGATCGATCGATATGGTCATGTGGGGTCTCCCGGCTGACTGCCTTTGGCGGACGTCTATCTGCTATTTACGCTCAGATCGAGGATAAGTTACGCGCCAGCATGTAAAGCGCCACCGCTATGATGACCGCGGCGAACACAATATTGAGCGCGCCGTGCCGCATCGACAGGGCGCGCGCCGAGCGGGTGCCAATCAACCCGCCGACGATGCCGCCGGCAATGAACAATCCCGCGAGTTCCCACGAAATCAGCCCGGACCACGCATAGCTCGTCGCCGTAGTCAGGCCGAAGGTCGTCACTGCAACCAGCGACGAGGATACCGCGTTCATGATCGACATTCCCGTTGCCAGCATCAGGGCAGGCACGATCAGGAATCCACCGCCGATACCGAAGAAGCCGGACAGCGTCCCGGTCGCGATGCCGAGGCCGACAATGGCCGGCATGTTGTCTCTGGTCATCTTCACGTCGGGCAGGCCGATCCGCGTGCGCGTTTTCAGCATCAACACCGCGATGACGATCATCAGCAGCGCGAACAGCGCCAGCAATTTCTGACCATCGAGCATTTTGCCAAAGATCGAACCTGTAAAGGCGCCGAGAATACCGGCCGCCGCAAACATCAGCGCGCACGACCATTGCACCGTGCCGTTGCGCGCATGGTTCGACAGATTGATGGCGGCATTGGCGGCTACTGCGATGGCGCTGGTGCCGATCGCGACATGGGCATCGGATACACCGACCACATAGACCATCAGCGGCACCGCGAGGATCGATCCGCCGCCGCCGACAAGGCCAAGCGAAAATCCAACCAGCGCTCCCGACGCCAGTCCCAGCACGCCCTGCACCGTAGAGATAATCAAGAACGTCACCTTGCTTTTGCTGAGAGACCGTAAAGGGAATCTTCGCAAACCTCCATGGCGGCAGTGCAGCAAATCGACATTGGATCAGCGCACCAGCAGCGTCACGGCCAGCGGCACCAATAGCGAGGTCACGAGCGCATTGAGGCTCATCGCGATGCCGGCGAAGGCGCCCGCGACCGCATCGACCTGAAACGCGCGGGCGGTGCCGATGCCGTGCGCGGCGATGCCGACGGCGAATCCGCGCGCGCGAAAGTCCGTGATGCGCATCCGGTTCATCAGCGGCGTCACGATGATCGCGCCCATGATGCCGGTGAGGACGACCGCGACCGCGGTCAGCGACGGATCGGCATGCAGGGATTCGCTGATGCCCATCGCAACGCCCGCCGTGACCGATTTCGGGGCCAGCGACAACACCACCGCGCGCGGCAAGCCCGCGACCTCCGCCAACAGCACGATCGAAATCACCGCGGTCACCGAGCCCGCCACCAGCGCCACCAGCATCGGCAGCATCGCGGCCAGCACGGTCTTGCGGTTTTCGTAAAGCGGCACCGCCAGCGCCACGGTCGCTGGCCCAAGCAAGAAATGCACGAACTGGGCTCCACCGAAATAGGTCGTGTAGGAGGTGCCGGTGAGCAGCAGGAAAACCCCGATGATCCAGATCGAATGCAGCACGGGATTGGCCAGCGCATGACGATGCGTTGCCAGCGATACGGCGTCCGCGATCGCATAGACCAATAGCGTCACCGTCAGCCAGAGCAGCGGCGACTGCGACAGATATACCCACAGCGAGAGCGGATTTGCGCTCATGGCGCGCTCCCATTGCGCGTCATCAGGCGGCTGGCGAGACGAAATGTCGCCACCGTCACCAGCAACGTCACCACCACAGAGACCGCAAGAATCACAATGATGGCGATGCCATGCTCGGCGATGAGATCAAGCTTCTGCACGACGCCGACACCGGCCGGGACGAACAGCAGCGACAGATGCGCGAGCAGGCCCCGGCTCGCATTCTCCACGCCATCCTGCTGCAACGGCCCGCGCGCGAGAATTTTGAAGCGGTCACGCGCCAACAGCAATACCAGCAGAAGCATCAGGCCGATCACCGGTCCCGGTATCGGCAAGGCGACACCACGCACGAAAACTTCGCCGGCCAATTGGCAGAGCAGGATCAGACTGAGGCTTGCGATCATCCCTATGTCCACGGACGCGCATCGGCGGCGGCAGGCGATGCCGGCGAATGCTTCAACCCTTCAGGCGGCTGACGCATTCGCTGTAATAGCCGCCACTCTTTTCGATCCATTTCAGGCCGTCATTTGCATTGGTGGCCTTGTTGGCGGTGAACTGGTCCGCACAGGTGTGCGTCCGCGCCTTATCCGCAGGCTCTGCGGAATATTTCGGTGCAATCGCCGTCGGAAATACCGCCTGCGAGGTGGTCGGTCCACACTCCTGCTCCCGAAACTCTTTCCACTTGCGGCCCTTCAATTTGCCGGAAACTTCAGCGGTCAGATATTTCAGCCCGCATCCCGCCGCTGATGGCGCGGGTTTTACGACGATTGCGGTCGAGGTTGGATTGGACGGCGCAGAGGCCGCCGGGGGCGAAGGGTCAGGTGCTTTTGACTCCGAAGCTGGCGCCGTCGCAGACGCGGCAGGCTCTGCCGCCTGGGCAAGCCGGCCGATGTTTGCCGAAGGATCGGCCGCCACCGCCGGGGCGATCTGAAAAATGACGATAATCCCGATCGAGGCCGTTAGCTGCCGGAAGTTTTTCGTCATATCCGCCCCGCGAAATCGATTGGTCGCATCCGGCAATGCTTCCTTTTATTCAATTGCTATCGGTAAAACACTTGTTGGTAAAAAGCTTGTCAGCAAAAGACCCGGGCCAATCCGGCCCGAGCCTTTCGCGGAATCGAAGGCTGTTTCAGCCCTTCAGCTTCTTGTTGCACTCGCTGTAATAGCCGCCGCCCTTCTGGATCCATTTCAGGCCGCCATTGCCGTTGGTTTCCTTGTTGGCGTTGTATTGATCGACGCAGGTGTGCATCCGGGCCTTGCCGGCGCTTTCCTGCGCGTATTTCGGATTGATGGCGAAGGGGAATACCGCATTGCCCGTCGGCATCGGGAAGGCCGGCGCGGCTTCAGGTTTCTTCGCCACCTCTTTCGGTGCAGGCGCCGGTGCCGGTGCGGGCGCCGGCATCGCGGCGGGGGTCGCGGCAGCATCCGCACTGCATTGGGCTTTGCGGAAATCATTCCACTTCTGGCCGTTGAGGGTGCCGGCGGTTTTCGCCGCCTGGTATTTCGCACTGCACTCCTGCGAGCTCAGCGCCTGCGCCGGCGATGCCGCCACAAACGCAACAAAACCCGACGCCGCAACCGCACACAATAATTTTGCTTGAATGGTCATCCCTGGTCTCCTTGGGGCATGGCTATATCGAGGTCCCCATCCTAACGTAGCGAAGGCGGGTGACAACGGCCATCCATCGCTGCTTAAAAATATCGCGGCGCGGAAACGCCATCTCACCGGCTTTATTCATCCGCGGTTCAGCATCGCGGCGCGACGTTGCCCCTTTCTTTTAACCCCGAGGTGCCTGCCATGAAGACCATATCTTCCCGCGCGATCGCGACCGCCTTCGCATCCATGCTGCTGATGGGTTCTGCGTTCGCGCAAACACCCGCCGCCGCGCCGGCCGCGAAAGCCGAGAAGGCACCCGTGGTCCACAGCGCGGCCTCGCTGGAATGCTCCAAGGAAGCCGATGCCAAGGGATTGCACGGCAAAGAGCGCAAGAAATTCCGTTCCGAATGCAAGCGCGCTGCTGCCGACAAGAAGTGATCTAGTCGGTTGATTTTGACTGCTCCCTCCCTAATCCGGGAGGGAGTAGTCTGTTACTGGTGATTCGGGGCTTGTGATTCGGCCCTGCCCTGCCCAACACGCCCGATGATCGGCCCTTTAATTTCCGCCATTCGCACTGCATTGCTGCAGTTGCGTTGTCGCAATTGTCCCCCGCTTGCGGATTTGCCATAACGCGGCGTGAGCCAAATCCTAGCATCGATGGCGCTTGCCATCCCCAGCCGCGCCAAAATCCTGAACTTCCTTGAAACGCTGGCGATCGGCACTGTCGGCGGCACGCTATTTTTATGGGCAAATCTCCCCGGCGGGCTGATTTCCGGCGCGATGATCGCGGTCGGTATTGCCGCGATCGCAGGCAGGCCGCTCGCGGTGCCGGCGATTGCCACCCAGGCGGTGTTGGTGTTGCTTGGGATTTCGCTGGGATCGCTGATGTCGCGGCAATTGCTGCAGCATATCAGCGCCTATCCGGTGACCATTGCATTGCTGGCGCTGGCCACCTTCTGCTCGACCTTCGGCAGCAGTCTCTATCTGCAGCGCTTCCACGGCTGGGACCGGACTTCGGCCTTTCTGGCGGGCAGCCCCGGCGCGCTGTCGCAAATCGTCATACTCGCCGCGGAGAAGGGGGCCGATGTGCCGGGGATCGCTGTGGTGCAGACCATGCGCGTGATCATCCTGACCGCGGCGCTGCCGCTGCTGCTGGCGGTGATCGGCATGGCCCCGGCATCGCCATTGAGCTTGGCGACCACGACCGCCTCGCCGCTCGAACTGGCCGAATTGGTCGCGGCTTCGGTGGCTGCGGCATTGCTGTTGCGACTGATCAAGTTTCCGGCGAGCTGGATGTTCGGCGCGATGATCGGGGCCAGCGTGCTGCATGGCACCGGACTGGTCGAGGGCGGGATACCGCCCTGGCTGCGCGCGGTTGCGCTGGTCGGAATCGGCTCGCTGATCGGCTCGCGCTTTGCGCGGATGCGGCCCAAAACCCTGCTCAGCCATGTCAATGCGGCGCTGGGATCGTTCGCGGTCGCCGTCGCCGTGACCGCGATCTTTGTCATCGTGATCGCGCTGACGACGCCGGTCAAATTCGGCGACATCGTCGTCGCCTTCGCGCCGGGCGCGATGGACGCGATGCTGGCGCTGGCGCTAACGCTGCATATCGACCCGATCTTCGTCGGCGCGCATCATCTGGCGCGGTTCGTGTTCGTCACCGTCGCGACCCCCGGCATCGTCCATCTGTTCGGACGGCCGCAGGAAGATGTCGACGATTAGTTTTGCTAGCGGCGCGCGGTCCTGACAAAACCCCAGGCGGCGATCGCGGCCATCAAGAGCGAGATCAGCACGTTGTAGCCGGCCAGCGACAGGCCGAAAAGGCGCCACTGCACCTCATCGCAACGGATCACCTTGACGGTATCGAGCCGCTTCAACAGATCGCCGGCGCTGCCGAGACCTCCGATCGGCCCGGTGCAATCGGTCGGTCCCTGCCAGAATCCCCATTCGACCCCGGCGTGATAGGTGCCGAGCACAGCATTGCCGAGTGCGGCGAGGGCGAGAATCGCGAGCCCGGCCAGCAGCACCGCACGCGGGGCTTTCTGGCCCGCCGCCAGCGCGATCAACGCGCCGAGCGGGATCGCCAGATAATACGCGTAGCGCTGCTCAAGGCAGAGCGGACAGGGACGGATATCCAGCACCAGTTGAAAGTACCACGCCCCCGCGATGGTCCCCGCCGCAAGGGCCGTGACCGCCAATGCGGCCATCAGCGCCGGATTGGCGCTGTCTTGCGCGGTTGATGTGGCGGCGGTGGCGTGAAGCGTCACGTTCATCTCCCGTACCCGGCGTCGTATTCAGGCGATCTTTGCTCTAACGCGATTTCCTGACGCAAACCGGCTCAAAAACGCTCTAACCCGCGCCGATGGCGCTGTCGAGGCGGCCGCGTTCACACCGGAGTGTTTGGACAGTAATGGACCTTGGCACCGCCCCGATTTGACCCGCCAACGCGGGTTGACCGGCAGTCACCGGCCGCTATATTCCGCCCGCTTCGCGACGCTAGCCCAAGGGCCGGCATCCGGAAGCCCCTGTGGCGGAATTGGTAGACGCGCTCGACTCAAAATCGAGTTCCGCAAGGAGTGCTGGTTCGATTCCGGCCAGGGGCACCACGCTTCGCCCTTTTGGGCTTCGCGTGGCGCAGCCATGTGAGACCGAAAGGGCGAAGCGTGTCCGGCGTAGCCTCTTGCGAAGCCAGACTTCGATCTGCGGGCCACCCCCGATTTAATGTTCGACCCGGTACAGGCGCCATCGCTTCGGCACGCCTTTGAGCTGATGAACGCCGCGATCTTTGAAACGGATATCGGACTGCGACATCAGGTCCTTGACCGCGCTTGAGACCAGGACCTCGCCGGCACGCGCTTTCGCGGCGACGCGCGCGCCGATGTGAAACGCGAGACCGAATACTTCGGCCCCGCTCACCTTGTATTCGCCCGCATGCAGCCCCACCCTGATCTCCAGCCCCAGCGTGCGCACGGCCTCGCGGATTGCGGCCGCACAACGGACCCCGGCAGCCGGCGTGCCGAACGTCGCGAGCAGCCCGTCTCCCGTCGTCACGACTTCCTTTCCGCGCAACGTCTTCAGCTCTCTGCGGACGGCGGCGTAATAGAGATTCATCACCTGTGTCCAACGCGCATCGCCCAGCCGCGCGGCTTTTTCGGTGGACCGGACGATATCGACAAACAGGATCGTGGCGAGCGCCTGTGCGAACTCGTCGCCACGATTGGCGGGTCGGCCCCGGATCGTAATGCTTCCAGCCAGCGGTTCATAGCTATGGCTACGCCGCCGCGCGATGGCGGTTTTTGTATAAGCTTGGGCGCGCTGCACCGTGCCGCAACGAATTGTTTTCGCCTGCGGCGGCAGCGTCCAATAAATCTTTCGCCCGTCTCCCACGCCATGGACTTCGACGGCGCCCCACTTCAGGAAAACCGTCGAACCAACCCGGCGAACCCACCATGCCTTTGACGTGTATCCAGAAACATTCGACTGATGGACACCGATGCGAAGGAATTTGGGCATGTGCGCTACCGATCGAAGGACCGTTTGAGCCTACCAAGGGTAAAGCGTAATTATACATTCCTATGTTGGCAACAGGACTCGCGCGAGAAGCTTTTTTTGCAGCGAGCATCCGCCCCAGTTCGAACAATGCCAAGTTTTTTCAATGCCAAGTCTCTTCACCTCCACGTCTTCGCGCTGATCGACCGATGCCATCCGATCAGCCAACGCTCCGCCAGCAAGATCGCGCGATTGAGTACAAATCCGAGCAGCGCCAGGGTCACGATCCCTGCGTAAACGTCGGTGATCTGGAGCATGTGCTGGGCAACGACCACCCGGCGCCCCAGGCCGTTGAAACTCATAATCATCTCGGAAGAGATTCCCACGACCAGCGCAATCGCCATCGCGACCCGCAGGCCTGTCATGATCCTCGGAAGCGCAGCCGGCAGCAGCACCGTTCGAAACAGCAGACCCTTGCGCTTGCCGAACGTTCGCGCGGTGTCGATCAACACGGGATCGACAGAACGAACTCCATCGACTGTAGATAGCAGGATCGGGATCATCGCCGCGCTGGCCACAATGAAAATGTGCATGCCGGTGCCAACGCCGAACGCAACCGCCGCGATCGGCACCAGGGCCGTCGCGGGGACGGGACGCAGCACCTCGATGGTCAGATGGAGCGTGCGATACGCCATTTCGGAAGTGCCCATGATCAGGCCAACACCGATGCCGAGAATAGCAGCAACCGCAAAACCGCCGATGACGCGCGCGCAGGTCGCGGCCAGATCCGCATAAAAGCCGGCATCCGTCCATTGGGCGGCAAACCGTGCGAGAACGCTGGCTGCGGAAGGAATGATCTGGCGATCGAGAACACCTGACTGCGAACCGGCCTGCCAGCACAGCAGCAGAAGCAGCGTCGTCGCGAGCCCAAGCACCCACGGCCGCTGCTGAATCCGCGCGAGCATGCTCAACGCCCCATCATTTGACGATGCCAGCGCAGCATGGAGCCTTCGAAAACGCCAAACAGTCTGCCGATGCCATAGCCGAGAACCGCGACAAGGATGATTCCCGCGTAGGCCTCGGGCGTTCGCAAAGCGCCCTGTTCCTCGCCAATGTAGCCTCCCAGGCCGCCGCCGAATCCCGAAACCAGTTCGACCACGACCGTGACGATGACGGCGTTGCCGAGCGCGACCCGCAGTCCGGTAAAAGTCTGCGGCGCCGCCGCCGGCAGGATGATGGTCGAGAACTGGCGGAAGCCCGACGCCTGAAAGGTGCGGCCGGTATCGATCAGCACGGGATCGATGCCGCGAACTGCGTCCATCGCGTGCAGCAGCACCACCCAGCCCGATCCGAAGGCGATCACGCTGTAGGCCATGGCATCGCCGAGCCCGAGCAGGAGCACGGCCACCGGCAGCACCGCAATAACCGGCAGCGGCCGGAAAAACTCGATGATCGGTTCAGACGCCGCATACAACAACCGCCAGCGGCCCAGTGCGAAACCGGCCAGCGTCCCGAGGATGACCGCGATGCCGTAGCCGATCACAAGCCGCCGCGTCGTGCGCAGGAATTCGATCGCGAGATCGCCCTGGAGAATTTCGGTTGCCATGGCGTGCGCGATGGCGCTTGGGGCGGGTAGCTGATCTGGCGTGACCAGCCCGAGGCGGGCAATCGTCTCCCACGCGACAAGCAGAGCGAGAAGGAACACCACACCCGACAAACGCTGGATGATCTTCAAGTGGCGTTCTCGACCGCTGGCGTGATGATCAGACGAAATAGCTGCCGGCGCAGTTCGGAGAAGCGTAAATTTTCCTTGCTCTCGATTTGATCCCTCGGCCGGGGCAGGTCGATCGGGATATCGGCAATGACCCGGCCCGGCCGCGATCCCAGCACCAGCACACGATCGCTCAGATAGATCGCCTCGTCGATATCATGCGTCACGAACAGCACGGTCAACGCCGTGCTGCTCCATATGCCCAGAAGCATATCTTCCAACTGGTTGCGCGTTTGCGCATCGAGCGCGCCAAACGGCTCGTCCATCAGGAGATATTTCGGCTGCTTGACCAAAGCGCGGGCGATGGCCGCCCGCTGTTGCATCCCTCCCGAAAGCTCCCACGGATAGTAGGCTTCAAAGCCGGCCAGACCGACCTTGCCGATATAGGCGCGGGCTTGGGCGGCAGCTTCGTCTTTTGTAACGGCTTCCTCGATGGGATAGGCGACATTTCTGATAAGGCGGCGCCAGGGGAATAACGAGCGGCTATATTCCTGAAATACGTAGACGACTTCCTCAGGCGTTCCCCGAACCGCGCGCTTGTCGATCAGGACGGTTCCGCCAGAGGCTTCCGTCAAACCTGCGATGCAACGAAGCAGCGTCGACTTTCCAGAGCCCGACGCACCGATGATGGAAACGAATTGCCGCTCCGGCACCTGGAATTCGATATTGTCCAAAATCGTTCGCGCGGCGCCGGACCCGGAATAGGCTTTCCGCAACCCTGAAACTTCAAGCATGAGCCCCCGATATATCCGGCACTACGGATGCGTTCACATCGTTCAGTCTGCGACCGCGGCCATGATTTCGATTTCAAGCAGGAATTCAGGATCGCTCAACCGGGTGACGCCAATCAAGGTGCTGCATGGCTTCTTGGTGAAGAAACGCTGTGTGCTCGGGTGATTTTGGGCCACCTTCAACTTGTCGACGTCCAGCGTGTAGGTCCGGCGAAACGTGACGTCGTCCCAGGTTGCGCCGACGGATTTGAGCTGCGCGTCGAGTTTCTCCATCACATAGAGATATTGGGCAAGGTAGTCCCCCGGAAACACCGCGCTCATATCCTCCTTCTGCGGCGTCATGCCCGAAATCCAGATCAGCTTCATCGGACCGGTGACCGTGATGACCCGGGTGAAGGCCGGATGCTCGAAGATCACGGGTGGATTGATGTGCTGCTTTTCCATTGTCTCACCTCATTTTATTTTGCAACGGGCGCGTAGTCCGACACGATCTCACGATAGTCGAAGCCCTTGTCGATCTGCTTTTGCCTGGCCATGAAATCGATCACGCCCTGGATTTCCTCCGGACGAACCGTCGTCGATATGACGTAGTGCTGCGGAAAGAATTGACTGAGCACCGCCTGATCGATGCGCGTTTCCTTGGCGAGGATCGGCAGCACATCCTGCGGATGATCCAGCACGAACTGGGTGCTGGCATTCATCGCGGCGACGAAGCGCCGCGCCTTTTCCGGATTTTCGGCAATCCATGACGACTTGGCAACGAAGCCGGAAATCATGAAGCGTTTAGAGATCGAATCCAGATGCTTAACGACGAATTTTGTCGATCCATTGCCGAGCGACACCGTCATGAAGGGCTCGACGATATGCGCGGCATCCAGCGTTTTGGATTGCAGCGCACCGATAATCTGCGTGAAAGGAACTTCCAGGACACGAACCTTGGAAAAATCGGCGCCGTTGTCGCTCATCCAGCCGCGCAACGCCGCTTCGGAGATCCCGCCCGTGATGACGGCAACCGATTTACCCTCGAGGTCCTTGGCAGAGGCGATATTCAAATCGGGCCGCGAAACCAGGACGGCATCGGCATTCCCTGAATCGTAGATATCGGTCTGATAGAGCAGCTTCCAATCGAGCCCGTTGACATGCGCCCGGATCAGGGAATCGATCGACATGGTGACGACTTCCACCTGCCCGGACGCCAAGGCGCTGACGATCACCGAGTAGTTGGCCAACACCTTGCGCGAGAGATCGAACCCCTGATCGGCAAAGAAGCCATGCTGCGCGGCGACGATGCCGTTGGTGTAGGGCATGATCGGAGCGCTGCTGATCGCCAGCGGCAGTTTGGCGGCTTCGTCAGCCTGCGCCACGCTGGACAGACAAAGGCTCGCCGCCGCGAGGATCAGGCAATTTGCAATTCTTGGTCGCACGCGATCGAACAGCCCCATCAAAAATACTTTCATCAGACGCGCCTCTTATTTGGGGCGCTCGCAAAAAGGAGCAAACTTCATACCACTATTGAGGCGGCAGGACGCAGTGGGAGTCAAGTCATGGTGATGATGATGGCTTGCGCGAGTGCGTCCGATGGACGTCCCTCACAGCGTCGTCCCGGCGAACGCCGGGACGACGCTGTGAGGACATGGGCTCGCATTCCCGCGGCGCGATACGCCCGAAGTTTTGCAAGAACCTTGTCCCTCCAAACAGAGGGCGCGGGGAAAGCCGGGTGTCCGATGCACCCGCAGCCGCGCGTGTAGTGTAGAAAGCACGCGCGTTAGTCACCACGAGTTCACCGGAAAACATCCGGCTTTCCCCGCGCAATGGTTTTAACGGCTTATTTCGCGCTCTCCCCGGCGACCGGGCTCTTTTGCCACCGTCGCCCCTGAGAAGCTTGCTTCTCAGGAACTTGACGCCAGCGTCGGGGCGTCAGGACCACACGACTTCGCCGTCCGCGTCAGCATCGTTCGTCTGCGCACTTTCGTGCGCCGACGCTGCCGCGTCCACCGCATCCCGCACCCAACGCCCGTGACGACCGCGAAGCGCCCCTCTTGTGAGGCGGGATGGCCATGGATATAGACTGGTTTGCGATTTCTGAAAATCAGAATATTTTGTGAAGGGGAGACTGGACAAACGATTCAACACCAGACGCGTTGATTTGCCCATCGGGTAGTCAACAGCCCGACGAAGAAAGGTGGGGTAAGCAATCCTAGATTGCGATCGTAAAAATACGAGATTATCCTGCCCGCTCTCTGTGGCGCAAAACACGGGTG
This sequence comes from Bradyrhizobium sp. dw_411, assembly GCF_018449695.1. Lineage (GTDB taxonomy): Bacteria > Pseudomonadota > Alphaproteobacteria > Rhizobiales > Xanthobacteraceae > Bradyrhizobium. The sequence goes on from NZ_JAAVUY010000011.1 coordinate 107,579, forward strand.
CGAACATGTCGAATGCCGACGGGGGCCCGAACGCGCCGTCCCGCGCAGGATGGTTCAAATCCATGCTGTCCAAGGCGGAAGGCGAATACTCGTTCGTCAAGAGCCTGACCGTACTGAGCCTGTTCGGGACCTTGATCGGCGCCTATTTCCAGAACCTGTCGGCCTACGAGAACAAAGTGACCGCGCAGGCTCAGGCTGATATGGCGGCGGCGACGCAAACATTCACCGACGCATCGAGCGCATTGGCCGCGCCGCTCAATCTGCAACGGCAGCTCATCACCAGTTACCACAACGCGGTCACCTCAGGCACCGACGCGCAAGCCACCGGTTACGAGACGGTCAATGCGCAGGAAATTTACAAAGATTATATCAAGGCCTATGCCGATTTGAGCCAGAACTACAATTTGCTCGCGCGCAAGGCCGAGCTTTATATCGACATGGCGAGCGACCTCGATCGCAACCCGACGGCAGACGGCACGCCTTTGCCGGAAGAAATCGATATGTCACTGCTCAACGCCTACGGCTTCGACTGCGAACAGCATATGCCGTCCTTCAACCGGCAAAACTCGAAAATCATCCTGACCGAACCAAAGACCAAGAAGACCCTCACCGTCGACTGGTACAGCACCAAGCATCATGTGCTTGCGATCGAAACCTGTTTCGAAATCAATCATCAAGCCATGACGGCGGTGAAGCAATGGGCTTCGGGCAGCACCGTCGATCCAAATGAAAAGACCCGGTTTGTGCAAAAGACATTCGATATCTTTCACACCCGGGACAGCAACCAGGTGCTGCGGCTGAATGCGTTCATGAGCCTTGCGATGTTCGACATCGACAAGATCCGGATCAAATACCGGCCGAACGGATTCATCTGCGGCGTTCCTGGCGTCAGCTCGGCCTTGAGCCTGTTCGGCAAGTGCGCACCGGTGAAGACATCGGGACCGCTGGGGTAGAACGGGCGGAATTAGATCCGTCTAAGTGCGCGCCCTCGCCCCGCACGCGGTAGGGCTATCGCATATGAAGAAAGAGATTGGGCCTGCAGTCTTTGTGCGGCCATCCTTCGAGACGGCCGCCTGCGGCGTCCCCTCAGGATGAGGACTTTCTGTGCGGCTAAATCTCAAACCCTCATGGTGAGGAGCCTCGTCTTCGAGGCGTCTCGAACCATGAGGCCCCAGGCGATTACCGCGGCGGAAAGTCATATGCGATAGCCGTGCCGCACGCGGGGCGAGGTGACCAATCCGCATCGTTGCCGATTCATTTACCGCTACTTCGCCGCCAGACAACTCGTGAACTGCACGGCAACCCGCAGCCCGATCGGTATTTGCGGCTGCTTGTCCGGCACCGACAGCATCACCTGACGGAACTGTTGGGGCGCATTGCCGGCATAGGGGTTTTCGCCGATGGTGGTCGCAACGCTCTCGACAGCGCCGTCAAACTGCATCTCCGGAAAACCATCGACGGCGATATGGGCGCGCTCTCCTGGACAAACCTCCGAGACTTCGCGCTCCCCGACAAAGGCGCGCACCTGACGTTTGCTGTCATCGACCATCGTCATCAAGGTGACCGGCGCCATCGAACTCACCATCTGTCCGGGACTGACGCGCGTGCTCAGGATGACGCCATTGATCGGCGCATCCACCGTGCAATAATTCAGACGCGTGGTAGCTTCTTCCAATCGCTTTTTGGCCGCGTCGCGCCGCGAGCGCGCTTCGGTCACATCTTCTTCGCGGGAGCCGACCTGCAGCAGCACGAGCTTGGCGCGGACTTCATCGAGTTGAGCGGCCGCGATCCGTGCGTCGCGCTCGGCCTGGTCGATCTGGACCCGCGTGACGGTGACGCCCTGGTGCAACGTCTGGGCGCGCTGAAATTGTTTCTCCGCCTCGTGCAATCGCGCTTCCGCCAGATTGACGTTGGCAACCCCGATGGCGATCTCCTCGGGCCGCGAGCCGTGTGTGACACGGGCGAACACCGCATCGGATGCGGCAAGGTCCGACTCGCGCGCCTCGATTTCGCGTTCGATATTGCGGCACTCTACCCGCAGCAGATGCTGGCCGGCCTGAACATGATCGCCGGCCTTGACCAGCAATTCCGCGATCGTTCCGGTCGCCGACGTGCCGAGCGACAACACCTCGCCGCCACCCTCGACACGCCCCGGTGCGGCATCCGATTTGCTGGCGGCTTGCCCTTTTCCAACGCCTGACAGGCCCCACCATCCGATCGCGAGAATGACGACGCCGCATGCGAGCTTTGCGGCGCGCCGGAGCCTTTTATTGCTGAATGTTTCCAGACCGTGGGACATGCCGGCGATCCCCGCGACTTACCGCCGGCAAGCGTAGCCGAAGCCGCCAATGTTCGAAAGTTAAGTTAGCGTAACGCCGCAATCATGCGGCGGCTCGCTTTCGTTTTCGCATGGTCCAGTGCCGGAAGCGATCGAGATAGAGATAGACGACAGGTGTGGTGTAGAGCGTCAGGATCTGGCTCAGCACCAGTCCACCGATGATGGTGATGCCGAGCGGCTGGCGGAATTCGCTGCCTTCGCCCATGCCGACGATCAGCGGCACGGCGCCGAGCAGCGAGGCCATCGTGGTCATCATGATCGGGCGGAAACGCAGCATGCAGGACTCGAAGATCGCATCGGCCGGCGACAGGCCGCGCTGCCGCTCGGCATCGAGTGCGAAATCGATCATCATGATCGCGTTCTTCTTGACGATGCCGATCAGCAAGATCACGCCAATCATTCCAATGATATCGAACTGGGTGTGAAACAGCATCAGCGCCAGTACCGCGCCGACGCCGGCCGACGGCAGCGTGGACAGGATCGTCAGCGGATGAACGTAGCTCTCGTAGAGCATGCCGAGTGAAATGTAGATCGTCGCGAATGCCGCGAGCACCAGATAAGGTTCGCTGGCGAGCGATTCCTGAAAGATCTTGGCGGCGCCCTGGAACGAGCCACGGATCGTCGCGGGAACGCCGATCCGGTTCATGGTCTCCTCGATCGTCGTCACCGCGGTGCCCAGCGAAATGCCCGGCGCGAGATTGAACGAGATGGTGTTGGAGACCAGCACGCCCTGATGGCTGACCACCAGCGAGGTTTGCCCCTGGCCAAGCTGCGTGACGCTCGACAGCGGAATCATCGCCTCCTGGCTGGTGCTCACCGCGGTCCCGGTCGATGACGCGCCCTTTCCAGTGGCGCCGATCGAGTTGGTCGCCTGATTGCGCACGGCGCTGGCCGCGATCTGCGCAGCCTTTCCGGCAGCCCCCTGCGTCGGCGACACGATCGTTCCGGCCACCGCATTGGTGGTTTGCGAACCGGTGGCCGGCCCGCCCACGGTCGAGACATACACATCCTTGAGCGTCTGCGGGTTCTGCAGGTATTCCTGCGCCACCTCCATGATCACATGATACTGGTTGCGCGCGACATAGATGGTCGAAACCTGCCGCTGGCCGAAAGCATCATAGAGCGTGTTGTCGATCTGGCTGACCGCGATGCCCAGCCGCGCGGCGGAATCGCGGTCGATCACCACATTGGCCTGCAGGCCCTTGTTCTGCTGGTCGCTGCTGACGTCGGTCAGCGACGGCACGGCCTGAAGTGCTGTCACGATCTTCGGTATCCATTCGTTCAGCTCGTCGAAGGTCGATCCCTGCAGCGTATATTGATACTGCGCATTGCCCGAGCGACCACCGGCGCCGAGATCGCCCACCGCCTGCAGGAACAGCGTGGCCCCGGGCACCGCGGCCATCTCGTCGCGCAGCACGGCAATCACCTGCTCGGCGGACAGATCGCGGTCGCGAAGCGGCTTTAGGGAAACGAACACGGTTGCGGAATTGGTCGAACCGCCGCCCGGCCCGAGCCCGCCGCCAGTGAATCCGACGGCGGTATCGACAGCTCGATTGACCTTGATGATATCGATGAATTGCCGCAGCTTCTGCTGCATCAATTGAAACGAGATGCTTTGATCGGCCTGAACCGATCCGAGCAACAATCCGGTGTCCTGTTGCGGCACGAAGCCTTTCGGGACCGCCGCATAGAGATGGAAATTCAGCCAGAGCGTCGCCGCCAGAATCACCATCACCGAGAGCGGATGACGCAAGGCTGCGCTCAGCGTCCAACGGTAGAAACTCAGTAACGCCTCGAACACGCGCTCGCTGACGCGATAGATCCGCCCGTGCGGCCGGTCGCGCTCGCTGCGCAACAGCATGGCGCACATCATCGGCGTGGTCGTCAGCGAGACCACCAGCGAGATCACGATCGAAACCGTGATGGTCATCGCGAATTCTCGGAACAGCCGGCCGACCAGGCCGCCCATCAGCAGGATCGGAACGAACACCGCGATCAGCGACACGCTCATCGACAGCACCGTGAAGCCGACTTCTTTCGAGCCCAATAGCGCGGCCTCGCGCGGTGGGGTGCCGGCATCGAGATGGCGGGTGATGTTTTCCAGCACGACGATGGCGTCGTCGACCACGAATCCGGTCGCGACCGTGAGCGCCATCAGCGAGAAGATATTGAGGCTGTAACCGAGCAGATACATCACCGCGAATGTTGCGACCAGCGATACCGATACGGCGACCACCGGCACCAATGTCGCCCGGGCGCTGCGCAAAAATGCGAACACCACCGGGATCACGAGGATCACCGCAATGATCAGCGTGATCTCGACGTCACGCAGCGAGGTCCGGATCGTGATCGAGCGGTCGACCGCCAGATTGATGTCGATTGCGGGCGAGACCGAGGCCCGCAACTGCGGCATCAGCGACTTCACGCGATCGACCATGCCGATGATATTGGCGCCGGGCTGCCGGTAGACCACCATCGTGACCGCCCGTTTGCCGTTGGCAAGGCCAAGCGTGCGCAAATTCTCGACGGAATCCAGCACCTCGCCAACATCGGTCAGCCGGACCGGCGCGCCGTTGCGATAGGCGACCACCAGCGATTTATAGTCCTCCGCCTTGAGGGCCTGGTCGTTCGAATAGATCTGGTAGCGCTGGCCCGCGACATCGATGCCGCCCTTGGGACTGTGGGCATTGGCGCTGGTCAGCGCCGCGCGGACGTCCTCGAGCCCGATGCCGTATTTGTAGAGCGCTTGCGGGACCAGATCGACGCGCACCGCGGGCAGCGATCCGCCGCTGACGCTGACTTCGCCGACGCCTTCGACCTGGGACAGTTTTTGGGCCAGCACGGTCGAGGCGGCATCATAGAGTTCAGCGGGGGTCAGCGTATCGGAGGTCAGCGTGTAAATCAGAATCGGCGCGGCCGCCGGATTGAACTTGCGGTAGGTCGGATTGCTGCGCAACGAGGTCGGCAGATCGGCGCGCGCGGCGTTGATCGCGGCCTGGACGTCGCGCGCCGCGCCATTGATGTTGCGGCTGATGCCGAACTGCAGATTGATGCGCGCCGAGCCGAGCGAACTCGACGACGTCATTTCGGTGACATCGGCGATCTGGCTGAGATGGCGCTCCAGCGGGCTCGCGACCGTGGTCGCGACGTCCTCGGGACTCGCACCCGGCAACGTCGCCTGCACCGAGATGGTCGGGATATCGACATCGGGCAGCGGCGAGACCGGCAGCTTGAAAAAAGCGATGGCGCCCGCCGCGACCAACCCGAACGTCAGCAGCGTCGTGGCCACAGGCCGACGGATAAACGGGCTTGAAAGACTCATCAGTGAACGCGATCCTCGTTCACCTTATACGCGGTAATGCGAGCCGTCCAAAGATCGGGATTTTCCGCGGGCACCTTCCGTTCTCGAATGGCAATGCATAGATGCCACGCGAATTTCGTGCGGCCGGCTTGTCAGGGCCGGCCGACGGATAAGCCGCCTGCGACAGATTGGCGCTAGGCCGCCCGCCCGATACTTGCGGCTTCCGCAGCCGCGCGCTGCATGCTCGACGACATCTCGCTCGTAACCGTACTCTGCTCTTCGACCGCGGCCGCGGTGGAGGTCACGTATTCGCTGACGTTCTGAATGGCCTGCCGGATGGAATTGAGAGCTTCCACGACTTCGGCGGAAATGCCGTTTAACGATCCGATTTCGCCGGTGATCTTGTCGGTGGCTTGCTTGGCCTGATTTGCGAGATTCTTGACCTCGGCAGCCACGACCGCGAACCCACGGCCGGCTTCACCGGCCCGTGCCGATTCAATCGTGGCATTGAGCGCCAGCAGATTGATCTGACCGGTGATGTCGCCAATAAGCTCGACGATGCCGCTCATCGACTGCGCCGCGATGTTGAGCCGCTGGGCTTGTCCATCGGCGCGCTCGACCCGCTGTACGGCATCCGTGGCGGTCTCCTTCGATTTCACCATGGCCTCGGAGATTTCCCGGACCGATGCGTTCAGTTCTTCGGCTCCCGCCGCGACCGACTCCATCATTCCGCGCACGCTTTCGCTCTTCATGCGCGCGATCACCTGCGCCGTCGTGTCGGTTGCGTACTTCACGACCTTGAACGGCTTGCCGTTGAGATCGAGGATCGGATTGTAGGAGGCCTGAATCCAGACTTCCTTGCCGCCCTTGCCAATCCGCTTGTATTCGGCTGACTGGTATTCGCCCAGGTTAAGCTTGGTCCAGAATTCACGATACGCCGCGCCGTCGCGCTCAGCGGGATCGACGAACATGCTGTGGTGCCTTCCCTGGATTTCGTCCAGCAGATAGCCCACGGCGCCCAGAAAATTGCTGTTTGCCGTAATGATCGTGCCATCCATGTTGAATTCGATCACTGCCTGCGATTTTCCGATCGCATCGATCTGACCGGCAAGGTTGGCGGTTTGCAGCTTCTGCTCCGTCACGTCGGTCGCGAATTTCACAACCTTGAAGGGCTTGCCCTTTTCGTCAAGAATTGGATTGTAGCTGGCCAGAATCCAGACTTCCTTGCCGCCTTTGCCAAGCCGCTTGTATTCATCCGCGAAGTATTCGCCACGATTCAAGGCGGCCCAGAACTCCCGATACGCCGGACTTTCCCGCATCGCCGGTTCGACGAACATGCTGTGATGTTTGCCCTGGATTTCCGCGAGCGAATAACCAAGGGTTTTGAGAAAATTCTCGTTGGCTTTTATGATGGTGCCGTCCAGGTCGAATTCGATGACCGCCTGCGCCCTTGCGATGGCATCGATCTTGCCGGCATCTTCCATGCTTCCGATCTTCTGTGACGTAATATCGGTTGCGAATTTGATCACCTTGAGCGGTTTGCCCGCCGGATCGAGCACGGGATTGTAGGATGCCTGAATCCAGATCTCCCTGCCGCCTTTACCGATCCGCTTGTATTGGGCGGCCTGATATTCGCCACGATTGAGCTTGGCCCAGAATTCGCGATACGCGGCGCTGTCACGTTCGGACGCATCGACAAACATGCCGTGATGTTTGCCCTGGATTTCGGCAAGGCTGTAACCAATAGTCTTCAGGAAGTTTTCGTTCGCGGTGACGATGGTGCCATCCATGTTGAATTCGATCACCGCCTGCGATTTTCCGATGGCGGCGGATCGAACCAGCGCATCCCGCGTGGCCGCATTTTGCATTCCAAACATCCTGAAATTCCTCATTCCTTTGCACGAAATAGAATCTGAAATGAACAGACCGGCGGCAACTCGCATCGATCAAATTGCGTCCGTACAATTACGTGGCTAACGCTAACATTGCGTTTACCCTAAACCTGCCAGATCACTCAATTTGCGACGCGATCGGTGCGCTTGTTGTCGCTCAAGCAAAGAGAACACGACGATCAATCAACTCAAGGTAAGACCGCCGCGCACGCGCAATCCAAGACAGCTTCAAATCAACCATGAATGTTTATTCACGCCGTCTCACAACGTGCGCGGAGCGACGGACTGTCATTAATTGAGCGATCCTGACGTTTTCAAACGGCGAGTGCTGCTTTACGACGCGGGAGATTTTCCGTTCGGCCTTGCGTTGGAATATCGCCGGCGCTTTAGTGTTTTCTTTTTCGGCCGGAATCAGGCCCACGAATAAAACTGAATTGGCTTATACGCGCCGAGCCTTTTTCCAACTTGACAATTTCCCATGTTCGAAACGTCTGATCTAGAAGAACTCAAACATTTTGGCGAGGCCGTGCTCGGCGCAACGAAAGTCGATCCGAAATTTTCGGGCGACTTCAAAGCCCATTTCAAGTTTTTCCAACTCCAGGATATCGGAATTTTTTCAGGGGGCGGCAATTTGGACGTGGCCCTGGAATATCCGGAGGTCGATTATGTCCGGCTGCAAATCGCCTTGAAAGGCAGCTCGACGACAACCATCAACGGCACGACCACGGAAACCAACGAGAAACAATCCTGCACCACGGGACCCGATCGCGCCTCGCAAATCGTTTGCAAGGATGGTGACGGACTGAGCCTTCGCGTGAGCTTCGGGGCAGTGGAGCGAAAGCTGGCTCTGCTTTTGGGCGCCCAGCCGAAGGGCCATCTGGAATTTATGGCGGCGACAAATGTCGATCAGCCACATGTCCGGGCGCTGCATCAAATGATCCAGTTTTGCGCCCAGCAACTGGATTCAACGACCGCCGAACTGCCGCCTCTCGCGCTGCGTGAGCTCGAGCAGGCTATCATCGTGTCCTTCCTGTGCGCGAACCGGCACAGCTTCAGTCATCTTCTCGAACAGGACACCGAAAGTATCAGGCCTGGACTGGTCCATCGCGCGGAGGAGTTCATCGAAGCCAACTGGAACAAGGCGATCACGATCGAAAGCCTCGTCGACGTGACCGGCGCAAACGCCCGCGCGATTTTCAGGGCATTCCAGCGCAGCCGGGGTTATTCACCGATGGCTTTCGCCAAGGGCGTCCGGCTGAACCATGCAAAACAGATGCTGTCATCACCGGGCGCACAGACGTCGGTCGCCGGTGTCGCCTTCCATTGTGGCTTTGCAAATCTCGGACATTTCGCCAAGGAATACAGAGAGGCGTTCGGCGAACGTCCCTCCGAGACCCTCACACGTAAAATGCGAGGGGGCGCGACCTGAAGACGGCCGACCGCGAGGGATTTTGCGGTCGGCTGGGGTTCTACGGCCGCGCCGCCATATAGCCCGCCATTCCCAGGACCATCACGACAAAGGTCGGCCGCAGCACGCGCTCTGGCAGGCGGTTGGCGGCGCGGGCGCCGACCGCGCTGGCGATCCAGAGTCCGCCGACGACCCCCGCGATCGACCACCACGGGATGGCCCATCCCTGCGCCAGATAGATCGCCGCGGCAGGTATTGTCAGCGGCAACAATGTGAGGATCAGGCTCATCGCCTGCGCCCGGTGCTGTCCGAGATGCAGGACCGTGGTCGACAGCGCGGTCACCGCGAGACCGCCGCCGATGCCCAGCACCCCCGACGACAGGCCGGCGACAACGCCGATCGCGACCAATGCCGGCCAGTTAACTGTCGCTGGCTCTTCCGGCCTCGACGACGGCGACGACCTGCTACGCAATGCGGCGATCGCCGCCAGGATCAGCAGGTAACCGACGAACGACCAGCGCAAGGCGCGATCGGACAAGCCGCCGGCGCCGATCGCGCCCAATGCACCGCCGATGATGAAGCCGATGGACAGCGCCACCACCCATTCGACCGGCACGGCCTGCCCGCGCCGCCTGTATTCAGAAACACCGCCGAGGCCGGTCGGTGGAATCTGCGCGACCAGCGATATCCCCTGCGCGATGTGCTGATCGACGCCCAGCGTGATGCAAACGGCGGGCACCAAAATGCCGCCCGGGCTCACACCAAGCAGCCCGGAGACGAAGCCGGCCATCGCGCCGGCCCCGCCGCCTTTCAAGACAGCCAGCAGGTCGGCGAAATTCACCCAGTCCCACATGTTCAACTCCACCAACCGCCACGCGCCGCCGGCGTCACGCCGAGGGCAGGCGCGACCGCGATCCCGGACGCGTCCAACTCATCGAATGGGTGGATTGACGGCCGTAACTTTTCCCATATAAAAAGAATGTCCGTTTTTCTTGTGTTCGGCAATCCCCAGATTTGTCGGATCGGATGCCGGGAGAGGCGACGGCGCGTCTCGCAAGGGGTTGAGCGGAAGACAATGCCCAAGGTCAAACCGGAGACATCGAAGGCGCGGCGCGATGAAATTCTCGAGGCGGCGGAGATCTGCTTCGCGCGCCAGGGGTTTCATCAGACCACGATCCGGGATGTAATCCGGCAATCGGGGCTGAGCGCCGGCTGCATCTATGGCTACTTTTCCACCAAGGAAGATCTGATCCGGGCGATCGGAGAGCGGCGGCACGCGCGCGACGCGACCCTGCTTTCGCCCGGCGACAAGGCGGCCGATCCGATCACGCTGCTGCGCGCTATCGCCCGCCAATTCCTGACCGATCTTGCAAACGAAGATGGACTTCGGACCCGCAGGGTCGCGTTGCAATTATGGGCCGAGGCGCTCCGCAACGACGAGATCAAGGCTCAGGTCACCGGCGGCATTCACGTTCCGATTGCGGCGATCGTAGCCTTGGTACAACGAGGGCAGCGCCTTGGCCTGATCGACAAGAAGCTGACCCCGTCCACGATTGCGCGCATGATGGTGTCGATGTTTCAGGGCTATGTGCTCCAGCGCGTATGGGGCGAACCGTTCAAGGCAAAGGCCGCGCTTGACGCGTTCGACATCGTGCTCCGCGGCCTCACGCCGCGTTGAAGCATACCACGGTGCGCGCGCTACGCGCCGACCTCTCCCCGCAAGCGGCAGGGCTATCGCATATGACTTTCCGCCGCGGTAATCGCCTGGGGCCTCATGGTTCGAGACGCCTCGAAGACGAGGCTCCTCACCATGAGGGTTTGAGTAGCCGCACAGAAAGTCCTCATCCTGAGGGGACGCCGCAGGCGGCCGTCTCGAAGGATGGCCGCACAAAGACTGCAGGCCCAATCTCTTTCCTCATATGCGATAGCCCTACCGCACGCGGGGCGAGGTGAACCAGCCTCTGCGCCGATTCGATCCCCCGGGCTAATTCTCGTACACCATCCGCGCCCGGATCGTGCCTTCGAGGGCGCGGATATCGTCGAGCAGGCCGTGGCTGTCGTGTCCGGTCAAATCGGCATCGAGCACGACGTAGCCGAGTTCGCGATCGGTCTCGAGATATTGCGCGATGATGTTGATGTCGCGCTGTACGAATATCTCGTTGAGCCGCCGCAGCATGCCCGGCACGTTGCGGTGAACATGGCTGAAGCGCGCACCGGTCGTGCGCGCCTGCAACTGGACCTGCGGAAAGTTCACCGCGCCCATCGTCGAGCCGCTGCTGAAATAATCGAGCATCTTGCGCGCCACTTCGCGGCCGATGCGGTCCTGCGCCTGCTCGGTTGAACCGCCGATATGCGGGGTCAGGATCACGTTCTTGAGGCCCTGTAGCGGGGTTTTAAAGCGATCCGAATTCGAAGACGGCTCGACTGGAAACACGTCGAGCGCCGCTCCCGCCAGATGCCCATCACGAAGGGCTTTTGCCAGCGCATCGAGATCGACGACGGTGCCGCGGCTGTTGTTGATCAGATAGGAGCCAGGCTTCATCAACCGCAGTTCGGCATCTCCGATCATGCCTGCCGTGGCCGGCGTTTCCGGCACGTGCAGGCTGACGATATCGCTCTCGGCCAGAAGCTCCCCGAGCGTCTCGACCGGCTCGGTATTGCCGTGACGAAGCTTGTCGGTCTGGTCGAAGAAGATCACCTTCATGCCCATCGCTTCGGCGAGCATCGAAAGCTGCGAGCCGATATTGCCGTAACCGACAATGCCCAGCGTGCGGCCGCGCACTTCATGGCTGTCGGTGGCGGACTTGTCCCAGGCACCGTCATGCGCCGCGACCGAGCGCGGAAAAATCCGCCGCAGCAGCATCACAATCTCGCCGATCACGAGTTCGGCCACGCTGCGGGTATTCGAGAACGGCGCGTTGAAGACGGGAATGCCGCACCGGCGCGCCGCGTCGAGATCAACCTGATTGGTTCCGACGCTGAAACATCCGACCACCATCAACCCGTCGGCCTCGGCAAAGACGTCTGACGTGAGCTGGGTTCGCGACCGAATCCCCAGGAGGTCGACGCCTTTGATGGCCGCGCGCAGCGCATCGCCATCGAGAGCCTTGGGCAACCGCTCGACGCTCAGATATCTGGAATTCGAAAACAGTTCGACGGCGCTGTCGTTCACGCCCTCCAGAAGAAGGACCTTGCCCCTCTGAACGGGCTGTGACGGATCAATCGGCATATCATCTCCATGGATCGGCCAGTCGCGGCCTCGCTATAGTCCTACAGGGATCTATGCGACGGCCGCGCGAATGGAAGATGATTCTTACACCTTTGTCCGCTCTGATTCGGGATGGCATTGAGGCAAGGCACAGGGGCCACCGATGCCTGCCCCCTCGCCCCGCTTGGCGGTTTCGCCGGATTACCAGCGCCATCCCCAGCCGCGATAGCCCCAGCCATAGCCGTAATAAGGTCCATAGCCATAGCCGTAACCATATGGCCGGTAATAGCCCGGCGGACCGGCGACATAGCGCGGGCCATAGACCGGGGGGCCTTCTTCCTCTTCGACGATCTCGCCGGGTCGCAGTCGATTCGGTGGCGGCCGGCGCGCCATGCCGACATTCTGGGCGATGGCGAAGCCTTTCTTGTCGTCCACCGAGACCTCGCACCATCCATTGGTGCACTTGCCGACGTCGACCGTGGCACCCTTCAGCATCAGGGTCACAACCTCGCCGTCGGTGCCGGGCGATTTTCGCAAATTGGTATCCACGCCGAGAGTGACCGGCTTGGCCATCGCACCAACCGCCGGCAGAAGCGAGAAAATGGCGGCCGCTGCCGCGATTCGTACAAAGCCCATGACTGTCCTCTCGTTTCCTTCCGAAGCTGTGCCGCCCGCGGCGCTATTTAACGCCAGCCGTGTCCTCGTATTCAATATCTTCGCGTCAAAAAACCTTCGCGCCTTACCGTCTTTTAACTTGATCGCGGGCGATGGCGGCGGGGAACGGCCGCGGACGAGCCGCCTGCCCGTCACGTTTCGTAAGGTTTGGATTGCCGATGATGCGCCCCGACGCGCCGCCAGATGATGCCGCGGACAAAAGCCGCGGCTCAGATCATCGCGGCGACTTTTTCCAGGCCGATCAGGCGGGCCAGCGTACGCACTTCGCGCTTCTGGTCCTCGCGCAGTTGAAACAACAACGGCATCGCGGCCGACTTCAACTGCTGGACTTCTTCGGCGTCGGGGTCGATCGGTGCGGCGTTCGGATCGGTTTGCTTGGTGGCGTGAATCTTCCGGGCCACCGCGCGCAATGCGCTTTCAACCGCCGGCCAATAGGATTCCTGCGAGGACGAAAGCTTGAGGCGGTCCTTGATGCCGGCGATCTGCGCGTCGCTCAGCAACGCGTAGGATTTTTGCTGCGGCGGCGGTGCCGGCTTGCTGGCGACTTTGGGCTTCGGCGCCGATGGCAGCGCGACCGGGTCTGTGAGCTTCGGCGTCTCGATGTCGGCCGGCGTGCTGGAGGCAAAGGCCTGCCGCAACGGGGTGGCGGGGATCGCATCGGCTGCCGGCGGTTCGAGCGAAGCCTGCGCCGCTATGATAACGGCGAGCTTGTCCTTTTTGCTTTCCCTGTTCGAGACCGGCCCATCGGTCATGGTTAAAGCGGTCGCCATCGCCGGCCCGGCGGACGGCACGCTGGCACGGCCGAGGATGCTGGCCGCAGCGGCGCCGACGACCAGAAGGCACGTCAGCGCGATGATGGTCATGGCTCTCGTCAAGCCGCTCTCCAATTGAGTACGCGAAGCACAACCATTTTCCCGGCAAAAAGGGCGCGAATTAAGGCTTAATCGTGCGCGACGGCGTGATTTTGGCAGCCCTACGAGGGGGCTGAAGGAGCGGAAAGATCAGGCCGCGGCCGCGAGATCGTAGGCTTCCTGGATGTCGGCGACGATATCGGACGCCTCCCACAGCGCATCCGGGGCAACCGATTGCAGGCTGATGGTCCAGTTGCTCTTCGCGGTGCGGGGCATGCTGACAATGTCGAATTGCACGTTTCGGCACAGCGGATGCCGGTCGAGGGCATAGGCGACCCGCGCCTTGATCTCGTCGATCGTGGCGGGTGTCTTGGCAAAGAGCGTCTCGAAATCCATGTCGCATCCCCTTTAACCGCGGCTTTGGGTGCTGCCCGCCGATGGAGCGAGGGGCGGCCCTGGACATGATTTTCGGCTCCCCTTGGTTAATGGCGCGTTAAGCCGGGGAACCTTTGCAGGGCGGGCGCAGCAAACGTGATAGGGTGGCCTGGCACGGCTGGGCTGCGGCTTTCAGCCCAGCAATTGATCGAGCCGGTCGCGTAGCTGGTCCTGGTGGTAGGGCTTGGCCAGCCGCGGCAGATCGAGCTGGGCGCCATCGGGCAATTCGGCGTAGCCGGTTGCGAGCAAAATCGGCAGCGTAGGCCGCACCTGCCGCGACGCCGCCGCCAATTCGACCCCGGTCATCCCGGGCATCACATGATCCGTCATCATCAGGTCGAGCGGCTGCTCGCTTTTGAGGATGTCGAGCGCGTGCAGGCCGGAATCGGCGCCGATCACCCGGTGGCCGAGATCCTCGAGCATTTCCGTGGTCGACATCGCAATCAGGGGATCGTCGTCGACAAACAAGATCACCGCGGAGCGGTTGACCTTCGGCGCGGTCTGGGCGGGGCTCTTGGCTTCCGGGGCTTCCACCGCGACCGGCAGCACCAGCGTCGCGGTGGTGCCTTGTCCGACTACGCTCGATAGCTGCAGCGTGCCGCCAAGCTGGACGGTCAATCCGTGAACCATCGAGAGGCCCAATCCGGTGCCCTTGCCGAGCGGTTTCGACGAGAAAAACGGCTCGACCGCGCGCTTCAATATGTCCGGGGGCATGCCGGCGCCGGTGTCGCTCACCGACAGTTTCAGATAGCGGCCCGATTGCAGCGCCGGATCGTTGGTTGCCTGATATTCGGCGACCCTGATTTCGATCGAACCGCCGTCCGGCATCGCATCGCGCGCATTGATCGCGAGATTGAGAATCGCCAGTTCGAGCTGGTTGGCATCGACGCGCGCCGGCGGCAGCCCCTCCGGCAGATCGAGCCGCAACGCGACGTGGCGTCCCAGCGAGCGCTCGAGGAGATCGATCATGCCCTGGATCAGGGCGCTCAGATCGACCGGCACCGCGCGCAGATCCTGCTGCCGCGCAAACGCCAGCAGGCGCTGGGTCAATGACGCGCCGCGCTCGACGCCCTGCACCGCGCCGTCGATCAGCCGCCGCAGCCTGGGATCGTCGGGAATGCGCTTGCGCAACAGATCGAGATTGCCCATCACCGCCATCAGCAGATTATTGAAGTCATGGGCGACGCCGCCGGTGAGCTGGCCGATCGCCTCCATCTTCTGCGCCTGCCGCAATTGCTCCTGGGCCTTTTCGCGCGCTGCGACTTCCTGCATCAGCTCGTTGGTCCGCTGCTCGACGCGCTGCTCCAGCGTTGCCGTCATTTCCGCCAGCGCGGTGCGTTCGGCAGCCAGTTGCGACAGCAAATTATCGCGTTCGATTTCCGAAACTTTTCGCGCGGTGATGTCGGAGGAGACTCCGACCATCGACTTGATGCTACCGTCGGGCCGGCGCACGGCGCGAGCCCTGACATCGACCCAGTGCAGCGATCCGTCGGGCCAGATCGTGCGGTACTCGATGCTGTAATCCTTGCCGGTCTTGATGGCCTGGTTCAGCACCTCGCCGCGGCGGGCGCGATCGTCAGGATGAATCGATGCCTGCAAATCCTCGAATGAAAACGGATCGTCCCTGTTGCGTCCGAAAAACGCCCGGCAGGTGTCGGAGGCTTCCAGCTCAAACTCCGGCAAATGCAGTTCCAGCGCGCCGAGATGGCCGGCCTTGAGCGCGGTCTGCAGCAGGTTTTCGCTTTCGGTGAGGTCCGCGAGGATCGCGCGGGTCTGGTACTGGCGGCGCCGGCCCCTGACCGCGGAGCCAACGATGCTTACCAGCGTGGTCGGATGAAACGGGCGTTCAATGAAGGTGACATTGCCGAGCACCTGTCCGAGCCGCGCGGCGTCGGGATTGCGCTCGGGACCGCCGCCCTGATGGGTCAACAGCACGATCGGAAAATCCGACCATGACGGCTGATCGTGCAGCCAGCGCATCAGACCGCGCAGATCGGCCGTCTTGATCGCCTCGTCGGCAATCACGGCAAGACCGGCGCCGCCTTCGATCTCGTGCAGCAGCGCGCTGAGGTCCCCACAGACATTGGCATAGTAACCCGCCTCCTTGATCAGAGCCGCTGCCACCGCGGCATCGCGCCCGATCGGAGCCAGAATGACGGCGCGCTCAGAGGACGCACCCGGTCTCACTGGAATCGCTCTTCCAGCAGCGGCTTGCCTTCGCCGATATAAACCGGAACGCCGCGTAGCACGCCCTGAAATCCATCGAGCGGGCCGCCGATCGTCAGGCCACGGTTATCGATACGAAATTCGCGGATGGTCGATTCATGCGCGCCGGTCCGTTTCTTGATGACCGATATCGCACGCCGCACTGTGCCGAGCGCTTCGAAATAGCGCAGCAGGATCACCGTGTCCGCCAGATAGGTGACATCCACCGGCGCCTTCATGTCGCCGACCAGCCCGTGCTGCGCCACCGTCATAAAGGTCGCCGCCCCCCGGCGGTTCAGATATTGCAGCAATTCGTGCATGTGCAGGATCAGCGAATTTTCTTCGGGCATTGCGGCCTGATAGCCATTGAGACTGTCGATCACCACGGTCTTGATTTTGTCTTCATCGACCCGCTTGCGGACGCGGTGGGCGAATTCGCCGGGCGACATTTCCGCGGCGTCGACCTGATCGATAAAGAGATTGCCCGTCGCCTGCATGGCATCGAGATCGATGCCAAGGCCTTTCATACGATCGAACAGCAGGCCGAGTTCTTCGTCGAACACGAACAGCGCGGCCTTTTCACCCCGCGCGATCGCGGCGGCGATAAACACGATCACGGACAGGGATTTTCCGGTACCGGCAGGTCCGAGGATCAGGGTGCTGGATCCGGCTTCGATACCGCCGCCGAGCAACTGGTCGAATTCGGCGATGCCGCTGGACATCCTGGTTCGTACGAAGCTGGAGCGAAATTCCGACGCTACCAGCCGCGGAAATATATTCAGCCCGCCGGTGGTGATGGTCACATCATGATAGCCGCCGCGAAACTTCACGCCGCGATATTTGATGATGCGGGCGCGACGCCGTTCCGCGCCATATGACGGCGCCAATTCCTCAAGGCGCAGCACGCCATGCGCGACGCTGTGCACGGTCTTGTCGGCGACGTCGGCGGTGAGGTCGTCAAGCATCATCACGGTCGAGCCGAACTTCGCGAAGAAATGCTTGATCGCCAGAATCTGTCGCCGGTAGCGCAGCGAACTCTGCGCCAGCAGCCTGATCTCGGAAAGACTGTCGAGCACCACCCGGCTCGGCCGCGCCCGTTCCACGGCTTCGAATATCTGCTTGGTGGTTTCGCCCAGTTCAAGGTCCGACGAATAAAGCAGGCTCTGCTGCTGTTCGGCATCGAGCAGGCTTTCCGGCGGCAACAACTCGAAGACCTCGATGTTCTCACCAAGGGTCCAGCCATGCGAGGCCGCGCCGTCGCGCAGTTCGCTCTCGGTCTCGGACAGCGTGATGTAGAGGCACTTCTCGCCTGCCCGCGCGCCCTCCATCAGGAATTGCAGCGCAATGGTGGTTTTGCCGGTGCCGGGAGCACCCTCGACGAGAAACAGGTGCCCCCGCGAAAAACCGCCCGACAGGATATTGTCGAGCCCCCAGATGCCGGTTTTCGCTAATTTGGCAATTGATTCGACTGAATTCATGCGGCCCCCTAAGCAGGGATAAACCGCTACGACTTCATACAGTTCCCCGAAAATGGAACTAATTTTGCGGAAAAATCCAGCGTCAAAGAACCCTTCGCCCTCACAGCGGCGGATCGACCGCTTCGTCGTATTCCTTTTTGAAGCGCGCGATCATTTCGGCGGCCGGCACGATCTTGCCGACGCTGCCGACACCCTGGCCGCTGCCCCAGATCTCCTTCCAGGCTTTCGGCTTGGCGCGCTCGCCGGATTCGTCAGTGCCGAAACTCATTTTCGATGCGTCGGACTCCGGAAGATTGTCGGGGTCCATGCCGGCCGCGACGATCGACGGCTTCAGGTAATTGCCGTGCACGCCGGTGAAGAGATTCGAATAAACGATGTCTTCCGCGGTCGAGGTGGTGATCATCTGCTTGTAGCCCTCCACCGCATTGGCCTCCTTCGTGGCGATGAAGGCCGAGCCGATATAGGCAAAGTCGGCGCCGAGCATGCGCGCGGCCCGGATCGCGCGGCCATTGCCCATCGCGCCCGACAGCGCGATCGGTCCGTCGAACCATTGCCGCGTCTCGGCGACGAAGGCGAAGGGCGATATCTCGCCGGCATGACCGCCGGCGCCGGCGGACACCAGGATCAGACCATCGGCGCCCTTCTCGATCGCCTTGTGTGCGAATTTCTGGTTGATCACGTCGTGGAAAACGATACCGCCCCAGGCATGCGCGGCCTGATTGAGTTCTTCGCGCGCACCGAGCGAGGTGATGATGATCGGCACCTTGTGTTTTTCGCACAGCGCCAGATCCTGTTCGAGCCGGTTGTTCGATCGATGCACGATCTGATTGACCGCAAATGGCGCCGACAGCCGATCGGGATGCGCCTTGTCGTGCGCGGCAAGTTCTTCCTTGATCCGCACCAGCCATTCGTCGAGCAGCGCCGGCGGCCGTGCGTTCAACGCCGGAAACGATCCGACGATTCCCGCCTTGCACTGCGCGATCACGAGATCAGGCACGGAAATAATGAACAGCGGCGCACCGATCACCGGTATCGACAGACGGCCCTTGAACAGAGCAGGCATGGACATTCGCCAGAATCCTTTTCGCTATGGTTGCAAGATGGCTGCAAGCCGCGTGTACCTGTCGCGAGCCCCTTAAGAATGCCAGACATCATACCAAATAGGCAATCGCCGGCCGTACGGTCTGGCACCGTTGCAGGTCGCGCCCGGTGTTACTGGCACAAAGCGCGGGTGACGTAATTATCGGTCCGGCAATCATCCGGCTTTCGTGTCCGGCCGGGGATCAGGACTTTCGCCGAACAGGCCTCCACGGAATCGGTGGTCAGGCTCTTGCCCTCCTTGAACTTCCTGGCCTGGCAGAGCTGATCGGCGGCCACCTTGCAGTCCGGCGCGCCGTTGGCCGAAGCCGGACATTTCACGCGCCCCGTCACCATCGAAGAGGTAGTCATGCGCGACAGGGTTTCGGTCGCGCCTTTGGCGCGGGCGTTCAAATCGTCGATGGCCTCACCCGGACTTTTCAGCGTTGGCAGGATCGATATCGACTTCTCGAACATCTTGCCCATTTCGTTGATCAGCCCCGGATTCTCCTCGCGCGCCGGCGGCGGAGGTGGTGGCGCGGGATCGCCCGGCTGAGCCGACGTCTGGACGGCAACAGAGGGCGGCGGCGGGGATGGTTGCGCGGATGGGGGAGATGGCGGTGGAGCGGCCTGCGGCCAACCAGCATCGGGGGCGACCATCAAAATCGACAGCGCCATGCCGATCGTCGCGAGTTGCGTTCTGGACCGCGCGATCAAGTAGCCGGATCGATCAAGCATGACGTCGAGCGTATCCTGATCCGGCGAACCGGCAAAGCACTCGCCGCGGTTTCAGATCATTTTCAGTGCGATAATAAAACCCAGCACCAATACGGCGGCGCCGAGCGCGACCCACAGCCCCAGATGCTTTTCGATCCGGACCCGGATCCATTCGCCATAACGATTGAGCAGGATCGCGACCACGAAGAAGCGGCCGCCGCGCGCGAGGATCGAGCACAACACGAATAGCCCGAGATTATAGCCGGCAAAGCCCGAGGTAATGGTCACGAGCTTGTAGGGGATCGGCGTCAGGCCCTTGCCGATAATGATCAGCGCGCCCCATTCGGCGTAAGAGGCCCGGAAGGCTTCGACCTTGCCACCAAGGCCGTAGAATTCGATCAGCCAATGACCGATGGAATCATAGAGCAGCGCGCCGATCGCATAGCCGAGCAGACCGCCGACCACCGACGTCACGGTGCAGACCGCGGCATAGAGCCAGGCCCGCTCCGGCCGCGCCAGCGACATCGGGATCAGCATCACATCCGGCGGCACCGGAAAGAACGAACTCTCCGCGAACGCCACCGCGCCCATGATCCACATTGCATATGGCTTGTGTGCGGCGTCGATACACCAATCGTAAATCCGTCTGAGCATGCCGCGATGAACCATCCCCGGACGGATTTGTCCATGCCGAGGAGGGAACGAATTTTACTGGAAATGTGAAGGAATTTCGGGGCGGCTTTAGTGTCGCTTGCGCGCAGCTCGGCTCTCAAGCGCGACAATTGGTCGCCGTGCGACCCGGGATGCCGCAGCCTTAGGCATAACCTTGGGCATCTTGAGGGGAGATTTCGGCAGCTTCTCGGCAATTCCAAGAAGATGCTCGCGACGCTCCATTTCGCGCCACACGTCCTCGGGGCGCACCCCGGACGAGGCCCATAACACGCTGAGATTATAAAGCAGGTCGGCGCTCTCTCTGATCACGGCGTCGGTCTTGCCGTTGACCGCGTCAATCACGACTTCGATGGCTTCTTCTGCCAGTTTTTTCGCCATCTTGGCGGGGCCGCGTTGAAACAGCCGTGCCGTTCGCGAAGTTGCCGGATCGAGATCCTTGGCCGCGATTATCGCCAGATACAGCCGTTCGAGCGAATCACTCATTTCACCAAACCTAATCGAAAGACGTGGCCAGCGTGTTAACGGCCGGCCAAAAAATCGACCGGTCAGCCCGCGCAGAGCGGCAGGCCGTCGGCCGGTTAGATGACAATTGGAAGACATGCCTGGTATTCAAGCTCGCCAGCCATGTCATCTCCGGAGGACTACGGCCCAGCGGGTGAACGGTTCCGGTGTCGCCATTCAAACGACACGGCGCGCTCATCAACCATTCAGGTTTGGTGCGGCAGGATGGCCGCGACGGCGGTTTTCCGCGTCATGAAACGACCATATCCGACGCGGCAACTGACTCCGGTCCCGGCGTGATCCCGATGCATGCAAATCAGACTGCAAGTCAGACCATTGCTATCCGTTGCATTCTGGCTTTGCTGTGGGGCCTGACGGGTTTTACCTGCCTTGGCGCGATTGAGACCCGGGCGGCGGAGGAAAAACATCCGCCGGTCGCAGTCCAGTTTTCCCTGGACCGTCCGATCAATGCGGCCGACGCCCCTTTTGTGCTGGCGGCAACCGACGGCCTCTACAGTTCCGAAGGCCTCGCCGTCACCATCAATGTCGCCAACGGATCGCCGGAGGCAATCGCACGCGTCGCGGCGGGAAGCAGTGATTTCGCGCTGGTCGATATCAACGCGCTCATTCGTTTTCGCGACAAAGACGCGCCGCCGGTCAAAGCGGTGTTCATGCTGTTCAATGCCGCGCCCTACGCGATTATCGCCCGCAAAAGCCGGGGTATCCACGCGCTCTCCGACATCGAAGGTAAAACGCTTGGCGTCGCCGAGGGCGATCTTTCGATCCGGCTGTGGCCGGCATTGGCGCGGCAGAACGGAATCAAGGCCGCCAGCGTGAAGCAGAATCCCATGAGCGCCGCCGTGCGCGAGCCGATGCTGTCGGCGGGTCAGATCGACGCCGTCACCGGGTTTTCGTATCTGTCGGCGATCAATTTAAGGGATCGAGGCGTACCGGCCGACGATCTCGCGGTGCTCAGATTTGCCGATTATGGCTGCGAGGCCTACGGGCTCGCGGTGATCGTCAACCCGGCATTCGCGGCCAAACAGCCGGAGGCTGTCCGAGGCTTCGTGCGCGCGGCGATTGTGGGCACACATCTGGCCATCAAGTCGCCCGAACATGCGGCCGATGAAGTCGTCAGCCGGATGGAGGACGGCTCGCGCGATCTGGAGCTCGAGCGCCTGCGCTCCGTCATCGCGGAAAACATCCTGACCCGTGAAGTGAAGCGCAACGGTCTCGGCGGCATCGACCATATCAGGCTCGAGCGGTCGATCGATCAGGTCGCCGAGGACTTCAAATTCGGCAAACGCCCAACGGCGGCCGATATTTTCGACGACAGCTTCCTGCCGCCGCTCGGCGGCCGCCTGATCAATTAAGCGAAAGATGATCTGAGCAAAACATTATCAGACGCTGTATCTCCCGGGCGATCCCTGATTAGAATGCGCTTCGGAACGAACGTCCGTTCCGCCGACCAGAGTCCGTCACGGCATGTCCCTGCTTCGCCTCTACACCCGCGTTCTTGAATTGCTCGGCAAGGAGGCGCGGCTGGGCTGGATTCTGGCCGCCGCCAACCTGCTACTGGCCGGGGCGCAATTTGCCGAGCCGGTGCTGTTCGGCCGCATCGTCGATGTGTTGTCCGGCAAAGCGACCGGTGGCCCGCTCGGATCGTCGCCGGCGTGGCCGCTGTTGGCGGCCTGGGCGGCGTTCGGGCTGTTCACCATCGGCTGCAGCGCTGCCGTGGCGCTCCATGCCGATCGGCTGGCCCACCGCCAGCGTCAGGCCGTGCTGACGAATTATTTCGAACACATCATGCAATTGCCGCTGACTTTCCACACCGGCACCCATTCCGGCCGCCTGATGAAGGTGATGCTGAACGGCACGGACTCCCTGTGGAGGCTGTGGCTTGGATTTTTCCGCGAGCATTTCGCCGCGATCATGTCGCTGGTGGTGCTGTTGCCGCTGGCGTTCTACATCAACTGGCGCCTCGCAATCCTGCTGTTCATTCTCTGCATCGTGTTCACCGTGCTGACCACGCTGGTGGTGCGCAAGACCTACGGCATGCAGAACGAGGTCGAGGCGCATTACAGCGACCTGTCGGCGCGCGCCTCCGATGCGCTCGGCAATGTCGCGCTGGTGCAAAGCTTCGTGCGCATCGATGCCGAGGTGCAGGGACTGCGTTTTGTTGCCGACAAGCTTTTGGCGGTGCAGATGCCGGTGCTGTCGTGGTGGGCGCTGGTCACCGTCATCACCCGGGCTTCGACCACCATCACCGTGCTGGCGATCTTCACCGTCGGCATCGTGCTGCACGAACAGGGCCTCACTTCCGTGGGCGAGATCGTGATGTTCGTCAGCTTCGCGACCATGCTGATCCAGAAACTCGAGCAGGTCGTCAGCTTCATCAACAACGTGTTCATGGAAGCGCCGCGCCTGCAGGAATTCTTCAATGTGCTGGACGCGGTGCCCGCGGTGCGCGACCGGCCCGACGCGATCGATACCGGGCGTCTTTCGGGCCTGGTCGAATTCAAGGACGTGTCGTTTTCATATGACGGCAAGCGGCCCGCGGTCGAAGACCTTTCCTTCACCGCGCTGCCCGGCCAGACCATCGCGCTGGTCGGCCCGACCGGCGCCGGCAAATCGACCGCCATCGCGCTGTTGCATCGCGCGTTCGATCCGCAATCGGGCTTCATCCGGATCGACGGCATGGATGTGCGCGGCCTGACCTTGGCGGCACTGCGGCGGAATATCGGCGTGGTGTTTCAGGAGGCGCTGCTCTTCAACCGGTCGATCGCGGAAAACCTGCGCGTCGGCAAACCTGACGCGACCGACGAGGAATTGCGGATCGCGGCGGAGCGCGCCCAGGCGCTGGAATTCATCGAACGCAGCGATCTGAAATTCGAGACCAATGCCGGTGAGCGCGGGCGGATGCTGTCCGGTGGCGAACGGCAACGGTTGTCGATTGCGCGGGCGCTGCTGAAGGATCCGCCGATCCTGATTCTCGACGAGGCGACCAGCGCGCTCGACGCTGTCACCGAGGCCAAGGTCAACGCCGCGCTGGATGAGGTCATGAAGGGACGGACCACTTTCGTGATCGCCCACCGGCTTTCGACCATCCGCAACGCCACGCGCATCATGCTGTTCGATAACGGACAGGTGATCGAAAGCGGAACTTTCGATGAACTTGTGGCGAAAGGCGGCCGTTTTGCCGAGCTCGCAAGGG
This sequence comes from Bradyrhizobium sp. dw_411, assembly GCF_018449695.1. Lineage (GTDB taxonomy): Bacteria > Pseudomonadota > Alphaproteobacteria > Rhizobiales > Xanthobacteraceae > Bradyrhizobium. The sequence continues at coordinate 131,551 of NZ_JAAVUY010000011.1, forward strand.
CCCAGTTCATGGTACAGGAGAGCGCACGGGCCAGCGTTCAGGCGATCAAGGCGGATAACGCCGCTGTCAAAATTTAAGTATCGCCGAAATTTGGCCTATTTCGTCCACGATTTAATCAGCGGACCTCTGTTCCGGACTGGCAAGCCGGTATAGGTTCGCGTCTGCCGTGAGCGACGGTGCCGGACGCGCTTGAAACCCGAACGTCACATGCCAAGACCTCCTTCTGCAAATACCTCCTTTGCGAAGGCGGGTCTCAAAGGACCGGAATCCAACTCGTGCAATTTCTTCGCCCGTTGCTTTGCAAATCGTCGTTGAACTGGATCGTCGTCGTCGCGGCCCTCGCTGTCGTGACGCCACGTATCGCGCATGCCGAAGCGCTGCTGGTGGTTGAAGCCGAGAGCGGCAAAGTACTGCAGGCCGAGAACGCGACCTATCCCTGGTATCCCGCATCGGTGACCAAGCTGATGACGGCCTATGTCACGCTCAAGGCGGTCAAGGAAGGGCGGATCACGCTCGACACGCTGTTGACGGTGTCTCCGGTGGCGGCCTCGCAGTCGCCGGCCAAGATGGGTTTCCGGCCGGGCATTCAACTCACTGTCGATAACGCGCTCAAGATGATGCTGGTGCGCTCAGCCAACGACATGGCCGTGGTGCTGGCCGAGGGCGTCGGCGGATCGATCGACGGTTTTTCGGCGCTGATGAATCAGAACGCGCAGCAGCTCGGGATGACGCAGACCAGCTACGTCAATCCGAACGGCCTGCCCGCGGATGGCCAGATCACGTCGGCCCGGGATCTGGCGATCCTGGCCCGCGCCATCATTCACGACCTGCCGGAATATGAATATTTCGTGCACATTCCCTCGATCCGCTATGGCCGCAGGGTCACGCAGAATTTCAACAAGCTGATCGGGCGCTATCCCGGCGCCGATGGCTTCAAGACCGGCTTCATCTGTGCGTCCGGCTACAATCTGGTGGCCTCGGCGACCCGCAATGGCCGGCGGCTGATCGCGGTCGTGCTCGGCGCTTCCTCGGGCAACATGCGCGCGGTTCGCGCGGCGCAATTGCTGGAGCGCAACTTTGCCAACAACTCGCTGTCCTGGCTGAAGCCGACGCTCGGCACCGTCGACAATCTGGTGCCGATCGATGCCTCGCCGCCGAACCTGCGCGAGGAAATGTGCGGCGGTAAACACCACAAGCCGGCCAGCGATGAGGATGCGGACAATGCCGCGACCAGCGCCGATGGCGCCAACAGCGAACCGCTGGCGTTCTTCTCCACCGGAGGGCTGCAGGCGCCGGTGTTAAAGCCGTCGGAATTGATGGCGGCCGCACCCGCGGCTTCCGAGCCGATTATTGTTTATACCGGGCCGACCCGGACCGGCGCCGCCTTGATCGCCGCAGTCGCCGCCGACACCGAAGAACAGACCCCGAAGCATCGCAGCAAGAAATCCCGGGTGGCTGCAAAAAAGCCTGATGCACCGGCTGAGTCCAAACACGCCAATGCCAAACCGGACACGGCGCCAAAAGCCGCCGCCAAGCCGGCCAAGCCCAAGGCCGCAGCAAAACCCAAATCCGATTCCAAGCCCGGTCCAAAGACCGGCGAGGCCAAACCCGCCGACCAAAAGACGGCTGCAGCGCCGCGCACTTGAACCGAGTCCGCGGCCCCGGCCGGCTGTACAGCCTGAACGCGCCCCGAACGGTTTCCTTCAATCATCTGCCTATTCAGGGTGCACTGCGGCTTGCCATCGGCCGCCGCAATGCTCAATACTACCCAAAATAAAAACAAGGAGTCTCGTCCCGGCAAAACGGGCAAAACGAGGAAGCCAACCAGGAGGGGAAATAAATGGAGCGCATCTGGCTCAAACAATATCCGGCTGGCGTGCCCGCCGATATCGATGTGACTCAGTATTCGTCTCTGGTCGAATTGCTGGAAGAAAGCTTTGCCAAGTTTGGCGACCGCAAGGCCTTCATCTGCATGGACAAGTCGATCAGCTACCGCGACCTCGACGAGATGTCGCTGGCGCTCGCCGCCTACCTGCAAAGCAAGGGCCTGCAAAAGGGCGCCCGCGTCGCGCTGATGATGCCGAACGTGTTGCAGTACCCGGTATCCACCGCCGCCGTGCTGCGCGCCGGCTACGCGGTCGTGAACGTCAATCCGCTTTATACCCCGCGCGAACTCGAGCACCAACTCAAGGATTCCGGCGCCGAGGCGATCATCGTTCTGGAGAATTTCGCCACCACCGTACAGCAGGTGATCGCCAGGACCGCGGTGAAGCATGTCATCGTCGGCAGCATGGGCGACATGCTCGGCTTCAAGGGCGTGATCGTCAATCTGGTGATCCGGCGCGTCAAGAAAATGGTGCCGCCCTGGTCGATCCCGGGCGCGGTCAATTTCAATGACGCGATCGCGGCCGGTCGCGGCATGATGTTCAACAAGCCAAAGATCGCGCCCGAGGATGTCGCCTTCCTGCAATATACCGGCGGCACCACCGGCGTCTCCAAGGGAGCGACGCTGCTTCATCGCAACATTCTGGCCAATGTGCTGCAGAACGACGCCTGGCTGCAGCCGGCGCTGAAGAAGCCGCCGCACGTCGATCAATTGTTCATCGTCTGCGCGCTGCCGCTGTATCACATCTTCGCGCTGACGGCCTGCTTCCTGCTCGGGACGCGCGTGGGCGGCACCAATCTGTTGATTCCCAATCCGCGCGACATGGCGGGTTTCATCAAGGAGCTGATGAAATACCAGATCAGCTTCTTCCCCGGGGTCAACACGCTGTACAACGGCCTGTTGAATACGCCCGGCTTCGACAAGATCGATTTCTCCAAGCTGAAGGTTTCAAACGGCGGCGGCATGGCGACCCAGAAACCGGTCGCCGAGAAATGGCTGGCCGTGACCGGCTGCGCGCTGTCGGAGGGCTACGGCCTGTCGGAGACCTCGCCGACCCTGACCTGCAACCCCGCGACGATCGAAAAATTCTCCGGTTCGATCGGCCTGCCCGTACCGTCAACCTACCTTTCGATCCGCGACGATGACGGCAAGGAAGTCGCGATCGGCGAGCCCGGCGAAATCTGCGCCAAGGGTCCGCAGGTGATGGCCGGTTACTGGAACCGGCCCGATGAGACCGCCAATGTGATGACCGCAGACGGCTACTTCCGCACCGGCGACATCGGCGTGATGAGCGCGGACGGCTACACCAAGATCGTCGATCGCAAGAAGGATATGATCCTGGTTTCGGGCTTCAACGTCTATCCCAACGAGATCGAGGAAGTGATCGCGAGCCATCCCGGCGTATTGGAATGCGCCGTGATCGGCGTCACCGACCAGCGCTCGGGTGAAGCCGTCAAGGCCTTTGTCGTCAAGAAGGATCCCAGCGTCACGGCGGAAGACATCATCAAGTTCTGCGGCACGCAACTGACCAACTACAAAGTGCCGAAGCAGATCGAGTTCCGGACCAGCCTGCCGAAGACCAATGTCGGCAAGATCCTGCGCCGCGAATTGCGTGATGAGAAAAAGGCAGCGGCGGCCTGAATGGACAAGGCCGCGGACGCTTGTTGGTGACGGATGCCCGCGACGCTACGCCCGAAGAAATCCTCGCGTTCTGGCGCGAGGCCGGCAGCGAGCGTTGGTACACCAAAGACGCGGCATTCGATGCCGAGGTGCGGCGCAAATTCTTCGGACTGTGGCAGAGAGCCGCCGCCGGCGAGCTGTTATCCTGGGAAGCATCCGACGACGGCGCGCTGGCGCTGGTCATTATCCTCGACCAGTTTCCCCGCAATATGTTTCGCGGCGACGCCAGGACCTATTCCACCGATCCGCAGGCCCTTGGGGTCGCAAGCCGCGCCATCGCGCGCAACGTGGACGCGCGGATTGAGCCGGCCCTGCTGGAATTTCTCTACATGCCCTTCATGCATTCGGAGCAAATGTGCGACCAGCAACGCTGCGTCGAGCTGTTTCGTAAAACCGGCAACACCGACAACGTCGGATATGCGCAGGACCATGCCGAGATTGTCAGGCGGTTCGGGCGCTTTCCCCATCGCAACTGTATCCTGGGGCGAGCCACGACGCCGGAGGAGCAGGCCTTTCTCGACAGCGGCGGATTTTCCGGCTGATGACACAACGGTGAACCAACAGGACCATTGCCGTTTCCACGGCAGCTCATATTGTGCCCGCAGCCCGCCCGGTTTAAGACATCCCGGCACAGCCAAGGAGAATTGACGATGACCATTAAAGTTGGCGACAAGCTGCCCGAAGCCAAATTTCGCGTGATGACGGCGGAAGGTCCGCAGGTCAAAACCACCGACGATATCTTCAAGGGCAAGAAGGTCGCGCTGTTCGCGGTCCCCGGCGCCTATACCGGCACCTGCCACAAAATGCATCTGCCGAGCATTTTCCTCAACGCCTATGCCATCAAGGACAAGGGCGTGAACACCATCGCGATCGTCTCGGTCAATGACGCCTTCGTCATGAACGCCTGGAAGCGCGACACCGACCAGCGCGACGAAGCCACCTTCCTCGCCGACGGCAATGCCGACTTCACCAAGGCGATCGGCATGGAACTGGACGCCTCCGGCAACGGCCTCGGCATCCGCTCCCACCGCTACTCGATGCTGGTCGAAGACGGCGTCGTCAAAAAGCTCAACCTCGAAGCCGCCCCCGGCAAAGTCGAGGTTTCCGGCGGCGATACGCTGCTGGGACAACTGTAAGCGCAGCACGTAACGTCACGCGCGCGCGCACCGGGCTTTTTCCCTTCTCCCCTTGTGGGAGAAGGTGGCCATAGGCGGCCTCCGGCCGCCGTTCTTTAGGACGCCGATGCTTCGCATCGGCTATGGCGCGCCGGATGAGGGGTCTCTATCCGCGGAGCCAACCCCTCACCCGTCGCCTCACTTCGTGAGGCGCCACCCTCTCCCACAAGGGGAGAGGGCCCGCTACCCCTTCAACCTCGCCATCGCGACGCCGTCGCGCGCCAGTTGATCGGCACGCTCGTTCTCGTCGTGGCCAGCGTGGCCCTTGACCCAGTGCCAGCGCACCTGATGCGCTTTCAGCACCTCATCGAGCCGCTGCCACAGGTCGACATTCTTGACCGGCTTCTTGTCGGCGGTGCGCCAGCCGTTCTTTTTCCAGCCGTGGATCCAGCCGGTGATGCCCTGACGGACATACTGGCTGTCGGTATAGAGATCGACGCTGCACGGCTTCTTCAGGGTTTCCAGCGCGGAGATCGCCGCCATCAACTCCATGCGGTTGTTGGTGGTGTGCGCCTCGCCGCCCTTCAATTCCTTTTCGACATCGCCGAATTTCAGGATCGCGCCCCAGCCGCCCGGGCCGGGATTACCCGAGCAGGCGCCATCGGTGTAGATCGTCACGACCGGCAATGAACTCACGCCATCTGCCCCGAAGCAACGACGCCGTAATCGCGCCAGCCGGAGACGCCCTGCTGAAAGCGCAGCTTGCGGACATATTCCATCGGGTCTTTCGGACGCACCAAGGCACCCTTGGGCACATTGAGAAAATCGACGAGGCGCGTCAGCAGGAAGCGCAATGCCGCGCCCCGCGCCAGCAGCGGCAGCGCGTTCTGCTCGGCTTGCGACAATTGCCGCTCGCGGTCATAGGCGCCGAGAAAGGCCCGCGCCTTGGTGACGTTGAACGAACAATCGCTCTCAAAGCACCAGGCGTTGAGGCAGATCGCGACGTCGTAGGCGAGCGTATCGGTGCAGGCGAAGGTGAAATCGATGATGCCCGATACCTCATCGCCAAGGAAAAACACGTTGTCGGGAAACAGATCGGCATGGATCACGCCCTGCGGCAGATTCTTCGGCCAGATGTTGCCCTCGAGATGATCGAGCTCGGTACGAATAAAATCGCGCAACCCGTGCTGCACTTCGTCGGCGCGCGCAGCCGCCTGTTCGAACAGCGGACGCCAGCCCGATACCGACAGCGCATTGGCGCGCGCCATCGCAAAGTCGGCGCCGGCCAGATGCATTTTCGCCAGCGCCTGGCCGACCCCGGCGCAATGCGCGAGATTGGGCTTGCGCGGCCAGATGCCTTCCAGAAAATTGATGATCGCGGCCGGACGGCCTGCAAGCTCGCTCAACGCTTCGCCGCTTTTGTTCTTGAGCGGCTGCGGACAACTGATGCCGCGCGAGGCCAGATGCGTCATCAAGTTCAGAAAGAACGGCAGGTCGCTTTTGGCGACGCGCTTCTCGTACAGCGTCAGGATGAAATGTCCGGCCGAAGTATGCAGCAGGAAGTTGGAATTCTCGACGCCCTCGGCGATGCCCTTGTAGGACAGGAGTTCGCCGATGTCGTAAGCCTTCAGGAATTCCGCGAGTTCATCGGCGGCGACGTCGGTATAAACCGCCATCGCAACTACTCGGCAGCGTCAGGCCGCAGCGAACGCGGCAGCGGGAAGAACTCGTTCTCTTCCGCGGCCGAAACCGTCTCCACATGCAATTCGTAACGCTCGGCGAACGCGCCCATGATCTCTTCGACGATCACTTCCGGCGCCGAGGCGCCCGCGGTGATGCCGAGGCTCTTGATGCCGTCGAAGCGCGACCAGTCGAGATCGCTGGCGCGCTGCGCCAGCACCGCGATCGGGCAGCCCTCGCGCTCGGCGACTTCGCGCAGGCGCTGGGAATTCGACGAGTTCGGCGCGCCGACCACGATCAGGGCATCGACCACCGGCGCCACCTTCTTCACCGCGAGCTGGCGGTTGGTGGTGGCGTAGCAGATGTCTTCCTTGTGCGGCCCGGAAATGTTCGGAAAACGTTCCTTGAGCATCGCGACGATTTCGGCGGTGTCGTCGATCGACAGCGTGGTCTGCGTCACAAAGGCAAGATTGTCGGGATCCTTCGGCGTGAAGGTCGCGGCATCATGCGCGGTCTCGATCAGCGTCACGGTGCCCGGGGGCAATTGCCCGAGCGTGCCGACCACTTCCGGGTGATGGGAATGTCCGATCAGAAGGATTTCGCGGCCGCGCTTGAAATGGATCGCCGCCTCGCGGTGAACTTTGGTCACCAGCGGACAGGTCGCATCCAGCGAGAAGAAATTGCGGGCCCGGGCGTCCGCCGGGACCGATTTCGGCACCCCGTGGGCCGAAAACACCACCGGAGCATTGGTATTGTCGGGAATTTCAGCCAGTTCCTCGACGAAAATCGCGCCCTTGGTCTTCAGGCTGTCGACCACATAGCGGTTATGGACGATCTCGTGGCGGACATAGACCGGGGCGCCGTAAATCGTTAACGCCCGCTCGACGGTATCGATGGCCCGGACCACGCCGGCACAGAAGCCCCGTGGCGAACAAAGCACGATTTTCAGGGGTGGTTTGGCTGACATCGGGGCGATCTCGGACCGAAACACCCCAGGAAAGCGCCGGGGAGCGGTCATTTCGAATAAAAGGGCAACCCGTGAAAGGGCTTGGAACAGGGCTTCGCCAAGGACTTGGGACGCCTTTTGGGCGCTGTCAAGGCCGGTCAGCAAACCATTGCGCGGTTACCCCCGGGCAGACTATATAGGGCGTAATTCCCGTCATCGCTGATGACCACGGCTTCGCCTCCCCGAGGTGGGCGAAGCGCTAAGGAGATTTGCCATGAGCAATGCACCGCTGATGCCAAAGGCGACTGCCGTGTGGCTGGTTGACAATACGGCGCTGACCTTCGACCAGGTCGCGGATTTCACCAAAATGCACCCGCTCGAGGTCCGGGCGATCGCCGATGGCGACGCCGCCCAGGGCATTAAGGGCATGGACCCGATTTCGACCGGCCAGCTCTCCCGCGACGAGATCGAAAAGGGCGAAAAGGACCCGAACTACCGCCTCAAGCTCGGCGAGAGCCGGGTGACGCTGCCGCCGGCGGCCAAAAAGAAGGGCCCGCGCTATACCCCGGTGTCGCGCCGCCATGAGCGGCCGAGCGCGATCCTGTGGCTGGTGCGCAACCACCCCGAACTCAAGGACGCGCAGATCATGCGCCTGGTCGGCACCACCAAGACCACAATCGCCAGCGTCCGCGACCGCACCCATTGGAACGCCTCGACCCTGACCCCGATGGACCCGGTGACGCTCGGCCTGTGCTCGCAGATCGAACTCGATTTCGAGGTGCAGCGCGCGGCCAAGGAAAAGCCGATCGATACCGCCTATGGCGGCGCCACCCTGCTGCCGGCCTCCGAGACCACCCGCAAGGAACCGGAATTCGAGCCCAGCGAAAAGCAGCGCGACGATCTCAACGTCGATGCCGTATTCGCCAAGCTGAAGACCATCGGCGGCAAGAAGCAGGACGACGAGTAAGGCGTTTCCGGAGACTGTCGTCTCCCGCGCTTGATGCTGAACGGATTCGAATTTTCAAACAGCCAAAACTCAGATCGTCATTCCGGGGCGATGCGAAAGCATCGAACCCGGAATCTCGAGATTCCGGGTCTGGTCCTTCGGACCATCCCGGAATGACATCGCTTAAATTTCACACACCCCCGCATTCCCGCGACGCAATCCGCCCGAGTTTTGCCAGTAACTTCCCGCCCTCTCGTTCGGAGGGCGCAGGGAATGCCGGGCGCCCGATGCGCCCGCAGCGGCGTGTGCAATGGGTGGAGTAGAAGGCACACGCGTTAGTCAGGTCACACCGGCATCACCCGGCATTCCCTACGCAATGGTTTTAACGGCTTCCTTCGCGCTCTCCCCGGCGACCGGGCTTTCTTGCCACCGTCGCCCCCAAGAAACCTGCTTCTCAAGGAGAAGCTTGCTTCTCAAGAACTTGACGCCAGCGTCGGGGCGTCAGGACCACACGACTTCTCCGTCCGCTTCGGCGCCGTTCGTTATCGGCGCTTCCACGTCCACCGCATCCCGCCCCGCGTCCGTGACGATCGCGAACCGCCCCTCAAGTGGGACGGGACGGAAGGGGATATAGATTGATTTGCTATTTCTGAAAATCAGAATATTTTTTATCGAGGGGCTGGACACAGGCGTGCCGCGCAACGCACAAGCGCGTCATTGATTTGCCCGTCGGGTTATCGTCTTGCCGTTTGAAGCGACGATCTCCGCCGTCATCCTCCGCTCCGGCAGCGGAAGTGACCGTCACCAATCCTGACGTCTGCTTTATTCTTGCCAACGGACTTCGGCGACTCGGCTCACCATGTCCGAAATGTGCCGATTTTGTTGCAAAAGTCGGTTGAGGCCTGCCGCGAAGCGTGATTCCGTTGTGTTGACGCGATTCTCGGCGAGGTCGATCCATGATGGGCCGTCTGAAGAGTGACCAGGGTCAACTTTTCTACGAGTTTCACCTTGGTGATGCGGTTCCTGACGATCATCTGGTGCGGAAGATTGACGCCGCGCTCGATCTATCCTGGCTGCGCGGCGAGCTTGCGCCTCACTATTCGTCGATAGGCCGCCCGTCGATTGATCCGGAACTGATGATCCGGATGCTCATCGTGGGATATGTCTTTGCGATCCGCTCGGAACGGCTGATCTGCCGCGAGGTCCAGGTGAACCTTGCCTATAGGTGGTTCTGCAAGCTCGGTATCGAGGATGCGATCCCGGATCATTCGGCATTCTCACGAGCCCGCAACGAGCGCTTCCGCGAAGGCGAAGTTTTTCGCCACGTGTTCGAGCGGGTTGTCGAGACGTGTATCGCGGCCGGCTTGGTCGGTGGCGAGGGCTTTGCCGTCGACGCGAGCCTGATTGCGGCCGACGCCAACAAGCAGCGTTCGATTGCGGGTCAGGATTGGCGCAGGGATCGCGATCCCAAGAGGTCCAGCCGTGCCGTGAAGGAGTATCTGTCGACCCTCGACGATACTGCGTGGGGCGCCGCCAGCGACGTTGTCCCGAAGTTCGTTTCGCCGTCCGATCCCGCAGCGCAGTGGACCGGAGCTCACAAGGGACCAGCATTTTTTGCTTACTCCGACAATTATCTCATCGACGTGAAGTTCGGTGTCATCGTTGACGTTGAAGCATCCCGCTCCATCCGCCAGGCCGAGGTCGGCGCGGCAAAGACCATGATCGAGCGAACGGAGGAGCGCTTTGGTCTCAAGCCGGAGCGGCTTGCCGGCGATACCGCTTACGGGGCGGCTCCGATGCTGAACTGGCTGGTCGAGGAGAAGGGCATCGCGCCACATATCCCTGTGTTCGATAAATCGAAGCGGGACGACGGTACCTTCTCGCGCGGCGACTTTCGATATGACCGGACCGACGACGTCTACCACTGCCCGGGCGGAAAGCGGCTTGGGACGAGCGGCACAGTGCACGAGGGCAAGACGCTTCTGTATCGCGCAAGTAAGCTCGACTGCGATGTATGCCATCTCAAACCGCAATGCTGTCCAAAGGAACCGGCACGCAAGATTCCGCGCGATATCCATGAGCACGCCCGGGATGTTGCCCGCTCGTTCGCTGGCACCGAGGGCTTTGAGCAGTCGCGGCGGGAGCGCAAGAAGATCGAGATGCGGTTCGCGCACTTGAAGCGCATCCTGAAGCTCGGTCGGCTTCGACTGCGTGGACCGCGAGGTGCTCAGGATGAGTTTGTCCTGGCCGCGATCGCCCAGAACCTGCGACGACTCGCATCGCTGGTTGCGCGACCGCCACCCGCTCACGCGCCGTGTATTGGGTGCGTAGGAGTTGCGTAGAGAGCGTCGGGGCCGGCGGACCAAAGCCGGCGCTTCTAACGAGGTAGCTGACCCTTCACCTGCAGCACCCGACTTTTGCAACAAAATCTGCCAGGAACGGACTCATGCGCTGCAACAAATTCAGAGCATCAAACTCGTTGTCAGTCGCGCAACTCGTTGAGCAACGCCTTGGCCTCCTTCAAGTCGAGCGTATCGAAGCCCTCCGTGAATCAGCCGTCGACCGGCGCGAGAAGATCGTGGGCTTCGTCCCGCTTGTCATCGTTGCAGAGCGGCAGAAAATCGCGCCGCCCAAGCTGTAAAGGTTCAATTGTGCGGGGTGCGGCCGGTGCAATGCCTGGGCTCCAGAAACACTAAGTTACAAAAAACTGCGTGCACCAACTATTTTTTAGCTGGTAAACTCTTGGTCGATACCGTCTCCGCGATTCGAGTCGGAAGGCTGATCGGAAGATTTCGTCAGGGCGCGCTGACGTGAAGTTTGTCTATGGCGGCGGTCAGATCCTGGTAGGTGACTGGCTTGGAAAGCCTTTGTATGAGGGGCCCGCCACACTTGCGGACTTCCACGCCGTTGCCGTCACGAGCATGAGTTACTTCATAACCGCGATACAGCCACCTCTTACCTTCGGTCCAGTTTGGCTTCGCGTTTTGCACAATCGCCTCCTCGTTACCTGCTGATCACGACACATGAGATCTATGTCACATTACGTCAATCAATTGCGCGTAGTGATATCGTGACGACTCTACATTATTTTGCGTGTTTTAAAAATTAAATCGATAAATGTTGATTGCACGGGTCATCGGATATCACATTCCGTACCCATTGCATGGTTCTCCTCAGCAAAAATAGTGCACCATGACATTAAATCCTATTGTTTTAGAAAATCAAAAACAGGGCACACCTCAGAGTGAATGGGACCTCAGCGGAGCCGCCTCAACCAACATCGAGGGGTTCGCTACCAGCATCAGCGTTAATAGTGGCGACCAGATCGGTTTCAAGATCAATACGGATTCGGCGAACTACAGGATCGATATCTATCGACTTGGGTATTATGGCGGACTTGGCGCTTGTCTCGTTACAACGCTTCAACAGACGACGGCGTCGATTCAGCCGCCGGTAGGCGGCGATCCCTCGCTCGGTTTGTACGATGCCGGAAACTGGACTGTTTCCGTAACCTGGACCGTGCCCGCAAGCGCTGTCTCTGGTGTCTATATTGCGAAGCTTACCCGCCAGGATACGACTGCCGGCGAGAGCCATATTGTCTTTGTGGTTCGCAACGACGGCGCCACGTCGGATATCGTCTTCAAGACGTCCGATACGACATGGCATGCCTACAACGGCTGGGGCGGCGCGAATCTATACGGTGGCAACGCGACGGCGAGCCCGGACGGCCGTGCGTACAAGGTCAGCTATAATCGGCCGTTCGCCACGCGCGACGGCATCGGGACTTTCGCTGGTCCACAAGACTTTCTATTCAGCGGGGAGTATCCAGCGATACGCTGGCTGGAGCGTAACGGATATGACGTCGCTTACATTGCAAGCATCGACGCAGAGCCGGGCAACACTCCGCTGACAAACTACAAGGTATTCATGTCGGTCGGGCATGACGAATACTGGTCCGGAGATCTGCGCACCAGCGTAGAGGCCGCGCGTGACGCCGGCGTGCATCTCATCTTCATGAGCGGCAACGAGGTGTACTGGAAAACCCGATGGGAAGCGGACAGCAACGGCACCGCGAACCGCACCCTTGTTTGCTATAAGGAAACTCACGCCACTGCCAAGATCGATCCGACTCCCGTATGGACCGGAACCTGGCGTGATCCGAGTTTCAGTCCGCCATCCGATGGGGGGCGCCCGGAAAATGCACTGACCGGCACCATCTTCCAGGTCGATTCCTATCGGGGCGACATCATCACAATTCCATCCAACCTGGCTCAATTCAGGTTCTGGCGAAACACGGCGATCCAGTCCGGCCAGGCAAATGCGCTCGCGGTGGGTATGCTCGGATACGAATGGGACGAGGCGCCGAACAACGGCTTCCGGCCTGGCGGACTGATCAACCTGTCATCGACGACACTCGATGTGAGTACCTACCTTCTCGACTATGGCAATACTACTGGGGATGGGACCGCGACCCACAGTCTTACGCTCTATCGCGCGCCGAGCGGCGCGATCGTGTTCGGTGCCGGGACGGTATTCCTGTCTTTCGGTCTCGACACGACACACGATTATGCCAACGACGGCACGATTGCACCGACGCCGATTGACCCGAATGTCCAACAGGCCATGGTGAACCTGTTCGCGGATATGAGCGTCCAGCCGCAGACGCTGCAATCGGACCTCGTCGCCGCGACGGCATCTACGGACCATACGCCACCGGTATCCACGATTTCCGTCCCCGTTGCAGGTGCGAGCCTCGTACAGCAGCAGCCGGTGACCGTCTCCGGCTCGGCGAGCGATGCCGGCGGGCTCGTCGCCCTTGTCGAGGTTTCGACGGACGGTGGGACGACCTGGAATCCTGCCACCGGCACCACCAGTTGGACCTTCATATGGTGGCCGCTGCTTCCCGGAAGCTTCACGATCCAGTCTCGCGCCGTCGACGACAGTCTCAACATGGAAACGCCCGCGACCGGCGTTACCGTAACTGTCACGCCTTCCGCGACAGTGAGCCTGTTTACTCCCGCGGATGTGCCCTTCGCCGTGCTGGCCAACGACCCGCTCGCTCTGGAAATCGGGGTGCAGATCCAGGTCAACACGCCTGGTTCGGCTGCCGGTATCCGCTTCTACAAGGACCCGCTGAACACCGGCCCCCATGTCGTCAATCTCTGGAGTTCGACAGGCGCCTTGCTTGCCAGCGCGGCATCCACCGGCGAGACCGCGAGCGGCTGGCAACAGGTCAATTTCTCGACGGCTATTCCGCTCACCGCGAACACCACATACGTTGCGTCGTACCATACGGCTTCCGGATTCTATTCGGACGACATCAACTATTTCTTCGGTGCGCGTGCTGTTGGTGCTCTGCTCGCTCCCGGAAGCGGCACCAACGGCGTGTTTGCTTACGGAGCGACGAGCGTCTTTCCCGCCGGGACAGGTTTGAACTCCAATTACTGGGTTGATCTGGTCTTCAACCGGGCAGGAGGGGCCGGCAATCTGCCGCCCGTCGCGAACGATATCAGCGGCTTTACGACAACCGAGAATACTGCACTTTCCATTCCCGTCGCATCGATTCTGGCCAACTGCTCCGACCCGAACGGCTACACCTTGTCGATCTCGGGTGTCAGCAACCCGGTCGATGGTAGCGTCACTTATGATTCGACGGCCCAAGTGGTCAGCTTCACGCCGACGACCGGCTATCTTGGGGCCGCAAGCTTCACCTACACGATCACGAATGGCCACGGCGGCACCGCCTCGGCTACCGTTTCACTGACCGTCATCGCCGCCGGCATCGTAAATCTGTTCACCCCCGGAACGACGCCGACGAATGTCACGGTGGACGATCCCAATCCGATCGAACTGGGAGTGAAGTTCGAGGCATCCGTCGCCGGCCAGATTGTCGGAATTCTTTTTTACAAAGGCCCTGAGAATACCGGCACCCATGTCGTCAATCTCTGGGATTCGACAGGTACCCTGCTTGCCAGCGCAACCTCCAGCGGCGAGACTGCGAGCGGCTGGCAAACTGTGAACCTTGCCACCGCGGTGACATTGACCGCCGGCACGATCTATGTGGCGTCCTATCACTGCGGCGGCTTCTATTCGGGGGATGGGAATTATTTCGACGCTGACCACGTCAATGGAACCCTGACGGCACCAAGCAGCGCCAGCAGCGGTGGCAATGGGGTCTACACCTATGGCAGCGGGAGCAGTTTCCCTACCAGCAGCTTCAACGCCACCAATTATTGGGTCGATGTGATGTTCGGTCCAGGAGGCGGAGGAAATCTGCCGCCCGTCGCGAACGATATCAGCGGCTTTACGACAACGGAGAATGCCGTTCTTTCTATTCCGGCCGCGTCAATTCTGGCGCACTGCTCCGACCCGAACGGCTACACCTTGTCGATCTCGGGCGTCAGCAACCCGGTCGATGGTAGCGTCACTTATGATTCGACGGTCCAGGTGGTGAACTTCACGCCGACGACCGGCTATCTTGGGGCCGCAAGCTTCATTTACACGATCACGAATGGCCACGGCGGCACCGCTTCAGCTACCGTTTCTCTAACCGTCGTTGCGACCTTTACCGTCAGCCTGTTCACGCTCGGAACGACGCCGGCGGTTGTCACGGTGGACGACGCCAATCCGGTCGAACTGGGGGTCAAGTTCGAGACATCCGTCGGCGGCCAGATCGTCGGAATTCTGTTTTACAAAGGTCCTGAGAATACCGGCACCCACGTCGTCAATCTCTGGGATTCGACAGGCACACTGCTCGCTAGCGCAACGTCCAGCGGCGAGACCGCGAGCGGCTGGCAGACCGTAAACCTTGCCACCCCGGTGACGTTGGCTGCCAACACGATATATGTGGCATCATACCACAGCGGAGGCTTCTACTCGGCAGACAGTAATTATTTCGCAACTGACCACGTCAATGGAGTCCTGACGGCGCCGAATAGCGCCGGCAGCGGTGGCAATGGGGTTTACACCTACGGCGCCGGCAGCAGTTTCCCCATCAATACCTTCAACGCCACCAATTATTGGATCGATGTGCTCTTCAACCCCGGGACCGATTCGTAGGTGATTGAATTTAGGGGGCGCGATCAGAAGTCCCCTTTTGGGGGAAAGAGTTGCCGCCAAACTGGCCGGATACGGTCTTGAGCATAGCCATTGAACGGTGCCCAATGTCCGTTCCGGGTCACTTGCGGAAGTCGACGACCAGCCTGCGCTCGTCCGCTTGTACTTCTACAGCAGACATTACTGGGTTCGCGTCGGATGTTACCTAGTGTGGACGAAGTTGTTCAACGCCACCTCAAGGGGCACGACGCAGCACTAGAATGACTACGCTAACGAGCAGATGTGCGAATGAGATCATCCACGATGCCGGAGCCCTCATCTACGAGCTGCTGACCACTCATCCAGATATCATGGCCTGCGATTTTTTCACGCATCCTGGTAAGCCAGACCGAGCTCACGCCGCGGATGCCGATATCGCTACGGAAGAACTCGTCAGTGACTCGAGTCTCGATCTTCTTGATAGCTTGCGATAAGAGGGCTTTCTCGGAGTCGCTGAGTTCCTGTCGCTTCATGTTTCCGCTGGCGCTACTGTTCAAGCTGGCCTGGTGAAACATAAAGTAGGCTTCGGGATCGGCCATGCGCTCAGTGCCAGCGAGAAAAATCGGAACACACATTGAGGCGCAAACACCGGCCTTTTGGACGAGTGTATCAATCGCACGATCACGCGCACGGATCACGGCGACGACTTTGCGCCCGTGTTCGATCGAGCCGCCCGGCGAATTGAGCATGAGGACGAGCCGACGTCGATCCCCCTTGTAACGATCGATGGCAGCGGCGACGCGCTCGCTCATCGGTTCCTGCACAGGCCCGCTCCAGCCGAGCACGATGCGGTTCGGCTCTTCGCTGATGGACAAGATCTGTCGAGAGGCCACGTCTCCTGAGCCGGAAGGCAATTGGAAAAAGGCCCAAAAGAGCAAGATGCAGCAGATGCTGCCAAGAATCCTGAGCCAGGACATAGTCTACTTACTCAATCCAGAAAGGGAGTGCACTTGCGTAGCACTGCCAATAGATCCTGAGGTGTGCTTAATAAACGTCACGGAAGGTACATCGCAATCAGAAGATAGCCATCACGAATTGACCGCTTTATAGAGTAGGAACAGCGCAACGACTCCAGTTAGAGTCAGCATACCCGCCGCGGAAATAAACGACAGCGTACGGTTCAAAAGCTTTGTTTCCGCCGAGTAGAAGATCGAAACCGCCGTGCGGTCGATCGTTGAGCGCACCGGCACCAGAGCCTCCCCACCACCGCCCGAAAAAAGCATCATGAAACTAACAGCGATTGGCGCTTGATCAGGCATGGCGACCGATTTGATTTTGGCATTGCAAAAGGCGATAATGAAGTTTGTTCGCTCGCACTTTCCTTCCATGGCGCGCAAGTCATATGCTGGTTGCCATGTTCCGGCCAGCCGATGGTCGCGCAGGATGTTTGGAGCATAGTTCACAAACAGTCCGTAAAGCGCCGCTCCACAAGCAATCAGCACGATGAGCCAACGAACCGGGCTACCTGTCGCCCGGGCGGCCTCGGTGACGACCCGGCTCTGTGGGACAGCCATGTCGACATTAAGCGCTTGTGCAGCGGCCCCAACTCCAGATTGGCGCTTGCCGAACGTCATTGTGATCACTCCCGATACTCAGGTCGCCTGCTACCTAAGGATGAAGCCGATAAAACTTCGCTAAGAAGCATCGACGAATTATCCTGATTCAGACATCGTTAAGCGCTGCACATATGAAGTCCGTGATGTCTCCTTTGGGTCAAACTGAGACCTCGACCCGCCAGTGCGGCATGTCTGTTCTACCCCACAAGCAGACTTCGCTCCGCTACCCGGCCAGGTCCGTTCAGTGCCAACATCGGAAATCCACGCGACTTCTCTTCGCGGGCCGGGCGAAAATGCGATCCTGCTCCGCCGCTTGTGCGCTTGACGGGGTGCGCAATTGCAACGATCTTTTGCGCGGACGGTGCAACGCGCCGTCAAACAGCAACTCGGCCAGTTCACGTGCCGGGAGAAAGCGGGGAGGCGTGGCGGCTGCCAGCGATCGTGATCAGGCGTGCGAGTGCTCGTGCCGTTGCAACACGGACGATGGCGTAACGAGCCGCCGCGATGTGCTGCTGCTGGGATCAGCCTTCGTGGCTGCGACAGCTTTGCCGGCTGCGGCCGCCGAGCCGGCCGACGAGCGGCCTCAGGAAGGCGACTTTCTGGTTGGCACCGATGGCCCTCCGACCCCCCTCGGACCAAATGATATCTCGGCTCCGCAGGTGATCGCCTGGCCGATGGATCCAGTCACGAAAACAATCCGCGACGGATCGCGCCTCAACAAGGTGCTGCTGATCCGCCTCGATCCGGCCACGCTCGAACAGCCGACGCAGGGGCGCGCCGCCGATGGCGTTGTCGGATATTCGGCGATCTGCCCGCATGCGGGCTGCGAAGTTACCGGCTGGCAGGCGGATCAACTCATGCTCGAGTGTCCGTGTCACAATTCTCGCTACAATCCGCGCGAGGCGGCAGCGATCGTGGATGGACCGACCATGCGCGCACTGGCGTCGCTTCCGCTCAAAATTGTCGATGGCAAGCTTGTCGTCGCCAAGCCATTCATCGGGAGGCTCGGTGTCGTATCGTCCTGATCGATGAATCCCAAATAAAAAAAAGCAGGGAGGAGTTCATGTCTGGGTCGAAGAGGTGGCTGCACGGCATTTCAGCCGTTGCGGTGATAACGATTGCCGGTCTCGTGAGTGGATCGGCGCAGGAAATGATGGCATCGCCGCCGGCGGGTCCGGTGCCATTGCCGCAGGTGCTGCAGAACTATTCGCCGGTTACCGCGGATCGGTTGCGCAAGCCTGAAGATTCGAACTGGCTCTTGTTTCGGCGCACCTATGACGGATGGGGTTTTAGCCCGCTCGCCCAGATCACGCCGGAGAACGCCGGTCGTCTCCAGCTCGTGTGGAGTTTTGCCACCGGCCAGGTCGAGGGACACCAGGCGCCGCCCATCGTCAATAACGGCGTGATGTTCGTCGCGACACCCGGCAACCAGGTGATCGCCATCGAGGCAAAGACCGGAACGCTGCTGTGGCGCTACAAGCGCCCGCTGCCGGAAGATCTGGTGAACCTGCACCCGACCAGCCGTGGCGTCGGACTCTACGGCGACAAGGTCTACTTCGCATCGGCAGACACCACGCTGGTGGCGCTCGACGCCAAGACTGGCAAGGAAGCGTGGACCGCGAAGGTCGCTGACTACCGCAAGGGCTACTACACCTCGATCATGCCGCTCGTCGCCGACGGCAAGGTCATCATGGGAACGTCGGGCGGTGAACTCGGTATCCGCGGCTTCGTGGCCGCGTACGATGCCGAGACCGGCAAGGAAGCCTGGCGCACCTTCGCTGTGCCGGAGCCCGGTCAGCCCGGTAGCGAGACGTGGCCGAACGGCGATCAGTGGAAGACCGGGGGCGCATCGATCTGGGTGCCGGCAACCTACGATCCGGAGACCAATCTCTCGTATTGGGGCACCGGAAACGGCGGGCCGTGGATGGGCGACCAGCGCCCGGGCGACAATCTCTATACCTCGTCGGTGATCGCCCTCGACGGCAAGACAGGGTCGATCAAGGGACACTTCCAGTATCACCAGAATGATTCCTGGGACTGGGACGAGGTTTCGCCGCCGATCATCGTCGACTACAAGCACGGCGACAAGAGCGTGAAGGGCCTCGTCGACGTCGCCCGGGATGGTTACCTCTGGCAGCTCGAGCGCACGGATGGAAAGATCAACTTCATCACGGCGCAGAATTTCGTCAGCCACAACGTCTTCAAGGGCGTCGATCCACAGACCGGGCGGCCCATCGTCGATCCCGAACACAAGCCGACGACCGGCAAGACGACCTTGTTCTGCCCCGGCACGTGGGGCGGGAAGGATTGGCCGCCGGCAGCCTACAGCCCGAAGACGCGGCTGCTTTACATCCCGGCGAACGAAAACCTCTGCACCGAGTTGACGGCGGAAGTGCCGAAATACGTGGTCGGAGAACGCTACACCGGCGTCACCAACAACGTGCTGCGGATACGCGCCGGCGCGGACCACATCGGCGAAGTGCAGGCATGGGATCTCGACACCGGCAAGCGAGCCTGGACCACCAACCTGCCATCGGAGAACTGGGGGCCGATCCTCGCGACCGGTGGTGACGTGCTGTTCTCCGGCGGCACCACCGACCGCATGTTCCGCGCCTTCGACGCCAAGACCGGAAAGATCCTGTGGCAGTATCCCACGATCTCGGGGGTTAACGGCGTTCCCGTGTCGTTTGAGGTGGACGGCAAGCAGTACATTGCCGTGCAGACGGGTTGGGGCGTCGATGCCGCCCGCATGCAGGGCAGATTGAACCAGACCTTCCCGGGCAAGTATCCGGACGTGCCGCCCGGCGGCGCCGTCTATGTCTTCGCGGTGAACTGACCTGTAATCAACAACTGGCCGCGGGATGTGTCCCGCGGTCAGAATTTGACGATCTCCAGAATGATGATGGGACGCGTATGGCGAAAAAGCTGATAATTGCCGTTTCAGTGGTAGCGGTCCTTGCCATCGGCTTCGTTTCTTTTGCCATTCTCTGGCCGGCGAAAAGCACGTTGAGCACAACGGACGCCACTCCTGCCGCTTCGTTGGAACTGGCAGAATACGCGACGCGACTTTCGGATTGCGTTGCCTGCCACAGCGTTCCGAATGGAAAACCGTTCGCCGGTGGCCTTGCGATGGGGTCGCCCCTCGGCACGATCTATTCAACCAACATCACACCTGATCCAAAGACCGGCATCGGCACTTACGATTTGGTGGATTTTGACAATGCCGTTCGTCACGGCATCGCCAAGGACGGACATCGTCTCTATCCGGCAATGCCATACCCTTCCTACGCAAAGCTCTCCGATGACGAGATAAAGCTGCTCTACACGTATTTCAGCAAACACGTGGTCCCCGTTGAACAAGCCAACACGCCGTCGGATATTTCGTGGCCTCTGAATATGCGTTGGCCGCTTGCAATGTGGAATGTGGTTTTCGCCGACCCGAAGACCTATGCGCCGAAAACCGATCGCGACCAAAAATGGAATCGGGGCGCCTACATCGTTCAAGGGCCCGGACACTGTGGATCTTGTCATACGCCACGCGGCCTCGCCTTTCAGGAGGTCGCCCTGAATGAAGACAGCCCTCGCTTTCTATCGGGCGCGCTTTTGGACGGCTGGAAGGCGTCGAGCTTGCGTGGCGAAATGGACGTCGGCCTCGGCCGCTGGTCGGAAGCCGATATCGTCGCCTTCCTGAAGGACGGACATAACGACTTCGCCAGCGTCTACGGATCGATGACGGATGCGTACAACAACAGCACGCAATATTTCACCGACGACGATGTCGGCGCCGTCGCTCATTATCTGAAATCGCTTCCGCCAGCGAACGGCAATGCCGCCAATACCTACGTGTATGATCCGAAGACGACTGATTATCTGCATAGCGCGGAAAGAAAGTCCCCCGGCGCCATACAATATCTAAAAAATTGCGTCTGGTGCCATGGCTATGACGGCAGGGGCCAGGGTGGCCAAATGGCTGCCCTCGCCGGCAACCCCAACGTGATCGACAAAGACCCGGAGTCGATCATCAATATCATCCTGAATGGAGCCGGCCGGGTGGTTAAAGACGAAGCGCCCGACCCCTACAGGATGTCTTCGTTCCGTGTGCTAATGTCCGATGCTGACGTTGCTGCGCTAGCTTCCTTCATCAGATCGGCCTGGGGCAACAAAGGGCCGGCGGTGCTGGAGAAGGACGTATCCGAACTGCGGGACAAGACAAATATAACAAGCGATCGGGTCGTCATCTTGCGAATGCGCTAGCCGTTAGCGCGAGGCCGGCAGGGGCTTGATTGCGAACCAGATGACGTGGTGGGCGCCGCTGCGCTTGGTCGTTGCACGCAAGCGAACTTCATTGACCTCGAAATCCGCTGCAGCAAGGCGTTTCGAAAACGCGGCATTTGGCCCGGACGACCAGACCGCGAGGACACCACCCGGCCGCAGCGCGCGGCGGATCGATTGCAATCCCTTGCGGTCGTAGAGGGCGTCATTGGCCTTGCGGATCAATGCTTCCGGGCCGTTATCGACATCGAGCAGAATGGCGTCGAACGCCGATGGCGACGCTTTGATGATTTCGACCACATCGGCTTCACGGATGTCGGCGCGTGGATCGCTCAGGCAGTCGCCGAAGATTTCGGCCATTGGCCCGCGCGCCCACGCGATCACAGCGGGGACGAGTTCAGCGACAGTAATCCGTGCTTGCGCGTCCAGCACCGCGAGCGCGGCGCGCAAGGTAAAGCCCATGCCCAGTCCGCCGATCAACAGATGCGGGCGCTCGACGCCGTCGATCCTTCGACAGGCGAGCGTCGCGAGCGCCTCCTCCGATCCGCTGAGACGGCTGTTCATCAACTCGTTCTGACCGAGTTTCATCGAGAACTCGGCGCCCCTTCGCATCAAACGAAGTTCGACGTCGGCACCGGGCACTCGGGTCGTATCGATCTGCAACCACGGAATCATGCGATGCTTCTACGCTGTTTGAGACGGTCGCGCGCCCGGCAATCCGCCAAAAACAAGGCGTTTCTTGAAGCAGGACGACGAGTAAAGCGTTCCCGGGAGACACGAGGTTTCCCGAGGGTATTTTCGGTTGCGGGACGCGTATAATGCGTACGCAACCGGGATAGACCCTTGCATGACTGCACTCTTTGCGAAGATTCGATGGATGCCCGGATCAAATCCGGGCAGGACGGCTTGTGGATTGATCGGATCCTCACGCCTTCTTCAAAAACTCCGTCCGCAGTACCAGGCCCTTGACCTTGTCGGTGCGGCCTTCGATCTCACCCTCATTGTCGGTGAGGTGAATATGCCTGATCACGGTGCCGCGCTTGAGCACCGTGGACGAGCCTTTCAGCTTCAGATCCTTGATCAGCGTCACGCTGTCGCCCTCGGCGAGAAGCGCGCCGTTCGAGTCTCTGACCTTGATATCCATGCGGTGTAATCCCTACGGCCTGTTCGGATTGTTCAGCATATATTCGCCGAGGTCGCGCTGCCGCTTGTCGGCGCGGGCGGCGGCGTTGCCGCGCTGGGCGTCGCGGTCTTTGCGGCAGGCGACATATTGGGACGATCCGACGGCGACGTTGTTGGCGCGGCAGAAGGCGTCGTCGTCTTCGCCGAGAGTACCCGACGTGGGGGACTCGCCGCGACGCGCGCAGGCGGACAGCGCGAGAGCGAGGACGATCAGGGCTGTGGCGAGTTTCGCGGGTTTGGGCTGCATTCAATGTCCCGTCGGTCGAGTTCTTGCTGTCATTGCCGGGCTAAAGCGCGAAGCGCGACTTCACGCTAAATGACCCGGCAATCCATCGAAAACAAGGCGTTTCTTGAAGAGGATGGATGCCCGGGTCAAGCCCGGGCATGACGAATGGTTGAAACACTCCGTCAACGAGTTCGCTAACCTCTCCCGCTTGCGGGGGAGGTCGAAGCCGGAGGCTTCGGGTGGGGGAAATTCTATCAACCAGCACACCTGCGATACCCCCACCCCGGCCCTCCCCCGCACGCGGGAGAGGGAGCGCGCTCCCATCGTCGTTAGAAAGCTGCGTCGAGCATCTCACACCCGCCCTTTCAGCGCCTCGCCGATTTCGTCCAGCACTTTGGGGTCCTCGATGGTGGCGGGCATGGTCCAGGGGTCGCCGTCGGCGATCTTCTTGATGGTGCCGCGCAGGATCTTGCCGGAACGGGTTTTGGGCAGCCGGCCGACGGTGATCGCGAGCTTGAAGGCGGCGACCGGGCCGAGCTTCTCGCGCACCAGCGCCACGATATCCTTTTCGATCTCGGCGGGGCTGCGCGACACGCCCGCCTTCAGCACCAGGAAGCCGCAGGGCACCTCGCCCTTGATCGCGTCCTTGACGCCGAGCACCGCGCATTCGGCGACATCCGGATGCGACGCCAGAATCTCTTCCATGCCGCCGGTGGAGAGCCTGTGACCAGCGACATTGATGATGTCGTCGGTGCGGCCCATTACATAGACATAGCCGTCGGCGTCCTTGTAGCCGGCGTCGGAGGTTTTGTAGTAGCCGGGGAATTCGTCGAAATAGGCTTCCCTGCAGCGCTCGTCCTGCTCCCACAATGTCGGCAGACAGGCCGGCGGCATCGGCAGCTTGATGACGATCGAGCCCATCGTATCGGCGGGCAACGGTCTTGCCGCTTCATCGACGACATCGACCTGATAGCCCGGCATCGGCACCGTCGGCGAGCCGTGCTTGACCGGCAGCATGCCGAGCCCGACCGGATTGCCGGCGATGCACCAGCCGGTTTCGGTCTGCCACCAGTGATCGATCACCGGGACTTTCAACTGCTGCTCGGCCCATTCCACCGTCGGCGGATCGGCGCGCTCGCCGGCCAGAAACAGCGTGCGGAATGTCGACAGATCATATTGGCGGATGAATTTGCCGACCGGGTCCTCCTTGCGGATGGCGCGAAACGCCGTCGGCGCGGTGAAGTGCGCCACCGCCTTGTGTTGCGCGATCACCCGCCAGAGCGCGCCGGCATCGGGCGTACCGACCGGCTTGCCCTCATACATGATCGAGGTCGCGCCGTGAAACAGCGGCGCATAGACGATATAGCTGTGGCCGACCACCCAGCCGATATCGGAGCCGCACCACCACACCTCGCCGGGCTTGATGCCATAGAGATTGAACATCGACCATTTCAGCGCGACCAGATGCCCGCCATTGTCGCGCACCACGCCCTTCGGCTTTCCGGTTGTCCCTGACGTATAGAGGATATAGAGCGGATCGGTGGCGCTGACCGGCACGCAAGCCGCGGTCTTGCCGGCGGCGAGCGCGGCGCTGCGCAAGGTGACCCAGTCGTGATCGCGTCCCTTGATCAGGTCGCAGGTTTGCTGCGGTCGCTGCAGGATGATGCAGGCCTGCGGCTTGACGCTGGAAAGCCTGATCGCCTCGTCGAGCAGCGGCTTGTAGGCAACGATGCGGCCAGGCTCCAATCCACAACTCGCCGAAAGAATCAGTTTCGGCTTGGCGTCCTCGATCCGCGTCGCCAATTCCTTGGCCGCGAAGCCGCCGAACACCACCGAATGCACCGCGCCGATCCGCGCGCAGGCCAGCATCGCGACCACGGCTTCCGGCACCATCGGCATATAGAGGATGACGCGGTCGCCCTTGGCGACGCCGAAATCGGCCATCACGGCCGCCAGCGTCTGCACTTCGCGCAGCATCTGCGCATAGGTGAATGTGGTGACGCTATTGGTCAGCGGCGAATCGTGAATCAGCGCCGGTTGATCGGCGCGTCCACCCGCGACATGACGGTCGAGCGCGTTGTAACAAGTGTTGACCACCGCGCCGGCGAACCAGCGGCCGTACAGGCCGAGGCTCGGATCGAAGATCTTTTTCGCCGGCTCGATCCAGTCGATCTCCGCCGCCGCCTCGCCCCAAAATCCCAAGGGATCCCGCAGCGAGCGGGCGTGAACCTCGTGGTACCGGCTGTTGTCCTGGATGCTCATTGGCGTTGCTCCCGGGTGCCATTGTCACGGGAAGCGGCGGCAGTTCAAGGTGAAAACGATGCGACAACTGCGCTTACCTCTCCCGCGTGCGGGGGGAGGTCGCCACGCGGAGCGTGGCGGGTGGGGAATTCTATCCTCCCCTCGACCAGCGGGTTTTGCGGAGCATATGAAGAAAGAGATTGGGCCTGCAGTCTTTGTGCGGCCATCCTTCGAGACGGCCGCCTCCGGCGTCCCCTCAGGATGAGGACTTTCTGTGTGGCTAAATCTTGAACCCTCATGGTGAGGAGCCTCGTCTTCGAGGCGTCTCGAACCATGAGGCCCCAGGCGATTACCGCGGCGGAAAGTCATATGCGATAGCCCTCCCCGCAAGCGGGAGAGGGAGCGCACCCGACAAACTTCTACTGCCTCGCAATCGTGTTCAGCCGGTCCAGCCGCGCTTCCATCGCCTCGCGCAGATCATAGCCGCGGCGGCCGAACGAGGTGTTGCGCTTTTCGATGAAGTCGCGCTGCTGCTGGGTCAGCGCCAGGGCCGCGCGATGGCTGTCGGATTCCGCGCTCGCAATGACCCTCAAAAATACATCGTTGATATTGCGATCAAGCTGGGCAAGTCCGGGATCGGCGCAGATCGCCTTTTCCACCTGCCGCTTCGCGGTGGCGCAATTGAAGCTCGGCAGGTTCTTCTGATAGGACAGCGATCCCAGCCGCTCGGCTTCGACCGCGAGTTCCTTGTAATTGGCAGCCGCGGTGGCGTCGGAGGGATTGAGCCGGACGGCTTCCGCGTAATCCTGCATCGCGCGGCTGCGATCGCCCTTGCCGCGCCAGGCCGCACCGCGATTATTGTAGGCGCGCTGAAATTTCGAATCCAGTTTCAACGCCGCATCGTAATCCGCAATCGCGCGGTCGTAATCCTTCATGGCCTGATACGCATCGCCGCGGTTGGTCAGGAATGCCGCATCGGGGCGAAGCTTGATTGCCTGGTCATAATCGGCGATCGCACCGGCGTAGTCGCCGTTGCCGGCCAGATGCAGCCCACGATTGTCGAAGAATTCCGGTCGTGACGGATCGATACGGATTGCCGCGGTATCGTCCTGCAGCGCGCGATCTGTACGGCCAAGCTTGCGATAAGCAGAGCCGCGGTTGGTATAGGTCTGCGCCCGGTTCGGATCGAGGCGAACAGCCTCGTCGTAATCGGCGATCGCCTTCTGATATTCGCCCTTGAAATACCAGGCGGCGCCGCGATCCGAAAATGCCAGCGCGAAATCAGGCTTGAGGCGCAGCGCCTCGTTATAATCCTCGATGGCACGATCGTATTTTTTGGTGTTGTTGAAGACGTTGCCGCGGCTTTCATAGCCTTCGGCGGCGTCCGGATCGAGCTTGATGGCCTGGTTTAACGCGTCAAAGGCGCTCTGGGTCTGGCCGTTCTGGCGAAGGATTTCGCCGCGAACACGAAACGCACGCGCCAGATTGGGATCCCTGGCAACGACCGCATCGATTTCGGCCAGCGCCTTAGTCGTCTCGCCGCTGTTTTGCAGCGCGAGGGCACGCGTGACCATGGCTGCGAGCCGATCGGTATCCGTTGTGCCCGGATTGTCGATCAGCGCGGTGCAGCTCTCAATCAATTTTGCGGGCACGGCAACGCTCAGCGGCGCGCAAACGACCGGCGGCTCGGCCGCCGGTTCGGCGCCGGCTGCGATAGAGGAAAAGGCAATGGCGGCAAACACCGCGGTTGCGACAAATGGCGAGGCTAGAGATCGCATGGTCGGCTCTCGAAACAAGGGTGTGCGGCGCGGCAATAACGCGTCAGACGTTTGGTCGCCGCAGCCCTGCCCGAGGTTCGAAAGGAGAGTTAGTTCCGCTCGACCGCCAGCAGATGGTCGAGCCGCTCACGCATCGCCTTTTGCAGGTCGTAATCCGGCCGGCCGAACGCGGCGTTGCGGCGGGCGATGAAGTCATCCTGTTCGTGCTGCATGGCGCGGCCGGCGCGCGGGCTGGCGCTGGTGGCCTGGCGGACCACCTTGGTATTCACTGCGTTGATCTCGCGATCGACATTGGCCAGTTCGGGATTGCCGCAGATCGCCTTGTCGACCGGCTTCCTGGCATTGGCGCAATTGAAACTCGGCTTGTTGTTGACCGCGATCATCGCGCCGAGCCGTTCCACCTCCAGCGCCAGCGCTTTGTAATTGGCTTTGGCGGC
Organism: Bradyrhizobium sp. dw_411; assembly: GCF_018449695.1. Classification (GTDB taxonomy): domain Bacteria; phylum Pseudomonadota; class Alphaproteobacteria; order Rhizobiales; family Xanthobacteraceae; genus Bradyrhizobium. The sequence continues at coordinate 158,590 of NZ_JAAVUY010000011.1, forward strand.
GACCTGACTGGAATCGAGTTTGATGGCAGCCGAGAAATCGGCCAGCGCGCGGGGCCGGTCGCCCTTCTTGCGCCTGAGTTCTCCGCGCGCGTTGAGAATGTCGGCCATCGCCGGATCGAGCCGCAGCGCGGTATCGTAGTCGCCGATCGCGCGGTCGATCTGGTCTTTGCGATCGTAGACTCCGGCGCGCGCGATCAACGCCTTGATGCGATCGGCCTTCACGGTCTTTTCGCTGTCGATCAGCGGGCTACAAATGGCGACGATCTGGTCGTCGTCATTGGCGGTCACAGCGGCGACGCAGGGCGCGGGATCGACCTTCTGATCGGCGGTTTCGCTGGCCGCGGCGAAGGCGGCATGGGGCAGCACAACCACAAGAGAGACGCCAATTAGCAAATTTCGGATCAGCATCGAATTCCTAACAATCGTCACTTCACTTGTGCGACCTCATGCGGATGGACCTCATCCTGAGGAGCGCGCCCTTCGCGCGCGTCTCGAAGGATGAGTAGCGTGGGACCTCATGGTTCGAGACGGCGCAAGGGCGCCTCCTCACCATGAGGACATCTTAACTCACCTTCAGCGTGATCCCGCCATCGACCACCAATTCGATACCGGTGACGTATTTCGACTCGTCCGACGCCAGGAACAGCGCCGCGTTGGCGACGTCCCAGGCATCGCCCATATGCCCCATCGGCACCTGCGCATCGCGCGCGCGCCACATCGCCTCGACATCGCCATTGGCATAGCTCGCGACCAGCCCGGCGGAGTGTTCGACCATCGGCGTTTTCATCAGGCCGGGCAGAATCGCGTTCACCCGGACTTTCTGCGCGGCGAATTCGACCGCTGTGGTGCGCGTCATCTGATTCATCGCGGCCTTGGTCGTTCCATACGTCACGTAGGAGATGCCAAGATGCCGGATCGAGGCGATCGACGAAATATTGATGATCGAGCCGCCGCCCTGCCGCACCATCACGGGGATGACATGCTTCATGGCGAGAAAGGCGCTTTTGAGATTGACCGCGAAGACGCGGTCCCAATCCGCTTCCGGGACATCGACCACGCTGCCGGTCTCGGCAATGCCGACATTGTTGTCGAGCACGTCGATACGGCCATAGGCCTTGATACACGCCGCCACCATCGTTTCGACATCGCCAGCGCGGGAAACATCCGCCGTAAACGCGGTCGCCTTGCCGCCCTCGCCGGTAATGATGCCGGCGGTCTCGGAGGCTGCCGTGGCGTTGCGATCGACGCAAAACACCTGCGCCCCCTCGCGCGCAAAGGTCACGGCGGTTGCCTTGCCATTGCCCCAGCCCGGCCCGATCGAGCCCGCTCCCACCACCAACGCCGTCTTGCCCTTGAGCCGTTGCATCGACCTCTCTCTGAGTTGGTGGAATTGGAGTTGGCGCGAAATTGGCCGGAGGAAGCCCCGCGGTCAACCCATTCGGGGTTGCGGCCAATCGACCGGATGTGACGGCCGGCGTCTGCAGCGCTTCGCTCTGGCAACCAGCAGATTCCCCGCGTATCCTGATACGGCAAACCGGCCCGACAGAGGCCGGTCTATCCGGGAGAACGCTGTAATGACTGCCACACGTAATTTTGGAATATCCTTGAGGCTATCGCTGGGAGCGGCCATCCTGCTCGGCAGCACCGGTCTCGGTCTCGTCCATGCCGCGCCCTTCATGATCGTCGGCATCGACGAGAAGGTGACATGGGACGACGAAGGCAAGACGATTCTCGCCGCACCCGGCAAGGATTCGGTTTTGATCGTCGATCTCGCCAATCCCGAAAACCCCAAGATCGTCGCGACGCTGCCACTGGCCAATTCGGTCGTCGGCCCTCCGGTCAATGTCGATATCGACCCCACAGGTTCGGTCGCGCTGGTGGCGGATTCGGTCGACGTCGTCAAAGACGGTGACGCGCTCAAGCAAGTGCCTGATAACAAGATCTTCGTGATCGATCTCAAGGCCAACCCGCCCAAGCTGGCCGCGACCGTCACTGGCGGCAAGCAGCCGTCAGGGCTGAACTTCAGTCCGTCCGGCAAGATGGCGCTGGTCGCCAACCGCGGCGACAACTCGGTCAGCGTGCTCTCGGTCAATGGCACCGACGTCAAGGTCACCGACACCATCAGCTTTCCCGACAGCGTCGCGCATGTGATGTTCACGCCTGACGGCAAGCACGCGCTGGCCGTGCGATTTCCCGCGCATAAAGTATCGGTGCTCGATATCGACGGCGGCAAGGTGACCTACAACAAGGTCGATCTGGCGACGGGACAATGGCCCTACAATGTCGTGGTGACGCCGAACAGCAGAATCGCGCTGACCTCCGACAATGGCAACTCCGGCGCTTCCGACGGCAGCGTCGATACGACCAGCGTGATCGACCTCGAAGCCAATCCGCCCCGGATCATCGACCGGGTGGTGGTCGGCGACGGTCCCGAGGGGCTCGCGATGTCGCCAAAGGGCGATCTGGCGGTAGCTGCGATCCTGCGCGGCTCCAATGCCAGCAAGAAAGCATATTTCTACAACAAGAACGGCAGCCTCGCGATCCTGAAGATCGACGGCAAGAAAGTGACCAAGACCCAGGACATCGAAGTCGGCGGATTGCCGGAAGCGGTGTTGTTCACGCCCGACGGCAAATACATTCTGGCCGGCAATTACGTGGACCAGGATTTCTCGATCCTGAGAGTCAACGGCACCAAGGTCACCGACACCGGCAAGCGCTTCAAGGTGCCGGGACATCCGGCTTCCGCGCGCGTGAGTCATTAGACTTGATGGAATGGAATTGAATTGATCTGCAGCGACACCGACGGTGAACTCCCTCCCCCCTTGTGGGGGAGGGTTGGGGAGAGGGGTGCAGTCTATCGATAGACCTGAACCCCTCACCCGGATCACATCTGCGATGTGATCCGACCTCTCCCACAAGGGGAGAGGTGAAGAAAAGGAATCATTGAAACGTCATGTCCAGGCATTTCGAAATGTCGGAGCCGAGACCTGAACTGATGGTGATGCAGCCGCGGACTTTTTGCGCTGAATTGTCGCTGGCCCAGATCGCGTAGCCGCCGGGGCCGAAAAACGAATTGGTGTTCGGCGGTTCGGTTTCGGTCGCGTCGAACGAATAGTTGGAATCGGTCTCGAAGATGCGCGGCTTCTTGGTACAGCCGCCGTCGGTCTGGACGTTGATCACTTCCTTATTGTCCCGCGTCAACGCCAGGCTGACCGAGCAGCGGAAATATTCCGACGTCTTGACGTTGAAGAGATAGGCATAGGATTTACAGGTCGCGGTGTTGAGCTTGCCGGCGGAAAGGCCGCGGCTGCAGGCAATTCTCTGGTTATTGCTGAGCTTGAAATCATCGGCCCTGGCCACCGGCGCCAGCGTCACAACCATCAGCGCACCGCCTAAACAAATTTTCATAAACTGGTTCATTCGAATCATCCCCCCACTTCCGGCGAACCCGGTTCTGGCAGGGAAGATAGTCGCGAAGTCGAAAGCAGGAAATCACAAAGTCTCAAAAGGTGCGTCAAACACGCCACTCGCATCATATTGACGGAACGACGATGTTCGTGATTTGTTCAAAACGGGACAGGCCGAGATTTTTTCGAAGGCCGAATGCGGGAGGATGCGGGATGACGCGATTTTCGAGAACAATTTTGATAGCCGCGGCGCTGACGACGCTGACAGGGCCGGCGTTCGCCCAGGCCCCAGCGCCCACGCCCTGGGAGCTGTCGCCGGACATGGGCTACGGCTACGACAAGGATGGCAAGACCTTCTCCTACAAGATGGGGACCAGCAACGCGGGTGCGCTGCTGAAGGGCGCGAAGAAGGTGCCCAAGGGTACGCTGTTTTTCATAGGGCATAATGGCCAGCTCTATATGCGGACCGGACCGTACCTTGAAGGCGACGGCAAGTTCATGTTCGGGACGAATTGAGGAGATCTTCGTCCCTTCTCCCCTTGTGGGAGAAGGTGCCCTCGCGAAGCGAGGGCGGATGAGGGGTCTGCGTCCGCGGAAAGAACCCCTCACCCGTCCGCGCTGCTTCGCATCGCGTCCACCCTCTCCCACAAGGGGAGAGGGAAAGAAAGCCACGACACTGCGTAACCGCGTAACTCCTCAAAACACCGAAGCCATTTCCTTGGCGCCGGGCTGATTGCTGTTGCTGTCCATCCGGCTGTCGGTGATGGCGAGCAGTTTCGCCACCGTGTTGTGGCGGATCGCCACTGGATTGCGCTCATAGCCGCCGCGCTGGAAGAAATTCGCGGTCGGGACCTGCTCGCGCATCGCCTGCGGCATCGTCACCATGTCCAGACCAGTGCCGTCGCCGGTGAGATTCATCATCTCCAGTTCGGCCGCGCTCAGCGGGCGGGTATAGCCCTTGGTGCGCGCGAAAATCACCGAGGTCAGGAGCTTGTGGGTCTGCAGCAGCGGGCCGACATCGATGTCGAGCACCATGGCGTGGATCGCCCAGCCCTGCGGGCTATCGCCAATTTTCTCGTGCTGTCCCCACTCGTCCGGCACCGAGCGCGCCACCGCCAGCATCCGCTTGAACACCGCGATCTTGGTATCCATCGCCTTGCGCGCCGGGCCCGACAATTGCGCGGCCTTGGCGGTCAGCGCGGCCAGGATTTCGTGGCCCTGCTCGGCAACCAGTTCGACGCTGTTGGTGGTGAGCAACTGGTTGTAACCCATCGCGGTGGAGATGGCGCGGGTGCCGCCATGCTCGATGCCCGCCTGCACATCGTAATTGCCGGTGCCGCCGGTTTCGAAGGAATAGACCCGCACCGCCTGCTCGCGGGTGAGGCCCGCCGCTGACGCGACGCGGGCATAGGCGCGCTTGAATTCGATCTCGCTGGCCGGCCGCTGCGGCACGAACTGGAAAACATCCGAAGCGGCCTTCAGGAGATCAGCCACCACAGGAATGGCCTTGCGCGGGCGCGGCGCCTTTTCATCCGGCTCCGGCGGCGACGGATCCACCGGCCGCTTCGGCCCGTTATAAAGCGGCGCCTGGGTCAGGACATAATCATCGAGCGTGATCGGCTGATGGTCGCGCCGCTTGGCGTTGCGGCCGCGGCGTTTTTCGGAAATCGAACTCCAATAGGCGCCGGCTTCCTCGTCGAACGCCGCACGTGCTTCCTGATATTCGGCAAGCCGGCGGCGATATTCCGCGATCGCCTGGGGCGACGCGGCCTGCGCCATCGCCTCGGCGGTCGCCGCCGGAAGCGCGCCCGCATCCACCGCGGCCGCGGGCGGCGCGATTACGAGCAGCGCGAGCGAAAAATATAAGGGGCCGGAGCGAATCACCTGAGAGCGCATGGGATCGTTCTAACAAGGGCGGAGCGCACACGTCAGCCCTGAAACGGCGCTTATCGCCGCAGCAATGGCCCTACTCCTGCTCGACGCCGCTGGCTTTCACGAGTTCCGCCCATTTCCTTTCATCCTTGTCGATGAAATCGGCATATTCCTCCGGCGTTCCCGGCGTGATCTCGGTGCCGTCGAGCCCGAGTTGCTTCTTCACCTCGTCGGAGGCGAGCGCGGCCTGCAGCTCCTTGTTGAGCCTCTCGATCACCGGACGCGGCGTGCCGGCCGGCGCCACCAGTCCGTAATAGAGCGAGGCATCGAACCCGGGTACGCCGGCTTCGGACATGGTCGGCACCTCCGGCAGCAGACTGCTGCGGGTCGAACTCGTCACCGCCAGCGCGCGCAACAATCCAGCCGAGACGTTGGCGTGGGCGGCGGGAATCGGCGCGAACGCCATCGGAATGTGTCCGCCCAACAAATCGGTCAGCGCCGGACCGGTGCCCTTATAGGGAATATGCTGCAACTTGATGCCGGCGGCGCGAGCGAAATATTCGCCGGTGATATGGCTGACCGTACCGGCGCCGGCAGAGCCGAAATTGACCTTGCCGGGATGCTCCTTCGCAAACGCGACCAATTCGGCGATGGTGGCGACCGGAAACGACGGATGCACCACCAGCGAATTGGGCGCATTGCCGATCATGCCGATCGGCGCAAAATCCCTGCGCGGATCATAGCCGACATTCTTGTAGAGCGACGGTCCGATCGCCAGCGTGCCGGTATAGCCGAGCAGAATGGTGTAGCCGTCGGGATCGCTCTTGGCCACGAGTTTGGTGCCGAAGGTGCCGCCGGCGCCGGCGCGGTTATCGACGATGATGCCTTGGCCGAGCAACCGGCTCATCTTGTCGGCGATCACGCGTCCGACAATCGAGGTGCTGCCACCCGGCGCAAACGGAATCACCAGCGTGATGGGCCTGTCCGGATAGGATTGCGCCTGCGCGCTGGCGAGGCCACAGCAGGCACCGAGCGCCGGGATGAGCGTGCAGAGCAAGATTTTCCAGCGGCGCATCGGAAAACTCCCATCCTGTTATTCTTGTTTTTATTGGGCCGCATCGTCGTCGAAAGCCAAGGGATCTGCAACCCGGCATCCGCAACCCGGCTTTTCCGGGAGCGGCGAGAGCAAGCGGTTATTTCCAGGCGAAAACCGGCTGTTCCAGATCGGCCACGCGGGTATCGCGGCCCGCAAGGACTTCGCGGAACTGGTACACCATCGCCGCGGTCGGCGCGTGGATGAACTGACTTTCATAGCGAAAGCGGATCACGCGCCCCGCGCTTTCGGGAATCGCGACGAAATCGAAAACATCATCCTGCTCGATATCGCGCAGCGGAATTCGATGCACCGAGGCGACCTCGGCCGGGTTGGGCAATATCGCGGTGCTCACATGCGCCCACAACACGACGGGGGTGATGAGATATCCCGACCGGGTCGGATAATCATCGAGCAATCCCAGCACATCGCCGGGGCCGAGCGCGAGGCCAAGCTCCTCGTGAAGCTCGCGCAGCGCGGCCTCTATCGGCGTCTCGCCTTCATCGCAGCGGCCACCCGGCAGCGCCCATTGCCCGCGATGGGCGCGCAGACTTGAGGCGCGCAAGGTCAACAACAATGCCGTGCCGCTTTGCGCGCCATCGGCTTCAACCAGCACGATCGCGACGGCGGCGCGTTTCAGCGCAGGCGCCGGTTCGCTGGCGGGGAGCCGTGCAAATCCCGCACAGAGCCCTGCAATATTACGCCGGGTGGTATCGTCGAATGGCCGGTTCATCCTGCTTGACTACAACACGTCAGCGATTGATGAAATAACCAGAGAGCTGAATTCATCGCTGCACTGGATTGACCTGACATGACCGACACAGCCGAGACACTCAAGGCCTCCGGCTGGAGCCTCGTTGAAACTTCAGGGTTCCTCTATCTGGTCGGGCCGCTGTGGGAGCGCCTCGTCAACGGCGAGCATGAATACGCGCTTATCACAGAGGATAAGCATCATAACCGCCGCGGCCGGGTGCAGGGCGGCCTGTTGATGACGTTCGCGGACCGCTCCTGCGGCATGACCGCGCGCTATGTCTCGGGCCGGCCCACGATGGCAACGGTCCAGATGGACGTGCATTTTGTCGACAGCGGCAAAATCGGCGAGACCCTGATATCAAAGCCGCGCGTGGTGCGCGTGACCCGCACCCTGGTCTTCATCACGACGGAAATAACCGCCAATGAGCGCTGTATCGTGACGGCCAGCGGCGTGTTTAAGATATTGAAGGATGGAACGTAGCATTGGTCGTCATGACGAAGAGCGAGCGATAAAAACATCCGTCATTCCGGGGCGCACGAAGTGCGAACCCGGAATCTCGAGATTCCGGGTCTGGTCCTTCGGACCATCCCGGAATGACAGCAAGATAAAAAAGGAAACCGACCCGATGGAATATCGTCAACTCGGCCGCAGCGGCCTGAAAATCTCGCCGATCTGTCTGGGCACCATGATGTTCGGCGGCCCCGCCGACGAGGCCACGTCGGGGCGGATCATCGCCAAGGCGCGCGAGGCCGGCGTCAATTTCATCGATACCGCGGACGCCTATTCAACCGGCAATTCGGAGCAGGTGGTCGGCCGCGCGATTTCCAACAGCCGGCAAAACTGGGTGCTCGCGACCAAGCTCGCCAATCAGATGGGTGACGATCCCAACCGCGGCGGCTTGTCGCGCCGCTGGGTGTTGCAGGCCGCGGACGAGAGCCTCAAGCGGCTCGGCACCGATTACATCGACATCTATTACCTGCACAAGGAAGACCATTCGACGCCGCTCGACGAGACCGTGCGCGCGATGAGCGACCTGATCCGACAAGGCAAGGTGCGCTATTTCGGCCTTTCGAATTATCGCGCCTGGCGCGTCGCCGAGATCTGCAACATCTGCGACCGGCTCGGCATCGACCGGCCGATCGTCAGCCAGCCTTATTACAATGCGATGAACCGCATGCCCGAAGTGGAGCATTTTCCGGCCTGCGGCTATTACGGCCTCGGCGTCGTCGCCTACAGCCCGCTGGCGCGCGGCGTGCTGACCGGCAAATATCGCCCCGACGCCGTCCCCGACAAGGACACCCGCGCAGGACGCAACGATACGCGGATCATGCAGACCGAGTGGCGGCCGGAATCGCTGCAACTGGCGCAGGAGATCAAGCAGCACGCCGAGTCCAAAGGCATCACCGCCGGACAGTTCGCGGTGTCCTGGGTGCTGAACTCGTCGTTCGTCAGCGCGGTGATCGCAGGCCCGCGCACCGAAGAACAATGGGACGATTACGTCCGCGCGCTCGACTATCGCTTCACCGCCGAAGATGAAGCCCTGATCGACCGCCTCGTCGTCTCGGGCCACCCCTCGACGCCGGGCTACAACGATCCGCAATATCCGATCGAAGGACGCCGGGCACGAACGGCGGGCTGATCCAAGCGGACTAATCAAAGATAACCATGGCTATTCGGCCATAAAAGGCGCACTGCGAGGAGCCGCCGCGTTTCGCAGGCCTGCGAACGGCTGCCCTCAAAGGAACCTCCATGCAGAACCTCTCTCCGCGCCATGTCAAAACCGAGGAATCGCTGCGTCTCGGCGTGGAGTCCGGCTGGTACAGCACCAAAGTGAGCGGCACATTCGTCACCGGCCCTCACGCCACGCAGGAAGATTGCCTGTCGAAAATCGCCGAGCTCAATCCGCCGGTGGCCCGGAAGAAGTTCTAAGAGCCGCACCAACAGCCTGCTCAATTCAGGGAGACCCGCCATGGCGCTCACCCCAGGTGCTTTCGGAGACTACGACTACAACCGGATGGTCGTGCGCTTCACGATGAAGAATGACGGGGCTGACGTGACCTGCGCCATCTCCACCGACGCGATGGACCAGCTTGAGGGCTCGTCGCGCACGCCGCCGGAACAGCGCGAGCAGCAATTCATGCGGCTGCGCGACCGCATCGAAGCCCGCGCCTCGTTGAAATTCAGCGATGTCGAGCTCGAGGGCAATCCCCCCGGCGTGATCCTGCGCGCGATCGACTTTCGTCCGCCGCGGAAATAACCGGACATAAGCACCGCAGACATTTTGCCGCCTTGGGCGGGCAAGTCCTGCCGGGTCGGTATTGACAGCGCTTGAAGCTGATTGATTTCACACGGAAATTTTCTGGCCCGGGGTTTGCAATTTGCACGCGGGGGTTTGCTTTGTGTGCCGATTGCGTAGAAGCCACAGGAGTGAATCATGTCACATCATCACATATTGCCGCCGATCACCTACACGCCGGAGCCGCGGCCGAAGAAGATCGAAACCCGAAAGCGCCGCATTGGTGTCGGTGGCGCCGAGATGTTCGACGAGATGGACGAGACCGGCGGGACGCAGGCGTTCGGACCTGCGCTGCCCACCGGCGGCAAGCCTCCGCTGCCGAACTTCATCCCGATCGAAAGCTCCGACCAAAAGCCGCAGCATCCGCGCGGACGGCTCAGCGAAAGCACGCTGAAGCTGATGCTGCAGGCGCAGGAATTGGAGTGAGAGCTAACGGATGGGGTCCGCAGGTCGGCGTCGTCCCACGCCTATGGCTGCCTCCATCCTTCGAGACGCATCGCTTTGCGATGCTGCTCAGGATGAGGTCCGAGCCAGGATCAGGTTTCCAAACCCTCATGGTGAGGAGCCGCAAAGCGGCGTCTCGAACCATGAAGGCCACGGTAGTAGCCGCGAGGATTAACGACGCGCGCCTTAGCAGGCGCCCACCCCCGCCAGCTTTCGCAGCATCGCGTCAAAGACCAGCTTGATCCGCTGGACGGCCGGGGTCTTGTAGGGAAAGTCCTCGTTCTTGGCGTGGACCAGCATCGAGGCATTGACCTCGAACACGACGAGTTTGCCCGAACGATCCAACCCGCAATCGATGCCGAAATATTCCAGGCCGATGCGTTGCTGGATGGCCCGCAACGCCACGTAATTGGCGGGCGCGAACACCGAGGCAGGGTCGTTCAAAAATGCCTCTTCTTCCTGCTGCATCCAGGGCTGATTGGCCATGTCGGTGCTGACGTGATGCACTTTCCAGTCGTTTCCGATCGCAAGATGATACGGCAGAACCTGACCGTCCACGAAAATGAAACGGTATTTTCGGAAATGGCCGTCGTCGGAGCGATAGTCGATATACTCGATCAGATAGTGATCGTGATCGGGGCGCTGTTTCAGAAAAGCCGAGAGCGCGGCGGGATCCTCGATCTTTTCAAAATCGTCGCCGCCATGCGTCCCGACCGGCCGCGCCAGCACGGATGATGAAAACGGAATCGCGGCCTGCAGCGCGGCGACGGACGTATCCGCACCAGCCGGATGGCGCAGGGCTTTCGGGATGTTGCAACCGGGTATTCCCTGCAGCAGGACAGCAACTTCGTCACGTGTCGTGCGCTGAATCCGGCGTGGATGATTGACGGTCGGCAGATCGAGCCGGTCGGCGAGACCGGCCGCCATCGGCAACAGGGTGTCGGCCTGGTCGGCGTCGGAGATCAGATTGACGACCACCTGCACGTTTTGCCGGAACAATTGCGCGTCATAGTCGCGCGACGCGAACAGCGCGAGCGTATCGGTGTCGTGGACGGCGTCCTTGAAGATATATTCGGTCGGCGTGTTGCCCCCGAACGGCGCGTACAGCGCCAGCACCCGAAACTCCGCCGGGGATTTCGCCGCCGGGCGTTTGATGAGGGGCTGGATCTCTGCCGCCGCTGCGTAGGCGGCATGCGCGCCTTCAGCGTCACCCATGCGCTGCCGGATGCCGCCCATCCAGTTGATGCTGTCGGCGTCGCGCGGATCAAGCGCGACGGCCTCCTGAAAATGTTTGATCGCGGCCTCAAATTCGTTCAGCTCAAAGCAGACCTTGCCCAACTGCTGGCGAAGCTGGCCGTCTTGCGGGCGTTCGCCGATCAACTCCAGCAACAACGCCCTGGCGATGATGTATTGCTGGGTGGCCATCAACGCGTGAACCAGATTGGTGCGCGCCGGCCAATGGCCCGCATTCAGCTTGAGTGCCTGAAGATAGAGCGTGATCGCGTCCTGCGGCCGTCCGGTCTTGAGGTGCACATTGCCGAAATTGCACCAGCAATCGGTCAGATGCGGCGCCAGCCGCAACGCGGCCTTGTAATTTTCACCGGCCGATTCGAGATCGCCTCGGATCATCCAGGCATTGCCGAGTTTTGCATGAAGCTCTGAAACGATTTCGACGGCCACCGCATCCGGCGCTTCGTTGCCGACCGAAGCCAGACCAAGCTGAAATGCCGATATCGCTTCTCCGGTTTCGCCGGCGTTGTAATGGTCGACCCCGATACGCAGTTGGCGCTGGGCGAGCGGACCTTCGGCATTGACGTCCGGGAAATGCGTGGCGAACGCGGTCGATGGCATTATTTCTGCTCTTTTTTGAGGGAAAAGCAGCTTCGACCATGTCTTATTCATGGTAAACAAAACCTTACCAGGACCTGCGATCCGGGTACGGCGGGCTTGGGAATTTGTTTCCCGATCTTTCAACTGAATCGGCGCGCGCCGCGATGTGCAGAATCAAAGAAAATCGAACGCGTCTTCATCGGAGAACGCATCAAGGCCGGGAAACCGGTCAGAAATATTTTGACGGGCTGAGAGTTTTGAAACTTGCTGAACGCGCGGCTCAGCATTTACTTGCCAGGCCTGCTACTTGCTAAACAAGCTACTTGCGAGCCTGCTATTTGCGAGGCCTGCCGCGCTTGGCAAACACCAGTCCCCGCTCGTCGGCGGTACATCGAAGTGAGCTTGCCAGTTTGAGAGCTTCGTTGCGTTCCGGACCGGGGGCCATCTGGCGCGCCTGTTCGAGAGCGTCCGCCGCAGCGACGTCCCAGTCGAATCGATCAGAAGAGCGTTGAGTTTCCTTGCTCATCGCACCGCGGAGCTCCTGCTGCCTACGCGTTGATCACAAGTTTGATTCTCATATTAAGAGTGGCGTGATTCGCTGTCAACGCCGCCCGGGAGCCGTATAAATACGATCGCCGCGGGACTCGGGCCTCAAAAGACCGGTGCACGCGGGGGTGAACCCGCCGCCGGCAGGCGTTGCGTGCAGCGCGTCATTTCGTGCCCAGCGCGGCCTCGCGTATTTCCGAGGGCGTCGCGCTATAGCGGCGGCGAAAGCTGCGGTTGAAATGGGAGACATCGCCAAACCCGACATCATAGGCAATCGTACTGACGTCCCGTTGCCCGAACAGCGGATTGGTCAGCATGCGATGCGCGCGCGCCAGTCGCTCGGCGAGCACGAAATCGGTGAACGTCGTGCCGGCTTCCGCGAACAACTGGCGCACGTAGCTTTCCGATATCTGCTGGCTTTGGGCGATCTCGGCGATGGTGAAGCGAAGCGGACCGATCCGCTCGAGGATGCCGCGCCTGATCGCCGCCAGCCTTGCGGCGCGCTGGCCCTGCCGGTGCTGGCCGGGGTTGCGGCCGCCCAGCAGCAACGCAGCCAGATCATGCATATGACCGGCGACCAGGCCGCGCAATTCCGTCATCGCCAGCTCGCCCTGCTGATTGAGCAAGGTGGCGTAACCCACCAGCAGCTCCAGCATACGGTCGTCCTTCGGAACAGGCCGCGCCACCAGATCGTCGAGATTGGCGACATGCGGTTCCAGAGAATCCCGGCTTAACCGCAGATTGATAACCCGGGTCGGGGTATGTCCGGAAAACGTCGCGACAGAGCCATTTGCCGTCAGCACCGCCTCGCCCGCATGAACCGTGGCGGTCCGACCGTGCTGACTGACCTCGCCGGTGCCGTCCTGCATCACCACCAGCACCAGATCGTCATTGTCGATCAGGGCCGAGGTATGCCGGTTGCGCATCGGCGACAGCGATCCCGTCGCCATCGCAAAGCCCGGCAGCGCGCGCAGCGTCAAATCGATCTCGAGCTCGCGGCCGCCGAGCGGATCGATTTCGATGCCGAGAATCTTGCGTCCAAAAGTTTCGCGAAACGCTTCTTCGCCGGTGCTGCCCCGGAGCGACCCGTTTGTGACACGCAGTGTCTTTATTTCATCGTCCACCCAAGCCTCCGCCCCGGCGCCGATGCCGGCATGGCCAGGTCAAGCAGCCTGACCGCGCGCGGGCCATTCGCTCACCAACTATGGCGAATCCGTCCGGTGCCGGCATCTGTCGTGGTGCGGCCGGAGAACCCGCGATCGAACTTAGCCATCAGCGAGAGGCCGCTGACAAGCCGCCATTCCGCACCGCTGCTCAGCGCTGCCAGATCGTGCGAGGGTGTCGCCCCGTTGACCACAGGGCTGGCGACCGGGGTCGGCCCTATGAAGCCCGCCGGCTGTCTCGTTTCAATCGGATGTTCCGGCGCAAATACGGGGGCACCCGACCGATCTGCGCCACGCTGCCGGAGCTACAAGGCCGCCGTCTTGACGGTGACAACGCTATATCGCGACGTTGTTTCTACCCAAGCATCTGCGTATCGCCGCAGATCGAAATCGCCTGACCGGAAATTGTCTTGCCGCGCGGGCTGCACATGAACAGGATCTGATCGGCGAGCTGGTCCGGCGTGACGTAATCCTTGATCGAGGTATAGGAGAATGCGGTGCGCTCCATCTCGGCGAAGGAGATGCCGCGCTGCTGCGCCTTGGCTTCCAGCACCCGGCGCTGCCGGTCGCCCGCGACAAGGCCGGGCAGGATCGCATTGACCCGGATATTGTCCGGCCCGAGTTCGATCGACAGCGATTTGGTGAAGCCGATGACGCCCCATTTCGCAGCCGCATAGGGCGTGCGCATCGCAAAGCCGAGCCGGCCGGCCGCCGAAGAGAGATTGACGATCGAGGCATTCTTGCTGTTGCGCAAATGCGGCACCGCCAGCCGTGTGCAGTTGAATTGCCCGGTCAGGCAGATCTCCAGGCAGCGGTCCCAGTCTTCGGGATTCATCTCCTCGACTTTGGACGTCGGCCCGGCAATGCCGGCATTGTTGACGAGCACGTCCAAGCCACCGAGTTTTTTCGTCGCATCGTCGAACATCTTCTGCACGGCGGCGCGATCCGAAACGTCGCATTTCGATTGCGTAATGGCGGGATCGCTTGAAGCCAGCGCAGACAGCGCCGTTTCATCGACATCGCAGGTGTGAACCTTGGCGCCTTCACGCGCAAACGCCCGCGCGATGGCGAGCCCGATGCCGTTGGCGCCGGCCGTCACCAGCACGCGCAAGCCCTTGAGTTCGAGATCCATGATCGCTCCAAGTGTTTGAAGAGTGTTTGTTGAAGAGTGTTTGTTGTTCAGCCGGCCAGACCGCCGCGCGAAAGAATGACCTGCGCCGCGCCGCTGATGTCGGCGGCGACACCAGCCCGCGCCGCGGCGGCGTCACCGGCGGCGATGGCCCTGCGAACATCGGCATGAAACCGGATCGCGTCGCCTTTCCCGAGCCGTTCAGGATTGGCCAGCAGATCGAGATTGATCACCGGCCCGGCCTTGAGCCACAGCGCGCGGATAATCTCGACCAGAATGGTTGAATGCGCGGCGTCATATACCGCGAAATGAAATGTCTTGTTGAGTTCGACGGCGCGCGGCAGGTCCGGGACCGGCTGCAGGCTCTCCGCCCGCATCGCGTCTTCGGCCTGCGCAATCGAACCGAGATCGCCGGCCTCACGATTCAGCGCGGCCTCCGCGGCCGCGTGGCCCTCGATCGCAATCCGCACTTTTGTCAGGTCGCGGAATTGCGCCGCCGACATCAGCGGCACGCGCACGGCGCGGTTCGGCGTCACTTCCAGTGCTCTGTCTGCGACCAGCCGCGACACGGCCTCGCGCACCGGCATAATGGAGACGCCAAGCACGTCCGCCGCCGACCGCAGCGACAACTTCTCACCCGGCGCGAGCCGGCCTGAGATCAACAGGTCCGCCAGTTGGGCGTAGGCGCGCTCCCCCAGCGTCTGGCGGTCGAGCGGCTCCACGAGATTGAGGGCGGCAGGCAGATTCAACGGGCCTTCTCCCAAGGCTGGAGACAGATGCGAGACAAGACTCGACAATCCCCCGGTCTTTTGCCACTCTAACTGTGATCACAGATCACGGCAAGATGCGAAGCGCTCCCCTTAGAAAGAACGCAGCGCTTGCCAAAGCGAGGAAAAACAGCCGCTTCACGCGGCCGTATCAGGGAGACCAAGGCTGATGTCTGACAACAACCACTTCACGCGCCGCGGCCTGTTGAAGACCGCCGCCGGCGCCGCGCTGGTATCGGGAGTTTCCGCACCGGCAATCCTGCGCGCGCAAACCGCCGACGTGATCCGCATCGGCCATCTGACACCCCGCACCGGCTTTCTCGGCCCGCTCGGCGAATACGCCGTGATGGCGATCGATCTGGCGGTGGAAGAAATCAACGCATCCGGCGGCATGATGGGCCGCAAGGTCGAGGTGCTGAAAGAGGATTCGGTCAATCCGCAGACCGCATCCAGCAAGGCCGAGCGCATGATCGAGCGCGACAAGGTCGCCTGCATCATCGGCGAGATCTCCTCCGCCTCGTGTCTCACGATCGCGCAAGTCGCCTCGCGCAACAAGACGCTGTTCATCAACACCGGCGCCAATTCGGATGCGCTGCGCGGCAAGGATTGCCAGCGCTACATGTTCCATGTCGAGTCGCAGAACTCGATGTATGTCAAAACCGTCGGCCGCTCATTCCTGCGCGACGGCCTGGTCAAGGGCAAGAAATGGTACTCGCTGACGGCGGACTACGCCTTCGGCCACGACCTGTTGAAGGTTTCAAAGCGTTTCATGGAAACCAACGGCGGCAATTTCGTCGGCGACGATCTGGTGCCGACCGACGCGACGGATTTTTCCGCTTATCTATTGAAAATCCGCGAGGCCAAGCCCGATCTGGTCGTGATCAATCTCTCCGGCAACCAGATCACCAACTTCCTCAAGCAATATGCCGAGTTCGGCCTCACCTTCCCGGTCGGCGGATTCGGCTTCGACACCGCGTTGGCCTGGGCTGCCGGCAAGGGCAATTTCGTCGGCACCTGGCCGGTCGTCTGGCATCATCTCTTGGAAACGCCCGGCTCCAAGGCGTTTGTCGCAGCCTTCACCAAGAAATATTCCAAGCCGCCGGAAAACCAGGCCTGGGGCGAATACGTCGCGGCCAAAATCGTGGCGCAGACCGTCAACGAGATCAAATCGGCGGAATCCCCGAAGATCATCGAGCAGTTCGAAAAGGGGGCGAAATACGATGTGCTCAAGACGCGGCCCGGCTATTTCCGCGCCTCGGATCATCAATTGATGCACGAGATGTATGCGGTCACCGCGCTGCCGGCCGACAAGGTCAAAAACCAGTGGGACATCTTCACCTCCAGCCCGCCGGTGCCCGGCCCCGACGAGGATCTGGAAGTGATCGCGGCGACGAAAGAGGAGAATAGCTGCACGTTCCCGAGCTAGGCTGTCATTCCGGGATGGTGCGCTGGCACCAGACCCGGAATCTCGAGATTCCGGGTTCGATGCTTCGCATCGCCCCGGAATGACGAAGGTATCTTCCCTGTCGAAAGCCCCCTTCCATGTCCGCCATGTTGCTGGCACAGCAAATCCTCAACGGGCTGCTTGACGGCGTTTATTATCTTTTGATCGCGCTCGGCCTGTCGCTGATCTTTTCGCTCGGCGGCATCGTCAACCTGGCGCATGGCGCGTTCTATGCGATCGGCGCCTATCTCACGCTGGTGCTGTCGCCCTATCTCGGCTTCGGCGGCGCGTTCGTGGCGGCGCCGATCGCGGTCGCGCTGTTGGGAATGGCGATCGAGCGTACATTGTTCCGGCGCTTTTATCGTTCCGATCCGATCCTCTCGCTGCTGATGACGTTCGGCCTTGCCATGGTCGCCGAGCAGGCGTTGCGGATGATCTTCGGCGCGCCGCCATTATCCTTTTCGATACCGCCGTGGTTGCGCGGACAGGTCGCGATCGGCAGCTTCATCTATTCGTTCTATCGCGTGGTATTACTTGGCATCGCGGCGACCTGCGTCGCCGGCCTGTGGCTGCTGCTGCAAAAGACATCCTTCGGCCGCGTGGTGCGCGCCGGCGTACAGAATCCGGACATGGTCGGCGCGCTCGGCATTTCGCTGCAGCCCTATATGTCCGCCGTCGCTGCGCTTGGGATCGGGTTGGCGGGCCTCGCCGGCGTGTTGCTGGCGCCGATTTATTCGATCCATCCGGCGATGGGCCAGGAGATCATCACACCGGCTTTCGTCGTTGTGGTGATCGGCGGTCTTGGATCGTTCTGGGGCGTGGTGGCCGCCGCACTGCTGGTCGGCCTCGTCAAAGGCCTCATGGTCGGCATCGGCTATTCCGCGGCGTCCACCGCGGCGATCTATCTGTTGATGCTGCTTGTCTTGCTGTTCCGGCCGCGCGGCCTGTTCGGCGAGCGCATCACCCGGTTCGAGTGAGGCGCGGAATGTCGAAGCGCCTGCCTGTTCCGCTGCTGATTGCCGCCTTTGGGCTATTGGTGTTGCCGCCGATATTGCTGGCGCTCGGGCTGACCATGACGTCCGCCACGGAAGTGGTGATCTTCGCCACCGCCTGCATGGCGCTCAATATCCTGGTCGGCCATACCGGTTTGGTATCCTTTGGTCACGGCGCCTGGTTCGGCTTGGCCGCCTATGCTGCAGCGCTCCTGCAGCGCAACTGGATGCAAGATTCGTTTTTCGGACCGCTGATTGCCGGAGTCTTGATTGTCGTGGCCGTAGCCGCGGCGTTCGGCTTCCTGATCCTGCGACGACGCGGCGTCTATTTCTCTTTGCTGACGCTGGCGCTGTCGGCGATGCTTTACGCGGTGTCGTTTCGCTGGACCGACGTGACCGGCGGCGAGAATGGCCTCGGCGGCATCACCCGGCCGACGCTGTTCGGGCTCAATATGGAATCTTCGACCGCCTATTACTGGCTGGCCGCAACTGTCGCATTCCTGGTGCTGATATTGCTATGGCGCTTTCATCATTCGACCATGGGCACCGTGCTGGTTGCGATCCGCGAGAACGAGCAGCGGGCGCGCTTCCTCGGCTATCCGACCAACCGCTACAAACTCGCGGCCTTCGTGCTGTCGGCCGGCATCACCGGACTTGCCGGCATCCTTCTGCTGTTTCAGAACCGCATGACCTCGGCCGATCCGATCTCAGTCGCCTTCTCCGGCGATCTGCTGGCGATGGTCGTGATCGGCGGCATGCGCAGTTTCCTGGGGCCGGCGCTGGGCGCGCTGTTCTTCATCCTGTTCCGTGAATTCCTCGGTATCTATACCGAGAACTGGCTGTTCTGGTTTGGCCTGGTGTTCGTGGCCTTTATCGTGTTTTCGCCGACCGGCTTGATCGGCATCGGCGAGCGGCTGATCGCGCCGTTCCGCAAGAAGACGACTGAAGACGCCGCGATGTCGGCGCGCCGCATCGAGGTCCTCCCGCTGCCTGAATTCCTGCGGCCGAAATCTCACATCGTAGGTCCCGTGCTTTCCGCCCGCCACATGGTCAAGAGCTTTGGCGGCATCAAGGCGGTTCAGGGCGTCGACATTTCCATTGCCGACCGGACGCTTCACGCGCTGATCGGGCCCAACGGCGCCGGCAAGACCACCGCATTCAATCTGCTGTCGGGCCTCTACCCGCCAGATCAGGGCACGGTATCGCTGATGGGACAGCCGATATCGGGACATACGCCGGAGGAGATCGCGCGCGCCGGCATCGGCCGCTCGTTCCAGATCACCAATCTGTTTCCGGCGCTCAGCGTCGGCGAAAATATCCGCCTCGCGGTGCAGGCGCGCAACCCGCGCCGCTTCGATCCTCTCACGCCGGCGCTGTCGATCGACGCGATCAATGCCGAAACCGACGCCACCATTCGCTATCTCGGCCTCGCCGGGATCGAACAGGCCGAAGCCGGCATGCTCTCCTATGGCGGCCAGCGGCTGCTCGATATGGGCGTGGCACTGGCGACGGCGCCGCGCGTGCTGCTGCTGGACGAGCCGCTCGCGGGCCTCGCCGCAGCGGAACGCGAGCGGATCGGCGCCATCATCAAACGCATCTCGTCCGACCTGCCGGTGCTGCTCGTTGAGCACGATATCGACCGGGTGTTTCAACTCGCCGATCACGTCACCGTCATGAATGAAGGCCGGGTGCTGCTCGACGGCAGCGTCGAAGATGCCCGCGCCAGCCCCAAGGTGCAGGAAATCTATATCGGCTCCGGCGCGGCCGCCGTCGCCGCGCGTCCGCGCGAAACCGCCGCCGGCGGCAACGCATTGCTGGTCGCCGAACACGTCGATACGTTCTATGGCAAGAGCCACATCCTCAACGATGTCGGCTTCACGCTGCATGGCAATGAGATCATCGCGCTGCTTGGCCGCAACGGCGCCGGCAAATCGACCCTGTTGAAGACATTGATTGGCATCGCGCCGGCCGCCAACGGCTCGATCAAACTCGCCGACAACGAATTGATCGGGCTGTCGTCGGCGCAAACCGCCCGCCTCGGCATCGGCTATATGCCGCAGGGCCGCGGGCTGTTTGCCGGCATGAGCGTCGAGCAGAATCTCGAATTGGGCGGCCTGAAGCGCCAGACCGGCAACGGCGTGCACTGGACACGCGAGCGTATCTACGAATATTTCCCGCGCATCCGCGAACGGCTCGACAGCCCGGCGGATTATCTGTCCGGCGGCGAGCAGCAGATGGTCGCGGTGGCGCGGGCGCTGTCCGGCGACGTGCGGGTACTCTTGCTCGATGAACCCTTTGAAGGCCTTGCCCCGGCGGTGGTCGAGCAATTATTCGAGACTTTCGATCGCCTACGCAAGGAAATCGCCATCATCATCGTCGACCATCATCTCGATCTGGCCCTGGCGCTGTCCGACACTACCGTGGCGCTGGAGCGCGGGCGTATAATCCATCAGGGACCATCCAAGGCGCTGCGCGACGATCTCGATCTGCGCCGCAAGGTGCTCTGGCTGTGAGGACGATATAAGTGAATAATAGTGTGAGTGAAGAAAATGCCGAATACTGAACGCCACGTCGCCATTGTCGGCGCCGGCTTGATCGGACGCGCCTGGGCCGCGATCTTCGCGCGCGCCGGATGGCATGTGCGGCTGACCGATCCGCATGCGCCGACGCTGGAAGCCGCACCGCGCCTGATCCTCGATGAATTGCGCGCGCTGGCCCGTCATGGATTGGCCGACGATCCCGCCGGCGCGGTCGCGCGCGTGTCGGTCGCGGCAAATCTCGAAGCGGCCGTGGCGGGCGTCGAATTCGTCCAGGAAAACGGGCCTGAGAAAGTCGAAGAGAAGCGACTGATTTTTGCCGAGCTCGACCGGATGGCGCCGAAAGATGCGCTGCTGGTGTCCTCGACTTCGGCCATTACGGCGTCGCGCTTCACCGAAACGCTGCCCGGCCGGGCGCGCTGCCTGGTCGGTCATCCCGTCAATCCGCCGCATCTGGTGCCGCTGGTCGAACTGTGCGGCGCGCCATGGACATCGCCCGAAGCGATCGACCGAGCCCGGACAATCTATCGCGAGATCGGACAGGTGCCGGTCACCATCAATCGCGAGATCAACGGCTTTGTGCTGAACCGGCTGCAGGGCGCGCTGCTCGCCGAGGCATTTCGGCTGGTCGGCGAAGGCTATATCTCGGCGGAAGACCTCGATCACACCGTCAAGGACGGACTCGGGTTGCGATGGTCATTTCTCGGCCCGTTCGAGACCATCGAACTCAACGCGCCCGGCGGCATCCCGGATTACTGTGCGCGCTATACCGGTTTCTACAAGGAGCTTGCATCCACCGCCGCCGGGCCTGAAGTGTATCAGAGCCCCAACGTCGACCGGGTAATCGCGGCGTGGCCGCATCAACCCACGCCGGAGCGCGTCGCCGCCCTGACGCAACGCCGCAACGAACGCCTCGCCGCGCTGGCCGCGCACAAGGCGAAACAAAACGATAAACCCTGAATTCAACTCGCAACCAAGAAGGAAAAAACATGAGCCGCAAAGTTATCATTACCTGTGCCGTCACCGGCGCGATCCACACCCCGTCAATGTCGAAGGCGTTGCCGATCACGCCGCAGGAAATCGCCGACGCCGCGGTCGATGCGGCTGAAGCGGGCGCCGCGATCGTGCATCTGCACGCCCGCAACCCCAAGACCGGCCAGCCCGACCAGACCCCGGAAGCCTTTGCGCCGTTCCTCAAGATCATCAAGCAGCGCTCGAACGCCGTGATCAACCTTACCACCGGCGGCGCGCCGACCATGACGGTCGACGAGCGCGTACGTCCTGCCGCCGTCTACAAGCCGGAAGTCGCTTCGCTCAACATGGGCTCGATGAATTTCGCGTTTTTCGGCATGCTCAACCGCTTCAAGAAATTCGAGCATGACTGGGAGCTCAAGCACCTGCAGAACAAGGATATCGTGTTCCGCAACACCTTCCAGGACATCGAATATGTTCTCAATACCCTGTCGGAAACCAATACCCGCTTTGAGTTTGAATGCTACGACACCGCGCATCTCTACAATCTGAATTACTTCCTCGAACGCGGGCTGGTGAAGCCGCCGCTGTTCGTCCAAACCGTGTTCGGCCTGCAGGGCGGCACCGGCGCACATCCGGAAGACGTGCTGCACATGAAGCGCACCGCCGACCGGCTGTTCGGCGACAAGATGGTGTGGTCGGTGCTCGGCGCCGGGCGCAATCAACTGCCGATCGCGGCAATGGCCGCCGCGATGGGCGGCAATGTCCGCGTCGGACTGGAAGACTCGCTGTGGGCCGCGCCGGGCCGGATGGCGGCCTCCAACGCGGAGCAGGTGACGCTGGCGCGAAAGATCATCGAAGGCCTCGGCCTGGAGATCGCGACCGCCGACGAGGCGCGCGAGATTCTGCAATTGAAGGGCGGGGATAAGCTCGAGGTTTGAGGTTTGGCGGGCGCTTCCTTGTTACCTCTCCCGCTTGCGGGGGAGGTCGACGCGCTCGACGCGCAATTGCGCGCCTGAGCGCGTCGGGTGGGGGAAGTCTATCCTCCACACCCGCGTTTGCGGAGGCACCCCAATCCCGACCCTCCCCGCAAGCGCAGGAGAGGGGGCGCACCTCCGCTATCGCTGCAGATTAAACTGCCTCTGTCGTCACCCCAACTGTCCCGTCGCCTTTTCCAGCAGGCTCCAGGCTTCCTCGCCATACTTTGCTTTCCATTCCGCATAGAAGCCGGCCTTCTTCAAAACCTCGCGGAACGGCGCGGGGTCCGTGTCGTTGAAGGTGATGCCTTTTTGCTTCAAAAGGCCCGCAAGGTCATCGTTGAGTTTGGTCACCGCATCGCGCTGCTTGATGGCGCTCGTGTTAAATCCGGCGGCGACCTTCGTCTTGAGTTCGTCGGGCACGCCGTTCCAGGTCCGGTTGCTGGTGACGACCCAGGAGCCATCCCAGACGTGGTTGGTCCGTGAACAGAACTTCTGAACCTCGTAAAACTTCGACGTCTCGGCAACGACCAGCGGGTTCTCCTGTCCGTCGACGACACCCGTTTGCAACGCGCTATAGACGTCGGAAAGATTGATGCTGGTCGGCGAGGCGCCGAGCGCCTTGAACAGCGAAACATAGACCTGACTGACCGGAACGCGGATCTTGAAATTCGCCAGATCCGTGGGGTCCTTGATCGGCTTCTTGCTGGTGGTGATCTGCCGAAAGCCGTTGTTCCAGATTTTCTCGAACGCATAGAGCCCCGCTTTGTCGAAGCCCGCGCGAATCAGCGCACCAAGTTCGCCATCCATCGCGGGCCACACGGCATCGGCATTCTTGAAAGCAAAGCCCGTTCCATTGATGGCGGCGATCGGTACCAGATTGGCGAAGATCAGCCCGCCAGTGCTGAAGAAGTCGATGGCGCCGGAGCGTACCTGCGACAAGAGATCGCTGTCGCCGCCGAGCTGGCTGTTCGGGAAAACGCCGATATCAACTTTGCCGCCGGTGTCCTGCCTGATCTGGGCGGCGGCCTCGACCGCGAATATATTCACCGGATGGGTGGCGGAAAAGCCGTGGCCGAATTTCCAGGTGTAGTCGGCAGCCACCGCGCGTCCGATGTAAGGCATCGCCAGACCAGCGCCGCCAAGGCCTGCCAGGACCTTTCTGCGAGATACAATCATGATTTCCCCCGTACTTTTTTATTTTGGTGCTCAAGTCCTCGGTCGGGCCGGTGGACGGCCCGTTCCGATCACCATCGTACTTGCTCTGGTCGGCGTCTGCTATCGCGTAGTTGGCGGCGGCTATCGGCCGCACCCGGCCTGGGATCATGCCAAGGCAGGTTGCGCTTTTTAGAAGTTGATGTTCGCGGCCTTGATGATCGGGCCCCACTTTTCGATCTCGGCCTGCGTAAAGGCCTTCAGATCGGCCGGACTTCCGCCTGCCGGCTCGGCACCGAAATTGGAAAGGAATTCCTGCGTCTTCGGCTCCTGCAGCCACGCATTGGCGGTCGCGTTCAGCTTGGCCACGATTTCGCTGGGAACCTTCGCGGGCAGCAGCAGCGCATACCAGACGCTCGCCTCGAAGCCGGGGAGCCCTGATTCTGCGACCGTCGGCACATCAGGGAGTTTCGACCAGCGTTGCGAAGACGCGATTGCGAGCGCCTTGATCTTGTTGTCCAGGATGGAGGGAACATAGGCCGCCAGCGAATCCATGCCGATGTCGATATGGCTGCCGATCAGATCGCTCAGGATCGGGGCACTGCCGCGATACTGGGCCTTGCCGAACTCGATCCCGACCGTGCGGCCCAACAGCTCGCCGGTGATGTGACCCAAGGTGCCGTTGCCCGGAAACCCTGCCGTGGTCTTGTTCGGGTTGGCTTTTGCGTAAGTGATAAAATCCTTGAGCGACCCATAGGGCGCGTCCGGCCGAGCGGTGACGATCACAGGCGCCTTGGCGACGAGCACGACCGGCGCAAAGTCGCGCTGCGGGTCGAACTCCATGTCCTTGTACATCAGCTTGTTGGTCGCGGCTTGCGCGGTGGTCGCAAACAGAACCGTGTAACCGTCGGCCGCGGCGCGCGCGACAGCACCCGCGCCGATATTGCCGCCGGCGCCGGTTTTGTTCTCCACGATAAAGGGCTGACTGAATTTCTCGCTCAGTTCACGGGCAAGACCGCGGGCGATCACATCAGAGCTGGTGCCGGCCGCAAATGGAACGATCATCGTCACCGGACGCGACGGCCAGGTTTCCGCATGACCCGACGCGGCTTGCGCGAAGCACAGAACCGTTCCCAGCAACACAGACGCAGCGGCCCGCCGATTGATCGGTCGCATGATTATTTCTCCCTGCTGCCTTGTTCGATGTCGGCAACATATTTTTTCCAGTTGTCCGTACGCAAAGGCATGTCGGCGAACGTCTTGCGCTGGTCTGCCGCCACACCGACGAGTTCGGCCGCGGTTATGCCCTTGCGTTGGAGATACGCCTCGAATCCTTCGAGCGCCGATGACAGCACCGACGTCCCGCGCAGCATCACCGCGGACGACATCTCCACCGCGCTGGCGCCAGCGAGCATCATCCGCACCGCATCGAGACCATTCTGCACGCCGTTGGTCGCGATCAACGGCTTGTCCGGACCGAGCTGCTGCCGAGACGCGGCCAGCCAATGACAGGTGAGTGGCAGGTTCCAATAGCCGCCAACGCCGAGCGAGGTCCCGAGAAACGGCGCCATGGTCTCGACATCAGGGATGAATCCGAGCGAGCGCCCGGCCATCACAACCGCTTCACCGCCCGCGCGAAAGGCCGCCGCGGCCAAATCCGGAACCCGTTCGCTCTGGCCTGATATCTTGACCCACAGGGGAATGCCGATGGCCTGCCGCACCGCGGAGACAATCATGGTCACCCGCTCAGGATCGAGTTCGGTCGAGACCACCCCCTTCGCCTGGCTGGCATAGGGCGTGCCGATGTTCAGCTCGAGTATCCGCAAGCCGGCCTGCTCGACCTGTTTGGCCATCGCGACCGTCTGCGCGAGATCCGCCACGATGAGACTGGCGATCGCGTAGGCGTCCAATGCTTTTGCCTCGACATCCAATTGTGCGGTCTGTTCGAGCCACGCCTCGAAGCTTTGCGGAGTGAGACCGGAGCGGCACGCCATGAACGCCGTTGCCGGCGCATCCGGTGTCCACGGAATTTCGCGCCAGGCTTCATCGAGCAGCATGTATTCCGCACGTTGCAACTGGTCCCGGCCGCGTTCGGATTCGTTGGTGGACTTTACGACCACCGCCCCTACCCCCGCACGCAACGCGCGTCGAACGCCGTCCGCCTCGATCAGATGCTCGGCCGATCCCGCGATCAGCGGGTTCTTCAGCACGGTCCTGCCGACGCTGATCTCTGACTTGCTCATCCCTCGGTCCTTTGCTCAGCGTCGTCAGGTAATTTGCGCTTCAGGCGGCGTATTCCGGCCGCTTCGGCGTAAAGACATCAAGGTTCATCACCGGCTCATCGCCGAGCACTTCGCCCCAATGCGTGACATTCGGCGGAATCAAAACCAGCCCGCCGGGGCCGACGTCCCGCACCTCGTCGCCGATATGGAAGCGCAGCGTTCCCGACATGATGTAAGCGATCTGCTCGTGCGGGTGGCTGTGCGGCTTCGGCTCATGGCCGGGCATCAGCCGATGAAGTGCTACCGTCGCGCCATCGCCGGAAAACGCTTTCTGCTCGACGCCCTGGCGGATCAGCTTCCACTCAATTTTGCTCCAGTCGATCTCATGGATATTCATGGCATTCCTCACTTGGTTAGTTGATCTGGCTATTTGGCGGGACCGAGAAGTCCCGTCGGGCGGACGAACAGAAACAGCAACAAGATAGACAGCGCGGCGACGTTTTTGAACGCCGCACCCAGCAACACGATGGCGAGCGCCTGGGCGACACCGAGCAGGATGCCGCCGGCGAAAGCGCCGAGCGGACGGCCGAAGCCGCCGACGATCGCGGCGATGAAGCCGGAGATCGCAAAGGGTACGCCGACATTGAAGGCGGTATATTGCGTCGGCGTGATCAGAATGCCGGCAAAGGCGCCGAGTGCGGCGCTGAGCGCGAAGGCGAGCGCCAGCATGCGCGATACCCGTATGCCCTGCAACGCAGCGGCATCGCGGTTGATGGAGCAGGCCCGCATCGCCTTGCCGGTTTTGGTCGACGAAAAGAACAACCCCAGCAAAATAATGACCAATGCCGAGCAGCCGAGGATCCACAGGAACTGGAAATTGATCGCGAAACCGAACAGCCGCAGCGGTGGCAAGTCAGTAAAGACCGGCAGCGTGCGCGGCTGATCGCCGGCCATGATTTGCGTGATGCGTTCCACCACGATCTGCGCAGCCAGGGTCGCGAGAATCATCACGAACATAGTCGATCCGCGATTCCAGAGCGGACGCACCACGATGCGTTCCAGCACCACGCCCAACATCGCGACAATCGCGATGGCTCCGATCGCGGCGAGCGGCAACGGCAGACCAAGCTTGATCATCCCGACATTGGTGAGCATGCCGCCGAGCATCACGAAGGCGCCCTGCGCGAAATTCACGATGCCGCTGGCGTTATAGATGACGCAAAAGCCGATCCCGATCAGACCATAGACCGCACCGATACCGATGCCACTGAGAACCGATTGCGCGACGAGGTTAAACATGCGCCGCCTCTTCGGTCCCAAGGTAAGCGGCGATCACATCCGGATTGCGTCGGATTTCATCCGGTTTGCCCCGGGCGATCAGGCGGCCAAAGTCGAGCACGGCAATTTCCTCGGCGACATTCATCACCAGATTCATGTCGTGTTCGATCAGCAGGATCGCGGTGCCGCTCTCGACGATACGGCGCAAGAGTGCCGCGAGCGCGTCGGTTTCCTGCCGGTTGAGGCCCGCGGCCGGCTCATCGAGCAGCAGGAGTTTCGGCTTCGCAGCGAGCGCGCGGGTGATTTCAAGCAACCGCTTCTGCCCGTAGGGAAGCACGGCAGCAAAACTATGCGCATGCGCAGTGAGCCCGGTTTCGGTCAGAAGACGCCAGGCCTCGGCTTCGACAGCGGCTTCTTCCGCCCGCGCGGCGCGGGTCGGCACCAGCGCAGCCAGCAGGCCGCCGCGCGTGTGCAGATGGCAGCCGATCTTGACATTCTCCAGCACCGTGAGGTCTTCGAACAACTGCACGAGCTGGAATGTGCGGATCAGGCCACGGCGCGCGATCGTCTCCGGCGGCTGTCCGGTGATATCAGCGCCGTCGAAATGCACGCGGCCTTCGCTCGGCGGCCTGAAGCCGGAGATCATGTTGAACAGCGTGGTCTTGCCGGCGCCGTTGGGGCCGATCACGGCTGATAGCCCCTGCCCCGGAATTTCAAGCGAGACGTTATCGAGCGCGACCAGACCGCCGAAGCGGCGCGTGATGCCGTCGAGGCGCAGCAGACTCATGCGCTCCTCCGCCGCCATCTGGCCCACAGTTCGGGCAAGGAAGCGAGCCCGCGCGGCGCATAGATCAGGATCACGATCAGCGCGGCGCCGTAAGCGAGGTCCTGATAATCCTTGAAAGTGCGAAAGCTTTCCGGGAGGACCGAGATGATGATGGCGCCGAGTGCGGGCCCCGCGATGGTGCCGATGCCGCCGACGTAGAGCATCGTAAAGGACATCACGACCATCGGCAGGCCGAACACTTCCGGGCTCACGAAGCCTACCGCATGCGCGAACAGCGAGCCGGCGATGGCCGCGTAGGCCGCCGAGATCATGAAGGCGATCAGCTTGTAGCGCGCGACGTCGATGCCGAGCGCACGCGCGGCGTCTTCGCTGCCCGCCGCGGCCACGAACGCCCGACCGAGCCGGGAGCGGCGGATGCCGGCCGCCGACAGCAACGCCAGCGCGGCGGCGATCATGAGAAACACCAGCAGACCGCGGTCGGATGTAATCGTAAAGCGGCCGATACCGATCGGCGCGATGCCGGAAATGCCCATATAGCCCTGCGTCACCGACTGCCATTGCACGGCCACTTCATAAACAATCAGTCCGATCGCCAGCGTCGCCATTGCCAGATAATGGCCGCGCAACCGCAGCACGGGATAACCGATGACGAGCGCGCAGAGGAGTGCGCCGGCCAGCCCGACCAGGCCGGCTGGCAGCGGCTCCCAGCCATAAGTCGCGGTCAGCACGGCCGAACTGTAACCGCCGATCGCGGCAAACGCATTATGACCGAACGACACCTGTCCGGTGAATCCCATGAAGATGTTCAGGCCGGTGACCAGGACCGTGTAGATCAATGCGAACTGTAACACGGCGATGAGATAGCCGCCGCTCGCAAATGTATAGACGACGAACACCGCCGCGAGGCCCCACAGGAGCCACGTCGCCAGATTGCCACGGCCGTTAGCCCAGATAGTATTGAACGAGTTCATCGTGTGACTTGATTGTGCGCGGATCTATTTCCGCGGCGATGGAGCCGACCGAGAGCAGATAGGCGCGGTTGGCGAGCTTGAGCACCAGCGGCGCCTTCTGCTCGACGAGAATGATGGACAGGCCCTGGCGGTTGAGCTCGCCGAGCTTCTGGAGAATTTCGTCGATGATTCGCGGCGCGAGACCGAGCGAGGGCTCGTCAAGCAGGAGAATTTTCGGCTCCGACATCAGCGCGCGGCCGACCGCAAGCATCTGCTGCTCGCCGCCGGACAAGGAGCCCGCGGTTTGCGCGAGACGCTCCTTCAGGCGCGGAAACATTGCCAGCACGCGCGCGGTGCGGCGCGCATATTCGTGCTTGTCGTTGAGCAGGTAGGCGCCGAGCTCGAGATTTTCGGCGACTGTCATCGGCGCGAATATGCCGCGGCCCTCGGGCACCAGCACGATGCCGAGTCCCGCGGCCGCAGCGGGGGCACGGCGCGGCACTGCGCGCCCGCGGAACTTCACCTGGCCCTGCGTCGGCACCAGACCCATGATGGCATTCATCAGCGTAGATTTACCGGCCCCGTTGGGGCCGAGTACTGCGACCAGCTCGCCTTCGTCGACGTGCAGATCGACCGGCCGAAGCGCCTCGACGTGCCCGTAGCGCGCCGAAAGCCCTTCGATCTCGAGGATCCGCGTAGGGGTCGCGATGCTCTTCACTTCACCACTTTGACCTGGCCGCCGGTGATGGTCGCCAACAGCAGGGGATTTTCGGTGATGCCCTGATGATTGGTCGCCGACATATGATAGATCCCGGTGGTGCCCTGGAAATTGTCCATCGATTCCAGCGCATCGCGCACCTTCGGGCCCTCGACGGATTTGGCTTTTCCTGCCGCGGCCGCGATCAGCATCACCGCGTCCCAGCCACGCCCGGCCCAGTTCGGATCGCGGTCCTTGTACTTGGCCCGCCACGGCGTCAGGAATTTGCCGATCTCGGTCTTGAGCGGGCTGCTTTCGATTTCGTCATAAACCTGCGAAGGGGACGCGACGAAGAAGAACTTGTCGCCGAGCACTTCCGCCACCGGGCGAAACACCGCGATGTCCTCGAGGCTGGTCAACATGATCATGTCGAGGTCGAGCTGCTTGATGTTCTTCGCGGCCGTGAGCGTGGTGCCGCCAAGGCCGATCTTGATCAGTGCACGGGCGCCGGCGGCGTACATCTTCTGGATCTGCACGCTCAGATCGGCGTCGTCGGTCTTGTATTGCTCGACCCCGACGATCTCCAAGCCGTAATCCTTGGCCTCTTTCTCGGCCGCGGCCTTCTGCGCATTGGCGTAGGGCGAGGGATCGTGCAGCACGCCGATTTTTTTGATCTGGGTTTTTTTCTGGATATATTCGAGGCGCGTCTCGACCTCGAAGCGCGGCTGCGGAATCGTGGTGAAGGCCCATTTCACGTGATCCGGCTGCTGCGGCAGAATCGAGCACAGCACCATCGGGGTTTCCGCGCGCACCACCAGGGGTGCGGCGGCAAAATTGCCGGCCGACACACAGCCGCTGGCGAACACCTGGACTTTGTCGGAAGAGAGCATCTTGCGATAGGCGGTCACCGCCTCCTGCGGCTCCGAACGATTGTCCTCGACGACCAGTTCGAGCTTGCGGCCATCGACGCCGCCAGCGGCGTTCACGGCCGCGATCGCGACTTCGACGCCGTCGCGCCAGGCGCGATCCACAGTCGCGGCGTAGCCGGTCAATCCGGCCGACATTCCGATCTTGTAGGCGTCCTGCGCCCGCGCGCCTGACGTGCCGGACAGTGCGACCGCGCCTGCCAGCAGGAGCCCGGACGTAAACCGGAACTGAGCCATGTATTTCCCCCGTATTTTTTGATCGTTTTGGTTGCGAACTTGCAGAGACGAGACTTGTAGATAGATCAGTCGAAAATAAACTCCCGCAGGTTTGGAATGCCGAGCCCTTCATAGGCGGTCGAGTTCAGCCGCAGCGAGATCGCCTTGGTGCAGGAGCGGAGCAGCTTGAGTTGTTCGGGATCGACCGGCTCATGAACATCCTGCGTGGTCCCGACGATCGCGACCGCGCCAACAAGTTCGTTGTCGAAATTCAGGATCGGCGCAGCCACGGCGGAAATACCGAGCAGCGTCTCATCCATGGAGACGTCAAATAATTGTTGGCGGATTTGCGCCAAACGCTCGCGCATCATCACTGGGTCGACCAATGTGCGCGGCGTGAAGGCCTGGAGCTTGCGCGCCAGAATGCGCTGCTGCACCGCTGCCGGCGCGAAAGCCAGGTTCAGGCGCCCTTGTGCCGATGCATGCGCCGGCAGGCGATAGCCGAGTCGCACTGAAATGGTCACCAGATTGGGGCTTTCGACCACCGCGTTGATGATGGCATCGCCGTTTGCCGGCGTGCTCAGCACGATGGTCTGCCGCGTCAGATCGCGCAGCCGCGACATGTACGGTTCGGCCAGCCGCCGCAGATCGAACTGGTCGATCGCGGACTGGCCGATATACACGAGCTTGAGGCCGAGCCGGTAGGTTTCAGTCTTGGCGTCCTGATCGACGAAGCCGAGATGCTTCAGTGTCGACAGATGGCGATGCATCTTCGCCTTGGGTTCGCCGAGCTGGCTGGCGAGCGCGGTGAGCCGCATCGGCTGTCCGGCCGCGGCCAGCGCCTCGATGATCTGCCCGGTGATCACAACAGACTGGATGAACTCGGAATTGCCCGAGCGCTCCTCGTCCTCGGCACGATCAAGCGTTTCGGCTTTCATGGAAGCGCCTTTGCCGTGGAAGCGCTTCTAAGCCACGCAAGCGAATCCAGCCCGCCAAGACGGTTGCTTTCGACGATCCTGTGCGCGGCGTACCCGATCACTGCCTCCCAGTCCTCTATCTCGTTATAAGAGACAGGGTTATGAATTTTGGAACAGCCTACCTATCCACGTCGACGAATGTCAACGTGGCATTACAGTTTGACACCTAAAACCGGCACCCTATAATCAAATTAACGGAACACAGTATCGTATAAAGAAACCAAGATGTTCCGTCTGAGGAAACCTGAGGGCGTCTTTTCATGCCGAACCATGCCTCGAACTATGCTTTGGCCGTCGATATTGGCGGGACTTTCACCGATGTGGTTCTGAGAAGCGGCTCCGGCCAGACTTCAGGCCAGACCTGGGTCGACAAGACACTCACCACCCCCGAAAGCCTCGACATCGGGTTCTTCCGCGCCGTCGATTCCGCGCTGGCCAAAGCCGGAATCGAGGCCGCCGCCGTGACCGACGTGGTCGTCCACGCCACCACCGTGGTCACCAACGCAGTGATCGAGCGCAAGGGACCGTTGACGGCGCTGCTGGTCACCGACGGCTTCCGCGACATCCTCACCATCAAGGACGAACATCGCTACGAGATGTTCGATCCGCAGATCGAATTCCCCGAACAACTTGTCACCCGCGAGATGACTTTCGGGGTGCCGGAGCGCGTGCTGGCGAGCGGAGACGTGCTCACGCCCCTCGATACCGTCAGGGCAGCCGCGATCGTCGATGATCTCAGGGCGAAGGGCGTAGTGTCCGTCGCGATCTCCTTCCTCAACTCCTATCTCAACCCGGCGAACGAACGCGCGATGCGTAAGGTGTTGCAGGCGCGCGCACCGGGCATGTATGTCTCGATCTCGTCGGATGTCGCGCCGCAGATCCGTGAATATCCGCGCACCTCCACGGTGGTGATGAACGCCTACACCACGCCGATCACGGGTCCTTATCTCGACGCGCTACGCGACGGCCTGCGCAAGCGCGGCTTCGTCCACGATCCCTTGATCATGCTGAGCAATGGCGGCGTCATCGGCATCGACATCGCCAAGAAGTTTCCAGTGCGCATGGTGGAATCCGGCCCGGCCGCCGGCGCGCTGGCAGCGGCCTATTATGCCGAGGTGCTCGGCCTCGACCGCCTGCTGTCGTTCGACATGGGCGGCACGACGGCGAAGGCTTGTATCATCGAGGATCGTCATCCGCTGATCAGCGGCAATTTCGAAGTCGACCGCATCTATCGCTTCAAGACCGGCAGCGGCCTACCGATTTTGATTCCCTCGGTCGACATGATCGAAATCGGCGCGGGCGGCGGCAGCATCGCCTCGGTCAGCAATCTCGGCCTGTTGAAGGTAGGGCCGCGCAGCGCCGGCTCGACACCGGGCCCGGTCGCCTATAGCCGCGGCGGCCAGGACGCCACAGTGACCGACGCCGACCTCGTGCTCGGCTATCTCAGCGCGGACAATTTCCTCGGCGGCGACATGAAGCTCGATCTGGCCGGCGCCGAGAAACAATTGGCGAAACTGGGCGAGAGCCTTGGCACATCGGTGCGCGACGTCGCCGCCGGTATTTATCGAGTGGTCGGCGAATCCATGACCGCTGCTGCGCGCGCGCATGCCGTCGATCGCGGCATCGACTATCGCGGCGTGCCGTTGTTTGCCTTCGGTGGCGCCGGTCCGGTCCATGCCTGTTACGTCGCTGAATTGCTCGACAGTCCGATGGTGATCTATCCGCCGCTGGCGAGCGTGCTGTCCGCCTTCGGCACATTGGTGACGCCGCCGCGTCTCGATCTCAGCCAGGGCGCGCTATCGCGCCTGTCAGCGCTGAAATGGGACGATGTCGATCGTATCGTCGCCAAGCTCGTTGCAGACGCCAGCAGCGGATTGGCCAGTGCCGGCTGCAAGCCGTCCGACATTCAGTTCCAGTTCGGGGCTGATCTGCGCTATTTCGGCCAGCAGAACGAAGTGACCGCCTGGTTCGATGCCGATCCGCGCCAACAACACGACGCGGCGCGGGTGCGCGCCATCTTCGAGGACGCCTATGAAAAGCTCTATAGCTTGCGGCTGCCCGAGGTGGATGTGGAGATCGTCAGTTGGCGCCTTGTTGCCACCGGCCCGGTCGCATCGCGCGACAGCAAGGTCGCGCTTCAGTCGGCTGCCGCGAAACCGCAGGGCAAGCGCAGCGCGCGTTTCGGCGCCAACGACATCGAAACGCCGGTCTATGCCCGCAAGGACCTGGCGGAAGGGCAAACCCTCGAAGGGCCCGCCATCATCGAAGAACGCGAAACCACGATCATCATCCTGCCGGGCTGGCGCGCCAAAGTGGACGCGACCGGCTGTATCATGGCGTCGAAGGAGTAGCTGACATGGACGGCATCGAGCTTGAGATCGTCTGGAGCAATCTCATCAGTATCGTCAGCGAACAGGCCAAGGCGCTGCAACGCATCGCCTTCAGCCCGATCGTTCGCGAGGCCGGCGACCTCGCCAACGCCCTGTTCGACCGGCAGGGCCGCATGGTGGCGCAGGCGGTGACCGGCACACCGGGCCACATCAATTCGCTGGCCGCGGCCGGCCGGCATTTCGTCGACGCCTTCCCGACCCAAACGCTGGCGCCCGGCGACGTCCTGATCACCAACGATCCCTGGCTGTCGGCCGGACATTTTTTCGACATCACCGTGATGTTGCCCGCGTTCCACAAAGACAAGCTGATCGGCTTTTTCGGCTCGACCATCCACCACACCGATATCGGCGGGTATGGCGTCGGCGCGGGCGCCCGGGACGTGCATGAGGAGGGTCTGTGGATCCCCATGCTCAAGCTTTACGAAGCCGGCGAACCGAACCAGGTGCTGCACAAGATGATCCGCGCCAATGTGCGCACGCCGGATCATGTGTTCGGCGATCTCGCCGCGCAAGTTTCGAGCGGACGCCTCGCCTGCAAGCGGTTGTCCGCCCTGCTCGACCGCCAAGGCTATGAAGATATCGACGAACTATCCGAGGAGATCATCTCGCGCTCGGAAAAGGCCACCCGCGATTCGATCCGCAAGCTGAAAGCCGGCACCTTCCACGGCGAAAGCTCGTTCGACGTGCCCGGCGGCGACGTGATTACCCTCAAGACCGCCGTCACCGTCGACACCGACGAAGGCACGATCACGATCGATTTCGACGGCAGTTCCGGCCCGAGCCCTTACGGCATCAACGTGGTGATGAATTACACCCACGCCTATTCCACCTTCGCGATACGCTCGTGCCTCGACCCCGAACTGCCGAACAATTTCGGCAGCCTCGCGCCGATCAAGGTGAAGGCGCCGGAGGGCTGTATCGTCAATTGCAAATATCCCGCGCCGGTCAACGCGCGCCATGTCGTCGGCATGTACGTCCCGATGCCGATCCTCAAGGCGCTGTATCACATCATGCCCGACCGCGTTCTGGCGGAAGGCTCCGGCGCGGTCTGGACCATCCAGATCCAGGGCAAGAACGCTGCCGGCGATCCCTTCACGAGTTCGATGTTCAACTATTCAGGCGGCATGGGCGCGCGCATGACCAAGAGCGGCCCCGCAGCGACCTGCTACCCGACCGGTGTCGCGGCCGTGCCGATCGAAGTGCTGGAAGCATCGATGCCGATTCTTTTCACCAAGAAAGAGCTGCGCGAAGGCTCCGGCGGCGCCGGCGCGTCGGTCGGCGGCGACGGACAGGTGATCCAGTGGCGTATGCGGACGGACAGCGATTGGCTGCTCAACGCCGTTGCGAGCCGCATCAGCCTCGCTCCGGAAGGGCTCGGCGGAGGCAAGCCCGGGGCGGCCGGGCGATTTCTTGTCAACGGCAAGAACGCCAGCGAAGCGCGCAAGATGGTGATGAAGCCGGGTGACGAGGTCACGCTGGAAACCCCGGGCGGCGGCGGCTACGGCGCGCCCAGAGCCTGATTGGCTCAACGCGTCAAGCCGGACTTACAGATCCGCGCTCGATCCGGAAGGCGCGCGACAACAGATCAGCGACGTGCACCTCGTTGGATTCCGCGATCAGAACGGAAATTTTCTCGGTCTTCAGGTTCGCCAGCACTTCGCCGAGCCGCCGCGCCAGCGCGGGAGCGAGCCCCTCGAAGGGTTCGTCGAGCAGCAGCATGCGCGTTCCCGCCATCAGCGCGCGCGCCAATGCGACCAGTTTCTGCTGCCCGCCGGACAATTCGAGCGACGGCCGGGCACGGAACGCGGCGACTTCTGGCATCAGCCCGAAAATCCAGGCAAGACGTTGATCGGCGTCGGTCGCCTTGAGCGCTAGGGCCGGCAGGCGGACATTTTCCTCGACCGTGAATTCCGGCACCAGCCGGCGATCTTCCGGCATGTAGCCGACGCCGTGCGCTGCGCGCAGATGCGGCGGCAGGGTCAACAAGTCGATCGAACCGAGTTCAGCGACGCCGCTGGCCGGAAGGGCGCCCATGATGGCGCGGAACAGCGTGGTTTTGCCCGCACCGTTGCGGCCGATCAGCCCGCATATTTCGCCTTCTTCGAGCGCGAAGGATGCGCCGCGGATAATCGGGACCGGCCCGATCGAGACGTTGAGGTTGGATACTTTAAACATGGCGGGCCGCGCCGGCGGCGCCCTTCAATCTGGGGCCGCTGATCAACGTCTGAATGCGCTCATCGCCCAGCGTTTCGCTCGGCGTCCCGTCGGCAATTACAGTACCGTCGTAAAATGCCAGCACACGCTCGGCGAAGCGCTCGACGATCTCCATGTCGTGCTCGACGAACAGCACCGTGATCTTGCGATTGCGCAACGCCGACATCACCACCTGCATCAGGCCGAATTTCTCCTCGATCGAGATGCCGCTGGTCGGCTCGTCGAGCAGCAGCAGGCGCGGCGAGCCCGCGACCGCCATGCCGATGTCGAGCAGCTTGCGTATCCCCTGCGGCAGGTTGGCCGCGAGCGTATCGCGGTAACGCGCGATCTCGAACAGTTCCAGCAAGGTCTCGGCCTCGGCGACGGATTCCTTTGAGCGCAGCGGCGTGTAGAGATGGCCCAGGAGATTTTTCGGCGCACGGCAGACCGCGGCCGCAGCGCACATGTTCTCGAATACCGTCAGCGAGGGGAATATCTGAGCCACCTGAAACGAGCGCGAAATGCCCATGCCGGTGATCCTGCGCGACGGCAGGCCGGTAATGTCGCGCTGCTCGAAGTGAATCGTTCCATTGGTCGGCCGCAGATGACCTGTAATCATGTTGATGAAAGTGGTTTTCCCGGCGCCGTTGGAGCCGATCACGCCGACCGTCTGCTGCGCCGGCACGCTGAGCGTGATGTCGCGCGCGGCGGTCATCGCGCCGAAGCGCTTGCCGAGGTCGCGGACGCTGAGGATCGGCGCGTTCATGGCGCGGCCGCCTTGCGGCGCCAGCGCAGCCGCGTGACCAATGAGCCCAGCCCCTGGGGCAGGAACAGAATGGTCAGCAGCAGCACCGAGCCGAGCAGCATCTGCCAAAGCTGCGGCAGCATGGCGAAGGCAAACGAGCGCAAGGACTCGAACGCCAGCGATCCGACGAATGCCGAGACCACCGATCCGGCGCCGGAAAGGATGGTGATAAAAACGAATTCGCCCGATGTGGTCCAATAGGACATGTTCGGATCGACATGGCCGATCGCGAACGCGGCTAGCGCGCCGCCCATGCCGGCCAGCAGACCGCTGATCACCAGCTTGGTATGGATCAGCCGCGACACCGACATGCCGAGAAATTCGACCCGAATTTCATTGTCGCGCACCGGCATCGCCAGCGCGCCGGACACCGAGCGAAAATAGGCATCGATCAGGAACGCCGCGATCGCGCAGACCGCGAGCACCAGCCAGTAGAGCGCCATCAGCAGCTTTTCCTGATGCGGCGCATAGCCAAAGAAGGTTGGCGAGGCGACGCTGAAGCCGTCGGTCGAGCCGAGCGACTCGGCTTTGACCAGCACACCGTAAAGGATCATGGACAGCGCCAGACTAAGCATCGCGAAAAAGATTTCACGGTAGCGCGCCAGCAGGAAACCCACCACGAAAGCGACCAGCCCGGCTGCGGCGCCACCGATCAACATCAACAGGAAGGCATCGGTCACGCCGGTCGCCCGGCCGACCAGCGCCACGGCATAAGCGCCGATGCAATAATACAGCGCCTGTCCGAACGAGACGAGGCCGGCGCGCCACAACACGATCAGGCCCAGCACGACCAGGCCGTTGGCAAAGGCGATGGTGGCGAGCGAGATAATCCAGTCCGGCAGCACGAAGGCTGCGGCGGCGGCCAGCAGCAAGGCCGCACCAGCCGCTATCCGGCCGTGCCGTGCCATCTCAGATTCTTCTCGGTTGGGCGCGCACGAACAGACCGTAAGGCCGGATCATCAGCACCAGCGCCATGACGCCATAGATAACGAACAGTTCAACCTGCGGCACCAGATGCACCGCGGCCGCGCGGCATATCCCGACGATCAATGCCCCGATCAGCGCGCCTTCGATCGATCCCATGCCGCCAATCGCCACCACGGCGAAGGCGAGCACGATCACTTCGACGCCGATGCCGAGCGTCACCGCGATCTTCGGCGCCATGATCGCCCCGCCGAGCGCACCGAGCATCGCGCCAATGACAAACGTGATGGTGTAAACCGCCGTGACATTGATCCCGAAGGCTGCAGCGGTTTCGCGATCGAAAATCACGGCGGTCAACAATCGTCCGTAGCGGGTGAATTTCAGCGCCCACCAGGATATCACGGCGATCAATGCCGCCGTCGCAATCAGGCCGAGATCGTAGTTCGACAAGATCAATGCACCGACGGCCGTATTTCCGGCGGCGAGCAGCGGCTGATAGGTCGGGTAGGACTGCGCGCCCCAGACCAGGATGACAACGTCTTCGAGGATCAGGAAAGCCGCGTAAGTCACCAGCACCATCACCACTTCGTCACGGCCATAGACCAGTCGCATGACGCTGCGTTCTAGAATAAGCCCGAGCACGAGCCCGAGCGCCATCGCGAGCAACGCCATCAGCAGGAACCCGCCGGCATCCGGCCAGCCGCGATCGAAATAGATGCCGATCGCGGTCGCCGCCCCATAGGCGCCGAACGTGTAGAACG
Source organism: Bradyrhizobium sp. dw_411 (assembly GCF_018449695.1). Lineage (GTDB taxonomy): Bacteria > Pseudomonadota > Alphaproteobacteria > Rhizobiales > Xanthobacteraceae > Bradyrhizobium. The sequence goes on from NZ_JAAVUY010000011.1 coordinate 197,094, forward strand.
AGCCGTGCGCGACGTTCAGGATCTTCATCACGCCGAAAATAAGCGTCAAACCGACGGCGACGATGAACAGGTAGGCCGCATAGACCAATCCGTCGATCAAAATGGCAAAGGCGGTCAGCACCGACATTTCCTGACAAAAACATCAGCCGTCGCGGGGACGTCGTTCGCCCCGCGACGACGGGCTGGCGCGGTGTCGCTCAGCACTTCGCGCCTTTCATGCCGTCCTTGATCCAGTCATCGGCCGTGACGCCTGCCGGCGGGTTCACACATTCGGCGGGAAAGCGCATGATGTCGACGATTTCGGGCTCGTTCTTCGCCTTGTTGAAGCGGTAGATGCCGTAAGCCGTCCCCATGATGCCCTGATGCCCATCCCCGATCGCCAGCTTGACCACGCCTGCGGGGCCTTCGAACTCGATGCCTTTGAAGGACGCGGCTATTTCGTCCGAAGTCGGCTTCGTGTCGCCTTTCCTGGCCTTTTCATAAGCCAGTTTCAGCCCGAGCAGCGACATCACCATTTGATAGGCGGGATAGGTCGGCGGCGTGCCGTAGCGGTCGGTATAGATCTTCTGGAACCAGCGGTTAAATTCGCTGTCGGGCGCAAGCGGACCGAACGGACCGCGGGCGCCGATGATGGTGCCGTCGGGCATCTTGTCGCGCAGGCGCCAGATCGCGGCTTCGCCGGTTGTCGCGATGATCGTCATGCGCTTGTCCAGCGCGCGGGCCTGTTCCTGATAAAGAAACGCTTCGAGATCGCCGTCATAGAAGCTTGTATGCAGCACCGGCGAGCTTGAGGTCAGCAGCGTCGAAATCTCCGCGCCATATTCGCCCGCGAACAGTTTCGGGAAAAGCGACTTGTCGATGGTCACCTTCGGCGCAAGCACCTGCATCGCACCGGTGAAGTCCCGCCAGGAATCCTGACCCCAGGCGTAATTCTGGTTGATGCCGGAATAGCTGGTGACGTCAGGTTTTTTGGCTAGCAGGTAACGCGCGGCGCCGACATTATCGATGGTCGACAGCGGGCTGACGCGGAATACATAGGCGCGCGGTTTTTCCTCGAAGATGCGCGGCGTTCCGCAATCATAGAACACCGTGATCGCCTTCAGTTCCTCGGCGACCGGCGTAACCGCCAGGCAGTTGCCCGAAGAGATATAACCGACCACGGCCTCGACCTGATCGCGCTGCACGAGGTTGCGGAACTCAGTGACGACGTTGGCGGCAGAGCCCGTCTCATCGATATATTTCGCTTCGACAGTCGTGCCGCCGAAACCAATCTTGTTGAAGGGCGCCGGCACTTTTCCCGCGTTCATGGCGTCGATCAGGACCTCGGCGCCATTGCGTCCGGGGATGCCGAACGGCGCCGCGGCGGGCCCGGTCAGGAAGCTGACGATGCCGAGCTTGATGGTTGAAGCGTTCTGCGCCTGCGCGGGAAAAATCGCCGCGCCCAGCAATGCCGCCAATAACCACGACGACTTGAGCGCGCCTGCAAGCGAACTTTCTCGATTAAACATTCCTACCCTCCCCGTACGATTCCATTTTGGGCGTTTTGCCCGTTTTATCGTTTTATAATGACACCCCTAAGCGGCCGTGCTGTTGGCCATCCTGTCATCGAGCAGGCCGGACTCCACCAGCGCCTGCCGTATCCGCCCGATTTCGGCGCTGCCGAGCTTGACCAGCGGCGGCCGCACCACGGCGCGCGGCAACTTGCCGAGCAGCACCAGCGCTTCCTTCATCCGGTTATGCATATCCGCCCACGGCTCGGCGTAGAAACAGCGCGCCAGCGGTTCGATGCGATCGTTCAGGCGCTTCGCCTCCGCCAGATTATTGCTCTGGACCGCCTGGAATAATTGCGCGTGCAGATCGGGGATAACGCTGCCGCTGCCGGACAGCAATCCGTTGCAGCCGAGTACCAGCGAAGAAAACAGCCAGGCGCTGTGCGTGGTCAATACGTTCACGGGCCGCGAGAGATTTTGCAGCGTGCGGATATGCCATTCATGGTGCGGTACATTGCCGATCCAGTCCTTGATGGCGCGGATCGACGGCACCTCGCGACACAGGCGCAGCAGTGTCTCCTTTGGATAGCCTTGGCCGGTGGCCAGCGGATATTGAAACGCGATCAGCGGCAGGTCGGTGGCGTCGGCAATGCGCTTGAAATGCGCCAGCGCCATCTCGGGAGACTGGCCGAGCGTGAACGGCGCGGGAGGAAACACCAGCAGCGCCGATGCGCCGCCCTGGGCGGCCATGCGCGCAAGGCGCGCCGCTTCCAGACTGCCATCAGCCCAGATGCCGTTGACGATCGGCAAGCGCGCGCCAATTTCGTCCCGTGTAATGTCGAGTACGCGGCGTTGTTCGTCGAAGGTGCAGGAAGCGACCTCGGTCGAATGCGCATTGATGGTGATGGCGGAAAGGCCCGGGGTTGCGGCGACGTCGCGCAGGTGCTTGCGGAAATTTGCTTCGTCAATGGCAAGGTCGTTGTCGAACGGCAGCAGGACCGCCGGAATAACCCCGTGGGGGACATAGACCGAGCTTTGGGCCGAGGTTTGGGACATAAGCCCTCCCTTGAACATTATGGGCGTTGTTGCCTCAAGGTAATCCGATCTCGACACTCATTGTCAATTGACGGTACGTCGCGGAAGCCTGTTAGCTCCGCCGCCGGGACCGAAATGGTAAACCGGTCCGCCGGCGCAACCTCAGATCAATCTCACGGCATGTGACGCCGCGCCCTGCCGATCGCCCGGCCGTCTCGGCCAGCGCTATGCGGGCGACCTGCCCCATGATAAACAGGGTCAAGCGCACCAACAATAACAAGCGCGAAGGGAGTCCTGCACCCTGCCTGGGGTCGGGTTCGAGCTACAATGAAAATCACGCAGGTATCGGGCGTCGTTTACCGCCAGCAATTCAAACCTGGCGGGCCCACGCCAAAATTCGCCGGCGAAGGCCGAAATACGTTCGAGACATTGCTGGTCAAGGTCGAAACCGATGAGGGGATCGTCGGCTGGGGCGAGGCCTTTCCGCACCGGGTGTGGCCGGCCGTCAAGTCGCTGCTGGAGAGCCTGATCGCGCCTGTTTGCATCGGTGCGGACGCGTCAGATATTCCCGCGCTGATGAAAAGACTGATCTACCACGTGCATGGCGTCGGGCGCGCCGGCCCTGTGATGTATGCGCTATCAGGGCTGGATATCGCGCTCTGGGACATTCTCGGAAAGTCAAAAAGTCTGCCGATCTACCAACTGCTAGGCGGCAAGCCATGCGCGAAACTTCCGGCCTATGCCAGTCTTCTGAAATATAACGATACCGATATTGTCGTGCGCACCTGTAAAGAGGCGCTGGATCGCGGTTACAGCGAACTCAAGATCCACGAGACCGGCCGCGCCGAAATCACCGCGGCTGCGCAAGTGCTGCGACGGCACAATGGCGGTTCGCTGATGGTGGACGTCAATGCACCGTGGACGCCAAGCGAAGCCTTGTCCGCCGTCGCGCCCTTGCGCGAACTCGGTCTGAAATGGATCGAGGAGCCGGTTTGGCCGCCGGAAGATTTCGAAGCTGCACGTCAAATCAGCTTAGCTGGCGTGCCGGTCGCGATCGGCGAAAATGTCCTGACACCCTCGGATTTTGCGCGGCTGATCGACAGCCGGTCGGTCGATTATGTCCAGCCGAGCGTCACCAAGATCGGCGGCATATCGATCGCGCGAGACATTATCGCCGCCGCCAACGCAGCGAACGTGGCAGTCGCACCGCATTCCGCCTATTTCGGTCCGGGTCTGATCGCGACCGCGCATCTGGCTGCGGCGTTCGGGCGCGCGCCGATGGTCGAGCGGCTTTATTGCGACCTCACGGAAAGCCCGTTCGGTGACTGGTACGAACCGGTCGATGGCCATCTTGCGGTCCCGCAAGGGCCGGGGCTCGGCATCGATCCCGATCCAGCGATTCTGGAAAAACTTCGCGTCGCGTAAGCCGGAGGACAAGATGAAAATTCAGGGTATCAAGGTCAATTTCGTCCGCCTGCCGCTGGAGGAGCCGCTGGTCGGCGCACCCTATATGCCCGGGATGCTGCGCGAATTCTTCACCGTGCAGGTGCAGACTGACCAGGGCATCGAGGGAATCGGCATCACCGGCTTTGGCGGCAATCTGGTTCGTTCGCTGCGCGCCGCACTCGAGGATTTCGGCGAGCTGATCAAGGGCGACGACCCGCTGCGCACCGAACAGGTCAACGCCAAACTGCGCGCGGCGTCGGCCTCCTGCGGCTCCGGCATTGCCCTGCTGGCGATTTCGGCGATCGATACGGCGCTGTGGGATATCCGCGGCAAGGCCTTCGGCATACCCCTGGCGCAGTTGTTGGGCGGCGCGCGCGACAAGGTGCCGGCCTATGCCAGCGGCGCGCTGACGCGCACCACGCCCAACGACAAGATCGAACGCGCCGCCTCCGCGCTGGTCGAGAAGGGCTATCGGCAGGTCAAGACCCAGATGGCGGTGGAAGGGTTTACGCCCAAACAGGAGATCGAGCGCATTCGGATGATCCGCGACGCGGTCGGGCCTGACGTCAATCTGATGGTGGACATCAACCAGCGCTGGAGCGTCGCCGAGGTGATTTCGATCGGCCACCGCATCGAAGACCTCGGCCTCGGATGGCTGGAGGACCCGACCACCTGCGACGACTATCAGGGCCACGCGAAGATCGCCGATGCGCTGGCGACGCCGGTCTGCGCCGGCGAATATCTCTGGGGCATCGAGCCGCACCGGCAGGCGATAGCCCACCATTCGGTCGACATCACCATGATCGATCTGCTGCGCGTCGGCGGCATCACGCCATGGATGAAGGTCGCCGGCATGGCGGAAGCCCACAACAAGCCCGTGGCCAGCCATCTGCTGCCTGAAATCCATGTGCATTTGATCGCCGCCATACCGAACGGGCTGGTGGTCGAATACATGCCGTGGACCTGGCGCCTGTTCGACAATCCGCCGATGCCGGTCAACGGCGAAATCGCCGTGCCGACCGGACCCGGCCTCGGGCTGAAATTCGCGCCGGATTTGTTCGAAAAATATGGCGTTGGCTAGCGCGGCGGGAGCGCAGACCAGATGAATTTATCTAATCTGCGCCCTTACAAATTTCACGGGCGGCGCGTGGCTCGGCCGCGATAGGGTCGCTGAGAAGCAACATCGCGGCGTTGGGAATGAGTGAAAATAGAACAGAACTTGGCAGGTTCGATTACGTGATCGTCGGCGCGGGCTCCGCCGGATGTGTATTGGCCAATCGGCTGTCCGCCGACCCGTCGATCCGGGTCTGCCTGCTGGAGGCCGGTGGCAAGGACAGCCATCCCTGGGTGCACATTCCCGTCGGATATTTCTTCAACTTCGATCATCCGCGGGCGGATTGGCGCTATCGCACCGAACCCGAACCGGGCCTCAATGGCCGGGTGCTGAAATATCCCCGCGGCCGCGTGCTGGGCGGAACGTCATCGATCAACGGCATGGTCTACATTCGCGGGCACGCGCTGGATTACGACGGATGGCGGCAGCTCGGCAACGTCGGCTGGAGTTGGAGCGACGTACTGCCCTATTTCAAGCGCTCGGAAAACCAGGTGCGCGGCCCCAGCGAAACCCACGGCGTGGGCGGGGAATTGGCGGTCGACGATTTGCGCGCCTCCTGGGAAATTCTCGACGCCTTCCGCAAGGCCGCGATCGAAAGCGGCATTCCCGCGACCGACGATTTCAACGGCGGTGAAAGCGAGGGGATCGGCTATTTCCAGGTGACGCAGAAAAATGGCCGCCGCATGAGTACGTCGCGCGCGTTTCTGAAACCGGCGGCGGCGCGCAAGAACCTGACTATCCTGACCGGCTGCCTGGTGCAGCGGATTCGCTTCGGCGGCAAGCGAGCCGTGGGCGTCGAATTCCTCAAGGACGGCGCACCGGCTTACGTCGCGGCGGAGAACGAAGTCATCCTGTCGGCCGGCGCGGTGGGATCGCCGCAAATCTTGCAGCTTTCCGGCATCGGCGCGCCCGCGTTGCTGGGAGATCAGGGTATCGCGGTCAGGCATGCGGCGCCGCGGGTCGGTGAAGGACTGCAGGATCATCCTGCGGTGCGCATGATGTTCAAGGTCGAGAACACAACGACGCTGAACGATCAACTGTCGAGCTGGGTCAGCAAGGCCGCGATGCTCTTTGAGTACGCGCTGCTGCGCAGGGGGCCGTTGACGATCCCGCCCGCGCTGGTCAACGCGTTCGTGAAAAGCGATCCGGCCCGCGCCGCGCCGGATCTGCAATATGTGGTCTATCCATTGACCTACGACATGATCGGCGAGCCGGCGCATACATTCTCGGCCTTTACCGGCTCGATCTGCCTGGTGCGGCCGGAAAGCCGCGGCTCGATTCGCATCACATCGCCTGACGCCCGCGTCTCTCCGCAGATACGGCTTAATTTCCTGGACAACCCCACCGACATTCAGGCGGCGGCCGCCGGCATTCGCGGCATGCGGCGGGTGTGCGCGGCCGATGCCTTGAAGCCGTTCAATGTGCGCGAATTCAGGCCCGGGCCGGAGTTGGTCACCGACGAGCAGATCGCAGCGGCTGCACGCGATATCACCGCGACGATCTTTCATCCGACCAGCACTTGCGGGATGGGACCGGATGACACCGCTGTGGTCGATGACCGCTTGCGCGTGCGCGGCGTCGAGCGCCTGCGTGTCGTCGATGCGTCCGTGATGCCGATGGTCGTCTCGGGAAATACCAACGCCGCCACCATCATGATCGCGGAGAAGGCATCGGACATGATCCGCGAGGATCGCCGTCAAAGCGCCGCCGCCGTTGCCTGACAACGGCGGCGGCAGGCTTTATTTCTTGACCATCGGGCATTTGCTTTCGCTTAACGGGCGAAACGCCTTCTCGCCGGGAACGGTATCGAGAATCTTGTAGTAATCCCACGGGCGCTTGCTTTCCTCGGGCGTTTTGACCTGGGCCAGCAGCATGTCGTGGATCATGAGATTGTCTTCGCGCAGCACCGCGTGGCGCGCATACATGTCATCGAGCGGCATCTTGTGCATCATCGCCAGAACATCTTCCGCTTTGTCGCTCTTGGCGGCTTCCATCGCCTTGAGATATTGCAGGGCCGCCGAATAATCCGCGGCATGGCTCAAATTCGGCATCGATCCCATCTTCTTGTAGTAGCGCTCGGACCACGCCCGCGTTTGGTCATCCATATCCCAATAGAAGTCGGACGAGAGCACAAGTCCCTTGGTGGTCTTGAGACCGAGGGCATGAATGTCGGTGATGAACACCAGCCCGCTGACGAATTTCGCGGTCTTCAGAAGACCGAATTCCTCGGCCGTCTTCAACGCATTCACCATGTCGTCGCCGGCGTCGGCGAGCGCAATAACCTGGGCGCCGGAATTCTGGGCGGAGAGGATGTAAGACGCGAAATCGGAGGCCGCGAGCGGATGGAAAACGCTGCCCAGCATCTTGCCGCCGGACGCATTGACGATCTGCGTCATTTCCTGTTCGAGCGCGTGACCGAGATTGTAATCGGCGCCGATCACATACCAGGTCTTGGCGCCTGTCTTCATCATGGCTTCCGTGATCGCCTTCGAAGCGGCAAACGTATCGCTGCGCCACTGCACCGTATATGGATTGCACTGGCCCATGTTGAGCGCGGAGGTAGCACCGTTGCTCGCCAGGAACACCTTTTTTCGATCATTCGCGGCCGCGGCCACCGCCAGCGACACGCCCGAGCCGACGACATCGACAATGGCGCTGACGTCTTCCTGATCGTACCAGCGTCGTGCGATGGCGCTGCCGACGTCCGTCTTGTTCTGATGATCGGCGCTTACGACTTCGATCGGCCTCCCCAGCACCTTGCCGCCCATATCTTCAACCGCGAGCTGCACGGCCGCCACGGCGCCTTTGCCCGAAAGGGCCTGATAGATGCCCGACATATCGCCGAGAACACCGATCTTGATTGGAGCGGTCGATTTGTCTTGTGCAAAGGCTGCGGAAGCCCATCCGCAAAGCAACGCGACACAGGCAACAGAGAACGGAGTTTTGGACATCGGCGTTTTTCCAAATGGAGAGCAAAATTGAAACAGACCGGCAGCAATCGGCGCGCCTGCGCAAGGCGTCACTGCCTTCGAGCAGCGCATCCGGCGCTAAAGTCTTTCGCGGCACAAATGATGAAAATTCAATAACCCATTAGAGTTCTGAATTGCCGCGCTGCAGCAATGCAGACGATCTGAAAATGTGTGAAGAAATATCGGAATTGCCCCGTCGGAAGATCCTCGTTTTACGGGTGTGCGAAGAGGTGGGCGACATAAAGTCGCGTCAACTCTCGACCCTTCGGGTCCACCAAGCGGCGCGAACCAGTCAAGGCTCTCGGCGCCACGATCGCGTGGTCAATCGGCGAAATCTTCGTTCTTGCGAACGAATTGCTTCGGATGAATGTCGACATCCTGGTCTCTTGAAACGCGCCCATCTTCATTCCGGGAATACCACCGGATTGCCCGGCACCGGTGGCGGATCGATCCAGTTAATTTGCGCACCTCCGTCGAGGACGGCGACGAGGAGCGAGCCGGCCTTCACCCAGGCCTGATGCACGTGATGCGGCGGCAGATAGAAATAGCCCTGCTCGTCGATCCTGAAGATGGCTCCGGCATCGCAGTCCTCGAAATAGTGCGTGCCGGCGACAAGGAACGTCTCCTCGGCCTTGAGGTGCGTATGCCTGGGGAAGTGGAAGTCGGCTTGAAATTTCAACATGATTCTCGCCGCACCGGTCTCGGGGTCGGCACGCAGGATGGAGAGCAGTGGCGACTGGTCGCCGAAGTCGGGGAACAAAGGCTCCCAGGAGCGCTCGGCCGCGCTCTGGCTGAACGCCTTGAGGATGGTGTTTTCGGACGACGGAGACGCCTGCATGGTTTTCCCTTTCGGAGTGATGGGTGGGGACGATCAGGCGGATACTGAAGCGAGCAGATCGAGCGCGGCCTTCAGACCGGCAGCATCAGGGGTGGGACTGAACCAGCCGATATGACCGTCCGGCCGGATCAGGAGAGTCGTGCCCGGAGCGGCGCCGTACGCAATCGAGAATTCGCCGCCGGCGTCGCGCAGCACCGGAATGTCCTCGCGGTCGCCCAGTTCGGAATCACCGGGCACTATGGCAAAGCAGCTTGCCGTTGCGCCAAGCGCGGTCCGCGCGGCGCCTCCCAATTCGGCCAGTGTCGCTAGCCCCGCCATGTCGTTGGCATAGCCGATCAGCACATGGCGCCCGCGTCCCAGCCGCTCGTGCAGCCGGAAGGACTGTTCAACATAGGCGCGGCGCAGCCCACCGGAATCGGGCGCGCGGTCCCCCGCGGCGAGGGTGGCATCGGAGAGCTTTGCTCGCTCGTCGCGAACGATCGAGCTGCCGCGATAGGTGATAGTCAGTTGTGTCTCGCGCAGGCCGGGCATCGGCGAGCGCTGCGCAAGCGTCGCTTGCAGTGCGCGACTGGTATTCTCGACGAGGTCCAGCCCGACCACGCGGCGCTCAGCCGAATAACTGTCGAGCAGGCCGGGCGCGCCGCGGCCTCGTAGCGCCAGTGCCAACTTCCACGCCAGATTGTAGGCATCCTGGACGCCGGTGTTGAGGCCCTGGCCGCCGACCGGAGGATGCAGATGCGCGGCATCGCCGGCAAGAAAGGCGCAACCCTTCGAATAGCTCGACACCAGGCGGTGGCTGACCCGGTAGACCGAGGACCAATGCATCTCATTCATCGTGGTGCCCGCCGGCAGCAGCGGAGTCATGAAGGTACGGATCTCGTCCAGCGTCGGCGGGGTCGGGCGTTCGCCTTCCGGCGTCTTCAGCACGCCGTCCGGCACCGTGGTGGAGAGCCGGTAACGATTCACCGAGCCCGCCACAGGTACGGCCACCAGCGTGGCGGCGGCGTGCTCGGTCGTGGCGCTGAGGTTGAAGCGGTAGAAACGCCCGCGCGCCAGGCTCCAGTCGAGCTCGATATCCGCGAGCACGAAAGTCTGCGGGAACTGGCCGCCAACGAAGTCGAGCCCGAGCGTGGTGCGCACCGTACTGCGCCCGCCATCGCAGCCGACGACGAAGCGACTCGTCACGGTTTGCGTTGCGCCATTCGGCCCGGTCATCTCGGCGCGCACGCCGTCCGCCTCTTCCGTGAAACCGGCGAGCGTCCAGCCGTAATGAACCTTGCCGCCGTGGCGGGCGAGGCATGCCTCCAGAATACGCTCCACCTCGTACTGCGCCAGCGACAAAGCACCGAAGGGCAGGCCTTCCGGTATGTCCATGACAGGACCGGGAGCACCGTCGTTGAAGGTCGACACGCCGTGCAGCCACGTCCCCGCATCGACGGCGTCCTGCATGATGCCGAAATCCTCGAAAAGCTCCAGCGTGCGGGCGGTGATGCCCAGCGCCTTGCAGAAGAAGGAGCGCTGGGTCATGCGGTCGACAAGCAGCACCTCACGCCCCTCACGCGAGAGCGCTGCCGCCAGGAACAGGCCCACCGGCCCAGCTCCGACGATCAGAACGTCAACATTCGTTTTCATGATAACCGCCGTTAATTTTGCTTGCCCGATATGTTTCCCGGCGACTGTTCGTTTGTCGCCATCTTCGCACACCGACCCGCAGGGATCATCGCGGACGCTTCCCTGATCGCCCGGGAGCGGGCTGGCGCCGCCGCGCCGGCGGCGCTGGTATAATGCCGCTTAATCGTGCTCGTCGGCGAATTCGATGCCCGCCTGGGTCTCCGAGATAGCCTGCGCAACGAGATTCATCGCCCTGACGCGATGGCCACCCTTGTTCGCGGTCGCTTCCCGCAAGGCACCGAGCGCCTGGTAGAGCGAGGACATCGCACGCTCCATGTTGCCTTGATACGCATCGGCCGATTTCGCGGAAGCGCCGAGTAGTCCGACGGCTGCTGCACCTGTTGCTGCCGCTACCGCAAGATTGCGGCGGGTGATTTTCGACTCAAGCATTTGGTCTCTCCTTTTCTGCTCAGATAAATTCAAAAAAATTCGCGTGCCCGTCGCGTTTCGAACGGCGCGGCCCATTGCCGCGCGTTGCATCCCTCGCCGAAAGCCACGCCTGAAGCAAATACCGACTGAATATGTAGCCATAGCCAATGGCGATGGGCCGCTATCCGCCCGAACCGCCAGGCCCGGACCCGGCCTGCTGATTGAATTCAGCAAAGGACATCTTGAATTCAGCAAAGAAAATCTGCCCAGGCGCGTCCTGCCCGGACCCGACGGCTCAAATCGACGCTGCCATAGTCACCGACGATAGCCGCATATCGAAGCCGTATTTGTTTTCCACCGCCCTCTGCTTCATTTGTCTGCCGCGGGCACACCATTCGGATCGCCCTCTTCGCTCAGCAGCAGGCCGCGATTGAGCGCATGGCCACTCCGATCCACGCGGCCGCACTCACAAAGGCCTCCTTATTCCTAGGCCCGCACCACCAGCGTCCATGATTGCGACTTAACCGGATTCATTCACTTGAGAGTACATCGATGCATGAAATTGCCCTGATATTTACCTGCCTTGCCATCGGCATCATCTTGCGCTGGTCGGGACGATTGCCGGATACCGCGACCAAGACTCTGGGCGGCTGGGTCATCAACGTCGCGCTACCGGCCGCCGCGCTGCGCAGCGTACACGACCTCAAACTGCAACCCGACTGGTGGTTTGCAGCGGCAACGCCGTGGATTGGCGTCGTGCTGGCGATCATCGTGATCGTTCCGATCTGTCGCGCGTTCGGATGGTCGACGCAGCGTACCGGCGCACTGCTTCTCGTCGGTGGATGGGGAAACACTTCCTTTGTGGGCCTGCCGATGATCGCGGCCTTTGCCGGCAGTCAATGGCTCGGGCTCGGCATCGTCATCGACCTGTTCGGGTCCTATCTCGCGCTGTCGACGCTTGGCCTGGCCATTGCCAGCATTGCGAGCGCGGGGAAGCTCGACTGGCGCTTGGTGGCAAAGCGTATCATCACCTTTCCACCCTTCATCGCGATCCTGGTCGCTTTTGCAACCAACCATCTGGAACGGCCGGAATGGTTGACACAGATGGTCACGGCCCTTGCCGAGACACTGACGCCGCTTGCGCTGGCGGCGGTCGGCTATGCGCTTCGGCTCGACCGGCTCTCGGGTCGCCTCGGGGCGCTTGGCGTCGGGCTCGGCTATCGCCTGTTGGCAGCCCCGCTCGCGATCATGCTGATGTACCTTGCCCTGCGCCAAGGCGGTGACCCCGTCGCCAAGGTCGCCATGCTGGAAATGGCGATGCCGCCCATGCTCGGCGCGAGCATCATCGCCATGGACCACGACCTCGAGCCCGACCTCGTCGCGCTGCTGATCGGTGTCGGCGTCCCCTTGTCGATGCTGACGGCGTGGGGATGGTGGTCGATCATCTCATTGCTCTGAGAGGTTTTTTTCCAATGGCTCATTCACCGTCGATATCCGCTGGAACGGGAGACCTCGCCATGCAGTTGACCGATTTGCGCCAATACATCGAAGCCTTGCGCCGCCTCGGCGAAATTCAGGAGATCGACGCGCCTGTCTCACTCGACCTCGAACTCGGCGCGATCATTCGGCGCTGTTACGAAACCGGAGCGCCGGCACCGTTGTTCAAGGCTTTCTCCGATCACCCGCCCGGTTTCCGAATCCTCGGCGCGCCGGCCGGCGCCAGCCGGCAGCCGGGCCGACAGCTGGTGCGCGTCGCGACCTCGCTTGGATTGCCGCCAGCTATCAGCGGGACGGAAATCGTCGAGACCATCGCTGCAAGCCTCAATCTGCCGCCGATCGATCCGGTCGTCGTCGAGGATGCACCGTGCTTCGAAAACGTGACGACCGGTGACGATGTCGATCTCAATCGCCTGCCGGTGCCGTTGCTGCACCATGGCGATGGCGGACGCTATCTCAACACCTGGGGCTGCATCGTCGCCCGGACGCCGGACGGATCCTGGACCAACTGGTCGATCGCCCGGATGATGCTGGTCGACGGCCGGCGCCTCTCTGGAATCGTGGCGCCGCAACAGCATGTCGGCATGGTGGCGAAGGTCTGGGCCGAAATCGGCAAGCCGATGCCGTTCGCCCTCGCGCTCGGCGTCGAACCGGCGATCCCCTTCGTCTGCGGCATGCCGCTGCCCGACTACGTCAATGAGAGCGGCCGTCTCGGCGCCCTGCTTGGCCGGCCGGTCAAGACCGTGCGCTGTCGCACCGTCGATCTCGAAGCGCCGGCAAGCGCCGAGATTCTGATCGAAGGTCATCTGCATCTCGATGAACTGGTGCAGGAAGGGCCGATGGGCGAGTTCGCGGGTTACGTGCCGCTGGAGCCGACCATGCGCCGGCCGGTCTACCGCGTTTCGGCGATCAGCCATCGCAACGAGGCCATTCTTCCCGTCGTCGCGGCCGGCGAACCGGTGGAGGAGAACCATACCGCTTGGGGCATTCCGAGCGCCGCGCAGATCCTGCACGACCTGCGCGCCACCGGCCTCGCCGTCACCACGGCCTGGATGCCGCTCCAGGCGGCGCTGCATTGGCTGGTGGTGACCATGCCGCGCGATTGGCGCCGTCGCAGCGGCATCGCGGCAAGCAAGGAACTGTGCGAGCGAATCGGCAAGACCGTGTTTGCCAGCAAGGCAGGCTCCGTGGTGCCCAAGATTATCGTGCTCAACGACGATGTGGATCCGACCAACACCGACGAACTGGTCTGGGCCTTCGCTACGCGCTGCCATCCGTTTACGGGGCACGCCATGTTCGATCACATCGAGGCGGCGCCGTTGCTCGCCTACCTGCGCAAGAGCGAAAAGATGTCGGGTTCGACCGGCAAGGTCGTCTACAACTGCCTGCCACCCGACGAATGGGGCGAGGCTTTGCCGATCCGCGCGTCGTTCCGCCACGGCTATCCGGCCGATATCGTCGAACGGGTCAAGGCGCGTTGGGGCGAATACGGCTTCGCGGCAGCCGTTGACGGTTAAAGACCGAATATCCGGACTTTGGAGCAGCAGACCGACAGCCGGCAGTTCTCCTCAGCGCCCACGAGCTTGCGCGACTGACCTGCCAAGACCTGACCTGCAAAGGCGGTACGTCTACTGGAGCATCATCGACTTCGATGCCGGACGCTGTCGGGCACCTGCGCGGGGCCGGCCCAAGGCCACGTTCGCGATCAGTGCAAGAAGTGTCGCGAGCACCAGCAGCCCCATCGCGGCACGATATCCGCTCATGAAGTAGCCATCGATAAGCGCCGCCGGATTCACCACACCATCGGCAAGACTGGTGAGGCGTTCCATCGCCGTCGCCGGCTCGGAGACCAGCCGGCCGACAAGGGCAGGATCTGCGTCGGCCGTGAAATGCGCCGTGCGGTACAGCGCGTTTCCCGCGAACAGCCGATAGATCAGCGTCGAAAGTACGAGGCCGATTGCACCCCCCACATTGTGGATGGTCCATGAGGCGCCCATCGCCACGCCGCCGAGCCGTTCCGGCACCGATGCGAGCGCGGCGACCGTCGACGGCCCGAGGATGCAGCCCCAGCCGAGCCCCATCACCATGAAGGCGACGATGACGAGCGCAATATTGCTTCCACCCGAAAACATCATCTGCAGTCCCGCTGACACCGCAAGCAAGCTGAGGCCTGCGACGAGCAACCGCGCCGGCCCGTATTTGTCCGCCAACCGGCCTACCAGGGGAGATGTAAGTGCCACCAGCGCCGAGGTCGGCAGCAGCATGAAGCCGGTGAGCATGCTGTCGTAGCCGCGCACCACGCTGAGATAGAGCGGCATCAGGAAAAAGGCGGAGCAATAGAAGAAGGCGAGAGCGAAGGTGGCAACGCCGGCAGCGGCGAAGCGCCGGTTGGCGAACAGACCGAACTGCACGAGCGGCGCGGCAACGCGCGACTCCACCAGGACAAATAGTGCCAACAGGCAAAGCCCGCCACCGATTGCCGCCAGCGTCGGCAGTGAGGTCCAGCCCCAGTCCATGCCTTGCGTAATACCCAGCAGCAAGCAGAACAGACCCGCTGTCAGCAGGCCGACGCCGTACCAGTCGATGGCGTTGGTATCCGTCTCGTCGCGCGATTCGCGAACACTGGCGAGGCACAACGCCGCACTGAGCACCAGGAACGGAACATTGACGAAGAACACCCAGCGCCAGCCGAGAAAGCCCACCAACAAGCCGCCAGCCACCGGCCCAATCGCCAGACCGATGCCGTTCGCAGCAAACAGCAGGCCAATGGCGCGACCGCGCTCCTGTTCGGTGAATGCATTGGATACAATCGCCGCCGACGCGGTGTAGAGCGCCGCCACGCCCGCTCCCTGCGCGAAACGGAAGGCGATGAGCACCTCGATGGAGGGCGCCGCGCCCGCACCGATGGAGGCGATCCCGAACACCGCCATGCCCGCGTAAAGCGCCTTGCGGCGCCCGTAGAGGTCGGCAAGCCGTCCCGTCACCACCATGAAGGCCGACAGCGCCATGACGAACAAGGTGACGACCCATTGTGCCTCGCTGACGCTCGCGCCGAGGCCGGCCTGTATCTCGGGGATGGCGGTGTTCACGATGGTGAAGTCGATACAGCCGACGAAGCTGGCGAGGCTGACTCCGAGCAGCGTGGTCCAGTTTGTCCGGGGCAAATGATTGACAGGCTTATGCATGATTCACCTATGTCCTGGGCACGGTCGTTGCGAAACGCTCCGAACCGAAGCCCGCAATGTCGCGGACTCGCACCCAGCGGGTATCACCGGGCAGGCACCAATACCGACCTTCACTGGCAGTGACCATCTCATGGGGCCTTCCAGAACAGCCGATGGGCAACTGGCTAATCGGCACAGTCGTTCGGAGGGGCCTCGCCCGCGAACCGATCCGTTATCCAGTTCACCGCCGCGATCGTGCTTGCCTGTGCGGCGCGGCCGTGACCGACATTCGGCAACATCATCAGTTTGACCTTGCTGGCTGCCTTGCAGAGCTTGCCCATATAGTCGCGTGTCACGTCGGGCCGGATGATCTGGTCCGTCGTCCCCTGGGCCAGAAAGACGGGAACGTCTGGCGGCAGCGCGCCAGGCGTGTTCTTTTCCAGAAGCGAGCGCCAAGGCTCGATACTGGCAGGTCCTTCGACCGTCAGGAAATGCTGTTCAAGCGGTTTTTCGGTTCTCTGCCTTGCGATCAAATCGAAAGGACCCTCAATGCATTCATGCGCCAGACGGTCGATCGCGGGCATCGCGCGGGGATCGACGATCTTATCGATGGCGGCGCCGTACACGCGATGCCACGACCAGAGCGTCATCGCGGTGATGTTCTTGCCACCGACGGAGCCGATGTCGTCATTCATCAAGGTCACGAGATCGGTAGCCGGCGCTGCCGCGGCGACACCGACAAGCATCAGTTCCGGCGCATAGGTCTTGGCGATCATTCCGGTAAACAAGGCGGCCTGTCCGCCCTGCGAATGGCCCCACACCGCGAAACGCTTTCCGCCGCCAGCGCCGGGCATCGAGCGCCCGACGCGCACCGCGTCGATTACCGCCCGTGCCTCGCTGTCCCCGACAAGATAGGGATGTATTTCCGGTGTGCCCAGGCCTGGATAGTCGGTTGCGACCACCACGTAGCCACGTTCGACAAAGGAACGCAGTCCCTGGATCTGCTGGAAGAGGAAGATCGCCAGGGACGGCGCGCAACGCGGCGTAATCCCCGAAGTCGGATGCGCCCAGGCAACGATGGGACGACCGCCCGTGGGCGGCTCGCCCAGCGGCACCACGACGACCCCGGAAACAAAAATGGGCTCGCCCTTTAATCCGGTCGACCGGTAAAGCACCCGATAAGCGGCAGCGCCGAGCGGTGCGCCGTCGATCGGCTCCTGACGCACCAACGTGCCGGGCTCGCCGGCAACCAACGATCGCGGCGCCTCATAGAACGATGTCTGCGCCGACGCCGTGTTCGCATGGCTCGCGAGGGCAAGAAACGCGGCCGCAAGCAAAAGCCTGCGGCTCGCGCGAAGGGACCCGGTGAGGCGTTGTGAGATGATCCCGCTCATGCCTCACATCCCGTACAGGATCTTCAACTCACCGCTGGCGCGGAGTGCGATCACGATGCCATCGGCCGGCAGATACACCTTCTCGAGCTTCGCCGAGGAGAGCTGCCCTTCCATACGAAAGCCGTCCTTCAGCGGCCGCGATAGCTTCTCGTTGGCCGTGTTGAGCAAGTTCTGATACGCGACGCCGTAATCGAGGCTCATCTTGTCTTTCAACTGCGTCACGATCGAATCGATCATGGGCGCCATTTCCTCGTCATTCATTGCGAAGCCGAGGTCGACAAGCCGTACGGCGTGACCGTCGGCATCTACCTGCACCCCGCCGGTCAAATAGATCCATCGCCCGGCATTCGGATCGGTGTCGGACGCTTTCGCGATACGCAAGCCGACCACGAGCTTGCCCGACGACGGATAGACGTCGACATCGCGGATCGACATGCCCGCGACCGGTGGCACGACGGCGATCGCCTGCGTGATCTTGCTCTTGAGCGTGTCATAACCGACGCGCAGCGGCAGGATGACATCGAACGAGCCGGGCTCGCTGACGTCGCGGCCGAGAGACGGAAGCGCCGTTGCCGTCACCGCCGGCGGCTGCTGCCCGACCACGGTTTCGGCGGAGCCGGAAAGCTCGAGCGAGCCTTGCAACACCCTGGAGTTGGCCCGGACGCCCGCGAACGCCGCGCTCTGCGGCGTCAGTTGCAGCCAGACCTGCGGATTGTCCGCAAGCTCGATCGGCTCGAATGCATGACGCCAGGCAGTCGCGGCCTTGTCATGCAAGTCGAGCCGGCGCGCGGCTGCGAGCGCGCGCGACCTGACATGCGCAAGCTGGGTACGGATGCGTGGCTCGGCATAGTTCCCGAGCGAAATCTCGCGTCCCAGGACACGCAGGACCGGCGGCTCGCTCCATCGGAATCCGTCGCTGAAATTAAGGTCGAGCGACCAATCCCGGCTGAGCTCCGGCCGCGCTTCAGCCTCGATGGTGGCGCTGGCTTCGGTCTCGCCATGAATACGGGCGGTGAAGCGGTTGGCGCCCTGTCCCTCGAGCGCGCCGTGGATCGGCACCGAACCGTAGACACGGCCCCCGCGGCCGTAGAGCGAGACCGGCCCGGACCGTTCGACATAGCCCCAGATGTCGCAATTGGCGTTGACGCGGAAGACCAATATGCGCCGATGCACGCAACTGACCCGCTCGTCGATGGTGGCAAGCCGTCGCGGAATATCCTTCTCGATTTCTGCTGCAAGCGCCGGCAGGCCGAACTCGATGGTTGCCGAAATCCGCGAATCTGTCGTGAACGGCGCGACAGTGTCGGGAGCGAGCGGAGGTTTTTCCGCCGCCAGCGCGGTCGAACAGAGGCCGATGAGGCCAAGCGCCACGATAGCTCCGCGAGCCGATCGCTGCGACGCGACACGGCGGCCTCGCACACATAATGTTGAAAGTGAGTTCATGATACTTACCTCAATCCTTTTCACATTGCTCGGTTGATACCGCGCATCCGATTCAGGTTGCCGCGATGCGCATTCCAGCGGTCGCAATCGCTGCATACTCTGCGCACGACCGCCGCGACGCCAAACTCCCGAGAAGGCCGCCAGCAGCATGGACAGGGACAAGCGTCATCATCTCCATGATCGAGCTCCTTTTCGTCGTCGATTTTAAATGTGCGGGTACATTTGATCTGCCCGCGAGTGCAGCGAACAAATGATCCAGGCGGCAACTGAAGACAAATACTGCTTCAATATGCAGGTATCGTCGGACACTATGGCCTCTTGTGACGAGCGCTTCCGCGACCGGACGACAATTTGGTGCAATCGATTTTCGAGATATCAGATCAATGACTTGTGTCTGCTTCGCCGACATGCACGGCCAATCAAACCAAGTCGCCGTCGCAAATTCCGGTCTTTTCCGAAGCGCCTCACATATCCGTTACCTGGAGCCGTATCCGATCCTGAACCAGCAAGTCGCCGAGCCAAGGAATCGGTGAGTGCCGCGCTTCTTCAACACAGCGCCAGAGGCAGCCGGCTATCTGCAATGGGCAAGGTAGGCCAGGAAGAAGTTTCGGCGATCTTGCATCAACTCGACAAACCGCCGGGCGTAGCCGTTCGAGCAGTGAGCCCGAGGGTACGCGGCCAGCGGTACGCCCCCTCGCTTGCCGCAAATGTTGGTCCGAGACCTTCTGGAAGAATGTTGCAAAGCCTTAAGGTCCTAGAGCGTTTTCGAGCGAAGTGGACACCGGTTCGCGTGAAGAAAACGCGTCAAAACAAAAGACTGGAGCCCGGTTCTGATTCAATCAGAACCGATAAGGCTCTAGCGGCATGCCAGGCGGCTGATCTCGCCTATCGGCGTGCGTTTGACCTGCTCAGTCCAGCCACGATGCACCCGGCCTCTTTGTCTTGTGAATGCTATCCTTCAGAAAATCTATCAGCACCTTCTTCACGCCTTCGGCCGCGAGCGTGAGCGGAAACTCGCTCGACCAGATGATGCAGCAGGTCAGGTAGAATGTCGGCTCGATCAAACGGGGCTCGGCGAAATCATCCAGCGAAAAACCCGACATGTCGCCCAGATTCAAGATGGTGCTGCCTGCGCCCGACCGAACCGCGGAGAGCTCGCTCGACACGGTCACGGCCTCCGCAGCCAGGTTCAGGGACAGACCCGCCTCGGCAAAAGTCCGGTCGATCACCATCCGGCGCGCGTTCAGGGGGCCGGGTAACACCAGCGGAATTTTTGCAACTTCCCTGAGCGAGATGATGGAGCCCGCCGTGGGAGCTGATAGCTTGCTGCTAATGAGGTAGTGGTTCTGCCGAAACAGTGGCTGGCGAAGGACGACGGGAAAGAATTCATCCTCATATGCCAGAGCCAAATCGAGCCGGCCCTTCTCGACTTCTTCACGCAGGAATTCGCTGTCCCCGTCGACAAATTTGAGGGTGACCTTTGGATACGCCTTCCTGCACGTTTCGATGAAAGGTCCGACCAGGGTCGTGGATAGCGATGCCGGCATTCCCACGCTCACCGTCCCCTGGATCTCGCCGGTACTCGAACGGATCAAGCCCGGGAGATTGTCTAGTTGGCGCAGGATCGAGGACGCCTCTTCGTAGAGTTTCTCTCCAGCGACCGTCGGCCTGACCCCTCGCGCGCTTCTTTGAAGAAGCGGCATTCCGAGTGAGGCCTCCAGTTCAGCGATTTGCTGGCTGAGAGCCGGCTGCGCTACGTGAATCGTCCGCGCCGCCTGCGAAAAGCTGCCCGCCTCGACAATCTTCACAAAATAATAGAGATGGCGGTACTGCATCCGCCTGTCCTCAAATGGGCGCCAGACCTGAAATCCTAGCCAACTAAAAACGACAGGGTTGTCAAGCTCTTCGTTACGTTTTGGCCCGAACCGCCCCGGAAATCAGCGAAGGGGCTGCGAACTGAAATACAGCGCTGTCACACGAATTACAAATAGATCGACTGCCATTGCGATGCTCTTTTGCACTTCGCTTGGGCTCCTCGCATGCTCGGCATGACGTAACCGGCCTTCGGCGGGGTTCGTGGCGGAATATCCCTTAAGTCATTAAATTACTTCATAAGCAAAGAGCGCGGCGATCGCGGTAATTCCAATCAGACCTCCGATAAAAATAATGTCCGCCACCTGTTCCAGCCAATAGCTCAGCCGGGTAAAAGCGGCGCATCGAAGTGAAAAATAAGAGGTGATCGCACACGCCAAAAAGGCGATAGCCGCGAGGGCGGTATATTCGTCGACGTGACTGTGGCCCGCTCTGGCTTCGGTTACCTTAACGAGGCCGACGAGGGTAACGCAAACACCTATTAACGTGCCGGATACCGGCAGCCGCCGCCTATTTGATGGAGGACGAGCGTGATCGGCAGCGCGCCTGGCTTTTCGACGACACGTCCGGATGCGATCAGCGTCATGCCTTGTAGAGTGTCTTCACCGCATCGTGCAGTTTCAGCGCCAACGGCGACGCCGCATACGCATCGGTCACGACTTCGATGTAGACACCGACATCGGTACGCGCCGCGAGCGCCAGCGCATAGTCAAGTTCGCCGCAATTGGTAACCCGCGCCGTGATCCAGTCATCGCAACCGAAAGCGCGGGGCAGTTCGGCATAGTGCCAAGGCGCGATATCGTTGTAAGCGATTTCCGGATCCTTACAGAGCAACCGCTCGATCAGATAGCCGTTATTATTCAGGACAAAGATGACGGGCTTGATCCCAAGACGAGCGAATTGGCTGATTTCCTGAACCGTGAACTGATGTGATCCATCGCCGGTCACGAGCACAACGCGTTGACCTGGCGCGGCCACCGCCGCACCGAATGCGGCCGGCGTGGCCCAACCGATCGAGCCCCAAAGCGTCTGATTGTGGAATCTCGATCCGGCCGGCATCAGCGCGAATCCGAGTCCCATTGACACCGTGCCCGTCTCCGCAATCAGGATGTCATTCGGTTGCAGGAAATTTTCCCATCGCGGATATAGCCGTTCGGCGGTGATCGCATCCTTGCCGGATCCGTCCTGTACACCGAGCGGCTGCGCCACGGGCTTTTTCCAATTCCGTCTTGGCAGCAATCTGGCAAGCGCAGCAAGCACGTCGCCCATCTCGACGTTGGGATAGACCTTGCCGTTGACCTGGGTGCGGTGGTGCCCGATCGAAATCGTCTTTGCCGGATCGAGGCGCGATGTAAAGGCGCCGGTGTTGAAGTCCGTCAACGGCGAGCCCACGTTCAGCACCAGATCGCATCCCTCGACAAAAACACGAACTTTCTCATTCATGAGGGCACCGTCATACATCCCGACATAACCGGGATGACGCTCATCCAATACGGATTTGGCCATGAACATGGTCGCGAACGGGAGGCCCGAGCTATCGATGACGGACCGCATGACCGGTTGCAGGCCGGCTCGCGCCACCAGGATACCCGGAAGCACGCAGGCGGAAGCCGCTGAACCAAGGGCCTCCGCGATCGCGTCGGTGGCGGCTCCAAGCGACGCGACGTCGCTGAGCGGTTGGGAAATTGGTTTTGCCTCCCCCAGGACCGGCTGGTTCGCGAGATCGGCGGGGAATGCCATATAAACCGGACGCCGATGATAAAGCGCTTCGGCGATCAGCCGCTCGGTCTCATAGGCGACATTCTGCGGCGTCATCACCGCGTGAGCGCACACGACCGGTTCACTCATCCGCCGAAACAGATCATATTCTCCGTTCCCGAGCGTATGGTGCATCAGCGCGCGGGCCGCCTGGGTCGAGATATTTGGCGTGCCTACCAGATGAAAAACCGGAAGATGCTCCGCATATGAACCCGCTACACCGTTGATGGCGCTCAATTCGCCCACACCGTAGGTCGTGCAAAGGGCGGCAACACCCTTGACGCGGGCGTAGCCGTCTGCGGCATAGGCCGCGTTGAGTTCATTGCAGCAACCGATCCAGCGAATATCCGGATCGTTGCAGATCGCATCATTGACCGGGAAGGAATAGTCTCCCGGCACACCGAAGACATCCGTAATGCCAATGTCATGCAAACGCGAGAGGACGTGCTGAATTACTGTCTTGGTCATGACAGCTCCTGAAATATCTGTTGAGGAAACGGATCGACCATCGATCGGTCAGAAGGCGGAAGCTTTGGCGAGCGCTGCGGCATAGATCGGTATGTCCAGACGTTCTATGGCGGCCTGCTGCTGCGCACCGAAGACATCCCTCTCATCGACTGAGGCTGAAATATTCGGACGATCGATCGAGACTTTTATGGCATTGCAGCTATCGACGAAGAAGGTTCCGACGACGCGCTCCGGCGGCAGGTTCAGGATTTTGGCGATGTTGCATTTGCTAAAGATATTGGAGTGCAGCGCCGCCTCGTAATTCTCCCCGGAGGTGAAGATGATGTCGAAAGTCAACCTGTTGATGCCGGCGTCCTTGCTTCGGATCACGACTGCCATATCGAGAAGCCTGTGTGTGCCCACCAGCCTGCCGGACGGCGCGATATTGGCAATCAGCGACAGGGTGCGGTCATCGACATTTCCCGTATAGCCGACTTCGCCAATATCGAAATAACGCGGCCTCTCGCTTCCCTCCTTGCTCCACTCCGCTCCGGCAGCTCTGTAATATGTGATCGGAAACATCACGTTCTTGATCACATCCTCATTCTGCAAGAGATGATAGAGCGACCATTCGTAGGCATCCGGAGCGTCAAGGCTCATCCTGGATGACGGCTTCGGCTTCGCGAATTTCGTGATACGCTCGATATCAGCAGTATGCTTGGCGGAAAGCCTGTCCACGTCGCGATCGACCGTACGTAACAGGATCGCGGGGTTCGACGCGTCCGCATCGATGATCCCAAAGCTCGCGTCGGCCAGCGCATCGGGAAATTCATGCTGGATGATTTCGATGACCGCAGCCTTGATCGTGGCGTAGTTTTCGAAAAACACCGGATCCCGGGTGCCGCTGGGCACGATGGCGCCGTAAGCTCCATCGTCATAGCGGAAGCTGATGAGATTCGGCGATAACGGATAGGCGATATTGCCGGCGGTCGCCTTGCGTCCCGGATATCCGTAGTGAATGAGATAGTGGGTAAGCAAACTGGCGAGCAGAACGGCGGCATTCTCGCTCGTGGCCCTGGTCTCGATAATGATGCCAAGCTCTCGCTCCGAACCCGACACAGGCGACGACTGCACCCCGTTTCGACCGTAAACGAGAACGTCGGCGGGAACATTCGGCAGATCGAGCGGATCGATATAGATCAGCGAAACCTTCCGCTTTCCCAGCAGGCGCGAGCCCTCAAGCTTGATGCTCCACGGCCATGGCTTGCGCGAGCGGATGAAGCGACTGTTGCGGATCCCGGCGACGCTCCCGTTCTTGGAAAAGAACTGCGTCTTCTCCATTGTCAGAATACCTTCCGGATAGAACTGCAGTTGAGGATGGCTCTCTTCATAGAGCGAGTGCGCCGCGATGGAATAAGCGGTGCAACGGCGGCTCGCATCGGGCGCCACGAAAAGCGCCGACCCGTCGTCGTAAATCTCGGCGACCAGGCAATCCGAAGGCGATCCGGGATCGCAGGCCAGCGCGCCGCATTCGAGAACATGGCCGACGTGATAAGCCAATCCGGCATCAATACCGCGACGGATCATGTCCGACGCGAAGAGGGCGACATCACAAGCGCGTCCTGCGAAAATGTACTGCGCCCCGCTCTCAAGCGCGGTGATGATGGGGTGAACACCCATCTGACCGACGATGACGCTCTCCCGAAGACCTTCTTCGCTCAATTCCGGTCCGCGACCGGTCGTGCGCAGCGCGCCCTTCTGAAACTCGGAAACGACGATTTCGGGATCAAGTTCAGCGTCGATCACGGCGACTTTAGCGCCTCGAACATTCAGCTCGGAGAAAACTTCCCTTGCAACATCCAGCATCCATTCGAGATTGCGCCGGCCTCCGGCCATACCGCAGCTACCAAGTATGACGGGACATCCGAGCTTCAGCCCTGCTTCCACCATGTGCCGGAAATCTGTCTTCACGGCCTCCCGCTCGAAGTACTCGGTGCCTGTGCCCAGATAATAGGGCCCTGCATCCATCGAACCGGCATCCGAGATGATGGCATCGACACGCTTTTTCAACGCGGCGTCCAGCGATTCCTTGGGGAACCCATAGCCCAGGGCGCCGCATGCGGACACAACACGGTAGATCAGATCTGCCACAACAATACCTCTTCATTAACTCCAGGCAATCAAACAGCATCGCTCTCCGCCCTGGACAATCATCCTCTCTACGATCGAAAACAAATACGACTTCGATATGCGGGTAGTGGCGAAAGCTATGGCTATGGCTATGGCTGCGGCTGCAAGCAATCCTCACCTGGATGGCGCGAAGAGGTTGCGATTTATCGGCTATGAGTTTTGACGAACGATGAGAGCCATTACGCCAAACCACCGTCGACATCGAGTTCGGCTATAAGCTGCACCGATATCTCTATAGCCACACAGTATTTGCCTGGAAGCGCCCAAGCGCGCCTTTTACGCCGGCGACATAATGCGGTGCGTTCATTTTTATTGGAGATAGCAACAATGATGATCCGGTCACGTATGGCAATCACGATCGCGGCGTTTTCCGTTCTGGCGGCATTCGTGTCGTCTGGCGCGTCAGCGCAAGGCACCGCGGAGCAGCAGTCGGCATGCACGGGAGATGCGCTTCAGTTTTGTGGAGCCGATATTCCTGACGTTACAAGAATCGAAGCCTGCCTGAGGCAAAACGAAGCAAGGCTCAGTCCGGCCTGCCGGGCGGAATTTCATCCGGCCGAAAGGACGCGGTTGCAGACGAGCCGTTTTCGCGATGCTTCCGATGATCCCAGGCCGCGATGACTTCAGGATGGATCGTCATCGTGCTCAGGCTTCTCTGATATTGAGAAAGCACGCTTGTCATTCGGCGGGCGTGAGTTCGTCACGAGACGACACCGGCGCCATAGTATCGAATACGCCGTCTCGTCGGACGAGGGCATGGAACAGCGCCGCAGCGAAATGCATCAGGATCAGCGCAAAGAAGAGGAATGCCAGATAGAAATGCGCGTTCCAGAGCAGCGAATGCAGGCTGTCGCTCTGCGGCAGGATCGCCGGAAGGCGCACGCCCCCATACAACACGATCGGGTAGGCAGCGGTTGACAGCATCGCCCAGCCAATCAGCGGCATACCGATCATGAGGATGTATAGAGCGTAATGCGACAGGTGCGCCGCGAGCCGCATCGGCTCTGGCAAATCGGCCGGCAGCATCGGCGCGCCATAGCGCAGGCGCACCGCCAGACGGATCAGCGCGAGCACCAGAATGGCGATGCCGAGTGATTTGTGGATCGACACCAGCGGCAGGTACTTCGGCGTAACGGTGGACACCATGCCAACGCCGATGAACAGCATTGCCAGGATACAGAAAGCCATGAGCCAGTGCAGCAGGCGCTGGAGCGGGGTGAAGCGTTGGCCGATGCCGGTCATGGCTTGGTGCTCTTTGCAGTTCGGGGATAGTCCTTGCTCTCCGCCGTGCGAAGATCATACGACTTGGCATAGACGGACGATCGTGCGGCGGGAAACGGGTCGTCCGATACCCGGATGCCGGCCGGCAAGACGGTCGGATCGAAGTTGATGTCGCGGCACGGACCATCCGCCTCGGCTTCGATCTGCTTTACGGTGAGTGTGCCGACCTCGACGGTACGACGGTCCTCCGGCCAAGCCTTGCTTGGATCGGCAGTGGAATCGCCCGGATTGGCGACGGTTACCACCATGGTCCAATGCAACGGCCCGCGACCGACACGATCGACGATCTCCTGCTGAAGGAAGTCGGGGCCGCGTTTGGCGAGATCATCGGGTGATATCGGGACAGCTTGCACAGCCGGCAGGAGCGACCATCGCACTGCGTGCTCGGCGCCGGAATGATCGACGAAGATGAAAGCGTTGAGGCTGTTGAATCGATCTTCTGCGTAGCTGCCCGTCCAGGGGGCGCTCTTGTCCCATGCGCCGAACGTCGCGATCTCCGGATGCGCACCGGCAAACGCCTTCATCGCGTTTGGATCCTTGCTCGCCGCGGCGAGCAGCAGCTCGTGAAACGCTTGCGGCGTCGACACTGGAAAGACCGGCGGATTGATCATGGCGGCTCGCCACTCCTGCCCGTCCGGGGTCGATATCTGCAGTCCCAAGCCCCTCACCCTGACCGTCGAATCCGGTGCATTTGGATTGGGGGTGCCGAGATTGAAGCGCCCGAGCGCCGGATACTGGCCGCGGGCGAAAACTTGGGCCTGCGAGAGCGTCGATCCGCTCCCATTTGATTCGAACACGCCAGTAAAGCAGATGCCCTTGGCATGGTTCCGGCGATGGCCGAGTGCTGCGCCAGTGGGTGGAGCCAGCGCATCCACCATCTTGTCGGGGGTGAGGCGGCGGGGTGAGAACCATCCGGCGGTGTAAGCGAACGCAGCGGCGCTGCCGGCGATGACGACGAAAATTATCACCAGCGATCCAAACGCGGAACGCGCGGGCAATCGACGCGGCTCGGGCAATGTTCTTCTCCGTTCGGCTATCTGGGCAAGCTCTTTACCAAAACACGCTTCTGATGCCGTGGGACACCAAAGCCATCCATACGAACAGCCTCATTATCGCCGGAAAGTCCTTCCGAAATTTGTCAGGTTTTACCCAACATAGTACGATGGTGACAAAATCGGCGGGCGGAGTTTTTTCGCAAAAAGATCGAACGTTCGTACGATCGCAAACACACGTTCGCGCAACTACTGTGCAGCGATAGACGCTTCTTCCGTGACGCTTCCGGCCAAGAGTTGCTGGAAACCTTGATCCCGGGATCAATTCCAGTCTGGAAAGTGTATCAGCGACATCTCATCGACACGGTCGATATCAGCCATCATAAGGCCGGCGTCAAAAACGGCAAGAATGTGCTTGAGCGGGTAGCATCGAGCAGAATGGCTCGCCGATGAGTTGCAAATGGTGCCCAGGGGTAGGCTGTCCTTCGACCTCTTAAAATTAGCAAAAACAATGACTTATAGCCACCAAAACTAGTCGTTTGTACAACTCTCATGTGCAATGTCTACTGCGGACAGTATCTAAAGACTGTGGCTGCGGGACGCGGATCGCATCAGAGGGTTCGTGGTCTCGAACCCGGCCGTTCCCCGTTGGCAGCAGCAGCCACTATCGCGCGAAAATGGCTTGGCGGTGAGCCGATTATGCGTTTGAAGGCGCGGCTGAACGCTGCTTCCGATTCATAACCAAGCCTGCGTGCGACGACCGCGATCTTCAAGTGGTCACGAACGAGCCACTGTTTTGCTTCCTGCATCCGCAACTGCGCCACGTAACGGGCCGGTGTTTGGCCAACCACATTGGCGAAGCGCAACGCAAATGCCGAGCGAGACGCATGCATGACGTCCGCCAGCGCCTCGACCGTCCAATCCCTGGTTGGATCGCGATGGATCGCAGCGAGAACGCGCCCGATCCCCGGGTCGCGCGCTGCGGCGACCCAACCTTCAGAGCCGCAGCCTTTCTCCACCCAGTTGCGGATCAGCGCCGCGGCGACAACATCGGCCAGCCGCGTCAGCATTCCACCGGCACCGACGCGATCCAGCGCGAGTTCGGCGGTCATGGCCTCGAGCAAATGCGGGATGGCGGGCTCATCGGTGGCGAGTTCGTGCATCTGCATCAGCTCAGGCATCATCAGAAGCAGGGGATGCTGGCTGTCGATGTTAAAGGTCATGCCGGCACCGAACAGCACGGTTTCTTCGCCATCGCTGTTGCCGCCGCTGCAGGTGTCGAGGATGCCGCAGCAAACCGGCTCGAAGTGACAATTCTCCACTGGTGCGTGGAAGGCATCAGGCGAACTCGCCAATGCGTGTTCGGCGCCACGCGGCAGCAAGACCGCATCACCTTCTTCAAGGCGGACCCAGCTGTTGTCTAGAGTTCGCAGCCAGCAGCCTCGCCCCGCGACGAAGTGGAATTGGGCCTTTGACTGGGCCGGGAATGACAGACCCCACGGTGCCGTCATGCGGCAGCGCGCGTAATCGACGCCCTCAAGCTTCAAGCCCCGGAGCATCTCCGTGAGCGGGTGCGTGGCGACAGCATTGGACGAATTATCAAGCATTGCGGGTTTTCTAGCATGGAAACTCCAACTGGTCACGTCCATCTATCGGTTTCCTTCTGGAGACGATCATGACTGATTCCGCCGCCGACGCTCTTGATGCCGATGTTTCCCCGATAACCGAAGGTCCGACTGCGACGGTATGGCCGGCTGTTGTCTCTTTGATGCTCGGAGCGTTCAGCCAAGTCACGGCTGAGTTCTTGCCTGCCAGCCTGCTCACGCCGATCGCTGCCAATCTCGGTGTCTCGGTTGGCGCTGCCGGGCAGGTCGTGACGGCGACGTCCCTTGTCGGGATCGTAGCCGGGCTTGCGACAGCCATCGTGACGCGCGCTATGGATCGCCGCATCGTCCTGTGGTTGCTCACGGTGCTGCTGATCTTGTCCAATCTGCTGTCGGCCACCGCAGGCAACCTGACGATATTGTTGCTGGCCCGCGTACTGCTCGGCATCAGCCTCAGCGGTTTTTGGGCGATGGCAACGGCCACCGCGATGCGGCTTGTCCCGGCTGACGCGCTGCCGCGCGCGATCTCGCTGATTTTCAGCGGAGTTTCGATTGCCACAGTCAGCGCTGCGCCGATCGGGGCCTATCTTGGCGATCTCTGGGGGTGGCGGAGCGTGTTTTTGCTGGCGGCTGTGGTCAGCGCCGTCGTGCTTGTCTTTCAGGTGCTGACGCTGCCGCGCTTGCCGCCGCTCACATCACCGGATGTGCGCACGCTTTTTGTATTGATGCGTCGGCCAAGTGTCCGGCTCGTGGTGATCGCAATAGCCGTCAGCATCTCGGGCCATTTCGCCGGTTTCACATACGTGCGGCATTTCCTCGAGCAAGTGCCGAAGCTTCCGGTTAGCGCGATTTCAATTGTCCTCCTTGCCTATGGCGTTGGCGGCTTCTTCGGCAATTTCGCGGGAGGGGCGCTTGTCGTCCGCAGTGCGAAGGTGGCGATCGTCACTGGATCTGCAGCAATCGCCGTGCTTGCGCTGGTGCTTCTTGTTTTTGGCAGTTCAGGCCTTGTCTCGGGCATTGCGGTTGGCCTCTGGGGTTTTGCTTTCGGCGTGCTACCGGTTGGCTTCCAAACATGGATGGTGCGGGTGGCATCAGACGAAGCTGAATCCGCGGGCGGCCTGCTTGTATCGGCTTTCCAGGTAGCGATCACGGTCGGCGCAGTCGTTGGCGGCATTCTGGTCAATGGCTTCGGCCCGTTCGGCGCCGTTGGTTATCTCGCGGCGGCGACGACGGCGGGCGCACTGCTTGTGTTGCTGTGGCGTAGCGGCGAGGCGCCAGCCTGAAGCCGCGAAGGGCGCCAGGCGCGCTTAAGCGGTGCGAAACCGCACGGCGCTTCCGAGACAGACAAGTCTTGTTGTCGATTCATGAAGTATTGGAGAGGTCATAAATCGGCACTCCAGCGCCAGCTGACGCAACAACATTCAAAACCGGCGGCGTTACATCGGATGCTTGCTTTATGACAGATATGTCCGTGCGGGACTGCGAATAGGCCGAACGCAAAAATCCGGTCATGTATTGCCATAAAACGCTCATGCCGGTTCTCATCTTAGACTACCTCCACTAGTCCGTGCCGAACCACCTCGATTAAAGAGCTGCCTTCAAATGCTGCATGGGCAAAGGCCAAAGCAGGTTAACGGATCCGAGAAACGATCTGACGACGCGACTTGAAAATATTGACCGCTGTTGCAAATTCACCATCGAGGCCTCTTTCAGTTTCTTGTATAGGGCTTGCCATCGTCCGCCGGCGCAATCGCCTGGCCTCGTGAGCCAAGCAGGAGAATGAACGCGACTATGTAAGGCATCGAAACCCACAGCTGCGGCGGAACTGCCAACTGCAGGGTTTGAAAGCGAAACTGGGAGGCGTCCGCTACACCCAGCACAAGACAGATCATCAACGTGGCATAGGGATTCCATCGGCCCAGAACAACAGCCGCAAGAGCGATATATCCTCTGCCCGCGGTCATGTTGGTGATGAAATAATTTACCTCGGCGAGAGCCAGATCGGCGCCGCCAAGTCCGGCAAGGCCGCTGCCGATGATCACGGCCAAAATGCGAGTCCTCGTGACGTTGATGCCCAGCATATCGGCCATGCGTGCATTTTCACTCACGACGCGCGCAGCGAGGCCAGGCCCTGTCCGCCAAAGTACGAAACCTATCGCGAGCGGTGCGATGAGTACACCAAGGCTGAGAATGGTCTGGCTGGCAAGGATCGGTCCAATAACAGGCACGGACCCGATCCAGCTTCCATCGAAAACGGGAAACGGCTCCGTTCGGCTCGCATTGGGGCCAGACTGGACGCCAAAGATGACTTCCCGGCAGAACGACGAAAGCCCAAGGCCGAAAATATTGAACCCGATGCCGACTACGAGTTGATCCGCCTTGATGACGACCGTGAGGTAAGCCAGCATAAGACCGAAGATCATTCCGGCAAGAATGCCGGCCAGAACGCCAAGCACGAAACTGGAGGTCAGAGCTGTTACGACGTTCGCGGCCAGCGCGCCCATCAACATCAGCCCCTCGACACCGACATTGATCACGCCGGCGCGCTCGCAGATCAAGGCACCAAGCGCAACATAGGCAAGCGGCGTGGCGAGCCGCAGGGCCGAAGCGATCAGTCCAAAGTCAAACAGCATTTCGGGTCCTCAGCCGGCCGACTGTCGCGCGCGTTGCACGGCCAGAGCCGTACCCGCCGCAACGAACATGATAAGGACGCCTTGGGCTGCGAACATCGTCGAGCTCGGCACCTGCAACGAGCGCTGCAGATAGCTCATTCCAGTGATGCCTGCGCCAAAGAACACCGCCGAAGGAATCATTGCGATCGAATTATGCAGCGCGAGGAAACTGACGCCGATCGCGAGATACCCGTACCCGGGCGAAAAGCCATCGATGAGCCGGCCGTGTACGCCAAGCACTTCGACAGACCCCGCAAGGCCAGCAAATCCGCCAGCAAGCAGCATCGCCAGCACAATCATCCTGTTAATGCTCCATCCCTGGCTGCGTGCAGCGAACGGGTTGAAACGAACGACCTGCAAAACGAAGCCTAGCGTGGTTCGGGAGAAGAATAACCCAACCAGCAGAGCCGAAAGCAGAGCAATGATAAACCCGGCATGGAGCGGAATGCCGGCAATCAGTTTGGGCAGTTGCACGCTCGCGGGAATACGTTCGCTCTCCCGGAAGGTGGCGGAGGATGCGGCCATCGGCCCGGATACCAGGACGCTGACAAATGCCAGCGCAATGTAGTTGAGAAGAATGGTCGTAACGAGCTCGTTGCTTTTAAAGAAAGCACGGCAGAAACCGGCGATACCGCTCCAGATGGCGCCAGCGATGAAGCCCGCAAATAGCGAAATCAATGTCAGCAAAGAGCCAGACACGATCGGCTGAAGATAGATGGCGCTTGCCGCCGATGCTGCGGCGCCCATCTGCAACTGTCCTTCGGCGCCGATATTGACGAGGCCGGCACGGTAAGCAACACCGACCGCAAGACCCGCGAGCAATAACGTGGTCGCTTTCACCAGCGTGACGCCGGTCGCGTAGGTGTTACCGAATGCGCCGTCGACAATCGTACTCGCGGCAGCCAACGGGTTGGCACCTGCGATCCATACCAGAATGGCTGTGGTCGCAAGCGCCGCCGCGATGCCCGCGAGCGGCAGGACCGCGAAACCGACGCGCCGGTTTCCGGCAAAGGCAGGCCAGGTGAACGCCGGGAAATAGCTGCTAAGCGGCATGTTCACCTCCGGCTCCGCCCATCAGCAGCCCGAGCCTTTCAGAACTCGCCTCATCGGGAGAAAGTTCGCCCGAGACGCTACCGCGAAAGAAGACGAGGATTCTGTCCGAAAGCGATCTGATTTCGTCAAGGTCGCCCGAGAGCAGAAGCACGGCCCCATTCTCGTTCCGGACGCGGCGAACACTATCCCACACCCACGCCGTGGCCCCGACATCGAGTCCCCGGGATGGATTGCACACGATGAGAAGCCTGGGGTTCCGATCAAGCACACGCGCCAGGATCAGTTTTTGCTGATTGCCGCCCGAAAGCTTTTCCGCGGCCGTCTCGGGACGGGGCGGCTGAATGCGATAGCGCTCGATCAATCTCGACGCGTGACGTGCGGAGGCCTGAAACCGGCGGAGACCGAAGCGCGACATTCCACGTCGCTCAAGCACTTCAAAGCTGAGATTGTCGGCCACCGACATGACACCTGCGAGCCCGTCCCGGTGCCTGTCCGGGGGCACATACCCAATGCGGTCATCCCGGATGAGTTTTCGGGTCTCGCCAAAGCCAACGTGAGTGCCATCAATGGTAATTCGGCCTTCCGTTGCCTGGCGCAGCCCGACGATGGCCTCGATCAGATCCTCCTGACCGTTGCCTGCAACACCGGCAATGCCGACGATTTCCCCTTCGCTTACCGTCAAAGAGACACGGCGGACGATCTGCCGCCTGTCCTCTTCGACCGAAACATTGTCGACCTCAAGCACGGTCTTGCGGACTCGACCCGGCGTTTCCTCGGTTGCGGCCACAATGGACGGCAAGACACCGACCATTAGTTCGGCAAGTTGCGCCGGCGTCGTTTCGGCCGGCACGACACTGGCGACCAGGCGGCCTCTCTTCAAGATTGTGATCGCCTGCGAATGGGCAATGGCTTCGCGAAGAAAGTGGGTGATCATAACAATCGCCTTGCCTTGATCCGCAAGACGGCGAATGAGAACAAAGAATGCATCGCTTTCCGCGGGAGTGAGAACGTCTGTCGGTTCGTCGAAAATGATCAGCCTGGCGCCGCTGAGCAGTGTGCGGACGATCTCGAGCTGCTTCTGCGCGCCGAGGCTTATCGATTGAGCCTTGGCATCGAGGTCGAGCTTGAACCCGCAGTCGGCGGCGATTTGTTCGACCTCGCCGCGCAACGCCTTCATCTTGATAATCGTTCGTTGACCGCCGGCTCTTGCGGCAATGATGTTTTCCAGCACGGTGAGATGGCCGGCAATCATCGGGTGCTGGCTCACCAGCGCGATACCGAGCGCGATGGCATGTTTTGGAGAATCGATGCTGACAGGATGGCCGTCGATCGAAATCGAGCCGGCGTCCGGATTCAGCAGGCCGGCAAGGATGCGAACCAGCGTCGTCTTGCCGGCGCCATTCTCGCCGAGCAACGTGTGGATTTTACCCGATTGAAAACTGACCGTGATGGCGTCGTTTGCGGCAATCCCTCCGAACCGCTTGGTGACGTCCTGCAATCGCACATGCATTCGGAAAGTCTCTCGTATGGTGGTATCCGCGAGGTCCTGCGGATACCACCGGTTCATGAGATGTTACGGCTTGTAGTCGGTGTCGGGGATGGTGATCTTTCCGTCCTTGATCTCGGTCATGACCGCGTTGATCTTGGCCTCGACTTCAGGCGTCAAATGGTGGAATGCGGCCAACTTGATGTAATCGTCCTTGGCCGTCAGGGTGTAGACCTTGGGCTCAAGCTTGCCGGCCGAATAAAGATCGCCGATCTGCGCGTAGACCTTGGGGAAGTTCAGCATCACGCTGGTCAGCATTTGGTCAGGCGCCATGGCCTCCTCGTCGGAGTACATGCCGATGGTGGCGACCTTCTCCTGCTTGATCGCTTCGGTTACGCCGAGGCCCGCGGTATCCGCCCAGGCGACGACCAGGTCGACGCCTTGCGAAATCTGGGCCAGCGTCAACTGCTTCGCCTTGGCGGCGTCAGTAAACGATCCGACCCAGGAAACGATTACCTTGGCATTGGGGTTGACGTGCTTCACGCCCTCCATGAATCCGGCGATCGCTTGAGTGAAGGCCGGAATTACGTCGGCGCAAACGACGCCGACCTTGTTCGACTTGGTCGAGAGTCCTGCGGTGACGCCGGCCAGATAACCGACTTCCTGCCACTTGAAGGCCCAGCCATTGACGTTCGGAAGACCTTTGGTGCTCGCCAGCGCGGACACGACCGAAAAGGTCGTTTTCGGGAAATTCGGCGCGGCATCGAGCACCGCCGAGGCGTAGCCGCTGCTATGGGCGATCACGAGATTGGAGCCGCGTGAAGCGAAGTCTGCGAGAATTTCGGGCGCCTTGTCGTAAGTAGCCTCCTCCGCATAATTGCTTTTCCAGCCGTGCTTCTTGGCAGCCGCGTCAAACCCGGCATAGCCGGGCGGATCCCAATTACCCTCGGATACTTTCTGGGTGAAAAGCGCGGACGCCTTGACGTCCGCAGCCGCGGCCGGAAGCGAGAAAGCGCACGATGAGGCCAGCGCAACAAGCAACGCATAATGTCGTAACTTCGTGGTCATATTCATCTCCGTGTTGGGGTGAATGCTGAATACTTTCGACTAGGCGACTTTGCTTCGCTCTATGATAGTGACGGTCTCTCCAAGGGGGTGGACCTCGCCGAAGCCGTACCCTCTGTTGACTTTCCTCCCTGAAAGTTCGTGGCGTTTGGCCAGCGTCGCTGGTGTATCGATGTGAAAACGTCCCTGTTGCGCGTCATCTCGAAGGACGATCACGCCATAAACGTCGCGGGCTTTCTCAGGCGATACCCAGCCATCTTCCACATCGGCGAGCACGAGCGCCGGGTCGCGCTTCAGCGGATTGCCAAATCCGCCACCGCCGTTCGACCGGTAGATCACATGGTCACCGGGCGAGAGCGTGATACCCATCGCGTGCATGCCAAGGTGGGTTTCTTCGCTGTCCGCATTCCGGTGCAGATTGAGGATATTGGCCCCGCCATTGGTGCCACCGGCCAGGCCGAACGGCGTCACCTCCCCGCGATCGCCATGCATGGTCATGGTAATCTCGCCGAGCGCCTTGAAGCTGCGATCGATCCCCAATCCGCCACGATACTCACCGTCGCCGCTGGAGTCCTTCACAGCCTCGCAATGCGTGTACAGCAGCGGGTACCAGCGCTCGAGAATTTCAACCGGCTGGTTCGTGGCCCCGCCGATGAAGATCATCATCTGGAAGGAATTGCCGTCCTTGTAGCTGCGGGCCCCCTGGCCGCCTTCGTTCCAGAGATAGTTGACAAAGGGCCTGCCGGTTTTCGGATGAACGCCGCCGATGCACAAATTGGCGAGATTGATCCCGGCCGCATACATGCGTCGCGGATTGACCGACGAGAAGGCCTGCGCCCAGCACGCCATCGTCACCGCAGCAACTTTCTCATACGCGCCGCAGGCGTAACCGGAGACCGGCGTCGGCTCGACGATATCGACGCAACTGCCGGGGGTCGAGATAACTTCGATACCGCGCGACAGGCCGCGGTTGAGCGGCGCCAAATGCGGAAAGCAATGCAGCGTACCGTCAAAGATCGCGGTCTCAAGCGAGCCGCGCGGAAAGCCGAACGGGCCGCGTGGCGCGGGGTCGCTGCCGCGATAATCGAAGCTGACCCGGTCACCTGCGATCGTCATCTTGCAGTGGACACGAATCCGCGGCTGATCGGGATGCATCACGTCACGGTCGGAAAAATCCTCGAACTCAAATGTTCCGTCGGGTAGTTCAGCGACCTCTTTCCGAAACATGGTTTCGGTGTATTCGATCACGTCATCGAACAATTGCTCGACGACATCGATACCATGCCGATCGAGCATGTCGCACAGGCGCTCTTCCATGAGGATGCCCGAACGATACTGCGCATAGACGTCTGCGAGCCGCTCGCGTCCGTTCCGCATGTTGTATTCGATCAGCGTGACGACGGTCCGGTCGAGCTCTTCGCCGCGGAAAATCTTCATCGGCGGGATTCGGATCCCTTCGGAATAGCAATCCACCGCACGCGGATTGAAACTGCCCGGAAGGGCGCCGCCAACATCAGGCCAATGGCCGGTGCTGCAGTTGAAAGCCACAACCTCGCCCTTGTAGAAAATCGGGCGGATCAGCTTCACGTCGTTGGTGTGGATGCCGCCTGAATAGGGATCGTTGAAGATGTAGACGTCACCGGGATCCATGACCGGAAACCAGTCCTTGATCACCGCGACCGAAGGCTCGAACGAGCCGATATGCGGGGCCTGATCGCGGTTGCCATGCGCGATCAGATGGCCCTTCCGGTTCAGGATCGCGCAGGAATGATCGTGGCCCTCGCTGATCGTCGCGGCATACGCCAGCCGCGCGATCATCTCGCTGCCTTCGTCGCACATGTTGCTCAGCGCGTTGCGGAGGACTTCAAAGGTTATCGGATCGAGTTTCATGGTCAGCTCACTTGGCAAAGGAGATTCAGGCGCTCGTCAACCGTTGCCCTGGAGCCCGGATCGAGTAGCGTGGTGGTATCGTTCTGTTCGATGATCGCGGGGCCCACGACGGAAAATCCGGCCGGCAGTTCGGGCCGGCGGTAGATCGGCGTGTCGAGCCAGCCTGAGCCTTCGAAATAGACCTTGCGGCTGCTAACGGGCTTCGGCTCGGCCTGCGGCTCATTGACGTAGATCGGATCGATTTCGATGGCACGGTCGCCTTCCGCGCTGATCCGGGCATTTACAAGCTCGAACTCGGAGACAACGTCATTGAAGGTAGAGCCGTAAATCGTCGCCTGGTGTCGCTTGTAGGCTTCAAAGATACTTTCGATTGTCTGCGGGGTGATATCCGCCTCCGGCAGCGGAACGAGGATGCTTCCGGACACTTGGCCGTAATTGCGCACCTCGATGGAGCGGCGAAGGATCATGTGGCCTTCACTGACCCCTTCCGCCTTCAGGCGCTCGCGGGCTTGCGTTTCGAGGTCCGCCACGACGGCCTGGATACGGCCGAGATTGTAGCGGCTGCTTGTCTCGAAAAGCGACTTCACGAAGTCATGGCGAACTTCGACAAAGAGGTTGCCAAGCGCAGATCCGCAGCCGGGGTAAAAGGGAACGATCACTTCTGGAATGCCAAGCTCGCGGGCCAGCCCGACGGCATGGAGCGGTCCGGCGCCACCGAATGCGACCAGCGAGAAGCCCCGAGGGTCGTGGCCGCGCTTGACCGACAACAGCCGAATGCCGCTCGCCATGTTGGCACGCATGATGCGGAGCAGCCCGACGGCAGCGTCCGTAACTGAAAGGTTCAGCGGCTTGGCAATGCGCGCGATCGCCGCTTCGGCGAGATCGCGATTCATCGCAACTTTGCCGGCAAGACGGGTGTCGGGATCGAGGCGACCCAGCACAAGGTTCGCGTCGGTGACGGTCGGCTCGACGCCGCCTTGGCCATAGCACGCCGGCCCAGGCCGGGCGCCGGCGCTATCCGGGCCGACGCGAAGCGCGCCGCCGGCGTCAACGCGTGCGATCGAGCCACCACCGGCGCCGACCGTCGACACGTCCACGGCCGGAAAATTGATCGTGATGTTGAAATCCATATTCCATTCGGAACGGATCAGGGCCTGCCCACCGATCGATAAAGAAACGTCGGCGCTGGTTCCTCCGATATCGAGGTTGATGACGTTTGGACGCCCGGCCGACCGGCCGATATTGGCACCGGCGACCACACCGGCAGCAGGCCCGGACTGACAGATCCGCGCGGGCATGCGCCGCGCCGCATCAAGCGACATCAGACCGCCGCCGGAATGTGTGATGAGGGCGGGACCGGTGTATCCGAATGCCTCGAGCCGTTCTGCCAATCTCGAAAGGTAACGTTCCAGCACCGGCCCCAGATAGGCGTTTGCTACCGTGGTGCTGGTACGCTCGAACTCGCGAATCTCGGGCAGGATTTCCGACGAAACGCAGATGTAATGATCAGGCAACTCGCGTTGTAGAAATTCCTTGGCCGCGGCCTCATTGATGCCGTTGACGTAGCTGTGCAGGAAACTGATCGCCACTGATTTGGTGTCCCGTTCCTTCAGGGCTTTGGCCGTCTGTCGAAGCCCGTCGATATCGATCGCCTCAAGCACCTCGCCGTCATAGGCGACGCGTTCCTTGACGCCGAGCGTATCGCGGCGGCTTACGAGCGCCGGTGCCGGATCCCAGTCGGAATCGTACAATGTCGGGCGCGATGCGCGCGCGGCGTGCAAGACGTCCCGGAAACCGTGCGTGGTGAGTAGCGCCGTCCGTGCCCCGGTGCGCATGATGATGGTATTGGTCGCGATCGTGGTGCCGATCTTGATCAGCCGGATCTGATCCGGCGCAAGATTCAAGGCGGCGATGCCGTTGATCATGCCGTCGATGAAATCTGGCGGCGTCGACGGCGTCTTTGCGGATGTGACCTTGCCGCTTTCGACGTGATATCCAATCATGTCGGTGAAGGTGCCACCGACGTCTATGGCCACAATATATTCTGACACTCACGTTTCTCCGTTCAATATGCCGGTCAAGCGGTCTGGCCCACCAGCTTCTTTTGAGCCTTGCGTATATGTTCGAGGATCATCGGCGCGGTCAGCGGCACGGCGCTGATCGATACGCCGAGGGGAGCCAGCGCGTCTTCGACAGCGCCGGCGAATGCCGCAGGGACCGGGATCGCACCGCCCTCGCCGACCCCCTTGACGCCGAGAGGGTTGAGACTGGACGCGCGATCGAGGTGGTGGATTTCAATGAAGGGAATTTCCATCGCCGTCGGCATGATGTAGTCGGCGAAACCGGTCGTGAGCAGTTCCCCGGTCGGACTGAACCAAAGCTTCTCGTAATGGGCGCCGCCAATGCCTTGCGCCGTGCCGCCGAATATCTGCCCCTCGACGATCGTCGGATTGATCATGAGGCCGCAATCATGAACGACGACGTGGCGATCAATTGTAACGACGCCGGTGCCGAGATCGACATCAACTATCATGGCGTGAACGCCGCTCGAAAACGTTCCACCAACAGGACGAAAGAAACCCGTCGCCCGCAACCCCGGCTCATCGCCGGTTTCAAGCCCCGGCATCGCGGCGGCGAGCGAGAGCGTTTTCAAGTCCGTGCACATCTGATGCACGCCCTTCACCCGCACGACGCCGGAAACAATCTCCAGGTCGATGGGTGATACTTCGAGCATGTCCGAGGCCATCGCGAGCGCGCGCTCCCGGACCTTTCGGGTGGCGCGCACCGCCGCGGTACCGCCGATGACGGTGCCACGGCTGGCAAATGTCGCTCCACCCCAGGCAAACTGATCGGAGTTGCCCTGCTGAAAAACGATGTTGCTCATGTCGACGCCGAGTTCTTCGGCGACGATCTGGGAGATCGTCGTGGCGTGCCCCTGCCCTTGGGATGGATAGCCGGTTGTGACCCTTACAAAGCCTGTCGGTTCGACGCAGACCTCGACGCCTTCATAAGATGCGATGCCGGTGCCTTCGACATAAAAGGCAAGCCCGACGCCCTTATAAATTCCGTTGGCGCGCGCCTTCGCCTGCTGCTCGCGAAAAGCTTGATAACCGAGCGAATCCAGCAGGAGATGGAATTGGGCCGGGTAGTCGCAATCCCGGTGGATCAGCGGCGAATTACCCTGGAACACGACACCGGCGTTCCAGGGGCAATCGGCGGGCGTCACCAGATTACGCCGGCGCACCTCGGCAACATCCAGTTCAAGCCTCGTCGCGATCCGGTTCATGATCGTCTCCATCACGAAGACGGCATGCGGCTGACCCGCGCCCCGGTAAGGACTGACGATCGGCGTATTGGTGTAGACGGCGACGTACTCGGTATAAATATTCGGAATTTTGTATGGACCGGGCAGGATACCCTGGCAGCATTCGGCGTTCACCGGGCCATAGGGACAGTAGGCGCCACTGTCGTAAAGAAAGACGTCTTTCAACGCAGTGATACGGCCGTCGTCCATGACGGCGACTTCGACATCGTGCACCATCAATCGCTCGTGGTTCGAGCCGATGAAATGCTCGTGGCGATCCTCGATCCACTTCACGGGACGCTTGAGCAGCCGCGCCGCGAAAGGAACCAGAACTTCCTCGGCGTAGAGAAGCATGATCTTCACCCCGAAGCCTCCACCGACGTCGGGCGCAATTACGGTTATGTCGGCTTCCGCCATTTGCAGCTTTTCGGCGAGAATGCCTCGGGTTGGAATCGGCGCCTGGGTGGAGTCCCAGAGTGTCAGCTTCCCGGTCCTCGCATCGAAATCCGCGACGGCTCCGCGGGTCTCCATCGGTTGCGCGCAGCCGCGCTCGGGCCGGAGTTCTTCCCGAAGAACAAAGCTTGCATTGGCAAAGGCAGACGCAAGGTCGCCATATTCGGTAACCGTACGACAGGCGATGTTGCTGTCGGTGTCGTCATGGACCAGAGGCGCGCCGCTGCGGGACGCCTCGACGAGATCGACGGCTGCCTGCGATGTTTGGTACGCGACGTCGATCAGTTCGAGCGCGTCCTCGGCGATGTAGCGGCTTTCGGCGACGACGAAAGCGATGGCTTCGCCGTGGAAGCGAACCTGATCGATCGCCAGTGCACGATGGGTCCGGGGGAAAATGAACCCTCGATCGAGGAAAAGCAGCGGCATCGGCGAATTGGCGTGGCCGAGATCAGCCGCCGTAATAACAGCGAGCACTCCCGGCAAGGCCAGGGCTCGCGATGTGTCGATGCCGAGTATCCGGGCCTTGGCGTGCGGACTGCGCAGGACCGCGCCGTGCGCCATGCCGAGCAGATGAATGTCGTCAACATAGACACCTTTGCCGGCCAGAAGCCGCGGATCTTCACTCCGTTTGATGCGTTCGCCGATGACCCGCGTATTCATGCCGCGGCTCCGCCGTTGTTCTCCCGGAGCGTCTTCGCAGCCGCCTCCGTGGCCTTAATCATTTGCTGATAGCCGGTACAGCGGCAGAGATTCCCTGCCAGCGCTTCGCGAATCTCGTCGGCGCTTGGATCCGGTTTTGCTTCCAAATAGGCGCGGAGCGTCATCAGGATGCCGGGGGTACAAAACCCGCATTGCAGGCCGTGATGTTCCCAGAATGCGGTCTGAAGCGGATGAAGCTTTTCTTCAGTGCCCAATGACTCGACCGTTTCGACCGATCGTCCCTCCGCCTGCACAGCAAACAAAAGACACGCACGAACGGGCTCACCGTCCATAAGAACGGTACAACTCCCGCAAAAGCCATGTTCACAGCCGACGTGCGTGCCGGTGAGTCCCGCCTCGTGGCGAATGAAATCGGAAAGGCTGACGCGCGCTTCAACCGTCGCCGTGACGACCCGCTCGTTGATCTTGGTGCTGACGATGAAGGTGTCATGCAACATGGCAGGCCTCCGACGTCCGCCGCCATGCATCCTCAATGGCACGCGCGACAATTGTGACCGCGATGTCGCGCCGGTACCAACTCGGCGCAAACGGCGTATCAGGGGGAAGAAAATCCGCGGCCAAGCCAGTGAGACTGTCCGCAAAGGATTGCAAGTTGGCGTGTTTCACAAGCTGCGCTTCCGCAGCAGAAAACCGGACTGGCCGATTGGCGACGCCAGTGATGACGATACGCGCAAAGGAAATACCTGGCCCGTCTCGCACCAACACGGCCGCCGCCGCGACGATCGACGCGTCGCCATGGCGGCGATTCACCTCGCAAAAACCCCAACCGGCTTTTTCCGGCATGGCGGGTAATTTCGCATCGACAAGCATTTCGTCGGCGCCGAGCGTCGTCTTCCCGTCGCTGGTGTAAAAATCGTCGATCGGCAATGTTCGCGCTCCCGCCGGACCACGCACGCCAAGCATCGCGTCGAGGCAGAGCAGGACCAACGGCATCTCTGCGCCAGGGTGATTTTGCGCCAGGCTGCCACCGATGGTGCCCCGGCTGCGAA
Organism: Bradyrhizobium sp. dw_411; assembly: GCF_018449695.1. Classification (GTDB taxonomy): domain Bacteria; phylum Pseudomonadota; class Alphaproteobacteria; order Rhizobiales; family Xanthobacteraceae; genus Bradyrhizobium. Next base: position 239,300 of record NZ_JAAVUY010000011.1, read on the forward strand.
TTTGCTGATGGGCGATATGGCCGATGGCGTGCGAGAGCAGCGGCCAGTTTTCGGCGACCTCAGTGCTACGCTCGACTTCGGCGTAGCGAACCATTGCACCAAGCGTCAGCCCGCCATGATCGATGAGAATGTTTCGAAGGGCCTCGACGCGATTGAGATCGATCACGACGGACGGCCGTTCTTTTCGATAATTCATCAATGGCACGAGGCTTTGGCCACCAGCCAGCAGCTTGGCAGTCGAACGATGAATTGCGAGAAGCGTCAGGACGTCCTCAACCGCCGTTGGAGCCGCGTATTGAAATGGCGCCGGCTTCATTGCGAAACCGCCTTCGTCGTGGTCCCACGACGAGTTGCCGCTCCCCCAATTCGGGGCGCGCAGGAGCGCCTGCTTTGCGGAAACGGGCATGGGCCGGTGCCAACCGAGGCAAAAGCTGACTTGAGAACCGCACGAATCTGTGCTTTCGCAGGGACGGTTCTTTGTTGTACGAGCGACCTATGACCATGACGGCAAAAAAGCCCCGTGTCCCGGCGGCCGCGACGCGCGAACGGCTGCTTGACGCCGCCGAAGCCCTGTTCGCTCAACATGAATTCGACGCGGTGACGATCCGCGAAGTGGCTGAGCTGGCGCAGGCACGCCTCGGCCTCAATCATTACTACTTCAAGAGCAAGGAAGAGCTTTTCCGGCAGGTGCTTGCGCGTCGCGTCGAAGAGCTCAGCAAGCTGCGCCTCGACATGCTTGCACGCTTCCGCAGCGAAACTAATACAGCCGCGCTGCCGGTTGAGAAGATCGTCGAGGCGATGATCCATCCGCTGCTCGAATTGAGTCTCGGCGAGGACGAGGGCTGGAAATCCTACGTGCGCCTCAACGGCCGTGTCGCGACGTCGGAAAAGTATCTTCGCCTGGCCGAAGGACTTTACGATCCGATCGCGCAGATTTTCATCGAGGAGCTGGGACGGTCCCTTCCTTCGTGCAGCCGCGCGCAATTGGAATGGGGATTTCTGTTCCTGGTCTCGGTCATGTCCGGGACGTTTTCCGAGAGCGGCCGAGTGGAGCGGCTTTCCGACGGAGCGCAACGCTCTTCCGACCTGTCGGCCGCCTATCGCGCGATGGTGCCCTTCATCGCAGCCGGTCTTCGCGCCATCTCGCCAGAGAAATAACCCAAACGCGCCGAAGACCCACTTCATTGTGAAAGTCCGTTTAGTTGGTTGTACAACTAATACAACTCGGCTATTTGGTCATTGTCACGCTGCTATTTTTGTCAGCGCGCTGTTTTTTTGAGCGGCGCATGGCACCGATTATCGGCAGTGCTTCGAAACTTCGAGAGCGAACGAACTTTGTTCTCAGCTAAAAAGAACCGGACTTTCGGAGGCGCTACGATAATTTCGTCCAAGCCAGACTTGCTAAGCCAGACTTTTGCTAAGCCAGACTTGGCCGACGACCAACCGCCCACGACTCCTGCATCGGAATATCGGAATGAGCATGCCTGAACGGACGACGTTGCTGACCGGTGGCCAAGTGCTGCGCAACGGCACCGACGTCGCCGAAAAACTCGACGTCGCAATCGGCCAGGATGGCCGTATCACCGCCATCGATCGCGCTTTGATCCCGGCAGCCGATACGAAGGTCATCGAGCTGGCCGGAAAACTGGTAGTGCCGGGATTGGTTGATATGCATCAGCATCTCGATAAATCCCGCACCCGGCGTGTGGTATCGAATCCGGAGGGAACGCTGGAGGGCGCGCTGGCCGGTTACAAGAAGCTGGCGGCGAACGTTACCCGCGAAGAGATCATGGAGCGGGCCGAGCGGACGCTTCGGGCATGCCTTGCGCACGGCACTGTCGCCATTCGTACCCACACCAACATCGATCCCGAGACCGGCGTACGGGGAGTCGAGGCGCTCGTCGATCTGCGTGAGCAATGGCGTGGCCGATTCACGCTCCAAGTGGTCGCCCATGTCACCTCCGGCGCCACCCGCATGCCGGAACAAGCCAAACAATGGCTGGATGCGGCAGCGGCCAAGGGCGTGGACGCGATCGGGGGCGTTCCGGCTTTTGCCGATCCGCCGCTGGAATTCCTCGATATGCTGTTTCGCGTGGCTGTCGAGCATGGCTTGCCGCTCGATATGCATATCGATGAGCATCTCGATGCGGATCGCCAGATGCTGGATGCACTGATCGACCGCACGCGATCCTTTGGCATGCAAGGCCGGGTAACGGCCGGTCATTGCTCGGTGCTCAGCGCGCTTGAACCGGATCATGCCAAGCGGATCGCGGACGGCTTCGCCAGCGCCGGTATCGCCGTGGTGACGCTTCCGGCCGCCAACCTGTTTTTGCAAGGCCGCGAAGCTGCGAAATTGCACCCGCGCGGCGTCACGCGTGTGCGCGAACTTCTGGCCGCCGGCGTCAAGGTATCGGCCGCTTCCGATAATATACAGGATCCCTTCGTGCCGATCGGGTCCGGCGATCTGCTGGAAGTTGCGCGACTGACCATGGTCGCCGCGCATCTCGGTCTGACCGACGTGGAAACCAGTTACAGGATGGTCGGCGAAACCCCTGCTTCCGTGATGGGACTGGGCTCTGATTGGGGGATCCAGGTCGGCGCACGGGCCGATCTTTTGATCACCGACGCCGAAGATGTGGAAGATCTCGTGACCAGCGGTTCGCTGGCGCGCGCCGTCCTCATTGGAGGCGAACTCGCGGCAGGTTCGCTTTAAGGTCACTGGCCAAGAATTGGGGTCAGGGGCTCGGGCTGAAACTGGCGACGCCGTGACCAGTTGCAGCACCCAGACGAGTTGCGCTGACAACTCGTCTGGCATGTGAAGATATCGATTTCGCTCAAAAACGCTCTATAGCTTGGCAATCAACTCGTTGGTCGCGATCTTGCTCGCATCGATGTCGTTCTTGATGAAGCCCGCATCCTTGTAGATTTTCTGGCCTGCCTGCAACGACGGAATGTCGATCCAGCCAAGCCCGTTTTTCTGCGTATTCGCATTTTGCGAGCATGCCAGGCGCAGCTTCATGCTGGCCGCCACCCGCGCCGGGTCCTTGCCGTCGATCGCGATCTTGGAGGTGATGGCGATCGCTTCATCCTGGTTGGCGAGTGTGTATTCCATGCCCTTCTTGTAGCCCCGCAAGAACCGGGTCATGAGGTCCTTTTTCGTTTCGAACTGTTTCTCTTCAACCACAAACATGTCGGTCGAAGTGTTCAGGAAATCCTTGGCCCACAGCACGTCGACTTCGCCGAGGCCTGCCAACTGCATGCCGGCGAGAATCGAGTCGGTTGATGCCATCGCGTCAACCTTGCCCTCGATGATCGCCGGCGCCGCATTGATGCCAAGCGCAACCAGTTCGACATCGCGCTCGCTCATGCCGTTGAGCGCCAGGATGGTCGCGAGATTGTAGCGCGTGCCGCTGGCCATGCTGATTACGCCGATCTTCTTGCCCTTCAGGTCACGCGGCGTCGTTATCTTCTTGTCCTTCAGCGCGAAGACATTGAAAACGTTGACCGGGTAAATGTCATAGATGGCCTTCAACTCACTGCCCTTGTCGGCGGCAAGATAGATCGCTTCTGGCCCGCAAAACGCGACATCGGCGTTGCCGGCAATCATATTGCGCAAGGCGTCGCCTGCGCCCTGCCCGGGCATGAACTCGAAGTCGACGCCTTGGTCTTTGAAAAAGCCCTTCTCCTCGGAGACATAGATGTTGGCCTGCTCGGCCAATCGCGGACTCCAGCACGCCATGCGGAACTTGTCAGCGGCGTAGGCCTTTCGGACCCAGGGAGCCGTGATAGCGATTGCAGCACCGGCCGTGAGCAGTTGCCGCCGCGAAAACGAAGGCTTTGTTGCAGTCATGGATGTATTCCTTCCGATGAGAGTCAAAATGGAGACCTGAGTATTTGAAAGTGAAGATGCCAGTCAGTCGCCGCGTTTGATGGTGCGCCAGGAAAAGAACGTGGACTCCAGCATTTGCATCAGCTTGTAGAGGACGATCCCGATCACCGTCAGATAGACGAAGATCGCAAACATCAAAGGCGTATCGAAGCTTCCCTGCGTGACGATCACGAGCGCGCCAAGCCCCTTGTTCGCGCCGACATATTCGCCGACCACCGCGCCGACAACGGCGAGCGTTACGGCCACACGCAGTCCGGCAAAAATCACCGGTAGCGCGCTCGGCACGCGCAATTTGATGAACGTTTGCCAGCCCGTCGCGGAGAGTGCCCTGAACAGCTCGAGTTGATGCGTACTGGTCGAGGTCAACCCGATGATCGTGTTTTCGAGCAGCGGGAAAAAGCAGATGAGTGCCGTAATGACGACCTTTGGTGCGATGCCGAAGCCCATCCACACCACCATGATGGGCGCCAGCGCCAGTTTGGGCATCGCTTGCGAGGCGAGAATGTAGGGGCCAAGCATTTCCCGCATCAACTGGCTTCGCGCGGTGATAACGCCCAACGCGATGCCGACGACGCTGCCGAGCAGGAAACCAAGAACGATCTCGGTCAGCGTCGTAACCGAATGCTCCGGCAGCTGGCCGTTCAGCGTATTTTCCACGAGCGATTGCCAGACCCTATAGGGCGTCGGCAGCACGAGCGGCGAGAGTTTGGCGATGCTGACGTAAGCCGTCCACAACAGAAGCAGGATGATGAACACGGCCAACGCCAGCACGCTCCGTCCCAGCGAGGTCGAGTACCAGGGGGTCGACGGCATGGTTTCGTCGTCGACGATCATGGGGGCGGCTTTTTCGATGCTGCTCACGGCGGGATCCCTATTGCGTCATGCAGTGCTTCATGTCCTTGCAAAGGGAGACGAAGCGGTCATCGAAGCGGTGTTCCGGCACGCGCGGTCGCGGCAGATCGATGTCGAAGGTTTTCTTGACCCGGCCCGGCCGGCTCGACAGAACGACAACCCTGTCGGACAGGTAAACGGCTTCGCCGATGTCATGTGTGATGAACAAGGCGGTAGCGCCGCTCATGCTCCAGATGCGCAGAAGTTCGGTATGCATCTGTTCGCGCGTGATGGCGTCCAGCGCGCCAAATGGCTCGTCCATGAAAAGGATCGAGGGGTTCATGATCAGAGCCCGCGCGATCGCGACACGCTGCTGCATGCCGCCGGAGAGCTGAACGGGATAATGGTTCTCCGTATGAGCCAGCCCCATCAACTGCAGGAGTTCACGTGCCTTCGGTCGATACTCTTCGGCCGAGAGGCCAAAGATTTCGATCGGCAGAAGCAGGTTCTCGAGGACGTTGCGCCATTCCAGTAGCACCGGCTGCTGGAATACGAAGCCCATTTCCCGCGTAGGTTTGGAGATCGGCTTGCCGTCAATCGCCAGTTTGCCGCGGCTTGGCGAAATAAGCCCCGCGGCAATTCTTAGAAGGGTGGTTTTGCCGCAGCCGCTCTCACCGAGCAGCGAGACAAACTCGCCTTCCGGAATCTTGAGATTGACGCGATCGAGCACGGTGGTCCGGTTCAATCCCGAGCGGAACGACTTGGATATTTCCTGAAAGTCGATTTTTGTCGGCCGGGACTGCCGCTGTCCGTCGGGACTGAAAACGCCCCCGCGAAGTTCCGATACCACCGCCATTGCCGCTTCCTGTGTTGACCTGCCCCGCTCGAAAAGCGGAGAAGACGCAAACGAGAAAGCAAATTTCGGGCCGGACAAGTTCGCACATGTCCAGGGACAGCAATTTTCATTATTTTCCCGTATCTCCTTGAATTAGAAGCACCTGTCGCGACTGGATTTCGTCGGCCGCTCCGCGAATTTGGTCATGCGACTAGGGCAAAAGGGGCTGCATTACAGTTGCCCGAAAACTACGCAAAGAATTTAGGCGCTTGACTAATTTCTTGCCGCAGGATCGCCACCCACTTGATGAAAGGGAGGGAGTGTGTTGGTCTGGCAATAGCTGCACACCGCTAGCGATATTTGAAGTTTGGACAAGCCCGAATGAGAGATAAGCCCCGCATCGTCGCTCTTGAGGAACATTACATCGATCCCGATCTTGCGCCTCTGCTGTATGGCACCAGGCACGACGATCTTTCGGAGATGGAAAGACGGCTACTCGATCTCGGGACCTTGCGGTTGCGCGAAATGGACGATGCCGGCATCGACCTGCAGGTGCTTTCGCATGGCGCGCCGGGCTGCCAGCAACTCGATCCCGAGACGGCGGTGCGCATGAGCCGGCAGACCAACGATCGGTTGCATCTTGTCGTTCAAGGCAACCCGGCGCGCTTTGCGGCATTCGGCATTCTGCCGACACCGGACCCGGCGGCGGCGGCCGATGAACTTGAGAGGGTCGTGACCCGGCTGGGATTCAAAGGGGCGATGCTTCACGGCCTCACCCACGGCCGCTTTATCGACGACAAACAATTTTGGCCGATTTTCGAACGGGCCGAAGCATTGGATGTTCCGCTCTATCTGCATCCCGCTTACCCAAGCCCCGCGGTCGCGGAAGTCTATTACAATGATTACGCACGCGAGTTCCCCGAACTATTGGGCCCGGCGCTCGGCTTCACGGTTGAGACGGCCACGCAAGGCGTTCGGCTGGTCTTAAGCGGCGTATTCGAAAAATATCCGCGCCTGAAGTTCATTATCGGCCACCTCGGCGAAGGCCTTCCGTTTCTGTTGTGGCGGATCAATCAATCGCTTTCCCGCCCGGGTAACAGCCGCATGGCGTTTCGCGATATTTTCTGCAAGCATTTCTGGCTGACGACCAGCGGCAATTTTTCCGACAGCGCGCTGGCCTGTGCAATTACCGAGATGGGCGTCGATCGCATCCTGTTTTCGGTCGATTGGCCGTATGTCGATAATCGTCTGGGCACGCAGTGGCTTTCCGGCTACTCGCTAACCGAGGAAGACAAGTCGAAGATTTTTGCGGGCAATGCAGCTTCGCTCCTGAAGCTCTAGG
>NZ_JAAVUY010000012.1 GCF_018449695.1 Bradyrhizobium sp. dw_411
AACGGCGCATGGCGCGCGCCCGTTTGCATCGGTTGATTGGGCCGACAGCGCCCTGCATAATGCGTTGAATCAATGAGACTCGACGGGATCGCGGCTATGTTTCGCGTCCGCATGGGTGGAAACCGGCCGATGATCGACGTGACTGCTGCTGACGAGATTTCCGGTGACGCCAGGGCGCGGTCCAATGTCGTTCGTCTTGCCGCCGCGCAGGCGCTGACCGGCGCGAATTCGGCGGTTATTTTTGCAACCGGTTCGATTGTTGGCGCTTCATTGGCGCCAAGCATTTCGCTCGCGACTGTACCAATCTCGATGTATGTGGCCGGGCTCGCCGCCGGCACGCTGCCGACCGGCGCGATCTCGCGTGCCTATGGCCGCCGCGTCGCCTTCATCATCGGTACCGGTTGCGGCATGTTGACAGGCTTGCTCGGAGCGTTCGCGATCCTTCACGCGTCGTTCCCGCTGTTTTGCTGCGCGACGTTCCTTGGCGGTCTCTATGGCTCGGTGTCGCAATCCTATCGCTTTGCCGCGGCCGATGGCGCCAGCGCGGCATTCCGGCCGAAGGCCGTGTCATGGGTGATGGCCGGCGGCGTGTTCGCGGGTGTGCTCGGCCCGCAACTCGTGCAATGGACGATGGATGTCTGGCAGCCTTATTTGTTCGCCTTCAGTTTTGTGGTGCAGGCGATCGCCGCACTGATCGCGATGGCCGTTCTTATGGGCGTCGATGCGCCGAAGCCGGCGCCGGCGGATCTGCATGGCGGCCGTCCGCTGCTGGAGATCGCGCGGCAGCCGCGGTTCATCGCGGCGGCACTGTGCGGCGTCATTGCCTATCCGATGATGAATCTGGTCATGACGTCGGCGCCGCTGGCGATGAAGATGTGCGGCCTCAGTCTCAGCGATTCGAATTTCGGCATCCAGTGGCACATTGTGGCGATGTACGGCCCGAGCTTCTTCACGGGGGCCTTCATCACCCGCTTCGGCGCGCCGCGTATTGTCGCGTTCGGTCTCGCGCTGGAAGCCGCTGCCGCGACCATCGGCCTTTCCGGTATTACGGCAATGCATTTCTGGGCGACGCTGATCGTGCTCGGTGTCGGCTGGAATTTTGCTTTCGTCGGCGCATCGGCGCTGGTGCTGGAAACACACCGGCCGCAGGAGCGCAACAAGGTTCAGGCCTTCAATGATTTCCTGGTGTTCGGCATGATGGCGGTGGGATCATTCTCGTCCGGGCAATTGTTGGCGAATTATGGCTGGTCGACAGTCAACATGGTGGTGTTCCCGCCGATCCTGCTCGGACTCACAGTGCTCGCCGCAGTGTCGTTGAAGAAGCGGCGCGCGGCTCACTTGAATCCGGCTGAGGTCGATGGCTTGATTCCGTAATAAGACACTTCGGCAAAGATCGAAGCGTTACGGGTCGGAAGCTGCTAGCGTGCGGCTTCAATCCAGGACACGAACGCGCATGGACGCCTCCGGCCATACGGAGATATCCGAAACGTCCGTCCGTTACGACGGGTGGCGCATCGTTGCGGTCTGTTTCCTGATGGCGATCTTCGGCTGGTGCTTCGGCTTTTACGGCCAAAGCGTCTATGTTGCCGAGTTGCATCGCCTGCACGGCTGGCCGGCGTCGCTGATTTCGTCGGGCACGACCTTCTTTTATTTGCTCGGCGCGTTGCTCGTGGTGTTCGTCAGCGAAGCGATGCGGATGTTCGGTCCGCGCAACTGCCTGCTGGCGGGCGTTGTTGCGATGGCCGCTGCGGTGGTCCTGCTCGGCCAGGTCACCGAGCCCTGGCAGCTTTACGCTGTCGATGCCGTGCTTGCTTTCGGCTGGGCGGGTACCAGCCTCGGCGTGATCACCAACACGCTTGGCCTGTGGTTCGACAAGAAGCGCGGCATGGCGATCAGTCTGGCGCTGAACGGCGCGAGTTTCGGCGGCATTCTCGGCGTGCCGCTATTGGTCGCCGCGATCGGGCGTTTCGGGTTTTCCGCCGCGATGATATCGGCGGCGCTTGTGATGCTCGGCGTGATCATTCCCGTCATCCTGATTTTTGTCGGGTCACCGCCCGGCCGTGTCGCGACGCAATTGGCGCACGCGGAAGCTCTGCCGGCGTCGCGGATACGCGTTTTGGCGTTGCGCGATCGCGCGTTTCTGACCGTGTCGATTGCGTTCGCGTTGGTGCTGTTCGCGCAGGTCGGCTTCATCGTCCATCTGATATCGTTTCTCGATCCGGTGATCGGGCGGGAACACGCCGCGATTGCGGTCGCGCTGTTGACGGCGATGGCGGTGGTCGGGCGCGTATTGTTCTCAACCGTGATCGACCGGCTCGATCAGCGGCTGGCTTCTGCCATCTCGTTCGCCAGTCAGGCCGTGGCGTTGGCGATCATCATCAATTCACGTGAAGAGTGGTTGCTGATCGGGGCGTGCGCGCTATTCGGGTTTTCGGTCGGCAATCTGATCACGCTGCCGTCTTTGATCGTGCAGCGTGAGTTTGATCCCCGCTCGTTCGGGGTGCTGGTGAGCCTGATCACGGCGATCAACCAGGTCACCTATGCGTTCGGTCCCGGCGTGGTCGGCCTGCTGCATGATGCGTCTGGAAGCTATAGTCTGCCGTTTTACGGCTGCATCGGCCTTGAGTTGATTGCGGCGGCTTTGGTCATGGTGCGGGGGAAGGGCGGGCGGATATGAAATCGTCATTGCGAGGAGCCGCGCGACGAAGCGATCCAGCTTTCTGCCGAGGTGGATTGCTTCGCGGAGCCTGTCATCGGGCGCGCGGTCGCGCGACCCGTTGGCCCGCAATGACGAATTGAGTTAAGCCACCCGTTGCCGCAACAGATCATCGATATCGAGCCGGCGCGTGAACATCCCGAGCGATCCGTCCGGCTGGCGCGGCCATTGCGCTTCCGGCCGATCCCAATAGAGCTCGACGCCGTTCTCGTCGGGGTCGCGCAGATAAAGCGCTTCGCTGACGCCGTGATCGCTGGCGCCATCGAGCTTGATTCCGGCGCTCATCACGCGATGCAACGCATCGGCCAGCGCAGGCCGCGTCGGGTAGAGAATCGCGGTGTGAAACAGCCCCGTGGTTCCCGGCGGCGGGGGATGGCCGCCTTTGCTTTCCCAGGTATTCAAGCCGATATGGTGGTGATAGCCGCCGGCGGAAATGAATGCCGCGCCGGAGTTCAGGCGTTGCATCACCTCGAAGCCCAGCACACCGCAGTAAAATCCGAGCGCGCGATCGAGATCGGCGACCTTGAGATGCACATGCCCGATCCGCGTTCCCGCGATGATGGGTGTCGGATTGTCGGGCATGTTGTCTCCGTTTGCTTCGGGGGGCTTTTTCCGATCTATGCAACGATCATCCGTTACGCAAGATCTGAAACCTCTCCCTCCGGCAGGCCGAACTCGAACGTGTTGAGCGTCATCGAAACCATGGTGTAGTAGCCGCACAGCCCGATGACTTCGGTCAGGCCGCGCAGGGTCAGCACTTTCACGGCTTCGTCGTAGAGGCCCTGGCTGAGGCCGTGACCTTCGTGCAGCGATCTTGCGACATCATAGATCATCTGTCCCTGGGGGTCGTCGAACCGCGGTGTGCGGCGATTCTTGATGTCTTCGATGATGGCGGGATCCATGCCGCCCTTGAGCGCGAGACGCTTGTGGGCGAACCATTCGTAATGCGAGGTCCAGTGCCGCGCGGTGACGAGGATTGCGATCTCCGACAGTTTTGCCGGAAAGATCGTATCGAATCGCAGCACACCGCCGAGACGCGTGGCGTGCCGTGCCATCTCCGGGCTATTGAGCCAGGCCATCATCGGCGCTGGCGGCGCACCGCGCTTGCCCGCGATCGATTCGTCGTAGGTTTCTTTCTGCTCCGCGTTCATTTCGCCAGGCGAAAGCAACTTTAGCCGCATCCGGGTTTCCTCTTGTTTTTCAATCGCTGCGGCTTTGCGCATACACCCGATCGGAGGCCAAGGCCACATCCGTGGTCGCATGGGTGCGCCAGAGATATATTGAATTCCGCCATGCCGGGGCTAAGGTCGATCCAACAATAGAAGATGGAAACGCCACAATGTCCGATCTGGAAAATTTTCGCCGTGAAACGCGTGCGTGGCTGGAGGCCAATTGCCCGCCGGAGATGCGTCGCCCGATGACCTCGGAGGAGGATACGTTCTGGGGCGGCCGCAATACCAAATTTTCCTCGCAGCCGCAGCGCGTCTGGTTCGAGCGGATGCGCGACAAGGGCTGGACCGTACCGCATTGGCCAAAGGAATATGGCGGCGGTGGTCTCGATCCCGAGCAGACCAAGATTGTGCGCCAGGAAATGGCTGCCATTGGCGCGCGCCAGCCGCTGACGTCGTTCGGCATTTCCATGCTCGGACCCGCGCTATTGAAATACGGCACCGATGCGCAGAAGGAAGAACATCTGCCCAAGATCGCGGCTGGCCTGATCCGCTGGTGCCAGGGCTATTCCGAACCGAACGCGGGATCGGATCTGGCATCGTTGCAGACTCGCGCGGAAAGCGATGGCGATGATTTCATCATCAACGGCCAGAAGATCTGGACATCGTATGCCAATTTCGCCGACTGGATTTTCTGTCTGGTGCGCACCGACAGCAACGCTAAAAAGCATGATGGCATCAGCTTCATTCTGTTCGACATGGCGTCGAAGGGCGTCTCGACCAAGCCCATTCTGTTGATTTCGGGTCGTTCGCCATTTTGCGAAACCTTCTTCGACAGCGTCCGGGTGCCGAAGGCCAATGTGATCGGCGCGGTCAATCGCGGCTGGGACGTCGCCAAATATCTGCTGCAGCACGAGCGCGCGATGATCTCGGGCATGGGCGAGCGCGGCGTCGGCCGGCCATTGGGCCAAGTCGCGGCGGATTCGGTCGGGACCGATGAGCAGGGCCGTCTGGAAGTTCCGATGCTGCGTGGACAAATCGCGACCTTCGAGATCGACGAAGCGGCGCTGGCCTGCGCCGCCGAGCGCGCGGTTGACCTGGCCAAAGCCGGTCAGGCGCATCCGGCGTTTTCCTCGGCCATGAAATATTACGGCACCGAGTTGAACAAGCGCCGCTACGAACTCCTGATGTCCGCCGGAGGCGCCGACGCGCTGGAATGGGAAAGCGAGCGCTCAAAGGAAGGCGCCCGGCCGCGCGCCTGGCTGCGCACCAAGGCCAATTCGATCGAGGGCGGCACGTCGGAGGTGATGCTCGGCATCGTAGCCAAACGAATTCTCGATCTGCCGGGGGCTTAGGGCCCACCGTCGTTCCGGGGCGATGCGCAGCATCGAACCCGGAATCTCGTGGTTACGACCTCTGGATTCCGGGTCTGGTCCTTCGGACCATCCCGGAATGACGGTGTGAAAACAACTCTTACTAGGAATTCTCAAATGGCACTCGTCCTCACCGAAGAACAGTCGATGCTGCGCGATAGTGCACGCGGGCTCATCAGCGACAAGGCGCCGGTGTCGCATCTGCGGCAGTTGCGCGACAGCAAGGACGCGACCGGGTTCTCCCGTGACCTCTGGAAGACATTTGCCGAGATGGGTTTTGCGGGCCTGCTGGTGCCGGAAGATTTCGGCGGTAGCGGCCTGGGCTGCGTCGAGGCCGGGGTGGTGATGGAAGAAATCGGCCGTACGCTGATGCCATCGCCGTTTCTGGCTACCGCCGTGCTCGCGACCTCTGCACTGTCGCGGGGCGGCAGTGCCGCGCAAAAATCCGAGCACCTGCCGAAAATCGCCGATGGCTCGCTGCTCGCTGCGCTCGCCATTGACGAGGGCGCGAAACATCGCCCGCTGCACACGGCGATGCGGGCGGTGCGTTCCGGCAATGGTTTCAGGCTTCAAGGCGACAAGGCCTTTGTGGTCGACGGCCACACCGCCGGCCTCCTGATCGTAGCCGCGCGCACGGCGGGCGCTCCCGGCGAGTGCGACGGGCTGACATTATTTTTGGTCGATCCCAAAACCAGGGGCATCGAAACCGAGCGCACCGCGATGGTCGATTCCCACAATGCCGCGCGGATCAAATTCGACAATGTCGAGGTCAATGCTGACGGCGTGCTCGGCGAGGTCGATCAAGGCGGCGCGTTGCTGGAAGGCGTGCTCAATATCGGCCGCGGCGCGGTGGCGTCTGAAATGGTCGGTGTGAGTGAAGAAGTGTTCGGCCGCACCCTCGGCTACCTCAAGGAGCGCAAGCAGTTCGGCAAGTTGATCGGCGAATTCCAGGCGCTGCAGCATCGCGCCGCGCAGCTTTATATCGAGATCGAGATTACCCGCGCGGCAGTTCTGAAAGCGTTGCAGGCGCTCGACGGCAATGTCGAGAATGCCGGTGCGGCCGTTGCCGTCGCCAAGGCGCGCGCCGGCTCAACCGCGACCCTGGCGGTTCAGGAAGGCGTGCAGATGCATGGCGGCATGGGCATGACCGACCAGTTCGACATCGGCTTCTTCATGAAGCGCGCGCGGGTCTGCCAGGAATTGTTCGGAGATACGAATTTCCATGCCGATCAATTGGCGCGAATGAAGAATTATTGAAATCCCAGGATGTCATTCCGGGATGGTCCGAAGGACCAGACCTCAGATGCGCAATTGCGCATCGGGGAATCTCGAGATTCCGGGTTCGATGCTACGCATCGCCCCGAAATGACTGGTTTGAGCTACCTGATCGGCGGCGCGTACTGAATACCGCCGGCGTTCCAGAGCTGGTTGAGGCCGCGGGGGATACCGAGCTTCGATCCAGAGCCGACATTGCGCTCATAGACTTCGCCGTAATTGCCGACGCGGCGGATGATGCGAACCGCCCAGTCCCTGGTCAGTCCGAGTTCTTCGCCGTAATTGCCCTCGGTTCCGACCAGCCGCATCACGTCGGGCTTCTTGGACTTCAGCGCCTCGTCGATGTTTTTGGAGGTGATGCCGAGTTCTTCGGCATTGATCATCGCATACAAGGTCCATTTCACGATCAGCATCCAGTCATCGTCGCGCTCGCGCACCACGGGCGCCAGCGGCTCCTTTGAAATGACGTCGGGGAGGATGACATGATCGCCCGGCTTGCCGAGGTTCAGGCGCAGCGCATAAAGCTGGGAGACGTCGGCGGTGAGGGTGTCGCACTGCCCGGTGTCATAGGCCTTGATGACTTCTTCCAGTTTGGCGAACTTCATCTCCTGGTATTTGATGTTGTTGGCGCGGAAATAGTCGGCAAGGTTGAGCTGGGTGGTGGTTTCCGCCTGCACGCAGACCTTGCTGCCGTTGAGATCGAGCGCCGAATCGATATTGCGCGACCGTGGGGTCATGAAGCCTTCGCCGTCATAATAAGCGACGGCCGGAAAATAGAGGTCGTAAGACGTCTCGCGCGACATGCTCCAGGTCGAGTTGCGGGAGAGAATATCGACCTTGCGATTCTGCAACTCCTTGAAACGCTCATTGGCGTCGAGCGGGATGAACTTCGCCTTGGTCGGATCGTCAAAGATCGCCGCGGCCACCGCGCGGCAGAAATCCACATCGAAGCCGGTCCAGTTGCCCTTGTCGTCGGGGATCGAGAAACCGGGCAGGCCGGTGTTGACACCGCACAAGACCTCGCCGCGACGGATCGTCCGTTTGAGGGTCTTTGTGTCGTAGCGTTCATAGGTGATGGCCACGACCGCGACCGCGACTGCGACCGCCAGCCCAATCAGGAGGCCGCCTCGAAATGTGCGCATGATCTGTCTCTCGTAATGTCTGGAAAGAATTATCGGCCGCGGAACGCAGCCGTCGCAATTACAATTCCGGCTTCTGCCGCACGATAACCTTGGTGCCGACAGGCACGCGCTCGTAGAGGTCCGCGACATCGGCGTTGACCAGCCGGAAACAGCCGGAAGAAACCGCAGTGCCGATCGTATCCGGCCGGTTGGTGCCGTGGATGCGATAGACGGTGGTGCCGAGATACATCGCACGCGCGCCGAGCGGGTTACCCGGTCCGCCGGCCATGAAGCGCGGCAGGTAGGGCTGGCGCACGATCATTTCCGGCGGCGGTGTCCAATCCGGCCATTCCGCCTTGCGCGAAATGTTCAGCAGCCCCTGCCACTGGAATCCATCGCGGCCGACGCCGATGCCATAGCGAATGGCGCGGCCGTTGCCCTGGATCAGATAAAGATGACGTTCCGCGGTAGAGATGATGATGGTGCCCGGCGGCTCGGTCGAGCGGTAGTAGACCATCTGCTTGCGGTATTCCGGTTCGAGCTCCACGGAATCATCCGCCAGCAATCCAGGCTGGTCGCCGACGTCAGGCTGCTGCGCGTAGCTTTGCGAGATCGAAAGCGTAAGGCCAACAGCAGCAGTCACCATCCAGATCAGGTGCCGGAATTTCGTCATCGACGCGCTCCTCATTGGCCGCTTCCGTATCATGGTTTGCCAAATCACCGCACCATCAAATCTCAGGGACGGCGCGAAGGCAAGCAATCCGGATATCCTGCTGGAATATTTGAGATTTTTGTCAGGGATCGAGCACACAAAACTGTCTCAAAAATCTCATTTCGGTGCGATCCACAGCCGCAGCCCGAACGATACGAGGCCAACCGTGCCGACGCCGCCGAGCCAAAGCGCCACAAACCACAGCAGGCGCTGGGCGAGGGGGCGCGTTTTGGGCGGCGTTGGCATCAATGATAGCCGCTTCCGGCTTTTACCTTGCCGCGAAATACCCAATAGGCCCAGCCGGTATAGCCGAGGATCAGCGGCACCAGTACGGCGACGCCAACCAGCATGAAGACCTGGCTATTTTCAGGCGCGGCCGCCTGCCAGATGGTGATGCTCTGCGGCACGATGTAGGGCCACATGCTGATGCCAAGCCCGGCATAGGACAGCGCGAACAGCGCCAGCGACAAAAAGAACGGCTGGTAATCCCGCTTGCCGGCGAGGCTGCGCAGCAGCATCACGGCGACCGCGGCGACCGCGACCGGTACCGGCGCGGTCAGGAGCACATTCGGCCAGGTGAACCAGCGCTGGGCATATTGGACATGGAGGAACGGCGTGGCGATGCTGACCGCGCCGATGGCGCCCAGCATCGCGAACAGGAAAACCCAGCTCAGATGGTAGGCCTTGTCGCGAAGCTCGCCCTCGGTCTTGAGCACCAGCCATGTCGCGCCGAGCAGCGCATAGCCTATGGCCAGCGCGAGGCCGGTCAGAATGCTGAACGGAGTCAGCCAATCCCACCAGCCGCCGGCATAATGCCGCCCGTCGACATGGATGCCCTGCAGGATGGCACCGAGCGCGATCCCCTGCGCCAGTGCCGCCACCAGCGATCCACCTGCGAAAGCGAGATCCCAGCGGTTTCGTCCGCTCTGTGTCGTACGCCAGCGGAATTCAAAGGCGACGCCGCGAAAGATCAGCCCGATCAGCATCGCGATGATCGGCGTGTACAGCGCCGGCATCAGCACCGAATAGGCCAGCGGAAACGCCGCCATCATGCCGCCACCGCCGAGCACCAGCCAGGTTTCGTTGCCGTCCCAAACCGGTGCCACGGTGTTCATGATGACGTCGCGGTCGGCCTTGTTTGGAAATAACGGAAACAGGATGCCGAGACCGAGATCGAATCCGTCCATCACGATATAGACGAAGACGGCGAAGGCGATGATGAACGCCCAGATCGTCGCGATGTCGATGCTGCTGGCCATCAGACAGCCCCACCGGTTACGGTACCGGCCGCGGGCGTAATCCCGGCGGCGCGGGCAGGGATATCGCCGCGCGGTCCTTCCTCGCCCCGATGCGGCGGTGCCGCCATCAACCGCAGGAGATAGACCACGCCGGTGGTGAACACCGTGAAATAGACGATTACGAATGCGATCAGCGACGAGGCGACCGCGGGTGCCGCCAAGGGCGAAGCCGATTCAACTGTTCGCAACAGCCCGTAGACCGTGAACGGCTGACGTCCGGTCTCGGTGGTGATCCATCCAGCGAGCACGGCCATAAAGCCTGCCGGTCCCATCGCCATCGCAAACATATGCAACAGGCGGGACTGATACAGCGTGCCGCGCCAGCGATTCCAAAGGCTGAACAGGCCAAGCCCGAGAATCAGGAATCCCAACCCGACCATGACCCGGAACGACCAGAAGGTGATCGGCACCGGCGGCCAGTTTTCGCGCGGCACGGTATCGAGGCCTGCCATCGGGGCGTCGGGCGAATGTTTCAGAATCAGCGAACCCAGTTTTGGAATTTCGACCGCGTATTTGACCTTGCCGGCGGCTTGGTCGGGCAGGCCGAACAGGATCAGCGGCGCGCCGTCCTTGTGGCTCTCGTAATGGCCTTCCATCGCCATGATTTTGGTCGGCTGATGCTCCAGCGTGTTGAGGCCGTGCTGGTCGCCCGCGAGAATCTGGATCGGGGCCACCAGGGTGGCCATCCACATCGCCATCGAAAACATCACCCGCGCACCGGGCAGATGCTGATCGCGCCACAGATGAAACGCGCCGACGGCGCCCACCACCAGCGACGTCGTAAGGTAGGCCGCCAGAACCATATGGACGAGACGATAGGGGAACGAGGGATTGAAGATCACCTTGAGCCAGTCGGCGGCGATGAATTGCCCGTCGGCATTGATCGCATAGCCGGCCGGCGTCTGCATCCAGGAATTGGCGGACAGAATCCAGAACGCCGAGATCAGGGTGCCGGTCGCGACCATCAGCGTGGCGAGGAAATGCAGCCTGTGGCCGACTCGCTCCAGGCCGAACAGCATCACGCCGAGGAAGCCCGCTTCCAGGAAAAATGCGGTCAGCACCTCATAGGCCATCAACGGGCCGATCACCGGGCCGGTCTTGTCTGCAAACACCGACCAGTTGGTGCCGAACTGGTAGGACATCACGATGCCCGATACGACGCCCATCCCGAACGTGACGGCGAAAATCTTCAGCCAGTAATTAAACAGATTGATGAAGACTTCGCGCCCGGTCCACAGCCACAGCCCTTCAAGTACCGCGAGGTAGCTTGCAAGCCCGATCGTGAAGGCTGGGAATACGATGTGAAATGACATCGTGAAGGCAAACTGCGCCCGGGCCAACACCGCTGCATCCCAGCCTTCGAACATGACACCCATCCATCGTTATAGGGAGCCACCCTATAGCGCTTATGGTTGCGTTGGAACTATACAAGCGGATGAATTCGCGCGTGGGATGGATAGCTGCCATCTCTGGAAAGCGGCGAACATGGCCGCGCATACAAAAACGACCCGAGGAACGTCATTCCATTCGGGTCGTTAAAAGTCTTTGAAAGCGATATTTGACGCTCAGTTCACGCTGCCAGGGTGTCGACGCCGGCTACCCGGAGCAGATCTGCGAGCTGTTTGCGGGCATAAAACATCCGGGTCTTCACCGTGCTTTGCGGAATCCCGATGATCTTGCCGACCTCTTCCACCGATTTTTCGTGATAATAGACGAGGTTGATGATCTCGCGGTGCGCCGGTGACAGTTTCGCGACGCAGGCGCGCAGGATGGCGCTGGTGTTGCTGCGATCCAGCGAGGCTTCCGGGGTGTCCGCCTCATCGGCGATTTCAAGCACGTCTTCCTGGTCGAGATCCTCATGCCGGCGCTGGCGCAGCGCGGTCAGCGCCTTGAAGCGGGCAATCGATAACAGCCACGTGGACACCTGAGAGCGGCCTTCGAACTGACTGGCGGTGCGCCACACGTCCAGGAAGACCTGGCTGACAAGGTCTTCCGCCATGGTGGCATCCCGGACCATGCGAAGGATGAAGCGGTAAACCCGCACATTGTGACGGGAATAGAGGATGTGCATCGCTGTACGGCCGCCATCGGCAATACTTTCCAGTAGCATCTCATCCGAGGTCGCCTGGGCGGCGATGATGCCCTGGCGGGCTGCTTCATTGATGGCGATGACGTTCTGCATGACAGGCTCCCACTGACCGCTACGTTGCGGCGCTCCGTTGGGCAAATTGGTAAAGAGCCAACGTTTCGGGACGTCTGCACGAAAAGCGGAAAATGGTTTCATGCGCAGGAGAATTGTTTCGTCGTCACTTCGGCGACGAAACATTCGGACAGGAAATGTGAGCAATTTGAATGAGGTAAATTTTAGGTTGTTGTTTCGCCGCCTCGGCGGCCCACTGAGCCGAAAACGCGGAACCTTTTCGTTGGTTGCGAATTTGCGGGTTTCCCGATCCAGTAGGCAGGTATTCCGCGGCCTATTTCCGTTCGCTACAGGCCCGGAGACAGGTTTCACGGCCCGGGCGGTCGGTACGGAATGACTCAACGAACCCGCCTTTGCGCTGTGTCACAAAAACCGTCTTTCCGTCAGGGCCGCCAAAGGCGAGATTGGTCGGCTCCCTGGCATTAAGCGGTATTTCCCGCTTCAATTTCCCCTGCGGATTCAGCACGGCGATGGTGCCTTTGAGGATTCGTGCCACAAACAGGTCTCCGGCGGTGTCGGTGCGCAGGCCGTCAATATCGAAATCGTCGAATCGCTTCACGAGTGTCGGCGAGAGAAGGTGGCTGCCGTCGATCCGGTACGACCAGATTTCTCGCGTATCGGACTCGCCGACATAGAGCGTCTTGCCGTCCGGGCTGAGATCGATCCCGTTGGTGGTGCTCATATGGCGATCGGCGATCATTCGTTCTCCGGTAACGGCGCCGTCGGAGGATTTCCCAATCCGCCAGACCTGCCCGTCGTGCTGCTTCCAATGGGGGTCGCTCGCATAGATCGTGCCGTCCGTCGCGATCGTCATATCGTTGGGCTGATTGAAATCGTCGGAATGGAAATAGGTTTCGACGTCTTTCCCGTCCGCGCTGACCAGGAAGATATTATGCTTCTTGTAGTCGGCGACGAACATGCGGCCGTCGCGATCGAAACGGATTGCATTTCCCACGCTGCCTTCGGGCAGGACCGCGAACAGTTCCGATTGCGAGGCGCCAGCCGGCAGTTTCCCGATCGTGCCGGGCTTGCCGAAATTGACGACGTAGAGATTTCCGCTTCCGTCGACAGCCGGTCCTTCGATACCGAATGTGTATTCGCCGGCCGGCGTGACTTGCCGGCTTTGGAATTTGGCTTCCTGCGCGATTGCGCACGATGCGGTGATCCAGCAAACGGCAAGCTCGCAAAAGAACAAGAATGTTTTGTTCAACATCGTCACCGTTCGCGTCCGAGCACACCCCGTTCAGGTACTGGTTGGCCGGACAGGTGATGCGGCTGCGGGTCGGCGCTTGCTTACGAGCTTTTCGACTTGAATTGCGCCGCATTCGTGTCTGTGCGGCTTTGGAACCTGCTCTCGTCTCTCGTCCCGGAAATCTTGTCCCGGAAAAATGTGCGCCGGCCAAAAAGCTCACAAAATCCTAACAATGTGTCATGTTGTAACGCTACCTATGGTTTTGTTATGACAAGCCCACCAATTTGTGCCTCGGTCCATGGAGCGTTGATATGACGAAGCTGATCTTGAAAACATCGAGGGCCATCTTTCTCATCGTTATCCTCGGTCAATCCGCTGCCTCGGCGGCGCCCGCGAGCACATCGGGGGCAACGGCTCTCGCGGTCGCCGCGGTGGTGGCTCGGTATTCGCCACTTCTAAGCGCCTATGAGCAAAGGCTGATCGCGGGAATATTCGACGGCAACGTTAAGTCTCACGACAAACGGAAATTGTCGGTCACCGCCGAGAGCGTTACGTGCAGGATCAGCAACGTCGCCATCGCCGAACGAAGTTGCGAACTGACTTTCAAGAAAGGCAAGCGCAGCCTGAAGGGCCGCGAGGCCAATGAGCTTTACGCCACGTTGGGTTCAGCGGGCGTCGTTGCAGAAGGTGCGGCCGGCTCGATGATTGAAGGCGTCACCAAACTGAATTGCACGCTTGATCCTGCCGTGATCAAGGACAATTCCGGCGGGGGTGCCGACTGCTCGTTTGCCACGAGCCAGTAATCGCGCAAGATTTCACGTCAGGTCTTGTCGCCGGATGGCGAGAACAGATATCCGCCGCCCCGGATAGTGCGGATGACCGCAGGCTTGGTCGGGTCCGGTTCGATCTTGCGCCGGATCCGCATGATGCGCAGATCGACCGCGCGGTCGAAGGCTTCGCTGTCGCGTGCGTTCGCCAGTTCCAGCAGACGCTCGCGTGACAGCACCCGCTTCGGGTTGGCCGCGAATACTTTCAGCAGTCCGAATTCGGAAGCCGTCAGCGGATGCTCGTTACCCTCGTCGTCGCGCAATGCCTGCGCCTCGAGGTCGAGCCATTTGGTTCCAAACCGCACCAACTGGTCCTTCGCCGCTTTCGGCGCTGTGGCTTCAGGCGCTGTGGCCTGCGCCCGCGCCGGAGCGCTGCGCCGTAATACCGAGCGGATTCGGGCCATCAATTCGCGCAATTCGCAAGGCTTTGCGACGTAATCGTCGGCGCCGAGTTCCAGCCCGACCACGCGATCGATCGGGCTTGCGGTCGCCGTCAGCATGATGACGGGGACATTGGTGCGGCTTTTCAGGTCGCGAATGATGGAAAGCCCGTCTTCCTCCGGCATGTTCAGGTCGAGCACGACGAGATCGGGCACCGTGACCTCGATCGCGCCGCGCAGGCTCTTGCCGCCGTCGCACAGCGTCACGGTAAAGCCGTGCATCTTGAGATAATCGCCGACCATCTCGCGGGCCGGCGCCTCGTCGTCGACTATGATGATGTGCTGACTTTGGCTCATGTCATTCTTCGATCATGCGTCTGTCGCGGGCAATGTGACGGTGAAGGTGGATCCCTGTCCCGGTCCGGCGCTATCGGCCGTGACTTCGCCGCCATGCATGTCGATAATGCGCTTGACGATCGATAAACCGAGACCGGTCGAGCTTTCGCCGCCGGTCGGCTTGGCGGAAAGCCGCTGGAACCGGCCGAACAGCCGTCCGAGATCTTCGGGCGACAGGCCGGCGCCTTCGTCGGCGATGCGGATGATGGTGTTGTTCTTCTCGTGACTCACCAGCATGGTGATCTTGCCGCCGATCGGACTGTATTTGATGGCGTTGCTGATGAGATTGTCGATCGCCTCGCGAATCCGGTCGGCATCGCACATGGTCACGATATTCGGCGGCGCCGACACCGTAATAGTCTGCTGCTTGTTGACGGCCGATGGCTGGTTGGCATCGGCGACTTCCCGGACCAGGCCCGCGACATCGACCGGCTCACGGCGGATGGTGATGTCGAAGGCGTCGGCCATCGCGTCCGAAATCAGGTGATCGACCATCGAGGTCAGCCGCTTTGTGGCATCGCGAATGTGTTCGACCTGCGAGGTAACGCTCTCCTTGGACGAGCCGGCGCCGATCAATTCGGTCAGCATTTCGGTGCGGCCGAGAATGACGCCGAGCGGGTTCTTCAAATCGTGGGCGACGGTGCCGAGAATTTCGTTCTTGAAGCCGTTGGCGCGCTGCAGCCGCAGCCACTGCGCGGACAGTCTGCGATTGGCCTGCATCAGCGCGCGGGTGCGCTGGGCGACGCGATCTTCTAGCTGCGTGTTGGCTTCGTGCAGTTGCTGATACAGAATGACATTGTCGAACGCGATCGAAAGCCGGCTGCCGAAAATCTCGACCAGCGAGCGGTCGGTTTCGGACAATTGGCGCTCGGCCTGCAGCAGCACCACCACTTCGCGTCCGCTGCCGGTGCGAATGTAGAGCACGGTGCGGTGGTCGAAGAATTCGTGCTTGCGGCGCCTGAAGGCGGCTTCCACCATCGAGCGTAAATCTTCGTCGAGTGATTTGGAGCTGGCCATCCCGATAAAGCGGCTGTAGCAGCCGGAGCCGGCCAGTACGGAAAAGTCGTCGCCGATCACACCGCCGTCGCGCAGCACCAGAATGCCGGCGCAATCGACGTTCAACAGAGACGCGATCTGCGTCAGCACGCCTTCGGCGAGCCGCTGCATGGATTTGAAGTCGTACAGGGTCGAGGCGGCATCGATGATGATTTCCAGCCCGCGCCGGGTCTGGACCATGCGCTCGAGCTGCTGGTAGCTGCGAAGCGCCGCGGTCAGCGAAGTGAACAGCTTGTCGGCGGTGAGCTCGGTCTTCGCCTTGTAGTCGTTGATGTCGTATTGGACGATCACGCGGCGCTCGGGCGCCTGCCCGGGCTGGCCGGTGCGCAGGATGATACGGACGGTTTCATTCCCGAGTTCATTGCGGATATATTCGACCAGATCGAGGCCGGCCGCGTCGGTTTCCATGATGACATCGAGCAGCACGGCCGCGATGTCGGGATGGGCGCGCATCAAGGTCCGGCCCTCGGCGGCCGAATAGGCCGACAGGATCTCGAGCGACTGCCCATTGAGATTGTAGTCGCTCAGCGCAAAGCGGGTGCCTTCATGTACGGCCTGATCGTCGTCGATGACGGCGACCTTCCACTTGCGCGCTGTCGACGTTTCCGGAGCGGTTCCGGTATCGTCGATCAGGTGGAGGACATCGTCCTGTTCGGCCATTGGGCAGTCCCGTCACTTGCTGAGTCTTCGATCGCGGAGCCGCCTTTGGCGACCCTTGGTATAATAATGCGAAAAGTGGTGCCTTGTCCCAGCCTTGAATCCAGCATCATCCGGCCGCCAAGCTGCTGGGTCACGAGATTATAGACAATATGCAGGCCGAGGCCGGTCCCGCCCTCATTGCGGCGGGTGGTAAAGAACGGATCGAAGGCCTGCCGCTGCACGTCCGGCGACATTCCAGCCCCATCGTCCGCGAAAATGATCTCGACGTCGTCATTGCCGCGGGGGCGTCCGGAAATCGAGATCGTCCCCGAGCGCCCGTCGCCAAAGGCGTGATTGGCGGCGTTGAGGAACAGATTGGTCAGAATCTGGCCATAGGAGCCCGGGTACCCGTCGATCATCAGGCCTTCCGGCACCTCGACCGAAAGGGCGATCGACGCCTTTTTCAGGGCCGGCCGCAGGCTGGCGATGATCTGGTCGGTCGCCTCGCTCAGGCTGAATTGGCGGCGTTCGGCATGCGAGCGATCCACAGCGACCTGTTTGAAGGACTGAATCAGCTCACCGGCGCGATGCAGATTGCTGACCAGTTGCTGGGCGGCATCGCGCGAGGTTCGAACGAATTCCTCGAGTTGGGATCGCCGCAGCCCGGTTCCGGAATTGACCTCGGCCTCGAATATTTCGGTACGGCGCGCAAAACTGGAGGCGACCGTCAGGCTGATACCGATCGGGTTGTTGACTTCATGGGCGACCCCGGCAACCAAGCCGCCCAATGCGGCCAGACGTTCGGCGTCGATCAGGTTCTGCTGCGCTGCGTTCAACTCATGCAGGGCGTTCTCGGCCTTCTCTTTGGACGCGCGCAATTCGTCTTCGGTCTTGCGCTTGGCAATGGCGTTTTCGCGAAACACCTCGACCGCGCGCGCCATCGCGCCGACCTCGTCCTGGGCGGTCGTTCCCTGGACGCGCTTGTTGTAATCGCCCGAGGTGATCGCCTGCATCGCCGTCATGATCTGCTGCAGCGGCAGGCGGATGCTGAGCGCGATCACGACGCCCGCGGTGATGATGATGCCGAGAAAGATCACCGCAATCGACAACACCTTGCGGGAGATGTCGGCCAGCGTCCGGTCGAATGTCTCCTGCGCTTTCTGCTCGCGCTGGCGCATTTTAATCGATAGCTCGTCGACGGTGCCGCTGGCTTCGGCCTGGCTGGCGTCGATCACATCGCGCAGCAGTTCGGTTCGGGCCGCGAGTTGCTCCGACAATCTCGTCAGGCCGTTTCGCAGCGCCGCCGCCCGCGCATTCAATCGCTGCAACGCCATTCGCTGCAGATCATTGTCGGCAAGGTCGGCCATGACCGGGATGGTCTGTTCGATCGTCCCGGTATTGCGGCGGGCTTCCTCGGCGGAGGCAGTCGCCAGCGAAAGATAATAGGCGTTGGCGGCGACCAGCATCGCAGTAAATGCTTCGCGGGATTTTCCAAGCGACGGCCAGATCAGGGCATCGCGGTGCCCCGTCGCGCCCTCGATGATCGAGTAGAGTCCGGCCATGTCCCGCGCCGGGGTCAGCACCTCGTCCTCGTAGGTTTTTGAAATGGTCGCCTGCACGTCGCGCAATTCGCCGAAACCGTTGAGGAAGCGCTCGGTAACGCGCTCAAGCTGCTGCACCGATCCCGACAGCACCGGATCGGTTGAGGCGCGCGTGGTCAGGGTGCCGAGTACCGTCTCGCGCAGATGCGATATCTCGGCGAATAGTTCCGGGCTCGGCTGCGTGATGTAGCGATGGATCAGGTTCTGCAAATGGCCGGTTTCGCTTTCCAGCAGCGCCAGGATCTTGTCGGATTCCCGCACCTGCCGCACGTCGTCCCAGGCTGTGCCGAGCACCTGGACGCCATTCCAGATCATGGCGACCAGCACGACGACGACCGCCGAGTTCAGCGCCGCGATCGACAGGATGCGCCAGCGGATCGGCACCGCGCGGACCAGTCCAACGATGCGCGCGCGGCCTCGCGCGGCGAAACTCGCCGGCCGCTCCTCCACCTCGTTGTGCTGGGACGTTACTGCGACCAATTCAGTCCACCTTGCGAATGCGTTCGATCAACTCCGCGGCGGCGGGGTTGCGTCTTGCCTTGGTATAGATTCCATCCATCGCTGCCTCGAAAGGTTTGCGATCGAAGTCGGTGACGATTGTCACGCCGGCGCTTTCGGCCTGACGGCGCGATCGCTCTTCAAGATCCTTCCACTTCTGGCGCATGAACTGGCTCGACTCGAGCGCCGCCTCGCGAAAGATCTTGCGGTCCTCGGCCGAGAGGCTTTCCCAGGCCTTTTGCGACATCACCAGCACTTCCGGGCTCATCGCGTGTTCGGTGAGGGTGTAATAGCCGGCATATTTATAGTGGTCCGTGGTGACAAAGGACGGCCAGTTGTTCTCCGCGCCGTCGATCAGCTTGGTGGCAAGCCCGGTGCGAACCTGCCCGTAGGGCAGTTCGATCGGATTTGCGCCCAGCGCCTTGATCATGTCGGACATTAATTCGGACTGCTGCACGCGAAGCCTCAATCCCTTCATGTCAGCGACGGTGCGGACCGGCCGGACGCTGTTGTAGATCGACCTCGCGCCGGAATCGTAGAACGTCAGGCCGACAAATCCGTAAGGCTCGAAGCTGTCGAGAATGGAAGTGCCGATCGGTCCGTCCATCACCTTCTGCATGTGCTCGATGGAGCGAAACAGGAATGGCATCGCCAGCACGTTCATCGCCGGCACGAAGTTTCCGATCAGCGCAACATTGGTGCGGTTAAGGTCGATTGCGCCGACGCGGGTCTGCTCGATGGTCTCCTTTTCCTCGCCGAGCTGGCGCGAATGAAAAACACGGATCTGGTGACGGCCGCCGCTGCGCTCTGCGATCAGGCGACCCATGTACTGCAACGCTTCGACGGTCGGATAATCTTCGCTCTGGGTGTCGGCGGCGCGAAATTCACGCGCCCATGCGCCGGGGGGCACTCCCGTCAGAAGCAGCGCGAGGACCATTATTGTGGTCCGCCAAACACCGGCGCGGCTGTACACTGGCACTTCATCCCCCTGTAATGGTGTCGGTGATTGGAAAGAAAGGTTCAACACAGGTTGCAGAAGGCCCCCACGATTGCAGTTCCATCGCGACCATCGCAAGAGCGATGGTCGCGATGATATGGCAGTCCAATGATCGCCTAAGGAAAGAGCGATTTTAATATATGCCTATATAATGAGCAATTGCATTTCTTTGTATGCAATGATCAGGCCCCCGACAACACTGAATTGGCCTCCAGAGAATTCATAATCAAAGTCAAATCAGGGGTTTAGTGCCCGGGTAAGTTCCCATTAAGATTTGGCACGAACCTTGCGACATCTCCTCTCCAAAAGCCGATTTCCTCGTGCGTTGGAGCATCAGATGAAGCGCCGCGATTTTCTTAAATCCGTAACCGGCGTCGCCGCGGGAGCCCTGGTGCCTGCGCCCGCGATCTGGTCGGCCGCCAAAGCCGACGCCCGCTCGGAGACGTTGCTGGTCGTCACCGAAAACGGCCCCAACAATCTCGACATCCATGGCGTCGGTACCAACCGTTCCGGCTATGAGACTTCGTGGAATTGCTACGACCGGCTGATCAGCCATGAAACCAAGACGCTGCCGGATGGCACGCTGTCCTACGACCGCGACAAGTTCAAACCCGAACTCGCCGAAGACATGAACATCGGCGATATGTCGGTCACCTTCAAACTGAAGAAGAACGCGAAATTCCACGACGGCACGCCGGTCACCGCCAAGGATGTCAAATGGTCGCTCGATCGCTCCGTGACCGTCGGTGGCTTCCCGACGGTGCAGATGAAGGCCGGCTCGCTGGTCAACAAGGAGCAGTTCGTCATCGTTGATGACAGCACCGTCCGCGTCGATTTCATCAAGAAGGATCGTCTGACGATTCCCGATCTCGCGGTGATCGTGCCGAGCGTCTACAATTCCGAACTCTTGAAGACCAAGGCCACGGAAAAGGATCCCTGGGCACTCGAATACACCAAGAGCAACACCGCCGGCGGCGGCGCTTACAAGGTCACGAGCTGGAAGCCGGGAGTCGAAACGGTCTACGAGCGCCATGACGACTGGGTGGGCGGCAAATTGCCCCAGCTCAAGAAGATCATCTGGCGCACGATTCCCTCGCAGGGCAACCGCCGCGCGCTGATGGAACGCGGCGATGCCGACATTTCCTTCGATCTGTCGAGCAAGGACACGTCGGAGATGAAGAAGGCGAACAAGCTCGTCATCATCTCCAATCCGATCGGTAACGGCATGTACTGCGTCGAGCTGAACGTGAAGACCCCGCCGTTCGACAATCCGAAAGTCCGTCAGGCGATCGCCTATGCGCTGCCCTACCAGAAGATCATGGACGCGGCGATGTTCGGCCTCGCCAACCCGATGTTTGGCGGCCCGTCGAACAATGTCACCGATATCAGCTGGCCGGCGAAGACGGGCTACAGCGACGACATCGCCAAGGCCAAGGCGCTGATGGCGGAGAGCGGTGTGTCAAATATCGACACCACAATTTCTTTCGATCTTGGCGCCGGCGACATCTGCGAACCGATTTCCGTGCTGGTGCAGGAAGCGCTCGGCCAGATCGGTATCAAGACCGCGATCAATAAGGTGCCTGGCGCCAACTGGCGCAGCGAAATGGCCAAGAAGTCGATGCCGCTGATGATCAACTTCTTCTCCGGCTGGCTCGACTATCCCGAATATTACTTTTTCTGGTGCTATTCCGGCCAGAACTCGATTTTCAACACATCGAGCTACGTCAATCCGGACATGGATGTCCTGATTAACGGTGCGGCTGCGGCCGCGGCCATTGGCGACAAGGATAAATACGCCAAAGACGTCGAGGGCTTTATCTCGAAGGCCTACAACGAGGTGCCTCGCGTTCCGCTGTTCCAGCCGCTGCTCAACGTCGCAACGCAGAAGAACATCTCAGGCTACGCCTATTGGTTCCACCGGCAACTCGACTACCGCTCAATCGTCAAGGGCTGACGCGCACTATCACAACGGAGGCGCGGAGCAATCGTATCGCTTCTTAACGCGGTTCGGGAAATTTGGGGCAGAAGACCATGTTGACGATCGCAAAGCGTCTGCTGACGGTGATTCCGACCCTGATCGGTGTCGTGATCGTGACATTTCTGTTGACCCGCGTATTGCCGGGCGATCCCGCGGTTTACTTCGCCGGACCGGCCGCCACGCCGCAGTCGATTGCCGAAATCCGCAAATCGCTGGGGCTCGACCGGCCGCTGCCCGACCAGTTCGCGCACTACGTCAATGATCTCGCGCATGGCAATTTCGGTAATTCACTGTCCACCGGCCGTCCCGTAGCGACCGAAATCTCCAGCCGATTGCCGGCGTCGGCGGAGCTGACGTTGTCGGGATTAATTCTCGCAATCGTCATCGCGGTGCCGCTCGGTATTTTCGCGGCGGTCAAACAAGGCTCTTTCATCGATCATCTATGCCGGGTGATCGCCACCGCCGGGGTTTCCTTGCCGGTGTTCTTTACCGGTCTGCTGTTGGTTTACATCTTCTATTTCAATCTCGGCTGGTCGCCCGCGCCGATTGGGCGGCTCGATGCCTTTGCCACAGCGCCGCCTGATATCACCGGCTTCTATCTGATCGACAGCCTGATCACCGGAAATTTCGAGACTTTCCGCGCGTCGCTCAGCCAGTTGGTTCTCCCGGCGGTGACCCTGGCGGTGTTCTCGCTGGCGCCGATCACGCGCATGACCCGCGCCTCGATGCTGGCGATCCTGGCCTCCGAGTTCATCCGGACCGCACGCGCCAGCGGCCTCAACGACCGCACCGTCATCCTCACTTACGCTTTCCGCAACGCGATGCTGCCGGTGGTGACGACGCTGGGCATGGTGTTCTCGTTCCTGCTCGGCGCCAATGTGCTGGTGGAAAAAGTCTTCGCCTGGCCGGGCATCGGTTCCTACGCCGTCGAAGCGCTGCTGCAATCGGACTTCGCGCCGGTGCAGGGCTTCGTGCTGACCATGGCGGTGTTGTACGTGGCGCTCAACCTTTTGATCGACATGCTCTACGGCGTGATCGATCCGCGCGTGAGGCTTGAAGCATGACCGAAGCCAGTCTGACCGCCGTGCCCGTCGTGGAGGCCCAACCGAAGCCTCCTACCAACTCGATCTTCCGCCATGCGATCTACGTGGTGGCGGACAATCCGGTGACCGGATTGTCGTTCGGCCTGTTCGTGCTGATCGCGGTGTGCGCGCTGATCGGCCCCTACATCGTGCCCTACGACCCGCTCGCCAGCGATACTTCCGCGACCCTGCAGTCGCCGTCGCTGCACCACTGGTTCGGAACCGATTTGCTTGGCCGCGATATTTTCAGCCGCGTGCTCGCCGCAACCCGTCTCGACTTCACGATTGCGGTCGCGTCGGTGGCGCTGGTGCTGTTCATGGGCGGGCTGGCCGGCATCGCCGCAGGCTTCTTCGGCGGATGGACCGACCGCATCATCGGGCGCATCTCCGACACCATCATGGCGTTTCCGCTGTTCGTGCTGGCGATGGGCATCGTCGCCGCGCTCGGCAATACTGTGACCAACATCGTGATCGCGACCGCGATCATCAATTTCCCGCTTTATGTCCGCGTCGCACGCGCCGAAGCCAATGTGCGGCGTGAGGCGGGTTTCGTGCAGGCGGCGCGGCTGTCCGGCAATGGCGACTTCCGCATACTGCTGGTGCATATCCTGCCGAACATCATGCCGATCATGATGGTGCAGATTTCGCTCACCATGGGCTATGCGATCCTGAATGCAGCCGGGCTTTCGTTCATCGGTCTCGGCGTCAAGCCGCCGACGCCGGAATGGGGCATCATGGTCGCCGAAGGCGCGACCAACATTATTTCCGGCGAATGGTGGGTGGCGTTTTTCCCCGGCGGAGCGCTGATGATCGCGGTGTTCTGTTTCAATCTGCTCGGCGACGGCTTGCGCGATCTGGTTGATCCGCAACGAAGGACGTGACGCATGAAGTTCGGGAGCACGCCATGACTGCGCCAACGGCCGCGCTACCGCTGCTCGATGTCAGCGACCTCACGGTGGAATTTGCGACACGGCGCGGTATCGTCAAGGCGGTGCAGCACGTCAATATCGCCGTGGGCAAGGGCGAGACGCTGGGCATTGTCGGGGAATCCGGCTCGGGCAAATCCGTCACGTCCTATGCGGTGATGCGAATTCTCGACCGCGCCGGCAAGATCGCCGATGGATCGGTGATGTTCTCCGGAGTCGACGTCAAGGCCGCGACCGAGAGCCAGATGCGCGACCTGCGCGGCCGCGAAATATCGATGATCTTCCAGAGTCCCCGGCTGGCGCTGAATCCAATTCGCAAGATCGGTCACCAGATCGAGGATGTGTTGCTGCAGCATGTCCAGGTCGACCGCTCGCAGGTGACGGACCGGGCGATCGCGGCGCTCGAGCAGGTCAAGATCGCGCGACCGCGTGAGCGCTATCATGCCTATCCGTTCGAACTGTCGGGCGGCATGTGCCAGCGCGTGGTGATCGCGCTGGCGCTGGCCTGCAATCCGCAGCTTCTGATCGCCGACGAGCCGACCACCGGCCTTGACGTCACGACACAGAAGGCGGTGATGGACCTCGTTGTCGAACTGACCAAGCGCCGCGGCATGTCCACGATCCTGATCACGCATGATCTGGGATTGGCCGCGGCCTATTGCGATCGCGTGGTGGTGATGGAAAAGGGCCGCGTGGTCGAAACCGCGATGTCCGCCAACATCTTCACCAAGCCCGAACACGCCTATACCAAGAAACTGATGCGCGCGACGCCGCGGCTGGGCGTCTCCCTGCGCGATTTGCTGCCGGAGGAGGAAGCCGCGGCTCTTGCCTCAACGCCGTTGCCTGCGACGGCTGCTCCGGCTGAAGGCGAGGACAAGGCGAAAAAACCCCTTCTTCTGATCGAGAAACTCGTGAAGGAATATCCGCGCCAGGGCGACACGGCGACGCTGGGCAAACTGTTCGCGCGCAAGCCGGCGGCCGAGCCCGATGTGTTCCGTGCGGTCGACGGCATCAGCTTTTCCATCGCCCATGGCGAGAGCGTCGGGCTGGTTGGGGAATCCGGCTGCGGCAAATCGACCACCTCGATGATGGTGATGCGGCTGTTGGACCAGACCTCGGGCCGCATCATGTTCGACGGCGACGAGATCGGCGGTATCATGCCCAGCGCTTTCGCGCGGCTGCCGTTGCGCAAAAGCATCCAGATGGTGTTTCAGGATCCGACCGACAGCCTCAATCCGCGCTTCACCGCGGCGCGCGCGATTGCCGATCCGATCATGCAACTCGGCGATATCAAGGGGCGCGACGCCTTGCGTGCCCGCTGCGAAGAATTGGCGGGCCTCGTCGGTCTGCCGGTCAATCTGCTCGATCGGTTCCCGCATCAATTGTCGGGCGGACAGAAGGCCCGCGTCGGGATCGCGCGGGCGATTGCATTGCACCCAAAGCTTGTCATTCTCGACGAGCCGACCGCCGCGCTCGATGTCTCGGTGCAGGCGGTGGTGCTGAACCTGCTTCAGGATCTCAAGCAGTCGATGGGCATGAGCTATTTGTTCGTGTCGCATGATTTGAACGTCGTACGGTTGCTATGCGACCGCGTTATCGTGATGCGGACGGGCCGAATCGTCGAACAGGGGCCGTCGGAACAGGTCTTGGGCAATCCGCAGGATGCCTATACAAAGGAGCTGTTGACGGCTATTCCACATCCGCCGTTGCCGGTTCATTGAAGTTCCCGGCGGATGCGATAATAGTGACGGACAGTCCCGACGGAACACGGAACACTAATGGCTCCTGATTCACTGGATGATTATATCGACGCCGTGTCGAAAGCCCTGATGCTGCCGATCGATGATACCTGGAAGCCGGCGGTGCGGGCCAATCTCGAAGTGTCGCTGAAACTGGCGCGGCTGGTGGATGAATTTGCGTTGTCAGACGAAGCCGAGTCCGCCAGTGTCTTTGCAGCCTGATCCCGCCATGACGTCTAGCCTCGACGGATTATCGGCCTCGGACATCGCAACAGCCGTGAAGAGCCGCAAGCTGTCGGCGCTTAGCGTCACCGACGCTGCGCTGGCGCGAATCGCCAAACACGATCCGGTCCTTAATTCTTTTACCGATGTCACCGCTGAGCGCGCACGCGCCAAAGCGAGCGCGATCGATGTGGAGATTGCGGCGGGAAAAAATCTCGGCCCGCTCGCCGGCGTGCCGTTCGCGGTCAAGAACCTGTTCGACGTACAGGGCCTGTCGACCCGCGCCGGATCGAAAATCAACCGCGACCTGCCGCCGTCGTCACGCGACGCGACGCTGATCGAGCGCATGGAGGCGGCCGGCGCGGTCTTGGTCGGCGCGCTCAACATGGGCGAGTACGCCTACGACTTCACCGGTGAGAATATTCACGACGGACCTTCCCGCAATCCGCATGATGTGACGCGGATGACCGGCGGCTCGTCAGGCGGCTCCGGCGGCGCGGTCGGTGGCGGACTGGTGCCGCTGGCGCTGGGATCGGACACCAATGGTTCGATCCGCGTGCCTTCGTCGTTTTGCGGAATCTTCGGCTTGAAGCCGACTTACGGCCGGCTGTCCCGTGCGCGGTCGTTTCCATTCGTCTCGAGCTTCGATCACCTCGGCCCATTTGCGCGCAATGTCGGCGATCTCGCACTGGCCTACGATGCGATGCAGGGACCTGATCCTGACGATGCGGCGTGCACGACCCGGGCCGCCGAGCCGGTCGCCTCAATGCTGTCGCAGGATATCGGTAACTTACGGATCGCCCTTGCCGGCGGCTATTTCCAGAAGAACGTTTTTGCCGAAGCGGTTGAGGCAGTCGCGCGCGTCGCCAAGGGATTGGGCGTCACGCAGACCGTCGAAATTCCAGAGGCCGCGCGCGCCCGCGCCGCGGCCTATGTCATCTCCACGACCGAAGGCGCTTCGCTGCATCTCGATCGCCTGCGCCGGCGGCCTGATGATTTCGACCCGGCGGTGCGCGACCGCCTGCTGGCGGGGGCGATGGTTCCGGCGTCGCTGGTCGACCGCGCGCAGAAGTTTCGCCGCTGGTATCGCGCCCGGATGCTGGAGCTGTTTGCATCGGTCGATGTGATCATCGCACCGGCCACGCCATGCGTTGCGCCGAAGCTGGGGCAGGTGAACTTCCTGCTCGACGGCGTTGAATTGCCGGTGCGCGCCAATATCGGCATTCACACCCAGCCGATTTCCTTTATTGGACTCCCGGTGGTCGCAGTGCCGGTGCCGCTGGAGCCGATGCCGATCGGCGTGCAGATCATCACAGCACCCTGGCGGGAAGATATCGCGTTGCGCGTAGCGTACGCGCTGGAACGCAGCGGCGTGGTTTCCGCGCCGCCACCGAGAGGATTGTAGGAATGCAGGTCGATCTCCCCGACGTGCTCGCCGAAGTGACCGAGCAATTCGCGCGCTATGAAAAGGCGCTGGTGACCAACGACGTCGCGGTTCTCGACGAATTGTTCCGTCCGGATTCCCGCACGCTGCGCTACGGTGGCGGCGAAAACCTGTACGGCTATGACGAGATCATGGCGTTTCGCGCGGCGCGCCCGTCGACGGGCCTGATGCGCCGGACCGCGAGAACCGTGATCACGAGCTATGGCCGTGACACGGCGGTTGCCTCGACGCTGTTTTATCGCGACTCCGCGCCGGGCAAGGTGGGACGGCAGATGCAGACCTGGGTACGATTTCCCGAAGGCTGGAAGATCGTCGCCGCGCATGTCAGCGTCATCGTCGAACCGCAGGATCCATCGAAATGAGTCTTGACGATCTTCCGTCCAGCGCCTCCGAGCGTTCCGCCGCCGAACCCGAGACGGTGGTTCGGCGCGCCGGCCGCGCGGCTTCCATGCCGGACAAGATCACGCGCGCGGAGGAACTGCGCCTGCAACTGGCCGATGAAATCGTGCGCGGCGTGCTGGCGCCGGGCGCTGCCCTCGATGAAACCGACATCGCGACGCGTTTCAAGGTGTCGCGCACGCCGGTGCGCGAAGCGTTGCGTCAATTGGCGGCGAGCGGGCTGATCGATGCGCGGGCGCATCGCGGCGCGGTGGTGGCGCGGCCTTCGCTGGAACGGCTGACCGGCATGTTCGAGGCGATGGCGGAGCTGGAAGCGATATGCGCGGGTCTCGCCGCGGAGCGCATGCAGCCGGCGGAGCGGCACGGGCTGGAAGCGGTTCACGAGGAGTTGCGGGTGTTAAGTCACGCCGGCAATCCGGATCGCTTCCACGAGGTCAATGAGCGTTTTCACAACGCGATCTATGCCGGCTCGCAGAACACCTATATCGCCGAAATTACACTGGCGACCCGGGTGCGGGTGCAGCCGTTTCGGCGTGCGCAGTTTCGCAATCTCGGGCGATTGGCGAAATCCCATGCCGAGCACGACCGCGTCGTCGTAGCGATCATGCGCGGCGACCGTGTCGGCGCTGCCGCGGCAATGCGGGCGCATATCGAACTGGTGCGCGGCGAATACGAACTTTACGCGGTGTCGCTGTAGTTTCTCGACGTGGAGCGGGCGAAGAATTGGTGTTCGTGCCCTCACAGCGTCATTGCGAGGAGCCAACGGGTCGCGCGAATGCGCGCCCGATGAAGGGCTAATTATCCCGCCGCCACAAACGCGCGCCAACCATTAAAAGCCGAGATGTCGCGCGCGCCGTCGATGGCGGCAGGCTCGACGATGAAGCCTTTGACGTGGCGGCCGTCGGAAAGCACGATGGTGCCGATCGCCATCGGCGGCGGGATTGCGGCGACGAATTTGCCGAATGCGGCGGCCGAGAGCGCCCAGACTTCCAGCTCGATCGACGATCCCGTTCCCGCCGCGATGCGAAGCAGGCCGGGTTTCGGCGGCGTGGTGTCCAGTGCATAGAGCTTGTAGTCGGGAGCAGTCTTGGTTGGCTCCAGCAATCGTCCGCCGAGCGCCTTCAATTCGCTGTTGAGCACCATGCCCGAGAGGTGTGCGCCGACCACCGCAATGGCGATTTCATCGCCGCTGGCGCTGACCGGCAGGTCTGCCAATGCCGCTTGCGATACGGATCGGCTGCCCAGGGTCAATTTGGTATCGGCGTGAAACACCCGGCCGATGCTGGCGAGCTGTGCATCCTGACCGGCAGGCGCCAGGAGCGTGATGCCGAAGGGCGCATCGTCGGGACGGATGGAGGCCGGCACCGCGAGACCGCAGAGATCGAGCAGGTTGACGAAATTGGTGTAGGTGCCGAGCCGGCTGTTGAGTTCGATCGGATTGGCGAGCACCTGCGCGGTGGAATACACGGTCGGTGCGGTCGGCAGCACCAGCGCATCGATATTGGTAAAGGCGCGCTCGGCGATCCGGCGCAGCGTCTGTAACCGGTACAGGGCGGCAAACGTGTCGGCGGCGGTCAGCCGTGCGCCGCCGGCTGCGATTTCGCGCGTAATGGGGTGGATCGCATCGGGCGAGGAGGCCAAGAGATTGCGGATGACCAAATAGCGTTCCGCGACCCATGGCCCGTCATAAAGCAGCCGCGCAGTTTCATAAAACGGCTCGAGATCGAAGCCGACCAGCGTGGCGCCCAACGACGTCCAGCGCTTGAGCGCCTCGCCATAGGCAGCCTCCGCGGCCTTGTCGCCGAAGAAAATCAACTGGCCGTCGCGCGGCACGCCCAATCGCAGATTGGCTGGAAACGAAGCGACCGCTCCCAGCGGGCGGTTGCGTGAAAATGGATCGGCGCCGTCAGGGCCGGCCATCACGGCCAGCGCCGCCGTCGCATCATCGACGGTGAGCGCGAACACGGAAACGCAATCGAGCGTGCGGCATGCCGGTACCACGCCCGCGGTGGAGATCAGTCCAAGGCTCGGCTTCAGTCCGACGATGTTGTTGAGCATCGCCGGCACGCGGCCTGAGCCCGCGGTGTCGGTGCCCAGCGCCAGCGGGACGAGCCCGGTCGATACGGCCACGGCAGAGCCCGAACTCGATCCGCCAGGAATGAGATCGCCGCGCATTGGATTATTCGGAATGCCATAGGGAGAGCGCACACCGACGAGGCCGGTCGCGAACTGATCGAGATTGGTCTTGCCGATGATGATGGCGCCGGCCGCGCGCAGCCGCGCCACCGCAGTCGAGTCATGCGCCGGCGAATAGGAAAACGCCGGACAGGCGGCCGTGGTAGGCAATCCGGCGACGTCGATATTGTCCTTTACCGCGACCGGAATGCCGTAGAGGGGAAGCAGCGACGCATTTTTAGCGGCCAGGGCTTCGGCTTCCGCCAGCGCGTCTGCTTCATTGCGCAGGCTGATGAAAATGGCGGGATCGTTATGCTCGCGAATCCGCTGATAGCTGCGCGCGACAGTCTGCGCCGGCGTCATATGACCGGCGCGATGAGCGGCGAGGATGGCGGCGACCGTTTCCGTCACGCGAGGCTCCGATCGGAAATCAGCTTGGTCGGCAGTTGCGGCAAGGCGTGTCTCCGGATGCAAAGCATGGGGGTCGCAGGTTGAGGTCCGTCACGGCGGACCAGGCTCCGGGACTAGAATCCTTCCTCGATCGAAGCAAGCGGTGTGCCATTGTGTACATCGGAAATGCTGCTCTATTTCGAAGAGATAGACATTTATTTTCAAATGCTTGAACGAATTTCGGCGTTGCCATTGGACCCTCGGTAGAAATCCAATCCATGGCGGCTGCTTATTTTATGAGCAGGGCAATTCCGTGCCCACGGCCCACCCCTGCTGGCAGCAGATACCTTACCGGTGCATGCGGTTCGCGCGTCGCGCAAAACGTCGCATGATGACTTGGGGGTGGCCGCCGGACGCCAAGAGGCGTTGCGCGCGCAATCTCTCTGGCGCGCGCGAGCTATTTCTTCGCGGCCTTGGCCGCTTTGACGGCTTCGACTGTCTTGGCGTTCGAAGCCTGTTGCTGCGCAATCATGTGTTCGGCGACCAACTCGGCCGTAAAGCGGCTGATGGTGTCTGGATCGGTGATGATCGACTGCGTGTTGTTCTGCGCCTTGAATCCCGCGGCTTTGGTGTTGAACGTGCCGCCTACGGCCGCGCCTTCTCCCGAGACCGACCAGTTGGTCGATCCTTCGCCGGCGACCTTGCCGTCTGCGACGAAACCTTTGGTGTGGCTGATCTGGTGCGTGAGCGACTGACCGATCGCCACATGGGTGTTGAACAGCGCGAGGCTCGCTTTCCGGTCTGCATCCAGCAAGGCTTTCTCGTGCTTGCCGCCGGCCTGGCTCTTGTCCAGCGTCACCAGCATCGTGATCGTCGGGTCGACCGCAATCTTCTTCAGGATTTCGTTGAGTTCATCGTCGTCGAATCCGAACATGTTCAAATAGAGCGAGACACTGACCCGCGACAGGACGTGTTTGAGGATGCCGTGGACATCGTCGCGCCCGACATAGAACAGATGAAAGTCCTTGCTCGCCGTGGTCGCATAGACCTTCTCCTGCGTATAGGGCTGCAGGTCGAGCAGATCGAATCGCTGCAGGCTTACGGAGGGATCGTCGATCGCATTGGTAATGGTGGATTTGGGCGGGGTTAGCGGTGGCGCCGCGGTTGCTACCGGTGCCACGGGTGCGGGCGCGACGGGTGTCGGCGCTGATGAACTTGTTTTCGTGGCTGTCTTTTTAGCAGCCTGCTTTTTCGCAATCCGCTTTTTTGCGGCCTTCTTTTTCGATGCTTTCTTTTTGGATGCTGCTGCTTTCGCCATGGCGCCGCCCTCCTAAAGGTCTCTCCACGCTAGAGGCGCAAACGAGAAATTGTCAATCTATAATTGTGTTTCAAAAACGAACACGCCAGCGGCTTTCCTGATCGGCCGCATCACCGCACAACTTTGCTACTGCCTTGCGTGATCAGCCGCGCGGCGCGTTGATCGCGGGCATGGATCCATAGCCAGCTCATGGCGACGCTGAGCCGGTTGCGAATACCGATCAGGAAATAGATGTGGGCGATGCCCCATATCCACCAAGCGATGGTGCCGCGCAGTTTGAACGAACCGAAATCGATCACCGCCTTGCGCTTGCCGATCTGCGCCAGACTGCCCGCGTGCTGGTAGCGGAACGGCGCGGTTGTTTCGCCGCGCAGCCGCTTCCTGATGCAATCGGCGACATAGCGTCCCTGTTGCTTGGCGGCCGGCGCGATGCCGGGCACCGGCTTGCCATCCGCATCCGCAATCATCACGGTATCGCCGATCGCGAATATATCGGGATGGCCTGGAACGGTGAGATCAGGCTGCACTTCCAGGCGGCCGGCGCGGTCCGATGCCGCATTCAGCCATTCGGCGGCGGGGGAGGCGCGCACGCCGGCAGCCCAGATCAGCGTTTTGGATTGCAGGCTGTGACCGCCATACATGACACCGTCGGCCGAGCATTCGGTGACGGCCTGTCCCAGCACCACCTCGACGCCGATACTTTCCAGCGCGTGCTGCGCGTAAGCGGAGAGGTCGTCGGCAAATCCCGCCAGGACGCGAGGGCCGGCCTCGATCAGAACCACGCGCGCCTTCTGGGTGTCGATGTTGCGGAAGTCCGGCGGCAGCGTGTCCTGCGCCAGCTCGGCAATGGTGCCCGCGAGTTCGACGCCGGTTGGACCGGCGCCAATAATGACGAAAGTCAGCAGCGCGGCGCGCCGCTGCGGATCGGTCTCGCGCTCGGCGCGCTCAAACGCGACAAGAATTCGCCGCCGCAGCGTGGTCGCGTCCTCCAGCGTTTTCAGCCCGGGCGCGAACGGCTCCCATTCGTCATGGCCGAAATAAGCGTGGCGCACGCCGGTGGCGAGAACCAGCGTGTCATATGGCAGCGCGTCGCCATCATCGAGCAGCACCCGATGGCCGTCTGCGTCCACGCCGCTCACCGTCGCAAACAAAGTCGTGACTTCAGGCCGGCCGCGCAACAGATAGCGGATCGGCCAAGCGATCTCTGAAGTCGCCAGCGAAGCGGTCGCGACCTGATAAAGCAGCGGCTGGAACAGATGATGGTTGCGGCGATCGACCAGTGTGATCGAGACCGGCGCGCCGGCCAATCGATGCGCGGTTTCCAGCCCACCAAAACCGGCACCGACAATGACCACGCGATGGGGATGTTCCGTGCGGGATGGCTCTGTCGTCATGGGGGCCGCCTTCGATTGAGATTTCTCTGGCACCATCAATGTAGGCGTTTAACGACCCGCATCCAAGGGCGGTTTGCCAATCGATCGATCGCAAAACCGCATCGTTATCAGGATCATGCCGCGCATTCCGCGCTATCCGGCGAAGCCGCTTCGCGGGCTTGGGTCGATCCCCCAAAATATTTTCCCCAGACCGAATCCTTTTGCCGGGGCCGAACGTCTTGGGAGCGAGACGGAATATTGAGGAAAGGAACGAACTGCCATGGAGACCCTCGAAGGACAGAAAGTGGTCGTGACAGGCGGAAGCCGCGGGCTTGGGCTCGGCATCGTTGAAGCGCTGATAGCCAAGAAAGCGCAGGTGACGGTCGTTGCGCGCGACCCGGAGCGTCTTGCAGAAGTTTCAAGGCGGCTTGGCGTGAAGACCGTTCGCGGCGATGTCACCGATGAAAAGCTTGCGCGCAGCGTTCTCTCCGACATCAGGCCGTCGGTGCTGGTGCTCAACGCCGGCGTGGCGCCGCCAATGGGGCCGCTTCACGAACTCAGTTGGGAAAATTTCAACAGAGCGTGGGAGGTGGACGTGAAGGCGGGCTTTCACTGGATACAGGAAGCATTGCGCCTTCCATTGCCGCGCGGCAGCCGCGTGATCATCGCATCGAGCGGGGCTGCCCTGAACGGCTCGCCATTATCCGGCAGCTATGCCGGCGCTAAGCGGATGCTGTGGCTGATGGCGCTTTACGCCAATGACGTCGCCCGCAAGCTCGACCTCGGCATCCATTTCCAGGCGATTATTCCGCAGCAGATCATCGGAGACACTGCCCTCGGACGTGCCGCGGGAGAGGCCTATGCGAGGGGCAAGGGCGTCAGCGTCGAGATCTTCTTTGCCGGATTCGGCGCGCCGCTGCCGCCGCACAAGGTCGGCGACCATGTCGTGTCGATCCTCACCGAGCCGCGTTACGCGACCGGCGTGGCGTTCGGCATGAAGGGCGATCACGGCATCGTCTCGCTCGACGGCTGATATTTGCAAAAACCAACACAAGAAGGAAAATCGCAGATGGTTGATATTTTACACAAGGTCGGAATCAAATCGTCGTCGGTGAGCGATGTCTACAAGGCATTGACCACGCTTAAGGGTCTTTCCGCCTGGTGGACCAGCGACACCCAGGGAGACGGTAACGCCGGCGGCGTGCTGCTGTTTCGTTTTGGCAGCGGTGGTTTCGACATGAGGGTGCTCGAGCTTGATCCCGACAGGCGCGTGCTGTGGAAAGTGGTCGATGGGCCGCAGGAGTGGATCGGCACCAAAATAGATTGGGAACTGCGGCAAGAAGGCGACTGGACCATCATCCTGTTCAAGCATCAGGGGTGGAAGGAGCCGGTCGAGTTCATGCACCACTGCAGCACCAAATGGGGGGTGTTCCTGCTGAGCCTGAAATCCCTGCTCGAAACCGGCAAGGGAACTCCCTGGCCTGACGAAATCAAGCTCGATAGCTGGGAATAGGAAGAAGCCATGAGCGAGGCTTATACGGGCGGATGTGCCTGCGGCGCGATCCGCTATGAAATCTCTGCCGAACCGGTCTTCATGAATGACTGCCAGTGCCGCGACTGCCAACGCAAGAGCGGCACCGGGCACGGGTCCTATCTGACCTTTCCGGACCGGCGGCACGTAAAACTCGCCGGCGAAGCCGGGCATTGGGACATTGTCGGCGATAGCGGCCGTGTGAAGACACGCGCCTTCTGCCCCGCCTGCGGGTCGCCGGTGTATATGACGTTCACGGCGATGCCGGATTTGTTCACCGTGCATGCGGCGAGTCTCGACGATCCCGGCCGATACAAGCCGCAGGCAGTGACGTATGCTGGGCGTGGTTCCCCATGGGACCATCTCGATCCCGCACTGCCGAAATTCGACAAGATGCCGCCACGCTAGAACAAGATCATCAGGGGAATCTCGAGGCAGAATGAGTTCGATCCCGGAAGTATCGTCCGCCGACAATATCGAGCGCCTGCTGATCGCGATGCGGCCCCGGCTACATCGCTATTGCGCGCGCATGGTCGGCTCGGTGATCGATGGCGAAGACGTGCTGCAGGATGCGCTGATCAAGGCGGTGGAGGCGTTTACCTCCGCCGGATCGATCGCCAATCCCGAGGGCTGGCTGTTTCGGATCGCGCACAACACTGCGCTGGATTTCCTGCGCCGCCGCAACCGGCAGGAAGCGATGCGATCGGGCGAGGAGGTGGACATGATTGCCGACCCGGCCGATATCGTCGCCAGCCACGAGATCGCGCGTACCAGTCTGCGGACCTTCATGCGGCTGCCGGTGGCGCAGCGCTCCAGCGTCATCCTGATGGATGTGCTTGGTTGCTCGCTGCAGGAAGTGGGCGATGTGATGGATTTCAGCCTGCCCGCGGTCAAGGCGGCGTTGCATCGCGGGCGCACGCGGCTTCGCGAACTGGCGGATGAGCCCGACGATGCGCCGCGTCCGGAATTGTCAAAAGCCGAACGCGATCGGCTCGGTGCCTATGTCACATATTTCAACGCGCGGGATTACGACGCCATTCGTGCCATGATCACGGACGATGTGCGGCTCGATCTCGTCAACAAGGCGCGGGTCGCGGGCAAGGCCGAGGTGTCCCGGTATTTCGGAAATTATTCCAGGCTCACCGACTGGCATCTGGTGCCGGGATTGGTCGAGGGTCACCCGGCCATCCTCGTATTCGACCCCAACGAGGCCGCTTCCGCGCCGAAATATTTCATGCTGTTGCAATGGTCGGCAGACAAGATCGCGAACATCCGCGATTTCCGCCACGCCGACTACGTCATCGACGGCGCCGAATATCGCCTGTGATTTGGTGGATTCCCTCGATTGCGCCGGTCGGTTGAGCGAGCGCCGCCGCGGCGAAACCACGCGCGGCAACTGGCACTATAATTCTTGCCATTCGCAGCATCAGCGAACTATGGTGCAGGTCGCTGAGGGGAAAATGAGCCGAAGGTTCTAAGCTGAAGCTCCGGTTCGTGCTTGCTGCGGGCCGGAGATTTCGCGCACAAAACAGGTCACCCGCGGCGGAGGAATCCAGCAATGGAGCGCGGCGGGCTGCGTGAGCAGGGCGGGGCGGTTCCAAGATAACGAGGAAGGGAGCGAATATGAAATCGGCATTCTGGCTGGCGGGCGCGGCGGTTCTGGCGCTGGCAAATCCCGCGGTCGCGGCGGACAGCATCAAGATCGGGTTTGTCTCGACGTTCAGCGGGCCGACCGCCGTGATCGGCAACGACATGCGCAATTCGTTCGAGCTGGCGCTCGATCATCTCGGCCGCAAGATGGGCGGTCTGCCGGTTGAGGTGATCTATGAGGATGACCAGCAGAAGCCGGATGTCGGCAAGCAGAAGGTCGAAAAGCTGGTGCAGTCCGACAAGGTCGATTTCATCGCCGGCTTTATCTGGTCGAACGTGCTGCTGGCGTCGCTCAAGACCGCGGTGGATTCGAAGACTTTCCTGATCAGTGCCAATGCCGGACCGTCGCAGCTCGCCGGCGACCTGTGCTCGCCTTACGTGTTCTCGACCTCTTGGCAAAACGACCAGACCCCGGCCGCGATGGGCCTCTACATGAACCAGAAGGGCGTGAAATCGGTATTCCTGATCGGCCCGAATTATGCGGCGGGCAAGGATATGCTGGCCGGCGTGAAGAGCACGTTCAAGGGCGAGGTGGTGGGCGAGGAATACACGGTATGGCCAAGCCAGCTCGACTTCTCGGCCGAACTGTCGAAGGCGAAGGCGTCGAAAGCGGAATCCATCTTCGTGTTTTATCCCGGTGCGGCCGGCGTGCAATTCCTCAATCAATATGCGCAGGCCGGCATCAAGCAGCAGATCCCGCTCTATACGGCGTTCACCATCGACGAATTGTCGCTGCCTTTGCAGAAGGACAACGCGATCGGCGTCCCCGGCGCCCAGGAATGGGTGAACGATCTGCCCAATGAGGAGAACAAGCGCTACGTCGCCGACTATCGCAAGAAGTATACCGGGCTGCGTCCGACCTATTATGGCGCACAGGCCTATGACGCCGCGCAACTGATCAATAGCGCGGTGGTCGCGGTGAAGGGTGATACCAGCAAGAAGGACGAGATGAAGGCGGAGATGGAGAAGGCGAACTTCAAGTCGCTGCGTGGTCCGTTCAAATACGGCAACAACCATCTTCCGATTCAGAATTTCTATCTGCAGGATGTGGTCAAGGATGCCGACGGCGCACTGGCGCTGAAAACCGTCGCGACCATCGTCAAGGACGACCAGGATCGTTTCCACGACAAATGCCCGATGAAATGATCGTCAATCCTGCTTAAAACAGCAGCGGCGGCGTTCGCGCTGCCGCTGTTTCCTGTCGGCATAGGTTTTGCAATCCCTTGTCATCTAGAACCGTGCGGCGATCCCATCCACGCCTGCCGCGATAACGCTTGCCGGTAAATTGCTTCATGTTTAAAACAATTATGCGCGCGGATGGCCTTCGGTGATCTGCGTCAACCGGAAAACGACCTAGAGTATTCATGCTGCTTGTCGTCGAACAGTTCCTGAATGGTCTGCAACTCGGCCTGCTGCTGTTCCTGCTGGCGGCGGGGCTGACGCTGGTGTTCGGCATCATGGATCTCGTCAATCTCGCGCATGGCTCGCTCTACATGATGGGCGCCTATTTTGCCGCGACCTTCGTGGCGTGGACCGGGAGTTTTCTCGGTGGCATTGCGCTCGCGCTCGGCGCCACGCTTTTACTGGGCATCGTGCTGGAATTCGTCGCGCTTCGGCATCTCTACGGCCGCGATCACCTCGACCATGTGCTGGCGACGTTCGGGCTGATTTTGTTTTTCAACGACGCAGTCCGGTTGATCTGGGGCCCCGCGGGTCTGGCGCTGCCGCTGCCGCCCTGGCTAACGGTGCCGATCCAGATCGTGCCCGGTGTGTTCTATCCGGCCTACCGGCTGGCGATCATCGTGGTCGCGCTCGCGGTCGCCTTGATGCTGTATCTCGTCGTGATGCGAACCCGGCTCGGCATGCTGATCCGCGCCGGTGCTTCCAATCGCGAAATGATCGGCGCGCTCGGCATCAATATCAAGCTGCTATACACGCTGGTGTTCGGGCTCGGCGCCGCGCTCGCCGGTCTTGCCGGGTTGATGCAGGCACCGATTTTGACGGTGCAGATCGGGA
The DNA here is from genome assembly GCF_018449695.1 of Bradyrhizobium sp. dw_411. GTDB lineage: Bacteria > Pseudomonadota > Alphaproteobacteria > Rhizobiales > Xanthobacteraceae > Bradyrhizobium. Next base: position 37,694 of record NZ_JAAVUY010000012.1, read on the forward strand.
TGGGCGAGAACATCCTGATCCTCGCCTTCGTCATCATCGTGATCGGCGGCATCGGTTCGATCCGGGGTGCCTTCGTGGCCTCGATCCTGGTCGGCATGATCGATACGCTCGGCCGCGCCTTCCTGCCCGATCTGTTGCGAAAGATCCTGAGTTCGGCGGCGGCATCGACCGCAGCGCCGGCGCTGTCCTCGATGCTGATCTATCTCTTGATGGCGATCGTGCTGGTGGTGAGACCGGAGGGGCTGTTCCCGGCCAACCGTCGATGACCGCTTCGCTCAATGCCCGCAATGTGGCCGCGGCGCTGATCGTCGCCGGTCTGCTGCTGCTGCCGCTCTATGCGCAACTCAGCGGCAATATGTTTGTGCTGACCTTGTTTACGCGCATCGTTATCTTTGCGCTGGCGGCCGTGAGCCTCAATCTCATCATGGGCTATGGCGGCATGATGAGCTTCGGCCACGCCGCCTATCTTGGCATCGGCGGCTATGCGGTCGGCATTCTCGCAGCCGAAGGCATCGGGTCCGGATTCGTCCAATGGCCGGTCGCGCTTGTGACCTCGGCATTGTTCGCGCTGGTGATTGGGGCGTTGTCGCTGCGCACCCGCGGCGTCTATTTCATCATGATCACGCTGGCCTTCGCGCAAATGGCCTATTACGTCGCGGCCGGGCTGGCGCGCTACGGCGGCGACGATGGCCTGACGATCTACAAGCGCAGCGACTTTGCCGGCCTGATCAATTTGTCGGGCCGCGTCCAGTTTTATTATCTCTGCACCGGTTGCCTGTTCGGCGGGATCTATCTGGTCTGGCGCATCGTCAATTCCCGCTTCGGTCTGGTGGTGCAGGGCCTGCGCTCCAACGAGCAGCGCATGCAGGCGATCGGCTTTCCCGCCACGCGCTATCGGCTGGTGTGCTTCGTCATTGCCGGCACCATGTGCGGTCTCGCCGGCGCGCTGTTGGCCAACAATACCGACTTCGTCAGTCCGGCCGTGATGTACTGGACCCGCTCCGGCGACCTGATGGTGATGGTCATCCTCGGCGGCATGGGCTCGCTGTTCGGCCCCGTAGTGGGCGCGATCGTCTATCTGCTGCTGGAAGAACTCCTGTCGCAGGTTACGGAATACTGGGCGCTGATCATGGGGCCGCTGCTGCTGTTGATCGTGCTGTTCGGGCGCGGTGGCATCATGGGATTATTGGGGAGGCTGCACCGTGGCTGATCCCTTGCTCCGTGTTGAGAACCTGGTGCGGCGGTTCGGCGGCATCGTCGCGACCGACAATCTTTCACTGGATATCGCCAAGGGCGAGTTGCACGCGATCATCGGGCCGAACGGCGCCGGCAAGACCACGCTGATCAGCCAGTTGACCGGACAGTTGTCGCCAAGTGCCGGCACCATTCATTTCGCCGGTCGCGACGTAACGCAGTTGCCGGCGTGGCGGCGCAGTACGCTCGGGCTGGCGCGCTCGTTCCAGATCACGTCATTGCTGCCGGACTTCACCGCGGCCGACAATGTCGCTTTGGCGGCGCAGGCCCATGACGGCCACTCCTTCTATTTCTGGGGCCAAGCCCGCAAGGAGAAGCACCTGCGTGACGCCGCGTTGTCGGCGCTGACCCGAGTCGGCCTCGACCACCGCGCCGATGTCGTGGTGTCGCGGCTGAGCCACGGCGAGCAACGCGAGCTTGAACTCGCCGTTGCGCTGGCGACCAAGCCGCAACTGCTGCTGCTCGATGAGCCGATGGCCGGATTAGGCTCGACCGAATCGACGCGCATGGTGAAGCTGCTGCAGGAATTGCGGCGCGAAGTCACCATCGTGCTGGTCGAGCATGACATGGAAGCGGTGTTCGCGCTCGCCGACCGCATCAGCGTGCTGGTGTATGGACGCGTGATCGCGTCGGGGTCTCCGGCCGAAATCCGCGGCAATGAAGAGGTCAAGCGCGCTTATCTGGGCGATCAGCATGTGGTGACCCGTCATGGCTGACGCGCCGTTGCTGGAGGTCGAAGGGATCGAGACCTGTTACGGCCTGAGCCAGGTGCTGTTCGGCATGTCGCTAACGGTGCGCTCCGGCGAGATGGTCGCCCTGATGGGCCGCAACGGCATGGGCAAGACCACGACCATACGCTCCATCATGGGCCTCACGCCGGCGCGCGCGGGCACGATCCGCTTCGGCGGGCAGGATGTCCGCAAGCTTCCCGCGTTCCGGATTGCGCAGTTGGGCATTGGTCTGGTGCCCGAAGGGCGGCAGATATTTCCCAATCTGACGGTGCGTGAAAATCTCGTCGCCGCGTCCGGCAACCGGCTCGGCAGTCCCGATCCCTGGACGATCGAGAAGATTCACGCGCTGTTTCCGCGGCTGGCCGAGCGCGGCAACAATATGGGTGGTACGCTGTCGGGCGGCGAGCAGCAGATGCTGGCAGTCGGCCGCGCGCTGATGACCAATCCGCGCCTGCTCATTCTGGATGAAGCCACCGAAGGCCTCGCACCCTTGATCCGCGATGAAATCTGGAATTGCCTCTCGCTGCTCAAGGCACGGGGGCAGTCGGTTCTGGTGATCGACAAGAATGTCGGGAATCTCACCGAGATTGCCGATCGGCATTACATCATCGAGCGCGGCCGCGCGGTGTGGAGCGGTACTTCCGGGCAATTGATCGCCGAGCCGGACTTGCAGCATCGGTATCTTGGCATCTGATCAGTAGTTGTATCTGATTGCATACATCGATCAGCAATTGCTGAACGGCAGATCCACACCCGATCAGCAATAATTTTCGCCACCGTCCTCAACTGCAATTGCATTCGTTCTGAGCAAATTCACTCGCAATGAATCTTTGCTGCCTATCGCGCCGTTCGATTGCCTAATCATTCCCCACGCTCTGTGAGGAGCGCATTACGCTCGTATACGTAAAAATCAAATACGTACTTTGGCGATCAGCGATAAGTGAAATAGCCAATATCGCGCGCTTGGCGTTTCGCTTGACACTGTTGTCCACGAACTTTGGGTGAGTGGCATCAACGCGCGCGGGGCGGCCGTGTAAGTGTCGTCACAACAACACTCCTCAATCTGTTCAGAACGCTCGGAAACCGGAGACCAATCCAGGTGATCGAGACGGATGTATTCAAGGTCAAACAGAGGGGCAAATACAATGACCGCTAAAAACAAGGGCGACACCACCAAAGCATCCGGCAAGGGCATCAACCGGCGGTCATTTCTGAAGGCAGGCGCCGCGGCGGCGGGAACGGTCGTAGGTGCTCCCACGATCTGGGCGCAGGAAATCAAGGACATCGAACTGCGCCACGTCGGCGTATCCTACTCCGTCGTGAAGGCGGTCGGCGATCAGGCGGCCAAGGACCTTGGCTTCAAGGTCACGATGCAGAACCTCGATACGTCGGCCGCGATCAACCGCTTCATCACGCAGCCCAACAGCGTCGACATCGCCGACCTCGAGGGATGGCAAGCCAAGCTGGCGGCCAAGCGCGGTGTGATCCAGGGCATCGAAGCCAAGAAGATCAAGGAGTTCAACAATTTCCTGCCGATCTTCACCAAGGGCGAACTCAACGGCCACAAGATTCCGCGCCAGGGCATCTCGCCCTACGAAGCGCTCTATATCGAGAAAAAAGACTCCACCGAATTGCACGATGGCGTCACCGATTGGCTAACCAACGTTCCCCAGGTCTACAACGCCGACTCGCTCGGCTACCGTCCGGACCTCGTTGGCCACGAAGTCACCGAATGGAAGGATCTCATCGATCCCAAATTCAAGGGCAAGGCAGCGATCCTCGACGTGCCGGCGATCGGCATCATGGACGCGGCGCTGTGCTTCGAAAGCGCCGGGCTGATCACCTATGGCAACAAAGGCAACATGACCAAGAAGGAGATCGACTTCACCTGCGACAAGCTGATCGAATTGAAGAAAGCGGGTCAATTCCGCGCCACCTGGACCACCTTCGACCAGTCGGTGCAGTTGATGGCCGCCGGCGAGGTCGTGATCCAGTCGATGTGGTCGCCTGCCGTGGCTGCGGTCCGGGTCAAGGAGATTCCTTGCGTCTATGCGCCCGTCAACCTGAAGAACGGCAAGGAAGGCTATCGCGGCTGGTGCAACGGCATGGGTCTGATGAAGCATCTGACCGGCAAGAAGCTCGATGCCGCCTATGAATACATGAACTGGTACATGTCCGGCTGGCAGGGCGCGTTCGTCAGCCGCTACGGTTATTACAGCCCGGTGCCCTCGACCGCGAAGAAGTTCATGACTCCCGCGGAATACACCTTCTGGTACGAAGGCAAACCCGCGCCCGAGCCCGTCACCGATCCCTACGGCGTGCCGATGGAAAAGTCCGGCACCGTCCGCGACGGCGGCTCCTTCACCGACCGCGTGACCAACATCTCCTGCTGGAACACGCTGATGGATGAAGCGGCTTACATGAACAAGCGCTGGAACGACTTCAAGGTCGCTTAAACCCGGCCGTCATCAACAACCTGCCAGTCGGCTTCGCGCCGGCTGGCGGAGTTTTGGATGTCTCCAGAAAGTATTCATGGCTTTATCCCGATCGACCGTAAGCTGGCTGTATGTCTCGCCGCTGATGCTCGTCCTGATCCCGTTTTTCGTGTTGCCGATCCTGGTGGTGCTGGTCGCGAGCGTATTCGAGACCGACGGGTTTGGCGGGCTGATCCCGACCTTCACGCTGGCCAACTATGGAACGGTGCTGACCTCAGGGCTGACCTTCAATCTCTATGTCGAGACCGTGAAGTTCACCGTCCTGACCTGGTTCTTCACACTGATCATCGGCTTTTTCGTCGCCTATTTTCTCGTGTTCCATGTGCGCAATCCGTTGCTCGCAATCGGGTTGTTCCTGATCTGTACGGTACCGTTCTGGACCTCCAACATCATCCGGATGATTTCCTGGATTCCGCTATTGGGAAAAGAAGGCCTGATCAATTCCGCACTGCTGCGTATCGGCCTGATCCGCGAGCCGCTTGAGTTTCTGCTGTACTCGAGCTTTGCGGTGGTCGTCGCCTATGTGCACCAGTTGACGATCTTCATGATCGTTCCGATCTTCAATTCGATGGCGCGGATCGACAAGCGCGTCGTCGAGGCCGCAATCGATGCGGGCGCCAGCCGCTTCGACATCATGCGGCTGATCATCGTGCCGCTGTCCAAAAGCGGCGTCGCGTTGGGCTCGATCTTCGTGGCGTCGATCGTGATGGGTGATTTCTTCGTCACCAAGGTGATGTCCGGCGGCGGCTCCGCTTCCGTAGTGGGGGCCTTCTACGAGGATATCTCGGTGCTGCAATATCCGGGCGCGGCCGCCAGTGCGATCATCCTCACGGTCGTATTGCTGGCGATGGTTTCGCTGATCCTGCGTACCGTCGATATCCGCAAAGAAATCACCCGATGAGCACCGCGCAGGAAAGTGTCGCAATGGCCGACGTGCGGGCGACCAAACGCGCGCTGGCGCCGAGCCGCGGCAGCCGGCCGTGGACGTTCTATCTGTTGGCGAGCCTTTTCACCTGCTACGTGATCGCGCTCTACGGTCCGATGATCTGCATCTATATCCTGTCGTTCCAGGATGTCCGCGGCGGTCTGGTGTTCCCGATGAAGGGGCTGTCGCTGCACTGGTTCATCGACCTGTTCACGCAGGTGAGAACCGGCGACGTCAAGGGATCGTTCGATCGTTCGATCAAGCTCGCGATCCTGGTGACGGTCATCACGGTGGTAGTTTCGTTCATGGCGGCGATGGCTTTCCGGCGGCGTTTTCCGGGAGACAATATCGTGTTCGCGCTGATGATCGGCAGTCTGGTGGCGCCGGGACTCGTGCTCGGGATCGGTGTAGGCCTTCTGTTCAATGCGATCGGCATCGACACCTCGCCCTATGGTTCGGCGCTGGGTGCGCAACTCTCCTGGACGTTGCCGTTCGGCGTGCTGGTGATGTTCGCCGTGATGTCGAGGTTCAATCCAGCGTGGGAAGAAGCGGCTTACGATCTCGGTGCCTCGGCTTGGCAGACCATCTGGCTGGTGTTCATTCCGGTTCTGGCGCCGGGCCTGGTGGCGGTCGCGCTCTTCGGATTCACGTTGTCCTATGACGAGTTCGCCCGAACGCTTCAGACCGCGGGCCCGCAAAATACCCTGCCGCTGGAGATATGGAGCATGACGCTCAACGTCACCTCTCCTTCGCTCTATGCGCTGGGTACCGTGACCACGATCATCTCCTTTGTGATCATCGGCGCGGCATTGGGGACCATCGTACTCATTCAAAAACGGCGGGGCGCTCGCGCGACCTGATCGGAGACCAAGGCAATGGCAGTTCTACGCGGCGACATCGAACTCGCCGGTCTTACCAAGAGCTATGACGGCGTGCACACGGTGGTGCAGGGCATCAATTTGAAGATTCCCGACGGCGCTTATTGCTGTTTTCTCGGGCCATCGGGCTGCGGCAAGACCACGATTCTCCGTATGATCGCAGGTCATGAGGATCCGACCGATGGGGAGATCGTGATCGGCGGTGAGAACGTTGTGGGGCTGCCGCCGGTGGCGCGTGGCACCGCGATGATGTTTCAATCCTACGCATTGTTTCCGCACTTAAGCGTGCGCGACAATATCGCGTTCGCGCTGCGAATCCGCGGCCTGTCGAAAGAAGACCGCTACCGGCAGACCGACGCGATGATCGAGAAAGTCCGGCTGACGGAGCTTGCCGACCGGCTGCCCGCTCAGCTTTCCGGCGGCCAGCAGCAGCGCGTCGCGCTGGCGCGCGCCGCCATCACCCAGCCACGCGTGCTGCTGCTGGATGAACCGCTCTCCGCGCTCGACGAGCAATTGAGGGTGCGCATGCGGGTCGAGCTTCAGAGCATGCAGCGCGATCTCGGCATTACCTTCATTCACGTCACGCATTCGCAGCTCGAGGCCATTGCGCTGGCCGATATGGTCGTCGTGATGGACCGCGGCGAGATCAAGCAGGCCGGCCCCGCACGCGATGTCTACGCGACGCCGCGCGACCGCTATGTGGCCGAATTTCTCGGTGGCCAGAATGTGTTTTCCGGCAAGGTCGATGCGGTCAAGGACGATCTCGTTAGCTTCGCCGCGCCGCAGATGCAGCATATCGCCGTTCCCGTAGGCGCTTCGCGTGTCGGCAAAGGCGATACCATGGACGTCGCGGTGCGACGCGACGACGTCGAACTGGTTCGGCCCGGCGTGGAGTTGACGGCCGACAAGTCATGGTTATCGAGCCGCGTGCTGGCGGTGGAGTATCAGGGCAACTTTGTAAAAGTCATGCTCGACGCGACCGGCAGCGACGAGTTCGTCGCCTATATCCCCGAGCGCGTTTTCTTCCGCGACCCCTACACGATCGGCGATGTCGTGCAGGCGACCTGGCCGAGCCACCTCGCGCGCCTGCTTGCCAAAACAACTGCTTTGACTGCGTAACTTCAAACGAGAGAGAGGGACTGGCTATGGCCGATTATGAAATTTTTGAACTTGGCGACGTGACCTTGCAATGCGGACAAATTCTGCGTGGCGCCAAGATGGCCTACAAGACCTATGGCAAGCTCAATGCTGCCAAGGACAATGTGATCGTCTATCCCTGCTGGTATTCCGGCACGCATCTGGAAAACGAATGGCTGATCGGTTCCGGCATGGCGCTGGATCCGGAGAAGTATTTCATCATCATCCCGAACATCTTCGGCAACGGTCTCTCGACCTCGGCCAGCAACACGCCAGCGCCGTTTAACGGTTCGCGCTTCCCGAATATCACCGCCTATGACAACGTCGTGCAGCAGCACCGGCTGGTCACGGAAAAATTCGGCATCAGCAAGGTCAAGCTGGTGACGGGATGGTCGATGGGCGCGCTGCAGACGTTCCATTGGGGCGCGATCTTTCCGGACATGGTCGAGCGAATCCTGCCGTTCCAGGGCTCGGCCAAGTGCTCGCGGCACAATTTCGTCTTCCTCGAAGGCGTCAAGGCGGCACTTCAGGCCGACGCCGCCTATATGGACGGCTTCTACAAGGAGCAGCCCGCCAAGGGGCTTCGCGCCGCGGCTCGCGTCTATGCGGGCTGGGGCTTGTCCCAGACATTCTATCGCATCGAAGCCGATATCAAGAAGATGGGCTACGCCTCGCTGGAAGATTTCCTGGTCGGATTCTGGGAAGGCTGGCTGCTCTCGAAGGACGCCAATAATCTTCTGACCATGCTGTGGACCTGGCAGAACGGCGATATCTCGAACAATCCGATCTACAAGGGCGATTACGAGAAGGCCCTGGCCGGGATCAAGGCCAAGGCCATCGTGATGCCGGCTTCGACCGACCTGTATTTCCCGCCGGCAGACAGCGAAAACGAAGTGAAGCACATGCCGAATGCAAAACTGCATGTCGTCGAAACCTATTGGGGTCATTTCGCCGGCGGCCCCGGGACCAGCCCTGACGACATCAAGGTGCTTGACGCCGCGCTGAAGGAATTGCTCGCGAGCTGAATTCGCCTTCGAGCGGCCAAAAAAGATTTAGGCAGTCTGCGCGAGCAGGCTGCCTAAACTGCGTCAGATGGGCCGCCGATCAGATATCTCAAAACATCTCGAAATATTCGCGCTGTTCCCACTCCGAGACCTCGGCCTGGAAGCGCTCGATTTCGGCGTTCTTGATGTGGACGTAGTAATCCACAAAGCCCGCGCCGAACGCGTTGCGGAAGAACGCATCATCCTTCAGCGCCGATACTGCTTCCTGCAGGGTCTTCGGCAACAACTCGGCTTTGGTTTCATACGGCGTATCCGCGGAGGGCCCGGGATCGAGGCCGCGATCGACGCCGTCGAGCCCCGACAGGATTTGCGATGCCATATAGAGATACGGATTGGCTGCCGGTTCACCGATGCGGTTTTCCAGACGTGTCGAAGGATCGTCGGTGCCACCGAGCACCCGGATCATCACGCCGCGGTTGTCGCGGCCCCAGATCGCGCGATCCGGCGCCAGCGAATAGGCGCGGTAGCGTTTGTAGCCGTTGATGGTCGGCGTCGTGAATACGGCCGCGGCGCGGGCGTGCTGCAACAGCCCGCCGAGATAATGGCAGCCGAATGGGCTCAGCACCTCGTCGTTGCCCTTAGCCATGAACGCATTCTCGCCGCTGGTACGCGAGACGATCGATTGATGCAGATGCCAACCGGATGCGACGATGTTCGGCAGCTTCGGCCGGCACATGAAGGTCGCGTGATAGCCATGGCGGCGGCAAATCTGTTTCACGGCGCTGCGCAACAAAATCATGTTGTCGGCGGCCTCGATCCCCCCGGCCGGCCTGAAGGTAAATTCGCACTGGCTCGGGCCGAATTCGACCTCGATCGATCGCAGCGGCAGGCCGAGCGCGACGATGTCGCGCCTGACGATCTCGAGCACCGGCTCCATCTGGTCGTAGCGCTGTTCGGTCAGATATTGATAGCCGTGCGACAGCAGGCTGACCGACGGCGGCTGGCCCGGCTGGCCGGCATCCCCGGGCGACATTTTGGCGTCTTCAAGCTTGAAGATATGGCACTCGACTTCGAGGCCGGCGACGAAATCATAGCCGCGCTTGTCCAGCGTCGCGAGCGCGGACTTCATAATGTTGCGGGTTGCGAACGGCACCGGCCGCCCATCGGCGAAATAAACATCGCACAATAGCCAGCCTGTGGAGGAAGACCATGGCAGCAGCCGGAAACTCAGGGGATCCGCCACCATCAACACATCGGCAGCGCCTTCCATCTCGCGCATGCCGAACCCGCCGCCCGCGGTGAACACCGGGAAGACGGTTTTGTGCGAGGTGTCCTTGGCGAACATCGTGGTGGTGATGGTGCAGCCGCTTTCCAGCGCCGCCAGCGCCTCGCTCGCGACCAGCGTCTTGCCGCGCAGGATGCCGTGCTGATCGGGAAAAGAAAAACGGATGACTTCGAGCTTTTGCTCTTCGACGATACGCCGCAGCCGCGTCGCCGCTTCCTTCTGCTCGCTCGACCACAGACCGTGACGTTCAACAAAACTCAACGTGTCTTCCCTTCAGAGCCCGAACTCGCAAGTAGACAGGATCTCCGTTGTCATTGCGAGGAGCGGAGCGACGAAGCAATCCATCTTTCTTTCGAGAGTATGACCGATGGATTGCTGCGCGGAGCCTGCCATCGGGCGACGCTACGCGTCGACCCGTTGGCTCGCAATGACGGATAATGGTTAAACCGCCCTCAGATGCGGCACCTTGTCGGCGATCTCGGCCGGCACCGGCGCGGCCCAGGGCGCGCCGCGGCGGCGTTTGACGTCGACTTCCATCCAGAAGGTCTCCCAGCCGCGGGTCGGCCCGATGCCGTCCATGGTCGCAGGGCCCTGGATGGCGCGCGCATGCGCGGCATCCAGGAACATGAAGGGTTTTGTGCCGGACGCGGCCTTCTCGATTTCCTGCCGCAGCAGGCGGCGAAATTGCACGATGGCTTTGTCGGCGGTGCCGAGATGCTCGCGGGTGCGATCCTGGATCGGCCCCATCGATTCCACCGCCCACTGGTCGTGCACATTGATATCGGCCCCCATGCCGGTGAAGGTCGAGGTTGCCTGCTCATGCGGATCGAAGCCGTAATCGTTCGACTTGTTCTTGCGCGAGCGGTAATCCGGCAGCTCATACAGTTCGAGGCGCTGGTCGCGCATCTTCTGCTTGTCGACCGGCGTCGAATAGCTGGTGAAGATCGCATACCAATAGCAATTCTCGTCATCGACCGGCACATGCCATTGCGTGATCGTCATCTCCGTGCTCATCGGGATGACAAAGCCATGCGGGAATAGCTGATTGGTGACCCGCACATGGGTGCGCTCGTCGTCGATTTCGCGGAGCGCAATCAGCCGCAGCCCGTATTCGGTGTGCTCGACATTGATGATGGGCCGGTCATATTCGCGCAAAATCTTCGTCATCGGCATGTCGCTGCCGGCCGAGGCGCCGCGGAACTGCTTGCCATAGGCTGCCGATGTATCCTCGTCCTCGAAGAAGCGATGCAGGAACGAGGCATGTGATGGGTCGATGCCGACTTCGAGCGCCTGCAGCCAGTTGCAGTTGATGTGGCCCTTGAAGGCAAACGTGTAAGCGTCCGGCGCGATGAAACAGTCGATCTCGGGAAATGCCGGCGGTTCGCCTTCGCCAAGGTAAGCCCAGAGGATTCCGCTCTTCTCGATCACGGGATAGGCGCGCTGGCTGATGTTCCTGCACAGCGGCGAATCCTTCGGTTCGGCCGGCGTCTCCAGGCATTGGCCCGATACGTCGAACAGCCAGCCGTGAAATGCGCAGCGCAGTCCGCCGTTTTCCAGCCGGCCGAACGCCAGATCAGCGCCGCGATGCGCGCAATGGCGATCGATCAGGCCGTAACGGCCTTCTTCGTTGCGAAACAGCACGAGGTTCTCGCCAAGCAGTTTGACCGCTTTGACCGGGCGCGGTCCCTCTAGCTCATCCACCAGTGCCGCCGGTTGCCAGTACATCCGCATCAATTTCCCGCAGGCGTCTTTGGGGCCAGTGCGGGTGATCAGGTCGTTCTGTTCCTGGCTCATCATGGCGGCGGGCCCTTTTCGGCGCTAAGTGTTTGTTCGTCTATTGAACTATTGGGCGAATTATGACATTTGTCGCCGCGACAGCAAGCACAATCTTTGACCGGCCGGGACCGACAGAACCAAAAATGCCAAAGCTGAAGCGTCCCGATAGCGTCGAACGCGCCACCGATTTCGTCGAGAGCCTCGACCGCGGTCTGCGGCTGCTGAAGAAATTCGGCGATAAAAGCGGCCCGATGACGCTGAGCGATCTCGCGCGCGCCGCCGAGCTGCCGCGCGCCACGGCGCGCCGCATTCTTTTCACGCTTGAGCGCGGCGGGTTTGTCGCGACCGACGGCAAGCTCTTCACCCTCACGCCGCATGTCCTGACTCTGGCCGCCTCTTTTCTGCGTTCGAGCCAGGTGGTGTCGGTACTGCAACCGGTGCTGGACCGGATCGCCGCCGCCGCGCAGGAGATCAGCTCGCTCGCGGTGCTCGACGGCGACGAAGTCGTGTTCATCGCGCGCGGCAGTCCTGCGCGGGTTTTCTCCGCCGGTCTCGATATCGGCTATCGCCTGCCCGCCTTTTGCACCTCTGTCGGCCGCGTCATGCTCGGCCAGCTTAAAAATATAGAACTCGCTGCAAGATTAACGGCAATGCGCCGCGAGGCAATGACTCCGCAGACGGCAACGGATCCGAAGAAGCTGCTGGCCACCATCATCGCCGATCGGGAGAAGGGCCATTCATTGGTGGACCGCGAGGCCGAGCCCGGATTTCGCTCGATCTCGGTACCGGTGCGGCGTTACGACAACACCATCATCGCCGCTATCAACATGGGTGCCCATGTCGATCGGGTCTCGACCGCCGAAATGATCGATCGGTTTCTGCCGTTGTTGCAGGGCGGAGCCGAAGAGGTGAGAGACCTGCTTTTGTAGGGTGAGCAAAGCGAAGCGTGCCCACCGCTTTGTTTGGTGGGCACGGCGCAATCGCGCCTTTGCCCACCCTACATTCCCGTCCAGGAAACCAAGCTCACCCCCGCGCGAACATCCGGGCTTCGTCGTGCAGCACCGGCGCCACCGCATCGATCAGGCGCGACGACGCGGCGTCTACGCTGAGCCCCGCGGTATCGACGACTGCCGAAGCGCGGGCATAGAGCGGTTCGCGGCTGCGCAGGATGGTGCGCAACTCGGCCATCGCCGAACGATCGTCCGCCATCGGACGCAGATCGCCCTGGCGTCGCACCCGCGCCATGTGTTCTTCGGGCTCTGCCTTCAGCCAGATGGTGTAGAACGAGGATAAGATCAGATCGAAGGTGAGGGGTTCGGAGACGATGCCGCCGCCGGTCGCCAGCACCGTCAATTCCTTGCGCGCGAGCAATTGCCCGAGCGCGGCCTGCTCCATCCGCCGAAAACCTTCCTGGCCATAAAGCGCGATAATCTCGGCGACCGACAGGCCGTTCTGCGCCTCGATCTCCTTGTTCAACTCGACAAAATTCCAGCCGATTTTTTTCGCGAGCATCTTGCCGAGCGTGGATTTGCCGGCACCGCGCAGCCCGATCAACGCGATGCCGGCAAACGACATCCCTCGCTGCGCCGCCGCGCCGCCATGGCCTGACAGCACATCTTTGGCTTGCGCGATCTGGATCGGCGTTGCCTTGCGCAGAAGATTGCGAATGACCGGCCAGTCCGGCGCGGGGTCGCCCGCAGGAATGAGATCTTCAAGATGCGCGGCCATCGCATTCGCGACCCGGCGCAGTAGCATGATCGAGACGTTGCCCTTGCCGCTTTCGAGCTGCGCGATATAGCGCTCGGAAATGCCGGAGACTTTCGCGAGCACCTTGCGCGACATGCCGCGCAGCGCGCGCATGGTGCGAACACGCTGACCGAGCTCTTCCAGAAAGCAGGTCTCGGGATCGGGAGTGTCGGTCATGTCCCCGTTTGGGTTTGGCTGAGAAATGCGGAGTTTGGAAACATAATGCCTGATGGGATTGACAGCAAGCGCACGTGGTGCCTTTCTATGAATTATAATGCTTAAAAACTCGGAGGAGACGTCGTGAGACGCAGGGGATTTCGGGGCGCGCCATGAGCGAGATGTCCGGTTCCTATAACGCGGTGACCTGGCTGCTCGACCGCAATGTCGAGGAAGGCCGCGCGAACAAACTCGCCTTCACCGACACGGTTTCCGAACTGACCTACGGCGATCTGCAGCAACAGAGCTGCCGCGTCGCCAATCTGTTGCGTCGCGTGGGTGTTCGCCGCGAAGAGCGCGTCGCGATGATCATGCTCGATACCGTCGATTTTCCCGCGGTGTTTCTCGGCGCGATCCGTGCCGGCATCGTGCCGGTGCCGCTCAACACGCTGCTGACGTCGGATCAATATGCCTATGTGCTGGCGGATTGCCGCGCGCGCGTGCTGTTTATTTCGCAAGCGCTGCTGCCGGTGGTCAAGGACATGCTCGGCCGGATGCCGGATCTCGAACATGTCATCGTCGCCGGCAAGGATGCGCACGGTTACAAGCGATTGTCGGATGAACTCAAAGACGAGAGCACGTCATACGCCACCGCGGCGACCCATGCCGACGAGCCGGCATTCTGGCTGTATTCGTCGGGCTCCACGGGAATGCCCAAGGGCGTGCGGCATCTACATTCGAATCTGGCCGCGACGGCGGAGACCTATGCCAGACAGGTACTCGGCATTCGCGAGGACGATGTCGGGCTATCGGCGGCGAAACTGTTTTTCGCCTACGGCCTCGGCAATGCGCTGACATTCCCGATGTCGGTCGGCGCCACCACGGTTCTCAATTCCGAACGCCCGACGCCGGCGACGATGTTTGCGCTGATGAACAAGTATCATCCCAGCATCTTCTTTGGCGTGCCGACATTGTTTGCCGCGATGCTCAACGACGAGACGCTGAAGCATGAGCGCGGTGGCTCGCGTCTGCGAATTTGCACATCGGCGGGCGAGGCGTTGCCGGAATCGGTCGGCAATAGCTGGAAGTCGCGCTTCGGCGTCGACATTCTCGATGGCGTCGGCTCGACCGAACTGCTGCATATCTTTCTGTCGAACGCGCCCGACGATATCAAATACGGCACCTCCGGCCGCCCGGTGCCGGGCTACAAGGTCCGGCTTGTCAATGAGGCCGGGGCCGATGTGCCCGATGGCGAGGTTGGCGAACTGCTAGTCGACGCGCCCTCGGCCGGTGAAGGCTACTGGAACCAGCGCAGCAAAAGCCGCAGGACCTTCGAAGGGCATTGGACCCGCACCGGCGACAAATATATTCGCGATGCCGATGGCCGCTATACGTTCTGCGGCCGTAGCGACGACATGTTCAAGGTATCGGGTATTTGGGTGTCGCCGTTCGAGGTCGAGAGCGCATTGATCACCCATCCCGCGGTGCTTGAAGCGGCCGTGGTGCCCGAAGCCGACCCGGAAGGCTTGCTCAAGCCGAAAGCGTTTGTGGTGCTGCGTGCCGACGCCAATCCTGACGGCCTGCATGAAGCGCTGAAGGAACACGTCAAGCAGAAGATCGGGCCGTGGAAATACCCGCGCTGGATCGATGTGGTGGAGAGTTTGCCGAAGACCGCGACCGGGAAGATCCAGCGGTTCAAGTTGAGGGACGGGGATTCTCCGAAGTCGTGATGTGCTTGCTGGTTGAAAATCGAGGTGTTGCGGCGGCATTCGCTCGTTCCCTCCCCCCTTGCGGGGGAGGGTTAGGGAGGGGGGTAAGCCGCAAACACCGAATTCGCGGCTACCCCCCTCTCCAACTCTCCCCCGCAAGGGGGGAGAGGGCACAGTGTGCCGTGTCGCAGGGAGCGCGGTTGCGATGACAACGCTCTCCCCCTCCGGCTTCCTCCGCATCGGCGCTTCCGATCTCGAATACCGCATGATCGGCCCCGCACCGGCGGATGCGCCGACCATCGTCATGCTGCATGAAGGTCTGGGCTCGGCCGGGCTGTGGGGCGATTTTCCGGATCGGCTTGCGGCCAAAACCGGCCTCGGCGTTTTCGTGTATTCGCGCGCGGGCTACGGCGCTTCCAGCCCGGTGCCATTGCCGCGTCCGCTCGACTACATGCATGTCGAAGCGCTCGAAGTGCTGCCTAAGCTGCTCGACGCCATAGGTCTGCGCCGCGGGCTGTTGCTTGGTCATTCCGATGGCGCGTCGATCGTCGCGATCCATGCCGGCGGCGTTCAGGATCATCGCGTGCAAGGCGTCGTGATGATTGCGCCGCATTTCATCGTCGAAGATATGGGGCTGGCCTCGATTGCCGAGACAAAAAAGGCTTACGAGACGTTAGACCTGAAATCGAAGCTGCAGCGCTGGCACGGCGATGTCGATAACGCCTTCTATGGCTGGAGCGACGCGTGGCTCGACCCGAAGTTTCGTAGCTGGGATATTTCGGAATATCTGGCCTATATCCGGGTGCCGGTCGCGATTCTGCAGGGTGCCGACGACCGCTATGGCACAATTCGCCAAATCGAGATCGCGCAGGAAGAATGCTACTGCCCGGTTGATGTGACGATGATGGCGGGGGCCGGACATTCGCTGCATCGTGAAGCGCCGGGGCCGACGCTCGAAGCGATCTCTGATTTTGCAAACGCCGTTTTGCAAGGAGACGAAGGCTCGCAAGGACGGGCCGCGTAACGCTTTCGCCGCTTCTGTGGCGATGCTCCCATGTGCATGCCTTCCGCCGCCGCCAATCTCCCCCGCCGCAACGGGCTTATGTACCCGGCGGGGGGCACCGACGCTGAAATCAATCGTGACATGAAGCAAAATGCCAGATTTCCGGCAATTTGACCTAGACCTCTCCTGAAATGTGCACTATTGTGCATGTCATCACGTCAAAAGTACCGAAAGTAAAAGGGATGGCCCATGGCCGGTGAAGATCGCGTCCTTGCTGGCGGCGCCAGGCACATCGATTTTCAGACCGATCCGTCGCGCTACCGGCATTGGAAGCTCGATGTCGCAGGCGACGTTGCGACGCTGACGATGGATGTCGACGAGAATGGCGGCCTGTTCGAAGGTTATCAGCTCAAGCTGAATTCCTACGACCTCGGCGTCGATATCGAACTTGCCGACGCGGTGCAGCGGCTGCGCTTCGAACATCCCGCGGTGAAGGTCGTGCTGCTGCGCTCGGCCAAGAACCGGGTGTTCTGCGCCGGCGCCAATATCCGCATGCTGGCGGGCGCAACCCATGCCCACAAGGTCAATTTCTGCAAATTCACCAACGAGACCCGCAACGGGCTGGAGGATTCCAGCGAGAATTCCGGGCAGCGCTTTGTCACCGTCATCAACGGCACGGCGGCGGGCGGCGGCTATGAACTGGCGCTGGCGACTGATCACATCATCCTGGCCGACGACGGTTCGGCGGCGGTGGCGCTGCCTGAAGTGCCGCTGCTGGCGGTGTTGCCGGGCACCGGCGGACTGACGCGGGTGGTCGACAAGCGGAAAGTTCGCCGCGATCATGCCGATTATTTCTGTACCATCGAGGAAGGCATCAAGGGCAAGCGCGCCGTACAGTGGCGGCTGGTCGATGAGATCGTTCCCAACAGCAAGCTCGAAGCCAGAGTCACTGAGCGCACCAGGGAATTCGCCGCGGCCTCAAAGCGAAACGGCAATGGCAAGGGCATTGCGCTCGCTCCGCTGAATCGCAGCATCGACGACAACGGTATCCGCTATGGCTTCGTCAGCGTCGACATCAATCGCGCCGAGCGTATCGCGACGATTTCGATCAAGGCGCCGGAGAGCGCGCCGCCGGCCGATATTGACGGGATGATCGCGCAGGGCGCATCGTTCTGGCCGCTTCAGGTGGCGCGCGAACTCGACGATGCCATCCTGCATCTGCGCATCAACGAACTCGAAACCGCGATGCTGGTGTTCAAATCGCATGGCGAGCGCGCCAATGTGCTGGCCTGCGATGCCTTCCTCGAAGCCCATAAGGCGCACTGGCTGGTCAACGAAATCAGGCAGTACTGGAAACGGGTGCTCAAGCGCATCGACGTCACCTCGCGCACGCTGGTGACGCTGGTCGAGCCGGGTTCGTGCTTTGTCGGCACGCTGGCTGAACTCGTGTTCGCCGCCGACCGTTCCTACATGCTGATCGGCCAGAAGCAGGGCGACAACCGCGCGCCGCCGACCATCGAACTCTCGGCGATGAATTTCGGACCCTATCCGATGAGCCATGGGCTCACGCGGCTGCAATCGCGCTTTCAGGCCGATCCCACGGATGTTGAGCGGGCGCAGAAACGGATCGGCGAGGCACTCGATGCCGAGGAGGCCGAACAGCTCGGGCTCATTACGTTTGCGCTGGATGACATCGACTGGGACGACGAGATCAGGGTGTTCTTCGAGGAGCGCACCAGCTTTTCGCCCGACAGCCTCACCGGCATGGAAGCCAATTTGCGCTTCGTCGGACCCGAGACCATGGAATCGAAAATCTTCTCGCGCCTGACGGCGTGGCAGAACTGGATTTTTCAGCGCCCCAACGCGGTCGGCGAAGACGGCGCGTTGCGGCGTTACGGCACCGGCCAAAAGGCGCAGTTCGATATGACCCGGGTTTAGGAGCACGCCATGAACATCATGAACGTCGATTACAGCACCAAGATTCCCAACAACGTGAATCTCAGCGAAGATCGGCAGGTGCTCAAGGCGCTGGAAGGCTGGCATCCCGGTTACATCGACTGGTGGAACGACATGGGGCCGGACGGCTTCCAGCAATCGCTGGTCTATCTGCGCACCGCTTATTCGGTCGATCCGCGCGGCTGGGCCAAGTTCGACTATGTGAAAATGCCGGACTATCGCTGGGGCATCCTGCTGGCGCCGCAGGAAGAGAATCGCGTCATCCCGTTCGGCGAACATTACGGCGAACCTGCATGGCAGGAAGTGCCCGGCGAATATCGCGCGGCGCTGCGCCGCCTGATCGTGATCCAGGGCGACACCGAGCCGGCATCGGTCGAACAGCAGCGCCATCTCGGCAAGACCGCGCCCTCGCTCTACGACCTGCGCAACCTGTTCCAGGTCAATGTCGAGGAGGGCCGCCATCTCTGGGCGATGGTGTATCTGCTGCAGAAATATTTTGGCCGCGACGGCCGCGAGGAAGCCGACGAATTGTTGCGCCGCCGCTCCGGCGATACCGACAGCCCGCGCATGCTGGGTGCCTTCAATGAGGCGACACCGGACTGGCTGTCGTTCTTCATGTTCACCTACTTCACCGATCGCGACGGCAAGATGCAGTTGCATTCGCTGGCGCAGTCCGGCTTCGATCCGCTGTCGCGCACCTGCCGCTTCATGCTGACCGAAGAAGCGCATCACATGTTCGTCGGCGAGACCGGCATCAGCCGCGTCGTGCAGCGCACCTGTGAGGCGATGCAAGCCGCCGGGATCAGCGATCCCAATGATGTCGCGAAGGTGCGCGCGCTCGGCGTGGTCGATCTGCCGACCATCCAGAAGAAGCTGAACCTGCACTACACGCTCTCGCTGGATCTGTTCGGCTCGGAAGTTTCGACCAACGCGGCGAACTCCTTCAACTCGGGCATCAAGGGCCGTTTCCACGAGACCCAGATCAACGACGATCACCGGCTGCAGAACGACACCTATCCGGTGCTCAAGCTGGTGGACGGGCAGATCAAGCGCGTCGATGAGCCGGCATTGACCGCGCTCAACATGCGGCTGCGCGACGATTATACGCAGGACTGCGTCAAAGGCCTGCTGCGCTGGAACAAGATCATCTCGACGGCCGGCCACGACTTCAAGCTGACGCTGCCGAACGTTGCGTTCCATCGCCAGATCGGCGAATTCAAGGACATCCACGCCACGCCGGACGGCCTCCTGATCGACGATGCGACCTGGACCAGGCGCACCCACGAATGGCTGCCGTCGCCGGCCGACGGCGATTTCATCGCCTCGCTGATGACGCCGGTGACCGAGATCGGTGAATTTGCTTCATGGATTTCACCGCCGAAAGTCGGCATCGACAACAAGCCGGGCGATTTTGAATACGTGAAGATCGAGACATGATTCCTGATGTCGTCCCGGCCTTCGCCGGGACGACATATTTTTGCCTGGCCACTTTTAATCCTACTCCCACCCGTCTCCCTTGATGCCCGGGTTCGCATACACAATGCCGCCATCGACTGCGATGGTCGCGCCGACCACGTAGTCGCCAGCGCGTGAGGCGAGGTAGATTGCCGCACCCGCCATGTCCTCATCGGTGCCGATGCGTCCGGACGGCACCCGGGTCGCGACCTCATCGGCATTATCGCGCGCGGCCTTGTTCATGTCGGACTTGAACGGCCCCGGCGCAATCGCCGTCACCACGATGTGGTCGCCGATCAGTTTTACCGCCATTCGTCGTGTCAGATGGATCAGGCCGGATTTGCTCGCCGCATAGGAATAGGTCTCCAGCGGATTGACGAAGATGCCGTCGATCGAGGCGATGTTGATCACTTTAGCGGGCTTCTCTGCGGTTGCAGCCGCGCGCAGCAGGCCGGCCAGCGCCTTGGTCAGAAAGAACGGCGTCTTGACGTTGAGGTTCATCACCTTGTCCCAGCCGCTTTCCGGAAATTCGTCGAAGTCCGCGCCCCATGCCGCACCGGCATTGTTGACGAGAATGTCGAGCTTCGGTTCGCGCTTCCTGATCTCGCTGGCCAGCATGTCGATGCCCGCCATGGTCGAAATATCGATCGGCAGCGCGATGCATTCGCCGCCATATTCGGTGGTCAGTTCTTTCGCGGTTGCCTCGCACGGCCCGGCCTTGCGCGCGGTGATGTAGACCTTGGCGGCGCCTTGGCTAAGAAATCCGGACGCGATCATCTTGCCGATGCCGCGCGATCCCCCGGTCACCAGCGCGACGCGGCCGTGCAGCGAAAACAGATCCTTGAACATGGGTGTCCTCCCTTTATTTTGCCGATATTTTTGGGCGCGAGGGAAGGATGAGTCAAGGAAAGGGCAGCGAGTGAGTTTACGCCGCGTCGATGCGCCGAAAGCCGTTCCACATCGCGGTGGCGGCGCCGGAGGTCAGGACCGGCAGGATGCGGATGTCCTGGTAATTGCCGTTGAGCGAGACCCGCGGCAACGCCGTCAGATGTCCCGCACTTTCCGGAAAGATCATGCCCGGACGTGTGGTCACCGCGGTTTTGAATCCGGCCGCTTGTGCCATGGTGAATTCGCGCGCGGCGGCCGCGAACTTGTCGCCATAGGGATAGGCGAGGTGGAGCACGGGCTTCTGTAGCGCGGCTTCAATCCGCTGACGGCTTACCGCCATTTCCTGGCCGGCGATTTCTTTGGATTGTCGGGCCAGACTGCAATGCGTGATGGTGTGTGCACCGATGCCGATCAGAGGATCTTGCGCGAAAGATTTCAATTCGTCCCAGGACATGCAGAGATCGCGGCTGATCGCGGTCTCATCGACGCCGTAACGCGCGCATAGCGCGCTGGCCTCGCGCTGCAGGTCGCCGCCGCCCCGTAACCCGCGCAGCCAGTCGTGTAGACGGTTGAAGGCGGCCCCTTTGGCAGCCAACGTGCTGGTATCGAGGCGTGCAGTCAGGCCGGCGACACCGGCTTCGATCGAAGATGTCCTGGCAATCACCATCTCAAGCGCGATCCACCACAGACGGCCGACACCTTCGGCGAAGTCGCTGGCCGCATACACCGTAAACGGCGCTTCGAACTCCCGCATCACCGGCAGCGCGAAGTCCCTGTTGTCGCGATATCCATCGTCAAAGGTGAAGCAGGCGAACCGCCGCGAAAAGTCGCGTTCGGTCAGCCGCCGGTACAGCTCATCCATGGTGATGATATCGACGTCATGCGAGCGAAGATGCCCCAGCATCGCGCGCAGGAATTCCGGCGCCACCTCGAGATGTCGGTTGGGCTGGAATGCGGCGTCGCGCGGCGGGCGGACATGATGCAGCATGAAGATGCTGCCGACGCCGGCGAACATCGGACGAAGCAAATTATGCGCGCCGGTGATGTAAAGCGCTCCAAGTCCGGCGCGGATGACGTTATTGCGAAGCTGCTTCATCAGGGGCGGTTGGCCGGTTGGAACGTGATTCCGAAGCTAGCGGGGGACCGCTGAAGAAACGGTTAGTCGGGCAGTTGCCCGGCGCAGGACTTGTTACAGGACTATTCCCTGTTATTTCGGGTTTGACAGCCCTGCAAGGGTTTGTTTTCTCTCTGTTCCCAGTGCCGCCGGTTTGACGTTCCTGCTAGGGCTTTGCCTGCCAGAGCTTTGCCTGAAACGGCTTTGCAAACGCGCAGGAAGCATCAAATTGAAAGCGGCGCTGAAATCATCGTTATACCGTACCCCCTTTATTGCCGAAGTTCGTGTCAGGGGATGCATGGCAGGTCACGAATTTCGGAAACGGGGAATCAGGCCCCGCGGGACATCGAATGCACGGACTTTTCAGGTGGAGCAGCAAATGGTGGCCGGGTGTTATTCCACTGATTGTCTTGTGGGCTTTGGCCGCATGGAACAACACCGTGCCCCTGGAATCCGATCTGGCCGCCCGCAGCACAGCCGCACTTAAGGATACCGTGCTCGACAAGAGCAGAATAGCGCTCGCGGGCCGCGACGTGACATTCAGCGCCGAAGCCTTCTCCGAAGAAGGCCGGCGCAGCTCGGTGGCCGCAGTGGAAGCGGTGCCGGGCGTGCGGCTGGTGGACGACCAAACCCGTCTGGTTCCTGAAGCCAAGCCGTTCGTCTGGTCGGCGGAACGGGACGTCGTCAGGGTTACCTTGAGCGGCAATTCGCCGCTGCCGGCCAGCAAGGGCAAATTGCTGGAAGCGGCCCGCGCGGATCTTGGTGGCGTCGAAGTCGTCGATCACATGAATCTGTCGCGCGGCGCGCCACCGCGTTTCGACAATGCTGCATTGCTGCTGCTCGATCAGATCGCCAAACTGAAAGACGGCAAGATCACCCTTTCGGACACCAAGGTCAGCCTGTCCGGCATGGCGCGTGACCTTGGCGGCCGGGAAGCGATTGCGGCCGCGCTGAAAAATCTTCCCGAAGGATTTTCGGTTGCCAGCAACGAGATCAAGGCGCCGCCCTATATCTTCCAAGCCTACAAGGATCCGGTTGCGCTGACACTGACGCTGACCGGCTATGTGCCCGACAACAATGTCCATGCGGCGCTGGTCGCGGCAGCCGGCCGCAAGTTCTTCAGCGAAAAGGTGGTCGACAATCTCAAGGCCAGCGTCGGCGCGCCCGCCGGATTTACCAACGCGGTGGTCGCGGCGCTGGGTGCGCTTTCACGGCTGTCGACCGGCACGCTTGTGGTGTCGGACCGGGAAGTGAAGCTGTCGGGCGATGCATTTTACGATGCGGCGCCGGCCCAGATTCGTGCCGGCTTTGCCAAGGATCTCCCGCAGGGCTGGCAGTCCAAGGCGGACATTCCGGTCAAGCCTGCCGCCGCTCCGGTGGATGCCACCGTGTGTCAGCAATTATTGTCGGATTTGCTGGCCAAGGGAACCATCCGCTTCGAATCCGGGCTTTCCACCCTCGATCCGGATTCGGCCGGGTTGCTCGATCATCTGATCGAAACCGCACTGCGCTGTCCGACCATCAATATCGAGATTGCAGGTCACACCGATGCCGATGGCCCCGAGGGCTTCAACAAGGCCCTGTCGGAAAAGCGGGCGGAGGTGGTGACGGATTATCTTGTGAGAGCCGGATTGCCCGCGAGCCGCTTCACGGCGGTGGGCTATGGCAGCACCCAGCCGGTTGCGTCGAACGACACCGACGAAGGCAAGTCGCATAACCGCCGCATCGAATTCGTGGTGAAGGAATAACGATGATCTATCTCGCGACATTTCACTGGGGCTGGCTGCTGGGATCGCTGCTGCTGGGTTTTGCGATGGGCTGGATCGCGGTGGTTCAGCGCGGTCAGGGCGTATCGAAGGTGACGTCGCGATGGCTGGCGGTGTTGGCGGCGGCATTGGTTGCCGCGGCGCTGGCCCACGTGATCCCCGGCCGCCCCGGCTATTGGCTCGATCTCGGCCTTGTCATGTTTGCATTATATCTGGCTGGCTGCACGGTGGGATCGTGGCTGCGCGCCTGGGTGGTTTCAGGCCACGCGCCGGCCGCTTGAAAGTAGCGGCGATCTCTGGATCCCTGAGGCAGACCATGACTCTCGCGGCTCATTATCAGATGTTCGGTCATTACAATGCCTGGGCCAACGGCCGGCTTTATGAGGCGGCCGCAGCACTGAGTACCGAGCAATACCGCGCCGATCGCGGCGCCTTCTTCAAATCGGTCCACGGTACCTTGAACCATCTCCTGGTAACCGACCGTGTCTGGATGCACCGCTTTACCGGGGAGGGCGGCGCACCGGATCGGCTGGATGCGATCCTGTTCGAGAGTTTCACCGAGCTGCGCGCGGTGCGTGAGGCGGAGGACCAGCGGATCATCGATTTCGTCGACCGGCTCGATGACGGACGCATCGCGGGCACGATCAGATATCGCCGCGTCTCCACGCCGGAGCAATTCGAGCAGCAGATGGCTCCGGCGCTGGCCCACTGGTTCAACCACCAGACCCACCATCGTGGACAGGTCCATGCCATATTGACCGGTCTCGTCGGCAAGGCGCCAGAGCTCGATTTGTTGATTTTCCAGCGGCTGTCGGGCCTCTCAGCCGCCTGAAATCGGGAAAACCCCATTTGCCGCCGATGGGGTTGTGTCATCAGACTATGCTAGACTGGGGCGAATGCCCCAAAACTGTGCGTTCTGCTGCTCTGAATCTGGCCTAATATATTGAAGGAACGTGTTTTATTCACATCAAGCGAATTCCACTCCGGCTCAAAACAAGCTACGACATCCCGGCAGGGAGCAAGCGTGGCGCTGGCGGCGGCGAAGTTCGCCCGGCATCCACCGTGGTGAGATCGTGGTTCTGGGATCGTAATTCGAGGTGTAGATGCTGGAAGCAATACGCAGGGCGATCTCGTTTCTGCGCCACAAGCAAATCTTGCATAAACTGGGTGTTGTGGTCAGCGTCACGGTCATCGGGATCGCGTGCTACGTACTTTATCATATGCTCAAGGGCATCGACACCGAAGAGGTCATCGAGGCCATCAAGGGCACCGAGCCCAAATCGATCGCTCTCGCGGCGTTGTTCGTGGCCGCGGGCTATTTCACCCTGACATTCTATGATCTGTTCGCGGTGCGCGCGATCAACCGTCCCGATATCCCCTACCGCGTCAACGCGCTCGCAGCCTTCACCAGCTATTCGATCGGACATAATGTCGGCGCCAGCGTCTTTACCGGTGGCGCGGTGCGCTACCGCATTTATTCGGCCTGGGGGCTGAACGCGATCGACGTCGCCAAGATCTGCTTTCTGGCCGGCCTGACGTTCTGGCTTGGCAATGCCGCGGTGCTGGGACTTGGGATCGCCTACCACCCGGAAGCGGCGTCCTCGATCGATCAGCTTCCGCCGTGGATGAACCGCATGGCCGCGTTCGCTATCATCGTGGCGCTGGTAGCTTATGTGGTCTGGGTCTGGACCCAGCCGCGGCGGGTTGGCCGCGGGCCCTGGACGGTGCTGCTGCCGGGCGGTCCGCTGACGTTGCTGCAGATCGTGATCGGCATCGTCGATCTCGGCTTTTGCGCCCTGGCGATGTACGTGCTGGTTCCGGATGAACCCAATCTCGGCTTTGTCGTGGTGGCCGTCATTTTTGTCTCGGCGACGCTGCTTGGCTTCGCCAGCCATTCCCCGGGAGGTCTTGGGGTGTTCGACGCCGCCATGCTGGTCGGCCTGTGGCAGATGGACCGGGAGGACCTGCTGGCCGGAATGCTATTGTTCCGGGTCCTCTATTATCTTGCTCCCTTTGTCATATCTGTAATCTTACTGACGTTTCGGGAGGTTATCGTCGGGACGCGGCTGAAGCGCCTGCGGCAGGCGACGGCTGGCTCCGGGGAACCGAAACACAAAGCCGTGTACGTGAGAGAGCGCGGGGATTCCGGCGCCTGACGATACGGACGCGAATGGGAAGAGAACCGGCCTGATGGCAATAGATGATTCTTCTTCATCGTCCTTTTTCTCGCCTTGGCCGGACCGGCTGCGGCATTCGGCCATCATCCTGATTGCGGCCGGCATGGCGCTGGCGGCCCTGGTCACCTTCGGCGAATTGTCGCCGCTCCGCGCCGTCGCGGTGTTTATCTGCATCGCTGCTGCTGCGCTGGTGCCGTGGCGATTGCATAACGTGTCCGCGTCCCGCGAGGATGTCCGCGGGGTCAACCCGGTGGAGTCTGCCGCGGTCAGCGCCATTGTCGCCGGCATGCCGGATCCCGCCGTTCTCCTCGACCGCGCCGGTCGCGTCATTCATCTCAATGCCGCCGCCGCACAGCTCGCGCCGGCGCTGCGCCGCAACGAGCTCGCCCAGTTCGCGCTGCGCTCGCCCGAGATCATCACGGCGCTGCGCGAAGCCATTGCGACCACGGAAACCAGGCGTGCGACCTATCTCGATCACGTGCCGGTCGATCGCTGGATGGAATTGATCATCACGCCGGTGCCGGTACCGACACTGTTCGGTGGCGCCGACAAATGCATGCTGATGACATTCCACGACCAGACGCCGCTGCGCCGGGTCGAGGAAATGCGCGCCGACTTTGTGGCCAATGCCAGTCATGAATTGCGCACGCCCTTGGCGGCCCTGTCGGGCTTCATCGACACGCTGCAGGGGCCGGCCAAGGATGACGTCAAGGCGCGCGAGCGCTTTCTGGGCATCATGCACACCCAGGCGACCCGGATGGCCCGGCTGATCGACGATCTGTTGTCGCTGTCACGGGTCGAACTGTCAGCCCATGTGCGCCCGGACACGCTGGTGGATATCGTGCCCATTATTCGCCAGGTGGCGGATGGGCTTGAGCCGCTGGCAGGGGAGCGTCAGGTCGAGATCGATATCGATTTGCCGGAGACGCCGGTGGCGATCGCGGGGGACCGCGAGGAATTGTTGCGGCTATTCGAAAACCTGATCGAAAACGCGCTGAAATACGGCGCGTCCGGCGGCAAGGTCATCGTCTCGCTCAGTCAGGCGATGTCGGGCGAAAACTCCCCCGAGGTGCGGGTCATGGTGCGCGATTTCGGGCCTGGTATCGCGCCCGAACATCTGCCGCGGCTCACCGAACGGTTCTACCGGGTGGATGTCGGCGACAGCCGCGCCCAGGGCGGAACCGGGCTCGGTTTATCGCTGGTGAAACATATTGTTAACCGGCATCGCGGCCGGCTTTTGATCGAAAGCGTGCCGAAAAACGGCGCTACTTTTACCGCCTGTTTTCCCCAGGCAAAGACCTCCGCTTCGGCATTAAGTTAAGCAATTTCAATAGCCTAACGCTGTCATCCATCTGTCACCAAACCTTCGTAAAAGGGGCACCGACCGCCCCTAAACGGGCGACGTGAGCGCTTCGCTTACGAGATGGAGACCAGCAATGAATTTCATGAAAACGATCGTCGCTGCCGGCCTGGTCGCCGCATCGACGTCGGCGTTCGCCGCCGACATCACCGGAGCGGGTGCGACGTTCCCGTTCCCGATCTATTCGAAGTGGGCCGATGCCTACAAAAAGGAAACCGGCAACGGTCTGAACTACCAGTCGATCGGTTCGGGTGGTGGCATCAAGCAGATCGAAGCCAAGACCGTGACGTTCGGCGCCACCGACATGCCGCTCAAGGTCGAGCAGCTCGAGAAGGACGGTCTGGTGCAGTGGCCGATGGTCATGGGCGCGATCGTGCCGGTGGTTAATCTTGAGGGTGTGAAGCCCGGCGAGCTGGTGTTCGACGGCGATACCCTTGCCAACATCTATCTCGGCAAGATCACCAAGTGGGACGATCCGGCGATCAAGAAGCTCAATCCGAACGTAAAGCTGCCGACCGACGCCATCACGGTGGTCCGCCGCTCGGACGGATCGGGCACGACGTTCAACTTCACCGACTACCTTTCCAAGGTGAGCGCGGAGTGGAAGACCAAGGTTGGCTCCGGCACCGCGGTTGAATGGCCGGCTGGCGTTGGCGCCAAGGGCAATGAAGGCGTTTCCGGCAATATCGGCCAGACCAAGAACTCGATTGGTTATGTCGAATACGCCTATGCCAAGCAGAACAAGCTGACCTATGCGGGTCTGATCAACAAGGCTGGCAAGGCTGTGCAGCCGAGCGTGGAGGCCTTCCAGGCCGCCGCCTCGAATGCCGACTGGGCCAAGGCTCCCGGTTATTACGTGATCCTCACCGACCAGCCGGGTGAAAAGTCATGGCCGATCACGGCCTCGACCTTCATCCTGATGCATAAGGAGCCGGCCGATAAGGCGGCCTCCGCGGAAGCCGTCAAGTTCTTCACCTGGGCTTTCGCCAAGGGCGACAAGATGGCTGAGGAACTCGACTACATTCCGATGCCGGACCCCGTGGTCAAGCTGATCGAGAAGACCTGGTCGGCCGATATCAAGAGCTAAAGATCGCTCTCGCTTCCCGTCGTTTGCGAACGTGCCATCCGGCGCGTTCGCGGGGCGGATCAAACCAGCAAACTCCGGAATCCAGGACTGCCGCAGTGCACTTGGATTCCGGGTTTTGCCCCCAAAGCGGATGCCGGAACGACGCGGCTGGATCAGTCGGTAAAAACTATTCCAAGAAACTACCTCGACGCGTGGCGACATCTTCGCCGCTTTGAACTAGACAGAGGACATTGGCGTGGCAGACATGGCCGTTCAGAGCGATGTGATGGAAGCTGCCGGACCTTACGATCGCGCCCGGGCGCTCAATGCCTTCAGGCTCGGCGATGTCACGTTTTACTGGATCACCCGCGCTTGCGCGATCTCGGTCCTCCTGATCCTCGGCGGCATTATCCTATCGTTGATCGCGGGCGCTTGGCCGGCGATGAAGGAATATGGCTTCGCATTCCTGTGGACCCAGCGCTGGGCGCCTTCCGCCGATCCGCCGGTGCTGGGTGCGCTCGGCCCGATGTACGGCACGCTCGTCACCTCCTTCATCGCGATGCTGATCGCGATCCCGGTCGGGCTCGGTATTGCGATCTTCCTCACCGAGCTCTGTCCGCAATCGCTGCGCCGCCCGATCGGCATCGCGATCGAACTGCTCGCCGGCATCCCCTCGATCATCTACGGCATGTGGGGCTTCTTCGTGCTCGGGCCATTTCTGGCCTACACGTTCCAGCCGTTCATGATCTGGCTGTGCGATGGCATTCCGGTTCTGGGATCGATCTTCGGCGGACCGCCGTCCTATCTCAGCCTGTTTAACGCCGCGCTGATTCTGGCCATCATGGTGCTGCCGTTCATCACCGCGATTTCGGTCGACGTGTTCAAGACCGTGCCGCCGGTGCTCAAGGAAGCCGCCTATGGCGTCGGCTGCACTACTTGGGAAGTGGTACGAAATGTGGTCATTCCCTACACCCGGGTCGGCGTCATCGGAGGCGTCATGCTGGCGCTCGGCCGTGCGCTCGGCGAAACCATGGCGGTCACCTTCATCATCGGAAATTCATTCCGCATCTCGTCGTCGATCTTTGCACCCGGCACCACGATCTCGGCGGCGATCGCCAGCGAGTTTGCCGAGAGCGACGGCCTGCATCAGTCCGGTCTGATCCTGCTCGGTCTGCTGCTGTTTGTGCTCACGTTCTTCGTGCTGGCGGCTGCGCGGCTGATGCTGTTGCGGCTGGAAAAGAAGGCGGGGAATTGAGCATGAACCCGATCTACAATGCCCGCCGCCGCCGCGACATCATCATCCGGGCGCTGTGTTGGGGCGCCGCACTGTTCGGCGTCACCTGGCTGGCGCTGATCCTGTTCACCCTGTTGTTCAACGGGGTGGCCGGGCTGAGCCTGCAACTCTTCACCGAGAACACCCCGCCGCCGGGCGCCAATGAAGGCGGCCTGCTGAATGCGATCGTCGGCTCTGTTATCATGACCGTGATCGGCGTCGGCATCGGCGCGCCGCTGGGTCTGTTCGCCGGGACATATCTGGCCGAATATGGCAGGAACGATCGCCTCACCTCGGTGATCCGCTTCATCAACGACATCCTGCTGAGCGCGCCGTCGATCATCATCGGCCTGTTCATCTACGGCGCGATCGTGATTCCGATGGGCGGTTTCTCGGCGCTCGCCGGCTCATTGGCATTGGCCGTGATCGTGATCCCCGTGGTGGTGCGCACCACCGAAGACATGCTGCTGCTGGTGCCCAATCCGCTGCGCGAAGCGGCTTCCGCGCTGGGCCTGCCGCGCTCGCTGGTCATCAAGCGCATTGCCTATCGCGCGGCGCGTTCCGGCCTGATCACCGGCGTGCTGCTGGCGACCGCCCGCGTCGCCGGTGAAACCGCGCCGCTGTTGTTCACCGCGCTCAGCAACCAGTTCTTCAGCCTCAGCCTGAACAAGACGATGGCCAACCTGCCGGTCACCATCAACAATTTCGTGCAAAGCCCCTATGCCTACTGGAAGCAGCTCGCCTGGAGCGGGGCCCTGATCATCACGCTCACCGTGCTCGCCTTGAATATTGGCGCGCGCATTCTGGGCGCCGAGAGGACTGCAAAATGAACGACCTTTCCGTATCCGTGAGTGTTCCAAACGCGCCGGCTTTGTCGGGCTCCAGTCAGGCGGATGTGCCGGCCAAGGTCACCGCGCGCGGCCTCAACTTCTATTATGGCGAACATCACGCGCTGAAGAACATCAACATCACGCTGGGCACCAACCGCGTCACCGCGTTCATCGGGCCGTCCGGCTGCGGCAAGTCGACTTTGCTGCGGATTTTCAACCGGATGTACGACCTCTATCCGGGCCAGCGCGCCACCGGTCAATTGATGCTCGACCAGACCAACATCCTCGATCCCAAGCTCGATCTCAATCTGCTGCGGGCGCGGGTCGGCATGGTGTTCCAGAAGCCGACGCCATTCCCGATGACGATCTACGAGAACATCGCGTTCGGTATCCGGCTCTATGAGAAGATTTCAAGGTCCGAGATGGACGGCCGCGTCGAGAAGGCGCTGCGCGGCGGCGCGCTGTGGAACGAGGTCAAGGACAAGCTGAACTCCAGCGGCCTCAGCCTGTCCGGCGGCCAGCAGCAGCGGCTTTGTATCGCCCGTACCGTGGCGGTGCGGCCCGAAGTGATCCTGTTCGACGAGCCGTGCTCGGCGCTCGATCCGATATCGACCGCCAAGGTCGAGGAATTGATCCAGGAGTTGGCGGAGGACTACACCATCGCCATCGTTACCCACAATATGCAGCAGGCCGCGCGCGTCTCCGACAAGACCGCCTTCATGTATCTGGGCGAACTGATCGAATTTGACGAGACCAACAAGATCTTCACCTCGCCGAACGATCGACGCACCCAGGACTACATCACCGGCCGGTTCGGCTAAGGAGAAACAGGATGGCTTCGGAACATACCGCCAAGGCGTTCGACAGCGATCTGCAGGAACTGACCCGGCTGGTCGCGGAAATGGGCGGCCTCGCCGAGCGCATGATCGTCGAATCCGTCGATGCCCTGATCCGCCGCGACGTCGCGCTCGGCAAGCGCGTGGTTGTTGCGGACGCGGAAATCGACAATTTGCAGCGCGTGATCGAAGAGCGCGCGGTATTGACCATCGCGCGGCGCCAGCCGATGGCGGTGGATCTGCGCGAAATCGTCGGCGCGATGCGCGTCGCCACCGATCTCGAGCGGATCGGCGATCTCGCCAAGAATATGGGCAAGCGCGTCGCGGCGCTGGAGAGCGATTTCCAGCCGCTGAAGCTGATCCGCGGCCTCGAACACATGACCGACCTCGTGCAGTCGCAGGTCAAATCCGTGCTCGACGCCTATGCGGCGCACGATTTGCCGGCCGCGATGGCGGTGTGGAAGGGCGACGAGGAAGTCGACGCCATCTGCACTTCGCTGTTCCGTGAACTTCTGACCTACATGATGGAAGATCCGCGCAATATCAGCTTCTGCATCCATCTGATGTTCTGCGCCAAGAACATCGAGCGGATCGGCGACCACGCCACCAACATCGCGGAAACCGTCTTTTACATGATCGAAGGCCAGCAGATTCTCGACAAGCGCCCGAAGGGCGACATGACGGCCTTTGCCACGACTGTCCCCGGTAGCTGAAGCCGCGTTTTCGAGGTGAGATCATTCACGTGAAGAAAACCCGCCCACATAATCCATCTAAAACGAGAAGGTTATTCACATGAGCGCGCGCATTTTGGTGGTGGAAGACGAGGAAGCGCTCACCACGCTGTTGCGCTACAACCTCGATGCCGAAGGGTATGACGTCGAAACCGTCGGGCGCGGCGATGATGCCGATACCCGCCTGAAGGAACGTGTTCCCGACCTGATCGTGCTCGACTGGATGCTGCCGGGTCTGTCCGGGATCGAATTGTGCCGGCGGCTGCGGGCGCGGCCGGAAACCCGGCAATTGCCAATCATCATGCTGACCGCGCGTGGTGAGGAGAGCGAACGGGTTCGAGGTTTGGCGACCGGCGCCGACGATTACATCGTCAAGCCGTTCTCGGTGCCGGAATTGCTGGCGCGGGTACGGGGCTTGCTCCGCCGCGCAAGTCCTGAGCGCCTCGCCACCGTGCTCACCTATGGCGATATCGAACTCGATCGCGAGAAACGCCGCGTCGCCCGTTCGGGTCGTCCGGTCGATCTCGGTCCGACCGAATATCGCCTGCTGGAGTTTTTCCTGGAGCATCCCGGCCGCGTGTTCAGCCGCGAGCAGTTGCTCGACAGCGTCTGGGGCCGTGACATCTACATCGATGAGCGCACCGTGGACGTGCATATCGGGCGCTTGCGCAAATTGCTGAATCCCGGCCGCGAGCAGGACCCGATCCGCACCGTGCGCGGCGCCGGTTACGCGCTGGACGACCGGTTCGCGAAGGTGGAGTAGCTGGTCGTCCTCGAAACGACGGCCTCATGCTGAGGAGCGCCGATAGGCGCGTCTCGAAGCATGGACCAAACTTCCATCCTTCGAGACGCGCGCAAGTACGCGCTCCTCAGAGTCTGACTCATAATTCGCAGGACGGCCGCACTTTGGCATTTTTGTCCTGCGGCAGTCGATCTGGCTTCGCTTATCTTGATTCTAAAATTTCAGAACCACACGCTAATCGATTCTAAAGTTGCGCGGGAACCGGTACTTAAAGCCACACACGGTGGCTCCTGCCAATTATCAGTCAGGCTCTCAGGATGAGGTGTGAAACTGTCGATCCAGATTTTGAGAATGGTTGCCCAACTGGGCATAACCGCGACTACCGGCGGCTATAGGTCCCGGCCTTCGCCGGGACGACGACAGATATTATGACACAACAGCAGTTCTTACCGCGTCGGCTTCGGCTGCTGGCGGCGACGGTCGCTCGCCGGCTGATAGGCGATCCGCGAGTGATGGGCGCAGTAGGGCAGGCTGGTCAGCGCCTTGCCGCCGCAGAAGAAGAACTCGGAACTGGAGGGATCGCCGATCGGCCAATGGCAGGTCGCCTCGTTGAGTTCCAGCAGCGACAGCCGCTGGCTCATCGGCACGACATTGTCATAGGCGACCGGATCCGGCTCAAGCTCGACCTCGAAGGCGTGGGCCAGCGCGGTGTTGCCGCGCGAAACCGGGCGCGATACCCGCATCATGTGCTGAGCCGGCCGAGCCTTGCGTTGCCGCGGTGCCGCCGAGGAGGGACTCTTGGCGCGACCGGAAAGTCCCAGGCGGTGGACTTTGCCGATCACCGCATTTCGGGTCACGTTACCAAGTTCTGCGGCAATCTGGCTCGCCGAAAGCCCGGCTTCCCAGAGTTTCTTCAGTTGCTCGACGCGATCGTCAGACCAGGTCAGTACCGTCATCGCACTCTTTCCTTCGCGTTGCGCCGGCCGGTCAGGGGCCGCGCTGCGGTGCCAAAGCTCTAAAAATCCCAGCGGACAGAATCCCTTAGCCCTCGCCGGGCGCGAAATTTGCGCCCGAACGTTTACGCCAAACACCAGCGACTAAGAGGGTCAGTACTGCCGCACGAGATGTCGTACCCGACAGCCGAGAAGCTACAATATGGCGTGACTCCGGCGCAAGAGTCCGCATCGTTGCGTCCACATGTTCCGTTATTTAAGCACTGTAATCGGCCTTTTCCACGGCACCGCAATTCTACGGGGACTGTTGACACCTATCGCCGCGCGCATAGAATGATTGCCACGTGCCGCCCCGAAAAGGCGGCACGTTTTGTTTTCCGAGGCTGATTGTTGATGCGATCGCGTCAATGCGCGCATCAAGAACAGTCCAAACGTTCAAGTGATCGCCATGACCAAGAGCGCCACGTCGCATCTGCTTCCCGTATTCGCCAGGGTCGATCTCGGTTTCGAGCGCGGCGAGGGTGCATGGTTGGTCGCCACCAATGGCGAGCGTTATCTCGATTTCACCTCCGGCGTCGCGGTGAATGCGCTCGGCCATGCGCATCCGCATCTGGTCGCAGCCCTGCAGGAGCAGGCCACCAAGCTGTGGCACATGTCGAACCTGTTCAAGAGCCCCGATGGCGAACGGCTCGCGGCACGGCTGTGCGAAGTGAGTTTCGCTGATTTCGTGTTCTTCGCAAATTCCGGCGCCGAGGCGATGGAATGCGCGATCAAGATCACGCGCAAACATCACGCCGCCAAGGGCCATCCGGAACGCTATCGCATCATCACCTTCGACGGCGCGTTTCACGGACGCACGCTGGCGACGCTGGCGGCAACCGGCTCGGCCAAATATCTCGAAGGCTTCGGGCCGCCGATGGACGGCTTCGATCAGGTGCTGCTCGGCGATCTCGACGCCGTCAAGAAAGCGATCGGCCCGCAGACCGCCGGCATCCTGATCGAGCCGCTGCAGGGCGAAGGCGGCGTGCGCGCCGCACCGCATGCGTTCTTTCGGGCGCTGCGCGAGCTTTGCGACGACAACGGCCTGCTGCTGGTTTTCGACGAAGTGCAGACCGGCATGGGCCGCACCGGCGAGCTGTTCGCGCATCAACGCCTCGGCGTCACGCCGGACGTGATGTCGCTGGCCAAGGCGCTCGGCGGCGGCTTTCCGATCGGTGCCTGTCTGGCGACCGCCGACGCGGCGGCCGGCATGACGCCGGGTTCGCACGGCTCGACCTTCGGCGGCAATCCGCTGGCGGTTGCGGCGGCCAATGCCGTGCTCGACGTGATGCTGAAACCGGGCTTCTTCGACCACGTGCAGAAGATGTCGCTGCTGTTCAAGCAGAAGCTGGCCTCGGTGGTCGATCGCCATCCGGACGTGCTCTCCGAAGTGCGCGGTGAGGGGCTGTTGATCGGCGTCAAGGCCGTGGTGCCGTCGACGGATCTGGTGGCGGCCCTGCGCGATCAGAAACTGCTCACGGTCGGCGCCGGTGACAATGTGGTGCGGCTGCTGCCGCCCTTGATCGTCACTGAGGCGGAGATCGAGGAAGGCGTACAGCGGCTCGAGCGCGCCTGCACGGCGTTGTCGGGCGATCATTCAAAACGGGCGGCGGTGCTATGAGCAAGCCGCCGCGCCATTTTCTCGATCTCAACGAGCTTCCCACCAAAGAGCTGCGCAACATGCTCGACGCCGGTGTAGCGCTGAAGGCGAAGCAGAAGCAGGATGCCAAGCCGCCAAGGCCGCTCGAGGGCAAGACCCTTGCGATGATTTTCGAAAAGCCCTCGACCCGCACCCGGGTGTCGTTCGATGTCGGAATGCGCCAGCTTGGCGGTGAATCGATCATGCTGACCGGCGCCGAAATGCAGCTCGGACGCGGCGAAACCATCGCCGACACCGCGCGGGTACTGTCGCGCTATGTCGATGCGATCATGATCCGCATCCTCAACCATGATGCGCTGCTTGAACTGGCCGCGCACGCCACCGTGCCCGTCATCAATGGGCTGACGCGGCGCTCGCATCCCTGCCAGGTGATGGCGGATCTGATGACGTTCGAGGAGCATCGCGGTCCGATCCAGGGCCGGACCATTGCCTGGACCGGCGACGACAACAATGTGCTGGCGTCATGGGCGCACGCGGCAGAGCGCTTTCGTTTTAATCTGCACGTCGCGACTCCGCCGCAGCTGGCGCCGAACAAGTCGATGAAGGACTGGATCAAGGCGACGCAGGCGCCGATCGTACTTGGCAACGATCCCGAAGCCGCAGTGCGTGGCGCCGATTGCGTGGTCACCGACACCTGGTTCTCGATGGGGGACAAGGACGGTGAGCATCGCCACAATTTGCTGAAACCCTATCAGGTCAACGCCAAGCTGATGTCGCTGGCCAAACCCGATGCGCTGTTCATGCATTGCCTGCCCGCCCATCGCGGCGACGAGGTGACGGATGAAGTGATCGATGGTCCGCAGTCGGTGGTGTTCGACGAGGCCGAGAACCGCCTGCACGCGCAAAAGGGTATTTTGGCGTGGTGCTTCGGGACGGTGGCGTAGTTTTATTCGACGCGAGAACTCTCAACGAGTCGTCCCGGCGAAGGCCGGGACGACTCGTTGAGATATTTTCGGGCGTTCCAAGCCCTTCCGATTTACGCCGACCAACCCCAAATAAGCCCCATGACCTCACAATCCCCCGACATCAAAATACCAGATGAAACCCCGGTCCGTGCGCCGTCGGCCGTTCCGGTCGACGATGCGGTGCTGCCGTTCGAGGTTGCGTCACTCGATCTGCGCGGCCGCCTGACCAGGCTCGGCCCTGCGCTCGACGACGTCCTCACCAAGCATGATTATCCGCCCGCGGTCGGTAAATTGCTCGGCGAGGCGATCGTGCTGACCACGCTGCTCGGCTCATCGCTTAAATTCGACGGCCGCTTTATCCTGCAGACCCAGACCGACGGGCCGGTGTCGTTCCTGATCGTGGATTTCCAGGCACCGGATCGCCTGCGCGCCTATGCGCGCTTCGACGCCAAGCGGCTGGTCGACGGGCAGGATTCCGGAGCGCTGCTCGGAAAAGGTCATCTCGCCATGACCATTGATCAGGGCGCGGATATGAGCCGCTATCAGGGGCTGGTCGCACTTGAGGGCAGCAATCTGGAAGACGCCGCCCATGAATATTTCCTGCGCTCGGAACAGATTCCGACGCGGGTTCGGCTCGCGGTCGGCGAAGAATGGCGCGGCGGCGGCGACGGGCCGAAACATCGCTGGCGCGCCGGCGGCATGCTGCTGCAGTTTCTGCCCAAGGCGCCGGAGCGGGCGCGGCAGGCTGACCTGCATCCGGGCGATGCCCCCGAAGGCGCGGTGACCCATGAAGTTGCCGAAGACGATGCCTGGGTCGAAGGCCAGTCGCTGATCTCGACCGTCGAGGATGTCGAACTGATCGATCCGGATCTGTCGGGCGAGCGGCTGTTGTACCGGCTGTTTCACGAGCGCGGCGTGCGGGTGTTCGCGCCGCTGCCGCTCCGCGCGAAATGTTCGTGCTCGCGCGACGCGGTATCGGCGATGCTCGGCAGCTTCGCCGCCCAGGATCGCGCCGACATGGTCAAGGATGGCAAGGTGGTCGTAACCTGCGAGTTCTGCAGCTCGGTCTACGAATTCACGCCGCAGGAAGCCGGCGTGGAATAACGGCGCTTATCCGACACGAATTCGATAACTCAGCGTGCGATGCTTGGCCGGTGCGATCTGCATCAGACCAGGCTTGTCGGTGAACTCGCCGTCGAAATCGACGGGGCTTGCAAAGCCATGCCAAGGCTCGATGCATAGCAATTGCGCGCCATCCAGTTTCGCCCACACCCCGAGTTCACGGAATCCCTGCCAGGCCACATCGATCGATGGGCCGCGATCGGCGCTGTAACGTACCGATGTGCTGGCAGGGCGATCCAGAATGATCGCGTCGTCTTCAAAGAGCTGTTCCGAAAGGACGAGGGTTTTGCCCTGGATCGGCGTGGGCTCGGGAAGGGTTCGAAGCAATCCGTTTTTCAGGCGGCGGATCGGCGCGCTCTCTTCGCTGGAGAAGGTCAGCCGATAGGCCTCCTTGGGGAGTCCCGGCAGCAACGGCCAGTTGAAAGCCGGATGGCCGCCGATCGATGTAGGCAGCATTTCCTCGCCGGTGTTGGTGACTTCATAGCTCACATGCAGATCGGCTCTGTCCAGTGTGTAGGTGACCGCCAATTTGAATGCGAATGGATAGCGGGCACGGGTTTCCGCATCATCGTTGAGAACCAGTGTGCACGATGCCGGCCCGCGCTCGGCCCAATCGAAACGACGGTCACGCGCAAAACCGTGCTGCGTCATCGGAAAGACTTTCCCCTGATGCCGCAACGCATCGTTCTTCAGCTTGCCGATGATCGGAAACAGGATCGGCGCATGGCGCGGCCAGACCGCGCCGGCCTGCCAGAGCAGCTCGAGCCCTTGCCTTTCTTTGAGCGAAACCAGTTCGGCGCCGTCCGGAGCGATGATCGCCGTGATGTCGTCACTGCGGAGTGTGTGGCGGTCTTTGTTCATAGGGCACTCGCTTGGGGGCTCTCGCTCATGGTCCAAAAAGGTAAACATCGGATCGCCGGTCCGGGGTACAATTTCCTCGATATGTTGCCACTATATCACAGGCAGTTTTCCGATTTTGGCGTAAAAACCCTGCAAGCATAAGTTGATAGGTGGGGACGCCATCATGAGGAAACTTCTTTTGGCAGGTAGCGTATTGGCGCTGTTCGCAGCCGCCCCTGCTTTGGCAGCGGATCTTCCGGCTCAGGCCATCCCGGCCAAGGCCCCGGTCTATATCCCGCCACCGATCTACAACTGGAACGGCTTCTATGTCGGCGGTCATGTCGGCGGTGGCTGGTCTTCGCAGCAAGCGACCGAGCTTGCTCCGGGCGTGGCGGCCTTTCCGACCGGGACCGTATTCAACAAAAACAACATGAGCGGCTTTTTCGGCGGCGTGCAGGGCGGCTTCAATTGGCAGGTCAGCAATGTCGTTTTCGGCATCGAAGGCGAATATTCCTGGGCCGACGTGAACGGCTCCGTCACGACCGTAAGTCCGGTCTTTGGCGGATTCAGCAGCAACGTGACGGCCAAGGACAAGGACTATGCGCTGGCAACAGGCCGTATCGGTTACGCCGCGGATAACTGGCTGTTCTTTGCGAAGGGCGGCGGCGCCTGGGGTCAGACCAGCTCGACCGGGACCGGTCTGCTCGCAAACGGGACCGTGTTCGAAACAAATACCGCCAACTCCAACCGCAGCGGCTGGGTCGTTGGCGCGGGTGTCGAATGGGGCTTCGCGCCCAACTGGTCTGCCAAGGTCGAATACAATCACATCGATTTTGGCTCCAGCAACGTCACGGTTCTCGGCACCGTCACCGGCGCTTCGAGCATAAGCGTTTCGAATACGGTCGAGGTGGTGAAGGGCGGCGTCAACTATCGCTTCAACTGGGGCAGCCCCGTCGTCGCGAAGTACTGACGCTGCCGGGTTTTCCCGATGGCAGCAAAAAGGCCGGCGAACCTGCCGGCCTTTTATTTTGCGCGTTGGCCTAGCCGGCCGCCTCAAGGATCAAATTCGCGATCGTGTCCGGCTGCGAGATCAGGGAAAGATGGCTCGCTTTCACTTCGATCGTCTTCGCGCCCATTCGTTTCGCCATGAATCGTTCGAGCTCCGGATTGATGGTGCGGTCCTCCGTGGAGACCGCGTACCAGCTCGGCTTCGACCGCCAGGCGGCATGGGTCGTTTTACCGGCCAGCAGACTTCGCTTGAACGGGGCCTGGACGGCGTAAAGTACGCGCGCCTTTTCCGCGGGAAGGTCTCCGGCGAAGTCGCGCAGGAAGGCCTCTTCGCTCAACTGTCCCTCATCGCCGGACCAGACGATCCCTGCTGAGGCGGGTGGTGTCGGATATTGCTTGGCCAGCGCGGTGTAATCTTCGCCGGCATCGGGGGCCCGCGCCGCGACGTAAACAAGCGACGACACCTTCGGGTCCACACCGGCTTCGGTGACGATCATGCCGGCAAAGGAGTGACCGACCAGTACGGTCGGTCCTTCCTGCAGAGCGAGCGCGCGTTGCGTCGCCTCAACCGCGTCCTGCAGACTGGTCAACGGATTCTGCACCGCCGTGGCCCGGATGCCTTTTGACTGAAGTCTTGCAATGACTTCGGACCAGCACGATCCGTCGGCAAAAAGCCCATGCACAAGCACGACGTTTCGGGCTTTTGGCAATGGTTGCGCCGCGGCCTTACTCTGCAGAAGCGGGATCGCCGCTCCGGCTGCCATCATGCCGACGAAGGCACGGCGATTCATCCGATATCCCTGCGCGAGTTCATCCTGGTTGCTCATTGAAGTTCTCCTTTGCGTTGAATGATAATTGACTGTTGGCGATGTCGAGTTGGCGAAATTCGATTACGGCTTCGCCTGCCGTTTCTTGTGGCCTGAGTTTGATGCCGGAGTATGTTCGGACAGCAGCGCATCCACCTCGGCGGAGCGCACGACCGCTCCGTCATTGACGAAAGCCTCATGGTTGCTCTCGATCGTTTCGAGGTCGTACAGATAGTTCACCATGACGCCGAACGATTCACTGATGCCGCGCGGATCGGTATTCCCGAGCCAGTTGATCCGCTCAAGACGCGCGCCATTTCCCAAATGAAAGCGCGCGACAGGATCGGCCGGTTCTTGCGCCGTGGCGCGGTGGGTCAAATAGGTTGCGCAGAGATCCAGCAGTCGCGGCCTCAGGGATTCGTCTGGAAGCGCATCAGCCCCCGACTGGACCAGCGAGACGGCCTCTGCATCGTTCGTTGAAGCGGCTTGCTTCGCCAGCCATCGCCGGAATCCCGGCACAGGTGACAATGTTGAGAAACGTGTCAGATGCGGCAGCTCGCCCTTTAATTCTTCGACCACCTGCTTGATCAGGAAATTGCCAAAGGAAATTCCGCGCAGGCCGTCCTGGCAGTTCGATATCGAGTAAAAGATCGCCGTATCGGCAAGCGATGCGCGATTGCGGGCGGCTTCGTCGTCGGTATCCTGAACGAGCAATGGCTGAACGGCGCCCGCCAATCCCCGGACAAGGGCGACTTCCACAAAGATCAGCGGATCGTCCGGCAATGCCGGATGAAAGAAAGCAAAGCAACGGCGGTCCGGCGCCAGCCGGCGACGCAGATCATCCCAGCCGTGGATTTCATGCACCGCTTCGTAGGCGATCAGCTTCTCCAGGACGGCAGCCGGAGACTGCCAGTCGATGCGGCGCAGTTCGAGAAAACCCCGGTTGAACCATGATGCAAACAGGTGCTTCAGGTCGCGGTCGAGCAACTTCAAGGCTGGCTCGTCGCGCAAATGTCCGGCGATTTCCTTGCGCATCGCGACCAATGCGCTCGTGCCGCCGGGCGCCATATTCATGCGTCGCAACAGTTCCTGCCGGGGTGGATCGGCGGCCTGCGCCAGCACCGCTGCGGCCTCGGCCGTGGGGGCTGAGAGATAGGTCTCTGCCGCGACTCGCAGCATCGCCGTATCCGGCGTGAATTCCGCCGCCAAAAATCGCTGGAATTTCAGGCGATCTGCCGCGGCGAGGCTGCCGATGGCCTCGTGCAGTTCGCGCGAGACCACCGCGCCGGAGGCTTCGCCACGTTCGGACAGCAATGCTTGCGCAAGCTTCCTGGCGTGGTCGAGTTGACTGACCGCGGCGATGGGCTGTCTTGCGCCGTTGCGCAAACCTAGCGTGCTGCGGAGGCGATCCAGCCAGGACGGGGACCTGGCGGAGTTGAGGCGGTTACCTGGCGATCCCTTGTCTGCAGAACGCGCATGGGGCGCCTTAACGGTATTCGATGTCATCTCGGTATCCTCTTCATCTGTCGATGTTACGTGCGGCAATCTTGCGGCCGGGCATCGCGGCTAGACGGCGGTGGCATGCCGGCGAAATTTCGCGGGCGGCGCGTACAGGCCGCCGGAGGAAACGACGAGATCGTCAATCGTTTTGGCGGACAACAAGTCACGCGTCGCCTCGCGTACGTCGATACCCAGATCGGTCGGGCGCATGACGATTTTGCGCCGGCGCAGATCGTCGGTCATGTCCTGCGATTGCGCGTGTCCGAAATCGGTATCTCCGGCGATCGCGCGCAATGCGCCTTCCCGTTCACTTGGCGAACGGCAAAGCAGAAGATTGGCGACGCCCTCTTCGGTGATGACATGGGTGACGTCGTCGCCATAGATCATCACGGGTGGCAATGCGAAGCCCGCTGTCGCTGCGAGGTCGACGGCGTCCAGTCGCTCGACGAAACTCGGAGTTCCATCCGGCTGGCGGGTATTCACCATTTGAACGACGAGCTTGCGTCCCCGGTTGTCGTCGCCAGCGTCACGGCCCGCACGTAACCACGCCGTGCTGGTGTGCCGGCGCCCGCGCGCATCCGCGCCCATGTTGGGTGCGCCGCCGAACCCGGCGATCCGGTCCTTTGTCGCCGTCGAACTGTTGCCCTGCGCGTCAATCTGAAGCGTGGCGCCGACAAAGAGGTCGCAGGCATATTGGCCGGCGACCTGCGCCAGTGCGCGGTTTGAGCGCAGATGACCGTCTGCGCCGACGGAAAAGACGTCCGAACGTTCCGAGACGTAACGCTCCATTCCGACTTCGGAACCGAAGCAATAGACGCTTTCGACAAAGCCGGCCTCGATCGCCGGGATCAGCGTCGGGTGCGGATTAAGAACGAAATTGGTCGCCACCTTGCCCTTCAGCCCGCGTGCTGCGGCGAAAGTGGGCAGGATCAATTCAATCGCGGCGGTCGCATAGCCGATGCCGTGATTGAGCCGGCGGATTTCATAGGGTTCGTAGACTGCGGCGATCGCCATCATCGCCATCAATATCTTGTCTTCGCGAATTTTGGCGGGATCGCGCGTGAACAACGGCTCGATTGCGTAGGGCGCGGGGCTCTGCACGACAAAATTGACCCAGCCGCCGGGAATATCGACGCGGGGCAGGCGTTCAACAATCTCATTGACCTGCGCCACGACGATACCGCCGTTGAACGCTGCGGCTTCCGCGATGACGGGCGTGTCCTCGGTGTTCGGACCGGTGTAGAGGTTGCCCTCCCGGTCCGCCTTGTCGGCGACCACCAGCGCGACACGCGGCGTCAGATCCACCAGCATGCGTGCGTAAAGTTCCAGATAAGTGTGGATCGCGCCGATCTTCAGCGAGCCGGTCGAGACCAGTTCCGCAAGCTTCCGGCTTTGCGGCCCGGCAAAAGCGAAATCCAGCCGGCTGGCAACACCACGCTCGAAAACAGTCAGATGATCGGGCCGCGCCAACACCGACTGCACCATATGCAGGTCGTGCAAGCGCGTGGGATCTGCCTTGGCGAGAGCCGCCGCGAGGAAGTCGGCCTGCTTCTGATTGTCGCCTTCGATCGCGACGCGGTCGCCCGGTTCAATAACCGCCTCGAGCAAGTCCGTGATCCGCTTAGACGGGCAGATCTTGGTGTCTGAGCCGATCACCTCTGCGGCTCGTGCCAAACGTTCGCTGCGGTTCGTCGCGCGCTGGTTCGATCTTGCCACCATGACTGGTCCCTTTCCCGGTTTCGCCTATCGGCATCTCGTGACCAGGAAGGTAGGGCGAGGCTATTGATTATAGAAACGATATTTTATAATATGATTGATCGTAAATATGGATCAATAGAATGATGGAATTTGAGCTGCTTCGTTCGTTCATTGCCGTCGCCGATTGCGGCGGCTTTCACCGCGCAGCCGAGCAGCTCAACCTGACGCAATCGACCGTCAGCCAGCAGATCAAGCGGCTTGAGCTTGAGATCAAAAGGCCGCTGTTTCGCCGCACGACGCGGACGGTCGCCTTGACCGACGACGGCGAGATGCTGCTGGGCGATGCGCGCCGCCTGCTGCAGCTTGAAGAAGCCGCCCGTCACCGGCTCACGGCCCCGCGGCTGTCCGGGACCGTGCGCCTCGGCGCCAACGAGGAAGTCGCCAGTGGCTCCCTGCCTTCGGCGCTGGGCCGGTTTGCCAGCCTGCATCCGGACGTAA
This sequence comes from Bradyrhizobium sp. dw_411, assembly GCF_018449695.1. Taxonomy (GTDB): domain Bacteria; phylum Pseudomonadota; class Alphaproteobacteria; order Rhizobiales; family Xanthobacteraceae; genus Bradyrhizobium. The sequence continues at coordinate 81,016 of NZ_JAAVUY010000012.1, forward strand.
AGCTGGAGGTCCAGATCGGCGTCAGTTCGGAAATGATCGAACAGCTCGATGCGGGACGTCTGGATGTCGTATTTGCAAAGCGTCCATTGGGATCATCAAGAGGCCGTCTGGTATGGCGCGAACCGCTGGTCTGGGCTGCTTCGGAGTCGTTTGATCCCGTGCCCGGCGCGGCGCTCCCGCTGGCCCTGTATCGCGAGAACTCTGTCTCGCGCGACGCCGCGCTCACGGCGCTGCGTGCCAGCGAACTGGTCTGGCAGATCGTCTACACAAGCCCAAGTCTCACCGGTGTTCGCGCCGCAGCGCTTGCAGGTCTTGCAATAACGCCGCTTCCAGCAAGTGCTGTTATCGGGGGCCTTCGTTCCCTGGGCGCGGAAACCGGCTTACCGCCATTGCCCGATCTTGAATTTACAATCTTCGAAAAGCGCCGCCCTGACGCTGCCGCCACCGCGCTCGCGGCCGTGCTTTTCTCGCTCGGCCAGGCGGCGGTTCGGCCAATCGTGAGTTAGAACGCGATGAACCGGCGCATGGTGATGTCCTATGCCATCTGACGAAAACACCTTCGTCATGCCCGGACTTGATCCGGGCATCCATCAATCTTCGCCAGAATCTTCAGAACGAGATGGATTGCCGGGTCCTAATTCAGCACCCGCTTGCTGTCGGGGCTATCCAGCGAAAATGTCGGCACGTCGATCTCGAAGCGTTCGCCGCTTTCGCTTTCCATCTGGTAGCTGCCGGTCATGAAGCCCGACGTGGTCGCCAGCGGCACGCCGCTGGTATATTCGAAGCGTTCACCAGGTGCGAGCACGGGTTGTTCGCCAACCACGCCTTCGCCGCGGACTTCCTGCTTGCGGCCGGAGGCATCGGTGATGATCCAGTGCCGGGTCCGCAACTGCACGGTCTCCGCGCCGGTGTTGATGATCACAATGGTATACGACCAGAAATATTGACGGTTTTCCGCCGACGAACGTTCAGGCATGAAGTTCGGCTCAACGGTGACTTCGATCTGGCGGGTAACGGCGCGGTACATGCGGGCTAATCTTCCGAATCCTGCGGCGGCTTCATCAATCGTTCGGGCGGAACCAATGAACCAGGCAAGCCCCGCTATTGTAACGCCAATCGTCGTTTCAACATAGTTCGGACCTAAAGCGCAACCCGTTGGCCAATGGGGCGTAACTTGGGGGCGTAACTTGCCTGCAACCCATTGGCGGCCGATACTATCTCTTGAGTCCCGCAGGGGTGGCCAACCTGCTCCAGACGGTGCCAGATGACGTCGATAGCCGATCGAATTGCCGGACCGCCGCTTGCCGGCGCAGCGGATGTTATCGTGGATACCCCCGCGACGGCCCCGGCCGCGCCACCGCTCCCTGTTATTTCGGCTCCTCCCAGCGGCGAACGTGAACTGCGGCTCGATTTGTTTCGCGGCCTCGCGCTGTGGCTGATCTTCATCGATCATCTGCCGCCGAATATCCTGACCTGGCTGACGATCCGCAATTACGGATTCAGCGACGCCACCGAAATTTTCATTTTCATCTCGGGCTACACCGCGGCCTTTGTGTACGGCCGCGCGATGCGGGAGGCCGGCTTCGTGATCGCGACCGCGCGCATCCTGCGCCGGGTCTGGCAGATCTATGTCGCGCATGTCTTTCTGTTCACGATCTTCCTCGCGGAAATTTCCTATGTGGCCACCAGTTTCGAGAACCCGCTGTACTCGGAAGAAATGGGCATCATGGATTTTCTCAAGCAGCCCGATGTGACCATCGTCCAGGCGCTGCTGCTGAGATTTCGTCCTGTCAACATGGACGTGCTGCCGCTCTACATCGTGCTGATGCTTTTCCTGCCGCTGATCCTGTGGCTGATGAAATGGAAAGCCGATGTCACGCTGGCGCTGTCGGTCCTGCTCTATGCGATCACCTGGGAATACGATCTGTATCTGAGCGCGTATCCGAACGGCTTCTGGGCGTTCAATCCCTTCGCCTGGCAATTGCTGTTCGTGTTCGGCGCGTGGTGCGCGCAAGGCGGCGCGAAGCGGATGTCGCGCATCCTGTCGTCGCCGGTCACATTATGGATTTCGTTCGCCTACCTGTTCGCCGCGTTCTGCGTCACGCTGACCTGGTACGTGCCGCAGCTCAGCCATCTGATGCCGCGCCGGCTCGAGCAATGGATGTATCCGATCAGCAAGACCGACCTGGACGTGTTGCGGTTCGCGCATTTCCTGGCGCTGGCGGCGGTGACGGTGCGCTTCCTGCCCAAGGACTGGCCCGGGTTGAAATCGCCCTGGTTGCGGCCGCTAATCCTGTGCGGACAGCATTCGCTGGAGATTTTCTGCCTCGGCGTGTTCCTGGCGTTCGCAGGGCATTTCCTGCTCGCGGAAGTCTCCGGCGGCGCCGGAATGCATTTCGTTATCAGTATTTCCGGAATCCTGATTATGTCCGCCGCGGCATGGTTGTTTTCATGGTACAAGTATTCCGCCGACAAGAATTCATCCCGGAAAAGGGACGCTGGCGGCAACGCCGATATGGCGGGAGGGGGGTCATGAGGTCTCACTCAGGTTTGATCCTGGGCTTGACGATGCTGGCGGGTGTTTTGTCCGCCGCCCCCGCACGCGCCGAGGAACCGGCCGTCAGTTGCGAGGTTCCAGACTATCTGCTCGCCAGTGAAAGCGCGCTGCCGAAGGTCGCGGAGGCCATAAAAACCGGCCATTCGCTGGATATTCTCGTCGTGGGCAGCCGATCGTCGACGATCAATACAACCAATGCGTCGGATGCGAGCGCTTATCCCGGCAGGTTGCAGGCGATCCTGAAAGAGAAGTTACCGTCGGTCGCAGTCAACGTATCCGTAGAAATACAGGCCAAGAAAACCGCCGAAGAAGTTGCTGCCGATATGGTTAAGGTGGTTGAAGGCAAAAAGCCGACTTTGGTTATCTGGCAGACCGGTACCGTCGATGCTATGCGATCCGTCGATCCCGAGGATTTTCGCAGCGCCGTCGACGAGGGAGTTGTTGCGCTGCGGGAAGCTGGAACCGATGTGGTCCTGATGAATCCGCAATACAGCCCGCGCACCGAGACGATGATTTCCGCGCCGCCGTACCTAGATAGTATGCGTGTGGTGGCGCAGCAGCACGATGTTCCCCTGTTCGACCGCTTCGCCATCATGCGGCACTGGAACGAGTCGGGGGACTTCGACCTGTTCAGCACGGTCCATGGCATCGAACTTGCCAAGCGTGTCCATGATTGCCTTGGCCGCGCACTGTCGCAATTTGTGATTAATGCGGGCCACAGCATTCCGGCCCAGCAGAATTGAGGATCAGGCGTTTATGAGTTCGACGAATTTTTACCGCTCTTTTTGCCGTGTGACATTGCTGGCCGCTGTTGCGATCGCCACGTCTGTATCGCTGACGCCGGTGGCGAACGCGCAGACCGCTCAAGCTACGCAACAAGCTGCATTATCCGACGGTGCCAAGTCTGAGGACGCCAAGGTTTCCACGCCGCAGATCAGCGCGAGCGATGTCCAGCCGGTCGACGATTCCAATCCGTCGCAGCCGAAAAGCATCACCAGCAAGGCGATCGAAAAGGTGAAGCAGGTCGCCAAATCGGCCAGCGACATTTTCAGCCGCGTGCCGTGCCTGCCGCCGAAGGGCGGCGCCAAATCGATGGGCTCGCTGCCGCATGTCGCGAACAAGCTGGCTTCCGGGGACCCCGTGACGATCGTCGCCTTCGGATCGTCATCGACACAGGGCTATGGCACGACATCTCCCGAATTCACCTATCCCAATCGGTTGGCGGCGCAGTTGCATCGGCATTATCCGGGCGCCGACATCACGGTGGTCAATGCCGGCAAGGGCGGCGAAGACGCGCCCGAAATGATGAAGCGGCTGCAGGACGAGGTGATCGAAAAAAAACCGGATCTGGTGATCTGGCAGGTCGGCACCAATGCGGTGCTGCGTAATCTCGATCCCGCCGAGACTGCAAAGCTGGTGGAGGATGGCGTCACCCGCATTCAGGCCGCGGGCGCCGATCTCGTGCTGGTCGATCCGCAATATTCGCCGCGGGTCACTGAGCGCGCGGAGAGCGCCAGCCAGATGATCAAGCTGCTCGGTAAAGTTGCCGACCTTCGCCATGTCGGCATCTTCCCGCGCTTCGAGGTGATGCGCGAATGGCACGAGAACCAGGCGCTCCCGATCGACAGTTTTGTGATTGCCGACGGCCTGCACATGAACGACTGGGGTTATGCCTGTTTCGCCCAATTGCTCGGCGACGACATCATCAAGTCGGTCGGCCAGATCAAGCTCGGTGTCAACGTGCAGTCACGGGTGCGCGCCTATCGGCCGATGTGAAATCGATCTATCGGTGTCGTCCCGGCGAAGGCCGGGACCCATAACCACAGGACGATGTGGATAGAAGAAGGTCTTTAACACCGTCTTTCGTTAGCACCGCCGCGGCGTATGGGTCCCGGCTCGGTGGCCGGGACGACAGCGGTGTTGTGGTTAGACTCACGCCTTCTCCAGCGCCGCCTGCAAATCCTCGATCAGATCGTCGCGGTGTTCGAGGCCGGCCGAGAACCGGATAAAGCCTTCGCTGATGCCGAGTTCGGCACGCGCTTCCGGCGTCAGCCGTTGATGCGTGGTGGTGGCCGGATGGGTGACGAGGCTCTTGGCATCGCCAAGATTGTTTGAAATCCGCGCCAGCTTCAGCCCGTTGAGCGTGCGGAACGCCGCCGCCTTGCCGCCCTTGACCTCGAAGCCGACCAGCGTCGATCCGGCACGCATCTGCTTCTTAACCAAAGCGGCCTGCGGATGATCGGCGCGGCCGGGATAAATCAACCGCGAGATCTTCGGATGCTTCGCCAAGGCTTCGGCCACGCTGGCGGCGGTTTCGGTCTGGGCGCGGACGCGGACCGCCAGCGTCTCCAGGCCCTTGAGCAGCATCCAGGCGTTGAACGGCGACATCGACGGGCCGGTCTGGCGCATGAAGGTATGGATGTGCTCGGTGATGAAGGCTTCCGACGACAGGATGATGCCGCCGAGGCAACGGCCCTGACCGTCGATGTGCTTGGTCGCGGAATACACCACGACATCGGCGCCGAGCGTGAGCGGACTTTGCCAGAGCGGCGTCGCGAACACATTGTCGACGATCAGCCGAGCGCCAGCCTTGTGCGCGATCTCGGCAATGGCGCCGATGTCGAGCACGTCGAGCGTCGGATTGGTCGGGCTTTCCAGGAAGCAGCTCTTGGTGTTCGGCTGCATCGCTTTCTTCCACTGGTCGAGATCGAGGCCATCGACCAGCGTCGATTGAATACCATAGCGCGGCAGCAGATCTTCCACCACATAGCGGCATGATCCGAACATCGCCTTGGCCGCAACCACGTGGTCGCCGGCTTTCAGCGGCGCGAGGATGGCCGTCGTCACCGCTGCCATGCCGGTCGCGGTAGCGCGGGCGGCTTCCGCGCCCTCAAGTTCGATCATGCGGCGCTCGAACATCGAGATATTGGGATTGGAAAAGCGCGAATAGATGAAGCCGGGATCTTCGCCGTTGAAGCGCGCCTCGCATTGCTCGGCGGTGTCGTAGACAAAGCCCTGGGTCAGAAACAGCGCCTCGGATGTTTCGCCGAATTGCGAGCGTAACGAGCCGGAATGAACTAGCCGGGTTTCCGGGCGGTAATGGGCTGTCGGCGAGGTGGGTGCGGTAGACTCAGACATGTGACCTCCGTCGTGACCACCCTTGAAAATGGTCACAAAAAAACCGGCCTGGAAAAATTCCACAGGCCGGGATCACACGTGTCCCCGGCCTGTTTAGCGACTTATTTTACGTGGCTGCAAGCCGGCCGGCTCAAATCACCACGGGATAAGTCATGCTCTTATTCGGTCGCGCCCTTTCCGTCAAGGCGGCCATCGGATAACCGATAAAAGCCTGTATTTTCAGTGTCTAGAGCATGATACCGAGGTGAGAATCGGTTTTCCGAAAAGGTCATGCTCAAACAAGGTCATGCTCAAACAAAGAGATGCGATCATAACCGGATCGGTCCATGATCACCATGACGGTAACGAAGTCACCCCGGGGACCCCCAATCGTGTCGTTTACGCTTCCACCCGACGCCAATGGCATTCTGCCCGACCGCATGATCGCGGCAATGGCGGATGCAGGCCTGATCCTGCCGGCCTATCCCTTTGTCGAAAGCCAGATCCAGCCGGCAAGCCTCGACCTGCGGCTGGGCGACATCGCCTATCGGGTGCGTGCCAGTTTCCTGCCCGGACCGGGTGCAACGGTGGCCGAGCGCATCGACGAACTGAAACTGCACGAGATCGACCTGACTGATGGTGCAGTGCTGGAGACCAACTGCGTCTACATCGTGCCGCTACTGGAATCGCTGGCGCTGCCGCCGGAAATCGTCGCCGCCGCTAATCCAAAGAGTTCGACCGGTCGGCTCGATGTATTCACCCGCGTGATCGCGGATGGCACGCGCCGGTTCGATATGATTGGCGCGGGTTATCACGGCCCGCTCTATGCCGAGATCAGTCCAAAAACCTTTCCGGTATTGCTGCGCGAGGGATCGCGGCTTTCCCAGGTGCGCTTTCGCACCGGTGATGCGATCCTCAACGCCGACGAACTCGACGCGTTGCATGAGCTGGAACGTCTGGTCGATGCCGACGATGCCGATCTCGTCAACGGTGTCGCGCTCAGTGTCGATCTCAGCGGCGAGAATGCCGGTGGCTTCGTCGGTTACCGCGCCAAACGCCATACCGGCGTGGTCGATATCGACCGTCGCGGCGGTTACTCGGTCGATGAATTCTGGGAGCCGATTTCCGCGCGGCCCGACGGCAGCCTCATTCTCGATCCCGGCGAGTTCTATATTCTGGCCTCCAAGGAAGCGGTCCAGGTGCCGCCGGATTATGCCGCCGAGATGGTGCCGTTCGATCCGCTGGTCGGCGAATTCCGTGTGCACTATGCAGGATTTTTCGATCCCGGTTTCGGCTATGCCGGCGCCGGCGGGCAGGGGTCCCGCGCGGTGCTGGAAGTGCGTTCGCGCGAGGTGCCGTTCATCCTTGAGCACGGTCAGATCGTCGGTCGGCTGGTCTACGAGAAAATGCTGGGCCGTCCCGACGCGCTCTACGGCCAGCGCATCGGCTCGAACTATCAGGCGCAGGGCCTGAAACTGAGCAAGCATTTCCGGGTGTAATTGGCGTAACTCAACTATCGCCCTCATCCTGAGGAGCGCGCCTGGCGCGCGTCTCGAAGGATGAACCGTTCCGGGCTTCATGGTTCGAGACGGCGCTAACGCGCCTCCTCACCATGAGGATTGAACTATCGCGCCGCTGACTTCGCCGACGGCATCACGCGCCATATCGTATTGCCGACATCGTCAGCCACCAGCAGCGCGCCCTGCTTGTCGATCCGCACGCCGACCGGGCGGCCTTGTGCCTCACCATCGGCGTTGAGGAAGCCGGTCAGCACGTCCTGCGGTTTGCCCGAGGGCATGCCGTTGGTGAACGGTACGAAGATCACTTTATATCCAGCGCGCGGCTTGCGATTCCACGAACCGTGCTGGCCGACAAAGGCGCCATTGGCCATCTCGGGCGGAAACAATTTTCCGGTGTTGAACGTCAGTCCCAGTGATGCGGTGTGCGCTCCCAGCGCATAATCCGGCGCGATTGCCTTGGCTACCAGATCGGGCCGCTGCGGTTCGACGCGGGTATCGACATGCTGACCGTAATAGCTGTAGGGCCAGCCGTAGAACGCGCCGTCTTTCACCGAGGTCATGTAGTCGGGGACTAGATCGTTGCCGAGTTCGTCGCGCTCATTGACCGTGACCCATAGCGCGCCGCTTTGCGGTTGCCAGGACGGCCCGTTCGGATTGCGCAGGCCCGAGGCGAACACGCGCCACTTGCCGCTGGCGCGATCGACTTCGAGCACCGCGGCGCGGTTGGTCTCGGCCTCCACGCCATTCTCGCCGACATTGCTGTTGGAGCCGACGGTCGCATAAAGTTTGGTGCCGTCGGGACTGGCGGTGAGATCCTTGGTCCAGTGATGGTTGATGCGGCCGGCGGGCAAATCCGCCAGCTTGACGCCGGGCGCGGTGATTTTGGTATCGCCGGCGTGATAGGGGAATTTCATGATCGCATCGGAATCGGCGACATAGAAATCATCGCCGACCAAGACCATGCCGAACGGCGAATTCAGCCCTTCCAGAAATACGCTTTTGGTTTCGGCGACGCCATCGCCATCGGCGTCGCGCAACAGCGTGATGCGGTTCGCGGTCGGATTGTTGGCGCCGGCGCGGCCCATCACTAATTTGGTCACCCAGGCCTTGATGCCGCTACCGTCGTCAGGCTTCGGCGGCGCATTGGTCTCGGCCACCAGCACATCGCCATTGGGCAGCACGTATACCGTGCGCGGATGGTCGAGCCCGGTCGCGAAGGCATTGACAGCCATGCCGTTGGCGGCGACGGGCTTGCCGCCGGCGGGCCAACCGATCGCCTTGGCGACATTGACCGTCGGCATCCAGGAATGCTCCGGCGCCGGCAAAGTGGGCGAAGACCCGAAGGTCTGTTCGGTCGCGGCGGTGTCCTTCTCGTTGCAGGCGGCGAGCGGAAGCGCCAGAATCCCGACCGAGGCGAGCAGCATAAGTTTTTTGACCGGCATCGTGTGGCGCATGTTTGTCCCTCGCTTGAGCCCATACAATACGGGAAGCCGGCGGATGTTCACGGCCTTTGCCATGAATTTCGCGTGAAATAAGGCTCAGCCGGTTCGCACTGCACAAGCAAGACCTGAAAACGCTCTACGGAGCGCGGCACAGCACATATTCCCCTTGGCTCCGCAGGCTGCCCATGCGCCCGCCGCAGGTGAAATCGGAATCGTCCGTGCTAGGAAATATTCAGGCGCGGCAGGCAGATCGCGCGGGAGCGTGATCGACGTCGCGTTCCGCAGGGAGAAACCATTGCCCGATATCGCGGTCGCCGAAATACCTGTCGATGAAAAGGAGCGTCCGCTTCCGCCGCCCGAGCCACGTGCGAAAGATGCGCTGCTCGATGGCCCGATTTTACCCACGCTGTTGCGGCTGTCGTGGCCCAATCTGATTGCGCTCAGCGCCGGCACCTGCGTGGTGATTGCCGAGACTTCCTATATCGGCCGGCTCGGCGTCGAGTCGCTGGCGGCGATGGCGCTGGTGTTTCCGTTTGTGATCCTGACCATGACGATGTCGGGCGGCGCGATGGGCGGCGGTGTGGCCTCGGCGATCGCACGGGCGCTCGGCGCCGGTGACGTTGACCGTGCGTCAACGCTTGCCGCGCATGCGCTGTTGATCGGCATCTGCTTCGGGCTGACATTCATGCTGCTGATGCTGATCTTTGGCCCCGCGCTGCTGGCGCTGCTCGGCGGCCGCGGCAATGTGCTGGCCAACGCGGTCGGCTATGCGCAGATTTTCTTCGGCGGCGCGGTGCTGCCCTGGCTGATGAACAGCATGGCGGGAGTCCTGCGCGGAACCGGCAACATGAAGCTGCCGTCGCTGATGATCTTGAGTTCTGCCGTGTTCCAGATCATTCTCGGCGGCACGCTCGGGCTTGGTCTGGGCCCGGTGCCGCAATTCGGCATGCGCGGCGTCGCCGCGGGGTCGCTGATCGCGTATCTGATCAGCATCTCCGTGATGGGATGGTATCTGTTCTCGGGGCGGGCGCGCGTCATTCCCAGGATATTTGGGCTTCGCATCCGCTGGGCGATGTTCATCGATATCCTGAAAGTCGGCGCGGTCTCGTGTTTCTCGCCGCTGCAATCGGTGCTCACCATCAGTATCTTCACGCACATGCTGGCCGGTTTCGGCACGGCCGTTCTGGCCGGCTACGGCATCGGCGCGCGGCTCGAATTCATGCTGACGTCGGTGGCCTTCGCGATCGGGATCGCATCGGTGCCGATGGTCGGGATGGCGATCGGTGCCGGACGGATCGCGCGGGCGCGGCGGATCGCATGGACCGCGGGATCGGTGTCGTTCGTGTCCGTCGGCCTGATCGGCACGTTCATCGCGATCTTCCCGGATTTGTGGGTCAATATATTCACGGGTGACGCGAGCGTGCGCGCCGCGAGCCATGAATATCTGTCGACCGCGGCGCCGATGTACGCCTTTATCGGGCTTGCGATGTCGATGTATTTTTCCTCGCAGGGCGCCGCCAAGGTGATCGGACCCGTGCTGGCGCAGAGCGCACGGCTGTTGTTTATCGCCGGTGGCGGCTGGTGGCTGTCGACGCATCATGCGACGGCGTCGAACTTCTTCGTGCTTGCGGCAGCCTCGATGGTGGCGCTCGGCGCATTCTCGGCTTCGAGCGTGATCCTGACGCGGTGGGGCCCGAAGCCAAGCGAGGTCGCGCCAACCCGTCCGGCGCTATCCGGCGTGGTTGATTAGAGCGTTTTCGAGCGAAGTGGATACCGGTTCGCGTGAAGAAACGCGTCAAAACAAAAGATTAGAGCCCGGTTCTGATTCAATCAGAACCGATAAGGTTCCAGGATCACATTGCGGGCGGCAACGGCGGTTTGCTAGCCCTGCGGCCGGGGCGGGGCAACGGGCAGCAACACGTCGAACAGGGTCTTGCTGCTCATCATCCCATGCGCGCCTTCGATCGACAGCAGCCGGCGCTTGGAGATGGCGCCGCCGTTCGGCGAGATCTTGTCGGCATAGCTGCCGGCCTCGAGTACGCGATGGCACGGCACGATGATCATGAAGGGATTTCTGGAAATCGCCTGCGCCACCGAATGCACGGCGCCCGACGCCCGCAGGCTGGCGGCGACCTCGCCATAGGTGCGGGTTTCGCCGCGCGGGATGGTCCGGGCGAATTCGTAAACCCGCATATTGAAGGGGTGAATGCCGCTGATATCGAGTCTGACGTCGGTTAGGTCGGAAGACTGGCCGCGCAGTAGCGCGACGATGCCTTCGATCGCGATTTCGACATTTAGCGGCGGACGAAGTTCGCGCGCCTCGGGATATTGGCGCAGCATCCGGCCCCGGGTTTCGAGCTCGCGGGCCTCCGGCAACTGCACGCCGACGACGCCGTACCCGCTCCACGCGATAGCGCACCGGCCAATCCCGGTATCGAATATAGTGTACGCACGCCCCGCCATACCACCCCCAACCCCGCAGGGATCATAGCACCGCCACAAACCGGCGCACCTGGAAAATGAGGGTTCGGTTAAGGCGGGGGCTGGCAATGGCCGCCGCGTTTTTAGGCGACGAGTGGAGGATGCGATGCGCGCGATTTCAGGGATTTCCGGTTGAGGTCCGGTCTCGTGTGCCGTCGTTTATTTGACCTCGCTCCCCCCTGATGTATTCTCCTGCGCAGGCCCGAACCATGAAATTTGCAGCCGTGAATTCAGGGTGGTCCCATGCAGTGGTCGACAAAGGCGATTGAGGCGGACCGGCCCTTCGGAAGTTGGGCCGAGGATCTGGCCGACGCCTTCGTTCAGCTCGAACCGCGAAAAATCGCCGATCAGCCTTTCCAGGGAACGATCTCGCGAGCAGATGTCGCGTCAATCCAGATCTCGCGTGTCGATGCGACAAAGCACGTGGTTCTCCGGTTGCGTTCGCACATCGCGCGAAGCCTTGGCGATGTCTACTTTGTCAATCTCCAGCTTGATGGCGTCGGACGCTATACCCAGCGCGGCCACGAGCAGATCTGCGGGCCCGGAGATCTTGCGATCGTCGACACGACGGAGCCGTTCGAAATCGCGAATTGCCGGAATTTCAGCCTGTTTTGCTTCGCGGTGCCACGCAAGTTGTTGCCAAAAACTCTTGCCGAGCGGCCGCGGTTGAGGCTTTCCGCGACCGAGGCTGGCCGCGCGCTATCCCGCACACTCGCAGGACATGCAGATCTATGCCTTCGTTCCGAGCCGAATTCGGGAATCTCTGCCTTCGGCGCTCAACATGTCGTCGACCTGATATCCCACGTGCCGGGGATTCTGGAAGAAAGTCCGCCGGAGCGGGCCGGGCGGTCCGTCGTGCTGTCGATGATGCTCGACTATATCGATCGACACGCCGACGACCCCGAGCTTGGCGCGGCCACGCTTGCGCTGAAATTCCACTGCTCGCAACGATATGTGCACAAGCTGTTTGCCACCACGGGCCGCTCGGTCGGAGAACACATCAACGGGTTGCGGATTCTCGTTTGCACCCGGAATTTGCTGGATCACGCGCATCGACGCGCAACCATTGCGGAAATCGCATTTAATGCCGGCTTCCGGGATATTTCGCATTTCAACCGGCTGTTCAAGCGCAGCAGCGGCCTGGCGCCGCGAGAATTCCGACGTGCCAACAGCACCGCCGACGGTACACAATAGGCCAAGGAATCGGTTCACCACCGTCCAAGACTTTCTCCCATCGGCAAGCTAGTCCTCGGCTGATCGCGGCGACATGCCGCTGAAGGTCGAGGAAACTCAACAGTGATTGATTTCACGCTCACGGCGCAACAGCGCGATCTCCAGCTCACCTCCCGCAAATTTGCCAAGGAGGTGCTGGGCGCGGCCAAGGCGGCCGAATTGCTGTCAACACCGGAAGAACGTTTTCTGGCGACCAGGCCGACCTATGAGGCGATGGTGGCGGCCGGCTATTTGCGCAAATGTATCCCGGCGCCGGCCGGTGGCGACAATGCCGGCATGATCGATATGGCGCTGCTTGCGGAAGAATTTTACAGCGTGAACGCCAGCGTGACGCTCACAATGCTTGGCACGGTGCTCGGGCTGTTGCCGCTTCTGCTCGGCGGAACCCCGGAACAGTGCATGCGGCTGCTCGGACCGTTTCTCAAAACCAGCGGCGCGCCGTTGGCCGGTTTCTGCTCCAGCGAGCCGGGGGGCAGCGCCAATGCCGCGTCGCCGCCGCCCGGCGAGGGCGTTCGCACCACGGCCAGGCGCGAGGGTGACAACTGGATCATCAATGGCCGCAAGAAATGGGTGTCGTCAGCCACCGGTTGGAATCGCGAAGGCGCCAATTTGCTCTGTGTGGTCTGCCGCACCGGTCCCACCGCGTCGCCCGAGACCGCAATGTCGATCATCGCGGTGGAAGGACCGGTAAAGGGTATCGTGTTCGAACGCGCGATCGACGCGATCGGTCACCGTGCGCATCTTGTGCCCGAGTTCAGTTTACAGAACGTCGCGACACCCCATCACAATCTTCTCGGACCGGAAGGTTCGGGGCTCGCACTGACGGCAGGAGCATTCACGGGCACCGCGGCACTCGTCGGCATCTTCGGCGTCGCGCTGATGCGCGCCGCATTCGACTATGCGCTGCATTTTGCCCGCACCGAAAAACGCGGCGGCGTTCATCCGATCATCGAGCACCAGGCGGTCGGATACGCCTTGGCCGACGCGAAGACCACGATCGAAGCCGCGCGCTATCTCAGTTGGCGCGCTTGCCATGCGCTCGATACCCAGTCGCCGGTGGCCGAGGAGCTTGCCGTCCAGGCAAAGATTTTCGGCTCCGAGTCGGCGGTGCGCGTGATCACCGATCTGATGCGCGTGGTCGGCATCGACAGCTACGATCACGAGGCGCCGTTCGGTCGTCTGTTGCAGGATGCGCTCGCACTTCCGATCTTCGACGGCGGCAATATGGGCATCCGACGGCGGCAACTGCACGCGCTGTTAAAACGAAGCGATTACGACCCGCTTGCCGCAAGCGGCGCGGCGTAGGGGGTGGGCTGATGATGTTCCCTTAGGAAGGAAAGTCGGTGGCCATTGATTTCCGATTGACCGCGCACCAACGCGAACTTCAGCTCCAGTCCCGCAAATTCGCGCGGGAGGTGCTGTCGCCGGCTTTGGCGGCAGAGTCGCTGTCGACGGCGGAGCAACGGTTCGCCGCAACCAGGCCCGCTTACGAAGCGATGATCGCGGCCGGATTCTTGCGGAAGTGCATTCCTCTATCTGCCGGGGGAGAGAATGCGGGCCTCATCGATACGGCGATCATGGTCGAAGAGCTCTATGCGGTGAACGCCGGCGTTACCTTGACATTGATCGGGACGGTCCTTGGGTTGTTGCCGCTCTTGATCGGCGGCACGCAAGAGCAAAGGGGGCGGCTGTTGCCTCCATTCCTCAAACAGACCGGCGCACCCTTGGCTGGATTTTGCGCCACCGAGCCGGGCGGCAGCGCCAATGCCGGATCGCCGCCGCCGGGCGAGGGCGTTCGTACCACCGCCACGCTTCGGGGCGGGCGATGGATCATCGAAGGCCGAAAAAGCTGGGTCTCTTCGGCCACAGGCTGGGATCGCAAGGGCGCAGATATTCTAACGGTGCTGTGCCGAACCGATCCTGATGCGCCTCCCGAACGGAGCATTTCGATTCTGGCCGTGGAGCGCCCGGTATCGGGTCTCGTGTTTGAGCGTGCGATCGATGCGGTCGGGCATCGTGCGCACCTCTTGCCCGAGTTCAGTCTTAAGGGCGCTAGCGTACCCGAAGATCACGTTCTGGGCAGCGTTGGCGGTGGTTTATCTCTGACGGCTGCGTGCTTCACAGGCGCAGCGGCCCTCGTTGGAGTTTTCGCGGTCGCGCTGATGCGGGCGGCGTTTGAGTTCGCGCTGGGCTTCGCGCGCAGCGAAACGCGCGGCGGCATTCACCCCATTATCGAACATCAGGCCGTGGGATACGCGCTGGCCGACGCGAAGACAGCCATCGAAGCGGCCCGCTGTCTTTGCTGGCGGGCATGCCAGGCAGTCGATCTGCAATCGGCCAGTGCGCCGGAGCTGGCGATCGAAGCAAAGGTCCATGGTTCGGAAACCGCGGTGCGGGTGCTGACGGATCTCATGCGCGTCGTCGGGGTGGAGAGCTACGATCACGCGCTCCCGTTGGGGCGCCTGCTGCAGGATGCGCTCGCGCTTCCTCTGTTTGGCGGCGGCAACATCGGCGTCCGGCGCCGGCAACTCCACGCGCTCTTGAAACAGCCGGGATACGATCCGCTGATGACCAGCGGCGAGGTGGAAGTCTGACCAAAGCGAAGTTTTTTTATTGAACGAGGTAAATCATGAGCACAGAGCAGAAAGTAGTCGTCGTCACCGGAGCATCTCAGGGGATCGGTGCGGGTATGGTTCAGGCTTTCAAGGACCGCAACTATCGGATTGTCGCCACATCGCGCTCGATCAAGCCGTCGACCGATGCGAGCATCGTCACTGTACAAGGCGACGTCGGCGCCGCGGACACCGCCGAGCGGGTGTTTAAAACGGCAATCGAGAAGTTCGGCCGCGTCGACACGCTGGTCAACAACGCCGGCATGTTCATGGCAAAGCCATTCACGCTTTATTCGCCGGAAGACTATGCGGCCTATATATCGACCAACGTGACAGGCTTCTTTCACATGACCCAGCATGCCCTTCAATTGATGGGCAAGCAGGGAAGCGGCCATGTCGTTTCGATCACCACAAGTCTTGTCGACCAGCCGATGAGCGCTGTCCCGGCCGTATTGGCCTCGCTCACAAAAGGGGCGCTCGGCGCCGCAACGAAATCGCTTGCTATCGAATATGCGAAAGCCGGGGTCCGTATCAACGCCGTGTCTCCGGGAATCATCAAGACACCGATGCACCCACCGGAAGCACATCAAGCCTTGGGCGCGCTCCATCCAATGGGCCGGATGGGAAATGTGTCCGATATAGTAGACGCGGTGCTCTATTTGGAAGATGCGGCGTTTGTAACCGGGGAGATTCTCCACGTCGACGGCGGGCAAGCCGCTGGCCATCACACGTTATAAACCGGCAACACCTCAATATCATGGCCAGGATTGGCGGCAACGGACCGCCGTTCCAGATTTGCAGCCCGATGGGTTACGCCAGAGGCGAGAACCGGTCATAGACGGATCCCAAAAATCTTCGCGTACGAATGTGTCAGTGCGCAGCGAGGCGACGAACCGCGCTGTACAACAACGAGAAGCAGCACAACCATTCCAGCGATGATCGTCCCATTCAATATCGTGGCAGGCATTCGCGGCACAGTCGCGATCAGGCGCGAGCCAGTTTCGCGTCGGATCGTCACACGGGTGCCGCATGTCCGAAGCTGTCAAGAAAAACAATCGAAGCGCCGATGCTGGCGTTCCTCGGCTCTTTGTCCTCGAGCTGAACGCCGGCCGCATTCACACCATGAATACGGACGGTTCCGATCGCAAGACCATCGTATCGGATTGTCATTTGCCCGACGGCATCGTCGTCGATGTGGACGCGGGCCATATCTACTGGACCAATATGGGCATCCCGAACCTGGATGACGGGTCGATCGAACGTGCCGACCTCGACGGCAAGAACCGCAAGATCATTGTCGCACAGGGACACACCCACACCCCAAAACAGATCATTCTCGATAAGAACGGCGGCAAGCTCTATTGGTGCGACCGCGAGGGTATGCGCGTCATGCGCTGCAATCTCGATGGCTCGCAGTTGGAGACGCTCATCGAAACGGGGCGCGGCGAAGCCGAAAGCCGGGATGCGACGCGATGGTGCGTCGGACTGACCATCGACCCGAAATTAGGACATATCTACTGGACACAAAAAGGTCCTGACAACGCGGGGCTCGGCCGCCTCCTCCGTGCCAACGTCGAAATTCCCGCCGGCCAAACGGCAGCGACCAGATCCGACATCGAGATATTCTTCGACAAACTGCCGGAGCCGATCGATATCGAGCTCGATCACGCCAACCGCGTTCTCTACTGGACCGACCGTGGCGACCCTCCGCGCGGCAACACCGTGAACCGGGCCTCGATCGACAACAAGCCTGCCGAGCCGGAGATCGTGGTGACCCATCTCATGGAAGGGATCGGCATCGCGCTCGATATTCCAAACAACCGCATGTTCGTGACCGATTTCGCCGGTTCGGTCTATTCCGCCGATCTCGACGGAAAGAACGAGCGCAATTTCGTCTACGCCCAGGGCAATCTCACCGGCATCGCCTACGCCGAAATCTGACAACGCTTCGGAGACCTGACATGACCGATACCAAGCCCATTCGCCGCATCGCCATCATCGGCACCGGCGTGATTGGCGCGAGTTGGGCCGCGCTGTTTCTCGCCAAGGGATTGCAGGTCGTTGCGACCGATGTCGCGCCGAACGCCGAAGCCGGCTTGAGGAAGTTCGTGGATACGGCCTGGCCCGCGCTCCAGCGCCTGGGCCTCTCACCGGGCGCGTCGCAATCGAATCTGAAGTTCACCGCCGCACTCACCCAGGCAGTAGATGGAGTCGATCTCGTCCAGGAGAACGGGCCCGAGCGGATCGAATTCAAGCAGAAGCTCTATGGGCAACTGGATGAACTGCTGGCGCCTGACGTCATCATCGCCTCGAGTTCGT
This sequence comes from Bradyrhizobium sp. dw_411, assembly GCF_018449695.1. Classification (GTDB taxonomy): domain Bacteria; phylum Pseudomonadota; class Alphaproteobacteria; order Rhizobiales; family Xanthobacteraceae; genus Bradyrhizobium. The sequence continues at coordinate 98,297 of NZ_JAAVUY010000012.1, forward strand.
CGGGCCTCACCATGAGCGAAATCCAGAAGGGCGCTGCGACCCATCCGGAGCGCTGCGTCATCGCCCATCCGTTCAATCCGCCTCATCTGATTCCGCTGACCGAGATCGTCGGCGGGGCCAAGACCTCGGAAGCGACCATCAAGCGCGCCGAAGCGTTTTACACCTCGATCGGGCAACGGACGGTGCGGCTTAACAAGGAAATGCCCGGGCATGTCGCCAACCGCCTTCAGGCAGCGCTGAGCCGCGAGGTTTATTACCTCGTCGCCGAAGGTGTGGTGAGCGCGGCCGACGTTGACACTGCCTTGAGCTGGGGGCCGGGCCTGCGCTGGGGGGTGATGGGCAGCATGATGCTCAACCATCTCGGTGGCGGCCCTGGCGGTATCGAGCACTTCTTCCAGCAGTTTACCGGCCCGATGACGGCGTGGTGGAAGACCCTCGGCTCCCCGGTGCTGACGCCGGAAGTGCAAAAGAAGCTCATCGACGGCGTCCATGCCGAAGCCGGATCGCGCTCGATCGACGAACTCGCGGCGGAACGCGACGAGGTCCTGCTCGGCCTCATCGAGCTGCGCAAAAAGCTTGCCAGGCCGAGCTGAGCGAATCTGACGCGTCTTTCAATTTTCCGGATTTCAAGGCCGCCACATCAGGAGTTCCCAATGCCCACCGTCACCGCAGCCAACAAGAGCGCCGCACCGGCGCCCGCACCCAACGGCGATTTCTATCAACTGGTCGAACTTCTCACGCCCGAGGAGAAAGCGCTGGTGGCGAAGGTGCGGACATACATGGAAACCAAAGTACAGCCGATCATCAACAAATACTGGTCCGACGATGCGTTTCCGTTCGAACTGCTGCCTTCGTTCAAGGAACTCGGCATCGGCGGGCTAAGCTACGAGGGGTATGGCTGTCCGGGCGGAAGCCAGAAGCTGTTCGGCTTTGTCGCGATGGAGCTGGCCCGCACCGACGCGTCGTTCTGCACGTTCTTCGGCGTGCACAGCGGCCTGGCGATGGGATCGATCTATCTCGATGGATCCGAGGAGCAGAAGCAGAAATGGCTGCCGCCAATGGCGCGTTTCGAAAAGATCGGATGTTTCGGATTGACCGAGCCGCTGGTCGGTTCGGGAACGAGCGGCGGGATGACCACGACCGCCAAGCGTGAAGGCGATACCTGGATTCTCAACGGACAGAAGCGCTGGATCGGCAATGCGCCGTGGTGCGACATCTCCATCATCTGGGCGCGCGATCTCGATGATAATCAGGTCAAGGGCTTCATCGTCGAGAACAAGTCGACGCCCGGCTTCAGCGTCGAGAAGATCGAGCACAAGATTGCGCTCAAGGTGGTCCAGAACGGCCAGATCACGATGAAGGACGTTCGGATACCGGAGGCTAACCGCCTGCAGGGCGGCAACTCGTTCCGCGATACCGCGCGCGTGTTGCGGATGACGCGCTACATGGTGGGTTGGGCGTCAACCGGCATTCAGATGGGCGCATTCGAAGCAACCCTCAAATACGCCCAGGAGCGGCTGCAATTCGGCAAGCCGATCGCCTCGTTCCAGATGATTCAGGATCTGCTTGCCAAGATGCTTGGCAATCTGACCGCCTGCCAGTGCATGATGCTCCGCCTGGCGCAGCTCGATGACGAAGGCAAGCTTACCGACCATCATGCCGCGCTGGCGAAAGCGTTCTGCACCTCGAAATCGCGCGAGACGGTCTCATGGGGGCGCGAGGTCCTGGGCGGCAACGGCATCGTTGCCGACTACAACGTCGCGCGCTTCTTCGCCGATGCCGAGGCGCTCTATTCCTATGAAGGTACCTATCAGATGCAAAATCTGATCGTCGGCAAGGCCATCACCGGCCACGGCGCCTTCATTTGACATCGCGGCGGCCGGCGCTCGGACGCCGGTCGTCCCCATCCAGGAGACACGATCATGGTTTCGGGAACTGTACCGCTCACCCCTTCGCCTGCAATGGCGCCGAACTCCCAGCCGAGAGCGGCGTTGGCGCTTGCCAATGCGCTGTACGAGAAAAAAGGTCCGATCGCCTACGTAACGGTTAATCGGCCCAAGGTGCTCAACGCGCTCAATACGTCGACCTGGGTCGATTTGCAGACTGCATTTGAGGATGCAAAGGCCGACGCGTCCATACTCGGCGTGATTCTGACTGGCGCGGGCGACAAGGCTTTCATCGCCGGCGCCGATATCAGTGAGCTCGCGCATGTCGAAGCCTACGATGCGGAGGAGTCCAGCCGGTTCGGGCAGGGCGTGCTGGACTTCATCGAAAACCTCGGCAAGCCGGTGATCGCGGCGATCAACGGCTTTGCGCTGGGCGGCGGTTGCGAGACGGCAATGGCTTGCACGATCAGGATCGCGGTCGAACATGCCAGATTTGGACAGCCCGAAGTCAAGCTGGGCCTGCTGCCCGGCGGCGGCGGAACGCAGCGTTTGCCGCGTCTGGTCGGCAAGGGTCGCGCGTTGCAGCTGATCCTCACGGGCGAGACGATTTCCGCGCAGGAGGCCTATCGTATCGGCCTCGTCAATGAGGTCGTTCCTGCTGCGGATCTGATTGCCCGTGCCGAGACGATCCTGAAGCAGATCGCGGCCAACGCGCCGATCGCGGTGAAGTTCTCGCTGCAGGCGGCCAACAAGGGGCTGGAGACCAGCCAAAGCGAAGGCCTTGCGCTGGAGGCTTCCTATTTCGGTATTTGCGCCGCCACCGAAGACAAGAAGGAAGGCACCTCCGCCTTCCTCGAGAAACGTGCACCGAAGTTCCACGGTCGGTGAAGCAGCCCGAATAAGACGATCTGGAAAGGACTGTCATGGCAAGCGACAATATTTTCTCGGGACTGAAAGTGGTGGATCTCGCGAGCTTCATCGCCGGCCCCAGTGCCGCGGTGATTCTGTCGGACTTCGGCGCTGACGTCATCAAGGTGGAACCGCCGCACGGCGAACTATGGCGGCATGCGAACAACCTGCCACCGCAACCGGTCGCCGAAGATGCCTATCCCTGGCACCTCGCCAATCGCAACAAGCGGGGTATCGCGCTTGATCTGAAGTCTCCAAGCGCCGCCCAGGTCCTCGAAAAGCTGGTCAAATGGGCCGACGTTCTCATCGTCAACACGCCGCATCCGGCGCGGGCGCGACTGAAGCTTGAATACACGGATGTGATGCAGTGGAATCCGCGTTTGATCTACGCGGACATCACGGGTTTCGGCGACAAGGGACCCGATGCAGATCTTCCCGGCTTCGATATCACGTCGTACTGGGCGCGCAGCGGATTGCTGTCGATGACACGCGATGCCGGTGCGCCGCCGACCTGGCCGGTGGCCGGCAGCGGCGATAATGCCACCGCGGTCGGGCTTTATTCGGCGATCGTCACGGCGCTGTATCGTCGCGAGCGCACGGGGGAGGGGGCGCATGTTACGACCTCGCTGCTCGCCGAAGGTGTCTGGTCCGCCAGCGTCTCGATCCAGGCCGCGCTATGCGATGCGAAATTCTTCGGGCTGCACGATCGCAAGCATCCCGCAAATGCAGCCATGAATGTCTACCGTGCCAAGGACGAGACCTGGTTCGTTCTTCTCATCACGGCCGACAAGGTGGCAGCGGTCGCCAAGGCCATCGGTCGTCCCGATCTTCTGACCGATCCGCGCTTTTCCGACCCGGCGAAGCTGATGGCGAATATGCCACAGCTTACGGCAATCCTTGAGGAGGTCTTCTGTGCCGAGCCGATGGATCATTGGTACAAGGTATTCAGCGGCGTTCATGTGACGTTCGGCGCGGTACGTGGACCGCAAGAGGTGATCAACGATCCCCAGCTTCGGGCGAACGACATCATCATTCCGCTCGAGGGCGCGGGCGGCAAGCTGACGTCCACCATCTCCAGCCCGCTTCAGGTGCATGGCGTCACCAAAGTGTCCGCGAAGCGTGCCCCAAAGATTGGCGAACACAATGACGAGATTCTCCGGCAGCTTGGATTTAGCTCAGCCGAAATCGATGGGTTGCACCTAAGTGGCGCCGTTCCGAAAGCCAGGGAACAGGTGGCTTAATCGTGACGATAAGGAGTGACGTCAGTCGCTCCGAACCTCGATTTGCCATCAAATTTACCGGGAAACAGGACTTTGACAATGGAAGACATTGTTACCGCTCAGTCAGGAAGCATCCTGCGTGTCCAATTGAACCGCCCGGCCAAGCGCAACGCGATGACGTCGGCAATGTACGTGGCCCTCGCAGACATCCTCAACGAGGCGGCGAAGGACGAGAACACGCGCGTTGTCCTCTGGCATGGCGCCGGCGATTCATTCTGCGCGGGTAACGATATCGATGATTTCCTGAAGAACCCTCCGGGACCCGGAGTATCCCCGCAGGCCCGCCTGATGGAAGCGCTGGTGAACTTCGACAAGCCGCTCGTCGCCGCGGTCCAGGGTGCGGCGATCGGTGGCGGCACCACCATGCTGCTGCATTGTGACTTCATCTATGCGGGCGAGAGCACCAAATTCCAGTTGCCCTTCATCAATCTTGCCGTGGTGCCGGAATTCGGATCGAGCTGCCTGATACCGGTGCGGATCGGTCACATCAGGGCGGCAGAACTGCTTTTGTTGGGAGGTCCCTTCGATGCCAGCCGCGCCGCGGAATTGGGGCTGGTCAACCAGGTCATGCCTGACAAGGACGTCATGGCGAGAGCTCGCGAAACGGCCGAGAAGTTGGCAGCGAAGCCGGCGGCGGCGCTGCAAGCCGGCAAGAGACTCGTCAAGCAGCCGTTTCGCGAGCAGATCAGGGCCGCGATGAAGGCCGAGAACGAAGAGTTCAGTGTGCAGGTCCGCTCCGACGACGCCAAAGAGGCGTTCAACGCTTTCCTGGAAAAGCGAAAGCCCGATTTCACGAGGCCGGCGAATGCGCAGCGCACCTGATGGCGTGCAGTAACCCTGGGTTACCGATGGATGGGCCTGATAACGGCGAGCGCCCCGGCCTTGAAGTCGTTGCGAGGGTCCTGCGCCGGTTGTTTTTCGTGACGTTGATATTGTTGGGGCTGGCTTTTGCCGCGGCCTGTTACGCCGAGATGCTCGGCGTCTTTCAGTTCGATTAACTCGGAGCAGGTTCGGGATTGCGGGGCGAAGCTCAGAATAGCCGCATATCTTCGAATTCGTCGTGGCACGCATCGCTGAAGCGGCTCAGCAGATCGATTGTGCCGTTTACGGCCATTTCGCGCAGTTCGACGAAGTTCTTGTCCGGCTCCAGATAGGTATCCAGGATTTTTCGGGTGACTTCTTCGGCGCGGTGGACCACCTGTCTCGAAGACTGGACCCGCATTCTGTTCATCTTGGCGTAAAGGCCAACCAGGCTGGGAATGTCGGCTTCATCGTGCTGGAGCGCATCAATGTAGCATTTGGACGCTTCCTCGATGAAATCCCGGTAGAGGATCTGCCGGCGGCTCTTCTCGTGAAGCAGCCACTGGGCGCGGACCTGACTGCGGTGATTCAGCCAGTTCGCAATTCCGCTGGTTAATCCGCCGACAGCGGCTCCAGTGAGGGCGGCGAGCGCGGAGATGATAGAGGCGTCCACAGGTGCAGGTCCCATTGGCTGCTGGAAATGATGGCTACCGGTTCTCGCTGCGATTATGGCGCGGGCTTATGGCGCGGGCAATCGCGGCGATTCCGAAATCAGCCGCGAGCTTCGGATAAGATGTTTCCTTTCCAAACGGATCAATTGCGTTGTGCGGTCCAATAGCCCGCGCATCGCGAACTTCCCGAACTTCCGGTCCATTTCCCGCGGCCAGACGCCCCCGAAAGTCTGCCGGTGCCAGAGGCAAATTTGTCCTGAACCGTCACCGATGCACGAACTGCACCCGATTTTGCGACGTATCCCTTGAATCGCACGAGATTGGGATGGGTCACAATTCCATCATTGATATTGACGGTAAAGTTGTAACTGGAATCGCAAGAGCCTTTTTGCGTCACAAAGACCAGATCCCAGGAGCCATCGAAAGCGGAACGCGCGTGGGCCACGGAGGCCGGGGCGATCAAGCAGGCGGCTGCAATCAGCCAGAGTGAAGGCGTCTTCATTGGTAGTTCTCCGTTAGGCGCGATCGTTGCTTCGAGGCAACCGCAGCCGACCTCGTCGATGATCTAAATTGGGAGCGGCGTTGATGACATTCAACGATGACTTGCCTATGAAAAGTGGACGCAAAGCGCTTGTTGAAACATGCTCAGATTGCCTGAATCCTGCGGTCGCGACGGCTGTCTTCAGACCTGAACCCGTCAGCCGGCAATTTTGAGCATGATTGGCCCCAATCGAGCAGCCGCGTTCAATCGCGGCCCGGGGGCGGGAATGCATGGTGCATATTGAATGCACGCGCCGCTGCGGTAGCTGCCGGCCCCTTTGCGGGAACCGTTCGTGGTATACTCAGTTCCACCAACCTCAGCACAAGCGGGGTCTAACATGCGATATGGCTTGCTGGCCGTCCTGATCGGCGTCGCGATGCTCGGCGGCTGTAGCGAGGGTGTGCTCGACCCGAAAGGGCCTATCGCCGCCGCCGACCGGCAAATTCTACTCAACTCGCTTGGCATCATGCTCGCGATCGTGATCCCGGTGATCCTGGCGACGCTTGGTGTTGCGTTCTGGTTTCGTGAATCGAATACGCGCGCACGCTACCGGCCGAATTTCGCGTATTCCGGCCGGCTCGAGATGCTGGTCTGGTCGATCCCGGCCATGACGGTGTTCCTGGTTGGCGGCGTGGCGTGGGTCGGCTCGCACGACGTCAGTCCGCGCAAACCGATCGTATCCAGCGTGAAGCCGCTGCGAATCCAGGTCGCTTCGCTCGACTGGAAATGGCTGTTCATCTATCCCGATCTGGGCGTCGCAAGCGTCAATCGGCTGACCATTCCCGTCGGCACGCCGATCAGTCTGGAGCTGACTTCCTCGGGCGTGATGAACAGCTTCTTCGTGCCGCAGCTCGGCAGCCAGATCTACACCATGGCGGGAATGGTCACCCGTCTCCACCTGCAGGCCGATCAGCCAGGAACGTATCGCGGTTTTTCTGCCCAGTTCAGCGGTGAGGGCTTTGCCGACATGCATTTCGATGCCGATGCGGTGACGAGCGAGAAGTTCACCCAGTGGCTCGATGGTGTGCGCAGCGCCGGTCCCGAGCTCAATGCGAAAAGCTACTCGGATCTGGTGAAGCCCAGTACGGCGGTGGCGCCCTTCACCTATCGATCGGTCGAGCCCGGTCTGTTCGACAAGATCACGGTCTCCGAAATGCAGTCCGACGACGCCATGTGCCGCAGGTACCCGACATCAATGAGGGCGGAACAATGAATCTACTCGGTAAACTGGACTGGAGCGCGATCCCCTTCAACCAGCCGATTATCATGGGTGCCTCGGGCGGCGTGGTCGTGGTCATCGTAGCCATCCTTGCGTGGGTCACGCTCAAAGGGTACGTGCCTTATCTGTGGCGAGAGTGGATCACCTCTGTCGACCATAAGCGCATCGGCGTCATGTACATTATATTGGCGCTGATCATGCTGCTGCGTGGCTTTTCCGACGCCATCATGATGCGGGCACAGCAGGCGGTCGCCGCGGGCGGTTCGCAGGGGTACTTGCCGCCGGAGCATTTCGACCAGATATTCTCGGCGCATGGCACGATCATGATTTTCTTCATGGCGATGCCGTTCGTGATCGGAATGATGAATTTCGTGGTGCCGCTGCAACTCGGCGTCCGCGACATGGCGTTTCCGACGTTGAATTCGGTCGCGCTCGGGTTAACGGCGTCGGGCATCCTCCTGACAAACATCTCGCTTGCGGTCGGCGAATTTTCGAAGGCCGGCTGGGTTGCCTACCCGCCGCTCAGCGAGCTGCAATACTCGCCCGGCGTCGGCGTCGACTATTATCTCTGGTCGCTGCAGATTTCAGGCGTTGGCACGTTGATGACCGGCATCAATTTCGTCGCGACGATCCTGAAAACGCGTGCACCGGGGATGAGCTATATGCGCATGCCGGTGTTTTGCTGGACGTCGCTCGCCGCGAACCTGCTCATCGTCGCGGCTTTCCCGGTCCTGACTGCGACCCTGACAATGCTGCTGCTCGATCGCTACCTCGGTTTCCATTTCTTCACGACCGATGGCGGGGGCAACGCGATGATGTACGTCAACCTGTTCTGGATCTGGGGGCATCCGGAGGTATACATCCTGGTCTTGCCGGCGTTCGGCATCTTTTCCGAAGTTGTTTCGACATTCTCCGGCAAGCCGCTGTTTGGCTATCGCTCCATGGTTCTGGCGACGATGGCGATCTGCGTGCTGTCCTTTGTTGTCTGGCTGCACCACTTTTTTACCATGGGGGCCGGCGCCAACGTCAATGGCTTCTTTGGCGTCATGACAATGATCATCGCTGTGCCGACGGGCGTCAAAGTCTTCAACTGGCTATTCACGATGTATGGCGGCCGCATCCGCTTCACCGTTCCGATCCTGTGGTCGATCGGCTTCATGGTGACGTTCGTGATCGGTGGCATGACCGGCGTGCTGATGGCCGTACCTCCGGCCGACTTCCAACTGCACAACAGCCTGTTCCTGATCGCGCATTTCCACAATGTCATCATCGGCGGCACGGTGTTCGGCTTGATGGCGGGCTACAATTACTGGTTCCCCAAGGCATTCGGCTTCATGCTCGATGAACGCTGGGGCCGAATCTCGTTCTGGTGCTGGCTGATCGGCTTCTATCTCGCTTTCATGCCGCTGTACGCATTGGGCCTGATGGGCATGACCCGCCGCATGCAGCATTACGATGTTGCGAGCTGGCAACCCTGGCTGATTGCGGCCGCCCTCGGCGTCGTCGTCATCCTCGCCGGGATCGTCAGCCAGATCATCCAGCTCGTGGTGTCGATCCGCGACCGCGAAAAACTGAAAGTCACCGCGGATCCATGGAACGGCCGCACGCTGGAATGGGCGACCGCCTCGCCGCCGCCACCCTGGAATTTCGCTGTGCTGCCGCAAGTCACTGGCATCGACGCCCTCTGGCAGAAGAAGCGTCGCGGCCGCACGCAAGCCGAGCCGTTGAAAGAGCGCGAGTTCGAACCGATCGAGGTGCCGAAAAACAGCGCGACCGGCTTCATCATCGCATTTTTCGCTGTTATCGCCGGCTTTGCGATGATCTGGCACATCTGGTGGATGGCCGGTGTCGGGGCCATCGGCGTTTTCCTGACCATGCTTGCCTTCGCGTTTCGTGACGAAGAGGAAATTGAAATCCCGGCCGAGCGGATTGCCCGGTTTGAACAGGCAAACCCGGCGGAGATTGCAGTATGACCATGTCTGTTGCCGTTGATGATGGGGTTGGTTACGAGGCGCAGTCGCTTGCAAGCGAGGCTGGCCCCGCCACAAGGCGGGTCGTGGTTGGCTACGGCTTCTGGATATTTCTCCTGAGCGACATCGTGATGTTTTCGGCGTTCTTCGCCGCTTACGCAGTGCTGGCTCACGCGACCGCCGGCGGGCCAAGCGGTATGCAACTGTTCAACCAGCGCAGCGTCGCGATCGAAACCGGTTGCCTTCTGGCTTCGAGCTACACCTGCGGATTGATGTCCATGGCCATCGGCTCGCGGCGCTATGGCGCCACTTATCTGGCGGCTCTCGTCACTTTCGTGCTGGGGGCTGCGTTCCTCGCGCTGGAGCTGAAGGAGTTCGCCGGCATGATCGCGATCGGAGCCGGTCCGCAGCGCAGCGCGTTTCTGTCGTCCTTCTTTACGCTGGTCGGCTGTCACGGGCTGCACGTTACCGCCGGCCTGGTCTGGCTGGTGGTGATGATGGCCCAGGTTTCAATCAAGGGCTTAACCGCGACGGTGGAGCGGCGTCTGCTTTGTTTTTCCCTGTTCTGGCATGCGCTCGATATCGTCTGGGTCTGGCTGTTCACGGTGGTCTATCTGATGGGAGTTCTTTCATGACCGACACGCGATACGATAGCGCGCCCGGCGAGGCGTCAGATCTCCCAGACGCGGAGGAGGATGCGCCATCCGGCATGCTCGTCTATTCGATCGGATTGGTTCTTGCCGTCGGTCTTACAGCCATGTCGTTCTGGGTCGCCAATACGTCATTGCTCTGGGTGGGCGGCATCTCGCTCGGCCTGACCGTCCTCGCAATCGCGCAAATGGGTATTCATCTGGTGTTTTTCCTGCATGTCACCACGGGGCCCGACAACACCAACAACGTGATGGCACTGGCGTTCGGCGTGCTGATCGTTGCTCTGGTGGTGGTCGGATCGCTGGTGATCATGGCAGATCTGAACGACAACATGATGCCGGGGGCAGAACTGATGAATTTGCAAATGCAGCGCTGACGAGCGTCCTGAAGATACCGCCAAGCGTTGCGCGGATTGCGGCAGGAATAAACAAGTCGGCGCATTTCAATCAAATTAATTGTGGCTGGTTTTGGTAACTTCTTTGCGGAGAGTGAGGCGGCGGCATTTCCGACATCGCCATCCGCTCTTGCCGCATCGGCGAAGCACCAGGTCCCTCGCTCCGCCGAGAGGCTCTCCGCGGCGCCCCCGCCTTGCCCGCGGAGAGCCTTGTCAGGCGAGGCGGTTTCGACAGGGAAGAAGGATTTGGCTCGTAGCTCTGATTGGAAGGTTCCGCACAGCGAACAGCGTTTTCAATATAACGTATTGATAAAAAATAATAAATTTGGATCTGGGTAATTACCAATATTAACTTTCCATAACGCTGATTAACGCGCCAGGAGAGGCGCCTTGCTGCACTCTCACGCCGATCCGGAGCGTCGGATCGTTTGCTGAGGGGACGATGATGGAAGCACTTCAGACTACCGCACCGGAATCTTCCTTTGCAGCCGACCAACAATTCCACCTGGTTGCGAGCAGCCTCGCCAAACTGCTTGAAACGGCAAGGCGCGAGTTGGAGGGTGACCAGGAGGTCGCCAAGGCGTCGCTCGCTACGGCATCCAACATCCTGCAAGCGGAGATCGAGCGGTGCTCGGGCGCTAGTGGCTTCACAAGGGGCGGTCTGGCGGCGTGGCAGATCCTTCGCGTGCGGGCTTTTATTGACGGCAATTTGCACCGCGCCATTCACATCCGGGATCTCAGTGCCGTCGCGCGTCGAAGCCCGGCGCACTTCTCTCGAAAATTCAAACTGGCTGTCGGGGAGTCGCCCCATGCCTATGTGGTGAGAAGGCGCCTGGAGAGAGCCTGCCACCTGATGATGACCAGTACGGCATCGCTGAGTGAAATAGCCTTGAGCGTGGGCTTTTCGGATCAAGCGCATCTATGCAGGCTGTTCAGGCAGGCCTTTGGTCAAAGTCCGGCCAACTGGCGACGGGAGCGCGGAGTTCCCGGCGGGGCCGGCATGGACGAGAACGCCGCATGAACGATCAGCGCGGCAAGGTCCTGAGCTTCGGACCTTTCGAACTGTCGATCGGAAACAGACGTCTGACCAATGGCGCAAAGATCGTACCGCTGGGCGGGCGCGCCATGGACCTTCTTATCGTTCTCGTGGAGCAAGCAAACGAGGTCGTTGGCAGGAGAACCCTGATTGAGCGCGTTTGGCCAAAAAGAGGGGCTGAACAGGTCAGCCTGCGCGTCCACATTTCGGCGTTACGCAAGGCCCTCGATCGGACCGACCCCGGCAGGCGATATATCGCGAACGTGCCCGGGAGGGGGTACAGCTTCGTCGTCCCGGTGACGTTCCTTTCCTCGGGGGATGCCAATCCACCGTCAAGGTCTCGACTGCCTGCGCGTCTGATGCGCATGCTCGGACGAAAAGACGCCTCGGCCGCGATCCGGAAGAAGCTGACCGAGCAGAAATTTGTGACGATCGTCGGGCCTGGCGGCATCGGAAAGACCACGTTGGCGATTGCTATCGCCCATGACATGAGCGCGGTCTTCAACAGCCATGTCCATTTTATCGACCTCGGTGCGCTTGGCGACGCCTCGCTCGTTGCGCCCGCCGTGGCCGCCGCACTTGGCGTGTCGGTACAGACAAACAATGTCGTACCGGCTTTGATCGATCGCTTGCAGGAAACACCAGCGCTCATCGTTCTCGACTGTTGCGAACACGTTATCGATGGAGTCGCCGCTGTCGCGGAAGAACTGATTCGCCATATCCCAACGTTGCATTTGCTCGCGACCAGCCGGGAGGCGATGCGTGTCGAAGGTGAACATGTCCATGACCTCTGCGCGCTCGAATGTCCGCCGGAAGATGGCGGCTTGTCGGCCCACGACGTCCTGCAATATCCGGCGGTTCAGCTGCTGGTCGACCGCGCGCGGGCCGTGCGAGGTGATTTCGAGCTGGTCGATGCGGATGCCGCGATTGCCGCGAAAATCTGCCGGCGGCTTGATGGGATTCCGCTGGCTATCGAACTCGCAGCGGGCCGGGTTGAAATATTCGGTCTCGGCAAGGTCGCAAGCCTGCTGGATGACCGGCTAAACCTGTCATGGGTGGGACGAAGAACGGCGCAGCCGAGGCACCAAACCCTAAACGCGGCGCTGGAGTGGAGCTACGACCTGCTTGGCGAGGCAGAAAAGCGCGTACTGAACCGTCTCAGTGTGTTTGCCGGCGGATTCACGTTTGAAGCAGCGGTCGCCGTTATTGCCGATGAGGCGATAGATGAAGCTAACGTTTCGGATTGCGTTTGGGAGCTGCGTTCGAAATCGATGATTTCCGCTCAGGGATCGGACGAGCGGCTCCGTCTACTCGACACGACGCTTGCCTTTGCCGCGCGGCGATTTCCCAGAACCGATGAAGGGAACGATTGTCGCCGGCGCCATGCCCTCTACTTCCGCGACCTGTTCAAACAAGGCGCTTCGATCGATGTGCCTGAAAGGCTCAGGGCTCTCGGGGACGAGATCGGCAATCTCAGAACCGCTCTGAATTGGGCATTCTCGGTCGATGGCGATGCGAAAATCGGCGTTGATCTTGCGGCCGCCTCGGCCAGCACCTGGATGGCGATGGCGTTGCTTACCGAATGCCGCGAGTGGATGACCAAAGCCATCCACCGACTGGACGATGCGAGCGCCGGCTCGCGGCAGGAAATGATCATTCAGTCCGCACTCGCCAGTTGCATGATGTTCACGGAAGGGATGTCCGAAGAGACCTATGCGAGCTGGGCGAAGACGCGCCTGCTTGCGGAATGTCTCAATGACACCGAATGCCAGCTCGATTCCCTGCTTGTTCTCTGGGCCCACCAAATACGGCTTCCAAGCTATGCCGAGGCGACAGAATTGGCGGATCGGTGCGGCGACGTTGCCGAGGGCAGTGGTGATCGCGGCGCGATCGCAACGGCCAATTACATGCGCGGCATAACATACCATCACAGCGGACGGATATTACGTGCTGAATCTCATTTCGAACTGGCCCTGCATCGCGATGATGAAGCGTCCCGACAATCCCTCATCAAGCGGTTCGGCTACGATCGGAAAGTAGACGCCCTGGCCGTATTGGCGAACCTGGTCTGGCTGCGGGGCTGTCCCGATCAGGCGCGGCGCCTCAATCAGATGTCGATCGCGGAGGCGCGCCAACTGGATCATGCGATACCGCTCTGCGTGGCGCTCGCCTGGGCAAGCTTCAACCTGTACCTGACAAGTCCGGGCGATCCCGAGACCGAAGCGCTTGCCAACGAACTTGTCGATCATGCCGCAAAATACGCTGTAGAGAGCTATCACGGCTTTGGCCTCAGTATGCAGGCTCTCTGCAGGGTCAGGCGGGGCGAGGGCGATGCGGCTTCGTCCGCGCTCAATCGCGGTTTGGAGAAGCTGTCGGCGGCGCGCTACGGCGTCTTCAATGGGATCCTGCAAGCAGAGTTTGCAAGATGCATGGCTGTTGCCGGTCGGGCCCGGCAGGGACTCGCTGTGTTCGAACAAGCGAAGATCGATCTTGATGAGATCCAATGGTGCGGGCCGGAACTGCGCCGTATCAGGGGTGAGCTGGCGCTGGCCAATGGCGAGGGGCTTGAGGTTGGCAGGCAGTATTTTCTCGGGGCGCTCGAATTGTCGGAGAGACAAGCGGGCTTGTCGTGGGCGCTCCGGGCCGCGACCAGCCTTGCCATTGCGGAAAAATCGGCTAGTCGAAAGGAAGCCGCGTGGCGGACCTTGCAAGCGACCTACGCAAAATTTCGCGAGGGTCTTGAGACCCCCGATCTACGGCTGGCCAGGCAGGTCCTGAACGGTTCATACGAGCGCGACAGCCCGATCAATTCGATACATTGACGGCTTGTTGCTGGAGGAGGTTTCGGCTTACACTCGGTGGGCTAGGGGCGTGTTTGCACAAGACCGACGACGAATGGCGCAACGATCGTATCGTCGCGGATCTTGGCGGAATAGCTCATGTTGCTTCAACAAATCAGCTCACCGGGTGCAACGCGGCTTCGGTTTGGCCCATTCGAACTCGATGTCGGCGAACGGAGTCTCAAAAAGGCGAACCAGGTCATTCCACTTGGTGGCAGGGCCTACGACATTCTGATTGCTCTTCTTGAAAACGCCGGTGAACCTGTCGCGAAGTCTGCGTTGATTGCGAAGGCGTGGCCTGACGTAACGGTCGAGGAAGGCAGTCTGCGCGTCCATCTATCGGCGCTGCGCAAGGCACTGGGCGACGGTCAGTTCGGTAACAAGTACATCGCGAATATCCAGGGCGAGGGTTATCGCTTCATCGCGCCGGTTACGCGCCTGCCCGTAGACCGCGACAGGAGCGGCGCGTCCGCAAGATCGTCCAATCTGCCGCCCGCACTCGGCCGCATGGTGGGCCGTGACCATGTTGTCCGTGAGATCAGCGGTTGGCTCCAGGCGGAGCAACGCCTGATTACAATTCTGGGTACCGGCGGCATTGGCAAGACAACGGTGGCGCTGGCCGTCGGACATGCAGTCCTGGCGGAGTTCTCTGGCGCGGCATTTTTTGTCGATCTGTCTGCCGTAAGCGACAAGGAGCATGTCATCGGCGTCGTCGCATCGGCGCTCGGGGCAGACCCGCGGTTTGCCGATCGCAGGGATGCGACACTCGATTTTCTACGTGCCAGAAGAGCTCTGGTGATCCTTGATGGTTGCGAGCATCACATCGAAAAGACCGCGGAGGTCGCCGACAATATTCTTCAAGGTGCTCCCGAAATTCGTGTGCTTGTGACCAGCAGAGAGACATTACGGCTCGCCGGGGAGCGTGTATTTCATCTTCCTCCGCTGGACTGTCCGCCGGAGCAGCCGGGATTGACCGCGTCGGAAGTGCTTGCCTATCCGGCGGTCCGGTTATTCGTCGAACGCATCAACGCCCGCGGCGCCGACTTTTCACTCAGCGATGATGAAGCTCCTGTCGTTGCCGAGATTTGCCGCAAACTTGACGGAATTGCGCTCGCCATCGAACTCGCCGCCGGAAGAGCCGCTAATTTCGGTGTTGGAAGTACCGCGGCAAAGCTGGGTTCGCGCCTTGATCACTTGAAGTTCGGTCGCCGCACCGCAAGCCCCCGGCATCAGACGCTCAAAGCGAATCTGGACTGGAGCCATGATCATCTTTCCGAGGTTGAACGCGTTGTGTTGCGGCGGGTTGCGACCTTCATCGGGCACTTCAGGCTGGAGGCGGCGCTCGCGGTGAGCCAGGATGAGAAAATCGGCAGATCCGAAGTCGAGGGCGCAGTCGAAAATCTCGTCAACAAATCGCTGATGGGAGTCCGGGCCAGTTCCCGGGGAACGCTTTACCGGTTGCTGGACACAACGCGCTCCTATGCATTGGATAAACTCGCTGAAAGCGGCGAGCAGGATTCCATTGCGGCGCGGCATGCGAATTTTTCGATGCAGTTGCTGGAAAGCAATCGCGGCAATCTCTTCGATCTGGAGCCTGCGGAAGCGCCGGCGGTGGCGCTGCGGGATTATCTTGGGAATATCCGTGCTGCGCTCGAATGGAGCTTTGGTTCCTCCGGAAACGACCACGCGGCCATACGTATGGCGGCGGCTGCCGCGCAGCTTTTTCTGACCATGTCGTTTTTTGTGGAGTGCCGGGAATGGATGGAGAGAGCCATCGAGCGGATGGCCGTCGATTGCGACCCGCAGGACCAGATGGAAATCCATGCTTCGCTCGCCTTGTCGCTGATGTTCACCGCGGGTAATAGTGAAAGGGTTCGCGATGCCTTCAACAAGGCGTTGACGTTCGCAGAGCAGTCTGACGACGCTCACCAGCAATTGCATCTCCTCAGCGTGCTGTCGATGTATCTTCATCGGACGATCGACGCGGCCAGTAGCCTTGAAGTTGCGCAGCGTGCCGAATCCGTCGCCAAGAGGACGCGGAGTCCGGAAGATGCTGCCCTCGCTGATTCGATGTTGGGGGCCGCGTATTATATGCCTGTAGACCACGTCCGCGCGCCCCGGAGGTTTCGCGGCGCCTGATCTCACACTCGCAAAGCGAACGGACGAGCGCTCCGGCGCGAGGGGCAGCGTCGTCGGCAGTCAGCGAGAGCCTGGAAGACGAGCTGAGCGGCGCATCTGCTCCTGAGCATTCATTTGGTAACGGCTGGTCGCACCAGCGGAAGTAAAGCAGATCGCCAAGCTTAAGTTTCGAGGCTCAAGCTTCATTGCGTGATGACAAGGCCCAGGGTCTGCGCGCGTGATACCGCTTGCGCGCGCTTTTCCACGCCGAGCTTGGTGAAGACGCTCTTGAGGTGCGACTTCACGGTCTCAGGACCGATATCGAGACTCCGGGCGATTTCCTTGTTGGACAATCCTTCTGCGATCAGCGAGAGAATGCCGGTCTCGCGAGGGCTCAATGCGCTTAGAATCCGTGCACCGGAGGCCGGCGTCGAACGATCCTGTCCGTCACGCTGCAGATCTGCCATCAGGCGATCGACATAGGGAACGAGGTCGGTCTTGAGATTGCCGCTCTCCCGGGTCGCCCGGAGCAAATCGAAAATCAACGGCCTCTCGTCCAGAATGATCCGATAGAGGCCGCCGCCCGCGCATGCGGCGAGAATACGGCAAAACCGGTTGGTTGCTTCCAGGGTTTTCCCGACATGTAGCTGAAGGGCCGAGAGCCTGATCTCGACCCGGATCAGGAAATAGCGATGGTCTGCGGCTTCGGCTTCGCGCTGCAGCTCCCGCAGCAGTGACATCGCCTCCTCAGGGCGCTCGCGTTGTGCCAACAAATGAGCGTGGGCGAGTTTGTAATCCCAGTGAATTTCCGACCAGGCGCAAAGCCGGGGCGCAGGGTATTTTCGGGAGAGTTGTTCCAGGCGATCGACGCATGCCGCGCCTTCATCGATGCGGCCTTCATTGAGGTAAAGCCGCGCCTGTTCTGCCGTCGCAGCCGCCGTCAGCCTTCCCCAATCCCGTGAGATGCCATGATTTTCACCCCGCTCCAGCAGCGTGTGAGCCCGTTCGAGGTTCATCCGGGCCGTGGCGGTCCTGGCCATCACGAAATAGGCACTCCGAACGCAGTCCAGCATCGTTCCAGAGCTTATCAGCGAATGGCGATCGACCACCAAGGCTTCGGCTTCGTCCAACTTCCCCTGCTCGTACAATATCCGTGCGATCAGACTGGCAGGCAAAGCCGCTGCAATCGAGTTCAGGCCGACATACTGTTCCGCGATGCGCAACCCCTCACGGTAGTGTCCTTCCGCCGAGGTAAGACGTAACTGCCGCAGCTCTGCGAGACCTTGAAGGCAGCGCCGATAGACCGACGCGAACACGTTTCTGCGGTCTTCCTCGACGGAATATGGGATCCAGGGTGTCGCATGGAACTGCTTGAGGTTGCCGGCCTGCAGGTGGCCGAAGCGAACGACATTGGAGGCGACATTTGCGGTCCACGGATCCTGTGATCGATTGACGCAATCTTCCGCCAGGGGCAGCGCGCTTTCGCTGTCATCCTTCAGCGCGGTGGCTACGGAACGGATCGCCTGGCATTCGCACAGCAATTTTTCATCCGGCAGAGGCGTTGCCGCGATATCGCTCTCGATGTCATTTGCGAGCTTAAGGGCCTCATCAAAACGAAGTGCAAGTGCCAACCCCCAGGCGATGGCCAGTCTGACCTCGCTCCGGCCCCGCATCAGTTCGTCGGGAAACTGGCGCTGCCAATCAAGCAACGTGAAGAGGTCGCCACGCTTGATCAAAGCCATTGCGCAATTCTTGATCCAGCTAATGGCACGATTGGAGTCGCCGGCCGCAATCGCGTGCTGAACTGCCTCGGTCCACAATTCCTGGGAGGCATACCAAAGCGCTGCGCGCCGGTGCAATTCAGGCGTTTCCATGCCGCGGTCTGCCTCGAGCCTCTGTCTCAAATACTCCGTGAGCAGCGCGTGATAACGAAACCAGACACCGTCATTGCCGAGCGGCGCAAGCAGCATTTGGCGCTGCGCAAGCGATGCCAAAATCGTGCGGCTGGAGCTCGAGCCGGTCAAGGCTTCGCACAAGGGACCGGAGAGCCGGTCAAGAATGGCCGTTCGCAGCATGAAGTCGACCACTTCGACCGGAAGCCCGTCCAGCATCTCCGTCAGATAGGCGGCGATCGGACGTTGCGAACCCGAGAGATTATGTACGTACTCCCTCAGGCCGGATCCGGACTGCGGGCGCATCGATGAGATAATTCGCAGGGCGGCGGGCCATCCTTCCGTCTTGCGTTGCAAGAGCTGGACGTCGGGAAGGTTAAGGACGCCGGGCTTGGTGCTGTCCAGAAACGCCTGTGTCTCCTGCAGATCGAATCGCAGGGCGACGGAATCGATCTCGATCAACTGATTCTGGGCTCGCAGGGTTGCCAGGGGCAGTGCCGGTTCGGTGCGCGTCGTAAGCACCACATGACAGTGAGACGGCGCGTGCTTCAGGAAATACGCGACCGTCTGATGGATGCGCGAAGCGCTGATCCAGTGATAGTCTTCGAGAAACAGATAAACATCATCTTCTATCTCGGCGAGGTCGTTGATCAGGCTCGACAGGATCGCCGTCGGGTCGATCAGGTTGTTCTCGAGGATCAGCCCGATCGCGCCGGCGCCGACGTCTGGACAGGCATGGTGCAGGGCCTGAGAAACGTAATACAGAAATCGCGTGGCGTCGTCGTCGTCCGAATCGATCGTCAGCCAACCGACGTAGTGGCCGTCTTGCTCGAGCTGCTCGGCCCAGGCGGCCGCGAGCGAGCTTTTGCCGAATCCCGCCGGCGCCTTGATGACGCCAAGTCGCTTGGCCGGGAGTTCGGACAGGATGGCGAGGAGCCGGGGACGTGCCACCAGACCGCTGAATCTTGCCGGTACGGTCTTGGTCGCCAGGAATGGCAGCTGTCCTGCGCCGGGCGAGGGGCTTGTTCCATATACAAGATGGCTGGAGCGCGGCTGGCGCAAAGGCCCCCCTTATCCGTGTCGGTCCTCCCCCCATTCGGGGGGTGCACACAATGGTGGAAGTGTACGATCTCTGTCAGCGGGAAGGAAGTGCTGGGCCTCTCGGCATCGGCACCCCGCATGTGATCGCGGTGTGTTGATCCCCGGGCTGGGCTGCGCGCAGAGAGCCGAAGCAAGCAATCGCCGACCAGGGACACGCCTGGGTTTTGTACGATTGATTGATCAACCCGGAAAACCCACGACATCATTGTTGAAAGTCATGGCTGACAGTTTTGACGGCAATCTGCGTTTTGGCCCCTTTGAGCTTTCGAGCCGGGAGAGGGTACTGCGGCGCGAGGGTGTGGCGCTGACCCTAGGCAGCAGGGCCCTCGACATCCTGATCTACCTTGCCGAACGTCCGGGCAAGGTGATCGCAAAGCAGGAACTGATCGATCAGATCTGGAGGGACGTAACGGTCGAGGAGGGGAGCATCCGGGTCCACGTGGCCGCGATCCGCAAAGCGCTTGATGACGGCCAATTCGGCAACCGCTACATCGCAAACATCAAGGGACGAGGCTACTCGTTCGTCGGCACCATTGTCTCCGTCGCCGGCGGCACGGAAAGCAATGATACCAGCCTGCGGCACAAAGGCAGGCTTCCCGCGCGACCGGTCATGATGATCGGTCGCGACGCGATGCTCAGTGAAGTCAGGGACAATCTTCGGGAAGAACGGTTCGTTACCCTGCTGGGCCCCGGTGGCATCGGCAAGACGACGATTGCGCTGGCGGTCGGCCACGCCGTCGCCGGAGAGTTCGGCGGAGAAGTTTACTTTGTCGACCTGGCAAGCATTACCGATTCGGATTTCGTTGTTCGGGCCATCGGGACGTCCCTGGGGCTGGCGCTGAAATCGAACGACGCCGGCCCGGAGCTCGTCGATTTCATCCATTCGAGAAAGCTCCTCATCATCCTTGATAATTGCGAGCATGTGATTCAGGCAGCCGCGTCGATCGCCGAGCAGATCTTTCAGGGAGCCGGACAAGTCCATCTTCTGGCCACCAGTCGTGAACTACTGAGGGTCGAGGGTGAACATTGCTACCGCGTCGACCCGCTGGATTTTCCGCCGGCCGATTTGGAGCAAACGGCAGATGCCGTGACCAGGTATTCGGCCGCGCAGCTCTTCGTTGAGCGCGTGGCGGCCCGAGGCGGCAATTTCGTTCTCACCGACCGCGAGGCGCCCTTTGTCGCCGATATGTGCCGAAGGCTGGATGGTGTGCCGCTCGCGATCGAATTGGCCGCCGGCCCTGCGGCCGCGTTGGGCATCAGGGACACGCTTGTCCGTTTGGCATCCCGGCTGGAGTTGCTGAAACGTGGCCATCGAACCGCCGTCCCCCGGCATCAGACGCTCAAGGCAACGCTGGATTGGAGCTACGATCTGCTGACGGGCGCGGAGAGAATTGTCTTTCGGCGAATTGCCCGGTTTGTCGAACATTTCAGCCTTGAGGGAGCGAGGCATGTCGCGGGCGACCAGGGCTCCGACGATGCAGAGGTTTTTGACGCGATTGCCGGTCTGGTCGAAAAGTCGTTGATCGCGACCCGGCTTGGGCACGGGGAGCCCCAATACCGGTTGCTGGAAACGACGCGCGCTTATGCCCTTGGGAAACTGGAGCAGCATGGTGAGTTCGATCCGATCTCCCTGCGGCATGCGGAATACATCATCCAACAGCTCGACTCGCAAAAAGAGATGCGATCCGCTCTGCCAAGGGCCGAAAGGATCGCGGCCTATTCCTGGCAACTCAGCAACGTTCGGTCGGCGCTCGAATGGAGTTTTGGGCCGAACGGTAACGATGAGATCGCGACGAGGCTCGCAGCGGCTTCAACGCACTGGTTTCTCGAATTGTCCATGTTGATCGAATGCCGGATCTGGGCGGAACGAGCGCTCGCCCGTCTTGGAGGTCGACGCAGAAACTCTCGCCGGGAGTTGGAAATATCTACGTCACTGTCCCTGGCTCTGATGCACTCCGAAGGAAGCAGCGAACTGGTGCGCCAGGCATTTTCCCGGGCGCTGGAAGTTGCGGCCGTACAGGAAGACCCTGCGCACGAATTGCGGCTGCTGAGTGGGCTTTTCATGTATTACCGTTGGAACACCGATATCAATGCCGCGCTCGACATCGCTTCTCGAAGCAAAGAGGTGGCTTTGAAAGCCGGGGATCACGACGGCCTGGCGCTCGCTGAATCGATGCTGGGCGCAGCGCATTTTTTGAGCGGAAATCACCTCGTCGCGACAGAATATTTCGAATCGGGACTGACCCACTCGGCGTCGGGGTCGCGTTTTCGCACGGGGCGATACTTGTTTCATGACAACAGCCTTTTGCTGGTCGGGATGGCGCGCAGTCTTCTGTTCCAGGGGTTCCTTGACCAATCGCTGGACTACGCAAGACTAGCCCTGGAGGAAGGAGAAAAATCCGATCACCCAGCCACGCTGTGTCGATCTCTAAGCTTCGTTATTCCGGTCTATTTGGCGATGGCGGACTTTCGCCGGTCTGAAAAGTACATCGTGGAATTGGCCGAGCTTGCTGCGACCTATTCCCTGAAGCCCTATTGTGCCATAGCGACCGGCCTGCGAGGTCAGTGGCTGCTCCTTCAAAATGATCTGTCCAAGGGGATTCCAATGCTGAAGAGAGCTTTGGAGGAGCTTCACGCTCAACATCACGACTCGCTCAATATGGAATTTATCTGCGACCTCGGTGCGGGTCTTGTCGCCATCGGCGAGCACCAGGAAGCGCTGACGCTGACTGTGGACGCAATTGACGTGCAGCAGCGCGGCGGAAAATTTCTGTACATGTCCGCGTTGTTCAGGATGAAAGGAATTATCCTGGCGTCCAGGTCGGCCGAGGATTATCCCGAGGCAGAAAAAAGCCTGCTGTCATCGATCGGGTGGGCAAAACGTCAGTCTGCGGCCCTGTTTGAGTTGAAGGCTGCAACGGACCTTGCGGAGCTTTTGCAACAGCAGGGGCGCGCAGCAGAAGCCGGCAAATATCTCAGTGAGGCGTTTGATCGAATGCCGGCTGGAATGACATCTCCCGTTCACGAACGGGCCATGCAAGTCCTCGACCGGCTCCGATCCGGCACCGAGGCCCTCGGCTGAAGCGGATCACGCCCGACGGCTGTGCACGGCCTGCGCAGAGATGTTCAAGTCACCGCATACCGATACAAGCCCGGGCCTGCAGCCGGGTGAATATTGCGACAAACGGTCACAGCGGAGTCTGAATACGATGAGCAAGAAGGTTGCGGACATCATCGTTGAGACGCTGGTGAGTGCGGGCGTCAAGCATTGTTACGGCGTCGTGGGGGATACCCTCAATCGGATTGCGCACAGCATTTCCGAAAGCTCGATCGAGTGGGTGGGGATGCGCCATGAGGAGGCCGGGGCCTTTGCGGCCCAGGGCGAAGCCTTGTTAACCGGCAACCTCACCGCAATCGCCGGAAGCTGCGGTCCCGGCAGCCTGCATTTCATCAACGGCATTGTCGAGGCGAACCGCAATCGTGCGCCCGTCATCCTGATCGCCAGCCAGATCATTCGCGACGAATTGGGGTTCGATTTTCCCCAGGAGGTCGACTTCAAGGCGATCTACGGCAGTTGTAGCGTCTATTGCGACATGATTCTGACCCCCGAACAGGCCCGGCGCAAGATCGTGATGGCCTGCCAGACCGCGATCGCGAAACGCGGTGTGGCGGTGCTGATCGTCCCGGTCGACATCTCGCATTCCGATGTCCATGACGATGTACCGTTCGCTGTGCACACAAGCCATCCGATCGTACGTCCTGCGGATGCCGATCTGGACGATATCGCCCACATCATCAATGCCGGCCAGCAGATCGCGATCTATGGCGGGTCAGGTTGCCGCGACGCGCATGACCAAATTATTCGCGTGGCCGAAATCCTCAAGGCCCCGATCGCCCACACCTCCCGGGGCAAGGATTCCCTCGAATACGACAATCCGTACAATGTCGGCATGACCGGGCTGATCGGGAACGAGGCGGCCTGTCAGGCCGTGCTGGAATGCGACACCTTGTTGCTGCTCGGCGCGGATTTCGCATGGCGGCAATTCTATCCCAATCACGCGAAGATCGTGCAGATCGACATCGAGCCGACCCATCTCGGCCGCCGCCATCCGGTGACGAGGGGATTGGTCGGCGATATCAAGCCGACTCTCGAAGCATTGATCCCTCGGCTGCGCGAGAAATCGGACGCCGGTTTTCGCGACAGCTTCGTCAAGCGCCACCGCGAAGTGATCGCCCACCAGAAAGAGAAGGTCCAACCGAAGCATCGTGACACCATTTCCGGGATCTACCTTACCGAACTCATCGACCGGATGGCGGATGACGATGCCCTCGTTGCGGGGGATGACGGAACGGCGACCGTCTGGATGCACCGCTATTTTACCGCGACCGCCAAGCGCCGCTTCTATGCCAGCCTTCTGCACGGAACCATGGCGGCGGCAATGCCGACCGCGCTCGGCTTGCAAAAAGCGGCGCCCGGCCGTCAGGTCATTTCGCTCTCGGGCGATGGCGGGATCGCGATGTTGTTCGGCGACCTGATGACCGCGGTCCAGCACAAGCTGCCGATCAAGGTGGCCGTGTTCGACAACGGCAAGCTGGGTTTCATCGATATCGAGCAGAAATCGGAAGGGTTGCTGCCGCTCTACACCCATCTGCAAAATCCTGATTTCGGCGCGGTCGCTGCCGCGATGGGCCTGTGGGGCCACACCGTTGCCAAGGCGGACGAACTCGAGGCGGCGATAGGAGAGTGGCTCGCTCAGCCCGGCCCTGCATTGCTCAATGTGAAGGTCGAGAACATGACTTTGGTGATGCCGCCAAAGATCGAGTTTGGACCGGCCTACGGGATGACTCTCTATTCAGCGCGGGCGATACTCGGCGGACAAACCCACGACCTGATCGACATGATCCGGCAGAACATCTGACCGGAAGAGTATCGTCAGTGCATTGCTGTTAAGGCTGAATCCAAACCGTCATGCCCGGCTCAAAACCAGCCGAGGCCCCCTGCGGGTCGAGGCGCAGGCGCAGCGTGTTGCGGTCATGATCGCCGATGACCCGCTCGGCCTGCCAGGTGGCAAAGACTCCGAGCGGCCGCAGTTCGGTGATGACGGATTTGATCATGCCATCGGCACCGTTACGGATCACGCTCACGGTATTTCCCATCGTGAGACCGCTGAGATGGTCTTCGCGCACATTGAACGAGAGCCATTGCTGGCCTGTGGCTTCGACCATCAGGATCGGCTGGCCCGGGCGAACATTCTCACCTACCTCCGCGGCGATCACGCTGACCACCCCGTCGGCAGGCGCCCGCAGAATCATCTTTTCAAGACGGCGCTCCAGTACGGTCACCGCAGCGGCCGCAGCCTGCACCTGCGCGTCGGCGATCGCGCGCTCCTCGCGGGTCGGGCCCGCGACGGCCGCGTCATAATTCGCCTGGGCTTCCGCCACATCGGCGCGGGCACTGGCAGCGTCGTTTTCAGCCTGGTCAAGCGCCTGCTGGGATTCAAAGCTCTGGCGCGCCAGCGTGCTGGTCCTTGTCAACTGCGCCTGCACATAATCGAGGCGCGCGCTGGCCTTGGCGATACCGGCTTTCAGCGAGTCGACCTGTTCACGGCGGACGCCGGCATAGACGTTGTTGCGGTTCGCGGTGGTCGAGGCGAGCGCGGCGCGCGCCTGGTCCACCTGCGCCGTCAATTCCACCGCGGAGAGCCGCGCCAGGACATCGCCGGCATGGACGCGAGCGCCTTTCTCGACCGCGATCGACATCAGTTGGCCGGTCACCTCTGGTTCCACCCTGACTTCGGTCGACCGCACGACGCCAACGATCGCCGTCGCCGCCGCGGAACGGCGCTCGTTGTAAATCAGCGCGGCGGCGACGAGCGCGATTACGACGATGGCGGCAATTCTAGCTTTGCGCATGTTGTCGTCCTTTCCTGACTGCAAACGCCGAGATCACGGCGAGCGCGAAATAGGCCAGCACCAGACACCACAGTCCGAGCCAGTCATGCGCGACTTCCCAGATGTTCGCACCCAGTTGATTGATGCGCACGAGGCCATCGATCGCAGAATCCGCGGGAAACAGCCGGCCCAGCGCGATGGCCGCGTCGGGGATGGCCTCGCGCGGCCATGCGAAGCCGGCGGTGAAGAATTGAGGCAGGCTGGTTGCCAGCAGCAGGATGGTCGCGTTTTCTGGCCGCGTGAACCAGGCCCCGATGGCTTGTCCCATAAAACTCGTCGCCAGCAAAAACACGGTCGCCAGCGCGAATAGTTGCGGCAAATGTCCGAGCGTCGAAAAGCCGTAGAAACGCGGCAGCACGATGAGATAAAGCGCGAGCGCCGGAAGATAGATGGTCAGATGGGCGATGCCCCGGCCGAACACGCCTGCAAACGCTCCGCCGCCTGCGGCCAGCGCGGTGCCGGTCAACATCGCCGCACCGATCAGGAGGGTTTGCTGCAGGATCAGCACGAACGCTGCCGGAACGACGTAGCTGGCATAGCCGCCGACCGGATTGAAGATCGGTTGCAGCAGAACGTCGGCCGGGCTCGAACTCGCCAATTTCGCCTTGACGAGACTGCCATCGGAGCGGGCGCCTCGCGAAACCAGGTCGGACGTCAATGCGCCGATTGCGGTTGCGACTCCGCTTGCGGTCGATCTGAATATGAACAGGTAGGTGGCATCCGCATAGATCGGGATGTGAGCGGTGAGGCCTTTGAGCACATCGCGCTCGGTGCCCGGGGGGATTTCGACGGCGGCAAAGGCCTCCCCGCGATTGATGGCCGTGCGCGCGTCGGCCAGCGTGCGGGTGCGAACCACGACACTCAACGCGCCGCTCGCATCCAGGGTTTCGACGATCTGGCGGCTAAGGTCGCTTTGATCGTTGTCGACAACCGCAATAGGAAGCTTGCGAAGGATCTGGTTCAGATAAGGCTGCGGATAATAAACGCCGTAAATCAGAGGGGCCAGGAACAAGAGGGTGAAAGCGCCCTTCATTCCCAACACGCGCCGCCACTCCGCCTTGAAGGCGCCGCCGATGCCCCGGGGCACTTCGAGGACCTCCTGTTTTTCGGGAAGCGGCGCCGTCTCGAACCGGCCGTTGCGCTTGAGGCTCGCCATGCGCAGCAACGCGAAGCTGGCATAGAGCACGGCCAGCCCAGCGAGTACCGTAAAGGAGAAGGCGGATTCCGAGACCGGCAATCCCCGCGCCGCCTGACCCAGCAAGACGGACATGTACCAGCGCAGCGGCAGGATAGCGCTCCATCCTTGCGCAAACGCATTCATGCCGACGGTTGGAAAGCCAACGCCGGCATAGCCGAATGCCGGAGAGACGAAGAGACCAGCCAGTCCGAGCCCGGTCGCCAGCTCACCGGTCAGGAGCTGCAGCAAGGCTCCCAGCGACAGATGTGCAATAATCAGCAGCGAGGCTGCAGCCACCATCAGCGGTATGTCGCCCCGGAAGGGGATTTGCATCACGCCCTCCAGGAAGAGCGCTTCGGCCAACATCAGCACGAAGAAGATGACGAATAGCGGCGCGAGCTTGCCGGCCAGCGCGATCACCGGATTGCCGCCGGCGCTTTCAAGCCACGCCCGCGCATCGCGACGGCGGAATTCGGATCCGACCGAATAGCCCGCGGCCAGGGTGATCACGACATGGATGATCATCGGCAGCAGCGCGCGCAGCAGGAATTGCGCATAGTTCTTTTGCGGATTGACCAGCGCGATGGTCTCCCCGGCCATCGTTCCGATGGAAGCCGCCGTGCGTGCGGCGCGCTTGGCGGGAGCGGCGGCGCTCGAAGCGACGGAAAGCACGTCGCTCAGGCCCGAAGATGCAATGCCGGCTGCCGTCAGAAACTGCTGGTTATAGAACCCGACGACCTGCGGACGGCGGTCGGCCTTGAGATCGCGCTCGAAATCCGGCGGGATAAAGATCGCCGAAATCGACTTGCCGGAGCGTATATCCTTCACGGCGGTCGAAAGCGTGCCGGCGCGGTCGACGATATGCAGGCTCGGAGACGCCGCGACGTATTCGATCAGCGCACGCGAGGCGTCCGATCGGTCCTCGTCGACTACGGTCACGCCGAGCCCCCGGATGACCGGATGGCTGAACACGGTCGTAAGAACCACGAACGCAAACAGCGGCACGCCGAAGATCAACAGCAGCGCCACGCGATCCTGAAACAGCCAGCGCCACTCGCGCTGCGCGACCCGCAGAAAGCCTGGTTTTGCCGCCAGCCTCATTGCTTTAACCGCCAGTCGAGATAAGCGCTCATCCCGGGCCGCAGCTCCGGCACCGGCTGGACCGGATAGGCGCGGATCGAAAACGTCCGCAAGTCGAAATCGCCCGAAGCGCGCGTGGCCCGCCAGCTCGCATATTCGCCCTTGGTCGCAATCAGCTTGACCTCGACCGTGATGCGGCGGTCATCGAGCGCCGGAATACGGACATCAAATTTATCGCCGACCTTCAAGCCCTTCACCAGATCTTCGCGAAGATCGAAATGGATCCAGACATCGGCCAGATCGATCAGGGTAACGAGCGGCACGCCCGGCGAGACGTATTCGCCCGGCTCGACGTTGCGCTGGTAGACCTGCGAGGGGAGCGGCGCATAGACCACGAGTTGGTCGATGATCGATTGAACGCTCTGGGCATCGGCATTGGCCTTTTCGACATTGGCGCTGGCGATCGCCCGCTCTTCCTTAGTGTAGCCATTGACCGCCTGCTGATAGGCTGATGTGGCCTGATCGACGGCGCGCTCGCTTTCGTGCAGCGCATCGGTGGCCTGGTCGAGCCGGGCTTGCGGCGCGTTGCCCTGGTCGGTCAAGGTGTGGACGCGGTCGAAGGTCTTTTGCGCCAGCACCAGGCTGGCCTGCGCGCGCTCCATTTCCGCCTTGCGGGCGGCGACGGTTTCCGCCCGTGTTCCGGCGAGCACATTGGCGAGCTGCGCCTGCGCAACGGCCATGGCCGCCTTCATCTGCTCGTATTTGGCAACAGTTTCGGGATTGTCGATCCGCACGAGGACGGCGTTCGCCGCAACGTTCTGGCCGCGTTGCACGGGTATCTCCTTGACCCGTCCGTCGACGCGCGCGGCGATGTCGAGCCGTGTGGCATCGGCTTCGCCCTGCACCAGCAGCGGTTCAGGTCTCAGGAGATAGAAGGCGGACAGCGCGACGACAACAGCCGCAACGATACCGACGATAATGGAAGGCGTGCGTGTTGCGGCGTGTGGTTCCTTCGGTCCGGTATTCGGAGCCTCGGATGCCGTTTGAGTTTCTTCACCAGGAGTCATGTTCTTGCCCGCCTCTACTCTCCTCGTGACTGGTATAGGTAACAGCTATGCTGTTGGTCGTCACGTCGCGTCAAATCTCGATTGGCTGTTCTGGTCGAGTGAACTACCCGAGCAGGATGACAAACGATTGGCGGGGGCGCACGTCGCCATCCATCTTGCCGCAGGGACATCACCGACGGTCCTGCGCTGGGCAGCGCGGCTTCAAACATCCCGCCTATCGATTGCCTGAGCTTGGACATTCGATACTCTGTTTGGTGAAAGCTGCTGCTTTCGTACCATGGCCCATGAACTGACAAGCGCGCCCCGGTAATTTTGCCAGGATCACAGTGATTTGACATGTTCACCCCTGATTTCGCTGGGCGATTTGTCGGTCCAGCGGCGAAAGGCGCGGCGGAAATTTGCAGCGTCGCTGAATCCGAGCGCCAGCGCAATGTCTTCGTTTGCGAGTCTGGTGGTGCGCAGATATTTCAGCGCGATTTGCATGCGCAGTTCATCCAGCAGGCCGCGGAAGGAAATGCCTTGCTCCTGCAATTGGCGCCGCAGCGAGCGATCGCTGATCTCAAGAAGCTTCGCCAGGGCGGTCAGCGTGGGAGGGTTGGCGATGTCCCGGATCAGGTGGGCGCGAATCTCTCCGGCTACGCCAACGCGCGAGTTCAGGTCGTCGAGCAACGCGTCGCAGAGCGCCACGACCGCGGGGTATGTCGTCCGGTTGCCGAGATTTGCAGCCTGGTCCAGCCATTCCGACTTGAAAATCATCTGGTTGGTGCCGGCTGAAAAGTCCAGGCGACATCCGATCCGGTCCGCGGGCAGGCCGAAGTCATGGGCTTGCGGATAGGTCAGGCTGATCTGGTCCGGCGCGAAGGTGGGCCCCATGACATCGCGCATCAGGGATATATGAATGCCGATCTGCATCTCGGTCACAAACCTATAGAGCTGCGGATCGGTGGCTGCGCGCGCATGGGGCTCGATGACCCAGCTCGCGAATCCGTCCTTCTCGGTGAATTCGATGGTGGCCAATGGTGCGGCAAGCGCGTGATACATTTTGGCAAAGGCTACCGTCTTGCGAAAGTCGGGGCAGCAGAGAATCGCGAACCCGTACATGCCGTAGGCGGAGATGTGGATCGATGTACCGATGCGATATGGCAAATGCGGGTCGCGCGAGAGCCGAATGGCGTTTTCGCAAGCCGTCATCAAATCCCCGAGCGAAATCCGTGACCTCGGAGAGTGCATATCGTCCGCGCTCAGGCTGACGTTCTTCAGGATTTCGTCAGGCGGACAACCCTGCTCGACGAGATTCTCGAACAGCGCGGCAAGTTTGGTCGGTTCGTGCACGCGCTCGTTCGGTCCAACGACAGGCTTTTCCTTCGGATTGTTCGAGATGAAGTTTGAGGCGGAAGACCTGCCGGGCGGTTTGGAGTCGGGCAACTGAACCTGCTTTTGAATATCCGAGGGCCGAAGCTTCACGTGTCGTCAGGGCAGGATAGCAGCTTTTCGAATTGCACATAGGCTTGGCTGTTCAGCCTCCGGTCTTTCGCCGGATGCGAATGCAGCAGTTTTATTCAAGACCTCGGCGTTGAAGACGGGCAGCCTGTCCGGCTCGGACCTGCTCACATCCGTTTCGGACCCTCACCTGCTCGAGAACCGCATCGGACGTTTCGTGGCCGATGCCGAAGCGATCTATTCCTATGAGGGCACGCGCGCGATGAACACGCTGATCGTCGGCAAGTCGATTACAGGGCTGAGTGCTTTCGTATAATGCGCACGCTTCAGTGAGGGATGATGTGAGCGCGCCGAAAGCAGCCGCTTTATCAAAATCGCGACTCGATCGTACAAGCGTCGCATGACGCCTGCGGCAAGATGGCCTCACCCGGATGCCCCTAGTGATCGAGCCATGCGCCTCTACACCGGAACGGCGCAGCACGGCTTTCTGTCATCGGGCCAACGGGACGTCATGGCTTCCGAGCTTGTGCGTGTCATACTGCGGTAACAGGCGTTTCGGTTATTCGCTTTCCTATTCCGTCATGGATCTGAAAATCCTCGAGGACTACACGGTTTGTATTTCGAACGCGTCATGACAAGCTCGCCACGAAATCGCCTCGGCAACGGAGCGATATGCGCGTCCCACCTACGTCACTGCTGCCGCCGGTCAACGATCAAAAAGGAACTCTCGCCATGAGCAGAACTGCAGCCGAATTTCTCGTCGAGGCTCTCGAAAAGACCGGGGTGAAGCGCGTCTATGGCGTGGTGGGTGACTCGCTCAACGGGTTCACCGATGCGATGCGGCGACGGAAGTCGATCGAATGGATTCACATGCGCCATGAGGAGGCCGGGGCATTTGCCGCCGGCGCCGAAGCTCATTTGACCGGAAACCTTGCCGTTTGTGCCGGAAGTTGCGGTCCCGGTAATCTGCACTTGATCAACGGCCTGTTCGATTGCCAGCGAAGCGGTGTGCCGGTGCTGGCGATTGCGGCGCATATTCCGAGCACCGAGATCGGTATCGACTATTTCCAGGCGACGCATCCGGAAAACCTGTTCAAGGACTGCAGCCATTACGTCGAGCTGGTCTCCAATCCCGCGTTGCTGCCGCAGATCCTCAAGCGCGCAATTCGAGTGGCGATCGCCAAACGCGGCGTTGCCGTCGTCGTGCTGCCCGGTGACGTCGCGCTGATGAAGATCGACACACCGGTGCCGAACTGGCTGGTTCCGACAGTGCCGGTGGTGCGTCCCGCTGGAAGCGAGATCGATCGTCTGGCGGAGTTCCTCAACGGTTCTTCGCGCGTGACGCTGCTCTGCGGCGCGGGATGTGCCGGTGCGCATGCCGAGGTGGTCGAACTGGCGCGAAAGCTGAAGGCGCCGATCGTCCACTCCTTCCGTGGCAAGGAACATCTGGAATACGACAATCCCTATGATGTCGGAATGACCGGTCTGGTCGGCTTCGCGTCGGGTTACAACGCGATCAAGAGCTGTGACGCGCTGTTGATGCTGGGCACGGATTTCCCCTACCGCGCGTTCTATCCCGACCATGCCAAGATCGCGCAGGTCGATATCCGCCCGGAAGCGCTCGGCAACCGCTGCGCGCTCGACATCGGATTGCTCGGATCCGTCAAGGACACGCTTGACGCGCTGTTGCCTTCGATCAAGGAGCGGCACGCCTCTGATCATCTCGACACCGCGCTGGCCGATTACAAGGCCGCGCGCAAGAATCTCGATGCGTTGGCCGAAAGCGGGCCGAACAGCAGCATCATTCATCCGCAATATGTCACACGGCTCGTCAGCGAGATGGCGTCGGAAGACGCGGTCTTCACCTGCGATGTCGGCACGCCGATCATATGGACCGCCCGCTATTTGAAGGTGAACGGCAAGCGCCGCATCATCGGTTCCTTCAATCACGGATCGATGGCGAACGCGATGTTGCAGGCGATCGGCGCGCAAACCGCCTATCCCGACCGGCAGGTGATCTCGCTATCGGGCGACGGCGGTTTCACCATGATGATGGGAGATTTTATCACGCTGACGCAGATGGGATTGCCGGTGAAGGTCATCGTGCTCAACAACGGCACGCTCGGCTTTGTTGAAATGGAAATGAAGGCGACCGGCTTCCTCGACACCGGAACGGACCTGAAAAATCCCAATTTCGCCGCGATGGCGGAAGCGATGGGCGTCCGCGGCATCCGTGTCGAAAAACCGCAGGAATTAAAGGGCGCAATCGAGGCGACGCTGGCCCACAAGGGCCCGGTCCTGCTCGACGTCGTCAGCGCCAGACAAGAACTCGCGATGCCGCCGAAAACGACATTCGGCCAAGCCTATCATTTCGGGATGTTCATGATGGCTGCGGTTCTCGACGGCCGCGCAACCCAACTGATCGATCTCGCCAAGGTGAACCTGACGCGTTAGAGCGGGATGAAGTTGGAGTCATCTGTAACGGCAACGAAGGTGCGCCCCTCTCCCGCGCTTTGCGGGGGAGGGTTGGGGTGGGGGCTGCCTCCGCAAGCGTGCTAGATGATTGACTTCCCCCACCCGCCGCGCTCTGGAGCGCAATTGCGCTCCGAGCGCGTCGACCTCCCCCGCAAGCGGGGGAGGTGAAAGAGCCCGTTGACAGAGCGGTTACGGCGCTTTCGGAGCCGCGCCGTAATTCGTTTGCAGATAGGAGATGATCTGCCCGGCCTGGTTGGCATCGATCGGCGCGCCGATGGCGACCATGCGGTGCACGATGGCTTCCCACTGCCGGCCGGGACGTGCGACGGCGACCACGCGGTCGACGCCGTGGCAAGTCCCGCAGGCGCCGGTGACGAGGTCCGCGCCGGCGCCGTCAGGCAATTTCACCGGCGTGGGCGCCGGACCGGGAATCGGCACGCCGGGTCCAAAGTTGGTCGCGAGATATTTGACGACATCGTCGATTTCGTCCGGCTTTATCTGCGCGCCGCGCAACATCATGTTGTAGACCTGCCGGCGCCAGCCATCCTCGCCCATGCGCAATTGCGTGATCGGCCCCGCCCGGTGGCACTGCGTGCAAGCGACGGCGATGGTGTCGCGGCCCGCGCCAGCCGGGAATGGGTTGCTCTGTTGGGCCTGCGCCGTAACGCCCAGAAGCAGGATGCCTGTCAGTATGCCCGCGGCCCCGAGAATGAAGCTTCGCATGATCAAGCCTTCCGCGTGCGCTTGGCGGCGATCGAATAGGGCGGATACCATTCCGAGGCGGCGCCGACACCGGCGCGGTCGACGATGATATCGAGCAAATAGGGTCGGCCTTCGATGTTGGCGCGCTTGGCGCGGGCGAGGTGCTCCTGGATCTTCGAGGGATCGGTGACCGTCTCGCCCTCGACACCATAGGCCGCGGCGGATTTGGCAAAATCCACATCGGGACTGCCATTGTAGCAGGTCATGTCCTTGCCGGAATTGAACTGCTGCGGGCCGGTAAAACTCCAGATCCGGTTGCGCTCGTTGTTGTAGCTGCGGTTGTTGACCACGAGGTTGGTGATCGGCGCCTTGTAGCGCGCTTGGCTCCACAGCGGCTGCGGGCCGCCGAACATCGCGCTGCCGTCTCCCATCGCGGAGACAACAGGGCGGTTGGGCCGGGCTAGCTGCGCGCCCATTGCGGCTGCCTGCGCCCAGCCAAGGATATTGGCCGTCGTGGAGTAGAACGCCTTGTCGGTGCCGCCGAAATTCATCACGGAATCCATGATGCGGCCCGACTCGCAATCGGTGACGAAGATCGTCTCTTTGTCGAGGAAGTTTTCGAGTTCGATGCCCAGGCGTTCCATGGTGATGGACGAATTGTTGTCGACATTTTTCACGATATCGGCGCGCAACTTGGCGGTGCTCGCGGTGTAGGCGCGGGTGCGGGCGGAGCGCGCGTCGGCGATCTGCTTCAGGCGCTCGGCAGTGGCCATGCTTTTGACGGCCGCGATGATGTCGGCGAGGCCGAGCTTGATGTTGGCGACGATGGGCATGTCGATCGGCCACGAACGCGCCAGACCGGTCGGGTCGTTTCGCATGGAAATGGTAATGGCGTTCGGCATGCGCTGTTCGCCGACCTGACTGCCAATATTGAAGTGAACGTCGACGGGGCTGGAGAAGTGCCCGCCGGGGACGAAATAGCCGACGAATTGTGGGTCGCGGGTCGGATAAGGTTTGGACCAGTTGCCGAGCGAGCCGCCGACGGTAGTCACCGGAATCCCCAGCAAATTGGCGAGTTCAACCACTTCGGCTTCCGCCTGGCACAGCGTGACTTCGTCGCCGGCTGTGATCAGCGGATTGCGCGCCTCGATCAGTTGTTTGGCGATCGCCTCGACATCGTCGCGGTCGGGACGGAACTTCATCGCCACGTTGAACAGGCGGCCATCGTAAACATCGGCGGTGACGGTTGCGCGCAACAGATCGTCGGGGATCGAGAGAAACACCGGGCCGGTCGGTGGCGTGTTGCCGAATTTGATGACGCGCCTTGTCACGTCGGCGATCCCGGCCGCGCTCTCGGCCACCCAGAACGATTTGGTGATCGGCGTGACCATCGGCTCCTGGTGGTCGTAGTCCTGCGGATAGTCGCGCCCGGTGGTTTCGGTGCTGAACGCCGCGACGGTGAGCAGCACGGGGATATGGTCTTTCCAGCTATTGACCAGTTGCGTCATGCCGCTGGGAAGGCCGACATTGGCGATCTGGGCCACGCCGATCTTGCCGGAGACGCGGGCATAACCGTCGGCCATCGCGACAACGGCGCCTTCCTGGACGCCCTTGATGAGTTGGATCTCGGGCATGTCGACCAGCGCATCGTAGATCGGCGCGTCGCCGGTCGATGGATTGAAGAAGATGAATTCCGTGCCGGCGGCCTTGAGCTGTTCGATATAGAGCTTGCCGCCAGTGCCGGTCACCTGGCGGATGCCCCCGCCGCCGGTGGCTGATTGAGCCATCGCGGGGCTTGGTGATAACGACTCGACGATTGTTTTGGCCGCGGCAGCGGTCAGCCCGGCGGCGCCGAGGCCGCGCATCAGACCGCGCCGTGAAATGCCATTGTTAAGGTATTGCCGAACGAGCTCCTTCATCGTCGTTCTCCCGCAGGTCCGATCTGGTGTCGGCTTTTTTGACGTGACGCTGGCGCGTGCTTTTAGCTGTGCTCGTCAGGTTAGCGCAGCGTGATTGAATATCAAGCGCTTCGTGCGGGCTGCCTAAGGTCTTCGCCCGCTCCAATCTTTAAGGACCTGGCGCGAGGGACGGCTCCTTTTTGATGGTCTCATTTTATCTCGACGCCGCGCTCAATCTTGGTCTCCATCCGCGAGAATTTTATATCGTAACCCTAAAATCGCTTTGATTTGATGGCAACTGAAGGTTGGCTTTTCTCTTACGACTGAAAGCCGGGTTGATCGCCGGGCCCTGCCGAGCGGGTACAAAAGCTCAGGGGTGCTTTGTCCGGGGTTTCAAAAGGGAGCGCTGTCATGCCTGCTTATTCGTACACCAACATCGGCTATCCCTTCGGCCTCGACACCAATGCACAAGCCATCAACGATACCGGCCAGATCGCCGGATACTATTACGACGGCAGCGGCAGCGTGCACGGGTTCCTCTACAGCGGCGGCACTTACACCGCCATCGATGATCCCCTCGGCGTCGGCTCAACCACAGCAGTAGGCATCAATGCCTTTGGCCAGATCATAGGAGCATACAGCAACAGCAGCGGTGTCGAGCTTGGGTTCCTCTACAATGGCGGTACTTACACCACAATCGATGATCCAGTTGCTGCCAACGGCACTTCTCCAACGAGAATCAACGACACCGGCCAGATCATCGGGGAGTACTACGACAGCAGTTACGTCGCGCACGGGTTCCTCTACAGCGGAGGTACTTACACCACCATCGACGATCCATTCGCCACCACCGGCACTTTTCTTTCGAGCATCAACACCTCGGGCCAGATCGCGGGATACTATTTCGATGCCGCGGGTAATTCACACGGCTTCCTCTACAGCCACGGCAGTTTCACCGCTATCGACGATCCGTTCGCCACTACGACTTTTCCAACGGGCATCAACGCCTCAGGTCAGATCACAGGGGAATACCGGGTCGGGAGTGTAGCCCACAGCTTCCTCTATAGCGGCGGCACTTACACCACCATCGACGATCCCCTGGGCGTCGCAACCTATGCACAAGCCATCAACAACAACGGCCAGATCGCCGGGTGGTACGCCGACAGCAGCGGCGTCGCGCACGGCTTCCTCTACAGCGGAGGCACTTACACCACTATCGACGATCCGCTCGCCACTCCGGGTGGCGGCACTTATACATTTACTATCAACGACTCTGGCCAGCTCGAAGGATTTTACCAGGACGGCAGCGGCATAAGCCACGCCTTTTTCGCTACTCCGATCCCAAATCCCGTAATTATCGATGTGACGAATCCCGACGGCGGAACGACCGTCAATGGGGCAACCGGGGGCACGGTCCTTGTCGGTGGCAACGGCACGATGGGAGCCGACGATCTCATCATAATCTCGAACGGCGTCGTGAACATGGCAAACGACGCCCATGCGGATGTCCTGGGAGGCAACAACTCGATCACCGTCGGACAGGGTGACGAGATTGGCATCGAGGGCGGCAGCAACGATACGATCACGATCGCGAGCGGCAGTTATCTCTGGCTCAACGACGGAAGCGGCCACGTCGTGAATGGCGCGACCGGCGATACTTTCACCATCGGCGGTAACGGCCAGTCGGAAAACGCTGACGTCATCAATGCGTCGAACAGTTCGTTCCTCATCGAGGCAAATACGAATGTCACCATACATGGCAGCAACAATACGGGAAGCGGTGCGGCGAATGACACGATCGATGTGACAGGCGGAGCTGACAATGATCTGCAGATCACCGGCAGCGGCACCGATGTCAGCCTCAATGACAATGGCGGCGATATTATTGTGGCAGTCGCTGGCACGACAATTGCCGTTGCCGGAAACGGCATGTCCGGTGCCGATGATGTTCTGGTGATGTCTGGCGGCGCCGTTACCGTAGCAAATAACGCCCATGCGGACATCATAGGTGGAAGCGACGTCCTTGCCGTCGGACAACATGACACGATTGGCGTTCAGGGCGGCAATAACAATGCCATCACCATGGGGAGCGGCAGCGAACTCTGGCTCAACAGCGGCAATGGCGACACGGTTGCCGCATCCGGATCGGTTATCCTCATTGCCGCTGGCGTCACCAACACCAGTATCTCGGGTACCGGCGATACAATTAAGGCCGCTAACGGAGATATCTTCAATCTGACAGGCTCGAACGACTCCATCAGCGGGTCGTCCGATATCATCTATCTGAACGCCGGCACGACAAATGTCGCGATCACGGGCGACAACGACACGATCCATATCCGCAGTGGCGACACCTATACGCTCAACGGATCAAACGACACGGTGGTGACGGATACAGTCACCAGCGTGACCAATGGCAGCACCGTTTTAAACTTCAATGCAACGACCAGCATCCTCGACCTTACCAGCCTTGCGTATAACTCCAGCGTCACGGCAACACCGAACCTGAACTCCGGACACACCGCCGGCACGCTCGTGATCGCCGATCACGGTGTAACGGTGGATACCATCAACCTGACCAACATCACGAGTATTGGCAGTTTCACGGTCAGAAGCGACGGGTCCGGCGGCACACTGCTGGTTGACCCTCTCGACGGAACGCCACAACCCGGTGCTTCAGCACCGCTGGTGTCAGTGTCTCACGGCGGCGATCGATTTGTGTTCACCGAGTTGGCGACCCCACATTCAAGCCCGCAGCATGTCGTACCGGATCAGGACGCTCACCCTACAGCCTTCGCCCAGGCGGCCGGGCTTGCGGGCATTGGTCAGTTCTTCCCTGAGGTACATGCTGCGGGCCCCGCAGCCCTCGCGGAGCCGCACATCCCGAACATGCATTCGCTTCATGGACCCGATGGATTCCATCTGGTGTAAGCGGACGCCATAACAAACAGGATGGGTAGCCATTACGCCATCCTAGCGGTCCTGAAGTCCTGCCATGCCCGTTAGTTTTCCGGTGCCAAAAAACGTCCAGCAAAAGATTCTGGCGCGTGCTAACTAATTGTTTTACAGACGTCCCCGGCTTATTGCGGAGCTCTTCACCCGCTCCAAAATCCAGAGCACCGAACTCTCGCCCCGACAGGGGAAAACGCGAAGGCGGATTGAAAGTACAAAACCTTTTCAATGGTTTGCGGGCGTAGTTCAATGGTAGAACGGCAGCTTCCCAAGCTGCATACGAGGGTTCGATTCCCTTCGCCCGCTCCAATCCTCTCCGAATTTCACACAGACCGAAGCCTATCTTTCGCCACCGAACCCGCGTAGGGTTTTCGGGTCGAAAGACGATGGCGCTGAAACTCAGAGCGGACTGCGGGCAGACCCGGGGGCAGTACCCGGCGCCTCCACCTGAGCAGCCCCGAGCTTAAAGGTCTCATTGCGGTGAGATCGATTTTGCCGGAAGGCAAAATCCCGGGGGCTGCTGAGGCGGGGGCGAACCAGGATCGATGGTCGCGAAGAAGGTCTGAATTGTTCCCGGCATGATACCGCCGTTATCGGGTCAAAAACCTAAATGCAAACGATAACGTTGCATTGAACGAAGTGCGCCTCGCGGCGTAACCTGTTCGGGGTCCGGAGCACCTGGCAACAGAAGCTTCATTGCCGCGTCAACCCTCGGGTTGGCGCGGCTTTGTTTTGCGGGGATCTACTCGATCTAGAAGCGGGCTTTTTCACCTCTCCCGCTTGCGGGGGAGGTCGACGTGCTCGGAGCGCAATTGCGCTCCAGAGCGCGGCGGGTGGGGGAAGTCTATCGACGAGCACGCCTGCTGAAGCTCCCCCACCCCGGCCCTCCCCCGCACGCGGGAGAGGGGGCGCATCTGTTTTCGCCGCGTTACTTCGCCGCGATGACCATGATCTCGACAGTGTTTTTCGGCGAGGCCAACTTGGCTTCGACGGTGGCGCGGGCCGGGGTATTTCCGGCGGATACCCAGGGTTCCCACACCGCATTCATCTCGGCGAAGGTGCCGATGTCGGAGAGGTAAATCGTGGTCGACAGCAGCTTCGACTTGTCGCTGCCGGCTTTCGCCAGGTGGCCGTCGATGATGCTAAGAATTTCCTGAGTCTGCTTGGTGACGCTTTCACCGGCGGTCTTGCTGGCGACGACGCCGGCGAGATAGACGGTGTCGCCGTGGACCACGGCCTGGCTCATGCGCGGGCCGGTTTCGAAACGCTGTATAGTCATGTTGTTCTCCCGATTGGTTTCGCCGCCTGCTTAGCGCGCGGACGCGTATTGCGCCACAGGGTTTTCATACCATCGCAGCCATGCGGACGTATGGGTTTAGCTCGCCTTCGCCGCCGCGCGCCCGGCGTTGCGGCCGGAGAACAGACAGCCGCCGAGAAATGTCCCCTCCAGCGAGCGATAGCCGTGCACGCCGCCGCCGCCGAAACCGGCGGCTTCACCGGCCGCATAAAGCCCCGGGATGATCTGGCCGTCCTGGCCGAACACGTGGGAGTCGAGATCGGTCTCGAAACCGCCCAGCGTCTTGCGCGTGAGGATATTGAGTTTGACCGCGATCAGCGGGCCGTGGGCGGGATCGAGAATCCGGTGCGGCTTTGCGGTGCGGATCAGCCGGTCGCCGATATAGCGCCGCGCATTGTGGATGTTCATCACCTGCGTATCCTTGACGTAGGGATTTTCGATCTCGCGGTCGCGCGCCTCGATCTGCGCCTTGACGTATTCGGTCTTCAGCATGCCATCGCCGGCCAGCGCGTTCATCGCGCTGACGAGGTCCGCAATATTGTCGCGCACGATGAAATCGGCGCCGTGTTGCTTGAAGGCTTCGACCGGGGCCGGGGCGCCCTTGTTGGTCGCGCGCCGCGCCGTCATCATCCAGCTCTTGCCGGTGAGATCGGGGTTCTGCTCCGAGCCCGAGAGCGCGAATTCCTTCTTGATGATGCTTTGCGTGAGCACGAACCAGGAATAATCGTAGCCGGTCGACTGGATATATTGCAGTTGCCCGAGTGTGTCGGAGCCGGGAAACAGCGGCGAGGGCAGCCGCTTGCCTGACGCGTCGAACCACATCGACGACGGCCCGGGCAGGATGCGAATGCCGTGGCGCGGCCAGATCGGCGACCAGTTCCTTATGCCCTCGACATAATGCCACATCCGGTCGCGGTTGATCAGCCGCGCGCCGGCGGCCTCTGTAATGCCGATCATGCGGCCGTCGACATGTTCGGGCACGCCGGAGATCATATGCGCGGGTGCATCGCCCAGACGCTTGGGCCAGTTCTGCCGGACCAGATCGTGATTGCCGCCGATGCCGCCGGAGGCGACGATTACGGCCTGGGCGCGCAGCGCGAAATCGCCGACAACCTTGCGCGAACTGCTCTGGCCGCGCGCGACAGTATCAGGCTCGAGGATCGAGCCGCTGACGCCATCAACAGTACCGTTGGTGATGCTGAGCGCATCGACGCGGTGGCGGAATTTGAAACTCAGCATGCCCGCGGTTTGCGCTTCGCGCGCGCGCCGCTCGAACGGTTCGACAATGCCGGGGCCGGTGCCCCAGGTGACATGAAACCGTGGCACGGAATTTCCGTGGCCCATCGCATCATAACCGCCGCGCTCGGCCCAGCCGATCACTGGAAAAATCCGGTGGCCCATCGCCCGCAGCCATCCGCGTTTCTCGCCTGCCGCAAACGCCACATAGGCTTGCGCCCAGCGTCTTGGCCATGCATCTTCGTCGCGGTCGAAGCTGGCCGATCCGTTCCAGTCCTGCATCGCGAGATCGTAACTGTCGCGGATGCCGAGCCTCCTCTGTTCGGGGGAGTCCACCAGAAACAATCCGCCGAACGACCAGAAGGCCTGGCCGCCAAGGTTTTGTTCGCCTTCCTGATCGACCACGATGACGCGCTTGCCGGCGTCGGCGATTTCCGTCGCGGCAACCAGCCCCGCAAGGCCGCCGCCGACGACAATGACGTCAGCTTCATCAGCCATTACGTCTCCCTTGGCCTGCCCCTTGGTCTTTCCCCGGATTCTTACGGATGATTGAAGCGGCGACATCCGAAGCGGTCAACGGTAAACCATCTCTTAAATGGCGCGTTGCGGCCGCCGCGCCCGGAATGTTCCAGTTTGGGACCACCCGCGGCTCAAGTGAAGCCGGCCGGCAACACTTGATTTGAATCTGATTTGAGGCACCTTTGGCATCTGGACAAAATGGCGGTCTCGCAACACGCTGGTGACACTCTCAAGACGACAGGATTCGCTAGAAGATCAGATTCGGGTTCGACAGGTTCAAACTGGGGCTGAATATGAAGTTCATGACGGGTTTGCTGACGGCCGTTCTCCTCCTGGCAGGCGTGGCGGCGAGCCATGCGACGGTTCGCATCGGCGAAGACCGTGGCGGCCGTATCGGCACCTACGTGGACAAGTATCAGGACATGCGCAGCTCCGGCGAGACCGTCATCATCGATGGCCTGTGCGCTTCGGCCTGCACCATCGTTCTCGGCGCGATCCCGCACGACAAGATCTGCGTGACGGCGCATGCCAGCCTCGGGTTCCACGCGGCCTGGGACTTCGGCGATGACGGCCGTGCCATCACCAATCCCGAAGCCACCCAGATGCTGTATTCGATGTATCCCTCGCAGGTGAAACGCTGGATCGTCTCGCGTGGCGGTCTGACGCCGCACATGATTTTCCTGCGCGGCAAGGAACTGGCCAGCATGTACCGCCCCTGTTACATGGACGCCCGAGCGCAATCCCCCCGCTGAATCCTGCAATTCACATCAGCATGACGTGATCGCCATAGCGGTCCGGGAGTGGCCGGGATGCTTGCCCGGCCCTGCGACTGGCTCTATCTGAATGAGGTAATCCGGTGAGCGGCGGCTTTTGGCCGTCTCCCCGTTTCAGTTGATTCAGCCGGTCGCCAATGGCTTTGCCGATTTCCACGCCGCACGAACTGCCCGGGATGCGCAAGCCCGCGAGCCGGGTCGCGTCTGCGATCGCGATCGGCGCCGCCGGCCTCGGCGCGGTGCTTCTGATCGGCGCCTGCGCGCTCTGGTTTCACTATGGCACGGCGGTGTTCTTCGAGATGATCGCCTCCGGCATCTCCGCCTGCTTCTGATCGGTACCTTAAGGAAATATCACGATGGATCGGACCACCCGCCCGCTTGTCATTGTCGCCGCCTTTGCCGGAAGCTTGGTGGTCGGGCTGGTGCTGATGCTGTGGGCGCTCGGCGGATTGCGCAATGTCGCCGCCCCGTCCGCGATCGGCGGACCATTCCAACTGACCGACCAGGCGGGCCAGACCGTCACCGAAAAGAGCATGCAGGGCCATCCGACATTGGTGTTCTTCGGTTTCACCCATTGCCCGGATGTCTGCCCGACCACCTTGTTTGAGATTTCCGAGGTGCTGAAGGCGATGGGCAAGGATGCCGACCGCGTCAACGCCTATTACATCTCGGTCGACCCCGAGCGCGACACGACGGCTGCGATGAAGGAATATCTGTCGAGCTTCGATCCGCGCCTCAAGGGCCTGACCGGTTCCCCCGAACAGATCGCCAAGGTGATTTCCAGCTACCGGGTCTATGCCAAAAAGGTGCCGTTGAAGGATGGCGACTACACCATGGATCACACCGCGCTGACCTATCTGATGGACCGTGACGGCAAATTCGTCTCGCCGTTCAGCCTCAACCGGAAGCCCGAGGAAGCCGCGGCCGACCTGAAAAAGTACCTCTGACGCTTAGTCTGATCTTGGGGGCCGCCGCCACCAGAACTGCGACGTTCCGGCGGATTCTATATTTTATTTTGACGCGTTTTCTTCACGCGAACCGGTATCCACTTCGCTCGAAAACGCTCTAAACGGCATTCCTTTGCCGGCCGGATGGTCTATAAGGCCGTCTCCTTCGGAACCGTGTCGGCGATGCAACCCCTGATAATCGCAAGCCAATTTGGAAAAGCCCGCGTAAACGCCTGCGCTGTGCTGGTGCTGGCCGCCTTGTCGCTGCTGGCCTTGGGCTTAAGCGCGGACGGCGCCCGCGCGCAAACGGTTGCAAAACCCGCCACCGAAGCCGCACCCCAAGCCGTCCCGGGCTTCTGGGACCCGAGGCGGCGGCCCGACCGGCCGGACCTGTCGCGCCTGACCGTGATCCGGTTCCTGACCGAGACGGATTACCCGCCGTTCAACTTCACCGGTCCCGACGGCAACCCGGCCGGCTTCAATGTCGATCTGGCGCGGCTGATCTGCGACGAGATCAAAGTGACGTGCACGATCCAGATGCGCCGGTTCGAAACGCTGATCGACGCGATCACCAGCAACCGCGGCGACGCCATCATCGCCTCGCTCGCGGTGACGCCGGAAATGCGCGCCAAGGTCGATTTCAGCGATCCTTATTATCGCGCGCCCGCGCGCTTCGTGTCGCGGCGCGATGCCGTCATGCGCGAGGTCCGCCCGGAATATCTCGAAGGCAAGAAGATCGGCGCCATCGCCGGCACCTCGCACGAGGCCTATCTCAAGGCGATGTTCACCGACGCTGAACTACACGCCTATCCCACCGACGACGCGCTGCGCCAGGCGTTGCGGCGCGGCGAGGTCGACTTCATTTTCGGCGACGCGATCTCGCTGGCGTTCTGGATCAACGGCACGGATTCCCAGGAATGCTGCGCCTTCTCCGGCGGTCCGTTTGTCGAGAGCCGCTATTTCGGCGAGGGCATCGGCATCGCGGTCCGCAAGGGCAATGATTTGCTGCGACAGTCGCTGAACTGGGCGCTGTTCCGGCTCTGGGAAAAAGGCCGCTACACCGATCTGTGGCTGCGTTATTTCTCGGTGAGCCCGTTTTAGGAGTTTCAACCTCCGTCATTCCGGGTCTGGTGCTAACGCACCATCCCGGAATGACAGCGAGAACGTTATCTCCCGTCATGGCGAGGAGCGAAGCGACGAAGCAATCCACACTTGCTTTGTTGCCCTATGGATTGCTTCGCTTCGCTTGCAATGACGGTTATATTACAAAGAGACTAGGCCTTCTGGCCCCGGAGAAAGTTTCCTAGATGTCCACCACAGATCCTTCCGCTTTGCGCGCGCTCGCCGAACAATCCAACGCCTGGCCGTTCGAGCAGGCGAAAGCGATCGTGGCGCGGCTGAAGAAAAAGCCAAAGGACGAGGTGCTGTTCGAGACCGGCTACGGTCCCTCCGGCCTGCCGCATATCGGCACTTTCGGCGAGGTCGCGCGAACCACCATGGTGCGCCATGCGTTTCGTGTGCTGACCGAAGACAAGATCAAGACCCGCCTGATCGCGTTCTCCGACGACATGGACGGGTTGCGCAAGGTGCCGGACAATGTGCCGAACAAGGAGATGC
Organism: Bradyrhizobium sp. dw_411; assembly: GCF_018449695.1. Lineage (GTDB taxonomy): Bacteria > Pseudomonadota > Alphaproteobacteria > Rhizobiales > Xanthobacteraceae > Bradyrhizobium. Next base: position 142,738 of record NZ_JAAVUY010000012.1, read on the forward strand.
TCTCGGAGCACCTCGGCAAGCCGCTGACCAAGGTGCCTGATCCCTTCGGCACCCATTCCAGTTTCGGCGCGCATAACAATGCCCGGCTGCGCGCGTTTCTTGACACCTTCGGGTTCGATTACGAGTTCGCGAGTTCGACCGATTACTACACCTCGGGAAAATTCGACGCGACCTTGCTGCTGGTGCTGGAACGCATCGACAAGGTGATGGCGATCATGCTGCCCTCACTTCGGGAAGAGCGCGCGGCGAGCTATTCGCCGTTCCTGCCGATCTGTCCGCGCACCGGCGTGGTGCTGCAGGTGCCGATCACGGCCCATGACGTGAAGGCCGGGACCATTACCTATGACGATCCGGACACTAAAGAGCCCGTCACGCTTCCGGTCACCGGCGGCCATTGCAAGCTGCAATGGAAGCCGGATTGGGCGATGCGCTGGGTCGCGCTCGGCATCGATTATGAAATGGCCGGCAAGGACCTGATCGACTCGGTCAAGCTGTCGGGCAAGATCTGTTCGGCGCTCGGCGGCCTGCCGCCCGAAGGCTTCAACTACGAACTGTTTCTGGACGACAAGGGCCAGAAGATTTCCAAGTCAAAGGGCAACGGGCTCACCATCGACGAATGGCTGCGCTATGCGTCGCCGGAATCGCTGTCGCTGTTCATGTACCGCGAGCCCAAGGCCGCCAAGCGGCTGCACTTCGACGTGATCCCGCGCAATGTCGACGACTACCAGCAGTTCATCGACGGCTTCACGCGGCAGGACCCGAAGCAACAACTCGCCAATCCGGTCTGGCACATCCATGCCGGCCATCCGCCCGCCGCCGATATGCCGGTCACGTTTCAGCTCTTGCTGACGCTGGTGTCGTCGTCGAACGCCGAAAATGCCGCGACGCTGTGGGGCTTCATCGGGCGCTATCGATCTGGCGTCACGCCGCTGACCCATCCCAAGCTCGATGCGATGGTCGGCTATGCGATCAATTACTATCGCGACTTCGTGGCGCCGACCAAGCAGTTCCGCGAGCCGACCGACACCGAGCGCGCCGCGTTGCAGGATCTGCGCGACGCGCTGTCGCAGCTTTCGCCGGAATCTTCGGCCGAGGATATCCAGAACGTCGTCTACGAAATCGGCCGCCGCGAGCCGTTCCTCGATGCCGTCAAGAAGGGCAAGGACGGCCGGCCGGGCGTCTCGCTCGACTGGTTCAACATGCTCTATCAGGTGCTGCTCGGCCAGGAAAAAGGCCCGCGCTTCGGGTCGTTCGTCGCGGTGTATGGTTTGGCGAATGCAGTCGCAATGATCGACGGGGCGCTGGCAAGGAGCGCGTAGCATTCTTCCTTCCTCCCCTTCTTCCCTTCTCCCCCTGTGGGAGAAGGTGGCGCGAAGCGCCGGATGAGGGGTTTGCATCAGCGGATACAAACCCCTCACCCGTCCGCGCTGCTTCGCATCGCGGCCACCCTCTCCCACAAGGGGAGAGGGGAAGAAGTATCACGCGCGGATGACCAATGCGCATGACGCGCGGGCACTGACGATGACTGCCGCTTCAAATTAAGCTACAATCGTTCCAAAGCGATAACAGCTTCGCTAGGGAGAGCGCTCATGCAGTTCAGAGTTTCGCCGAAGACACTGGAAGAAAGCAGCGTCGGGGCAAGCAGCGCCGAGGAATGGCAGGCGCGGGTCGATCTGGCGGCGGCGCATCGCCTTGCCGTCATGCACGAGTTCAACGAAGGCATCTTCAATCATCTGACCTTCGTGGTGCCCGGCCGCAGCGACCGCTACTACCAGATCCCGTTCGGGATGCACTGGTCCGAAGTCACCGCGTCGTCCTTCATGGAAGTCGGCATCGACGACGGCGAGGTCAAGCGCGGCGAGGGCGAGGTCGAGCGCTCCTGCTTTTGCATCCATGCGCCGATCCACAAGGCGCTGCCGCAGGCCAAGGCGGTGTTTCACACCCACATGCCCTATGCCAGCGCGCTGACGCGGCTGGAAGATCCACGCATCAAGGAAATCGGCCAGACCGAAGTCGGGATGTCGGGCAAGATCGCCTATGACGATGAATATACCGGCCCGGCGCTCGATCCCGCCGAAGGCGCGCGCCTCGCCAGGGTGATCGGCGACAAGACCATCCTGTTCATGGCCAATCACGGCATCTCGACCGTCGGCGAAAGCATCGCCGATGCCTACGACCGGCTCTATTACATCGAGCGCGCCGCGCAAGTGCAGATCTACGCGATGTGGACCGGGCAACCGCTCAAGAAATTGCCCGAACCCGTGGTCGAAAAGACCAAGCGCGATATCAGCGGCGCCTATCTCTACAAAGGCCCGACCCCGGCCGAGCGCCACTTCGCGGCGTTGAAGCGCATCCTGGATCGCAAGGAGCCGGATTACGCGACGTAGGGAACGTTCGCCGGGGACGACTCGTGGAGGGGTTATCGCGCTGCAACTGCTTTGCTCACCATGACCACGCCCCCACATGGGCTCCGCGATGCTGATGCCGTCAGATCGGCGCAGCACGTCGATGACGTGGCGCATCCCTCGCTCGTCATCGCGACAACCATCCTGGCGTCGAGCCTGGCATTCATCGACGGGTCTGTCGTGAACGTCGGGCTTCCTGCGATCGGGGCCGGCTTCGGTGTCGGTGCCGACCATCTTCAATGGGTTGTGAACGCATACCTGTTGCCGCTCAGTGCGCTGCTGCTGCTCGGGGGAGCTGCCGGCGACCGCTATGGCCAGCGGCGGCTACTCATTGTGGGCACCGGTTTGTTCGCGCTGGCTTCGCTCGGTTGCGCATTGGTGCCGACGATCGGGTGGCTGCTGGCCGCACGTTTTCTCCAGGGCGCGAGCGCGGCGATGCTGATGCCAAACAGCCTGGCCATTCTCGGACAGACCTTCTCCGGCGAGGCAAAAGGGCGAGCCGTCGGGATTTGGGCCGCGACGGGCGCCGCCGCGGGGGCCTTCGGCCCGGTACTTGGCGGCTGGCTCATCGATATTGGAAGCTGGCGCCTCATTTTTCTCATTAATATTCCAATCGCGATGACCGCCATCGCGCTAGCCCGGGTGTATGTCCCGGCGGACCAACGCCGCGACCAGAATTTCCTGGACTGGATAGGCGCTACGCTCGCGACGGCAGGTCTGGGAATTGCAACATGGGCGCTCACCGAAAGCTCGTCGCGCGGCTGGTCAACCGTCGCGCTCGTCGCCTTCGCCGCCGGCTGCGTGCTTCTGTTGCTGTTCGTGCTGGCCGAGAAACGGTTCGGCGACAAGGCGATGATGCCGCTCGCACTGTTTGGATCATCAAGCTTCGTCGGCCTCACATTGTTCACCGTGCTGTTGTACGGTGCCCTCGGGGGCATGGTCGTCCTGGTGCCTTACGTGCTCATTGTGGCTCTTGGCTATTCCGCCACGCAGGCTGGGGCCGCGCTGCTGCCGCTTCCTCTTGTCGTCGCCGTCGCGTCGCCGGTCGTTGGACACTTTGCCGCGAGGATCGGGCTTCGGCGGCTGCTGACGATCGGACCGGGCGTTGTCGCGATTGGCTTCCTTCTCGCATTGCGCATCGGCTCCGGCAACAGCTTCTGGGTGGACGTGCTGCCTGCGATGGTGGTCATGGCGCTTGGGCTGGCGATCGCGGTCGCTCCGCTCACGACCGCCGTTCTGGTGTCCGTTGATTCTCGGCACACGGGATCGGCGTCCGGGTTCAACAGTGCGGCAGCCCGGACGGGTGGCCTCGTCGCTACGGCGCTGCTTGGCTCCGTACTGGCGGTTTCGGGAGCCGCTTTGGTTGCGGCTTTCGATTTTGCAATGGTCATCGGCGCGGCCGTCTGTGTTGCGGCTTCGGCGAGCGCGCGCCTGATCGAATCACAGCCGTCGTCCCGGCCTTGAGCCGGGACCCATACCGCGTGATCTATCGATTGGGCATTGCTGCTAATATCTCCCGCGCAATCAACGCCGGTGGCTATGGTCCCGGCTCAAGGCCGGGACGACCCGTGGAGAGGTTCACGCTCTCGCCACTTCCGCGAACCGGTGCCACACCTCCGGCCGCCAGGCGCCGTTCGCCGCGCCTGATGTCGATGGCAATATCCAGATTCGTGTATCGCCAATTCGCTCGACCTGCTCGCCATACCCTCTTGCGCCGCCGAGAAACTTCTGTCCTCCGGTCTTGCTGGTAAACGCCAGAAACTTCGGCCGGAATGCCAGCATCGAGGCCCGCAAACGCGTCCGCGACATCTCCGCGAGTTTAGACAGCGGGATCTGATGATCCATGCCAAAATGCGTTTTCACGAAATCGGTGAGACCGATCCGGTAATTGAGAAGATCGCGGTACTGATCCGGCCGCAATAATTCCGGGGTCAGCCGGGTCTCGTGAAGAATCTTCCAGAACTTGTTCTGCGGATGCGCGTAATACGCGCCGGCTTTGGCGGATACCGTACCCACGGCGGTGCCGCAAAACACGATCTGAAGGGCTTCGCTCAAGACGTCGTCTAGAACATCCAGCATTTCCTACTGCGTCGCCCACACGATGCGCGCGATCCATTCGACGTCGGCCGCCGCCAGCGTGCGATCGGCTTCAGCCGGATTCAGCGATTGCAGTTCCAGCGCCTTCGCGGTCCGGCGTTTCAACTCCCGGACCATCACCTCGCCATCTCTGGTTTTGACCACCACGCGATCGCCGCGCCGGATCGGGGTTGCGGGCGACACCAGGATCACGTCGCCGTCGCGGTAGGCCGGTCGCATCTCGTCGCCGGAAATCTCCAGTGCGTAGGCATGCTCGTCATCGACCGAAGGCAGCGCCATCGCCTCCCAGCCCTTGCCGGCGGGAAAGCCGCCATCGTCGAACGCGCCGTTCGCTTTCGCCTGCGCCAAACCGAGCAACGGCACGGTCTGCGCGGTCCGTGCGTTATCGCCGATCAACTGCACGAACCCGTCGATCGAGCTGTTGGTTGCGGCGAGCGCTTTGGCGACCGATTCGGTCGATGGCCACCGCTCGCGGCCGTCGGCGGTGACGCGCTTGGATTTGTTGAAGGTGGTGGGGTCGAGACCGGATTTTTTCGCCAGTCCCGAAGCCGACATCCCGGCGCGATCGGCCAGCCGATCCAGCGCGGTCCATATCTGGTCGTGGGTCAGTATTTTCGGTGATTTTGGATGTCTGGCCATCCGGCGGTTGGGCTCGAAACCTAGGAATTATTCCCTGACTAAACCGATTTTCACAGCCCGGTGCAAGACCTTGCAAGGGCCGCAAGGCAACCCTTGAAGTGTGCCGATGCCGCCGATACGGTCGATCCGCATGATCTGCCGAGCCCAAATAGAAGACCAAACAGTTCCGGGGAAAACCCAGGCCATCCGGACCACAAGCAGGACTCCGGACGCGTGCCCATGATCTATAAAATCTGTCCCGCTTCGGCCTGGCGCGAGGCCGAACGGCAGGGCGTGTTCCGCGGCAGCCCGGTCGATCTCAGCGACGGCTATATTCATTTTTCGACTGCGTCGCAGGTGGCGGAGACCGCCAAAAAACACTTTTTCGGCCAGACCGGACTGTTTTTAATTGCGGTGAATGCCGATGCGCTGGGCGCGTCCCTGCGCTGGGAGCGGTCGCGCAACGACGAATTGTTCCCCCATCTCTATGGCGATCTCGATATCGGCATGGTCACCGCGGTGCTCAGCATGCATGCGCGCTCCGACGGCTATCATGACATTCCGGAGCTGACGCCGTGATTCGCGCTTTCGATGCTTTCTCATTGCCGCTGCTGCGCTGGTTCGATCCAGAGGACGCGCATCGCCTCGCACTCCAGGGGTTGAAACTGCTGCCGCCGGTGCGGCCGCGGACTGACGATCACAAATTGACGGTGCGGGCTTTTGGCCTGAATTTTCCCAATCCGATCGGGATGGCCGCCGGCTTCGACAAGAACGCGGAAGTATCCGACGCGTTGCTGAAGCTAGGGTTCGGCTTTGTCGAAATAGGGACGGTGACGCCGCGGCCGCAATCCGGCAATCCGCGGCCGCGGATTTTCCGGCTGGAGCGCGACGAGGCCGTGATCAATCGCCTCGGCTTCAACAATGACGGCTCCGAAGCCGTGCTGCGGCGACTGGCCGGGCGCGCGCATCTCGGTGGCATCGTCGGCGTCAATGTCGGCGCCAACAAGGATTCCGCCGATCGTACCGCGGACTATGTGAGACTGATCGAGACCTTTGCGCCGGTCGCGAGCTATTTCACCGTCAACGTGTCGTCGCCGAATACGCCGGGCCTGCGTAATCTGCAGCAGGCGGAGGCGCTCGACGATCTCCTGGCGCGGGTGATCGATGCGCGCGAGCGCGTGCGCCAGAACGCGGGTGACTCGCCGGTGCTGCTGAAGATCGCGCCGGATCTGAGCCTGGCCGAACTCGACGATGTCGTGCACATCGCGCGCTCGCGCCGCGTCGATGGCATGATCGTGACCAATACGACGTTGTCGCGGCCTTCGACCTTGCGCGAACAAGTCCGGGCCAAAGAGTCCGGCGGCCTGTCGGGACGGCCGGTATTTCGATTGTCGACGCGCATGGTGGCGGAAACTTACGTGCGTGCCGAGGGCGCGTTTCCCCTGATCGGCGTTGGTGGCATCGACAGCGGCGGCGCCGCGTTGACCAAGATTCGCGCCGGCGCCAGCCTGATCCAGCTTTATTCCGCGCTGATCTACAAGGGCCTTGGCCTGGTCGACGATATCAAGAACGATCTGTCCTCGACGCTGTTGCGCACCGGACGCGACTCGTTGTCCGAAATCGTCGGCGCCGATGCCGCGACGATCACCGCCGAGGATTGGCCGGTGAGCTAAATCTCAACCACCATGCCGTCGCTCGCCGTTGTGTGGGCGAGCGTATCCAGCCGTCCCAGCATGTCGTCGCTCATATGGGTCAGCACCAGCCGTTTCGGCTTGATCTCGTCAAGATGCGCCTCGAGCGTCTTCAGGCTGAGATGATTTTTCACCACTTTGTCGAAGGTGTAGGCTTCGGCGATGAACAGATCGGCATCGCGCCCGGCAGGGACAAGCGCTTCGGTCCATTCGGTATCGGCACTATAGGCGATGACGCGGTCCTCGGCTTCGATCCGGTAGGCCAGGAACGGGCCGCCGGACTCGCCATGCACCACCGGGAACGGCGTGACATCAACCGCGCCGAACGTGTATTTTTGCTCAGGGGTGAGCGCGACAATTTTCAGATCGAAGCGCGGTCTGGTTTTGGACGAATGCTCGAACAGCGCTTCCATCACCTGCCCCAGCCGCATCTCGATTCCTTGCGGCCCGGCGATTGTCAGCGGCCGGGTCCGGCGGCCGAATTGCGCATCGAGCATCAGAAACGGCAGGCCGCCGAAATGGTCGCCGTGGAAATGCGTGATCAGAATGAGGTCGATATCCTCGCACGCGATGCCCCGCCGTTTCAGCGCGGGCAGCGACGAGGCGCCGCAATCGATCAGGAAATTGACGTGCGCGCCGGTGACATGAAAGCAGGTGTGGGATCTTCCGCCGGACCCGAACGCATCGCCGCAGCCGATAAAACGCAATTGCATCGGTTGGATTCTCCTGGAACCAATCCCGCGGCGGCTACTCCTGGAACGAAGCGCGCAGCAGCGCCGGATAGCGCCGCGCCTGCAATCCGCCGCGCGCGGCATAGAATACCAGCATGGCGCCCCACAGCCCGGCATTGCCGAACGATTTCAGCGAAAACCACGCCGCAAAGAAAATCAACAGCGACAGCACCATCAGATTGCGCATGTCGCGCGCCCAGGTCGCGCCGACGAAGATCCCGTCATAGGCAAAGGCGAACACCGCGAGGATCGGCGATAGCGCGACGAACCACAGCATGTCGCGGGCCGCTTGCCGGACGTCCGTGCTCGTCGTCATCGCGTCGATCAGCGACGGGCCGGTCAGCACGAATACGGCGATGACAACAAGCGCAAAGCCGGATCCCCATAGCATCACCAGCCGGACCGCGCCGGAGAACGCGGAGCGGTCGCGCGCGCCATAGGCGCGACCGCAGAGTTGTTCGGCGGCGTTGGCGAGGCCGTCGAGGAAGAAGGCGCTGATCATCAGGAAATTGTTCAACACCGCGTTGGCGGCGAGGATCACGTCGCCGGCACGCGCGCCTTGCGCCGTGAAAAACAAAAATGCCGCGATCAGAGCCGCGGTGCGGATCATGATGTCGCGGTTGACGGTCACCATCCGCATCAGCTTGGTGCGGTCGAACAAAGTCGCGCGGGAAATGCCGGGCTTTCCGCGCAGCAGGCGCCATGCGATCAAAACGCCGAGCGCCAGCCCGGCCGCTTCCGCGATGACAGCGGCCATCGCCGCCCCCGCGATGCCGGCATGGGCGACCAGCACCAGTACGACTGTCGCCGCGACATTGATGAGGTTGATCGCGATCTGCACCGCGAGCGCCAGCCGGGCGCGCGCTTGTCCGATCAGCCAGCCGAGCACGACATAATTGGCGAACGCCAGCGGCGCCGACCAGATGCGAATGCTGAAGTAGATCCTGGCGGTACGGGTGACGCCTTCGCTGCCGCCCATGGCGCCCATCAATAGAGCACTGAGCGGTATCTGCAGCGCGATCAGCACTGCGCCGGTTAGCCCGGCCACCACCAAACCCCGCAGCAGCAACGCGCTGATTTCCTGGGTTTCGCCGGCGCCCAGCGCCTGCGCGGTAAAGGCGATCGTGCCCATGCGCAGGAAAGCGAACAGCCAGAACAAGCAATCGAAGATCACCGACGAGACCGCCACGCCGCCGAGCTGCGTCGGATCGCCGAGCCGCCCGATCGCGATGGTCGCGACGATGCCGATCAGCGGCGTCGTCAGGTTCGCGACCATCGCCGGTCCGGCGATGGCGAAAACCTGCGCGGTCGTCACTTTGGGTGTGGGGGCTAACAAGCTTGGCCTGATTTTATGGCCCGATGTTCCGGCCTGGTTTCCTTGCCTGCGCGGGATTTATCGCCCGCGCGGCGCGCCGAACATTCGCGACAACAGCCATACCGGAATCACGATCACGGCGCCAAGCAGGAAGTAGCGCCACAATCCGTTGACGGCATCGAAGCCGAGATCCCAGATGCGCTGGAACAACAGCCGGATGCTGTTGACGATATTCCAGGGATCGAAGCCGATCGCCGCCAGCACCACGCCGACCAGTATAGACAGCAGGATCAGCCGGAACGCCACCGCCAGCGGCGAGCCGCCGAGAAAACGGGAGAGGCCGTCATGGCTTGCCGGCAATTCCCTGGTGTCGTTTGGCATCGTGGTCTCCCGCGCGGATTCGCTATCTATTCTAATACAGAGCAGGGGACATGGGGAACCCGCTCGTGGGCGTCAATGGCCGGCAATGGCAGGACTTCTTTATTTTGACGCGTTTTCTTCACGCGAGCCGGTAGCCACCTCGCTTGAAAACGCTACGTCTTTCAACATCCGCTCCAGCGTTTCCAGCCGGTCGGCCTCGCGCGGCGGCTTGTCCCAGCGCAGCCGGTTGATGCGTGGAAACCGCATCGCGACGCCGGATTTATGCCGGGGCGAGCGTTGCAGGCCCTCGAAGGCAACTTCCAGCACCAGCCCCTGATCCGGTTCATGAACGACATGCCGCACCGGGCCGAATTTCTCGGTGGTGTTGCGGCGCACGAAGCGGTCGATCTGCAGCAATTCCTCGTCGGTGAAGCCGAAATAGGCCTTGCCGACCGGCACCAATTGCTCGCCGTCGTCGCCCGAGGTCCAAACCCCGAACGTATAGTCCGAATAATAGGACGAGCGCTTGCCGTGGCCGCGCTGCGCATACATCAGCACCGCGTCGATCAGATGCGGATCGTGCTTCCATTTCCACCATTGGCCCTTGGGCCGCCCCGGCAGATACGGCGCGTCGCGACGCTTGAGCATCACGCCTTCGACTGCCTCCGCGTCTTCGCCCGCGCCGGTACTTGCAGGATCTTTCCGCGCGGCGGCCAATTCATCCCAACTTCCGAAAGGAATGGTTGGTGACAGATCGATCCTGGAATCATTCAGCTTGCCGATGAATGCCTTGAGCCGCGTGCGCCGCTCGACAAAAGGCAGCACGCGCAAATCCTCATCGCCTTCGCTGAGCAGATCATAGGAGCGCAGGTGAATCGGATATTCCTTGATCAGCTTGGGCGAGACGATTTTGCGGTTGAGGCGTTGCTGCAGCACATTAAAGCTCTGCACCCGGTCGTCGCGCAGCACCAGCAACTCACCGTCGAGCGAAGCGGGTAGGTGCAATGACGGCAGCAGATCCGGAAAGCTCTTGGTGATGTCCTCGCCGCTGCGCGAATAGAGCCGCGCCACGACGTTGCCGTGCTCGTCGCGCCCGCTGACGGCCTGAACGCGGATGCCGTCCCATTTCCATTCCGCAATGAAAGCCGAAGCATCGAGATGGGCGAAGTCGTCATCCTCGATCGCATGCGCCAGCATCACAGGCCGGAACGGTGCCGGATCGAGATTGACGGGTTTTTCGGCTCGGTCTTCCAGCCATGCGAACAGATCAAGATAGGGCGCGGTCAGTCCCGGCCACATCAATTCAATATCGTGCGGGTCCTTGTCGCCAAGCTCGGCCGCGGCAGTCTTGGCCAGCCGCGCCGAAACCCCGATCCGCATCGCGCCGGTGACGAGTTTTAGAAGTGCCCAGCGGCCGGTCTCGTCGAGTTCGTCGAGCCAGCGCGTGAGTTGCTTGGGAAGTTCGGTCTTGCCGAGCGTGCGGAGTGTGGTGACGACTTCCGTGAGGGTAGGAGGTGGGGGATTGTTGTGAAGGTGATGTGCGACACCATCAACACTGCGCCCGCTGTACCCCTCTCCCTGGCCCTCTCCCACAAGGGGAGAGGGGACCGAGAGAGTCGCGGGCGTGGCTTTGTTGGATTTTTTGCGAGTTTGTTGCGCAGCGTGTTTCTCCCCTCCCTCCACGCGCAACGCGCGTGGCGGGGAGGGGTCGGGGGTGGGGGGTGTATCAGCGGAAAACGCTGCTTCCGAAGATGCCGCGCTACCCCCCACCCCCGACCCCTCTCCGCCGCTGCGCGGGGGGAGGGGGGAAGATTTCGGCCACATCAGCGCGACCGTTTCCGAGAGATCGCCGACATAATCATACGACAGCGCGAACAGCACTGGATCGGTGCGTTCAGCGATCAGGTCCCGAATCAGTCCCGCCTTGGCGTGCTTGAACGATAGAGCCCCGGTCAGAGCCGCGAGCGCGTAGCCGCGATCGGGGTCTTCGATCTCGCGAAAATAGCGCGTGATCAGCCGCAGCTTGTTGTTGCGGCCGGGCTCGTAGGCGAGGCGGTCGAGCAGTTCGGCAAATCGGTTCATGCCTCGGCGTCCTCGCTCACGGGCGCGTCGCCTTCGTCCTCGTCGCCATAGCCCACGAGATCGAGCGGCCGCGCCATGAGGCCGCGTGTCTGGCACCAATGCACCAGTGCGTCTTCCTGACCGTGCGTGACCCAGATTTCACCGGCGCCGGTCGCGTCAATCGTCGCGGTCAGGCCGTCCCAATCGGCGTGATCGGAAATCACCAGCGGCAATTCGACGCCACGCTGGCGTGCGCGGGCGCGCACCCGCATCCAGCCCGACGCAAACGCGGTGACCGGATCGGGAAATCGCCGCGTCCAGATGTCTGATGTGGCCGAAGGCGGCGCCAGCGTGATGGTGCCGGCGAGATCGGCCTTCTTCACGCCCTTGACCGCGCGCAATTCGCCGAGCTCCACGCCGCGGCTCTGGTAATAGCTTGTGATCTTTTCCATCGCGCCATGCAGATAAATCGGCGCGTCGTAACCGGCGGCGCGAATCAGCGCAATCACGCGCTGCGTCTTGCCGAGCGAGTAAGCCCCGACCAGATGCGCGCGCTCCGGAAACAGCGCGACGGATTCCAGTAGCTTCCTGATCTGGTCTTCCGCGGGGCCATGGCGAAACACCGGCAGGCCGAACGTGGCCTCGGTGATGAAGACATCGCACGGCACCACCTCGAACGGCGCGCAGGTCGGATCGGCTGCGTCCTTGTAGTCGCCGGACGCGACGATGCAGGTGTCCTTGCAGGACACGGCAATCTGCGCCGAGCCCAGCACGTGCCCCGCCGGATGAAATTTGACGGTGACGTCGCCGAGTTTGATCTGCTCGCCATAGGCGATCGCTTGCGTGCTGCGGGCAAAATTGTCGCCGTAGCGCAACCGCATCATGTCGAGCGTTTCTTGCGTGGCCAGCACCGCGCCGTGGCCGGGCCGGGCATGGTCGGAATGGCCGTGGGTGATCACGGCCCGCTCGACCGGCCGCACCGGATCGATATGAAAGCCGCCGGGCTTGCAGCACAATCCGGCGGGGACCGGCATCAGGATGTCTTGCGGGCGCATGTCGGTTATATAGTCCGGCAAACGCCTCATTCGAGTCTGTTGCGAACCCGGAATCCACCTCAAACATGCCCGTGCGATTGTTTCTCTCTTCCGGCGACCTGATGGCGGACCGCCGGTTCGATTTCGCCCGGGATCTGCAGCTCAAGGGCGACCTTGTCGCCGCCGCCGATCTCCTGTTGCAGGCGACGGAACTGGCGCCCGGCTTTGCCTCGGCCTGGTTCACTTTGGGCGAAATTCGCGAAAGGCTCGGCGAGCGCGAGGCGGCCATTGATGCCTTTCGCAAGGCGCAGGTGTCGGACGCCGAAGACCGCCACGGCGCGACTTTACGGCTGATGCTGCTTGGGGCCGCACCATTGTCTGACATGCCGGCGGCCTATGTCCAGGCGCTGTTCGATCAATATGCGCCGCGATTCGAGGCGTCTTTGGTGGGCGATCTCGGCTATCGCGGTCCGGCGCTGTTGTTCAAGGCGGTGCTGGCGGTTCGCGCCGCGATCCGCAAGCCGGCCTTCTTCAAGCGTGCCATCGATCTCGGCTGCGGTACCGGTCTGGCGGCGACCGCGTTCGCCAATGAGGTCGATCACTTCACCGGGATCGATCTGTCGCCGCGCATGATCGAGAAGGCGCGCGCGACGGGCTTCTACGCGGAACTTGAAGTCGCCGACATGGTGCAGGGTCTCGCCGGCAAGCCCGACGGCAGCGCCGATCTCATTCTGGCCGCGGATGCGATGGTCTATGTGTCGGATCTCGCGCCGGTGCTGCGCGAGGCGAAGCGTGTCTTGGTAACCGGCGGCCTGCTGGCGTTCACGGCCGAAACCCATGGCGGCGACGGCGTGATCTTGGGCGAGGGGTTACGCTACGCGCATGGCGCGCTCTATGTGCGGGCCTCGATCGATGCCGCCGGCCTGAAGCTGACGCATTTCGACGCCCTGTCGGCCCGCAATGAGGATTATGCGCCGGTGCCCGGCCTGGTCGTGGTGGCGGAAAAGTTCTGATGGGAACATCCCGGTTTTAAATGCTCGACCCGCGCGGCCGGACGGGCTTAACCTGTTGCCGTGAGCAGTGCCGACCCCAAAAATCCCGCGCCTTCCTTGTTGCCCGAAATCTTTCTGCGCTGGTTCGAAAGCCGCGGATGGTCGCCGCGCGAGCATCAACTGGCGCTGCTCGAGAAAACCCGCCACGACCGCTCCGCGTTGCTGATCGCGCCGACGGGTGCGGGCAAAACGCTGGCGGGTTTTCTGCCGACGCTGGTGGAGTTGAGCGGGGTTGCGCGCGCTCCTTCTTCTCCCCTCCCTCCGCGAAGCGGCGGGGAGGGGTCGGGGGTGGGGGGGCTCTCGGCTCGCTCTGTTGCTAATGTTGATACCGAATCCGCCGAAACACCCCCCACCCCCGACCCCTCCCCGCCACGCGCTTCGCGCGCGGGGGGAGGGGAGAAGATTGTCCAGCGCAGCCGGGGCCTGCACACGCTCTACATCTCGCCATTGAAAGCGCTCGCAGTCGATATCGCGCGCAATCTGGAGACGCCGATCGCGCAGATGAATCTGCCGATCAAGGTCGAGACCCGCACCGGCGACACACCCGTATCGCGGCGGCAGCGGCAGCGGCGCTATCCGCCGGATATTCTGCTCACCACGCCCGAACAATTGGCATTGCTGTTGTCGTCCGACGACGCGCCGTTTCTGTTCGGCTCGCTCAAGCGCATCGTGCTTGACGAGTTGCATGCGCTGGTGACCTCCAAGCGCGGTGATCTCTTGGCGCTCGGCCTGGCGCGGCTGTGGCGGCTGGCGCCGCAAGTCAGGGCGATCGGGCTGTCGGCGACGGTGGCCGAGCCGGAATCGCTGGCGCGGTTTCTGGTGCCGCAGCGCGACGGCAATGTTGAAGCGGCCGATATCGTGATTGCCGGCGGCGCCGCGCCGCCGGTGGTCGAAATGCTGGATACGCGCGAAAGGCTGCCATGGGCCGGTCACAGCGCGCGCCATGCGCTTGGCGAAATCTATGAGCTGATCAAGCGCAACAAGACCACGCTGGTGTTCGTCAACACCCGCAGCCAGGCCGAGATGCTGTTTCAGGATCTGTGGCGCATGAACGATGACGGGCTTGCGATCGCGCTGCATCACGGTTCGCTCGATGTCGCGCAGCGCCGCAAGGTCGAGGACGCGATGGCGGCGGGAAAATTGCGCGGCGTGGTTTGCACCTCGTCGCTCGATCTCGGCGTCGACTGGGGCGATGTCGATCTTGTGATCAATGTCGGCGCGCCCAAGGGCGCCTCTAGGCTGATGCAGCGGATCGGCCGCGCCAATCACCGCATCGATGAAGCCTCGCGCGCGGTGCTGGTGCCGGCCAATCGCTTCGAGGTGCTGGAATGCGCGGTGGCGATCGACGCGGTCAACGAAAACGCGCAGGATACCCCGCCGCTGCGCATCGGTGCGCTCGATGTGCTGGCGCAGCATGTGCTCGGATGCGCCTGCGGCGAACCGTTTCTGTCCGATGAGCTCTATCGCGAAGTCCTGACATCGGCGCCCTATTCGGGCTTGACCCGCACCGATTTCGACGATGTGGTCGATTTCGTCGCCACCGGCGGCTATGCGCTGAAAACCTATGAGCGCTTCGCGCGCATCAAGCAGGACAAGACCGGCCGCTGGCGCGTGACCAATCCGCGGGTACGGCAAAGCTATCGTCTCAATGTCGGCACCATCGTCGAGGAATCGATGCTGAAAGTGCGGCTGGTGCGCTCGCGCGGCGGCGGGTCGGGCTCGACCGGCGCGCTGGGCCGCGGTGGCCGGATGCTCGGCGAGATCGAGGAATATTTTATCGAAGGCCTTGTCGTCGGCGACACCTTTGTGTTCGGCGGCGAGGTGGTGCGCTACGAGGCGCTGGCCGAAGATCAGGTCTATGTGTCCCGCGCCAACGACGCTGACGCCAAAGTGCCGTCCTATATGGGCGGCAAGTTTCCGCTTTCGACCTATCTCGCCGAACGCGTGCGCAAGCTGCTCGCCGACAAGCGCGCCTGGAGCGTGCTGCCGGATCAGGTACGCGAATGGTTGTCGCTACAGGCGCATCTGTCGCGCGTGCCCGGCGTGCGCGAAATGGTGGTCGAAACCTTTCCGCGCGCCAACAAGCATTATCTCGTCTGCTATCCCTTTGAGGGCCGGCTGGCGCACCAGACGCTCGGCATGCTGCTGACGCGCAGGCTCGAGCGCGCCCGCGCCCGGCCTTTGGGTTTCGTCGCCAATGAATATGCGCTGGCGATCTGGGGGCTCGGCGATATCTCCGCGATGATCCGTCAGGGCAGGCTCGATCTCAACGCGCTGTTCGACGCGGACATGCTGGGCGACGATCTCGAAGCGTGGCTGGCAGAATCCGCGCTGATGAAACGCACTTTTCGTACCTGCGCGATCATCTCGGGCCTGATCGCGCAGCGCTTCAGCGGCGAGGAAAAAAGCCGCCGCCAGGTCTTGTTTTCGACCGATCTGGTCTACGACGTGCTGCGCAAGCACCAGCCGGATCACGTTTTGCTGCGCGCCGCGCGGGCCGATGCCGCGACCGGGTTGCTCGATTTGCGCCGGCTTGGTGATATGCTCTCGCGGATCAAGGGGCGAATCACCTTTCGGGAACTCGACCGGGTTTCGCCGCTCGCGGTGCCGGTGATGCTGGAAATCGGCCGCGAAGCGGTCTATGGCGAAGCCTCCGACGAATTGCTGGCGGAAGCGGCGGAAGAACTGGTTAAAGAGGCGACTGGATAAATCGTGACGGCCCGCGCGCAATCCCTGCATAAAGAGAAATCAACCGCTCGCATCGCGACGCTCGATGTCGTCGATGTGACGCTGGTCGCCGACCTCTCCGGTGCGCTGTTCTGGGAAGACGAACGCCTGCTGGTCGTCTCCGACCTGCATCTGGAAAAGGGCTCCAGTTTTGCGACCCGCGGCGTGCTGTTGCCGCCTTACGATACGGTCGCCACGCTGAGCCGGCTCGCGGCCGTGATCGCGCGGCACGATCCGCGCACCGTGATCGCGCTGGGCGACAGTTTCCATGATCGCACGGCCCATGACCGGCTGTCGGCGCCGGACCGCGACGCGATCGCGGCCATACAAGTTCGGCGCGACTGGATCTGGATATCCGGCAATCACGATCCGGCATTGCCGTCCGATCTCGGCGGCGTCGTCGCCAGCGAAGTTGCGATCGGCGGAATCGCGTTCCGCCATGAGCCGACCGGTGCAGCAGGCGAGATCGCCGGACATCTGCATCCCAAGGCACGGGTGAGCACGCGCGGCCGCTCGATGGAGCGGCGCTGTTTTGCCTGCGACGGCGAGCGCGCCGTGATGCCGGCCTTCGGCGCCTACACCGGCGGCCTCAGCATTCGCGACGCGGCGTTTGCGAAGATTTTCAAGACGCCGGGTTTTGTGGCGCATGTGCTGGGTGATGCGAAGTTGCACATGATTGCTGCGACGCGCTGCTACTGAGCTTTCTTAAACCTCGCCCTTGTTCTTCACCTCTCCCCTTTTGGCTTTCGTCTACCCGACGGGCAAATCAGTGCGCATGGCGCCGGGTGGTCTGTCCAGTCCTTCTCATAAAATATTCCGATTTTCAGAAATCGCGAATCAATCTATATCCAACGCCATCCCGTTCCCACAAGAGGGGCGTTTCGCGGTCGTCACGGACGTTGGGTGCGGGATGCAGTGGACGCGGCAGCGTTGGCGCACGAAAGTGTGCAGACGAACGATGCTGACGCGGACGGTGAAGTCGTGTGGTCCTGACACCCCGACGCTGGTGTCAAGTTGGCGGAGTTATCCGCTGATGACGGTGGCAAGAGAGCCCGGTCACCGGGGAGAGCGCGAAATAGACCGTTAAAACCATTGCGCGGGGAAAGCCGGATGTTTCCGGTGAACTCGTGGTGACTAACGCGCGTGCTACCACCACACTACACGCGCGGCTGCGGGTGCATCGGACATCCGGCTTTCCCTGCGCCCTCTGTTTGGAGGGAGCGAGAATTTCCACCAAAACTTCGGGCGCATCGCGCCGCGGGAACGCGGATGTGTGTCCCCACTGTCGTCCCTGCGAACGCAGGGGGACCCATAACCACAGGACGTTGTGTTGTGCAGAAGCCGTCGAACAGCGTCCTCCAACGACAGGCCGCGGCGTGTGGGTCCCTTGCGTGCGCAGGGACGACGTTGAAAGAGGTATCCGTCATTGCGAGGAGCGAAGCGACGAAGCAATCCACTCTTTCTTTACCCGGCGAGATGGATTGCTTCGCTGCGCTCGCAATGACGAAGATCCAACCCTACGCCGCCTTGGCCTGCACAGTGTTGCAGAATTCCGCGAGACGATCGGCAAGCCGCAGCGTTGCGGCGCTGGCGTCGGGGGAGGCCACCAGCGCGACTTCGGTGCGGTCGATTGGCTTGAAGCCGTCCTTGGCAGTCAGCACGCGATGATCGGACTGAATCGCCATTTCAGAGAGGATGCTCAGGCCCATGCCGGCGGCGACCGCGGCCTGGATGCCGGAGAGGTTGGAACTGGTATAGGCCATGTACCAGGTCCGCCCGGCGCTTTCGAGCGCGTGAATCGCGCCGGCCCGATACAGACAGCCGGTGGGAAAACCGATCAACGGCACCGTGCCGGTAGTGGCATGGCGCGGATGGCTTTTGCTGGTGACCCAATGTACGCGTTCCGGCCACACCGCGATGCCGCCCTTTTCGCCGGCGTTGCGCTTGAACAGCGCCAGATCGAGATCGCCGCATTCGAGGTCACGCTTGAGATAGGCGCTTTGGTCGGCGCGGACATCGAGCCGCAAGGTCGGATGCGAGCGCGAGAACGCCGCCAGCAATTTCGCCAGCCGGTAGGCCGCAAAATCTTCGGGAACGCCGAGCCTGACCGCGCCCTCGGTGCCGGGCCGCGCCATCACGTCGCGGGCTTCCTCCGCGAGCGACAGCAGCCGCCGCGCATAGGGCAACAACTGCTCGCCGGCTTCGGTCGGCGTCACGTCCTTGCCGGTTCGATTAAGCAACGGCTGGCCGACATCGTCTTCCAGCCGCTTGATCTGCTGGCTGACGGTGGACTGGGTGCGGTGGACCCGTTCACTGGCGCGGGTGAAGCCGCCGGAATCGACTACCGAGACGAAACTGCGCAGCAGTTCGAGATCGAGCATGGGAGTACCTCGGGGACCCGGAACTATTCATTTATCCACTGATGCCAAGTTTATCATTTAATTTCCAAATATCAAGGCGCGGGCCTATATCGGAGCCGCAAGGAGAAATTGCCATGTCGTCCGCACCCTCCATCGCGGTTCCCCGCGCCGGTTTTAATCCGCTGCCGCTTTATATCGGCCTGTTCTGCCTGCTCTGGAGTTTTGCCTTTGTCGCAGGAAAGATCGGCGTCACCGATTGCCCGCCGCTGATTCTGCTCGCGGCGCGGTTTTCGCTGGCCGGCGTCCTGATCCTCGGCATCTCGGCATTTCGCCGCGAGGGCTGGTCGTTGTCGTGGCGCGACACGCTCGTGTTCGCGATTATCGGCATCGCCAACAACGCGCTCTATCTCGGCCTCGGCTATACCGGATTGCAGACCGTCTCCGCCGGCCTTGGCGCGCTGATTGTCAGCGCCAATCCGGTCTTCACGGCCGTTTTCGCCGCGCTGTTTCTCGGCGAGCCACTCACCTGGCGCAAAGTGGCGGGGCTGCTGCTCGGCATCATCGGCGTCGGCTTCATTGTCTGGCACCGCATGTCGGTCGGTACCGACAGCCTGCACGGCATTCTGTTCACGCTGGCATCACTGGCGTCGATCGTGGCCGGCACCATCCTGTTCAAGGTGCTGGCGCCAAAGGGCAGCCTGTGGATCGGCAATGGCGTGCAGAATCTCGTCGCGGGACTCGTGCTGATCCCGTTCGCGTTCACGCTGGCCGATGTCGGCGCGATCGTGCCGAGCATGCGGCTGCTCGGAGCCTTCGCATTCCTGACGCTGGGCGGATCGATCCTGGCTTATCTGTTGTGGTTTCATCTCTTGAAAGTGTGCGGCGCGACCGCGGCCAGCGCCTATCACTTCCTGATGCCGCCGCTCGGCATGCTGTTCGCATGGATGGTGCTGGGCGAGCATGTCGAGAGCCGGGATCTGATGGGAATCATTCCGGTCGCGCTCGGCATCTATCTGGTGACGCGCCCGGCCGCGGCGACCGAGACACCGCGTGTACAGACCGCAGGCTGAGGAGGCGACTTCAATCCTTTCGAAACACAATCGACGCCATCCAGCCGGTCATCAGCGCCATGAAGGCGGTGACGAGGCCATAGACCAGGCCGTTCTGGCGCGCGGAGGTCGCGACGAACTGTTCGAAGCCGACCTTGACGATGTCGAATGCAGTTTCCGTCCGTGTCACCAATTGGCCATCGGAAAACAGCTTGATCTCGACGTCGTATGTGCCGATCGGCACCTCGGCCGGGAGCGGAATGCCGGTGCGAAACAACGTCGGCGTCAGGAACGTCACCGCCGAGGTTTCCTCGCGATAAAGACCATGTTCGGAGCGCAGCCGCACGAAGGCGCTTCGGAACGGATCGTTCGGCACTACGTCGGCATAGTCAGGTCCGACGCGCTGCATCAGCAGCACATTGTTGAGTCCGAGCTGTTGGCGCCGCTCGACCTCGGGCGAGGCGATCGCGTC
Source organism: Bradyrhizobium sp. dw_411 (assembly GCF_018449695.1). GTDB lineage: Bacteria > Pseudomonadota > Alphaproteobacteria > Rhizobiales > Xanthobacteraceae > Bradyrhizobium. The sequence continues at coordinate 162,710 of NZ_JAAVUY010000012.1, forward strand.
GAACGGACGATTGGAGAACAGCGCGAGATAGCTCGGCACTTTGAGGAATTCGCGGTAGTCGGTGTTGATCCAGATGCCGAATTTGCGCTCCTTGCGCCGCGTCACCATGTCGGCGCGGGGGCCGCTGACGGTCACGACGAGATCGTAAGCGGTGCGGGTCGAAGGCGTATTGGCGTCCTTTTCGACCGAGCCGAACAGCACGAGCTCTTCGCCGGAATAATTCGGCGTCACCGTTACGCGATGGTTGGAGACCGACACGATCAGCCGTTCCGCGCGTGTAGGTGTGGCGGCGGAGAGAACGCCGAGCGCCAGCATCATGCCGATCATCGTGCGGAAGCGGATTTCGCTCATCCCGCACCTCCGGCTTCCCGGATGGTGAAGAGATCGTCGGGACGGATCACCAGTTCGACCGCAAAGCGGATGCCGACCGCGAGAATCAGGAGTCCGAGCAGCAGCCGCAGATGTTCGCCGCGAATCTTCTGGCCGGCGCGTGCGCCGAACTGCGCGCCGGTCACGCCACCGATCATCAGGATCAGCGCCAGCACGGCGTCGACCAGATGATTGGTGACAGCATGCAGCAAAGTGGCGAACACCATGGTGACCAGCGTCAGCACCATCGAGGTGCCGATCACGGTCGAGGTCGGCACCCGCAGCAGATAGATCATGATCGGGATCAGGATGAAGCCGCCGCCGATCCCCATCACGGCGCCGATGAAGCCGATAATCAGACCGACTGCGACCACGGGAATGACCGACAAATAGATCTTGGAGCGCTTGAAGCGCACCTTCAGCGGCAGCCCGTGGATCCAGCCATGGCTGCCCGAGCGGCGCAAGGGAATCGCGACACCGCGCCGCACCCGCAGGATCGCGCGCAAGCCCTCCCAGAACATCAATCCGCCCACGGTCGTGAGCAGCACGACGTAAGACAGCGCAATCATCAGGTCGAGCTGGCCGAGCGAGCGCAGCAGCGTGAAGGTCCACACGCCCAGCGCGGTGCCGATGACGCCGCCGCTCAACAGCACCAAAGCGAGCGCGGGATCGATGGCGCGGCGGCGCCAATAGGATATCGCGCCGGAAAACGACGAGGCTGCGATGTGGCTGGCGACCGAGGCGACCGCGACCGCGGGCGCGATGCCGATGAAGATCAACAGCGGCGTCATCAGGAAGCCGCCGCCGATACCGAACATGCCGGATACGAAACCAACCGCCGCGCCCATCGCCAGGATGAGGAAAACATTGACCGGGATATCGGCGATCGGAAGATAAAGCTGCACGCGCGTCGCTTCGGAGTTAGCCCTGAGGCTGGCCGAAACCGCTCATGGCGTGGTTTCCTGGAATGCGGATCAAATGCCGGGCCCCTGCATAGCCGAAATCGTTCATCGGAGGGACTAAAGAATCCATGGGAGGCCGGTTTTTTGCCGCTGGCGGCCACACAATTTCCGATGTGGTGAATGATTCAGATTAACGGCCGCAAGGAGCTTCAAACAGGCTCAATGTTTGGCGACGGAATCGGTCACGATGTTGGTGATGAGGTTCATTGTCGCAGCCTCCCTGGCGCCGAGCCAGCGGACATCACGGGTGGCCGACATCGCTTCCACGACGGAGGAGGCAACACCCATCCTGGTCATATAGCTCAGTACGATCCCTGCGGTGCGCTGGGTTTCGGCGACGGGATCGCTGCCGGGCGAGGTCGTCACAAAGCGGTGGACGCCCAGCGCCGAGCCCTCGATGCCATAGCGGGTCGTGCCGCCGGCAAAAACAAGGACGCAGGCACTGGCGCAGTAAGACGGCTTGATATGGCCGGGGGCATCGGCGATGCCGACAGCCGTGACCAGCCCGCGCGATCGAATGGTCTCGCCCATGATGATCGCCTGATTCACATCGCCGCCCGGCGAGGACAGCAGGACGACATCGCCGGCCACCAGATGGGCTTCGTCCAGCCGGTCGCGGAACCAGCTCGCGGCGGCGGGGCCGATCTTGCCGGTGATGGCCAGTCCGGGCCGGGCGCGGCCGGAATCGTCGAGATCGGCTTTGGCGATCGGCGAGGCGGTCAGGCTTGGCGAGACATACTGGTCCTTCCAGTAGGCCCAGGCCTCCGGCCGCGACAGGTCCCGGTAGGCGCGGATGCCAAGGCCCGCGACCAAAAGAATAAAGATCAGCGTCGATCCGAGTCGCCGCGTACTGCCGGTGGGCAGGCGGCAGCTCGCCGGAGGCTGCTTGACCGGCTCAGCCTGCGCGCGCGGGGCCGCGACCGCGGGTCCGGTCGGCGAGGTTCGGAAGCGGCTTGCTTCGTCCCGGCCATCATCGACAGACACGGTGATCCCTCCGGCAATAACAACCGAGTCTATCTATACCTGCTTCGTTGTCGGGAATATGCCGCAACGCCCGAAGGCGGTGCTGTGGCGTCAATGCGCAGCGGCGGTGCGCTTAGGCGCGGCCGGCTTGGCGGCGGGTTTTGCGGCTCCGTTCTGCGCCTGTGCGGGCGCAGAGTCCCACCCGCCAGCGGGGGTCGCTACATTGATGGCGTCGTCAGGCTGGGGTTCCGGCGTGAAGGTCTGGATCGCCAGCTTGGCCGCCGCCAGCGACTGGGCATCGAGCCGCTTGGCGATATCGTCGCGCTTGCGCCCGGAATCCGCATCGCCCTGCGCTGCGGCCAGACTGAACCATTTGAAGGATTCGGCGAGGTTCTGTTCGACGCCGATGCCGCGGGCATAGAGGATGCCGAGATTAAACTGGCTGTCCGCGACGCCGCGATCGGCGGCCTTGCGGAACCACTGTGCCGCGTTCTTGTAGTTGGCGCCCTTGCCGTCGCCATCAGCGTCGAGCACGGCCAGATTATGCATCGCCTTGGCGTTGCCGCGCTCGGCGGCCTGCATGTAATAGCGCCGTGCGGTGTCGATGTCCTTCTTCACGCTCAGGCCCTTTTCGTAGAGGGTTCCGAGCCGGAAGACCGCCGGCACCACGCCGGCCTGCGCCGCGCGGTCATACCATTTCGCGGCTTCATCGTAATTCGCGGTCACGCCTTTGCCTTCGGCGTAACGCACGCCGATCTCATATGCCGCTGTCGGGTCGCCCTTGAGGGCCGCCGTGCGCAGGACCGGTCCACCGATCGCGTCGGGCAGCCGTTCGGCGGCGGGAATTGCGACCAGGGTGAGCTTGCTGTTGCTTGGCGCGATTGGCCTGGACGGAAGCGTGCCGGTGACGTCGCTATTGGTTTGCGGGATCGCGACCGAGGCAATGCCGTCGGGAGCATCGGGCGCGGCGTTGTTGTTCAGAGACTGCCGTCCGATCGGAGTCGGCGAGGTCATCGAAGGCATCGCGGGCGCGGGCTTGGGTGCGTCGCCGACAGGCGGTTGAACCGCGGGCGGCGGCTCGCTCGCACTTTCCGTTGCGGGCTGCAGTGCGCTGCTGCTGTCGAGCAGATTCATCGCCATCTTGAAGGTGCCGAGCACGATCACCACCACGCTCGCGCCCACCAGCAGCGAGCGAATCTTGGAGGTGATGGTCGAGGCTTCCTTGGCCTGGCCGTTGGCGGGTTGCTTGGCCGAACCGCGGCCGCCCTTGGCGTCGGGCTGTGCGGCGGCGGCGGCCTGAGCCGCGCGGCGCGCGGCGGCAATGAAACTCGAGGTGCTGACCGGCGCGCTCGGGCTTGCCGGAATTCCGCTGATGGCGCTTTCGGAAGCGGCGATGCGTTCGGTCGGCGAAGCCACGCGTGCGCTCGGCCGGGTGCCCGGCTCAAGCGGATGGTCGGGCGGCAGATCGGGCTCGATCGCGACGCGCGGCTGCGTCGGCACCAGAATTTCGCTGATGGCTTTCGGCGCTGCTGCAGCGGCGGCAATTTGCGGCGCCGGCGCCGATGCGGCATGAAATTCCCGCGGCGCCGCGGCGAACTGTTCCGGTGCGGCGACGGGATTCGGCAATTCAGGTTTGGGTTGCGGCGCCATCGCGACGCGAGTTGCGGCAGCCGGCTGCGGCGGCGCGTAGGCAGGCGCGAGCGGGGGTTCCGGCTGCGGCGCGACCGGCTGGCTGCGTACCGCGCGCAGATCGCCTTCGATCATGGCGAGACGATCGACCACATGGCCGAGCGTATTGTGAACGGCTTCGAGCGAATCCTGGGTATGGCGGCCGGCTTCCGACTGGCTGAAACGAATGTCGGACAATTCGCGCTTGACGAGATCGACGATGCCGCTGTCGGCAGGCGCAGCAGCGCCGCCTCGGCTGTTTTCGCTCAGCGCCGCAAAGCTCGCATGCTGGGTTTCGAGATGACGCAGAATATCCTGCAGGCCGTCCTCGACCCGTCCGAGATTGCCGCCACGGTTCTCGCTGGAGGCCTCGAGGCGTTCCAGCAAATAGGAGACGCGCTGTTCGAGATGCGCGAAAGCCGAAGCGTTGTCGTTGCCGACCGGCAGCCGGTCGATGCGATCGGACAATGTGCGCAGCGCGCTTTCGAGCTGTTCGGTATTGTGGGCCGGCGCCGCGCGCTGTTCGCGGCTTTCCAGCGACGAGGTCAGCGCGGCAATACGCTGCTCGAGGACCGCGAAGGTATCGCTTTGGCCGTCCGAACGGGTCATCAGATCGACCTTGGACGACAGCATCCGCACGTCTTCGCTGAGCCGCGCCAGCGCGTCGTTGGACGCGACGTTGGAAACGATGGAGCGCAGCGCGGTGATGGCGCCTTCGAGCTGATGGATCGTGGAAGGATCGTCGCTGGCGCGCAGGATCATGTCGAGCTTGGCGCCGAGATTGCGGATCGCCTCGTCATAACCCGCCAATTGTTCGGCGGGAGTGAGCGAGCGCAACGCCTGGCGAATTTCGCTTAACGCGCGTTCGATGCCGGCCAAGGCCTGGCCATCGGTGCCGCTCTGGCGGGTGTCGTCGATACGGCGCGACAGCGAGCGGATTTCATTCTCGATCGATTCGATCGCCCGGCGCGGCATCGCTTCGGTGATGACGTTGCGAATTTCGGCGAGCTCGCTCCGGAACGCCTTGACCGATTGCTCGATATGGTCGGGACGCTGCAGCGCCTCGATCTGGCTGGTGATCTTGACCAGATGGCGTTCCAGCGACGAGAAATCCGGCCCCGCCGGCATGGAGGGCGTGATCGGCATCGCGGGCGCCGCCGGCATCGATGGCGCGGTCGGCGGCGCATAGCGCGGCGGCACCGGACGCGGCGGCGGGCCATCGAGTTCGTGCTGGCGCGCCGAGATTTCAGCAATCGCGCTGTCGAACGAGGCCGGGCTAAGCGGCGGTGACGGGCGATAGGCTTGTGCGGTGTAGACTTGGGCGGCCGCGCGCTCGACCATCTCGGCCTGGCGCTGCCTGTCGTCATGTTGAGGTTGCCGCGCCGGTGCGGCGCTCGAGATCTGCGACAGCCGCGCATCCAGCCGCGAAATCGCGTCGTTGAGCTGGCGGGCCACGCCGGGATCATGACGCGCCGCATCGCTGCGTGGTGCATCGTTGCGCAGCATGTCGCCGCGGGGAGCGTCAACGGGAGGCAGCGGACGCGAAATCCGTTCGATCTGGCGGGTGATCGAATCCAGCCGTTGATGAATGTCGGCGACGTCCTGGGTTTCCTGGGCCGGCATGGCAGGGCGTTGATCCGGCAAGCGATCGGCCGAACGATCCGCCGCGTGATCAGGCCTGGCGCGGAAGTTGGGCGGGGCGGGATCGCCGATGGTGGAATTGAGCCAGTCGCTCAGCGACATGCCGGCACGGCGAGCGGCAGCCTCGGCGCGCTCCCGCACGGATGGATCGATGCCTTCAACACTCCACGATACGCGCGAATTCATGCTGTCGTCCGGTTCCGAATCCGGCGCGCCACCCCGCGCCTTCAGCCTCCCCGCGCGTCCCTGAATGAGAGACAATCGAATTCCGCGCAGGTCGTCTGCCTCTGACTTCGACTTTTTCGTGTTACGGTAAATAACCGGTTAAGGAATCGGTCAGCGGGCTTCGAAAATTAACCGGCCGGCGTGAAATCAGCGGGATTCGGCGGCGTCGCTGCTGGCGGGAAGGGCATTGAGCGCTTCCTCGCACCATTCCACCACGGCGCGTTCGTGCCGGACACCCAGGCGAAGCGCCAGCAACTTGCCGGTATCGGCCAGCGAGGCGGTGCCGTCAGGGAAGCGTTTGCCGAGAATATGTTCGTAGCGGGAACAGCGGTCGCGGTGGTGTTCCAGCCGCGCCATCAGGTCGGCGCGCAAGGGATCCATGTCGACGCTGTCGAGCGCGTAAAGCCGCACCAAAAGATCGTCCTTGATCGAAGGCGTAACGCTGGGCTTCGCACCCCAGTGCCTGAATGCAGCCCGGCCCTCAGTGGTGAGCGTGTAGACCAGTTTGTTTGGCTTGCCGGTCTGGACCACCTCGCAGCCTTCAATGTGGCCGCGGTCGCGCAGCCTGGTCAGCTCGCGATAGATCTGTTGATGGTTTGCCTTCCAGTAGAAGCCGATCGACGAATCGAACGTCTTGGCGAGCTCGTAGCCCGTCATGGGACGCTCCGTCAGGCAGGCGAGAATGGCTTCACCGAGCGCCAAGCACCAAAACTCCTCAGTAGCCTTGACTATATGCTCAGATTTGCATATGCGTCAATAAGCATATGTTTTGAGCCCCGCTGCGCTTTCACGCACAGGAGACGGCCGATGAGCATGACCGCCCTCGACAAGTGGTACGGCTACATAAAGTCCCATGACCGCGCCGCGCTCTGGGACCTGCTTCATCCCGATGCGATCTTCGAAAGCCCGGTCGTGCATACGCCGCAGCGCGGGCGCGAGATCACCTTCAAATATCTGTCGGGCGCGGAAAAGGTGCTGGGTGGTCCCGGCTTCGTCTATATCGGTGAATGGCGCAGCGATGACGGCGCGGTACTCGAGTTCGAAAGAGAAATCGACGGGATCAAGATCAACGGCGTCGATATCATCCGCTTCAGCGACGATGGCCGGATCGTGCACTTCAAGGTGATGGTGCGGCCGCTCAAGGCGATAAACCTGTTGCACCGGCTGATGGGCGAACAACTCGCCGCCGCTGTAAAATAAAGCCATGCTAAGGTCCACTCCGGAAACGCCAGCGATTCCTGCACTAAGAAACGCGCATAAAAAAGCATCCGCTAATTCAAGCCTGTCCGCCTGTCGGGAGAACGCCATGCCGATCTACAAAGCCCCCCTGGAAGACGTCAATTTCCTGCTCAACGACGTGTTTCAGATCGACCGCTACGATAATCTTCCCGGTCTCAGCGACGCCTCCGCCGATGTGCGGGAAGCGATCCTGGGCGAGGCGGCAAAACTCAGCGAGGAAGTACTGCAGCCGCTCAATCGGGTGGGCGATATCGAGGGCTGCGTCCGACACGACGACAACAGCGTGACGACCCCGAAAGGCTTCAAGGAAGCGTTCAAGCAGGTGGCCGAGGGCGGCTGGCTCGGGCTGTCGGCGCCGACGGAATATGGCGGGCAGGGGCTGCCGATTACGCTCAGCCAGGTTGTCACGGAGTTCCAGAGCGCGGCCAACATGGCGTTTTCAATGTATGGCGGCTTGACCATGGGCGCGACCGCGGCGTTGATCGTGCACGGCAAGCCGGAGCAAAAGGCGATCTTCGTACCGAAGATGGTGGCGGGGCAATGGACCGGCACCATGAACCTCACCGAGCCGCAATGCGGCACCGATCTCGGCCTGTTGCGCACCAAGGCCGCCAAGCAGGCCGACGGCAGCTACAAGATCACCGGCACCAAGATTTTCATCTCCGCCGGCGAGCATGACCTTGCCGAAAACATTATTCACCTTGTGCTGGCGCGGATCGAAGGCGCGCCGGCCGGCATCAAGGGCGTGTCGCTGTTTGTGGTGCCGAAGATTCTCGTCAACGCCGATGGATCGCTGGGCGCGCGCAACGGCGTGTCCTGCGGTTCGATCGAGCACAAGATGGGCATTCACGGCAATTCCACCTGCGTAATGAATTACGACGGCGCCATCGGCTGGCTGATCGGCGAGGAAAACAGGGGTATGCAGGGCATGTTCGTGATGATGAACGAGGCGCGGCTTGGCGTCGCCGTTCAAGGACTGGCGCAATCCGAAGTCGCCTACCAGAACGCCGTGGCCTATGCCCGCGATCGTCTGCAGGGCCGCGCGCTCTCCGGACCGCAGGCGCCGGACAAGCCGGCCGATCCGATCATCGTACATCCCGATGTGCGCCGTACGCTGCTGACCATTCGCGCCTTCAACGAAGCCGCGCGTGCGATGGTGGTGTGGACGTCGCTCAAAAGCGACGTCGCCCATCGCTCCAACGATCCGAAAGATCGTCAGGCGGCGGACGATCACATGGGATTGATGACGCCGGTGATGAAAGGCGTGCTGACTGATGTGGGATTTTCCAACGCCGTGCTGGCGCAGCAGATGTATGGTGGCCACGGTTATATCGCCGAGAACGGCATGGAGCAGTTCGTGCGCGATGCGCGCATTGCGATGATCTATGAGGGAGCCAACGGTATTCAGGCGCTCGATCTGGTCGGGCGCAAATTGCCGCGCGATGGTGGCCGGGCGGTGATGGCGTTCTTTGGCGAGGTTGCGGCCTATGCCAAGGACCTTGGCGCAGACGAGGCGATGAAGCCTTTTGTGACGCCATTGAGCACCGCGCTTGGCCATCTGCAGCAGGCTACCACCTGGCTGATGCAGAATGCGTTTGCGAAACCGGACAATGCCGGTGCGGCGGCGACCGACTACATGCAATTGTTCGGCCTTGTGACCTTTGCCTATATGTGGGCGAAGATGGCCAAAGTCGCGCAGGACAAGATTGCTGCCGGAGGTGCTACGCCCTATTTGTCGACCAAGCTGGTGACCGGCCGCTTCTTCATGGAACGGATGTTGCCGGAAACGGCGCTTCATCTAGCGCGTATCCAGACCGGAAGCGCGACCACTATGGAATTGGCGGCGGAAGCTTTCTGATCCAAGATCTCGCTGACCCAAGTTCTTGCTGACCGAAGACCTTCTAACCATCCGTCTATATATTGTGATCCTCATACCAGGAGGGCGTCATGCCTGAGGCATATATCTACGATCACGTTCGCACGCCGCGCGGCCGCGGCAAGGCCGATGGTGCGTTGCATGAAGTGACGGCGCTGGCGCTAGCGACAGCGCCGCTGCGGGCGCTGAAGGAACGCAACAATCTGGCGGAGGGCGTGATCGACGACGTCGTGCTCGGCGTGGTCGATCCGGTCGGCGAGGCCGGCTCTGATATTGCACGCTTCGCGGCGATCAAGGCCGGTCTGGGTGAATCCGTTCCCGGCGTCCAGATCAGCCGCTTCTGCGCGTCGGGCCTCGATGCGGTGAATTTCGCTGCGGCCCAGATCATGAGCGGTCAGAATCAACTCACGATCGGCGGCGGCGCCGAATCGATGAGCCGGGTCGGCATCGGCGCCTCCGGCGGCGCGTGGCCGATGGATCCCTCTATCGCAGTCCCGGCCTATTTCATGCCGCAGGGCGTGTCGGCCGATCTGATTGCGACCAAATACGGTTTTTCCCGCGATGACGTTGACGCCTATGCCGTGCAGAGCCAGCAGCGCGCCGCCAAGGCCTGGGATGAGGGCCGCTTCAACAATTCCGTAGTGCCTGTGAAGGACGTCAACGGGCTGACGATTCTGGCCAAGGACGAGCACATGCGGCCGACCACGACGATGCAGTCGCTCGGGCAGTTGCAGCCGTCATTCGTCACCATGGGTCAAATGGGCGGCTTCGATGCGGTCGCGATCCAGTCGCATCCGGAAATCGAACGCATCAACTATGTGCATCACGCCGGCAATTCCTCAGGGATCGTCGACGGCGCGGGTGCGGTTCTGCTCGGCAGCAAGGAAGCCGGTGAAAAACATGGCCTGAAGCCGCGTGCCAAAATCCGCGCCTTCACCAATATCGGCTCGGAGCCGGCGATGATGCTGACCGGTCCGGTCGACGTGACCCGGAAACTGTTCGAACGCTCGGGCATGAAGAAATCGGACATCGATTTGTTCGAGTTGAACGAAGCCTTCGCCTCGGTGGTGCTGCGCTATATCCAGGCGTTCGACATCGACAACGCCAAGATCAACGTCAATGGCGGCGCGATCGCGCTCGGCCATCCACTCGGCGCGACCGGCGCGATGATTCTCGGCACTGTGCTCGACGAGCTCGAGCGCACCAACAAATCGACCGCGCTGGTCACGCTGTGCATCGGCGGGGGCATGGGCACCGCGACGATCATCGAACGGGTGTGACGACGTATAGCCGTAGGGTGGGTTAGCCGAAGGCGTAACCCACCGATATCGGCGTTAGTGGGAATGGTGGGTTACGCTTCGCTAACCCACCCTACGATCCGCGATCAGAGACAACCGCCGCGCCGATGGGCTGCCGGCATCGAGGGAGCGACAACATGGCCTTCAAGAATTTCAAGGTTGAGACCGACGCCGATGGCATTGCGCTGGTGACGTGGGACATTCCCGGCCGTTCGATGAACGTGCTCGACGAAACCACGATTACCGAACTTGAGGAGATCGTGAAGCAGACTTCGGCCGATGCCGCCGTCAAGGGCGTCGTTGTTACCTCCGGCAAGGAAGCGTTCTCCGCCGGAGCTGACCTGTCGATGCTGGAGGGCATGAACCACCGCTACATGGATCTGCTCAAGGCAAAGGGCGAAGTCGCCGCCAACCAGATGCTGTTCGACGAGAGCCGCAAATCCTCGCTGGTGTTTCGTGCCATCGAAACATCGGGCAAGCCGTGGGTGGCCGCGATCAACGGGCTCGCGCTCGGCGGCGCGTTCGAATTAACGCTGTCGTGCCACTACCGCGTCGCCGCGGCCAACCCGAAAACCCGGCTTGGGCTGCCTGAAGTGAAGGTCGGGCTGTTCCCCGGCGCCGGCGGCACCCAGCGCGTGCCGCGCATCGTGCCGCCGCAGGACGCGATGCAATTGCTGCTCAAGGGCGAGGCGATTAATCTCGACAAGGCCAAGGCGCTGAAGCTGGTCGATGCGGTCGTGCCCGCGGCCGATCTGATCCACTCAGCCAAGGGCTGGATCAAGGGCGGCGGCAAGGCCGTCGCGCCCTGGGATGACAAGGCATTCAAGCTGCCGGGCGGCCCGGTCTACTCAAAAGCTGGCATGATGATGTTCCCCGCCGGCAACGCGATCTTCCGGCGCGAAACCTATGATAATTATCCGGCGGCGCGCGCGATCATGCAGTGCGTCTATGAAGGTTTGCAGTTGCCGATCGATGCGGCGCTGCGGGTTGAATCGCGCTATTTCGCCCAGATCCTGCGCAGCAAGGAAGCCGCGGCGATGATCCGCAGCCTGTTCCTGTCGATGCAGGAATTGAACAAGGGAGCGCGGCGTCCGCCCAATGTACCGGCCACCAAAGTGAAGAAACTCGCCATCATCGGCGCCGGCTTCATGGGCGCCAGCGTCGGCTATGTCTCGGCGCGCGCCGGCATCGACGTGGTGCTGATCGACCGCGATCAGGAAAGCGCCGACAAGGGCAAGGGCCACGCCAAGTCCGTGATCGACGATCTGATCGCCAAGGGCCGCGCCAAGGAAAGCGATCGTGACGCGATCCTGTCGCGCATCAGCGCCACTGCGGATTACAGCGTGCTCAGGGATTGCGATCTCGTGATCGAAGCCGTGTTCGAGGATCGCAAAGTCAAGGCCGAAACCTATGCCAAGGCGCAGCCGCTGCTGAAGCCCGACGCGATCTTCGCCTCCAACACCTCGACATTGCCGATCAATTCGCTGGCAGAGGAGTTCAAGGACCAGGGCAAGTTCATCGGCATTCACTTCTTCTCGCCGGTCGAGAAGATGATGCTGGTGGAAATCATCGTCGGCAAGAACACCGGCGATGTCGCGCTCGCGACCGCGCTGGATTATGTGCGCGTGATCGGCAAGACGCCGATCGTGGTCAATGACAGCAGAGGCTTCTTCGCCAACCGCTGCGTGCTGCGTTTCACCGCCGAAGGCCTGGAAATGCTGATGGAAGGCGTGCCGCCGGCGATGATCGAGAACACCGCGAAGATGGCGGGCATGCCGGTCGGGCCGTTGTCGCTGTCCGACGAAGTGGCGCTCGATCTCGTGCTCAAGATCATGAAGGCCACCGAGGCCGATCTCGGCGCCAATGCGATCGATCAGGCCCAGAAGAAATTGCTGGTCGAGATGGTCGAGAAACAAGGCCGCTTCGGCCGCAAGAACGCCAAGGGATTTTACGACTATCCCGAGAAGGGCAAGGGCTCGAAGAGCCTGTGGTCGGCCTTGGGCGGCCTGCAGCCGAAGCATCTCGATCCGGATACGCTCGATGTCGAGGAGATGAAGCAGCGCTTTCTCGTCGTGCAGGCGGTGGAAGCCGCGCGCACCGTGGAAGATCACGTCATCACCGACATGCGCGAGGCCGATGTCGGCTCGATCCTGGGCTTTGGCTTCGCACCGTTCACCGGCGGCACGCTGTCCTATATCGATTTCATGGGCACGAAGAACTTCGTCGCGCTGTGCCACAAACTCGAAGCCAAATACGGCTCGCGCTTTACCCCGCCGAAGCTGCTGATCGAGATGGCGGAAAAAGGCGAGACCTTTTACGGCCGCTTCCCGCCGAAGAAGAAAGCCGAGGCGGCGTAGCGTCGTTCGTCATTCCGGGATGGTGCGTTAGCACCAGACCCGGAATCTCGAGATTCCGGGTTCGATGCTTCGCATCGCCCGGAATGACAGCCAAACAAAAAAGGCCGGATCATCGATCCGGCCTTTTGACTGATAAGTGCGCAAATACCTTACGCCGCCTTCATCAGGCCTTCCTTGGTCAGGGCTTCCTGCACCTTCGGGCGCGCGGCGACGCGGGCCTTGTAGGCGACGAGGGTCGGCAGCCCCGAGAGATCGAACTTCATCCGGTCGGCCCAGCACAGCATCGTGAACAGATAGGCGTCGGCGACGGTGAATTGCTTGCCCATCAGGTAATCCCGGCCGGCCAGCGCGCCGTCGATATACTTGAACTTGCCCATCACCCGGTCCTTGAAGAACGCTTTGGTTTCGTCGGGGAGTACCGGGCTGAACATCGGGCCGAAATTCTTGTGCAACTCGGCGGTGATGTAGTTAAGCCACTCCAGCAATTTATAGCGCTCGGCGCTGTCGCGGGCGGGCGCGAGGTTCTTGGCCGCGACGCTGTCGGCGATCATCTGCACGATAACGGGACCTTCGGTCACCAACTCGCCGCTGTCGAGCGCCAGCGCGGGCACCTGGCCCTTCGGATTTACTTTCAGAAAATCGTCACCATTTTCGAGCTTCTTGGCGCGAAGATCGACCTTCACGAGATCGTAGGGCAGGCCGGCTTCCAGGAGCGCGATGTGGGGCGAGAGCGAGCAGGCGCCGGGTGAATAATACAATTTCATTGGAATTTCCCTCCCTGGGATTGCTGGTGTCGGGCGGCCGCGTAACTAAATGCATATGCATGTAATAGTCAACATTGATGCAGCTGCATTAAGTGCGCTACATTATACGCACATTATGGACCGGGCCATGAAACGCAAACCATCGACCGAGGCGACCGCCGCCTGGATTCGCCTGATGCGAATCCAGAGCCGGGTGCTCGATGCGGTCGAACAGGATCTGAAGAAAGCGGGATTTCCGCCGCTGGCCTGGTATGACGCTTTGCTCGAATTGTCGCGCGCGCCGTCGGGCGAGCTGCGTCCGGTGGAACTCGAGCGGCAGATGCTGATCCCGCAATACTCGACCTCGCGGCTGATCGACCGGCTGGTGGACGAAGGCCTGGCGGCGCGCCGCGAATGCAAGATCGACAAGCGCGGCCAGTTCGTCGAGATCACCGAGACCGGACGCGAGCTGCAGAAGAAGATGTGGAATGCCTATTCCGCTGCGATCGAAAAACATGTCGGCTCGAAATTGTCCGACGCCGATGCTGTGAAGCTGTGTGGACTACTCGACCGGCTCGGCTGCTCGTGCGAAGAGGCGCAGCTGCCTGCCGTGAGAGACAGCGCGTCCGCCCGATGATAGTGATTTTACCCCCTGGGTTTGCGGACGACGTTGTCCGTAACCTTCCCCGACACCGTGCGCGTTCGGTCGAAACGCCCCACATCCGGAATTTGTATGGCGCGTGACCAGATCGATATGACACCGCTGCAGTCGCGTGACGAGTTGGTCGCGTGGCTGGCGGCGGGCGTGAAGCCTAAATCCGAATTCCGGATCGGCACCGAGCACGAAAAGACGCCGTTTACGCTGCAGGGCCATCGCCCCGTCGCCTATGAAGGTGCGCGCGGCATCGGCGCGCTGCTGGAAGGCATGCAGCTTTTGCTCGGCTGGGAGCCGATCACCGAGCACGGCAATATCATCGGCCTCTATGACGTCACCGGCGGCGGTGCGATTTCGCTGGAGCCTGGCGGGCAATTCGAACTGTCGGGTGCGCCGGTCGAGACCGTGCACCAAACCCAGTCCGAGCTGATGGCGCATCTGGCGCAGGTGCGCGAGGTCGCAGCCCCTCTCGGCATCGGCTTTCTCGGATTGGGCATGACGCCGTCGTTCTCGCGGGCGCAGGTTCCGATGATGCCCAAGGGCCGCTACAAGATCATGACCGGCTATATGCCGAAGGTTGGCCGATACGGCCTCGACATGATGTACCGGACCTGCACGGTGCAGACCAATCTCGACTTTTCCTCCGAAGCCGACATGGTCAAGAAGCTCCGGGTGTCGGTGGCATTACAGCCGATCGCGACCGCATTGTTCGCCAATTCGCCGTTCACCGAGGGCAAGCCCAACGGCTTCCTGTCGTTCCGCTCCGAGATCTGGCGCGATACCGACAACGCGCGCTCGGGGATGATTCCGTGGGCGTTCGAGGACGGCATGGGGTTCGAGCGCTGGGTCGATTATGCGCTGGACGTGCCGATGTATTTCGTCAAGCGCGGTGACGATTATATCGACGTGTCGGGATCGTCGTTCCGCGATTTCTTCGCAGGCAAGAATCCGGCATTTCCCGGCGAGCGTCCGACGCTGTCGGACTGGGCCAATCATCTGTCGACGATTTTCCCCGAAGTGCGCTTGAAGCGTTATCTGGAAATGCGCGGCGCCGACGGTGTGCCGTGGGGACGGCTGCCGGCGCTGCCGGCGTTCTGGGTCGGATTGCTCTATGACGACACCAGCCTCGACGCCGCCTGGGATATCGTCAAGCACTGGAAAGCGCACGAGCGCCAGGCGCTGCGCGATGACGTGCCGCGGCTCGGCTTCAAGGCCCGAATCAAGGATCGCTATTTGTTCGAAATCGCCAAGGAATGCCTGGCGCTGTCGCATGCCGGGCTGCGGCGGCGCGGTCACGTCGATCTCCTCGGTCATGACGAAACGCGCCATCTCGAGCCGCTGGACCGCATCATCGAAGCCGGTCATACCCCGGCCGAGGAGATGCTGGAGAAATTCCACGGCGCCTGGCGGGGCTCGGTCGAGCCGGCCTATGACGAATACGCGTTCTAGCGCCTGACCGGTCGCATTTGTTGCAAATGCCCGGATCTCAACGGGAAAACCCGTCCATCGACGGGTTTTGGGGCCGTTCATCCGCCGTACAGGTTCATGGCGATCAAATGGCGGGCCGCGAAACGCGGCTAGTCTAATCAGTTGAAAGCGATCGCGAATGTGGGGAGGCCGCCTGCTCAGGGCGTGTTTGATGGTGCTTGCCATGTCGGCGGCCGTCATGGCCACGCGACCTGCACAAGCCCAGACCAATTTCGATCGTCCAGGCGGCGATTATCAGAGTTCGCTGGTGCCCTCAGGCGATCCGGCCGATTGCGCGCTGGTGTGCGAACGGGACCGGCGCTGCCGGGCCTGGAGCTTCAACTATCCAAGTGACACGGCCGGCAGCGCGGTCTGTTGGCTCAAGAACAGCGTGCCGGCCCGCATCGAGGATATCTGCTGCGTCTCGGGCGTGCGCGGCGCCGGCGTGGTCGAGCCGCGCAACGGCGCGGTCGAGACTTCGATCGACCGGTTCGGCGGCGACTATCGCAGTTTCGACCTCAAGGGCGGCGAGGGCGACGATGCCTGCAAGGCGGCCTGCGCCGGCGACAATAAATGCCGGGCCTGGACCTATGCGCGGCGGGGCTATGTCGGAAAAGAACCGCACTGCTTTTTGAAAAAGGACATCAAGCCGCCGCGCCGCAAGGCGGGGTTTATTTCGGGCGTGGTGAGGTAACTCGCGTCGCCGTGAATGGTGGGCACGCTTGCGCTTTGCCCACCCTACGGTCTGCGATTTCGCGTTCAATGCACCGCGGTGAAGAATCGCGCCATCCGGAAACCGGACAGCCAGGTCCACACCGGCTGGCTGCGGATGCCGAGATCCCACGATCCGACGACGGCATCGGCGCGGCCGACCAGATTGTCCATTGGCAGCAACCCGACGCCGCCTTCGCGGACCGGGACGCGGCTGTCGGCGGAATTGTCGCGATTGTCGCCCATCACGAACAGGCGGCCTGACGGCACCGTCACTTCAGGCGTGTTGTCGAGCCGGCCATTGTCGCGCAGCTTGAAGATCGCGTGCGTCACGCCGTTCGGCAAAGTCTCGATGTAGCGATAGGCCGGCTCTGCCCCGCCGCTGTCGTCCTCGGCTTCGCCGATGCCATCGGGCTTGAGCGAGGCGGCGCGATCATTGATGAAGAGCTGGCCCTGTCGCATCTGGATGCGGTCGCCGGGGAGACCCACCACGCGCTTGACCCAGGCTTGCGAGCGATCGCCCGGCCAGCGGAACACCACGACGTCGCCGCGCTGCGGCGTTCCGCTGAACACGCGCCGCGTTTCGGGCAGGTTGATCTGGATCGGCAGCGAAGAGGTGCCGTAGCCATAAGGAAATTTCGAGGCCAGCAGCGCGTCGCCGATCAAGAGCGTCGGCTCCATCGAGCCTGACGGCACATAGAATGGCTCGGCGATCGCGCCCTTGGCGAGGAAAACGATCGCCAGCGCTGCAGTGAACTGCAGGATCTGGACGCCCCAACTGCTCGCCTTCGACGCTATGGAAGACTTTTGAGAACCCTGAGATTCTTGCTCGACGCTCACTAGCCTGTTCCTCCGACCGTAATACGTTCCATCCGCAGCGTCGGCTGGCCGACGCCGACCGGCACGCCCTGGCCGTTCTTGCCACAGGTGCCGATCCCGGTATCGAGCGCAAGATCGTTGCCAATCATGGTGATTCGATGCAGGTCGGTCGGCCCGTTGCCGATCAGCATCGCGCCCTTCAGCGGCGCGCCGAGTTTGCCGTTCTCGATCTTGTAGGCCTCGGTGCACTGGAACACGTATTTGCCCGAGGTGATGTCGACCTGTCCGCCGCCGAAATTCGCGGCGTAGATGCCGTTCTTGACCGAGGCCAGGATTTCCGCCGGGTCGCGCTGGCCTGCCAGCATATAGGTGTTGGTCATGCGCGGCATCGGCACATGGGCATAGCCCTGGCGGCGGCCATTGCCGGTCGGCTTCATGTTCATCAGCCGGGCGTTCTGGCGGTCCTGCATGTAACCGACCAGAATGCCGTCCTCGATCAGCACGGTGCGGTTGGTGGGTGTGCCCTCATCGTCGATCGACAGCGAGCCGCGCCGCGACGCCATGGTGCCGTCATCCACCACCGTGACGCCCTTGGCCGCGACCTGCTGGCCCATCAGGCCGGCGAATGCCGAGGTTTGCTTGCGGTTGAAATCGCCCTCAAGGCCGTGACCGACAGCCTCGTGCAGCATCACGCCGGGCCAGCCGGCGCCCAGCACCACATCCATTTCGCCCGCCGGGGCGGGAACCGATTCCAGATTGACCAGCGCCTCGCGGATCGCGCCGTCGGCGGCCTCGCGCCACGCTTTGGTCTCGATGAAGCGGGCATAGCCCTCGCGGCCGCCATAACCCTTGCTGCCGCTCTCCTGACGGTCGCCTTGTCCCGCGACCACGGAAATATTGACGCGCACCAGCGGGCGGATATCGCGGTAGCTCTCGCCATCCGGCCGCATGATTTCCACCACCTGCCAGGTCGCACCCAGGCTGACCGTCACCTGCCGCACGCGCGGGTCCTTGTCGCGCACATAGGCGTCGATCTCGGCCAGCAGCTTGACCTTGGATTCGAAGCCGGGCGCATCGAGCGGGTTGTCATCGCCATAGAGCCGCACATTGGTATGGGCCGGCGCGGCCGCAAAGGTCCCGCTATAGCCGCCGCGCACCGCATGCACGGCGTCCGCGGCGCGAATCAGCGCCGGCAGCGAGACGTCGGAGGAATGCGCATAACCGACCGCGTCGTCCTTGACCGCGCGCAGGCCGAAACCCTGCGAGGTGTCGTAAGTGGCCTGCTTGAGCCGGCCATTGTCGAACATCAGCGCTTCGGTCTGGCTGTATTCCAGAAACAATTCGCCATCATCGGCCCCCTCCAGCCCGCGCGCGATTTCGTTGCGGACGGAATCGCGGTCGAGGTTGGCGCGCTCAAGGAGAGAGGTTGTGGCGGGATTGGTCATGAAGGCTCCGATCGAAGACAGATGCTCCTCGCGTCCCCGCCCGGTGCGCCGATCGCGCCCCGGATGTGGAGACCGATAATTGAAGAGCTTTGAAGATAGTCACGCTTGCCGGAAAAGGGGAGGGCCTGCCTCGGGTTCATCGCCGCAAAGCGGGCCCTGTCACGGCAACTTGTCATACCCATCGGCGAGCCCGTTCAAACTCAGCGGGAACCCGATGCCCTCTTCGGGGGTCTCGAAAATGATAAAAGTCGCGGTTTTGGCGGTGCGGAACTGGCCCAGCAGCTTGTCGTCCATCACAACCTCGGCCACGCAGCCGTTGGGCAGGCATCGGACAAAGCCGGCGCGGCCGACATCGACATTGTCGAGTTTGAGGCCGAGCCCCGAGGGCAGCAGCACGCCCAGGGGCGCCACCACCCGCATCAGCTTGCTCTTCTGGTCCGCGGTTTTCAGCACGATGACGGTAAGACCGGCATTGGAGCGGTCCTCGGCTACCACGCTCTGAATCAGGGCGCACTGCTCGCCTTGTGCGCCCGGCGGGGTGTCGCAGCGGATTTGCCAGTCGCCATGAACCGACTTCACCGCGCCTTGGGCGCTGGCGGCGGCGTTCAGGCCAAGCAGGAACATGAGGGCGAGGCTTGCCCTGGTAAGGAGGCTTGCCCCGGTAAGAAGGCTTGGAGCGATAAATGCCTTGCCGCGGCTGGCGGCGCTTCTTGCCGGGTGTTTCGAAGGCCCCATCAGGGTCGATCCCTCTAATATGTCCAATATGTCCTGGGCAATCTCAGTCCGAGACATTGGACTGATAGGCAATGACGGCGTCTTGAAGGCGATTTCGCGCCGGCAGGGACGCGGCGCAAGTCGCGAATCAGCTTCCTGTGGAGCACTGCGTCTGTGCCTACATCGGGCAATCTGGCTGTCAAGCCGCGTCGGGCTGCAAAACCGGCAGTTTTGCCTGTTGTCACGGGAAAATGTGACATCCGCATAATAGGCGCAGATGCAATGCTGTGTACCCTACTACTGCATTGCGAGAGCCGTCGAATTATGGTTTGAGAGGCTGGATTTCGACGCGTTCTAACGATCTGGCCCAGGGTACTTCCGAAGTACGTTGTACTTCCAAAGTATGTCCAAGGCCGTTTGTCAGGAGGCGGATCGTGCAGCATTTGTCGCCATCCGGCGGAATGCTTTGGGGTTCTATCAAGGGAGCGCGAGCGGCATGAAGATGTCGATGGGCCAAACGGGCCGGCGATTGCTGGGATTAGCGGTGGCCGGCGTTGCGCTGGTCACCTGCGGAGCGGCATTCGCCGAATTGGGGCAGCCGGCGCCATGGGAATACAAGCTGCAGGAAGCGGCCACACCGGTGATGGAAAACATCACCTGGTTCCATAATTTCCTGCTCGTCCTGATCACCCTCATCACGCTGTTCGTGCTGGTGCTGCTGGTCCTCGTCGTTGTGAAATTCAACGCCAAGGCCAACCCGGTCCCCTCCAAGACTACCCACAACACCCTGATTGAAGTCGCCTGGACGCTGATCCCGGTGCTGATCCTGGTGGCGCTGGTGGTGCCGTCGTTCCGGCTGCTGTTTCTCGAGCTGGACGTTCCCAAGGCCGATCTCACCGTCAAGGTGACCGGCAAGCAGTGGTACTGGAGCTACGCTTACCCGGATAACGGCAAGTTCGAATTTGATTCGCTGCTGGCCCAGGACAAGCAGCCCCGCCTGCTCGGCGTCGATAACGAGATGGTGGTGCCGGTCAACAAGATCGTCCGGATCCAGACCACCGGCGCGGACGTCATCCACTCCTTCGCGGTACCGTCCTTCGGCATCAAGATCGACTCGGTGCCGGGCCGCCTGAATGAAACCTGGTTCAAGGCCACCAAGATCGGCATGTTCTACGGCCAGTGTTCGGAATTGTGCGGCAAGGATCACGCCTTCATGCCGATCGTGGTGCGGGTGGTGAGCGACCAGGACTTCGTGGCCTGGGTCGAGACGGCGAAGAAGAAATTTGCGACCAACCCGGCGAACTCGTTCGCTTCGGCTGGCGCGGCGGCAGCGCAGTAAGCCAAGGCTTCTAAACAAGGCTCTAAACAAGCCAAGGCTTACGTGCTTTCAACGGACAAGGGCGACGGGACCGCAAGGTCCGACAAGACTGCAAGGCAGGATTTGAAAATGGCAACGACCGCAGCGACAGCTCACGACGATCACGCTCATGACGACCATGAGCACGCCCATCCGACCGGATGGCGGCGCTACGTCTATTCGACCAACCACAAGGACATCGGTACGATGTACCTGGTGTTCGCGATCATCGCCGGCATCATCGGCGGCGCGATGTCGATCATGATCCGCATCGAGCTGATGTATCCCGGTGTTCAGTTCTTCCACGAGACCCATACCTACAACGTGTTCGTGACCTCGCACGGCCTGATCATGATCTTCTTCATGGTGATGCCTGCGATGATCGGCGGCTTCGGCAACTGGTTCGTGCCGCTGATGATCGGCGCGCCCGACATGGCGTTTCCGCGCATGAACAACATCTCGTTCTGGCTGCTGCCGGCGTCCTTTGCGCTGCTCCTGATCTCTACCTTCGTCGAGGGTGAGCCGGGCGCCAACGGTGTCGGCGCGGGCTGGACGATGTACGCTCCGCTGTCGACCTCGGGCCATCCGGGACCGGCGGTCGATTTCGCGATCCTGGCGCTGCATCTGGCCGGCGCCTCGTCGATCCTGGGCGCGATCAACTTCATCACCACGATCTTCAACATGCGCGCGCCGGGCATGACCCTGCACAAGATGCCGCTGTTCGTGTGGTCGATCCTGGTTACCGTATTCCTGCTCTTGCTGTCGCTGCCGGTGCTGGCCGGTGCGATCACCATGCTGCTCACCGACCGCAATTTCGGCACCACCTTCTTCTCGGCTGAAGGCGGCGGCGATCCGGTCCTGTTCCAGCACCTGTTCTGGTTCTTCGGCCATCCCGAGGTTTACATCCTGATCCTGCCGGGCTTCGGCATGATCAGCCAGATCGTCTCGACCTTCTCGCGCAAGCCGGTGTTCGGCTATCTCGGCATGGCCTATGCGATGGTGGCGATCGGCGGCATCGGCTTTGTGGTCTGGGCGCATCACATGTACACCGTCGGCATGTCGTCGGCGACGCAGGCCTACTTCGTTGCCGCGACCATGGTGATCGCGGTGCCAACCGGCGTGAAGATCTTCTCGTGGATCGCCACGATGTGGGGCGGCTCGATCGAATTCAAAACGCCGATGCTGTGGGCGGTTGGCTTCATCTTCCTGTTTACGCTCGGTGGCGTCACCGGCGTCGTGCTGGCCAATGCCGGCGTCGACCGCGTGCTGCAGGATACCTATTACGTTGTCGCGCACTTCCACTATGTGCTGTCGCTCGGCGCAGTGTTCGCGATCTTCGCCGGCTGGTACTACTGGTTCCCGAAGATGTTCGGCTACATGTATTCGGAGAAAATCGGCAAGCTGCACTTCTGGGTCACCTTCATCGGCGTCAACCTGGTGTTCTTCCCGCAGCACTTCCTCGGGCTCTCCGGCATGCCGCGCCGCTACGTCGACTATCCCGACGCGTTCGCCGGCTGGAACTTCGTGTCCTCGGTCGGTTCCTACATTTCGGGGTTCGGCGTGCTGATCTTCATCTACGGCGTGATCGACGCGTTCGTCCGCAAGGAGCAGGCGGCGGACAATCCGTGGGGTCCCGGCGCCACCACGCTGGAATGGACGCTGTCGTCGCCGCCGCCGTTCCACCAGTTCGAAGTGCTGCCGCGCGTGCAGTAAGATAAATGAGACCCATGCCCCGATCGATCTGATCGGGGCATGATTTAAAGGAAGAGACCATCTTGTCGGTTGTCGATCACAACGCCATCGGACTGTCGCCCCGGATTTCGGAGGCCGAGGTTGCCGATTACATCGCGCTATTGAAGCCGCGCGTGATGTCGCTGGTGATTTTCACCGCGCTGGTCGGGCTCGTGATCGCGCCGGGTCATGTTCATCCGGTACTGGCGTTCACGTCGATCTTGTGCATCGCGGTCGGCGCCGGCGCGTCCGGCGCGCTGAACATGTGGTACGAGAGCGATATCGACGCCCTGATGTCGCGCACCGCCAACCGTCCGATCCCGCGCGGCCGCATCACCCGTCCGGAAGCGCTGGCGTTCGGAACCACGCTGGCGTTTTTCTCGGTGATGACGCTGGGCATTCTGGTCAACTGGGTGGCCGGCGGGCTGCTCGCGTTCACGATCTTTTTCTATGTTGGGATCTACACGATCGGGCTGAAGCGCTGGACCGCACAGAACATCGTGATCGGCGGCGCTGCCGGCGCGTTGCCGCCGGTAGTAGCCTGGGCGGCGGCGACCGGATCGCTGTCGATGGAGCCGGTGCTGCTGTTCCTGATCATCTTCTTCTGGACCCCGCCGCATTTCTGGGCGCTGGCGCTGTTTCGCAGCGACGACTATGCGCGAGCCGGGGTGCCGATGCTGCCGGTCGTCGCCGGTCCCGATGCGACGCGGCTGCAGATCCTGCTGTACACGATCGTACTGGTCGCGGTCGCCTTTGTGCCCTGGCCGCTTGGTTATTTCGACGCGGGTTACGGCGTGATGTCGCTGGTTCTCGGCGCCGGCATGCTGGCGCTCGCGATCAATGTCTACCGCCGCCGCGAGGGCAGCGAAGCGCTGCGCGCGACGCGCCGGCTGTTCGCGTTCTCGATTGTTTATTTGTTTATGCTGTTCGCGACTTTGCTGGTCGAGGTCGTCGTTCACGCCATCGCACCGTCACTCTGGTAGGGGGCGCATGGCGAAAGAATGGATGACAAGCAACAGCCGCCAGATGGAATCGTCCTCACCGAGGCGCAACAAAAAAGCCGCCGTCAGCGCTCGATCGCGATCGCGCTGGCGCTTGGCGTTCTTGTCATACTTTTTTTCGCCGTCACCATGGTCAAGGGGCCGGCCGTCCTAGTGCGGCCCATGTAACCGGGACGATGTGAACGACATGGACAACAAGCCGACGATGCCGCAACCGACTGCAAAAAGACGAGGTCTGGGCCGCGATGCCACGGTCGCCGCGCTGTGCGGTTTCGTGGTGGTGCTGATGGTCGGCGCGTCCTATGCGGCGGTGCCGTTTTATAACTGGTTCTGCCGCACGACCGGCTTCAACGGCACCACGCAGGTCGCGACATCGGCGCCGTCGGGTGCGCCGCTGGCGCGCAAGATTGCTGTGCGTTTCGATTCCAACGTCGCGGGCGGGCTGCCCTGGAAGTTCGAGCCCGAGCAGACCGAGATCGAGGTCAAGATCGGCGAAGTCGTCACTGTGTTTTACACCGTGACCAATCAATCGGCGCGGACCACGAGCGGGCAGGCGGCCTATAATGTGGCGCCGCTGACGGTCGGCGCGTATTTCCAGAAGATCAACTGCTTCTGTTTCACCGAGCAGACCATGGCGCCCGGTGAAAAGCGCGAAATGCCTGTCGTGTTCTATGTCGATCCGGCGATCATCAAAGACAGCGACAATGACGGGCTGAATACCATCACCCTTTCCTATACGTTCTATCCCGTGCGCGAGCCGGCCCCCAAGCCGCTGGCAGCAAGCGAACTGGACAAGGCTAAGGGAAACCTCTGAGACGCCTCTAAGACCTGGGATGACCGCGATCCCGGGATTTGATTTTGAGACCCATACGTGCCGAATACGAGCGGCATCGTTAACGGAGAGACCGCAATGGCTACGGCGCAAGTCAAGCACCACGACTATCACCTCGTCGATCCGAGCCCGTGGCCGGTCGTCGGCTCCATCTCGGCCTTTATTATGGCCCTGGGCGCGATCACCTGGATGCACCACATGACCGCGGCGGCGCCGATCATTTTCGGCATCGGCACCATCGGCGTGCTCTACACCATGGCGAGCTGGTGGACGGATGTGATCCGCGAGGCACAGTTCAAGGGTGACCACACCCGCGTGGTGCAGATCAGCCACCGCTACGGCATGATCCTGTTCATCGCCTCCGAAGTGATGTTCTTCGTCGCCTGGTTCTGGGCTTTCTTCAACTCCGCGCTGTTCCCCGGCGATCCCGTTCACATGACCCGCGACGCGCTGTTCGGCGGCGTGTGGCCGCCCAAGGGCATCGAGACCTTCGATCCCTGGCATCTGCCGCTGTTGAATACCCTGTTGCTGCTGACCTCGGGCACCACGGTGACCTGGGCGCATCACGCGCTGCTGGAAGGCGATCGCAAGGGTTTGAAATACGGCCTGATCCTGACGGTCCTGCTTGGCGCGACCTTCACCTGCGTGCAGGCTTTCGAATACAGCCATGCCGCGTTCAGCTTCGCCGGCAACATCTACGGCGCGACCTTCTTCATGGCGACTGGTTTCCACGGTTTCCACGTGCTGGTCGGCACCATCTTCCTGATCGTGTGTTTGGCGCGTGTCTATGCCGGGCACTTCACGCCGACCCAGCATCTCGGCTTCGAATTCGCCGCCTGGTACTGGCATTTCGTCGACGTGGTGTGGCTGTTCCTGTTCATCTGCATCTATGTCTGGGGACATGGCGCGGAAACCATGGCGCACGGCGCGCACTGATCTTCCAACTTACGTGCTAGAAGAGGGCGGCCGCAGGGCCGCCCTTTTCGTTTCGCCAGAGCGTTTTCGAGCGAAGCGGACACCGGTTCGCATAGCAATCAAGTTTACGCGGATTGTGTAGACTTATCTGCGGTAGAAACGCGTGAAGAAAAAAGACCGGAGCCCGGTTCTGATTCAATCAGAACCGATAAGGCTCTGGGCACGAAAGACCAGCCATGTCAGATCTGAATTTACCCACGGTGATAGAGAGCGCGATCCGCGGCATTGCCTGCAAATGTCCGCGCTGTGGCAAAGGCAAATTATATTCGGGATTCCTGACCTTGCGGCCGCGATGTGAATCCTGCGGGCTCGATTATGCCTTTATCGACGCCGGTGACGGCCCCGCCGTCTTCATCATCATGATTGCCGGCGCCATCGTCGTCGGCTGCGCGCTGATCGTCGAGATCAAGTATCAGCCGCCATTCTGGGTACATGCCGCGCTTTGGCTGCCGCTCATTCTGGCCACCACGCTGCTGCCGCTGCGCGCGATGAAGTCGCTCTTGATCGCGCTGCAATTCCACCACAAGGCTGCCGAGGGCCGGCTGATCGATCGCGAGCCGTAATGACCGGAATTTCCATATCCAGGCGCGGCGGTATTGGCTTTGGTCTTTTCACGCTGTTGATGGTGGCGTTGTTCGTGGGCCTCGGGGTCTGGCAGTTGCAGCGCCGCCTCGAGAAGCACGCGTTGATCGACGCGTTGACCGAACGGCTCGCGCTCGCGCCGGGATCGCTGCCGTCTGCCGCGCTGTGGAGCACGCTCACGCCGGCGCGCGATGAATTCCGCCGCGTCAGTTTCCCGGCGGTCTATCAATCCGCGCCGGACGCGATGGTCTACAGCTCCGGTTCGGCGGTGCGCGACGATATTTCCGGTCCCGGCACCTGGGCTTTCCTGCCGGCGCGGCTGCCGACCGGGGAGATCGTGGTGATCAACACGGGATTCGTGCAGAACACGATGCAGGACCGCGAGCAGCAGGATCGCGCTGTGACGCGGCTGATGACCACGGCGCCGGTGATGTTATCGGGCTATATCCGCTTTCCGGAAGCTGCGGGCGTGCTGACTCCGGCGGAGAATCTCCCAAAGCGGCTGTGGTTCACGCGGGATCATCTGGCGATGGCGCGGGCGCTGGGCTGGGGCGCGGATGCCAGGCCGGTGGCGCCGTTCTACATTGATCTGGAGCAGCCGGTGCCCGCCAGCGGCATTCCAAAACCCGGCCCGTTGCAGGTGCATCTCAAGGACGATCATATGCAATACGCCATCACCTGGTTCGGGTTGGCCGGTGCAGTGGTGATAGCCTTCGGGGTCTGGCTGTTCGGCCAGAAGCGGGCGTCGCGCGTCACGCGATGATCCCGGCCAATCTCAACGGCGGGTTGCCCGTATCGTATCGACTGCTGAGGTCACCGTGGCGCTGAAGTCTCGTGATTGCAGGCGGCGGTTCGGGCTTACGCGTGCTCGTCTTTGCCGCGTTTGGCCTGCGTCATCACGATCGACTGGTCGGCTTCCAGCCGCGCCATCATCAGGATGCTGGCGATAAAAGTGAGCCCAAGATCCTCCGCCTGTTCGATGGCGTTGTCGATGGCCTCGACCAGCGGTCTGTTTCTGCCCTCGCGTATCATCGATATCTCCTTTGACGTGACGTAATGCCGCTTCTTATCGAGCGTTTGAAAAGGATGCGGCTGTCAGGAAGCGCGAGCCGCTCGACTGAGAGCGCTCGCCCAGCCGGGCAGCGTCGGGCATCCACCGTCCCCTAGGTTCCGCCTGGAGATTGCAACCTCACCGTGCCACCGTCAATTAGAGATAAGGCTTACGTATGAGCCCATAACGAAAAAGTGGAATCCGTGCCGTCGCGGGGACAAAAGCGTACGCACTTCCAACGCGCCTGATGCCGGCGATGAGCGCAAGCCGAAAGTCAGCGATGGCCTTACCCGTTGTTTTACGGGGCTCGCAGAAACGGCTTTCACGCCGGAGCGTCCCACGGCACGCTCAATAACTCGAATCAGCCGGAATCGCCCGGTTGTCCGGGAGCGACGCCGGCAAGAACCGGTTTCCACTTCGGCCGAAAACGCTTTATGGTGCCGCGACTTTGCCGCCGGCATTAGTTCTATTATCGATCAATATCAAAGGCTTGGCAGGATGCCATGGCCTTTGGAGGCTGGTTTGACGCGCTACATTTCAACACGGGGGGAAGCCCCGGCCCTCGGTTTCTGCGACGTGATGCTGGCCGGGCTCGCCCGAGATGGCGGTCTTTACGTGCCGGAAACGTGGCCGCAGCTTTCGCCGCAAGCCATCGCCGGGTTTTCCGGCCGGCCGTATTGGGAAGTCGCTGTCGAGGTGATCCGCCCGTTTGTCGGCGGCGAGATTTCCGACGCGGATCTCGGGCGCATGGCCAATGACGCCTATGCGACATTCCGTCATCCCGCAGTGGTGCCGCTCAATCAGATCGGTCCCAATCAATTCCTGCTGGAGCTGTTTCACGGACCGACCCTGGCGTTCAAGGACGTCGCGATGCAGCTGATCTCGCGGCTGATGGATCATGTGCTGGCGAAGCGGGCGCAGCGCACCACCATCGTCGTCGCAACCTCCGGCGATACCGGCGGCGCCGCGGTCGATGCGTTCGCCGGTCTCGACAATGTCGATCTGGTCGTGCTGTTTCCAAACGGGCGGATCTCCGACGTACAGCGCCGGATGATGACCACCACGGGCGCCGGCAATGTTCACGCGCTCGCCATCGAAGGCACCTTCGACGATTGCCAGGCGATCGTGAAAGGGCTGTTCAACCATCACCAGTTTCGCGATGCGGTCGCGCTGTCGGGCGTCAATTCCATCAACTGGGCGCGGATCGTGGCGCAGGTGGTGTATTACTTCACGTCGGCCGTCGCGCTCGGCTCACCGGCGCGCCCGGTGGACTTCACCGTGCCGACAGGAAATTTCGGCGACATCTTCGCGGGCTTTGTCGCCAAGCGGATGGGCTTGCCGATCAGGTGGCTGCGCATTGCCGCCAACATCAACGATATCCTGCCACGCACGCTCAAGACCGGCATCTATGAAGTGCGCGAGGTTCACGCGTCGGCGTCACCCTCAATGGATATTCAGATTTCCTCGAATTTCGAACGGTTGCTGTTCGAGGCGGATGGCCGCGATGCGGCCGGTGTTCGCAGGCTGATGGCGTCGCTGAATCAGTCCGGCCGCTTCGTGCTACCGGATGCGGTACTGACCGCAATCCGCGAGGAATTCGATGCCGGCCGCGCCGACGAGACCGAAACCAGCGCTACCATCCGAGCGATGTGGCGCGAGGCCGGCACTCTCGTGGATCCGCATACCGCGGTCGCTCTCGCGGTGGCGGATCGCGACACGCCGGATTCGAAGATTCCCAATATCGTGCTGTCGACCGCGCATGCCGCGAAATTTCCCGATGCGGTGCAAGCCGCCTGCGGTGTGCGGCCGGAATTGCCGGCCTGGCTCGAAGGCCTGATGACCAGGCCCGAGCACATTAAAGTCATGAAGAACGACCAGGTTGAGGTCGAACAATTCGTGTTGTCGGTGAGCCGCGCCGCGAAGCAAGGAGTTTCCGGATGAGCGTCGATGTCACCAAGCTTCCCTCCGGCCTGACCGTCATCACCGATACCATGCCGCATCTCGAGACCGCGGCACTTGGTGTCTGGGCCGGTGTCGGCGGTCGCGACGAAAAGCCGAACGAGCATGGCATTTCGCATCTGCTCGAACACATGGCGTTCAAGGGCACCGCGCGGCGCTCGTCGCGCGAGATCGTCGAGGAAATCGAGGCGGTCGGCGGCGATCTCAACGCCGGCACTTCGACGGAAACTACCGCCTATTATGCCCGCGTCCTGAAGGCCGATGTGCCGCTGGCGCTCGATGTGCTGTCGGACATTCTCGCCAATCCGTCATTCGTGCCGGACGAGTTGGAGCGTGAAAAGAGCGTGATCGTGCAGGAGATCGGCGCAGCGCAGGACACGCCCGACGATGTCGTGTTCGAACATCTCAACGAACTGTGTTATCCGGACCAGCCGATGGGACGCTCGTTGCTGGGGACGGCGAAGACGTTGAAGGGTTTCAACCGCGATACGTTGCGGGATTACCTGTCGACGCATTATCGCGGTCCGGACATGGTGGTGGCCGCCGCCGGCGCCGTCGATCACAAGCAGGTGGTCGAGGAAGTGACGCAGCGCTTCTCCAGCTTCGAGGGCGCGGCTGCGCCCAAGCCGCAGCCGGCGATGTTCGGCAAGGGCGGCTCCCGGGTGGTGCATCGCGAACTTGAGCAGGCCCATCTGACGCTGGCGCTGGAGGGCGTGCCACAAACCGATCTGTCGCTGTTCTCGCTGCAGGTGTTCACCAACACGCTCGGCGGCGGGATGTCGTCGCGGTTGTTTCAGGAAGTCCGCGAGAAGCGCGGGCTGTGCTACTCGATCTACACCTTCCATGCGCCCTATGCCGACACCGGCTTTTTCGGGCTCTACACCGGCACGGATCCCGGCGATGCGCCGGAAATGATGGAAGTGATCGTCGACGTCATTAACGATGCGGTCGAGACATTGACCGAGGCCGAGATCGCGCGTGCCAAGGCGCAGATGAAGGCTGGACTGCTGATGGCGCTGGAGAGCTGCAGCTCCCGTGCCGAACAGCTGGCGCGCCACGTGCTGGCCTATGGACGTCCTTTGACGGTAGAAGAACTGGTCGCCCGGATCGATGCCGTGAGCGTGGAATCGACGCGGAACGCCGCGCGTGGCCTGCTGTCGCGCAGCCGCCCGGCGGTCGTAGCCCTTGGCAGCGGAAGAGGACTGGACACGGCAGTGTCTTTTGCGGAAGGATTGACCAAGTCGAAGGTCAAGGCGCGCCTTCATTAAAGGCCGGCCTGGGTTTTATTGAAGCATGATCTGCGCGCAAAACGCCCCTGCGTTTGTGGCGATGGAAACCGGTTTCCGCTTTTCCGGATCATGCGGTAGGTTCGGGGATCGGGAAGAGTAGAACCTATGGCCCTGTTTCGTTTGCCATCCAGTGGACCGGCTGCGCTTGCTCCGCGCGGCTACGGCCTGCTGCTGCGCGCGCCGCAGATGTCCGATTTTCTGCAATGGGCACATTTACGTGAATTGAGCCGTGACTACCTGACGCCGTGGGAGCCGATCTGGCCGTCCGACGATCTGACCCGCTCGGGTTTCCGGCGGCGCCTGCGCCGCTATGCAGAGGACGTCGCGGCCGACAGGTCATATCCGTTCATCGTGTTCCGGGAATCCGACGGCGCCATGATCGGCGGCGTCACGCTGGCGAATGTGCGCCGCGGTATCGTCCAGGCCGGCACGATCGGTTATTGGGTCGGCCAGCCCCATGCGCATCGCGGTTACATGACGACCGCATTGCGGGTGCTGCTGCCCTCCTTGTTCGGCGAACTCAATCTGCACCGTATCGAGGCCGCCTGCATTCCCTCCAACGCGCCGTCGATCCGCGTACTGGAGAAATGCGGCTTCAGCCGGGAGGGCCTCGCGCGGCGCTATCTCTGTATCAACGGCGTCTGGCAGGATCACCTGCTGTTTGGCCTGCTACATGAGGATTTCCGGGGTTAACCCTCGGATTCATGAATGTGACACATGCCTTTGGTTTGCCGCCATTGCGCTGCTATAAAACGCCAAAGCATGCTCCCGGCGCGCCGGATGCATGGCTGTCGGGGACATCTGGATAATGCGTATTAGGCTGATCGGGCGGAAGGCAAATACCGGTTGGGGGGACCATCTGCGTTATGCAGGCACGCTCGCCGTCGTGACTCTTCTGCTGTCCGGCTGCGGCGGCGGCAGCCTGTTCGGCGGCAGCAGCACACTCGCGCCGACGCTCGTCGCCGCCGACGGCGATACCCCTACGATCTCCGACCGGTTGAATCAGCTTCTGGGCCGGTCGCCATCCAGCGGTAGCAGCCCGTCGGCGCCAGCGCCGGTCACCGACGATACCCCTACGATCTCCGACCGGTTCAATCAGCTCCTGGGGCGATCGCCGTCGTCTCAAGCCCCGGCCCAGGCGGTGGACGGTGTCGAAATCGATTGTCCGGTCGTGAAAATTCGCGCGGGCGCCTCTACCTTTGCGGTGGGAGCGCCCGGCAAGCAGGCGGCGGGCAGCGATCTGCGCTATCAGGCGACCATCACCCGCACCGCGCGCGACTGCACGCGAAGCGGCAACCAGATCACCGCGCGGATCGGGATCGAGGGCCGCGTAATCTCCGGTCCGGCTGGCGCTCCGCCAGCCGTTGAAATTCCGCTTCGCGTCGCCGTGGTGCAGGCCGGGGTCCAGGAGCGGACGATTGCCACCAAGGTGTTCCGCACCTCGGTGTCGATGTCTGAGGGCAATGTGCCCTACAGCCTGGTGGGCGAAGATGTTGTCTATGAGTCGCCGCCGGGACGAAGCAGCGACAACTATATCTTCTATATCGGTTTCGACCCGCAGGCGCTGACGCCGGAGGCTCCTGCGAGACCTTCGCGGAAGAAATAACGGACGAGGGGATCGTCCGCCTTCGTGGATGATGGCATCAACAAAAAAGCCGGTGCGAGATCGCACCGGCTTTTTGTTTTTAGCTTGGAATTTCTTCAGTTCAGCTTTTGGCGAACTTCCGCAATGCCCTTGGCCAGGAGGTCATCTGCAACCGATCCCTTGACCGATTGCGACAGGATGGTGGTCGCGGCGGTCACGGCGGCGTTGGCGGCAGCCGAGCGGACGTCGGCCAGCGCCTGCGCTTCCGCCAGCGCGATCTTGCTCTCGGCGGTCTTGGTGCGCCGGGCAACAAAATCTTCCATCTTGGCCTTGGCTTCGGACGCGATGCGTTCGGCCTCGGCTTTGGCGGATGCGACGATGTCCTGGGCCTCGCGTTCCGCCGTGGCGTGACGCGCTTTGTATTCCGCGAGCAATTTGGCGGCCTCGTCCTTGAGGCGGCGTGCGTCGTCGAGTTCGGCCTTGATGCGATCGCGGCGGTGATCCAGCGTTGTCAGCACCGTGCGGTGAACGCCGACATAGGCGAACACACCAAGCAGGATGACAAAGCCAACGGCGACCCAGAATTCCGGTTCGGCGAACATCAAATCTATCCCTTCAAGGACGCGTCGACGGCGCTGTTCACGGACGTACCGTCGGGCGATATACCGGTGAGCCGTTGCACGATGGCGGCGGCCGCATCCGCGGCGATGCCCCGGACATTGCTCATCGCGCTTTCGCGCGTCGATGCGATGGTTTTTTCGGCGTCCGCCAGCTTGAGCGAAAGCTGCTCTTCCAGCGTCTTGCGTTCGGCTTCGGAGGCCGCGTTCAATTTGTCGCGGGTCTCGGTGCTGATCGCCTGGGCGCGGGCGCGCGCTGCCGCGAGCTCGCTTTCATAGGACTTCAGCGCGCTGTCGGACTCGTCCTTCAGCTTTTGCGCGGCGGCCAGATCGCCGTCGATCGCGTTCTGACGCGCGTCGATCACGCTGCCGACGCGCGGCAACGCAATTCGCGAGACGATCAGATAGAGCGCGACGAACGCGATCACGATAGACACCAGCTGAGAAGCGAACGTGCTCTTCTCGAACGGCGGGAAGGGAGCCTTGTGGCCGCCTTCCGTCTCGGTGTGGGCTACCGTGCCCTTGGCTTCGCCATGATCTTCAGCCACGGGTTTCTCCTGTTTGGCTCATCGAGATCCGGAACCGGAATCTCATCGGCCAGATCGGTGATGGATCAGAGCGCGAACAGCAGCAGCAGCGCGATCAGCAGCGAGAAGATGCCGAGCGCTTCCGTCACGGCGAAACCGAAAATCAGGTTGCCGAACTGGCCCTGAGCGGCCGAGGGATTGCGCACCGCAGCGGCGAGATAGTTGCCGAAGATGATGCCCACGCCTGCGCCAGCGCCACCCATGCCAATGCAGGCAATACCAGCGCCAATGTACTTCGCGGCAATCGGATCCATGAGACGAACTCCTTGTTGAGGTTTGTTAGAGAAGTGGATTTGCGTGAAAGGCCGATCAGTGGCCCGGATGAATAGCGTCGTTGATGTAGATGCAGGTGAGGATGGTGAAGACGTAGGCCTGTAGGAACGCGACCAGCAGTTCAAGCGCGGTCAGCGCGATCACCATGCCGAGCGGCAATACGGCGCCGAAGTAGCCGGCAATGCCGAGGCCCGCCAGCAGCGGAATGAAGCTTGCGAACACCGCCAGCGCGATATGGCCCGCGAGCATATTGGCGAACAGACGCACGGAGTGCGAGATCGGCCGCAGGAAGAACGAGAACACCTCGATGAACACGACCAGCGGCAGGATGAAAATCGGGATGCCCGAGGGCACGAACAATTTGAAGAATTTCAGGCCGTTCTTGTAGAAACCGTAGATCAGCACCGTCAGGAACACGATCATCGCGAGCACTACCGTGACGATGAGGTGGCTGGCAACCGTGAAGTTGTAGGGAATGACGCCGATCATATTCGATACGGCGATGAACATGAATAGCGAGAACACCAGCGGAAAGAACTTCATTCCGTCTTTGCCGGCGGTCGAGCGGATCGTGTTGGCGACGAATTCGTAGGAGATTTCCGCGATCGACTGGATACGCCCGGGCACCAGTTGCTTTCCGGCGCCGATCATCAGCAGCGAAATCAGCGCCACCGAACCGAACATGTAGGCGGAGGAATTGGTGAAGGCGATCTCTTGATTGCCGATATGGCCAATCGTGAAGAGCTTCTCGATATGGAACTGTTCGATCGGATCGATCATCCGCGAGGTATCTCTAGGCTACCGCCAGCCACGCCGGCGTTCTGCAATCAAATCTTCCGGCTTCTTAGCGGCCAGTCTTGCCCGGAGCAACACCTGCGGACCTGATCACGTTCACCACGCCGGCGATGAAGCCGATCAGGACAAACACGATGAGCCCGAAAGGTGACGTCGACAAAAACCGGTCGAAACCCCAGCCAAGCAGCGCTCCGACAACAACGCCCGCGATCAACTCCGAAGAAAGCCGGAAACCGATCGCCATCGCCGAAGCTCTGGCCGCACCGTCTCCATCTCCATCTCCATCTCCGGGTTGGTCAGTCCCGACTTTCCGGCTGTCCCGAATTTTGGACAACCGCTGATCCAGACTTCCGAGCCTTGCGGAAAGCGCAGCCTCGTCGGACGACGATTGATCGCCACTGCCATTTCCGCTGTTATTCGCGCCTTCAGCCATGCTGTGGAGACCCGAACCAATGCTGCGGTGGATGGAAATTGCGCCCGTCACCCTCAAAAGCCGCGCGGACCATACTGAGCGCATCTAATCAAGTCAAGATTGCGTCACAACCATATAAGTAATTGATTTTGATGCGTTTATAGTCGATGTCGCGGGTTCGTCATGGCGCGGTCGCCGCAGTGCAACAGCTTCACCTGCAATTGGCAAATCTGGCCGCGTTTTTGTGGCTCCTCGCGATGCCCAACGCGCCTCCAGGAGGCCAGCGATCTTGCGTCGGGCTGGCGGGTCTGTTGGGATGGGTGACAGTATTCTTATCGCTGCATTCTTATCGCTGCCCGGAGATCGCATGACGCGTCAGGTCGATTACTATTATTCGCTGCAATCCCCCTGGGCCTATATCGGGCACAAGTTTTTCCAGGAGGTTGTCGGCACGTACGGCCTCAAGGTGAATCATAAGCCGGTGGTCCTGGTCGATCTGTTTTCGGAAACCGGCGGCCTGCCGCTGTTGAAGCGCCATCCGGTGCGGCAGCGTTATCGTCTGGTCGAGCTGCAGCGCTGGCGCGACAAGCGCGGCCTGAATTTTCACCTTCAGCCGGCGAA
Source organism: Bradyrhizobium sp. dw_411 (assembly GCF_018449695.1). Classification (GTDB taxonomy): domain Bacteria; phylum Pseudomonadota; class Alphaproteobacteria; order Rhizobiales; family Xanthobacteraceae; genus Bradyrhizobium. The sequence continues at coordinate 197,529 of NZ_JAAVUY010000012.1, forward strand.
CTGGCCCTTCAATGCGCGACTGGCCGACGGCGTGGTGATCGCGGCGGTTGAGGCCGGTCACGATCCCGATGTCTTTCTGCGCAAGGCGTTCGCCGCGGTCTGGGAAGATCAATTGAATCTGGCCGATCCTGCAACGTTGATAAAACTCGCCGACGAGTCTGGTCTGCCGGGCAAGCAATTGGTAGAGCGTTCCGGAGCCGACGCGGTCAGTGCGATTTACGAGCAGAACCGGCAGGACGCGTTAACATCAGACGTGTTCGGTTCGCCGGCCTATGTGCTCGACGGTGAGGTATTTTGGGGGCAGGATCGGATCGAATTGCTCGCGGACGCGTTGAAATCCGGTCGCGGACCGTATGGCTCGCAAGTCTAGGATCAAGCGCAGGATAGCCAAGACAGGGAAGACCCAATCGGTTTTGAGGCGGAGCAACCCATGAGCATTGCGACATCGCCTTCGAAGTCCTTCACCGTCATTGCAGCCATAACCCTGATTTCCGGGCTGGGTATCGACCGTGCTGCTGCGCAGTCGATGCCCGATACCGAGAACGGCCGCTACGCGCTGTCGCCGGTTGCAGATGGGGTGGTCCGGCTCGATACCCGCACCGGCGCGGTGTCGACCTGCAGCCATGCCGGCGTGGGCTGGGCCTGCTACAGCGTGCCTGATGAGCGCGCTGCCCTCGACGCGGAAATCGGCCGGCTGCAGGCGGATAGCGAAAAATCCAAGACCGAGCTGGAGAAATCCAAAACAGAGCTGGAAAAATCAAAGACCGAACTGGAAAAACTCAAGGCCGAATTGGCGGCGCGTGAACCTGTCACCGGCAAGATCGACGAAGCGTTGCCGAAGACCGATCAGCTCAAGAAGCCGGAGCCGAAGGTGGCCGAGGGGCAGCGCCGGATCGAAATCCCGCTGCCGAGCGACCGCGATATGGATCGCGTGATGTCGTTTCTGGAGCAGGCATGGCGGCGGCTGGTCGAGATGGCCAACCGGATGCAGAAGGATGTCTCCGGGAAGATTTAGAACGGACGCGGCTCACTTCGTCGCTTCGTAGAGTGGGCAAAGGCGCGCTTGCGCCGTGCCCACCATTTCACTTGCTAAATAGGTTGGTGGGGACGCTTCGCTTTGCCCACCCTACGAAGAAGCAACATTACCGCGCGACTTGTCGAGAGATCATTTATGCCTCCACCCAAATCAGCATCCCGCACGCCGCCATCGATTGTCACCGCCGCCACGATCGTGTCGTCGCGCCTCACGGTTCAGACACCGGGGCGCAGCTTTCTCGATCTCACCGCCGAGGTCGCGGGGTTCGTGCGGGACGCCGGCGCGATCGAGGGCGCGGTGACGCTGTTCATCCGTCATACCTCGGCGTCCCTGACGATACAGGAAAATGCCGATCCGACGGTGCTGGCGGATTTGACGACCGCACTCGACCGGCTGGCGCCGGAACATGCCGGATGGCGCCACGACACCGAGGGGCCCGATGACATGCCGGCGCACATCAAGACCATGCTGACGGCGACCTCGCTGCAGATACCCGTCCTTGACGGCGATCTGGCGCTGGGAACATGGCAGGGGATTTACCTGATCGAGCACCGCGCCCATCCGCACCGGCGCGAAATCGTGCTGCAATTTGCGGGCAGGACCGGCTAGCCAAATGCAAAACCGGCCGCGGATCGCTCCACGGCCGGCTTGTTGCGTCTGTGTCGTTCGCGCGGCGAGCGCCGCGGGCGGCAATCAGTTCGACTTGATGTCGACGTCCTTGGTTTCCGGCAGGAAGAAGAAGCCGACGACCGCGGTGATCGATGCGAAGATGATCGGATACCAGAGACCCGCATAGATATCGCCGGTTGAGGCCACGATCGCGAACGAGGTCGCGGGCAACAATCCGCCGAACCAGCCGTTGCCGATGTGATAGGGCAGCGACATTGAGGTGTAGCGAATCTTGGTCGGGAACAGTTCGACCAGCATCGCTGCGATCGGCCCGTACACCATGGTGACGAAGATCACCAGGATGAACAACAGCCCGATGATCGCGGCGACCTGCGGACGGAAGATATCGAACGGATTGGCCATCTTCACGATGCCGGCATCGCCGGCCTTGGGATAGCCCGCGGCAGCAACAGCGGTCGTGATTGCCGGGTTGGAGGTCTTGGCGTCGGTGTAGGCCACGTCCTTGCCGTTGACGACAACCTTTACGCCCGAGCCGGCTGCACCAGCAACGGTCGTATACTTGACCGACGACTGGGCCAGGAAGGCGCGTGCGGTGTCGCAGGGCGACGTGAAGACGCGGGTGCCGACCGGATTGAAGAGATCGCCGCAGCCTGCGGGATCGGCGACGACTTCGACCTTGGTGGCTTCGATCGCCTTTTCCAGTGCCGGGTTGGCGTTGGACGAGATCATCTTGAAGATCGGGAAGAAGGTCAGCGCCGCGATCAGGCAGCCCGCCAGGATGATCGGCTTGCGGCCGATCTTGTCTGACAATGCGCCGAATACGATGAAGAAACCGGTGCCGAACAACAGCGACCATGCGATCAGAAGGTTCGCGGTATAGCCATCGACCTTCAGGATCGATTGCAGGAAGAACAGCGCGTAGAACTGGCCGGTGTACCAGACCACGCCCTGACCCATGGTGCCGCCGATCAGTGCCAGGATGACGATCTTGGCATTGCTCCAGTTGGCGAAGGCTTCAGTCAGCGGAGCCTTCGAGCTCTTGCCCTCGTCCTTCATCTTCTGGAACACCGGCGACTCGTTGAGGCGCAGCCGGATCCAGACGGAGACGCCGAGCAGAAGTACCGACACCAGGAACGGGATACGCCAGCCCCAGGCCGCAAAATCGGCTTCGCCGATCGCGGTGCGGGTAAACAGAATCACCAGCAGCGACAGGAACAGGCCGAGCGTCGCGGTGGTCTGAATGAACGAGGTGTAGTAGCCGCGTTTGCCCTGCGGGGAATGTTCGGCGACATAGGTTGCGGCGCCGCCATACTCGCCTCCGAGGGCAAGGCCCTGTGCCAGACGCAACGCGATCAGGATCACCGGCGCGGCAAAGCCGATCGTCGCGGCATTCGGCAGCAGGCCGACGATGAAGGTCGACAGACCCATGATCAGGATGGTGACGAGGAAGGTGTATTTGCGCCCCACGATATCGCCGATGCGGCCGAACACGATGGCGCCGAAGGGGCGCACCAGGAAGCCGGCGGCGAAAGCCAGCAGCGCGAAGATATCGCGCGTGGCCGGCGGATAGGCCGAGAAGAATTGCGCGCCGATAATGCTGGCGAGCGATCCATAGAGATAGAAATCATACCATTCGAAAACGGTGCCGAGCGATGAAGCGAGAATGACGAAACGTTCGTCCTTCGTCATGCCTCCGGTTCTCGCCTGCGGTACAGCTATTGTGGACATCTCGTTCGCTCCCCGAAATCATTGATCAAAGCTCGCCCATGCGCCGGACTTGGCCGGATTGTTCACGGGATTTATTCAACGGTAACATCGCCGTGAAACCTCTCCCAATAAGACTTTCGGCCCTGCGCACGGCAAAATCGGCAAAACGACGAACGCTGCCGACGACAGGCTGGGTCTCCGCTTCAGATTTGTTGCGACGCACAAATCGCCGGATTAACCGGTTTACCGCATGGCAACATTGTGCGCTTGCATGCAACCTCTCGTCAGTGGACAATTCCAGTCAGGAAAATGAGGTCCGCAAGCCGAGATGTTCCCGGCTCGCAACTCCTCTTGCAAGACATCAATGACTGCTGCTGCCAGCACACGCCTCATCATTGCCGACGATCATCCGCTGTTCCGCGATGCCCTGCGGCAGGCGGTGGCCAGCGTCGTGGCCTCGGCTGGAATCGATGAAGCCGGTTCGTTCGAGGAACTGACCGCTTTGCTGGAACAGGATTCCGATGTCGATCTGATCCTGCTTGATCTGACCATGCCTGGAATCTCGGGCTTCTCCGGCCTGATTTATCTGCGGGCGCAATATCCCGCGATTCCCGTGGTGATCGTCTCCGCCAGCGACGATGCCGCCACGATCCGGCGCTCGCTGGATTTTGGCGCCTCCGGGTTTATCCCCAAGCGTTTCGGGGTCGATACGCTGCGCGATGCGATCATGAAGGTGATGGACGGCGATGTCTGGGTGCCGGCGGATACCGACCTCACCGCCGTTGCCGATCCGGACATGACGCGCCTGCGCGACCGGCTGGTGACGTTGACCCCGCAGCAGGTCCGCGTGCTGATGATGTTGTCGGAAGGGCTGCTCAACAAGCAGATCGCTTATGAGCTTGGCGTGTCCGAAGCCACCATCAAGGCGCATGTGTCGGCGATCCTGCAGAAGCTCGGCGTCGAGAGCCGCACCCAGGCTGTGATCGCGGCCGCTAAAATCGCCGGCGGCCAGTGGCGGCAGGGCACGCCGACGGCGTAACCTACTCCGCCGCGACCATCTGCTGGGTGCGCCACTGGCCGAGCAGCGCCCGCAGCGAAGCCGGTTTGACCGGCTTGTTGAGCACCGCAATCTGTTCCTCGCGCGCTGCGGCCCGCACATGCGGGCTGCGATCGGCGGTGATCAGGATCGCGGGAATGCCGTCGCCAAAACGACGGCGAATCTCCCGGATCGCGGCCACGCCGTTGCCGCGGTCGAGATGATAGTCGACCAGCAAACCCGTCACCCGCTTGCCCGCGGCCTCGATCGCCTCGATGGCGGCGTCGGGATCTGCCACCGCGATCACCTCGGCGTTCCAGGCGGTGAGAAGCGTTTTCATGCCGTCGAGGATCGCCGCGTCGTTCTCGATGCACACGATCAGCGAGCCGCTCATCGGCGTCCGCGACAGTGGCGTCGCGCTGGTCACCGCGGCGGTGTGGTTGATGGCTTTGGCAATCGGCACCGTGACCGAGAAAACCGAGCCGCCGCTGATATTGGAATTGAGCGCGATGCCGTGGTTGAGAACCCGAGCCAGCCGCTCGACGATCGAAAGCCCCAGTCCGAGGCCGCGCGCGATCCGCGCGCCTTGCTCCAGCCGGTGGAACTCCTTGAAGATCTCGCCGCGCTTGAGAATGGGAATGCCGACGCCGGTGTCGTAGACGCCGATTTGCAGCGACTGGCCATGGCGGCGGCACCCGATCAGTACGCGGCCACGCGGGGTATATTTGATCGCATTGGAGATCAGGTTTTGCAGCAGCCGGCGTAGCAATAGCCGGTCGGATTCCACTGGCAGCGACGACGGCACGAAGGTCAGCTTCAACCCCTTGGCGCGCGCGATCGGCGCAAACTCGATTTCCAGCGAACGCATCAGGTCGGCCATCTTGAAGCTGGTCACCGACGTCGCCATGGCGCCGGCATCGAGCCGGGAAATATCCAACAGCGCACCCAGAATTTCCTCGATCGCTTCCAGGGAATCGTCGATGTTTTCGACCAGCCGGGAATCCTCGCCGCCGTTCTGGCGCTCGACGAGGCTCGTCACATAGAGCCGCGCCGCATTCAGCGGCTGCAGAATGTCGTGGCTGGCGGCCGCGAGAAAACGCGTCTTGGAGATGTTGGCGTCCTCGGCGGTACTCTTGGCCAGCGCCAGTTCCGAATTCAGCCGGGTAAGTTCTTCGGTACGATCCCGTACGCGCTTTTCCAGCGTGGCGTTGGAGCGTTCCAGCGCTTCGGCGGCTTCGAAAGACGGGGTGACGTCGGAGAAGGTGATGACCAGGCCGCCGCCGGGCATCCGGTTGGCGCGCACTTCGATCACCATGTGACGATCCGGCAGGCGTTCCAGATAGGGTTCGCCTTCGGTTGTATAGGCGGCGAGCCGCATCTCCATCATGGAAGCGCTGTCGCCAAAGCCCGAGGGGCTGACGGCGGCCATGAATTCCAGGATCTCCTGCAGGGGAATCCCGATCTGGATGAGGTGCGGCGGCAGCGCCAGAATTTCGCTGAACTGCCGGTTGGAACAGATCAACTGCAAATCCGCGTCGAATACCGCGATGCCCTGCCGCACGTGATTGAGCGCGGTCTGCAGGATTTCGCGGTTGAAATGAAGCGCGGCATGGGAGTCGTCGAGTAGTTTCAGGGCGGCCTTGGCAGAGACGGTGCGTTTGCGTAGCAACAGCGACATCACCAGACGCGAAGACGCCGCGCCAATCGAGGAGGCGATCAGATGCTCGGCATGCTGCAGCAGCTCGAAATCGGCTGGCGCCGCCGGGTCAAGACGGGCATGGTGGGTGATCGCAAAGGCTTCGAACGAATGCAAAGCGCGCTCGGGGCCGAGATATTGCGCCACCGTGCTTTGAATATCCTGCACCGTCACCGTGGTGCGCCAACGCCGGAATGTCGGCGTTATCGGCGCCAGCGCATGGGGCACGAACAGGTCGGCCTGCAATCGTTCGATCGAGGACGGCCGCCGCGCCAGCGACAGCACGACATAGGTCAAAATGTTGAGCGACAGCGACCACAGCGCGCCGTGCAGCAGCGGCGGCAGATCGGCGCCGAACAGCGCCTGCGGCCGCAACATCTCGATGCCGAAAGGACCGTGCTGCAGTAATTGCAGGCCCGCGATATTGCCGTCGAGAAAACTCGGCAGAAACAGCGTGTAGATCCATACGGCAACGCCGACCAGCATGCCGCCGATCGCGCCGCGCGCGGTTGCGCGTTGCCAAAAGAGACCGCCGAAGAAGGCCGGCGCGAGCTGCGCGATCGCCGCAAACGACAACAGGCCGATCGCCGCCAATTGGGTGTTGCCCAGCGCGCGGTAATAGAAATAGGCCATCGCCATGATGGCAAAAATCGCCAGACGCCTGACTCTCAGCAGGAAGTTGCCGAAATCCTTCTGGCCGGCGCGCGATTCACGGTCCCGCTGCAACACCAGCGGCATCACGATATCGTTCGAAACCATGATCGACAGCGCGACGCATTCCACGATCACCATCGCGGTCGCAGCCGACAGGCCGCCGATAAAGACGCCGACGCTCAGAAAAGCCTCGTTGGCCTCCATCGGCAGCGCCAGCACATACATGTCGCTGTCGACAGCGCCGAACGGAAAGGTCACCAATCCCGCCAGCGCGATCGGAATCACGAACACGTTGATCGCGACCAGATACAGCGGAAACAGCCAGCGTGCCCGGCCGACCTCGGCATCGCTGGAGCTCTCGACCACGCTGACGTGAAACTGCCGCGGCAACAGCATGATGGCGCAGAACGACAATAGCGTCATGGTCAGGAAATTGCCGATCGACGGCGTATATTCGATGGTGCGCAGCGCTTCCGGCGTCTTCATCGCGCGCTCGACGAGCTCGACGGGGCTGAACATCCAGAACGTGACGAAGGCGCCGGCGGCGATAAAGGCCACCAGCTTGATGATGGATTCGGTGGCGACCGCCAGCATCAGGCCGTGCTGATGTTCGGTCGCGTCGGTCTGGCGGGTTCCGAACAGCACCGCGAACGCCGCCATCGCCAGCGTGGCCACCAGCGCGATATCGCCGATGATCGGAATTGAGGAGAAGGCCTGATCCTCGCTGAGAATGGTTTCGAGTGATGACGCGACGGCCTTGAGCTGCAGCGCGATATAGGGAACCGATCCGATGATCGCGATCAGCACGACGGTGGTGGCGACCGCCTGGCTCTTGCCGTAGCGCGCGGCAATGAAGTCGGCGATCGAGGTGATGTTCTGCGATTTCGCCAGCCGGATCACGCGGCGAAGCAACGGCGTGCCGAACGCGATCATCAGGATCGGCCCGACATAGATCGCCAGGAAATCGACGCTGGTGCGGGTGGCGAATCCGACCGAGCCGAAGAACGTCCAGGAGGTGCAATAGATCGCCAGCGACAGCGGATAGATCAGCGCGCTGGCGCGTCCGCGCTGCATCGGCGACAGCCGGTCGCCGTAGCTGGCCACGAAAAACAGGAACCCGATGTAGCCGAAGGCGGCTGCGATCACGGCCCAGTCGTGCAACATCGCCGTTTTACTCCCTGCGGGCCCTAAAGCGTTTTTCGAGCGAAGTGGATACCGGTTCGCGTGAAGAAAACGCGTTAAAAATAAAGCACCCGCTTCAGGGTAAAATCTAGCGCTTTGCCCCAGCGCAGGCGACAGCGATTTTCCGGTCAAATCTGGGAAACTGGAGTTGTCGTTAAGTCCAGCGCGGGAGCAGGAAAATGCCCAGCGCGACGGCGAGCCACACCACCAGCCCGCCGGCGAGCGCGATGCGGTAGTCGACATGACCGACGGCAAAATAGCAGACGGCCAGAAAGGCGAGATACGCCGGAATGGTTTTGGCGCCGGCCATGCAGGCTTCGCGGAAGCCGGCATTGTCGCCCTTGGCGCCGACAAGCAGCAATGCGATCACGGCAAACGTCGGAAATAACGGCAGAATACCGGGAAGGATGTTGCCTCGCCTGGATAGAAGGGCAATCGCCGCTGTCACAAGGCCGCCGATGATAGCCTTCCAGACAATGTCCATCCGTCCACTAACCGCCTATTCAGCCGCCAGCGACTTGTTGCGCAATCGGAGGCCGAGACGCTCCCAGACCTGCACCAGCGCGTCGGCGAGCTGATCGATCAGGCCGTCATCGTGATAGGGCGACGGCGTGATCCGCAGCCGCTCGGTGCCCTTGGCCACGGTCGGATAGTTGATCGGCTGGATGTAGATGTTGTGCTCTTCAAGCAGGATGTCGCAGGCCCGCTTGCAATGCTCGGGATCGCCGACGAACAGCGGCACGATATGGGTGTCGCTCGACATCACCGGCAGGCCCGCGGCGGTCAGGATCGCCTTGACGCGGGCGGCGCGGTCCTGGTGGCGTTCGCGCTCCCAGCTTGAGGTCTTGAGGTGCTTGATTGCGGCTGTCGCGGCCGAACAGATCGCGGGCGGCAGCGCGGTGGTGAAGATGAAGCCCGGTGCATAGGAGCGCACGGCGTCGATGATATCGGCGGATCCCGCGATGTAACCGCCGAGACAGCCGAACGCCTTGGCGAGCGTGCCCTCCAGGATATCGATGCGGTGCATCACGCCGTCGCGCTCGGCAATGCCGCCGCCGCGTGGGCCATACATGCCGACCGCGTGAACTTCGTCGACATAGGTCATTGCGCCGTATTTCTCGGCGAGATCGCAGATCTTCGCCAGCGGCGCGATATCGCCGTCCATCGAATACAGGCTCTCGCAGGCGATCAGCTTCGGCCGGTCCGGCCCGGCGGCGCGCAGCAATTCCTCCAGGTGCGCCACGTCGCTGTGGCGGAACACCTGGCGCTCACAGCCGCCCTGGCGAATGCCTTCGATCATCGAGTTATGATTCAGCGCGTCCGACAGGATCAGGCAGTTCGGAATAAGTTTGGCGATGGTCGCGATACCGGTCTGGTTCGAGACATAGCCCGAGGTGAACAGCAGCGCGGCCTGTTTGCCATGGAGATCGGCGAGCTCCGCTTCGAGCTGCACCAGCGGATGGTGGGTGCCGGCGATGTTGCGGGTGCCGCCGGCGCCGGTACCGACCCGGGTCGCAGTCTCGACCATGGCGCCGACCACTTTGGGGTGCTGGCCCATGCCGAGATAGTCGTTGGAACACCAGATCACGACGTTGCGGGCGCCCTTCGGGGAATGCCACACCGCGTGCGGGAACCGCCCGGCGATGCGTTCGAGATCGGCGAAAACCCGGTAACGCCGCTCATCATGCAGGCGGTCGAGAGCGGCACTGAAGAACTTGCTGTAATCCATCGCAAAAAACCTGAAACGGAACCTGAAGCCGGGGCGGCGGCGTCTTTTTAGAGCTTTTCCAGGTTTAATGTCGAGCCGGAATTGAGTGTCCTGCCGCCCGTCCAGCGGGGAGCTGGGTTGTTTGCGGCAAGGATCGCCAATCCGTGCTCGTTTTGATCAATATGCGCGGTCCAGACCGGTTAGCCCGTGAGAAAGCTCATGGTTAAAGAATGCATGGATGAGTCGCGGCGAAAGGTGATGGGCGCGGTCGTAAAGGGGGTCTCTGCGGGGCTTTTGTTGCAGATTTCTCAGGGGCAGGCGTCAGACAAGATGACGCTGCAGCAGGCGCAATATCAGGGCACGCCAAAGGACATTTATAGCTGCGAACTGTGTTCGCTGTTCGAGCCGCCGAACTCCTGCAAGGTGGTGGAAGGCGAGGTCAGCAAGGACGGCTGGTGCAAGGCTTTCGCGATGGCGGATTGACGCCGCCGAAATCCCGATCGGTAATCCCGGCGGCGCTGTGGGGATAACTCAGACAAACACGGAATGGTCGATCGGTCCGTTCGGCACCACGTAGCCGTAGCGGGTATTGGACGGCTCGGGTCCGGCCTTCTCATATTCCGCCTTCATCATCGCAAAGCGATCGCCCTTGAGTTCCAGCATCGCGCGCTTGGGCTGGATATTATAGAGGCGTGCATTGTTGTCGCCGAGGATTGCGGTCTTGACCGGGCCATCGGCCGCGCCGAGTGGCGCGAAACCGAATTTCTTCTGCATCGGCTCGGGAATTTCGAGACGGCGCAGGCCCTCGATCTGCCATTGCGGTCCACCGGTCCACAGTGCGTCGGTGCCCCAGCAGACGTGTTCGACGCCGAGCCCCTTGATCAGCGTGCCCATCAGCGCCGCGCAGACATTCGGTTCGGCCACCAACGTGGTTGCGAACAATTGCCCGACATCGCCGTATACGTTGTTGACGCCATACTGGGCCGGGATGTCGGCAAGATCGCTGGTCCAGGCGATCCGGCCGGTGCGCTCGAATTCCGCCAGCGCCACCTTCGGGTCGCCGCCGACATGACGGTAGGCGGAATGATAGATGATGAAGTTGAGCTGCGGCCAGTCCTTGGCCGCCTGGCCGACATCGGCAACGTCGGCAAAGCCGCGCAGATTGGGAAACTGCTTCTCGACCCCCGGCGCGAACAGTCCCTTGTGAACGCAGACATTCTTGATGCCGGCCTTCACCATCTTCTCATAGCCCTTGTAGGCGACTTTCTCGTCATCGAGCCGCCACGGATAACGGCTGATATCTTTGTGGGTATTGTCGCCGATGGTGTAGCCCTTGCAGGATTCCGGCTTCAGTTCGAGACCGGCGTCGAGCTTTTCAAGCCAGCCGGGCTGTCCCGGCGTGAAGATGCAATGCGCAAACAGCCGCCGCGAACCGGCTTCGTCGTTGATCCGCTTGCGCGCATCCGCCATCTGCTGATTGGTCAGGAACCAGTCCTGCTCGATGTCGGAAGGCGCCGACGAGATCAGCGCGATCTTGGTATCGCTGTCGAGAAACATCTCTTTTTTGTAGTTGTTGAACTTGAGATCCTCGATGGTCTGTTCGTGGTCGTTGAGGTCCTTGTTCCAGCCGGCCTTGCCCACCGCCTTGCGCATGTTGACGAAGCTCATGATGCGGGTGTCGTCGCGCAGGAAGTGGGTATGCATATCCATGATGAACTGGTCTTTGAGCGCATTTGCGCGCTCCTGCGCCATCGCCGGGGTCGCGGCTTCGGCCGGCGTCACGTCGAACAGCGGCCCGTAAACCTGGTTCATCGCCACAAAGGACGCGGCCATGCCGGCGGCGCTCTGGAAAAACCGCCGGCGGTCGAGGCCCTGCTTGCCGCCGAGATCGTCGGCCATTGCCAGCAGACGCGATTCGACTTCGCGTTGCCGTTCGTTCTGCGGATCGGGATAAAATTCGTCGCTGGCGACGATCTGGGTCGGGATCGGTGTCGGGTACCGGCACAATTCGGACGGCATCAATGCGGCAAGTTCAGCTTCGGTCAGTTGGCTGCTCACTTTGCTTCTCCCTTGAATGCATGCTCCGCGGTGGAATTCCCCTTGGTTACACGGCCAAAGACTAGTCCCGCATTTTGCGGGATGTAAGCCCCGTTTGGTGTCATCCCTGCGCATTGCTGCTGCGATGCAGCGTTCTGCGCAGCAACATGATTTACATGTTCAGCCTCGCTGACGAGGGCTGGCAAAGCTGCTATGACGGCATGAGGTTCACTGGAACGGAGCATCGCGATGGACGCCGTCACGCCGAAAAGCTCGCAGGCCGCCGAAACCCACTCCCATCTCGTTCGTCCGCAGGACATGGAGTGGCAGAAGACCCGCTTCCCCGGCTGCGAGGCCAAGACCTTGTTGTTCGATCGGTCGACGGGATTAATGACCGCGCTGATGCGCTTTGCGCCAGGCGCCGTGCTGCCCGATCACGAACATGTTCACATCGAGCAGACCTACGTTCTTGAAGGCAGCCTGGTCGACAAGGAAGGCCCGGCACAGGGCATCGCGGCCAGCGCCGGTGAATTTATCTGGCGTGAGCAGGGCAGCCGCCATGTGGCGTGGTGCCCCGAAGGCGGATTGATGCTGGCGATCTTCCAGGTTCCCAACAAGTTCTTTGAAGCCGACGGCCGCGTCGTCGATCCCGCGGGCCAGGACTGGGACGAGACCTGGGGTCATACCCACAAGGGCTAACGCATTTTTGTTTGACGCGTTTTCTTTACGCGAACCGGTATCCACGGAGCCTGTCGTCGGGCGCGCGTTCGCGCGACCCGTTGGCTTGAAAACGCTCTGGGAATTCACGTCGTCCGGAAGTGGAGCACGCCATCGGTCTCTTTCGCCGTCAGGCGTCCTTCGACCAGCATGTAGTTGACATGGGCGATCAATTCGCCGGCGGCGAAACCCATCTGGTGCACGTCGAGCACATGCTTGTGGAATACCACCGGCACCAGTTCCTTGGAGGTCTTCGGGGTTTCCCGGCAGGCATCGGCGATCAGCCGGCAACGGTCTTCGTGATGATCGGCCAGTTGCTTGATACGCGTCTTCAATCCGTAGAACGGCACGCCATGGCCGGGCAGCACCAGCAAATCATAGGGCAGGGTGGTGGTGAGGCTTGCCAGCGACGCCAGATATTCGCCGAGCGAGTTCTGGTCGGGCTCGACCGCCCAGACGCTGACATTGGGTGAAATCTTGCTCAGCACCTGATCGGCCGACAAGAACAGCTTGTCGGCGGCGCAATAGAGCGTGACCTGATCGAGCGCATGGCCGCCGCCGGTAATGACCTTGAAGCGGCGGGTGCCGATCGAAATCTCGTCGCCATGGGAGATGCGGCGATAGGACGGCGGCAGCACCGATACCCGCTTCAGGTAATCCTGGCCGCGGCCGAGCAACTGGTCGGTCAGGCTCTCGTCCATGCCGTGACGCCGGAAGAACAGGCGCTGCGCCAGCTTGCGTTCGTCGGTGCCGCGGTTCTGGTGATAGACCGACTGCAGATACTCGACCTGCGACATGACGAGCGGACAGTTGAAGCGCTCGACCACCCATCCGGCAAGACCGACATGGTCGGGATGCGAATGGGTCACGATCAGCCGAGAGATCTTCACATGGGCGAGCGGCCCCTCGAACAACGCGGTCCAGGCCGCGATCGATTCCTCGTTGCCGAATCCGGAATCCACCATCGCCCAGCCGTCGCCGTCGGCGAGCAGATAGATGTTCACGTGATTGAGACGGAACGGCAGCTTCAGCCGCACCCACAAGACGCCGGGCATCACCTCGACGACCTGGTCGGGGCCGGGATGATTTTCCCAGGGGTACCGCAGTGCCTCGGCCGAGGACTGAATTGCTTCCGGTTTTGAATTCATCGTTTTGCGCCGCAAATTGCCGATGATCCGGCTTAGCCGCACTATCGGCGCGGCGCCAGCCGAAAACAATTGCGATCTCGGCAAAGCATAAGAGCGATGCGACGCAAAAAGGCCGGCGCGAGGCCGGCCTTTTCAGACTTCAGATCAGTACTTTAGTCAGACTGCAGGGCAGGCCGATCAGTACTTGGCTACTAGTACTTCTCAGTACTTGGCGACGACCGGGCCACCCCAGTTGAAGCGGTAGTTCAGGCCCGCCTTGATCACGTGATCGTCGGTGCGGAAGTTGCCGAACGGAACCAGAGCGGCCGGAGCGACGAACGAGCTGTTGCCGAAATTATAGTACTGGTACTCGACCTTGGCCGACCAGTTCTGGGCGAACAGGTATTCGAGGCCGGCGCCGACGGTGTAACCATCGCGATGGCCACCGCTGAAGCCGAAAGCAACCGGGCCAGCAGCCGACACCAGCGATTCGTTGTTGTCGGAGTAAGCGTAACCGCCCTTCACGTAGAGCAGGGCCGGACCCCAGGTGTAGCCGACGCGGCCGGTCACCGAACCCAGCGCGCGCTGGTTGTTGGTGTAGGTCAAGCCGCCCGGGAAGATGATGCCGCCGTTGTTGTTGGCGAGCCAGCTATACTGGCCTTCCGCACCGATCACCCAATTCGGGGCGAACTGGTAGTCAGCGCCGACCTGCACGCCGCCGAGGAAGCGGCCGTCGCCGTTGTTGCCGGTGGTGAGGCCACCGAAATTGCTGTCGCCGTTAAAGGCGCCCCCGATGTGACCGCCGATGTAGAAGCCGGTCCAGTTGTAGAGCGGAGCGGCATAGACCGGAGCCTTGGTGTAGGGGGCGCGGGCCGAAAGATCGGCGGCAAGTGCTGACCCGGTCGCGCCGAGGGCGACGAAGGCCACAGTGGTGAGCAGGAACTTCTTCATTGGTTTGTTCTCCAGAACGATATTGAGTTTTGGCGTTTTTCAAGTTGGCCGAATGAACGGCGAGGCGCGCACTTAGCCAGCTTTTGACTAAAAAGCTGTCACTTATCGGTCACACCAAACGAGAACCCGACGGGAACTCAACCTATTGGGGAACAACAATTTTTCGTGCTTAACGGGGCCTTAATCAAACCCAAAAGAAGCCTTAATTTCAGGCCGTCAGGCGTTGTTCGGAGGCAACAGCGGGAACTGAAATGGCGATGCTCGAAAAGCCGCTTCGAGCGCTCTCTTTATGCTGTTGTGGAGCCGATCAATGCGCGGATTGGCTTCGTCAGTCCGGTCGGCCTCACTCTGGGTCTTCAATCCTCATCATCCGGGCCTCTCGCCCGTGCGTCGAAACGCCCCTGCCGCTGGTGGCGGACCTGATTTCGGATAAGGTCGCCCCGCATGGACACTATGCTGACAGCGTCGAGCGTTTTGAGCAGCGCCATCATCGAGTGGCTCGCCGACGAAGCGTTGCAGCAATCCGAGCCGGCAAAACTCCTTGGCGAACTTTGCCTGCGGCTGCGCGCGGTCGGAATACCGGTGATGCGGTCGCAACTCGCGTTCCGGGTGCTGCATCCGCTCTACGACGCCAGCACCTTGACCTGGAGTATGAAGCGGGACGTCCTTGTCGAGCACTTTCGCCCTGAACAGACCGGCCAGGAGCAATTTCTCCGCAGCCCGGTCGGCTATGCCCTGACCAATCGCCTGCCGGTGTTCCGGCGCCGGCTGACCGGTCCGACGGCGCTGCTCGATTTCGAGGTCCTTGAGGATTTTCGCGGGCTCGGCGGCACCGATTATCTCATCTTTCTGATCAGTTTCGATCCGTCCGGACAGAACGGCGTGATCTGTTCATGGCTCGGCGACCGCGCCTCCGGCTTCACCGACGACGAGATTGCCCAGCTCCAGCGTGTGACCCGCGAACTCGGGATCGCGATGAAGTCGCGGCTCGAACATAGCGTCGCGGAAAATATCGCCCATGCCTATCTCGGCCGGCACGCCGGCCAGGCCGTGCTGAACGGCTCGATCCGGCGCGGCGATGGCGAGAAGATCACAGCCGCATTGTGGTACAGCGACCTTCGCCGCTCCACCGAACTCGCCGACCGGCTCTCGACTGAAGATTTTCTGGAGCTGCTGGGGCGCTATTTCGAAATGACGGCATCGGCGGTACTCGACCATGGCGGCGAGGTTGTGTCGCTGATCGGCGACGCGGTGCTCGGCCTGTTCCGCGTCGAAGGTTCACCGCAGGAAGCCTGCGCGCGTGCGCTTGCCGCCGCCCATGAAGCCCGCCGGCGGCTTGAAGTCTCGCTGTCGAATAATGCCGGGGGGCCTGAACTCGACTTCGGCATCTCGCTGCATCTGGGCCAGGTGATTTACGGCAATGTCGGCGTGCCCGAGCGTCTGCAGTTCACGGTCGTCGGCGCCGCGGTCAATGAAGTGGTCCGGGTGCAGGACCTGACCAAGCAGCTTGGCTGTCCGCTACTGGCCACCGAGACTTTCGCGGACGCCGTGGCCGAATCCTGGCAGCCGCTCGGCGAGCATCGGTTGCGCGGCCGCGAGATCCTGATGCCGATCCTGACGGTGCCGGTTGGTTGAGAGGCGCGATCAGGAAGCAAGGACGGTGCTCTCCAATTAGCGTTCTGTATCTGGTTGGGGTGCAGTTGCTACGCCGCTCTGGTAGCTTAGGAATTCCTGAGGACGACTGACGGACAGCTTGCGGAGGATCGAGTTAGGGTAGATTGTCTCCGCCCCGCAACCATAGATTAGTGACGCATAATGAATACACGGTACGAGAATATTCCGAAGAAGGAAAAGGGAGCGTGGGTAGTCCATCATTCGCAAAAGACTGCGTCAACCCAAAATGCTTCGGCTGAGTTCCCCGCCATCGATGCTGCGGGCAAAGCTTCGTCACTGCTCTCCCGGTTTGCTGCCAACGAGGAATTGTTGATCCCTAAGAAGCGCGTCGATGCATTTGCGCAGGCAGCGGGCCTGAACCCCAAGACAGAGCTAGTCTCCTTGCTGGCCATGCTCAAACGAAGACGGGTGATCGACACATCACAAAATGGCGACGTTGTTGCCCTTGGTCTTACCACCGGTGTAACGGTCCAACATGCTTGTGATATATTTGAGGAACAGGACCCGACAGCCGAGGAGCGAGCGGCAATCGTGCTCGCAGATGTCGCTTCAGTATCGCCTGTCATGCAAAAGGAAAGTATCGAGCTGATTGCGGATGAATTCTCGCTTTCGTCGCGACGTGTTGGCGAACTCCTCGAACGCTCAGAGTTGATCGGTTTCGTCGATGCTGAAGCCGTTGACGGAAGCCGTATGTACTTCAACGGAAATCTTTTCCGTCGCGACAACATCAACAAGGTGAGCCGGGTTCTTGGTTCGTTGTCTCAGGCTGACCATACCAAAGTGGCAGAGTTGGACGCGGTTCTTCAGAAAAAGGGATGTGTTACGTTGCCGGAAGCAGAGAGGCTTCTTGGCACTGCGCTATTTGACAAACTGCGTGCGGCAAGCATGTACGACGTCAATCACGTGATGAACGCGTCTGGCGAGCACGGCTTTGTCACGCGTCCTGCTGCCTTTCACAAGTTCAACGACCCCATGGTCGATGATGCGTTTGATCTCGCCAAGGCGTTGGTAGCGGCATTGACCTACGGTATGACGCTCAGGTCTCAAGGTACTGGTCGAATCGGCTCGATCGCAGCGCTTCTCCGGTCCCTCATTTCTGGCCGTGAGATTGGGCCGGCAACGGCCATCGGTGAGGATTATCGCGTGTTGGAGACGAAGGGCGTAATCCAAACGCGCCCCGGTACTCAATACGGATACCTAATGAAACTACTAAAAAAAGACATTGGCGAGATGGCGCTCGCGGTGTTCACGACCGGCGAGGTGGCCTCGTCCGCCGCGCTCGACAGACCGTTTGAAGGAAACATGTCAGGTTTCGCGGGGCCCGAACAGACCCGAGATACGTTCCGGCGTAAACGTCAGACACCGGAAAGCAAGAAGATGACGCGTGATGTCCTCTCAGCGTTGCGTACAGGGGGCACATTCTGATGTCAGATGCGAACACGGGTCGCAAAGGCCTCGAACTCGAAGAGACACTCAAGGAGTACTTTTGGCAAGCCGGGTACTTCGCGGTCCGCGGAGTGCCCTACCGTCTCGATGACGAAGACGTGACAGACGTGGACGTTTGGCTATATGAGCGACCAGCGGCACTTACTCGCCGCCGCTTGATCGTCGATGCAAAAAACAAGACGAAGCCCAAGGCCGCGGAACGCCTGATTTGGGCTCGAGGGCTGCAGTCGGCGTTGAAGGTGGATGGAGCGATAGTTGCCAGCACGGACAAGCGACCCAGCTCTCGCCGCCTCGCGAAATCCGTCAGTGTAACGTTGCTGGATGGTGACGCACTCAACAAGCTCGCGAGCACGCCGAAGCTTAGATTAGGCGATCAACATTCATCTGAGGAATATGATGGTTTGTTCAAGACCGTCGATACGGCGCGAAGAAGCGCTGATTGGCGGTCGGCGTTATTGGCCGCCCGCTCGTCGCTGCTTACCAGTTTCGGCATCCATTCCGCGAATATGACGCTGCGCGTTGCGGGTTTTTTTGGTGAGCAGGCTGTACTGGCCGCCCCAAAATCAGACCAGGCGCAAGTAGCTCTTCGGGGCTTCTATTCGGCGTGCGCTTACGCGGCTATTGGGCTAGATTTTGTGCTCGCCGATCTTGCTTTCCAGTCACATGATGAGCGACGCGCTGCACTGGTTAGTGGGGTGCGCTATGGCCAGACCAATTTGCTGGAGGCTCTAACGCCCGTTCGCACCGCTATTGGCCTTGTTAGGCAGCACGTCTCCAATGGAGGTAGTATTGCTGCTCAGGTTGAGCGCGGCTTCGATCAACAAGCTGCTAAGGTCCCAGCGGAAATCATAGCGGACTACGTGGCACGACTAAATGCTACCGATGCTCTATACACCGTCGCACGGGAGCTTGAGCGTAATGCGTTCAAAATCGATATATTACATTATGATGCCCTGACCGTAGAGGCGCGTTCGCTATTAGGCGTTTTTTTGGATTTTCATGGCATTTCCCGTGAGAAGATAGCTAATGCTGCACGTGGCACTGTCGCCCAACAGGCGCACGCCACACAACAAAACGGCAATCTTTTTTCAGATGATACGCTTAAGTCCACGAAGCCGGAGGAGCATCCTGTTACCGAACAGAAACATTGATCCTTCCGAGCGCGATCCACCTGCTCGCAAATAGTTGTTCCCATATCCGTTCATTCTGGATCTCATCGTTGAGATTTGGGCAACAACTCGGGGCGGGTGCTGTTACAGTCCCGGAAGAAGCTGAATCCGCCGGTGCGGCAGTTTCCACCGGAGGGCATCGATGGATGCGAACAGGCTCGGTCTGGTTTCGGCCCGGCTGCATTATTTTCAGACCGTCGCGCAACTCGGCTCGATCAGAGGTGCGGCCAAGGCGCTCAACGTCGCGCCTTCGGCGATCAGCCGGACCATCCAGGCGCTCGAAGAGGTGCTTGGGCTGCCGTTGTTCGAGCGGGTTCGACAACGCCTCAAACTAACCAGCGCCGGAGAGATACTGGTCTACCACGCGCGGGCGAGCGCGTCCGAGCTCAATCAGGCCTGTTCGATCATCAACGACCTCACCGGCCTGCGGCGCGGCAAGATCGGCGTTTCCGCCGTCGAGAGCGTAACGCGGGGATTGCTGCCGCGGATATTGGCCGCATTCTGGCAACGGCTTCCCAATGTCGCGGTTGAAGTGCGGACCGTCGGTTCGAGCGAAGCCTTGCGGCTGGTGGCCGAGGGCGAAACCGAACTCGGCATCGCCTTCGATGCCCGCATCCCGAAGGGCACGCAGCGGCTGGCCGGTGCAAGCCTGTCGCTCGGCGCGCTGTTGTGGCCGGGCCATCCGTTGGCCGGACGCAAGGAAGTCCGGTTGAACGACTTTGCCGGCGAGCGGGTGTTTCTGTCGGACGCCACGCTGGCGCTGCGATCGTCGATCGAAGGCGCGCTATTGGATAGCCGCATCGAATTCGATCCAAGGGCCGTGACCAATTCGATCGACCTGATGGCCAAATGCGTCACCGCGAAACTGGGAGTCGCGTTTCAAACGCGGGTCGGGGTCGAAAGCGAGCTGCTGCGCGGCGAGTTGCTGTTCGTGCCACTTCGCGACCCGGCGATGCGTCCACGGCGCCTTCTACTGGCGTCGCGCGCGAAAACCTTCCCAACCGAGCCGCCTGCGCTTCTATCGAAACTTCTGAGCACGGCGATCGGTCAACTCGACGGGATGTGAAATCGACTCCCGTTGTTGCCTATATGAGAACATCACGATCATAATTAAGTGGCTATCTGGAACGCCAGAGGGCCTCTAGGTTTTCTCCCTGGAGCGTTTCGAGCGAAGTGGATACCGGTTCGCGTGAAGAAAACGCGTCAAAACAAAAGACTAGAGCCCGGTTCTGATTCAATCAGAACCGATAAGGCTCTAGAGGATCCATCGATGCGTTCTCGGGAAGTCGCACAATTCAAGCAACGTCGCCCCGCTCACGCGAGGGCGCGTTCCGCGGCCGACGCCTCGATTGCGGCTGGCCCGTCCATTGCTTGTGAAAGCCTCGATCAGCGAGGACATGCAATGAATAACGCGGCCCGATCGGGACCGAAACTTGTTGTCGAGGCCGACCGGGTTCCAGTTTCTTCCGAACAGCCGGGCAAAGTAATCGAACTCGAAGCTGTCTCGGTCCGCTACGGAGCGGGCCGCAGCGCCACCACGGCGCTAGGCGAGACCACACTCGATGTCCGCAAGGGCGAGTTCATTTCCTTTGTGGGACCGTCGGGCTGCGGCAAATCAACGATCCTGCGGCTGGTCAGCGGTCTGGTTCGACCGACGAGCGGTGTCGTCGTGGTCGGCGGGCGGGAGGTCGCCGCCAAGACGCTGCGAGTCGGGATGGCGTTTCAGAACGCCAGCATGATGCCGTGGCTCACGGTGGAGCGAAACGTGATGCTGCCGCTCAAGATCGTGCAGCCGTTTCGCTCCGAATACCGGCGCAAGCGAAAGACCGAGTTTCGCGATCGCGTCCGCAGTCTGTTGGCGCAAGTCGGCCTCGATGGTTTCGCCAATCATTTCCCGTGGCAATTGTCGGGCGGAATGCTGCAGCGGGCCAATCTCTGCCGCGCGCTGGTGCACGATCCGCAATTGCTGCTGCTCGACGAACCCTTCGGCGCGCTGGATCAGTTCACCCGGGAAGAACTCTGGGGGACCTTGCAGGCGCTGTGGCTCGACAGGCGTCCGACGGTTCTTCTTGTGACGCACGACCTGCGCGAGGCCGCTTATCTGGGGTCACGAATCTGCGTCATGAGCCCGCGTCCCGGCAAGATCATCGACGACACGCCGGTTCCCTTTTCGTATCCGAGAACGCTGGCGATGACCTACGAGCCTGACTTTGTCGCGCTCGGCCGGCGGATGCGTGAGCTGATCGCCCCGCTGCAGCCTGCCGGCGCGGGAGTTTGAACCATGGCACGCTTTACCCGGGTCTTGTCCGCCACCGCCGTGATCTTCGGCTTCTTCGCGATCTGGGAATTGCTCTGCCGCCTGCTGCATGTGAGCGATCTGGTACTGCCGCTGCCGAGCCAGGTGCTGGTGACTTTGGTCACGCGATTTCCGGATCTGTGGCCCCATCTCGCCCAAACCATCACCAGCACATTGACGGGCTTCGCGCTCGGCGTTGTCGCGGGCGTGGTGACCGGCGTCATGATCGGAAGTTCGCGTCTCGCTTATGACACGATGTATCCACTGCTGATCGGTTTCTCGTCGGTGCCGAAAGTGGCGATCATTCCGATCTTCGTGATCTGGTTCGGCGCCGGGACATTTCCGGCGGTACTCACCGCGCTTTCGCTTTCGATATTTCCCGTTGTCGTGAATGTCGCGACGGGAATTTCGACCAGCGAACCCGAACTCGAAGACGTGCTGCGGTCGCTGGGCGCCAGCCGGGGCGACATTCTGTGGAACGTGGCGCTGCCGCGTACGCTTCCTTATCTGTTTGCCTCGCTGAAGGTTGCCATCACCGTCGCCTTCATCGGTTCGATCACGTCGGAAACCATCGCCTCGAATTACGGCATCGGCACCGTGATGATGGTGGCGTCCGCCAATTTCGACGTCGCGCTGCTGTTTGCGGGCCTCGCACTGATCTCCATCACCGGCATCGCGCTTTACGGCCTGTTCTCATTCGCAGAAGCGCGTCTCACCGGCTGGGCCACACGCCAGAGCGCGGTGGCCGCATGACATCAGATCATTTTCATTTTCGAACCTGCATGGAGTTGTCAGCATGAAACGCTCGTCCGTTTGGGCTCTGGCCTGCGTGGCGGCTGCCGCGATGATCGGAGCGGCCCATGCCGAGCCGATAAAAATCCGCTTTATCCTGGACTGGAAAGCCCAGGGGCCGGGCGCCTGGTATTACGTCGCGCGGGACAAGGGTTATTTCCAGGCCGAAGGGCTTGATGTCACCATCGACCAGGGCGACGGGTCCGCCGCGGCCGTCAGCCACATCATGACCGGTGCCTATGAGGCCGGGTTCGGCGACATCAATGCGGTGATCCAGAACGCTGCCCAGCGTCCCGGCGAACAGCCGGTCCTGGTCTACATGCTCTACAATCGCGCGCCTTACGCCTTGATCGTCAAGGCGGACGGCCCGATCAAGACGCTCAAGGATATGGAAGGCCACACGCTGGCCGCGCCGGCGGGGTCGGCGACCGAGCGCATGTTCAAGCCGCTCGCGCTCAAGAACGGTGTCGATGCCTCGAAAGTGAAAGTGCTCAACGCCGCGCCAAACCTGATCGAGCAATTGCTGGTCAACGGGCAGGCCGATGGCATCGCGCAATTCTCGCCGACCAGTTACATGAATTTTCTGGCGATGAGAAAATCGCCGGAGACGGATTTCCGGTGGTTCTTCTACAGCGAAAATGGCCTCGATCTCTATTCCAACGGCATCCTGGTTTCCCAGAAGCTGCTGAAGGAAAATCCCGACGCGGTACGTGGTCTCGTCAAGGCGTTGAACCGCGCCATCCTCGAGGTCGCGGCCAATCCCGATGAGGGGATCGCGGCGCTCAAGAAGGTAGAGCCGCTCACCAATGTCGAGCTTGAGAAGCAGCGGCTGGTCTACACGATCGATCATCAATTGCGCACCGATGAAGTCACCCGGCTCGGCCTCGGCGACCTCGACGACACCAGGCTGCAGGCCGCGATCACGACCGTCGCGGAGGCCTACGCGCTGCCGCGTACGCCTGCGCTCGAAGAGGTCTTCAGCCGTGCGTTCCTGCCGCCCAAGGCCGATCGCGCATTGCCGCCCGCCCACTGAACCGCGCGATCGGTTAACCGCATCACACAGAATCAAATGACGGAGGATGAAATTGGAAGCAGATCATAATCATTTCATGGCGATCGCCATCGAGGAAGCCAAGGCCGGCGCGGCGCAGGGCGAGCAGCCCTTCGGCGCGGTGGTGGTCTGCGACGGCGAAGTGGTGGTGCGCAGCCGCAGCCTGAAGGTTTCGACATCCGACACCACGGCCCATTCCGAAACGCTCGCGATCAAATATGCGACCCAGAAGCTCGGGCGGCGCGAGCTTCCTGATTGCACGTTCTATGCGACCTGCGAGCCCTGCCCGATGTGTCTTGGCGCCATCCTTAATGGCGGCATCAAAACGCTGGTGATCGGCGCGCGCAACCGGGACATCAAGCAACTCGCCAAGGTCGCCTTCAATTTCAAGGATTACACGGTCGAGCGTTTTGCCGAGATGACCGGGTGGGATTTGAAAGTGATCGAGGGTGTGCGATCCGCCGAATGCATCGCGCTATACGCCTCATCCGCGGTCGAATTGACCCGCTGAAAATCCGGATTGCACATATGCAACAGAACATTGTGGCGCGGGTCATTGCCGGGCTGAAGGCGGCCGGGGTCAGTGTCGTCTGCTATCTGCCGGATTCGCTGTTCAAGGAGCTCTATCCGGCGCTCGATCAGGATCCCGATATCAGGACCATCCAGGTCACCAATGAGGGCGAGGGTGCCGCGATTTGCGGCGGCCTGTTCCTGTCGGGCAAGCGCGCGGCGCTGATCATGGAAAACTCGGGCTTGCGGGCCTCGATCGAGCCACTGGCCCGTATGGGCATGGGCGCGGGAATCCCTGTCGTCATGCTGATGAGCTATCGCGGCGATCTCGGCGAGAACAATTGGTGGGCGATCCCGCACGGCATGACGATGGAGCCGCTGCTGGAGGCGATGCGCATTCCCTACCGCGTGGTTGACCGGGAGGACGACATCGAGCGCTCGATCCAGGATGCGTTCCACTGGTCCTATGCGGCCTACTATCATTCAGCGATCGCGCTGACCGGAGCGCTGGTGCGATGAAGCGATATGATTGCATGGAGCGCCTCGGCGCCTTGCTGAAGAACGAACTGGTTATCCTCTCGCTCGGCGCCAGCGTCGACGAATGGTACAATGCCGCGCCTCACATGCGCGCCGCGAGCCTGTTCCAGCAACAACTCGGCTGTGTCACGCCGCAGGCCTTTGGCCTCGCGGTCGGATTGCCGCATCGGCGCGTGGTGTCGCTCGATACCGATGGCGGCATGATGTTCAACCTGGGCATTCTGGGAACGCTGGCCAACGAGCAGCCGCGCAATCTGCTGATCGTGGTCTGGGATAACGAGTGCTATCAGTCGATCGGCGGCCCGCCCACCCACACCGCCAAGGGACGGGTGGACATTGCCAGGATCGCGCAGGGCGCCGGTATCGAGCAGGCCTATACGGTGCGCGATCTCGACGCCTTCGCAGCCCATTGCCGGATGGGCCTCGCCGCCGATGTGCCCTACCTCGTGGTCGCGAAGGTCGAAGCCAGCGTGCAGCCCGGCATCCGGCGCAAACACAGCGACGGCCGCGAAGACAAATACATCTTCGTGCGCCACGTCGAGGCCACCGAAGGCATCACGATCATGGGGCCGAGCGAGCATAATTGAAGGGCTGGGGCGGCCGGAAGGCTTGATTCGCCGAAAGAGATGGTGTGGCCGCGCTAGCCCTTTTTTGGTTGGCAGACCTACGTTAATCAGGCCGCGGTGGTAGCAAATTTCAGAGTCTGTAGCGGCGAATTTGAAAATAGGTGTCAGCCACACGACGTGTTTATTGGATGCAGTGATCCCGATGCTTGGGCGGTAGATGCGTGCGTCAAGTTCAGTAAGGCTGTACTAGCAGTGCATGATGGAAACATGTGCGGCGCTACGCCTCAAGCACAGCAAAAAGCCGCAGGCATTCTCGCACTGCGGCTCGCCGGGTTCGAAAATGCGTAGTTATGAAATTAACCCAGCCCCGGTATGCGCACCTAAAACCAACGGTCGCCAGACGTAAACCAAAATTAGCTGTTCCAAATGCAGGAACAACACGCATTGTTGCAATGCGGTCACATGCAGGTGGCAGCGGAAGCTGCCAAACAACGCGAAGCAAAAAGCCACCACCGGGTTGAGACGGGGATGGCTTCTTTACTAAAGGGCATGATACGCAGCCCGAGGTTAATGTGACGGCTTGATGTAAAGAAAAGGTTAGATGGCTCACTAGTCGTCTAAATCTTCGTAAGCGTTGCTCAGTCCCAAAAGTCTAGCGGCAAGGCCTCGTTTACTTGAGGCCGTGCTGAGCGATTGGTCGCCGTCTTGATTGCCAATTCGGCACTCACCAGATTCTAACTCTTCGGCATCGGATAGTTGTTGTGCTGCTTGGCTACGGTATCCGTCGATTAATTTACGGAACATGGCTTCCCTCACTGATTCGAGTGTGTCGGCCCTCCCAAACAATCCTGAGCTCGAGGACGCCACCCGGCAACAGCGCGAACAAGAAGTTCTGCAGGTTTGAACAGAACATCGCGCGAACCTAACGCACGGATTTTGCACGTAACTGCACGCCATTTCGTGCTTTGTTCTGCGCAAGGATGCCAAATAAAGGCATCCGGGAGTGATCGGCAAAGTCGAAAATCGTTGAATTAAAAGGCAAAAATGGTGCTGCCAGACAGGATTGAACTGTCGACCTCTCCATTACCAATGGAGTGCTCTACCACTGAGCTACGGCAGCGTGCCCCGGATACGGGAATCGGCCAAAAGGCCTCAACAAGGCGCGCCGATCCTTGCCACAAGGCCCGGGGGCGCGCAAGCGCGGGAAATGGCCCGCAGGGTCGTCAAAACGGTCATAATGAGGGCAGGATGCCCACCTTGGCCTTCAATTGAGCCAGTTATGGGCCGATCCGGTTCCCGATTTCCAGATAGTCTCGAAAATCTGCGCCTCAGTCGTCGTTATCGGCGAGGTCCCGGAATCGGCGATTGCACGGCGGGCAAGCGAAACACACTATGTTCCGATAGCGAGGGAGGCCGTCAGGCCCTTTTCCCCTGACATTATTCAGGCAGCGATGCGTTCGAACAGGTCGGCGATGAAAGATGACAAGGACAAACGCAAGGGGCCATCGGGAAAGCCCGAAAATCCGCGCCAAAATCCGCGCAAGGATTCGAGGGAGGACCGGCTGAAGCTCGCATTGCGCGAAAATCTCAAGCGGCGAAAATCGCAGGCCAGAGGGCGAGACGATTCCGCAGGTGCGGCTTCCAACGCCGATCGAGCCATCCTACATCATGACGGCGACAAGGCACCGAGCGAGTAGGATCGTTCCGCGCGGGAATTGTTGATCGTTGTATTCGAGTGGGGCGAGACGGAATGGTTGCAGACATCACGGCAGGCGACAAGACGGATGATGGTGTTGCGGCCATAACTGCGTTTCCGCGTCATGAGCAGACATTTCCGGCGCTGACGCCGCAGGAAATCGCCCGCATGCGCCGGTTCGGCGAGGAGCGTCATTACAAAGACGGCGAAAAGCTGTTCGAGACCGGCAAACCCGGACCCGGCATGTTTGTGCTGTTGTCCGGCCATGTCGCGATCACGCAGCGCGACGGCCTCGGCCACATCACGCCCGTGATCGATCAGGGGCCGGGGCAGTTTATCGCTGAAATCGGCCAGCTCTCGGGCCGGGTCGCGCTGATCGATGGCCACGCCGAGGGCGATGTCGAAACGCTCTTGATCCCGCCGGAGCGCCTGCGCGCACTGCTGGTGGCTGAGGCGGATCTCGGCGAGCGCATCATGCGCGCGCTGATCCTGCGCCGCGTCAACCTGATCAGGGGCGGCGTTGGCGGCCCGGTGCTGATCGGTCCGTCCTATTCCAGCGGCGTGGTGCGCCTCGACGGATTTCTCACCCGCAACAGCTACCCACATCATCTGCTCGATCCGGCCACCGATACCGATGCGGCCGAACTGATCGCGCGTTATTCGCCCTCGCCGGGCGATTTGCCGCTGGTGGTGCTGCCCGACGGCACGGTGCTGCGCAACCCCAGCGAATCCGAACTGGCGCGCGCGATGGGCATGGTGCGCGCCCTTGCCAAGGACAAGGTCTATGACGTCGCCGTCGTCGGCAGCGGCCCGGCCGGACTGTCGACCGCGGTCTATGCTGCGTCCGAAGGATTGGCGGTCGCGGTGTGCGATACCAGGGCGTTCGGCGGCCAGGCCGGAGCCAGCGCACGCATCGAGAACTATCTCGGCTTTCCGACCGGCATTTCCGGACATGCATTGACCGCCCGCGCTTTTAACCAGGCGCAGAAATTCGGCGCGGATATCATGATCCCGGTCGAGGCCAAGTCGCTCGATTGCTCGCGCAATGACGGTGCCTTCGGCCTGACGCTCGACGACGGCGAGGTATTGCGCGCGCGCTCGATCGTGGTCGCGAGCGGCGCGCGCTACCGCCGGCCCGAGATCGAGAACCTCGCCGACTTCGAGGGCCGCGGCGTCTGGTATTGGGCCTCGCCGATCGAGGCGCGGCTGTGCGCCGCGCAGGAAGTCGTGCTGGTCGGCGGCGGCAACTCCGCTGGCCAGGCGGCGGTGTTCCTGTCGAGTCATGCCCGCAGGGTCCACATGATGATCCGCGGCGGCGGCCTCGGCTCCAGCATGTCGCGCTATTTGATCGAGCGTATCGAGGCCGCGTCGAATATCGAACTCGTGTTCAATACCGAGGTGGTTGGGCTCGAAGGCACCAAGGACGTTGCGCTGGAGCGCGTGCGCTGGCGCAGCCGGCTATCGGGGGAATGCAGCACCATCGATATCCGCAATCTGTTCCTGTTCGTGGGCGCCGATCCCGCCACCGGCTGGCTCGATGGCTGCGGCGTGATGGTGGATCGCGGAGGATTCGTGGTGACCGGCGAACACTGCAAAAAGAGCAACGCGGTGGCGTCGCCGTTGGAAACCTCGGTGCCCGGCGTGTTCGCGGTCGGCGATGTGCGTTCGGGTTCGGTCAAGCGGGTCGGCGGCGCCATTGGCGAGGGTGCGCAGGTGGTGGCGGCGCTGCACGGATTTCTCGGCGATGCCGCCAAGCCGGCGCTTTAGCGCAAGAATGACACGAGAATGCGCAAGAAGAATAATTGAGTGTAGTTCAATTCCGCCGGGACAGATCGAACGAAAAGGGGATTGAGGATGTCAAAAGGCTGCACCGACATCGCGGGCATTCGCGATGTTACGCCGAGCGCGCTCGGTTGCGAGGAATGCCTGAAGAGCGGCAGTGAGTGGCTGCATTTGCGGATCTGCCGCACTTGCGGTCATGTCGGCTGCTGCGACGATTCGCCCAACACGCATGCCACCAAGCATTTTCACGCCACTGGACATCCGATCATCGAAGGCTACGATCCGCCGGAAGGATGGGGCTGGTGTTATGTGCACGAAGTCCTGTTCGATTTGTCGAAACGGAAAACGCCGCATAACGGGCCGATCCCGCGTTACTATTGAAGGCGTTACTATCGAAGCGTGGTTTTGAGGCGGGAGCGAATATCGGATGGAAAGCAGATTTGCCGACGTTGATGGTGCGAAGCTGCACTATTTGATAGAAGGCAAGGGCGATCCGATCGTGCTGCTGCATGGCTTCGCCGAAACCAGCCATATGTGGCTGCCGCTGATATCGAAGCTTTCCGATACGCACACCGTGATTGCGCCTGACCTGCGCGGCTTCGGCCAATCGTCCGCACCCGCGGACGGATACGCCAAAGCGGCCATGGCGCAGGACATCCATGCGCTAGTGAAAAGTCTCAAATACGAGCGCATCCGCCTGGTCGGCCACGACATCGGGTTGATGGTCGCCTACGCCTATGCGGCGCAATATCCCGGCGAAGTCGATCGGCTTGTGCTGATGGAAGCGTTCCTTCCGGGCGTCGGCGACTGGAATAGCGTCTTCCTGCTGCGCGATCTCTGGCATTTCCATTTCTATGGCAAGACGCCACTGGCGCTGGTCACAGGCCGTGAACGCATTTACCTCGAACACTTCTGGAATGATTTTGCCGCCGATCCCGCCAAATCGATCCCGGAAGCCGATCGCGAATTCTATGCCCGCGAATATGCAAAGCCCGGCCACATGGCCGCCGGGATGGAAGTTTTCCGGGCCTTCCCGGGGGATGCCGGGGACTTCGCAGGATTTGCAAAGACCAAATTGACGATGCCGCTGCTGGTGCTTTCCGGCGAAAAAGCCGGTGGGCCGTTCCTGATCGAGCAAGGCAAGATGGTGGCAACGGATGTCGAGGGCGTCCTCGTCAAGGGATCAGGCCACTGGTTGATGGAAGAGGCGCCTGACCAGATCATCCCGAAGCTGGTTGAATTTCTCAAGCGCTAAAGCGCCGGCGCGCATTGTGTGACAATCGTGCGAGGCGTCAGGCGATCACTCAGGGTTGCTCGCCGACAGGCGGCACGCCTGTGGCAATTTCCTCGGAGGAGTCGTAGCATTCACCCGATTTCAGCAGGGGGAGCGCGTCATGGTCTTGGGGATGAGTTTAGCTACTTTCACGATGGTTCACGTCGTCATCAGCCTGATCGCTATCGCGTCGGGCTTTGTGGTCCTGTCCGGGTTGCTCGGCTCCAACCGGATGGCGGGCATGACCGCGCTGTTCCTGCTCACGACGATCCTGACCAACGCGACGGGTTTTCTGTTTCCATTTGAGAAGCTGCTGCCGTCGCACGTCATCGCCTTGCTCTCACTGGTGCTGCTGGCGATTGCCTGTATCGCGCTTTACGGCATGAAGCTGTCCGGTGCGTGGCGCTGGATCTATGCGGTGACCGCGCTGCTGTCGCTTTACTTCAACGTCTTCGTGCTGGTGATCCAGAGCTTCCTCAAGATTCCGGCATTGACGGCGCTGGCGCCGGGTAATCCCCCGGCGGGACCGGTATTCGCCGTGGTCCAGGGCGTCGTGCTGGTGTTCTTCATCGTCGTGATCATCGGTGCGATCAGGCGCTTCCGGCCGCTTGTAACTTACGCTTGATCGTTCGACTTCGTCATTCCGGGTATACCGCTTTCGCCGTCCCGGAATGACGGATTGAAAATAGTTCGCCCAAAAGGAGTCTCCCATGCCCACAATCCAGACCAAAGACGGCGTCGCGATTTACTACAAGGATTGGGGCAAGGGTCAGCCCATTGTGTTCAGCCATGGCTGGCCGTTGTCATCGGATGACTGGGACGCGCAGATGCTCTTCTTCCTCAATCACGGCTATCGCGTCGTCGCCCATGACCGCCGCGGCCATGGCCGCTCCAGCCAGACCGGTGACGGTCACGACATGGATCATTACGCCGATGATCTTGCTGCGGTCACGGCGCATCTCGATCTGAAGAACGCCATTCATGTCGGCCATTCCACCGGCGGCGGCGAGGTGGTGCATTATCTCGCGCGGCACGGCGAAAGCCGGGTGGCGAAGGCCGCCATTCTTTGCGCGGTGCCACCGCTGATGGTGAAGACGCCGGCCAACCCCAACGGCCTTCCCAAGGAAGTGTTTGACGGATTTCAGACCGCGCTGGCCGCCAACCGTTCGCAATTCTATCGCGACGTCGCCTCGGGTCCGTTCTATGGCTACAACCGGCCGGGCGCCAAGGCATCAGAGCCCGTGATCCAGAACTGGTGGCGTCAGGGCATGATGGGCGGCGCAAAAGCGCATTACGACGGCATCGTTGCGTTCTCGCAGACTGATTTCACCGAAGACCTCAAAAAAATCAGCGTGCCCGTGCTGGTGATGCACAGCGAGGACGATCAGATCGTTCCCTATGTCGCGGCGGGGCCGTTATCCGCAAAGCTTTTGAAGAACGGCACGCTGAAAACCTATAAGGGTTTTCCGCACGGCATGCCGACCACGGAAGCGGCCACAATCAACGCCGACCTGCTGGCCTTCATCAAGGCGTAATGCATCGATTCGTTCGCTGGATGCGGGCGATCAATCGAAGATCGCCCGTATCGCGGCGAATGTCCGCTTCACCAGGGCTTCCGGCTTTTCACGCGCGCCTTCGGCGGTCCAAACTTCGCCGCCGATCCGCATCGCGCCGGTTGCGATCATCGCGACCAGCCGGGCCCCGAGCTTTTCGGTCTTGTGACCCGCGCGCTTGCCGAGCGCCTCCGCCAGAGCGCGTTCAAGTTTCTCGTATTTGACCTGATCGCGTGCCTGCAAGGCGGGGTTGTCGCATTTAAGCTGCGCCATCGCGATCGCTTCGCCGGGCTCGAGTTGCCGGACCATCGCGGAAATCGCGTTCTCCGCGGCTGATAGCATGGATTCGCTGGCGGGCCGGGCGGCGACCGCGGCGATTAACGCCGCCGTGCTCTCCTCCTGCCAGGCAAACACCACGTCTTCCTTCGACTCAAAATAGTGGAAGAAACTGCGGCGAGATATATCGGCGGCCGCCGCGATGTCATCGAGCGTGGTCGCTTCGAAGCCGCGCTCGAGAAACAGCGCCATCGCCGCCCGGGTCAGCCGCTCGCGGGTCTGCTGCCGCTTGCGCGCCCGTAGCCCCGGGGCGCTCGCGGCCAGTTTTTCCTTTGATATCAGCGGCTTGGGTTTTTTACGCACTTTCGCAATTGACCCCAAATCTTCACCTCTTGCAAATTTGCACTAAGTGCACAGTTAGAGCTGGCGGCCGGTGTCCGCAACGAATCGAGCAGGGAGATATAAGCATGGCCGACTGGAGCACTGCAGACATTCCGCCCCTCAACGGCAAAACCGCCGTCATCACCGGCGCCACCGGTGGCCTCGGCTACGAAACCGCGCTGGCGTTGGCCGGTGCCGGCGCCAATGTGGTGCTGACGGGCCGCAATGAAACCAAGGGCCGCCACGCGCTGCAGGCCATCCGCAGTCAATTTCCGAATGCCGAGATCGCCTACGACACAATCGATCTGGCGAGCCTGGCGTCGGTGGCGGAGTTTGCCAGCCGCTACGCCGCCGCCCACACCTCGCTCGATCTGCTGGTCAACAATGCGGGCGTGATGGCATTGCCGCAGCGGCAGGTGACGTCAGACGGTTTCGAGATGCAGCTCGGCACCAATTATCTCGGCCATTATGCGCTCACCGCGCATTTGCTTCCGTTGCTTCGTCAGGGCCGTCAGCCCCGTGTGGTCAATCTCTCCAGCCTCGCGCATCGCAGCGGCGCGATCAATTTCGGCGATCTGCAAAGCGCGAAATCCTACAGCTCATGGAAGGCGTATTGCCAGTCGAAGCTGGCGATGCTGATGTTCGCACTTGAGCTGCAGCGTCGCAGCGATGCCGGCGGCTGGGGCTTGATGAGCAATGCCGCGCATCCCGGTTATGCGCGAACCGAACTGATCGCCAACGGCCCGGGCGCCAGCGGCCTGTTATGGCAGCTCAGCAAGTCGCTGCAGCCGCTGATGAGCCAGTCGGCCGCCGAAGGCGCGCTGCCGACGCTGTTTGCCGCGACTTCGCCGGACGCAAAACCCGCAGGCTATTATGGCCCGAACTGGTTCTACGAGTTGAAGGGGCCACCGGTGCCGGCGAAGATCATGCCGCAGGCGAAAGACGCAGCTTCAGCAGCGCGGCTGTGGGATGTCTCCGCCGCGCTGACCGGTGTATCGTTCGCTCCGGTCGCAGCCGCCGCCTGAATGACTAGAACCTCCGGGACGGAGGTTCTGGTTCTTTTTTGACGCGTTTTCTTCACACGAGCCGGTACCCACTTCGCTCGAAAACGCTATGGATGGGAAATCGCATGAAAGTCATTCTGTTCGGCGCAACAGGAATGGTCGGGCAGGGTGTGCTGCGCGAATGCCTGCTCGATCCCGGCGTCGAAAGCGTGCTCGCGGTCGGGCGCAGCGCGACCGGGCAGGCCAATCCCAAGCTGCGCGAAATCGTGCACGCCGATTTTTTGGATTTTTCCGGGATCGAATCCCAGCTCGCCGGCTTCGACGCCTGCTTCTTCTGTCTCGGCGTCTCGTCGCTCGGCATGGATGAAGAGCGCTACCAGCATCTGACCTACGACATCACGATGGCGGCGGCGGCGACGCTCGCCAGACTCAATTCCGGCATGGTGTTCGTCTATGTCACCGGGCGCGGCACTGACTCCACGGAAAAAGGCTCGCTGATGTGGGCGCGGGTCAAAGGCAAGACCGAAAACGATCTGCTCAAGCTGCCGTTCAAGGCGGCCTATATGTTTCGCCCGGCGGGAATCCAGCCGCTGCATGGCGTCAAGTCCAAGACCGGCTGGGTTCAGGCGATTTATGTCGGCACGGCGCCATTGCTATCGCTGCTCAATCGCGTCGCTCCGGCTTACATGACGACATCAGAGCAGGTCGGCCGCGCCATGATTGGGGTCGCGCGGGACGGCTATCCGAAGCCGATCCTGGAGAGCGAGGATATCAACGCGGTCTGAGCTGTCATTCCGGGGCACGCGAAGCGTGAGCCTCGGATGTGCTATCGCATATCGGGTAATCCTGAGGTTATTGGCGCGAGATTCCTGGGTTCAGCCCTGCGGGCGGTCGCGGAATGACAGCAAACCCATCAAATAGCCGCAAATTTCCAAGCTTTTGGCATAGGGCGGTTTGCTCTATATACTTTGTGCATAGCAAAATAAGCAGGTTTTGGCATGGATCGCATTCGTATCGTCGGCGGCAGCAAACTCAACGGCACCATTCCGATCTCGGGCGCGAAGAATGCGGCGCTGCCCTTGATGATCGCGGGCCTGCTGTCCGAAGAGACGCTGATCCTCGACAATGTGCCGCGGTTGGCCGACGTGGCCCAATTGCAGCGTATTCTCGGCAATCACGGCGTCGATATCATGTCGGCGGGCAAACGCCCCGGCGCTCAGGAATATCAGGGCCAGACGCTGCACATTTCGGCGGCTGATATCATTGATACCACCGCGCCCTACGAATTGGTGTCGCGGATGCGCGCCAGTTTCTGGGTGATCGCGCCGCTGTTGGCGCGGATGCACGAGGCCAAGGTCTCGCTGCCTGGTGGCTGCGCGATCGGCACCCGGCCGGTCGATCTCCTGATCATGGCGCTGGAGAAACTCGGCGCCGAGATCGCGATCGACGGCGGCTATGTGATTGCGAAGGCGCCGGGCGGCCTCAAGGGTGCGGCGATCGATTTTCCCAAGGTGACGGTCAGCGGCACCCATGTCGCGTTGATGGCGGCGACGCTGGCCAAGGGCACCACCGTCATCACCAATGCCGCCTGCGAGCCGGAAATTCTCGATGTCGCCGATTGCCTCAACAAGATGGGTGCACGCGTTACCGGCGCCGGTACGCCCCGTATCGTCATTGAAGGCGTCACCAAGCTGCACGGCACGCGGCACACGGTGTTGCCGGACCGGATCGAAACCGGGACCTATGCGATGGCGGTCGCGATGACCGGTGGCGATGTGCTGCTGGCCGGCGCACGGCCGGAATTGCTGCAATCGGCGCTCGACGTGCTGACGCAGGCCGGCGCCGTCATCACCGCCAGCAATGAAGGCATTCGGGTTGCCCGCAACGGCGCCGGAATCCAGCCGGTGACGGTTTCGACCGCGCCGTTCCCGGGTTTCCCGACCGATCTGCAGGCCCAGTTGATGGCGCTGATGGCGTGCGCCAAAGGCTCTTCGCACATCACCGAGACGATTTTCGAAAATCGTTTCATGCATGTGCAGGAGCTGGCGCGGTTCGGTGCGCGGATTCATCTCAACGGCGAAACCGCGACCATCGACGGCATCGCGAAGCTGCGCGGCGCGCCTGTGATGGCGACCGACCTGCGCGCGTCGGTGTCGCTGGTGATCGCGGGCCTCGTCGCCGAAGGCGAGACCATGGTCAACCGCGTCTACCATCTCGACCGCGGTTTCGAGCGGCTTGAGGAAAAATTGTCAGGGTGCGGCGCATCCATCGAGCGCATCAGCGACTGAGACACGTCAATTGAAATTACAGGTCATGCGGTGACAGCCCAGCTCAAATTGATCGCGCTCGATCCCGATGACCTCGCGGTGATTTCTGCGCATGTGCAGGACGCGCGCGTCCAGACCTCTGACATCATCTGGCGGCAAAGCGAGAAGCGGCTGGTGGTCGGCATGAACCGGCTGGATTGGGAGCAAACCCTGACAGGGGAGACCGAGCCCCGCCGCCTGATTGCGGCATTGCGCTTCGACCGCGTGCTGGCGTGTAAATCGCGCAATATCGATCTAGAGGCGCCGGAAGTCGCGCTGGAACTGCTCGGAATCGAATTTCACCCCGGCGAGGCGCCCGGCGGCAGCGCGGTGCTGATGTTCAGCCAAGGCGGCGCGCTCCGGCTGGATGTCGAGTGCCTGGAATGCGAACTGGCCGATCTCGGCGTGGATGAGCTCGGTACCAGCGATCTCGGCGCGGGCGCGGAACCCTCGGGACTGGACGCCTAGAACTGGCCGTCATTCCGGGGCGATATCGAGCGCCAGTTCGTAGGGTGGGCAAAGGCGCTCTTGCGCCGTGCCCACCATCCCTTGAGGATGCAAATTAGATCGGTGGGCACGCTGCGCTTTGCCCACCCTACGGACCTGAATTAGACAATACGCAAGGGTTGACGGCGATTTGCCGCCGCGCCATTGAGCAATGGGTACTCCCGCCCGGAAAGCCACCATGCCCCTTCGCCTCGATCAAAGCAGCGCCGATTTCACCACGAGATTTGCGAGTTTTCTCGCAATGAAACGCGAGGTCGCGGCCGATATCGAGGCCGCGACCCGGGCCATCGTCAACGATGTCGCCGCGCGAGGCGACGCGGCGCTGCTCGAGGCGACGCACAAGTTCGATCGGCTTAAGCTTGACGCCGGCGGTCTGCGCATCACGCCGGCCGAAATCGATGCCGCGGTGAAGGCCTGTGACGGAAAAACGCTTGAAGCGCTTGAATTCGCCCGTGACCGGATCGAGGTTTTTCACCGCCAGCAATTGCCGAAAGACCAGCGCTTCACCGATGCACTTGGCGTCGAACTCGGCTGGCGCTGGAGCGCGATCGAAGCGGTCGGACTTTATGTGCCCGGCGGCACCGCCGCCTATCCGTCCTCGGTGCTGATGAACGCCGTGCCCGCAAAAGTCGCCGGTGTCGGGCGTGTGGCGATGGTGGTGCCGTCGCCCGACGGCAAGCTCAATCCGCTGGTGCTGGCGGCCGCCCATCTCGGCGGCGTGTCCGAGATCTATCGCGTCGGCGGCGCGCAGGCCGTGGCGGCGCTGGCCTGGGGCACGGCGACCATTGCGCCGGTGGCGAAGATCGTTGGCCCGGGCAATGCCTATGTCGCCGCCGCCAAGCGGCTGGTGTTCGGCAAGGTCGGCATCGACATGATCGCGGGCCCCTCGGAAGTGCTTGTGATCGCCGACGCGACCGGCAATGCCGGCTGGATCGCGGCCGATCTGCTGGCGCAGGCCGAGCACGACGTCAACGCGCAGTCGATCCTGATCACCGACGATATTGCACTCGCCGCCGATGTTGAGCGCGCAGTCGAGGCGCAACTGGCGACCTTGCCGCGTGCGGAAATCGCGCGGGCCTCGTGGAATGAGTTCGGCGCCGTTATCCTGGTCAAGAATCTCAGTGAGTCCGTGGCGCTGGCGAATGCGATCGCTGCCGAGCATCTGGAAATCATGACCGCGGACCCCGAAGCGCTCTCCGTGCAGATCCGCAATGCGGGCGCGATCTTCCTCGGTCCGCATACGCCCGAAGCGATCGGCGATTATGTCGGCGGCTCCAACCATGTGCTGCCGACGGCGCGTTCGGCGCGGTTCTCGTCCGGGCTCGGCGTGCTCGACTTCATGAAGCGAACCTCGATCCTGAAATGCGGACCGGACCAGTTGCGGGTGCTGGGACCGGCGGCGATGACGCTGGGCAAGGCCGAAGGCCTCGATGCGCATGCGCGGTCGATCGGGCTGCGCCTCAATCTGTCATGACCAACCCGCCCGCCGACGACGATTCGCAAAACCGCATCGTCGCGGTGACGCTCGATGAGGAATCGATCGGGCGTTCCGGTCCCGACATCGAGCATGAGCGCGCGATTGCGATCTACGATCTTGTCGAGCAAAATCTGTTCGCGCCCGAGGGCGCCGAAGGCGGCCCGTTCACGCTGCATATCGGCATCACCGGCAACCGGCTGATGTTCGACATCCGCCGTGAAGACGGCGCGCCTGTCGTGGCGCATCTGTTGTCGCTGACGCCGTTCCGGCGAATCGTGAAAGACTATTTCATGATCTGCGACAGCTATTATCAGGCGATCCGCACCGCTACGCCGGACAAGATCGAGGCTATCGACATGGGCCGCCGCGGCATTCACGACGAAGGCTCACGCACCCTGCAGGAGCGGTTGAAGGGCAAGGTGCGGGTCGATTTCGAAACCTCCCGCCGGCTGTTCACGCTGATCTGCGTGCTGCACTGGAAAGGCTAGCGCGTGGGCTCGCCGCCGCGCGTGCGCACGCCGCAGGCCGTGCTGTTCGCATGCGGTTTCAACAGCGTGCGTTCGCCGATGGCCGAGAGCCTGTTGCAGCAGATGTTTCCCCATGCGCTCTATGTCAAATCCGCAGGCGTCAAGAAGGGCGAACTCGATCCGTTCGCGGTCGCTGTGATGGCCGAGCTCGGCCAGGATATTTCCAGCCACAGGCCGATGACCTTCGAGGAACTCGACGACTGGGAAGGGCTCAATTTCGACCTCATCATCACGCTGTCGCCGGAGGCGCATCACAAGGCGCTGGAGCTGACGCACACGATCGCGGCCGACGTGGAATATTGGCCCACCCACGATCCGACCGGGGCCGACGGCAATCGCGAGCAGAAGCTGCAGGCCTATCGCGAGGTCTGCGACAGCCTGCTGCTGCGCATCCGCAAGCGGTTTTCGAAGGTCGGCGCGGCTAGCGGCTAGGGAGTTGCTTCGTTCCACGCGATGGCGTGATTCGGGACTTTGGCCATGACAGTTTTCTTTCAATCGCCACTGCCGGGGGCCACGGGTTCCGGCTTTTCGCGGGGGCTAGCCGGTTGTCTCAGCGAACCCCTTCCGATAGGTTCCGCGCGCATCCCGCCCGAATCCTCCCGCCGATAAAATCCGCATGCTAGGCCGCCCCAAATTCGTTCTTGCTTCCGGTTCACCGCGACGGCTCAGCCTGCTCAACCAGGCCGGCATCGAGCCCGATGCATTGCGCCCGGCCGATGTCGACGAGACCCCGAAGCGGGGCGAGTTGCCGCGGGCCTGTGCCAATCGGCTGGCCCGCGCCAAGGCCGACGCCGCGCTCAAATCGGTGCAGCTCGACGACGAATTGCGCGGCGCCTTCATTCTGGCCGCCGACACCGTGGTCGCGGTCGGCCGCCG
Source organism: Bradyrhizobium sp. dw_411 (assembly GCF_018449695.1). Classification (GTDB taxonomy): domain Bacteria; phylum Pseudomonadota; class Alphaproteobacteria; order Rhizobiales; family Xanthobacteraceae; genus Bradyrhizobium. Next base: position 235,709 of record NZ_JAAVUY010000012.1, read on the forward strand.
TATTTTGCCGAAGGCGAATCTGGTCGACGAGGCCTCGCAATGCCTGCGGTTACTGTCGGGGCGCAACCACCGCGTCTACACCGCGGTCTGTCTGGTGACGCCGAAGGAAGCCTTCCGCCAGCGCCTGATCGAGACCCGCGTGCGCTTCAAGCGGTTGAGCGAGGACGACATCCAGGCCTATATCGGCTCCGGCGAATGGCGCGGCAAAGCCGGCGGCTATGCCGTGCAGGGCATCGCCGGATCTTTCGTGGTCAAGATGGTCGGCTCCTACACCAATATTGTCGGGTTGCCGCTGTACGAATCGATCACGCTGCTCGGCGGCGAAGGTTTCCCGATTCGCTTCGGCTGGCTGAATGCCAGCTAAACCACCAGACGACGCCGTTCCCGGCAAATCGGGCGCCAAAGCGCCGGGTACAAAATCTTGCCCGATCTGCGGCAAACCGGCCGTCGAGGCCTCAAAGCCCTTCTGTTCGGAACGCTGCCGGGATGTCGATTTGAACCGCTGGCTGTCGAATTCCTACGCCATTCCGGGCCGAGATAACGAAGACGAAGACGCCGAGTAGGGATATTCGAGCGTTTTCATGGTTTTAGCACGAAGCTGGACACGGCTGCCCGGCCTGACTATAAACCGGCGCTCGTTGGGCCTCGGCTCGCGAAGTGCCCAGGTAGCTCAGTTGGTAGAGCATGCGACTGAAAATCGCAGTGTCGGTGGTTCGATCCCGCCCCTGGGCACCATGCAGCTTTTAAGCCTTTGTTTTGAAAGCAAATAAGCAAAATCAAGGAGTTGACGCTACCCGCCTGGTACAAAAGGTTGGTATAATGTCCCTTGCAATGTCACGTCCCTGGAAGCATCCCCGCACTGGTGTTTACTACCTCCGAAAAGTGGTGCCGGATGACTTGCGTCAACTGGTCGGCAAGCGCGAAGAAAAGCGAAGCCTCGAGACCGCGACCCCGCAAAAGCCAAACATCGACATGCCGAAGCTCTCGCCGATGTTGAGGTCAGGTGAGGTGGGCTAACCGGCGTCGCTTCGCCATACGTCAGGTCGGTCAACAGAAAGCGAGATGCCGGTTAAGTCATTTCCGTTTCGGACCCGACAGCATCGAGCGAACAATAAAGATTCTTGGTCGCTAACTGTCCACTAGTTCGAGAGATTCTCTTTCAGTGTTCGTCCCGTATATTCGGTCCGGTAACGTCCGCGCCGTTGCAATTCGGGAACCAGGAAATCGACCACATTGAGCAGATCGCGCGGCGTAGCTGGCGGATGAGCGATCATGAAGCCACCTTTCTCACCGGTCGCGACAAAAATTTCCTCGAGATAGTCGGCAACCTTATCGGGCGTTCCGTACACGACCTGATCGTGCGAAGACGTATGATGCATCATCTGGTCGTAGAATTCGCTGCGAGACATTTCTTTTTTCGGATCGAGCGCACGCGTGATATTCAGGAAGCCGACAGGCGACGCGTTGGACGCCGTAATCTCCGCATTGATCTCCTCGATGGTAAAGCGCTCCGGAAGCCGGGAGAGGTCGTATCCGATCTGGTGCGATAGAAAAGCGCCGATGCCGTCGGCCGGGACGGCTGTCATCAGGAGGCGCTCGTAGCGGCGCTTCGCTTCCTGCGCAGATTCTTCCACAATCAGCACGACGTCCCAGAACATCCCGACACTCTCGGGATCGCGGCCTTCCGCCACCAGGGCCTTGTCGAGTTCCTGGCGATGCTTGACCTGCTTTTCAAGCCCAGGGCTCAAGGCAAAGACATAGTCGGCGACCCGTGCAGAACCCTTGATGCCACGCGGCGATGCCCCGGCTTGCACCAGCACCGGCCGGCCTTGCGGTGACGGGACGCAGGACAGGGGGCCTTCGACTTTGAAAAACTTGCCGGCGTGATGGATTGCCTTGACCTTGGAAGGGTCGGCCACAAATCCGGTTTCGCGGTCCCATTTGAAGGCATCTGGCGCGACGCTGGCCCATAGAGCTTTGCAAACGTCTACAAACTCCTCCATTCGTTCGTATCGCTCGGCATGGTCCATCAATTCGTCAAACCCGTAATTCATGGCGTCCGCTCGACGGGTCGACGTGATGACGTTGAACGCGATGCGGCCATTAGTGACATGATCGAGCGAATTAAGCAGTCGCGCCACATAGAACGGATGCATAAACGTCGACGAGTACGTCAACCCGAAACCGATATGACGTGTGTTGCGCGACATCGCTGCGATGAACGGACTCATGTCCTGCCGGGGCCAGCCAATGCCCCATTGGACCGCAGCATCGATCGAGCCGGCCCACGTGTTCGGGATGCCGCTACCGTCGCCAAAGAAAATGAAGTCGAGCAGCCCGCGTTCGGCGATCCCGGCTATTTCCTCGTACATGCGAATGTCAGGAAATTGCGTGTGGCTCCACGAGCCGGGCGTGCGCCAACGGCCGTCCAGGTGAGTCCAGGACAGGTCATATCCGAGATGAATGTGTTTCTTCATAGGATCACCCAATTTGGTTTTCGTTATTGTTTTTTTAGTCTTCGGCAGACTCTTCGGTATTCTTGGCAAGGATCATGCCGGTTGATTTTTATCCGCTTATGAACCCGGGCGAGGGTAGTTTTCGCGAGAGCGGTCGATCTGCTTCTTGAGGCGCAACGGCGTGATCGGCAGCCGTGTGATGACGCCATCCCATTGCAAGGCATCCTCCACTGCATTTGCGATCGCAGCGCCTGCGCCGTTTATGCCGCCTTCGCCTGCGCCTCTCATGCCAAGCGGGTTCACCGGCGAGGGAACGTCCTGGGAGATGATGATTTGAACGTCCGGCACTTCGTGCAGTGTCGGCAAAAGGTAATCCGCAAAGGTGGTCGATAGCGGGTCGCCCATTTCGGAATAGGTGAATTCTTCCAACAGCGCGCCGCCGATCCCTTGTGCGCATCCGCCGGCGATCTGGCCCTCGACCAGCATCGGATTGACGGCACGACCGGCTTCGTGCGCCACGATATATTTTTCGATTCTAACGGCACCCGTTTCGCGATCGACGTTCACCATCGCGATGTGCACGCCGTAGGAAAACGCCATTCGGTCGGTCTTGTGCCAGCCCTCCGCGATCAAGCCCGGGTCGCGGTCGCCGAGCAGCGGCGATCCCGGCGCGACACGTCGGGCAATCTCAGCAAGCGATATGGACGCGCCCGCGCCCTTACGCGCGAAGACTTGCCCATCCTTGACGTCGAGATCGGCCGCCGGCGCCTGCAGCAGGTCGGATGCGAATGAAAGGATCTTCTCGCGCAGCTTGAGGCCCGTCTCGTGCACGGCGCTGCCGGTCAATACAGTCGCGCGCGAGGCGTGCGCGCCGATCCCGTAGGGAATGCGGTCCGTCTGGCCATGAACAACACGCACTTTTTTGTAGTCCACGCCGATGGCCTGTCCGCAGATTTGGGCCATCACCGTTTCGAATCCTTGCCCGACCGAGGCGCCGCCGGTGATGAGCTCCACGCAGCCATCGGTGTCGATGCTGGCTCTTGCGCCGTCGGCCGGACCGCGGCCACTTTCGTCGTAGAAGACACTGATGCCGAGGCCGACCGATTCGCCATTGGTGCGCCTGCGCGCAACTTCTTCGCGCAGATTTTCGTAGGCGGCCGCCTTTAGGGTCTTCTGGAACAGCTCCGGGTAGTTGCCGGAATCGAGGATGGTTGTTTCGGCTCCGGGCTGATCGAATTTTCGCACGTGCGGCATGTCCTCGGGTTGGAGGAGATTGCGTCGGCGAATTTCGGTTCGCGAAATGCCGAGCTTGCGGGCCGCGACATCGAGCAAACGCTCCCTGACGAACGAAGCTTCATAGGCGCCGGGTGCACGGTAGGTCGCCGCCGGTGTCTTGTTGGTGAGCCTAAAATGCGCAACGCCGCGATAGCTCGGAACGCGGTAGGGCCCAGGAAGGGATCCCATCGTCATATACGCAACGTTCACGCCGTGGGTGCGGATGTAAGCGCCCTGATCGTGAAAAAATACGTCATCCAGACCGAGGATATGGCCGTCGGCATCCAGAGCCAAGCGGGCACGATGGTGTTGCTGGCGTGAATGGTTGGTTGCCATCAAATGCTCGCGCCGATCTTCGATCCATTTGATCGGGCGGCGCAGCCGCATCGCTGCTACCAGGACCAGCACATCCTCGGGATAAAGTTCGCCCCTTACCCCAAAGCCGCCTCCGACGTGCAATTCGTGCAAATGCAGCGAGCCCGGATTGCGCCCAAGCATGCGCGCGAGGGTAACGCGATTGCGATGCGGAATCTTGGCGGCACCGTACAGCCGCAGCATGTCCTGGCCGACATCGTAGACGCCGATCGCGCCGCGGGTTTCCATCGGAATGGCGGAGTGGCGACCGATATCAAGCTCAAGCTCGACGACCGTGTGCGCGTCGGCAAAGGCGCGGTCCACATTCCCGTAACTCTGCTTGAGCACGGTTGCTTCGGTCGAGCTCTTTTCGTCAAAAGCCCCAGGCGGGCGCGTCGCATCGATCAGGACCGGAAGCGTATCGATTTCGATCTGCACCAATTCCGCGGCGTCTTCCGCCGTATATGCGCTCGAAGCGAAAACGGCGGCGACAGGTTCACCGACATATCGCACGCGCTTCCCGGCCAGGACGGGTTGTCGGTAGACCGCCAGTGCTTCGGGCGCAGGATCCCGATAATCCACCGGCGCTACATCACGAACGTCGTCGCCGGTCCAGATCGCGAAAACGCCGGGCGCGGCCATTGCTTCCGTGATATCGATTTTCGTGATCTCGCCATTGGCGACGGGCGAGCGAACGATGCGCATGTGCAGTTGATGCGGCAGCGAAAAATCGCCGGCGAAGCGGCCGGCGCCGGTGATCAGCGCGAAATCCTCGAGGCGCTCGACGGCGCGCCCGATCAAGCCATCAGAATGTGTGTTTGTCTGATCCACTGATGCTGTCTCGCGCCTGTATGCGAACCGGACAAGGTTTAACCGTTTCGTCCCGCTGTCTTCCGAACGGAGCGATCACAATAACGATGCTTGAGCCTTCGGCTGACCGATATCTCGTCAAGATGCCTCGAAGTTGGGCAGTGTTGGTGCGCCATTCGAACGTGACATTGGCAAAACATCACCATCAAAAAATTTAGTCAAGCGACTTGATTCCGCATCACCGCTTCAGCACACTCCCCGCAGGCATTGGAGCTTCACGAGATGATGATTGTGTCGGACGAGAGATCCGCGCCGTTCGCAGTGGTTTGCGACGGAGCGTGGCGATCGGGGACAGCGTGAAACCAGCCGCGTTCCAGTATCATGCGCCGCAGTCCGTCGAGGAGGCCGTCCAGTTGCTCGGCATGTTCGCGTCGGACGATGGTCGCATTATTGCCGGCGGCCAAAGTCTGATACCGACGATGGCGCTTCGCATGGCGCGGCCGTCGCATCTCATCGACATCAATGGCGTAGGCGAGCTTGAGAAGCTATCGGTGTCCGATAGCGTCCTGTCGATCGGGGCCTGCATACGGCATGCCGCCTTTCATCGCCCTGTCGTGGGAAATCCTCTGGGCGGACTCCTGTCCTTTGTCGTCAAGCATATCGCCCACTATCCGATCCGAATGCGAGGCACATTTTGCGGAAGTCTCGCGCATGCCGATCCGTCGTCCGAATGGGCGCTGACCGCCGTGACGTTGGGTGCGACCATGATCGCCGAAAGCCTTCGGGGCAGGCGTGAACTCCACGCAGACGAATTTTTTGTGTCGATCATGGCCACCAACCTCGCCGAGGATGAACTCTTGGTCGAGACCCGATTTTCTTTGCTGACACCGGGTACCAGGTTTGGCTTTTACGAATTCAGCCGCCGGGCAGGCGACTATGCGGTCGCAATGGCGCTCGTCACCTTCGAACTCGTCGGCGGATTGATCGCGGATGTCCGGGTCGGTGTCGGCGGCGCGGAAGACCGGCCACGCCGTCTGCCGGAGGCTGAAAAGGTGCTGACAGGTCATCCACCCTCGGCGCGGCTTTTCGAAGATGCCGCCGCGGCCGCCGCCGCCGCTGTCGACCCGATGGAGGATCAGCAGGCCGATGCCGCTTATCGGCGCGATCTTGTGGCCGTTGTTACCCGGCGCGCTTTGGAGCGGGCCGCCGCTTGACCCAAAAAATTGACATCACGCTGATGATCAACGGTGAACGCCATGCGCTCTCTATAGAGCCTCGGCTGACGCTGGTTGACGCGATTCGCGATGAGTGCGGTAAAACCGGTACGCATGTGGGATGCGAGCATGGTGTTTGCGGGGCGTGCACCGTCCTTGTCGATGACGTGCCGATGCGCTCCTGCCTGATGTTTGCCGTTCAGGCGGACGGAAAGCATATCCGCACGGTCGAAGGTCTTGCCAGAAACGGCGAACTGCATCCCCTCCAACGCGCATTCACCGAGCATCATGGCCTGCAATGCGGGTTTTGCACGCCAGGATTTTTGATGTTGGCGGCAGGCGCGCTGGAACAAGATCCGGATATCAGTGACGAAGACCTGGTTGACGTCCTGTCCTCAAACCTTTGCCGGTGTACCGGTTATCAAAATATCATCAAGGCCGTCCTGGCGGCCGCCCATCAGATGAAGGGCGCATAAGTTCCGATCCTGCGGAGCGTCGTGCACTGGAACAGATCGGAGGTTTCGAACGCCCCAGGGGCTGGAGGCTTGCCGCGTTTCTTGGCAATCAGTGGCGTCAAAATGGGCTCGACAGCCGGCATGGCTCACAGCATCTTAGTCAAGTGACTAAACCAGCTCACTTGTGGGTCTTTCCCGATGTCGAGTGCGAAGTCTCCGTCCCGAAGCCTCCAGGCCTGCGGAAATAAAGGGTATCAGCACATCATAGGCCTCCCCGAGATCGGACGATTTTCCTTTCCCGCTCGACAGCCTTTCGATGCGGCCGCCGCCTGCAAAAGCGCAGGACATCGCCGAGACCATGAACAGATAGCCCCATTCGACATCGCGCCGGCTGGCGGCGTGAAGCGTTCGCGCAATCTCTTCGATAAAGACATTTGCGGCCGGGTCGTAGAGATCGCCCGCCAGCTTTATGTATTTATCCGAACTCGCGACGCGGCCATTGAGGCGAATGTAATTGCGCCAGCCGCGGTTGCCTGCCGTTGCGAACTCGAGCAGGGGCAGAACGAAAGCCTCGACGATCTGTGCGATCGGAATGGCTGGCGAGGAATGACGGCGGTCCTTGAGCAATTGCAGGCGTCTATGGCTCAATTCCTCGATGCGGCGCTCCAGGACTGCGCGAAAAAGCTTCTCTTTGGCGCCGAAATAGTAGTGCACCAGTGCCAGATTGACCTTCGCGCGATTGGCGATGTCGCGCGTCGTCACGGCGTCGAATTCCTTGTCCGCGAACAGAGCCTCCGCCGCGTTCAGAAGGCTGACCTCCGCGCCGTTCGGCGAAGCTTTTTCGGCGGGCTGCGGCTCGGTCGCCGTATTCGTTCGGTTGCGTTTCATCGGTTCCTTGCCAAAACGACGAATTGTTTCACAAGCACAGGTCGATCTTTAACTCAAGCGGCTGTTGTCATGTAGCCATGTAAGCACGCCAAGTGCCAACAACGTTCAAGCCTTCGCATCATTCTGCACAGAAACCCGGCAGCCCAAGTAATCCCATGCCAAGTAACCCCATGGCCCAGATCATAACGCCCAAAGACACATTCGCTCTCCCCGGCATGAGTGCAGGCGTTGTGGTCAATGGGCCGTTCATTTTCATATCGGGGCAGGTCGCCCTGGACTCTCAAGGCGCCATTGTCGGGGAAGCTGACTTTCCGGCGCAGGTTGCGCAGGTGATGAAGAATTTCGAGGCCGTTCTGCGCGAAGGCGGCGCGACGTTCAGGGATGTCGTGAAGATAGGCGTCTTCCTGTCGGATCGACAATATCTGCCGATCTGGCGTGAGCTCCGCGGAAGCTATTTTTCCGAACCGTTTCCTGCGTCGACGCTCGTCATTGCCCAGTTGATCTCGCCGTCGTTGCTGATCGAGGTCGAAGCCATTGCGTCCGTCCGGGGCTAGCGCCATGAACGATAGTGATATCGGCTACCTGCCTGCCCATCAACTTGCGTCCCTGATCCACGACAAGTCCGTTTCGCCCGTTGAAATCGTCGAGGCCATTTTACGCCGCGTGGCGGCGGTCGAGCCTCAGGTCAACGCACTCGCCACGCTCGCCGCCGATCAGGCACTGCAGCAGGCACGCGATGCCGAGCAGACAATCCAACGCGGGGAAGCGCTTGGACCGTTGCATGGCATTCCGGTCACCATCAAGGATCTGGCGGCGACTCGCGGCATTGCCACGCAACGCGGATCGCACCTTTTCGCCGGTGCCGTCCCGACCGAAGACGCGCCTTTTGTGGAGAGGCTCAAGGCGGCCGGCGCGATCGTGATCGGCAAGACGACGACGTCGGAACTTGGCTGGTCGGGTTTGAGCCGAAGCCCCTTGACGGGCTACACGCATAATCCCTGGAAACATGGATATCAGGCGGGCGCTTCGTCATGCGGGGCCGGCGCCGCTGCCGCAGCCGGTTATGGGCCTCTTCATCAGGGCACGGATGCGGCCGGCTCGATCCGGATTCCAAGCCACTTTTGCGGCGTCTTCGGGCTCAAACCGACGTTTGGCCGGGTGCCGCTCGTGCCGGTCGGCAATCTCGATTACACGTCGCATGCCGGGCCAATGACGCGCGATGTGCGCGATGCGGCGCGGATGCTGTCGGTGATGGCCGGACCGCATTCAGAAGATCATACGAGTCTCGCTGGACCGGTTCCGGATTTTGAGACGGATTTGGCGGGTGGTGTCGGCGGGATGCGGATTGCCTTTAGCGCCGATCTCGGCCACGCGCGCGTTGATCCGGAAATACTTGAAGTCACAAAGCGCGCGGTCTCGGTGTTCGAGTCACTTGGTGCGATCGTCGAAGACGTCACGCCCGATTGGGGTCCGGAAGGTCCGGAACTGATCCGCTTCTTTTGGCCGGCCTTGATGAGCCTCTTTGCGCGGCATCTGCCGGAATGGGAAAACCAGATGGACCAGGGGCTGGTCGCCTGCATCAAGGACGGCATGGCGATGCGTGCGCAAGACTACCAAGTCGCGCGCGAACGCAAGCTGGCTTATTGCAGCCGGATCGGGAAATGGTTTGAAGGCTGGGATTTATTGCTGACGCCCGCCGCATCGGTCGCAGCCTTTCCGGTCGAACGCGTGCAGCCGGAAGACTGGCCACAGCATCCCTGGGATTGGATGCAATGGGCGGAATTTTCCTATCCATTCAATTTCGCGGGCAATCCCGCGGCATCCGTGCCGTGCGGTTTCACGCAAGCGGGGTTGCCGGTGGGATTACAGATCGTCGGGCGCCGCTTTCAGGAAAGTGCCGTCTTGCGCGCCGCCTTCAGCTTCGAGCAGCTACGGCCGTGGGCCCAGATGCGTCCAGGTCTAAGGTCCGCGGCC
>NZ_JAAVUY010000013.1 GCF_018449695.1 Bradyrhizobium sp. dw_411
AGACTCGGTCAGTCCGAGGACAACCTGTTGAGGCTCCACACCTAGAGCCCGGTTCTGATTGAATCAGAACCGGGCTCTAATCTTTGTTTTGACGCGTTTTCTTTACGCGAACCGGTGTCCACTTCGCTCGAAAACACTCTAGATCGCGTGTGAGCGTCCAAACACCAGCGTGAGATTGTTGGACGGCATCTCGATCACCTCGACAAGCGCCAGACCGGCGCTCGCCGCCAGCGCTTCCACGGCCTCGATATCGCGCACGCCCCATTCGGGATTGCCCTCACGCAGGCTTGAATCGAACACCGCATTGCTGAGGGCGGTGTGCTTGCCGCCGCGCTTGAACGGACCGTAGAGAAACAGCAACCCGTCCACCCGCAAATAGCGTCCGGCGCCGGCCAACAATCCCTCGGCGACGCTCCACGGTGCGATATGAACCACGTTGGCGCAGAACACGGCCAGCACGTCGGCAGGGCCGCGGCCATCCTGCATTTCAGAGCACCAATCCGGGTCGGATAGATCGATCCGCAGCGGCAGCCGGATATTTGAAAGCTGCGCATGTGCCCGCCACGCGACAATGCTTGCGAGATGCCGATCGTTAAGGTCGCTCGGCCACCACGTGATCTCGGGAAGATGCCGCGCGAAATCCACCGCATGCTGGCCGGTGCCGCTGCCAACCTCAATCACATCCCCGGATTTTCCGGCCAGGAAGCGCTGCAACACCGCCCGGATCGCCTGATGATTGCGGTGAAATGCCGACGCGTCGAGGCGGCCGTCGGGCTCAACCGGCCGGCCGTCCTTACCGAATTCGACGACATAGTCAGCCACGAAATTCTCCCGGATTTTCTGGCGAGGCTCATCGGATTTAACCTGCCACGGCGCCAACCGCAAAGCCTGACATGGCGTCCGATACCGTTTATGCTGCGGTCACCCATATTCTGGCAGCCGGAACCATGCCTTGACCGACCATTTCCCGAGGACGCTTTTTCGCACGCTCGCCTTGACGCTCGTGATCGGCGCTGCCGCGCCGTTCCCGGCGGCGCGCGCACAATCGGTCTCCGAGGGTCAAAGACTGGCTTTCGATCGCGGCAAGGGCAATTGCCTCACCTGCCACGAGATCAAGGGGGGCGACCTTCCCGGGACCATCGGGCCTGTGCTGCGAGACATCAAAAGCAAATATCCCGATCGTAACGATCTCGTCGCGATCCTCACCGATGAAACCCGGCGCAACCCGCAAACCGTCATGCCGCCGTTCGGGCGCAATCGAATTCTGACCGAGCAGGAAATCAACGCGATCGTCGATTTCCTGCAGACCTTGTGATGGCCCGCGGCATAGCGTCGCGCGGCGCAGGAGACCTCAGATGAGAACCGTTCACACCGACTTGCCGGCCACGCGCCGCCTGATCCTCAGGGGCGCCGGCGCGATTGCGCTGACAGGCCTTGGCATCATGTCGTTCGGTATCGCTCCGGTCTTCGCCGCAGCCAACGACAAATACCCGGATGACGCGTTCAAGCAGAAGGGCGCTGCGGACGCGATCAAATCGCTCTATGGCCGCACCGCCGAACCCTCGGACAAGGTCAAACTCGATGCGCCTGAAATCGCGGAAAACGGCGCAGTGGTTCCGATATCGGTCACCACGACGCTTGCGGACGTGACGTCGATCGCATTTCTGGCCTCGGAGAACCCCAATGCGCTGGCGGCGGTTTACCGGATTCCGCCGGGCACGCTGCCGAACGTGGCCAATCGCCTCAAAATGGCGAAAACCTGCGACGTCATCGTGATCGTGGAAGCCGGCGGCAAGCTTTATAGCGCCACCAAAGAGGTCAAGGTGACCGTCGGCGGCTGCGGCGGATGAGCACGTGATCCGCACGGTTTTGAATGCAAGGTTTTTGAATGAAGGAGTATCCTGATGGCATCGACGATTCGCGTGCGCGCGACCTCGAGCGGAGAGACCACGGAAGTCCAGGTGCTGATCCAGCATCCAATGGATTCCGGCTTCGTCAAGGATGCCAAAGGCGAGACCATTCCGCCGCATTTCATCCGGGAATTGACCTTCGAATATGACGGCAAAAACGTCTTCATCGCGGATTGGGGCGCTGCGGTCTCCAAGGACCCCTATGTCAAATTCAGCTTCAAGGGCGGCAAGAAGGGCGACGATTTGAAAATTAGCTGGATCGATAATAAAGGCGAGACCGACACCACCACGGCGAAGATCCAGTGAGTTTGCGATCTTTCATCCGCATGGCCTTGGCCGCTGTTGCGCTGGCCGCGTTGACGCTGGCAGCACCCGCCGCCGATACGCCCGATCCCGTAGCCGATGCGAAAGCGTTCCGGAATTTTTTCGTCACGAAGTTTCCCAAGGTAAAGCTCGAGGACTTCGTCAACGGTCCGTATTCGATGAATGAGGGCATGCGCCGGCAATGGGAAGAGAAGGAACAATTCCCGCCCTATGAGTTCTCCCTCGATACCGGCAAGGAAATGTTCTCCAGGCCGTTCAAGAACGGCAAGAGTTACGCCGATTGTTTTCCGAATCAAGGCATCGGCGTCCGTCAGAACTATCCCTATTTCGACACCAACGAAGGCAAGGTCATCACGCTTGAACTGGCGTTGAACAAATGCCGCGAGGCCAATGGCGAATCCGCGCTCTCCTATGTGCGGGACGACATGGCCGCGCTGACCGCCTATATGGCGTTCACCTCGCGCGGCAAGCCGTTCGACATCAAGATTCCCGACGATCCCCGCGCGCTCGAGGCCTACCAGAACGGCAAGCGCTACTTCTATACGCGGCGCGGGCAGCTCAATTTCTCCTGCGCCACCTGCCATGTGCAAAATCCCGGCGAGCGGATCCGCGCCGAAATACTCGCGCCCGCGCTCGGAATTTTAAACGCAATGCCGATCTACCGTTCCGAATGGGGGGGCATGGGCACGATCAGCCGGCGCTTTACTAGCTGCAACAGCCAGATTCGCGGCGTGCCGCTCGAACCGCAGGCCGAAGAATACCGCGACCTCGAATATTACCTGTCTTATGTGAGCAATGGACTGCCGATTTCCGGCCCGGGATCGCGGCCATGAACATGACGGGAATCATCTTGCGGATATCGACCTTCACGCTGGCCTCCCTGCTGGTGATCGCCAACGCGACCTCGGTACCGGCCGCAAGCTCCGAGGCAGATTTCAAGGCCGCCTATGCCGCCGCTGAAGCCACCAACAAGGAAGCCGGCGGGTTGCGTAACCAATGGACCGTGACGGCAGAAGCCCTGGCCGATGCCAGGAAGGCCGCCGACAAGGGCGACTTCGACCGCGCCGTTGCGTCGGCAAAGGAAGCCGAAGCGCTCGCCAAGGCATCGATCTTCCAGGCCACCAGCGAAAAAGAAGCCTGGAAGAATCTCGAGATACGGTAGGCCCTGGGAGAGATGCGCAGACATCGCATGACCATTCGCCGCCGGGATTTGCTTAAACTCGCAGGCGCGGCCGCACTTGCGGGCGGAGCGCCGCGCCTGGCGCGGAGCGCCGACAATTCAGGCGTCTACGATCTCGAACGCTTCGGCAATGCGCGCATCCTGCATATGACCGACACCCATGCACAGTTGCTTCCGGGATATTTTCGCGAACCCAGCGTCAATCTCGGACTTGGCACGATGCAGGGCCAGCCGCCGCATCTGGTCGGCCGCGCCTTTCTGGATCGTTTCGGGATTAAGCCGGATAGCGCCGACGCCTATGCATTCACCTCGCTCGATTTCGAAAAATCCGCCGCGCGCTTCGGCAAGCTCGGCGGCTTCGCGCATCTGAAAACGCTGATCGATCGCCTGCGCAACGATGTCGGCCCGGGTCGCTCGCTGCTGCTCGACGGCGGCGATCTGTGGCAGGGAACAGGCTTGGCCAATATCATGCAGGGCGCCCACATGGTCGAGGCCGCCAACCTGCTCGGCATCGAGGCCATGACCGGCCATTGGGAATTTACCTATGGCGAGGACGCGCTGCGCCGCAACCTCGAACGCTTCAAGGGCGAATTCTTGGCGCAGAATGTCTACCTGACCGACGAAGCCGCGTTCAACGACGCCAAAGCCTTCGACCCTGCGACCAAGCGGGTGTTCAAGCCGTCCATGATCAAGGAGATCGGCGGGCATCGCATCGCGGTGATCGGCCAGGCCTTTCCTTACGTGCCGATCGCTCATCCAAAGCGTTTCACGCCGGACTGGACGTTCGGCATCCGCGACGAGGAATTGCAGAAACTGGTCGACGGCTTGCGAAACAACGACAAGGTCGATGCCGTGGTGCTGCTGTCGCACAACGGCATGGACGTCGACCTCAAGCTCGCCAGCCGCGTGCGCGGCATCGATGTCATTCTCGGCGGCCATACCCATGACGCCGTTCCGCAGCCTGTCCCCGTGACCAATGCCGGCGGCATCACGCTCGTCACCAATGCCGGCTCGAACGGAAAATTCCTCGGCGTGCTCGATCTAGAAGTCGCGCGAGGCCGGGTCAGCAATGTCAGATACCGGCTGCTGCCGGTGTTCTCGGAATTGCTGAAGCCCGATGCGGCGATGGCGGCACTGATCGAAAAGACCCGCGCGCCGCAGGCCGCCGTCTATGCCGAGAAGATTGCGACCGCAGATCGCCTGCTCTATCGCCGCGATAATTTCAACGGCACGGTGGATCAACTGATCTGCGACGGGTTGCGTACGCAGTTGGAGGCGGAAATCGCACTGTCGCCGGGCTTCCGCTGGGGCTCCAGCTTTCTGCCGGGCCAGCCCCTGACGATGGAAGACGTGCTGGCCGAGACCGCCATCACCTATCCGGAAACCTACGTCCAGCGAATGACCGGCACCCAGATCAAGGATGCCCTTGAAGACGTCTGCGACAATCTCTTCAACCCCGACCCGTACCATCAGCAGGGCGGCGACATGGTTCGGGTCGGCGGCTTTATTTATACGTGTACGCCCGCGGAAGGCATCGGGCGCCGGATTTCCGATCTGAAGCTCGGCAATGGTCGCGCAATCGAGGCCGGCAAGACCTACAAGGTGGCCGGATGGGCGTCGGTCAATGAGCAGAAAGGGATTCCGGTTTGGGATGTCCTGGCCCGGCACCTCGGCGGGGGCAAACCGCCGGATGGGCGCAACACCGGCGTAACGCTCAGGGGTGTGGACGGCAACCCGGGCATCGCGGGATAGGGGTGAGACATTTGGCGCAGATACGCCGGAGTTATGTTCAGCCTTTTTGCATGGTAGTAACAGGAATCAGTTCGCAGGCGCGCCATCCATGATCTTTCGCCAGCTATTCGACAGCGTATCGGGAACCTACAGTTATCTGCTGGCCAGCCGCGCGGGCGGCGAGGCGTTGATCCTCGATCCCGTGCTCGAGAAAGTTGACCGCTACTGTCAGTTGCTGCGCGAACTCGATCTGCGGCTGGTCAAGGCCGTCGATACGCATCTGCACGCCGACCATGTCACGGGGCTCGGCGAGCTGCGCGACCGCACCCACTGCGTCACCATCATGGGCGAACAGACCAGGGCCGACGTGGTCGCGATGCGCGTCTCCGATGGCGACAAGGTCATGATCGAGGGAATGAGCCTCGACGTCATGTATACGCCGGGCCACACCGACGATTCCTATAGTTATTTGATGGGCGATCGCGTGTTCACCGGCGATACGCTCCTGATCCGCGGCACCGGCCGCACCGATTTCCAGAACGGCAGCGCCCGGGCGCAGTATGATTCGATTTTCGGCCGGCTGCTCAAATTGCCGGATGAAACGATGGTATTCCCGGCCCACGACTACAAGGGCGATACAGTTTCCACCATCGGCGAAGAGAAACGCTACAATCCGCGGCTGCAGGTCCGCTCAGTCGATGAATATATCGAGCTGATGAACAATCTGAAGCTGCCGAATCCAAAAATGATGGATGTCGCAGTGCCGGCCAACATGCATGTCGGCCTGCATCAGGACGAACTGGCCAAACAGGGGCAGGCGCTCAGCGCCCTTGAGGCGATCGAGGGTCTCGGCCGTCCCGATATCCTGCTGGTCGACCTTCGTGAAACCAGCGAGCGCATCAAGCACGGAATGCTGTCAGGCGCGCTTCACGCGCCGTATCCCGGCATCGACGAAAGCCTGCAGCCCGGCGGAATGTTGCGTGAAGTGGCGGCTGCGACCGGGCGGCGCATCGTGTTTTTCTGTGCCTTCGGCGAGCGCTCGGCGATGGCGGTGGCTGCCGCCAAGACCGCGGGCCTCGACAATACCGCACATATCGCCGGCGGCATCGACGCCTGGAAGAAAGCCGGCGGCCCGGTGCAGACGGGCTGAGCTAGATTTCTGCCCACGGCACGATCACAGCCTCGCGCCGATATTCTGCGCGGTAGGCGCTGATCCGAAACACATCCGCCATCACCTGTTCCGACAGCGCCTCGGCGGGAGCGCCGTGCGACACCAGACGGCCATCCGAGAGCACCCGCACCGTATCTGCGAATCGTGCGGCGAGCCCGAGATCATGTGTCACCACGATCACCAATGTGCCGTTGTCGGCGGCCATGCGCAGGCTTTTCATCACATCGATCTGGTGGCGCGGGTCGAGCGAGGATGTCGGCTCGTCCGCCAGGATCACCGGCGCCTCGACCGCGAATACCCGCGCCAGCGCGACGCGGCTGCGCTCGCCTCCGGACAACTCGGTGACGCGGCGATCGCTGAATGCGACGACATCGGCCACCTGCATCGCGCGCAACACCGCGTCGGAGTCTTTCGCCGACAAACGCGACGGGTCGGTCGCGCCATGCGGATACCGGCCGAGCGCCACAATATCCCGCGCTGGCAGCGGCCAATGCACGATGTGGCCCTGCGCCAGATAGCCAAATCGCCGTGCTCGCTCGCGCAACGACAGCGACGACAGTTCCTCACCGCCGACTTGAATGGCGCCGTTGGAAGGCACCAATCCGGCCAGCGCACGCAGCAACGTGGTCTTGCCGGCGCCGTTCGGCCCGACCAGCGCGACCAGATGGCCTGAGCTCAGCGACAACGAAATATCATTCAGGACGACACGACCGGCCAGCGTCACGCCGAGACCTCGCGCAGTAAGAATATCTGGCGCGGTAAGAAAGTCCGGCGCGGTCATGCGACGCCTCCACCGAGCGCGCGCCGCTCGCGCATGATCAGATAAAGGAAGAACGGTACGCCGATGATCGACGTCAGCACACCGACCTTGATGTCGCTGGTCGATGGAATGAGGCGCACCGCAATATCGGCCGCCAGCAGCAATGCCGCGCCGGTCAGCGCGCTCGGAACCAGCAGCCGCGCCGGATCGTGACCGATCAGCGGCCGCATCAGGTGCGGCGCGACCAGGCCGATGAAACCGATCGTGCCTGATACCGCGACCGCGCCGCCGACGCCGAGCGCAACGCCCGTGATCACCAGCAGCCGCAGCCGATCAACATCAACGCCAAGGCTTTGCGCCGTTTCCTCGCCAAGGCTGAGCGCGCGGAACGCATTGCGCTGGCTGAACAGAATGACCGCACCCGCGACAATGAACGGCAACGCCAGCACGACATGGCGAAAGCTGCGATCTTCCAATGAGCCGAGCAGCCAGAACGCAATCTCGAGCACAATGAAGGGATTGCTGGAGAGATTCATCACCAGCGCGGTCGCGGCCCCGGCAAGGCTGGATATCGCAAGCCCGGCCAGAATCAGAAGCAACAGCCCGGCGTTGCGGCCCGCGATCACGAGCAGCGCAAACACCGAGGCGAACGCGACCACTATCGCCGCGACCGGAAGCGCCCAGGACCGCACATCAGCCACGCCGAGCGCAATCATCAGCACGGCGCCGAAAGCGGCCGATTGCGGCGCCCCAAACAACGAGGGCGACGCCAGCGGATTTCGCAACAACCCCTGCAGGGCTGCGCCGGCGAGGCCGAGCATGGCGCCGATCGCGCATCCCAGAATCATGCGCGGCAGCCGGATTTCATTGACGATCACCTGCTGAACGTCGCTGCCGCTACCGAACAGGGCTTCGATCACCGTCAGCGGCGACAACCGCACCGGTCCGATCCCGAGCGAGACCAATGCCAGCATGACGACGAGCACAATAAGTACTGCGACCACGCCGGCGCGCCGACGTGCCGCAGCGTCGACCGTCACAATGACGTTCTCAGCTCTCATCAATCCATTCCCGGACCTATCCCAGCGCAGACATTCGATTCATGGCACAAAGAAGCGCATGCGACAAAATAGACGCATCGTCCCGTCAGGATTAACAGAAAGCGGCGCCGCGACATTCAACTGTCCTGCAGATCGCTGATTTGAACTGAAAAACGCTGTTTTCCGGCATTTCAGGCCTCAAAGAAGCCCTTTCACCGGGCAAATGCGTGGTAAGACTGCATCCGGGGTTGTCGCACGCTGGTGCGCGCCGATGAATTTTGAGGCCTTTGATGAATGACGAACCGAAAACTGCCGCCGAATTGAAGGAGATCCGGCTGAACCGGAAGATCGCCCAGGATGCCGAAGGCATCAAGGCCATGGCCGATATCGCTGCTGCGGATATTGCAATAAGAAAGCGGACGGCAGATCTGCGCGCGATCCGATTGGCAAAAGAAGCCGCCGACCGCGAGAAGCCAGTAGAACCCAAAACCAAGTCCAAAAAGAAGAAAACGAGCTAAATGATAAATGACGACGACAGCCGCGTCGATACGCGGCTCAACGAGGCTGAACACGTGGCGAACGAACCGAAAAACAGCAAAGCCGAGCGCGACGCCGCATTCAAGGCCGTTACCGACAATATGGCGAAGCTGAAAGCGTTGCGTCTGGCCCGCGAGGCCGTTGAACCCCCACGCCCGGCTCCAGCGTCCAAAAAGGCACGCGCCAAACCGAAGGCGTCTGGAGAAAAGGGCCCGGCGCTATCCGACTGGCTGGCAGGCCAGCAAAGCGGCGGACGAAGAACTTAAAGCCTCTCCGATTTCGGCGCGGGACAAACACGGTGCGTTTGTCCCGCGGAAACCAGTCTTCCTTTTTGTGAAGCTCTACACCGGCGCGGGCCACTCGACCATCGAGCGGGTCTTGGTCGCGGCATCGTAGACCTGCACCTGAAGCATCTGGAACTGATTCTTCAATGCCATGCCCGCCTCTTCGGCGGCTTCGACTGTGGCGTGGTGCGATTTGAAGTGTCCATCCACTACCAGCGAGTAGCCGTCAGTCGGCGCCTTGTCGGCGCGAATGATTTTACGCGGCTGGTGTTCTTCTGCTTCGATCTTCGGCTTCTTCATACGTGGCTCCTGAATCATGGTCCGATCAAATCGGACCGTGATCTCATTTGTTTGTTGTGAGCATGATCTGTGGACAAACGCTCGACGTCAGTCCGGAGGAAAACCGGCTTCCGCTTTTCAGAATCATGCTCGGGTTGCGGCTTCCCTTTACACCGATTGTCGGAAAAAGGCAGGGAAAGATTGTCCAATTCCAGCTGATTTGCAGCTAATATACTCCTGCAAAGGCGGTGAGATTGAGGTCGCGGGCGTGACTCTTGCCGCCGAACAGAGGATGCGACATGGACGGAACCGGTAGAGATAATCAACCTCCCAAAAATGAACCTCCAAAGAAAGACGGCGGCAAAGCAGGGAAACCACCGCTGGCCGCGACCGAAGACGACGACAGCGAAGACGGCGACTTCGCCACGCCGAAGCGTGACCGCAATGGCGACGACGATCAGCCGCTTTGAGAGATTGAAATATCCCGCAAAATTCCGCGGTTGATGTTCACGCCAGAGCTGTGTTTTTGAGGGCTGCCATGCAGCCATATTCATAGACAAATAACCGGCTCGGCCGATAGTTTCCCGCGCAAACCGGGATCCGAAATGGCCGACGTTCTCGCCGCATCGCAGCAAGCCAAACCTCAAGCGAAGGCCCAGGCGAAGACCGACGAATCGCTGCGCACCCTCGCCGCGATTTCGACGGCACATTGGGTCAGCCATTTTCACATCTTCGTGCTGCCGATGCTGTTTCCCTTTCTGAAGCAGCAACTCGGCGTCGGCTATATCGAATTGGGCTTTGCGCTGACTGTCTTCGCCGTCACATCCGGCCTGACGCAAGCGCCGATTGGCTATCTGGCCGATCATATCGGCGCCCGCAAAATCCTGCTGATCGGCCTCACCGTAGGCGGCCTCGCGCTGATCATGCTCGGCCTGCATCTGAGTTACGCCTGGCTGATCGCCAGCGCGGTGCTGCTGGGGCTCGCCAACAGTGTCTATCATCCGGCCAATTACGCGATTCTTTCGGCCCACATGAACGGGGCGCGGATGGGCCGCGCCTTTTCGATCCACTCCTTCGCCGGTTTCCTCGGCGGCGCCGTTGCGCCCGCCATCATCGCGGCGCTGGTGGCGATGACCGGAGGTCTGGGCGCGCTGATCATCGCCGGCGCTGTGGGGCCGCTGGTCGCGCTATTGCTGCTCGTCGTCGGCATTCCCGATGCAAGTGCAGCGGACCGGCAGATCGAGGGCACGCAAGCACCGCGGCAAAACGTCATCACACCTGCTCTCATTGTGCTGACGATCTTTTTCATGCTGCTCAGCCTGTCCAGTGCCGGCATCAGCAATTTCGGCGTGGTCGCGCTGATGAGCGGCTATGGCGCATCCTTTTCAAACGCCAATATCGCGCTGACGGCATATCTCGGCGCCAGTGCGATCGGCGTGCTGGCGGGCGGCTTTCTCGCCGACCATACCCAGCGCCATGGACGGGTGGCTTCCGGCTGCTTTGCGATCAATGCGGTTATTGTCACCGTTATCGCGACGATCGATTTGCCGTTGCCGCTGCTGATGGCTGCGATGGCGTCGGCGGGATTCCTCGGCGGCGTGATCGCGCCTTCGCGCGATATGCTGGTACGCAACGCAGCACCTGCGGGCGCCGCCGGCCGCGCCTTCGGGATTGTCTCCACCGGCTTCAATGTCGGCGGCATCATCAGCCCATTGCTGTTCGGCTGGATCATGGATCAGAATTTGCCGCATTGGGTATTCGGCACGTCGGTCGTGTTCATGGTCCTGACGGTCCTGCTTGCGCTCGTCACCGAACGCGGGCCACAGGACAGTTCAGCGGCCACTGACGGAAAACCGGCGTATCCCGGCGCCTGATCCCGGACATTTCATCAAGACTGAGATCGTCACCTCAGGGATTGTCAGGCGAATTTCGGTTGCGGGACTTCACCCGCCAGGCGTGCGCGCTCGGTATCGGGCCAGAGCAGCAATAGGCCAAGCAGTCCGGACACGACCAAAATGACGGCGTTGATCGTAAAACCTGTCATGTAGCCATCCAGCATGCCTGACGCGCGCTGGATCACGCCACCCATCACCAGCGGCGCCAGAATCCCGGCCAACGTGTAGATCGCGCCGTAGATCCCGATGATGGCGCCGCGCTGGGACACCGGCGTGAACTCTCCGATCATCGGCGCACAGACCACATAGATTGATGCACAAAGCCCGGAGCCGATCACCAGCAAGGCGATCTGCAGGTTCGCGCCTTCGGCATAGGGAACAGCGGCGAAGACCAGCCCGCTGACGATCAACGGGACCGAACCAAGCACCCCGCGCGCGCCGCGGGTGGAAACGCCGCGCGCCATCAGCACCTGCGACGCCCATCCGGTCAGCAGCAAGACCACCGCACCGGATATCCATGGCAAGATCGAAATCCACCCCGCATCCGTTTGCGAGAAGCCAAGCCCTTTGACGATGAAGGGCGTGAACCAGGTCAGCCCCAGCGAGAGCGCCCAATAGGCGCCGAAAGTCGCGACGCAGCAGCCGACAAAGGTCCGCGAGGTCAGCAGCCGGAGATAGGGAATACGAGGCTCCGCGATCGCCAGCGCGGCGGTTTGAACCAGCGGGCCTTCCTTGCCCATAACCAGCCACGCCACCACCCACATCAGACCGACGATGCCGAGCGCGCCGAACGCATGGTGCCAGTTGTAATTGACGATCACCCAGTTCAACGCCGGTACCGCCAGGATGATGCCGAATGCCGAGCCCTGCGCCAGTACCGCGGTGGGGAGAGCCCGCTTGTCGTCCGGAAACCATTTGTAGATCGCATGCACGGCTACCGCGCCCGCTGGCCCCTCACCGGCGCCGAGGATCACGCGGCAGATCAACAGCGTGGTGAAACTGACGGTGCCCACCATCGGAAACTGCGCCAGCGCCCATATCACCGCCAACACGAGCAAAACCCAGCGCGTGTCGATGCGATTGACGATGAATCCGACGACGATGGCCGAAATCGAAAACAGAAAGAAGAACGACGAGCCGAGCAACCCGAATTGCTCCGGCTCAAGCTTCAACTCGGCCATGATCGGCACGCCGGCAAGGCCGACTACGATCTTGTCCGCGAAATTCACCAGCATGAAGAGAAACAGCAGAAACGTGATTTTCCAGCCGCCCTTTGGCGTCGGTTGCACGATCATGGCCTCTCCTCGTTCGCCGGCTCCGTCCGATTCAAGCCGCGCTTTATGCTATCCAAGGCTCGTTAATCAATGCAACCGGACATTTAGACGAGATCTGGCTTGCATTACAGCAACATCGGCGGCCGCGAATGCTGCCTGACGCTGCTTCCAAGGCAAATTGCAACCAGATCACGATCGCGTCGCCGGCGACATTGAGACCGTGATCTCCGGCGATCGTCTTGATATGTTGCATGGCTGACAGAGGGGTTTTCATGGTCGCACGCTTCGCATGACAATTGGCCACCAGATCGTGCTGAGCGTCCGCAACCTGACCAAGGCCTATCGCTCCGCCGGAGAAGAGATCGCCGTGCTCCGCGGGGTGAATCTGAGCATCACGGCGGGCGAGCGCGTCGCGCTAACCGGCGAATCCGGCAGCGGCAAGAGCACGCTGCTGCATCTGATCGCGGGCCTGGATCAGGCCGACAGCGGCGAAATCAGGCTCGACGATACCTTGATTTCGGATCTCAGCGATGCCGGCCGCGCGGCAATGCGGCGCGACCGGCTGGGACTGGTGTTTCAGCAGTTCAATCTGATCCCGAGCTTGAATGTCAGGGACAATCTCGTGTTTCAATCGCGCATTGCCGGCCGGCATGATGCGGCCTGGCATGCGGAACTGGTCGAACGGCTTGGGCTCGGCGACCTCCTGAACCGCTATCCCGAACAATTGTCCGGGGGCCAGCAACAACGCGTCGCAATCGGCCGCTCGCTGGCGATAAAGCCGCTACTTTTGCTGGCCGACGAACCCACCGGCAACCTCGATGAGGCGACCGCCGATGACGTGCTCGCGCTGACGCGTGATCTGGTGACCCGAACCGGCTGCGGCTTTCTGATGGTGACCCACAGCACGCGGCTGGCTGCGACGCTCGACCGGCACATCAATCTCAGCGCGGGGCTGGTCGCATGAGCCGCATCCTGTGGATTCTCGCGGTTCTACTCAGCCACTGGCGCCGGCACCCGATGCAACTCGCAACCTTGCTGATCGGACTGATTTCCGCGACAGCGCTGTGGAGCGGCGTGCAGGCGCTGAATCAGCAGGCGCGCAGCAGTTACGACCGCGCCGCGGCCGCTTTCGGCGGCGCCAGAACGGCTGTGCTGGTCAGCCGCAACGGCGCAACATTTTCGCAGCAGCTCTTTGTCGATCTGCGCCGCGCCGGATGGCCAGTGTCGCCCGTTCTCGAAGGCCGCGTTCAAATCGAAGGGCGATCGTTCAGGCTGCTCGGGGTAGACCCCGTCACGTTGCCGTCGGAAGTCGGGAATGCACCGGCGATCGGCAGAGCCGGCTTGCAATCTTTCGTCACGCCGCCGGGAGAAATGCTGGTCTCGCCCGAGACGCTTTCCAGTCTTGGCGTTGCGGAAGGCACCTCGCCACAGGCGAACGGCAGCATCTTGCCGCCGCTGCGCGTGCAGGCGCAGCTTGTGCCCGACCTGCTGGTGGTCGATATCGGTATCGCCCAGCAACTGCTCAAAATGCCCGGCCAGGTTTCCCGGCTGTTGATCGGCAAGACCAAGGGTACGCGCACGCCGCTTGAAAATGTCGCCGGCGACAAGCTCCGCCTGATCGAGCCAGACGCCGAGACCGATCTCGCACGTCTCACCGACAGTTTTCATCTGAACCTGACCGCGTTCGGACTGCTGTCCTTTTTCGTCGGGCTGTTCATCGTCAATTCCGCGATCGGCCTGGCCTTCGAGCAGCGCTTGCCGATGCTGCGAACCTTGCGGGCCTGCGGCGTATCCGCGCGCCTGCTGAACACCGTGTTGCTGGTTGAGCTGATATCGCTGGCGCTGGTGGCGGGCATCGTCGGCCTGGTGTGCGGGTACCTGATCGCCGCGGCGCTGCTACCAGATGTCGCAGCCTCGCTGCGCGGCCTGTATGGCGCGCAGATTCCCGGCCAATTGACGCTCAAGCCGGAATGGTGGGCCGCGGGCCTCGTCATCAGCGTGCTCGGCGCATTGGCGGCCGCGACCGCCAGTCTGTTGAAAGCGGTCCGCCTGCCGCTGCTGGCAGCCGCGCAGCCCTATGCCTGGCAACAGGCGCAGCACCGATGGCTGATCTTGCAAAGCGCGGTTGCGCTCGCCGTGTTCGCCGCCGCGGCGGCGCTGTTGTGGTACGGCGATTCACTGCTCTCGGGATTTGCCGTGCTCGCAGGCTTGTTGCTCGGCGCGGCGCTGGGATTGCCGGCGGTCCTGGAGCTGATGCTGTCGCTGGGCCAGCGGCGGGCGCATCATGCGCTCGCGATATGGTTCTGGGCCGATAGCCGCCAGCAGCTTTCCGGATTATCATTGGCATTGATGGCGTTGCTGCTCGCGCTCGCGGTCAATGTCGGCGTCGGCACCATGGTCGAAAGCTTCAGCCGAACTTTTATCAGTTGGCTCGACGGAAGATTGGCGGCGGATGTTTATATCAACGCTGCCGACGATGCGCAGGCCGTCGACATCAAGACGTGGCTTCGCGATCGTCCCGAAGTCGATGCGATCCTGCCGGGCGGCCGGGCCGAGACGCAAATCGATGGTGCGCCGGTCGAGATTTTCGGCCTCGCCGATCACGCCACCTACCGCGATCGCTGGCCGCTGTTGCAATCAGCCGACAGGGCCTGGATCCGGCTGCGCGCCGGCGATACCGGTTTTATCAGCGAGCAATTGGCGCGGCGCATGAAGCTCGCTGTCGGCGATCAGATCGAGGTCCCAGCACCGGGCGGAAACTGGACGCTTGAGGTGGTCGGCATCTATGCGGATTACGGCAACCCCAAAGGTCAGATCGCCGTCAATTTCGCGGCGCTGACTCGCCGCTTTCCCGGAATACCACTGACGCGCATGGGCCTGCGTGTGGCGCCTGCCGCGGTGCCGGCGCTGATATCGGCGCTGCAGGATAAATTCGCGCTCGATAGCCGCAACCTAGTGGATCAGGCGACACTGAAGGCGGAATCGACACGCATCTTCAACCGGACCTTTGCGGTGACCGCGGCGCTGAACGCTTTCACGCTCGGGGTCGCCGGTGTCGCCTTGCTGACCAGCCTGTTGACCCTGAGCAATTCCCGCCTGCCTCAGTTGGCGCCGCTATGGGCGATCGGCATCACACGACGGCGGCTTGCCGCCATTGAATTACTGAAGACGCTTTCAGTCGCGCTGATCACAACCCTGCTCGCGCTGCCGCTTGGCCTTTTGGTTGCCTGGTGCCTGCTCGCGGTGGTGAATGTAAAAGCATTCGGCTGGCGGTTGCCGTTTCATGTCTTCCCACTGCAATTACTCGAACTCCTCGGCGTCGCCATGGCGGCGGCGCTGATCGCCGCTTTGCTTCCCGTTCTCAGACTGGCGCGCATGCAGCCGGCGGCTCTCGTCAAGATTTTTGCCAATGAGCGGTAAGTCTCCGATATCCCGTCGCGCTTTTGCGGGCGGAGCGCTTGCCCTCGCGCTCAGCCACCAAAACGCTTTGGCGCAGGGCTTTGCCGGCCTGGGCATGAGCGGAAGCGGCTTCGCGCCTGTCGTTCCCGGCAAGACTTTTGTCTTTCCTGCCGACCATGGCCCGCATCCGCAGTTTCGGATCGAGTGGTGGTATGTGACGGCTAACCTCAGGGATTCCACCGGCACGGCGTATGGCGCGCAATGGACCTTGTTTCGTCAGGCGACGGTGCCGGGCGCCCAGCAGGAGGGATGGGCCAACCAACAAATCTGGATGGGCCACGTCGCGGTGACCCGCGCGGATACGCACAGATACAGCGAAACATTCGCGCGCGGCGGGATCGGCCAGGCCGGCGTCGAGGCTAAGCCTTTTCAGGCCTGGATCGATTCCTGGGAGATGCGCGGCTCTGACCAGATGCGCGACGCCATGCTGGCGCCGCTTGAACTCAAGGCTTCGGGCGCGGACTTCGCCTACACGCTGCGGCTCGACGCCGATCGTCCGCTGGTGCTGCAAGGCGACGCCGGTTACAGCCGCAAATCCGAGCGCGGGCAGGCCTCGTATTATTTCAGCCAACCGTATTTTGAAGTCAGCGGTAGCATCACCATCGACGACAAGCCCACCGGCGTGACCGGAAAGGCCTGGATGGACCGGGAATGGAGCAGCCAGCCGCTTGCTGCAGATCAAACCGGATGGGACTGGTTCTCGCTGCATCTGGACTCCGGCGACAAGCTGATGTTGTTTCGGCTGCGTCAGACCGACGGCAACAGCTACTGTTCCGGCAACTGGATTTCGCGCGACGGCAAGTCCGAACAGCTCTCGTCCACCGACATCACGATGACACCGAAGGCCCAGGCCGAGATCGCAGGACGTAAGCTTCCGATCACCTGGGACATTGCGATTCCCTCGCACGCCCTGACGATCGAATGTAGCCCCTTGAACGCCCGGTGCTGGATGGGAACGAGCTTTCCCTATTGGGAAGGGCCGATCAGCTTCAAGGGCAGCCACACCGGGTTAGGATATCTTGAAATGACCGGCTATTGAGATTGCAAACGGCAATATGCCGGGGGCGATCTTCACGCCCGGAACGATGTTTCACGATCGGCTTAAAAAGGATTCCGCGATGTTTCAGTTCACGGCACTCGTCACCTTGCTGTCGATCCTGTTTTATTTCTTCACCAGCATGCAGGTATCGAAGGCGCGCGTGGCGTTTGGCATCAAGGCGCCTACCGTCTCCGGTAATCCGGACTTCGAGCGGGTGTTCCGCGTCCAGATGAACACGCTGGAATGGATGCCGATTTTCCTGCCCTCGCTGTGGCTGTTTGCGTTCTATATCAGTGACGCGCTGGCCGCGGCCCTCGGCCTGGTCTGGATTATCGGCCGCGTCCTCTATTTGACCGGCTACTCGCAGGCCGCCGCCAAACGGGGGCTAGGTTTCGGAATACAGGCCGCCGCGGCCATTCTGCTTTGGCTGGGCGCGCTCGGCGCCATTATCTGGCGCCTTATTCATGCCTGAAATGGGATCGTTCGGCTTCGCAAGATCTGTATCTGCCTGTTGCAAAAGGCAAAACATCAGGGAACAAGCACTGCGAGCAAACGCCGCAGGCCCTTATTTGACTTCAAGCCGGTCCCAAGTTTAAGTACCTAAGCGGCAGTAGAGCGGCACTGCCTCATTTTAGAATGTTGGCTTTTGTAGTGCTTTCCGCACGCGAGAGCTGTAGCGAGCGCATCGCATTATGAATCATTATTTCAAGCGCCAGCTTGCGGATTATGTCGAGTACCACCGCAACCCCTGGAACAGCGTGATGCATGTATTTGGCATCGTGTTTTTATTCCTTGGCGCGATTCTTCCCATCAGCCTCTGGTCTTTCGATGCCTTTGGCATACCAACCACTATTGTGCCTGTCCTCGTCCTGCCGCTCTTGATCTATTGGTTCTTGCTCGACGCGGCCCTCGGCATGGGGATCCTGGGTGCTGCGGTCATTTTACTTTCAACCGCTGCCTTTATCGTGAATCACGCAAGCACCGCCAGCGTGTGGGCTATCTCGGCTGTCCTGATCGTCATCGGCATCGGCTGTCAAATTGTCGGACATCGCGTGTTCGAACGACGCCAGCCGGCACTGGTGGACAACCCAAGTCACTTTCTGCTCGGACCGATGTTTGTAATGGCAAAATTATTTATCGCGCTTGGCTTCCGGCAGGATCTGGCCGCGATCCTCGCAAGCGCTCCGCAGCCAGAGGAACATCAGGTCGAGCTGCTGCCGCGTTCATGACCAGAATACTTGTCACTGGCGGCAACGGCTTTATCGGACAGCACCTGGTATCGGCGCTCGTCGCCCGCAATCGACAGGTGCGTGTTCTCGATCTGATTCCCCCGGCTCACGCCTTGCCGGATGTGCAATACGTCCAAGGCTCGGTGCTCGATCCCGATCTGGTGGATGAGACACTGCACGACATCGGCGAAGTATATCACCTCGCGGCGCTTCCGGGGATGTGGTTGCCGAACAAGGCCAACTTTCAAGCCGTGAACTATCACGGCACGGAAATTGTCATCACGGCCGCACGCAAAAAAGGCGTTTCACGTTTTCTGCATTGCTCGACCGAATCCATCCTATTCCCCGCACCATCATCACTCCCCGTCGGCCCGCAAGGCTTGGCGCCACTCGATGACATGCCGGGCCTGTATACGCGTTCGAAAATGCTGGCGGAGCAGTATGCCGTGCATGCCGTATCAACCGGCTTCCCGCTGGTTATCGGCACGCCGACGATGCCGATCGGCCCCCACGATCACAACCTGACGCCACCGACCGCGATGCTCCTGCATTTCATGGACGGACGTTTGCACCTGTATCTCGATTTCATCGTGAATCTCGTCGATGTGCGCGATGTCGCAGCGGGCCTGATTCTGACGATGGAGCATGGGCAGATCGGGCATCGCTACATTCTCGGCAGCGAGGGTGTCAGGCTGAAGAGAATTCTGGAATTGGTGGCGGCGATCAGCGGCCGCCGCAATCTCGCCGTTCCGGTTTCCGGCCGCTTCGCGGAACTGGCTGCTTCCGCGATCGAGTTCATCGCCGATCACGTGACGCGCCGTACCCCGACCGGTACCGCGGAAGGTGTCCGAATTGCATTGCGGGCGACCGACTTACCGATCGAAAAGGCGCGGCAAGAGCTCGGCTATGCGCCCCGGCCGGTTGAGCCCGCGCTGCGCGACACAATTACCTATCTGCTTGGCAGCCGTGGCAGGCAATAACGAGCAATTTCGCCTCGAATCCCGGCAGATCCGTCATTTGCCAGCACAAGGCAATCAGGAATATAAGCTGACCCATGATACATGATCAGAACCCAATTTTGGCTTTCGTCTGGAGCGGATGGACCGCTACCTGGCCCACGGCATTGCTCGCCATCATCTGGGCCGCATGGCTCATCAGCTGGGGCATCGGCTCGTTCTTTTCCGGGCGAACCGAAAAGCATGTCAGGACCTGGGATTCGCGGGCCTATCGTATTCCCATTCTCGTCGGCGCCGTCCTGCTGACACCATGGACCGAGCGTATCCTGGGCATCCAGCCGCTCTGGAATGTCGGCACCGGCGGTACATATTTACTCGCCGTACTGACCGTGGCCGGCACGCTGTTTACATGGTGGGCGCGAATTCATCTGGGACGATTCTGGTCGAACGCCATCACGCGCAAGGAAGGTCACCGGGTGATCGACACCGGTCCTTACGGACTGGTTCGCCATCCGATCTATACCGGACTGATTGCTGCGATGCTGGCGACGGGCATTGCGGTGGGGACCATCACCGCGCTGCTCGGCACCGTCCTGATCGCCTTCGGGCTCTGGCAGAAGGCCCGCATGGAAGAAGGTTTTCTGACCGCGGAACTCGGCGCAGAGGCTTACGGAAGCTACTGCCACCGCGTTCCCATGCTGGTTCCATTCCTGCCGCAAAGCTGAACGCTTAGCATATAGAGATATCAGCTTTATCAGCGCTTGGGCGGCGACTGCGCCGAGACTTCCGCAAGCGGCGCCATATGGCGGGGGACGACGACACGTTCGCCCGGCACCAGCGGTGTATTGCCTGCTCCCTTATTGGCCTGGGTCACCGACCAGAGCGGCACGTGGTAAAATGTCGCGATCGTCTGCAGGCTATCGCCCGGGCGGGCGAACACCGACATGCCGCTGTCCCACAGGTCGATGGCGGCACTGGGCGGAACGACATAACGAAGCGGCAGCGTCTCTCCCTCAAACCCGCCGGACATGGTTGCGACCTGCAAAACCTTGCTGACCAGCTGCTCCTGGATGGTGTCGTTTTTTTCGATATTGATGTGCCAGACTTCTTCATGCTCCGAGAGGTCGAAGCTTGCGAAATGACCCCGGAATCCCCGCTTCGCCTTGATATTGCTGCCCCCGAAAACGCTCTTCGACAGAAAGATATTGAGATAGCGCTCGATATTAAGCGGCACCTCGGGACTAATCTGAGGCGGGTCGATCGTAACCACGAAGCTCACCGGAATATTTTCGGCCTCAAGAATTTCGGAAAATATCAGCGCGCAATACCCACCCATGGAGTGCCCGATCAGAATGATCGGCTGCGGCTTCTCGCGATATTCGCGGACCGCACCCGCGGCGATGATGCGGCAAATCGTGAACTCATAAACGTCGGCGGTGATGCCGATCTTTTCGATCCGCTCCGTCAGATGGTCCATCCCGCGCGAGAAGATCGGACCGAGCGCGCCACGAAACAAGTAAACCCGCGCATGGGGCACGGCGGGCGGGGGAGCGGCGTCCGGCGAAGGTGTCGCGATCCCGGTCTGTGCAGCGACCGGACCCATGAAAGCCAGGTCAGGGTCGCCACACAGCAGCAGGGCCGACAGCAGCGCGCCAAAAACGATCTTCGCAACGGACGTCGGCTTGATCATGCGCACCACGAATCATCCTAAACGCCGTTGACTCATCGCATATAGAGCCAGTCGGCATGTTCCGGGAATAGCCGGTGGGACACGCCATATGCGGACAACAGATTAGATTCGCCGGATTGGTAAAATTATGGCGTCGATCGACGCCCAAGGCCGCCGGCGTGGCGTTTACCTTTACCGGGCGAAGGCCACAGCATCGATGGCGCTGATCACTTTGCGCTGCATGATCTCGTTCTTCTCGATGTTGAGATGTCCGACACCCGGGACGTTCACGTTCACATTTTCCAGCTTGCCATGCAGACCAGCCGTCGGCTTCACCGGCTCGCCATTGCCATTGGCGATGTAGAAATTGATGTAACGTCCGACGCGCCCGTGCAGGCTGGTGCGAAACACCGAATCCAGGCCGATCGCCAGTTTGACGGGCGCACCGAGCTGGTCGAGCCGCGCGACCATGTCAGGCAGCACCGTCGCACCCGAGGAGTGCCCGACCAGAATGATGGTCTTCACCTTCCCGCTCTTGTAGTCCGCGGCAGCTTGCTCGGCGAGCGAAGCCCAGCCGAGATAATTGGTGACGGTGACCGGGATACCCTGTGCTTCCAGTTTTGCCGCGATGTCATCCAGACCCATCGAGAAGATATTGAGCACGCCACGCAGCAGATAAACGTGAGCCGTCGATCCCTGAGCTAGAGGCGCCGCCTCCACGGGTGTGCCGATCGAGAGCAGCATCATCGACAGCGCGATGGCTGCGGCTTGCAGCGGTCGTATCCATCGCCGGGCCAGCAAGCGACGTCCGCTGATTGATCCCGTGTAACCGCCAAATGACGTCATTGTTTCCTCGTGGAGGCATAGCCGAGCCGGCCGGAAAGTAGCCTCCGCATACTCGCATCTGCAACAAAAGGCAAAACGCCCGGGAATTTAATCCGGGCGTCGTGGCTCCCTTGCAACACCGTCGATAGATCGGGATTCTGCTTGGAACTTGGTAGGGTATTTCACAACTGCGCGTGACCGGCGCATCGTCCGAACATCACGAAATTGCGATCACTTGGTGAGCGGGCAGCCGCTCTCCTTGGCGGACGGGAACGCCTTGTCGCCGGGCACCACTGCGAGCTGCTTGTAGTAATCCCAGGGCTTCTTGGACTCCGACGGTTTCTTGACCTCGAACAGATAGAGGTCGTGCACCATGCGGCCGTTTTCGAGCACCTTGCCGCCCTGGGCAAACACGTCGTCGACCGGCAGTTCCTTCAGCTTCTTGGCCACCGCGTCGGAGTCCTTGGTGCCGGCGGCTTTCACCGCTTTGAGATATTGCAGCGTCGCGGAGTAAGTGCCGGCCTGAATCATGTTGGGCATGCGGCCGGTCAGCTTCATGAAGCGTTCCGAGAACGCGCGGGTCTTGTCGTTCTGGTCCCAGTAGAAACCCTCCGTCAGCACCAGCCCCTGCGCGGCCTGCAGCCCGAGGCCGTGCACTTCGGCGAGCGTCATCAGCAGGCCGGCCAGCTTCTGGCCGCCGGCGACGATGCCGAATTCCGCCGCCTGCTTGATCGAATTGGTGGTGTCGAGACCGGCATTGGCGAGCCCGATGATTTTCGCCTTCGAGCTTTGTGCCTGCAGCAGGAACGATGAGAAGTCCGACGAGTTCAGGGGAATGCGAACCGATCCCAGCACCTTGCCGCCATTTGCGGTGACGATCTCGCTGGTATCTTTTTCGAGCGCATAGCCGAAAGCGTAATCGGCGGTCATGAAGAACCAGCTATCGCCGCCAGCCTTGACCAGCGCGCCGCCGGTACCGACCGCAAGCGCGTGGGTATCGAATGCCCAGTGAAAGCCGTAGGGCGTGCAGGCGTCACCGGTGATGCGTGAGGTCGCCGCACCGACGACGATGTCGATCTTTTTCTTTTCCCCGGATAGCTGCTGCACGGCGAGCGCCACCGACGACGTCGTCAGTTCGGTGATCATGTCGACACCCTCGACCTCATACCAGCGTCGCGCGATGCTGGAGGCCAGATCGGGCTTGTTCTGATGGTCGGCGGTGATGATCTCGATCTTCTGACCGAGCAAGGTAGTGTCACCAAAATCCTCGATCGCCATCTTGGCGGCCTCGAAGGAATACTTGCCGCCGTAATCAGCATAAACACCGGATTGGTCGTTCAGGATGCCGATCTTGACCCCCTGCGCCGACGCCGGAACCGCAAGCAACAAACCGCATGCCGTAACGGCAGCCGGCAACATTCCCGATTTCATATTGGCCTCCCCAGGATTCTTGTTAGGGTTCTTGTTTCGAGATTCTCGTTTCGAGCATGATATTTTATAACCCTGCGACTGCCCACCTATTTCGCATGCGCCATTAGTATCGAATGCGTCACGACGCGAAATCGATGATCGGCGATCCGCTATCCGGCGGACGCCGGGGTTTTCTTATGCGATCCATCCGCGAGGTTGCGCACGATCATGTAGAAGATTGGCGTGAAGATCAGCCCGAACAAGGTCACGCCGAGCATGCCGAAGAACACCGCGACGCCGACCGCCTGACGCATTTCCGATCCCGAGCCGGTTGAAACAACTAGCGGCAGCACACCGAGAATGAACGCGAAGGACGTCATCAGGATCGGACGCAGCCGCAGCCGGCAGGCCTCGATGACCGCTTCCAGACGCTCGCGGCCCTCGAGCTCGATATCGCGGGCAAACTCGACGATCAGAATGGCGTTCTTCGCGGCCAATCCCACCAGCACCACAAAGCCGATCTGGGTCAGGATGTTGACGTCCTGCCCCATCACCCGCACGCCGATCGTCGCAGCCAGCAAACACATCGGCACGATCAAAATCACCGCGAACGGCAAGCTCCAGCTGCCATATTGTGCGGCCAGCACCAGGAATACGAACAGCACGCAGATCGGAAACACATAGAGGCCCGCATTGCCGCCGGTGACCTGTTGATAGGACAGGTCGGTCCAGTCGTACGAGAAACCGCTGGGCAGTGTTTGCTCCGCCAGCCGCTTCATGATGTTGATCGCCGTCGTCGAACTCGTTCCGGGCGTCGTATCGCCCTGAAGTTCGGAGGATGGATACAGATTGTAGCGCGCGACCCGGTCGGGTCCCGAGGTGTCGTGGAAATCCACCACACTGCCGAGCATCACCATGTCGCCAGCCGCGTTGCGCGTGCGCAAACGGGCGAGATCGGAAGTCTCCTTGCGGAATGGCAGATCCGCCTGCGCGGTGACGTGGTAGGTCCGGCCGAGGATATTGAAGTCGTTGACATAGGCGGAGCCGAAATAGGTCTCGATGGCATCCGTCACACCCTGGATCGGCACACCAAGTTTCTGCGCCTTGATGCGA
Source organism: Bradyrhizobium sp. dw_411 (assembly GCF_018449695.1). Lineage (GTDB taxonomy): Bacteria > Pseudomonadota > Alphaproteobacteria > Rhizobiales > Xanthobacteraceae > Bradyrhizobium. Next base: position 24,086 of record NZ_JAAVUY010000013.1, read on the forward strand.
TCGATATCGACGAACACCTGCGGTGTATTCGCGGTAAATGGCGAGAACACCGAGGTCAGCCCCGGCTCCTTGCCGGCCGCCGCGACGAGTTCATCGGTGGCCGCCGCCAGCAATTCGGGACCACGGCCCTGCCGGTCCTGGATACGCATGGTGAAACCGCCGCCGGTACCGATGCCGGGAATCGACGGCGGCGGAATGACGATAATGAAAGCACCCTCGAGCGCCGACAGCCGCTTTCGTAGTTCGCCCGTGACGCTGGCGGCGGTCAGTCCCTTTTTCAACCGCACTTCCGGTTCGTCGAATACCGGAAATAGCGCGGCTGCATTGCTGGCCTGGGTGCGGGTCGCACCGGACAATCCGGCGAACACCGCCACGCGAACGATACCGGGCGTGTCCAGTGCAATCCTCTCGATCTCACGGACGACCTCGGTGGTTCGCGCCAGCGAGGCGGCGCCGGGCAATTGCACCGAGACGATGATGTAACCACGATCCTGCGCCGGGATGAACCCTTGCGGTGTTGTGACGAGCAGCCATCCGGCACTGCCGATCAATGCCACATAGATCAGCAGCATGACAACCGAATGCCTGATCACGAATTCGGCGGCGCTGCCATAGAGATGCGATAGCCGGTCAAAGCCGCGGTTGAAAACGCCGGTGAACTTTTCCCAGCCGCGCCCGATTATATTCCAGCTTGGGAGGGGACGCTTCTCCGCGTGCGGCTCCAGGATCAGCGACGCCAGCGCGGGTGAAAGCGTCAGCGAGCAGAAACAGGAGATCGCGGTCGCCACCGCGATCGTGATAGCGAATTGCTGAAAGAACTGTCCGGAAATGCCGCCGAGGAACGCGGTCGGCACGAACACCGCGCATAGCACCAGCGCGATCGACACCAGCGCGCCGCCGACTTCCTCCATCGTGCGCAACGCCGCATCACGCCGGCTCATGCCGTCGCGCAGATGCCGCTCGACATTCTCCACCACCACGATCGCGTCGTCGACCACGATCCCGACCGCGAGCACGAGGCCAAACAGCGTCAGGTTATTGATTGCAAAGCCGAGCGCAGCCATCGCCGCGAAAGTGCCGACCAGCGACACCGGGATCGCGACGATGGGAATGATGGCGGGACGCCAGCCCTGCAGAAACACCAGCACGACAATGACGACGAGGGCCATCGCTTCATAAATCGTCTTGATCAGTTCGCTCACCGACTGCGCGATGAACTCAGTCGGGTTGTAGCCGATGTTGTAGTCGAGCCCCTTCGGGAAGTCGGCCTTGAGCCTGACCATCGCATCGGAAATGTTTTTCGCCGTCGCCAGGGCGTTCGAGCCAGGACGCTGGGTCACCAGCATCGCGACCGCGGTTTTCCGCAGCAGGAAACTGTTGGTGGTGTAATCCAACGCGCCCAGTTCAATCCGGGCCACGTCACGCAGCTTCACTGTGCGCCCGTCGGATCCGGCCTTGACGAGGATATCCTCGAATTGCCGGATATCCTTCAACCGGCCGGTGAAGGTGAGATTGGGCTGGAAAGCCCGGTCCGCGATCGGCGGCGCGGCGAGCTGGCCGCCGGTGATCTGCAGGTTCTGGGCGCGGATCGCGGCCAGCACGTCGCCCGCGGTTAGTCCCAGATTCGCGATCTTGTCGGGATCGAGCCACAGCCGCATGGAATAATCGCGCGCGCCGAAAATCTGAATGTCGCCGATGCCATCAAGCCGAAGCAACTGGTCGCGCACCTGAAGCAGCGCATAGTTGCTGATATAGAGCTGGTCGAACGTGTCGTCGGGCGACAGCATGAACACGACCATCAGGATGTCGGGGCTGTTCTTGCGCGTGACGACGCCGTTGCGCTGCACTTCATCCGGCAATTGCGGCTGCGCGATCGCGACCCGGTTCTGAACCAGCACCTGCGCCTTGTCGAGATCGGTGCCAAGCTTGAACGTGACGGTGATCGTGAGCTGGCCGTTCGAGGTCGCCTGGCTGTAGAGGTAGAGCATGTCCTCGACGCCGTTGATCTGCTGCTCGATCGGCGCGGCGACGGTATCGGAAACGGTTTGCGCGGAGGCGCCGGGATATTGCGTGGTGACCACCACGGTCGGCGGCACGACTTGCGGATATTCCGCCACCGGCAACGTGGTGTAGGCGATGGCGCCGACGATCAACAGCACGATCGACATCACCATCGCCAGGATCGGACGATTGATGGAAAGCTGGCCGAGGTTCATGTCTTGTTACCGGCAGGAGCGGCCTTGGCGGCGTGCGGGCTTACCTTCGCCCCGACGCGCGCGCGCTGCAGGCCCTCCACAATCACCCGGTCTTCCGGCTTCAAGCCCTCGCGGATCACGCGCAGGCCATCGTCGAGCGGACCGAGGGTGACCGCCCGCGCCTCCACAGTATCGTCATCCTTGACCACGAAGACGATCTTGCGCGTCTGGTCGGTCGCCACGGCCACATCCGGTATCAGCAGCGCTTCGTAGGGCGCGCTGCCGATCAGCCGCACCCGGCCGAACTGGCCGGGCAGGATCGAATAATCCTTGTTCGGGACCACCGCCCGCTGACGCAGCGTACCGGTCGAAACATCCAGCCGGTTGTCGATGAAATCCATCTTGCCTTCACGCGACGGCTTGGTTTCGCCGGTCAGCGTCACTTGGACCGGATTTGGCGTGTCGCGCGAACTGGGACGCTTACCTTCAAAGTACAGCCGATTGTCTTTGAGATAAGTCGCCTCATCGACATCGAAATAAATGTAGATCGGATCCAGCGAGACGATCGAAGTCAGGAGCGTCGATGCACCGTCGCTGCCCTGCACGAGATTGCCGACGCTGACGAGATGGCGGCTCACCCTGCCGTCGATCGGGGCCACCACATGGCTGAATTCGATATTGAGCTGCGCGGCCTTGAGCAGGCCTTCGGCCTGTGTCTCCGCAGCCTTTGCCGCCTGCAAAGCCTGGCGGCGCTGATCGACCACCTGTTCGGAGACCGCACTGGTCTGGACCAGATTGAGGCCGCGATCGAGTTCGCGCTTGGCAAGCTCCGCCTTGGCGCGCGCATCCGCGAGCTGGCCGTCAGCCTGTTGGGCAACGGCTTCGAAGGGACGGGAATCGATGACGTACAACAGGTCTCCGGTCTTGACGAAGGCGCCGTCGCGGAATTCGACGCTGTTGACGAATCCGCCGACCCGGGCGCGGACCTGAACTTCTTCGACCGCTTCAAACCGCCCGGTGAACTCGTCCCAATCCGTGACCGTGCGCTTGGTCGGCTGCGCAATCGTCACCGGTGGCGCGGCAGCCGCGGCTGGCGCTGGCGGCTTATCGCCGCAGCCGGACAAGGTGACTGCGATCAGAACGACCAACGGCCCAAGATGGCAGAATGAACGGACATTGACAGGCCGAGCTAACCGCTCCGATTTCTCCGTCACGCGCAATTCCATCTCCTCTGCACTTTTTGCCGCGATCAAACGAGGCACCGTCACCTGCGGCAGGATCAAGACGAGATCGCCCCGCAGTCTGTTCAAGAACCGGCCGGGATCAAGCAAAATCGTTACGCACCGGCGCGGCAGGCTCCTAGCTACACCCGCGCCAGCCGATATTATTGTAAAAATCTACCAGAGACCGCATCGACCGCTGGTAGCACCGGGACGCTCGCCCAAGCATCCGTCCAGACGTCTTAAAACTGTCGCGCAAAGCGGGGCGGGGATCATTTTGTGGTTCCCCTCCTCGCAGTTACTCCGCTAAATTGTCTGCAAAGCTACAATAAAAATCAGATCGTCCGGGGAGGACAACGTCGTGCACAAGGGACGTGCTGTTTGCAGTGCGGCAGGCGGAAGCATGTTCGGCCGTCGCGCCGCCATGGTCGAGCCGAGCGATGAGTCTGCGGCCCGCGCGTTTCCTGCGGCCGTCGCCATGCGCGATCCCGCAACCTCCGCGATCGATAAAATCCCCAAACGAAAGACCGACAGTCCCGCGCAGATGCGCGGAATGCTTTTTCTGGCCGCATAAGATCATCGGAGGAAAAATGTATCCCGGCAAGCAAGCTTATCTCCGTCCCCTGCAGCCCGCCTTCATCATGGCAAACTCCGGCGAGACCGTGAGCTATGCCGAGCTGGAAGCGCGCAGCAATCGCCTCGCGCATTTGTTTCGCAACCACGGCATGAAGCGGCTCGATCACTATGCGATCTACATGGAGAACAACAGCCGCTACCTCGAAGCCTGCGCCGCGGGCGAGAGATCCGGCCTGTATTACACCTGCGTCAATTCGTACCTGACGGGAAGCGAACTGGCTTACATCGTCGATAACAGCGAATCCCGCATTCTCATCACATCGGTTGCAAAGCTTGAGGTGGCGCGGGAGGCCCTCAAGCTCTGTCCGAAGATAGAACTCTGTATTATCGTCGATGGCGAGAGCGAGAGCGAGAGCATCGTCGGCCTGCAGGAAGCGACGCGCAGATTGCCCAGGACACCCATCGCGGACGAGTGCATCGGCACCGCGATGCTTTATTCGTCGGGTACGACCGGACGGCCGAAAGGCATCTTGCGGCCGCTGGCCGAGAATCCGCCGGCACAGCAAATGCCGCTGTTCGATTTCCTGCAAAGGCTCTGGCAGTACCGCGAAGGCATGATCTACCTGTCGCCGGCGCCGCTTTATCATTCGGCGCCACAGGCCGCGGTCAACCTCGCCATCCGGATCGGCGCCACCGTCATCATCATGGAGAGCTTCGATCCGGAGCGTTATCTCGAACTGGTCGAGAAATGGGGCGTGACCCACAGCCAGTTGGTGCCGACCATGTTCTCGCGCATGCTGAAGCTGCCGGAAGCCACGCGGCGTCGCTACGATCTGTCATCTCTCGAGATCGCGGTCCATGCCGCGGCGCCCTGCCCGTCCCTGGTGAAGGACGACATGATCAAATGGTGGGGACCGATCATCCATGAATATTACGGCGCCACCGAAGGTCTTGGATTTACCGCATGCAACAGCACCGAATGGCTGGCGCACCGGGGAACCGTCGGCAAGGTGCTGCTCGGCGAACTCCACATTCTCGATCAGGACATGCAGCCATCCCCCGCCGGCAAGCCCGGCACGGTCTGGTTCAAGACCGCATCGCCGTTTGAATATTTCAAGGACCCGAACAAGACCAGCGAAGCCCGCTCGCCCGATGGCAGCATGAGCACCGTCGGCGACGTCGGTTATGTCGACAGCGACGGCTATCTGCATCTGACCGATCGCGCGACCTTCATGATCATCTCGGGAGGCGTGAATATCTATCCGCAGGAATGCGAAAACCTCCTAATCACCCATCCCAAGATCGCGGACGCCGCGGTGTTCGGCGTTCCCAATGCCGATCTTGGCGAAGAGGTCAAAGCGGTGGTGCAGCCGATGCCGGGGATCGCGGCGTGTCCGGATCTCGCCGAGGAGCTGATTCAGTTCTGCAGCCAGTCGCTGTCGCGCCAGAAAGTGCCGCGCTCGATCGACTTTGAGGCGGAACTGCCGCGGCTTCCGACCGGAAAACTCTACAAGCGGTTGTTGCGCGATCGCTACTGGGGCGACAAGACCTCGCGAATTCTGTGAGGGAACGTTATCCGATCCTGCGCGGTATTCCGCGCCAAACAACACGTCTGGATTGTGCCGGCGAAGAAACCTACCCGCTTAATCGGCCCGCCATTTCCAGCTTTGTGGCAAAACCGCGGCTTGATTGATCGCTCGGTTTTTGCTGAAATACGGGCAGGCTGAGGTGTCAAATGAAGTGGATCAAGGAGCGCGACCTTTTTATCGCGCAAACCATGGCGTTCGTGCAATCCGTCACCGGCAAGAAGCCGGCGGCTGAAGCGCGGATGACCCCGCTGGACCTTCTGTTTCAGTCGCCCCTGGTCCAGTCCCCTCTGGCCCAGTCAGCGCCGGTTGACGAGATCGCGGCGGAAGATCGGCGAGTCGAGATTTTGAAGGCCGAGGCCGTACAGGCAGCCGCTGTGCAGACGGGGACGCTGAAAATCGAGACCGCGCAGTCCACTCTCTCGTCCCCGGCCATCACTGACGTCCGCCAGGAAATCCGCGGAAGGATCGCTGCGTTTCGCGCCCATCAGGAGCTTTTCCACCGGGAACGCGATGCCTATTACAATTCGGTCCTGACACGGGTTCACGCAGCGACGGGGCATGCGTCCGGGGCGCCGGACGACCAGCCCTCCAAGTCTTGATTCTAAAGTCCTGATCCGGGCCTTTTGCCCTCGGAAACGCCTCCCATGGCGTGAATTTTGCAACTTTTCACCGGATCGCCGTTGCCAGTAACGCGCGAAACTAACCTGAGGAGCAACGCCATGATGCTACTGAATCGCAGAAATTTGCTGGGCACGGGATCGGCCATGCTGGCGCTTGCGGCATTCGGCAACAAGTTCGCGCTGGCAGCGGGAACGCCGGGATTGACCACCCACATGCTCGACACCGCCAATGGCAAGCCTGCGGAAGGCGTCAAGATCGACTTCAGCGTACTCGAGGGCAGTGCCTACAAGCTGATCCGGACGGTTCACACCAACGCCGATGGCCGCAACGCTGAGCCCCTGCTGACGCCGGAAAACATGAAGGCCGGCCAATATGAGCTGGTGTTCTATATCGGCGAATATTTCACCAAGCTCGGCACCGTGCTGCCCAATCCGCCTTTCCTGGAGAAGGCCGTGATTCAATTCGGCATGGCCGATGCTGCATCGCATTATCATGTGCCGATTCTGGCCACGCCCTGGAGCTACACCACCTATCGCGGCAGCTAACCTTCCACCGAGGTCAAGCGAGGGCACCGACATGATGATCCATCGCAGGACGTTGTCTTCCTTGATTGGCGCCCTCGTGCTTGCCTTGATGTCCGTCTTGCTGCCTGGGCCATTCACGATTGCAGCCGCGATCGCCGGCCCGGCAGACATGGCGCCGGTCAACGCCATGGACCGCGCCGCCTTCGTTCAAAAGTTCGGCGGCATTTTCGAGAACTCGCCCTGGGTTGCCGAGCAGGCGTGGGAGAAGCGGCCGTTTGCCAGCCTCGATGACATGCATGCGGCCATGGTCGCCGTGGCGAAATACGCCCCGGCAACCCTGCAACTCACGCTGCTGCAGAGCCATCCTGATCTGGCCGGCAAGGAAGCCCAGGCCGGCGCGATGACGGCGTCATCGGTCGCCGAGCAGGCCAGCGCCGGGCTCAACGCGCTCTCGCATGACGAGATGACGCAGATCTCGAACCTCAACGCCGCTTATAAGAAGAAATTCGGATTCCCCTTCATCATCGCGGTGCGCATGCACACCAAGGAGGGCATCCTGTTCGAATTTAACCGCCGGCTGCAGAACGACACCCAGACCGAGTTCGCCAATGATCTGCAGAACGTCTACATCATCACGCGGTTGCGGCTGAACAAGCTGCTGGATGCAAGCTAGCGTTTTCGAGCGAAGTGGGCACCGGTTCTCCGTTCCGATTCAATCGGAACGGAGATTTTAAAATCTTCGCGCGACATTTTGCTGGTCGCTGGCCAGATTTTCGGCCTCGACCGCCCGGCGAAATCCATCGCGGGCTTGCAAGCGTTGCCAATAGGCCGCGACCGCCGGTCCAAAATCCCTGGAAAGCCCGATCCTCTGCGCCAGCAATAGCGCGTAGCCGACCGAGATATCGGCCGCGGTAAAGCGGTCCGCGCAAAGCGTCTCGCTTTTGGCTGTTGCGGCTTCCACCGCGCGCAACCGGCCGAAGAACCATTTCGCGTAATCGGTCGCCACCTGCGGACTTCGTCGTTCCTCCGGCTCAAGCTGCGTGTAGCGCAGCACCAGCGTCTGCGGAAATGTCAGCGTCGCCTCGCCGAAATGCAGCCAGTTGATAAACGCGCCGTAGTCGGGCTCATCGACGCCAACCGCGAGCGGTGTCGGTCCGTAGCGCGACACCAGATACTGCGCGATCCCGGCGGATTCCGTCATCCGCGTTTCGCCATCGAGCAAGAGCGGAATGGTGCCGAGCGGATTGATGCCAAGATATTCCTTGGCGAAGACCCTCGGCGGAAACGGCAGCATCTTGAGTTCATAGGGCAGTCCAAGCTCTTCGAGCGTCCAGAGCGGCCGGAACGAGCGCGCCGCCGCGCAGTGATAAAGCGTGATCATACCGTTTCGCCTTTATCATTGAGGGCGACATGCGGCGATCAACCAGGTTCATGCGCCTGCCACGTTAGAATTATTCGATGCAACAAAATTATCAGTGCAACAAGATGGTTCGATCCCGTGATTTGCTACCACGAAGTGTGCTAGCATTGGGGGTCTGATCATGGTGAGGGGGCGGGAATGCACCTTGCGAGAGCGCCTATCGGCCTGCTGATTGCGGGCGCCGTTGCATTTGCAGCAACCGCCACAGTTCGGGCGCAGCCTGCCGCAAGCGGGCCCCCGGCGGTAGGTATCATTGAAGTGGCCAAGCGGCCGATTACCGAATCCAGCGAATTTCTCGGCAGGATCGAGGCAGTCAATCGGGTTAACGTGGTCGCGCGCGTAACCGCCTTTCTGGAAAAGCGGCTGTTCAAGGAAGGCACCGAGATCAAGACCGGAGATAAACTCTATGGTCTTGAGCGCGCACCGTTCGAGGCCGATCTCGCGTCGAAGCAGGCGCAGGTGGCGCAGTTGCAGGCGACGCTCGAAAACGCCAAATTGACCACCGACCGGGCGCGGACCTTGCTCGGCGGCCCGGCCGGTCAACAATCGACCTACGACGCCGCGATTGCCAACCAGCGCAGCTTCGAAGCGCAGGTGCAGTCCGCCCAGGCCCAGGTGCAATCCTCCCAGATCAACCTCGACTATACCGATATCCGCTCGCCCATCGACGGCTTGGTCGGTCGCACCGCTGTGACCGAAGGCAACGTTGTCACCCCGGGGGCGGGCGTGCTGACAACCATCGTCAGCCAGGATCCGATGTACGTTACCTTCCCGATTTCGGTGCGCGAGGAGTTGGCGTTGCGCGAACGTTACGCGACGCGAGGCGGTTTCAACGCGGTCGTGATCAAGCTTCGCCTGCCGGACGGTCGCCTTTATGAACAGACCGGCAAACTGAACTTCGTCAACAACACCATCGCGCAAAGCACCGACACCTTCCTGATGCGCGGCGACATCCCCAATCCGACACTGCATGATCCTGCCACCACGGACGGTTCGATACGCGAACTTACCGACGGCGAATTTGTCACCGTGTTGCTGGAAGGGGTCCAGCCGGTCGAGGTGCTGGCGGTTCCGCGCTCCGCCGTGCTGTCGGACCAGCAGGGCGATTATGTTTTCACGGTCGGCGCGGACAACAAGGCCGAGCAGCGCAGGATTCAGCTTGGACAGTCGACCTCCACGGTGGCCGCCGTCATCAGCGGGATTTCGCTCGGCGACAAGGTGATCGTTGAGGGCCTGCAACGGGTGCGCCCGGGCCAGCCAGTCTCGCCCGGGCCGGCGAGCGCGCTGATCCAGTCCAGCATGAGGGCCGTCGCAAGTGACGGCCGTACGCAGATCGATGGAGGCGGCGCCGGCGAAGCGAAGCCAGCGGGCAACGGCCGATGATTTCCTCCGTCTTTATCGACCGTCCCCGTCTCGCGATTGTGATTGCGATCGTCATCAACATCGCGGGTGCCCTCGCGCTGCTGCAGATTCCGGTATCGCAATTTCCGGACATCGTGCCACCGCAGGTCACCGTGACGGGCGTATTCCCCGGCGCCTCCGCGGATGTGGTTGAGACCAGCGTCGCCCAGCCGCTCGAGGCGCAAGTGGTCGGCGTCGATCGCGCGCTGTATATGAAATCCACCAGCGGCAACGACGGCAGCTACACGCTCACGGTGTCGTTCGCGCTCGGCACCAATCCTGACATCAACACCGTGAACGTGAATAACCGCGTTCAAACCGCGATTTCGCAACTGCCGCCCGAGGTGCAGGCGCAGGGTCTGGTGGTGCAGAAAAAATCATCGGCGATCCTGCAGTTCATCGTGCTCTACAGTGACAATGGCAAGCAGGATCCGCTGTTCATCACGAATTATGCCATCATCAACGTGCTCGACGCGATTTCTCGCACTCCCGGCGTCGGCCAGGCCAGCCTGTTCGCGAAACTGAATTATTCGATGCGAATCTGGTTCGATACGCAGCGGCTCACCAGCCTCAATCTGGCGCCCTCCGACGTCATCGCCGCAATCCGTGCCCAGAGCGTGCAGGCGCCGGTCGGCCGCATCGGCGCGCGGCCGATCAGTGACCAGCAACAATTCCAGTTCAACGTGCAGACGCTGGGAAGGCTGACCACCACGGAGCAGTTTGGCAAAATCGTATTGCGGGCGAATCCGGATGGCTCGGTGCTGCGGATCAGCGACGTCGCCCGCGTCGAAATCGGCGCGCAAAATCTCGACAGCGAATCGCGGATCGATGGCCGCGCCGGTGTGCCGATCGGCATTTATCTTGCGCCCGGTGCCAATGCCGTGACGACGGCGAAGGCCGTGCAGACGACCCTGCACAACCTGTCGGGACGGTTTCCGGCGGGGCTCACCTATCTGGTACAATACGATTCCACCACGTTTGTGAGCGACACCATCGCCGAGGTGCTCAAGACGCTTGGCGAAGCTTTCGTCCTCGTGGTGATCGTGGTGTTTTTGTTCCTTGGCAATTTGCGCGCCACCGTGATCCCGGCAGTTGCGGTTCCGGTCAGCCTGATCGGCGCCTTCGCCGTGCTGCTGGTGCTCGGCTATTCGGCCAATACAGTGTCGTTGCTGGCGATGGTGCTCGCGATCGGCATCGTGGTCGATGACGCCATTGTTGTGGTCGAGAACGTCGAGCGCGTGATGGAGGAAGAACCGGATCTTTCGCCAGCCGACGCCACCAAGAAAGCCATGGCCCAGATCACCGCGCCGATCATCGCTATCACGCTGGTGCTGCTGTCGGTGTTCGTGCCGATTGCCTTCATTCCCGGAATTTCCGGCACGCTGTTCCGCCAGTTCGCGGTGACGATCAGCGCCGCGATGGTGATCTCGGCTATGAATGCACTGACACTGTCACCCGCTTTGTGTGCGGTGTTCCTGCGTCACAACGGACCGCCGCGCGGCATCATGGGGCGCGTGCTCGGCGGCATCGACTGGGTTCGCGACCGCTACGCCAGCGGCGTCCGCAGGCTGGTGCGAATGGCCGCACTGTCGCTCGTGCTGGTGGTGGTGTTCGCAGGCGGCGTATTCGGCGTGTCGCTCTTGACACCGACCGGGTTCCTTCCGGAAGAGGATCAGGGCGCATTCTTTATCTCGGTGCAATTGCCGGACGGCGCATCGGTGGCGCGTACCAGCGAGGTAACCAAGCAGGTTGAAGACCTGCTGAAGCAGATGCCCGCCATCGAACACACGCTCTCGATCGTCGGCTTTTCGCTGCTCGACGGAGCCTCCGAGCCGAACAACGCCTTCATGGTAGCGCGGCTGAAACCGTTCGCGGACCGCAAGGCGGCGGCCGATTCGGCGCAGGCGCTGATCCGGCGTACGTTCGGCGCGGGCTCGCAGATCCGGCAGGCCAACGTGCTCCCGTTCAATCTGCCGCCGATCATCGGGCTCTCGACCAGCGGCGGTTTCGAATACCAGCTCGAAGCGCTGGAGGGGCAGGATCCGGTCGCGATAGGCAGCGTTACCAGCGGGCTGATCGGCGCCGCCAACCGTAACCCGCAGCTCGCACGCGTGTTCTCGACCTTCACGGCGACCAACCCGTCGGTTTTTCTCGACATCGACCGCGCCAAGGCGCAGGCGCTCGGTCTCAACATCAGCGACGTATTCACCGCATTGCAGGCGACGCTCGGCGGCATCTATGTCAATAACTTCAATCTCTATGGCCGCACCTGGCAGGTCAACGTTCAGGGCGAGGCATCCGATCGCGGCGACATTTCCGACATCTGGCAAATCTATGTGCGAAACGCCACCGGCGAGATGGTGCCGATCCGCTCCATCGCGAGCCTCAAGATCGTGACCGGACCGCAGGTGATCACCCGCTATAACAATTACCGGTCGGTCACGGTGAACGGCAGCCCGGCCGCGGGCATCTCGTCGGGCACAGCGCTCGCCGCCATGACGGACATTTCCAGTAACACGCTGCCGGGGGGCTACAGTTTCGAATGGACCGGCACCGCCTATCAGGAGCACGAGGCCTCCGGCCAGACCGGCACCATTCTCGCGCTGGCGGTTCTATTCGCTTATTTGTTCCTGGTTGCACTCTATGAAAGCTGGATGATCCCTATACCCGTGCTGCTGTCGGTCGTCGTTGGCGTGCTCGGGTCTTACCTCGGCATCAAGATCGCCGGCTTGAATCTCGATCTTTACGGCCAGATCGGGCTGGTGGTGCTGATCGCACTGGCCGCCAAGAACGGTATCCTCATCGTCGAGTTCGCCAAGGAGCAGCGCGAGAGTGGCGTCGCGATCGCAGACGCCGCGATAGCCGGTGCGCAGATGCGCTTTCGCGCCGTGATGATGACCTCGATTGCCTTCATTCTCGGTTTGCTGCCGCTGGTCGTCGCCACCGGCGCCGCCGAGATCAGCCGCAGGGCTGTCGGGACCGCTGTTTTTGGCGGCATGCTTGCCGCCAGCTCGATCGGGATCTTCCTGGTGCCTATGCTTTACGTGACGTTCCAGCAATTGCGCGAACGGGCGAAGAAGCGCTTCGGCGAAGCCGGCAACATGCCGCATCCACCGGCGACCCGCGCCTGAAGAGAGCGCAGAGCGGGGTTGGATCGGACGCCGGTGAACACTGGTCCCGCGCTGTTGCGTGATGACTGGCACCAAACGTAAGCTTGATAACAAGACTGCAAAACGGGAGGCCGAGCGTGACAAACCTGACGAGATTTGCCCTGGGCACGCTCGCCATCGTTGGCATTGCGTTTTGTGGAGGCGCGATGGCGCAGACCCCAAATGCGCCTGCACCATCGGCGGCCACATCAAACTCGTTTCCGGCATGGGCCTATCCATGGGCGCCGGATTTCAAGTCCGCGCCCGATGACGGCGTGCCGAGGCACGTTCCCGACAGCACGCAGGCGTTCACCATCACGCAGGAGCGCGATCTTTTCTTCGCGCCGGACTGGCATCCTGACGATCATCCCGCGATGCCGGACGTCGTCGCGCATGGCAGACCGCCCGACGTGCGGGCCTGTGGCGCATGTCATCGCGTCGAAGGCACCGGTGGCCCCGAGAACGCCAGTCTGGCCGGTCTTCCCGCGGCCTATATCGCCCAGCAGATGGCCGACTATAAGAGCGGCGCGCGGAAATTTGCGGGCCCGCAACGCGTTCCGGTGCTGCTGATGACGGCGATCGCCAAGGCCACCAGCGATGAAGATGTCCAGGCCGCCGCCGCCTATTTCTCCTCGCTCAAGCCCAAATCATTGATCAAGGTCGTCGAGGCCGACACGATCCCGAAAACGCAGATCGCACGCGTGTTCTATGCCCTCGTGAAAGATGGCGGCACCGAACCGATCGGGGAGCGCATCGTCGAAACTCCCGTCAACGCGGAACAATTCGAGCATCGCGATAGCCGCTCGCAATTCATCGCCTATGTCCCGAAGGGCAGCATCGCGAAGGGCGAGGCCCTGGCCAAAACCGGGGGTGCCGGCATCACGACGCCTTGCGCGACCTGCCATGGTCCGGAGCTGAGAGGTGCGGCATCCGTTCCCGGCATTGCCGGACGTTCGCCGAGCTATCTCGTGCGCCAGATCTACGATTTCCAGCAGCATGCGCGCGCCGGAAGCGGCGCCGCTCAGATGGCGCCGGTGGTCGAAAAGCTCTCGCCTGACGACATGATCTCGCTGGCGGCCTACGTTTCGTCCCTGCAGCCCTGAGAACGATCGAATCGCGTCGCGGATGTAGCCGATAGTAAGGCCGGGGGCGCGGTTCCCCGGTCTTTCGCCAATTTGGCTTTGCCCGTACAATCCGGGACCACGAACCGCGCTGGCCTTTCCATGCCAGCCCATCGCAACCGGATTGCGGAATGAAGGCGCGCGCCAGCAACCTGATGATCGGATCGACCACGCTTGCGGTCATTGCCGCGGCGTTTATCGGCTTTCTCGGGATCCGGAAAATCCACACCCTCCAGCAACGCGGCCCGCTGCGCATCGTGTTCGAAGGTTCCGCCAGCGGCCTGCACAAGGGCGGCAACGTGAATTTCGACGGGGTTCAGGTCGGAGAAATCCTGTCGCTTACGCTGGACAGCCCCCGCAAGATTGTCGCGCTGGTCTCGATCGATAACAGCGCGCCTATTCGCAAGGACACGATCGTCGGACTGGAAGCGCAGGGGCTTACCGGCATATCCGCGATATCGCTGATCGGCGGGGCTGCCGCCGCGCCTCCGGTGCCACTGGATGCCGACGGCGTTCCAACCCTGACCGCCGACCTCAGCGAGGCCCAGACGATCCGCGATACCCTGCACACTATCGACCGTATTCTCGTCAACAACCAGACCGTGATCAAAGACGCGATGCTGTCGTTCGAAACCTATACCTCGACCCTGGCCGGCAGCGATGAGGCGATCGATATGATCATGCGCAAGGCGACCGGTGCCTTTGACGGCGTCGAGAGCGCGCTGGCAAAGGTCGACAATGTGCTTCCGGGAATTTCGCGCGGCAACGACGGCGAACTGTTTCAGAAAGTGAAGTCAATTCGCGAACTGGCCGAGAGCTTCAACAAGCGTTCGGGTGTGCTGATGGAGGAAGGGCGTCGCACTCTCCTCGATATCAGCGAGTCGGCGGTCAAGGTGACCCGCAAATTCGACCCGCAGGCCGTCAGCGGTGACGGCCCCGCGCCGCCACGGAAACCGATCCCGAGGCGGCAGTAGGGCAACACGTTGCAGCTCAGACCCGCAATCCGGGATCGGTAGCTGATCGCGGGATCAGTGGCTGATCATCCAGGGGCGCGCGGTCGGAAAACTTTTGCCGCCGCTTTTGGACTTCGCCACTAAACGCGACGGCTTGGTCGAACAACATCCGCACCCCGGCGCATGGGACGCCTTGTATTCGCCGACGGTTTTGGGCGCATTGGAGCTGCGCTCGTTGGTGGCGTGAGCCTTGCGCTTGTCCGACGGCATGCAGAAGAAATTCGGCGCGGTCAGGATCACGCGCGGCGATTCGCCGTCGCATTGCGGGCAATCCTGCGGCGCATCGCATTCGGCCATCGGCCGCATGTCCGTGAACGGGCCGCAATCGTTGCAGAGATACTCATAGAACGGCATTTCATTCCCTCAGCGTTTACGCTCCAGACCTTCGCGGCGGCGGATGCGGGGCGGCGGATCCTTGAGCCGCTCCGCATCCGGTCGCCGGGAGCTTTATTTATCCTGCGAGAGCGGCATCTGGATGTCGCCCTTGATGTGTTTGATCGGACCCGCCGACGACGGCATAATGTCGAAGTCGAAGATCTCGGTCGGCAGCCACAGCGTCGCGCAGGCGTTCGGGACATCGACCACGCCGGAGATGTGGCCCTGACATGGCGCCGTTCCCAAAATCGAATAGGCTTGGGCGCCGGAATAGCCGAACTTCTTGAGATACTCGATCGCGTTCAGGCAGGCCTGCCGGTAGGCGATGTGCACGTCGAGGTAATGCTGCTTGCCGGCTTCGTCGACCGAGATGCCTTCGAAGATCAGGTAATCCTTGTAGTTCGGCGTGATCGGCGACGGCTTGAATACAGGATTCTTGATGCCGTATTTCGCCACGCCGCCCTTGATAATGTCCACCTTGATGTGCAGCCAGCCCGCCATTTCGATCGCGCCGCAGAAGGTGATTTCGCCGTCACCTTGGCTGAAATGCAGATCGCCCATCGAAAGACCGCCGCCGGGCACGTAGACCGGGAAGTAGATTTTTGAGCCGCGCGACAGATCCTTGATGTCGCAGTTGCCGCCATGCTCGCGCGGCGGCACCGTGCGCGCGCCTTCGGCGCCGACCTTGGCCTTGGCATCACCCTTCGCCTGGCCCGCATGCGCGGTCGCGGCGAACGGCGGATTGGCGAGGCCCGGCACGCGGGTCGGGTTGGTCGCAATCAGCGCATTCTCGCGCTCGTTCCAGGTCGCCAGCAATTTCGGATCCGGCAGACAGCCGATCAGACCGGGATGGATCAGGCCTGCGAAATTCACGCCGGGGATGTGGCGCGATGACGTATAGAGGCCCTTGATGTCCCAGATCGATTTCTGCGCCAGCGGGAAATGATCGGTGAGGAATCCGCCGCCATTTTTCTTCGAGAAGAAGCCGTTGAAGCCCCACAGGCTCTCCTTCAGCGGACCGACATCGAGCAGGTCGACTACCAGGAGGTCGCCGGGCTCCGCGCCCTTGACGCCGATCGGACCGGACAGGAAGTGTACGATCGACAGATCGATGTCGCGCACGTCGTCGGCGGAATCATTGTTCTTGATGAAGCCGCCGGTCCAGTCATAGGTCTCGATGATGAAATCGTCGCCCGGATTGACCCATTCCACGATCGGAATATCAGGGTGCCAGCGGTTGTGAATCTTGTCGTTCTCGTAAGGCGACTTGGAAAGATCGACCTTGACTAGTGTATCTGGCATAAAAAAGCTCCCCTTGGTTTACACACTTGGTTTAGGAATCAGACCGACAGATATTTTGAAATCTGTGCGGCATCGACGCCCTCTCTCGCGTCGTCACGGACGATCTCGCCATTCTCGATGACCAGCACGCGATCAGCGATATCCAGCGCGAAGCTCAGTACCTGCTCGGAGACCACGATCGACAATCCACGTTCGTCGCGAATGCGCTTCAGCGTGCGGGCCATGTCCTTGATGATCGAAGGCTGGATACCCTCGGTCGGCTCGTCGAGCAGCAGGACTTTCGGCTTGGTGACCAGCGCGCGCGCGATCGCGAGTTGCTGCTGCTGACCGCCGGACAGATTGCCGCCGCGGCGGCCCTTCATTTCCAGCAACACCGGAAATAATTCATAGATGCTGTCGGGCACCTTTGTCTCTCCCGACACAACCAGTCCGGTTTCGATATTCTCTTGCACCGTCATGGTCGAGAAGATCATCCGGCCCTGCGGCACATACGCCAGGCCCTTGGCGACGCGCTCGTAGCTTTGCAATTTGCTCAGCTCCGCGCCTTCCATGGTCACCGAGCCGCTCTTGGTCGGCACGATGCCCATCAGCGACTTCATCAGCGTGGTCTTGCCCATGCCGTTGCGGCCCATGATCGCGACGATCTCGTTGGGCGCGACAGAAACATTCAAGCCATGCAGCACTTCGCTCTGGCCGTAGGCGACATGCAGATCGGAGATAGCCAGCATTAAAGTGTTCCTTGTCTGTCGCGGAGCACGACCCCTCCGGGAAGCCCGGCGCCGTTCTCCGCCATCATGCGCTAGTGCCCGAGATAGACTTCAATCACCTTGGGATCGTTCTTGACGTGCTCCATCGAGCCTTCCGACAGGATCTGGCCTTGATGCAGCACCGTGACCTTGTGGGCGATGTCCTCGACGAATTTCATGTCGTGCTCGATCACCAGCACGGAGCGGTCCTTGATAATGCGGTTGAGCAGTTCGGCGGTCTTGACCCGCTCGCTGACGCTCATGCCGGCCACGGGCTCGTCGAGCATCAGCAGGTCCGGGTCCTGGATCAGCAGCATGCCGATCTCCAGCCATTGCTTCTGGCCGTGGCTGAGAAGATCGGCGCTCATGTTGAGGCGGTCTTTCAGGAAGATCATCTCGGCGACTTCGTGAACCCGGTCACGCACCACGGCGTCGCGGGTAAAGGTCAAGGCACCGAACACGCTGCGGCCGCGCGGAAAGGATATCTCGAGATTTTCAAATACCGTGAGATCGTCATAGATCGACGGCGTCTGGAACTTGCGCCCGACGCCGGTCTGAACGATTTCGTTCTCCCTCATCTTGGTCAGTTCCTTGCCGCGGAACTGAATCGAGCCTGATGTCGCCTTGGTCTTTCCACAGATCAGATCGAGCACCGTGGTCTTACCGGCGCCGTTGGGGCCGATGATGACGCGGATTTCGTTTTCATCGACATAGAACGACAGATCGTTGACCGCCTTGAAGCCGTCGAACGAAACCGTCAGCGCCTCGACTGCGAGCAGGAATTCCTTGGGCTGGTGACCTATCAGCATGACCTATCTCCTCACTCCGCCGGCGCGCCATCGGCGACGGAATTGTCGGTCCATTCCTTGCCGGGCTTGGCTTTGCGTGATGAGAGCAGGCTATCGATGCGCGGCTGCACATAGTCGCCCCAGATGCCCGCAAGGCCATTCGGGAAGGCGAGCACCACCGCGATGAACAGGCCGCCCAGTCCGAACAGCCACAATTCAGGGAAGGATTCCGACAGGCTGGTCTTGGCGAAGTTCACCAGCAGCGTGCCGTACACCGCGCCCAGGATCGAAAGCCGGCCGCCGACCGCCGTATAGATCACCATTTCGATCGACGGCACGATGCCGACAAAGGACGGCGACATGAAGCCGACTTCGAGCGCGAACATGGCGCCGCCTACCGCGGCAAAGATCGCCGCGACGCAGAAGGCGAAAATCTTGAAATTCGCGACGCTATAGCCGGAGAAACGAACCCGGTCTTCCTTGTCGCGCATCGCCACCAGGATGCGGCCCAGTTTCGAATGCCGGATAAATTGGGCGATGAAGATGCAGACGAACAGACAACCGACCTCGAAGAAATAGAGCACGACCTTGGCATGGTCAGGCCGGATGTCCCACCCGTTCAAGGTGCGCAGGTCGGTCATGCCGTTGATGCCGCCGGTATAGCCCTGCTGACCCACGATCAGGATGGTCAGGATCGCGGCGACGGCCTGGGTGATGATCGCAAAATAAGTGCCGCCGACGCGGCGTTTGAACATTGCCGCGCCGATGATCAGGGCAAAGATGCCCGGCACCAGAATGACGGCGGCGATGGTGAAGCTCAGACTGTGAAACGGCTTCCAGAAGAACGGCAGCGACGTGATCTGGTTCCAGTCCATGAAATCGGGAATGCCGGGCGTCGACTGGATCTTGGTATTCTCCGGGCTCGAGGCTTCGAGCTTGAGAAACATCGCCATGCAGTAGCCGCCGAGGCCGAAGAACACGCCCTGCCCGAGACTGAGAATGCCGCCATATCCCCAGCAGATCACCAGGCCGAGCGCGACGAAAGCATAGGTCAGATATTTCGCAACCAGATTGAGCCGGAACACGTCAAGACAGAGCGGCAGGATCACCACCAGGAAAACGGCGAGCACCAGGATTCCGATCAGCTCCGATCGATTGACAAAGCGATTGGTCATGGCTCAAAGCCCTTTTTGTTATTTGCGGACCTTGAGGGCGAACAGCCCCTGCGGCCGCAGCATGAGAATTCCGACCACTGCAAGCAGCGTTAGAACCTTCGCCATTGATCCCGACATGAAGAATTCGAGGGTCGACTGCGTCTGCGAGATGCTGAAGGCGGAGGCGATGGTGCCGACCAGGCTCGCGGCGCCGCCGAACACGACGACCAGGAAGGTATCGACGATATAGAGCTGGCCCGATGTCGGCCCGGTCGAGCCGATCATCGTGAAGGCACTGCCGGCGATGCCGGCAATGCCGCAGCCAAGGCCGAAAGTGTAGCGATCGACCTTCTCGGTATTGATGCCGACCGCCCCGGCCATGATGCGATTTTGCACGACGGCGCGGACCTGACGTCCCCAGCGCGATTTGTACATGACATAGGCAACGCAGAGCGTGATCAGGAATGTCAGGCACATCACGAAGACGCCGTTGATCGGCACCTCGATACTGTCGGTGACATGCAGCGAGCCAAGCATCCATTGCGGCAGTTCGACGCCGACTTCACGCGCGCCGAACACCGAACGGAAGGCTTGTTGCAGGATAAGACTCAGGCCCCATGTAGCGAGCAGCGTATCCAGCGGACGCTTGTAGAGGTGGCGTATCAGCACCCATTCCACCAGCATCCCGAGCGCACCGGAGGCCAGAAAGGCCAATATCATCGCGAGGAAGAAGTAACCGGCAAATAATCCCGGCAAATACGCCTGGAAGAAATTGGAAGTCATCCAGGTCACGTAGGCGCCAAGGATCATGAACTCGCCATGGGCCATGTTGATGACGCCCATCTGGCCGAAGATGATCGCAAGGCCGAGTGCCATCAGCACGTAGACCGAAAACAGGATCAGGCCCGCAAAGCCCTGCATGACGAAGATCGAGCCAAGATCACCAATCGAATAATCGCCAAACATCGATCTTCTCCATCGGGGAAGTCCCGCGTCGCGAGCAGGTTCGCGACGCGGGGGTCTTAAGCGTGAATCGTAAACTCACGCCAGGGAGCGGTTTGCGCGCAGCTTACTGGTAGCGCTTATCACTGGTAGCCCTTGGGGAACGGATCCGGCTCGACCAGGTCGGCGGTCTCGTAGATCAGTTCGAACTGACCATCGAGCTTGGCTTTGCCGACGCGGGTCTTCGACCAGAGGTGATGATTTTCGTGGATGCGCACGTAGCCTTCCGGCGCACCCTTGAATTCAACACCCGGCGAAGCCGCCGCAATCTTGTCGACGTCGAAGCTGCCGGCCTTTTCAGCCGTTAATTTCCACAGCCACGGGCCGAGATAGGCGGCCTGCGTCACGTCACCGATCACGGTCTTGGCGCCCCACATCTTCTGGAATGCGGGCACGAAGGCCTTGTTGTTCGGATTATCGAGCGACTCGAAATACTTCATGCAGGCATAAGCGCCCGCGATGTTCTCGCCGCCGATGCCGTCGATTTCGTCTTCGGTCACCGAGATGGTCAGCAGCGCCTGCTTCGACAGGTCGATACCGGCCGCCTTGAGCTGCTTGTAGAACGCAACGTTCGATCCGCCGACGACGTCGGTGAAGATCACGTCGGGCTTGGTCAGCTTGATCTTGTTGATCACCGAATTGAACTGGGTGTTGCCGAGCGGATAATATTCTTCGCCGACGACCTTGCCCTTGAGCACGTTTTCGACGTGCTTGCGCGCGATCTTGTTCGACGTGCGCGGCCAGATGTAGTCCGAACCGATAAAGAAAAACGATTTGGCGCCCTTTTCCTTGGCAATCCAGTTCAGGCCAGCGAGAATCTGCTGGGTGGCTTCCTGGCCGGTGTAGATCACGTTCTTGGACTGCTCGAGGCCTTCGTAGAAAGTCGGGTAATAGAGCATGCCATTATATTGCTCGACGACCGGAAGCACCGCCTTGCGCGACGCCGAGGTCCAGCAACCCATGATCGCCGCAACCTTGTCGTTGACGAGAAGCTTCTTGGCCTTCTCGGCGAAGGTCGGCCAGTCGCTGGCGCCGTCTTCCTGGATGAACTTGATCTTGCGGCCGAGGATGCCGCCGGCTTCATTGATCTGCGCGATAGCGAGCTTTTCAGCTTCGATCGAACCGGTTTCCGAAATCGCCATCGTGCCGGTGGCCGAATGCAGGATGCCGCAGGTCACTTCGGTATCGGTTACCGCAAGACCAGTGGTGTTGATCGCGGAAGTCGCCGGAACATCGGCGAAGGATGGGCGCGGCAACATGGTGATGGCGGGCAATGCGGCCATTCCCATGAGCAGTTTGCGCCGGAACGGGGACTGCAGACCCCGCTTGATTTCATCTGACATGACTACCCCATTTTGGTTCGAGGACGCGCTATTGGTCAGATTAGGATGGTGGAAATTGTGCAGTGCACAGATACGCAAGATCGCGTATATTGCACCGCAAAATAGCGACGTAGATTTTTGAAACGGGGTTTGCAGGCGGATCGTTCAAGCGCAGGGGGAGCTCACAGTGGCAGGGCGGCAGCGGATAGACCGCGTAAGACGCCAGTATAATCAATGGGTTGCGAACCAAACCCTGGAGGATTATGCGCTGCGCTTCACCGCCAAAAGCGCGCGGCGCTGGTCTGCGGCCCGGGTTGCCAACACCGCTCTGGGCGCGATCTCGTTCCTGGCGCTGGAAGCGATCGGCGGCACCATCACCCTGAATTACGGTGTCACCAATTCCACCGCCGCCATTCTGGTCGTCAGCGTCATTATCTTCCTGTGCGGGCTGCCGATCGCCTATCACGCCGCCAAATGCGGCATCGATATTGATCTTCTGACTCGCGGCGCCGGCTTCGGCTATATCGGCTCGACCATTACCTCGCTGATCTACGCCTCTTTCACCTTCATCTTCTTTGCGATCGAAGCGGTGATCCTCGCGACCGCACTGGAGATGTGTTTCGGAATCCCGCGTCCGATCGGCTATCTCATCAGCGCCGTCGTCATCATTCCCCTGGTCACCCACGGCATCACGCTGATCAGCCGCTTCCAGCTGTGGACGCAGCCGCTGTGGATCATCCTGCACATCATGCCGTTCGCGGCGATCGCCTATGCCAATCCGCACTCCTTTGCGGAATGGACGAAATTTGCCGGCGAACACGGCAACCCCTCAGGACATCTTGATCTCCTGCTGTTCGGCACCGCCGCCTCGGTGGTGTTCGCGCTGGTAGCGCAAATCGGCGAGCAGGTCGACTTTCTGCGCTTTCTTCCGCGCGACCGGCGAACGTCGAAGACGTCGTGGTGGATCGCACTGTTAAGCGCCGGCCCGGGCTGGATCATTCTCGGCGCGCTCAAGCTGTTGGCCGGATCGTTCCTGGCCTTCTTTGCGCTGAGCCACGGTGTGTCCACCGAGCACGCCGCCGAGCCCGCGCACATGTATCTCGAAGCGTTTCGTTACGTGCTGTCGGAGCCGAATCTCGCACTGGCCCTGACCGGGACCTTCGTGATCCTGTCGCAGTTGAAGATCAACGTCACCAACGCCTATGCCGGTTCGATTGCGTGGTCGAACTTCTTTTCCCGCCTCACCCACAGCCATCCGGGCCGCGTAGTCTGGCTGGTATTTAACGTGCTGGTCGCACTGCTGCTGATGGAGATCGGCGTCTACAAGGCGCTGGAACAGACGCTGGCGCTCTATTCCAATGTCGCGATCGCCTGGGTCGGCGCGCTGGTCGCCGACCTCGTCATCAACAGGCCGCTTCGCCTGCGCCCGCAGCACATGGAATTCAAGCGCGCGCATCTCTACGACATCAATCCGGTCGGCGTCGGCGCAATGACCATCGCGACCATCGTCTCGATCAGCGCCTTCTATGGGCTGTTCGGACCGACCGCGAAGGCGCTGGCGCCGTTCGTCGCGCTGCTGGTGGCCTTCGTTACCGCGCCCTTGATCGCCTTCGCCACCGGCGGCAAATATTATATTGCGCGCAAGCCGAAGCGCAGTTGGCAAAACGTTCAGGCAATCCAGTGCTGTATTTGCGAACATTCGTTCGAGCCCGAGGACATGGCGTCGTGCCCGGCCTATGCCGGACCGATCTGCTCGCTGTGCTGTTCGCTGGATGCGCGCTGCCATGATCTCTGCAAACCGCATGCGCGGATCCAGGCGCAGGTCGCCGAGACTTTTGGCAAGATGCTGCCGCAGCCGATGTATGCAAGGATCAACTCACAGCTCGGGCATTACCTCGGCGTGTTCGCGGTTTCCGCGGGGCTGGTTGGGCTGACGCTCGGCATGATCTACCTGCAGACATCGGCGACGCTTCATGTCGATGATACGCAACTCTCCGACGTGCTCTGGAAAGTGTTCTTTGCGCTGTCGATCATCATCGGGGTGGTGGCGTGGCTGTTCGTGCTCGCGCAGCAAAGCCGGCGCGCGGCCGAGGCCGAGACCAGACGGCAGACGACGCTTTTGATCCACGAGATCGACGCCCACAAGCGCACCGACGCCGAATTGCAGCGCGCCAAGGAAGTCGCTGAATCGGCCAACCTCGCCAAGAGCCGCTATGTCGTCGGATTGAGCCATGAACTGCGTTCGCCGCTGAATGCCATCTCCGGATATGCGCAGTTGCTGGAACAGGATTCGAGCCTGAACACCAAGCCACGCGATCAGGTGCGCGTGGTCCGCCGCAGCGCCGATCATCTGTCGGGTTTGATCGACGGCATTCTCGACATTTCCAAGATCGAAGCCGGCCGGCTTTATCTGTCGCGCGACGAGGTTCGCGTCAGCGAATTTCTCGATCAACTCGTCGGCATGTTCCGCTTGCAGGCCGCAGCCAAGGGTATCGATTTCATCTTCAAGCGCCCGGCGGTGCTGCCGGTCGTGGTCTATGCCGACGAAAAGCGCCTGCGCCAGATCCTGATCAATCTGCTGTCGAACGCGATCAAGTTCACCCAGCGCGGCAGCGTGCAATTCGTCGTGCATTACCGCAGCCCCGTCGCCGAGTTCGAGGTAATCGATACCGGCCCGGGAATCCAGTCTGATGACCTTGAGCGCATCTTCGCTCCGTTCGAACGCGGCGCGCTCGGCGTTTCGCAGCCGCAAACCGGCACCGGGCTCGGATTGACGATCAGCCGGTTGCTCGCGGGTGTGATGGGCGGCGATATCCAGGTCACCAGCAAGGTTGGGGCCGGCAGCACCTTCCAGGTGAAAATGCTGCTGTCGGAAGTGACCAATCCTACGCGTATTGCGCCGGTCGACGCACCGGTGTTCGGCTATCACGGTCCGCGCAAGACGATCCTGATCACCGACGACGATCCGATCCAGCGCGACCTCTTGCGCGAGGTGCTGACGCCGCTCGGCTTTATCCTGCTCAGCGCACCCGACGGCGCCGCCTGCCTTTCCCTCGCGCAGCATTGCCGGCCGGATCTGTTCTTGCTTGATATTTCGATGGCCGGCATGGATGGCTGGACGGTTGCGGAAACGCTGCGTTCCACCGGGCATCATCAGGCCCGCATCCTGATGGTTTCCGCCAGTGCGCTGGAAGCGCATGGCGCGCCGCTGGCGCAGCCGTTCCATGATGGCTACCTGATGAAGCCGATCGATATTCCCCGGCTGCTGGAATTGATCCGCCAGTTGCTCAAGATCGAATGGCAGTATGAAACCTATCAGGTCGCCGTGCCGCACTGGAAGCCGGAGAGCGGCTCGCGCCCGCCGGTGAGGCATGTCGAGGAGCTGATCGGTCTTGGACAATTGGGCTACATCCGCGCGATCCAGGTCAAGCTCGATGAAATAGGCACCGACCATCCCGAACACGCCGACTTCGTTTCGCAAATGCGCTCGCTGATCGACCGCTTCGATCTTGACCAGTACATGGCAACCCTCAAAACGCTGCACAGCTATGATCACTGAAACCAAAAAGCGCGACGTCGCGCTCGTCGTCGACGACTCGCCGGAGACGCTGCGTCTCCTGACCGACGCGCTCGACGGCGCGGGCATGACGGTGATGGTCGCGATGGACGGCGCCGCGGCGATGCGCATCGTCGACCAGATCACGCCCGACATCATCCTGCTCGACGCCGTCATGCCGGGCATGGATGGCTTTGAAACATGCCGCCGCCTCAAGCGCGATGCGGGCCTGAGCAATGTGCCTGTGATTTTCATGACTGGCCTCGCCGAGACCGAGCACATCGTCAGCGGGCTGGAAGCTGGCGGCGTCGATTACGTCACCAAGCCGATCGTGATCGAGGAAATGCTGGCGCGGATTCGCGTACACTTGGCCAATGCGCGATTGACCCAAAGCGCCCGCGCCGCGCTCGACGTCTCCGGCCGGTTTTTGCTCGCCGTCAGCCGGCAGGGCAAGATCGTATGGGCGACGCCGCAGGCGCAGAAACTGCTGTCGGAAAATCTTGCGGCCGGCTCGGACGACGAGTTCGTGCTGCCTGAGCCGATGCTGCAATGGCTCGAGCAGACCCAGAAGGGCGCCGCCGGATCGAAAGCCCCTGCCGCGGCGTCGTTCCCGGAAAATGAGCAGCTCCGGCTGCAATATATGGGCAAGCTCGCCCCCAATGAATTCCTGCTGCGGCTGGCCAAGGACCAGGGCGGCGATACGCCCGCTGAATTCAGCAGCGAATTGGGGTTGACCACCCGCGAGGGCGAGGTGCTGTCGTGGCTAAGCAAAGGCAAGACCAACCGCGACATCGCCCAGATTCTCGGCCTCAGCCCACGGACGGTGGATAAGCACCTCGAGCAGATCTACGCCAAGCTCGGCGTCGAAAATCGCACTGCCGCCGCCGCCATTGCGACCAGCACGGGCCGGCGCAACTCCTGAGACTGGAAGCCGCCACCGGATCGCGCTGCGGTGGGTGCCGCTGGCGATCCTTAACGCTGCCCGACGGGGCCGGCCTGGCCGGTTCTGGACTGGCAGCGCTTTGTCCCATATCTACTTTGTCCAATACCTGTACGTCAGCTAAACAAGCCGCGCCGGAAGAACCGCGCGCACCGCCGGGAGTTGAAGCCTTTGCCATTACCGACACACCTGTTGCCTACCACCGTCGTTGGAAGCTATCCGCAGCCGGATTGGCTGGTGGACCGTGAAATGCTGTCCAAATCCGTGCCACGCACCCGCATGACCGAAATCTGGCGGATCCCGGAGGCGCATCTCGAACAGGCCCAGGACGATGCGACGGTCGTCGCGATCCGCGACCTCGAACGTGCGGGCATCGATATCGTCACCGACGGCGAAATCCGGCGCGAGAGTTACTCCAACCGTTTTGCCACCGCGCTCGAGGGGGTCGACAGCGAAAATCCCGCGATGACCATCTCGCGTTCCGGCCTGAAAACGCCGGTGCCCCGCGTGGTCGGCAAGATCAACCGCACCGGCCCGGTCGAACTGCGCGATATGGAGTTCCTTCGCCGCAACACCGACCGTGCCGCGAAGATCACGCTGCCCGGCCCGTTCACCATGAGCCAGCAGGCCAAGAACGAATTCTACAAGGACGATGAAGAACTCGCGATGGCGTTTGCCGCCGCCGTCAACGCCGAGGCGCTGGAATTGCAGAAGGCCGGCGCCGACGTAATCCAGTTCGACGAACCCTGGGTTCGCCAGGATCCTGAAGCTGCGAGGCGCTATGCCGTCAAGGCGATTAACCGCGCTTTGCAGGGCATCACGGTCCCGACCGTGCTGCATGTCTGTTTCGGCTATGCGGCTGTTGTGGCCGGCTCGAACAAGCCCACCGGCTATTCGTTTCTGGCCGAACTCGCCGACACCAGCGCCCAGCAAATCTCGATCGAGGCGGCGCAACCCAAACTCGATCTCGGCGTGCTGGCCGATCTCTCATCCAAGAAGATCATGCTCGGCGTGATCGATCTCGGCGATCCCACCGTTGAAACGGCCGCCGTAATCGCCGACCGGATTCGCCACGGTCTGAAATACGTCGCTGCCGACCGGCTGATTCCCGCGCCGGATTGCGGCATGAAATACATGCCGCGCCATGTTGCTTTTGGAAAGCTCAAGGCGATGAGCGATGCGGCGGCGATCGTGCGCAAGGAGATTAGCTGAGGCAGCGCGTTACAGATTCGAATTTCAAAGAGCCCGGACAATCTCAACACCGTCATTGCGAGCGAAGCGAAGTAATCCATCTTACAGCACAGAGAAAGAAAAGAGTGGATTGCTTCGTCGCTTCGCTCCTCGCAATGACGTCAGGATAAATCTTCGCGTTCCCGCGACGCCGTGCGCCCGAGTTGTGCAGGAAACTCCGCCATCTGAATACAGAGGGCGCAGGGAATACCGGGCGCCTGGTGCGCCCGCTGCCGCGTATGCGAAGATCGTAAGTAAAAAAGCACACGCGTTAGTCAGGTCACACCGAGAACACCCGGCATTCCCCGCGCAATGGTTTACGGCTTACTTCGCGCTCTCCCCGGCGATCGGGCTCTTTTGCCACCGTCGCCCCTGAGAAGCTTGCTTCTCAAGAACTTGACGCCAGCGTCGAGGCGTCAGGACCACACGACTTCACCGTCCGCCTCAGCGCCGTTCGTCAAAGGCGCATCCGCGTCCACCGCATCCCGCCTCACGTTCGTGACGATCGCGAAACGTCCCTCTTATGAGGCGGGACGGCGTGGAATATAAAATTGATTCGGGTTCGTGGAAAGCAATATTTCGGAAAATCAGAAATAATCTGGTGGCATCAGCACCGCGGCTACCGGTCGCGATGTTCGATACGCAGGGCCAATGCTTCCGCCAATCCGGTTGTCGGCTTTGCCGCCGGGCGGCGGAACGTTCCGGCGGTTGCCTTGCGCGCGCCCAGAACGGCCAGCGCTTCCGCCTGTTTGATCGCCGCCGCCATCTGATCCACCACAGGCACCGGAATGCGATCCCTGACCTTCTCCGCGAGGCCCGCGAGTGGCGCGCCGCCGAGAATAACGACATCCGCACCATCTTCGGTCACCGCACGGTTAGCGAGCCTGACCAGCAATTCTTCGTTCTCTTCCTGAACATCCGAAACCGAGACGAAGGATTCGTCCAGCATCCGCACACCGGCGCAGCGGCCACCAAGGCCATGCATATCGACGCAGTCCTCGTACCAGGGGCCCAGCGCGCGGGCAAAGGTCACGATGGCAAACCGACGCCCCAGCATGCACGCCGTCAGCATCGACGCTTCGGCCAATCCGATCACGGGCAGATCAAAAAGCTCGCGCGCGCCGAACAGCCCGGGATCGCCGAACGCCGCGATAATGGCGGCGTCGAAATCCCGGTGATGTTCAGCAAGCATTTCCAGTGCAATGGCGCCGCCGATTTGGGCTTCAGCGCGGGTTGCGATGTAGGGCACGCCCCGCGGCGCGGTCAGCGAAACAATGACGGTGCCGGGCGCCACGGCTTTCCTGGCTGCGGCGGTCAACCGCTCCGTGATCGATTCGCTCGTGTTGGGATTGAGCACCAGAATGCGCATCGCCGGATGTCCTCACGACAGGTTAGCGCTCGGTTAGCTCTCTCATCGTCTCGCTGATATCGGGAGCCAGCCGCGGGCGACTGCGCCGCAACTTTCCAAAAATCCGTTGGGCACGCAATCGAATTATTGCAATGCGGGCGCGAGCCAAACGCGGCGCCAATTCGACTTTACTTCCCCTTGGCTTGTGTCGAGGCCGATTTTGATGCATCTCAGAAAGACCTTCAGAATGCCTGGGGGAGCGAGCACCGCCGCTTGCACGCTTTCCTCGCCGAAGAGGATATCACTTCGCGGCTCGTTGGGGGTTGAAATGACTGTCCAAGCTGACGCCGCACCCGTGCAGGCCGCGGAGCCAAAGACCGCTGTCCGCTGGAAGATATTCGTCCTGATGCTGTTCTTGATCTCGATCAACTACATCGATCGGGCCTCCCTATCGGTGGCGATGCCGATCATTTCCAAAGAGTTCAATCTAGATGCCGCGGCCCAAGGCTTTATTCTGAGTTCGTTTTTCTGGACTTACGCCTTCATGCAAATCCCGGGCGGCATGCTGGCGGACAAATACAAGCCGCGTATCGTCATCGCCGCCGCGACGATCGGCTGGGGCCTGTTCCAGGCGCTCGCGGCCGCCTCGACAAGTTCATTCATGCTGTTGCTGACCCGCCTTGGACTAGGTGCTGCGGAAGCGCCGATCTATCCGGCCGGCGGCAAACTCAATGCGATGTGGATGACACCCAATGAACGGGCGCGGGGCGCGACCTTGCTCGACGGCGGCGCGCCGCTCGGCGCAGCACTCGGCGCGCTGGTGATCGCCGGCCTGATCGCGGAATTCGATTCATGGCGGATATCGTTCGTGATTGCCGGCGTCGGCACCGTTCTCTGCGGCGCTTTTGCCTGGTGGTACATCCGCAACAGCCCCGCCGAGCATCCCTCGGTCAACGCCGCTGAAGCGAGCCATATTCAAAACGCCCATGCGCTGGAGGATTTGTCCGATCCCGCTCCGTCCGGCCGTGGCATCGGCGCTTATTTTGCCTACAGGTCGGTGTGGTGCATGTGCCTGGGCTGGATGTTCTTCAATACCGTGTTTTATGGTCTGTTGACGTGGATGCCGACCTATCTGTTCAAGATCCATGGCCTCGACATCAAGCAACTCGGGGGCGCGCTTTTCATCATGTTCTTTTCGGGATTTATCGGCGAACTCGTCGGCGGCCAGATCGGAGACATGTGGCGGGCACGCGGCGGCCAGCCCAATACGGTTTTCAAAACCCTGTTCGGCTTTGCCGCCATCATCGCAACCATTTCGATCTTTTCGGTGGCCTATGTGACGAACGCCGTGGCCGTGGTCGCGCTGTTGTCCTCGACGCTGTTCTTTCTGCGCTGGTGCGGAATGTATTGGGCTATTCCGTCGATCCTCGCCTCCCGAAGCCGGGCCGGGTTTCTGGGCGGATGCATGAATCTCGGTGGCAATATTGCGGGCGTTTCGGTGCCCATCATTGTCGGCCTGATCGTCCAATACACCGACTCCTACTTCCTCGCGCTGATGTTCTTCGCCGCCGCCGGCATCGCGCTGTTGATATGCTCGCTGTCGATCGATTATAGCCGCAAGCTGCCGGTTTGAAGCTGATCGGCCTGCCGTCGAACCCTGGAGTTCTCGTGAATACCCGTATTCGCCTTGGGATGTTGACGCCGTCGTCAAATACCGTGCTCGAGCCCGTTAGCGCCACCATTGTGGCCGACCTGCCGGAAGTCAGTGTCCATTTCGGCCGTTTCAAAGTGACCGAGATCGCACTCTCCGAACAAGCGCTGAAGCAATTTGACGACACCGAGATCCTGCGCGCCGCCGAACTGCTCGCCCATGCCAAGGTCGATGTCATCGCCTGGAACGGCACCTCCGCGAGCTGGCTCGGGCTCGATCGCGACGAACGGCTGTGCGAACGCATTGTTGCCACGAGCGGCATTCCGGCCTGCACGTCCGTGTTGGCGTTCCGGGAAATATTCCAAAGGACCGGCGCGAAGCGGATCGGGCTGGTCACGCCCTATACCGATGACGTTCAGGCAAAAATCATCGAGACCTGGAATGCCGCGGGTCTGTTGTGTCATGCGGAACGGCACAGCGGGTTGCGCGATAATTTTTCCTTCGCCGAGGTTGAAGAACAGGCGATATCGGAAATGATCCGGGCCGTTGCGCGCGAAGGATGCGACGCGGTCGCCATTGTCTGCACCAATATGCGCGGCGCGTCCCTTGTTCCGGTGCTGGAGGTTGAACTCGGGATTCCGATCTATGACTCGATCGCCGTAACGGTGTGGAAGAGCCTGCTGTTGGCCGGCGCCGATCCGGCCCGGGTAACCGGTTGGGGCCGGTTGTTTGGCGATAAGCGGCTGTCATCCAGAACATGGAAGCAAACATGAGCGGATTTGATACGATCATTCGCGGCGGCACGATTGCAACGGCGTCCGACACGTTCTCCTGCGATATCGGCATTCGCGACGGGCGCATCGTCGCCCTCGGCCATGATCTCGGGACTGCAGACGAGATCATCGACGCCACTGGGAAGCTGGTGCTGCCCGGCGGCATCGACAGCCATGTGCATATCTCACAACCATCAGGGCCTGACATCGTCATGGCGGATAATTTCGAGAGCGCGACGCGTTCGGCCGCCTTTGGCGGCAACACCACCGTCCTGCCGTTTTGCCTGCAGGAGAAGGGCCAGTCGCTTCGCCAGGCGTTGAAGGATTATCACGCGTTAGCCGAAGGCAATTGTCACATCGACACCAGCTTCCATATGATTATTTCGGACCCGACCGAACAGGTGCTCGGTCAGGAATTGCCGGGGCTGGTGGCCGATGGATACACCTCGTTCAAGGTTTTCATGACCTATGAGGGGCTGGCTCTCAACGATCGCGAGATCCTGGAAGTCATGAGCGTGGCGCGCGAGACCGGCGCGCTTGTGATGGTTCACGCGGAAAATTACGACGCCATTCGTTTTCTCACCGATCGTCTCGAACTGGCCGGCAAAACCGCGCCGCGGTATCACGCAACGTCGCGGCCGATCGTGGTCGAGCGGGAGGCGACGCATCGTGCGATATCGCTGGCCGAACTGGTCGACGTCGGCGTGATGATCGTTCACGTGTCAAATCGCGAGGCGATGGAGGAAATCCGCCGGGCGCAGGCCAAGGGTTTGCGCGTATTCGGCGAAACCTGCCCGCAATATTTGATGCTGACCGAAAACGATCTCGACGGGCTCAACATGGAAGGCGCCAAATACGTCTGTTCGCCGCCGCCACGCGATGAGGCGAGCCAGGCCGCGTGCTGGGAAGGGCTCCAGACCGGCGTTTTCTCGGTGTTTTCGTCCGATCACTGCCCGTTTCGCTATAATGATCCGCAGGGAAAATTGACGCCGAAAGGCAAGACGAGCTTTCGCTGGGTCCCCAATGGCATCCCCGGCGTCGCAGCCCGACTGCCGATCCTGTTTTCGGAAGGTGTCGTCAAGGGACGCATCGATCTCAATCGCTTTGTCGCGCTGACCTCGACCAATCACGCCAAGACCTATGGTCTCTATCCGCGCAAAGGCACCATCGCGATCGGATCGGATGCTGACATCGCGATCTGGGATCCGAAGAAAAAAGTGAAGTTGACTCATGACCTTTTAAAGGATGGGTCTGACTATACGCCCTATGAGGGTCTGGACATCACCGGCTGGCCGGAACTGACGATGGTGCGCGGGCGGCGCATCGTCGATCACGGCAAACTGGTCGGCAGCAAGGACTTTGGCCGGTACATCACGCGCGAAGTGCGCGCTTAAGGCGACAATGGCATCGTAGGTGCGCTCCCTCTCCCGCTTGCGGGTAGGGCTATCGCATATGAAGAAAGAGATTGGGCCTGCAGTCTTTGTGCGGCCATCCTTCGAGACGGCCGCCTACGGTGTCCCCTCAGGATGAGGACTTTCTGTGCGGCTAAATCTTGAACCCTCATGGTGAGGAGCCTCGTCTTCGAGACGTCTCGAACCATGAGGCCCCAGGCGATTACCGCGGGCTGTTCACCCGGTTCGCTCCGCCGCGTGAGGGGCTCCACGAACCGGCTGAAGAGCCCGCTAAACCCAAACTGTCGGGGATCATGCCGGTCTGAAATGTCGACAATCATCCCGGTTGAACCCGCAAACGCTAGTGTGGAGGGTAGATTTCCCCCACCCGCTGCGCTCCGCGCGGCGACCTCCCCCGCAAGCGGGAGAGGTAAGTGAAGACAGATCACACGTCGATCGCGTCCTTGATCTTCTTGCGGTTCAGCGGCAGGTCACGCAGTCGCTTGCCGGCGGCATTGGCGACTGCGTTCGCGACCGATGCGGCCGCGGGGCCCTGCCCGGTTTCTCCGGCGCCGAGATAGGGCAGTCCAGGCCGGTCGATAATATGCACCTCGATGCTTTGCGGCACGGCGTCGAACCGCACGATCGGATAGGTCTGCCAGTCGATGCTGGTGATGCGGGTATCGTTGAAGGTAACGGCTTCATACAGCGTCCAGCTCATCGACTGCATGATCGCGCCTTCGACCTGGTTGATAATCCCGTCCGGGTTGACCACCTGACCGCTGTCGACCGCGGCCACCGCGCGGACCAGCCGCGGACACCCGGTCTCGCGGTTGATCTCGATCTCGGTCGCGATGGCGCAATAGGCCGCCAGATTCTTGTAGCGCGCAAAGGCGAAGCCATAGCCGCGTCCGTCCGGCGCCTTCTGGCCTTTCTTCCATCCGAAAGCTTCCGCGGTCTTCTTGATCACGTCGCGCCCGCGCGAATCTTCCAGATGCTTCAGCCTGAATTCGACGGGGTCGGCATTGGCTGCGATCGCGAGTTCATCCATGAAGCTCTCGATCGAAAATACGTTGTGATAGGCGCCAAGCCCCCGCATCGCCGAGATGCGTATCGGCATCGCCGGAATGAAGTGATGCACGACATGCGCGTTGGGAAACGTATAGATCGGGATCGCGTTGCGATCGCCGCCGCCTTCCGGCAATGGCAGCGGCTTCGGCGCCGGCACCGCGAAAGGCTGCGCCATGTGCTGGGCCGCGAGCAACGAGCCGGCTCCGCCGGGCCGCATCGAATGGGTGTTGCTCCAGACTTCGAAATTCCAGTCCGCGATCGCGCCGCTATCGTCCAGCGATGCCTTCAGCTTGGTCACCATCGCAGGACCATACGGCTCCCAGCCGTGTTCCTGATCGCGCATCCATTGCACGCGAACCGGCACATCAGGCATTTCGCGCGCGATCAAGGCGGCGTCGGCCGCGGCGTCATCGGCGCCGTTGTGGCCGTAGCAGCCGGAACCTTCGGCGTGGATCAGGCGGACTTTTGCCGGCGGCACGCGCAGCATTTCCGCAATGCCCGCGCGATCAGGGAAAACGCCCTGGGTATGGGTCCAGACCGTCGTGACGTCATCGACATGGTGACCGACCGCGCAGGACGGGCCGATCGAGCCGTGCGACTGATAGGGCCGCGTGTACGTCGCCTCGATGGTCTTTAGTCCGACGGCAGCAGGATTTTTGCGCTCGAAGATGGTCGAGTCCTGCGACGGCAAACCGAGAAGTACGCGCGCGATATCTTCCTGCTTCGGCAGGCGCGCAGTCTCATTCCATTTCGCTGATGCCGTCAGCGCCCGCATCGCCTTGATCGCCTGGAATTCCTTTTTGGCGGCCACGCCCAGAAAATTGCCGCTTCTGATAACCTTGACCACGCCGGGCATGGCCTCGATCGCTGCCGCGTCGTAGTCAATCAATTGAGCGCCATAGCTCGGCGGCCGCACCACGCGGGCGTGCACCATGCCGGGCAAGCGCATGTCCTGCACATAGGATGCACCACCGGTGACCTTGGCCGGAATATCGACGCGCGGCACCGGCTGGCCCACGACGGTGTATTTTGAAGGATCCTTCAGCGTCGATTCCGGCTGCGCCTGGATGTGCAACAGGTTGCCCGCAACCAGATCGCCGTAACCGAGGCGCTGGCCGTCAGGCGCAATCACTGCACCGTTTTCGGTGCGCAGATTTTCAGCCGGCACATCGAGACGCCTGGCGGCCTCAGCGATCAGAAGCGCACGCGCCTGCGCCGCCGCGTTCAGGATCGCGGTGCCGCTGTCCTGCATCGAATGGCTGCCGGCGGTATAGCCTTCATTGGCAGTGCGGCCGGTATCGGCGGTGACGACCTTCAGCGACTTGAAGGGCACGTCGAGTTCTTCGGCGGCGATCTGCTGGAAAGCCGTCTTGAAGCCCTGACCGAGTTCGGCCTTGCCGGTGAACACGGTGATGCCGCCATCGGCGTCGATACGAACCCAGGAATCCAGGAACGGCGTTTCCTTGAGGCTGCCGATCCATTTCGGCGGATGCGCTGGCGCCGGTGCGGGGGCGGGCGCCGGAGCAGCCTGGTCCTGCGCAAAGGCATCGCTCAGCGAGAAACTGACGATCAATGCGCCGCCGCCGGCGAGGATCTGACGGCGATCGAGATTGCCAGGACCGTTCATTGCACGCTCCCCTCAAGCGAGGGGGACAATTCGGCGGTATCCATCAGTTGAGCGGCGCGATGCACCGCGCGCAGGATGCGCATATGGGTGCCGCAGCGGCACAGATTAGGCTCGAGCTCGGCACGAATCTGCTCGTCGGTCGGCTTGGAATTTCGTTGCAGCAGCGCCTGCGCGCGCATCATCATGCCGGCGATACAGTAGCCGCATTGCGCCGCCTGCTCTTCCATGAAGGCGCGCTGGATCGGCGCCGGCGCGTCGATGGTGCCGAGCCCTTCAATCGTCGTGACCTGCTTGCCGTCCAAGAGCAGCACCGGCGTCACGCAGGACAACACGGCCTTGCCGTCGACAATCACCGTACATGCGCCGCATTGGCCGAGCCCGCAGCCGAATTTGGCGCCATTGAGCCTGATGTCATCGCGCAGCACATAGAGCAGCGGCGTATCCGGATCGGCATCGATCTGATGATCGTGACCATTGACCTTCAATGTAATCGTCATGGCTTATCTCGCTGCGTTGGATCGGCCGGGGCGTTGTGTGGTGGCGGCGATGTCTGGAGAGATACGGTCTGCGTGCGCCGCGCTTCCTCGATCGTCTTTTCAACGCCGGTCCATGCCGGTTGGTTGCTGAAGCGGGAACGCAGATAATTCAGAACGGCCGCAACCTGATCGTTGGTCATGCTGTTGGCAAAGCCCGGCATGATCGGGCTGCGCTCGCCCTCCACCGGCCGAATGCCGGACAGCACGATATTGGCAACGTTGCGCGGATCGGGACCGCTGATCGCGGTTGAGAGGCCCAGATTAACCCCGCCATAAGGCACCGGCCGGCCGGTTTCGTGGCAGGTCGCGCAGGCGGCCGCATAGATCGACGCACCGGGCACCTCAGTTTGGGAAGCCGGCACTGCCGGCGCTTTGGCTTTCGCCAGCACCTCATTGCCACGGCGCATCTGGTCTGGCGTCGGTGCACCGAACACGCTGGTCATATAGGTTGCGATCGCATGCACGTCGCGTTCATCCACCGACGACAGATTGCTCACCACTTCCGCCATCGGCCCGCGCGCCACGCCGTGATCGGGATGCCAGCCCTGGCGCAGATAGCTGAACAGCGCCGCAGTGTCCCACGGCACCGGCGAGGGCGAGCGCGCGTTGATCGCATAGGCGTTCCAGTTGTCGACATCGCCGCCGGCAAAGGACGCACCGGCGCGTTCGGCGCCCAGCGCGTTGCGTGGGGTGTGGCAGGAGCCGCAATGCGCCAGTCCCTCGACCAGATAGGCGCCGCGATTCCATTCGGCAGTTTGAGCGCTGTCCGGCGCATACGTCCCGCGCCGCAGGAACAACAATTTCCAGCCCGCGACGACAAAGCGCTGATCGAGCGGAAACGACAACTGGTTTGCCGGCGTGGGGGCGTGCACTGCCGGGCGCGTCATCAGATACGCATAGAGCGCATCGTCGTCTTCGTCGGTGACGTTGGTGAAATGGTCATAGGGGAAGGTCGGATAGAGATGCTGCCCTTCCCGGTTGATGCCGGAGCGCATCGCGCGGCGGAAAGCGGCCTGCGACCACGTACCGATGCCGGTGTCGGCGTCCGGTGTGATGTTCGACGAATAGATCGTGCCGAACGGCGTCGGCACCGGCAGGCCGCCGGCGAAGGTCTTGCCGCCGCGCACGGTGTGGCAATCGGTGCAATTGCCGAGCGCCGCCAGATCGCGGCCGCGCTTGACCAGCGCCGGATCGAAAGATTTCGGCGCGGGCGGCTCGATCGCTGCGATCGCCGGTCGCCATGCGACGGCAAAGGCGGCGGCCCCGCCGCCGATCAAGAGTGCCGCCACAGCGCTTGCGATTATTCTTGTCCGGGTCATTTGTCCCTACAGCTTTTTGTAGGCTGTTAGCACAAATTCGGGGACGGCACATAGTTCGGCAGAATCAAATGGCCGCGGTAATTTTCGGTCGCGAAAAGAGGCCGGAATCGCCCGTAAATCGGCGCTTTTCGGCATGAAGTTCAGGCGTGAGACGGAAAGAGTGCGCCCGCCGCTACCGGCAGCAGGCGCCTATTTGACTTCGGGCGCCGGTGAACCTGCCGAAAATACACGCTCGAATGTCGCAAGGTCCGCGGCGGGCAGATCCGAAACCGCCACATAGGTGAAATCCGGATCGCTCCAGCTCCGCACATTATATCCCGCGACCGCCTGGTCGGAGACGGATTGACCTCGCCGCAGCGTGGTCAGGCTGACGGTGTGGGCGGCATGCTTGTAGACGATGGTTGCCACCGGAGCGTGGCCGATGACATCGACGCGGCCACCCAACAGCGTGAAGCCTTGCGCCGCGAGATCCGGCACCTGAGGCGATTCCGGCAGACGCGACGTGAACCACGGCTTGACCGTATGGCGATCGGAGGAAGCCACATCGAACGGCTGGGGCGCCATCAGACCGCGGATATGTCCGGCGACGACCTGGCTCGCAACCTCCTCGCGCTGATCGAAACGATCCAGCGTCATCATGACGGAGCTCGAGATCACGGCACCGAACACCGCCGCCGCGGCCAATGCCCGAAGCGACCAACTGCGTTGACGCAAGGCCGTGATCCGGTTTGGGCGCTCGGCCGCATCCAGAGACGACAGGATGCGCGCTTGCAAGCCCGCAGGCATTTCGGATTGCGGAAACGAACGAAAAGCCTGCCGCAGCGACATCAGCCTAGTATATTCGGCTCGCAACGTCTCGTCTTCCGCCAGCCGGCGCTCGAACGCAGCCGCGGACGCTAGGTCGAGTTCGCCGTCGCAATAGGCGTTCAACTGCAATTCGTCTTTGTCTGTCACGGATGCAATCATAATTTACTCTCGGTCTCCCAGAAGGGCGATCAGAAGCTGTCGGCCCCGGGATAGACGGGACATGACGGTCCCGATGGGAACATTGGTGATCTCCGCAATATCGCGATAGTTCATCTGGTTTATTTCCCGCAAGACGATCACTTCGCGAAATTGCGGTTGCAACTGCGCCAGCGCCTTCTGGACCTGCTCGGCGTCGGCCTTGAAAAGAGCGATCTCTTCCGGCGTCTCTACCCGGGCTCCTTGCGGACCTTCATGTTCAAGTTCCTGTTGTTCCGTGACGCTCAGATCATTGGTGAACACCACCGTCTTCGGCCGGTTCTTCATCAGCCAGCTATAGGCCGTGTTGCGCACGATGGTCAGCGACCACGCCCGCGCATTGACGGCGCCGAACGTCTTGATGCCGCGATACGCCCGCAACGCGGCGTCCTGGACGATGTCTTCGGCATCGGCCGCACTGCCGGTCAGCCATTGCGCGAGACGATAGGCTTCAGCCATGTGCGGCAGAAAGATCTCGTCGAACGCGGCACGTTCATCCTTGTTTTGCACTATCGCAACCGGCGTTTGCTGCTGGCCAGACAATCGTTCTGAACCTTCCGGCCGGGGTTTTAACACGGCACTTTTGGGTTCGGTACACCGGAAATCCGTCCGGTGTACCGAGAGAGGCGTCCTCAGGTTTGTTATGCTCAAGGTGCTCAAGGCCCGTCCGTCACTTTACGATGATCTTTCCCACCATCTTCGGATGCAATCCGCAGAAGTAGCTGAAGGTGCCGGCGCTGGCGAACGTGTAGGAATACGCATCGTCCGTATCCAGCGCCTTCGACCGGAAAGCCTTGTTGTTCTCGACCACGGAGTGGGGAATGTCGTCGTGATTGATAAACTTGACCGTCGTTCCCACCGCGACATTCAGTTCGCCCGGCCCGAACGAGAAGTTGTCGATCGTGACAACATTCGCGTCCTTTGTTTCCTCCGCCGCGACCGTGCCGAACGCCACCATCGCTCCGACGGCGGGGCCCAGCAGCATGGCAATCGCCAGAGCGCGGCCGGGTACAAATCGAGCCGCTGCCGAACGCAGATGGCTGTTCAGATATTTCATGTCCAAATCTCCGATCAGCCCGCCAGCGTCTTGTCGACGAAGGCCAGCGGCTTGTTACCCTGCAGCACGGTGACGGTGGAAAGTCCGAGCATGGACCGAAGCTGATCTGATGGGACAACCATCGGACCCGGCGAAGGCGCACTGCCCGGCGCCGGCTGCGGAAAAGCCGTCGACAGCGCGGTGTGGAAAGTCATGTTGCCTTCGACCTTCTGCGCGAGCTGATGGATGTGGCCATTAAGGATGGTGACCGAGCCGAAGCGCTTGAGCAGCGTCAGCGCCTGGGTGCCGTCTTCGGTGCCCCAGCCCCATTCCTTGTAGAGAACCTGCAGCGGGATATGCGCAAACACGACGATCGGCGTGCTGTTCGACTTGCCCTTCAGGTCGGCCTCAAGCCATGCGAGCTGCTCGGCGCCGAGATTGCCGAGACCGCCGGCCTTGAGATCCACGACGTTGACGAGACCGACGAAATGCACGCCGTGATCGTCGAAGCTATACCAGCCCGCGCCCTTGGCGCCCTTGCCGTAACGCTCCATGTACGCCTTGCCCTGGCCTTCATCGATCAAGTCGTGTTCGCCGGGCACCCAATGCATCTGCACGCCGGTCTCGCCGAAAACCTTGTCGGCGTTGTCGAACTCTTCGGGCTTGGAAAGATGCGTGATGTCGCCGGTGTGGATGATGAAGGACGGCTTCATCGGCATCGCCTTCACTTTGGCGACGGCTTCGCGCAACGTGCCCAGCGCATCCGGGTTCGCCTTCTTGTCGAAGCCGACATGGCTGTCGCTCATCTGCAAGAAGGTGAAACCGGTGGACTCCGCGGCAGCCGCTTCGCCGATGAGACCTACCGAATGGGGAACACCACCGCTCATGGCCCACAGCACGCCGGTGCCCGCCCAGACCATGCATTCCAGCACTTCACGGCGGCCTATGCCCTGCCCGTGATCATCAAGGCCCTTGTTAGCCATGTCATATCTCCCTGCAGGGCCGGCGGCCCCAAATGGCGCTGAATTGCGCCGGTACACGGGAGACTCGATGCATTCGGGCTTTATTCCCAAAACGCTCTCGATTCCTGATTTTTACGAATTTTACCAACGATATCAATTAATTAAGAGTAGGCCGTTCGGAGGAGGCGGTTGCCGGGCACGAGGATCGCGCAGCCAAATCGCTGCTTCCGGATCACGCCGGCGTCCGCGCCGAAATGGCGAGGCAAACCGGCGCGCGTATGGAAAGGACACCCCGAAAGACATCCCTTCGCGGCCCAGGACGTTGAATTCAGGACGTTGAATTATTGTTTAAGAGCCAACGCCGGAACGCCTGACAGCACCAACGATTGGTCACGCGCATGACCAATCTAAAAGGAAATGTGCATGACGAATCTCAGACTGATCGGCGCGGCTGCGCTGCTTTCCACTGCGCTCGCAGGACCCGCAATGGCCCGGCATGTCGTGGTCCATCCGGTGCAAAACCAGAGCACCTATTGCGCGACGATTGAACCGGGAAATCCCTATTCCCCCGCATATGATTACGAAGCCTGGAGCGCCTGGCGCAGAGGCGGCAGTTGGGACGGCCGCGGCGATGCAGCTTGCAGCCGCAACCCGATGTTTGACGGAAGCAGCTTCTAGAGCGTTTTCGAGCCAACGGGTCGCGCGAACGCGCGCCCGATGACAGGCTCCGTGGATACCGGTTCGCGTGAAGAAAACGCGTCAAAGCAAAACCCGGTTCTGATTCAATCAGAACCGATAAGGCTCTAAACCCGTTCAGGCGGACAAACGAAAAGAGGGAGCGGAAATTCCGCTCCCTCTTCGTATAGTCTTAAATCCAGTCTTCGCGTTCTAAGTGAACTTAGAACTGGTAGCGCAGACCGATGGTCGGATCGTAGGACGAGGCCTTGTTCGATTGGCCCGGGACAAAGACGTTGGCGTTGTTGGTTGAGGCTGCGGTGTAACCGTTAGCCAAACCGTCCTTAACCTGCAGCCACATCACGCCAGCATACAGATCGATATGCTTGGCGAAGCGCCAGTCGACAACAAGCGAGACAGCGTCGAGCGAACCGGCGCACTGCGTTCCCTGAACCGGGTTGGTCGCGCAGAATCCGACGTTCGCAGCAGTGCTGGCAAAGTTGTTCTGCCACTCGTGCCAGTAACCACCGTAGATATCGAGGTCGCGGGTGATTGCGTACTTGGCACCAACCCATGCCGTCTGCAGGATCTTGTTGACGGTGTAGTTGGTGTTGTTCGGGTTAGCGATCACGAAGCCCTGATCGAGGTTACCGGCCGCGAGCGGGTTGTTCGGGTTCTGGTACTTGATCCACTCATAGCCACCATAGACTTTCCAGGGTCCGATTGTGTACTTGGTACCGACCTGGAATACGGTGTTGTCGGAGACCGTCGGGTTGATCTGACCCATGCCAGTGGCGAGACCAGCAATCGGTGCCGCTGCGACCTGCGCAGCCGTCAGCGGCGCACCGATAACGATCGCGTCGTAGGTCTTGGCGCCAGCGAAATCGATCGACCAGCCCATATAGTCGAAGCCGATATCACCGGAGAACACGTTGCCGACGCCGCTATTGTTGCCGTTGCGGAGCGCGACCAAGGCCGCCAACCGCACCGGACCGACGCCGACAGCATACTTGTAGGCATTATCGAGGATCGCGTTCTCGGTGGCGCCGCCGCCCGCGTTGGCACCCTGGGCACCCAGCAGCGAGAAGGCCTGCGCACCGCCGATCGGATCATAGTTGATGACGTTGTCGCGGATCAGGTTGCTCTGACGGCCCATGGTGAACGCACCGTAGGTCGGGGAGTCGATGCCGAAGTAGGCCGCGGTGGCGAACATCTGGCCGTTACGCGACGAGTCGCCGTAGGAGTTCTGAGCAGACAGGGCCGTGTTGAGGCCGTTGTTCTGCGCAACCGAAGCGATGCCGTTGTCGCCCATGCCGGAGGCCGGGTTGAACGCAGCCTGGACGTTGAAGATGCCGTAGAGGCCGTCCGCGATTTCCTGCTTGCCACGCAGACCGATGAACGAGACGCTCATCGCATTGCCGGTGACCCCGAAATAGGAGCCGAACGACTGCTTCTGAATCATATAGGAGTTCGGGTTGGCGGAGAACGGCGAGTACGGCGAACCGTGCTGCTGATAGCCGACGCCCATATCGAAGGCGCCGTAAACGCAAACGCCCTTCCAGCAGATGTCGTCGTTGACCGGCGGCGGAGCCTTGACCACTGCCTTGTAGGGCAGGTCGGCGGCCATCGCGTCGGTCGGGTTCACATTACGCGCGGCCTGAGCCTGCGCGGGCTGCTTCTCGAGCTTCTGCTGGCGCTTTTCGAGATCCGAAAGGCGCTTCATCAGCAACTGGTTCTGTTCGCGAAGTTGCTTGGACTGAGCCTGGATATCCGTCAGCTCGTCAGCGTGAGCCATCGCCGCGAAGGCGAAGACGGCCACCGATGATAAAAGGATCCTTTTCACTTAATTCCCCCGAGTAATTAGGTGCGGCACCAAAGAAACCCGCCACCTGCCATCATCACGAAGCCTCGGCTGAGGCCTCCCTAGACGGTCACTCTGCTTCAGGGAATTGGAAAATCCTGTTACCCAGACGCAACAGTGCGACCGGAAGCCAACGTTTCGGGGAATAAACCTCGAAACGCGCCGGTCGTGTTGCTCGGGCGACACAGTCTGTCAGATATTTATAGTTGAGCTACATCAATGTTAGCAACCTAAGGTATTTATCTTTCCAGGTAGATCCGGCAGGTAGCCCGTTAACGGACAACCTGCCGGTCTCAGCTTTTTGGGTTCAAACCGAAGAATTACGAGCTGAACCAATCGAGCTTTTGTCGAAGACCAAGACATTGAGGACCGAAGTCTCCAATGTCTTTGCCGTTATCCAATCATCAGAACTGGTAGCGCAGACCGGTGGTCGGAGCCCAAGACGAAGCGTGGCTCGGTCCGTTCACATTGGTTGCGGTGTTCGAGTTGTTGGTTGCGGCTGCGGCGTAACCGTTGGAGAAGCCGCCCGAAACCCGCCCGTACATCACGCCGGTGTACCAATCGACGTGCTTGGCAAAGCGCCAATCAACCACGACCGATGCAACGTCCTGTGCACCGTTGCACTGCGCGGATTGATTGGTGTTAGCCGCACACAGTGCCACGTTCGCGCCCGAGGAGAAGTTGTTCTGCTGCAGGTGCCAATAACCACCGGCGATATCGAGGTCGCGGGTGATCGCGTATTTCGCGCCAACCCAACCGGTCTGGGCGATTTTAGCGACGTTGAAGTTGGTGTTGTTCGTGAGGACCAGGATAGCACCCTGCTCGATGGCACCCGGCGCCAGCGGGCTGTTCGGGTTCTCGAGGCGGATGTACTCATAGCCGCCGTAGAACTTCCACGGTCCGATCGTATACTTCGCACCTACCTGGAACACGGTATTGTCGGAAACCGTGCCCGAGATGAATCCGTTGCTGCCCGTGCTGAAACCGGCAGCGTATGCGGTGTTCATCTGCGCAGACGTCAGCGGGGTCGTGATGGTGCCGACAGAGTCGAAGATCTTGCCGCCGGTGAAGTCCACCGAGAAGCCCATATAGTCGAACCCGATGTCACCGAAATAAGAGTTGCCGGGAGCAGAACCATTGCCGCCGTTGCGGGCCCCAATCATGGCCGCCAAACGCACCGGACCGATACCCACGGCGTACTTGTAGGTGTTGTCCAGGATCGCGTTCTCGGTTGAACCGCCGCCGGCGTTGGTGCCGGACGTGCCGAGCAGCGAGAAGGCCTGCGCACCGCCGACCGGATCATAGTTGATCGTGCCGTCGCGCAGCAGCGAACTCTGACGGCCCATGGTGAACGCACCGTAGGTCGGAGAGTCGATACCGAAGTAAGCTGCGGTAGCGAACATCTGGCCGTTACGCGAGGAGTCGCCGAAGGCGTTCTGGGCACTCAGGTTACCGCCGAGGCCGTTGTTCTGCGTGATCGAAGCCAGGCCGCTGTCGCCCATGCCGGAAGCCGGATTGAACGCCGCCTGCAAGTTGAAGATGCCATAGAGGCCGTCCGCGATTTCCTGCTTGCCGCGGATACCGAGGAACGAGACCGACATGCCGTTGCCGGTGACACCGAAATACGAGCCGGCATTTTGCTTCTGGATGAAGTAGGAGTTCGGATTGGCGGAGTACGGCGAGTATCCCGAACCGTGCTGCTGGTAGCCGACGCCCATGTCGAAGGCGCCGTAAACGCAAACGCCCTTCCAGCAGATGTCGTCGTTAACCGGCGGCGGAGCCTTCACTGCTGCCTTGTAGGGCAGGTCGGCGGCCATCGCATCGGTCGGGTTCACAGTACGCACGGCCTGAGCCTGCGCGGGCTGCTTTTCAAGCTTCTGCTGGCGCTTTTCGAGATCCGAAAGGCGCTTCATCAGCAACTGATTCTGTTCACGAAGCTGCTTGGATTGAGCCTGGATATCCGTCAGCTCGTCAGCATGAGCTGCCGCCGCGAAGGCGAACACAGCCACCGAAGATAAAAGAATCCTTTTCACGTAACTCCCCCGAGTAATTAGGCGCGACACAAATTATTCGCGAACCTGCCAGTACCTGGAGCCTCGAATGAGTACTCCTAAGGCGATTCACTCTGCATCACGTCACCCGGAAAACGTGTCACATGCGCGCAACATCGGATTTTGAAGCCGCCAAAATTCCTTAAATAGGAGTTTAGTTACTAAACTTTTTGTTATGAAAAAAAGTTTAGTATTCTAACATCCCGTTTAGTCTTGCGGCGAAACTCATCAGTACTCCCGTACAGTTCAAACCTCTCTCCAGGATTCGAAACGAGGTAATTTCGATCCGGGACATCAATTCAGGAAGTCAAAGACAGAGACATTTCGAAATCGCGCGACTGATGCGAACCGTAATGTCTCTGTCTCTTTGTTATGCTCCGATC
Source organism: Bradyrhizobium sp. dw_411 (assembly GCF_018449695.1). Lineage (GTDB taxonomy): Bacteria > Pseudomonadota > Alphaproteobacteria > Rhizobiales > Xanthobacteraceae > Bradyrhizobium. The sequence goes on from NZ_JAAVUY010000013.1 coordinate 69,016, forward strand.
AAATCATCAGAACTGGTAGCGCAAACCGACGGTCGGATTGTAGGACGAGGCCTTGTTCGGTCCGAGCGGATTGGTGGCGGTATTGGAGTTGTTGGTTGCGGCTGCGGCGTAACCGTTAGAGAAGCCACCCGAAACCCGCGCCCACGCCAAACCACCGTACAGATCGACGTGCTTGGCAAAGCGCCAGTCAAGCAAGACCGACACCATGTCCTGCGCACCGTTGCACTGCGCGGATTGATTGGTGTTAACCGCACACGCCTGCGCCGTAGCCGCTGTGGAAGTGAAGTTGTTCTGCCACAAGTGGTAGGCACCACCGGCGACGTCGAGGTCGCGGGTGATCGCGTACTTCACGCCAACCCAACCGGTCTGGGCGATTTTAGCGACGTTGAAGTTCGTATTGTTCGTGAGGACGAGGACAGCGCCTTGCTCGATGGCACCCGGCGCCAGCGGATTGTTCGGGTTCTCGAGGCGGATATACTCATAGCCGCCGTAGAACTTCCACGGTCCGATCGTATACTTCGCACCTACCTGGAACACGGTATTGTCGGAAACCGTGCCCGAGATGAATCCATTGCTGCCCGTGCTGAAACCGGCAGCGTATGCGGTGTTCATCTGCGCAGACGTCAGCGGGGTCGTGACAGTACCGACAGAGTCGAAGATCTTGCCGCCGGTGAAGTCCACCGAGAAGCCCATATAGTCGAATCCGACGTCACCGAAATAAGAGTTGCCGGGAGCAGAACCATTGCTGCCGTTGCGGGCCCCAATCATGGCCGCCAAACGCACCGGACCGATACCCACGGCGTACTTGTAGGTGTTGTCCAGGATCGAGTTCTCGGTTGAACCGCCGCCGGCGTTGGTGCCGGACGTGCCGATCAGCGAGAAGGCCTGTGCGCCACCCAACGGATCATAATTGATCGTACCATCGCGCAGCAGCGCGCTCTGACGACCCATGGTGAACGCACCGTAGGTCGGAGAGTCGATACCGAAGTAAGCTGCGGTGGCGAACATCTGGCCGTTACGCGAGGAGTCGCCGAAGGCGTTCTGAGCACTCAGGTTACCGCCGAGGCCATTGTTCTGCGTAATCGACGAGAGGCCGTTGTCGCCCATGCCGGAAGCCGGATTGAACGCCGCCTGCAAATTGAAGACGCCGTAGAGGCCGTCCGCGATCTCCTGCTTGCCGCGGATACCGACGAACGAGACCGACATGCCGTTGCCGGTCACGCCGAAATACGAGCCGGCATTTTGCTTCTGAATCAAGTAAGCATTGGGATTGGCGGAGTACGGCGAGTATCCCGAACCGTGCTGCTGATAGCCGACGCCCATGTCGAAGGCGCCATATACGCAAACACCCTTCCAGCAGATATCGTCGTTGACCGGCGCCGGAGCCTTGACGTAGGCCTTGTAGGGCAGGTCGGCGGCCATCGCATCGGTCGGATTGATGCGCGGCGCGGCAGCCTGAGTGGGCTGCTTTTCGAGCTTCTCTTGACGCTTTTCGAGATCCGAAAGGCGCTTCATCAACGCCTGGTTCTGTTCACGAAGCTGCTTGGACTGAGCCTGGATGTCCGAGAGCTCATCGGCGTGACCTGCCGCCGCGAAGGCAAACACGGCCACTGAAGATAAAAGAATTCTTTTCACGTAACTCCCCCGAGTAATGGCGCGATACAAATTGTTCGCGAACCGACGAAAACGGAGTCTCGAATGAGTACTCCCTAGGCGATTCACTCTGCAGCGGGCCGCTCGGAAAACATGTCACATGCGAGCAACAACGAATTTTGAAGCCGTCAAAATTCCTTAAAAACGGCGTTAGTAATTAAACAATGGAGTCGGATATTAAAAAATATTGTAATGAACAAAGTCGTGATCACGACGTGATCTCCAATCACGCGATCGCAACTCTCGAGAAACTTTCGCCTCGCTTGACGTTGATCCCGGATCAAAACGGGGGGATTCCGATCCGGGACCACGTTAAAGACAGAGACATTTCGAAATCGCGCGGCGGATGCGAACCGTAATGCCTCTGTCTGTCGTCACGCTCTGATCAAATCATCAGAACTGGTAGCGCATACCAACGGTCGGCGCGTACGTGGATACCTTGTTGACGCCCGGAGTCGCGAGCAGGAAGCCGTTGGCAAGACCGTTCGACACCTGCGACCACATGATACCGGCGTAAGAATCGAAGTGCTTCGCAAAGCGCCAATCGGCGACGAACGAAACCGCATCCAACTGTCCGCTGCAGCCCGAAGAGATCGCGGTGTTGCAGGATCCCGTCGGGTTGGAGCCATTGCCGACGATGAAGCTGTTCTGCTCTTCGTGGTAATAGGCCAGCGTCAGATCGAGATCGCGCGTCGCCGCATACTTGCCACCAATCCAGAACACTTGCAGGACCTTGTCGGTGGTGAAGTTGGTGTTGTTGACGACGCCCGCGGTGTAACCGCCTTCGATGAACGCACCGGCCGCCAATGGATTATTCGGGTTGGCGAAGTTGATGTGCTCATAGCCGCCGAATACCTTGAACTGACCGATGGTGTATTTGGCAACCAGCATAAAGGACGTGTTGTCGGATACCGTCGCGCTGATCGCTCCCAATCCCTGGGGCAGGCCGAGACCGTTGATCGCCGTGACTTGCGCCGCCGTCAGAGTGCTGGCGGAAATCGCGTCTTCGACCTTCGATCCCAGGGCATCGAACGAGAAGCCCAGATAGTCGAAGCCGACATCGCCTTGGAACGCGTTGCCGGTGCCGCTGTTGCCGCCGTTGCGGAGCTGGGTTTCGACAGCCAGACGAACCGGACCGACATTGACGCGATATTCGAACGAGTTGTCGAAGACGCGGTTTTCGGTGTCGCCGGCACCGCCGGTGGCGCCCTGGAAGCCGATCACCGAGAACGCGTTCGAATTCGCCATCGGATCATAATTGACGACGGCGTCCGACGTCAGCGCGCTCTGGCGACCGTAGGTGAACGTACCCCAGATCGGCGAGCTGATACCGGCATAGGCCGCGTTGTTGAACATCTGGCCGGCCTTGGAGGAATCGGCGAAGGAGTTCTGCGCCGCGAGGCCCAATCCGTTGTTCTGCGCGATCGATCCGATACCGTTGGAACTCGTGCCGCTTTCCGGGCTGAACCCGGCCTGCAGGTTGAATACCGCGTAGAGATTGTCCGCGATCTCCTGCTTGCCCTTCAAGCCGATGAATGACGAGCTCAGCGCATTCGGCGCCGCGCCGAAATACGAACCGTTGCTCTGCTTCGAGATCAGGTAGTTGACGCCGACGGTGGATTGGCTGTTCAGCGGAGCGCCGTGATTCTGGTAGCCAACGCCCATGTCGAAATTGCCGTACACGCACACGCCATGCCAGCAGATGCTGTCATCCGCTGACGGGGGCGCCTTGACGGCCGCCTTGTAGGGCAGGTCGGCAGCCATCGCATCGGCCGGGTTGGCGCCGCTTGCTACGCGCGGCTGCTGCTCGAGCTTCTGTTGCCGCTTTTCGAGATCGGCGAGGCGCTTCATCATCGCCTGGTTCTGTTCGAGACGCTTCGCCAGCGTCTGGTTCTGCTCGCGAAGCTGCTTGGCCTGAGCCTGGATATCCGAGAGGTCGTCTGCGTGAGCCACCGCCGCGAAGGCGAAGACGGCCACCGATGATAGAAGAATCTTTCTCACGTAAGTTCCCCAAAAAAAACGCGGCACACACACGATCCGCGAACCAAATTACGGAGCCTTCGAATGAGGACTCCTTGGCTGCTCTCTGCTCCCATGCGCGCACAAATTCTGTGGCCAGCGCGCCACAGAAATCAGGAAGGCGACAGGAATCGCCCGCTTCAACCAACATGTGAACGCGACGAAAAATTCCGTCGCGCTGATGTGAGTTCGGTGAAGTCGATCGTGAGAGGATCGTCATAAAACCGTCAGGAGCCATGAGCGCAATTTGCACGGCTCTGCGGCAATCGCATCTTGCCGTCGCGATCCAAAAGCAGCATGCTTCACAAAAATATGACCGGGGCTCGTCCCCGGCGTGCAGGGAGGCGACCATGAAAGACGCGAGCAGCAAAGACGCGGCCGATAAACCCGCAACTCCCAAAGGCTCGGGATTTGACCGGCGCGACTTTCTCAAGACCGCCGTTGTCGGCGGCGCGGCTGCGGCAGGTAGTACGGCCGCGATCGTCGCGCCCGAAGTCGCGCAAGCCCAGCAAGCTGCGCCGGCCGCACCGGCGACACCGACCGGATACGCCTTTCTCAATCTCGACGAGGCGGCCTTTGTCGAGGCCCTGGTCGATCACATGATCCCCGCCGATGAGGTCAGCCCGAAGGGCACGGATCTTGGCGTCAACATCTATATCGATCATGCGCTCGCCGGCGCCTGGGGCAAGGGCGACCGGCTGTACATGCAAGGCCCCTGGAAGCTTGGTGCTCCGAGCCAAGGCTACCAGTTGCCGCTGACCCCGGCGCAGCTCTATCGCGCCGGCATCGAGGCGACCAACGCGCATTGCCGCAAGACCTACGGCAAGACATTCGACCGGATCGAGGACGCGCAGCGCCAGGAAGTTCTGGTCGGCCTGTCGACCAGCAAGATCGTCTTCGACGGCGGACTGCCGGTGCGGGTGTTCTGGACCACGCTGTACCAGACCGTGGTGGAAGGCATGTATTCCGATCCGATCTATGGCGGCAATCGCAACAAGGCCGGCTGGGCGATCATCGGTTTTCCCGGCGTCATCGCGGTGCATCACGACGATGTCGAGAAGTATCGCGGCAAACCGTTTCCGAACAAGCCGGTCGGCATCGCGGACATGAGCTGAGGGGGACGCGTCATGGTCACAAAACTCAAGGAAGTCGATGTTGTCATCGTCGGGCTGGGCTGGACCGGCGGCATTCTGGCCAAGGAACTGACCGAGGCCGGCCTGAAAGTGGTCGCGCTGGAGCGCGGTGCGCAGCGGTCCCCCGAGAATGATTATTCGCTGCCCAATATCCGCGACGAGCTGCGCTATGTGGTGCGCCACGATCTGATGCAGAACACCGCGCGCGACACCATTACGGTGCGTAACAATCCGCAGCAGGACTCGCTGCCGATGCGCCGGCTCGGCTCCTTCCTGCCCGGTGAAGTCGTGGGCGGGTCCGCCGTGCACTGGAGCGGCCACACCTGGCGCTGGACCGACATGGAATTCAAGGTCCGCTCCAATTACGAGGAGCGCTACGGCAAGAAATCGATTCCCGAAGATATGACGATCCAGGACTGGGGCATCAGCTACGCCGAGCTCGAGCCTTATTATGACAGATTCGAATATACCGCGGCGGTTTCCGGCAAGGCCGGCAATATCGGCGGCAAGATCCAGGCCGGCGGCAATGTGTTCGAGGCGCCGCGCGCGCGCGAATATCCGCTGCCGCCGCTGACCCCGATCCTGGCGAGCGAAATATTCACCAATGCGGCGCGCGAGGCCGGGTATCATCCGTTCCCGCGGCCGTCGGCGAATGCCTCGCAGTCCTACACCAATCCGGACGGCTCGAAATTCGGCGCCTGCCAGTATTGCGGCTATTGCCAGCGCTTCGGCTGCGAGGCCAACGCCAAGGGCAGCCCGCACATCACGGTAATCCCGATTGCGATGCGCAATCCAAATTTCGAGCTGCGCACCAATGCCTGGGTCACCAAAGTGCTCAAGGCCTCGGACGGCAAGCGCGTCACCGGCGTCACCTACACCAACGTGCTCAACGGCGAGGAATTCGAGCAGCCGGCCACCATCGTGCTACTCTGCGCCTACGCGATCAACAATGTGCATCTGATGCTGTTGTCGGACATCGGCACGCCTTACGACCCGGTCACGCAGAAGGGCGTGATCGGCAAGAACTACTGCTACCAGACCGGCGCCACCGCGACGTTGTTCTTTGAAGGAAAACACTTCAATCCCTTCATGAACGCCGGCGGTTCCAACGCCTCGATCGACGACTTCCACGCCAATTGGGACTTCGACCGCGCGCCGCATAATTTCGTCGGCGGCTATGTGGTGGCGGGCGGCTTCAATACCGCGCTGCCGATCGGCTACCGGCCGATGCCGTCGGGCACGCCGCAATGGGGCAGCGACTGGAAGCGAGCGACCGCGAAATGGTACCAGACCGCGATGGTGATCAATGCCAGCGGCAGCGTGATGGCCAACCGCTACAATTGCTTCGATCTCGACCCGACCTATCGCAACGCGTTCGGTCTTCCATTGATGAGAATGACGTTCGACTACAAGGACAACGAGCACAAAATGGGTGGTCACGCCGCCAAGGTGATCAACGACATCGCCAAGTCGATGAATCCCACCAAGCTCAATCCCGCCTCCGCACGGACCGATCCCTGGACCGTCGTGCCCTACCAGAGCACCCACAATACCGGCGGCACCATCATGGGCACCAATCCGCGTGACAGCGCGCTCAACAAATATCTGCAGAGCTGGGACTGTCACAATCTGTTCGTGATCGGCGCCAACGCGTTCCCGCACAATTCGGCGTACAACCCGACCGGACCGGTGGGTGCGCTGGCTTACTGGACCGCGGACGCGATCAAGAACAAGTACCTGAAAAACCCCGGTCCACTGGTGCAGGCATGATCGACACGATGCGTGCGGCGATGGTGTTGATCCTGACATTGCTGCCGGTCGGCGCGGCCCGCGGCGACGGCGACCCGGCCCGTGGTGAAGCCCGGTTCCAGGAATGTGCGGCCTGCCACAAGCTCGCGGCCGGCGCCAATGAGGTCGGCCCGAGCCTGCACGGGCTATTCACGCGCAAAGCCGGCGAACTGGCCGATTTTCGCTTCTCCCCGGCGATGAAGCGCAGCGGCATTGCATGGACGCCGGAGACGCTCGACAAATACATCGCCGATCCGCAAGCCACGGTGCCGGCCAACCGCATGCCCTATGCCGGCATGGCGAGCGCCGGCGACCGCGCCGATCTGATCGCCTATCTGGTGAAGGCGTCGCAATAGGCGCGGAGAACGAAGCGGAGAGAGAATGCCATCACCGGGTCAGGTCGCGGGTGATGACGAGGTCAGACGTTCTTGAGTTCATCATTGCCGGGCAAAGCCGTCCGAAGGACGGCGTCGCTTCCGCTCGCCTATGCCCGGCAATCCATCCTCTTCGAAAAGCTACCTTGCGAAATTCGATGGATGCCCGGATCAGGTCCGGGCATGACGAGCGGGTGTTGTGGGGGACGGCGGGGCAGCGCCTCCGGCGTTCAACGCGAGCTATTGCTCTGGCGACAGGCTAACCATCTGGCGCCCGCCATTCATTTCCTTGAGCTTGTTGACGTAATTCTCGGGACGCAGCCAGCGGACAGGCGTTTTCAATCCCATAAAGCTCGCGATATCGCCGATGAACGCCGTGCAATTGGACACTTCGGCGCTCCAGACCGGTGAATTCGCCTTCAGTTTCTGGATGTAGGCAAAAACCTTTTTGGCGTCCGGCTCAGACAGATACACCCTGTAACTGGCGGTCAAGTAGTCCGGATCGAGATCGCCATAGCTTGCCCCGGTCTCGGACGGCACCCACGTCACATATCCGAGCATATAGGCTGCGGTGTCTCCCGCAGGGGTCAGACCCGCGACTTCAACTTTTCGCTCGCTGGTCTTGCCGTACCAGACGAAAGCGTGCCCCCAACTTGCCGCCGTTCGGGCCCTGAAATCGACGTAGTACGGCCCCTTCCCCAACTTTCGCGTTGAGAGCGGAGCCGGCTTCGATTCCTCACCGGAAGCAAGCGCATTCGCGTCTGCGGCGCGCTTGTGGACCTCGCTTGCCGCAGCCGATTGAATGCCGCCGTGGAGCAAAGCAGCCACGGCGAAACACCCAAGCAAGCGCAATCCTGATCGCTTCGACCTGTTACTCACAGTTCGTCCCTTACAATCGACCAAAGATCGAATTCAACGAACCCTGATCAACAGCGCGATCAATACTTCGCGGCGATCGGCGCTTTGCCAACCGGGCTCTTGCCGATCGGGGACTTGCCAATCGGCATCTTGCCGACCGGAGCTTCCTGATAGACAGGCTGTTTGCGCGGCAGATCTGCAGCGCTGGCAGCCGTCACCATCGTGGCCGTCATCAGGGCAAGCGTTGCGCTCGCCAAAATCAAAGTTTTCATCACGGTACTCTCCCCAGGTTAGAAAGAACGAGGCTGCAACTCACGCGCCCTCAGATATACCATCACCATGAAAGCCGGAATACGTTCACAGTGCGGCAAGGCGGGTCCGATCGAGAAATAGGTCGAAACTGCGGCAGATATGACACACATGGGAACCTAATGCGCAACGCGCGTTAGGTAGGGGCACAGGGAATGGCGCCTATTCCAGCGGCTCGACCTTCACGATCGAGGCACCGTGGTTGTTGCCGGCCCAGAATGTCACCTGCGGGGTGGAATTGTCGACGAACACGCGCCTGATATTGGTGCTGCGCGGCAAGAGATAGTTGACCGCCTCCCCGGTGGCGGGATTGAGGCGGGTGACCTGGTCGCTCAGCATCGAGCCGGTCCAGGCTTCGCCGTTGCGGTCAGTCGTGACGTCGTAGGGCGACGACCATTTCGGCGCGATCTGCCACTCCTTGAACAGGCTGGTTTTGGTATCGAACATGCCGATGCGGTCGCCACGATATTCGCCGAACCACAACCGATCCTGCGCATCCATCGAACCGCGCCGCGGCGCGGAAGCCGGCGTCGGGATCTCGTACAGATCCAACTCGCCGGTTTTGGCGTCGATCCGTCCGATGTGACGCTGACGGAAATCGGTGAAGTAGACGTTGTTCCTGGAGTCCGGAACCACGTCGTAAATATTGTGCGGGCCCGGCACGCCCTTGAACGGCTCAAAGGTTTCGATTTTGCCGGTGGCGATATCGAGCCGGTGAATGCCGGCAAAGCCGTTGTTCTGCGCCCAGACCTTGCCGTCGACGCCGGAACTCTGCGGACTGACCATATTGATCTGCGCCGCGTCGAAGTTCTCCTCGCCCTGCAGCGGCCAGTACTTGAAGGTTTCGGTCTTGCGGTCGAATTTCGCGATCGTGGCCTGGTACATGTTGCCGAACCACAGATTGCCGTCCTGGTCGCTGCGCAAGCCAAGCAGTCCGGTCGGAAAGTCCGGCTTGTGTTCCTTGATCGGGAATTCGGTGATCTTGCCGGTCTTGGGATCGAGCTTGCCGAGATTCTGCTCGCCAAAGTTCGAATACCAGACCATGCCGTTGTTATCGACGATCACGTCATGCGGTTCGATCGTCTCGCGCGGCAGGTCGTATTCGGTATAGATGACGCGGGTGGACGCGCCGGTCGGGCGCGGCAGCGTCTTCAATTCGAAATTCCACTTCGCGCGTGAACTGAGGTTGATGCTGGCAAGATATTCCGCCGCGGCCCTGTAGACCTGCACCCGCTGATCGCCCTGCTCTTCCATCCGGCGCTCGGCGTGACGCAGTTGCGGGTGCATCGGAATGCTCTGGTTCACATAGCTCTGCATGCGTGGCAGGATCATCTTCAGGAAATCGTCGGCGCTGTATTTCGAGTTCAGCGGCCGCGACAGCGTGTGACAGCCGACGCAATTGAGCAATTGTCCCTTCTGGGCGTCGGTGCCGGGCATACTGGCAAGCCATTCTGCATTGGTTAGCTGCGCGGCGAGATTGTCGGTCTTGCGCAGGGCGAGATCGGCCGTCGCGCTCTTGTCCGCCGCGACCGCAATCTGACTTTTTCCATCGAGGTCGTAACCCACAGCCCGGATGTTCAGGGAGTATTGGCCCGGATCGAGCCGGCCGGCCGGAAAACTGTAGCGGCCGTCCTTGCCGGTCACGACGGTGACCGTCACGGTCGATCCGTCTTTTTTGGCGCTGACCAGGACGCCTTCGAGCGCCTCTTGCCCAGCGGTGACTTTGCCTGCCAAAGCGGGACCGGCCTGCGCCGCCAATGGACCGGTACCAGCCAGCCATGCGGCGGCGACGAGGCCACCGATGCTCATCACCAACGAAACACGCGGCATGACCACCTCCCTGGATTTTGCTTATTGTTATTTGTTACCGGAAGTGTAGAGGGCATATTTTGAAAAGACTAGGGGGCGCTTGCAGCGGCAGGCCCGCACCGGCGCAGTTGTGCTATGCTGCCATCGCAGCGTCGCCAGATCGAAATGGGGAAGAACACATGAGTATCGACCATGCCAGGGACAGCAGCGCAAATACATCCAGCGTTCTCGCCGCGATCTTCGGCAATGCCACGGTCGATCGGGTCTATGCGCCTTACGGACTTTGTGTGTTGCGCGTCGCGATCGGGTTTGACTGGATTGTGCACGCCTTCCTCAAGACTTCCCGCGGCATGGAAACCCACGCGGCGCTGCTGGCGAAGAACGGCATCACGCCCCTGCTGGCATGGCCGACATTCAGCGTTGAAGTGATCGGCGGTGTCGCGATCCTGCTCGGCTGGTACACGCGCCAATGGGCCGCTTTCCTGCTAGTGTTTCTGGCCGTCGTGGTCTGGATCAAATGGCCGGTCGGCTGGGGTTACTCCAACACCGGCGGTGGCTGGGAATATCCGCTGTTCTGGCTGGTGGCGCAGGCCGCGCTGGTACTCGCGGGCAGCGGCGCCTTTTCGCTGCAGTCGGGCCTCGGCCAGGCCAAGGATTGAGCGAGCGGCGATAAATTGGCCGGCGTATCCAGACGATGTTCTTCGAGCTTAACTTAAAAAACAGCCAATAGAATTGAGCTTTCTAGCGAGGCTCGTCATGCCCGCATAGCCATCCGAAGGACGGCGTCGCTTCCGCTCGCCTATGTCCCGGCCGCGACGAAAGAGCAAATCATTTTCATGCGGCTGAAATGCTGGATGCTCTTTCAGCCAGAGCTATCAGGCCGCGTGCTCGGGCTGGAGCTGAGCGACGATCATCGCCTGCAAGGTTTTGACCGACTGGAAATTCTCCGGCGTGATTTCCGACTGCGGAATCGTGAAATCGAATTCGGCTTCCACGCCCAGCATCAGGTTGACCATGTCCATCGACGTCAGCCCGGCATCCACCAGCAGCGATTCGGAATCGATCTCGGCGGCAATCGAGTTCTGTTCGAGGATACCCTTGACCAGCGCAAGGACGCGGTCCTGAACATCGGCGTTAAAGGCATTCATGTCTGAGCTTTCCATCTGTCATCGCCTGGCAGGACGACTACCGCACTGATCGTAAATTTATAACTGCCGCGCATTCGAAAAACAGCGACTCTCCTTTGACACAAGTTCTCATTCTGATCTTAACGCTAACGCGCCTTTCGCAATCCTTGATGGGTATCAGGAAATGATGGATATCCCGACATGTTTGATTAACCGAGACGCCTGAAATGAAAGCCATTTACCCTGAATTTCATCGACGCATTTGAATTAAATCCTTAAGCCACGCACGATCGAATGATGCTGTTGCGCGATCGATGTGGAATTCAGGCGCCAGATTTTTGCGCAGACATTCCGCACCGACAAAGCCCCGGAGGTTGTATCGGCCATGAATGTGCATGCCAGATCACGTAACGCGACGAACAGATCAAGCGAGCCGCCATTTCTTGAGCGCGATTCATTTCTCCCGCGTACCGCAAGTGTCGCGGCCATAGCCGCCGCGGAAGCCGTGGACGTCGATCGCCAGGCGCGCTTCCCGCAGGCCGCCATCGACGCCGCCCGCGCGCAGAAGCTGCTGGGTGCTCAAATCCCGCAGGCATTTGGCGGCGACGGCGCGTCGATCTTCGATGTCACCGACATGTGCTACACGCTCGGCCGCGCCTGTTCCTCGACCGCGATGATCTTTGCGATGCATCAGACCAAGGTGGCCTGTCTGGTCCGGCACGGAACCGGCAGCGACTGGCACGAAGCGCTGATGCGCCGGGTCGCGGCAGAACAATTGCTGCTGGCGTCCTCGACAACCGAGGGGCAGAACGGCGGTAACGTCCGTTCAAGCTCCGCCGCCATCGAGCCGACGGCAACGGGGATCTCGCTGGTACGCAACGCGACGGTGATTTCCTACGGCGCACAGGCCGACGGCGTCGTCACCATCGCCCGCCGCGCCAATGACGCCGCCGCCTCCGATCAGGTGCTGGTGGCCTTTACCAAGGACAATTACACGCTTGAGCGCAGTCTCGAATGGGAGACGCTGGGCATGCGCGGCACCTGCAGCGCCGGGTTCGAATTGAAGGCGAACGGTCTGGCTGAGCAAGTGTTCCCGGAAGCCTATGACAAGATCCATGCGCAGACGATGACACCGGTGGCCCATCTGTGCTGGGCTTCGGCCTGGGCCGGGATTGCCGCCGCTGCCGTCGAGCGCGCGCAACTGTTCATTCGCAAGGCGGCGCGGGGCGCGGGCGGCCAGATGCCGCCCGGGGCTGCGCACTTTACCGCCGCCAAAATGTCGCTCGCCAAACTGCGTGCGATGATCACAGCTAGTCTCGACACCTATGCGGCCCATGAGCATGACGAGCGCGCGCTGTCTTCACTCGATTTCCAGTCGCAGATCAATTTGCTCAAGGTCGAAGCCTCCGAATTGGCGGTGACGACCGTCATGAGCGCCATGCGTGCCTGCGGATTGTCAGGCTACCGCAATGACGGCGACTTCAGCGTCGGCCGCCATCTGCGTGACGCGCTCTCCGCGCCGTTGATGATCAACAACGACCGAATCCTCACCAACATCGCCACCGCCAGCCTGATGAGCAGCGTACCCGCCAGTCTTCGCGATTAAGGAAGCCCCAGACATGAACGTCATCGTCCGAACCACCCCGACCGACGCCGTTGCACAACCGGCCGATCCCCTGGATTATCTTGCCGGCGCCCTGTTCCACACCATGGGCACCGATGGCGTCTATGCCCGGACCGCGCTTTATGAAGGCGTGATCGAGCGGCTCACCGCCTTGATCACGCGCCATCGCGAGGCCGGTACCGAGGTGATGCGCTTTCCGCCGGTGATGAACCGCGGCCAGTTGGAGAAATCCGGCTATCTTAAAAGCTTCCCCAATCTGCTGGGCTGTGTTTGCGGCCTGCATGGCACCGAACAGGAAATTCATTCCGCCGTCAGCCGCTTCGACAAGGGCGGCGACTGGACCACCTCGCTGTCGCCGGCCGATCTCGTGCTGTCGCCGGCGGCCTGTTACCCGGTCTATCCGATCGCGGCGAGCCGCGGCCCGCTGCCGACAGGCGGCCTGCGATTTGACGTCGCGGCCGACTGCTTCCGCCGCGAGCCGTCCCGTCATCTCGACCGCCTGCAATCGTTCCGGATGCGCGAATATGTCTGCATCGGCAGCCCCGACGACGTTTCTGCGTTCCGCGAGCGCTGGATGGTCAAGGCCCAGGCTATCGCACGCGACCTCGGCCTGACCTTCAAGGTCGATTATGCCAGCGATCCGTTTTTTGGCCGCGTCGGCCAGATGAAAGCCGTCAGCCAGAAGCAGCAGGAACTGAAATTCGAACTGCTGGTTCCCTTGCGCTCGGAAGAGCAGCCGACGGCCTGCATGAGCTTCAACTATCACCGCGACCATTTCGGCACGACATGGGACATCGTCGATGCGGCGGGTGAACCCGCCCATACCGGCTGCGTGGCGTTCGGAATGGATCGCCTGGCGGTCGCCATGTTCCATACCCACGGCATCGATCTCGACCACTGGCCGGCCGGCGTGCGGGAAATGCTCGGCCTGTAACAACAGGTGCGAGCGGCAGAGCAACGATTGTGACCGGGCAGAGCTTCCGATGCCGTGAGATTTCCGAGGCCGATATCGATGCGGTCGCGGATCTCCTCACGCGCGGATTCTTCGGCCGGTCGCGCGATTACTGGATGCAGGGATTGCGCCGCCAGGCGGAGCGTGAGGTCCCCCAAGGCTATCCCCGCTTCGGCTATATGCTCGACCATGATGGGCTGCCGGTCGGCGTTCTCCTGCTGCTGTACACGTCGCGGAGCGACGGCCACGGAATGGCGATCCATTGCAACCTGTCGAGCTGGTATGTCGAGCCGGCATTCCGGAATTACGCGCCGCTGCTGACCAAGATCGCGCAGAAGCACAAGGAAGTCACCTATCTGAATATCAGCCCGGCGACGTGGACGTGGCCGATCATCGAGACGCAGGGGTTCAATGCCTATTGCAGCGGATTGTTCTTCTCGGTACCGGCATTGTCGCGCGCCGCTTCGCGCGTGACCGTCGAAACCATCGCTGCGGATGCAACGGCTGTGGAGGGCCTCACTCAAACCGAAGTCGAATTGTTGACCCGGCATGCGCGATATGGCTGCCTCAGCCTGGTGTGTCGTGCCGCGACCGGCGAAGTGTTTCCCTTCATCCTGTCGCAGTTGCGGATTCGTCGCGGATGGATCGCGCCGCCGGCGATGCAACTGATCTATTGCCGCAATATCACAGAATACGTCCGATGTGCCGGTGCCATCGGCCGAATGCTGATCCGGCGAGGCAAGTTCGCTGTGCTCCTCGATTCGAATGGACCTGTGCCCGGCCTTGTCGGCGTCTTCTCCGAGGCGCGCGGCCGCAAATATTTCAAAGGCCCGCACCGGCCCCGGCTGGCCGATCTCACCGATACGGAATTGGTGCTGTACGGGCCGTAAGCTGCGTCATGGTTCGAGACGCGCTTCGCGCTCCTCACCATGAGGGATCTCTCAACCGTGCGCAAAATCCCAGTAGAGTTTACGCGCCCGGCCGTAAAACGGCCCCGGCTGCAGGTTGCGATCGTCGATCCGGATCACCGGAGCGACCTTGGCGAAATTGCCGCTGGAGAAGATTTCATCGGCGCTTAGAAAATCGGCGTAGCTCAGGATGGTCTCGACCACGGTGACGCCGTCGGCGCGCAACAGATCGATCACGCGCTGCCGCGTGATGCCGTTCAGGAAAGTGCCGTTCGGCGCCGGCGTATAGACCACGCCATCCCTCGCCATGAAGACGTTGGAATTGCCGAATTCCGCGACATTTCCGAGCATGTCGAGCATCAGGCAATTGTTGAAACCGCGCGACTGCGCCTCGATCAGCGCCCGCGAATTATTAGGGTAAAGGCAAGCGGCCTTGCAATCCACCGGGGCGCTTTCCATCGTCGGCCGGCGAAATGGCGACAGCGTGATCGCCGAGCCCGATGCCGGCGGCATCGGCGCGACATAGATGGACAGGCACCAGTTCGTCGTTTCGGGATCGAACAGCACGCCGCCGCCGCTGCCATTCTGGGCCCAATACATCGGCCGGATGTACAGTTCGGCCTTGGCGTCGAAGCGGGCGATGCCTTCCCGGGCCAGTTCCATCCAGGTCGCGGTATCGACGACGGGCTTGAGCTTGAAATTGATCGCGGACTGATTGACCCGCGCGCAATGGCGGTCGAGATCGGGCGCCACGCCCTCAAAGGCGCGTGCGCCGTCGAACACCGTCGAGGCCAGCCACGCCGCATGCGTGCGCGGACCCATGATCGGCACATTGCCCTCATGCCAGTCGCCTTCAAAGAAGGTCCAAGTCTGGGAATAGCTGACGGGTTTTACAATCGGGGGCATTGTTGTCATCCACGCCGCAGGGCGCATAATAGCGCCACTATTGTCGCAATTCCCTAAGGATTCCTCCCTAGGAATCGCACTGGACGTAGCGGAACCGGTATGCCTCTCGATCCCCTGGCCAAACGCTTTCTCGCCATGACCGCGGCGGCCTCGCCAGCCGATCGATCGCGGCCAAGCGCGCAAGACCGTCCTCAAGACCGCATCCAGGAACGCCGCCAGGCGCTCGCAAAGCTGATGCAGTTCGTGCGCGCCGACGTGACCGTTGCGGCCGGGATCGATGGCCTGTTGCCGGGTCCGGCCGGCGATATTTCCTACCGCCTCTACGCGCCCGCAAATGCCACAGATGATCTCCTGCCGGGCTTCGTGTTCTTCCACGGCGGCGGCATGGTCGCTGGCAGTATCGAGACGCATGACCGCGTCTGCGCGGCGCTCGCGCAAACCACGGGTTGCCGCCTGATCTCGGTCGATTATCGCCTCGCACCGGAACACAAGTTTCCGGCCGCCATCGAGGACGCAATCGCGGCGACCCGGTGGGTTTCCGAGCAAGCCACATCGCTCGGTATCGATGCCGCCAAACTGGTTGTCGGCGGGGATTCTGCAGGCGCGACCCTTGGTGCTGTGGTTTGCCAGCACGCATTGCAAACCAACGGCCCCGTGATCGCGTTGCAATGCCTGATATGTCCGGTGCTCGATTTTGACGAACCCTCGCCGTCGCGTCAGGCGTTCGCCGAAAATCACCTGCTCGACAAGGCCACCATCGATGCGGATCTCGCCGACTATTTGTCCGGCGGTGCTGAGCTTTCCGACCCCAGAATTTCACCGCTTCGCGCCAATGATCTGGCCGGGCTTCCCGCCGCCATTGTCCATACTGCCGAATTCGATCCGATGCGCGATGAGGGCAATGCCTACGCCCGAAAGCTGATGGCGGCCGGCGTTACCGTGGAACATATTTGTCACGACGGCATGATTCATAATTTCCACGCCATGGGCGCCATCCTGCCGCAGGGAAAGCTGGTGCTGCTGCAGATCGGCGAACAGGTCCGGCGCATGGTCGGCTGAGGGCCCGATATGGTTACCCGACGATATCAAATTCATTCAAATTTTTATCAATTCGTTGACCTCCATTAGGGATATTTCGTCAATGTCGGCGCGATTTATTGTCCCGTTGACCTCCCCGCTCTAAAAAATGCACGGGCGAGAGAACGCATCATGAAATGCGTCGCGGAGGTGGACCATGCGTAACGAAACGATTGCAATTCACGCCGGCTATGATCCCGATCCGACGACCAAATCCGTCGCGGTTCCGATCTACCAGACGGTCGCTTACGCCTTCGACAGCGCCGATCACGGCGCCGCATTGTTCAACCTCGAAGCGGAAGGTTATCGCTACTCCAGGATCGCCAATCCGACTACCGCCGTCCTTGAAAAACGCGTCGCCGAACTCGAAGGCGGTGTCGGGGCGCTGGCGGTCGCAACCGGACAGGCCGCGCTGCATTTCGCGCTGGTCAATCTCGCCGACACCGGCGGCAACATCGTTTCCGTTCCACAGCTCTATGGCACCACGCACACCTTGATGGCGCACGTGCTGCCGCGCCAGGGCATCACCACGCGCTTTGCCGAAAGCGACAAGGCCGATGCGATCGAGAAACTGATCGACGAAAACACCAAGGCGGTTTTTTCCGAAACCATCGGCAATCCCGCCGGCAATGTCTGTGATATCGAGGCGCTGGCGAAAGTCGCGCATCGCCATGGCGTACCGCTGGTGGTCGACAACACCGTCGCGACGCCGATTCTGTTGAAACCCTTCGATTACGGCGCCGACATCGCCGTGCATTCCCTGACTAAATTCCTCGGCGGGCACGGCACCACGCTGGGCGGCGCGATCGTCGACAGCGGACGTTTTCCCTGGACCGAACAACCGCGGCGTTTTCCGGCTTTCAACGAACCGGACCAATCCTATCACGGGCTCGTCTACACCAAGCAGTTCGGGGCCAGCGCTTACATTCAGCGCGCACGCAGCGTCTATCAGCGCACCATGGGATCGGTGCTGTCACCGTTCAATGCGTTCCTGCTGTTGCAAGGCATCGAAACCGTCGCGCTGCGCGTCGAACGGCATGTCGAGAATGCCCGCAAGGTCGCGGAATTCCTGCGCGCCGACCCGCGTGTCGCCTGGGTCAATTATGCGGGATTTCCCGACAGCCCCTATTACGAACTGGTGCAGAAATATCTCGACGGCAACGCCTCGTCGCTGTTCACCTTCGGCATCAAGGGCGGCATGGAAGCCGGCAAGACCTTCTACGATTCACTGAAGCTGATCACACGGCTGGTCAATATCGGCGACGCCAAGTCGCTGGCCTGCCATCCGGCCTCGACAACGCACCGGCAGATGTCCGCCGAGCAGCAGCGCGTGGCCGGCGTATTGCCGGAAACCATCCGGCTGTCGATCGGCATCGAACACGCCTCCGACATCATCGAAGACATCGACCAGGCACTTGCAGCAGCCAGCGCACGCCACCCGCAGCTTGAAGCGGCGGAATAGACCGGTCGAGCCAGGCATGCCCCTTCTGCACGACAGGCGTCGATTGATTGTCAGCCCCGCGCTGGCGCCTGCGCAGATGCGTGAGACCGATCGATTCGACCGCGGTGAGGAGGCCACGGACGGCGTGCTCACGATCGGGCTCATCAACAACATGCCGGACGGCGCGCTGCAATCGACCGAACGGCAATTCATGCGGCTACTGACTGCCGCCGCCGGCAACAATCGCGTTCGCTTCCACTGCTTCGCGCTGCCATCGGTTCGCCGGTCGCAACCGGCGAAATGGCGGGTCGACCAAAAATATACCGACATTGCCGACCTCGATCATTTGCACATCGACGGATTGATTGTCACCGGCGCCGAGCCGATCGCCACGACGCTTCCGGAAGAACCGTTCTGGCAGGAACTCGCCGAGATCGTCGACTGGGCCAAGACCAACACCCGCTCGACCATCTGGTCGTGTCTCGCCGCCCACGCCGCGGTGCTGCATCTCGATGGTATCGAGCGGCATCGGCTCGATACCAAATGCTCCGGAATATACGACTGCGCCAACATGACGGACGATTGGCTGATGCGGGATTTGCCGCCATCGATCCGAATTGCGCACTCACGCATCAACGAGCTGCGCCAGATCGAGCTGGATGCCCGGGGCTACCGCTCATTGACGCATTCGGCGGAGGCTGGCGTCGATATCTTTGCCAAGCAATTTCAAAGCCAATTCGTGTTCTTTCAGGGCCACCCTGAATATGATCCGCTGTCCCTGGAGCGGGAATATCTGCGCGATATCTCGCGCTTTCTGGCCGGCGAGCGCGATAGTTATCCGGCCTTTCCGGTCGGCTATTTCGATGCCGCGACCGAAGAAAGACTGATGGATTTCGAGCGGCGCGCGCGTCTCGAGCGACGGCCGGGCCTGAGCGCCGAATTGCCGGACCGCACGGTTCGGCCTGATAGCGCTACCGGCGCGACAGCGACGATGATCTTCCGCAACTGGCTCGATTATCTTTCCGGCGACGCGCAACCGGTTGCGCCGTCGATGGACCGCGGAGCGCTGCGATGATCGACATTTCAGAGCGTTTTCGAGCGAAGTGGATACCGGTTCGCGTGAAGAAAACGCGTCAAAACAAACGAGCAGAGCCCGGTTCTGATTCAATCAGAGCCGATATGGCTCTGGCCGCCGGTCGAATGAAGGCGGCCTGACCCATGCGTTCAGATTGGTCTGCATTCAAGGCGCGTGTGAGCAACCGTTTGGCGCGGGATCTCGGCGCTGTGCCGTTTCGGCTGCAAAACAAGGCCCCGATGGTCAGCTTCACGTTCGACGATACGCCCAGGAGTGCGGCCACCGCCGGCGCTCCTATTCTCGATGAATACCAAGCGAAAGGAACTTTCTACATCTCCGGCGGGCTGGTGAATCAATCGTCGGACCATTGGATGGGGATCACCAACGACGAGATCATGGAACTGCATCGCGCGGGTCATGAAATCGCCTGCCATACGTTTTCGCACGTAAGAGCCACCGACCTCGGTGCGGCGGCATTGACAGCAGAGATCGAGAAAAACCGCAGCTACTTTCTGGCGCTCGACCCGTCGATCCGGATCGAGAATTTTGCCTATCCCTATGGCCTGGGTACGGTATTGCACAAGCGGCGGCTCAAACAGACCTTCCGCTCGTCGCGCGGCATCATGCCTGGCGCCAACAGCGGGACGGTCGATTTGCAGTATCTGAATTCCACGCCGCTGATTAATCGCCATATCGATTGTGACGGGATCGATCGCGCCTTCGACGAAACCATCGCCACAAACGGCTGGCTTATTTTCTACGGCCACGACGTAGCGACCTCGCCCAGCCCCTTCGGCTGCACGCCCGCGCTGATGCGGCACGCGCTGGCCGCGGCATCGCGCCGGAACGTCCAGATCCTGAGCGTGGCGGAAGCGTTGGCGTTGGCGGGCGCGTAGGTCGGGCCCCATTTTTGCGGGTCACATGGACAGCCCGAATCAGCAATAGACCTGCTAGGATCGTGGTCCGGGCTTCGGCCTCGGAGATCGATCCTTTCCAGTTTCTGTTCGGGCCAATAAAATCCATATGTCCGTTTCTGCGCTCGCCCCGATCCCCAGCCGTCTCTCCGACATCGCCCCCGACCCGCTTTCAGTGCTGAATTCGGTGTTCGGCCTGCCCGGCTTTCGCGGCGCGCAGGAAGAGATCGTTGGGCATGTCGTGGCGGGCGGCAACTGCCTGGTGCTGATGCCGACCGGCGGCGGCAAGTCGCTGTGTTATCAATTGCCGTCATTGCTGCGCGAAGGCTGCGGCATCGTCGTCTCGCCGCTGATCGCGCTGATGCGCGACCAGGTCGCGGGATTGCTCGAAGCCGGCGTCAAAGCGGCGGTGCTGAACTCGACGCTCTCGTACGAAGAAGCCTCCGCGATCGAGGCGCGGCTTTTGGCGGGCGATCTCGATCTGCTTTATGTGGCGCCCGAACGCCTGCTGACGCCGCGCTGTCTCGCCTTGCTCGGCCGCGCCAAGATCGCATTGTTTGCGATCGATGAGGCGCATTGCGTTTCGCAATGGGGGCATGATTTTCGCCCGGAATATATCGGCCTGTCCGTCATCGCAGAGCGCTTTCCGAATGTGCCGCGCATCGCGCTCACGGCTACGGCCGACGACCTCACCCGCAAGGAGATCGTCGACCGGCTTGGGCTAGCCGATGCGCCGAGATTTGTCGCGAGTTTCGATCGCCCGAACATCAAATATGAAATCGTCGACAAGCAGAATGCCCCGGCGCAACTCAAGGCTTTCATAAGCGAACGCCATTCTGGCGACGCCGGTATCGTCTATTGCCTGTCGCGCGCCAAGGTCGAGGACACCGCCGCCGCGTTGAACAAGGCCGGCATCGAGGCGCTGCCCTATCATGCCGGTCTCGACGCCAACATTCGCGCCCGCAATCAGGATCGCTTCCTCAACGAAGACGGCGTCGTGATTGTCGCGACGATCGCGTTCGGCATGGGCATCGACAAGCCCGACGTGCGCTTTGTGGCGCATCTCGATCTGCCGAAGAGCATCGAGGCCTATTACCAGGAGACTGGCCGCGCCGGCCGCGACGGCAAACCGTCCACCGCGTGGATGGCCTATGGCCTGTCAGACATCGTGCAGCAGCGGCGCATGATCGACGAATCCACCGGCGCCGAAGCGTTCAAGCGCGTGTCGATCGGCAAGCTCGACGCGCTGGTCAGCCTGGCTGAAACCGCCAATTGCCGGCGCACCCGCCTGCTCGGCTATTTCGGTGAAACCCTTGCCGCCACCAAATGCGGCAATTGCGACAACTGCCTGTCGCCGCCTTTAGTCCGCGACGGCAAGGTCGCCGCGCAAAAACTGTTGTCCTGCGCTTATCGCACCGGGCAACGTTTTGGCGCCATGCATCTGATCGATGTCCTGATCGGCCGCGAGACCGAACGCGTTCAGCAATTCGGCCACGACAAGCTTTCGGTGTTCGGCATCGGCGCCGAATTCAACGAAAAGCAATGGCGCGGCGTGATCCGGCAACTGGTCGCGATGGGCCATCTGCAGCCCGACGCCGAGGCCTTCGGCGCGCTGAAACTGACGGAGACCGCGCGCGGCGTCTTGAAAGGCGAGACCGAGGTGATGCTGCGTGAGCAGGCCGCCGGCCGCCCCAGCCGGACCAAATCCCGGCGCGGCGATATCGCTGTATCCGCTGGCCAAAGCAAGGCGGGCGATCCCTCGCTGATCGGCGCGCTCCGGGCGTGGCGTTCGGAAGTCGCGCGGCAGCGAGGCGTCCCGGCCTATGTCGTGCTGCATGATGCAACCATCGATGGCATTGCATCGTCGCGCCCGACGACATCAGGACAGCTTCGCAATATCCCGGGAATTGGCGAGAAGAAGCTTGAGCACTACGGCGACGAACTGATCGCGCTGGTGAAGGCGAGTGGCGGTTAGGCGCAATTTCGGTCCAACAGCTTCATCCTTCGAGACGCATCGCTTTGCGATGCTCCTCAGGATGAGGTCGGGGCCAGGATAAAGGCTTGGCCGGACAAGCTGTCAGACCCTCATGGTGAGGAGCGCGTCTTCGCGCGTCTCGAACCATGAGGCCGCGGGAGGCGCAGCTTCGGCCGATTACACGAACGCCACGCCCTCGCCGGCCACAATCGAAATGCCGACCGTCGAACCGGTCGGCCAACGCGCCATCGTTTCGTGGCCAGCGGATCGCACCAGAAGCCGATCCCGAGAGGAATCCTTGCATTCGATATAAGTGTCGACGTGGCCGCCTTGATAGACATGGGCAGCGATGGTGCCGCTGGTTGCGCAGGACGGCGTGGCTTCGGTCATCACGAGATGTTCGGGCCGCACGAACAGATCGATTGGCGCGGATGCCGCGACATCCATCACAGCGCCGCTCGGCACCTTCACCTTGATAACGCCAACACTGATGACGGCCAACGCGCCTTCGATGCCTTCGAGCCGGCCGCGCAGCACATTGGTGTCGCCGACGAACGAGGCGACGAACCGGTCGCAGGGCTGGCGGTAGATTTCCTGCGGGGTTCCGAGCTGGCGGACTTTGCCTTCGGACATCACGGCGACCCGATCGGACAGGCTCAGCGCCTCGCCCTGATCGTGGGTGACGAAGATGGTCGTCACATTCAGCTTGCGCTGGATTTCCCGCAGCTCCACCTGCATCGACGCGCGCAGATTTTTGTCCAGCGCCGAAAAGGGCTCGTCGAGCAGGAGAACCGTCGGATTGATCACCAGCGCGCGCGCCAGCGCGACGCGCTGCTGCTGGCCGCCCGAGAGCTGGCGCGGCGTGCGGTCTTCAAAACCTGTGAGTCTCACCAGCGCCAGCACCTCCTGGACGCGACGGTCCCGCTCCGGTTTGGCGATGCCACGGACCTTCAAGCCATAGGCGACATTGCCGGCCACGCTCATATGCGGGAACAGCGCGTAATTCTGAAACATCATGCCGATCTCGCGCTTGTAGGTCGGCACATCATTCATGCGCTCGCCGGCGATGCGAATTTCGCCACCGTCCGGGCTGAGAAATCCCGCCGCCAGGTTAAGCAGCGTCGTCTTTCCGCAGCCAGAAGGGCCAAGCAAGGTCATGAACTCGCCGGGCTTGATCGACATCGACACATTGTCGAGAGCCGTGACCGCGTCAAAGCGCTTGGTCACATTGCTGAACCGAACCGCGCCTTCATCAGGGACAGCAGCTGTTTCCTGTTGCGCTTTCGCGCCGATATCAGCGGCTTTGTTCAATGTTCAACACCTTACCCAGACCCAAAAACGCGTTCGCGAACACAATCAGCGCGGCGGTCGCCACGATATACATCACTGAAAGCGCCGCCATCGAAGGATCGGCAAACTCCCTGACATAATTATACATTGCCACCGGCAGGGTCTGCGTGCGCTGCGATGTGACGAACAACGAAGCCGTGAATTCATTGAACGACAACATCGCGGCGAACAGCCAGCCGCTGACCAGCCCCGGAACCAGCAGCGGCAGCGTGATGGTCAGCAGCACCCGCAGCGGCGACGCGCCGAGGCTGGCCGCGGCGCGCTCATAACTCTGGTCGAGATTGCGCAGCGACACATAGACGCTGCGCAGCACAAAGGGCAGCACCAGCACAACGTGGCAGGCAATCACCACCGCAAAGCCGCGATTCCATCCGATTTGCGCGGCCAGAATGAGAAAACCTAGTCCGACCGTAAAATGCGGGATCACGAGCGGCGACACCAATATCGCCTCCAGCACCTTCTTGAAGCGAAAAGTGTAGCGATGCAGCGCGAAGGCAAACATGGCGCCGATCACCAGTGCCAAGCTCGAGCTCCAAGCCGTGACGACCAAGCCGTTGCGGAAACCGTCCCGAAAATCCTGATAGGCGATGGCCTTGGCGAACCAGCGCCACGACCATGCCTGCGGCGGAAAGGAAAGAATCGCCTTGTCGTTAAAGGCCGCGATCGTAACAACGACCGCCGGCAAGATCAGGAAGCCAAGGATCAGCACAACGGCAAACTTGCCGGCGAAACCGAGCAGGCGTTGATAGGCCGAGCACGGCATCTTAATGCGGCCCGATATTTTCGAGCCGGCGCGACGCCAGCCGCAATCCGCTCAGGACCACAATCGTCAGCGCCAGCCCAGCCACGCACAGGCTTGCCGCGAACGGGAAATTGAAGCTGGCGAAACCAAGCTGGTACACCAGATTGGAAATCATATTGACCCTCCCGCCGCCGATCAGTTGCGGGGTCGCGAACGCGCTGAAGGTCCACGCAAAGGCCGTGGTGACGCCGGCCACCACGCCCGGCATCGACAAGGGCAGCGTTACCGTCAGGAACACACGGATGGGGCCGGCGCCGAGGCTTTCGGCGGCGCGCTGGTAATCGCGGTCAATATGCGACAGGCCCGCGGCCAGCATGATCACCATGACAGGCATTGTCACATGAACCAGCGCCACCACCACGCCAAAGGTGGTGAACATGAACTGGACCGGCTGCCGGATGATCCCGAGGTTGAGTAAAATCGAATTGATGAACCCGTTATTGCCGAGCACGATGATCCAGGAATAGGTGCGCACCACCTCTCCCAGAAACAATGGCGTGACGACGATCACCAGCAGAATGGATTTGATCGCGGCGCTTTGGGTTCGCACCAGCGCGTAGGCCAGGGGGTAGCCGACGATCAGCGTCGAGACCGCTGTCAGGAAACAGATCACCACGGTGTCGAAGAATACGCGCGCGTAGAGCGGCTTCAGCAGATCGATGAAGTTTGCAAAGGTGAAGCCGCCGGGATCGAGCGAGCCGGGAACATAGGCGCGCAGGCTGAATTGCAGTACGGCCACCATCGCGGCGAGGAAGCTGAATGCGCACAGCCACGCCGGCGCCGTGAAGGCGCGGAGAAAAGGCTGCGGATTCACAGAAAGACCTGGGTTGGAGCGTTACCGGTTCTGATTGAATCAGAACCGGGCTCTACTCTTTTGTTTTGACGCGTTTTCTTCACGCGAACCGGTAGCCACTTCGCTTGAAAACGCTCTGGCATCAATTCATGATGTTCTCGGCAAACCACTTGCGCCACTCCGCGGTTTTCTCGGCACGCAGCTTGGCGTCGATATTGATCTGCTGCTTCCACTGCGCCGCCGTGGTGAAGACGCCCGGAAGCTTGGCGATTTCCGGATCGATCTTGGCGTTGAGCACCGCCGGGCTGCCCTTCTTGATCCTGGCAATCTCGGCCTGGATCTGCGGATCGTAGAGCGTGTTGATAAACTTGTAGGCGAGATCGGCCTTCTTCGAGCCTTTCATGATCGCCACGGTATCGATACCGAGCACGGCGCCTTCCTTCGGGATCGCCAGCGTGATCGGAACGCCCTGCCCGATCATGTAATACGCGTTCATCGACAGCACGATCTGCACCGGCGTTTCTCCGCTGGCGAGCAATTGCTGGCTGTTGGCGTCGTTGGTGTAGAACGCCTTGAAGTTGGGTTTCAGCGCCTTGAGCTTGTCCTGTCCCTTTTCCCAATGCGCGGCGTCGCCACCTGACAGAAGTGCCGAGACCGCGATGATGTGGCTGGGATCGAAATCCGGCCCGGCGATCTTGCCCTTCATTTCGGGCTTCCACAGATCGTTCCAGCTATCGAATTTTATCTCGCCCAACAAATCGGCGCGGTAGCCGATCGTATAGACATAGGCCCAGGCTCCGAGATGGAACGGACTGATGCGGGCTTCATCGGCGAGGTTCGCCGCGTTTGGAATTTTCGAAAGATCGAGCTGCTCGAACAGCCCGTCATTGGCATAGAGCCAGCCGACATGGGATGTCGTAAATGTAATATCGCTCTCGGGATTGCCCTTGGCGAGCTTCTCTTTATTCAGCCGGTCGATAGTGCCGCCGGTGATGAACTCGACCGGGACGCCGGTGTCGGCGGTGAATTTCTTGGCGACGGTCTCCGCGATCAGATCGCGCCAGCTACCGCCCCAGATGCTGATGACCAGCTTGTCCTGCGCCTGCGCCGGCACTGACATCGCAAGCACGAAGATCGCGAGTAAAAAGCGCCTCATGGTCTATCCCCCGTTGGTACTGTTCTCGATAACACCCACTCGATCTCGCGCCGCGCTACCGGAACAGTCTGCATCCGCGTTGGATCGACAACAAGACTGATCTTTCCTACATTCAGCGCCATCAGGTCACGCCGCGAGACTTGAAGTAGTCTGAATAGGATTCAGCAGCGGCAAGTTGCTTGCTCGCAAGGGAGTTGATTGATGGTGGCTTCGGGTAAGCAATCCGCAGATCCGCATCGGCCGTCCGAGATCCTCGATACTCTGAAAAATCTTGGTTTTGGCGTTGCAATTGCCGTGCCGGATAGCTGGCTTGGCGAGATTCTCGTGAAGATCGAGCAGGAGCCGACGATGCGGCTGGTGCGGGCGACACATGAGGAAGAGGCGCTGGCGATCGCGTGCGGCACGAGGCTGGGCGGCCTGCGCACAGCGATGTTTGTGCAGAATGCCGGCTTGCTGAGCATGGGCGCGGGCATGGTCTCGCTCGCCCAGCGCTATCAGTTTCCGCTGCTGATGCTGGTCTCATATCGCGGGACCATCGAAGACCCCGTGTTCTATCACACCCCCAAGGGACGGGTGACGGAGCCGGTGCTTAAAGGCATCGGTCTCGCTTATGCGCTGGCCGATCGCCACCGGCCGATAGGCCCTCAGATCGAGCGCGCCGCGACCTATGCCGAGGAAGCCTCGTGCCCGTTCGCGCTGCTGCTGTCGCAGGAGGATGTCCAATGGTGAATGCAGCAATTTCTCCGAGCCGGGCCGACTATTATCAGGTCCTCGCCGACACGCTGCCGAAAGATGCGCTGGTGGTGACGTCGCTCGGCAATGCTTCCTATCTGTGGGCGGCGATGCATCATCGTCCCGAGAATTTCTACTTTGAAGACGCGATGGGTCTGGCGCTGCCGCTGGCGCTTGGGCTGGCGATCGCGCAACCGGAGCGGCCGGTGATCGTGGTCGAGGGCGACGGCGCCCTGATGATGCATATGGGCGCGCTGGTCACTGTCGGCGCGGTCGCGCCCGCTAATTTGACCGTGTTGCTGATCCAGAACGGCGTTCACGCCGCTTCCGGCGGGCAGGCTTTGACCAACGCCAATCTCGATCTCGCCGCACTGGCGCGCTCCGCCGGGATTGGCCGGGCACAAAATATCGCAACGCCGGAAGCATTTGCTTCCGCAATGCGCGCTCCCGCCGACGGCGACGGCACCCGCTTTCTGGTTTTATCGGCGAGGCCGGATACTGAAGTGGTGAAGCCACCGATTGCGTTCGATCCGGTGCTGACCAAACATCGCTTCACAACTGCGATCGGCGCGCCGCGTTATGTGCCGACGATGTTTGGTGGCGGACGGCTGCAGAAGGAATAGCCGCGTCTACCTTCGCCGCTTCATCCTTCGAGACGCATCGCTGCGCAATGCTCCTCAGGATGAGGTCGGAGAACCCTCATGGTGAGGAGCGCGTCTTCGCGCGTCTCGAACCATGAAAGCCCCAGGCGCAAGAAACGACAAAGGGCGGCCATGAGCCGCCCCTTTCTTACCCGCGATGAAGCCGGAAAATTACATCGGCGGGATCACGCCGTCCTTGCCGAACAGCACGGCGCCGCCATTCAAAGCGCCATCGGTCTGGCGCATGGTCGGCACGAATACGATCGCACCGGGCTTGATCTCTTCCTTGGTGGCCGGAACGATGGTCACGACAGGAACATTGGCGGGAACGTCGATTTTCTTTTCACCGCCCTTGTAGGTGACGGTGATGGTCTGGCCTTCGACCCCCTTGACCGCATTGGCCACCGTCGCATTCGTCATCATGCTGTTGGAGCCGAGATCCCAGGGGTAATGGCCTTCGCCGGTGCCGCGCATCTTGTCGGGAAACACCACGACCTCGAGGGATCGCAACGTCGAATCCGGCTGGGTCACGGTGGCGGTGCCGATGAAGGTACCTTCCTTGATGTCGGCCATCGAGGACTTTACCACGGCGAGCGCTGCAAAATTATCCGACAGATTGACGGTGACGTCCTTGCCATCCTTGGCATGAACGACGAGCTTGGTGCCCTCAAGACTCACGACCGAGCCGCGTACGCGGACGGGGGTGCCATCCGCAAAGGCGGACGCGGAAACGAGCGCCATCGGAATGAGAGCTGCTGCGAAAGCAAGCGCCAGACGTCCATAGTGCTGCGAGAGCCTGATCATAACCCCTCCTGTGTATTGCGACGGCCACTGGATGCGGCCTTGATGTGGGTGTTGAACCGGAACACCGGGGCGACGGAACTATTCCACCGACGCGTGGTCACTGATAAGTTACCGCAATGCCACGCTGACAAAATCGGCCAGCGCACGAACAAATGACGCGATCCCGAACGTCGAAGTTCATAAAGAAGGCAGGAAAAACAATGAACCACGTACTCTTCTCACTGTGCGTCACCATCGTCATGTCTGTCGCATTGCCGGCGCACGCGCAGAATTCGTCGGCCGTCGAGCGACGCATCGTTTCGCGCGGCAACGTCGATATCGAGGTTCTGTCGCAGGGCTCAGGCGCCGTGATCGTGATGCTGCCTTCGCTGGGCCGCTCCGGCGAAGATTACGATGCCGTTGCCGCGATGTTGGCCTCCGAAGGATTCCGGGTGCTGCGGCCGCAACCCCGCGGGATCGGACGCAGCAAGGGACCGATGGACGGCTTGAGCATGCACGATCTCGCCGCCGATGTCGCAAAAGTCATCGAAAACGAAAACAAGGGATCGGCGATTGTTGTGGGGCATGCCTTCGGTAATTTTGTCGCCCGGCAAATCGCGGCCGACCGGCCCGATCTGGTGCGCGGCGTGGTGGTCGCGGCGGCGTCTTCCGGCAAGGTCCCGCCGGGCTCGACCGAAAAGCCGATCGGCCCGGACATTCGCCAGGCCATCGACGGTCCCTCCGATGCATCTATGCCCGAAGCGAAACGGCTGGAGTATCTGCAGATCGCGTTTTTTGCGCCGGGCAATGATGCGAGCGTCTGGCTCGGCGGATGGAATTCCGAGGTGCACCACATGGAATCGCACGCTCGCGAGCATACGCCGGTCGATGATTACTTCGCGGCCGGCACCGCGCCGATACTGGATCTGCAGGCCGAGAACGATCCCGTCGCGCCACGCCGCTTTGCCGGCGTGCTCAAGTCAATGCTGGGAGACCGGGTGACGATTGTCGTCATCCCCAATGCAAGCCATGCGCTGTTTCCCGAACAGCCCAAGGCGGTCACGCAGGCGATCGCGAGTTTCGCCCGGCGAATTTACGGGATGTAACCGATTCTATTTGCCGGCCAGTCCGTCGGCCTTATCGGCGCTGCGGGTCGCCTCGCCGAGAAACGCCGTGAGATCCGCGACCACCACATCGACATGAGGCTGCTTCGACAAAGGTTCGACCGGATCAATCGACGGATCGATCACCAGCACGGTCTTCATGCCCAACTCGTGCGGCACGACAAGATTGCCGGGACGATCCTCGAACATCGCGGATGTCAGGGGATTGACTCCATGCGCATCCAAAAAGCCTGAAAAGGCGCTGAGATGCGGTTTGCCGAGGAAATCGCTGTCCTCGATACTGGCGATGGCATCAAACAGATCGGACATGCCCATGACCTCCAGCGCAGCGACGGCGTGGCCGCGGGAGGCGTTGGTGAAGACGATCCGCCGGCCTGGAAGTGCCCGCAGCGCCGCGATGAGCGCTTCATTGCGCCCAAGCACCGACAGATCGATATCGTGAATGAAGTCCAGAAAGGCACGCGGCGCGATGCCATGCAAATCGATCAGACCGTGGAGCGTTGCGCCATAGCGTTGATAGTAATCGAGATGCACGGCCTCGGCAGCGGCGTGATCGATCTTCATCTGATCGGCGATGAACAGAACCACGCGCCGCTTCATTTGATCATGGAGACCGATCGAACGCGGATAGAGCGTATCGTCCAGATCGAACACCCATGTATCGACATGAGCGAATTCGCCGAGCGAACCGCCCGCCTTGTCGTATTCCAGCGCGGGCGCAAAATCCGTCATGGAGCTTTCAACGCGTTATACCGGCCGACGCCCCGCCGGACGTCAGCGCGCGGCTTCGTTCAAGCGCTGAATGGTGCGATGCGCGCTGGGTTTGATATCGCGCACATCGAGGCTGATATCAAGCGCACGAATAGAGTGCGTGAGATCGCCAACCGAGATGATATCGACGCCGGTTTCAGCGATCGGCACAATGGTCTGCTCGTTGATACCGCCGGAGGCTTCGGTCATGGCCCGGCCGTTGACCAGCTTGAGGCCGGCGCGCATCTCGTCCATGTCCATATTGTCGAACATGATGATCTCGACGCCGCAGGCCAAGGCTTCTTCGACCATTTCAAGCGTCTCGCATTCCACCTCGATCTTGAAGGTGTGCTGCGCGGACGCGCGCAATATCTTGATCGCGTTGGTGATCGAACCTGCGATCTTGATGTGGTTGTCCTTGACCAGAATGCAGTTGGCGAGGCTGAAGATATGATTGTGTGCGCCGCCGACCCGCACCGCATATTTCATGATCATGCGCAGACCCGGCCAGCCCTTGCGGGTGTCGGTGAGCCGCACTTTGGTATGCTTGACCAGATCGACATAGCGCCGGGTCTTGGTGGCAATGCCGGACATCTGCTGTAGCCAGTCGAGCGAATTGCGCTCGATGATGAAGAAGGTCGAGGCGCGCGCCTTGACGCGCAGCAACACGGTGCCGGGCCCGACCGGATCGCCATCCTGCACCGCATATTCGATCTGCGCCTCGGGATCGATCTGCTTGATGGTCTCATCCGCCAATAACAAGCCGCAGACGATGCCATGGCCCTTGGCGTAGATCTGCGCCGTCTGCACCGGGTCTTCACCGACCAGGAATCCGCCGGTGGTATCGCCGGGACCGAGTTCTTCGCGCAGCGCCTGCTCGACCAGCGGCCGGATCATAAAACGATTAAGTCTCATCGGATCAATCCTTCAAAGCCTAAGATGAAAGTTTATTGGTGAATGCCTTGCCAGCCTTCATCACGAGATGAAGCCGCTCGCGTTCTTGCATGACCTTGATATCGTCCAACGGATCGCCATCGACCACGAGAATGTCGGCGACCTTGCCGGCGGCCAGCGCGCCAAGCTCGGGACGCTCGATGCATTCCGCCGCCTTGCTGGTGGAGGCGACGATGACTTCCATCGGCGTCATGCCGAGCCAGTTCACCATGAACTCCAGCTCGACCATGTTCTCGCCGACCAGCAGGCGATGCGACTGGTCGGTGCCCATCGCCACCTTGACGCCACGGCGCACCGCTTCCTTCCACACCGGAATTTGCGCCTGCATCAAATCGTAGATCTGCCGGTCCTTGACGTCCTCCTGGCCCATCTGGTGACCGGCCCAGGACTTGTCGTCACCGCGCTTCTTCATCGACAGCGGCACCAGTGCCAGCGTCGGAACCCACCACGTGTTCATCTCGATCATCTTGTCGACGCAGCCTTCGTCGATGAACCAGCCATGTTCCAAAGTGTGAATACCGGCCTGCACAGCGTTGCGGATGCCGTCGATACCTTCGGCATGAACCGCGACGCGGCGCTTTTTGGCGGCAGCTTCCTCAACGGCGGTACGGATTTCCTCGATGGTGAATTGCGGTTCGTCCCAACTGTCGGTGATCGAGGTGATGCCGCCGGTCGCGCAAATCTTGATGAAGTCTGCCCCGCGCATCAGCAATTCGCGCACGACGCGGCGGATTTCCTCGACGCCGTCAGCTACGGTGTTGGGCAACCACGCGCGTTTTTGAATCCGCATGTCGGCCGGCACCCAGTAATCGCCGTGGCCGCCGGTCTGCGAGATCATGCCGAGCGAGATCAGCAACCGCGGGCCGTCGATCAAGCCCTCTTCAATCGCGGCGCGAAAGCCCGCATCGGCGCCGCCCATATCGCGCGCGGTCGTTATGCCGCAGGCCAGCGTCTCGCGGAAGATGTCGATGGAACGCAGCACATTGTAGGTCGGCGCATTCAACAAATGCTGCCGCATGTCGCGGGCCCGATAGGTGCCGTGGACGTGGCAATCGATAAATCCCGGCAGGACCGTGCGGCCACTCGCGTCGATCCGCCTGGCCTTGGAAGGAATTGCTACGTTTTTCTCGGAACCCGCCGCAATTATTCTCCCGTCCTCGATGACGACAACACCCGAACGGATCGGATCGCCGCCGAGCCCGTCTATCAAGGTACCACCGACAATCGCAGAGAGCATTCACGCAGTCCTTTGTAACCGAGCTGGAAGGCTAACAGGCCCGAAATTAAGGCGTAGTGCCAAAGGCCATTAAATTCATGGGTCCACTTGCGCGCTCACGCAAGTGCCTACTTAGGCCGGACCTATATGCCCGCCAAGCGCCTTCAGGACAGGTCCACCGTCACGGTCTTTTCCTCGGTATAAAACGCCAGTGCGCTCATGCCGAGTTCGCGCCCGATGCCGGAACGCTTATAGCCGCCGAACGGCGCAAACACACTCATGGAACTGGCGCTTGGCAAACCGTTGACCGCGATCATGCCGGTGCGCACGCTCTTGGCAACCCGCAGCGCGCGCCCGATATCGCGCGACCAAACGGAGCCATTGAGACCATAGGCGGAGTCATTGGCCTCGCGGATCGCTTCCGCCTCGGTATCGAACGGCGTGATGCTGCACACCGGACCGAAGACTTCGTCCTGATAGAGCGGCAGTTGCGGCGATACGTTGCCAAAAGCGGTCGGCAGATAGAAATTACCGCTCTTGAGATCATCGGGGCGATGGCCGCCGGCCAGCAGCGTGGCTCCGCTCTGCTGCGCGGCGCGAACACTGTGATCGACCCTGTTCCAATGATCAGCAGAAATCAGCGGACCGAGCGTGGTCGCGGGATCAAGCGGCGAGCCGAGCTTCAATTTGCCGAGCTCCTCGACCAGCGCTTGCGTAAAGGGCGCAACCGCTGACTTCTGCACCAGAAATCGCGAGCGCGCCGAACAGGATTGCCCGGCGTTGCCGAATGCAGCCCCGACCGCGCTCCTGGCGGCTTTGGCAATATCCGCATCGTCAAACACGATGCAGGCATTCTTGCCGCCGAGTTCCAGCGCGACCTTCTTGATGGTCCCGGCGGCGGCGCGCATAACTGAAATGCCGACCGCCGTCGAACCGGTGAAGGAAATGCCGTCGATATCAGGATGCTCCGCAAGCACCTGGCCTATCCCGGCGCCGCCCGGCAGTACA
Organism: Bradyrhizobium sp. dw_411; assembly: GCF_018449695.1. Taxonomy (GTDB): domain Bacteria; phylum Pseudomonadota; class Alphaproteobacteria; order Rhizobiales; family Xanthobacteraceae; genus Bradyrhizobium. The sequence continues at coordinate 102,267 of NZ_JAAVUY010000013.1, forward strand.
TTGACAATTCCCTTGGGTACGCCGCAGCCGGCGATGATCTCGGCGAGCAGCAACGTGGACAGCGGCGTCAAGGGCGACGGCTTCAGCAGGCTGGCGCAACCGGCGGCGAGCGCCGGCGCGAGTTTCCAGGCGGCGGCCAGCAGCGGAAAATTCCATGGCGTGATCTGCGCGACAACGCCTAGCGGCTCGCGCAAGGTGAAGTTCAGGATATTTTCAGCGACCGGAATGGTGTCGCCAAAGAACTTGTCCATGGCGCCGGCGTAATAGCTGAAGACCCGCGCCGCGCCGGCGACTTCCCGGCGCGCGCCGGTGATCGGCTTGCCGCCATTGACGCATTCCAACAGCGCCAGATCTTCCGACCGCGCCGTGATGCCATCGGCGATTGCGCGCAGGATCTGGCCACGTTCGAATACCGGCATCCGCGGCCAATCGCCTTCGTCGAAGGCGCGGCGTGCGGCATTGATCGCGGTTAACACCTGTTCGGAGCTTGCCGGCGTTACGCTGGCGATGACTTCCCCGGTAGCAGGGTTCAGCAGCGCTTCAGCCGTTCCCGCCGGCTCGACAAAAGCTCCGTCGATGAAAGCTGTCAGCCGAAGCCTGGGAAGCGCGGCTGGCACGATCAGGCCGCCGATTTCACGGCCTGCATCTGTTCATACAAATGCGCGGCGGCATCGCCGGGAGACTTGCTGCCGGTAATGAGGCGGCCAACGATGGCGAAGCGGCGCTTGCAGGTGGCGGCCGCCGCGAAGGATGTCTCGATGCTGCCGCCGAGCGCGCCGAAGCCCGTCAGCAGGACCAGCGGCGACGCGACGTTTGAAGCGATCCACGCCGACCATCGCTTGATCTTGGCGGTATCGTGCGCCGGCAGCACAAAATGATCGGCCTTGTTATGCACCGCGCGGACCAGAATGCGATCGAGCGCATCGTCCAGCATATAGCCGCCGCCGGAAACACCGTAATCCGGAACCGGAATTTCGCCCCCAACGAAGGGAATCAAACCGGCGCGGATCGCCTCGCCCACAAAGCCATCCACCGCCGTCGGCCCTGCGACGGGAAATAAAATCAGCCCGTCGACGTCGGCTTCCTTGCACAACGCCGTGTATTTTACCGCCATGTCCGGCATGTCGGGGCCGGCTTTCTGATGATCGTAAACAATCGGCAGATCGGTCAGATCGCGCAGGCGGCGGACCGATTCGGTCAGGCCAAAGCGTAGCACCGAGGTGAGGCCGAGCTTGTAGCCGGCGACGCCTTCGCGTTTGGACGTTTCGCGCACTACCCGTTCGAGATGTTCGGGTGAATCGATATCGAGCGCGGGCACGATGCCCATTTCGCCCTTGAGCGCTTTTGCCATGAGATCCTCGCCGTCAATTATAAACTCAAGATTAGGCCGGCGCACCCCCATTACCCAAGGTCCGCGCCCTATCGCGTTGATGGTACCAGTCGAACGCCGGCACCATCAACCGCGTTCCCGCCATGTTGTCTTCACTCAAACCACCCGGTTGAGCGCCGATCGCCTGACGCTTGCCGCAAGCCGCGCCAGCGCATCCATCAAAATCTGCTCATCGACATCCCGCCCGATCAACACGATACGGTTCTGCCGGGCGTCGCCGGGCCAAGCCTTGAGATCATCAGGCGAATGCAGCAGGCCCTGCACGACGTGCAGCACGGTCGGGCCGGTAGCATCCTCGACATCGAGCATCGCCTTCATCCGCAGCAGCATCGGGCCGAATAGATTGATGGTGTGATCGAGCCACGCTTCCAGCGCATCCTTTTCGATGGTCCCACGGAATGCCAGCGACGCGGTCGCGATGGGCGCGGGCTCTCCCGAGCAGATCATATTCGCCGGCTTGATCAGCGCGCGCGGCAGATCCAGCACCTCCGGCCAGAACATCGCCATCGTCGCCGTATCCGGCAGGATGATCTCTTGGACCGCGTGTGGATTGATCGACGCCAGCGCCTGCTGCACCGTCGGCGTTGCGTCGGCTGTCACAAGGTCTGTCTTGGTCAGCAGCAGCCGGTCGGCGAGCGCTATCTGCATCCGCGCTTCCGGATGTTTTTCCACCGTGTCTGCAAAGGCTCGCACGTCCACCACAGTCACGATCCCGGCAAAGGCAAAATTCCGGTTGAAGAACGCATCGGCGATCAGGTCTTCGAGAACGTTGGCGGGATCGGACAATCCGCTGGTCTCAACCACGACGCGCTTGAACGGTGCGAGCTTTTCATCGCGGGTTCGCCGCCACAGATTGGTCAGCGCCGGCGCAAGACTCCCCTTGGTGCGGCAACACAGGCAGCCGCCTTCCAGCATCACCACCGTATCGGCGCCCTGCTCCACCAGCATATGATCGAGCCCGACATCGCCGGCCTCGTTGATGACCACGGCGGTGTCGGAAAACGCCGGCGTCGCCAGCAGGCCATTGAGCATCGTCGTCTTGCCGGCGCCAAGAAATCCCGTCAGCAGAACGAGCGGTATGCGGTTCATGCGTCGATTTGTCTGTGCAGCAGGCGGATGGCAGCAGCCACCGCTTCCAGCCGGACGTTATCACGGCTGCCGGGGAACACATGGCGCTCTGACAGGATCGGAACGCCCTTGCGTGCGGCCGCGATAAAGATGGTTCCGACCGGGTTCTTGGCGTTGCCGCCGCCGGGGCCGGCATAACCGGTGACGGCGATGGTCACTGCCGCACCCGAATTCGACAGCAATCCTTCCGCAAGGCCTTGCGTGACTTCGGCGCTGACGGCGCCGTGTTGCGCCGATACGGATTCGGCGACACCCAGTCCCGTCGCCTTGGCGGACTCGTGGTACAGCACGTAGCCACGATCGAAAATCTGCGACGCACCGGAAACCGAGGTCAGGCAGGCGCTGACAAGGCCAGCGGTGACGGTTTCGGCGGCGGCCAGACGAATATTCTTTTTCTTCGCTGCCTCGAGCGCGGCCGAAGCCAGCGCCAGCAATTCCCTGGGAAAAATCGTCTCGCCGTCCTTGAGTATCGTTGACATGTCGGCCTCTCGCAGTTGTTCGATATCGAACGATGGATATTAGCGCAGCATGAAGTCAACTGGCGCGTGGGCTTGGTTCCAGAAAGTGGTCATGAACTGGACCTCCATTTCGGCCCGACCGCTTGCCGCAACGCCAAATTTCGTCTTTGCTGGCGGCGCCGATGCCCTGGGGTTTTCCGTGCTGATTTCTCTTGACCGCGACAATTCGCAAAGCCTGCAGGAGCAGATCTACACGCGGATCCGCGAGCAGATTATGGCGGGGGTTTTGCGGCCGGGTTCGCCGGTGCCGTCGTCGCGGATTCTCGCCGCCCAGCTCAAAGTATCGCGCAATTCGGTGATCTTCGGCTATGAGCGGCTGATCAACGAAGGCTATCTGGTCGCGCGCCCCATGGTCGGCACTTTCATTGCCGACATTCTGCCGGACCAGGCGGTAGGCGCGACGCCGAACGACAGCACCGAGGATCTTTCCGAAATTTCGGAATCCCGCGGGGCCCACGTGTTTTCCGGCCGGCAACACGGCATCCTGAACAATTCCAGTATCCCGATCGATTTCTGGACCCAGCGCACCGATCCGCGCGCCTTTCCGTTGAAGACATGGCGCCGGCTGGTGATGCAATCGCTGGCTTCCGCGGGACATAACCTCACCGAATATGGCGACCCCTGCGGGCTGATGGCGCTGCGCACCGAGATTGCCGAGCATGTCGGCAGCACGCGCGGCATTCAGGTGCGGCCCGAGCAAGTGGTCATCCTTGCCGGCGCGCAGCTCGCGCTCAATCTCGTGCTGCGCCTGCTCGCCTCTCAGGGCGACGAGATCGTGGTGGAGAATCCCTGCAACCAGGGCGCCGCCTATCTGTTCGAGAGTCACCACATGCGGCTGCGGCCGATCACCATTGACCGCTCGGGGATCGATGCCAACGCCGTCGCCGCCACCGACGCGCGGCTGGTTTACCTGACGCCCTCGCATCAGTTTCCGATGGGCGCGACGCTTTCACTTGAGAAGAGGCGGACGATCCTGCGCTGGGCGCAACGCACCGGCGCCTATGTGATCGAGGATGATTACGACAGCGAGTTCCGCTACGACGGCGCGCCGCTGCCGGCGATGAAGGCGCTCGGTCCCGACCACGTGATCTATCTCGGCACCTTCTCAAAATCGCTCGGTGCGGGACTGCGAACCGGCTTTGCGATTTTTCCCGAACATCTGGTGGATGCCGCCGCGACCGCCAAGGCGCTGCTGGACAATGGCCAGGTCTGGCTCGAACAGGCCGCGCTCGCGCGCTTCATGCAGAATGGCGGCTTCATGCGGCACCTGCGGCGCAGCCAGCAGCATTATTTTTCACGGCGCAACGCGCTGATCAGCCGGATGCGCGAGCGTTTTGGCGATGTCGATCTGCTGGGTACCGAAGCCGGAACGCATATCGCCTGGCGACTGCCCGCCGCGTTCGTCCCGGCCCATAACATCAAGGCGATTGCCCGCACGAAAAATATCGGCATCTACACCGTGCAGTCCGGCGGCGGCCACGAATATGACGGATCGCAATTCGAGCAGAACTGGCTGCTGCTCGGCTACGCCTCATTGTCGGAAGACCAGATCCGCGCGGGTATAGATCGTCTTGAGGAAGCTTTGAAGACGAACGAGATCACGCATGGGAGCGCGCAGCTTTCGCGCTCGCCGCTGGCGCCAAGCTGATGGCGATGCATGACCGCCGATAACACCTACACCGAACCGACCACCGGCTATTGGCAGGAGCTGACGCCAGAGGTCCCTGCCCGCTTCTCGGCGACGGCACCGTTTCGCTTCGGCTATCCGGTCACGCTGCCCTGCGGCCGCATCCTGGTTTTGCCGCTGCGCCGATTGCCCGATGGCCATCGCGCCGTCGCGTCGCTGATTGCCAACCAGGCCTCGAACATTGTTGTGGCGGCGCTGGCGGACCATATGGCCGCGCAGGCCCGTGCGCTCGATGCCGAAATCATTGCCGGGCTGCCGACGCTGGGCCTCGCCTTCGCCTCACTGGTGGCCGAGCGGCTCGGGCAATCGCGCTATGTGCCGCTCGGGTATTCGCGAAAATTCTGGTACGACGACGCGCTGTCCGAGCCGGTCGTCTCGATCACCAGCCCGGAGGCTGGCAAGCGACTGCGGCTGGATCCGAACCTGTTGCCCCTGATCGAGGGGCGGCGGATCGCGCTGGTCGATGATGCTATCTCCACCGGCGCGACAGCGGTCGCCGCGGTGCGGCTGTTGCGCAAGGCCGGCGCCGAAGTCGCCGGCATGATCGTCGCGATGAAGCAAACCAATCGCTGGGAAGCGGAAGTCGCGGCACTCTCTGCCCCGCTTGCGGTCCGCGCGGTATATGGCTGCCCGCTCTTCCAGCGCAGCGACGCCGGCTGGATGCCGCTTAGTGAGACGCAGCCAGCTATTCCCTGAAATTACAAATCACCCGAAGAAGTCAGTAGCGGACAGAGTTTTCGCCAACCGCGCTAAACAATCAGTGTTTCTTTGCACTCGCGCTCTGTTCCGCCGTGCAGGAAATCAGCAGCGTGAATGTCCTCGCGTTGCGCGCGATGTCGGACGTTTTCAGCTCACTTTTGGCGTCAGCGGTTTGATAAGACACCACGCTGTTGTCCAGAAAATCCCTGAGCATGCCGGTCTTGATCGCGAAATTTATATTCTCGGGGATATTGCCGGTCGCCTTGGCGAATTTCAACGCGTTCAGCTTCGCGGCAACCATTCCAACCACCTGGCCGGCATTGTCCAGCAGCGGGCCGCCGCTGTTCCCCGGTTGAACCGCAGCGCTGATTTGCAAATAGCGGGTATCGTTCAGGACGCCGCTCAGCGAACTTACGATCCCGGTCGTGACCGTGAGGTCGGACGTCAGCAACCCGTGAAACGGATAGCCAATGGCCGTGACGCTGTCGCCGGGACGGATCGCCTTGTCCCTGATAGTCGCGACATCCTTGAACGGACTCGGCGCCTGAAGCAAAGCCAGATCGTTTGTTTCGTCGCTTGAAACGAGACGCAGCTTGACCGGCGCATCGCCGCTCAAATTACCCATGATATCGCCGACACAGCCATCGACCACATGCTGATTGGTGACGATATGCCCGTTATTGCTGATCACGAATCCCGTACCGGTTTGAGTACCCGTCTTGGGCGCCGCCTGCGCAGGCGGAGCGGATTCTTCCGCGCTCGCCACAACTGCTTTTGCCGCCGGTTTCGGAGCAACCGCCACGAACTCCCCGACGTTACCGACTCCGACCTCCTTCACCTTCGACACACAATTGACCAGTGTCGGCAGCAGGACAGACGTGCCGGTCATTGCAAATTGAAAGAGCTGGCCTTGGGCAAAGGCGGACATCGCTTTCGATTTGCGGAATTGAGCGATCAAGGCCGAATTGTCAGGCATATCCACCGCAAGCAGATTTTTGCTGATAACGGCCGCCTGCACATTGAACGGCTGCTGCCCATCGAATGTGAGAACAATCGGGAAATTCTGGCCGGAATTCAAATTCCAGCTTTCGCTGGCAAATCCCAATTTCCAGGACATATTGGCGCCAACGATGACGAAAACCGTGATCCCGCTTTTATACGGAGCCAACGCCATGCAGGAGGTGAATTCCCCATTGGTGTCGTTGGTGAATGCACCGCCCTTCCAATTTCCGACATTCAGCGAACCGTAAGGCCCGCGTGCCTGCGCACCGGAAATCGCCAGCACAAGACTCAAAGCAACCAAAACAGTACGCCGCATAACCGCCCCCGGTGTGTCTCGACACGTCTACAACTTGACGGAGGCTCCGGCAGAGTCAATACGCGCCATTCCAATTTTGGAAGAGCTTGGTGAATAGCCGGGGGAGAATGAACCGGCACGCATGGAGGCCATTCTTCTGCGCGATAGACAACATTGCTTCCGCGCGTCAGAATTACTTCCGACACCGGGGGTAGGACACCATGAAAATTCAGATGTTTGCGGGGCGGCCAATGGCGGCCTCGATGTTGGCGGCTGTTTCGATCGCTCTCTTGGCGACGACTGCGATACCCGCCCACGCCCAGCAGCGCAGCTCTGCTGCGGCGAGCGTCGGCAACAACGATCTTGGCGGCGTGGTGCGCAGTGCGAAGGGGCCGGAGGCCGGCGTCTGGGTGATTGCCGAGACGACGGATACGCCGACGCGATTGACCAAGATTGTCGTCACCGACGATCGCGGCCGTTATCTGGTTCCGGATCTGCCAAAAGGCAATTACCAGGTCTGGGTCCGCGGCTATGGGCTGATTGACTCCGTGAAAATTCCGGTAACCCTTGGTCAGACAAACCTTGGCAAGACGCTCGACCTGACGGCGGTGCCCGCGCCGACGCCGGCCGCCGCCGCGCAATATTATCCGCCGATCTACTGGTTTTCGTTGCTATCGGTACCTGCGAAGACCGAATTCCCGATCGATCAAATCAAGAGCCAGGGCGAATGGTTGAACACCGTCAAAAGCGGCGCCTGCCAATCCTGTCATGCGCTGGGCACACCCGGTACCCGGACCATCAGCAAGCGACTCGGCACGTTCAAGGACTCGGCCGACGCCTGGGCGGAACGGCTGACGGCCGGAAGCGCGTCGGCGTTCATGGCGCGTGACATCACCAAGCTCGGTACGCAGCGGGCGCTCGAACTGTTCGGCAAATGGACGGACAAAATCGCGGGAGGCGAACTGCCGTTCGTGACCCCGTCGCGTCCGGAAGGCATCGCGCGCAACGTCGTGGTCACCGAATGGGAATGGAGCGAACCGACCGCCTATCTGCATGACGAAGTCGCGACCGATCGCTGGGACCCCTCGGTGAATGCCAAGGGCAAACTCTATGGGTCTACCGAGGACAGCACGGACTTCATGCCGGTGCTGGATCCCGTCGCCAGCGCCGATAGCGGCGTACAAATTCCAGTGCGCGATCCGAACACGCCGAATGTCACCGCGCGCCCGCATGGCTTCTCGCCATCATGGGGACCCAACGCGATCTGGAACAGCCAGACCATCACGCATAATCCGATGATGGACGAGAAAGGCCGGATCTGGCTCACGTCGCAGATTCGTCCGCCGGCCAACCCCGACTGGTGCAAGGCCGGATCGAGCCAGCCCTCGGCCAAGGCGTTTCCGATCAACCTGTCGAACCGCAATATCGCGATGTACGATCCGCCGTCGCAGAAATTCACGCTGCTCAGCACGTGCTTTCCCACCCACCACCTCGCCTTCTCCCGCGACCACGACAGGCTGTTCTTCTCAGCCGGCGTCGTGGGTCCCGCCGTGTTGGGCTGGCTTGACGTGAAGAAGTTCGAACAGACCAAGGATGAGGAAGCGTCGCAGGCATGGACGCCCTTCATCGTGGACACGTCTGGGGACGGCAAACGGGGCGACTATGTCGAACCCGACAAACCGGTCGAGCCCGGCAAGGACAAGCGCATCGCCGTCAATGAATACGCGATCGCCGTCAGCCCCAGCGATGGGGCCGTCTGGGGCACCGTGATCGGCTATCCCGGCGCGATCGTGCGCACTGTACTGGGCACAAACCCGATCGAGACTGCTCTGTCCGAGATTTATGAGCCGCCGCTGCCGGGCTACGGTCCGCGTGGCGGCGACATCGATGCCGACGGCGTTTACTGGGCGGCGCTCGCTAGCGGGCACGTCGGCAGTTTCGACCGGCGCAAATGCAAGGTGCTGAACGGTCCGACTGCGACCGGGCAACACTGCCCGGAAGGCTGGACGCTGTATCAGTTGCCCGGCCCGCAAATGCGCGACGTGAAAGACGCCGGGAGTGCCGAGGCGAGTTATTATGTCTGGGTCGACTGGTTCAACACATTCGGTCTCGGGAAGAACGTGCCGATCATCATGGGCAATCTTAACAGTTCGATCTTCGCGCTGGTCGACGGCAAATTGATCAACTTCACCGTTCCCTACCCGATGGGCTTCTTTCCCAAGAACGTCGATGGCCGGATCGACGATGCTTCCACTGGCTGGAAGGGCAACGGGTTGTGGACCACCTATGGAACGCGAGCCATGTTCCACCTTGAAGGCGGAACGGCCAATCGCCCGCGCGCGGTGCGGCTGCAGCTTCGCCCCGATCCACTCGCCCACTGACCGGCGAAATTGGCGAGAGCGGAAATCGCTCTCGCCGACATTCCTGAAATGCGGAAAGCCAAGTACGCCATGTTTCGAATCCTCGCCATCGCGGCGTTTTTCGTTGCCCTAGCGGCTCCCGTGAAGGCGCAGACCTTTCCGGACCGGCCCGTCCGCATCCTGGTGCCTTACGCGCCCGGCGGGATCACCGACATTGCGGCGCGGCTGGTCGGCGGCAAACTTGGCGAATATTGGGGCCACCAGGTCGTCGTGGAAAACCGGCCAGGCGGCAATGGCCTGATCGCGATGACGGCCGCCGTCAGGGCAGATCCCGACGGCTATACGCTGGTCATGGCCAGCGGCGGCGATGTTGCGCTCAACCCCGCGCTGATGGAGAAAATGCCCTATGACGTCGAGCGCGATCTCGTTCCGATCACGGGCGTCAGCGATGCGCCGATCGTGCTCGCGGCCAACAGCGCCAGCCCGTACAAATCGGTCGTGGATGTGATCGCCGCCAGCAAGGCAAATCCGGGCTCCGTCGACATCGGCACGCCGGGGATCGGCAGCATCACTCATCTTGTACTGGAGTGGTTCGCACTGAGCACCGGCACGAAGCTGCAAAACGTGCCGTTCAAAGGCGGCGCCCCCGCTGTACAGGCGCTTGTCTCCGGCGTGGTGCCTCTCGGTATCATGGCCAGTTCGTCGGTCGCGCCGAATCTCGCGGGCGGGACCTTGCGCGTGCTCGGCGTCACCTCGGCCAAGCGATCAACACTCAATCCCGAATGGCGGACGCTCCAGGAGCAGGGCGTGGCGGATGTCAACGCGTCGAACTGGACGGCATTGTTCGCGCCAAAGGGAACACCTCAGGCGATCGTCGATAAACTCAATGCCGATGTCGTGAGGGCGCTCAATTCACCCGACGTCAGAGAACGCTTTGCATCGGGCGGCGTGCAGGTCATTCCGTCCACGCCGGGCGAACTCGCGGCGCGATTGAAGAGCGAACTGGCGATCTTCCGGACGGTGATCGCCAAGTCCGGCATGCATCTCGAATAGAGTGCGGCTGGCCGCCTCACATCAGGGGCGTCCAGTTCACGGGCGTCCAGTGCGTGGCCGCAGCCATGCCATGATCACGTCGTGCGGCGTCCGGCGGCTGCGCGGCAGGCTGTATCGTTGGAGCATGGTTTTTGCAAAAGCCAGTGCCTGCCCGCCGGATTGCCGTTTCTCGCGCGCCAGCGCCATCCACTCGCGAATAATGGCGCGTCGTGTTTTTCGCGTGACCATCTGGATTTCCTTTTGCGGCTATTCCGATCATCGGATGGCGCGCTATGCCGCCTGTTGGACCGGATAGTCCTGCGATCGTCGCGCCAGAATCGCGCAACCGCATTCATGCACGGCGCCGCGCACGATCACGAAGCCGCGTTTCGCCACGGAGGCGCGAAGGCTGTCATTCGCTGCCGGCTTCTGAGCATCGACCCAAACCACCAGCACCGCGTGAGGGCTGAGGAAGTTCATCAGCCAATCCATCGTCGGCTCAAGCGCGTGAAGCGTGCGTCGGCGCCAATCCACCAGCGCAACATCGTACTGACCGGTTGGACGGCCGCAATTGCCCGCGGCTGCCGCCAGCAAATATCCACGCCGGTGCAGTTCCATCGTCAATTCTATCCCCTTCGAGCCGGCGACCAGGATGCGTTGGCGCGTTGAGCAGCCCGCGAGCGCGAGCATCGGATCGACAATTCGGTCGCCAGCGGCAATTTGAGCGGAAGACATTTGAGGAGAAGACATTTGAGCAGAAGACATGGCATCACCTGTTTTCATGCGAGATTGCTTGACTCACATGGGCCAATATCTTCCTGACGAGATTTAATTTCGAGAGTGCCCCGGCCTCGGTTTTATATGAGCCGCATAAGATCGCCGTGAGGCACTATTCCGCTTTTAGAAAACTACGCTCCGAATCCCCTCGAATCCATACACCTTCGCTGTCATCTTTACGGGCGAGCATTCACCGATCGTGGTGCGCCTCCGACGAATGGTCCGGCATCCTGATCGCGCAGTTGATGTGTTCTCGTGTCTTGCTGCGCGTGGAAATTCCGTAAATTCGCCGATGAGGCATTGCGCGTTACCTGGAGGCCAAGATGCCGGTCTATTGTGCATATATCGTTGGGCTTCACGACCGAACCATCGGCGTGGTTCAACTGGATTGTCATGACGACGAGTCCGCCATCAAATCCGCGAGACGGCTCGTCGACGACCACCCTGTGGAGGTTTGGCAGACGGACAGGCCGGTGGCCAGACTGGACGCCCTGTCCAAACAGACGCACAAGACATAGCGCCGGCGATGGGCTCACAAGCCTGGTAATGCCGCGCTTGTCACGACGGCGACCATGACCCCGGATGTTCGTTTAGCGGTATCTCATTTCACCTGGCTTGCGGTGTGATGAACACTACCGGATGCGGCGACCATTCCCGGGCGAGCTTTTCGGCCTCGGCGATCTCGGCGCGGGTCATCAGCGCAGCTACCTTGTCACGCTGCTCCAGCGCCGTTTCCTTCGATGAACCGAAGGAAGCCACGCCAAGCGGGTCTGGCGATCTGATGTCGCCAAGCTTCGCCGCCAGCGTGAACCACATATAGGCCTGGACGTTGTCCTTTGAGATGCCGCGTCCCGACGCATACATCGCCGCGAGATTGTATTGCGGGCTATGCATCAGCGTCAGATGGCTTGAATCGTAGACCTTGTTGGCAGCACGGCGATACCACGCCAGCGCATCGGCGTCGCTTTGCTGCAAGGAGAGACCGTTCTCATAGGCGATTCCGAGAATATTCTGCGCGTAAGGAGAATCCTGTTCGGCAGCCAGGCGAAACCATTTGACCGCCTCGTCGTAATCTCTGGGAACCCCAAGCCCGACGGCGTACATATCGCCGAGATTGTTCTGTGCCGCCACGAAATCCTGGTCTGCGGCGCGGCGAAACCAGTTCACCGCCTCCGCACTGTCTTGCGTCACACCCCAGCCCTGCCGATACATAATCCCCATATCGTTCTGGGCGATCGCCAAACCTTTGTCGGCAGCCGGGCGAAGCCATTTGATCGCCTCGGCATAGTTTTGCGGCACTCCGATGCCCTTCGCATACATCGCACTGAGCCGATGCTGGGCATAGCTGTTGCCTTGATCGGCCAGCGACCGGAATAACCGCAGCGCCGTCGGATAATCTCCATGACCCGCAGCAGCGGTGGCATCCTCGAGCGGACCGGCAATGACGGGGGCGCAAGCCAGAACCGTCAGGACGATGGCGAGCATCTGCGCGACAGAACATCGTCTGAGCATATGGTTGGACCTCAACCATCGAAATCTTCAAGACCGCATGGCGCTGGTTCACGGATGCGGAATAACCGGGGGGTAGTGTAGCTGCGCTATCCACTCCGGCGCCAGCCCTTCGCGGCCCTGGGAAAGCCGCTCGTGATGCGGGATCCTCGCCGATGACAGCCGACCTACTGCGGCTTTATGGGCTCAGCCTGTTTGGCGCCGTCCCGGCCTTTAACGGCCACCGCCTGACGGTCGCGGGCGGCGAGTAACTCTTTCTTCAGTTTCGACGTTTCGTCGGTGGTCAGGGTCGGTGTTTGCCGATCCGGCGGCATATCCTCCACCGGGAGATAGCCGCTCGTTTTCGCAGGCGCGACGACCTCGGCCCGCGCGTCCATCAACGATGAACCCGTCGTGGAAGTCGCACAGCCGCCAAGCGAGAAGCTCAACAGCAGCAGCGCTGCTGCGGCGCGCCCCGCCATCCGTTCATTGAAATACGCAATACCCATCCGTACTCGTTCTACTGATATTGCGGGCCAATTATGACTGTGGGCCACGAGCCGGCGCGGTTCTGCCGGACTGGTTAAAATGCAGTTTCGGCGAGATGAACGGCGAGATTAACAAAGGCGGCGCAAATATGATTTTACCGGCAGCGATGCCGGCGCTGTAGCAAGGCGGTCACACTCGGACTCAATATCGATGCCGACCCATTCCTGCCTTGTTTGGGCAAAAGTCGCTCGCCAGAACTCCACCCTCTGAAATGGAGTTCGGTGATGTCGTCTGTCAAAGCCATTGCTACCCTGGCGTCCGTCGCCGCGATCGCTTCTTCGGCATTTGCGCTCAGCTGGGTAGGACTTGCGCTGCTTGGCTTTTGACGTGCCTTTGAAATGCACCGGTAGCCCGGTCGCCCAACGAGCGCGCCCTGAACGCGCTACCTCGGCCCCGCGCTCTTCGATTTTTGCCACGTTCGCTCGTGCTCAGCCAACACTCTCCGCCGCGTCGATGCCCAGCCGCGCGAGCACACGCGTGTAGGTTTCCGCCGGCCGCGTGACATCGAACCACTCGGCTTGCATACCCGCGGCGAGTGCACCGGCGATATTACGTGGCTGGTCATCGACCATCAGGCAGCGTTCAATTGGCGCACCGAGCGCGTCCGCCGCAGCCTGATAGGCGCGCCGGTCAGGCTTCAGGATGCCGGTATAGGTGGCATCCACGATTTCGTGCATAAGTTTCATGATAAATAGCTTGGCGCCGAAGCCGGGACCGTTGAACAGGTCAAGCTCGTTCGACAACACGCCGACTTTCCGCCCGGCGTCACGGACGGCGCGCACCGCGGCGAGCGCCTCCGGGCGCGTCGTGGCGTCGATCGGATCGTCTGGCGCGGGGGCCATCAACATGCGCGGAACGGTCCACTCCTCCCCGACCAGGCGGCCGACTTCAGCGGCGCGCCGGTGCCAATATTCCCGCTCGCTGATCCGGTCGGCGAGCATGTCGCGCCATAACTCGTCATTGTCGGGATCAAACGGACCGCGCCAGCGCAAGGTGCCGGGTGCGAGGCCGAGCCTGCGTTCGATTTGAGGCTGACGTTCGAAGGTGGTTCGGCAGATGACGCCACCGTAGTCCAGTACAAGCGCTATCGGTACTTCAGGCGAAGTCATTGACACAATCCTCGGCGAGCACGGTTACTGAGCGAGCTCGAATGCCGCTGGCGCGGGTTTCTGTCCGTCTGGCTGCGCCTCCTCATCGAGCAGCCGCTGGATCAGCCGCCGCGCCAGCACCAATGCCTGGTCATGCGCGATGTTCATCGGCTGGAAGGGCCGGCCGCTCTGCAGCGCCTTCTGCTGCACTTCGATGATGTCCTTGTCCTCCTTGAAGGCGCGGCTCACGCCGTCGAACACGACGTCGATCGCTTCCGAGGTTTCCGTCTTGAAGTTCGCCGCATGCGTGAACCAGTAATGGGTGCTGGTCGACGTTTCCGGTGTCTGGACCGAGCAGTGCCGGTACTGCATGGCCTCGGGTACCAGCCGCCCCTCATGTGCGCCGGTGCCGGCGGGCGCAGAGCCGGTGTATAAGCGCACAAACGACGGCGCGAACCATTCGTAGATTTGCCAACGGTCGGCCGGCCCCTGGAACGTGGCGATGCTGCTTCGGTTTGCCTGGATCCGGTCGTTGTAATAACGGCGCGTGATCTTGAGGCCGCCTTCGATCGGCTCGACCTGCGCACGCGTCGACGCCGTGCTGGGCGTTCCGATCGTCGTGCTGTGGACATAGGTCAGGTGCGAGAAGTCGAGCAAATTGTCGACGATGAGCGTGTACGGGGCATGATAGTGCAAATAGGAGCGCTTCTTGCGCCACGCCGGATCGGTGTGCCACTCAAAGCGGATGATCCTGCCGGGGTCGGCCTTCGCCGGTTCGCCCATCCAGATCCAGATCAATTCGTCACGCTCGGTCACCTGATAGCTGCGTACGCAAGCGCGCTGCGGAATCATTTCCTGTCCCGGGATTTCGGTACATTGGCCCTCCGCATTGAAGAGCATACCGTGATAAGGGCAGCGCAGGCTGTCACCCTCCCGTCGGCCGGCGTGCAACGGCGCACCACGGTGACAACAGCGATTCTCAAGCGCAACGATCCGGCCATCCGCAGCGCGATAGAAAACGATCGACTCGCCGAGCAGCGTTCGCTCAAGGACATTGTCGGCTGAAATCTCATCCGCCCAACCGGCAACATACCAGCAATTGCGGACGAAGCGGTCGACGTGAGTCTCGATCTGCATCATGGAAGTATCCTCCTTATCAGATGAATTGCTTGCCACCGTCGACGACAAGCGTTTGTCCGGTAACGAACGCGGCCAGCGGCGAAGCCAGGTACAGTGCTGCGCCGACCACGTCATCGGGCATCGCCGCTCGCCGGATCGCGCCACGCTGCGCGCCGTAATTCGCCGCATCCGGGATCAAGCCAAGGCTGGCATCGGTGAGCGTAATTCCTGGCGCGATCGCGTTGACGGTGATGCCGTGGGGGCCGAGCTCGGTGGCGAGTACGCGCGTCAAAGCGATCACGCCGCCCTTGCTGGAGACGTAATGTGCCCATAATTGCGTGCCGCTAAAGACCGTGGCCGACGCGAGGTTAACGATGTGCCCGCCTGACTTGAGCATCCATGGCCGCACCGCGCGAGCCATCAGAAAAGGCCCCTTCAGGTTCACCATCATCACGCGGTCCCATTCCGCCGGGTCGAGTTCGTGGAAGCCGGCACGGGTCAACCCGGCGTAAATCGCCGCGTTGTTGACGAGCACGTCGATACGCTCGCGGCCGGACACCGCATGCGCGGCCTCCCGGGCAAATCGCCTGGTGCTTTCCTCCTGCGTCACATCGAGCGGCAAGCCGACGATGCGCTGCTCGCGATAACGGCTCGCCAGACCGTCGGCGACGCCCTTCACCGCATCCGCGGCGATATCCCCGAGCACAAGGTCCGCCCCCGCCGCCGCAAATGCTTCCGCGAACGCCAGCCCAAGCCCACCCGCAGCGCCGGTGATCAGGATCGTACGGCCGTGAAAATCAAGCGCTGGGGCGGCGGCATTCATCACGGTTCTCTACTCAGTTCGCCAGCACTTCGACCGTGCCGGCGGTGCCATCGACCCGCAGTCTTTGGCCGGTTTTGATCACCGCGCTCGCCGAGCCGGTCGCAGTGACGGCGGGAAGTCCATATTCGCGGCACACAATGGCCGCGTGCGACATCATCCCGCCGATGTCGGTTACGGTGGCGCTGATCTTGCTGAAAACCGGGGCCCAACTGGGCGCGGTGACCGGTGCAACGAGAATCTCGCCGTCCCGGATCTGATCGAGTTCGTCGGGCGAGCGAATAACGCGCGCCAGACCTTCAACGACCCCAGGCGACGCCCCCATTCCCTCAAGCCGCGAGCTATCGGCCGGACCTTTCAACCAGACGGAGATGCGGTCGGTGGTGATGCCCCACAGCATGATGGTGAAAGGCTCGGTTACGACCGCAGGCGGCTCGTTGAGAGCCGGCTCGGGCCGATGTTGGGCCAGGGCATCCATGGTCTTTCTCCGCTGCGCGATCCGCTGCGGCCAAAAATGGGGCCCAGTCGGGGCGCCTCCCACCGCCCACGCGGAGCAGTAGTCCCACAGCGCGTCCCGGACTTCATTGCGACTTAGAAAGAACAGCCCTTCCGGGTCCGACCAAAAGCCGGCCGTGATGAAGAGCCGGTTCAGCTCCCGCATCTTTCGCCAGAATACGCCAAGCGACCAATGCTCGATGTAAAAATTGTGATTTTCGACGTAAGGGAAAACCGTACGTGCAAGGCCGAGCTTTTGTTCGAAAACCGGCCGCACCTCTTGGTTCAAAAGCTCCGCATATTCCTTGGTAATGCGCTCGCGCTCGGCGGCCACTTGCGCGGTCGGCCGCTCGATCGTGACGCCCTTCCTGAGTTGAACGATGTAGTTCCGTATGTACCCGAGCGGAATATCGAGGTGCTCGATCCAATATTTGTCGGATGAGTAGAAACCGTTCCCCGAGGTAAAGTTGAACCACGGGTTCTGCGCAGCGGTCCAGGCTTCAAGCCACTGCTTGCCCTTGGGGAGTGCGGCGACCGCACCAAGGGCCTGCTCGACTGAGCCGCTCATCAGCGCCGTGTCAACGCCGGTCTCAACAGCCAGATGGGCAAGCTTCTTGAGTTCGTCGTCGGGCCGAAACAGATCGACGTCGATGCCCTGGACCATCCGGGCGATGGCTTGATCCGGAATACTCGGGAATTGCTCTTTGCAGAAACCAAAGAAATCGAGATAGGCCGCGTAACCCAGATTGAGAAACTCGAAATGATACTGCCAGGCCTTGTAACAAAGCTGCAACGCGGATTCGTAATTTTCCATCAGGTAGTAAGTGTTGTCGAGGCCACGCCCTTCAAACACCCATTCTTTCGGAACCATGTCCGGTAATTGTTCATACCGGAGTGCTTCCAACGCATCGATGACACCGCGCACCTTGACGTGCCAGTTATCCAGCAGCTTGTTCCAGTTCTGAAAATAGAAGCCCGCGCGTTCGAGAAAATGCGGCACGCGTTCGGGAATCTTCTCGGGCGCGACCGCGATCGGGCTCAAATAGAGATAACCATTGTGTATCCGGTAATCGACGCCATTGGCCGGAGGCACGAGCAAATGACGCGTGTTGTATTGACCCAGGCACTTGACCGCATAGTCGGTCATGATGGTGTCGAACGGCCGGAATGGCGTCGGCCAGTGCTGGGCGTCACAGAACCAAAACTGTTTTTCGTCGTCCTTCCTCCGCTCCTCCTGAAACAACGAATAATACGGATAGAGATCACGCCAATTCTCGGCGCCTTTTGGCGCCTTCTGCTCGTAGGGACTCGGGAATTTTGCCTGCGCGTTCATGTCGTCTCCCCCGGTTTTTTTATGATCATTGTTTCCGCAATGCCAAAGGCGCCATCAAGGTGCTCAGCACACCCTCAATTCCGGGCGCGTAGCTTTTGGACAGCACCGGGCTACATGCTTTTTTGCTCCACACTGTCTCCGGCCGGCACTGAAGCAGGACGACGCCCTCATCTTCGGTCTTTTGCGGATCGATTGCCCATTCGACATCCTGCGGCGCACCGAAGGAGCGATCGACCGCTTTGACGACACGTGCGACGGCACGGATTTGCGCTTCGGTGAGGCTCGCCACGTTCCGCCGGGCTTCCTCCACCTCACGCAAGACAGTCGTTTGATTGGCGATATCGGCCACGAGTTCGGTGGGTTTGCTGGCAACGACCCGCTTGATGGGCTCCAGCAAGACCTTGTCCACGACGAAGTAATCCGGCGTCGCCAGGCCGGAGACCAGCGGCTCACCCAATCCCCATACGGATTCGATGACAATCTTGGACCGATCGCCATTCGAGGGGTCGAGACTCATGGCGACGCCCGCAGCGCGGGCATCGACCATTTGCTGAACCCCCACGGCCATGGCCTGATCGAGATGGACGAGGTTATGTTTGTCGCGATACGCCATCGCGCGCGCAGTGAACAGGCTCGCCCAACAATCCCGAACCCGATCGACGACGGCGTTTGCACCTACCGTCCATAAATATGTGTCGCCCTGGCCCGCGAAACTGGCGTCAGGCATGTCTTCGGAGGTGCCGGAAGAGCGTACAGCCACCGGCAAATCGCCGCCGGCCCGGGCGCAGAGCTTGTCATAGCCAAATCGAATTGCGTCGGTGATGCGACCGGGAATTGCTTCCGACCTGATCAGTTCCCGGATTTCGCTCGCGATCCTGGCTTGCGCTCCGACCTCGTTCGAGGGGGCCGCTCCGACCCGCGTCTGAATCTCGCTGCCGAGGTTACGCGCGGCCAGTGTTTCAAGGTAAGCTTGGGTCGTCACCGCAAAACCAGGCGGGACTGTCGCGCCGGCTGCTATAAGTGAAGCCAGCCCGGCGCACTTTCCACCGATGAGCGAAACGTCGCGGTTTGACGCCTGCTCGAATGCGATCACGTATTGGTCGCCTTCCTGGACACCCATCTTGTCGCGTTTCCGGCCGGTTTTTGTCTCGTTGGAGCGACTCTTACACCTTTCAGAACGTTTGTTTGGCTGACTCTACCTCTGTTTCACCAGGTGAAACGGTGTTATCAAGGGGCGGGTAAAGGGTTCGGGCCCAAACACAGGCTTTGTGGCGGATCCCGCGCGGCGGCAACCAGCGCGGTCCCCGCCAGGAGGACCAGGCTTTCACTGGGGCAAACATCGCGGCCTACCGCATGAGCACAAAAACAATACGCGCCCTGGATCGAGGATTAGACGTCCTGCGGATCATTCAGGAGTCGAAGGCGGTGAGCCTGAACGATCTGCATCTGGCTACGAGGCTGCCAAAGGCGACACTGCTGCGAATTCTCAAAACCCTGATCGGGAGTGAACTTGTCTGGCAGCGGATCGCTGATGGCGCTTATGTCCCGAGCTATACATTTTCAAAGCGAGCCAGAGTATTTGACGAGGAAACCCATCTTGCAGAAGTCGCGGCACCGATTTTGGCGGACCTCTGCAAGCGTGTTCGCTGGCCATCAGCTTTGCTGAGTCCGCGGCTGGATCATATGGTGACGATTGAATCCAACCGGCCGATGTCCGATTTTGACTATATTATCTCTCCAAACCCCGTTGGCTCGTTCAACGTGAACATGTTGCGTTCAGCCTCGGGGCGATGCTACCTCGCTTATTGTTCGCCGAAGGAAAGAGCCGCAATTCTTGCGCGTTTGCGGAAAAGCGGCCGTCCAGGCGATGCGCTGGCGCACAACGCGGCCAAGCTTGACAGGGTGCTCGCCGACGTACGTGCTCGCGGATGCGGCGTTCGCGATCGGGATTTTGGCGGTGACTACGACCTTCCCAGAAATCAGGTAAATGACGGCCGGAATTCCATCGCGGTTCCAGTCTATGCCGGCGACGAAGTCGTCGGATGCGTCAATCTCACCTGGATCGCCAGGGTCGCCACTGTGCCCATCATTATCGAGCGCTTTCTCCCGCAGCTGAACGAAGCCGCTGGGTCCATCAGCAAGCGAATGACAGCGTGATTCTGTTCGCGTGAAAACTCTCCCGGCCCTGAGCCCTCGCTGGACTCTGTTCAGAGTGATAGCATGGAATCTCGTCCACGGAGGATTCGGCTGGAATAGCCGCTTGTCGCAACCTCAATGTGAGATCAGTAACGGAACGGTAGTGTCCCGCAGCAAACATCGGGTCACACCGCCAAAGATCATCTCAGTTGTTCGCGCATGGCTATAAGCGCCGACAACAATCAGATCACTATTGTGGCGCTTCGCAAAGCCAAGGATGGCGTCAGCTACCTGCCCGCCATTGGACTGGACCCGTTCGACAACTACCTTGGCTCCATGACGCGATAGATAGAGAGCCACGTCCGCGCCGGGCTCCTCGCCATGACGGGAGTTCTTCTGGGGATCCACCACCAGGATGGTAACGGAACGTGCACCGACGAGAAGGGGAAGCGCATCGGCGACCGCGCGCCGCGCCTCACGGCTGGCATTCCACGCGACGATAACGTGCTCGGCGGCGGGGCCAGTCCAACGCTCCGGCAACAAGAGAAAGGGCACGCCGGTGGCCAGCAGAAGTGTTTCCGCCGACCACTCGCGCGGCAATCCACCCAATTGTGGGCCACCGACGATCACCAGATCGGAATGCAGTGCATTCAGCGCAGCACCCTCGTTGGCTTCACCATGACGGAGGAAACGGAACTCGAAGCTAATGTCCTCACGGGTTGAGACCGCCGAAAAGCTCTGGCTGGCAGCGTTCGTCGCGGCCGATTCAACCGCCGCATGGCGTTCGACGAGTTGCCGGATCGCCGCTTTCCCTCGAACGAAAGATTCCGACGGATTGCCGTCCCACCCCATCGGCACCACGAAGATTCCTATCAGGTGCGATCCGTGATGGAGCGCCAGTTTAACGGCATAGGCGGCACGCGCCTCGCCGACCGCCGACGGATCGATGAAGACAGCTATCGTTTTTAGCGACATTGAAAATTCTCTCATGTCACGATCGGGGCTGGCAAAGGTCGAACCCAACCTCGCCTTCTGGGAAGCCAACAGACGTTCGGATCGTCACCTTGAGCGCCTCAACGAAGAACTGCACCTTCGCCGGCATGTTCAGTCCCAATCGCTAACTCTTTGAGAGCCTAATTTCCAATTGGTCGATCGCCGTTGATTTGAATCAAGCCGCCGGACGAAATTCGAATCAAGGAAGAGTCGTCCAAAGCAACGTTGCCTTGGGATAGCTTCAAGCGCGCGAGACCCCGCTAAATGCTAGACGAGACAGCGCTGCTAGCCTGACTGGCTGGCGGGGACGCGCGAGAGAGTCCTCTCTGGCAGCCGGGTCGTTGATAAGGACCGGCCGACCTCCCTTAGCAGAGCGTATGCTTGCGCGACGCAATGCTGGATCAGCCATCGCTCGAAATCGACGGGCGCCAAGGCCGGGGCGTGCAGAAATCCCTGGACGACGTCGCATCCGAGTTCCGCCAGCAACCGGCGCTGGCCCTCGGTCTCGACACCCTCGGCCACTACGCTCATCTTCAGACTCTGGCCGACGCGAATCACCGCGGTGGTGATCGCCCGCGCGCCGGCATCGGTCTCGATATTATTCATGAAGCTGCGGTCGATCTTGAGCTCGCGGATCGGCAAATGCGCAAGCCGGCTAAGGCTTGAATATCCGGTGCCGAAATCGTCCAGCGAGAGCCCGACGCCGAGTTTCCGGACCTCATCCATGGTCCGGACCGCAGCCGAATTCTCGTCCAGAATTACCCCCTCGGTGATCTCGAGCATCAGGGTCTCGGGCGACAGGCCATTCTCCTGGATCGCGCCGGCCACCACTGTCGCGAGATTCGCATTGTGAAAGTTGAGCGGCGACAGATTGACCGACACGCAGGGGACGTCCAGCCCCGCATTGCGCCAGAGCGCGATCTGCCGGCACGCCTCACGCATCGACCAGATACCGATCTGTTCGATCAGCCCGCACTCTTCCGCAAGCGGAATAAACTTCGACGGCGGAACCTCGCCTAATACCGGATCGTACCAGCGCGCCAGCGCTTCGACGCCGTACAGCGCGCCTCCGTCGGTTCTGATCTGGGGCTGATAGTGCAGCTTCAGATGGCCTTGTGCGATGGCGCTCCGCAGCGCTGTGACGTAAGTCAGCCGCTGCTCGGCCATTACGTTCATATCGACGGTGAACACGCGGTGAGTGGACCGGCCGGCCTGCTTGGCCTTGTACATCGCGGCATCGGCATGCTTCATCAGCGAATCGATATCCGTCGCATTGTCCGGATAGACGCTGATCCCCATGCTGGCCGAGACCGGCACCGTGCGGCCGCCGAGACGCATCGGGACCGCCAGCACGTCAGTAATGCGGCGCGCGATCGTCGCGGCGCCCTCGGCATCGCAGTTCGACAACATCAGGATGAATTCGTCGCCACCCAATCGGCTGAGCACATCCCCTGGCCGGGTCTGGCCCATCAGGCGTTGGGTGACGCCGACCAGCAATTCGTCGCCGACCGAATGTCCGAGCGTGTCGTTCACGTCCTTGAAGTGGTCAAGATCAATGAAGATCAACGCAATGTGCTCGTCGGCCGGGCAATCCTCGATCGCCTGCTCGGTCAGTTGGCGCAGATGCGCGCGGTTGGGCAATCCTGTCAGCATGTCATGGTAGGCGAGGCGCGCAATCTGGTTGCGGGACTCCTCCCGCTCGATGGCCAGCGCGCAGAGATGAACGCAGGCGTCGACGATCTTCTGATGCCAATGGTTAGGTGCGCGCGCCTCCCTGAAATAGAACGCGAAAGTTCCGATCACGCGACCGTCTCTCGCCTTGATCGGCGAAGACCAGCACGCCCGCAGGCCGGCCGCGAGCGGCATATCCTTGTAGGGCAGCCATCGCGAATCGGTAGCGATGTCCTGCGCCAGAACAGGGACGCCGAGGGCCGCGGCCGCTCCGCATGAGCCGACGTCCGGACCGATCGCAAGGCCGTCAAGCGCCAGGCAATAGCCGGCCGGAAGATTCGGACCGGCTAAAGGATGAACCAAGCCATCGCCATCGACCCGCAACACCGACGATACGACGTCGGGCGCGATGATCTCCACCCTGCGGCACAGCATGTCGAAGACGTCACGGATCGGAGTTTCAAGGGCGAGCGCCTCGAGCACGTGGCGCTGCAACGACTGCAACTGCTTGCCTTCGGTGATATCGGTAAGCAGCATCACGAGGTTTTTGAGCTTGCCTTGTCCGTCGCTCACCGCGCTGATCGCAGCCGATACCCAGATCTCGCTGCCGGCCTTGGTATAGACCAGGATTTCCTCTTCCACATCATTGCCAAGCTCGGTCTGGCGGCGCAGCCGTTCCAGCGTCGCCTGATCGGTATATCTGCCGGCGAGCAGCTCACTCGGTAGTCGGCCGATCGACTCCGACGCGGTGTATCCGAAAACCCTGAAGAATGCTTCGTTGCCGTACGCGATCCGCCGTTCATGGTCGGTTACGATGACCATCCGCGTGGTTCTGGCGGCGACCAACGCATGGAGCGCCAGCGCTTCCCGCTGCCGCACCTCCACGGTGACATCGCGAACGAACCCCATATAGATGATCTCGTTGTCGATCGCGACGCGCGACATCGACAACGCTCCCCAGATCTCAACGCCGTCCTTGCGGGTGATCTTTACTTCGCGGCTCGTCCCGACGATACGGTTGACGCCGGTCGCGCGGTTCGCCTCGATGTATCCGTTGTGGTGCGCCTGGATATGCGCCGGCACGAGGCAACTGACATTGCGGCCGAGCACTTCGTCGCGAGAATACCCCCACAACCGCTCCGCGGCCGCATTGAAATGGGTGACATTGTTATTGCTATCGATGATCACGACAGCATCGATTGCCTGCTCAAGCGCCGCCAGAAGGAATTCCGGCGTCTCTCCGGAATTGTAACTATCGGTATGCATCGTAACGACCCATAGGTATCGATCGGCCGGCAAGCATCTTTGCCAACCGCGCACCAGGATAAGGAGGAGTATGATCAGCCCGCGGTGAAAGGCGACAAAATATCAGCGAGCAAAAAGTATTAGCGAGCATAATGTGGCATCGGTGGCTGAGCCGTTTCGCGGTCCTGAACGGCACATCAAGTGTATAATGTCCTTAAAATTCCAATAAGGAACCGAACACCCGGGACGTCCCGGCAGCGGTCCAGATTGCAGATGCTGCTGCTGACGTATCGGTGATTGCGCTACCGGGCCCGATCATCGATGCCGGCGCCCGCTAAACGGGCATTTGGCGAACGGATACGGCGTCGGACCATGCGCCGGCGCATATCCTTACTTGCCGGCAATCTTGGCCGCTTTGCAAACCTGACGCCGGACGCCCGGACTGCCATACCGGCCCTTGTCGCCATCGTAGCACGCACCCCCTGCAACACAGATTGACAACCTGCATCAATGCACCCGACCAGAGCCTTAAATCAAAGGCGCTATCAACTTGCGGCTGCAACCCTGTGTCATTGGTCCGGCAGAAGCCGACCTTTGCAATCGCGGAGCCGCTCATTTGTCACCGTTCGGCAATTTCCCGGAAGCAAGCGCCACCGCCCTGACCTGGATCGGCGCTCCGCTGACCATCGTGGCATTGATCGCAATCATCATTCGTATCGTAAAAACGCAACAACTTGCCCTGAGCGCATCCTCGCTCGCGCGCTCGAACATGTTGCTTCAGACCGTTCTTGAAAGCATGCCGCACGGAGTGTGCATGTTCGAATCGAACGGGGGCATCATCGTCAGCAACAAACACTATGGCGAAATGTACGGTCTTACTCCAGGACAGATAAAACCTGGTGCGAAGCTGACCGATATCGTCAATGCCCACATTAGCGCGGGCTTCTGTCCGCAGAATGCCGAAAGATATCAGGAGGACTGTCTGGCGGGAGCGGCTTCGCCTCATCCCAGTTATATCGTCAATGAGCTGGGCAACGGAGATGTGTATGCGATCAGCCGACAGCCGATTTCGAGTGGGGGGTTGATCGAAGTTCATCAGGACATCACTGATATTCGCATGACGGAAGCGTGGGCCGACGTCACCCGGCAAGAGCTGATCGAGATGCAGTTTGCTATCGATCAGTCGGTTATCGTCGCTGTCACAGACGTGCACGGGCGCATCACCTATGCGAATGATAATTTCTGCAAGATCAGTGGATATAGCCGGGAAGAGTTACTTGGACAAAACCATCGCTTGTTGAATTCAGGCCACCATCCCGAAGCCATGTTCCGCGATATGTATCGGCAGATCGCGGGGTGTGAGGTTTGGCGCGGCGAATTATGCAACAGGGCGAAGGATGGCTCACTCTATTGGGTCGATACGGTTATCACCGCGCAGCTCGGTTTGAACGGTAAACCGATCGCATATATCGCAATTCGTATTGACATCACATCGCGAAAGTCAGCAGAGGCCCGGATTTCCTATGCGGCCCGGCATGACTCCCTGACCGGTATAGCCAATCGCTCGGCTTTGCTGGAAAGGATGGACGAGGCTTCCGCCTGTCTGCGCCGGGGCGGAGACATTTTCACCATCTTCCTGTTGGATCTCGACGGATTCAAGTACGTCAACGATACGCTTGGACACTCAACCGGAGACCGGCTGCTCGCCGAGCTGGCACATCGCCTGAAGCGGTCTTTGCGCGAAACTGAATTCGTGGCGAGGTTGGGCGGCGACGAATTTGCCATTGTCCAGTCCGGCGAAACGGACCAGCGCGAAGGTGCCGTTGCTCTTGCGGCAAGACTGCTTGAGACCGTTTCGGAGCCTTTTGATCTGGACGGTCATCATGTGACGATTGGGACGAGCATCGGTATCGCGCTCGCTACGGACAACGGATCGGATAGCGGAGAGCTGTTGAAGCGGGCGGATCTCGCTCTCTATCGGGCAAAAGCCGAGGGGCGCAACAATTTCAGTTTCTTCGACGAAGAACTGAGCAAGGAATCCACATCTCGGCTCCAGCTCATCAGCGACATGCGCGCGGCATTGTCCAGAAGCGAATTCGAACTGCACTATCAACCGGTATTTGACGCCAAGACATCGCAACCGTGTGGCGTAGAAGCTCTGGTACGGTGGCGCCATCCAGTTATGGGCCTGATGTCGCCGGATCGCTTCATCTGGCTGGCCGAAGAGACCGGCCTTATGGAGCCGCTTGGGCAATGGATCCTTGAGAGAGCGTGCCTTGATGCAGCGTCATGGCCAGACACCATCAAGGTTGCGGTCAATCTATCCGTGGCGCAATTCCGAAGCGGAACGCTGTTTGACGTCATATTATGTGCGCTGGTGGAATCCGGGCTGCCTCCCGAAAGACTGGAACTGGAGATCACGGAAACCCTCCTGTTGCAGAACAAGCAAAGCCACAGCGTTATCATTCAGCAGCTCAAGAATATCGGCGTGACGATCGTACTCGACGATTTCGGAACGGGCTATGCTTCACTTAGTTACCTGACGATGTTTCCGTTCGACAAGATCAAGATCGACAAATCATTCACGCAAGGATTATCAAGCCGCGTCGATTGTGCGGCGGTCATAGCCTCGGTTCTCTCTCTCGCCCGCGGTCTGGATATCGCTGTGACTGCCGAGGGCGTCGAAACGAACGAGCAATTCGAACTATTGCGGGCGGCCGGAGTCGATCAGGTTCAAGGCTACTTGTTCGGCCGGCCGAGCCCCATGGCCGAGATCAATTTTCCGACGCTGGAGCGAACAGCACAGGCACGAGAGGCTGCTTGATCGCAGCCAGGCCATCCTGAAGGAAGCCGCTTTCGACAACTGATCACCAGAAAGGGAGATCATCATCGTGAACGCGCATGATAGCCTGATTGAGGAACTGGAAGATGTCGTTTCAAGTAATAACATCGGCCACCGCGCCAAGATGCTGAGGCAGGTGACGGACAGGCTTGTGGTGACATCCTGCAAGCTGTCCGACGAACAGATGGAACTGTTCGACGAAGTCCTGGACCGGCTCCTCGATGAAATTGACGTCACAGCGCGCGCCGCCTTCGGCGACCGCCTGGCAACATTTCCCGACGCCTCGCAAAATATCGTTCGCCGGCCGGCTCCGGACGATCCGGTCAGTCCTGCAATCTCATTGCGCCGAACGCCCGTCGGGCCCGTTACCGATACTCTCGATGAGCGGGGAAATAATGACATTATCTTGAACTCGGCCGGGGATTACGGCGCGGCGCTCTCTGAATTCGGCTGTTCCACGGCGGTTCAGCGGCCCACAGGAAACGACGAATTTACCGTGCTCTCCTGGATGCGCCCGGAGATTCCCAGGCAACAGTTTCTGAAACTGCTCGCCGAAGCCTCGGAATCGGTGAAACTTCAGTTGACCATAAAGGAGCCATGCAAGGCCGCATTGGTCGCGGAAACAGTGGCAGCGGCCTCAAGCCGAATTCAAGCGCGGACACGAGAAACCTCCGCCCGCCATGCGATGGCACATTTTCGTGTCAGGACTCTGTATGAGACCGGCGAACTCGGCGAATCCATGTTGGCCGAATTCGCGAATAACATGCAGTTCGATGAGGCCGTCATTGCGCTATCGCATATTAGCGATCTGCCAATCAGCCTGGTTGAGCGAGCATTCGGAAACGAGCGTTCAGACCAGATCATCGTTCTGGCAAGAGCCGAGGAGATGTCGTGGGATACGACAAAAGCAATTCTCATGCTTCAAAACAGGAAGCGAAATTCGGTGCAGAAACACGACATATCTTTCGAAACTTTCATACGGCTAAGGGTGGAAACGGCGAAAAAAGCTGTCAGCTTTTATCGGCTGCGGGCGCGCGCAATGATACAGCGCTCCAAATAATCAAAATTCACGCGGTCAAACCGCAATGAATTAATGCAATGCGGAGGCAACCGATCGGCTAATCCAGAGATCCGATACGTCTCAACTTCTCGAGATTGAAAACCTGAAGGACGCCTGAAGATAACTCGATAATGCCTTGATCCCGAAAATGACCTATCACGCGGCTAACGTGAACCGGTGTAAGTCCGACCGCGTCGGCGATGTGCTGCTGGCGCAGCGGCAAATGGTAGCGCTGCTCGCGTATCACGCTTCGGGCCGCAATTCGCTGCATGAGGTGCAGGAATAGATAAGCAACGCGCTCTTCGGCTGACCGTTGACCGAGCGCAATCACCAATTCATCCGCCATATAAATCTCGGCAACGCTCAATTTGGCGAGAGCCCGGATCATTCGGAGATCAGCGACGCATCTTGCCTGGACTTCGCTGCGGCTAAATCCGCTGAGCCGCGCTTCTGTCAAGGCCTGCGCAGAGAAATTGGGCCGCTCTTCAAATACCGTAGCGGTGGAGAAAAGATCTCCAGGCAGCAGGAAATTCAGTATCTGCCTCCGGCCGTTCGATAGCTGAAAGAACCGAAACGCCCAGCCATCGCACAGCACGAATACATCCTCCGCGGCTTGATTGCGCACGATGATCTGCTCACCCGGGCGGGCTGACCGGTAGTGCTGCCAATTCGGTTGTTGTTCTGATTGGGTCTCTTCGGAGGACTTTAATAGCGCGCCACAAAATCCAAGTTTTCGATTTGGACACGTTACGCAGGGCCAGCTCATCCGCATCAAGTACTCTTATCCGTAAATTAACAAACGACCGAAATAAGTAACGCAGATTACGGAAATTTTTCCAATAAGTTTTTCATGACGCGCCGGCTCTGACGCCGGACAGGAAAAAAACATTCCCGCGGTGTCCCACCAGGCAATATGAGCGCTGTTTTCTGCCGAAACTTGATGGAGATTAACAATCTGCATTAAGCCAGGCCTGCTGCCCGTTAACGTAACATCGATAAAAAGCAAAGCAGTACTTGGAGAATATAACGGCGGAAAATTTGAGTTTGTCATTGCTGTTTTGCGAACTGTCGCTCGTTAGTTGTCGCCCGCCGAGATGCAACTGGAGGACAAGAGATGGCTGCAACTGCATCCGCGTTGACGACGGAGGCTGGAGCGATCGATGCCGCTCGTGATCGCGAGATCCGAATGCGATTTATGCGCATTGATGACCGAACCGGCGAATTGTTACGTGAATTATGGACGACCGTAGAACCGGGATTGCCGGATATTTTAGAGGGCTTCTATCAACATATCACCAGAGAGCCTCAGCTCGCACGCATCATCGGCAGTGATATTCCGCGCCTCAAGTCTGCGCAGGGGTCGCACTGGCGCCGGCTTTTCAACGGCCGCTTCGACAACGAATATCTGCAGGGCGTTCGCACGATCGGGCTTATTCATAACAAGATCGGGTTGGAGCCGCGCTGGTACATCGGCGGCTACAATTTCGTCCTGAGCCGCCTTGCGGTCCTTGCCACCGACAAATATCGCTGGAAGCGAGAGCATCTCTCGGACGTTCTGACGGCGCTGAACTGCGCCGTGATGCTGGACATGGATATCGCGATTTCTGTCTACCAGGAGGCGATGCTCGCGGAGCGTCAAAGTCAGCAGAGCAAAATTGCCGCAGCGATCGACGAGTTCGATGGCCAAATGAAGGTGGTGCTCAAGGCCGTCAGCGGATCGGGGGCTCAACTGCAAGGCGTCGCCAATGCTCTGGCGGCAAGCGCCGAGAAGTCAACCTACCAGGCGACGTCCGTCGCTGCTGCGTCGGAAGAAGCGTCTGAAAATGTACAGGCCGTCGCCGCTGCAACCGAGGAACTGACGTCCTCAGTCAATGAAATTTGCCGCCAAGTCACCGAGACCACCAAGGCTACGCGCGATGCGGTTGCGCAGGCCGATCGGTCCGGCGCCACGATGCAAAGCCTCGCGGAGGCGGCGCAGCGAATCGGAGACGTCGTCAAGTTGATATCGTCGGTCGCAGGGCAAACCAATCTGCTCGCCCTCAATGCAACGATCGAGGCGGCACGGGCAGGCGAAGCCGGCAGGGGCTTTGCTGTAGTTGCACAGGAGGTTAAAGCGCTCGCCGCTCAAACTGCAATGGCAACCGAGGAGATCAGCCGGCAGATTCTTGCCATTCAGGAGGCGACCAAGGAATCCGTCAGTTCAATACAGGGGATTGGCGCGACCATCGCAACGGTGAACGAGATCGCGGCAGCCACGGCGGCGGCTGTCGAGGAACAAGGCACCGCGACCGCCGAAATTGCGCGCAATATCCAGGAAGCTGCGCGAGGCACCCGGGAGGTTTCGCGTAATGTCAGCGAAGTAAGCCAGGTCGCGAGCGAAACTGGCCACACCGCAACCTCGCTATTGTCAGCAGCCAACGAACTCTCGCAACAATCAGACACGCTCCGCAGTCAGATCGAGGATTTTTTCAGTGCAATCCGGGCTGCTTGAGGCAGACAACTGAACAGCGCCGGTGTCAGAACAAATTGGTCAACACAACAAGCCTATACCGGACCGTGTCGTGACGGCTGGGTCCATTCGCGATACGTGAAAGCCATTGCCGAATAATGCGCAAGGCTGCCAACTGAAGGCGCGGCCAAAAGCTCGTTTTCCGTCCAATCGGAAGCATGGGCCATCAAACCGCCCGCGTCAGGAACAGTTGAGAAATAAGAACTTTCGTCCGGTATGGCGGAGAGGGTGACCCGCCTCCCTACAGATCATCATCTACCATGCGCAGTCGTCCGCGTTCAGGAAATGGCCACGCCGAAGGCGCAATCCGCCAATTGCAGCGTCGTCGATCTTCAGCGTCACGCCCTTGGCCAGCGCAAGACCGAACGGCATCAGCAGCGCACCATCGAGTCGACCGTCGGCGCCATTGCGAAATTAGACGGTGAGGACCGCCTGATTGTTCTGCGTATTGGACTGCTACTGGTCTGGTGGACAAAGCCGAACCTCACGCTGCGGCGCTTTCAAACGCCCGGGATTGATGCCGCCGAGATGGCTGTGGCGGCGGATTCAGCCACTCCAATTGGAGTGGCTGAAGGCCACGATCTCGATGTCTCCCAATCAGAACGGCCAGTTCAACCGCGCATTTGCAGTCCAGACGCCGTAATTCGCGCCGAGACCACCATATTCGCCGCCGAGCGCCACAGTGCCGCCACCTGCGATCGGCACATTGACACCGCCGGTGACCCGGCCCGACCAGCCATCGCTGAGACCGACAAAGGCCACGCCCACGGGCACGCTATTGTTTGTCGAGAACCGCCAGTCGCCATAGAAGCCGAGATACGGCGTAACTCCGGACCAGCCCGGCATCGGGGCGAGTGCCCGTCCCCCTAGTGCAACGCGGCCGGTGGAAAAATTCCGCGCGTCATGCAAGGCACCGAGCGTATCGGTGTATCCGGTCTGATGCTCCCACAGAGCGAAGACATCCACCGACGGTTCGAGAATGAAAGCCGCAACGCGGTGGCTACCCGTCAGACCGGTCGAAACCAACCAGCGCGAACCATCGAAACTGCCGGCCGCCGTTCCCGCGGAAGCATCATAGCCGAGGCCGGTCCACCCGATCATGCCCTTCCAACGCAAGGTCGGCGTGACCTGCCAGCCGGCATAGCTGCCAATGGTACCGCCATTCCCTTTCAGGTTGCCGGTGAGCGATGCGATGTCGTAGTTGAAGTTCTCGTAGCCGGCGAAGGCGCCGACAACGAGATCGGAACGAAGCCGGTAGGTGATGCCGCCGGTGGCGTTTATCTGCGTCCCGTTGAGCGCGCGGGTATCCGATCGATCGAAGCCGGAGCCGCGAACATCGGCCCATGTGCTCCACTGCGACGCGAACACCGAAGGCTTGCGCGGCGCTTTGGTGAAAGCGACATAGCCGAGCGAAGCAAAGGCTTCATCGGCGCGACGGGCGACGGGCGAGCGGTCTTCGGCAAAACTCAGCGAAGTCGCGGACACGAACTTGAAGCCTAGTCTAGCGGTCTCGTCGACAACCGGCACCTGCCCCTTGGCGATCATGCTGTCGTATAACGCCAGCCCCTCATCATATTTGCTATAGTAGCCAGCCACGAGACTCGCTGGCAAACTGCGGTCGTCGCGACCGCTGGGTTTGACACCATGTAGTTGCGCACTCGCATATTGCTCGGCAAATTCCTCGCGGCTCATGGTGACCGATGACGTGCCGGACGATCCGCCCGTAGACGCCGTTCCGCTCAATGACGAATCGATCGCGCTGTTGACCGAACCGCTGATATTCGAGCCCGACGTGCTCGACACCACCGTCGACCCCTGCGTCTGCACCGAGGTCAGCTTCTGGCTATCGTTGCCGCCGGTGCTGCCAGCAGCCGACACACAGCTCCACGTGTAGCTGGGCGAGGGATCGGTCAGCCCGCCGATGACCGTGAATGTCGCAGTCGTATTGGCAGGGACCGTATAGGTCCGGGCACCCTGGACAGGGGCGTCCGTAATCAGCACGGCACCCGCCGTCGTGTTCTGGAGGCCTATGCTGGTGAACGCACCGAACCCGGTCAACGACACCGTGATGACATCGCCAGCGGAAAAACCCGTTCCGCTTGTATTGCCGCTGATCAAGCCGCCGACCGCTGAACCCCGGAGCGCGGTACATCCCGCGGATGCCAAAGCCGCGCTTGGCGTCGCAACGATCAATCCGAAAGCGGCTGCAATTCCGATTCCGCTGCGTCGTCCCCAATTCCCACAAGCAACCTTACGAAGACCTGCAGAACCACAAGCCACACTCAGCATTCCCACAGACGCCCCCACGCCACTCCACGACTCGAACCGAGTCGTGGAGTAAACGGTAAAGGCATTGAGTTCCCGGTTCCATGAGATAGTTCCAGCCGAAGGAGGTCATCCACCGATTTTTTCGCGAAATGCACAATCGCGCCTTGACTCACAACGAAAGTTAAGCAGGGCCACGACATGTCGTTGAAGGCGATTGCAAACACACCATGCAACTCTCTCCCGGCTGCGCCGAGGTCGGCGCAGAACATCAGACCGACGATGATGACTATTTCTGCAAGTTGATTGGTATGTCTCGCGCGCGCGTATGCTCACCGCCGTCATGCCGGTAGAGAACACGCCCCACTGGCAGCATAAGGCGAGCGACAGCACTTCCTGGAACGAGCCCGAGGGGCCTTGGCGCCTCGGCTGGAAAGAATTTTTCGATATGTCGTGTCGCGAGATCGCTTTACGTAATCCGATGACCGGGGAGTTGCATCGCGCCTATGTTCCAGTCGGTAGCGCACCCCTACTGTGAAGCCCACAATGGCAAGGTAACGAAAGGCTGCTTGTCTGAGATGGCTCGGTATGCATCAACGCTAAAATCTGAAATACAAGCAAATTGCACGACTAAAGAATTCACCGACTTTTTTGGTAACCGATATGCATTTCTCGGCGCCAATCCTGAGCGAGACAAAGACGATGGAGAATCACACGCCCGCTACCTCCTGAAAGATTTGGGAACCGGAGAAACTTCCAACGGGTCGAACTCGACCGGCTATTTTACGAATAGTGCGCTCTTTTCGGCCTTGTGCCCACGAGCAGCACCTGCAGATTGGTAAGGTAGATACGGCTAGAAGGTTCGTTCTCGTGCGATCGAAAGCATGGCCCGGATATGGGCCATAGAACAGCCAGTTTCAGGAAGCGCTGGGAAACAAAGACTTTTCGTCCTGTATGGCGGAGAGAGTGGGACTCAGCCCCTTCTGGGCCCGGAATCCCCTTCTTTACAAGTTTATCCTTCAAATCAAGCGGTTCTTGATCGGCCGGTGCTACACCGAGGTGCTCCACCATGCCGAGTTTCAGGATGCCTACCCCCATCACCCGACCGACGTCTGATTTCTATTGGATCCGCAAGAAGGTCCCGCTCGACCTGCGTCCCCTGGTCGGCAAGACCGAGATCTGGGCCAGCCTCGGCACCAAGGACGAGCGGCAGGCCAACATCAAGATCGGCGCCGTCAACGCCGCCATCGAGGCCGACTGGGCCCGCCTCCGCGCCACCGCGGTCCGGATGCCGGAGTCCGAGGCGCCGCTCGTGCCCGAGCCCTTCAAGCTCACCCATCAGGACCTCCATGCCCTGCGTCGCGACGAGCACCTGCGGATCCGCAACCGTTGGATGCCCGAACCGCCGACCGGCTTCGCCAGGCTCAGGATGTCGTCGGGCGGCGACGAGGAATCGCTGCTGCTCGACGCCGTCGACCTGCTGGAGAGCGGCGGCTACGAGGCCTCGCCCGGCAACGTCGAGCGTCTCGTCCCGCTCCTGATCCAGGCGAGACGGGAAGCCGCCTCGGACGTCGAGCATGCCCGGGTCGGCGATTACGACAGGATCGCGGATCTGACCAAGATTCCGGAGCGGACCACGCCGGCGCTCGACTTCGTCGCCGGCTTCGAGGAATACGCCGCGAAAGGCGGCCTGAGAGGCGGCAGCGCCGGACGCACCGCGACGCGCTGGCGCTCGAAGGTGAAGGAGTTCTGCGACTTCGTCGGTCACCGCGACCTCAAGAAGATGAAGACGTCCGACGGCTACGACTGGGTCGACCGCCTGATCGAGAAGGACGTCGCCCGCGACAGCATCCGCAAGGTCTGGATCGCGGCGCTTTCCGCCACCGCTGGATTTCTGGTCGAACGGCGCAAGCTCGACCAGAATCCGTTTCTCGGGATCCGCGTCCGCGACAGGGACGAGTCCGAAGCCGACCAGGGGGAGCAGCAGCCGGAACAGGCCCCGCCACGGAAGGCCTTCACCCCGCAGGAAGCCAGGAAGATCCTGACGGCCACGCTCGTGGCGCCGAGCGAGTACATCTCGATCGAGATGGCCGCTGCCCGTCGTTGGCTGCCATGGCTGTGCGCCTATAGCGGCGCCCGGGTCAACGAGCTGACCAGTCTCCGGCCGGAGGACATCGTGCCCTACGGGATCAAGCTCTGGGCGATGAGGATCAAGCCGTCGCTGGAGAAGACGAAGACCTGGCGCGTCGTCCCGATCCACTCTCACATCATCGAGCAGGGAGCCGAGGGGCAGCGCTTCCTCGACTACGTAGCGGCCCGCGCCAAACTGAAGAAACCGCTGTTCTACGATCCGGAGCGCCGCCGGGACGGGACCGTGAGGCACCCGCAATTCCACAAGGTCGCGGAACGGATCTGCACTTGGGTGCACGGGCTTGGCATTGCCTACGACGTGAAGCCGAATCACGGCTGGCGCCATTTGTTCAAGAGCGTGGCGCGACACGTGCAGATGGACCGCGAGGTCGAGGGATTCATCACCGGCCACCGCCCCAAGGATTCGAACGCAGGCAACGACTACGGGGAGCCCTGGATCGAGACGATGGCGGCTGAGATCGAGAAGTATCCGCGCTACGAGATCGAGGCCTTGAACCACCCGCCCGTCCCGCACAAGCGGCGCCGGCGCGCCGACTTCGACGTCGCCCTCGCGAAGGCCGAGAAGCAGAAGCGCAAGGCGGCACGCGCACCGCGTGGATAGGGCCATCGGCTGGATGACCGGACTTTTCAAACCTCGACGCGACCGGAAGACGGGCGCTGGTCGCGGCAGACGGGGAGAAATATCCGGCGAGCGGCGTTCGACGTCTATAGGCGCGCGAAACAAGGCTTCGATCAGGCGACCGTTGGAGCTTGCTGCGCTCCGAGATAGACCTTCGGAGTCACGGCATGCGGCCGGAAACGGAATGGTCTGGCGCCGGATGTTCGCCGCTACCGAAAAGACTGCAGCAGGACGTCAGGTAAATTTGGGAGAATGAAATGAGAGTTCTGGTCATCGATCCATATCGGCACGACATCGTCGAAAGAGACATTCCGAAATCCTTGAAGGGCATTCAGGACGTCGTCCATGGACGCATCCAGTATGTCACCCGGCTCCGCAATGGAGACGTCTTGTACGTCAACGAGGACGCGTTGGGTCGGTTCGACGCGCATTTCGCGCTCGACAAGGGCGAAGCACTTCCTGGGTTCGGCGTGGTGGTCGGAAGCTCGGGCCCGGAACGCGATGAGGGCCCGGCGCGCTCGTCCGTGGACGAACTGAGGGCTCGCATCCGCTATCTCGCTCCGTTCATCGGCGCGGCAGATGGCCAGTTCGCTGTAGGCCAACACACAGGTCTTGCCGTGCCCGGAGCCGGAGCAAACGGTGCAGCCGTGATTTTCATAGGAGGAAATGTTTCGCCGCAAAGCATGGTGGTTCTTGCCGAACTCTCGAAGCCGAGCGTTCGCGAAATCGAGACCTTCGAAACCGGCAAGGTCCGGGTCGCGGTCGCGCGGAGGGACAGTGCGACGATCCTGACCTGGCGCTTCGTCCGACCGGCGGACG
Organism: Bradyrhizobium sp. dw_411; assembly: GCF_018449695.1. Lineage (GTDB taxonomy): Bacteria > Pseudomonadota > Alphaproteobacteria > Rhizobiales > Xanthobacteraceae > Bradyrhizobium. The sequence continues at coordinate 138,357 of NZ_JAAVUY010000013.1, forward strand.
GCAAAAGTCTCTGGTTCGAGACCCCATTTCATATCGGAATCCAGGAGGCTGGAACGAGATACCTGCTGCCTCGCGAAACCGCAGACCACGGAAGAATGGTACGCATGGTTCTCCAGGACGAACGCACCAACTGCCGCGTAAGCCGAACCTGCGTCATCCCCCCCGAAGCCAGTTATGCCGTTGAAGAGGCCGTGGTCGATCAGGTCATCGATGCGGCTACCGACCCCGCCTTCCATGACTCATACCAGGTCGCGCTGCAGCGATACTTCGCCGAAACACCTACGCCGAGTTCGGGTTTTGAGCAGGCATCGAATTGCCTACCGACCCCCTAACTCCCTTCGTCTGTGGCGATGGTCTCGAGATGTACGGTAGTTTCTCAAGGCCATGGCGGGCGGCGCATGGACAGACCGCCCGACGACCTCCTCTAATTGTTCTCCACAGAAAACGCGATGGCCCCTACGTCGGAGCGGACCGGCGTGGAACGGCGCAGCGCCGGATGCGACAAATCCGTCGGGGCTTCGTGACCTTGCGTAACTGGCGGGCCTCCCTGCCGACGAGAGCCCGATCGCTGATCATGGTCGTCGGGAAGCCGTCGTGCCATCGGCGAGCTTGTGAGCACCACGATCTTCCCGTCGACAAGCCGAATTGCCTCGCGTCATAAGAGGCCGAGAGAGGCTCGTATTGATTGGGAGGAGTTGAGATGACAGAGGTTTCCGCCGAATTGAGTCCCACCACGCTGAAGTTGTTTCTCTACGTCGCCGGCGAGGCGAAGCACTGGGACGGAACGCCGCCCATCGAGGGTCTGATCCCCTTCTCGCATGAGGACAAGGGTCGCTTCACGCATTTGAAGAAGTTGGGCCTGCTCTTCGTGGACGAGGTCGACCGCGACAATCACCAGATCCGCTTCACTCGCAAAGGCTCCGCGCTCGCCGCGCAACATGGCGTCAAGCTCCTGTAGAGCAGCCGATCTCTCGCGGATTATTTTCGCCGACAGCCACGCGCAGCAGCCGCCGCTCAGGACTTCGTTGTGGAAGACGGCTCCGAGGCGGAGCTTGTGGTGCCATCGGCAACCAAGCGTTTCTGGTTCACGAACAAAGTTGATCTAAAGATGGTACGTCATCCCTGCGACGGCTTGATGAGGGCGGAGACCAAGGCCTTCGAGGCGATCGCGATCAACCTGAAGCCTCGTTGCTCGGTCGGGACGCTCACCCGTCTCGTCGAGCGGGGCCTCATCGTGAGGCAGGAAAGGCGCATCGCGTTCGGCGACGGTCTGCCGGCTGCCATCGTCGACGAATATTACGTGCCGCTGCCCATCCATATCCAGTTCTGCGAGTGGGCAGCCGATCATTCTCCCCGCCCGCCTTAACGCGATCCGCCCGCGTCTCCGCTCACGATGGTGCGCGTCGCAGATGTTCGCGTGCCAATTCAACAGAGGTCGATATGACGTCCTTCGACAAGTCCAAGTTCACGTTCTACGGCGGCTACCTCGAGTACGAGAAGCGCTTCGTCGCCAGATTCAAATACGCTCGCGCGAATGCCGCCGGCTTCAGGGCGTTCCTGATCAAGAATTTCGAGGTCGAGGAGTACTTCGCGCGCCATCAGGCGGGCGAGGCGCCGCTCCATATCCTGGAGTCGAAGGGTTACGTCTTGGGGCATATCCGCAAGTGGCTGATCGAGGCGGGACTGCCGCCCACGCCGGAAGGATGGCGGGAGTTTTCGCGGCTGAAGGCCCTGTGCAGGGCAGAGCAGATTGCCGGGCGGAATGGAGAGGACCAGGCAGGTGGCTGACTGCGGACGCGCTCCGATCGGTGGGCTGCTCTGAGGGCCTAGGTGCGGTTCGCCTCGAGGCACGGCAGATTGCTGATCAAGCATCCCTCCGGTGCCGACGGTGCAGGACATGTGGATGATCAGCGAGGTCGCCAGGAGGAAAAGCGGCCTGCCTGAGAGCTTGCCGTTTGCATCCGGCTGGCGTCAGGACGATCATCCCTGGAATTCGAAGTCGCGCGCCGGAACGACGAAAAGAGGATTCAGCCACGTCCGGTCGTGAACGACCATCTGGGTCGACAGGATAATCCGCCTCGCGAGGGCCGGCGTGCGAATGAAGCGAGACCGGAGCCGACCGACCATGAAATTCAGTGCTCCCCACGGTACTCCAACCGCATTGCCGGCATAGAGTCCGTCGACCATGGTGCTGAGCGACCATGCCGTATCGAGATGTCTTCTCGTCTCGAAGGCGTAGGTGCGCGCCGCGGCCACCGCATCCTGCTGGCGGAAGAACGCGTTGCACAGCTTGAGCGCCGATATCGCCGCGACACTAGCGCCCAGACCGAACGCGGGGTTGGTCTTCATTTGAGCGTCGCCTATCGCGAAGTAAGGGATGCTCATCGTCCGACCATTCGCCGCACGACGATAGTACGCTTCGCCGAAACGATATCCGTGCGTATCGGAGATCTGCCGCCACCCGCCCGCCATCTCCACCGCGACGTCGGGTGCGAAGGCCGAGAAGGACGCCGACAGCGGAATCTCTCGGACGTTTCTCCGCGTCGAACGCCATCCCAACGAAATCTGGCCCGTATCTTCGTCGCAGACCATCACCTGCCCGCCCAGTCTTCCCTGTGGAGGCGGTGTGTTGAAGACGAGAAGCCCGGGGCGACGATCCGGATCCGGCGGCAGTGCAAAGTGCGCCGAAACGATTTCGATGCCGACCTGTTGGGCGAGACGCTCGAAAGGAAGGTTGACACCCTGCAGTCCGGGCCAGTTTCGTTCCCGCCCCGAGGCATCGATGACGGCATCGAAGACCGGCTCGCGACAGCCCGACAACGTCAGCCGTCCGTCGGAGCATGGCACGATATCGGTGATCTTCGCTTCCTGTAGAGCGACGTTCGGCAGTCTCCGGACGCGATCCCACAATTCGGCCTCGATCGTGGGACGCTGCACGAGCAGCATCTCGTATTCCGAGCGCAGCTTGGGAGTCCGAGCACCCTCTTCCACGTAACTGACGTCTTGCAGGGGATCGCAAGCCCGGGCGCCCGCGGCGACGAGTCTGGCGACGATGCCCGGGCACAACGTTTCGATGGCTATGGTGCCGCCGGCAAGCAGAGCGTGACAGAAGACATCCTGTGGCAGCGGCTTTCGCAGGCGCGAGGCGCGGTCGACCCCTGCCTTATCGAAGATTTCGATACGGCTTCCGGACGGTCCTACGGCCAGTGCGGCCATCAACCCTGCCACGCCACGGCCGATCACCGCAACCTTGGTTTGCCGACTAGTCGAGGCTATCTTTGCGCCAAGCAGCATATCCGACTCCTTCGGGAGCGAGATTGCATGCATAGCCAGACTGCACGAGGACGAGTTATCGCCATGCCCAGGCCGCGACTGCCGATCGATAGGCTGCCTGAGCCGCACGTCTTCCAGATGATGTCCGAAATCTACGAACGCCGATCGGCGGAAGTGACCGCAGGTCGGCACGTTATAGAAACGGAAGATTTCCTAAGCAAATTCATATCTTTGGATGAGAGGCAGTGGCGTCGATGGGTCAACGGCGAGTCGTTCATGAAACGCGACAGCTTCGACCCCTTGATCGCCAGCCTCTACCCTACCCCGATTGAGCAGGCGCGACTGCAAGACAAGTATCTCGAGTACGAATTCGGGGTCAGGGGCGCTTCCAGGACCAAGCGATCCGACCATTCCCGCAGACGAATCCAGCCCTACGAGCGCGAATTCTTCGAAAGGTTCTTGGCCGAGAAGGGAATCGCAGTCTCGGACCTGAAGGATCGGTTCGTCTTCGGCAGGGTGGCGAAGGAATTGCTGGACTACAGAAGCCGTGAAGACGGACTGATGTTCGGAGTCCACGCCGGCGAGGTCCTTGCGCTTCTGATCCGGAACGGGACCGTCCCGTCTTCGGGTACGATCGAAAGCGAACGTCAACTCGCCGTCGTGATGTACTACGCGGCCTTGAATGCCGACCACGAAGACAACGAGCACGCTCACAAGCTTCTGATGAAGCAGATGGAGACGCAGTTCGGGCCACTCCGCGACGACCCTTTCCTCCTCTACATGCGGACGAGTTTCCCGAACATCTTCTACGGGCAGTACGACCGGATCTGGCGTCCTGTCGGACCGGAAAGCCGCTCAAGGCTTCGCGCGCTCGTCCGCTCCTACGAAGAATCGCTCGGATACGCTGTAGCTTTCGACGCATCCGACAACCCTATCCAGGATTTCGGGATCACCAATCTTGTCTCGTCCGCAGACTACAATGCACAGCGGACCAAGGCGTTCGTCGACGATATCGATCGGAAGAGACTGATCGAACAACTCGAAACGATCGATGCCAAGGATCTCGACGCGGGAAGCCCAGTGCATATGAGGATGCATAACGTTCTCGGGCTTGCAGACGCGTACATTCGCGGGAATCAGTCGGCTCAGGCACAAGAGCTTCTGACCGATCTCATAGACAGGGCGACTGTGTCGCGACAGTTCTCGCGCTTTCAACTTGCGAGAGCCCACTACAAGCGAGCGCTGGCGGCATATCTTTCGGCGACGGACCTTCCTCCGTCCGTCAGCGAAAAGATCCTGTCGAAGGCAATAGACGACCTCACGGTCGCGAAAAAAATCTACGGGCCAGTCGGCAACGAGATCCTGGAGTCAGACGTCATGCGGCGTATTGCGATGATCCTGGAATTGCGCGCGAAGGGCTGAATACCGACCGTCACCGACGCAACCGCACACCCTCCCCTGTCCCGGGCCCTGCGAATACGAACTCGACGCCTAATTCGTCCTCCATTCTTGTTCGCAACTCCTGAAGGACGCGGACACGCCTCGCGTCCATGGGCACGGCATCCATGGTTTCGATCAGGCCAAGGGTCTTCTTGGAAATCCCGGTCTTCGCCGCAAGCATCGCTTGGTCGTAACCAAGGAGCGCTCGAGCCGCCTTTACCAGCGTCGGCGTCAATAGCTCGCTCAAGACCACCTCCTTAACCCCGCATTAACCAACCTAGCACGTTCGGTGGTTTAAAACCACCAAACTTCTTGCAGTCCTCCTTCAGATCCGTATTATGTGATTTATCACATGGACAGGAAGAGAGACACGTTGATGAGCAAGACCACGAACTACCGGCACTACATCGCGAGCGACAAATGGCGCAATTCGCCGGCGCGGCTCGCCGAACTCGCGGCATCGAAGGACCGCTGTCGCCTTTGTTTCGAAAAGGGCACCGCCGCGGCTCCGCTCGAGGCCCATCACGCCACTTACGAACGCATCGGCGACGAGGCGATCGGCGACCTCACCGCGCTCTGTCACCGATGCCACGTCGAGGTGACGTCGATGCTGCGTCGCCGTCGCTATCAGCGCCGTCGCCCGCGTCGCGCCGACGTTCTGCGCCTTCGCGATACCCGTCATTCGTTCATCGATCCCACCCGTCACTAGGAGAACCATCATGGACATCGAGACCATCCGACTGCGTATCACCGGCACGAAACGCCTCGTCATGCACAACGGCCGTCTGGCCGACCCGTTGGATCCGATCACGAAGGACTTGGCCCGGCTCACCTCGAAGCGGTCGAAGACCGAGGCCGACCATCAGGAGATCAGCCGTGTCGAATGGTTCGGCGGACTGTGGTTGCACGACGGCAAGCCCTGCATTCCCGCCGAGGCCCTGATGGCGACGTTCGTGCAGGCGGCAAAGACCCGCAAGAAGGGCGAGGAGGCCAAGGTCGGCCTCATCGTCGATCACCACGCCGCGGTCGACTACGACGGCCCGACCGATCTCGACAAGCTCTGGGAGGACAAGAAGTTCAGGCTGCGCGTCGGCGTGAAGGTCCGCAACGCGCGCACGATGCGCACACGCCCGTGCTTTGACCATTGGAGCGCGGAATACACGGCCCACTACTTCCCGAGCCTCTTCGATCGTCAGTTGGTCGTCGACCTCTACAAGGTCGCCGGCTTCATGAAGGGCTTGGGCGACTGGCGGCCCCAGCACGGCAATTTCTCGGTGGAAATCATCGAGTAGCGAGCTCCCACAGGCGGGGCGTGGCCCGGCGAGGCATGGCGCGGTCCGGCGTGGCGAGGCGAGGTGGAGAACCCAACCGTTCTCCCGACCGGTGGAGAGCTCCGTTCGAGCTCTCCACCACCATCAAAACCAAACCAGTCCTAGCGTCGCGAACACTTTTCGCGCAGCCGGTCGACATCGACCATGGAGATCAAGATGACAGTCAATGCGAACAGGCGCAGCGCGATGGCCTCCAACAAAGTTCCGGTCGCGCCGGGCCGCTCGCCCGTCACGTGGTGGCGAAGCATCGCGGCGCCGAACTTCCACGTCATGGTGCTGGGCGCGATGCAGGCGGCGGTGGAGAGGGTCGAGATGCTGGACGAACCCCTCTGGCGCGAGGCCGTCGCCGGCGACGCCACCGCCGCCGCCGCCATGGCGCTCCTCATCGACTTTCGGACGGTATGGCCGGGCAAACTCGATCTGGTCATGACCGCGCTCGTCATCAACGCCTGCGACGGCGATGCGGCCGCCTGCGTCGTGCTCTCGAACGTCATCCGCCGCGTTCCCGGGGCGGGCAAGCGCGAAGCCCGGATCGCCACCTCTTGGCTCATGCGAGCCTTTCGTCCGTTCGCTGACCGTCATGAATCCCTCCGAGGCTGAGATGAAACTCCAGATCATGAGCGACCTGCATATCGATTATCCGGGCAGCCGCAGCATCCCGCGACTGGCGCCGGGCGTGGACGCGGTCGTCGTCGCCGGCGACACGTGCCAAGGTCTCGTCCAGTCGATCGAGCGTCTGCGTCGCACCTATCCGTCACCGACGGAGATCGTCATGGTCGCCGGAAATCACGAACTTTGGTCGAACAAGCTGTCGTTCGACGAACACTTCGACGCAGGTCATGCCGCCGCAGACATGCATCGCGTCCATCTCCTAGAGAATGCGGCGCAGATAGTGCGGGGCGTGCGGTTTCTGGGAGCGACGCTCTGGACCAGCTACGATCTGTACGGTCCCGACGTGCGGGATGCCGCCATGCATGCCGCCGGAGCTCAAATGCTCGACCACAAGCGCATCAAATGGTCGCGCGACCCGTGGAAACGTTTCCGTCCGACCGAAGCGCGCATCCTGCATCAAAAATCGCGCATGTTCTTCGAGGAAGAGTTGGCGAGGCCGCACGCAGGCCCGTCGGTTTGCATATCGCATCACGCCATGACGATGGACGCCATCGCGCCCACGCACCAGCGCAGCGTTCTGTCGGCCGCCTACGCCTCGGAGATGCAACCCATGATCGACCGCTTCCAACCGGACCTGGTCGTCACCGGTCACACCCATCATAGCATTGATCTCAGACGGGGCCGGACCCGCATGATCTCGAACCCCGCGGGATACGCGGGCGAGAACCGGCAATTCGATCCCGCCTTCGTGGTCGATCTGGCCGGCTGACGCCTTGAACAACGCCTCACAACTCAAAGGTTCACGAGCCGCACGATGACCGAAGATCCATCCGACCAGAACGGAAATGCAGATGCCGGCGACACCGTCGCGCCGTCGTCGGCCGGTTCGCCGTCCGCGGAGGCCGGCGGCGAAGACGCCGCTCGCGCCGCCGAAGTGCTGGCGGACGAGACGTCCCCCGCCACAGACGTTTCGGACAAGAAGGTCTCGCGCTGGAATTCGTTGCGCGCCGGATGCGACGACGAAGTAGGCGTTGACGAACAGGAAGACGCCGAATGCGATGGCGAAGACGGCGTTTCGATGCCTAGGAATACGCAAAGCGCCCGCGAAGCTCTCGTTCTGGCGGCCATGAACGCCGCACTCACGCCGGAACTAGAGGCAAAGCTGGTCGCCACCACCGCAATCGCCCTCGTGATCTCGGTCCAGTCCACCGGACTCTTGGGGCCTCTCAGGAACTACTTCGAGAGGGGTGGTCTCGGTCGAAAGTGGACGTGTTTCGCGCGGGACGGCTCGGATCGCCGCGTCGACAAGCCATCGGTGGGCAACGACACGGTCGCGACCGCGCTCGCCACCGGGGGGTCCGTGGTCGGCATCGCGACAACGCCGGATCAGGTGCTGCGGTGTGCTTCCCGATAAAGAGGGTCTAAAGCTGAATTTCATTCGAAAAAGCAGTGTGTTAGCGTAGATAAGAGGCTCAGGAGGAGTCACCCGGTACATGGGATGGTACACGAATTAGGGTCGCAGATTCCTGACTGTCTTGAACGAAAGCGAATGAGACGACCTTCGACATCCTGCTTTGCGCAGGGATCGCCCATGGTGAAGGTGCCGGCGGATATTGAGTGCGCCGGAAGAGGCCGTCTGGCCGCGTGAACCACTGCGAAGAATGCGAGTTGTGGGACAAATGGCCGGCGGATGGCAAACGAGCCGCTTTTTCACGAAAAGCCGCGTGGACGGGGGCGGCGGCTCATCGTGCAAGGCGATGACGACCGTGGATGTGAACGCAAGGTTGAATATCGGCTCACGACTTCGCCTTGATTGAAACGGCGCGATACGCGACAACCAACCGATGAGCGGGAGGGCCCTAGCCCAGTGGCGAAGTTCGCGGACGTGATCGTAGTCGTGCCGGGCCTCATCGGCTCCGTGCTGTCGAAGGACAAAAAGGATCTCTGGGGAACGTCGCCGGGCGCGCTGTGGCGGACCATCGCAGGAGGAGCCATCGATCGACTCGCTCTGCAAGGTCTGGACGACGAAAGAGACGATCTCGGTGACGGGGTCGAGGCCACATCGCTCGTCGAGAACGTGGAGATGATACCGGGGCTGTGGAAGCAGGGCGGCTACTCGATCCTCGACAGGAAACTGGTCGCCGGCATGAGCCTCGACCGCGGCGAGAACTACTTTGAATTTCCCTACGACTGGCGTCGCAGCAACAGGGTCTCGGCGCGGAAACTAACGGCTTGCGTCCGCAAATGGCTGGCGGCCTGGAAGGAGAAAAGCGGCAACCAAGACGCTAAAGTCGTCTTTGTTGTTCACTCCATGGGTGGCCTAGTCGCTCGGTATCACATCGAATGCCTCGACGGCTGGAAGACGACGCGTTCCCTGATCAGCTTCGGCACGCCTTACAGAGGCTCGGGCAACGCGCTCGGCTTCATTTGCAACGGGTTTGCGTGGAACATCGGGCCGCTCAAGGCCTTCGACGGAACGAACGCCATCCGCTCCTTTGATTCCGTCTATCAGTTGCTCCCGACGTATCCCTTCGTCGACGCCGGCGAATCGCAGCTAAAGCGCGTGTCAGAGCTCGACCTTCCCAACCTCGACCGGAGCCGGGCGACACGCGCCCGCGCATTCCACGACGAGATCGCCGAGGCGCAGGAGCGCAACAGGACGGTGAGCGGATACGCAACGACCGTCAGGCCGATAGTCGGCATCGAACAGCCCACCTTCCAGTCTGCGAAGCTCGCTGGCGGGACGCTTTCGCTTCTGACCAGCTACGAGGGCGAGGACACCAAGGGTGATCAGACCGTCCCGCGCGTCTCGGCTATCCCATACGAAGTCGGCCAGGAGGCCGCGGTCTACATCGCCAACACGCATTCTGCGCTTCAGAGTGATCAAACGTCCGACGCCCAACTACGCGGAATTCTGACGGAACCCACGATCGATCTGCGTAGGTTCAGGGCGGATACGATTCAACTTGGCAGGATCGGCCTGCATGTGGACGATGCCTATTCCTCCACGAGACCCATCGTCATCGAGGCGACGGCCAGCATCTACGTCCAGAAAATCAAGGCATCGGTCTGCCGCCTGGATGCCCCCGGCGAAATTAGCATCGTGCTCTGGCACTCGGAGGGTCGATACAAGAAGGATCTGACGCTGCCGGCCGGCCTGTACCGCGTGGAAACGCAAGAAGAAGGGTTGCATCCGGCAAGTGACGTCTTCTTGGTTGCGGACGAGTGAAATGGGACGTAACCCCGATATGACAGGCGGAATCCTCTGGTCTTGGTCAAGACAGGGCGTCTCCATGCGGTGGCGCACCGAGCAGGAACTCGCTCTTCTGGGCGACGAGCTCGGCATTCCCGCAGATGCCCTGGCGACGGCCCAGCGCGAGCTGAAGGAATTGCAGAGCGGGTTCTTCGAGGTTGTCATCCGGTTCACGAAGACCCGACTGACCGTCGAAGGGAGTGTGGCCAGCGGGACGACAAGGCGAGCCGTGGTTGACATCCTTCGTCGGTGCGTCGCGGAAGGTCGCCGCCCGCTCCTCAAGGTGGTCGACGACCTTGAGGTGACCGCTCCCTTCCGGCCGGCGCACGAGAGCGACCTCGAACGGTACGAAATCAGGGGTGCGGCGAAGGACGCAGTCGGCACGGCAAAGGATGCGACCGGCAAGGCCAGCAACGCCGTCGGCATGGCGAAGGACGGTGCCATTGCGAAACCCAAGGCGCCAACGATCGACGTCGACCGGTATCCTTCGATCTCTTCGGACGAGCAACCGATCGTCGGGCAGGTCTTCCGGTTCGAAGTCGCCCTTAACGCGACCCCGGATGCCTCCGCGACCGAGCCGGTATCCTTCAAAAACGTGCCAGGAGACTGGCAAGCCCTGACGGTCGAAGTCGAGGTCCATTCGTCGCGTCTGCTGTTCGAAAAGGGGGCGAACCGCAAGACGATCGAGGTGCTGCGGGAAGGGACGACGTTGCCGGCAAGTTTCGCGGCCACGGTGAGGGACGATGAAAATGCGACGGCTCCTTTGGAGATCGTGGCGATGTTCACCTACGCGAATAGGTTCAGCGGAATCGCGCGCCAGAACTTCGAGTTGAAGGAGAACGAAGCGGCCGAAGCGCGGGCGGGCACCGCGACTGTCGCGGGCGTGAGCCTGATCTCGGCAGCCTCCGCGGATCTGACGGTCAAGATCGTCCGTCTGGACGGATCGGGCAACTACTTGTGGAGCCTCTCCGCCCCGAAAGGCGTCGACATGGGGACGGAGACGCGCGAGGAGACGATGAACCTCGGCACGACTACGGGGGAGTACGCGCTCGGCCTGCTTAAGGAATGTCCGGGGTTCGCGGCCGGTCGCCACGAAGGCAAGCTGCGCGGTATCGGGGAGACGATTTGGGCCGCCAGCCCAGAGGCATTCAGGGCGCTTTATCGGGACCTGCGAAATGCCTTCGGCCCCGCGTTTCCGATCCAGATTATCACCGACGAACCGCATATCCCGTGGGAGATGATGCATCCGAACGCATCGTCGGGCGTGAATGGACCAGACCATCTTTTCATGACGCATCCGATCGCCCGTTGGTTCTTACGTACCGGCGGCAGGATTCCGCCACGCTTCGAGCCGGGATCGATTGCGAGTTTCGTGCCGAAATACGAAAACGACGAGAGCCTTGCAATGGCGCTCGACGAAGGAAAGTGGCTGACGGAGAATCTAGGGGCGAAACCCCAAGACGCGACCTACAAGGGCTTCACGGACTTCTGGAGCGTCAAGATCCCGGCCAAGCCCGTCGCCGTCCTCCATTTTGCGGGCCATGGCGACACCGATGAGACCGGCGTCGCCAAGATCAAAATGACCGACGACTGGGTGAGTTGCAACGACGTCCATGGCGGGGTTGATCTAGGCGTACGTTACGGAACATTCGTGGTGCTCAACGCCTGTCGTGTCGGCGGCGGCGACTATAGGCTTGGGCTCGCCTCGGGGTGGGCCGCCAGTCTGACAGACCGCAAGTTTAGAGGCGTCCTCGCACCGTTGTGGTCTGTACAGGACGAATGCGCGGCGTTCGTCGTCCGCCGTTACTTGAAGGAATTCCTCGACGGCGCTTCCGTCGGGCAGGCCATGCTGACAGCACGCGCCGAGCGACGCGCCATCTCCGCGACGCCTTACGCCTACGTCGTCCACGGCGACGTCATGGCGAAGATCGAGAGCGCCTCGAAGTCGTAAAATCTAGGAGGCACCGCCTTCGACCAGCACGGTCGCCGGTATCTTCGGTACGACTTCGGCGTAGAGATTGCCGCCGGCATCGGAGGGAGTGCGGATCGACACGATGAGCGAATAGTTGACCGCGCGCTCGTAACGGTCCTGGGTCGGCATGTCGCCCCACCAGCCTCGCACCGGAACGACGGATATCCCGTCCCGGTCGGCGAGTTGGTAGGCCTTGCCGCGCCAGACGTCTTGGACGAGCGTGCCTTTCGAGCGGGATGAAAGCGCCCAGCCGTCGCCGCTTCCCGCAGCCTCCGACATGTCACCTTCGGCCAACTCGTTGTTGCGTAGCTGGGCGCGCTCGTCGCTCTCTCCAGACCTTTTCACGTCGAACCTGAGGCGATGGGAAGGATAACGGTCGATCGCGCGGCCTCTGGAGGCTGCGTGAGGGTCCGGCTCGACGAAATAGGACAACGTGCAGCGCAGCTCCACCGGAGTCTGGTTAAGCTGCCTGAGCACCGTCTCCGGCCACGGAAGCTTGAAATATTTCATCTCCTTAAGCCGGATGTTTCCCAATTTGCCATCGTCCTTTATCGACCGCTCGTAGGGCTGCAGATTATCCTCGACGATCAGCGTCAGCGCGTGGGAGGCGCTCGCGAACAGCCGCTGCTCGTTAGGAACCCCCCAGCCGTAACGGCCGAGCATGAGGTTCATCGCTTCCTGAGCGGAGTTTCCTGCGGCGCGGTCACGGGACAACTGCGCCAGCATGGCCGGCGTCCACTCTGCAGAATGCACTATCAGCCCCCTGATCGTTTCCATCCGGAAGAGCGGATAGCGGGCGGCGAGCCGCGCGGCGAGACCCGCAGCCATAGCCGTCGCCGTGCTTGTCTCTCCAGAGATCGTCAGGGGGCTCGTCGGCGCCAGATGCGACGTCGTCACGACCATATGGTCGAAGGAAGGCCGACTGAAAACGCCGCCCCTCTCGATTGAGAAATTGCCGCCTTCCATCACGATATCGGGCTTACTCGGATGCGGGTCGATCCAAGCCGCCGCGGTCCGGGAAGTCGGCATGAGATCGCCGACAGGCGCCACCATGCCCCTCGTTCCGAGGTCCTTCAGGCTCGCCGCGCCGACCGACAGAGCGTTCAGGGCTTGCGCCGGCGCCTGGATGCCGAAACCGTCGTTGCGGTCCTCGTAATCCGCGATCTGGTACGGTTCGTCTGGAGAGTGCGGCACGTTACCAACGGCTGCGCAGAACAGGCGGACGTTTTGACCGTCCCCGTACGCCAACTGGTCGAGAACTGCGGACGTGCTTGTGGGCCTTCCGTTCTCTTCCTCGCCTTGCGCCGTCTGCGCCAAGCAGAAGATCCTGCGATGGGGCTCCTGCTCCACCAGCGCAACGGCACGTCTCAAGGCGTCGCGCGCCGGCACGTCTCCTGGCTGATTGGGCGACGCGACGACGACGGATTCTAGCGCGGTCTGTAGCACCAACGGCGGAGACGACGGCGAGAGGCCCTCGAGGTCGCCGAATTGAGCGACGCCGGCCATCCTGGTTCCGTGGCCCTTCGCGTCGGTCGCCCCCCACTCTTTCACGATGGTATAGCAACGGCTCTGCGGAAGCGACGACGACAGCAGGTCGTGGCTCCTGTTAACGCCGGTATCCAGGATCGCGATGCGAGGCGCGTCGGCCGGAGGTCCAGAAATCCGTGACGCAATCTTCGACATCACCTCGGATCTGCGTTCGGGTTTCATCTCATAGAAGTCGGAAACGAAAGTGGATGCGCTCCGCAATTCGACAACGGCGGCGCTGGATCGAACCAGCTGCTCCAGCTGCTGCGGGGTGGCGGATACGTTTCGCACGATCGTCTCGATGAAAACGGTCGCCATGCCCAGAGGCTTGATGCCGAGCTTTTCCAGCGCCGCCGCGAAGGACTTCTCGAACCCCGGACGGATCCAGACCTCCCAGTCGGTCTCCGTCCTCCTACGCGGGAAACGATCGAGCCGATCGGTCCAGAAGTCCCGCAGCGTCGCGCTTCTGATGGCCGCGCCGCTTTCGAAAAGCCAGAAATTCCGTGGCCGGCCGATGTCTTCCTCTTCTTCGTCGGACTCCTTGTTCGCCGCTTCGGGTCGGTCGTGCCATTCCGCATAGCGATCGAGGTTTTCGCGCAAGGTCTTTAGGCTGTTTCTGACGACGAAGAAGGTTGCCTGTTCGGGAGACTCGCTCCCTTCCTCGTCGCCGATCGCCTTACGAACGGCCAGCAACTTCAGGCCCGGGGACGACGAGCGCTTGGATCCCACGTCGATGGCGACCGATGGTCGCGCGGATACCGTGATTGACGCGCCGCGTTTGGCGCGCGGGACCCCGCTTTCCTCCTGCAGCACGAGGGTCTGCTCCAGATCGGCGAGGCTTTGGTCGAGCTGCTGCCGAAGCAGGTTCGCATGTGCGACGCGATCAGCGATCGCCGGCGGTCGTTTCTTGTTGCCGCGTCCCCGGGCCCGGAAGTCCTCTGACGCCTTGCCCAGACCCCGGAGGTGGATATGCCGATAATTTTCAATTTCCGCCATGGCCGCCGATGCTCACCCGCCGAGCGGCATCGAATCGCCGCCTACTCGCGGTGGATGTTAGCCCGATCGTCCAGAGCGCGACAGAGAACTTCCGTGGACAGGACGCTACGGTTGTCCAGAACCGCTATCCGGGCCGCATCCTCCGCCGCTGCGGCGAGATCTGCCTGGCTCAGTCCGCTCGCGTGGGCGTCGACGTCTTCCCATGCGATGGCCTCTCTATCGAACCGAAGCAGGTTGTTGCGCAGCACCTGTCGCGCCTCCGCGGGCGAAGGATTCGAATAGACAAAAGCCGAGTCGAACCGACGGAAAAGGGCCGTGTCCAGCAGGGAGCGGTGGTTGGTCGCCGCTACGATCACGCTGAACGACTCGTCCTCCTCGAGGAATTGGAGGAAGGAGTTCAGCATACGGCGGGCCTCGCCGATGTCGTTGTCCGAACCGCGGCTCGAAGCCAGGGCGTCGACCTCGTCGAAGAAGTACACGCCGCGAGCGCTCTGCATCGCGTCGAAGATCAGGCGCAGTTTCGCCGCCGTCTCGCCGAGAAATTTGGTGATCACCCCGTCCAGCCGGATTTTGAAGAGCGGAAGCCCCAGTTCGCACGCGATCGCGGCCGCCGTCATCCCCTTGCCGGTGCCGGGAGGGCCGGAGAACAGAAACTTCCTGCGTGGCCGCATACCTTCCGATTCCAGCGTTTCTCGCTCGCGGTGTTCCCGGACGATCCTCAGTATCTTCTCGCGCAGGTCGGAATTGACGACGAGGTCGGAGACGTGAAATTCCGGATAGGATGTGCCGACCAGTCCTGACAGCTCTCCGCGCAGCGCGGCCATCGGTATGGGCTGCACCTTGTGCGCGCCCGGTGCTTGGTTGCGGACTCGCTGAACGAGGTTCTTGATCTCGTCGGCCACCTTGCTCTTGCCGGCCTTGTCGGCGTCGGCCGCGATATGCTCGGCGATCGACAGAAATTGCTGGCTATCGCCGGCGGCGTGACTTCGGATCATCGCGATGATCTGCTTAGAGTTCGTCATGACTTAGTCCCCTCGTCGCGCAGATCTAGAACTGACTTCAATATTGCCTCAGCCTTCGGTATCAAATTAACAAATTCGTGCAATAAACGCAAATCTTTTATCGAGAGCAATCTGATCGCCTGGGCGGACAGGGCGATGTCCTCGGTTAACACCGTCTCGCCCCGCTCGATAAGACGCCTCAGTCGCTGATGCATATCGAAGGAAAATCCTCCTTCTTTCAATGACCTAGTTAGTGTAGAAGGCGCCACGCCCAAACGCCCCGCCGTAGCAGAGACGGTTAGCCCGGCATTCGATCGCCATTCGTGAAATTTTAGCGCCAGATCAGGATCAGGCACGCGTTTGGGACGTCCAGCCATGTGCATTTATTGCATAAACCATTGCGGCCGGCAACTGCTCAAAGCGGCCGAAATGTCGCCACTGCTAAACGGGACAGCCATCGTTTTTCCGCAACGTTCATGTTATGTTCTATTTGCATAAACATCAAGCACGATGCCATTACTGAAGGGATCGTAGTACTCGGCTCCGAACTTCGATCTGGAGCAGACGTGGGCGACGGCGAACGGGTCAACCTCGCTGGGATCGAGTAGCGGTCCGAGAACAGCGACTGCGCTCCGCAGGGCCCGAAGGTCCGGTGTCATCATCATGGATTGGTCCAGCAAGCTGCCGATAAGGCGATCCATCGAGTCATGGCTCTTCAAGTCGGTGCCCTCTAATTCCGTTGATTATGGACAGTTTTTGGCGACCGCCTGAATAGCGACTTCCTATCAGCGTGTTACGGAGCGAGATTTAGCCAGAATTTGTTTCCCGCAAAACTCCCGCACCCAGTCGGCGTGGCGCTCAAGCCCCCCCGCCGCGGCTGGCGATCTCTATCTCGCGCTGCAGCGCCTCAATCGTTCGGGCGTAGCGAGCTTCCTCTTCGCGCCTCGCGTTGCGTTCCGACTCGAGCAGAATCTTGAGCACCCGTATCTCGCTCTGCAGTTGGACGATGCCACCGTCCGCCTCGCGATCCCCTCCGGCGGCGTGGACCGCGGCAGGCGGCAATACCCTCATTGCTGCAGAAGTATTTATTACAGCCTGGGCCTCCTCAGCTGGACCCTTCGGACTGGTCCGGACCAGTCCGGACCGAGTTGTTGGACTATCGGCGCTGGCGACATGCTCCTTCAGTAGCGCAGAAATCCGGGTCGAGCCGCCGCCGCCAAGTCGCTTGCGGACGGAGGCGCGCGTCAGCGCCGCCCCCTCGGCCGCGAGGGCCTTGATGGTCGCTTCGATCTCACCGTCGGTGAATTGTCTGCTCACGGCACCAACTCCAAGGGATCCATAGGCCTCAACATCTCCTGCTCGAAGGTCCGACAGCAATCGCCCGAAAGATAGCGGGCAAGCTCGCCGAAATCGTCGTCTCTCGCGGCGATGCCTGCGACACGGGAAAGTGGTCTGGATTTGGCGCCATGGCGTTCGGCCAAGGAGGCCGTCATGAGGTGCAACCGGACGGCTCGGCCGGCGGCTTCGCGTATCGAGTCCGCAATAAGGAGACCTCCCGCATCGACATCGCCCCAATGATAGAACGGGGCGTTCGGCCACAACGCTGCCAAGCGGCCGACCAACATGCGCACCGGCGGAGGCGGGAAGCCGTGCGTATAGACCACGGCGCCTCGGTGGATCTCGCGGCACTGACCGTTGAAGCTCGTCCAATTCTCCACCGTCATGATGAACGTGGGAGAGCTCCCGATCGCCGTGCAGGTCTCGACCAGGTCGGGATTTACGGCGCTCCAGGGAAGCGCGTAGCCGGTCACGGCCGTTCCGTCGCGATCCTCGAAGCCGACCGGCGCGCGCAGGCAGACCGGATGGCCGAACCTAACGAGCCCCAATGTCTCCCATATCTCGTGCTGCCGCGCATCTTCGGGGAGCGCCAGGGCGCGGCGCAGGATGGCGCAGATTGCCGCGGCGTTCCGCTCCAGAAATTTGGACGACCCCGCCGCCTGCGCGGAAGCGACCCTGAAATGCGTCCCGAACGCCACTTCCAGCAGACCTGCGGCGGCACCGAACACGTTGCGGACGAGCTCCGGCTCAGCCGGCAGGCGATACCACTCGGCTCCCCTGGACCAGTTTCCGGCGGCATCCTCGATCGCCGGGTCAAGCCCCTCACGCCCGGCGGTCGCTTCGCGCGCGGCCGTCACCGCCGCGGCGGTGCGCGTTCCTGCCCGCGTGATGCCGAGGTCGAGCGCCAACCGGTCGGCGTCGAGCAGGTGCACGCGCTCGATGACGTCGCGCCGGTTGCCGGCGCCGCGAACCAGCGCGACCGCACCGGTGCGCTCTGCCCCTTCGAGCCGTTCCCGCCATGTCCGCTGCACCGCGGGCGAGGGATCCTTCGGAGCCCCGGCGGCCACCGACAACGTGCGGGTCGCGGTGGCGTTGCGGTCGGCGGATTCGAGCAGCCTGACAAGCACCTTCCGCGCGGCCTCGCCGCCGGCAACCGTCATTGCGCCGCCTCCAGCACGGTTGTCCCGTCGGCGGCCACGGTGCGCTCGCGGTAGGCGTCGTACCCCTTGACCCGCGGATCCTCCTCGGCGAGGTCGTCGCGCAGTGCCTCGGACACCTTTTCGGGGACGATGTGGATGTACTCGCCGTCGCGCGCGACGTTGATGAACGTCTCCATGCCGTGCGCCAGCACGCGCGACTTCGTGTCCGGCGCGGCGGCGATGATCTGCAGGTTGGTGTCGCTCATGAACTTGAGCATCTTCACGGTGTGCTCCGTGTCCAGGCCGTCGAGCGCGTCGTCGAGCAGGATGATGCCGAGCGATCCGTTCCTGCGGTCGGGCGAGGACGATTTGGAGGACACCGCGGCCGCCATGGCGATGTACTGCGGAACCACGCCTTCCCCGATCGAGCCCTTCTTCATGCGCTGGCGCAGCGTCGAGACGACGTCGCCGCTGGCGGCGTCCTTCACCAGCACGTCGAAGGTCCAGTACGCCTTCGGATCGGCCAGGTCGTTCAGCGCGACCTGGTCGTCGCTCTCGATCATGTTTGCGATGGACCGGATCGCGCGCGACTGCTCGGTGTCGCCGTCGAGCAAATTGAGCGAGGGCATCGCCCAGTTCGGATCCTCCGTCGCGTGTCCGACCAGGTCGATGATCGGCCCGAACTTCTCGACCGGGTTCATCCGGAACACGTACTTCTCGCCGTAGAACTCGTGCCGCTCCATCTCGCGGTTGAGGTCGTCGCGGGTGTCACGAATCCTCGAGAACGCATGGACGAGGAGGCTGACGAACTCGTTGCGGAAGGCGTCCGAAAGCTGGCGGGTTGCCCCCTCGGCCTCCGCGGTCTTGTCGAGCAGCGTCGAATTCTGCAGCAAGTCGCGCATCGCCCTCGCTTCGGCGAGCCGCTCGCGCCAGGCCTCCACGCTGAGCACCGGCATCGGCACTTCTGGAAAGAATGCCGCATGCTCGGCCCACGATTCATGACCGCGCGCGATCCCGGCGCGGCTCTCCTCGGCGCGGGTCTCGGCGGTCTCGAGCGTCTGCTTGTGCTCGCGCCAGAAATCCTTGGCCTCGGTCAGGAGGCCGAGGAAGCGCCGGCGCACCTCGTGCGCGACGTCGTGTTCGCCCAGCGCCTTCGCATCGCGCTCAAAAATGCTGGCGGCGAGCTGCTGGCCTGCGACGTCCAACTCCACGTCCGCGCGGCTGACCGCGTCGCGCGCCTTCCGCACCGCCTCGCCCGCAAGCGACCATTCCTCGTCGCGCTCCTTCCGGACCGCCTCGAGCTCCAATATCTGCTGCTCCCGTTCGGGATCGCGCTGCCCGCGGAGCCTCTGCAACTCCGCGCGGCTCGAATCCACGGCCGTCTTCGCCCGCCGCAGATCGTCGACGACCGAACCCAGCGTCGTCTGCGAGCTTCCCGACTGCCCGATCAGCGTCCGATAAGCGTCCCTGGCGGCTTCCAAAACCTTCCGCTCGGTGACGGCCTCGTTCAACTCGCCATGCAGGCGCTGGAGATCCACCGCGGCGTTGGCGGCGGCCTGCTCGCGGCCGCGTCGCCCGACCAGCAGATAGCGCGGCAGCCGCAACTTGAAGGACGAAAAGCGCGTCGCCCGCATAAGATCGGCCGTCACGGCGTTCGGCTCGCGCTCGATATCGGCCTCGGTGCGTACCCGCTTGATGCGCCCCAGCACCGCATTGACGTAGGCGCCCGCGGTGGCATCCTCGGCCTCGACGACGGCGGCGAGCGAATCCGCGGCCGGCGGCTGGGTGCCCGCGGTCAGGACCGACGGCTTGACGATCTCGATCCCGTCGCTGCGGGTCGAGCGACGCTGCACCCGCACGGCGTCGAGATATTGGCCTGCGACCTTCAGGATCATCGCCTCGCGCGCGTTGCCAAGCACGGCTTCGACGGCGTTGCGCCATTCCTCCCTGCCTTCCCGGATGTCAATCAGTTCGCAGAGCGGGGTCGCGACGATCTTCTCCCCGGCCAAAGCGTCGCGGAGATTCTCCGCCTCGGGCCGCAACTGGGCCCGGTCGACGGCCTCCGTCCGCGCCCGCTTCACCAGATCCTCGCGCGCCTTCGATATCCGTTCCTCGCGGGCCGCCGCGGCGGTATGAGCGCGCGTAAGCTCCCGCACCGCGTTGGCTCCGGCTTCGTCGACGACGCGCTGCAGGGCGTCGGCGTCGGAAGCCATGGATTCGATTTCGGCATCGTCCTTTGCGCGGCGGAAGTCGGCGCCGGCGTCCGCGACCCGGCGGACGTTGCGGCTCTCGGCGTCCTTCATGTAGCCGACGGCGGTGCGGATCGCGTCGATGGCCTCCGCACGGCGCTTGAGCTCCTTGCGGACCTCGCGCAATTTCTGCTCGCTGGCGGCCACATCGCGGTCGGCATCGCGGATGCGGGTTTCGAGCGCGGCGGCGCCGGGGGAGTTGCGCGCCTCCTCGACGCGCCGGCCGGCCTCTTCCTTACGCTCGCTGGCCAAAGCCTCGGCCTCCTCGGACCTCTCGACCTGCGTCTTCAGACCGGCCAGTTTTTCCTCGAGGGCGCCGATCTCGGACTGGCGCCGGCCGACGGCGGCCTCAGTCGCCGCGGCGACGCGACCGCGCGCCTCGCGATCGTCCTCGGCGGCCTTGGCGTAGTGATCGACGACGATCTTGAGCGAGGCGATTTGGCGATTGATGCTTTCGATGGTGCGGATGATCTCGCGGTAGAACGCCAGGCGCTCGCGCATCCGCCCGATGTCGATGATCTCGGTTTCGAGGACATGGGAGCGCATGAAGGCCGTGATGTCGCCGACCGGCTGGAACACCAGCGCGCGCTTCACCGCCCTGTAGTAGGAATGGGCGTCTGCGTGCCAGGAACCGTAGGTGAGCAGGTTGAGGAGATAGGTCGAGTAATCGGCCGCGCTGTCGCACTCCTCGACCTTCCGGCCGGCCGCTCGCAACCCGTCGACGGCCTGGTCGAAGCCCTTCGCCATCTCGCCTTCGTCGGCGAGGAAGACGAGATCGGCCGTCGTCACGCCTCCCCCGGTTACGATCATGAACCGCGAGTGGGGCCGCTCGCGGTGCTCGTGCGCCACGACATGAACGACGCCGGCGACCTCGACACCCTCCCGCGTACGGAACGACAGGGCGATCCAGGTGAGGGAGTTCTTGCGTACGACCTTGGCCTTCTCGTTCTCGTCATGCCGCACGACGCCGAGACAATATTCCTGCAGCGATCTGTGGGCGTCCGGCCGGTTCTGCCGCACCGCCGCGGCGTTGTAGACCACGAGGTCGCCAGCCCCGCCGGTCAGTCCGGTCTGGATCGCGTCGACACACGAACTCTTGCCGCTGCGGTTCGGGCCGAGAAAGACGGTGTTGCCGGAAAGCTCGATGTCCTCCCGTTCGATCAGGTAGAAGTTGATCAGGGACAGACGGACGATCTGCGGTGCATGGAGTTCCGGCTCGCTCATGCGTCGGACTTTTCTTCAGCGGCGGCTTCGTCGCCGCCGTCTTCGCCGGATGCGGGCCGCGCTTCCTTTGCGTAGCGCTTAAGCGCCTCAAGCGGCTCGGACACCGCCACCATGCTGATCGACGGCCTCACGGTGAAGGCCATCCCCTCGTGGAAGGTCGGCGGCAGCGAGACCTGGATGAGGCCGTGGTTCTTCAAGAACCGGAGGATGTCGAGCATCCTGACCTTGCCGGGCGGGTCCTTCCTGGTCTTTTCCTTCCAGAGGTCGTGCAGACCGTCGGTGTGCCATTGCGCGTTGCCGTTGACGAGCCCGGTGCTCTGGATCGCGCTGTCGTAGAACGCCCGCAGCAGCAGGATGGCGATGGCCTCGTCCACGCGCAGGGGCTGCGCCTGGTGGGCGAGCCGCTTGTCGCGCGGCGTGTCGGGAGCCTCCGCCATCGGCGGCATCAGGCACACCATCTTGATGTTGCCCGAGGTATTGAACTGGAGCCGCCATCCGAAGACGTCGAACAACCGCTCCGCAAACGGCCGTACCTGATCGTCGATCAGCAGTTCGTAGATGTCCCTGGAGCCGTAATCGTTGCCGAACACGAACTGCCGCTGCATCAGCGTGCGGAAGGCGCGCTGGATGGTGACCTTCGGAAACCGTGTCCTGGCGAGGACGTCCTCGTATTCCTGCAATCCCGACAGCGGGTTCATCGCTGGGCCTCCGTCCTGGTCGCCGTGAAGTTGGGGAGCTCCCCGTAACGGCACGCGGCCACGCCTTCGGCGGGCCCGAGCTGCCATCCCTTGAGACGTCCGCCGCGACCCGTCAGCGCGAGCAGGGCGATGTAGCGCCACGTGAACCATTCCCTGGCGTTCGCCGGCGCGAGGGCGACCGCGTCGCCGCCATCTCTGGAGCCGAGGTAGGCGAGCGCGTGTCCCGCGGTGGGCTCGGAAGCGAGGTCGAACGAGCGGCAATCCTGGATGAAGCGCTTCCTGTACGGATCGTCCGGCGGCCGCCGGAGCACGCGGGGGTCCGGCGGAGGCAGCGCCTCCCTGGCTTCTGGAAAGCGGGATTCGCCGACCGGCTCGAGGCAGTTGAGCAGCGGCAGGACGCAGGGAAGTTCGACGTGATCTGCGAGAAGCGCCAACGCTTCGAGGCAGGATTCGACGCGCTCGCGGATGGTCGCCGGATTGCGGCCGATGAATCTCAGGATGTCGCGGATGCGTCCTTCGATGCCGACCTGGCCCTGGTCGATGCGGACCCGCAGGCGCTCGATGTCGTCGAACGAAGCCGAGATCTCCGCAAGCCGCCTGCGGATGAGCGCCTCGGCCTCGCCGTCGGTGGCCGCATGACCGGCTTCGACGTAGGCGGCCATCGCCTTCTCCATCGCCGTCGCCGAGCCGAGGATTTCGCGGACGGCGCGGGTGACGTGATGCCGCGACCGCCAAGGATTGTTCTGGGACAGTATCTTGGTCCAATCGCGGATCAGGATCCGCTCGACGAACTCGGCAAAGAACACGTCGACCGAATCGTCCATCCCCTCGGCGGCGTTGAGGCGCCGCGTCACCGCCAGCAGCGCCGCATCGATGCCGGCCATGTGGCGCCGAAAGCCGACGGCCGTCTGCCACGCGGCATCTATGTTGGTGGCATGCATCGTCGGGTCGTCCGCGGCCGCGCCGATCAGCGAGGAGACCTGCGAGACCAGTCCCGTGAAGCTCTTTGCCACGTTTTCCTTGAGGTCGCGCAGCACCGTCATCAGGCGGCGGTAGCCTTCCGGCATCGTCACGCGGATCAGCCAGCGCTCCGATTCCTCGAGCAGCCAGCCGCCCTCCCGCATTTTCAGATAGAGGTAGTCGGATGATGCCGCCTCCGGCTCGTCCGCGTCGCCGTCGCCGGCCGGCACAGGCGGCGCCGGCATTCCCTCGATCGCCGCAGCGATCGAGTTCTTGACCTGGTCGCGCTCGGGATTCTCCATGGCCATTTCGCCGAAATGCGTGGCGCACAGCCGCAGCAGCGCTGCCTCCGCAGCCGAGGCGTGGCGGCCGGTGAAGATCTTGAAGGCTTCGGGCGGCACGCAACCGAACAGATCGCTCATACCGCCCCCTTTTTTCGAGGAGAGGGAGCGACCGCAGTCAAGACAGCAAACGTGCGTGGAGCGCGAACCACACGCTCCACCAACGCCTGCTCGACATACGCCTCGAGACCGGCGCGCGACCGACGAGGACATGGAGCAGTGCCGCGACAAAGCCGTCTCGCGCGTGCGAGAAAAGACACCCTTTCATGCTGTGAAAGCAACTGCCTCATATCGGACCAATGGTGGCATTTTCGAGGTCAGTCAACCACCCTGATAGGCTATTCCATGTCGCTGGCCAGACCGAACTCAACGCGCCCCGCGGAGGCGTCCGCAATTGACTGACGTAGAAGTCCAGGTGTGGCCTCGGCGTGAGCTTGCCTGAGACGTTCAAAGTCCCGTTAACCAACAACCATCAAGCCCACGCCAAAAGATTGATGTCTGCCTCCATGTGATTTATCACATCGAAACCGTAGGAGAAGTTTGCATGCTCGAATTAGATAAAAGCACGGTCGTCTCGGAAAGCCAGACTGGATCGAAACCACGTCCTGTTCCGCGTCGTGTTGTCGATCGCCCTCATCCGTCCCGGTGGGATGAACAAGAGTTGATGAATTTCGCCGAAGCTGTCGCGCTTTTTTGGCCCATGGGTCCGCTTACCGTGCATTCGCTGCGCACCGCGCACCGCAGCGGGCAACTCGGCGTCGTCGAAATCGCAGGCAAGTTTCTGACGACAAAGGCCGCCATTCTGGAAATGGGCAAATGTGAACTTGCGCCCAAGGAAGCGCTCGCAAAATGCCCCCCCACTGATCGAGAGACAGCCAAAGCGAAAGCCGCGTTGATGGTGCAGAATTTCAAAACACGGATGCAAGACAAGCTCGCGAAATAGAAGGCTTGAAATTCGCGGATCGGCGGACTGACTGATGCAGCCGTCGGACTAAAAGCCGAGCCGAACTTTCAGCCGCGAGGCGAAACCGCCGCATCGATTAGTTCGATCACCGTCACCTCCAATGCCTCCGCTATCCCCTCGAGCATCGTCACCGCGGGATTGGACTTCCGGCCGTAGGCGGGACGACCCTTTCGCCCATTTCGCTCAGCGCGATCAGCGAGCTTCTCCGAGCCGGAGTCGAGGACACCGCCGCCGATCTCTAGACGAATTCGGACGTGCCGCGCTGGCAGGAGAGGCTTTACGCCTTCATGACGCGTAACGGAGTCGGCGTGCCCGACAATTTCTTGATACCAGCCGCGAGCGTCGTCGAACTCGGCATTAAGGTTGAATGTAAGTGACCGCCACGCGCTTCCTCAGGAGCGGGCGACGTGGCGAGCCCACCGACGGTGGGCATCGGACCGATGGCTTAATCGCACGGCTTTCTTCCCGCGGTCTGAGTTGCCCTCTCGGCGGCACCGGACCGACGTGCAACAATGATTCTCGGCCGCAATCGGTCGAAGCGACGAGAAATGCAAAGGCTGCGAATGACCGCGATACGAATCCAGCACACCACGACCTACCGTTTCAGGCAGCCGGTGCACCTCGCTCCGCACCGGTTGATGCTGCGCCCCCGTGAGAGCCGCGAACTGCGCCTCATGTCGCACGCGCTGATTATCACGCCGGCCGCCGTGGCGACCTGGTCGCACGACGTGTTCGGCAACGCCGTCGCGATAGCCTCGTTTGCGGACGCGGCTTCTGTCCTCATGATTGACAGCGTTGGCGAGATACTGCTCGATGCGGTGGACTGGCCGGTGTTCGACATCGCGGCATCGGCCATCTCGTACCCTTTCCGCTATTCCGACGACGAGTGGACCGACCTCGGCGCACTGACCATCGCGCGATATGCCGATCCGGGCGAACAGTTGCAGACATGGGCCAGGGGCTTCGTTCGCGGCAATCCGACCGACACGCTGTCGCTTCTCAAGGACCTGAACGCCGGGGTCGCTCAGCGCATCCGGTACGAGAGCCGTGAGGTCGAGGGCACGCAGTCTCCCGACGAAACGCTGGATCGCGGATGGGGTTCATGCCGCGACTTCGCGGTGCTGTTCACGGAAGCGGCGCGGAAGCTCGGCTTCGGTGCCCGTCTCGTTTCCGGCTACCTGCACGACCCGAACAACCACCTCGTGGGCTCGGCCGACGGCGGCTCGACCCACGCCTGGGCGGAGGTATTCGTGCCTGGCGCCGGCTGGATCACCTTCGATCCGACCAACCGGAGCGTGGGAGGCCGGCACCTCATTCCGGTCGCCGTTGCCAGGGACATCAGCCAGTGCACGCCGTTATCCGGTAGTTTCTTCGGTCCGAACGACAGCTTCGTGGGCATGGAGGTGACGGTTTCAGTCACCTCGTGATGCTCGCCAGACCGGCCGTACGTCGCAACCCACGTGCTCGACCCGAATGCGCTCGCGGCAAACTGTCAGGCGGCTCGGCGCTTCTTCGGAGAGGTTGCCTTGGACTTGCGTGCAGGCTTCTTTTCGACGGCAGTCGCTCCGGCGACGTCTCCCAGTGATGCGGCCAGCACATCGCGCTGCGCTTCGAGCCAGAATGCGTCGGACCTGCCATCCGGACAACCCGCTTCCATCCACATCTGGTAGGCGCGCTCTCTGACCTTTTGTTCCAGATCCTGCATCTCGCTGCTCCATTCCAAGGAGAAGGATAGTGATGGCGCCCGACGGTTAACAAAGTTCAGAGACGGTCGCCCTGTCACCGATATCGAGGTCCCAGCGTTCGGCTTCGAACCCCCGCCGGGCCAACGCGTTGTTAGCCGGTTGCCTTCCGTTTCGGCGGTCGACCCGAACCGCGACCGAAGGTGATCCGGATGACCCAAACGCTTCAGGCCCCGGCCTTGATCCGGACCAACATCCCGTTCCGCCTCGACGGGCTGCCCTGGAGCCGGTTCCACGTGCTGGTCGTCATCGGGCTAGGCATTACGTGGATCCTCGACGGGCTGGAGGTCACCATCGTCGGTTCGCTGGGGCCAGCCCTGCAGAGCGCCGACACCCTGCATCTCAGCAGCGCAAACCTCGGCGCGGTCGCTTCCTTCTACGTCGTGGGCGCGGTGATCGGCGCGCTGGTCTTCGGCTGGATCACGGACCGGCATGGCCGCCGGCTGGTATTCTACGTCACCCTGATCGTTAAGCTTTCCGGCTTCGAGGCGCCCACCGATCGCGTGCTCAGGCTCGGCAGGGCCAAACTGAACTGACGGATGGCGCCTTCGGATAGCGGAGTCTCTCGCGATGTTAGGATATCTCTGGCGGCGGCTTCGCTATCTTCCGGTGTCGTTGCTCCTGGTGCTGTTCATGACCTTCAGCGTGCTGCGGCTGACCGGCAACCCCATCGACATCTATCTCGACATGAACCGGACGCCGGAACAGGTCGAGGCGCTGACGCAGAAGCTCCACCTCGACCGCCCTCTCGTGGTCCAGTTCGGCATCTACCTTCGCGACGTCGTGAAGGGTGATTTCGGCGAGTCCCTTCAGTTCGGCGTTCCTGCGCTGGAAGTGGTGCTGGACCGCCTCGGCAACACCCTCCAGCTGGTCGGGGTCGCGCTCGGGCTCGCCGTGGTCCTCGGCATCGCCGGCGGCGCGGTCGCGGCGCTCCGGCGCGACCGTCTGGCCGATGTCGTGATCTCGTTCCTTGCGGTGCTCGGGCAGTCGATGCCGAGCTTCTGGCTCGGCATCCTGCTGATCCAGTTCTTCGCGTTGCGGCTCGGCTGGCTGCCGACTTCGGGGCAAGGCGGCGTGGCGCATATCGTGCTGCCGGCGTTGACGCTGGCCGCCTATCTGATCCCGAACTTCATCCTCATCACCCGCACCGGCGTGATCGAGACCTTCAACGAACAGTTCGTCTTGACCGCGCGGGCTAAGGGCATTCCGTCGGTCCGCGTGCTGCTGGTCCACGTGCTGCCGAACACGCTAAATCCGATCCTCAGCTTCCTCGGGCTCCAGCTCGGCAAGCTGATCGGCGGCTCGATCATCACCGAGAGCATCTTCGCCTGGCCCGGGATCGGCCGGCTGATGGTCTCCAGCATCTTCCAGCGCGACATTCCGGTGGTGATCGCAGCGATCTGCATCATGTGCATCGCGATCGTGCTGGCCAACCTGCTGGTCGACATCGCGCTGTCGATGCTCGACCCGCGCATTCGCGAGGCCTGATCCGTGACCGCGTCGAAGGCCAAGATCGCGATCGGAGGCACGGTCATCGCGCTCATCGTCCTGGCGGCGATCTTCGCGCCGCTGGTAGCGCCGCACGATCCCTACCAGCAGCAGGTGATCTTACGTCTCAAGCCCCCG
Source organism: Bradyrhizobium sp. dw_411 (assembly GCF_018449695.1). Classification (GTDB taxonomy): domain Bacteria; phylum Pseudomonadota; class Alphaproteobacteria; order Rhizobiales; family Xanthobacteraceae; genus Bradyrhizobium. Next base: position 166,043 of record NZ_JAAVUY010000013.1, read on the forward strand.
GTCTGGATGACCGGCGGCACCTGGCGCTTCCCGCTCGGAACCGACAGCTACGGCCGCGACGTCCTGTCCCGGCTGATCTTCGGATCGCGGCTATCGATCCTGGTCGGCATCGCCTCGGTCGTGCTCTCGATGCTTATCGGCACCACCGCCGGCGTGCTCGCGGGCTACGTCGGTGGCAAGACCGAAGAGGTCATCATGCGGACGGTCGACGCGCAGACGGCATTTCCCGACGTCCTGCTCGCCATCCTGTTCGTCGCCGCGCTCGGCGGCAGCTTCCTCAACCTGATCGTGGTGCTCGGGATCTCCGGCTGGATGGTCTATGCGCGCATCATGTTCGGTCTCACGCGCAGCCTGCGCGAACGTCCGTTCGTGGAGGCCGCAGTCTCGTTCGGCGGACGCAGCGGCTACATCATGCTGCGCCATATCCTGCCGCAACTCGTGCCGGTGCTCACGGTGGTGGCGACCTTGCAGGTCGGTCAGATGATCCTGCAGGAGACCGCGCTGTCCTTCCTCGGCCTCGGCGTTCCGCCGCCGGCCGCGACCTGGGGCAACATCCTGGCCGAGGGACGGGACCGATTGTTTCTGGCGCCCTGGATCGCCAACTCGGCCGGCATCGCCATCGTCACGCTGGTTCTCACCGTCAACATCCTCGGCAATGGGCTAAGAGAATGGCTGGATCCGAAGAGCTGATGACAACAGAGCAGCGTGGCACGACGGACGATCGTCTGCTGTCGGTGCGCGACCTCAAGGTCACGTTCCTGTCGCGTCACGGCAGCGCGCTCGCCGTCAAGGGCGTCGACTTCGACCTCGCGCGCGGAAAAGTGCTCGCCATCGTCGGCGAATCCGGCTGCGGCAAGAGCGCGACCGCAATGTCGCTGATGCACCTGCTGCCGCGCCGGTCGGCCCGTATCGAGGGGCGCATGCTGCTGCGGGGCAGCGACATCGGCGCGCTGTCCGAAGCCGAGATGAACGACGTCCGCGGCAAACATATGGCGATAATCTTCCAGGAGCCGATGACGTCGCTGAACCCGCTGTTGACGATCGGCTACCAGCTCGGCGAGCCGATCCGGTATCATCTCGGCCTCGATCGGGCGGCGACGCAGCGGCGGGCGATCGAACTGATCGATCTGGTAGGGATCCCCGCCGCGGTGCAGATCATGCGCAGCTATCCGCACCAGCTGTCAGGCGGCATGCGCCAGCGCGTCATGATCGCGATGGCGCTGAGCTGCGATCCCGACATCCTGATCGCCGACGAGCCCACGACCGCGCTCGACGTCACCATTCAAGCCCAAATCATCGAACTGCTGCGCCGGATCCAGCGCCGTACCGGCATGTCGGTCATCATCATCACCCACGATCTCGGCGTCGTCTCCGAGTTCGCCGACGAGGTGATCGTCATGTATGCCGGACGCGTCGTGGAGAGCGGTTCGGTCTACGAGGTGCTGGAGGACCCGCGGCATCCCTACACGAATGGTTTGCTCGCCAGCATCCCCGACATCGACGACGAGGGCGAGCGGCTCCAGACCATTCCCGGCAACGTGCCGAACCCGCGTACCGTGACGGAAGGTTGCTGGTTCCACCCGCGCTGCGTCCGCAAGGGCGAGCGCTGCGAGCGGGAGGTCCCGACCCTCGCCACCGTCGAGGCGGCGAGCCGCCGGCAGGTGGCTTGCTTCCATCCGGTCGAACACAACGAACTCCGGGAGCTGTCTGATGGCTGATGCCGGCCCGCTGATCGAGGTTCGTAATCTCAAGAAGAATTTTCCCGGCGCCGCCAATGCCTGGGGCAAGAGCAGCGGCGTGGTGCAGGCCGTCTCCGACGTATCGTTCGACATCGGGCGCGGTGAGACGCTCGCGCTGGTCGGCGAGTCCGGATGTGGCAAATCGACCCTCGGGAGGCTTATGTTGCGCCTGATCGAGAGCACGTCGGGAACGGTTTCGTTCGACGGCCGCGACCTCACCGCGATGACCGGCGAGACGCTGCGCCGCGCCCGGCCGAGCTTCCAGCTCATCTTTCAGGATTCCGGGAGCGCGTTCAATCCGCGCATGCGGATCTCGGACATCGTCGAGGAGCCGCTCCGCATCATGGGTCGACCGGCGGCCGAGCGGAAAGACAGGGTGCTGTCGCTGCTGCAGAGTGTCGGCATCGACCGCAACATGGTCGACCGTTTTCCGCACGAGTTCTCCGGCGGCCAGCGCCAGCGGATCGGGATCGCACGGGCGCTGGTGTCCGATCCGAAATTTATCGTGTGCGACGAGCCCGTCTCGGCACTGGACGTGTCGATCCAGGGGCAGGTCGTCAATCTGTTGATGGATCTACAGCGGGACTTCGGGCTGACCTATCTGTTCGTCTCGCACGATCTGCGCGTGGTCCGGCACGTCTCGGACCGCGTAGCCGTGATGTATCTCGGCGGGATCGTGGAGCTCGGGCCTGTCGGGGAACTGTACGATCACCCGCGGCATCCCTACACCAGAGCATTGCTGGCCGCGATGCCGCGCAAGCGGCGCGAAGCGCAGGCCGAGCCGGCCTTCGTCGGGGGCGAGATCCCGAGCGCCAGAAACCCGCCGAGCGGCTGCCGTTTCCACACCCGCTGCCCGATCGCCCAGCAGGTCTGCTCGCAGCAGCGGCCGGTGCTGGAGCCGGCCGGCGCCGAGCATCAGGTGGCCTGCCATTTTCCCGGCTGACCGATGGTCGCGCGGAACATTGCGTTCGGGGATCGAGCGGACCGTTCACGTCGGCGAGACGAACTGTCAACACCGTTGCCGTAGCGGTCTGCCCTGTATCTCAGCGTGCGCTGAAAGCTGTGCTGGTAGTCGAACGCCTTTCGGGCACGCCAGCCCAACTTCGGACGTCGCCGGCCGGCGCCACGAACAGCAGAATCCTATGGTTCGAATTGGATCAAGGACGGAAGGACTGAGCGATGTACTCGTACTTCGTGGGTGTCACTTGCCGGTCGCCTTCCTGGTTTTGAGCGCCTTCGTCGCGGGATGCGGCGTCAGCAACTCCGCGACAGGGACACCGAGCGCCTCCGCGAGGTTTTCCACGGCCGTGACCGTCGGATTCGAACGGCAGTTTTCGATCAGGCTAACGGCATTTTGGTCGATTTTTGCTGCACTCGCGAGCGCGTCCTGGCTCCAACCGCGATCGGCGCGAAGTTTCCGCAGATTGGCGGCGAGCGTCTGCAAGGCCGCCGATTCCCGGGCAGGAAATCTTTCGCCGAACGGCTTCTGCTGCCTGTCGTCCTCCTCGTTTCCGCGTTCGCTATCGGCCATGCTCTCGATCGGCTTTTCCATGTCGTCGACGACCATCTTAGCCGGGTCTCAGCCGTTCACCAACGAGTAGGAGTCCGCCCTGCCCGCCGCGCACACATTTCGGACGCCGGCCTGGGGTGCCATCCAGAAAGAAAGCCCGCCCCGGAAGACGTCCTCACGGCCCAGCATTCGCCAATATCTCCGCCCATACGCACGCCCCCGCCCATCCAATGCCGGCGGCAAAGGATCGCCCCATGGCCGCCGCCCGCAGTCTATTCTCCACCAAGAAGCCGAAGAAGCTGCTACATCCCTCATTCGAGACGTTGAGCTCCTCGCCTTGGAGCAAATCGACGCGTCGCATGATGAACGATGCGTTCGCCCGCTTCGTCGAGCGCGACGGAAACTTCATCGAGCAGTTCCAGACCACGGGCTTCAATACGCGTACCTTCGAACTCTTCGTCAGCGAATTGCTCCATGCGGAAGGATTCGTGCCGGTCGGAAATGACCCTCAGCCCGACTTCACCGTCGAGAAGGACGGCCTCAAGCTCTCGATCGAGTGCACGACAGCGAATCCGTCGGGCAACGATTCCGGACTGTTAGCGTATCGCATCGTAAACGCTCGCGATGCTGACCTGGCCGACATTCGCGATCGTCAGCACAACACGCTGCCTATCCGCATCGCCGGCGCGCTCCGCGCGAAAATGCTGCACCGAGTGGACAAGAAGAACGGCGGCAAGGCTTATTGGGAACTACCGCACGTCGCGGGCCACCCGTTCGTGCTCGCCATCCAGACCTTCCACGAGCATGGATCGTTGGCGTTCTCCAATGCCGGGGTCATTCGCTATCTGTACGGTATCGAACATCGTCCGTCATGGGACGGCGAAGGAAGTCTCGTTATCGAGACGAACCGCGTCGAGCAACATAGGCATGAGGAAAAGGAAATACCGTCCGGCTTCTTCAATCTCGAAGGATCGGAAAACGTTTCCGCGGTGCTTTGGACCAACGCGGGGACGGTGCCCACGTTCACGAGAATGGCGATCACGGGGCCATATCCCGATGGCGATGTCTCCATGGTTCGTTTCGGCAACATGATCGATCACGATCCGAACGCTCACATTGCTCTGCCCTTCGCGTTCATCGTAGCCGACGAGGATGCACCGCCCGAAACTTGGGGCACAGGCGCGAATCTTTTTCACAATCCACGTGCGAACTGCCCGTTGCCGCTTGGATTGTTCGGGACGGTCACCGACTCGACGTATATCGACGGCGTCTACATGGACACGACGCATGCGGATTTCATCCCTATCATGTCCCTCTCCAACTCCTTCCGCGGCCCCGGACATCTCAGGATCGCCGAGCGTCGACGCGACGACATCCTCTCCCAAGGCATGGAGGCCTACATGGAGCAGTTGCAGAAGGGAACGGCCGGCTGAGATGCGGTCAGGCCTCGGGGGTCCTATCGGCCGAGGATTACCCTGCTATGGGACCCTGGCGGTGGCATTGGAATGACCGATCGGGATCAAAGTCGCCAGCGCGGCGTCGTTTCGCGGGTTAGCCGAAGGCATCGGATACCCATTCTTCGAACCCCTGCCCGTTCTCCCATATGTCCGTCCCTATCGCATACCGCAAGGCGGTCGCGTTGCGGATCGGAATGTCGCTTACTTCGGCACCCTGTACGAACGCAACGGTTCGACCGATTGGTATGTCTCCACCGGCCACCAGTCGACAGAGCGGAGAGACAACATGTGATGTCCACTCTACGTCGTGGACGTCGGACGGGTAATCTCGCAGATCCACCACACACAGAACGAACGTATCCGGCTCGTCGGCGCACGTTGAGGCCTGAAGCGGTGTCAGCCGAGGCTCGCCCGTGGTCGTCGTCTTCACTTCCAGCTTGTATTCGGCGATCTTGATTTGCGCAGACAAGTCCTGCGGGTCGTCGCCTGGCTGCGACACCAGAAAATCGTAACCGTAGTCGTCGGGATCGACCTGAAGCCCGCGCGCTTCCAGGGCTTCCAAGACGGCTTGCTGTACGGCCAGCCCCAGCTTTCTCATCAGATTGACGTTGCGCTGACCCAATCGCGCCTTTTCGACCAGCTCGTCTATGATCTGCGCATTCCCCCCGGCGACGGCCACGATCCGCGCCAGGCTGTTTCTGAGTTCTTTGCGGCTCTGCTCGTCGGTTGCGGCAGCGAGCAGTCCGACGTCGAGCGCGTCGAGTCCGAAATGGCGAACCAGAAGCTCGGCGCCGAGAGGATTGTTTCGAAGCCATCCCGGTTCGAGCAGATCCGCCACGAGCGCCGTCGTTGCCGGATGATGAACGACTTCTCCATCCTCTTCATGCGGAATCCATGGTTTGCTGCGCAGATCGCTCAACCACAGCGAAGGAGTCAACGTGACGGACTTCTCCGCGCCGTCCACGCGTATCGGGAGTTCGACGGTTGTTCGCCACGAATCGTCGGTTGGAGCGACGTAGCACACGAGCAGTCCGAGAAGCGCACATGCACGCTCACGCGTTATCCTGCAGTACTGAATGAGTTCGGGTTCCAGAAGGGCGATTTGCGCGAATTTCGTGACGCGCAGCGTCGCGCCGGCGAAGTCGACCGGATCCGCCGAAATCGGCTTGATGCCGCGTTCCTGTATTTCCTCCCGTTCGCTCGTGACGATCAGACCGGCGTGAGCGATGTTCCAGGTGGACAATGCGTTCAACAACTCCGAACCGCCTGCCGCGTAGCGCTCGTGTAGAATACGACCCGGGGGATAGGCAGACGCGAAGGGGCGCGCGGCTTCCGGCCACGAAGACACCGGCAACACCATCGTTCGTCGCCGGCCCGGCTTGTATGACGAGCCGTCCGCTGCAAGGATCGGGACGTTCCAAGCCGCGTTCTGCGCGGCCTGGCCGCTGCTCTCCCAAAGGTGCAACAGCAGATCGATGCTGGCTCCGACGGCACCGCTCTTCTCCTCGGGCACCTTCTGATCTTCAGGCAGGGAGCCGCCGATCTCGCGAGACAATCGGCCGATGACCTCGTCTTCGACCAATTCGCCGTTCGTCGCCTCCTTGATCGCGAACAGTGCGGAGGCAAGATTCTCCGCGGCGACATGTCCGATCAGATCTTGGTCCAGCACCTCGGCCGCGATGTCGATCGCCATGCTCGCCGAGATCGTCTTGATCCTTTCCGGAACGCCGCCGTCTATGCGCAATTCTCCGGCATCGCGCAGTAGACCGTTTTGATCGGGAAGAAGCCCCTTGACGTTCGACTTGGTAACGCCGCTTGCTTCCCATGTCTTGCCGACCGCTTCGAGATAGAGCGACAGCCATTCGACCGGGTCGCCTTCCACGTTCAGATCTTCGAGTTTCGTCACGTCCTTTCGCGCACGGGCTCCGACCGTTTCCAGGTCGATCCAGGAGAGCTTTACTCCGAGCGCTTCCCAACTCTCGACCACCTCCGACCACCCCTCGGAGGTCGAGCGTTCGGGAGGGTCGGCTTCCGTACAGCTTGCTGCGAGCTCCCATAGCTCACCGTGAGTGAGCCCAGGTTCGGACCGGCGAATGAAATCCGCGTATGTCGCGCCATCCGTTTCGGACGAACAAGGGACTTTCTCGCCTCGCGCCGTCGAGACCAGCGGTAGACTTGCCAGTTCCATAGCGGTCTTCGAAAGAATCTCCGACCATACGCTCGCTGTGTTCCCTCCGACCGCATCGCCCGGCAGTGCGAGGTGAGCGATGCGGAAGACGTTCTCCCATTTCTCGAGGTTGCCTTGCTTCATCAGGCCTGGGAGGGATGCGAAGGCGTCGCGCAACGGACGTTCCTGGTCACCCTTCAGATAGATTCCACGTCGCTCCTGCTCGACGTCGAAATTGCCGTCAATGATCACCCATCCCGGCAAGATTGGGCCGCCGAGAAGCGGAAGTTGACGGAAGATCGACGCAAGGTTCGCCGGCTTGTAGACGGTCCAGGACTCTCCCCGTCGCGCGAGCGCCACCACCATCGATCCCGTCGCGGAAAACGTCGGCGATCGGCGTATGACCCGCCATTCACCGTCGCTGTCGTCACTCGCTGTCTTCGTGACTCGGAATTCAGACGGCTTATTCAAGAACCTCGATGGCTTTGTGGCCGACTCCAGGCGCCACACGACCTCATGCTCCCCACGCCTTATGACAATCTCGCCCAGCCGCCGGCATGTGGCGAACAGGAAAGGTAGAGCCTCCTCGAGCGCCTCCAGCCCGGCCAGCGCTATTCTTTCGTCATCGACCTCGTATTCGAAAGATGCGGTCAATTCCTGTTCGAGATTTTCTACATGGCGCGTGTGTCTCAAGGATTGCTGCGAGTCCTGTACGTTGCGGAGAAGCACTTCCTCGTCGTTCGGCCGGTCAAGATTCACGTCGAAACCGCGATATGTGCCGTCGACCTCGAGGATGCCGCGCACGCTCACCCGCTCGGATAGGACATGCGTCACTAAAAACCCGGTACCGAAGCGACCGGTAGTTTCCGCGGACATGAAATCTTTGCTTGAGCCTCCTGTCAGAAGGGCGGCGAAGTCGTCAATTGTGAACGGCGCGGCATTGTGCTCGAACCGCAGTACGCCGTCTCCATATTCGAAGGTGAGGCTCATACTCTCTTGGCCCGCGCGCGTCCCCGCATCATGAGCGTTCTGAATCAACTCGAAAGGCCAACGCCTTGCGGACATGTCTGGATCGCTTCTCGCTCCCGAGACCTTCGTCCTGATACGAAGTGCGATCGCCTTGAAGACTTTCTCGTTGACCGTTTCTTCAAGCCGAGCAACGAGTTCGAGCCCTAGGTCGGTTATCTCATCCACGACTGCCTCCGGTAGCGAAGAAAGCGGTATTAGAAGGGTCCTTTCCGCGCTTGCCCTCTGTGGCGCTACGATCGGGCTGCTCTGTGACCCAAACGGCCATTTGCACGGTAGTTCGAAGCGACGGCTGCCGCTCAACCCTGACCGAGGCCGCGACGCGCCTCCGCTTCTTGACCGGTACTCTCACAGGGTTCGCTTGACTTGCAACCAGGAAATGAAGATAGTTTGTGCCATAGCATGGAGCGTGCGATGGCTATTTTGGTTCGCGGAATCCTGCTCGGGACATTGCTTTCCATTTGCGCCCTTACGCCGAGCTTCGGTCAGGAGCGATCCCCTTCGACCGACTGGCTCGCCCAATTCCGACAGTCTCACCAATCGCGAAATTTCACGCCCGTCAATCTCACGGTTCTCGGTGAGACGATGAAGCGGAAGCAGCGGGAAGGCGATCAGGTGGCATATTGGACCGCTTGCGGAGGCAGCTACAATACGTCAGGCTGCACAGCCTGTGGGCGGCACACCGACTATCTTCGCCCTTCGCAGTGCGTGTCATGTCATAGCTGCGGAAATGGGTGTCCTGACGACAGCCGGATCCCTGGTGGTTGTTGACGGGATTGCCTGCTTGAGCGCTTCTTAGTCGGTCTTCACTTCCGGCCCTCTAGAATGACAGTTCGAACTCGTAGAACGGCTTTTTGGTCGCCGCTCCTGTCGGCGGAAGTACGCATTTCCCGTCGTCCCAATAGGATTTGCCGAAGCGCGAGTCGACTGCCTCGTGCATCGCGTAAAGAGTCAACTTCGCGACTTCCACTTTGCCGCTCTCCATCATTGTCTTCATCACTTCCGCCATGACGGAAGCTGCGATATCGTGATCGTACTTTTCGTTTCCCGGGATGCCGCAGTGCTTCATGTGGAACAGCCAGTCGTGCACGATGAATGCCGGTGCATACCCCCAGGGTGAGTAGTTTCGAAATATCCACAGAGGACGCGGGATTGTTCCGAAATCCGTAAGCATCCGCCCCGGCTTGATGACGTCGCCGTTGTTCCTAGTGAACGTGAGCGGATCTTTTTCGTCCGGAATGAAAACGAACTTGTCGGGCTCCCACCATTGAACAATGATCTTGCCTTTCAACGTTCCGGCTTGAAAATCTTCGTAAGATGCGGCGGAAACACTACCCGGTGAAGCCTGCAATACGGCGAAGATCGGAAGACCGAACTTGATGAAACGTCGAAATGCCGCCCCCATCGCTCCCTCCCGTGGTAGTGGTCACTAGATACAGCAACCTTCGAGCGGAAGCTAGTCGTCATGGTTGCGGCATCGAGCAACGGCTGGAATGTTGGAGGATCGAAGCGGGCATGTTGTCGAATCTCTGGGACGGTCGCCTTCTCCGCATCGCGATGAAGGTGCTTCTAATCTGTACCGCTTGTCAGTTGTCTAGCCCGGGCATCGTGCACGCTGCAGACGACGAAGTGCGTAACAACGGCGGCTCTGAAGATCCCCTCAAGGCCATCGAGGAAAGCGAAACGATCCGCAGAGATTTCCGGGGCGCACCAGCGCACATTCGGCTTGACGTGGTACCAATTAAACAGGATTCCGAGAATAGATGCTGGGCCACTGTCTACGCGATGATGCTGTCGTGGAAGATTGGAAGACAAGTCTCGCCTCAATCGGCTGTTGCGGCGTTGGGCGCTCCCTACACCGGTTATTTTGCCGACGATAAGGGGTTGCCGGGCGGTCAGGAACGAGCATTCGTCAGCGCCAGCGGACTGCAAGCGCTACCACCGGCCAGCTACCCCTTGACGGACTTTCGGAAGCTGTTGCGAACCAAGGGCCCCGTCTGGATTATCGCTGGGGATGGGATAAGCACGTCGCATGCGCGATTGTTGATAGGCATCTACGGCAACGACGAGGCCGAGAAGAGAAGTACCTACGAGAATACGACGATGGAGTTCATCGATCCGGCTTCGGGTGCTTACGTCTACGAACCGGCAGTCAAGTTCTACGAGGTATTCGAGCGCGAAGCCGCTCAAATTGTCGACGAAAAATTGAACGCCCTCGATTTGCGGTGGCAGGTGATCTCGTTCTGACTGCCCAAAGCGTGGACCCGTTAGCGCGCAACCAAATCGGATCGATGGGGCTTGACGAACGCCAGACTTGGCTGCGAGTTCGTTCAAGTCGGGTTGCGACACGCCAACATTGCTTGATCTTGTTGAAGAGCCGTTCGATCAAGTTCCGCGCGCGATATGGATACGGGCTGAAGCAGATCGGGCCTTCGCGATTTCGTTTCGGCGGAATGCTCGCCCAGGCTGCTCTGCCGGGTATCAGTCGTGCGATAGGGACTGCCCCGTGAGAAGCGGAGCGTACGCGGCGAGCCTGCGGGATAAGAATTCGGTGAAGAGCCGCACGCGCTTCGTCTTTCGTGTCTCCCCCTGTGTGAGAAGCCAAAGCGTTCCATGCATGTGCAGGCCGGTGCCCGGCACCCTCACAAGCACAGGGTCAGCATCTCCAACGAAGCACGGCAGTACAGTCATCCCGAGCCCTTGCTGTACTGCAACGATCTGCGCCTCGCCGTCCGTAGTCCTGAACGGAGCCCCTGTGGTGCGAACTTCGCTCTCGCTGGCCCATTCCGGGATGCCATGGCTGCTTATGACGATCCACCGAATGGGGTTCGGCGCACCCGCTTGCCAGGCGGCCAGTCGGTCACGGGAGATGTAGACGCCGCCGAACAGATCCGGTCCCTTCAAGCCGTGAAGATTGAGCGGCAGGGTTTTGCGGTCGTAGACGACGCGGATCGCGACGTCGGCCTCCCGGTTAGTAAGGTTTGCCAGCTCGCCGGACGACAAGATTTCCATCTCGATGTCCGGATGCAGAACCGCGAAATCGGCGAAGTCCGGCATCAGCAAGTGGGTCGCGAGGGGCGGCGCCGTCGTCACCCGCAGAAGTCCGCGCACGCTCTGGTCGCGCCCGAACACGCGGGTCTCCAGTTGGTGCGATGACGCTTCCATCTGGTTCGCGAGGTCGAGGACTTCCTCGCCCGCAGCAGTCAGGCGGTAGCCCCCGGGCAGCTTTTCGAACATGAGCGCCCCGAGGCGCTCCTCAAGCTGGGCGACGCGTCGCAGCACGGTTGCATGGTTCACACCAAGGCTCTTGGCGGCAGCCCGCACCGAGCCTCCGCGCGAGACGGCAAGAAAGTAGCGGACATCATCCCAGTCAATCATGGTGCAATCCAGCACCACACGGTGCGCCTTCCAAAGCCCGTATTGACGAATGGTATAGCCTTTATCCACGAAAATCACAGCTCGCGGCGACGAGCCCGGTCCTATTCTGACCGGCAACCACCAATCATCATCGCCGGCGGCAACTGCGACCCCGGATCGTTTTCGCACCACCGATGTGCGTTTTTCCCGACTGACCGTCCTACGACGGCCGCCCTACGTCGAGGTCCTCGGGAATGTCCCCGACGATCGATGGCGGAGCCACGAAGGACAGATCATGGGTAAGCTCGAAGGTAAGGTTGCGGTCATCACAGGTGGGTCGAGCGGCATGGCGCTGGAGAGCGCCAAGCGGTTCGTGGAAGAAGGCGCGTACGTCTTCATAACGGGCCGGAAGCAGGCGGCGCTCGACGAGGCGGTCAGGCTGATCGGCCGCAACGTGACCGGCGTGCGGGGCGACGCGGCCAATCTCGACGACCTCGACCGCCTCTTCGACACAGTCAAGCGGGAAAAGGGCAAGATCGACGTTCTGTACGCCAGCGCCGGCACGGGCGACGCCGCCCCGTTGGGTCAGATCACCGAGCACCAGTTCGACACGACTTTCGGCCTTAACGCGCGCGGCACCCTGTTCACGGTGCAGAAGGCGCTGCCGCTATTCAACGACGGCGGCTCGATCTTCATGACCGGGTCGGTCGCCTCGCTCAAAGGCTTTCCCGGCTACAGCGTCTATGCGGCGAGCAAGGCGACGCTGCATGCGTTCGCCCGCGGGTGGCTCAACGAGCTCAAAGGGCGGAACATCCGGGTGAACGTGCTGCACCCGGGGCCGATCGCCACGCCGATGCAGGACCAGGTTCTCACCCCGGAGGCGAAGAAGATGTTCGAGTCCCTGATCCCGCGGGGAACGATGGGGCGTCCCGAAGAGATCGCCGCGGTCGCAGTCTTCCTGGCATCCGACGATTCCAGCTTCGTGAACGGGTTGGAGCTGTCCGTCGACGGCGGCTTCTCGGCCGTCTGAAATCGCGCCGTCCGAAAACGGAGAGATACGATGACCGAAGAGAATGCCCAGATTGTGAAGAAATTCTTTGCGGCAATGGGTAGCTACAACGAGCACGATCTGCTGGCGTTAGCTGCCGCAGATATCGAGTGGATCATTCCGGGCGACGGCTGGCCGCTGGCAGGCGCGCACCGCGGGCACGCGGAGTTGGTGGCCGTACTCAAGAAAGCGTCCGAAGAAGTGGAAACGCAGTACCCGAAGCCCCCCGAATTCGTGGCTCAGGGAGACCGGGTTATGGTCGTTGGCGTCGCTACGGGAAAAATCAGAGCCACGAATAGGCCGTTCAAGGACGAGTGGGTCTTCGACATTACCGTTCGAGACGGCAAAGTCGCCCGCATCCAGGAGTACATCGACACGCAAGCCCTGGCGCGGGCCTCGCGGATGGACGCAAGGACCTAGTCAAGCTTGACGAGCGAACTGTGATGGCATGACACGATATGTGCCGACCGAATGGAGATCCCTGATGTACGACCAATCCAAGCTATCCGAGCTGATCCGGTTCGCAGGCGTACGTGCGGGCGCCACCGTCATCGACGTTTACCCAGGCGACGGCGATTGGACCCGTCTCTTCTCCGAAGTCGTGGGCCCCGAAGGCCGGGTCTACAGCTTCGTGCCTGCCGAGGTCGCTCACTTCAAGAACGATCCGGTCGGCCTTATGAAAACGCTTGCGAAGGAGCCGGGCCGAAAGAACGTCGAAGCCGTCTCGGCGGACCTCGTGGCGATGCCGGAGGCCACGCAATCAGCGGATGTCCTGTGGCTGCACCTGTTCTACCACGATCTCCACACCGCCCTGATCCAGGCCAGGGGCGCAACGGCGGCCCAATTCAACCGAGCCGTCTACGAGCGGCTGAAGCCCGGTGGGTACTACGTCATCGTAGACCACGCCGCCGCCGTCGGGGCGGGTACGAGCGACGCCCAGTCGCTGCATCGAATTGAGCCTGCCACCCTTCGCGCTGAGGTGGAGGCGGCCGGTTTCGTACTGGACGCCGAAAGCACCATGCTGGTGAACAAGGACGATCCGCACTCGATCAAGGTTTTCGATGCCTCGATCAAGGGCAAGACCGATCGCTTCGCCTATCGGTTCGCGAAACCCTGACCGGTCCCGGCGCCGACTTGCGAACAAGCCCATCGACGACATCGAGGTAACCTTGCTGCCGCCCCGAAGTCGGCTTTGGATGAGTTTGTCTGGTGGGTCCTCGCGACGATCAAACCGCGAGCGCAGCAATGGCTTCGTCGTCGCAACGATCCATCGCGCGACCGCGCGACCTCGGCACGGAGTCGTGGTTCAGAGGACGGCGACGCTATCCGGCGGCCGTTTCTTCGGGCCAACTCGCGACTACGGCATCCAGAAGCGCGCCGTAGATTCCGCCCATGCCGTGGCAGGTCAGGACGTGTCCGCCCTCCTTTTTCGTCTGATAGTACGGCATGCCCCAAAGCCTGACACCGGCGATCCCCGGTTTGTCGCCGTCGGTCTTCAGATAGATCCTCCACACCGCGCCTCCGCTGGTTCCTCCGTAGTTTCCAGGCAGCGTGAAGTCCGGATAGTCGGTCGGCATGAAGTCGAAAAGATCGAAACCGCCAACGCGACGCTCGCCCGAAACCGTGCCGTTCGAGAATAACGCTTCGAATCCTTTTCTGCGCTCTCGAGGTCGCTCCGCCGGCAGATCCTTCGTGCGCTCGTCGATCATGCCGACGACCGCATCCGTAAAGTCCGGAGCCGGGACTGCTTCAGACGCATCAGACCGATGCTTAAGAAGATTGTAGAACGAGCCTATCGCATCGAACCAGCCGACAGTATCGGTCGCGAGTCGCAGGAAACCTAGATCCGGCCCGTCAGGTCCGAAGGCATTGCCGCGCAGCACCATCTTTGTCGCATTGGCCATCTCGATGGTACGCTTGCGATAGTGTGTGGATTGACCGCGATACTCGACGATCCCGACCTCGCCCTGTTCGGGAAGGTTGGCCAAGACGTGCGCCGCCGTCAGGATCCCGCGCACCTTGCCGACCGAGACAAGCGTGCCGGAGCCTGCGCCGACCGCGTCCTCGACACGGTCGTGCGTCTCGAGCTTGGCAAATCCTATCGAATAGACCGCCATGGCGTCGGTCACGCCAGCTGTCGGAATGATTACCGTGCGAGGCATCGCGTTCCCTTCGTGTCAGTCGAACTCACCGGGCAGTACGGGCGGCGTCATCGCGCGCTACCTCCGCCGTGGAGATCAGAGCTCAATCAACCAAAGTGCCCATCCAAGTTCCACCTGCCTCGCGTCGACAAAATTACGGCCCACGAAGCGTCATGGCGGCAACGAGATCGGCCGCCGTCAGACGATTGCGGGTGAAGGGGCGAACAGGGACTTCAGAGTTTTGATGCCAGGTGCGAAAAAATACCCTGCTCCCGTTGCGCGAACGAACTGTCCGACAAGTGTTAGGCTCTTCGTCTGTGCGCCGATAACCGCAGCCAGGTTTCGACCGTCTGGTGGCGACGGCCCGATGACTGGATCGATCCCGCCTGGGATGGGACGAAGCGGGTCCTTCACCCATTCCGACATCAACCGGTAGAAGGCGTGTTGAATCGAGGTCTGATAGCTCATAAACATCAGCCCGCGATCAGCACCGTCCTCCACGCCCGTCCAGTCGGGTCCGAACGGTACACCGCGACGAAGCATCTGGCTGCTGAGCGTGCTGCCTACGCCCCCGAAATCGTGACTCTGATCTCGCGGGTTCACCTTCCTGATGTGTCCGAAGAATGGACATGCACTACCCAACGGATCGGCAGCAGCCCCCGGAAACGGGTGGCTGCCGTCAGCGTCGGTCAACGTCGTCGGGGCGATGGGCGAGACGAATCTAAAGCCGTTCTTCTTGTAGAAGTCAGATGAGATAGCAGGATCTTCTCGATCCGGAGAAAGTGAGACCGGCGTGCCGTCCTTCCATCGCCCGACGCAACGAGCCGCCGCCTTCTCCGGCGACCATGCGACGCCCGAGGCCGTCGAGAATTGCTGGGCAAGATCCGCCATCGCTTTCCAGAACAACCCCACGTCTTGGCTCAAGCGTCGGACCACGAGAAGCGAGCCATTGCGTAGGAACGGGTCGCCGCCAACGATGTCGCCAGCATGCTGCATGTCGTCGGGGTTGAGGCCCGGATAGCCGAAGACGAATTGCCCCGGCCAAGTGAGTCGCTGCCCCGGTCGAGACCAAAGTAGACTCTGAGGATCCGCGCCACCATATGCCCTCGGCGTCAGGTAGGTCTCATCGTCCATCATTCCCCGAACACCAGGCTGGGAAATTCCGTCAACGAACCCGAAATGCTCCGCTTCGCGGGCTATGCGGCGGCCGCACTCGTTGAGCACGACGGTCACCGAGGCCCCGAGCAGAGCGAGATAGCGAGCAGCGGTCGCAAGGACCTGATGCTCGTCCGCCGAGGCGATGAGGATCAGAACGTCCGGCTCGCGCTCTGGTGTATCGCCGAAATGCCAGCCTTGCGGCCTTCCCTTGTCGTCGACCGCATCTCCCAATGCCGTCGCGCTGCCGCCAGGGCCCATGTGGAAGATCGGGTCTAGGACCTTGCCGGGATCGGCTTCCAATTTTGCAAGCCCGCCCCCGGACAAGGCCATGGCGACGTTCGGCACGGTCGTCGCAACCGGCACCTTCCCGGCCAACGCGGCGATGCGCCGCTGCGCTTTGGCATCGGAAGACGAACGCACTGGCGTGACATCAACTGCTATCGTCCGCAACGCCGTCTTTGCTGCATCGAGCGCCTCCGGCGTCACCCTTATTCCGAGCAGAAGTTCGTAGGCTCTGCCAAAGCCGGTCAGGATATGACCTTGGATGTCATCCGCGTCGAGGCGTGGTTCCTGGATGGTCATTGAAACTTGGCGCGGCTCGACGCGATCGGCGGCGGCGGTATGACCTCGTTGCCCACGGGGGCAGTCGACGCCTTGTCTTCCGTCGCCTTCGACACGAACACGGTATCCGAATCAAGTTTCACGTCAAAGGTGCTGATGTGCCCCGTGAGGAGCGCCGCTGGCCCGACAAGAGGGACTTCTTGCAGCCAGTCGTCCGGCTTCGCCTTCTCGCAGGACGCAACCTCTTCAGGATCGAACGTGCCGAAGAAGCCTGAACTGGTCGGGTTGCGGCAGACGAGATTCGGTTTGCATCCATGGGGGGCCTTGTTGGCGCCGCCGTTCTTGACATCGGCATAGAGCGACATGGTTATCTTGCGCGCCACCTGACCTGCACGCTCAAGCAGCCTATTGTCGATGTAGCAGTCTCCGAGCGTCCAATCGGCGCCCGCCGGAGCCTCAAGCTTCATATGAAGCTTGCGTGGATGCGCCGCATCCGCTGCGTCGCCTCGCGAAATGGTCAGCACGTCCGCCTCGGCCACAGGCACACGACCTGTCGGTGTTTGACGCTGAAGCGTCGAAAGATCGATCGACGCAATGTAAAGTCCTATTGGGTCGGTCAGCGACACGCGGTTTCCCGCAGCTACCTGGAGGCCGACCAGCTCGCCGATCGTTGGGTCGCTGCTTCGATTGATGCCGCCGTATCCTGCGCACGCAATGCGAGTCAGTGCCGGATCGTCGTCCAAATCCGGGCGCGGTCCATCGATGTCCGACTGCCAAACGATCGAAGCGCGGGCTGCTAGATCAATCTCCGCACCGAGGGTGTTCGCCCAATGCGTGAGATGCACGGCGCCATGGGTCGAGTTCCACTTGTTGTATTGGTTGTAGTCGCCTTTGGCGGCAAACTTCAGCCACCTCGCGGCACCGTTGGCGTTTTCGCCGTAGACCACCGCATCACTGGGATAGAAAATGTCGTCCCTCTGAACGTTATCGCCTACCAACTTCTTGTAGAGGCCGAACACGAGATCCGGCTCCTTGTCGGCGAGATAGGTCCAGTATTCCGGCGGTTCGGCGGTGAATGATAGGCGGACAAGCTTGCCTCGAGTATCTCGGTCGGCGTGCCACTCGCAATATTCGTCTTGTTGCCGATAACACATCGTGATCTCGGCGCCCGTACCGGAACCCAGCCGCGCCCGGCGGGCAAGTTTCTGTTGAGCCACAGGCAGAAGGCTAACGAGGTGCGCGGGGATTCTCTTGAGCTGCGGCTGCCCCTTTCCGTCCGGATACCAGAAGAAAAGATATTCGACGACCGTTTCCGCGGTCGCCTCGGCAAGTGCCTGCTTAGCCGGAGTCGGATCTCCCAGTACCTTATGCCAGCGATCAAGCGCTCGAGGAAATCCGTTCCAAGGAATCGGTGCCGTTGCGTCTCCATGATCCTTGCGACCGTCGAAATAGTTTGGACTCTTGTCGAACGCGCCCGGCACGTGTTTGCCGTGATCCTCATGACCTTGGAGGTTTTGCATCAGATAGTCGTTCCAGGCCTGCGCGAGATCCTGCGGCGTCGTGTTCTTGGCGTCCTTAAAATCGATAGCACCGATGTCGGCCGGCGTGCGAAGTAGCATCACAAATTCCTCCAAAGCGCGAAGACGGCTCGCGGATTCAGTTGGCTTGCTGGATGTGTCTCAAACGGGCCCACACGGTTCGCGGCCATACAGGTATGAACAATCGCGAAACAGTAGGCCATTAAACGCAGTGGTTGTGAAGGCCGCCGAACATCAGTTTTCACGGTGCTCGGTGGTGGACAGGCGATGAAATCGTCAGCGACCGTCAGTCCGTGTCGCCGACGCGATCAAAATTCTCGCGCCCGCAAAAGGCTTGCTACGTCGAGGCTCTGGAAACAACGCCGGCCCGCAAACTCAGGGCTGTTTCGGACACGGCCATCGGCCGTAGCATTTTCCCTTGATCTCGTTGCTGCCGCAGCAGATCTCGACGTGATTGGAGCATCGGCTTCCCGAGCTGCACTGCTTGCTCATTCGGGCATTCGGAGCCGGCGAATACGGTGGAGCAGTGCTTGCCCCCATCCCCATCGTGTCGATCTCTACGACCGTGCCGATGCGCAGGAAGATCCGCTGCTCCCTTTCACCCTTGTTCACCGTGACGTTCTTGTTCTCCAGCGTCCAGCGCTCGTTCGCATCGTCTGCAGGAACGAGCACCGAAGTGTCCGGACCAGTCGTTTGGACGCTCCCTTCGAACTCGACCCACTCAGAATCGCGAAAATCGACAGGCACTTGGTTTAGATCGGTCATGCATGCTTCTCCCAGTCGCGGAAATGCGACCCACAACAACTTCGCGGCCACCGGCAGACTGGTGGCCAGAATGGCGGCGACCAGTCCTGCGCAGAGGAGAACGCGGACCGGCGGATAGAGGATATCGAAAAGGTCGACCCCGAGATAATAGGTCTCGGTAGCCCGTTCGGAAGGGAATAGCCGCGCGACGGCCGCCGCATCGCCCGCAGCGGCCATGGCGACCGCTGGAGACGCCGCGCCGACTTCCGCATCGGCTTCGCCCTGAAGAGGCTCGTCGGTCGGGTGCGGGTTCGCATAACCGTCGAGCAGCTTCAGCCGCTCGTCCAGAACCTTTCTGCTCTCTTCGTCGAGCAGTCCGCGATTCTCATCGGCGAAGCCATAGATCGTCTTCGCCAGATCCGACTGGGGAACGGCCTGCCCGTGCCGTTCGATTGTCCGTACCAGAACCAGCGCCGCGTCCTCGCGAGCCAGGCCGCCGCTCTTGCGGATGGCATGAGCAAGTATGGGAGGACAGAAGTAGTTGTAGATGACGTGAAGCGTCAGGTAGAGCGCGTACCCAGCAATCTCGATGCGGATCGTGTCGATCGCCGAGAAATGTCTGCAGAACAGATCGAAGTTGAAAACGTGCCTGTTGACCCAGATCGCCCAACGAGTCTCTTCGTCGACCCCCTGAGTGACGTAGAAAAGTGCGTAGGAGAGAAAGACGATCGTCAGCGGGATCTTGGTGCTCTTGAAGAACGGCTCCAAGGCTGTCCATCTTGGAACGTGGAGCCTTGCAAGCCATGCGACATCTGGATATCGCGCGACGATCAGTTCAAATGCGTAGAACAGGAGTGCGATCGCGATGGAAGCGACGGCGGCGATCCAATAGTGCAGGACGGGATCGCCGCGTTGACCCCAGACAAAGGCCCATCGAAGTGCTTCCGCGCACGATAGGACAGGAAGCACGATCGCCAACCAAATCCCAAACCTTTCCAGGTGTGTTGAGGCGACAGTCTTTTCGGAACCACTTTCGGTCATTCGCCGCTACCCCGGAGTCCCGACGCGAACTGCGAATACCTGTCCAACCGGAAGGCCTCGGGCGCCGTCACTTTCGGATCAAGGGCCATGTCGGCGACCATCGCACCGATCGCGGTGGCGAATTTCGCGCCATGCCCGGAACAAGGCGAAGCCACGATGATGCGGCTATCGTCCGGAAGTCGGTCTATGATGAACTCTTCGCCCTTGTCGCCGCGCAGATCCGCTGCGAGCGTGTTCGTGTAGAGGCAGACGTCGCGGTCGACGATGCAACCCGCCGCGCCGGGGAGCAATTCGGCGAGTGTCGTTCCGACCAACTCGAGTTCATCGTCGCTCGGCGGCGGTCCCCAGGCGTCGGCTCCGACCACCGGCCCGTGGTCGTGTTGCGCCGCCTTGACGCCTCGTCCCTCGAAATCAGGAAAGCCGTAGACCAAGCCCCGCGCGGCTTCGAGGATGAACACGGGAAACTCGCCGTAACGAACCGCGTCAGGCTGCGCCGGCGCGAACCATCCGATCGTCTGGCGCGTGATCTTCAGATGTCGGGCAAGTCCCGGAATTAGTCCGCCTATCCAAGGCCCGGCGGCGACGATGACCTTCTCCGCCAGGATATCCTCGCGCGGCGTCGAGATGCGGATACCGGCGGCCGTCGGGCGAATGCGGGCCGTGGCCCTGACGATGCGGTCTTCGAGGCCTTCGCGGAAAGCCCGGAGCGCGGCTTCCGCCAACAGGATGCCGCCGCTTTCCTGCACGACCACGTCCCAATCCGTGGGCAACCGGAATGCAGGAAACGCGGCATTGGCTTCGGCTCCGGTCGTAGGCCCGGTGCCGCCACCCTTGAGCGCTGCGGCAGCGCGGGATTCGGCGACCAGTTTCGATCTCGGCGGTCCCGCTTCGAGGACTTGGCTAGGCAGGAGCACCGTCCGCCCCGTGGCGGATTCCAGCATCCGCCAACCCTTGAAGGCCTCGTCGCTCAAGTCGGTATAGGCCTTGCTCTCGAAATTGAAACGCCGGTAGACGCGGCAAGAGCCGTGCGATGAACCTCGCGGGCCGCCCAAGTCCAACGGGTCAAACCCGATCACGTCGGCTCCTCTGCGCGAGAGCGAATGGAGCGCTGCGCTTCCCATGAGACCTAGTCCTACCACGGCAATCTCGCACAAACGCATCGCAATGCTCCCACCGGCAGTATCCGCCGATCAAATGAGGCCCTCGTTGCGAATGATGGCCGATGCAGCCGTCAGTCCTGACTGCAGCGCGCCTTCCATGTAACCGAAGAAAGGGAGACAACAGTGTTCGCCCGCGAACACCAGGCGGTCGTGAAATGGCCGATTGAGAAACGGCCCGATCCGCTTGACCTCGCCGGGCGCCGGACAGGAATAGCCGGCCTTCGTCCACCTTTCGCCGGGCCAGGAGACGAACTTCGGCTCGGCGGCCAGATTATCTGAATAGCCCGAGAAGAGCTTGTCCAGTTCGCGAGCGTAATAAGCATTCAGTTGACGTTCGTCCGACTTGGCAAGGAGTTCGATCGCGGCTTCCGCGGCATGCCCTCCCGCGAACAGGCTGAGTTCCACCGTCTGATCCGGCATCTGAATCTGGTTGTCCGTGCCGTCCCACGTCAATCCGATCGTCTCGGAGGTGCCATTCGGAGATTGACCGGCGCCGAACCAGAAGCGGCCTTTGAGTTCGCTCAAATATTTGACGGCGACGCCCATCGAGACGCGATACTCGGGCGCAATGGGTGGATTAATCCTGATCTCTCCGGGAGACGACGTGGTCGCCCACAGGCTCGGTGGAACGGCGAATACGACATAGTCGAAGTCAGTTTCCTTTCCGGCCGCGTTCGTGAGGACGACCTTGTCAGCGCGGATGTCCACCGATGTGATCGGCGTTCCCGTCGATATCTCGCCACCGGCCGCGATGATGCTCTCCGCCAGCTTCGTCGCTAAAGTTTGGTTGCCCTGTTCGCACTTCACCGTCTCGGACTGGGTGAAGTAGTCATCGGGCTTTCCATGAATTCCACCCCCACGAACCGCGGCAAGGTTGGCCAACAAGCTCTGCCGCTCGGTTGGCGCGCCGTTCGTATTGACGAACTGAGTCTCCAGCGCCCGTCTCGCGAGATCGCTGCAATCCTGCAGTTTTATCCACGTCGCCAAGCTCGTGTTGTCGAGACTTTCCGCATCGGGAGCATCCCAGCATTTGTATGGGTCCGACAACCTCCTTGCTTCCGCGCACATGTTCGCGATCGCAGGCTCCATCTCGTCGTAGACTTGCTTCGTTTCCTTGGCCGACAACAGCCGCCCGTCCAAAGACAACGGCATATCCAGATCTAGGGACGAGAACGCATCCTCGGTCGTCAGCACGGTCAATCCTAGATCGAACTCCTTCGCCAGCATCAGCCAAGTGGGATGGTTGTATCCGATCAGTTCCGCGCCGGCTTCGATCGCGCGATGCGACGACGCATGGAATTGCGTCCACACGCGACCGCCCACGCGATCCCGCGCCTCGAAAACGTGGACTGCGCACGTCCGCGACAAATTATGACCGGCCATCAGGCCCGCGAAGCCTGCACCGACGACGGCGACGCGTGTCTTCTTATTGGCCCGCGCCGGCGCGAACATGATTTCCGTGTCGAATTTCTGCGAGAAGTTGGCGATGCGGTTCTGAAGGTCCCGTTGTCGCTGGACCGCCGGCGCCCTCGTCCCGAAACGCTGGTCGAGCCGCGCGTAGAGCGAGCGGGCCATGATGGTTATCCGCCGAGAAGGGGACGGCGCGTTACTTTGCCGTTGAGATCGCCTAGATCGGCCGCAAAGCGCGTCTTGAACATACCAACGTCCTCCCGAGTAATCCCCAAGACGAAATCAAAAGTAATCTAGAGGTGTTGTCAATGGCGCCTGCAACTGGGTGAGGCATCTCACGAGGAACATGGCGAGGACGATACCTCCAACGTTACGCGATCCTCCGCCAGCAAGTGAACGCGGTTTGCAGGAATCGTCCGGCGTGAGTTTGACATGCATCGCCCTCGCTTTGACGACCTTGCCCGCTCAAACCCGTGATCTTCGATTCATGGCATTATCTTCTCGATCGCCTTCCGAACCGTGTCGACATCCTCCTTCAGCGCCGTCGGCCTTCCCGGCACAAATCCGAGGCCCACGAAGCTGCCTGCGTTCGGTGTTCCGCCCTCATAGTCGTGAGACACCCACGCGATGGCGGACGCACGCATCCAGACCGTCTGTCCTGTCATCAAAGTGAACTGCGCGAACTGATCACGGCCTGCAAGCTTGAGAACGTCATCGGTGGATTCCTTCACCGGCATCAGGTTTGCAAAGATGCCGAGCACTTGGGTGACCGGCTTTTTCGGGCCGTTCGCTTCGATCTGCGCCGGCAACGGAAAGAATATCTGCAGTGACAGGCGGGCTACTTCGGCGCTGACCGGAAACTCGTTGGGCGGCAGCGACGTGACCGCCGTGATCCGCCTGGCGTCGAAGAAGACCGGCGTTCCCGTGAACGGCGTAAGCTGCGACAAGGGAGAGCCTGCGAACGCTGGAGCGCATGAGAGAGACACGAAATAAGTCAAGACGGCTGCAATTACCCTGATCATCGATGGTCCTCCGAAATCTCTGTTTGCCGGACATTGCCGGGTAACTATTTGAGTGTCGAGTCGATCAAGTTGGCCAGTCTTGCGGCAGCCAAAGCTGCTCTTGCCCGTGCCAGATTCTTCGCGCTCGTTTCGTATTCACGGGTCAACATGATTGGATTCTTGCCCGTGCTGATCGGGGACGCGTACGCGTATTGCTTCGCAAGGTCCGCGCTTTCCTGAGCCCAAACGGCCGGGTCCAATATCTGCGCCTCGGCCTGGCTGACACCAACGCTCGAAAGTCCGTCCTTGTCGTCGGCGTCGAAGATGGCGCCGTAAGGCGAAGAGTAGCCTCCGAACATCGAATCCCAATATGCATGCAACGCGATGACGGAGCCGGCCGCCGGAATGACGTTCTCGGCATTGCCACCGGCATCGCCATCGGGAATCTGAACCGTGTACCGGCCCACGGCGTGCAACGGCTGATGCGCATCGCCGACAAGATGCAGGATCCAAACAAGGTCATATGAACGTAGGTCGTCGGATGCGCCGGAGGAAGCGGGCAGCGCGGCTATCATCAGCTTCAATTGAGAGACCAGATCGACGGGCGCCGGAGCAGGCAAGGGCGTGCCGTCCGGCGAGAAGTCGAAGTCCTTGAAATGCCAGTAGGCGTGCTGATTCCGATCGGGATAGCCGATGTTCTGGCCTGCTGTCGGACTCGTCACCTGGTCGCGGGTGTAACCGTATTCCTTCGTCTTGATGTCGTCTGCCCACGTCGCGGCGTGGACGAAGGCGTATATCTTCGCCGTCTTGTCGTCCGCGGCGCCGGCCGTCCATTTCGCGTAGTCCTTGTTGAGCTTCAGCAAGGCGTCGGCCTTGTCCCTCACCGGCTCCGACAGGCGCTTGTAAGCCAGGTACGCGACCTGCATGTGGCCCTCGTCCCACCATGCGCGTGCGGGCGACGCGGCGAGCCCGAGGGCCGAAACCAGAAGGAAAACCGATGGTACGCGCCTCATTTCCAAGCCTCCGCTCCGATCTCCGTCGGCGTATTCAACGGGGCGTATCTGTCAGTTGAATGACACGCCTCGAGGGTCGACCCCGCCACTACGCCACGGAGCGCGAGCGCGAACCAGTTGCAGTCGGCAAGCTTTGCGTGTGTACTAGACGCCTTGACCGTTTGATAGCTCGAATGGGGGCTCGCCGTGGATATGCGATCACGTCAATTCTGTCTCCTACCCCTCCTTTTGTCGCATATCGCCCTTCTAACGTTCTGCTTTTTAGCTTCGACGCGGTCAGGACAGGCTCAAGCGCTTCCTGCTCCTCTCTTGCAAAAGGGAGCCTCGCCCGTCGATTGGTGGTTCGTATTCAAATTCAATACGAAGTTCTTCCCGGGATGCCTGACGACCATGAAGCGCGCGTGCATCTTCGGCGGAGACGTCCAGGACTATCCGAAAGGATTCGGACTCCAGTCGATTTCCGCCAGCAGCGCGAATCCGACCCTCCACAACGATAACGGTTGCCTAGGCGAATCGACGAACGATCCGATCGGCGCGACTTTCGACGAGATCTACAGCGGGGACTACAGCTACGTAATCTGGAATGATCAGTTCTACGATGATCCGGATCTTCCGGCTTGTAAGGGAAGGACGTCGTGCAACGCCCCGTGGGGCCACTCGAAGGGTGTGCTGGCCTGGAACGACCATGGCGAGGGACTGGTCATGCAAGTGTCCACTCCGAATTGGCCTGGTTCGGGCTCTCCCGACTTTCCGAGGAAGAACGGCAATACCCTCGGATGCATCACTGACAACACCGGCAAGCCTCAGAACAACGTCTGGGTCAGTCAGCACTTCTTCGCGCTACGCCTGAATAAATCCGATGTCATGACCGTGCTGCGCGCCCTGCAGAAAGCCAGCGTCGTCACGGAAGCCGGCGCCGGCGCGGACAGCCGATCCCAGATCGTCAGGAACGGCGGCCCCGATGACATTCAGAAGCTGGCATCCGGACTCGGAAAGCTGTCGCACGACGACACGCTGCTGACTGAGAAGCTCTCGACCGGCGTTCAGATCATTGCCAAGCCTCCAAACATGCAGGTGCCGCCGTGGCAGATGGTCTCCGCCACCCTCGACGGCACTCCCCTGACTGTGGCGACCTGGCTGATCGGCAACGGCAAAATAGACGACTACAAGGGAGGGCGCCCAAAGTGTTGGGACGCATCGCTCGGTGCGTCCGGCGCGGTCACGAATGCGGATACCGGTACGTGGCTGAAGAAGGTATTCGGATTGACGGGAGGACCGAGCCCCGATCGGAATCACGCGAAGATCGGTGTCTCCACGCCGCCCAAATATGCGATCTTCGGCGACTTGAACCAAGAGGGAGCGCTTTCCGAACCTTGCGACGTCTCGCAGAATACGCGGGGTGGCATGTTCTTCGTCGTCGAAAACAAGGCGCTTTCGGCTTCTCTCGGCAGCATGATGAACGTCGATGATGCGCTCAAGCTGGCGTTCGTTTCCGCCGCCCGCTTTTCGCCTGTTCAATCGTTCGTTCAAACGTCTTCTCAAATCGATACCGAACTCCCAAATCTCAAACCTTTGACCGTGCATCATAAGAAGGTGCGACGGCGACGCCGGTAGAACGACAGACTGCAATCGCACCGGGCTACCTTGCTTTCGAAGCGGTGCCCGCTCCCAGTCTAGCGTGCACGAACGGAAGGATCCCGGGCCTTGCCAGCATATGCCGGCGGCCTGCAGCGCGACGACAGTTCGTCAATGCCACGTCGGCGAAATCGACGAAAGTGCCATCGCTGACGGCTTGGCAGGCTTGTGCTACCTGGATCGCGGCTGCAGCGACAGCTGTCGACGGCACGCCCAGACTGCGGCCGGCAATCATCAACGCTCCGCAGCGATCGATGCGACCGGCATCGACCAGTTCCTGTAGCGCTGGAACAATCGGAGCTTCCAACGGTCCGTCCGGCGCAGGCCACGCCTGCTCGGGCGAGCGCCTTCCGGGGAAGCCGTGTAGCCGAATGTCGAAGATCTCCGAGGGCGAAGCACCTAGGCCGGCATCGACGACGAGGTCGAAATTCGAACCAGCCGCGGCGCGCCGAGCCGCGAGATTGTCGACGCCGACGAGCACCAGTGCGGGCTCGTCCGCCGAGCGCTTGGTGCCATCGACGAACCTGCTTTCGACGACCGCGGTGCCGAAGCCACGCCCCTCCGCCCACGTCGCCGCGTTGCGGGCTTTCTTGCGGCCGATCCAGTCCGGCCTGGTCAACAACTGGATGGCGAGATTGCCGATTTCGGATTTGTCCGGGTCCTGTAGAACCAGGGAGACCATGCCCGGATCGGTATAGGGGAGAAGTCCAATCGTCCACAGCGCGGCCTGACCGAGATTGCCGAGGCCCAGCAGCCAGTACGCCGCGGGCAGGTAGCAAAGATCGATGCCGGCCGCGTCTTCGCAGCCCGGCGACAATGCCGAGAGTCTTGAAGTCCTGCGGCAGGCGAGCTTGTCGCCTAGCACAACGCTGCGGAAGACCTCGCCGATTCCCATGGCGGCCGCCATCGCGCCGCCGATTTCGTTGCCGCCCCGGGGCGGATCGGCCGGCGCCTCGATGCCGACGAGGCCGGCCCAGCCATCGGCCCAGCATAGCGCCCCGCCCTGCATGCGCGGGCGCTCGGTACCGATATGCAAGGCGACGGCGTGCGCGGGTGCAGCCGAAGAACGACACCCCGCGAGTTCAAGATGCCGACGGACGGGCCATCTGCCGAACTGCCCGACCACGGTGGTGTAGCCGAAATCGGAGCCGAGATAGACGCCACCGGGAAACATCCGCACGCCGCATTCTGCTGCGGTAAACAGCGCCGCCTGGATCCACGGCACGCCAGTCGCGTCATCGGCGGTCAGAACGAGCGCGGCCTGATCGAGTCTTCGCCGCGCCTGGTCGTAGCCGATATTGCAGTCGCCGCGGATGAGCAGTTGCGCCAAGCGATCATCTTCGATCGATGGGTTCATGCGAACCTCCTGACCGCGAAGTACCTGCCGGCATCGTCGCTGCGATCGGTCCACTGCCGGCGACCGCGATATTCGTAGATGCCTATTTCGCCCGGCAGGTACGTGTGATCCGCGAAGTTCGGCACGATGATCGCGACGTGCCCGACGTCCGGGATCATCGGGTTGTCGCGATCGGTCTGGCTCTGGCCGACACCGGAGCGGGGATGGGTGTGGACGTCGGCCACAACCTCCAATCCTTCGCGGCGGCATAGATCCCAGACGACGTCCATCTTCGAACCGTCGAACAAGATCGCACCCCGCAACGCGTGCGGATCGACATCGTCGTAGGGCAGGAACGATTCGATCGTCCTGAGGCCGTCGGTACGGCGGCCTAGTAGGAAGCCGCCGCTCTCGCGGCGACCCCGGCCACGCTCACGCAGCAGTGCCAACGTTTCCAGCCACAAACTCCTGCGGCAGTTCAAGCGTCGCGGCGGGAAGACTAGCGCCCGAATATTCCGTTGAATCGAGAAGGTCATGCACGGTCTCCAGCAGAAAGACGATCGTCTTGTCGGCAGTCCAGCAGAGTTCCTGGTATTGACCGGGCCAGTGGCATCGCGCCAGCCGGTCGACGGGGTGGTAGAGGCACGGCGTCGACCACTGGGTGAACGAGACCATCGTGCCGCCCTGCTTGTTCTTGGGCCGGTGCGCGTCGGCGAGCGGCTGGTTGTCGCGGCCGTGCCAAAGCTGCGAGGTCGGCGCCGTCGCCGGATATCCGGAGCAGTCCGACCGCAGCAGAAAACCGGTCGGGCCGCCCAGACGAACCGGTGCTGCGACGAAGAACATCGCGATCGGGAACTTGATGCCGAGCAAGGCCCAGCGGCCCCGGCGCACGCCGACCTTGAAGGTCGGCGATGCGAGATCGCGCACGAGAGCGCCATGATCAGGTCCCATGGTCTAGCCCTGCGGCTTCACCTTGAAGACGAGATCGAGGACGATCGACTTGTCGCCGCGAGACGCCTGGCCGAGATGGGAGTCCGGTGGCAGCACGTGACCGTCGTGCTTGAGTTGGAAGTCGATCGGATCCTCGGTCGGGGCAAGCTTGCCGACCGCCCACTTCGTCACCTTCGCGATCGTTGCCGCCGGACGGAACAGGTGCTCGACGTGACGGCCCTGATAGCGAACCGTGGTCGCGATCTTACCCGGCTTGGCGATGTGGAGCGGCGCGAATTCGACCGACAGATGTTCGATCAGGATCGACTCGTGACCGAGCGGGTCTTCGGCGTCCTCGATGTAGACCTCGAAAAGGCCTTCGATCCCGGTCTTGGTGACGGCGATCTCGATGAACTCCTTCACGGTGGTGGTGGGACCGATCTCCGCGTCGTGATGGCCGGCCTTCCCTTCCGCCGCGAAGACGACGGTGACCCGCTCGATAACGGTTTCGACATACTGAGACATTTGCAACTCCGTTGCTGAGGGGCTCGCGCCCGCGCGAATGCTCCGTACTCGCGCGCGGGAGGGTGGAGCCAAACCCCTTGGCCCGTGCGATTCGACGTGTTAGTCCCACTTATGGGAACGATGATTCTCATATGCCACGACGCGGGTTCGGATGCAATAGAACGTCCCACATTTGGGAACCATTTTTGGCGGAGCCGGCGTTGCCATGAAACTGATGGGGATATCGAAGTTGGCCGAACTTTTGCGAAGTGCCGGCGATGTCCTCGACGGCGCGATACCGGCGCTCGTCGCCGAGCTCGAGGCGGGTTCGTGGGAGTCGACGGAAGAAATGGCGGAATTCTTTCCCGCCGCAGTCGTCGACGGCATGAAGGTCCGGATCCTGCTCGGCCCCGGCTACCGGGTCGACCTCCTGGCCGACTGCCAAGCGCAAATGATTCTTATCGACTATGCGGGTTCGGAAACCGGGGCACGCGCTGTCAAGACAGGGAGCAAAGCTGCATGACAATCCGCCCAATTCGCAGCAACGAGGACTATCAAGCCGCGCTCAAGAGAGCCAAGGCGCTGTTCGGGAAGAACGGTCAGAGCGAGCTCGATGAGCGGGAGGTGCTGCAGACGCTCATCGAGAAATGGGAGCGATCTCGACATTCCATCGGAACGGCGACGCCCGCTCAAGCGATCAAATTCCGGATGCAACAGGCCGGCCTGTCGCAGCGTGACCTGATTCCTTACCTCGGGAGCAAATCACGGGTGTCGGATATACTCAAAGGACAGCGGCAACCCACCGTCGACCAGATCCGGGCCCTACATCAACACCTCGGGATTCCCGTCGCCGCGCTCATCGGCTCGTTCAAGCATGAGCCTGCGGCTGGTCCTTCGAGCAGTTCGATGGCGGCCGAGGAGGCACTCCGCAAGCTCGGCGTGATAAAATCGAAGGACAACCTTGCTGGCTTCGTGTCGCGTTCCAAGGTCTCCGCTCCGGCCGTGGCCATGCTGCGCAAGACGAGAACCGAGCGCACCAACGCAAAGACGGATTTGGCTGCGCTCGAGGCGTGGTGCGCGGCCGCATTGGGGCGCGCGGAAAAAGTCGCGATCAAGAAGATCAAGATCGGCGACCCGAAGAAGGCGGCGCGGAGGTTGGCCCAGTTGAGCGTCTTGCCCGACTGGCAAGACCGGATCGTGACCGCGCTATCCGGCATGGGGATCGTACTGATCATCCTGGAGCATCTGCCGGGAACGTTTCTCGACGGCGCCGCGATGTGCCGCAGCGATGGCGTTCCAGTGATCGTCCTGACCCTGCGTCACGACCGATTGGACAATTTTTGGTTCACGTTGTTGCACGAATTCGCACACGTCGTTTGCCACCTAAGTCCCGTTCGGCAAATGATACTCGACGATCTCGACGTAGCCAGTTCTGAAACCATCGAAACCGAGGCGGATGAGTTCGCACGCAACGCCCTTATCCCACCCACGATCTGGGACCAAATCGTCAAAGGCAGCAGCACCGAGGAGATCGTAGATGCGGCAGAAAAGGCCGGGGTCCATCCGGCTATCGCCGCGGGCAGATGGCGGTTCGAACACTCGGACTATCGCCGGTTTTCGAAGTTGATCGGCCGGGGCGAGGTCAAATCCGTTCTCAAATCAGCCTAGGTGCGGCAACGCAAGACCGAGTTGTCCAAACCTCTCCTGCGCTCCACTGCTCAATGGCGGTCAATCGCTTGAGAGACGCGCCGGCCAGTCGACCTTCGCCAAGGTCGGGCCCGGTTCAAACCATCAGGCGTAATATCGAGCGTCGCAAAGCAATCTCCGCCCGAGTGCCTTCGGCAGATGCCGTTGCCCGAAACCAATCAGATCACGATCGCCGACCGGTT
The DNA here is from genome assembly GCF_018449695.1 of Bradyrhizobium sp. dw_411. Taxonomy (GTDB): domain Bacteria; phylum Pseudomonadota; class Alphaproteobacteria; order Rhizobiales; family Xanthobacteraceae; genus Bradyrhizobium. Next base: position 196,408 of record NZ_JAAVUY010000013.1, read on the forward strand.
TTGAAAGAAGCGCAATTATCGCCGCTGGTTCTCGCCGCTGCTCGGAAGAAGCGATCGGCGGGCGCCGGAGGCCCAGTGTTGAGATATACGGCCGACCACCACCAAACGCGTCGGGACACCATGACTCCTAGCTATATCCTGACGGCAGACCTCGATCCGGACAGCTTTGCCTGGCTGGACGGCCTACGCCGCACGCACTTTCCTCCGGCGCGCAACCTGCTGCCGGCCCACATCACTCTATTCCACCGTCTGTCGTCGGCGCGGACGGGCCGCCTGGCGACCTCAGCCCTTCCGGACGGTCCGGAGCCTATCCTAGTCGACGCGCCGATCCTCCTCGGCTTCGGCGTCGCGATCCGGATGCGGTCGCTAAGGCTCGAACTGCTGCGCGCCGAAATCCGAGGCGCGATGGGCGGTGAATTCTCCGGACAAGACATCCAGCCGTGGCGGCCGCACGTCACCATCCAGAACAAGGTGACATCCGACGCCGCGAAACGGCTGTACCGAGATCTGGGCGACGATTTCGAGCCTCGCTCCGGCGCGGTAACGGGACTTCTCGTCTGGGAATACCTGGGCGGACCTTGGAAGCTTGAGAGCCGGCTGTCTTTCGCGAGGTGAGGAATTCGGTCTGCGGCTTGCGCCGGCCACTCAATTCGCGCGGATGCGTCACGACCGTTCGTACCGACGGAGCGAGACGCGGTACTACGAAAGCTTCCTGCTCTGCAGCCACGTGCGGATCACCTGGATGAGTTCCGCCTTACGCTCCAGCGGCAGCCAATGTCCGGCGGGCAGGCTCGTCACGGTAAGGTCTGCGCAAGCCGCGCGCATGGGGTCGCCTTGCGGATTTCCGGCGATGGTGCAGATCTGATCGAAATCGCCGTTGACGAACAACACAGGCTGGGTCAAGCGGCCACTATCGCAGGCCTTGCCAGCGTAGGCGACGTTGGCGTCATCGTTCAGGTACCATGCGCAGGAAGCGCGGAAGCCATGAGCGTTGAACGCCTGCACCAGTGCGTCGAAGTCGGCCGGCGGCCAGAGAGCCGGGTCGGGTTGGGTGGATGGGGCGCGATGCGCAGCGCCGAAGCGGCCTCCGTTTCGCGTGACCACCGCATGCGACGCAACCTTGCCGACCCCGGCGGGGTCGCCTGGTCGGAAGATAGATGCCAACGAAGCCGCCTTATCTGCATCCAAGTCCGCGACTGCCGTCTCGAAGTGCGTCGTGTAGTACCGGTAGTAGTCCCACTGGCCATCCGGATAATGGTCAGCCGGATAAATCGTCCGGTCGACAAGCGGAACAACTGTAGGCAGAGCGTGCCCGGCGGGCTGATACGCCAGCGAGATCAGCACGACACCACGGCAGCGCTTGGGCTCATGCGCGGCCAACTCGCCGGCCACGACAACGCCCCAGTCGTGGCTAACCCAGATCGCGGGCTGGCCGCCCAGGTGGTCATGCAGTTCCGCCATGTCCGCCACGACGTTTTCGATGGCGTAGGCATCGTTGGCGGCAGGCGCGGAAGATCCACCGAAGCCGCGCAGATCGGGAGCGATGCAGTGCCATCCGTCGGCGGCGAACGCGTCCATCTGCGCGCGCCACATCAAACCGATGCCCGGCCAGCCGTGAAGGAAGACCATCAACGGTCCGTCGTCCGGCCCGCACTCGATGTAGTGCGTCGTCTGCCGAGGCGTGGCGAAAGTGCGCGAGGCAAGCGCGGAGAGGCGAAGCGTGGCCGTCATGGGCGCTCCAGTCAAATTCCAATCATTCTCGGGGAAGAAGCATGCAAGGGAAAGAGCAGCGCGACAACGCGCAAGGGCACCGAACGTTCACTCCGCCCTCCTGTCTTCGGGCCTCTGGCGCCGGATCGCTGCCAGCGGTACAATTGATCGACGGCCATTTCCGGGAGATTTCGTGAATTCTCTACCCCTTCAGCCGCTCAGCCCGTTGGACGGCCGGTATCGAGCGGCTGTTTCGTCGCTCGCGGATTACCTCTCCGAGGCCGGGCTCAACCGAGCCCGGATCGAGGTCGAAGTAGAGTGGCTCCTCGCACTCTCCGACCGTTCGCTGTTCGGCGCGTCCCCCGTCGACGCCGCGGACAAGGAACGATTGCGCGCGGCGTATGCCGAATTCGGCCAGGCCGAGATCGACCGGCTCGCGGCGATCGAGGCGATCACGCACCACGACGTCAAGGCGGTCGAATACCTCGTCCGCGAACGGCTCGAACAGCTAGGTCTCGGAGCGATCGCCGAACTGACGCACTTCGCCTGCACGGGCGACGACATCAACTCGGTTGCGTACGCTCTCACCGTCGAGCGCGCGGTGAAGCGCCTATGGTTACCCAAGCTCCTCGCCATAATCGGTTCCCTGAAGTCCTTAGCCGCGAAACATCGGGATACGGCCATGCTCGGCCGTACCCACGGACAGCCCGCGACGCCGACCACGATGGGAAAGGAGATCGGCGTATTCGCGTGGCGGCTACAACGTGTCGCGAGACAGATCGAGGCTTCGGAATATCTCGCGAAGTTTTCCGGCGCCACCGGCACATGGTCGGCGCACGTGGCCGCCGCACCCGACGTAGATTGGTTCGCTGTCAGCCGTACGTTCGTGGAATCGCTCGGGCTCTGCTTCAACCCCATCACGACGCAGATCGAGTCGCACGACTGGCAGGTCGAACTGTACGATCGCGTCAGGCATGCCGGCGGCATTCTGCACAACCTCGCCACCGACATGTGGACTTACATCTCCATGGGTTACTTCGCTCAAATTCCCGTCGAGGGCGCGACCGGATCATCCACGATGCCGCACAAGATCAATCCGATCCGATTCGAAAACGCAGAGGCGAACCTCGAAATCTCGGCCGGGTTGTTTGGCACGCTCGCGCAGACGTTGGTGACCTCGCGTCTGCAACGCGATCTCACCGACTCCACGACGCAACGCAATATCGGCGTTGCGTTCGGGCACTCGCTGCTCGCGTTGAACAATCTGGAGCGCGGCCTCGACGAGATCTTTCTCGCGGAGGACGTGCTTCACGCAGACCTCGAGGCGAATTGGGAAGTGCTCGCGGAGGCGATCCAGACGGTCGTACGTGCCGAGGTCGTCGCCGGCCGTTCGCGCATCGCCGACCCTTACGCCCTGCTGAAGGAGCTCACCCGCGGCCGCCGGATCAGCGGCGCCGAGCTTACTGAGTTCATACGTGGTCTCGACGTGGGAGATGCGGCCAAAGCGCGCCTGCTCGCGCTGACGCCTGCGACCTATACCGGATTGGCGTCCATCGTCATCGACGAGCTATGAACAGCCCGATCTCCGTCGACATGCATCGGTCGCGCGACGTGGCGCTGCAACGAGCGCCTTCGATCACGTTCGACACCAACGTCTGCAACGTCATCCACCATCCCGAGAAATGGCCGCAGAAGGTCGCACCCGAGCACGCGCGCGCGATCAGACGGGCCATCGTCGAAGGACGCATCAGGGCCTTCTTGTCGGAAGCGTCCATCTTCGTCGAAGCATTGGAATTCGTGGATAAGTTGAATTACCTCGCGGTGGTCATGACTCCAAAGGAACGACCGAAGCCGCAGCGACCGGCCATCGATCGCTTCAAGGATATCGAAAGCATCGGGGCGCGGTTGCTGCATGCCGAGATGATCGGTAGCGAGACCTTCATCGAAGGCTTCGCGTGGGCCGAAGATCGCGAGTTCTCTGTCACCGAGCGGCAAGCGCGATACGCTCATTTCTGTCGCGACCTGGACGGACGCGAAGCCCTCGTCAGGACCGGCAAGGCCCTTGAAGCCGAACTCCCGCAGAAATTCGGCGTCACTCCGGTGTCGGGACCGCTGACATGGACGCGCTCCTTTCTCCGTGCCTGGGAAGCCGTCCCGGACGAACGGAGAAAAGGTCTTCGAAAAAAGTGGGGGCGGCTATTTTCGGAGTGGGCGGACGGTTCGATCGTCGCCAGCCACTTCGCCTACGGCAACGACATCTTCTGTACGATCGACGAGGGCAGGCGCGGTGGCGCCGCGAGCTTGCTTCACCGAGGCGGACGTGCGGCGCTGGCGGAGGCGAACATCATCGTCATGGACCCGAAGGACCTCGTCCAACAATATGGACTTTGAAGTCGACGGGCGTGGGTTTATCCCGCGCGATGCGCGGCACGCGACAACCGTGATAAAGTCTTGTCATGCAAACTAAGGCACTAGGCACGGTCATCGAATGGTCCGGCAGGAGCTCGACGCCTGCAGACTTCTATTCCGGAATGCTCGATTACTGGGACCATTGGCAATCCATCGATCCGCGCCTCGCCGAACATCATGCCGTCCTCTCCACGGCCGCGGAGGCATTCGGCCACGACCTAGTCAATCTGGCGACCTACGCTCACGAGATACTGAGTTGGCTCGAGCCTTCGCGAATCCGGCGATCGCCATCCGTGGTCGTCGTCGGCGGAATGACCGAGGCCTTCATCTTCACGTTGCGGTCGGCCTGCGACGTCATAGCGACGGCGTTGGCTCACTATGCGGCCGAAAAGCGCGGACAGGCGCCGAAAGACAGCCTAAGGGGTCTGATCACGTGGTCGGAACGCAATCCTTCGAGGGTGCATGCTTCGATCAGGACCGTGCTCGCGGCGGACTTCGGTTGGTTCTGGAAACTCCGTGCATTGCGGGATGCCCTTGGTCACCGCGGGTCGCACGCGAACATTCATTGCGACGGACGTCAGTTCAATCTCTGGCTCCACGGTCCTGACGGATGGATCACGCGCGAACCGCTGTTGCCGCTTCTCGCGGGCCAACTTGTCCATCTCGTGGACCTTTCGGATAGCTCCGCGCAAGCGATCAACGAGGTCATCGATTTCCCGCCCGACCGCCTCAAGAGCCGCATCGTCAACGGAGTGCTGATCTCCGCCCTCCACGACCTCTTGAAGACCGCGGACAACTACGCGGAGCCTTCGCCCTAGTCGGCAAGCCGCGTCAGGCTACCTCCGGATCGCGGCCTTAAGATCTACGGCGCCGGCTCTTCGTTCTCTGGGCATGCTCCAACGTGGACAGCGCCCTCTGAAGCAAATGCAGCAATTCTGTTGCAAATGCAACATCGACCGGCCCCCTGGCGCTGCTCCGCAAGCGGTCGATGCCCTGCTCGATCAGCTTCGCGTTCGTCTCCGTCACGGGGTGCCCGCCTAACGCCCGCGTGACCAGCGAATGGTTCAATTCCAAGCGGCGAGCAAGCTCGCGCATACTCAATCGAGGATGCTCGCCCGCAAGCTCCCGCAGCCGCGCGACGGCGGGGTGGTCGACCTTTCCTCGAGGCATGTCCGCATTCTGAGAGGAGGGGAGAACGTCTTCATTTGCGACATTCTTGTTTTATATGCAACAATATTGTTGTAGCTTTCGGGCAATGGCGCGGCGCGGCGCGCCGAATTATATTAGTGGGGTCCGATGTCCTGGAAGAAAAGCGCGATGGTCGCAGTGAAGATTGAAGTGGGACCGTCGATCATGCTCCATAGCGGCGCATGGTTCGATTTCGCCTCGCCGCACACCAGCGACTTCACGGCCGAGGACATCGCGCACGGGCTCGCGCACATCTGCCGGTATTCCGGCCAATGCACCCGGTTCTACTCGGTAGCCGAGCATAGCCTCCTTGTCAGCGACGTCGCCGCGGGGTTCGAATTCGAAGCGCTTCTGCATGACGCTGCGGAGGCTTTCATCGGCGACATCACGCGCCCGCTGAAGCAGATGCTTCCCGACTTCAAGCGGATCGAAGCCACCGTCCAGGACGCCGTCCTGAAGCGTTTCGGCGTCGCCTCACCTCTTCCGCCTCAGATCAAGGAAGCCGACCTGAGAGTGCTCGCGGCCGAGCAAAGGCAGATCATGCCGCCGGGGACCGACGGCTGGCTCGCCGGATTTACCATAGAGCCGGCCCCGATCCTGGTCCGGCACCTCCAACCCGAGGCCGCCAAGCGGATGTGGCTCGATAAATTTGAGGCGCTGCAGCGGGAAAGGGATGTCAAGGGACAATCCCATGCCCGGTGAAAGGCGGTGATATTCCCACGGACAGGCTGGAGTTTACGGCCTTTTGCGCCTTTATGCCCCCACGTGACGCGTAATAGGGGCGGGCTCGATGTCATTGCGTAAGGACGTTTCGTTGGACGAACTCGCGCGCGTCGGAAACGTCGCCCAGTTCGTGAGCTTCTCTCCCGATGCAGACCGACCGCGTCAGGAGTTCTGCCGTGTCGCGGGCTTCGACGCCAACCACAAATTCCCGATCCTGGCGGACGCCCTTCGCAGCCTCATCGAGCGCAGTCCCGAGGGAACGATAAATCTCCGGAGCTTCACGCCCGACAGTCCGAGAAGCCGTGACTTCCATTACGGTCTCTCCGATCTCGCGCAGATCGAAGCGCTGGTCCGAAGCTTGTCGGCCGACGGACTGTTCGTCATCGCGAACGAAACGGTCGACGTCTCCGATGGCGGCGTGTCCGGCGTCATCCAGGGCGGCGTGGCCGAGTTCGCGCCCGACGACACGCCGCGTTGCGTCGAAAAGGGCGGTACAGCGTCCCTCCCTCTGGACTGGGCTCTCGCCCTGATCGAGACGGTGTATGGCTTCCCGGTCGAAACCGTCGATGCGGGTCGCGGGCGGCTCGAGTTCAGCATCCATCCCAAGCCGCGCGGCTGGCGGCGAACCCACACCTTGATGTGGGAATACGAAGGCTCCGACACCGCGCCGGCCATGGCTGCCGTCAAATGGCCGAACCGCTTCAGCCGATTGATCGGCGACAAGACGTTCGGCCTGCTGATCGCCCACATCATGGGTCTGCCCGTTCCCCGCACGACCTGTATTTCGCGACGGATCGCGCCCTTCACGTTCGGCACAGCAACCGGTTCGAAGGAAGTCTGGACCCGGACTTGTCCGAGGGAGCAGGAGCCCGGCAGGTTCACCACGACGAAGGGATGGCTCGATCCGTTCCGGTTGCTCCATGCGGAGGATCCGAGCGGCGAAGCGATTTCGGCCGTGCTATCGCAGGCCGCGGTCCCTGCATCTTTCGCGGGCGCGGCCATCACCGACGCGCGGGGCGAAGTCGTGGTCGAAGGCGCCGCCGGCGAGGGCGATCGCTTCATGCTGGGCCAGAAGGTGCCGGAACGTCTACCGAGAGACGTCGTGGCCGACGTCGAGGCGATCTATCACCGGGCGAAGGATCGGCTCGGACCGGTGCGGTTCGAATGGGTCCACGACGGCAAGCACGTCTGGATCGTCCAATTGCATAAGGGCGCGACGGACAGTGCCGCCTCGACGCTCGTCCCGGGCGAAGCGGAACGCTGGGAGACGTTCGACGTGTCGAGCGGCCTGGAGGAGTTGCGCAGTCTGCTCCATCGTCTGCCATCGGGTGTCGGCGTCCGTATCCGAGGCGAGGTCGGCCTAACGTCTCACGTGGCCGATCTGCTGCGCAAACATCGGCGTCCCGCGCGTCTGAGCGAGACTTCGGCGGCGTAGGGGTCTACGGCCCCTCGGAGGGGTCGCTTCCTTTGCGGCGCCAAAGCACCGTCTTTTCGCCCTTGAAGACCCGGTGGGCCGCCAGCGCGTGAGCTTCGATGTCAGGCACGCCGCCCATCACCGTCAACTCCACGACCGCGTCCTTGATCGCCTTCTTCTTGACCTTCCGACGGTACTCGAAAGGGAAGTCCGCGATCGAGGTGAAGGTGTCGCGCCCTCTCGGCACGGGCGTCCATAGGGTCGCTCCGCTGTTGATCGGGCTCAACGTGATGATGTCGCGATGCGACTTCACCAAGCTCGCCGTGTCGAGCGTGATGACCGTCTGCGGCTTGTTGCGGTAGGCGCGCGCGCCGAGGAGCGTCTGCAGCCGATCCTTCGAAAGCCAGAAGAAGACGCGGGCGTTCAAGGTTTCGAACCACTGTTCTGGCGTCGTGCCGTCCGTCAGACATTCCTTCAGCCGCGAACGCGTCATCGGCTTCTGGTCGCGCACCACGGCCTCGGGTAGCCCTTTGCGCGAAATCTTGACCGATTCCGGCCGTCGTTCGGATTCGAGTTTCCGTCGCTCTTCGCCCTTGAACCCGTACAAGTCGAGCAACGCGGTCGTCGACAACAGGCCGTGCTCGACGACCGACTTCCAACTCGCGTCTTCCGCCATGTGGTAAAGCCGTGGATAGTTCTTCAGCAGTTCCTCTTCCGTCACCGCCAATCCCTTCGATCGATCACGCCGGCTTTGGCGAACCGGGTCGATATCAGCGACACCGGTGCGTTAGCAACAGCCTCTACGGACTCGATGAATTGGTGCGTCTCGGCCGTGAGCTGGTCGAAGGTTTGGGCCTTGCGGTTGTCAAAGCTGATGTAATCTGAAAACGACAATGCGATGTCGGTCGCCCCATTGAGGACCGACGAACGACGAAGCTGCTCCCAGTCGAACTCGGCGATCCGCCGTTGATTATTCGAGACAGATCCGACTTCGGTCTTGAGGATGTCGTCCAAGGGCACGCCTGAGCGCTTGGAAACGGTCTCGAAGTCGATCTCTATTCCCATCGGGCCCGACTCGCCGCCGACCCGGATCGGATATCGCCGCATGACCATGACGACCCTGCGCGCGCGCGCCGGAGCGATGCCGGCATCAGCGAGACAACCGGCCGCCGTCGTTTCGCGCGCGGTGACGTTCGGATAATGGCCATGATGGATACTCAGCCCGGTGCCTTGCGTGCCTTCGAGCATCACGCGCGTCCCCGAACAATATGCCGCCTCGAGCTCGCGGCCGACGGAGCCGACGAAAGGCTTCAGGTCGGGATGATCCTTCGCCAACCGGACCCGCCCACCCAGCATCGGGGTCTTTCCTCGGTTCAGTATCTTGCGCGCAAACGCAGTGCCGGCGCCCTGCTTGGTCGAACCGATCGTCCCGAGACCACCGTCGCGGCTCTCGAACTCGATATCGGCCTCTTCGATCACCATGGCCTGCTCGTCGATGACGATGCGGCGCGCGGCGTCGCATTCGGCGATCTCCCGCAAAATTCGGGTGGGCGAGATCGTCGATCCGGCTGCGATCAAGATCTTCGCATCCGGATTTGACTGGGTGCCGGACGGCAATTGTCTGTAGTTATACTCGGGATCCGCGACCTTGTGGCCGGCATTGGGGCCGCCGACCCGCACCAGGATGCCGTATTCCGTCGCAATGTGAGCGCAGATGTGCCCCTTGCCCTCGCTACCGTACTGGCCACTCACGATCACGTCTACCAACGGAGCCGCCGCGCCTGGAAAGAGCTCGAGGCCCGCGACCGCCAGGGCGAGCAGAGATGCGGGCTCCCGGTTATGGTTTTCGACGACCCTGTCGGCCGTGCCGTCCAACGACCACACGCCGGCTTCGGTCGGATCGGTTCTGACCTGATCGTACGTCATGCCGGTGTCGGCGACCGAACCGCGATCTTCGTAGCGTTTCTTGACCACGTCGAACGGTGCCGTGACATGCACGTGGACGAGCCGATCGCCGTAGGTCTCGCGAAGATGTTCGACCTGCCGGGCCGTCCTGACCGCATCGACCAGGATCACGTCCTTGCCCTGGTTCTCGGCGACGTATCGCGCGATCCCGTCACGAACCCAGCGGCCATCGGTGTCGACGTCGAGGCGCTTGCCGGCCTCGATCAGCGCATCGCGTTCGTTCGGGATACCGTTGTCCAGCAACAATGTCCGCGTGGAGATCCGATGAGAACTGAATCTCCGAAGCAGTTCGCCGGCCAAAGCCGACTTTCCGACCGCAACCGGCCCAGAAATCGCGATGATGTAACGCACGCATGAAACCCCAGATTGCAATGACGGGCGCAACGTAGATGTTGCGCGCGGGTATTGTCCATACCGAACCGATCCAGCTTGCAAAGTCCGGTGGAGAAGCCGGCGACTGTGCGCCGCAGCAACCGATCCGGTCTTCATTCCGTGCCCGGCTAGGGAAGCCACGTTGTTAGGAAAGCGCCTTCCGGAGCGAGCGCAGCATGGTCTCGGCGTCGTCTATCTTCTTCAGCAGTTCGGCGTTTCCCTTCAACTCCTGCAGTGTCGTCCACGGCACCGCCTTCACCGCCTCGACGACCGCATCGAGCTCGCCGGTCAGGCCGTCGTCCGCTTTCGGCTTCGTTGTTACCAGACGCAGCGCCGCCGACTCCAGGTCTCCGGCGTCTCCCAGGAAGTGCGCTTTGGCGATCGGGTCAGGCAATATGGTGCGGAGCTTGCGAAGATCCTTCGAGTTGGTGATCCGCTTCTGGTTGACTTTCTTGACGACGGCCTCGACCACGCTCGGCGTGAGGAGCTTCTTACTGACGCCCATCAACTCCCGCGCCCACGTGATGGCCGAACCCGGGTCGCGAAGGCTGGTGAACTTCTCCGAAAGCTCGAATACGTCGACCAGCTTGTCGAGTTCGCGGACGGTGATCCCGAGGATGTTGGCGGCGCTGGCCCGCCCCATCAGGTCCACGAGCCTGTAGGCGACCATCTCCTTCTCCTTGGCGTCCCATTCCTTGCGCTGCCGGTGGATGTAGATCCACACCCGCAGCCGGTCCTCCTCGCTCAGCGTCCTGTCGGTGACCTCGACCGGGATCAGCCGGTATTCTTCCTTCCCCTGCTCGACCAGCGCCTTCGAGTTCGACCATCTGCGGTCGCCATCGATGATCCGATACTTTCCCGGAAACTCCGGATGGGGCTCGACGAGCAGGGGTTCGAAGAGGCCGCCGTTGGCCTCGATCTGGCGCTGAAGCTCCTCGTCGATCTTCGGACCCAGACGCGGCTGCTTGTCGTTCGGCACCACCTCGTCGAGGCTCGCCCTCGTCCTGTATGTGCGCAACACCGTGCGATCGAGCCTTCGTTCCTGCAGGTTGACCACGACCCGGTCGCGGCTTTCGGCGGCGCTATTCATCTGCGAACACGCCGAACTCGGCGGTCCCGACGATGGTGTCGATCTCGTTCGTCAGTTCCGCACGGACCCGCTGCACCGAGCGGATCAGTTCGCCCTGCTTCTTCCACGTCTGGTCGTGGGCCTTCTTTTCCTTTACCTGCAGTTCGAGTAGGTCGTCGGTATGGGTGTCGATCCGGGCGAGGAATCCCGCGCAGCGCTCGGACGTGATGAAGTCGTACAACGCCGCCGTCTTCTTCGTGCGCTCGTCGTTGCTCAAGCGCAAGGTATGGGTCTGGACTAGATGGCGGCGGATCACGTGCACCAACGCGACCACGCGTGCGGGTCCCGCCAGGACGACATTGTCCTGCACGTGCAGATGACGCATGCCTTTCGGGAATTTGCTGGTCGACAGGACGGCGTGCTCGGCCTTCGCGGCCATCTGGTCGGAAGCCAGCTTGGTCACGAACTCGGTGCGCCATTGCCTGTGGTTCTTCGAGTCGTAGATGATCTTTCCGCACTCCTTGCCGTTGTGCATGACGGTGTGCAAGATGTCGGCGCCGGGCTGCCCCTTGTTGATCCGCTCGATCCGGTCACCCTCGAATTCGGCCTTGAGCGCCTCGTAGAGATCGATCTCGGCGCCTTCACCCAACTCTTCGGCCGTCTTCTGGTCGTAGGCGCGCTTGAGGTCCTCGAATTTGCTCTGGATCTTTAGTCGTTCCTCGAAGGCAGCCGCCTTCTCCGCGTTGACCGCCTCGTCGACGTGCTTCTGCCAGACATCGCGCTCGTCCTGGAGCTGCGCCTGGTGAGCCTCCTGCAGCGCATCGATCTGGAGCTGCGCCGAAGCGGCGCCGACCTCGGCCTCCGCCTTGGCCCTTTCGAGACCTTCGACCTGCTCGCGAACGCCTGCCGCAGCGGCGACTTCGATCTCCGAACGGATCTGGGCTTCACGGTCGGCGGCCACCGACTTCATGTCCGCAAGCACGACGGCGTGCTCGTCGCGCTGCCGCGCCATCGCGGTCTGGAAAGCCTCCGCGGCGGTCTCGGCCGCGACCTTCGCGGCGTCGGCGTTCTTGATGCGCTCGTCGAATCCGCTCTGCATCTCCTGCAGAAGGCGCTCGCCCTCTTCCAGCTTTTCGCGCGCCGCCGCTTCTGCCGAAAGCGCGGCCTCGGCGCGGATGGCGATCTCCCGCTCGGCTTCCACCGACTTGATGTCCGCCAGGGCTGCGACATGCTCGTCGCGCTGCTTCGACATCGCGCTCTCAAGGGCGGCGGCTGCCGTCTCGGCCGCAACCTTGGCGGTGTCGGCGTTCTTGATGCGCTCGTCGAACGCGCTTTGCATCTCCTGAAGGCGACGCGCGCCTTGTTCCAGCCTTTCGCGGACCGAGGCTTCCGCCGAAAGCGCGGCCTCCGCGCGGATCGTCTGCTCCCGCTCGGCGGCAGCCTGGTTGATGCGCTCGATCGTGGAGTTGGCGCCGGCCGTCGCCTCGCGCGCCTCCGCCAGTTCGGCGCGGATCGCGGCCTGAGCTTCCCCGTTGGCGAGCTCGACCCCGGCAATGCGTTCGGCGTTCTCCAACGCGGCGGCGCGACGCACGGCGTCGGACGCTTCGGCGATCTTCACGTCGGTGAGCCTGCGCGCCTCCTCCAACGCGAGTTCTTTGTCGCGGGCGTGCTGCTCCTGCAGGCGACCGGCGATCTCGTCGGAGCGTTTTCGCTCGCGCGACTGGATCCGATCCTTGATCTCGTCGTAGCGATCGTGGGGGATCGGCTGGTCGCATGTCGGGCATGCTTCGGCCAACAACGACCTCTTGGAAGCGGGAGCCAGTCCTGCGGCGTCTAAGAGAGAGGCATGCGAAGCCATTTGGTCATCTCCGAAAATAGGTCCCAATTTCTCCTATTTGATCCTAGATTTGTCAAGGGTTTGGCGCCAGCAGCCAGTCTGCCGGCCAGCTAACCTATAAAATGAATTAAAAACATAGCCTTACGCACGGCCGGAACAGCAACCAGCACTCCACCCGGCGGTATAAGCCGCTTCCGATGCGGCCGCGCGGCAGCCTTCTTCGTCATCGCCGCCTGCTTCTTGCCGGCGATCGGCATCACCATTTCCTCGGCAGTTTGTTGCGAACCTGACCCAAAGTCTTTGAACTGACGCGTTCCATGACGACGAAGAGCATCTGCGTTTCGTCGCACTGGCCTCCATCGAGGATCTCGATGAGGTTCGGGTGGCCATGACCCGCGGACTCCTTCTCCCGCAAGATGCGCGCCAGTTGATGGTCGACTCCCGACCGCTCGACCATTTCTGGATCGATCAACTTGATGGCGGCGGGACGTCCCGACTTCTGAGCGTTGAGGACGACGGCCTATCCGTTGCCGAGGTACGGGCCGATTTTCCAACCGCCCACCAAACGGCCCTGTAATTCCACCGCCATGCGCTTTGCGCGTGTTTTTTCCATAGCTTCACTTGTGGCTGAAGTTCGTTGCCGACCGCCGAATTGGGACCTCTACCCAACGATGTCGATAACTCGCGGTCAAGGCCGCGCCGCCGGGCACTCGCGTGCTCTGCCGCGGGCGCAGCGCGCAAATGCGCTGATCTCTATTTGGGACCTGCAGCGATCGTTTCTTTCGGCTCATCGTCGAACCCGTAATCGCGGGGCTCGCCACCGTTGTTTCGTATGCCCTTGGCCAGTTCGGTGTCGAGAAGGCTTCGGAATTGGTCGTCATAGGTTGCCAGGCTGGTGCGTATCGCAGCGACCCAATGATCTCCGCGGTCCCAAGCCTCCATGTAGGCGCCGGCCAGGTCGTCTTGCTGCCGGTTGGCGATCATCGCTTCCATGATCGACTTGGCCTGAAGACGGTCCTTGGCCGCCTTGCTCGCCGTGTCGCGATCTTCCTTTCGACGGGATCCCACGATCAGTTTGTGTACGGCGTATCGTTCCGGCGACGGAATCAGGATGGGCACGCCCGCGCCGTGCAGCAGCACGGCCCTTACGGGATGTCGGATGAGAAAGTCGAGGAAGCGCAGCGGGAATGCCGCGGCGCCGCCCAGAGCCGGCATTTGAACCGGCTTACCGGCGATGTCGTCAGGTCCGCGGTTCGGGGTCAGAAACTCGACCTTGAATTTGTCCCGCGAGACGAACTGCGTGGAGACGCGCCCGTCCGTCTGGCTGGGGATTTCGCGGAACGTGCCGTCGACGCGACGAAGTACGTCCAGGATCGGCGGCAGAGTATCGCCGACCGCGACGGAAATTTCGTGGAATTGAGCGAAGTCGGCATCGCCGGTCTGCATGGCGATCGCATCAAGACGCCGTCCGAGTACGCCCGGATAACATTGATAAGCGACCGTTCCGATCAGCACCCCGCGCAGGCGGAAGAAGCCGGCGTTCGCCAATTCTTCGACGACCTGGCCGCTCATCAATAGGGGGCGAGGCAGATAGGCTTCGCGCGTGAGCGTGGCGACGAGACGTCGGCGTCCTTTCAGATCCGCCTTGAGGTCTTTGAACGATTCGACTCGCTTGGTGATTTCCGGATCGTCGACGGGACCGACGTACCGGCGGTTCTGAGCGCCTCCTTCGAGACTGGGCGTGTCGAAATACCAGTATTTCTTTTTCTTCACTTCCACGGCCACGAAGCGGCCGTCGGCCGAAAATTCGGACGTGAAACTGTCATCCAGGCTTCGCTGGACCAACTCCGAATAAAGGGTCTGATACGAAATATCGATTGCCGGGGAAACAGCCACGGGAACCTCGTTATACTATTTTCGCGAAAACAGTATAACGACATCGAGGCGTCGGCAAGCGAGTTATACTAGATTTGCGAAAGTAGTATAACCAAAGCGGCGTTATAGGATCCGCGTTTTGCTGGCGCCCTAACCGCTCGCCAACCGACAGCCCGGCTTATTCGCCAGGTTGCAATTTTCCCTTCGCAAAATGCAGCTAGGCATGGCAAAAAGGGGGTCGGGAGTGCTCCACCGGGGTGCTCCACCGCGAAACGACCGTCGATACGAAAAGCGCTTATATTTGAAGGACTTCTACGCTACAGAAAAACGGTGGCGGAGAGAGTGGGATTCGAACCCACGGTACGGTTTCCCGCACACACGCTTTCCAAGCGTGCGCCTTAAGCCACTCGGCCATCTCTCCGGATGCCCTCTCTTGAAGGGGCTGAAGGACTTTTGCAAGGGACTGCGGACGGGGCCGCGACTATTTCCATAACCTTTTGAATAATATAAATAATTTTAAATTCTCGCCCGCGTCGAATTTTCGCACGCCAAGCTCTTGAACCGAAAACCGGTTATCCTCGACGATGGAGAGAGCGGCAAATCACCTGCCGGGAGGGCGACATGACCGACGGACGGATGCTGCAACTCGCTATTCTCCTGTCCATCATCAGCGCGGGTTACGCCGAGCCGGCGCTGGCGCAGGCCTGCAGCCATGACGGCCCGGTGGTGACCTGCAATGACGGACGGCGCGGCATCCTGTCGGGCAACGCGATCATCTGGCCCGACGGCACGCGATCGAGCGCGTCGCCGCACCCGAGCGTGATCATCGGCAACAAATCATCCGTGCATGTGGGACAGGGCGTCTTCGTCGGTCAGGGCACGGGCGTGGTGCCGCTGGACGATCCGAACGCGCCGAACAAGACGCGCTGCGCCATTCTCGATGGCGTGTCGTACTGCTACTGACACCGGAAATTAGTGATACCGCACCCCTGAATTGACCGAGCGAAGCGGCCACAAGGTTGGCGGCTCCATCATTGCCGGCACCGCCGCAGGTCCGTAGGCCTGCGTCGCCTGCAGCGCCTCGACGAAATCCGCGAACCATTGCTGAATGGTATGGTTGCGAAGCTTGTCCATCATCGCTTCCCAGCGCAGACGCCGTTCGCTTAGCGGCATGCTGAGCGCGGTCGCGATGGTGCGCGCCATGCCATCGATATCGTGCGGATTGACCAGCAGCGCGGTATCGAGTTCGTCGGCGGCGCCGGCGAATTTCGACAGCACCAGCACGCCGGGATCGGCCGGGTTTTGTGCCGCGACATATTCCTTGGCGACGAGATTCATACCGTCATGCAGCGGCGTGACGACGCCGACCTGGGCGGTACGATAAAGCCCCGCCAGCACGGTCTGGCTGAAACCCTTGTTGAGATAGCGGATCGGCGTCCAGTCTACCTCGCCATGGCGGCCATTGACGTCGCTGACCAGCTTGGCGAGTTCGTTCTGCAGATTGCCATAGGCTTCGATCGCGCCGCGCGAGGGCGTCGCGATCTGCAGCAGCGAGGCGGTGCGCGCCAGCGCCGGCTGCAAGGTCCACATCCGATCGAACGCGTTGATGCGATTGATCAACCCCTTGGAATAATCCAGCCGGTCGACGCCGATCGCCAGTTTCTCGCCATTGAGGCTGCGCCGCAATCGCGACACGTCGGGATGGGACACGGCCTTGGCTGCGTGCAGCGCAAATTTCTCGGCATCGATGCCGATCGGAAACACCGCAATGCGCGATTTGCCGTAACGCGAGATCACGACGCCATCTTCGCTCTCAAGCCCAAGGCAGGACGAAAGATACTCCAGGAAATTTTCGCAATCATCCTGGGTCTGGAATCCAATGAGATCATAGGCCAGCATCGCCTCGATCAGCTCGCGATGATGCGGCACGCCTTCCATGACGGCGCGCACCGGCCACGGCGTATGCAGAAAGAAGCCGACCGGCACGGTCACGCCGAGATCGCGCAGTTCCGCTCCCAGCGCCAGGAAGTGATAATCCTGAATCCAGAAGGCGGCATCGGGCTTCTGAAAACGCAGCAAAGCGCGCGCCATGAAGGCGTTCACTTCGCGGTAGGAAAGATAATCATCCTGCGAGGCGCGGATCAGATCGGCGCGCGAATGCAGCGCCGGCCACAGCGCAGAATTGGCAAACCCTTCATAATATCCGCCGTAATGCGCGGCCGGCAGATCCAGCATCGCCAGCGCGCCTGCGCCTAATGCTTCGATTTCAGCGAACGGTTCTTTCTGGGCGCCGTCACGAACGCGACCGCTCGAACCGACCCAAATTGCTCCGGATTTCTCCACCACCGGCAGCAATGCTGCGGCAAGCCCGCCCGTCATGGGCTCATTGGCGTTACCGCGCGCAACACGGTTCGAAACAACGACGAGTTTCACAGGGTCCCCTCCTGAGTGGTCTCGCGAGTTAACAACCATTCATCAATATGGTTCCTGGTCACCCTTTCAACGAAATGAAACCAAATTCAGGCGCGACTCGATGGAACTCGACACATCCACCGCTGAAAAATGCGTCAAATGAAAATAACGAAAATAGAAGCGCATGAATCGCCTCTATTTCGTCACGAACGCAAAACAGGCGTTCTACACGATCATCGGTTTGCCGCAGCTTCGCCATCGACAAGGCGCGCGAGCCAAGCGCGCACGTCGCGCGGTTCGTCGAAATGTCCGGCAACGCCCTGCGCACGCCGCCCAACGGAAAAGGCGAGACCGCCGAAATCAGGCATGATCGCAAACACCGACTCATCGGTAACATCGTCGCCGATAAAAAACGGACGGCGTCCCCGAAACGGTTCATGGGTCATCAATTCGCGCACGCCTGAGGCCTTGGTAAAACCGGAATGCTTGATTTCGCAGACGCACTTTCCGGGCAGCACCTCGATCGGCGCATTGGGCAGATCGGCCCTGATCAGCGACACCGCTTCATAGATCGCCTTCTCCGCATTTGGAGCCAGCCGGTAGTGCAACGCCAGCGAATAGCCCTTGTCTTCGAGCAGAATGCCCGAACTGAGCTTGGCGATGGCCGCAAGCCGGCGCTTCAATTCCTTGTCCATCGGCGGCGCATGCACCGCAACGGCTTCGTTGTTGATCGAGACGCGCATTTCCGCGCCGTGACCGCCGACAGCCGGAAATTGCTCGGGCGCAAAGATCAGATCGATATCGTTGAGCGAACGTCCGCTGACGAGCGCCAGCGCGCCCGAGGTTCTCTCATGCAACTGGCTGAGGGTTTTCGCCAGACCCAGCGGCACCCAGACCTCGCGCGGCGTCGGCGCAAGATCCAGCAAGGTGCCGTCGATATCGAGCAGCACGGCACAATCGCCGATGCGCCGCGCGAGATCGTCAACCGTCAGCTTCTCCGATGTCATTTCCGGCATGTCTTCCCGTACGCGCGTTTGCGCCCGATCCGCATCTATTACACCCTGATTCATGTCATCCTACTCCACAAAAGCCAGCGGCTTTGCGACAGATTCCAGCGTCCGCCGCTCCGCCGCGATAGCGTAACGCCATGCGACAACAGCCGCCGCGATCATCAATCCCGCCCCCAGCAAATAGCCAAAGAAAACACTGCCGCGCGATCCCGTGTCGATCAACGCGCCAAACAAGGCTGGCCCCGCGACGCCGCCAATGCCGGTTCCCACCGCATAGAAAAACGCGATCGCGAGCGCGCGCACTTCCAGCGGAAACGTCTCGCTGACGGTCAGATACGCCGCGCTGGCCGCCGGCGAAGCCCAAAAGAAAATCACCATCCACGCGATGGTCTGGGTCTGCGCGCTCAGCACACCGATCGAGAACAGATAACCCGACAGCGCCAACAGAACGCCCGAAACTCCGTAAGTGAGCGCAATCATCACGCGGCGTCCCAGCGTGTCGAACAATCGGCCCAGCAATAGAGGCCCCAGAAAATTGCCAGCCGCGAACGGCAGCAGATACCAGCCGACCTGATTTGCCCCGATCCCGTAGAAATCGGTCAGGATCAGCGCAAAGGTGAAGAAGATCGCGTTGTAGAAAAACGCCTGCGCGATCATCAGTGCCAGCCCGACCATTGAGCGCTGGCGATAGACGGAAAACAGCGTATGCACGACCTCGCGCAGCGGCGTGTGATCGCGCATCTTCAGTTTCATTTTAGGCCATGCGTGTTGATACGAGTCTTGTTTCTGCGCATGCCCGGTGACCGATCGTTCGATGTCCTCGACGATCGCATTGGCCTGATCAGGATGGCCGTGAATCACCAGCCACCGCGGGCTTTCCGGAATCCACATCCGCATCACAAACACGATGAGACCAAGGCACGCGCCGGTGAGGTAAGCGAGCCGCCAGCCCCAATCAGGCCCGATCAGATGCGGATCGAGCAGAATGATCGCGCTGACGGCTCCCATGGCCGCGCCGAGCCAGAAACTGCCGTTGATCACCAGATCCGTCCAGCCGCGATAGCGCGCCGGCACCAGCTCCTGAATTGTCGAATTGATCGCGGTGTATTCGCCACCGATTCCGGCGCCGGTCAGAAATCGAAACAGCGCGTAGCTCGCAATGCTCCATGAACACGCCGTCGCCGCGGTCGCCGTCAGATAAAGCGCCAGCGTGATGAAGAACAGTTTCTTGCGCCCGATCCGGTCGGTGAGCCAGCCGAACCCGAACGCGCCGATCACGGCGCCGGCGAGATAGGCGCTGTTGGCGAATCCGACATCGAAATTCGTAAATTGCAATGTCGGACTTTCTTTCAGCGCGCCCGATAGCGCGCCAGCCAGCGTGACCTCCAGCCCGTCCAGGATCCAGGTGATCCCAAGCGCCATCACGACGCGGGTATGAAAGCCGCTCCAGTGCAGCGCATCGAGCCGGAAGGGGATGCTGGTTTCGACGACGCGATCATCGTCGCGACGATCTTTGAAATTATCGTGGAAATGATCGTTCGTTGGCGCAGGCCCCGTTACGGCAGCCGTCACATCGCGCTGCCATCGCTGCAAATCCATCGGATGGAACCCATGAGGAAATGCCCCGGTCGACGCCCCCAAACCTGACGCGCCAAAGCTTTCGCAGCCTTTGCGCCAGCTACGCCCAATAACGAATTCGAAGCGCGGAGGTTCCCGCATTGCGGCAACGGAATTTATCGGAACGCTTAGCGCTGTTCGGGTTTTTGTCGCGGCGAAACGCCGGAAAACCGTATATTTTCCGGCCGCAAGGACGACGGCACCAGCACCGGCGGCAAGGACGGAATGAGCCGCGTGCGTTCGCGATGCGCCGGGATGGCACGGTAGACCTGCTTGGTGGCTTCCACGATATGGACCCCGGCAAACGGCAACGACAGCGCGGCGCCGACTTGCTCCCACGCCATCGCGGAGCGCAGGAACCAGCCGCTTCGGACCGGCGGCAGGAATAAAGCCTCACCCCATGCCGTCGGCGTGAACCAGGTCTGCCGCAGCAACTGCGTGATCTGCGAGCGCGAATACGGCCGGCCGTGACCGAACGGCGTTGCGTCAGAGCGCGTCCAGATTCCGCGCCGGTTCGGAATGACAGCCATCATGCGGCCCGACGGCGCCAGCACGCGCCACACCTCGCGCAGCAAACCTTCCGGATCGTCGGAGATTTCCAGCGCATGAACCAAGAGGATGCGGTCAACCGCGGCATCCGGCAGCGGCAACGAAAATTCATCGACCAACGTCGCCAGGGTCGGCCGCGCGGTCGGCCACTTCAACACGCCTTGCGCGGCCGGCATGAAGGCGATGCAGCGCTCGGAGTCCTCACGGAACAGGCCGAGATACGGCGTCGGGTAGCCGAGGCCAAGCACCCGCTGACCTGCGGCATCCGGCCAGCGGGCATGAATGCCGCGATTGATCAGCCGCCGCGCCACAATACCGAGGCGCTGCGAATAGAAATCTCTGAGATCGATGACATCGATTGTCATAAATCCAATCTAACACGAAGCCACCGGCAAAAGCGTAGCGAATATCGCATTGCTTATTCGGCGTTAACGCCATATTTCATGCCGATATGGGGCTCGATCGCGTCGTTGCCAGAATCGATCATGGAGATAACATGACTGCCGAAATTCGCCTGTTCCCCTGCCTCACCGACAATTTCGGTTACCTGATTCACGATCCCGCAACCAAGGCGACCGCCTCCATCGACGCGCCGGAAGCCGGCCCCATCATCCAGGCGCTGGAGCGCGAGGGCTGGACGCTGACCGATATCCTGATCACCCATCATCATGGCGACCATGTCGGCGGCGTCGCCGAACTGAAGCAGAAATACAAATGCCGTGTGGTCGCACCGCACGACAAGGCTGCCAAGATCGCCAATGTCGATCTGCGCGCCGCCCAGGGCGACGTCATCAAGGTGGGCGGTCTGCTGGCGCGGGTGCTGGAAACTCCCGGCCACACCCTCGACCATGTCAGCTATGTATTCGACAGCGAAAAGGCGCTGTTCGCCGCCGACACGCTGTTCTCGATCGGCTGCGGGCGGGTGTTCGAGGGCACCTATCCGATGATGTGGGATTCGCTGCTCAAGCTGCGCGTGCTGCCCGATGACTTCAAACTCTATTGCGGCCACGAATACACCGCGTCCAACATCAAGTTTGCACTGACGGTCGAGCCCGATAATGCGGCCTTGAAGGCGCGCGCCGAGGAAGTGACGCGATTGCGCAGCGAGAACAAGCCGACGATCCCGACGCTGCTCGGCGATGAGAAGAAGGCCAACGTGTTCCTGCGTGCCGATGAGCCCTCGGTCGCAGCCAGCGTGCGGATGAAGGGCCAGAGCGCCGCCGACGTGTTCGGCGAATTGCGCGAGCGCAAAAACAAATCCTGATGGATAAAGCCAGATGATCGAGGCACTGAGCGCTGCCGACATCATCGCGCGGCTCGACTTGAAGCCGCATCCCGAGGGCGGGCATTACCGCGAGACCTTTCGCGATGAGCATACCGACGCCAGTGGACGCTCGCATTCGACCGCGATCTATTTCCTGCTGGCTCGCGGCGAGCGCTCGCACTGGCATCGCATCGACGCGGTCGAGGCCTGGCATTATTACGCCGGCAGCGCGTTGATTTTGCAGATCGCCGACACTGACGGCCAGCGTAGCATCAGGCTTGGCGCAGATCTGGCGGCAGGCGAACGACCTCAAGCCATCGTACCGCCGCAGGCATGGCAGGCGGCCGAAAGCACCGGCGACTGGACGTTGGTCGGCTGCACCGTCGCGCCGGGATTTGACTTCGCGAAATTCGAACTGGCGCCGAAGGGCTGGGAGCCGGCCTAATGACGTAGGGTGGGCAAAGCGAAGCGTGCCCTTGTTTCACAGAAAGAATGGTGAGCACGGCGCAAGAGCGCCTTTGCCCACCCTACGCAGAAAACGCTTCACCCCTTCCAGATCATGTCCTTTGCCGCGATCAACCCGCCGCCGGCAATCAGGACCGCCGCAATCGCGATACTCACACTCGGCGTGGCAAAGCCCGCCAGCATCAAAAACAGCGTCGAAAGCAGCGGCGTCGCGTAGGACGCGGCACCGAGCACGCGGATATCGCCGCGCTTCATGCCGATATCCCAGGCATAAAACGCCGCACCGACGGGTCCGACGCCGAGCACGATAATCGCCAGCCATTGGCCTGTCGTCTCCGGCCAGACCGTGACTTCAACCCGTTCATGCACCACTGCGGCGAGCAACGCCGTCACCGCGCAAAAGCCAGCGACAGCATCGGTCGGCACCGATTTGAGCCGGCGCGACATCACCGAATAGGTCGCCCACACAAAGGCCGCGACGAACGCCGCGATCAATCCGGGCAGTTGGCCCGGCGCAAAGCCGCTGCCGCTGCTGGCCGCAAACAACAGCACCGTGCCGACCAATCCCAGCAACGCACCGATGACGTGATGCGGCGCCAGCCGTTCGCCCGGCAATAGCGACGAGAACAGCACGATCAATAGCGGCCAGAGATAATTCAGCAGCCCGGCTTCAGCCGGCGGCGCGAAGCGCAACGCCAGGAAATACAGCGCGTGATATCCGAACAGTCCGCCGACCCCGACGATCCACGCCAGCGCCGGTTGCCGCAAGGTGGCGACTGCCTCCGGCCGACCGATCCAGGTCAGCGATCCCACCAGCGCGCCGATCGCAAACGTCATCGCGGCCAATTGAAAGGCTGGGATCTTCCCGGTTGCCACCGTCAACGCCGCCAGCAGCGACCACATCAGAATCGCGGTCAGTCCGATCAGCGTGGCGGCGCGGGAGGTCATAAGCCTGTCATTGCAAGCGAAGCAGTCCAACCATCAGGTAGACTGGATTGCGTCGTCGTCAACTGTCCTCGCAGCAACGCAGGACATTCATCAGGTTTGATATTGCCCGCCATTCACGGTCAGTGTCGACCCCGTGATGAAGCCGGCGTCGTCGGCGGCCAGGAAGACCACGCTGCGCGCGATCTCTTCCGGTTCGCCGAGGCGGTTGACCGGAATCTGCGGGAGGATGTTCTTCTCAAGAACGTCCTTCGGCACCGCCTGCACCATTTCGGTATTGATATAGCCCGGGCAGATCGCGTTCACGGTGATGCCACCCCTGGCGTTCTCCAGCGCGAGCGCCTTGGTGAAACCGATGTCGCCAGCTTTGGCCGCGGAATAGTTCACCTGGCCGAATTGGCCTTTCTGGCCGTTGATCGAGGAGATGTTGATGACGCGGCCGAATTTCCGGGCGCGCATGCCCTCGATCACCTGCCGGGTCATATTAAACAATGAGCCGAGATTGGTGTTGATGACGGCATTCCACTGATCGAGCGTCATCTTGTGAAACGCGGTGTCCTTGGTGATGCCCGCATTGTTGACAAGAACATCGACCGGGCCGAGGTCGGCCTCGACCTGCTTGACGCCGGCGGCACAGGCATCGAACGAACTGACATCCCATTTGTAGACGGGAATACCGGTCTCGGCCCTGAACTTCTCCGCCGCCGTATCATTGCCCGCATAGCTGGCAGCAACCTTGTAACCCGCAGCCTTCAGCCCCTTGCTGATCGCCGCACCGATGCCCCGCGTCCCCCCCGTCACCAATGCCACACGCGCCATATCGAATCCCTCCCTTAACTTTCCCTGGGCTTCCTCTATTTGTACTTTTTTGTAGCGTCGAATTAAGCGGGCCGTTTGACGAACATCAAGAACAAAACGCCCGGCGCGAGCCGGGCGTTTCTTATTATCTTTGTGCGCTGCAGTTGCGAGATGATCTTTTCATCATCAAGTGCATTTGCTGCCGTTTGTTTAGTCGCGTGCAATGCACATCGCGATGCCCATGCCGCCGCCGATGCACAGCGTGGCGAGGCCCTTCTTGGCATCGCGCTTCTGCATTTCATGCAGCAGCGTCACCAGCACGCGTGCGCCGGACGCGCCGACCGGATGGCCGATCGCGATCGCGCCGCCATTGACATTGACCCTGGAGGTATCCCAGCCGAGGTCCTTGTTGACCGCACAGGCCTGCGCCGCGAAGGCTTCATTGGCCTCGATCAAATCGAGATCGCCGATCTTCCAGCCAGCCTTCTTCAGCGCGGCGCGCGAAGCCGGGATCGGCCCGGTGCCCATGATCTTCGGATCGACGCCGGCCTGACCCCACGACACGATGCGTGCCAATACAGTCTTGCCTTCCTTGGCGGCCTGCTTGGCGGTCATCAATACCACCGCGGCGGCGCCGTCATTGATGCCGGACGCGCTGCCGGCGGTCACGGTACCTTCCTTTTCGAACGCCGGCTTGAGCTTGGCCATCGCTTCGATCGTGGCGCCATGACGCGGATATTCATCGTCGCTGACGATGATGTCGCCCTTGCGGGTCTTGATGGTAACCGGGACGATTTCGTCCTTGAACTTGCCGGCCTTTTGCGCGGCCTCGGCCTTGTTCTGCGAGGCGACAGCGAATTCGTCCTGCTGCGCGCGGGTGATCTGGAATTGCCGCGCGACGTTCTCGGCGGTGTTGCCCATGTGGTAGCCGTTGAAGGCATCCCACAAGCCATCCTTGATCATGGTGTCGACGAAATCCACCGGACCCATCTTGATGCCGCCGCGCAGGTACTGCGCATGCGGAGCCATGCTCATGGATTCCTGGCCGCCGGCGACGACGATTTCCGAATCGCCGTTGAGCAGCGCCTGGTAGCCCAACGCCACCGTGCGCAGGCCCGAACCGCACAATTGATTGACGCCCCAGGCCGGGCTTTCCACCGGGATGCCGGCCGCGATCGAGGCCTGACGGGCCGGGTTCTGGCCCTGCGCCGCGGTCAGGATCTGCCCCATGATCACCTCGGAAACCCGTGCCGGCTCGATGCCCGCGCGCTCCAGCGCAGCCTTGATGGCGATGGCGCCGAGATCGTGGGCCGGCGTGGTGGCGAACGCACCGTTGAAACTTCCGACCGGGGTGCGGGCGGCGCTGACGATGACGACATCGTCTGACATGGACATCTCCTGGGTTTGGGTTCTTGGGTTTGGATTCTTGGGCCTGAAGCCTTGAGACTCGGACGGCGGGCGGCCGGATGGGCGGGCCAATCTGTCGTTCCATCCTGTTAATCTAGGCCTCCGGTGTCAATTGGCCAGAGGGCCAAATTACGCCGCGACGCATTCAAAATGACGCTCTTGGCAGTTTCATGAGCAATGCCTATGCTTTGTAATTAACCGTGCCGCACAAAACGGTAGCCGAACCACATTGAAAATGCTTACCTTTGCTGCGATGCGTTGCTTGTCAGCCCTTCGGCGAGGCCGTCGGGTTCCCGTCCTCGGTGTGCATGTGTGAGCCCATGGCGAAATCAGACCAACCCACCACGATCAAGAAATACGCGAATCGACGGCTCTATAATACCGGCACGAGCACCTATGTGACGCTCGAGGACCTCGCGGCAATGGTCAAGGACGGCGAGGATTTCCTCGTCTACGACGCCAAGACCGGCGACGACATCACCCGCTCGGTACTGGCCCAGATCATCTTCGAACAGGAAAACAAGGCGGGGCAAAATTTGCTACCCACCACGTTCCTGCGCCAGTTGATCCGGTTCTACGGCGACAGCATGCAGATGGTGGTGCCGAAATATCTCGAGCAGTCGATCGATACGCTGACGCGCGAGCAGGAAAAATTCCGCAAGCAACTGACCAACACTTTCAGCGGAACGCCGTTCGCGCCGCTCGAAGAACATGTCCGCCGCAACATGGAATTGTTTCAGCAGACGTTCTCGATGTTCAAGCCGTTCGTGCCGCCGCGCATGGGCGCGACCGCCACGGAGCTGGAAAAAGTGCCGGAGCCGGCGATCGAAGACGACAACATGGACAATCTGCGCCGCCAGATGAAAGAGATGCAGGACCGTCTCGATCGGATGTCGAAAGAGCCGAAAAAGGAAGAGTGAGTTTTTCGCGCATTGTTCGTGCGAAAATGCTGGCATCGTCCCGGCGAAGGCCGGGACCCATAGCCACCGAATCCAGTTGTTGCAGAAGGTCTCTCACACCGCGTCCCAAACGATAAGGCGCGGCGTATGGGTCCCGGCCTTCGCCGGGACGACATCGAATTTAGTTCCAATACTTTAGCTCGCCGCCGGCAATATCGTTTCGGGTGGCGAATCCCACGGGCGCTGCGAGGACGCCAGTCCAATCAGGCGCCCCTGGATAAAGTCGCAGCCCCAGTCGCGCAGCATCACGGCGGACTCTTCGTCCTGAACCCATTCGGCAACGGTCTTGATTTCCAGCCGGCGGGCCAGATCGATCAGCGTCTGCACGAAAGCCCGATCATCGGCCGAGCGAACGATGTTCTGCACGAAGGCGCCGTCGATCTTCACGATGTCGACGCCGAGCTTGCGCAGATTCCGGAACGAAGTGTAACCGGCACCGAAATCGTCGATCGCGATCCGGCTGCCGAAGCCTTTCAACCGCGTGACGAAGCCCCTGATGTCATCGATGTCCTGGATCGCCACGGTTTCGGTGATTTCAACGATCAGCCGCTCGGCGACACCGGGATGCGCCCGCATCAGCGATTCGATCGAAGCCGACCAGTCCGGGTCCATCGTGGTATCGGGCGAAATGTTGAGGCTGAGCCGCACATTCGGCGACCTTGCAAGCTCCGCCACCACAAGCTCAAGCACACGGTGATCGACCATATGGATCAGGCCGAGCTTCTCGGCGACCGGGACAATGTCCGGCGCCAGCAGCACCTGTCCGTCATTCTGCTCCATGCGAACCAGGCACTCGTAGAACGAAGCATTGCGCGAGCGCGAATCCACCACCGGCTCGAACGCCATCACGATGCGGCGATCATTGAGGGCGGTCACGATCTCGTCGGTGACGCGAATATTGACGCGGCGCTGTGCGTCGCGCTCGACATTCGGACGCCACATCGAAAATGATCCCGCACGGCGGCGCTTGGCCATGTCGAGCGTTTCGTGGGCGCGGTTGATCGCCTCGTCGGCGCTGCGCGCGTAGCGCGGCACGCTGACGGCGCCGATCGAGGCCGTGACCGAAACCGGACCGGATTTGGTCGGCACCACTTCGCCGCGAATTCCGGCCAGAAACCGCTCGGCCGCGACATTCATGTCATCGACGGTGCAGTTCTTCAGGATCAACCCGAATTTGTTGCCGGAGAATCGGCCGAGCACGTCGCCGCCGCGCAGCCGGGTACGAATCCGCGCCGCGACTTCCGAAATCACGACATCGGCGACATCGAAGCCGAAGGCATCATTGATGCGCGCCAGATGATCGATGCCGATCAACATGAAGGCGCAGGACGAGCGGAAACGCACGGCTTCCTCGATCGTCTCGGCCAACGAGGCGATCAGATGCGTGCGATTGAGTTCGCCGGTCAAGGGATCGTGCCGGGACAGTTTGACCAATTGCTCGTCGCGGGCATGGCGCTCGTTGTCGATACGGACAATGCCCTGGACGCGGGCCGGCTTGCCGTCGGCGCCGGCAAACCAGCAGCCGGATTCCTCAATCCACAACACCGGGGCCGACGTGCTGGCCCGCACGCCATATTCGATACGATAGGGCACGCCTTCGGCGCCATGCGCCAGCGACGAATGGCCCAGCGCCTCGGTGCGGACTGAACGTACCGGCTCGATCAGGTTCGAAAACGCCGCGCCGTTCGCCAACGCTTCCATCGGAATGTCCGGGAAAACCGAGGCCAGATGGTCGCTCCAGGCCATCTCGTCGGTAGCGATGTCCCAGACGAAGGCCGCCTGGCCGAGCGAGGCGAGAATAGTCGAAGCCGGGGGAATAGCGGGTTTCAAGATCGCCTCGTTTCGGGACACGCCAGTGATTCTCTGACTTTAAGAATAGTGCCTCTTTTGGGCCTGACCCTATGCAAAGTTCATAAATAATCTGGAAACCACGTCACACGATGGCAAGAAACGGCAGAGGAACGTATCGAACCCGGCCGGCATACCTCTTGCGAGGATGACTCCATAAGCGGGCTTAATGCCCCAGAATGTGACAGTCAGCCGGATTTCGATTTACGATGATGAACACCAGTCCATCAGAGCCCGTGGTAGAAGACGGCGTCTTTCTTGACGAAAAACCCGACTGTGTCGCGCTGGTGCCGGTGGCCTCGTCCGCGCAATGGTCGCCCGGCCATAGCCAGCGATCGCTGCCCAACTCGATCTTTGTCACCCAGTTGATCGCGACCGCAGAGCACATGCCGCAAACGCGCAGTTTGCGGCGCGCAACAGCGGCGGATGCGCAGACCGCTTATCGGGCCAATCAAAAGCCCGTTTACAGGCTCGGCGGCCGGACACGGCAAATCG
>NZ_JAAVUY010000014.1 GCF_018449695.1 Bradyrhizobium sp. dw_411
ACGGCCGACCTGGATCCTGCTGCCCTATCTGCCCGATTGGCGCTGGCTGCTGGGTCGCGATGACAGCCCGTGGTATCCGACCGTCCGCCTGTTCAGGCAGGACGCGACACGCGATTACGGCCGTGTCGTTGCTCGGGTGCGGAGTGAACTGGATGCGATGATTTCCGCGAGGGCAAAAACGCTTTAAGCGCGCCAAAGCACGGCTATCGCGATTTCAATTGGTATTGATCCGGAATCGCAGCGGCCGGGTTCCGATGAACGAAACCAGATCGCCCTGCCGCTTCCAGGTCGCGGCCTCGCCCAGCGCTGCGACCAGGTCATCGTCCGCCTGCGCTTTCGCCGGGGGACAGGAACGATCCTGCATCGGCCCGGGCACGAAGATCACGGTGTTGCCCGCGACCGAAAACTGGCCCTTGCCGGACTTGCACCACAGATCGAGCGTGGCCTCGCCATTGTCGCCGATTTCCAGCGTCGGAATCCGCTTCGATCCCGGCTGCGGAGCGGTCTCCAATCTCATCTCGAAGCCGAACGGGAATTCTTCCTGGGCAGCAGCCGGGATCGCCGGCAAAATCACCGCCAGCACCGCCACCGCAGCAGCGGCCTGCCTCAAAAATCGTGTCACCGAATGCATACAATTCCTCGTAATATCCGAACCTTCACAGCCCGCGCTGTTTAATCGGCAAGCGTGACATTGACCAGATCGACCGCATCAAAAATGGCGGCCGGAAAGCAAATCCCCGCGAACTGACGCCCGCGGGGATTTCTATCGTTAGAGCCGGAACCGGCGATTTACTTCAGGACCATCAACGTGAACGGATAGACATAGGCCTGCAGCATCACGAACAGGCCAACCAGACAGGCCAGCGCGATCGAGTGCTTGAACACGAACCGCAGAATGGTGCCCTCATGTCCGTACCAGTTGGTGGCGGTGGAGGCGACGACGATCGATTGCGCGTCGATCATCTTGCCCATGACGCCGCCCGAGGAGTTCGCGGCACCCATCAGGATCGGCGAGAGGCCGAGCTGCTCGGAGGTAATCCGCTGCAGATTGCCGAACAGAATGTTCGAAGCGGTATCCGATCCCGTCAGCGCGACACCCAGCCAACCGAGCAGTGTGCCGAAGAAGGGATAGAGGATGCCGGTCGCGGCGAAAGCCAGACCGAGCGTCGCATCAACGCCCGAGAGGCGCGTCAGTGTGCCGATCGCCAGCATCGCCGAGATCGTGATCAGCGAAATCGCGCACAGCTTGATGGTGCGGCCATACTCCACAATCAACCTTGCCGGCGAGAAGCCCATCAGGAAGCCGGAGATGATGGCCGCGATCAGCATGCCCGTGCCGGTGAACGACAAATAGGTGAACCCGAACACCGCGCCTTGCGGCGTCGGCTTCGCCGCCACCGGCGCCACCGAGTTGATCATGTTGTGCAGTTCGGGGATCGGATAGTTCCAGGTGAAGATCGAGTTCGCCCAGAGTTTGAACGCGTTGTTGCCCCAGATCAGCATCACGATACAGACGATGATCCACGGCAGCAGCGCGCTCCATAGCTCCGCCTGCGTCAGCGGCGTCTTGTCCAGTGGCTTCACCGGCGCCATCGTCGCAACCGACTCGTCGTTGCCGCGCAGCACCGGCGACAGCCAAAGCTTTTTCGGTTGCCATACTTTCAGGAACAGGATCAGGCCGCCCATCGAAATCAGCGACGCGCCGATATCGACGATCCAGGGATTGATGTAGTTGGAGATCACGAACTGCGGCACGGCGAAGGTGACGCCGGTGACGAGGATCGCCGGCCAGACTTCCTTCATGCCTTTCCAGCCGGCGAATGCCCACACCACCCAGAACGGCACCATCAACGAGAAGATCGGCAACTGGCGCCCCACCATCGCGCCGAGCTGGTAAGCCAGCGGCCCGACCTGGTCGGGTGAACTTGCCATCACGCTGGCAAGTCCCTGGATAGGCGTACCCAGCGCACCAAAGGCGACGGGTGCCGTGTTGGCGATCAGCGACAAGCCGGATGCAGCAAGCGGCGAGAAGCCGAGACCGATCAGAACCGCGCCGGTGACGGCCACCGGCGTACCAAAACCGGAAGCTCCTTCAAAGAACGCCCCGAATGAAAATGCGATCAGCAGCAATTGCAGCCGGCGATCTTCGGTCACACCGCCAACGGCGCGTTTCAGAAGCTCGAATTTTCCGGTCGCCACCGTGATCTGGTAGAGAAAGATGACGTTCAACACGATCCAGCCGATCGGGAAGAAGCCGGACACGACGCCGAGCAACGATGCGCGAATCGACATGCCCGCCGGCATCGTGAACACGAAAATCGCAATGAGGTTGGCGACGATGAGGGCGATGATGGCCGCGATGTGCGCCTTGACCTTGCCGCTCGCGATCAAGACCAGCAACGTGACGACGGGTATCGCCGCGGCGATGGTCGACAGCGCCGCATTGCCAAAAGGATTATAGACCTGATTCCACATTATAATTCTCCCCCCACGCGTTTTTTCGGCGCCCCGACCCGCATGGACGGTCAGTCAGGTGCGCTGGCACGATTACGAGGGTCTTGAGCAAAGCGTGAAATCGACGCGAACTTGGTCCCACCAAATTAGCTCACTAACTCGCGAAGCTTTGAAGGCCCCCGCCCCTCGCCATTGTTACCATGCTAGGATTGACTCGGAGGCTTGGACAAGCCAACGCAGACCATGGCAGTTAGAACTTTAGTCTAGAAACACCCGGAAGGCCCAATTCTTCCGTCTTCTCTCCCGTTTTTTCAGGCCTGGTGGCCGTCTTCCCGGAGATATCGATCTGTGAACAACATCCGCGCGACGCTCGCAACCGTATGGCGGATTGCTGTCCCCTATTTCCGTTCCGAAGACAAGGTAGCCGGCCGCCTGCTGCTCGCGGCGGTGATCGCCATCCAGCTTTCCCTGGTCTTGATCGACGTGTTGCTGAACCAGTGGAACAACCGCTTCTATAATGCACTGCAAGAAAAGAACTGGGACGGCTTCGTCAGCGAAATCGGCTTCTTTTGCGTTTTGGCGACGTTCTATATCGCGCTTTCGGTTTATCAACTTTACCTCAATCAATGGCTGCAGATTCGCTGGCGGAGCTGGATGACCGGCTTTTATCTCGGCGATTGGCTGCGCGGCGCCAACCACTATCGCATGCAGCTCAAGGGGGATGCCGCCGACAATCCGGACCAGCGCATCGCCGAGGACGTCAAGTCGTTCGTCGACCAGACGCTGAGCATCGGTGTCGGCCTGCTGAGCGCGATCGTATCGCTGGGGTCCTTTGTCGTGATCCTGTGGGGCCTGTCGGCGGATTCTCCGCTGCACATTTTCGGCCACGAGTTCATGATCCCGGGCTATCTGGTGTGGGGCGCGCTGATCTACGCGATCTTCGGCACCGCACTGACGCAGTGGATCGGTTCGCCGCTGGTCAATCTTGATTTCCAGCAGCAGCGCTACGAGGCCGATTTCCGCTTCAACCTGGTGCGGGTGCGCGAAAACTCCGAACAGATCGCGCTGCTGCGGGGCGAGAACGCCGAACAGGGCCGGCTTCTGGAGCGCTTCGGCCGTGTCATCGAGAACTGGTACGCCATCATGCGGCGGACCAAGCGGGTAACCGCATTTACCGCGAGCTACTCGCAAGCCGCGGTGGTCTTCCCCTACGTTCTGGTGGCGCCGGCCTATTTTGCCGACAAGATCCAGCTCGGCGGCATGATGCAGACCGCATCCGCCTTCTCCAGCGTGCAGGGCGCGCTGTCGTTTTTTGTGTCGGCCTACCGCACGCTCGCGGAATGGCGCGCCGTGGTCGCCCGTCTTGAGGGGTTCGAGGCCGCGATCGCCGGCGCCGCCGCGCTGAAGACAGCCCCGTCCTCGATCGGTGTCGTCGCGTCGTCCGGCGGCCGTGAAATCGATCTGCAGCAGTTGCTCGTCAGCCTGCCGAACGGAAAGCCGCTGATCTCGGCCGACGGTTTCAGCCTTCGCGGCGATGAGCGAACCCTGGTTACCGGCCCGTCGGGCGGCGGCAAATCGACCTTGTTCCGCGCCATCGCCGGGGTTTGGCCGTTCGGGTCGGGTTCGATTACGATCCCCGCGAACGCCTCGCTGATGATGCTGCCGCAGCGGCCGTATTTTCCGGTCGGCTCGCTGAAGGCGGCGATCGTCTATCCATCGGAAGCCGGCGCCTACAATTCGGCCCTTGTCGCAGATGTGCTGACCTCGGTCGGTCTGCCCCAGCTTGCCTCGCGGCTGGAGGAAGAGGCGCACTGGAACCGGATGCTCTCGCTGGGCGAGCAGCAACGCCTGGGGCTCGCCCGGGCGCTGCTGCATGCGCCGCAATATCTGTTCCTGGACGAAGCGACGGCATCGCTCGACGAGGCCTCCGAGGCCAGGCTCTATCGCCTGATCGAAGAGAAGCTGCCGGGCACTACGGTGGTCTCGATCGGCCATCGCAGCACGCTGGAGGCCTTCCATCAGCGCAATGTCGTGCTGACCCCCAACGGCGATCGATTCACGCTTCAGGACCGCCCCGAGGACAGCAAGCCGTCATAGCCCTGAGTGCTTCGAGAATCTTTTGTTTTGACGTGTTTCTTCCCGCGAACCGATATCCACGGAGCCTGTCATCGGGCGCGCGTTTGCGCGACCCGTTAGCTTGAAAACGCTCTCTATAACCAGCGCTGTGGCCACGGCCGGCGGTGGAGCCAGCGCCGCCAGACATAGGCAAACGCCGCCAGCAGCACCGCGCCGGCCAGCACCGGTGCAAACAGAAATGACCAGGGCAGATTGTTGGAGACCACCAGCAGCGGATTGATCCCCGCCGGCGGGTGGAACGTGCCGGTGGCGACCATCGCAACGACTGCCAATCCGACCGCGGCCGCGGCGGCCCAGCCATGAGGGCCGGCCAGGCGAAGCACGACGAACCCGACCAGCGTCGCCACCAGATGTCCGCCGATCAGCGCGCGTGGCTGCGCCGGTTCGGCGTCCGGCGATCCGATCACCAGCACGATCGACGTCGCGAACGGGATGAAGACCAGCGGATAGTGGGCAACCCACGAGAACCATTCCATGCCGCCGATCGCCAGCGCCGCGCCAAGGCCCGCGAGAGCCCCCTCGACGAGGCCGCGTGGGCCGATGCGGCGGAATGCTGTGTTCGCCGTCCCGCGCCAGTCAGACATTTGGTTCCCCGAAAAACAAAAAGAGCGGCAGATCGCGCTGCCGCTCTTTCTGCCGTCAGGTGAGAATAGTTACTTCAGATTGGTCATCGCGGTCAGGTCGGCCGAGAGCTTGGCGATACCGGCCGCGCCGCACCAGTTCGAACCCGTGCCGCCGGGATTGATCGGCGTCACGCTGGTGTTTCCGGAAGCATTGAAGGCACTGGTAAAGGCGCTGCAATTACCCTTCGACAGGTCGGTGTCGGAGTAGCGAAGATCGAGCGTGAACACCTTGTAGGTGAAGCCGATGCCGATGTTCCAGGTATCATAGCTGGCATAGGGAATGCCGGCGGAAAAATTACCCAGCACGCTGTTGACGCCATAAAACGCGCTGGAAGTCCCGAGCCACTGCCGGCCGAATTCGCCGGACACATACATGCCGACGCCGCTGGTGCCAAAGGCGGAGCTGGGCGCGGTGTACTTGCCGGTGACCGAGGCATAGTCGCCCCAGGCGCCGGAGTTCAGGAAGTTCGGCGAGTAGTATTCGGTGACGCCAAACTGCCAGTTGTCGTTGATGGTGTAGTTACCCTTGCCGTAGACTTCGAAGAAGCTGACGTCCTTCTTCATCACGTTGCCGTTCGCAAGGAAGATCGTGCTGGTGGAGACCGCGCAAACGCCGCCGCCGGGGACGCCGCCGGTAAGAACGTTGTCGGCGCAGCTTCCGCCCGGATAGAGGTAGCCCCAGACACCGATATCGAGAGCGAAAGCCCCGAAGGTCGGACGAATACCGCCGTAAACGTCAATTTCGGCAGCCGCACGGTTGGCAAAGGAGATGCTCTCGCCGGAGGTACCGATATAGAGCTGCAAGTCCTTGTTCACATTGTAGCGCGGCTCAAAATAGGCGGCGACCGAAGGGTTGTGATTGGACTGGGTGACACCGCGGAAAATGTAGTCGCTCATGACAGCGCCGCCGAAGGCGATATCCCAGGGATCGAATGGTGCTGGAGCCGGAGCCTTGACGGCCTTCAGGGGCATATCCGCCGCAAAAGCCGATCCCGTCATTGCGAGTAACGCAGCTACCAAAACGATTTTTTTCATGAAGTCCCCACTACTTTGCCAGATCAGTTCGCGCCTCTAGGGCAGCGAGAAAGCCGACAACGAAGGCCGTAAGCCTGCTGTAAGCTTCCTGTAAGCCTGCGGCTAATTTGGTCTGGCTGGGCCATGGCTGGAAGCAAAAAAAATAATCATCTGCTGACTTTTTAGTCTTTATAGGCGTTACGCCAAATGTTGTTGGCGAGTGTGTCATTGCGACAACAACTTTTAGGGAACTCGGCGCCGTCAGGACAACTTTTCGTCATGTATCGGGCCGATCGCCCGGTCCGCGGGAAGCCGCCGCGAATCAGCGACCCTCGTGAGTAACGCTTGAACCCCTTCGGTTTCCCACGTGGGGCTATCGCATATGAAGAAAGAGATTGGGCCTGCAGTCTTTGTGCGGCCATCCTTCGAGACGGCCGCCTCCAGCGTCCCCTCAGGATGAGGACTTTCTGTGCGGCTAAATCTCAAACCCTCATGGTGAGGAGCCTCGTCTTCGAGGCGTCTCGAACCATGAGGCCCCAGGCGATTGCCGCGGCGGAAAGTCATATGCGATAGCCTTGGGTTCCCCCCGGGGATGGCACCGCGAGGTTCCCAAAACCAAAAGGCCGCAGCGACGAGCGCTGCGGCCTCTGGTGTAACCGGATTAATCCGGAGATTAGCTATTGCTCTCCTCGCCACCGAACGACGTCGGACTGCCCAAATGCTCGGGTGTGTGGGTCGGTGAAGGCGTAGCCCAACTATGCTCCGGCTCGGGAGCCGGTGTCGGCGCAGGCGCGGGCTTTGGCGCAGCTACGGCTTTAGGTGCTGCCGCAGGTTTGGGGGCAGCCTTCTTCGCAGGGGCCTTCTTGGCGCTAGCCTTCTTGGCGGATTTCTTCGACGCGGCCGCCTTCTTTGCAGTTTTCTTGGCAGACTTCTTGGCTTTCTTCGCCGATTTCTTGGCCGACTTCTTCGAAGATTTTTTGGCGGATTTTTTCTTCGCCGTTACGACCTTTTTGCTCTTCTTAGCTTTCTTGCCTTTTTTCTTTTTGCCTTTAGCCATCGTGATCCTCCTGTTGCCGCCGATCAATGTCTATCGGGCCTTTAAAATTATCCGCTTCCAGGCCGCTTACTCAAAGTCATTGCCTCGAAGACGGGGCCAATCGATCAGTTCAATCCTGGCCGGGGACCGCCCGTCGCCCAATCGAGAAGCTCAACTGTGTGAACCACGGGAACCGACGTACCACTGGCAATCTGCACCATGCATCCAATATTGCCCGCAGCAATCATGTCCGGCTTGACCATCGCAATATTGGCGACCTTTCGATCGCGCAATTTGTTCGCAATGTCAGGCTGGAGGATGTTGTACGTACCCGCCGAACCGCAACACAAATGGCTCTCGGGCACATCTTTCACCACGAATCCGTTCTTGGAAAGCAATTCTTTCGGAGCTTGCGTGATTTTCTGCCCGTGCTGCAGCGAACAAGCCGAGTGATAGGCGACGACAATGTCGCTGTGTTGCTGGCGCGGCTGCAGATCGATGCCGCCGAGATACTCGGTGATATCCTTTGCCAGCGCAGAAACCTTGGCCGCCGCGGCAGCAAAATCGCGATCCTCGCGCAGCATGAACCCATAGTCCTTGATCACGGTGCCGCAGCCCGACGTCGTCATCAGGATGGCGTCGAGGCCGCTCCGCTCGGCCTCCGCACTCCAGACGGTGATATTGGCGCGCGCCCGCGCCAGCGCATCGCCGTCGCGGCCGAGATGATGCGTCAACGCACCGCAACATTGCTCGTCCTTGACCAGCACCACCTCGACGCCGTGGCGCGTCAGGAGATTGATGGCGGCCTGGTTGATGCGCGGCGCCAGTACCTGCTGGGCGCAGCCTTGCAGCAAAGCGACACGCCCCCGCTTGGTGCCCTGCGCCGGAAACACGCTTCCTCCGGGCGCCCCGCGCGGCGGCAGGCCGGCCGGTGCCAGCGCCAGCATCGCCTTGAGGCGCCGAAACAACGTCGGTGTGGCCGGGGCCACGCTGGGTGTCGGCAATAGCGCGGTCAGCGGCCGGCCCAATCGCGCCAGGATCATGCCGGCGCGGAACCATTCCGGCCGCGGCAGCACCCAGGCGAGCACCGCCCGCAACAGCCGCTCGGGCAACGGCCGCGTATAGTCCCGTTCGATCTTGACCCGCGCCTGATCGACCAGATGCATGTAATTGACGCCGGACGGACAGGTGGTCATGCAGGCGAGGCAGGAAAGGCAGCGGTCGATATGCTTGACCACTTCCTGCGTCGGCGGTTTGTCCTTTTCCAGCATCTCCTTGATGAGATAGATGCGGCCGCGCGGGCTATCGAGTTCGTCGCCGAGCAGCACATAGGTCGGACAGGTCGCTGTGCAAAATCCGCAATGCACGCAGGCGCGCAGAATCTTGTCGGCCTCCGCGATATCGGGATCGGCCAGTTGGGTGAGGCTGAATTCGGTTTTCATGTCGCGGTTTCCCGTCTCATCCGGCCGCGATTGAGGATGTTTTTCGGATCGAAGCTGTGGCGGACGCGTTCGCCAAGCGCGGCGAGGCCGTCCTTCTGGGGGTGGAACACGTCGATCGCGCGCCGTATCTCGTCGGAGCCGCGCAGCAGCATGGCGTGGCCACCGGCGGCATCGACGCGCGCCCGCACCAGCCCGGCCTGCGCATCCGGCTTCGGAGGCAGCGCCGCCCAGATCAGGCCGCCGCCCCAGTCGTAGATCACGTCGCCGCCGGTCTCGCGCGCCAGCGCCTGCCCCAGCGCGCCGCCGGAGGCTGGCGGGCAGACAATCCGCCACACCGGCCACGCACCGAGCGCGCCGTTGGCCGCAAAGGGTTGCACGTCACGAACAGAACTCCAGATCGTCGCCGAGGCCGCATCTTCGACAATCTCCGCGCGCCCGAACGGCGCCAGGGCCTGGCCGAGGGACGCGGCGCGATGGACGACCGACGCGGTAATGCCCTCCAGCCGCACCAACGTGATGGCTTTCCCTTCGGATGCGAGATCGCCCAATTGACCAACAAGCCCGCTCGCCGATCCCCGCAGCGCCGAACCCGGCACATGCGCCGCGCCGGAGACATCGAACGGCGAGCCCAGAGCTACCGTCATCGCCTTGTTGGCGGTGACGTCATCAAGGCCGCGCAGCACCAGCGTGCGCTCGCTCTCGGGCCTCGGCATCACCTTCAACGTCACTTCCGTCATCACCGCGAGCGTGCCCCACGACCCCGCCAGCAGCTTGCACAGATCATAGCCGGTGACGTTTTTCACCACCCGGCCACCGGCCTTGAAACTGTCGCCGAAACCGGACACCGCATGCGCCCCCAACAGATGATCGCGGGCGCCGCCGGCCTTGATGCGGCGCGGACCGGCGAGACCGGCGCTTATCATACCGGCGACGGTTCCGATGTTCGGCGTACCCAGCAACACCGAAGTGTTGATCGGCTCGAAGGCAAATTGCTGATTTTTGGAATCGATCAGCGACAATACGTCGGCGAGCGGCGCGCCGGCCTCGACCGTGATGATCAGTTCATTTGGCTCATAGGAGGTCACGGCATTGAGCGCCGACAGATCGAGCAGCGCATTGGTCGCCATCGGCTGGCCGATCAGCCGCTTGCTGCCATGGCCGATGATTTCCAGCGGCTGCTCACTGGCGATCGCCGCGCGCACCGCCTGCTCGACGTCCTTGGCGTCACGTACTCTCAGGGTATCCACGCGACCGCTCAAAACCGTGGGAGTTCAGGGAAAGCCAGCTTGCCGCCGTGCACATGCACGCGGCCAAGCTCGGCGCAGCGATGCAGGGTCGGAAAGACCTTGCCGGGATTGAGCAGACCCTGTGCATCGAACGCGCATTTCAGCCGCTGCTGCTGGTTGAGATCGATGTCGCTGAACATCTCCGGCATCAGATCGCGCTTCTCGATGCCGACGCCATGCTCACCGGTCAGCACGCCGCCGAGTTCGACACAGCAGCGAAGGATATCGGCGCCAAAGGCTTCGGCCTTGTCCATTTCGCCGGGCTTGTTGGCATCGTACAGGATCAGCGGATGCAGATTGCCGTCGCCGGCATGAAACACATTGGCGACGCCAAGACCGTATTTTTCCGAGAGGTCGCGGATGCGCGCCAGAGCCTGCGGCAGCGCGGCGCGCGGAATGGTGCCGTCCATGCAGAGATAATCCGGCGAGATCCGCCCGACCGCCGGGAACGCCGCCTTGCGGCCGGCCCAGAACAGATTGCGTTCCATTTCCGACGTCGAAATCTGGCAGGTGGTCGAGCCGCAGCCCTGCGCGATCGCCTCGACCCGCTTGATCAGTTCATCGACCTCAATGCCGGGACCATCGAGTTCGATGATCAAAAGCGCATCGACGTCGAGCGGATAGCCGGCATGAACAAAGGCCTCGGCGGCGTGAATCGCCGGTCTGTCCATCATTTCCATACCGCCCGGAATGATCCCGGCGCCGATGATCCGCGCCACGCATTCGCCGGCGGCCTCGACCTGCGCAAAGCCGACCATCAGCGCGCGGGCGGTTTCCGGCTTCTGCAGAATTCGCACCGTGACCTCGGTCACCACGCCGAGCAGGCCCTCGGAACCGGTGATGATGCCCATCAGGTCATAGCCGCTGGTCTCGGGGGATTTACCGCCGATCCGGATGATTTCGCCCGATATCAGGACGATTTCGCAGCCCAGCACGTTGTTGGTGGTCATGCCGTATTTCAGGCAATGCACGCCGCCGGAATTCTCCGCGATGTTGCCGCCAATCGAACAGGCGATCTGCGACGACGGGTCGGGCGCATAATAGAAGCCGGCATGGGCCACGGCCTGGCTGATGGCGAGATTGGTCACGCCGGGTTCGGTGACGACGACACGGTTGTCGAAATCAATCTCGCGGATGCGCTTGAACTTGCCGAGGCCCAGCAGCACGCCATCGGCCAGCGGTAGCGCCCCGCCGGACAGCGAGGTGCCGGAACCGCGCGGCACCACCTTGATGCCCTGCTCGAAGCAGTATTTCAGCACCCGCGACACCTGTTCGGTGGTCTCCGGCAACACCACAACCATAGGCGGCTGGCGATACGCCATCAGGCCATCGGACTCGTAGGGCAGCATTTCGGCCGCGCTGTCGATCACGCCCTCGCCCGGCACGATCGCACGCAACGCAGCAACGATGGCGTCACGCCGGGCCAGGACCGCCTGATCCGGCGCGGGCATCATGATGGTCATATCGATCTCTCTCGCGGCTCTTGATGCAAGCAGTTCGCGACTAGCTTGATTTGTCGCGACAAATCAAGCACGTCTGGACTGTTTTGGGTAGACGCTTAGGTAGTCCGCAGTGGCTAGGCGGGCCGTGAATATCAGCTACCCGAACGGCGCAGACGAAATGGATGAAACCCGGAACGCATTTCGTGGCTTGTCCATCGCAAGCGCGCTATGCCACAAACGGTCGTCGAGACCCCCGAAGCACCCGAAGCAACAAAGAGCAGATAATGAAAAAATTGTTAGTCAGCGCGCTGGTCATCTTCGCATCGTCGGCCGCCGCATCCGCGGCACTGGCGCAGGACGCCGAGGCCGGCAAGGCGTCGTTCAACAAGTGCCTGGCCTGTCACGCGATCGGCGAAGACGCCAAGAACAAGGTCGGCCCGGAGCTCAACGGCCTCGACGGCCGCAAATCCGGCACGGTGCCGGATTATAATTACTCGGACGCCAACAAGAATTCCGGCATCACCTGGAACGAGGCCGCGTTCAAGGAATACATCAAGGACCCCCGGGCGAAAGTGCCCGGCACCAAGATGGCCTTCGCCGGCATCAAGAAGGAACAGGAAGTCAACGACCTCTGGGCCTTCGTTTCGCAATACGACAAGGACGGCAAAATCAAAGCCAAGTAAGGCTGCGACTTTCCTTCCGCAGTTCTCTGCAAAAGGCTGGAGCCCGGTTCTGATTTGGTCAGAGCCGGGCTTCACTTCTTTTGTTTGACGTGTTTTCCACGCGATCGCTCGAAAACGCTTTAATTGGCGACAGCCGCGGTGTCGTGCACCATTGCGCTGATCATGGCGTCGATCTCGGAGATCACGAGTTCGGGCGCCGCGTTTTGCACGATGTGGCCGACACCCGGCAAGATGATCAGCTTTGTGTGCGGCACCGCCGCGGCGAATGGCCGGGAATGAATGGCCGCAGAGACCGTCTTGTCGGCATCGCCCGCGATCACCACCACCGGCATCTTGATAGTGCCGTAGCGCGGCGCCTGCTCGGCCACCGCCGCCTTCAGCGTTACGAGATCGCGGGCATTGGCGACGAATTCGCGCGGGCGCAGCAACAAGGGCGTCGCGGTGTCGCTGACGAAATGCTCGGGCATGATCTGCGGCAGGAATACCGCGCGGGCGCCGGGCCCGGTCAGGAAGGTGCCAAGCGGCAGCGTGATCGTGTAGGCGAGCAGTGGACCAATCACGGGAGTGGTTATGACGTCATTGTACCATCCGACGCCACCGGTCCACGGATAGAGCACCGGCGCCAGCATCACCAGACCCGCGACGCGCGCGGGATAATCGAGCGCCATGCGTGCGCCCAGCGCACCGGCCCAGGAATGCACCACGAAGATCGCCGGGCCGACGCCGAGTTTTTCCAGCGCCTCATCGATCATTTTGCTTTGGATCGCCGGGGTTGAATCCGCCTCGCGCGCACGCGTGCTCCAGCCATGGCCGGGACGGTCGATCAGAATGACGCGGTGCTTGCCGGCGAGCATCTCGCCGAGCGGCAGTTGCATCGCCTTCAGATTCGAGCTGGCGCCATGGATCAGCACAACAGGCGGACCGGGAGCGTCGCGCGGGCCGAGGTCGACGACGTTGAGCGTCGCGCCCGTCACCTCGACACTTTTTCCCTGTTGGGGATAGCGGTGTTGCAGCACAAGGATACCGGCCTGCGTGATCAGCGCCAGCAGCACCAGCGCGGCCACGAAAACGAGCGGTATCATTACGAGGGTCCTGATATTGCGCACCAATCAGCTACGGTTCGAGCACGCTCCGGTTTCGCCGGCAAAAGCCTGTTGCGTCCTGATTGCGGGCCGCCCCATGCGGGTTTTCCACCGCGCAGCGCTGGCGCGGCAGCAATCTTCATACAACCGTCACTGGCAGCTTTCTATAACCCTCAGCAGCACCTTTGCGATCCGATCAACGCGCCCGTCAAAATTTTCGCAGTCTGGCTTTTCCACGCAATCCACAGCAACGCGCGGGATACCAAAACATTATAACGGCAAAATTGGAGGGTTTTCGATGACTTCCAGACCAAATGAAGCCGCCATCGACGAAATCGTCGCCAGCTGCGATGGCGACATCCGCGGCGCACTGAGGGCATTGTTGCTGGTCAACGAGCAGCTTGAAGCCGAACTTCAACAGCTCCACGCGGTGGTCGCCTATGGCGGCCTGGCGGGATCCGGCAGCAACGTTCTGCATTAAATCCGGTACATCGGCCGGTCGGCGGACGATCAGATATCGCGGCCTTCGACCTTCTCGGTCAGGGTCTTGACCAGCTCCGGCACCTTGTCGAGATGCGGATTGACCGCGAGCGCCTTGCGGAAGGCGTCTAGCGCGCGTTTCTCGTCGCCGAGATCCTGCATGATCATGCCGAGCCCCGCCAGCGCGCCGAAATGGCGCGGTTCGCGGACCAGCACCTGCTCGATATCCTGCAGGGAATGGTTGTAGTCGTTCTGCAGATAATACAGCGTCGCGCGCCTGTTCCAACCCTCGACATAGTCGGGACGCAGCTTGACCACGGCATCGAGCAGCTTGAGCGCGACGTCCATCTGCTGGGCGTCCATCGCGGCCTTGGCGCGCATCATCAGAAGTGCGGTGGTGTCGCTCGGGGTCTGCATCCACAGCGCCCAGATCCGGGCCTCGACATGCTTGGCGCTGGCTTCATCGGGGGCGACCTTCAGCGCCCCGAACAGAAAATCCAGACCTTTGGCGCGATCGGGACCGACCTTCGGCAGCTTACCCGGCGCTTCCGGCAGCTTCTTCTGCTGTTTTGACGGTGGAGCAGCTTGGGCCAAAACCGAAAATGGCATCACGGCGGTGATCGCGGTGAGCAAGATCGCTATCCGGCAGATTCGCGCGGCAGGGAATCTCAGGGCCATAGACAAAGTCTAGACGCGGAAAATCGCGCTGCAAAGCAACAAAACTGTCAAAGAGCTGTGATGTGTGGATTGCGTGCCGGCCGGGAAGGCCGGAACAGGCCAAGATCAAGCTTCGTGATTAACCTTGGCGCGCCTTGAAACGGCGCTGAACCTTGTTGATCACGTAAACCCGGCCCTTGCGGCGGACCAGACGATTGTTGCGGTGGCGACCACGCAACGATTTCAGCGAGTTACGGACCTTCATGGTAGTATCCTGATGCGTTGAAAGGCCGTGGGACAGGCCGAAAGTGGCAAAATCTGATTTATCCCGCCGGCGGCTTTGCCGCCCAGGACGCGCGGTTTCTAAGCCATCACACGGTCGAATGTCAATCCAGACAGGCGGTTTCAGGCCCTTTTCGCTGCCGGAACCCGGCTTTCGAAGATTAATCCGTGTACGGGCCTATTCCGATTGAAATCGCTCGTAAATCGCCTTGGAGGAACCTCCATCAAGGCCCGGACCGCGTCGGCGCCACGGCGGTTCATCGTCTTGCCAAATTTGTTATAGGGTATAACCAATTTGGCGATCAACAAGACACGCGGCCGGGGAAACCACGATGCCCAAACTGAAACTGCCTGACATCGAAGACGTCGTGGCGATCGACATCCACACCCATGCCGAGGAGCCCTGCGGCATGCACGGTGATGACGGCTATGACGACTTCCAGGCCCAGATGGCCGACTATTTCAAATCGCCGAACAAGCATCCGCCGACGGTACCGGAAACCGCGGCCTATTATCGCGCCAAGAAAATCGCGGCGGTGATCTTCCCGGTCGATGCCGAGCGCGAGACCGGATTTCGCCGCTACAACAATTACGAAATGCTGGAAGTCGCCGCCGACAATACCGATGTGCTGATCCCGTTCGCCAGCATCGATCCCCACAAGGGCAAGCTCGGCGTGCGCGAGGCGCGCAAGCTCATCGAGGAATACGGTGTGCGGGGCTTCAAATTCCATCCGACCATGCAGGGCTTCTATCCGAACGACCGCATGGCCTATCCACTCTACGAAGCGATCAATGACGGCGGCGCCATCGCGCTGTTTCACACCGGGCAGACCGGCGTCGGTTCCGGCATGCCCGGCGGCATGGGGATGCGGCTGAAATATTCCAACCCGATGTATATGGACGATGTGGCGGCGGACTTCCCCGACCTGAAGATCATCCTGGCGCATCCCTCCTTCCCCTGGCAGGAAGAGGCGCTGTCGGTCGCGACCCACAAGCCGAATGTCTATATCGACCTCTCCGGCTGGTCGCCGAAATATTTTCCGCCGATCCTGGTGCGCTACATCAACTCGATCCTGCAGGACAAGATGCTGTTCGGCTCGGACTGGCCTGTCATCACGCCGGACCGCTGGCTGGCGGATTTCGCCAAGCTCGACATTCGCGACGAGATCCGGCCGAAAGTGCTGAAGGCCAACGCGCGCAAAATCCTGAACATCTGACGTCAATCCTGCGCATCTGACGCTAATTTGAACCACTGCGTCGACGGCTGCCGGTACAAGACACACTTGCTTCACGCCGGCCGTTCGTCGAACATTCGAATGTTCGTCGCGCGACGCTCGCGCAGGACTGACTCAACAAGATCGGTACCCCATGACCATCAAAGCCGTTGTATTCGATGCCTACGGCACGCTTTACGACGTTCAGTCGGTCGCGACCGTGACCGAAGAAACGTTTCCAGGCTACGGCGAACTCATTACCCAGATCTGGCGCATCAAGCAGCTTGAATATTCCTGGCTGCGTTCGCTGATGCGCCGCTACGAGGATTTTTCCGTCATCACGCGGGATTCGCTGGTCTACACCCTCAACGCGCTC
This sequence comes from Bradyrhizobium sp. dw_411, assembly GCF_018449695.1. Lineage (GTDB taxonomy): Bacteria > Pseudomonadota > Alphaproteobacteria > Rhizobiales > Xanthobacteraceae > Bradyrhizobium. Next base: position 16,208 of record NZ_JAAVUY010000014.1, read on the forward strand.
GGCCTGAAACATGACAGCGCCGCCTTCGAGCGCATCATGGACAAATATCTGCATCTCGATCTCTATCCGGATGCGATGGCCACGCTCACCGCGATGAAGGACCGCGAGTTGGCGATCCTGTCCAACGGCTCTACTGCCATGCTCAACGCGCTGGTGCACAATAGCGGGCTGGATCGCGTGCTCGATGCCACCATCAGCATCGACTCCAAAAAGATCTTCAAGCCCGCGCCTGACGCCTACACCCTGATCGAGGAGCGCCTTGGCGTCGCATCCGCCGAAGTGCTGTTCGTGTCGTCGAATCCGTGGGACGCCTGCGGCGCAAAATCCTTTGGCCTCAACGTCGCCTGGATCGAGCGGGTGACGCCCGAAGCGATGGCGCTGGCCTGCGTCAAAAGCGATCTCGTAACGCCGCTCACCATGTTCAAAGCGCTGCGCACCCAGGTGGACGAGTTAGGCGTCACTCCCGATCATCGCATTCATGCGCTGTCGGAACTGCCCGGTCTGGTGGCTGCCTCGTGAGCCTTGAATCCGTCCGCGCGTTTTTCGCCGAAAAGGCACCCGACCTCACCGTGATCGAAACCCCGATGAGTTCGGCGACGGTCGCGCTGGCCGCCGAGGCTTTTGGCGTCGAGCCGGCACGGATTGCCAAGACACTGAGCTTGCGGATCGGCGAGCGCGTGGTGCTGATCGTCACCAGCGGCACCTCACGGATGGACAACAAGAAAGTAAAGACGCTGTTCGGCGGCAAGCCAAAGATGCTTGGCGTCGACGAAGTCGCCGACATCACCGGCCATGAGGTCGGCGGCGTCTGCCCGTTCGGACTGAAAACGCCGCTACCGGTTTACTGTGATGTTTCCTTGAAAGCGTTCGACGAAGTTGTGCCAGCCGCGGGCTCGATCCACAGCGCGGTGCGTATCACGCCATCGCGGATGGCTGAACTGGTCGGCGCCGAATGGGTCGATGTCTGCGAAGTGCGTCTTGCCGTAACGTAGCCCTTCCGCCACACCGTGCGGAAAATCCAGCCAAAACACTCGTTTGGGACGGCTGGCCCAAAAAATCACAGCACATGCAAGGTGACTCCGGTTTGTCAATTTGCGATGACTCGCGAAGCAACCATTGAATTGCCTCTGGTTGGCGAAGGCGATGAAGCTCGCAAAATTATGCCGATGACGGTGGACGACATCCTGGTTCATCCAGCGCTTGAACAATGCGTTCGGGCACAGGCGCAATCGCTGCTGATGATCCAGGAAGCGAGCCCGCGGATCGCATCGCTGTTTGCAACCCAGCAACGCTGGTTGATGGCGCATGCGGCGCTGGCGCAATATTTTCGCAGCGAAGCCAGGGAATCCGGCGCCGGGCTGCTGGCCGAGCGCTTCCTGGAGTCGGTCGAGCGCCACACCCTTGCGAGCCGCAACACCGCGGCGGCCTTTCTCAAGGAGATGTTGAAATACGATATCGTCCGATACGTCGAGAACAGCGAGAGCAAGCGCCAACGCCCGCTGATGCCGGCGCCGACAGTGCTGATGGCGCTGTTCCACTGGCACACGCTGCACCTGACAACCCTCGACGGACTGGACGGCAGCAACAGGGCAGCGAGCTTCCGCGCCAAGCCAGCGTTGCTCGGCGCGATCCAGCCCTTGATCGCCGATGCCCTGATCGGCTCGGGCGAGGTGCGCGAACCTGAAAAGACGTTCTCGCTGTTCACCTGGATCAACGAAGGCGGCCTGGTGATGGATCGCCTGATCGCCGGTTGCCAGCAATGCACTGATGGACTCCTGCGGATTCCGACTGACGTCATGTCGATTTCCGGACTGGCGCAACGCCTCAGCCTGTCGCGAACCCAACTCGGCCGCAAATTTAGCGAGGCCGAGGCGATGGGAAGCCTCGGCTGGTCCGGGCAGCGGGGAAAATCTCCGCTATGGGTGTCGGCCGATTTTCGGCGCGAATATCATGCTGCGCAGGCGGTGAAGCTTGCGATCATCGACGCCGCTTACGCGGCCTGTGTCACGCCCGGCCAACCCAGGGAACGGGAGACCGCGTCGGCATAACGCGACCTTCCGGCATTCTCTATGAGCAGTGCTCGCGCGCGGCCCTACTCCACCTTGCCGATCTTCTTCACCGCGGCGACCAGCCGCGCGCTGTCGGCCTCGAAGAATTTCGCGAATTCCGGCGCGTCCAGATAGGCCACCGGACTGCCCGCGGTCTCGAACGTCTTGATCACTTCCGGGCTGACCACGGCCTGCGCCATCGCCTCGCGCAGCCGCGTCATGATCGGCGCCGGCAACGCCGCTTGCGCGAACAGTCCAGCCCAGATGTAGAACTCGACATCCTTATAGCCGAGCTCCTTGAAAGTCGGCAGATCGGGAAAGCTCGCGATCCGCTCCGCACCCCAATTGGCCAACACGCGCATCTTGCCGTCATCGACCTGCTGCTTCAGCGTGCCCGGTGCCGAGGCCAGCGCCTGCACCGTTCCGGTCAGGATCGCGTTGAGCGCGGGGCCGGCGCCGCGAAACGGAATGTGCAGCAATTTGATGCCGGCCGAGGCCGCGAACATTTCCATCGCCACATGCAGCGTGCCATAGGGACCCGACGAGCCGTAGGGAATCTGGCCGGGGCGCTTTTTGGCGTCATCGACGAAATCCTGCAGCGTCTTCCAGGGCGCCGATGCCGGCACGGCGAGCAGCGTGGGATCGGCGAGCACGCGCGCCACCGGCGCGAGCTGCGAGACTTCGTACACGGGAGGACGGTCGAACAGACGATCGGCTTCCGGCAGCACCGCCAGCGACGACAGCGTCATCAGCAAGGTATAGCCGTCCGCATCCGCACGCGCCGCCACCGCATTGCCGATCGAGCCGCCAGCGCCGCCGGCGCGGTTGTCGACGATCACGGACTTGCCGAGAACCCGCTCCAGCGCCTGCGCCACTGGACGGGCCGCGAGATCGGCCTGGCCGCCGGCCGGGAACGGCACAATCATGCTGATGGTATGTGCCGGCCACGCGGCTTGCGCGGATGCCGGATTGGGGCGCACGGCTTGCAGCAGCGGCAGCCCGGCAGCGACTTTAAGAATTTCACGTCGATTCATCGGTAGTTTTTCCCTTGCGTTTCTTGGTCTGATTGAGCCGCAACCTAGCGTGAACCGCAGGATGGGCAAGAGCGCCGTCGCATCTGTCTTCAGCGCCGCGCCCGGTTTGGTCTGGTAAAATGGCGCGTCAGAAAATCCGCCAGCACTTCGACCCGCGCGGGGCGCGGCCGGCCGGACGGCATCACCAGATGTACCGCACTCTCGGCCTGCTTCCATCCCTCCAGGATCACCTCGACCTCACCCGACGCAATGGCATCGCCGACGATGAAGTCCGGCAGATCGGCGATACCAAGCCCCGCGAGCAAGGCCGGCATCACGGCCTCGCCGTTGTTGGCGCGCAACGGGCCGCCCGGCCGCACGCTGGCCTGCTCGCCTTTCGCGTTGGCGTAATGCCAGACATCGGGCGTCGAAAGATACGCGTAGCCAAAACATTTGTGCTCGGCGAGGTGCATCGGATGCGTCGGCCGGCCGTGGCGCTTGAGGTAGGCCGGTGACGCCACCGTAAAGCGCGACATGCCGCACAGCCGCCGCGCGATCAGCGATGAATCCGGCAGGCTTGCGATTCGCAACGCCGCATCGAAGCCGTCGCCGACCAGATCCACCTTCGCATCGCTCAAGTGAAGATCGATCGTGACGTCGGGATATTTGCTTAAGAATTCCGGCAGGATCGGCGCGACTTCCTTGACCCCGAATGTCATCGGCACCGCAAGACGAACCAGCCCGCGCGGCGAAACCGATTGCGCCAGCGCCTCGTTCTCCACGGCCTCGCCATCGGCCAGCAGGCGCGCGGCCTGCGCGGACAATTTCTGCCCAGTATCGGTCAGCGCCAGCCGCCGGGAGGTGCGATTGAACAGCCGCGCGCCGAGCCGCTGCTCCAGCCGGGTGACGGCCTTGGAGACTGTCGCCTTGGACAGCGCCAGCTCAGTCGCGGCGGCTGCAAAGGACTGCAATTCCACAACTTTTGCGAAAATTGCCAGTCCCTCGAAATCGGGCAGCTTGGCCATCGCGACCGCTCCATTAGATCAAAATAGGAAACAATGTGTTTCTACTGTTTCTATTTATGCACCATCAGGAAAGGCATATCCAGAGCCCATCAGAACGAAGGGAATATCCCATGATCGAACTCAGACCTTTCAACAAACTCGGCGCCGCCGACCACGGCTGGCTCAAAGCCAAGCATCATTTCTCGTTCGGCAGTCACTACGATCCCGGCAATATGGGCCACGGCTCGCTGCGGGTGTGGAACGACGACGAGATCGCCCCCAATACCGGCTTTCCCGCCCATCCCCACGCCAATATGGAAATCATCACCTATGTCCGCGAAGGTGCGATCACCCATCAGGACAGTCTCGGCAACAAGGGCCGTACTGAAGCGGGCGACGTTCAGGTGATGAGCGCCGGCTCCGGCGTGCGGCACTCCGAATACAATCTCGAGCCGACCAAGACCAAGATCTTCCAGATCTGGATCGAGCCGGTGGCGCAGGGCGGCCAGCCGACCTGGGGCGCGAAGCCGTTTCCGAAATCGGATCGCTCGGGCAATTTCGTCACCATCGCCAGCGGATTTGCCGATGACAAGGATGCGCTGCCGATCCGTGCCGACGCGCGGGTGCTCGCCACCACGCTAAAGGCCGGCGAGAGCGCGCAATATGCACCGGGCAAGACCCGCAACCTCTATCTGGTGCCGGCGGCCGGCAGCGTCGAGATCAACGGTGTGCGCGTCAACGCCCGCGACGGTGTCGCGATCCGCGACGAAGCGCAATTGAAGATCACGGCGCTGGAGGATGCCGAACTGGTGCTGGTCGACGCGGCGTAATCGCCTGCGTGTCACATAACAATCGTCATGCCCGGGCTTGACCCGGGCATCCATCCCACTTCGCAAAAGTCATTCGAAGAATGATGGATTGCCGGGTCAAGCCCGGCAATGACAACCCCCTCCCCCTCAATAATCAAACCACACATCACCTCACGGAGACTGACCATGACCAAAGTTCTCGTTCTGTATTATTCCGCCTATGGCCACATCGAGACGATGGCGAACGCCGTCGCGGAAGGCGCCCGCTCCGCCGGTGCGACCGTCGATATCAAGCGCGTGCCCGAACTGGTGCCGCCCGATGTCGCAAAGGCGTCGTATTACAAGGTCGATCAGGCTGCGCCGATCGCAGAGATCAACGATCTCGCCAATTACGATGCGATCATTGTCGGCACCGGCACCCGCTTCGGCCGCATGGCGTCGCAGATGGGGAACTTCCTCGATCAGGCGGGCGGCCTCTGGGCCAAGGGCGCGCTGCACGGCAAGGTCGGCGGCGCCTTCACCTCGACCGCGACCCAGCATGGCGGCCAGGAAACCACGCTGTTTTCCATCGTCACCAACCTGTTGCATTTCGGCATGACCATCGTCGGCCTGAATTATGGTTTCGCGGGCCAGATGAAGCTCGACGAAGTCACCGGCGGATCGCCCTACGGCTCGACCACGATCACCGGCGGCGACGGCAGCCGCCAGCCCAGCGCCAACGAGCTCGAGGGCGCGCGTTACCAGGGACGCGTGATCGCGGAAACCGCCAAAAAACTGCATGGCTGATGCCACTTCGGCGGCATTCTCTTCGGAGAATGCCGCCTTATTTGTCCGTTGGGGACGACGGGCTTCGCCATGCTTGAAATGCTTTTTATTTATCAACTCGCGAGCAATCCGCTGCAGGCGTTGGCACGCCGCTGGTGGTGCCGCAGCCTGTTCCGCGCGTCGCGGGGACGCCGCCGTTGCCCGGAATGCACGAAGTCCTGACGCTCTGACGCTTTGTTACTGACGCCCGGTTGCTAAGATTTGCTTGATCTTGCCGATATTGCCGGCCGTGATACCGGGCGATGGAACCAGCAGGCATGTATGAAGTTGGCTTCCGCGCATCCGCGCCTGGAGACTTCGACATGACCAGCAAGCCCGATCCCAAAGACAGCAAGAAACCCGCCGCGTCGCATCCCGGTATGATGGGGGACGGCACCGAAGAACAAAATCTCGATCAGCACGGCGATCCCAAGGCCCGTATCAAGAAAGATGAAGTGGACGCCGCCTTCGCCAAAGGCGCCAAGAAAAACTAGCTGAAGAAAAATTAGCGCAAGCGCTCGCAACCGCTGCAAGTTCGAATACAATGAGAGAGCTGGGCGCGATGGCGCCCGGCTCTCACGCGTTTGGGGCTGCCCGCGCCTGGGGATGCCGATGACAGCCTGTAACGGTGACGCATGAGCAAAGCCCCGACCGCCCCTTCGCCTGCCCCCTGGCCGGAACTGCCGACCGCCGCGTGGCGCGACACCTATGCGACGTTGCATCTGTGGACGCAGATTGTCGGCAAGATTCGTCTGGCGCGCTCACCCTGGCTCAATCATTCCTGGCATGTGACGCTGTATGTCACCGCGCGCGGCCTCACGACCTCGCCGATCCCCGACGGCGTCAGGACATTTCAGATCGACTTCGACTTCATCGATCACAGCTTACAGATTTCAGCCAGCGACGGCACTTCACGACAGTTGGCGCTACCCGGACAATCGGTTGCGAGTTTCTACACGGCCGTGATGGCCGCGCTCGCGGAACTCGGCATTGACCTCGCGATCGACGACCTGCCGAATGAGTTGCCCGATCCGATCCGGTTTTCGGAAGATACCCGGCACGCATCCTACGATCCGGACGCCGTGCAACGCTTTCACCAAATTCTGGTCAATGCCGACCGCGTGTTCAAGCAATTCCGCACGGGTTTTCTCGGCAAGGCCAGCCCGGTGCATTTCTTCTGGGGCAGTTTCGATCTCGCGGTGACGCGTTTCTCGGGCCGGCGTGCGCCGCGCCATCCCGGCGGCGTGCCGCATCTGTCCGACGCCGTGGCATGCGAGGCCTATTCCCACGAGGAAAGCAGCGCCGGTTTCTGGCCCGGCGGCGGCGCGATCGATTATCCCGCGTTCTATTCCTATGCCTATCCCGAACCGGCCGGCTTCCGCGCCACGCCGGTGAGCCCCGGCGCAGCCTTCTTCAGCGAAGCCTTGGGCGAATTCATCCTGCCCTATGACGCGGTCCGCACCGCGGCCGAACCGGACCAGGCGCTGCTCGAATTCCTGCAGAGCACCTATGAGGCCGCAGCCGACAACGCGAAGTGGGATCGCGACGCGCTGGAATGTTCGCCGGGTCAGCCCGGCATCGTGCGTGTGGTCTAGCTACTGGCGCGTTCATCATTAACGCCAGTTGCTGCGCGCTCGGTGCTGTCAGATCAAGCTGGCGCAGCTCTTGCTAAATCCTGTGTGGGCCGAACTTCACGACACAGGGTGTTTCATTATGGCGCAGATCGCGCGATCGCCAGCTCACTCCGGGACTCCACGGACGCAGCTTCTTTCCATTCAGTATTTGCGCGGCCTGGCCGCGCTGAGCGTTCTGGTCACGCACGCGCTGCAATGGCCCCTTGCCGAAATCAACATTGCTCTGCTGAAAACCGGCAGGCTGGGCGTCGATGTGTTCTTTGTCATCAGCGGTTTTATCATTACCACCATCGCCGGTGATGGCCGGATCGATCCGAAGCAATTTCTTGTCCGGCGTGGGTTCCGGATCTTGCCGGCCTATTGGACCGCGACCCTTTTGATCACCATTCTCGCCATTGCCATCCCCTCGCAGTTCAGGACCACCATTCCTACCATCGAGGGCCTGATCAAATCGTTGCTGTTCATCCCTTCCCTTGAACCAAAGGCTCCGCTGCTGCTGCTGGGTTGGAGCCTGAATTTTGAAGTGTTCTTCTATCTGCTGTTTGCCAGCCTGTTCTTCCTGCGATCGGAAGCGCGGACGCTGGTCCTGCTCGCCATTTTCACTTTGCTGATCGGAATTGGTCAGTATGCCAACGGGCTCAGCCATGTCGAGGCTGTTTACACCAGCCCGAGCCTGATCGGATTCAGCCTCGGAACTGTGCTGGCGCAAGCCTATCGGCACGGTCTGTTCACGCGCTTTCATGCCCAATTGCGATGGGCGACGATCGTCGCACCCTGCGTTCTCCTGGTTGCATTTTACGTGATCGACTGGGGCGGCGGCGAGGAGATCGCGCTGTGGAAACATGTCCTGATGTCATCGACCGCACTGAGCATTGTCCTGTTCGGGCTCAATCACGAAGCTGCCGGCGAAGTGACCCACATCAGACCGCTGAAATATATCGGCGACATCTCCTACTCGGTTTATCTGTTCCACCTGTTTTCAGTGGGCGCGATCTGGGCCGTGTCGAAGCGGCTGTTCGATGTCCATCAGCCGCTGATCTATCTGAGCTGCGCCGGACTTGCGATCCTGGCCGGCCTCGCGACCGGCATGGTCTGCTATTACTTCATTGAAAAGCCGTTCCTGAACGGCAGTCCGATGCGAAGCCGCGCGCTGCCGGCGACTTGAGCGCAGTGGTGTCCGCAATCAGTCAAAGCACTTCGATATCCCGCCGCACTGCGGCGTTGGTGCTCGGGTCTTGTCTGGTTGGCACTCCAAAACTGTTCGCTTCAACCAATCCGCTGAGCCCTGAGATCATTGCCCGATCGCAACTCTCGACTGGCGATCTGGCGCGCTTTTCGAATGTCTTTGCCAAAGCGCGCCGGGGCGAGCCGATCACGATCGGGGTTATCGGCGGATCAATCACGGTTGGGGCTTTCGCCACCACCCCGCAAAACAGCTATTCCGGCCGTCTGCTCGCCTGGTGGCGCGAACACTTTCCCCGCTGCGATATCCGTCTGATCAACGCCGGCCTCGGCGGCACCGGCTCGATGTACGGCGCGTTACGCGCGCAAAACGATCTGCTTTCAAGCATACCCGACTTCGTCGTGGTCGAATTTGCCGTGAATGACAATTGGACCGACGGCGAAGCCTTCGAGGGGCTGATACGCCAGATCCTCGCCCAGCCGAATTTTCCCGCCGTTCTGTTGCTGTTCATGATGTGGGAGAAGGGAGGCAATGACCAGGAGATGCAGGCAAAAATCGGCGCGCATTATCGCCTGCCGATGGTCAGCTTTCGTGACGCGCTCTGGCCGGAAATAGCCGCCGGGCACCTGAAATGGTCCGATTACATCGTCGACAATGTGCATCCGACAGACGCCGGCCATGCCGCGGCCGGGCGCTTCGTGACGACCATGTGCGACACCGCGCTGAATTCCGTTTCCGCCGGCAAGCCCGGCTCATTAAGCGCTTTACCATCTCCGTTACATTCGGCTGCCTTTCAACACATCGTCTGGCGAGATGCGGCAGCCTTCGATCCAATTGAAAACGAAGGCTGGCGCCGGGTATTCGACGAAAAAAATATTCCAGCCTGGGGCGGCGCCGGAACCGCGGGCCGCATCGCCTTCGATTGGTACGGCTCCGGCGTTGTCGCGGTTTTCACGGCGCCTCCGGACGATCTTCGCCGTATTCAGTTCTGCATCGACGGGGCGGCCTTTCAGACGCTCGCAGCCCTGGAGCAGCCCAAACGCCAGCTCTTCGTGCTGGCACAAAATCTCGCGCCGGCGCGCCATACCGTCGAGCTCAGATTTGCTGATAGTGACGCGGCAGTAAGCGCGACGGGACCGGTTCGCCTGCTCGGCCTCGCAGGTATCGGCGTGACCGGAGAACGCTAGGACGGCTGTCCGTGACCGGCGACGCTTGGCAGCTCCGACGTCAACCGGAAGCGCGCGAGGTAATGCAGACCCACCACGCTGATCAGGAACGTGAACCAGATCGGATCGGCACGATCGAGCAGAAAGCTCTCCAGCGACGACAGATAGATTCCGAATATCCAGATCCGCAGAAACAGATTAGCCAGCGGGTCGTTGTTGCCGGATTTCGTTGCGATCGAGAAATTCCGCAGCGGCGCAACAATGAAAATCATAATGATCAAAGCCAGACCGGGAATACCCAGCGTCAGGGCATTGTCGAGGTAGCCGTTGTGACTGTGGGCGGCAGTGGCGGTCCAGCCGATCAGATTGTCCTGAACCAGATTCTGGATCGCGTCGTTGCCCCAAAATGCCGCGAAGCCGTAGCCAAGCCAGGGATGCAGGGCCAGCGACGTCAGCGCAAACTCCCAGATGTCGGTGCGGCCGGTAAAAGTCGTATCCAGCGGCAACAGCTTGACGATGGCCGCCACGCGCTCGTCAAACACCGAGCCAACGGTCGCCAGATTCAGAGCGATCAGCGGCAGAAAGATCAGACACACACGAAATACAGTGCCTTTTATCGCAACGACGAGAAAGCTCATCACCAGAGCCAGAACGCAAAGCGCCGCGGCGCTCTTTCCGCCGGCCATCATCACGAAAAATCCGGCCATGAGCGAGATCGCGCCCCCAAGAATAAAGGCTCGCCTCGCCACAAGATATATGCCGACGAAGACCAGCATGGCCATGATCGGAGCGGCGATATTCTTGTGCCCGAAAGGTCCGCGCCAATCGCCAGCGAGTTGGGGTTCGATCAAATCGCGCGGCATGTGGATCGACAGCGCGGGCGCCAGCAGCACGCCGAGATAACACACGACCAGGAAAAACAACACCGAGCCGCCCAGCCAGAGATCCAGCTCTTCCTGCGTATCAGGCAGCAGGAGCAGGCACGCGGCCATGGCCAGCACGCTGCCGGTCAAGATGACGCGCTGCAGCGATAGCCCGAAGTCGTGGGAAAAAACGGTGTTGATGCAAACCCAGCAACACAGGATCATGAACGTCGGCGTCAACAGGCTGCGCAGGGCTTTCGCGTGCCGGAACACGGTGAGCGCAAGCGCCGCCACGGAAAACAATCCGAGGGTAATGTAGGTCGAAGCCAGCTTGCCTTTATCAAGATCGCCGACATCCGAGGCGCCGAGATCGGGGAACGGCTGAAGCGTAACCCAGATAAACAGGACGGTGGCGACAAAACCCACGCACCGCGCCACATGCAGCACATCGGTACGCCCGACGGTCCTGGCGATGGCTGGAAATTGCGGAAGCGAGAGTTGCCTGTTCACATTGGCCTTTCAAGGCCGATCGGCCCGGATCGCCGTCATCCAGCCTTGTAACCGTTTCCAAGTTAATACTTTTCTAACTATTAACTCCGCTGCGCCCTCCGGTCATTGGCCGCAACCAATGGGCATTGCCAGGAATCCGGCAGCGGTCATTTTTCTTCCGCTGTCTGCGGCCTGCCGAGCGTGCGAAGGATCCAGTCATGCAGCCGGGGATACCGCCGCAACCGCTGCGCGGCGTAATCGCGCAGCAAATAAGGAATTCCCCGCCAGCCGAGCGCAATACTCACATCCGCCAGTGGAAGCTGTGTCGCGCCGAACCGGCGCTTATAGGCATAGTTTCCGATACTGAGGTCGAACTGCCGGACACCGTCCTTGTGCAAGGCGTCCATTGTCCGCTCAACGACGAGCAACCCCGGGGAGCAATGCGACCATCGCTTTCCTGCATTACTGATGCGCAGGAGCGTGTAGTCGGATCCTTTTTTAATGCCGAGCGTTGTGGCGACGACCTCATCGTCGCATGTCAGCGCCGATACGATCGCGTATCCCTCGCCGACGCCTCTGCGGACAATGTCGCGGTAAAACCGCGCATGGGAATCGTCGTCCAGGACAAACTTCAATCCCAGTTGCTTCATGCGGTCGTGCTGCTGCGCGTCCATGGTGTCGAGCAGCGCCAACGCCTCGTCCACATCGGTAACGATTTGAAATTTGGCGCCCGGATAACGATTGAAGACGCGCCAGCTTCGCGGCAGCTCCATTCGCTTGAGCGAGGCGCGATAGGCTTCGAAGTCGTCGCCGACCACGACAAGATTGCCGTTCAACGAGCAGGACCCCATGCGGCCCAGGGATGCCAGGGGATTTGGCATGCCGCCGACATTAGCCGGCATCTTCCGCAGACGAAGCAGATCGACACCGTCGGGCAAATTGCGCAGTCCGGCCAGCAATGCCTGACACAGTGCGCGGGCTTCGATGCGATCGTGCGGGGCCACAAAGCCCAGCACGGGAGCATTGTAATCGGTAACCCCGAGGTCGGCGAATTCAACGATACGGACGCCGTTGTTGACGCGGCGTATCAGCGGCAACAGGGCGACCTGCTGGTCGGTCGCGTTATCGGTAATGATGACAATCAGCGGAGAGGAATCGGCGAAAGCGTCATACCAGGCCTCGAGCCAATGGCGATGTTGAAAGGCCGTCCGGTGGCCTCCGCCGGCCCAACATTGCTCGGCCAGCTTCCAGTCGCGCACGAATTCGATTCGGAAGCTGAGCACACGCGATAATGCACGCCCTCCCAGCCGTCCGACTTCCAAAATCGCCATGGTCGTCAACTTCCATCAGCTTGCGCCGAGCACTTTTCTCAAACCGGACGATCGCATCGTTTCCGATTTCAAGGTCTTGCTCTTCGCTCGTCGCAAGTTCCTGCTATTCGTTATTTCACCGTTCCGGCAGCCATCAATGCTGTCTCCATATGAGACGGCCGCCTGATTCCCGCGTGTTATCTCGCAAGAAGGGGGCCCAAGGCAATCGCAGTCGCTTGCGTTAAGATAACGTCTACAATGTATGGCTAACGCTCGTATGTTCGGCGTCTATTTCATTTTGATTGAATCAAAATTGAATAAGCTATCGGTATTGGTTTGACGCGTTTTCCTGACGGGAACCGATATAAACTTCGCACATGAACGCATTTGAGAAAGCGCCGGCGACCGCACGATGACTTCGGAAATTCAATATCAGGCGCTGTTTCTCGGGGCGGGCCCGCAGATGCAATGCGGCGTCGGACAATTCACCCGGCTTTTATACGAGACGATCGAAAAGCTCGCCCCGGGCAGTTGCACGACGTTAACCTTGACGCGGTCGGAGGGTTCCGTCGCCGATATCCGCGGCGCGATCGAATCCGCGCGCAGCGTGGTTTGCAATTTCCCGATCGTAGCCTGGAAGCGCGTCATATTTCGTCCCCTGCTGGCGCTGGCGATCGCCCGGCTGCGCCGGCGGCGTGTCGTTTTGATCCAGCATGAATGGGCCAGCCTGCACTGGTTGCGGCGTATGACCTATCTGCCGGCGCTGCTGCTGGCCGATACGATCGTCATGTTCTCGCCATTGGTACGGCGCGAACTCGCCGAGGATCGCATGATCGGCTGGACCGCCAAAAAGTGCGTGCTCGCACCGCTACCGCCGAACATCGCGGCGCCGGCGGGAATTGCCGATTCCAAACTGCGCCAGCGGATCGCCACCGCGCGAAGGGACGGACGGCTGGTGATAGGTCATTTCGGATCGATCTATCCGGGCAAGCAGCCCAATGCGCTGCTCGACATCTGCGCCATTCTCAAGCAGCGCGGACTAAACCCGCTGACGGTCTATATCGGATCGTTCATCCGGGGCGTCGATAAGGTCGAGGAGGAGTTTTACGCCCATGTCAGGGAACTCGACCTCGTCGATAATGTCGTCGTCAGCGGCTATGTCGCGACCAATCACGAGGTGTTTGGTCTGTTCGGCGAGATCGGCGCATTTTGTTATCCGCTCGAAGAGGGGCTTACGGCGCGGCGCTCCAGCGTTCTCACCTGTGTGCAGTCCGGCCGTCCCGTGATCGTTACGGGGCCGGCCGAGGCGGACGAATTCGATCACCATCCACGCTTCAGGGAATTGATCGATCGCGGCGCCATCGTGCTGGTCGAGCGAGGATCGGGTGACGACGCTTACGCCGATCGGATCGTGTCGGCGCTTAAATCGTCACCGGTCCAACAGCCCTTCGATTTCGATGGCTGGTGGCTGGATGTCGCGCAGGCGATCCGCCAACAACTTTAAGATACGATCTTCGAGGCTTTATAGGGCTGCGGTTCGATTCCGACCGCCGCCAATGCGCTACCGACAGCCACCGCCATGGGATGCAGCGCGGTGATAGCCCGCGGTTCGGTGACGACCAGCCTGATAGCACGAACCATCGACAAAGGTAGCCGTCCGAACATCCTTGCCAGCAGCCTGAGGCGCAACTGCGCGGTCCGCGCCGCCTTGAGTTCGACGTGATAATTGATGGCGCCGATCCGAAGGCCGCGCAGCGCGAGCCATGCCGGATGGGTTCGATTTTTCGGCACCGTTTCGGTGATGACGGCGTCAGCGACCCAATGGAATTTCATTCCGGCCTGCCGGCACCTGGCAAAGAAATCAAAGTCGCCGCCGCCCAGAAAATTAAAGCGGAGGTCGAATGTGGGATCGGCCAGCCTTGCAAACACCGACCGAATGATCAGGCAATTGCCGCACCCATAAATGACGGGAACCGGGCCACTGATATCGTAGGCCGGCCAGAATGCCGGATGACGGCCAAGCCCGCGCTCTGCATCATCATCGAAATTCGGAAACACCGGTCCACCGACCACATCCGCTCCGGTGATCTCCGCGGTGCGCACCATCCGCTCAAGCCAGTCAGCCGAGGCAATCTCGTCATCATCGATCATCAGGAAATGCGTGGCCGCGGGAAACGTCGCCAACGCGGTCTCGAACACCGCATTGATGGCGTGGCAATTGCCCTGCTGCGGCTCGATCACGCAAAGCCCGGAAAACTTGCCGGCACGAAAGAATTCGGCGGCGACGGGCACGCTGGCACACGCAGACGCGTCGTTTTCGGCGATGACGACGGCAAAGCGGCGATCGGTACGCTGATCGACCAGCGATTGCAGCGTACGCCGCAGATGTTGCGGACGGCGGAACGACGGAATGCAGACCACGATCCTGATCGAGGGATCGAGCGAATTCGACGTAGCTGCGATGGCGCGGGCGGCATTTGGCATGGCGTTGAAATCTTCCGGACTTGTTCTGGGCAGATCTGCTCTGGATGACCTTGCTCTAGACGACCTTGCGTCGGTATTCCTCGATGACATCGAACAGCGGCTTGCGCTTGAGATCGGCGTCCAGCGGCAGCGGCCGATTGGGCTTACCATCCGGGCGTTTAAAATAGGTTGGCACCCAGGTATATCGATCGCTCAAACCCCAGGTCAGGATTGCCTTTGGACGCACGACGTCACAAACCGCTTCGAGAAACTGTCCCGCGAGCCCCGCGACCATTGCGTCACGCTCGCTGATCTTGCCGGGGAACTCGTAATCGATCACATCCAGCTCCGTGATCAGCACGTCGAGCTTGAGTGCCGTAACCTCCCTGAGAAAGTCCTGTAATGCATCGCGATCGATAGCGCGACTGGCGAACAAATGCGCCTGCAGGCCGACAGCATGCAGCGGCACATCCCGATCGCGCAGCGAGCGCAACAATTGAAGCAACGCCTTGCGGCGAGCGGCGAAGCGCGGCCCCCTGTACTCGATGTCGTATTCGTTAAGCACCAGTTGTGCATCGGGATCCACCGCCGCTGTCGCGCGCAACGCGATCGGCAGGTAATTCGGTCCCAACTGCCTGGTCCAGATCGACGGACGCAGCGATGCCGGCCCGTCCGGCCAGTCCACCAGCGGCTCGTTTACCACGTCCCAGGAAGGGATGGTGCCGCGATATCGGGACACAACCGTTTCAATATGATCGACCAGTTCCCGCTCCGCCTCCGCGGGACTGTCGATGGTTGCGGTCCAGGCCGGCATACCGCCATACCAGGCCAGCGTATGGCCGCGGACCTCGATCTGGTTCTGCCTCGCAAAATCCATCAGCGCATCGGCTTTTTCGAACCGATATTCGCCCCGCGCCGGATGTATGTCCGGCCACTTCATCTCACCTTCCGGAACGATAATCTGGCAATTCGCGACAACTGCCTCGCGATAGGACATATCCGATGTCAGCGCGTCGGCGCGCACCGCGGCGCCGTACGGAATAGGCTTTCCGGCTGCTCCAGCGGCAAAGATCTGCGGCCGCGGTGTCGCAAAAGCGGACACTCCGGACAGCCCGGCCGTACCAAGCGCTGCGACATGGGCGGCTTGAACGAGAAAATCACGCCGGGAATGCGTCGTCATCGTCATGCGTCCACACGATTTTCAAAGGCTTGCATCGGAAATTCGCTGCGCAAGAATTCGTGGTGAATTCGTTGCGCCTGCGTTTGTGCAATATCCGGTCCAGTGTCGTGCCGTCGCGACGAATGCGCGTGACATGGTTAGCACGCGCGTAAATTAACCAACCGCCGAGACTTGCAGGGGTTTTGGCGCCGATCGGCACCGATCTTGCTCATTCGACGAATGAAGAAGCCGGCCCCATCGGAACCAATGATTCTGCGATGATTCCAAACCACGCCAGAGAGAACCGCGAGACGAACGAGGTTGCGTTGTTAACGCCGACCTACGGGCGCGACCTGGAGCTGTGCACCCTGCTCTGCGAGAGTGTCGACCGCCACGTCAGTTCGTTTTCGAAACATTATTTGCTGGTTCCCGATCAGGACGTTCCACTGTTTTCCCGCTTCGAAAGCGAACGCAGGATCGTGCTTCCGGCATCGCAATTCCTGCCCACATGGTTGCGGCCGCTGCCTTCCATCTTTCAGCGCAAGCGACGCCAGTTCTGGTGGTCGTTTCGCGCAAAGCCGGCGAGCGGCTGGCATGTGCAACAGATCCTCAAGATCGCCGCGACCATTACACTGCCTCATCAGCGATTTTGTGTGCTCGATTCCGACGTGGTGTTCTTCCGGGATTTCGACCTGTCGCGCTTCGAATATCCCGGCAGGATTCCGCTACTGACCGTGCCCAACGCGGTCACGTCAACTCAGGTCCGCCACGCGCGCTGGGTTGAAACCAGCCACGAGCTTCTTGGGTTGCCGACGCCGCCGCTTCCGGCCTCCGATTTCATCGGCCACATCATCTTCTGGGATCAGGAAACCACCCGCGCGATGGCTTCCAAGATCGAAGCCGTCACCGGCCTCGACTGGATCGAAGCCCTGTGCCGGGTCCGCGAATTTTCGGAATACATGCTGTACGGCTATTTCGCGCAGAACGACGCCGAATTTGCCGCCAGACACACACCCACGTCGCGCACCGGCTGTGTCAGCTACTGGGATTCCCCAAGGCTCGACGAGACCGAGTTGAACCGCCTGCTGGGCAGCGCCGATCAGCATGACTTCGCTTTCTCGGCGACATCCTTTTCGGGAACGCCCGTGCCGATCATCCGCGCAGCCATCGAGGAAAGGCGGACTCTGCTCGCGCCTCGAGCCACGGCGAGAGAACGGGCCGCGCTATGCTGATCAGTCAAGCCGGCATCAATCTGTCCGCAAATATCCTGTCTGCATTGCTGGGGCTACTCAGCGTCTTCATTTTCACGCGGCTGTTTTCGCCGCATGATTACGGCATCTACCTGCTCGGCGTTGGATTTGCATCCGTGGTCAGCACCTTTCTGGCGGGCTGGTTTCGCAATCTGATCCTGAGCAAGCACGCCCGCAACGACGGCACTGACGTTCGCGGCCTGGTGATTTCGGGATATCTCATTTGCTGTCTGGTGGCGCCTGCCGCGTATGGTTTGGGCCGCCTGGTTGGACTGGATGCGATTGCTGCGGCCGCGGCTGTCGTGCTGGCGGTCGCAGTCGGCTTGTTTGAATTGACGCAGGATCTCGGTCGCGCACGGCTTCGGTCCATGATGCTCATGAAGGCCACGCTGGTTCGTGCGGCGTCAGCCCTTTGCCTCGGCGTCGCCGTTGCGGTCTTCGATCCGACCGGATTTCTTCTGCTGATTTCGTCAGCCGTGGCCTGCCTGCTTGCAATCCTGGTTCAGGTCCGCACGTCCTGGCGTGGAACCGTCGTCAAATTCGACAGGTCCGCTCTGCTGGCGGCAGCAAAGCAGGGCCTGCCGCTGACCTTGTCCCTCACCTTGCTGGCGATCTCCAGCGTGACCGACCGCTTCATGATCGCCAACCTCGTTGGCTCCGCCGAAGCCGGTAAATATATCGCGTCGCTCGATCTGGTCCGGCAAACCCTGATGATGCCGGCGATGAGTGCGGCGGCGGTGTTCTTTCCGCTCGCCGTCCAGATATACGCCAATCAGGGCCGCAAGGCCGTGCGATCGCACCTTGGCGAGTGCGTGGAACTATTGCTCAGCATCACACTGCCAGCCTGTTTGGGATTTGCCGTGGTCTCGCCCCATGTCGCCAATGTTATTCTGGGCGTCGATTTTCGCCAGATGGCCGGGCAGACGATGCCCATCGTGGCCATCGCCGTGATCTTCCAGATTCTGAATCAGCAATATCTGCATGCGAGCTTCCTGCTCTCGGGGCGCAATTCCTTCTATCTGATCAATACGGCCTCGATCATCGCCGCCAATGTGATCCTGTCCTATGTGCTCGTCAGCGACTACGGCACCATCGGCGCCGCGTGGGCGCGGCTCGGCGCCGACATTTTTGGATTCGCCGGTGCGTTGATTCTCACTCGCCGGGCCTTTCCCATTCCGCTGCCGCTGGGCCGGCTGGCGCTCACGACGATTGCCGGGCTGATCATGGCGCTGGTCGTCGCTACGATCGACCGAAGCCTGCACGTTTCGGACATGGTCGCATGTCTCATTCTGGTGGGCGCAGGTGCGGTCAGCTATCTCGCGATGTGCTGGGTACTCGACATCTCTCATGCGCGCCGGCGCCTGAAAGTCGGCCTGGCGCTGTTCCGAACCAAACTCGCAAGCATCGGTCCGGGATAGGCAGATGGCAGCAGTTCAGATCGCTAATGAAAGGTTAAGTTTTGCAGAACGCGAAGTCGCTGGACGCGTCGCGATGCCCGGGCATTTAAACGCTTTTTTTGCCATTTCCGTGAATAGTCCCTCAATGAGTATGGTTAATTTTTCCTGTTGCGTAAGTTCCGCGCAAAAGTCCTGCGCGTGTGGCGTGACCCGAAGAGCAACCCCTCAGCCGACACGTGCGGCACTTCGAATGGAAGCTGAGGCCCATGTTTGCGTATGATCAACCGATCAATCCTTCCCGGCCGGACGCGCGGTACGAGCCCTCGCGAACTCCCGCCGGATTCAGCGTGCTGCAGCTGGCGCAATTGCTGTGGCGGCGAAAGATCGCGATTGCGGCCACCGGCCTGATCTGTGCCTGCCTCGCCATCGTGATCGGCAAGAGTCTCGCGCCGAAATATACCGCGACCGCTCAACTCTATATCGATCCCCGCGAATTGCAGCTGGTCGATCGCGAACTGACGCCGCGCTCCCAGGACATCTCCGGCCTGGCGATGGTGGTGGAAAGCCAGGCGCGCGTGATCACTTCGAACAACGTGCTGCTGCAGGTCATTCAGGACAACCATCTCGAACGCGATCCGGAATTCGGCGGCGGTGACGCCAAGAGCCTGATGGCGACGTTGCTCGGCCTGTTCGGCATCAACATCCATTCCCCCGGCGAGGTCAAACTCGGCCAGATGGCGGCGCTGGAAACGTTGAACCGCCACATCAGCGTGAAGAAGACCGACCGCACCTTCATCGTCGATATCGATGTCTGGTCGAACGCCCCGGCGAAGGCGGCGATGCTCGCCAACGCGATCTCGGCCGCCTATCTGGAGGAATCCAAGAATTCGCAATCCACCGCCGCACGGCGCGCAACCACCGATCTGTCGGGCCGGCTCAAGGAATTGCAGGAACGGCTGCGTACCGCCGAGAACACCCTTGCCGTCTACAAGGCGCAGAATAATTTCGTCGGCACCCAGGATACGTTGATCAGCGATCAGCAGCTTTCAGCCAGCAACCAGCGGCTGGCCGCGGCGCGCGCCCTGACGCTCGACGCGCAGGCGAAATACGACCAGATCGAAGCCAGCCGCCGCGCCTCGACCGATCCGGGCGCCATTCCCGAAGCGCTGCAGTCCCCGACCATCGCCAATCTGCGCTCGCAATACGCCGAAGCGCGCAAGCGCTATGCCGAGCTGGCCGGTGAGTTGGGACCGCTGCATCCCTCATTGCGCCAGATCGAAAAGCAGGTCGAAGACCTGCGCCGCACCATCAACGAAGAGGTCGAACGCTTCGCACAGTCGGCGAAAAACGATCTGACCCGCGCCCGCGATTTCGAGGCCGCGCTCAACAAATCGCTCGAAGCGCAAAAGCGCCAGAGCGTCCAGCTCAGCCAGGCGTCGGTGCGGCTTCGCGAGCTCGAGCGCGACGTCGAGGCCAGCCGTGACGTCTATCAGTCGTTCCTCAAGCGCTCGCGCGAAACCCAGGAACAAGAGAGCCTCAACACGTCGAATGCCCGCATCATCGGCGAAGCCACGGTGCCGACGCGGCGTGCCTTCCCGCCGGCCGCGAGCCTGCTCGGAATGATCGGTCTCGTGCTTGGCTCGCTCGGGGCCGCGGCGTGGATCATCGCGGCCAACCAGATGCTTCCCGATCCCGCCACTCCCCGCGACAGGACGCCGGCATCGCCTGAGGTCCTGACGTCAGCCCCATCATCGCGACCGCCGTCGGGAAATCAGCCCCCGCGGCTTGCGGCCGGTGCATCGATCGAGAAGCCACAGGTCGCCCGGCTGCAGGAATCCGACGTGATGCGGACGCTGAGCGGAATCATGGTCAAAGGCAGCGTTCCCGATGTGACGCAGATCGGCTGGCCGACGCTGCGGGCGAGCTATCCGTTGACGGCCTTCCTCAACGCGATGCGCGAGATGCGCACGAGGCTATCAGGGTCATCGGTCGAAAACATCACGCCGGTACTCGCCGTGATCGGCGCCGGCGCCAGCGAGGAACGCACCATCGCAGCACTGAATGTCGCGCTGGCGGCAGCCCGTGATGGCGCCAGAGTGCTGATGATCGATGCCGATCATGCAACGCACGCACTTTCAGACAAGGTGAGCAGCCCAACCAAGCCGGCAGCGGGCCGCACCAACTGGCTCAGCATCGGCGCCAAGACTCGCCCCGCCATCAACGCGATCCAGACCGCCAACGGGATCACGATCCTGCCGGCGATCCCGTCAGCCGGGACCAGCCATGCGATCCGCGAAGCGGTCGCGCAGGCGCGCTCCTCCGGCGACTACGATTTTGTGATCCTCGATGGCCCGGCATTGCCTTGCAGCGCCGCCGACCGCGAATTGCTCGATGCGGCGGATGGCCTGGCTGCGATCCTGCCCGCCAATCTCGACATCAACGACTGCATGCACAGCATCATTGCCGCACTCGGCGACACCGAGCGCAAGCTGATCGGCGTTATCATCAATGAACTTCACCCGACCACCCACATTCGTCAGCGGAACAAAGAATATGCTTGAACGCCGCGCAAATCCGATCGGACGGGCTGCAACAGCCAGCGTCCCCAGAATCTCGCTGGGCGGGCTTCGGCTGGCCGTGCTCGATATCGAGCAGACCGCGAATTTCATGGTCGACATGGTATTCCCGCAGCGCCGGGCCGATCGTCCGCTGTATTTGACATCCGCCAATGGCGAAGTGCTGGCACGTTGCGCGACCGAGCCGATGACCGGCCGGCTGTTCCGCGCTGCCGATCTCATCAATGCCGACGGACAGCCGCTGGTCACGGTATCGCGGCTGAACTCGTCGATGCCGCTGCCGGAACGCGTCGCGACCACCGATCTGTTTCACGTCGTCGCCCGCAAGGCAGAGGTGGCAGGGTTGACGTTCTATATGTTCGGCGCCGACGAAACCGAAAATGCCGCTGCCGTCGCCAACGTCCAGAAAATGTATCCGGATTTGAAGATTGTCGGACATTCCCACGGCTATCTGAGGGGCGATGCGCTGCGCGCCAAGGTCGACGAGATCAACAGGCTGGCGCCGGATTATCTCTGGGTCGCGCTTGGCGTTCCCTATGAGCAGGCCTTTGTCGAGGATTTCACACCGCATCTGTCGAATGTCGGCGTCATCAAGACCTCCGGCGGGTTGTTCAACTTCCTGTCCGGCAGCCGGGCCCGCGCGCCGGGATGGATGCAGAATATGGGCCTCGAATGGGCCTGGCGAATCTGGCTCGAGCCGCGCCGGCTGTTCTGGCGTTATCTGACCACCAATCCCCGCGCGCTCTACCTGCTGTTCAACAAGAATTCGCCGGGCGATCAGCTGCCGCGGGGCTAGCTCCCCCGCCTAAACTCCCCCTCTTGATGCTGGGATGCGTGGCTTGCAGCCGCGCCGTACACGCATGCGCGGGCGCCGCTTGCACCGCGGGCGCGAGACCGGCTAGCATGCGGCCAATAAGCAAAAGAGATCGCAGCCGCACGTCGGCTCGCGGCATTGGAGGAAGAAACCATGAAAATCACGCACCGGTTCTGGCGATATCTTTTGGCGCCGATCGCGCTGGCGGGCATGCTGAGCATGAGCTCCGCGGCCGAAATCAATCCCGCGGCGCTGGTTTTCAAATCGCCGGATCAGATTCCATGGGGCCCGGTCAACGCAGCCGGCGCGCAGACCGCCGTCGTGGTCGGCGATCCCAGCAAGCCCGGCTTCTATATGGTCTACAACAAATGGACCAAGGGCAATCATTTCAGCCGGCCGCACTTCCATCCGAACGACCGTTACATCGTCGTGCTGCAAGGCACCTGGTGGGTAGGCACCGGACCGAAATTCGATATCAACAACACGACACCGATGCCTGCCGGAAGTTTCATCACCCATTTCGGCAAACAAATCCATTGGGATGGCGCCAAGGACGAGGATGCTGTTCTGGTGATCTTGGGCGAAGGTCCGGCGACCTCGACCGGGGCGGAAGAGAAATGATACCGGCTGACTGATGGCCGGAAGACCAATCGTCCGCCGTTTGGAGAATGTCATGCATCAGGCTGCAAACGTGCAATTCGAACGCGCGGTGCACGAATTCGTGCGCTGGCGTGCGGTCCCCGAAGAAGCACGATCGCCGGCCCCCGCATGGTGGTGGGGGACGGCGTTTGAACTGCGCGGTGTCAGGCAGCCGATGCCGAACGACTGGTGCGCCAGTCTGGAACTGCCCGATCGCGCGACCTATGCCGACGGCGCCGCGGTTTTTCTGAAATCCCTCGCGGGCCAGACATCGCTGCCGTGGCCCGGCGGTTTCCCGGGCCACGCCTGACAGGCGAGATCAGGACGGCGCAACCGCACGGCGCGGGGACAGCATCCCAACCAAAGCCGTCGCGATGACCGCGACGACGACGTTGAGGATCAGCGCACCTAGTCCGACATAGAACACGTAGCTGACCCCGCCGAGATTGATGGTCGCGAGCGGCTTCAACCCGTTGCTCCACGCCGTCCACGACCCCCATGCGATACCCGCGGCCCAACCGAGCAGAAGACCTTCGGCGCGGAACCAACGGGTGAACAAGCCGAACACCAGCGACGGGAAGGTCTGCAGGATCCACAGGCCGCCAAGCAATTGCAGGTCGAGCGCATATTGCGTGGGCAGGAAGATCGTGAACGCCAGCGCGCCGACCTTGACGACCAGTGAGGCGATCTTGGCCACCGACGCCTCGCCGGCGTGGCTGATGTCCGGATTGACGTAGGACTTCCAGATGTTGCGGGTGAACAGGTTGGCCGCACCGATGCTCATCACCGCGGCCGGCACCAACGCGCCGATCGCGATCGCCGAGAACGCAAAGCCGGCGAACCAGGACGGGAACAGCACCTTGAACAGCATCGGGACCACGTCGTTATTCGACGTCACCTTGATGTGCGCGGCATAGGCCATGTAGCCGAGCAGCGCGATCAAGCCGAGCAACAGCGTATAGGCCGGCAGCAGGATCGCATTCTTGCGAATGGTATCGGCCGACTTCGAAGCAAAGATACCGGTCAGGGTGTGCGGATACATGAAGGCGGCGAGCGCCGAGCCGAACGCCAGCGTCGCATATGGCAGGAACTGCGCGGGCTTCAATATCAGTCCGGTCGCGCCGCCCTTGGCGGTAAACGCATCGTTGGCCGCAGAGAACACCGCGGCATAGCCGCCGAGCTTGGCCGGCACCACCACCACCGCCACCAGCACCACGATGTAGATCATGATGTCCTTGACGAAGGCGATCAAAGCCGGCGCGCGCAGGCCGGAGCTATAGGTGTACAACGCCAGCACGATGAAAGCCGCGACGATCGGCAATTCACCGTCGAGGCCGATCGCCTTGATCACCACGCCCATCCCGATCAGTTGCAGGGCAATATAGGGCATGGTCGCGACGATGCCGGTGAGCGCGACCACAAGCTCGAGGGCGCGTGAACTGTAAGTGCCCATGACCACATCGGCCGCGGTCACGTGGCCCTTGGCGTGCGCGACTTTCCAGAGCAGCGGCATCACCGCGAACACAAAGGGATAAACCAGGATCGTGTAGGGCAGCGCGAAGAAGCCGTAGGCGCCGACCGCATAGACCAGAGCCGGCACCGCGATCACGGTATAGGCGGTATAGAAATCACCGCCGACCAGAAACCAGGTGATCCAGGTACCGAATTGCCGTCCGCCGAGGCCCCATTCGTCGAGATGTTCGCTAACCGGGCCGGACTTCCAGCGTGCGGCGAAGAATCCCATCACGGTGACGAGGAGGAAGAAGAAGATAAAAACAGAAAGGGCGGTCCAGTCGATCTGATCGGACATGGTGATGATGCTTTCCAGGAATTGTCTTGCAGGAATTGTCTTGCAGAATGGCTTGCGTAGATCTTCTTGCAGATCTTGCGGGCCTACGGGGTTTCGTCGTCAGGCGTGCGGCTTCGGTAAACCACCCAGATCAGCAGCGAACAAAGCGGCACCCATGCCAGCTGATACCAGTAGAAGAACGGAAACCCGAGAAAGCCCGGATCCTGGAAATTATAGAACGGCACCCACAACAGGCCGGCAAAAGGCAACAACAACAAAACCCACATGGGCAAACTCCACAGGCCAACATCCATGACCGATATGTTACGTTAGGGACGATCTACGATTGGATCGGGGTGTCGTCCAGCGAATTTGCGCTGTTGCACTGCACTGATTGGCAGGCATTCGCATTCGCGCCAGCGCCGCAGACGGTTGCCCGCTGCAGCGCCGGAAAGACTGGCGCCAGAAGGCGCCGGCGCACATCCAGGTGTGCTTTTACAGGTACTATTTCATAAGATCAGCGCCGGCCTTGCAGGTGGCGGCGTCCTGATCGCCGGTGCCGCCGCTGCAGCCGATCGCGCCGATCAGCTTGCCGTTCTCGACAAGCGGAAATCCGCCGGGGCTTGCGACTAAAGTCGGATCGAGCGTGCCGGGATAGGAATGTCCGGTCTCGTAGACATTGTAGAACGCGCGGGATTCACGCCGGAAGCGCGCCGAGGTGCGGGCCTTGCCGATCGAAATCGGACCCGACGCGATTTGCGCACCCTCCATACGCACGAACAGGACGAGTTCGCCGTTGGTATCAACCACCGCGATATTCATTTTCCAGTTTCGCCGCTTGGCTTCAGCCTCGGCCGCCGCCATCAGCTGCTTGGCGCGATCGGCCCCGATCGACGTGCCATAGGGAATGTCGAACGGCATCGCATCGGGCGTTCCGCCCGCCGAGGGCGGCGCGGGCGGGGTCGCCGGCGCCGGTGTTTGTGCAAGCGCCGACGAATCCAGCGCCGCGACGGCAAAAGCCGCCAGTATCATCGAAACGATCGAACGCATAACTATCCTCCCGGTTGAAATTTTCGTTTTTCTATCCGCGATCGATGCCGCGTCACATCGGCGGCGTCAATCCGTCCTTGCCGTAGGTGATGCGCGGGGTCTCCACCGTGCCGTTAGCAGTCTTCTTGCCGGCGCCGACGAAAACCTTGGTGCCCGGCTTGAGATCGCTCTTGTCGCCGACGACATAGGTCACGACCGCGGTCTCGGGGGTTACCTGCAGCTTCTTCTCGCCATCCTTGTATTTGACCGTCAGCGTCGGTCCCTCGACGCCATTAACGGTCTGCTCGACATTGGCGTTGGTCATCTTGGTGTTCGGCTTGAGATCCCAGTCGTAGTGACCTTCGCCGGTGCCGCGCATCGATTCCGGGAAGATGTGGACTTCGATGGCCTTCTGGCTGCCGTCGGGCTGCGTCATGCCGGTCGAGCCGACGAACATGCCCGGCTTGATGTCGGCCATTGTCGACTTCACGATGGCCACAAAAAGCGGCTTGTCGCCGGTCATCGCGACCTTCATTTCCGCGCCGTCGCGATTCTTGACCACGTAAACGTCGCCATCGACGCTTTCGATGGTGCCGCGAATGCGGACGGTTTCCTGAGCCGATGCCGGCAAGACAGTGCAGATCAAGGCGAAGCTGGCGGCAGCGAGCATGCGCTGGAGTGTACTGGACATGTCATTCTCCAAGGGTCTGAGAAGGGGTTCGGATTGCCGACTGAAATGATTACTACCGGGACGAAGGCCGCCCCGCCAAGAGGCGTGAGACAAGTGCCGTCAAAGACGCTTCCTCCGCAACCCCAAGGGAACCCCAACAAAACCCCGAGGCCGCGAATATTCCTCACTGAGATGACAGCCGTTGGCGTTGCCGCACTGCAGCAAGCTATTATTCGACCTTGATCCCAGCGTCCTGGATCACCCGGCGCCAGCGCTCCTCCTCGCCACGGATATAGCGATCGAGTTCTTCCGGGGGACGCGCGATCACGACAAGCCCCTCGTTCACGCCCAGTTTTTTGAAAGCGTCGGATTGAACCGCCGATGCCGCCGCCTTGTTGAGGCGGGCGATCAAATCTGAGGGCGTCCCGGCCGGCGCAAACAGGCCGTACCAGCTCTCCGCGGTATAGCCGGGCACGCCGGCTTCATTGACCGTCGGCAATTGCGGAAACGCGGGCGAGCGTTCCGCCGATGTCACCGCAATCGCCCGCAACTGCCCGTTCTCGACCAGCGAGGCGGCGCTCGCCACCGTCGTAAACATCACGTCGATCTGGCCGCCGATCAGGTCGGTGATCGCGGGCGCGGCCCCCTTGTAGGGCACCGTCGTCAGATCGACCTTGGCCATATCCTTGAACAGTTCGCCGGCGAGATCCGCCGAAGTGCCGGTGCCGAACGTTCCATAGGACAATTTGCCGGGAGAGGCTTTCGCCGCTGCGATCAGGTCCGCGATCGACTTGATCGGCGATTTCGGATTGACCACGACGACGTTGAAGGAACGTGCGACCAGGGCAATGGCGGCAAAATCCCGGTGCGGATCATATGGCAGCTTCGTGTTGAGGCTGGGATTGACCGCATGCGAGAACGTTCCCATCAGCAGCGTATAGCCATCCGGCCTGCTGGTTGCGACCGCCTGGGTGCCAATGATGGTGCCTGCCCCCGGCTTGTTTTCGATCAGGATCGTGACGCCCAGATCTTTACCCATGTCTTGCGCGAGCGTGCGCGCCACCACGTCGGTCCCGCCGCCCGGCGCAAAGGGGACGATGAGCCGGATGATCCGTTCCGGATACAGGGCCATGGCATCGCCGGTCGACAGCACCGCGAGCGGCCATGCACCCACAAATGCCAGCAGCAGAAGCCGCCTTCTCTTGTTGACCTTGAATGGCATGCGCACCCGCCTGCGACCGGAGTTTATGAGAATGCAGCAGCCAATCTACGTTCTCCGCTTACATTCCCCCGCGCAGTGTTATGCGCTGGGCGATTGCAGGAGGGATCTGGAATGCAGCTACGAAACTGGACGCCGGGACGTGGGGTAGACTAGCATCCGCACGAAACACTTCAATACAACGAACGCTTTCGGGGAGGATACCATGCGGCATTGGCTGATCGGACTCATGTTGTTGACGGGATCACCGGCACTGGCGCAACAACAGGCCGTCCCCACCATCGCCTTTGACTCGGTACCCAATCCGCTGCGGCTGCCGAATAACATGTATCTCGGCGAAGTCTCGGGCGTCGCGCTTAATTCGAAGAGCCATATCTTCGTGATGTCGCGCGGCAACACCAGCGGGCCGGCCTATGCGGCGGCGGCGACGCAATTGCTGGAATTCGATGCCAAGGGCCAATTCATCCGTGAAATCGGCAAGAACCTCTATGCGTGGTCGTTCGGTCATACCGTCAAGGTCGATCCCCAGGACAACATCTGGGTGACCGACAAGGGTTCCGACATGGTGATCAAGTTCGATCCCAATGGCCATGTGCTGATGGTGTTCGGCCGCAAGCAGGAAGCCTCCGACGAAGATACCGCACCATTGAAACATCCCAAGCCGCCGCTGCCCGCCGAGGACGGCCGGTTTCGCCAGGTCACTGACGTGGCGTGGGACAAGGCCGGCGACACTTTCATCAGCGATGGTTACATCAATTCGCGCGTCGCCAAGGTGGACAAGGACGGCAATTGGCTGATGTCATGGGGTGACCGCGGCAAGGAGCCCGGCCAGTTCAACACCCCGCATTCGATCGCAACCGACGCCGACGATAATGTCTACGTCGCCGATCGCGGCAACCACCGGATCCAGGTGTTCGACCGTGACGGAAAATTCCTGCGCCAGTTCGTCATCGACGTGCCGGTGCCGCCGGGCGCCAAGCCCGCGATCGGCAAGATTCCCGACGAGGCAGCGATGGCAAGCGGCACTTTCGTGCCGGGATCGCCATGGTCGATCTGCATCACGCCGCCGCCGCATCAGGTGCTCTACAGCTCGGATTCATGGCCGGGCCGCATCTACAAGCTCAGCCTCGACGGCAAGGTGCTCGGCATGCTCGGGCAATCCGGCAAGCAATTGAAGCAGTTCGGCTGGATTCACGCGATGGCGTGTCCTTCGGAAAACGTGCTCTATGTGGCGGAATTGCTGAACTGGCGGATCCAGAAGCTGATCCTCAAGCCCTGAGAGGTGATGCCGCACCGTCGCCATCAGGCATAATAGGGATCGATCCGCTTTTGCTGCTCGGCGCTGTGGCGCACGAGCAGATCGATGAAGCTGCGAACCTTGGCCGAGAGATGGTGACGGTGCGGATAAACCGCGTTCACCGTATTCTCGGCCGGCCGATATTCCGGCAGCAGACGAACCAGACGGCCGGTTTGGAGATCGTCGCCGATCAAAAATCCCGCAATCAGCGCAATGCCGTTTCCCTGCACAGCGGCCAGCCGCAGGGTCTCGCCGCTATTGGTGAATAGATTGCCGGAGATTCGGACGGACGCCGGCGCTCCCTTGGGATCGTCGAAATGCCAGTCATCGCCAAATGGATAAAGAACATGGCGCATGCAATTATGGTTCGAGAGTTCGGATAATTGCTGCGGCGCTCCGTGCTTTTCGAGATAGGCCGGCGAGCAACACAACACATGCCGCCAGGTCGCGAGACTGCGGATGATCAGGCTGGAATCCGCCTGTGGCGTCAGGCGGATCGCCAGATCGAAACCTTCGTCGATCATGTCGACCTCGCGTTCACCCATGGTCAGGTCGATCTTGACTTCGGGATAGGACGCAAGAAATTCGGCTACCGTCGGCGCAACGAACGGGACCATATGTGTCGCGGTGTAGATGCGCAGCGTGCCGCGCGGCGTCGATTGCAACGCGCCGGCAATGTCGTCGGCCTGTTCGAGGTCGGCCAATATCTGCGTGCAGCGATCGTAATAGGCCTTGCCGACCTCCGTCAGGCTCACCTTGCGCGTGGTGCGATGAAGCAGCCGCGCGCCGAGCCGTTCTTCGAGCGCGTGGACGTGGTTACTGACCATGGTGGTCGACATGTTCAGCCGGCGCCCGGCCGCTGAGAAACCGCCACTATCAACGACCCGGACGAATGTCGTCAGGCTGGTCAGCCTATCCATCGGTGTCTCCGATTATCCTCTAACACTGGATAATCCTTCCATTTCTTTGCGCATTATCATATCGCGCCGGGCATTGCATCTAAGGCCTCAAATGCAGGCGCTCTCCTTTTGGGGAGCGCTCAATTCTGGGGAATTAATGCCATGACCTCATCTTATGTAGCTGATTCAAATACGAAAAACCGACTCCGCCCGTCACGGCAGGCGATCAAGCGAGCTGCTCTCGCGCTGGCGCTGACCCTTGGGGTCGCCGCCGCGGCGGACTTTGGTTACGGCTACCTGACGACCGGGCGGTATCTGGAATCGACCGATGACGCCTATGTCAAAGCCGATTCCACGATCGTCTCGCCGCGCGTGTCCGGCTATCTCGCCGAAGTTCTGGTCGGCGACAACCAGCCGGTCACGGCGGGACAATTGCTGGCCCGGATCGACGATCGCGATTTCAGGATCGCGCTCGACCAGGCCCATGCGGATGTCGCGGCGGCGGAAGCCACGGTGCGTAATCTCGATGCCCAGATCGCCCTGCAGCACCCCGTCATCGAACAGGAAACCGCCGGGATCGCCGCGGCCGAAGCCAATCTGCAATTCGCGCGAGAAGAACAATCCCGTTATGACGGGCTGATGAAGTCCGGCTCCGGCACGGTCCAGCGTGCCCAGCAGACCGACGCCGCGATGCGCGAGAAGGTCGCGCAATTGCAACACGGCAAGTCCGGACTGCTCGCGGCGCAAAAGAGGGTCGACGTTCTCACAACGGATCGCGCCAAGGCGGTTGCGCAACTCGATCACGCCCGCGCCGTCGATCAGCAGATGGCGCTCAATCTGTCCTACACCCGCATCATTGCGCCGGTAGATGGCACCGTGGGCGCGCGTTCGCTCCGGGTTGGCCAATTCGTGCAGGCCGGAACGCAATTGATGGCGGTGGTTCCGCTCGATGCGGTCTATGTGATCGCGAATTTCAAGGAAACCCAGCTCACCCATGTGCGTAACGGCCAGCCGGTCGAACTTACCATCGATAGTTTCCACGGCACCCGGCTGCGCGGCCATGTCGATAGCCTGTCGCCGGCGAGCGGTCTCGAATTCGCATTGCTGCCGCCTGACAACGCGACCGGCAATTTCACCAAGATCGTGCAGCGCGTACCGGTGAAGATCGTGCTCGACGATCGCAGGCTGACCGGTCTGTTACGACCGGGCATGTCGGCAGAGCCGACCATCGACACCAAGGCTACCGTGCTTGCGGAGCGCGAAACCAAAAACCGGCTGGCCTCGGCCGTGGCGCGGCCGAACGGCGGCTGAGCCGAATCCGTTTTCCGGCGGCCCTGAAAGCCGCCGGATTATTTCCCCGACGATGAATTTCTTCACCTAACGCATACCGGCCTTGGCAAGGAGACCGACATGACCGCGCTCCAGCCCACCATCAATGCCACATCCGCCAGCCTCAACGCCGATCGTCCCAAACCAGCCGGCGCACCGGACAAGGCCGCGCCCGTCGTCACGACCAAAACCTGGTTGGCGGTGTTCGGCGCGACGCTCGGCGCCTTCATGGCGGTGCTCAACATCCAGATCGTCAATGCGTCACTGGCGGACATTCAGGGCGCGATCGGCGCCGGCATCGATGATGGCGGCTGGATTTCGACCTCGTACCTGATCGCGGAGATCGTCGTGATTCCGCTGAGCGGCTGGCTGGCGCAGGTGTTCTCGGTCAGAATCTATCTCCTGACCAACGCGGTGTTGTTTCTGGCATTTTCCGCAGCCTGCGCGCTGGCGCAGGATCTGCCGCAGATGATCGTGCTGCGCGCGATCCAGGGATTTACCGGCGGCGTGCTGATCCCGATGGCTTTTACGCTCATCATCACGCTGCTGCCGAAAGCCAAGCAATCCATTGGGCTGGCGATGTTCGCGGTGTCCGCGACCTTTGCACCCGCCATCGGCCCGACCATCGGCGGCTATCTGACGGAGAATTGGGGCTGGCAGTGGATTTTCTACGTCAATCTGGCGCCGGGCGCCCTGATGCTCGGCATGCTCTGGTTCTCGCTGGATTCGAAACCGATGAAGCTCTCGCTGCTGCGCGAGGGCGACTGGCCCGGCATCGTCACCATGGCGGTCGGCCTCGGCGCGCTGCAGACCGTGCTCGAGGAAGGCAACAAGGACGACTGGTTCGGATCTGATTTCATCGTCCGCCTGTCGATCATCGCAGCCATTGCCTTGACGCTGTTCTTCTGGATAGAGCTGACCAGCAAGAAGCCGCTGTTGAATCTGCGGCTGCTCGTCCGCCGCAATTTCGGTTTCGGCGTGCTGGCGAATTTCCTGATGGGCACGGCCCTTTACGGCTCGGTGTTCATCCTGCCGCAATATCTGGCGCGCATTCAGGGTTACAATTCCGAGCAGATCGGCATGGTGCTGGCCTGGACTGGCCTGCCGCAGCTTGTCCTGATCCCGCTGGTGCCGCGGCTGATGAAGCGCTTCGATGCGCGGCTGATCATTGCGATCGGCTTCGCACTGTTCGCCGCCTCGAATTTCATGAATATCTATATGACCAGGGATTACGGCTCGGACCAGTTGTTCTGGCCCAACGTGGTTCGCGCAATCGGGCAGGCGCTGGCGTTCGCGCCGCTCTCGGCCATCGCGACCGCCGGCATCGAGCCGGAGAATGCCGGCTCGGCATCGGGATTGTTCAACATGATGCGCAACCTCGGCGGCGCCATCGGCATCGCCGGATTGCAGACATTCCTGACCAAGCGCGAACAGTATCACTCCAATGTGTTGACGCAGTCAGTCTCGCTTTTCGAGCAGGCGACGCGCACCCGGATCGAGCAACTGACGAACTACTTCATCAATCACGGCATTATCGACCCCGCCGACGCATCGCACCGGGCCGTCGTCGCGATCGGCCAGATCGTGCAAAAGCAGGCCTATATCCTGGCCTTCAGCGATACGTTCTTTGTGCTCGGCGTCGCGCTGATCATCGCGCTTGTGGCAACCCTGCTGCTTAAGAAGCTTGGCCACATAGCTCCCGGCGGCGGCGCGCACTGATCCGGCAGAAGCCATTCACCGCGCCGTGATCGGTTGCCGGCATTATCCAGTTTCAGTGGACGGTCCATTCCATACTCAGCGGATTATCGGGGCGCCGCTCCATTGCTACGTAAAAGGCAGCGGAAGCGCATTCCGCAAGCTTTCACACAAATGCGCGATGGGAGATGACAATGCGTAAGACCATTCTCAGCATGCTCGGCGCTTCGGTATTTTCTGCAGCAACCGCGCAAGCGGCCGTGGCTTCGGACCGTCACCACGTACGAATGACGGACCGCGTGGCCGCCGAACAATTCCGGCAGACCAATGCCAATGCGGCGCCCGCCTATATTGCGGTGCAGTCTGACTATCACAACTATAACGCCGGAATGTCGGCGCCCGCCGGCCGTTGATTTGCCGCATGTCGAAAAGAGCCCCGGCGGGTCCGGGGCTTTTTCTCTTAATGCGGCTTATCATCTTGAAGCACGCGGCGCCCCTGAAATATCCAGCCAACTAGACCTCAAAGGAGAACGACCATGAAGCCTCGATTGAACGCCTATCAAGTCGCGCCGGATACCATCAAGGCGCTGATGACTCTGGAGACCGCAGTTCAGGGCAGCGGCCTAGAAAAATCCCTGATCGAACTGGTCAAGACGCGCGCGTCGCAGATCAATGGTTGCGCGTTCTGCATCAACATGCACACCCAGGATGCGCGCAAGCAGGGTGAGACCGAACAGCGGCTGTATCTGCTGAACGCGTGGCGTGAAGCGCCCGTCTATACCGATCGCGAACGCGCAGCCTGGCATGGACCGAGGCGGTGACGCTGGTTTCGGAAACCCATGTTCCCGATGATGTCTACGAGGACGTCCGCGCCCAGTTCTCTGAAGCCGAGACGGTCAATCTGACCATGCTGGTGGCCACCATCAATGCCTGGAACCGGATAGCGATCAGCTTCCGCATGAATCCGCCAGTGCAGGCCAAAGCTGCCGCCTGATCCAAGCGTGGCGGCCGGATATCTATTTCGAGATGTCTACTCGGAAGTCTTGCGGGCGAAGTCGATGTAGATCTCACGCAGGCGATTGGCCATCGGGCCGGGTCTGCCGTCGGCGACGGTCTTGCCGTCGATGGTGACCACCGCCTGCACGAACGAGCTCGCGCTGGTGATGAAGGCTTCCTTTGCCGCCAGCGCCTCCTCCACCGAAAAGGCCCGCTCCTCGACCCGGAGCTGACGCTCTTCAGCAAGCGCGACCACCGCCTTGCGGGTACAGCCCGGCAGAATCGCACTCGAATTCTGCCGCGTCACCAGCACATCGTCTTTGGTCAGGATGAAGGCCGACGACGATCCACCCTCGGTCACCTTGCCATCCTCGATCATCCAGGCTTCGCCGGCGCCGGCTTCCGCCGCGGCCTGCTTGGCCAACACCTGCGCCAGCAACGCCACGCTCTTGATGTCGCGCCGCGCCCACCGGATATCCGGCACCGTGATCACGGCGATGCCTGATTTGGCTGTGGGCGCGTTGACGATGTCCTTTATCGACGTGAACAAAATCAGTGTCGGCTTGACGTCTTTCGGGAATGCAAAGTCCCGCCCGGCGGCGGCACCGCGCGTCACCTGCAGATAGACCAGACCGTTCTCGACCCGGTTGCGTGCGATCAGCTCCTTCTGGATTTCCCTGATACGATCGAGAGATTCCGGCAAAGCCAGCGCGATCTCGCCGACCGAACGCTCCAGCCGCGCCAGATGCGAGGCGTTATCGACCAGTTTGCCCTCCAGCACCGCCGAGACTTCATAGATACCGTCGGCGAACAGAAAGCCGCGGTCGAGCACGGAAACCTTGGCGTCGGCGAGTGGCACGAACGAGCCGTTGACGTAAGCGATTTGGTCCAAGCGAAGTCTCCCGGGGGTAGCGAAGTGATGTGCCCGCATAGCATATGCGCGTCATGCAAGAAACTCATCTCCCCGTCATTCCGGGGCGATGCGCAGCATCGAACCCGGAATCTCGAGATTCCGGGTCTGGTCCTTCGGACCATCCCGGAATGACGGAAGGTCCGTCAATGCGACAAGATCTTCGACAGAAATTTCTGCGCCCGGTCGCTGCGCGGGCTGCCGAAAAAATCGGTCTTGGGTGCGTCCTCGACGATCTCGCCCTGGTCCATGAAGATGACGCGATTGGCGACCTTGCTGGCAAAACCCATCTCGTGGGTGACGACCATCATGGTCATGCCCTCGCGCGCGAGATCGACCATCACGTCGAGCACCTCGCTGATCATTTCAGGGTCGAGCGCCGAGGTCGGCTCGTCGAACAGCATCGCGATCGGATCCATCGCCAGCGCCCGGGCGATCGCGACGCGTTGTTGCTGGCCGCCGGACAGTTCGGCGGGAAATTTCCGCGCATGATCCTTGAGGCCAACCCGATCCAAGAGCTTGGCCCCCTTGGCCATCGCGTCCTCATGCGACCGGCCCAGCACCTTTTCCTGCGCGAGACACAGATTCTCGATGATCTTCAGATGCGGGAACAATTCAAAATGCTGGAACACCATGCCGACGCGGGCGCGCAACTTCGGCAGGTCGGTCTTGGGATCATTGACCTTGATGCCGTCGAGGACGATTTCGCCGCTCTGGAACGGCTCCAACGCATTGACGCATTTGATCAGCGTCGATTTTCCGGAGCCCGAGGGACCGCACACCACCACCACCTCGCCCTTGGCGACACTGGTAGTGCAGTCCTTCAGCGCCTGAAAGCCGGTTCCGTACCATTTGTCGACATGGCTGATCTCGATCATGGAGCCTCGCTAATGGACAAAGGCGATGCGCGCCTGAAGGCGCCGCACGCCAAACGACGCGATACAGGAAATGGCGAAATAGACCACGGCAGCGAACAGATACATTTCGACCAGCCGCCCGTCGCGCTGCGCGACCTTGCTGGCTGCTCCCAGGAAATCGGGTATCGACAGCACATAGACCAGCGAAGTATCCTGGAACAGCACGATGGTTTGGGTCAGCAGTACCGGAAGCATGTTGCGAAACGCCTGCGGCAGCACGACGTAGCGCATGGTCTGGCTGTAGGTGAGACCGAGCGCCTGCGCCGCGGCGGGCTGGCCTTTCGAAATTGACTGGATGCCGGCGCGCATGATCTCGGAGAAATAAGCCGCCTCGAAAATAATGAAGGTGACGAGCGAGGACGTGAACGCCCCGACGCGCATCGGCCGCGACGATCCGGTCAACCATTGTCCGATGTAAGGTACGAGAAAGTAGAACCAGAAGATCACCAGCACCAGCGGCAACGACCGCATCAAATCGACATAGATGCCCGCGAACCAGACCAGCGGCTTTGAGCCCGACAGCCGCATCAGCGCCAGCAGCGTTCCGAACACCAGCGCGCCGACGGTGGCGAGACCGGTCAGTGTCAGCGTAAACGTCATGCCATCGAGAAACAGATAGCTTAGGGAGCGGCGGATGACGTCAAAGTCGAAATTGGCGAACATGGCTGGCTATTTCCCCGTGATGTAGCCGGGGATCGCCACGCCGCGCTCGACAAAGCGCATGGCGACGGCAACGACGATATTGACCAAGAGATAAAGCACCGTCGCGGCGGTGAAGGCCTCGAACACCTGAAAGGAAAATTCCTGCATCGCGC
Organism: Bradyrhizobium sp. dw_411; assembly: GCF_018449695.1. GTDB lineage: Bacteria > Pseudomonadota > Alphaproteobacteria > Rhizobiales > Xanthobacteraceae > Bradyrhizobium. Next base: position 52,394 of record NZ_JAAVUY010000014.1, read on the forward strand.
GCGCCTGTGCGGTCAGTTCGATCAGGCCAATCGTAATCGCCACCGAGGTATTTTTGACGGTCGAGAGGAATTCCGAAGTCAGCGGCGGCAGCACGATGCGAAACGCCATCGGCAACAGCACATAGCGATAGGTTTGCGCCGTGGTCAGCCCGAGCGCGGTCGCGGCCAACTTCTGGCCGCGCGGCAGCGATCCGATACCGGACCTCAGTTGCTCGGCGACCCGCGCCGACATGAACAATCCGAGCCCGATCGTCGCTGTAAAGAAAGGCGCGTTGGGCATTTGCTTCAGCCACAAGCCCCACGCGTTCGGCAGGACTTCCGGCAGAACGAAGAACCAGAGAAACAACTGCACCAAGAGCGGCATGTTGCGGAAGAATTCCACGTAGAGGAAGCCGATCCGCGACGCGGTCTTCGACGGCAGCGTCCGTAATACGCCGACAATCGATCCGCAGATCAGGGCAATGATCCAGGCACAGATCGCGGTCTCGATCGTCAGCAGCAGTCCAGACAGCAGCATATCGAGATAGGTGCCGGTCCCGTTAGGGGCCGGCTCCCAGAAGATGCGCCAGTTCCAATGATAGTTCACACCGGCTCCCGCCCCTTACAGCCGCGCCGCGATTGGCCAAGACCAAGCCATCAAGGCCATGCTAGCAAGCTTATTCTATCAAGAATATGCAACGACCGGGCCATCGTACGCACCGGGAATTCCTACATCGCCTTGTAGGAATCAGGATCGGCCGAGTCTGTGGGTTTGGCGAATGCTTTTTTCAGCTCGGCGCCAATCGGGACATTGAGATTCAAGCCCTTGGGCGGGATCTTCTGCATCAGCCATTTGTCGTACAGCTTCTGGCCTTCCGGGCTCTGGTACAGCGCGGCGGTGGCCTCGTCGGCCACCTTCTTGAAGGCCGGGTCGTCCTTGCGCAGCATGATGCCGTAAGGCTCCGGCTTGTAAAATGCCTCGGTGGAAATGACATAGGCATCCGGATTTTTCGATCCAGCGACGAAACTGGCAAGCAGAATATCGTCCATGACCGCCGCCACCGCTCGATCGGTCTCGATCAGCAGGAACGATTCGGCATGTTCCTTGGCCGGGACGATATTGATGCCGAGGTTGCGGGCGGCATTCACTTCCGTGAGTTGCTTGATGTTGTTGGTGCCCGAGGTCGAGGCCACCGTCTTGCCCTTGAGGTCTTCGATCGAATTGAGCTTGCTGGCCTTCTTCGAGACGAAGCGGGTTGCCGTCAGGAAATGCGTATTGGTGAAGGAGACCTGTTTCGAACGATCGGGGTTGTTGGTGGTCGATCCGCATTCGAGGTCGATGGTCCCGTTGGCCAACAGCGGAATGCGGGTCGACGACGTCACCGGATTGAGTTCGACTTCGAGCTTGTCGAGCTTGAGCTCCTTCTTCACGGCCTCGACGATCTTGTAACAGATATCGATCGCGAGACCGACCGGCTTCTGATTGTCATCCAGATAGGAAAATGGAATCGAGGAGTCGCGATAGCCGATCGTGATCGTGCCGGTTTCATTGATCTTCTTGAGCGTCCCGGTGAGTTCCTCGGCACCGGCTTGCGCGGCACAAAAAGCCGCAGCAAGCACCAGGCCCATCACGTGCAGCCGTTTCATTCGTACTCTCTCCTCAACTTCGATGACTGCGGCAAACCATGCACAATTCGGGCCGGAAAAGCCGATCAGCTCACATCGCCTTGTAGGAATCGGGATCGGGCGAATCCGACGGCTTGGCGAATTCGTTCTTCAATTCGGGGCCAAGCGGCACATTCAGATTGAGACCCCGGGGCGGAATCTTCTGCTGGAACCACTTCTCATACAGCTTGGGACCCTCAGTGCTCTGGTAGAGCGCCGCGGTGGCGCCATCGACCACCTTCTTGAAGGCTGGATCGTCCTTGCGCAGCATGATCCCATAGGGCTCCGGCTTCGAGAACGCGTCGGTGGAAATGATATAGGCCGCAGGCTCTTTCGACCCGGCGACCAGGCTGGCGAGCAGGATGTCGTCCATCACAAAGGCCACCGCACGATCGGTCTCGACCATCAGGAAGGCTTCGGCATGATCCTTGGCCGGGATGATGTTGATGCCGAGGTTGCGCGCCGCATTGGCTTCATTGAGCTGCTTGATGTTGGTGGTGCCGGAGGTCGAGACCACCGACTTGCCTTTGAGGTCGTCAATCGAGCCGATCTTGCTGGCCTTCTTCGAGACGAAGCGGCTCGCGGTCAGAAAATGCGTGTTGGTGAAGGCGATCTGCTTCTGGCGGTCGGCGTTGTTGGTGGTCGAGCCGCATTCGAGATCGATGGTGCCGTTGGCCAGCAGGGGAATGCGGGTCGAGGAGGTCACCGGATTGAGCTTGACCTCGAGCTTGTCGAGCTTGAGTTCTTTCTTCACGGCGTCGACAATCTTGTAACAAATGTCCATCGCAAAGCCGACCGGCTTCTGGTTGTCATCCAGATAGGAAAACGGAATTGAGGAGTCACGAAAACCGAGCGTGATCGCGCCGGTCTCCTTGATGTTCTTCAGCGTCCCGGTGAGCTCCTGGGCGCCGGCCTGTGTCCCACAGAACGCAATGGCGAGCGCATAGCCAAACATATGCATGCGGTTCATACGTGTTCTCCTGCTTGTCGGGTATGGATTGCTTGAGAAATTGCCTTGGGACGAGCGTGAAGTAACGGGTCTAGGATAACGGAAAAACTGTTCATGTATGGTCCGAACGTCGGGATGTCGCAAGACGCCTTTGGATGCAGACAAGCCGGCTGCGCCACTCGGTCACGCCCCATGCGAGGCCGCGGACGACAACGCGCGCGGCATCTCGCCCAAATCCCAGAACAGGCCGGCCATGATGCCCAGCGCCTCCTCGGTGACCGACAATAGAATGTGCTCGTCGGGCGCGTGCTGGGAGCAGCCGGGATAGGAGTGCGGCACCCACATCGTCGGCAAGCCCAGTGCATCGGAAAACACGTCATTGGGCAGCGAGCCGCCGAAATTCGGCAGCACCGCCGGCGCCTTTCCCGTGGTTTTTCTAATTGATTCCGCGGTCCAGTTGACCCAGGGGCTTTCGAGATCGGTTCGCGACGCCGCAAACCGTTGCGTCGCCTGCACCTCGATCATCGGAAAACCTTTGCCGTGCAGATGAGCCCGGATCACATCGGCGATGTTGTCGACCTTGGTGCCGACCACGAAGCGAAGCTGCAGCACGGCTTGCGCGCGCCCCGGAATCGCATTGGCCGTTTTGTCGATATTGCCGGCGGACATCGCCAGCACTTCCAGCGTATTCCAGGCATAAAGCCGCTCGGCCGCCGACAGACCTTCCTCACCCCAATTGTCCGAGAGAGCCGGTTCATCCGGCATCGGCTCGATCTTGACGTCAGCCAGCGCCGCGCGGATCTGGTTGGACAGCCGTGGTGGCTTCAATTGCTCGACCAGCAGGCGTCCGTTGCCATCGACCAGCGTCGCGATCGCGCTGGCCAGAATGGTCGCGGGATTGGCAAGCACACCGCCCCAATTGCCGGAATGATGCGAGCCCTCGCGCAGATTCACATCCAGATGAATCCGGATGCCGCCGCGGCAGCCGAGAAACAAGGTCGGACGTTCCGCAGATAGCCGCGGTCCATCCGATGCCAGAAACAGATCGGCGGAAAGCTCATCGCGCAGGGATTCGCACACCTGGCGCAGATCCGGCGAGCCGATCTCTTCCCCGGTCTCGACGATGAATTTGGCGTTGAAGCCCAGCCGGCCGCCACGCGCCTCCCGCACCGCGCGAAGGGCTGACAGGTTGATGCTGTGCTGACCTTTATTGTCAGCGGTGCCTCGGCCGTAAACCCTGTTGCCCACCGTCGTGGTCCGCCAGGGATCGAGGTTGTCCCGCCATTCTCCAACCATGCCATCGACAACATCGCCGTGCCCATACATGAGGACCGTCGGCGCCGATGAGCTCTCCTTATACTCGGCCAGAAGATAAGGCCCCTTGCCACCGGGCGATTCGATCAGCCGGGTCGTGAAATCCAGCTTTGAAAAAGCCGGCTGCAGGTCCTGTTCGAGATAGGCGCGCAACACATCGCCCCGTTCGGGGTTCTGGCTTTCGGTTTGAAACGCCACGCGTCGATCGAGTTCGGCGAGAAACGCGCCGGAATGAAGCTCGTGATGGGCCCGGGCGATGGCGTCGGCTCTGGTCATTTCTTGCTGTCCTGGTATCCCGGTCGCGTTGCCTGGATTTCAATCAGCGTATCGGGATACGGCGCATGCCGAAAGTGGCCACAACGCCATGAATGGGCCTTGCCAAACTGCGCCGGAATGCAACAATTTCGGCCACAGCCCGGCGCTCGATCGGGCGAACTCCTGGGAGAATTCCATGAAAACGATCCTGCGCGCTTCCATCGTCTGTATGTTGTTTGCGGGTTCCGCTGTCGCGCTGACCGGCGAGCGCTTCGCCACGATTCCGCTCGACAAAATGACAACAGCCCAGCGCAGCGTGGCTGATGCGATCATGTCCGGGCCCCGGAAATCGATCGGCGGCCCATTCAATGCGTGGCTGCGCAGCCCTGAGCTTGCGGACCGGCTGCAGAAGGTCGGCGAATATATCCGGTTCAACACCTCGCTCGACAAGCGCGTCAACGAGATGGCGATCATCATGACCGCGCAGGCCTGGGGCTCGCAATATGAGTGGCACGCCCATGCGCCGCTGGCGCTCAAGGCCGGCCTCGATCCCGCCATCGTCGCCGCAATCGGCGCCGGACGAAAGCCCGACAATATGAAAGACGACGAGGCGATCGTGTGGGAATTTTCTACTCAGTTGCGGCGTGACCACGGCGTCGATGACGCGATCTACGCCAGGGCGCTGGAAAAATTTGGCGAAGCCGGCATCATGGATCTGGTCGCGGTCAACGGCTATTACGAAGTGGTCTCGATGACGCTCAACGTCGCGCGCGTCCCGGCGCCCGCCGGCGAGGAATTGCCGTTCAAGCAGGCGGGAAAATAGTCTATCCGTCTGAGCGTCGGCGCGCGGCACCCTGCCGGGCGGCGGCGCTGTGAGAAGTGCGAGATCATGAAGAAGCAAATCCGGCTCAACGCCTTCGCGATGAATTGTGTCGCGCATCAATCGCCGGGGCTGTGGACCCATCCGCGCGACCGCACCAATGATTATAACCGGCTGCCATACTGGATCGATCTCGCCAAAATACTGGAGCGCGGGCGGTTCGACGGCCTGTTTCTCGCCGATGTGCTCGGGGTCTATGACGTGTTCGGCGGCAGTCCGGATGCGGCGCTGCGCAACGCGACGCAGACGCCGGCGAACGAACCGCTGATGCTGATCCCGGCGATGGCCGCCGTCACCGAACATCTCGGCTTCGGCGTGACTTCAAACCTGTCCTATGAGCCGCCCTATTCGTTCGCCCGGCGAATGTCGACGCTCGACCATCTCACCGAGGGGCGGGTTGGCTGGAATGTCGTCACGGGTTACCTCGACAGCGCGGCGCGCGGCGCCGGCAAGGACAAGCAGACCGGGCATGACGACCGCTACGATGTCGCCGATGAGTATATGGAAGTGGTCTACAAGCTCTGGGAAGGAAGCTGGGAGGACGACGCGGTGTTGCGCGACCGCGCTAGCGGCATTTTCACCGATCCCGCAAAAGTTCATCGCGTCCGGCATGAGGGAAATAATTACCGGCTCGATGCCATTCACCTCAGCGAACCGTCGCCGCAACGAACGCCCGTGCTGTACCAAGCCGGCACCTCGCCGCGCGGACGGCAATTCGCCGCCGAGCATGCCGAATGCGTCTTCATGTCGGGTCCCTCGGCTAAGATCATCGCGCCGCGCGTCGCCGGCATTCGCGAACTCGCCGCGAAAGCCGGACGCAACCCGGCTGAAATCCTGATGTTCAGCATGTTCACCATTATTCTGGGGCGAACGGAGGCTGAAGCCAAAGCCAAATACGACGACTATGTCAGTCACGTCAGCGCCGAAGGTGCGCTCGCGCTGATGTCCGGCTGGACCGGTGTCGATTTCTCCACCTACGATCTCGATCAGGAAGTGCGCCACGTCCAGAACGACGCCGGCCGCACCGCGATGGACAACATCACCCGCGCCGATCCCGACCGGGTCTGGACCGTGCGCCAAGTCGCACAGCATGTCGGCATCGGCGGCATCGGCCCTGTCGTGGTCGGTACGCCGGAAACCGTTGCCGATGCTATTGAAGCATGGGTCGATCAAACCGATGTCGATGGCCTGAATGTCGCATTCGCGATTTCGCCTGGCGATTTCGAGGACATCGTCGAGATGCTGGTGCCGGAACTGGTTCGGCGCGGGCGTTACAAGGACGCCTACGCCAAGGGAACGCTGCGTGAAAAGCTGTTCGGCCAGGGCCGCGCGCGCCTCACCGCGCCGCATCCGGCGGTGCAGTATCGGCCAGTATAGCTCTTGTAGGGTGGGCAAAGGCGCCCTTGCGCCGTGCCCACCTCTTTTATCGCTGGTGGGCACGCTGCGCTTTGCTCACCCTACGAAATTCGATTCGAGACGGCTCACACCGTCCCGTCGACCACCACCTCGATCAATTTCGCGCCGGGCCGGCTGAACGCCGACTTGAGCGTCGGCCCGACATTCCCGGGGTCGGTGACACGCGTTGCCTCGAGCCCGAGCGATTTCGCCATCCCGACAAAATCCACCGGGGGATCGACAAAATCCATGCCGACATAATGATCGTCGCCGTGAAACGCGAGCAGCCGCTGCTTGATGATGCGATAGCCGCCATTGTTGGCGATCACGACCGTCAACGGCAGCTTGTGATGCGCAGCGGTCCACAGCGCCTGGATCGAATACATCGCGCTGCCATCACCCGAAAAACACACCACCGGCCGGTCCGGATTGGCGAGGCTGACGCCGACCGAAGCCGGCAATCCCCAGCCGATGCCGCCCGAAGCCAGTGCATGAAAATCGTAGCGATCGCGATAGGGCCGCAGCGCCAATACCTGCCGCGAAGAGGTCAGGGCTTCATCGACAAGAATGGCATTGCCGGGCATCGCCTCGATCAATTGCAGTGTCAGCCATTCCGGATCGATCGGCGAACGATGGCTTGCCTTTAGAATTTTCTCGACCGCCTTAGCGCGATTGGCAGTCCAATTGTTGGCAGCGAGCGCGGCCATGCCTTGTTTGGCAAGCGCCTCAAGTGCAGCGCCACCGGCGGATTTGAGCACCGGGATCAGCGCACGCAGGGTTTCCCGCACATCGGCCTTGAGCGCGATCTCGGCGCCGAAATTCTTGGCGATGTCCCAATCGACGAGACCGATCTGCACCACTGGCATGCCTTCCGGCAGCGGATCGGTTTCACTATGCACCGACATCCGCAGCGGATCCGCGCCGAGCGCGATCATCAGATCGTAAGGTGCTAACGTCTCACGCACCTGCGTCTGCGAGCGCGTCAGCGCGCCCATGAAGCAGGGGCTCTCCGAGAGAAAATGCGAACCGTAGGGCGCGGACTGCTGATACGCCGGACAACCCAGCACTTCCGCCAGTGCGGCGGCCTCCTTCAGCGCGTCGCTCTTGACGATTTCATCGCCGGCAATGATGACCGGCCGTTCCGCTTTGAGGATGCGTTGCGCCAGCGCCTGCAACGCTTCGTCGGAAGGTTTCACCCGCGTATCGATCCGCGTCGAACGACCGAGGTCTATGCCGGCTTCGGCATTGAGGATGTCTCCCGGCAGCGAGATGAATACCGGCCCGGTCGGCGGCGTGGTCGCGATCTTGGCGGCGCGGCGCACGATGCGCGGCAGGTCCTCAAGCCGCGTCACCTCGACGGCCCATTTCACCAGCGGTTCGGCCATGCGGACCAGCGGTCCGAACAGCAGCGGCTCCATCAACCCGTGGCCCTGCTCCTGCTGGCCGGCGGTCAGGATCATCGGCGTTCCCGTGAATTGCGCGTTGTAAAGCGAGCCCATCGCGTTGCCGAGCCCGGGCGCGACATGGACGTTGCAGGCGACGAGACGGCCCGACGCCCGGCTGTAGCCGTCGGCGATCGCAACCACCAGGCTTTCCTGCATCGCCATCACATAGGTGAGGTCAGGATGATCCTTCAGCGCATGCATGATCGGCAATTCGGTGGTGCCGGGATTGCCGAACAGATGCGTGATGCCCTCATCCTTCAGCAATGCGAGAAAGGCCGAGCGCCCGGTAATGCGATTCATCAAAATCTCCCCTTCCCGCGGTCGTCACGCCGTGATTCGCGCATCATGGCTGATGTCAGCCGATAAGATCAAGGAAACCAGCAAACCCGTAGCCCGGATGAGCGAAGCGACATCCGGGGCTTCACCATGTTTTCTTTCCCTCATCACTCTTCGTCATTCCGGGATGGTGCGTTAGCACCAGACCCGGAATCTCGAGATTCCGGGATCGATGCTACGCATCGCCCCGGAATGACGGCGTGTGATTCACGCTTTCTCCAACGCGTCATGAACGGGATAATCGGTATAGCCCGCCTCCTCGCCGCCGTAGAAGGTCGCCCTGTTGTACGGCGTCAACGGATATCCGTGTTGCAAGCGCCGTGGCAGATCCGGGTTGGAGATGAAGATACGGCCGAACGCAATTGCGTCGGCATGGCCGGCTGCAATCGCGGCTTCAGCGGTCTCGCCTGTAAAGCCGCCGGCCGTGATCAGCACGCCACGCCACATCGGGCGAAACAGCTCCATCGCTGACGGCACGTTCTGATGATTGACCTCGGCACGGCCGGCGCCGCTCGAGCGTGGCTCGATGAAATGCAGATAGGCCAAACCAAGCGGATCGAGCGCCTTGACGACATGGCTGTAGAGCGGCATCGGATCGGCCTCGCCGCTGCCATTGGCAATGCCATAGGGCGTCAATCGAACGCCGACGCGATTGGCGCCCCAGACATCGATCGCGGCCTGCGTGACCTCCAGCAGGAATCGCGTGCGGTTGGCGATCGAGCCGCCATATTGATCGGTGCGCAGATTGGTTTTCGATTGCAGGAATTGCTCGATCAGATAGCCGTTGGCGCCGTGGATCTCGACGCCGTCAAAGCCGGCCTTCAGTGCATTTGTTGCGCCCTGCCGGAACGCCTCGACCACCGCGGCAACTTCGGCGGTTTCAAGCGCGCGCGGCGTCTCATACGGCGCCATCTTGCCGTCGGCCGTCATCGCCATCATGCCCTCGACACTGATCGGAACGGCCGACGGCGCGACCGGCGGCCCGCCGCCCGGCTGGTGCGAGGAATGCGAGACCCGCCCGACATGCCAGAGCTGGAGAAAGATCACCCCGCCCTTGGCGTGAACCGCGTCGACGACCGCGCGCCATCCCGCGATTTGCTGCTCGGTATAGATACCCGGCACGGCGGGATTGCCGCGCCCCGCGGCCATCACGGGCGTGGCCTCGGCGATGATCAATCCGCCCGGCGTGGCGCGCTGCCGGTAATATTCCACGTTCAGCGGCCGCGGCGCGAAGCTCGATTTCTCGGACCGCATCCGTGTCAACGGCGCCATCACGACGCGGTGCGCAAGCGTGTAGGGACCGACCTGAAGTGGCGAAAACAACTTGGGATAATTCATTTCTGCCCCGGGATTTTGTGTTGGTCCCGATATGTAGCCGGTTCATGCGGTTCGCAAAAGAGCGGGAGGTGCGACCGAGGGTCTCCTATGCCGTTTCGTGATCTCTCAACGTCGTCCCGGCGAACGCCGGGACCCATACGCCGCGGCCTATCGTTCAAAGATGCTGTTCGACGACTTCGCGCAACACAACGCCCCGTGGCTATGGGTCCCGGCTCAAGGCCGGGACGACGATGCGTTCATATCATCGGCTGGAGTTCGGCGAGAAGCGGCTCCAGCAAGGCGCCATAGCTGTGGCGCCGTCCGATCGAACTCGTGTAGATCGGCCTTCTGACCTGAGCCGCACTCGAGGTGCGGACAATTCTCGTCGTCAAATAGAATTCAAGACATTGCGGATCCCAGGGCAGGCCGCAATGGGCGACGATGCGGCGCGCCACGCCCTCGACGTCGGCAACCGTGTCCTCGTAATGGACATCGAGGATACGTTGGGGCGGCAGCACCCGGTGCCAATGCCGCATCAGGGCTTCATAATGCCGGTAGTAGCGCCCAAGTTCAGCGAGATCATAGGTCTGGAAATTGCCTTCCGTGAACAGCTTGGAGAAACAGGAGATGCAGGTATCTACGGGATCCCGGACGGCATGAATGATGGTCGCATTGGGCAATGCGAGATGAATCAGTCCGGCAAATGCAAAATTGGCAGGCATTTTATCCGTGACATGAGACGCCGCCGGGGCCAACTGCTGGACTCCGGCCAGATAATGCCGGCCGAGTTCGCGAAAATGTTCGTCCGACATATGCAAGGCGATCTCCGGATAGGCCGGTGTCTCCCCGATCGAAGCCTGGATATCGAACACCGCCCGATCCAGCAGCTTTAATTCTCCGGCGCCGTAAATCTGAGGGTGGCTCGCCAGGATCTGCTCGATAAGGGTCGTTCCCGACCGCGGCATTCCCACAATGAAGATCGGCTTGGCCGAGGGCTCGCCGGCGCTTTTCGCGGCACCCATGAATGCCGGTGTAAACACCTGCTGCACACGGTCGATAAGCCCCAACACCGCGGCATCTTCATATTCGATGCGGCCGCGCTTGAGCTTGTTGCCTGCCAACAGCCGCCCGAACTCGTCTTCCGGCCGGCCGATGTCCGCATAAGCCTTGGCCAAGGCAAAATGCAGATCGATCTGCTTGGCGATCGGCAGGGACGCTTCATCCTCCGACAACGCTTCCAGCGCCGTCAGGAAGCGATCGCCATTCGTGTATTTGATGAGTTCGCCCAGTTGACGAAAGTAGGCGGGCTCTCGCGGCGCCAGCGCGATGGCCCGTTCAGACGCTTCGCGGGCTTCGGTCAACCGGCCAAGATCCATCAAGGCGACGCTGAGATTGTGATGTGGCCCGGCCAGAGCGGGTTTCAGCGCGATCGCACGCCGCGTGGCCACCTCCGCCTCATGATGCCTGTTCAGCGCGATGAGAGCGTTTCCGAGATTGAAATGGGCCTCGGCGCAATCCGGATCGCGCGCGACAGCCCGCCGCATCACATCCTCGGCTTCATCATGTTTACCGAGATCGACAAGCACTTTCCCGAGATTGCACAGGGATACGATATGATCCGGCTTGAGTTCGATAGCGTGCCGGATCACGGCCTCGGCTTCCTGCAGACGGCCGTAGTCAGTGAACACGATTCCGAGATTGCAATAGGCTTCGACATAATCCGGCTTGAGCGCGATGGCGCGCCGCAGCTCCCGCTCCGCTTCGCCTGTATGCCCAAGTTTTTGAAGAGCGCTGCCCCGGCCATTGATGGCGGCAACAAAGCTGGAGTCCAGGGCCAGGGCCTTGTCGTAATCCACCAACGCTTCGTCAATTCGGCCGAGCTCCTGCAGCAGATTGCCGCGATTGTTGAGCACTGTGGTCAAGCGGGGACTTAAGACCAGCGCCCGGTCGTAGCTCAAAAGCGCCGCTTCCGGCCGCTTGATGGCCGCCAATACGACCGCGCGATTATTGTGCGCCTCGACAAAATCCGGATTCAGCGAAAGGGCCGCATCAAAATTCGCAAGCGCCTCTTCAGGCCGATTCATACTCGTCAGCATCATGCCGCGGTTGTTAAGGACTTCAGCGGGATCGTGCGACGGCTTAGCCGTCCTGGCGTTGGCGCGGCGCTGATGACGGTTCGGCCGCATCGACGGCTCAATCGCAAGATGGCGCGTGGGACAACCGATCGGAAATTCTGCGAAGCAATCGATCGAATTCGGATCTGCTCATCTCCACCGTGACATCATCGGCACTGAAGGCAGGATCCGTAATGAAATTCAATTCGACCAGATCGCCTTTCAGAGCCGGCGTACCGCTTACCGATCGATAGACTATTCGTTTTCGCATGATGATATCGGCCGCGCGATGATCGGACGCCATGCGGTCACATCGTGACGTCAGAGCGCTGAATGGAATGGAAAGTTGCGTTTTCACGAATCACGCCAACACGAACATGAGCGTAAGGACGCTCCATCGGGTGACGAGTTAAATTATGGTTAGACGCGGCTCGCGCATCGCGACGCAGAAACAAATGGACGCACAAGCCGAGCGGAATTAATTTCCCGTTCGCAGCGAAGAACACGCGATGGCGCAAGGCTTTGACGAAATCAGATAACGCTTGCGCACGGCTTGAGCGCCATACCGTCGAAATCACGGAAACATATTGAAGTAAAAAAGTGCGAAGCTACGATCTCATTCGAAAGGCCGCAGTAAGGCTGATCCCGGCTTTTGCGGATGCAAGGCACACGCGCCGACTTCCCGCCGCAACGATATTCCCGACGCCGCGATAATGGCTGTTAATCGATCACCTCGCGCGCGCAGCGTCGGCGGGATCGATTGTCAGCCCCGTTGCGATTTCGTCAAAGTTGACCGAATTACCCGGCACGCATGCATGGCCGGGGCCGTATTGGGAGGATGCCTGCATCAAAATCAGAGGGAACCTGGCCTCGAAACATCGAGAAATGCAACTTGTGTTTTGGCCCTCGATGCGTTCTAAGCCACCTTATCTCCAACTCACACATAGGCTGCTATAATGGCTAAAATGACCAAGACCCAATTGATTGATGCGATTGCAGAGGGTACGCAAATTTCCAAAAATGACGTCAAGGCCGTCATCGAGCACATGGCGACGGTGGGTTACAAAGAACTGAACGAGTCCGGCGAATTCGTTATTCCCGGTTTCGCGAAAATGTCGGTGGTGAACAAGCCCGCGACCGAAGCCCGCAGCGGCATCAATCCTTTCACCAAGGAGCCGATGGAATTTGCAGCCAAGCCGGCCAGCAAATCCGTCAAGGCATCGCCGTTGAAGGTGGCCAAGGACGCAGTTTAGGGTACGCTGTTTAAAGGACGCCGTGTATATCGGCGCATGATCGGCGGAAGGCCTCAATTGAACGCCATTCCGCCGCTCAAAGCGATCGTCTGACCAGTCATATAGGCATTGCCGATCAGCAACATGACCGCCTGCGCCACTTCGTCGGATGTTCCGAAGCGGCCGAGCGGTATCCGGGCGACGAGCGCCTGCTGGTCTTTCATCATGTCGGTCTCGATGAGCGAGGGGGCTACGGCGTTGACCGTAATGCTTTCCTTGACGAGGCGGGCGGCATATCCGCGCGTCAGCCCTTCGATACCGGCTTTGGAGGCGTTATAGTGCGGGCCAATCGAGCCCGCACCACGCGCCGCGCCTGACGAAATATTGACGATACGTCCCCAATGTTTGCGCCGCATAGACGGCAACGCCGCCTGCGTGCATAGAAAAACCGACTTGAGGTTGACCTCGATGGTCCGGTCGAAATCAGCCTCGGTGAGGTCATCGATATTTCGCGTGATCGCGATGCCGGCATTGTTGACGAGAATATCGACCGGCCCGAACGCCTGCGCCGCCCGGCTAAACAGACCCGCGACGGCATCGCTCTGCGCAACGTCGGCGCCGATCGCGATCGCCCGGCCGCCTTCTTTCTCGATGGCTGCCACCAGCGACTGCGCGGCATCGGCTCGCTCCCGGTAATTGATCACGACCGCGGCTCCCGCCGCCGCGAGCGCGCGAACGACCGCAGCCCCGATACCGCGTGATCCGCCGGTCACAAGCGCGACGTGGTCATGGAGATTGGGTGACGTCATTGGATCGCTCCGTCGCATTCCGGGCCCCGTTTTCGGCACTCTAAAAGCCACCGGCGCGCGAGGCAACGGGCGTCCGCTCCGGACCATCGGCCGGGCGGCCAGGCTCTTATAAACGCGGTGATTGAACCTCGGCGCGTGATTGCGGGACCAAGTCTGGTAGGTATTCTCCATCACCACGCGAACTGCGATCGACCGCGCCAATCTCTGTTTAAGCATGATCTTTCGGAAAACCGGTTTCCACTTTTCCGGATCATGCTTCAAAGGACGCCACGACCATGAACCAGCGGGCCAGGACGACCGGGCTGACCGTCGCTTTCATCCTCGCTTTCGCTTTCCCGGTGGCAGCCGCGCCGGCGCCTGACGCCGCACAGATGCGCGCGAAGATTTCGGCCTATGTCGAGAACGCCCTCGCGACGCAAGGCGGATCCCGCATTGTGTTCAAGGTCGATTCCGATGCCTTGCGTGAAGCGATCGTGATGGATCTGCGCGATGAAGTATTTCAAATAGTGCATGACGGCCGCATCCCCTTTGCCGGGCTGGCGCTGCGCGACGGTGGCGTCGAAGTCCGGATCGCCAATGCCAACGACCGGCAAAAGGTCGCGAGCAAGCTCGTTCCGGCAACGCAGGCTCCGCCATCAACGCAAGCCACGCCAACTGTCACCGTTGCCGATAGCGGTGACGGCCTGATGCGGTTTATGCCGACGGATTCCCGATTCAATGGACGCCTGAACGAACTGCTCCAGCAGTCGATCGAGATGATCGCACAACGCCTGCGCGACAGCGGTATCAAGCTGGCCGACGCGCAGCCCGATGGAGCCGACCGCATTCGTGTCCTGCTGCCGGGTATCAGGGATCCCGAACGTGTGACCGCGATATTCAGCAAGCGAGCGCACGTCGCATTCCGCCTGGTCGATGAGTCGATGACATCAGCCGAGGCCCTGAAAGGCGCCCCGCCCCCGGCATCCGAAATCCTCTACCACTTCAAGAGCAACGAGCCTTATTTGGTCCTGAAGGAAATCGCGATGGGGGGTGACGATATCATCGACGTCTCGCCGGGGTTCGACCAGCGCTCCGACCAGCCGATCGCGACGTTCCGGTTCAACGGACGTGGCACAAAGCGCTTCGCCCACATCACCGAGGAAAATATCGGCAAGCCATTCGCTGTTGTCGCCGACGACAAGGTGCTCTCGGTGCCCGTCATCCGCGAGCCGATCCGGGGCGGCACGGGACAGATAGCGGGCAATTTCACGCTCGAAGAAGCCAACAGGGTCGCTATGCTGTTGCGCTCGGGAACGCTGCCCGGGCGGCTGAGTGTCGTCGATCAGCAGATGGTCGAGCCGGACGTCAATGCCAAAAAATAATCGCAGGCTTAAATAAAAAGCGGCGCCTCAAGTTACCTTGAAGCGCCGCTCTTTCTACCGGTCTTTCAATCAGGCGAGATCGAAGCGATCGGCGTTCATGACCTTGGTCCAGGCTGCGACGAAATCCTTCACAAACTTCGCCTTCGAGTCCGACGACGCATAGACTTCCGCCAGCGCCCGCAACTGCGAGTGCGAACCGAAGATCAGGTCGACGCGGGTGCCGGTCCACTTGACCGCGTTGGTCTTGCGGTCGCGCGCTTCGTAGACGCTGTCGGAGCTCGTCGGATGCCACTGCGTACGCATGTCGAGCAGGTTGGCAAAGAAGTCGTTGGTCAGCGTGCCCGGCTTGTCGGTGAAGACGCCGTGCTTGTCCTTGCCGGCATTGGCGCCGAGCACACGCAGGCCGCCAACCAGAACCGTCATTTCCGGCGCGGTCAGCGTCAGCAATTGCGCGCGGTCCACCAAGAGCTCCTCGACCGACATCAACTGCTTGCCGCGAACATAGTTGCGGAAGCCATCGACGGTCGGCTCGAGCGGAGCAAACGAATGAACGTCAGTCTGCTCCTGCGAAGCATCGGTGCGGCCCGGCGTAAAGGGCACCTTCACGTCCTGGCCAGCATCCTTGGCGGCCTTTTCGACCGCCGCACTGCCGCCGAGAACGATCAGGTCGGCGAGCGAGATTTTCTTGTCGCCCTTCTGCGCGCCGTTGAACTCCTTCTGGATACCTTCGAGCTTTGCGAGCACCTTGGCCAATTCAGCCGGCTGGTTGACGTCCCAGTCCTTTTGCGGCGCCAGACGAATGCGCGCACCGTTCGCGCCACCGCGCTTGTCGGAGCCGCGGAACGTCGACGCCGACGCCCAGGCGGTCGAGACCAGTTCGGAAACCGACAGGCCGGACGCCAGGATTTTTGCCTTTAGCGCCGTGATGTCAGCCTCGCTGACCAGCTCATGCTTGACCGCCGGAATCGGATCCTGCCAGAGCAGTTCTTCCTTTGGCACCAGCGGGCCGAGATAGCGCACGATCGGTCCCATATCGCGGTGGGTCAGCTTGTACCAGGCGCGCGCAAACGCGTCGGCGAACTGATCCGGATGCTGATGGAAGCGCCGCGAGATCTTTTCGTAGGCAGGGTCGATCCGCAAAGCGAGGTCGGTGGTCAGCATTGACGGCGCATGATGCTTCGACTTGTCGTGCGCATCCGGCACGGTCCCGGCGCCGCCGCCATTCTTCGGGGTCCATTGATGGGCGCCGGCCGGGCTCTTGGTCAGTTCCCATTCGTAGTTGAACAAATTGTCGAAGAAACCGTTGCTCCACTTGGTTGGTGTCGTGGTCCAGATCACTTCGAGACCGCTGGTGATCGCGTCACCGGCAATGCCAGTGGCGTACTTGCTCGACCAGCCGAGACCTTGCTGCTCGATCTCGCCGCCTTCCGGCTCCGGACCGACGAGGCTCGCATCGCCGGCGCCGTGGGTTTTGCCGAAGGTATGACCGCCGGCGATCAGCGCAACGGTTTCCTCGTCATTCATCGCCATGCGCGCAAAGGTCTCGCGAATGTCGCGGGCCGATGCGAGCGGATCTGGCTTGCCGTTCGGCCCTTCCGGATTGACGTAGATCAGGCCCATCTGCACCGCACCGAGATGGCCGTGCAGTTCGCGGTCGCCGGAATAGCGCTGGTCGTCCAGCCACTTGGCTTCCGGACCCCAATTAACATCCTGCTCGGGCTCCCAGACGTCGGCGCGGCCACCCGCAAAACCGAAGGTCTTGAAGCCCATCGATTCCAGCGCGACGTTGCCGGTGAGAATCATCAGGTCCGCCCAGGAGAGCTTGCGGCCATATTTCTGCTTGATCGGCCACAGCAGCCGGCGCGCCTTGTCGAGGTTGGCGTTGTCAGGCCAACTGTTGAGCGGCGCGAAGCGCTGCTGACCGGCTCCGGCGCCGCCGCGACCATCGCCGATGCGATAGGTGCCCGCGCTGTGCCACGCCATGCGGATGAACAGCGGCCCATAGTGACCGAAATCGGCCGGCCACCAATCCTGCGAGTCCGTCATCAAAGCGGTCAGGTCCTTGATCACCGCATTGAGATCGAGGGTCTTGAATTCCTTGGCATAGTCGAAGTCCTCGCCCATCGGATCGGACAGGTTCGACTGCTGGTGGAGGATCGTCAGATCCAGTTGCTGTGGCCACCAGTCACGGTTGGCGGGTGCGGGTTTGCCGCCTGAAAACGGGCATTTGGTTTTATCGTCCATAGTGAGCCTCCTGTGGTGTTGGTTCCACCCTGAGCCGTGTTTTTACGCAACGCAAGCCATCAGGTGAAATTGACTCTATTGATCGCTACAATAAGATAATCTGATGATCCATGCCACGCTAAAGCAGCTCCGTTATTTCGATGCGCTGTCACGTCATTGTCACTTCGGGCGCGCGGCGGAGGCCTGCGCAATCTCGCAGCCGGCGCTGTCGATGCAGATCAAGGAACTGGAGCAATTTCTGGGCGGCGTGTTGCTCGAGCGCGGCGCCCGGCAGATCAGGCTGACGAAATTCGGCGAAGAGGTCGCGCAGCGCGTTCGCGACATCCTGCGCTCGGTCGATGAACTCGGCGATTTCGCCCGCGCGTCGCACCACCAACTGGCGGGCCGGCTGCGCGTCGGCATGATCCCGACCATCGCGCCCTATCTGCTGCCAACCGTGATAGGCAACCTGACCCGGCTGCATCCGGAACTGGACATCCACGTTCGCGAGACGCTGACCCCAAAACTGATTCAGGAGCTCAGGGAAGGCCGGCTCGATACCGCGATCGTCGCGCTGCCGGTATCCGAGCCTTCGCTGACCGAGGTCGCCCTGTTTGCGGAAAATTTCCTGCTGGTGCGGCCGGGCGAAGCGGAGGGAACGCCGGTGCCCACCGTCAAGGCGCTGCGTGAAATGCGGCTGCTGCTACTCGAAGAGGGGCATTGCTTCCGCGATCAGGCGCTGTCGTTCTGCAATATGCATGCGTCGCCGCCGCGCGAGGTGCTGGACGCAAGCTCGCTGTCCACGCTGGTTCAAATGGTCAGCGCCGGGATCGGCGTCACGCTGATCCCGGAAATGGCGGTCGCGGTAGAGACACGCTCGGCGCCGGTGTCGGTCACGCGATTCAAGAACCCGCAGCCGTCGCGCACCATCGGGATGGTCTGGCGCAAAACCAGTCCGCTGGCCCGGCAACTGCTGCAGATTTCCGAAGTGATCTGTCTTTCAGCCGACACATTGCGCAAGCAGCGTACCTCCGGACCCGCCTCGCGCAAACCGGCGCGCTAGACAGCTTTATTGATCAGGAGACCTCATGTCCCATCCAGCCATGTCAGCCAGCAATGTCGCCGTCGTCACCGGAGGCGCGTCCGGATTGGGCCTCGCGGCCGCGATGCGGTTCGCTCGCCTCGGCATGAAAGTGTGCATCGCCGATCTCGGCGCTGACCGTATCGCGGACGCGGCGGCGAAATTGTCGGCGGCCGCGCCTGGCGGCAGCGCCGATATCATGGCGACGAGCGTTGACGTCAGCCAGGCCGATGCGGTGTCGAAGTTTGAAATCGCGGTACACGAGCGGTTCGGCGGCACGGATCTCCTGATGAACAACGCCGGCATTCAGCCAGGCAGCACGATGTTCGGGCCGGGTGACAACTGGCAGCGGATTCTCGGCGTCAATCTCTGGGGTGTCATCCATGGCTCGCAGATCTTCGCGCCGCGCATGATCGAACGCGCCCGGCCCGGCCTGATCATCAACACCGGCTCCAAGCAGGGCATCACCACGCCACCCGGCGATCCCGCCTATAATGTCTCAAAGGCCGGTGTGAAGGCTTTTACCGAAGCGCTGCAGCACGAATTGCGCAACACTGCCGGCGGCCACATCAGCGCGCATCTTCTGATCCCCGGCTTCGTCTTCACGGGCCTTACCGCCAAGGGCCGCACCGAAAAGCCGGCGGCGGCCTGGACGCCGGAGCAGACCATCGACTTCATGATCGAGCGGCTCGACGCCGGCGATTTCTATATCCTGTGTCCCGACAATGACGTGCCGCGTCGCCTCGACGAGCGGCGAATTCTCTGGGCGGCCGGCGATATCGTCGAAAATCGTGCGCCGCTATCGCGCTGGCATCCCGACTACGCCGAAGCCTTTGCAGCCTTTGTGAAGAAGTCGTAGTCCACTCTTATCGCGAACCGCCTGGGATCACCGTTCGAGCACATTGCCCTGCAGCGTGTCGAACACGCTGCCGCTGGCATGCTTGACAGGGGTAGACGTCGGAAGCGATGTTGCGGAACCCAGCACTTCACTCAAGGTCGGCCCGGCCGGGCCTTTTTGTTGCTGTTGCTGCTGCTGAGCCACCGCGCAGATTTTTTGCTGCATCGCCTCGGTGTTCTTGTGACCGTTTCTTAGCTGATCGGATATCTGCGGCGGGATCCCGCATTTGGCCGCGTGGGTCTCGACATATCTCAGCATCTTGGTTTCGGACTGGGCGAAATTCCCGATCAGCTTGCAAGCTTCCTCGGCCGGGGCGTGCCGATCGCTGGCAGCCTTGATCAGCTTGCCGCGCTTCTCGGCTTCCTGCCGCAGCGGCAAGAATCCTTGCATGCATTCGTCCGGGGCGCTTGCCTGTGGCTGAGCCGGGGAAAACGCGGAACTAACGGGCGCCGTTCCGCTGACGGGAAATGATGCCGACGGGGCACCTAGGGAAGCGACCGGGGCCGCACCATTGACCGGCGGAAAGGGATCGTTGGCCGCGAGCGTGGTACGGCCGGGCAACGGCGCCGGAAATGCACCTTGCGCGTTCACGGCGCCGCACTGAATAGTCAGGAGAATAGCCGCCAGCGGCATGATCAGGCGACGGCCGATCGAAACCTGTTCCACTTTCATCATTGGAACGCGATCCATTTGCTTTGGGAGCCTTCATGATCTCTCCAAAGGCTTAAAAAACCGTAGATTTGGCGCAACCTTTGGATCGCCGGGCAGCGAGTGGCGCGGCGGGAAACGCAAATCCGCACCTGTTGATACGACGGCTCCCAGTCGTCCCGTTCTGGCTTGGAATATGCATGCAGGTAAGCCCCGCAAGATAACGGCCGCGTGAGCTGACGGCTTACAGGGCAAAACAGGGACTTTCAGGTGCCGTCTTCCAGTTACTGGGTCGATCTGCTTGGCGCGCAGGTTAAATTCGTCGGGTCGCGTTACCGCACACGGATCATCGAAGCCGGAAGCGGCCCACCGCTGTTGCTGCTGCACGGCACCGGTGGACACGCGGAAAACTACATCCGCAATATCATGCCGTTCGCACGGCATTTTCGCACCATCGCCATGGATTTCCTTTGGCACGGCGCCTCCGACACCGGACATTTCGATCCCGAATTAATGCCGCCCCTGCTCGATCAAATTCAGGACGTGCTGGATTCTCTCTCGATCGACCGGACACACGTCGAAGGGCAGTCGCTCGGAGGATGGGTAGCAGCTCTTCTGGCGATGCGTCATCGCGATCGCGTGGAAAAACTGATCCTCACGACCGCCATGGGATACACGCCGGATGCCGGCACCCTGCCGGAATGGACTCCGCCTGACTTTGACAGACTGCGCGAGAGTTCACTCGATTGCTTGAGAAATCCGACGTTTGAGAGCGTGCGGGCACGCATTGCGCGCATCGTTCACGATCCCGCAGTACTCACCGATGAAGCCGTCGCGGTTCGTCACAGCTTCTATAACGACCCGGCGCTCAACCGCGCGCAACAAATGGTCATCACGAATTACCTTGGCGGCTCCGCACCGCAACGGCATGCCCTGACCGACGACAATTTGCAGACTATCGACGTGCCATGTCTGGTCTATTGGGGCGAGCACAATCTTACGCCTCCCGCGCTCGGGCGCCGGCTGGCGTCGCGTATCCCCTCCGCGCAATTCCATTGCGCCGCGAACACAGGGCACTGGGCGCAATTCGAGAATTTCGAAGAGCACAATCGCGTCGTTCTTGAATTCCTCAACCAAGCTTAGACAGACAGCCATAAGGGAAATCCATGTCTTACCGTTCTGCGCACAAACTTACGCTGGCTGGCGCGCTCGTTGCCCTGCTGGCGGCGACACAAGCGAAGGCCGCCGATCAAGTAAAGGTCGGCGTTTTTCCGGTCTCTTCAGCGCTGCCGTTTTTTGTCGCGGTTGAACGCGGATATTTTGCGGAACAAGGCATCGAGCCTGTCGCGACGCGCATGGCTTCGGGCACCCTGATCATTCAGAGCTTTCTCTCGGGCGATCTCGAAACTGCCGCCGCGCTCGTCACCACCGAAGCCTTCAACGTCAACCTCGTCACGAAAAATACCATTCTTTATCTCTCGATCAATGGCCAGAACGAAGAGAACCGCCAGGAGACCTTCGTCATTCGCAAAGGAATCGACGCCAGTTCAATCAAGGATCTGAAGGGCAAAGCCGCGAAAATCATGTCCGCATCCGGCCCTGCGAATGTGGCCTTTGCGAAAGCGGTGCTGAAAGCGAACGGCATGGAGGAAGGCAAGGATTACTCCATGACCGACCTGCCCGTGAACCTACACGTCAGCGCGATGACGGCAGGCACGTTCGATGCCGGCTATACGCTCGAACCGGCGGGCACCATGCTAAAGGCGAACGGCGGGGCCACCGAACTGGAAGGTGGCGTCGTCGCCACCTACATCCTGGGCCGCAAGGACGCGCTGGCGTTTGCGGCGGGCTCAGCGGTCACGACCAAATTCGTCAAAGAGAGGCCGGACGTTGCACGCCGCTACGCCATTGCGATGCGCAAGGCGATCGAGACGATCAACAAAGATCCAAGCGCTCGCGAGTCCCTCAAGGTCAATACGTCGGTGCCGCCGGAATTGGTCATGCAGGTCGGGGTGCCAAAGTTCGTGATGGTCGATCAGGCCACCGCACAGAACAAGGCTGACTTCCAGAAGTACATGGACTTCGCGACAGCACAGGGTGTCGTCAAAGGGCAAATCGACGTCACGCAATATCTGGTGACGCTCGACAAATAGGCATTCTCACAACATGAACCCAAAGCGTTTTTTGCGCGCCGTGCGTCCATTGCTCGGCGTGATTGCCCTGATCGGCGCCTGGTGGGGATTGGCCGCCGCGCAGCTATTCGACCCGGTTCTGCTACCCACGCCGGCAAAGGCGTTTTTTGCCCTGCTCGACGCCTTTGCCAACCACACCCTGCTCTACGACTTCGAAATAACGATCTGGCGTACGACGGTGGCACTCGCGATCGGGTGCCTGATCGCCATTCCGCTCGGCATTATCCTGGGTTCGAGCGAGGATATCTATCGTTCGCTGGAATTCGTGATCGACTTTTTCCGATCGACGCCTACTTCGGCGATGTTCCCGCTGTTTCTGGTGCTTTTCGGGGTAGGCGACAAAACCAAGATCGCGATAGCTGCATTTGGTGCAAGTCTCGTCATACTTTTCAATGTCGCCTATGGCGTCATCAATTCGCGAAAAACGCGCGTACTTGCCGCGCGGGTGATGGGTGCGTCGAAGACGCGGGTGCTGTTCGACGTATATTTGTGGGAAGCGCTTCCGCAGATCTTCGTCGGAATGCGCAATGGTGTGTCAGTTTCTCTTGTTATTGTCATCGTCGCGGAGATGTTTATCGGCTCAAGCGATGGTCTCGGCCGGAGCCTGATCGATTCGCAAATGAGTTTCGATATGCCCACGATGTACGCGACGATCTTCGTCGCGGGCGCGCTCGGTTATACCTTGAACTGGATGTTTCTCTCGGTCGAGCGGAAGTTCGTGCACTGGGGTGGCAAATAGACCGACCGGCCGTCAGGAAGCCATCTCGATTTCCGTCGGCAGGTCGGCGGTGTCAAAGTCCTTTTTATTCGTGTCCAGATTTTCCAGATTGAAGAACAGGCACTCGTCGTGCGTAAAGTGCGGACCGGCGTGCCAGGTGCCGACATGAAGTTTGATCACGCAGTCTCCGGGAATAAGAAAGGCGGCAATGCGATCAAACTCGGGCTTCACGCCATCGGCAAAGTCGTTTGGCGGCGCAACACCGACCAGCCACTCTTTTCCCTGCAGTGAGCCAAGGCACTGGCTGGTGCGGCGGTGCCGGGCCATGCTCTTGAATACGACCCCGCGTTTCTCGAGATGCATGATCCACAATCTGGGAGTGCCGTTGGTAAGCACCAGCTTGGGTTCTTCCGGGCTCGTCTCCGGATCGTAAGGATTATTCGAAAACTGCCCGGCGGACCGGCGGCCCCTGATGATTTCCCCGAATGGCGCAAAAGCCGCCGTTTCCAGCCGCTGAATCGGGATTTGAAATGTCGGACGAACATTCATAACGGTTTTCTCCACCCTGTTATTTTCGGCGAGGTAGCTTCCCGAGGCCAAGCAACATTGGGGCCAACCTATCGACCACGCGCACGGCCGCTCCATGACGTGTCGCTCCGCCGATGACAGCCCTCCTCAATCCGCACGGCGGAAAGTTCGTCTTTAGTCAGATACCGGCGGACTTGCGGGTTTCGGAACCTTGGCCCACAATCACATCCAACAAGGGGCCACGGGGCGCTGAAATCCAGCCATTCCAGCGTCCGCCCGCCTCCGAAAACGCTAAAAAACGCAAAAATCCAGGGAGAAATGACATGCGCAAACTCATGACGGCGGCGGCCTTTGCGTTGCCGATATTCGGCGCGCTGGCGATGTCCGGCGGCGCGGCGACGGCGCAGGAAACGCTCAAGATCGGCTACATCGACCCGTTGTCGGGCGGCGGCGCCAGCGTCGGCGAAGTCGGCCTCAAGACCTTCCAGTTTCTTGCCGACGAGCTGAACGCCAAGGGCGGCATTCAGGGCAAGAAAGTCGAGATCGTTCCGCTCGATAACAAGACCAATCCGCAGGAAAGCCTGATCCAGGCACAAAAAGCCATCGACGCCGGTGTTCGCTACATCACCCAGGGCAACGGCTCGGCGGTCGCCGGCGCATTGTCCGACTTCGTCACCAAATACAACGAACGCAACCCCGGCAAGGAAGTGCTGTTCTTCAATTACGCCGCGGTCGACCCGGTTCTGACCAACGACAAATGCAGCTTCTGGCATTTCCGCTGGGATGCCAATTCCGACATCAAGATGGAAGCACTCACCAACTACATGAAGACCGCGCCGGCGATCAAAAACGTCTATCTGATCAATCAGGATTATTCGTTCGGCCAATCGGTCCGAACCACCGCGCGGGCCATGCTGGCGGCCAAACGGCCGGACATCAAGATTGTCGGCGACGAGCTGCATCCGCTGCTCAAGATCACAGACTTTGCGCCGTATGTCGCCAAGATCAAGGCATCGGGCGCCGATACCGTCGTGACCGGAAACTGGGGCCAGGACTTTGCGCTGCTGTTGAAGGCGGCGGCGGACGCTGGCCTGAAGGTGGGCTGGTACACGTATTACGCCGGCGGCACCGGCGGGCCGACCGCGGTCAAGCAGGCCAACCTCAATCACCAGGTGTTCGCTGTCGGCGAAGGCATCCCGAACGTCGATGTTCCCGGAGCGCAAGCAGTTGAAAAGGCGCTCCGCGCCAAATACGACTTCAGCCTGTTCTACCCGCGCGCCGTCAACGAAATGCGCATGCTGGCCGCCGCGGCCGACAAGGCCAAGTCGATCGACCCGGTCAAGGTCGCATTCGCGCTCGAAGGCATGGAGTTCGATGTGTTGCACGGCGGCAAGGGCGTCATGCGCAAGGACGATCACCAGTTCTTCCAGCCGATTTATATCGCCTCGTTCGGCGAGCGCACCGAAAAGGAGCCATTCGACGAGGAAAAGACCGGCTGGGGCTGGAAGCTGGTGGCGAGGATCGACACACCAGCGACTATGCTTCCGACCACCTGCAAGATGGAACGGCCGAACTGACCGTTCGCGCGCGTAAAACATCCGTCCCGAACCATCATCGGGACGGATGCATCCCGGTGTCCCAGGCGGTGCCTCGTGCTTGAACTGATCGTCATATCCACGCTCAACGGCATCCTGTTCGGGATGCTGCTGTTCCTGATGGCGAGCGGCCTCACCGTGATCTTCAGCATGCTGGGCGTGCTCAACTTCGCCCATGCGAGCTTTTACATGCTCGGCGCGTTCTTTGGATTCCAGATCAGCCGCTGGCTCGGCTTCTGGCCCGCGCTGGTGATTGCGCCCTTGCTGGCCGGCGCGATCGGCGCCGGCGTCGAGCGCTTCGGCCTGCGCCGCGTGCACAAGAACGGCCATGTCGCGGAATTGCTGTTCACATTTGGCCTGGCTTTCGTGATCGAAGAAGTCGTCCAGATCATCTGGGGCAAGAGCCCGGTCGATTTCCGCGTGCCGCCGCTGCTGGATTTTCCGGCGTTCACGATCTTCTCCACCAACTATCCCGCCTACAAGATGTTCATGCTGCTGGTGTCGATCGTGATCTTCGCAGGCCTCCTGATCGTATTGAAGAAGACGCGCATCGGCCTGATCGTGCAGGCCGCACTGACCCATCCGCACATGGTCGGCCATCTCGGTCATAATGTGGGACGCATCTTCATGCTGGTGTTCGGCGTCGGCACTGCGTTGGCGGCAGTCGCCGGCGTGATCGCCGGACCGGCACTGGTGACGCAATCGAACATGGCCGGATTGCTCGGCCCGATCCTGTTCGTGGTCGTCGTGGTCGGCGGACTGGGCTCGCTGCCGGGCGCCTTCGTCGCCTCGTTGTTGATCGGGCTGGTTCAGACCTTTGCGGTTTCGATGAACGGCTCGCTGGCCGGTGCGTTCGGTCCGCTTAGCCCCGACTACGCCTCGACCTGGCTCTCCGATATCTGGGGTGTCACCATCGCGCAGATCGCGCCGATCATGCCCTATCTGCTGCTGGTGCTGATCCTGATCTTCCGCCCGATGGGCCTGCTCGGGACCCGCGATACATGAGCGAGATCGCTTCACACGTGGCGCCTCCGCTGCCGGCCGCAGCCGACAAGTTCAAATTCTATGGCCTGTGGGCGGGGGCCGCGGCAGCGCTTCTGCTGCTGCCGCAGATCTTCACCTCGGGCGGTTCGCTGACCACCTTCAGCCTGATCGGCATCTCCATCATCTTCTCGCTGTCCTACAATATCCTGCTCGGGCAGACGGGCATGCTGTCGTTCGGCCATGCAGTATATTACGGGCTCGGCGGCTTCCTCGCGATCCACGCTATCAACATCATCACCGCCAATAAACTGCCGATTCCACTGCCACTCGTTCCATTGATCGGCGGGTTGACCGGGCTTTTCTTCGCCGCCCTGCTCGGCTGGGTCTCGACCAAGCGTTCGGGCACCGCGTTCGCGATGATTTCGCTGGGGGTGGCCGAGTTGATCGCTTCGTCCGCGCTGATCCTGCGGACTTTTTTCGGCGGCGAAGCTGGCATCTCCGCCAATCGCACCAAATTGCTGCGGTTGTTCGGCTGGAGTTTCGGGCCGCAAATCCAGATCTATTATCTGGTCGCGGCATGGACGCTGATCGCAGTGATCGCGATGTATGCGCTGACCCGCACGCCGCTCGGGCGGATGTGCAACGCAGTTCGCGACAATCCCGAGCGGGTGCAGTTCGTCGGCTACAATCCCCACACCGTCCGTTATCTGGCGTTTTGTTTTTCCGGATTCTTTGCCGGAATCGCGGGCGCGCTCGCGGCGATCAATTTCGAAATCGCCAACTCGGCCTATCTCGGCGCGGTGCAATCAGGAACCGTATTGTTCGCGACCTATATCGGCGGCGTCGGATTTTTCATCGGCCCGATCGTTGGCGCGATCTTCGTGACATTCCTTTCGCTCGGCCTCAGCGACCTGACGCCGGTGTGGCAGCTCTATTTCGGGCTGATCTTCATCGCCGTGGTGGTGTTCGCACCGGGCGGCATCACCGGCCTTCTGATGATGCATCGCCCGCTCCTCAAGGCCGGCACGCTGACGCAAATGCTGCCGAGCTATCTGATGGCGCTGGTGCCGACGCTGGCGATGATCGTTGGCCTGATCCTGTCGATCGAAACCATCGTGCATTACACCGTCAACCCCGGCGACGATTCCCACATCAAGGCATTCGGCGTCAGCTTCGATGCGGCCAGCCCGACGATCTGGGCGATGGCGGCCATTTTGCTGATCGGCGGATTTGGGGTGGCGCGTAAGACCTGGACCTGGGTCGGCCATGCCTGGGACGGCGCCACCAGCGTGGCGCGCGAAAAAGGAATTGCCGCATGAGCGCCGCCATCGAACTCTGCGGGGTCGAGAAAAGATTTGGCGAGATCGCCATTATCCGCAACATCAATCTGAGCGTCGCCCAGGGCGAGCGTCACGCGCTGATCGGCCCGAACGGCGCCGGCAAATCGACCACTTTCAACCTGATCAGCGGCTACATGGCGCCGTCTTCGGGCAGCGTGTTGATGCGCGGCGAGAAAATTTCCGGCCTGCCGCCCTACCAGATCAACCGCCGCGGCCTGTCGCGCAGCTTTCAGGTTACCAACGTATTCGCCAATATGAGCGTGTGGGAAAACCTGCGCTGTGCGGTGCTGTGGTCGAGCGGCCAGCGCTACGCGTTCTGGAAGAATATCGACAGACTGCCTGAGGTGCGCGAGCGCACCGCGCAAATACTCGAGGACATCAACCTGACGGCGCGGCGCGACGTCCCCGCGGGCCTTCTGACCTATGCCGAACAGCGCGCGCTGGAAATCGGCATCACGGTCGCCGGCGGCGCCGATGTCATCCTGCTGGATGAGCCGACCGCCGGCATGAGCCATGCCGAAACCGAGCGCGCGGTCGCGCTGATCCGCCGCCTGACCGAGGGCCGCACACTGTTGATCGTCGAACACGACATGAGCGTGGTGTTCGGCCTCGCCGACCGGATTTCCGTCCTGGTCTACGGCCAGATCATCGCCTCGGGAACGCCGGAGGAAATTCGCGGCAATCCGAAAGTGCGCGAGGCTTATCTCGGCGAGGAGGCGGCGTGATGCTGGAAGTCGCCGACCTGCACGCCTATTACGGCAAGAGCCATATCCTGCAGGGCGTCGATATGCATATCGACAAGGGCGAGGTCGTCAGCCTGCTCGGCCGCAACGGCGTCGGACGCTCCACCGCAGTGAAAGCGATCATGGGCGAGGTGCCCCCTCAAGGCTCGATCAAGTTCAAGGGCAGCGACATTGCGGGACTGCCGAGCTACCGGATCGCGCGTCTGGGCCTCGGCTATGTGCCGGAGCATCGCGATATCTTTCCCAGCCTGACGGTGCGGCAAAACCTGATGCTCGGCATCAAGGACACCAGGCGAACCGGCCAGTGGCAGCTTGAGGACATGCTCACGATGTTTCCCAACCTCGCCGCGCGCGCCGACACGGCGGCCGGCGTGCTGTCGGGCGGCGAGAAGCAGATGCTGACGATCTGCCGCACGTTAATGGGCGATCCCGAACTGATCATGATCGACGAGCCCACCGAGGGGCTGGCGCCTTTGATCGTGCAGCAGGTCGGCGACCTGATCGCCGAAATCGCCCGGCGCGGCGTCGCGATCCTGCTGGTCGAACAGAAGCTCTCGATCGCGATGCGAATCTCGCACCGCGTCTACGTGATGGGCCACGGCCGCATCGTGTTCGAGGGCACGCCCGCGCAACTGCGGGAAAACGCCGCCGTCCGCAAGGAATGGCTGGAAGTGTGAAACCGAAACGTGAAAGCACCTGGCGCCATCGCGCTCAACGCTGACCAGCGAAATTGACCGTGATGGCGAGGTTCAGATCGCATCCGGATTGCCGATCCATCTCGCCCGGTGAGAATTCAGTTCAAGGCCGCCTTCGCATTACGAACGAACACGCTGTCGCCGTTCCGGCTGATTTCGATCGCACTTCCCTCGTGCGATGTCGAGAAGGCCACACTCTGCCCCGGTGCAAGAACCGACACGACACGGATCGGCATTCCCGCCGCACCCTGCGCGAGGGTCGTGACGACATGGAAGCCATCGCGCTCGACGGTGTAGTAGGCGACACCCGAGACCTCGCCGAGGTCGATGCTTTTGGCATCGATCGGACGCAGGCCGTCGGCGTGGACGGCCTGCAGAGAGGCCAAGGCGAAAGCTGCGGCAACAAACACGCTACGGATCGACATATCGATCTCCCTTGGGTTGCGACATAAAATCTGAAAGCCAGCTAGGCGATCGCGCCACCGTCGATGGTCAAGGTCGAGCCGGTGATGTACTGCGCCTTGTCGCCCGCCAGGAACACAACACCGTTGGCGATGTCGTCCACCTTGCCGTAGCTGCCCACAGCCGTGATCTCCTTGAGCACGCCCCCGAACGGACCGTGGGCCGGGTTCATGTCGGTGTCGATGGAGCCCGGCTGCAACAGATTGACCGTGATCCCCTTCGGGCCGAGTTCGCGCGCGAGACCCTTGGTGAACGCGACCAGTGCCGACTTCGATCCTGCATACACGCCGACAACGGAGGCCGGCACGCGCTCGGCGAACAGACTTCCGATGTGGATGATGCGGCCGCCTTTACCGAGGTGGGCGAGCGCGGCCTTGCTGGCGACGATCGGCGAGCGTACGTTGACATCGAGGATCGCATCGATGTCCGCGAGCGAGAGATCCTTCAAATCGCCGACCCGCAGAATGCCGGCATTGTTGACCAGGATATCGAGCCCGCCGAGTTCGGCCGCAGCCTTGTCGACCGAAGCCTGAACCGCGGCGGCGTCCGCGCTGTCGGCCTTGATCGCCACCGCCCGGCGCCCCAACGCTTCGATCTCGCGGACCACCTCCGCGGCACGATCCGCAGACTTTTCATACGTTATCGCGACGTCAGCGCCTTCGGCCGCCAGTCCCTTGGCGATCGCGGCGCCAATGCCGCGGCTCGCGCCCGTTACCAGCGCCTTTTTTCCTTTTAAAATCATATCCCTACTCCATTTTTGTGTTGATCGACACAGAAATACATAGGCTATTGATTGGCGGGATCAAGCGAATTATGTGTTGATCATTATAAAAGGTCTGTGATGGCAACTATCGGACGTCCCCGGGAATTCGATCGCGACGCGGCGCTGGAAGCCGCGATGCGCGTGTTCTGGCGCAAGGGTTTCGCGACCGCCTCGATGAACGAGCTGTGCGACGCCATGGGCATTCGCTCGCCGAGCCTTTACGCGGCCTTCGGCAGCAAGGAGGCGCTCTACCTCGAAGCGATGGAGCATTACGTCCAGACCATCGGCCCTCCGGTCTGGGGCAATCTTCTGGCCGCGACGTCAGCGCGCGCGGCTTTCGAAAACGTTCTGCTGGCAGGGATGGAGACGCTGCCGGAATCCGGGGTGACGCCGGCGGGATGCATGGCGATGCTGGCGGCGGTCGGCGACGAATGGCCGGAAGCGATCATCGATGTCGCTAAAAATATCCGGCTTGAAGTACTCAGACAGTTGCGTGCGCGACTGGAAACCGGCATGCGCGAAGGCGAGTTGCCGCCCTCCACCGATATTGATGGCCTGAGCCGGTTCTATCTCGGCGTATTTCAGGGGATGGCGGTCCAGGCGCGCGACGGCGCAACCGCAGCCGAATTACGAGGCGTGGCGGCGGCGGCAATGGCGGCTTGGCCGGGCAACGGCCGGAGGCAGGTGTGACTATCCGGGACTTGGTACCGCATTGCGCAGGCTGAAGGCGCCCCCGCCTTGTTGTTATTCGATCACCTCATCCGCAGTCGCAAGCAGCGACGCTGGCACGGTGAGACCGAGCTGGTTGGCTGTCTTGAGGTTAATCACCAGGTCCAGTTGGATTCCGCCAAACACAGGCATTGGCGGGATCGCGTACCCATCGGGTCTGGTCCGACCGAAGGGGGTATTCGGCGCACTCCGAACCCCCTTCGGAAAAGCTCACTTGCCGCCAATCACCGCATATCCCTGGATTTCAATCTTGCCTTCAGGAGCCGCCAGCGCCGTAATGGTGATGAGCGCACTGCCCGGGAAATTATCGCCGAACACTTCGCGGCGGATTTGTGTGAAACGATCGCCGTTACGCACATCCGTGATGAAGACCGTCATCTGAACGATGTCGCCAAGCTTGCCGCCGGCCTTCTGCATCGTGCGATCGAGGTTCTTAAAAAGCTGCCTCGCCTGACCTTCAAAGTCGCCCGCCAGCGATTTGCCGTTGTCGTCTACCATCGCGATCTGCCCTGCCAGCCAAACTATTTTGCCGCCTTCGGTGATCACAGCCTCCGAATAGCCGCGCCGTTGCGGTTGGTCGCCTTTAAGATACTCCTTCGAGTCCGCCGCGGCAGACCAGCCGAGCAGCGTCATCAGGACGGCGCCGATAAAAGTCAGTGAGGTTGTTTTGGCGTTCATTTTTTCTCTTCCTTTTCCGGGTAGCAGATTGCCCGCATCAACCGGCCGGCTCGTGCGGGCTATCTGGCGCCCTTACTTACCATGCGCCTGCGCGATCTGTCCCACGAGCTTGGTCCAGGGCATGCCGAGCGCGGCGTAAACCGCACCGGCTTCCGGCCGCGCATTATCTTTGAGGATTTCCACCATCTATCGTCACAGCCCATGATGTGCAGGCGGCGGACCTTCGATCGGGAGCGAGAGGTGAAAATCTGCGCCACGTGACGAATTATTGGTCGCCCATAGATGGCCGCCATGCCCCTCAACGATGGAGCGGCTTATCGACAGACCGATCCCGACACTGTGGGGTTTCGTCGTGAAGAACGCATTGAAAATCTGATTCACCGGCAGCGGCGGCAGTCCGACGCCGGTATCGCTGACGGACACCGTGACCTGTCCATTTTCCGCTCGCTGGGACTTGATGGTGAGCTCCCGCGTCCCGTCCGCATCGTTCATGGCCTCGATGCCATTAATCATGAGGTTCATCAGAACCTGCTGCAATTGCACGCGATCGCCCGCAATCGCAGCAGGGCCCTCCATCAATTCGGCGCGGATCGACACGGCATATCGCGCCGCCTCGCCGCGCAAGAGAACGATCATCTCCCGAATAACATCGTTGACGTCGACTGCCTCGCGCAGCGGAGCCCCCTTGTCGAAGAGCTGCTGCATTCGGGTAACAGTCCCTGCAGCACGCCTTCCGTCCTTTACAATCATGCTTGCGGTCGTGCGCGCCTCCTCGACATTCGGGACCTCATGGGACAGCCAGCGCAAGCAGGTCTCGGCATTCATCATGATGGCGCCGATTGGATGATTGACCTCATTGGCCAGAGAAGAAGTCAACTCTCCCATCGCATTTATCCGGCCGACCCGTGCCAGTTCCGCTTGCGCCTGGCGCAACCCTTCTTCGGCCCGCTTTCGGCTGACGATTTCGCTCTGCAGCGCTTCGTTTGCCCGCAATAGCTCGGTGGCGCGTTCCTTCAACCGGCTTGCAGCGATGGCGAGACGGCGATACAGGCGCGAATTTTCCAGTACCAGCACCGCGAGCACGAAACTCGCCGCCAAGGCGCCGTAAATTCGTCCCGCGTAAAAGCCCAGATCGTAGCGACCGCCGTTCAGGTACGAACTCAGCGTGATATCGCAAAACCAGTAGCCCATGACGACCATGAGCCACAGATTGAGCAGGCTGTGCCGGCGGCGCGCCGACAGCAGGACGAACGCCCCCACAACCAGGATGACGTCAGCCAGATTGACGACCCTTTGCCAGGGCGTGAAACCGTTTGCATCCAGCATCGGTGGCAGCATCCGCCCATTCTCGGTGCCCCACGTCGCGGCGAACCAGCATAGGAAGACAGCGCCAATGACTGCAATCACTGCCGACGCAATCGCGAGACGCGGCGTCGTTGCAACCTCGCGGCCGCTGTCATGAAACAGCGCATAAAAAATCACGACGAGCGGAAAGCCCCCGTGCCAGAGCACACAGAGCCACAACGCCGTTTGCGATCCCGCCCCGAGCAAGCCGGTAGCCGAGAACATGCCGGGAAACGTCAATAACTGAACCACGCTGATCAGCGAGGCAAACAGATATCCGCTTGCCAACAGCAGCAACGCGCGTGAGCGCAGGATGTTGAACTGGCCGAAGAGAATGACGGCGGTCGTCAAGTCATTGAGTATCGATACGGCATTGTATACGGCGACAAAGGCAGGCGAAGCCGGCAGCGGCACGCGCACATAAGGGACGCAGGCCACAAAGACGACAGCCGAAATCACGGCCGGCGCAAGGCAAAGACGCAACTCGCGCGGTCCCACCGCAGCTCTCGACAGGAAGGCACCGTGGTCGTCGCTAACCGCATAGGACGTGGAGAGGCTCATTTTCCTACCGGGCGAGTTCGACGGCGCTATCTGACGTTCACTTGGTTGATCTGACCGGGCCTTGCACGCATTACTATTCAGCCTTTGGAATAGGCTGGTCATACCAACGTATGAGTGGCCGGTGCGTCGCTGTTTCTTCGGCTGGACTGATCAGCACGACGGCTGTTGAATGGCTTTGTCGGCAAGTGGATCGCACCGCATGCGGTTCATCGGGCTTGCCTGATGTCGCCACACTCTACTTCGCCACCCATCACCCGATGTCCGCGACCGATGCGGACGGCGCTGATAGCCCGAGCATGATTGCCACCGGCCCTCCACGCGCGCCGGGCGTATATTGCATGCCACACTTTGGCCGCGCCTGGGGTGTCCGGCAGCGGTTTTGGCCGGACCGGCACATAGCCGCTGTGGCCGCCCGGCCAGACCCGTGATATACCTTGGGATACAACGAGACCTCACAAGAGGTCCGTTCCACAGGGAGAGCAAAGCCAATGAGTGACTTCAATCTTCTCATCAACGGTAAGATGGTTCCCGGCGATCTCACGATGCCTGTCCTCAATCCCGCCACCGAAGAAGTGCTGGCCCAGTGCCCGCGCGCTTCCAAAAATCAGCTCGACGAAGCTGTCGCGGCCGCCAAGGCTGCTTTTCCGGCATGGGCCGCAACCCCGATTACCGAGCGCCGCAAGCTTGTCACCAGGATGGCTGAGGCGATCGAAGCCAACACCAATGAACTGGCGCGCCTCCTGACTTCAGAACAAGGCAAGCCGCTGGCCGACGCGACCGGCGAAGTCATGGGCATGGCCGGCTTCTTCCGTTACCTGAGCTCGCTCGACCTGCCGATGCGGGTGATCGAGGATTCCGGCGACCGCCGTGTCGAGGCCCATCGCCGTCCGCTCGGCGTGATCGGCGCCATCATCCCGTGGAACTATCCGCTGCTGATCCTCAGCTTCAAACTGCCGTCGGCGCTGTTGGCCGGCAATACCGTGATCGTGAAGCCGGCGCCGACCACACCCTTGTCGACGCTGAAATTCGCCGAGCTGATCAAGGATATCCTGCCCAAGGGCGTGCTCAACGTCATCACCGACGCCAACGATCTCGGCGACGCGATGACCAAGCATCCGGACATCCGCAAGATCTCGTTCACCGGTTCGACCGCGACCGGCCAGAAGGTGATGGCGAGCGCGGCTGCGACCCTGAAGCGGATCACGCTCGAACTCGGCGGCAATGACGCCAGCATCGTGCTCGACGACGTCGATCCGAAGAAGGTCGCTCCGGGCATCTTCGAGGGCGCGTTCCAGAATTCGGGACAGGTCTGCCTCGCGATCAAACGGCTCTATGTGCATGAATCGGTTTATGACGAAATCTGCAACGAGCTCGTGGCGATCGCCAAGAGCACCGTGGTGGACGACGGATCGAAGCAGGGCACCAAGCTTGGGCCGCTGCAGAACAAGATGCAGTACGAAAAGGTCAAGGGCTTCCTCGACGACGCCCGCAAGAACGGCAACGTCATTGCCGGCGGTTCGGCGATGGATCGGCCGGGCTATTTCATTGAGCCAACCATCGTGCGCGATATCAAGGAAGGCTCCAGGCTGGTCGACGAAGAGCAGTTCGGGCCGGTGCTGCCGGTGATCAAATATTCCGACAATGATGACGTGATCCGCCGCGCCAATGCCACCACCTACGGTCTCGGTGCATCGGTCTGGTCGTCGGATACGGCCCGCGCCCATAAGGTCGCGAGCCAGATCGAGGCCGGCACGGTCTGGATCAACAAGCACCTCGACATGGCGCCACACATTCCGTTCGGCGGCGCCAAGCAGTCCGGCATCGGCACTGAATTCGCCGAAGAAGGATTGGCCGAATTCACCCAACTGCAGATCATCAACGAAGCTCGTGCCTGATCGGCAGATCAATCGATCGCGGCGGCACTCCCGCCGCGATCATCCATCAAATGCCGGCCGGCAAAGCCGCCGGTCGGCATCATAAGAAACGGAAGGTCGTTATGTTCGACTCCCAATGCGACCTCGCGGCGCTGGTCTATGATAGGGATCAAGACCCCGACCAGGTGTTGTGCGACTTCGCGACTGACCTGAAAGCCCGTGGCTACCGTGCGGTGGGCCTCGTTCAACTCGGCTATCACTGCACCGACACACCGCAACTTTCCGCGATGCTGGTTCATTCCGGCGAGGAATTGCAGCTGTTTCAAAATCTCGGCACCTGTTCCACCGGCTGCCGGCTGGATGTCGGGCAGTTGCTCGATGCCGGGGCGCAAGTCGCCTGCGCGATCGATCAGGGCGCCGACCTCGTGATCGTGAACCGGTTCGGTCGGCAGGAACGCGAAGGCAAAGGCCTGTCCTATCTGGTCGAGCGCGCCTTGAGCGCCGACATTCCGGTCGTGATCGCGGTGCCCAGCCATCGCTTTGCAGACTGGATCAGGTTCGCCGACGGCATGAGCGTGAAGTTGCGCTGCAACCGGCAAGCGCTGGACGCATGGTGGGACGCAGTCTCGGCGCGCAACGCCGGGACGATCAGGCTCGAGCATCCGACCGTCTGCGAAGCTTTCAAATAAGAAAATTGCAAATCGGCTGCTTGCAAAAAATGCGCGGTTCCGCGCATTTTTTTATGCGGCAACGCGCTGCCGTCGTGCGGAAATGCCTTCCCAACCGGCAAAGGGCAGGCATAGACTTCGGCAGGCCTCGCTCGCCGAGAGCCATAAAAACAAACAACATCAGGGGAGAAAATCGTGCAGCGACCAGGCCCATTTCTTGTCCCAAGCAAAATTCAAAGCCAGATCAATCTCGTCCCGCTCGCGGCCGTATTGGCCCTCAGTTTGGCTGGACCGGCCCAAGCCCAATCCAGCGATCCCATCAAGATCGGCGTGATCGCCGAAGTGCAGTCGATCGCCGGCGCCGCGACGCCGGGCGGCGCTCAGATCGCCGCCAGCGAGATCAACGCCAAGGGCGGCATCCTCGGCCGCCAGATCGAGATCGTGACCTACGACAACAAGAGCTCGTCGGCGGATTCGGTGCGTGCGTTCCAGCGCGCGGTCAGCGAGGACAAGGTTTCGGCCGTGATCGCGAGCTATATCAGCGAAGTGGTGCTGGCGCTCGAGCCCTGGGCTGCACGGTTGAAAATACCGCTGATCACGCCGGGTGCGGCATCCAACGAGATCACCAAGGCAATTCATAATGACTACGACAAGAACAAGTACACTTTCCACGGTTACCTGACGTCGGCGGCTCAGGCCGAACTCGTCTGCGGCGCGGCCAAGGAGCTGCTGGTCGACCAGCTCAAATTCAAGACGGTCGCGATCATGAGCGAGGACGCCGCCTGGACCAAGCCGCTCGATATCGGCTACGAGGCGTGCCTGCCGAAGGCCGGACTGAAAGTGGTCGAGCATGTCCGCTTCTCGCCCGACACCACCGACTTCACGCCGATCTTCAACAATATCGAGAGCAAGAAGCCGGACGTGATCGTTACTGGTATCTCGCATGTCGGCGTGCAGCCGACCGTGCAATGGAAGAACCAGCAGGTCCCGATCCCGATGTTCGGCATCAGCGCGCAGGCGCTGAGCCCGACCTTCTGGAACGACACCAATGGCGCCGCCGACGGCGTGCCGTCGCTCGCGGTCGCGACACCCGACGTCGCGGTCACCTCGAAGACAAAACCGTTCGCGCAGGCGTTCAAGGCGAAGTTCGGTACAGCTCCGGCCTATACCGGTTATACCGCTTATGACGAGGTCTATATCATCGCGGAAGCGATCCAGCGCGCCGGCTCAACCGATCCCGACAAGATGGTCGCTGAACTCGAAAAGACCAATTACGAAGGCACCATCGGGCGCATTCAGTTCTACGGCAAGGACGACGAATTCACGCACGGGATCAAGTCCGGCCCCGGCGCCGTGACCGGCCTCGTATTCCAGTGGCAGAACGGCAAGCAGATCGCGGTCTGGCCCAAGGCGGTCGCGGAGGGGAAACTCAAATTCCCGGATTTCGTGACGGTAGGGCAGGCGCGGTGAAGTAAAGCGCTTTAGCGGCTGCGGCATCCTTCGAGACGCCCGCCTTTGGCGGGCTCCTCAGGATGAGGCCTGAGGGAATCTGAGATCTCAGGCTGTAGCCCGGATGAGCGCAGCTATATCCGGGAATGGCCGCGAGACCGGCCCCGGATGTCGCTACGCTCATCCGGGCTACTGCAGCAAAATTCTAAACGACCTTATCCGAAATCACCTGCCGAACCGGCACGGTGTTGGCAAAAGACGGGCGCGCCTCGATGCGCGCGCTGAAGGCGGCCAGGTCAGGGTACAGGCTTCGCCAGTCGAATTCAGAAAACCGCACCAGCAGGTAACCGAGCGCGGTTCCCACCGCGATATCGCCGAGGCCGAACGCGTCGCCGACTGCAAAGGCGCGGTCGCCGACCAGGCGCGCCATTTCGCGCACACCGCCTTCGATCTTTCGGCGCTGGCGGTCCATCCAATGCTGGCTTCTGCCTTCTGCAGAGCGCATCTGTTCGAAGAACGACAGCACCACCGCGTCGCAGATCCCGTCGCACAAAACCTCAAGCCGCCGCGCCGCGATCGTACCGTCGATATCTCCAGGCAATAGCGGCGGATGCGGATATTTCAGTTCGAGGTATTGCAGGATGAAACTGGATTCGTAGACGCTGGAGCCGTCTTCGAGGATCAGGACCGGAAGCTTTTCCAGCGGATTATATTTCGGAGTCGAGGTAGTGCGGTCCCAAGGTACTTCCGTCATCAGTTCGAACGGCAGGCCCTTTTCGGCCAGGGCGATCCGCACCTTCCGCGCATAGGGACTGGGCGTCGCGCTGATCAGCTTGAGCATGATGGACTAAAGCGTCTCCTGCTTGTGTCCGCATTGCTTGCAGGCGAATTTCACCCGCGTTGCGCCTTTTTCGGCCGAAACCCGGTTCGGCGCGCCGCATTTGCCGCATACCGCCTCGATGCGGGTATTGCCCTGCTTCACGACAAGGTTTTTGCGTTCCATGGTTTCGCGGATCAACCGCTCGGCCTCTTCCCGCATTTCCTGCTTCGACATCCGCTCAACCCTGCCCTCAAACACGTCAATGAGGCGGCCTTATACCATGGCATCGCGCCTTGCGAACAAGGCCGATGTCAATTTTTGTGAGCCTGATCGGTTCTGATTGCACCGGAACCGCGGCTCTCACCTCATTTTGACGCGTTTTCTTTACGCGAACCGGCATCCACTTCGCTCGAAAACGCTTTGCCTTGAATGGATTTGGGTTCGGTCAGCCAACGGTATAATTACGTCTCGATAATGACGTAGCTGTCCTCGACATGCACCGGAAAGGTCTCGGCCACATAGGGGCCCTTGGCCAGTGTCTCGCCATCTTCAATGACAACAGGATAAGTCCGCACCTTGACGCGTTTGGGGTCGAACCAGGATTGCCCGTTGCGCATGTCGAACTCCCAGCCGTGCCAGGCGCACCGGAGCAGTTCGCCGACCCGCGAGCGCTGATAGACGCCGGGCTCGGGCGACGTCAGCCGCGCGACACAGGCCGCCTTGTCGAGCGGCGCGCCGGCATGCGGGCAGCGATTGAGCAGCGCAAAGAACTCGCCATTGGCGTGGAACACGACGATATCTCGGCCTTCCACGCTGACCACCTTGTTGCCGCCGGGCGGAATGTCTGAGGTACGGGCGACAATATGCCGGGTCATGACGTCAAAACTTGTACACGGCGCGGGCGTTGGCGTTGAAGATCTTCGCCCGCTCAGTCTCGGTCAGCGGCGTCTTGAAGGCAAAGCGCGGATCGTCGAAATCCCAATGCGGATAATCCGACGAGAACAGCAGGCGATCGAGGCCAACCCATTCGATCAGGGATCGCAGATGCCGGGCCTCGTCGGGCTCGTCGATCGGCTGCGTGGTGAACCAGAAATGCTCCCGCACATATTCGGACGGACGCCGCTTGAGATGCGGAACCTCGGAGCGAAACCGCTCGAAATGCTGATCCATTCGCCACATCGTGGGGGCGATCCAGCCGAAGCCGCCTTCGATGAACACGATCTTGAGGCGCGGGAAACGCTCGCATACGCCTTCGATCACCAGGCTTGTCAGCGTCGCCGCCATCGAATGCGCGTTCGACTGATGCTCCTCGGCATAATAAGACGGCCAGCCGCCACCGGCCGGCGCGTGGCCACCATAGCCGCCGACATGAATGCCGAGCGGCAGGTCCAGTTCCTCGGCCAGCGCATAAATCGGCCAGTAGCGGCGGCGGCCAAGCGGCTCATTGGCGCGCGGCGACACGTTGATCTGAATATATCGGCCCAGCTTGGCGCAGCGATTGATCTCGGTGAGCGCGGCCTGGGTGTCGTCCTGTCCGACCAGAATCGAAGCCTTCAGCCGCGGATCACGATCGCTCCACTGCGCCAACTGCCACTCGTTGATAGCGCGCTGGATCGCGGCGCCGAATTCGAGGTTTTGCTGCGAGAAGATGAACATATCCAGCACCTGCAGGATGCCGAACTCGACATCGAAGGGATCGAGGTGCTGCTGGCGCATGAAGGCGAGGTCGGATCCGGGCGGGCCACCGGTCGGCGGCCACGCATCGCGGCGCGCGATCAGCGGCGAAGATCGCGGATAGGGCGTGGTGCCGATATAGGGCGTCCTCAGATGATCGCCGTAGGTCGCAAGATGTTCCTGCCAGCGTTTGCTGAGAAACGGATTGAGATCGGAGCGCGCATGCAGGCTCGGATGGATATCGCAATCGATGATCCGCAGCCGGCTCTTGGCGGGCGCTTCCTGTTCGGACAGAGGGCGGTCGATGACATCGCTCATGCGATCCTCCGGAATTTAAGCGGCGAGATTCAGCCGCGGGAAAGTCTCAAGCGGATTGTCGGCACACATTCGCGAGACAAGACTCGCGGGCAGATGCGGCGGTATCGCGTCGTCGCCGTCGAATTGCCAATGCGGATAGTCTGACGAGAACAGGAACATCCTGTCCGAGCCGATCATGTCGACGATATCGGCGACGCCGGCGGCATCGGGCGGACTGTCGAAGGGTTGCGTGGTGAAACGGATGTGGTCGCGCATGATCGCGGCCGGTTCGCGCTCGACCCAGGGCACCTCGACGCGCACGCCGCGCCAGGTCTTGTTGGCGCGCCACATGAACGCCGGAAGCCAGCTCACACCGGATTCCATCAGCACCACCTTGAGGCCGGGGAACTTGCCGAAAACGCCTTCGTAGATCAGGCTGAGCACCTGGGCCTGAAACGCCTGCGCCTCGGCGAGATAATATTCGTAGCGATAGGACGGCCAGCCGACCGAACTTGGCGCCTGGCGATATTGGCTGCCGGCATGGATTGCGATCGGCAGTTTGTGACGCTCGGCGGCCTGATAGACCGGCCAGAAATGCCGCCGCCCCAACAAAGTCTCGCCCTGCGCCAGCACCAATACCGAGACGAACCTGTTATCGCCGGCGCGGCGTTCGATCTCTTCGATGGCGAGATCTGGCGCCTGCATCGGCACCATGATCGAGGCGCGCAACCGCTTGTCGTTCGCCAGCCACTCGGCCGCGATCCAGTCGTTGATCGCCTTGCAGAACGCGGCGGCCATATAGGGATCGTACACCGCCTGTGCGCCATAGAGCACATTGCAGATCGCGTGGCTGGCGCCTAGCTCGTCGAACGCGCCGCGCTGAAGCATCGCCAGATCGCTGCCGGGCTTGCCTTTATTGGGCCGCCAGTCGGCACGGCCGGACAGCGGCATGTTGGGCGGATAGCTTGTGAGATCGAGACCGTCGATCGCACGGCTTACGACCTGCTCTTTCCAGTGATCGTCGAGATAGGGCAACAGCGTAGTGCGCGTTCCCCCCACGGCGGGATGGATATCGCAATCAATCCGCGTGGCGGCCATTAAGCGTTTCCCCGGAGCGTTCCCTGCACATCTTTTTGGCGGCTTGTGTTCGCCGCCCGTCAAATGTGCCGCCGACCGGTCGCGAGCGCAAGGGCAAGCTTGGGGACAGATCCTGCAGAATCGACTGGCAGAAGGTGGGTAAATGGCAGTCCGGAAGGGCCTGAAGCAAGCCGGCGCGGAAGCGCTATTTCTGTTTTCGGTACGCGTGCACCGCCCGCGCTTAACCGAAATTCTGCAGGCTTGGGAACGTTTCCAGCAGCCAGATGCTGACAGCGGAGACGCTGCCGGTGAGAAAAGCGATGCCGGTGAGCACCATGAACACACCCATCGCCCGCTCAACGGTGGCGAGGTGGCGCTTCATCCGGGCAAACAACGAAGAGAATTGTTCGACCATCAAGGCCGCGATCAGGAAGGGAATCCCGAGCCCGGCCGAATAGACCGCAAGCAGGCCGGCGCCCTTGGCCACGGTCGCCTCGGCCGCCGCCACCGACAGGATCGCAGCGAGAATCGGCCCGATGCAGGGTGTCCAGCCGAATGCAAAGGCGAGACCCATGACGTAAGCGCCCCACAGCCCGACCGGCTTCGGCGCCGTCAGCCGGCCCTCGCGCATCAACAAGCCGATGCGGGTCAGCCCGAGGAAATGCAGACCCATGATGATGATGACGATGCCTGCGACGATCGACAGTTCGGCCGACCAGGCGCGGATCAGGCTTCCGACAAAGGACGCGCTGGCGCCGAGTGCCACGAACACGGTGGAAAAGCCGAGCACGAACATCACGGCCGAAATCATCACCGCACGCTGCGAGGACGATACCGTCTCGTCATTGTTAACGTGATCGATGGTCGCGCCGGTTAGGTAGATCAGATAGGGCGGCACCAGAGGCAGCACGCAGGGCGACAGAAAACTGACGATGCCGGCGATCAGCGCCGCGGGAATCGAAACATCATGCATAGGAAGAAGCCATCCGGGGCGTCGAAGTCAGGCATAGCCATTAGCCTTCCTTGTCGGGCGAGTATACGCCAAAATGAGCCGATTAGTTTCAGATCACGCTACCTTCACGAAAAGTTCGACGGCCGGCATTTAAAGATTGCCTCCAATTCGGCCATGGATTGCGGATTTTTTCCGCTGCGGCCGCGGGAATTGCAAGCTAGGCTGTCTCGCAAAAGCTTGCGGCGCAGACCTGCTACGTTTTGAAAATTACCAGTTCGGAGATGTCATGACCCTTGTCGTTCGCGGTGGAACCGTCGTCAATCACGATCATGCGCGGCGCGCCGATGTCCTGATCGATGGCGATACGATTGTGGCAGTCGGCTCCTCCCTCGAGGTTCCCATCGGCGCTGACATCGTCGATGCCGGCGGCTGCTATGTGATGCCGGGCGGCATCGATCCGCATACCCATCTCGAATTCAGCTTCATGGGCAGCGTATCCGCCGATGATTTCGAATGGGGCACCAAGGCGGCGCTGACCGGCGGCACCACGATGGTGGTCGATTTCTGCGTTCCCGACCCCGGGCAATCGATGCTCGCGGCGTATCAGGACTGGCGGCGCAAATCCGAGAAGGCCGCCAGCGACTACGGCTTCCACATGGCCGTGACGTCCTGGTCGAAGCAGGTGTTCGACGAAATGGAGATCGTCGTCAAAACCTACGGGATCAACACTTTCAAGCATTTCATGGCCTACAAAGGCGCGTTGATGGTGAATGACGACGAGCTCTACAACTCGTTCGCGCGTTGTGCCCATCTCGGCGCGATGCCGCTGGTGCACGCCGAAAATGGCGACGTCGTCGCCCTGATGCAGGAAGCGTTGCTGGCGCGCGGCGTCACCGGCCCTGAGGGCCACGCTTATTCTCGTCCGCCCGAAGTCGAGGGCGAGGCGACCAACCGCGCCATCATGATCGCCGACATGACCGGCGTTCCGATCTATATTGTGCACACCAGTTGCCGCGAGGCCCACGAGGCGATCGCCCGCGCCCGCGCCAGCGGCAAGCGCGTCTATGGCGAGCCGCTGATCCAGCATCTGCTGCTCGACGAGGGCGAATATGCCAACAAGAGCTGGAACCATTCCGCCCAGCGCGTGATGTCGCCGCCATTCCGCGACAAGGCGCATCAGGCCAGCCTGTGGGCCGGGCTTCAATCCGGTTCGCTACAGGTGGTCGCGACCGACCACTGCGCGTTCACGACCGAACAAAAGCGTCTTGGTTTTGAGGATTTCCGCAAAATTCCCAATGGCACCGGCGGTCTCGAAGACCGCCTGCCGGTGCTGTGGACCGCGGGCGTCAACACCGGCCGCCTGACCAAGGAGGAATTCGTCGCGGTGACCTCGGCCAATATCGCCCGCATCCTCAATATCTATCCGAAAAAAGGACGGATCGCCGCCGGCTCGGACGCCGATATCGTGGTGTGGGATCCCGCAGCCGCCAAAACCATCTCGATGAAGAAGCAATTGAGCCGGATCGACTACAATGTGTTCGAAGGTTTTGCCTGCACCGGCGCGCCCGCGGTCACACTGTCGCGCGGCAGGATCGCCTACGCCAAGGGCGACCTGCGCGCCGAAAAAGGCGACGGCCAGTATGTCGAGCGGCCGGCTTTCTCGCCGGTCCATGTCGCCAATTCCACCTGGAAGCAGGCCACCGCACCACAAGCGGTGCGGCGCGCGGATGTGACGCCGTGAGCTAAATCGCCCCGGCCTTGCCGCTCGCCTTGTCGGTGAGCGCGACCGTCTCAAAATACTGAATGCGGGGATCGTTGCCGTAGCGGGCGCGGATGCCGTCGCGCCAGGGACCGGTATAAAACGCCTCGGCTGCGGCCTGACTTTCCCACATGTAGACGCCGCCGGCGATGTCGCCTTCCTTGCGGCAGATGAACTGCTTGCGGACGAAGCCTGGCGCTTTCAGGAAATCGGGCGCGATCTTGGTGAAGTGCTCGCGGCACTCCTCGAGGCCGATCGATTTCGGCAGGTCGTAGAGAACAATGGCTGTTATCATGGGCGTTTTCCCTTTTTTCTCTGGTTGAAATCAAGCGGCAGTCATGCCGAGATAGGCTTCGCGCACACTCGGGTTGGCGACGAGTTCATTGGACGGTCCCGACAGGACGATGCGGCCGGTATCGAGCACGAAGCCGGTGCTGGCAAGCCGCAGCGCGGTCGCGACATCCTGCTCGACCAGAAGGATGGACTGGCCGGCACGGTTGATCTCAGTCAACGCCTTGCTCAACTCCCCGACCAGCTTCGGCGACAGTCCGAGCGACAATTCGTCAATCATCAACAGGGTCGGATTGGCCATCAGGCCGCGACCGATCGCGCACATCTGCTGCTCGCCTCCCGACAGGGTTGAAGCGTCCTGATGCAACCTCTCGGCCAGTTTTGGGAAGGTCGCCAGCACGAAATCAAGATCCTTGTTGATCACGGCGCGTCCGTCACCGCGCAAATAGCTTCCCATCAGCAGATTTTCACGCACCGTCATGCCGGCAAACAGCCGCCTGCCCTCCGGCACATGCGCGATACCGCGGCGCACGATCTCCTGCGCCGGCAGACCCCGCAGATCCTGGTCCGCGAACAGAATGCTTCCCGCCGTCGACTTGGCCATGCCCGATAAAACACGAAGCAGCGTGGTCTTGCCGGCGCCGTTTGATCCGATCAGGCAGACGATCTCGCCGGCT
This sequence comes from Bradyrhizobium sp. dw_411, assembly GCF_018449695.1. Classification (GTDB taxonomy): domain Bacteria; phylum Pseudomonadota; class Alphaproteobacteria; order Rhizobiales; family Xanthobacteraceae; genus Bradyrhizobium. The sequence continues at coordinate 97,165 of NZ_JAAVUY010000014.1, forward strand.
TTTACGGTCAGCGCAACATCGTGCAAGACTTGGACGTCGCCATAACCGCCGCAGAGCCCGGACGCTTTCAGCAAATCGACCATCAGCCGGTTGCCTCCGCATGACGATAGTCGGCGCCCAGATAGGCCTCGACCACCTGGGGGTCACGAATGACATTGGCCGGCTGCCCGTCCGCAATCAAAACCCCCTGATGCAGCACGACGATGCGCGAGGACGCCCGCATTACCACCTTCATCAAATGCTCGATCAGGACAATGGTGATGCCCCGCGCGGCAATCGCCTTGATCAGGTCGAGCGCGCCCTCGATCTCGGTCGCGTTCAGCCCGGCATTGACTTCATCGAGCAATAACAGCCGCGGATTGGTCGCGAGGCCCTTGGCCAGTTCGAGCCGCTTGCGTCCCGGCAGCGTAAGCTGCGACGCCGGCATCGAGGTCATGGCCGTTAGGCCGACGAAAGCAAGACACGCCGAGGCACGGTCCATCGCCTCGGCGACGCTGTGTGCCTTGCCGGCAAACATCGCCCCCGCGGCGACATTTTCGAGCACGGTCATGCGCGGAAACGGCTGCACGATCTGGAACGTGCGTCCGATGCCACGCCGCGCGATCTGATAGGCGGGCGCGCGATCGATGCGCTTGCCCTCGAACAGGATTTCACCCTCGTCCGGTTGCTGCACGCCGGTGATGACATTGACCAGCGTCGTCTTGCCGGCGCCGTTGGGACCGATCAGCCCGATGATCTCGCCTTGGGTCAGTTCAAGCGAAACGTTGTTGAGCGCGACGAGGCCGCCGTAGCGTTTGGTCACACCGGCGATCTGCATCAGTGGCGTTGGTGCGGTTGCTTGCTGCGCCAACGAGTTCATGACGGCACCACCGGCGGCGCCGCGCCGCTGATATCGGAGGTTCGCCCGGCGCGCCCATACGCGCGCAGCTTCTCGATCCCGCGCCCGATGCTGCCGATGCCTCCCGGCATGAATACCAGCAACGCCACGATGATGATGCCGAGAATGCCGGCATGGAAATTCAGCACGTTGCGCCACACGAATTCTTCCAGCACGAGGAAGATGATTGCGCCGGCAACCGGTCCGAAGATGGTGCCGACGCCACCGATAAAGGCCATGATGATCGGCTTGACCGACAGGAGATCGTCGAACGCGTCGGTGGGATCGATGTATCCGATCCAGGTGGCGTAGATCGCGCCGACCAGACCGGCTGTGGCGGCGGAGGCTGCAAAGCCGAGGATCTTGGTCGCGAGCGTGTTGACGCCAAGCACGATGGCGGCATCCTCGTTCTGCTCGATGCAGCGCATTGCCCAACCGAGACGGCTGCGCCAGATCAGCGTTGCAAGGCCGATCGTCAGCGCCGCCGCGACCAGCATGCTGACGTAATAGAGGCGGGTCTGGACGTCGACATTGATGGCGCCAACCGCCGGCAAATTGAGTCCCATGCCGCCTCCGGTCAGTGTCGTGGCCGCATTGGTGATCTCACGCAGCACCGCCGCCAGCACCAGACTTGCGACCGCGAAATAATGGCCGCGTAGCCGCAGGATCGCCGGACCGACGAGCAGCGAGAACAACGTTGCGGCCGCCGCGCCGAACAGCCAGGTGGCCGGCAACGGCAGCGAACTCGCGCCGCGCAGGATGCCGGACGCGTAGGCGCCTATTCCGAAGAAGGCCGCGGTGGCAAAGGACGGATAGCCGATGAAGCCGCCGACGATGTTCCAGGACGATGCCAACGCGATGTACATGAAAGCAATCGTCGTCAGGCGCAGCAGATAGTTGGTCGCGGTGAACGGCAGGATAATCACGACAAGCACGAGCACGCCGAGGCCGACGATCGCGATGGGAGATCGTTTCATACGAACCCCCGCTTGCCCATGATGCCGTTGGGCCGAAAGATCAGCAGCAGGATCAATACCGTGAACGAGAGCGTGAGCGAATGTTCAGGGCCGAAGAACAGCGCCCCGAAACTTTCCAGCACCCCGAGCACGAGGCCTCCGACCAGGGCGCCGGACACGCTGCCGAGACCGCCGAGAACGCAGATCACAAAGGCCTTGCCGAGATAGGTGGTGCCGGCCAGCGGCGAAATCGGAAAGATCGGACTGAGCAGCGCACCAGCGGCGCCCGCGAGCGCCGCACCCAGCGCGAATGTCACCGCGAACACTTTTGTGGTGTCCACGCCCATCAAGGTCGCGGCGTATCGGTCCATCCTGACGGCGACAATGGCACGGCCCACCACCGTGTGCCGCAGCAGCCAATAAAGCAGCGCAACGAACACCAACGCGAACAGCATGCTGGCCAGGCGATCGACCGGCACGATCAGGTCGATCGATGGAAATGTATCCGATAGATCGATCACGCCGAGCGGCGGCTTCAGGCTGACCTTGCGGAAATTCGCGGCAAACACCACCAGCATCAGATTATCGAGCAACAGCGCCAGACCGAACGTGGTGGTCAGTGTAACCAGCACCGGCGCTTCGATCACGCGGTTGATCACCGTCAGTTGCACCGCATAGCCCAGCATAAACAGAACAAGGGCTGCGAAAGGCGCGAACAGATAGGGATGGATGCCAAGCCCAGTGTATGCAAAGAAGGCGAGATAGGCGCCGAGCACGATAAAAGATCCGTGCAGGATATTGATGACGTTGAGCACGCCCCACACCAGCGAAAATCCGACAGCGATGCAGGCGTAAAGCCCGCCGAGCAGGATGCCGTTGATGAGGATCTGGACGTACAGCACCTGGCCGTTTCCGCTCCCGTCTTCAGCGAACGCCGAGTTGCAGATCGCCGCCCTTGATGACTTCAGGATATATCACGACTGTTTTGCCGCCCTGGATCTGGATCACCGGCGGTACGTAGGAAATCGCCTGCCCCACCCCATTGAACGTCAGCGGCCCGAAGAAGGTGTCGAAACCACCCTTGACCAGCGTTTCGCGAACCTTGTCGCGGTCCACGGAACCGGCGCGTTCGATCGCCATTTGCAGCACCACGCCGACCGAGCTTCCGGTCGCATTGGTAAAATCCGGTAGCGCGTTGAACTTCTTCTGGAACATCTCGCTGTATTTCACCGAACTGCCGAACACGTCCTTGCTCTCATAGCGGACGGCCGGATGCCACCACGTTGCCGTGGTGACGTTTTCCGCAAGCGTGCCGGTGGCATCGATGAATTCCTGATAGGCCGGCGCATTGATCATGGTCACGGCCTGCGCCTTGATACCGAGATCGGCCATCTGCTTGCGGATCAGGATCAGGTCGTTGATATAGCCGGTCGCGATGATCCAGTCCGGTTTCGCGGCCTTGATCTCCGTCAGGGCTGACGCATGGTCCAGCGTGTTGATGGCGTATTTTTCAAAATACACCACTTCAAGGCCGCGCTTCTTCGACGACTTTTCAAACTCCTGCCCCAGCGCCAGCGGATAAAGATCGTTGCGCGCCAGGATCGCGACCCGCTTCACGTTGGGCGCTTTCGCCTTGATGATATCCGCCATCGGCTCGCTCAGCGTATCGTTAGCGGTGAAGGTGCCGAACAGGTTCTTGTAACCCTGATCGTAGACTTCGACCGATGACGCGGTCGGCGCCAGCATGGGGATTGCGTAGCGCTCGGCCACCGTGCTGGCGGCCTTGGAGGCGCCCGAACCGAACGGCCCGAACATGAAGTCGACCTTGTCGTCGGTCGCGAGCTTCTCGGCGAGTTGTACCGCCTTCGGCGTCATCGACTGATAGTCGTAATAGACGATTTCAACCAGGCGCTTGACCGAGCCGACCGCGATGCCGCCGGCGGCGTTGACAGTGTCCTTCCACAATTCATAACCCTGCTGCAACTTCACGCCTTCCGGCGACAGCGCGCCGGTCAACGGCAACGGCGCCCCGATCCGGATCGGAAGCTCGGCGGCGGATGCGCCGGCGACGACCGCAGATGCCATCAACGCAGCCAAAACACCGCGACGCACATTACCAAGATTCATGACGCGCTCCTGTTCGATTTGACCGGTTGCCGTCTCTGAAAGGCAAGCGCTGTGCCAAATCATATATGATGTGTATTCCGTGCGAACGTCCGTCCATTCTGCGATTCTCGCTGCAGGATTGGTCCGGCGACGCAAAAACATTAGGCAAACAGGGCATAATCGCCAAGAGAAGGTCTTGATTGAAATTACGAGCCGATTTGGAAGACTATGCTAGACCAACAGAACCTGCGACATTTCGGCCGATATCATATATGATCGTAGGATGAGCCTTGCTGCTATTGCCAGCGCACTGCGCGGCACCCGAGCCTCGACACCGGAGGTGATCGCCGACGTGATCCGAACGCTGATCCTGCGCGGACATATCGATGACGGTGAACCGTTGCGGCAGGACACCATCGCCAAATGGTTCGGCGTCAGCCACATCCCGGTCCGGGAATCGCTGCGGCAGTTGACCGCCGAAGGCCTCGTTCAATTGCACAGCAAGCGCGGTGCCACCGTCGCGCCGTTGCGGCCGGACGAGGCGGAAGAGATTTTGGAAATTCGTCTCACACTGGAAATCAAGGCGGTCTCGCTGGCGATGCCGCACTGGACCGACGCGATGCTCGACGAACTCGAAACGCTGCTCTCTGAAGCCGAAGCCTGCCAATCGATCGACCGCTGGAGCGACATCAATCGCCATTTCCACGAAAGGCTGTACCAGGCCTGTGCGCGACCGCGGCTCCTCAATCTGATCGCGAGCCTGAACGCCAACGTCGAACGCTATATCCGCCTGTTGGTCAGCCAGTCGGATTATCGGCTGCAAGCGCAACGCGAGCATCGCGCCATCCTGGCCAGCGCGCGGGTTCGAAACGCCGCGTCGCTTGCGGCGCTGGTCGAGCATCACGCGCTCGAGACCGCGGTGCAGTTACGGCAATTCCTGCTGCGGCATCAGGAAAACAAATTGCGGGCCGAGAAGAAGAGGCCACTGCGCAGATCGGCCTGACAGATAGCGGCGCTATCCCTGTGGCTCTGCCTATTATGACTGGGAAACCGGATGGTGGGCGCGACAGGGATCGAACCTGTGACCCCCTCGATGTCAACGAGGTGCTCTCCCGCTGAGCTACGCGCCCTGAAACCTGAACTTACGGGTGGGGTCCCTATATCGGCTCCCCAGCGGACAGGCAAGGATGCCGAACGGCGTTTTCAGGCAAAACAGACCGGGATTTGGGGCCAGAAAACGTATCAAAACGGCGAGTAACGGCCCAGCCGGCTTGAGCCGGCCGGAAAGACGGTCAGGCCGCCAGCATCTTGTTCACTTCGGTCACCAATTCGCGAAGATGAACCGGCTTGGACAGCACCTTGGCGTTCTTCGGCGCCTCGGAATCGGAATTGAGGGCGACCGCGGCAAAGCCGGTGATGAACATGATCTTGATGTCGGGATCGAGCTCCGAGGCGCGACGCGCGAGCTCGATACCGTCCATCTCGGGCATCACGATATCGGTGAGCAGCATCTCAAACGGCTCCTCACGCAGCCTTTGATAGGCCGACATGCCGTTATCATGGGGGGAAACCTGAAAACCGGCGTTTTCCAGCGCCTTGACCAGGAAGCGGCGCATGTCGTTGTCGTCTTCGGCGAGGAGGATTTTATGCATGGCGGTTGGTCGTCGAATCCTGATTGGAGGATCAATCTGCTCACTAAGCCCGACAGAGGGTAAATTTCGGGTGAAAGCGTCGCAGCGCAGCCGGCATTTCGCGGGGCTATTTGTGGACCGGAACGCACTCCGAATCAATGAAGGCAGGCTTTTTTCGCCCGCAAGAGACGTTCCAGACTAATTGCTGTTTTTTTCGCTTGGCAGGAGGGTTGCGATTACCGACAATGCCCGGGCATAAAAATTCCGCTTTTCTGGCAGGGATGACGTGTTCAGGATGGCGGATTCCAGGGACGGCGCCCGACGATGACCCAGTTTGATGGCGAACTGTCGCCCCCGTTCGAGATCGTAGAGCCGGCCGCGTGGCGGGCACCGATCATCTTCAACTCACCGCATTCCGGCTCGATCTATCCGGACGAATTCCTCGACGCCTCGCGGATCGATCTCGGCGCGCTGCGCCGCTCCGAGGATTCGTTCATGGACGAATTGATCGCGGGCCTCAGCGAGCGCGGTTTTCCGGTGGTCCGGGTCAATTTCCCGCGCTCCTATGTCGATGTGAACCGCGAGCCCTACGAACTCGACCCGCGGATGTTCTCAGGGCGATTGCCGAGCTTTGCCAATACGCGCTCGATGCGAGTGGCTGGCGGCCTCGGCACCATCCCGCGCGTGGTCGGCGACGGCCAGGAGATCTACCGCGAGCGGCTTTCGGTCGATGACGCGCTGGCGCGGATCGAGGCGCTGTACAAGCCCTATCACCGCGCGCTGCGGCGGCTGATCAACAAGGCGCATCAGGCGTTTGGCACGGTGGTGCTGGTGGATTGCCACTCGATGCCCTCGATCGGGGTGTCGCGGGACGAGCCGCGGCGGCCGGACGTGGTGATCGGCGACCGCTATGGCACCAGTTGCGCAGCTTTGCTGCCCGACATGGTCGAGGAGACCATGAGCCGGCTCGGCTACTCGGTCGGACGCAACAAGCCCTATGCCGGCGGTTTCATCACCGAGCATTACGGCAACCCGGCCTCTGGGCTGCATACGATCCAGCTCGAACTCAACCGGGCGATCTACATGGACGAGCGGCGGCGCGAACGTAGCGCGCGTTTTGCGCAGGTCGCGACCGATTTTGCGGTGCTGGCCGAAGCCTTGGCCGCCGTCCCGCTCGACGATCTCGGACCGTTTCAGGCGGCGGCAGAGTAGTCAGCCATCTCAAATGCGCAGAACTGCGCAAAACGCGGCATGACATTTCCAAGAAAATGCACGCGCCAATAACAGCGCCAGCAGACCCACCAAGAAAAAAGGGCCGCTTGCGTTGGCAAGCGGCCCAAGTCTAGGGAGGAAACGCCCAAGGAGGGCAGCGATAGCGCAGAGCGCTACCGCACCGCAACAATATGCGACCGCGCTGCACAAAGTGCAAGGGTTTTTGACTCTTTCCGCTGCATAATTCACAGGCTCCGGTCGTCGGTCCGAAAAATGACTTATTAAAATTTATCTTATGATTTCAGACGGTTAAACATACAGTTTTGCTGCATACACCTTCACGTCAGAGCCATTAACAGTATACTCTCGAATTCGTGATCGACGGTTTCATCGGAAAATTCATCCCTGCGCGAGGGATTCGAAAGTCGAATAAAGATGGGTAACGCCACGCGTTGACGTGCGCAGTTAACGGGATTGCGCTACGCAGGAGCCACATCATTCGCCATTCTCCGCCTCGCTCCACTGCAAGGAATCGCCGTGACGGTCATTGATTTTACAGCCTTCATCGGCCGCCTCGCGACCTCGTCGGGGGAAACCATCCTGCCATTCTTCCGAACGTCGCTGAGCATCGACAACAAGAGCACGGCCCATGATTTCGATCCGGTGACGGAAGCCGACCGTGCCGCGGAAGCGGTGATGCGGCGGCTGATCAAGGCCAATTTCCCCCAGCACGGCATCGTCGGCGAAGAATTCGGCAGCGAGCGCGAAGACGCCGAATATGTCTGGGTGCTGGACCCGATCGACGGAACCAAATCCTTTATCTCGGGCTTTCCGATCTGGGGCACGCTGATCGCGTTGCTGCACAAGGGCACGCCGGTGTTCGGCATGATGCACCAGCCCTTTATCGGCGAACGCTTTTCCGGCGACAACGGCTCGGCGCATTATTCGGGATCGACCGGGGAACGAAAACTGGCGGTACGGCGCTGCGCCTCGCTGCAGGATGCGACGATGTTCACGACCAGCCCGCTGCTGATGAACAATGACGACCGCGCTGCCTTCGGCCGGGTCGAGCAGGCGGTGCGGCTGACGCGCTACGGCGGCGATTGCTACTCTTACTGCATGCTCGCAGCCGGCCATCTCGATCTGGTCATCGAGACCGAACTGAAACCCTACGACATCGCGGCGCTGATTCCGATCATCACCGGCGCCGGCGGCGTCGTCAGCACCTGGGACGGCAAGCCCGCCCAAAGCGGCGGCCGCATCGTTGCGGCGGGCGATCCGCGGGTACACGAAGCAGCGATCAAGCTGCTCAACAGCTAGAGGCAAGCCTCGCATGAGAATTCTGAGCGCACTGGCAACGGGATTATCGCTGCTGCTGTTGCCGGCGGCGGCCGTCGCCCAGAATTTTCCCGACCACCCGATCCGGTTGATCGTGCCGTTTCCGGCCGGCGGCCCCAGCGACATTATCTCGCGCGTGGTCGCCCAGCGCATGGCGGAACTGCTCAAGCAGCCCATCACCATCGACAATCGCGGTGGACAGGGCGGCGTGCTCGGGACCGATGTTTTGGCAAAGTCCAAACCTGACGGCTACAGCATCGCGCTTTCCAGCGCGGGCGCGCTCGCGATCAGCCCGAGCATGGAAAAAGTCGCCTACGATTCGATGAAGGATTTGCAGGCCATTACGCTGGTCGCAACGGTTCCGGAAATGCTTGTTGTCGCCGAGAATGTTCCGGCCAAAAATATGAGCGAGCTGGTCGCGCTGGCCAAGGCGCAGCCCGGGAAACTCAATTTTGCCTCCTCCGGCCCTGGCAGCCTGCCGCATCTGGCCGGCGAATTGCTGAAGCTGACCGCCAAGATCGACATCGTGCATGTGCCCTATCGAGGGGCCGCGCCAGCCGTGAATGATATGTTGGGCGGTCAGGTGCAGATGGTGTTTCTCGACCTGCCGATCATCCTGCCGCAGGTCGAATCCGGCAAGCTGAAGCCGATCGCAATCGGCTCGCCGGAGCGCTCGCCAACCGCCAAGGACGTGCCGACCACCGCCGAAGCCGGCATGCCCGATCTCAAGATCGAGAACTGGTACGGCTTGGTGGCGCCCGCGGGCACGCCTGCGGCCATCGTCGCCATCCTGAACAAGGCCGCGACCGAGGCGATGCGCGATCCCCAGGTGAAGGAAAAACTCGCCAGCCAGGGCGCCACGCTGATCGGCGACAGCCCTGAGCATTTTCACGATTTCATCGGCACCGAAACCGCAAAATGGGCAAAGGTGATCAAGGACGCCGGGCTCGCGACGGAGAAGTGAGAGCCGCGCTACTGCGCCGCCTTGCGCAGATGCTCCACCAATAGCTTCGCCGGTCGCGGTAACGTCTTGAAGCTGCGGGCGCAGATCACGAGTTTCCGGTTGGCCCAACTGTCCCGGATTCGAATGATCGAGATCGGCATCGATTGCGCGCACCGTTTCGCGGCGGCTTCCGGCACCACCGCAATGCCGACGCTCGATGCCACCATCTGGCAGATCGCATCGAAATCCCGCAGCCGCGCCCGGACGCGCAAGCGCACGCCGAGCCGCGCGGCATGTTTGGCGATATGGCCCTGAAGCGCGGTCGAGGTGGTCAATCCAACGAAGTCACGATCCGTTACGTCGGTAAAATCGATCTGGCGGCGGCCGGCAAAATTCCCGCGCCGCGGCACCACCAGCACCAGGCGATCTTCGCCGAACGAAAACCGCTCGAAATGATCGGGCAGCGCATGCTCGGCGGCAAAGCCGAGATCGGCCGCACCGCTAGCAATCGCCGCAGCGATATCGACACTCTCGCGCTCCTCGACATCGATATTGATGTCGGGATGTTCGCGCAGGAATGCCGCAAGCGCTTTCGGCAAATATTCCGATAGACCCGACGTGTTGGCGAGCAGGTGCACACTAGCCCTGGCACCGCTGGCGTAAGCTGCGAGATCACCGCGCATCTCATCGATATTGTGGAGGATGATCCGGGCGTGACCGAGCAGGCTTTCGCCCGCCGCGGTCAGTTCAACGCCGCGACGGCGGCGCTTGAGCAGCGGAATGCCGATCGCATCTTCCAGGCCCTTGATCCGGGCGCTCGCGGACGCCAGCGCGAGATTGGCGCGTAGCGCCCCCTGCGTGATGCTGCCGCTATCCGCCACCGCGATAAACAGCCCAAGGTCAACCAGATCGAAACGCATGGCGGTTCTCGTACCGTCTGCCTTCGTTATGGCCGAAGGCTGGGTCTGTAACCTCCAGATTGTGCCGATCATGCGGATCGGTCAATGTGACTTTATGGCCGAATCTCTTTTGATCTTCATTGCCGCGGCGTTCCTGCTGGCGGGTTTCATCAAGGGCGTGATCGGGCTCGGCCTGCCCACGGTGTCGATGGGCCTGCTCGCGGTCACGATGCCGCCGTCGCAGGCGCTCGCGATCGTCATCGTGCCCGCGATCGTGACCAATATCTGGCAGACTTTCGTCGGCCCTTATTTGCGCAACATCATCATCCGGCTGTGGCCTCTGATGCTCGGCACGGCCTTTGGCATCTGGCTCAATGGCGACATGCTGACCGGCCCCTATGCGCGTTACGGCACCATCATTCTCGGCATTTTGCTGGCGATCTATGCCACGATCAGCCTTCGCAAATTCACCTTCAGTGTCGCCCCATCGAATGAAAAGTGGATCGGCGGGATCGTGGGCGTGATCACCGGTGTGATTTCCGCCGCGACCGGCGTTCAGGTCGTGCCATCGATGCCGTTCATGCAGTCGATCGGGATGGAGAAAGACGAACTGGTGCAGGCGCTGGGCGTGTATTTCACCGTCGCGACGCTGGCGCTGGCGTTCAACCTCACCACAGCGGGCCTGCTCAGCGCCGCGACCGCGATGCCGGGTGTGATCGCGCTGACCACCTCCTTTGCCGGCATGTTTATCGGGCAGGCGGTCCGCACCCGGATGGAGCCGGACACGTTCCGCCGCTGGTTCCTGATCGCGATGATTTTTCTCGGGATCTACCTGGTCGGCAGCGCGATCTACAATATCGAACGCGGCTGAATCAGACCGGCGTTGATCGAAATTGTTTCATTCTTGTTAGGTGTTTTTTGTCGAATTCCGGACCAAGGCTTTTTTAATCCTTCGATGCTGTTGTTCTGCTGAAAACAACGGATGACACCCATGCCGGAACTGATCACAGACCTCACTAACGCTCTGTTTAAGATGGCCGGAGAAATGGCACGCAGTCCGAAAGGCACTCGCTGCGAGGACTTTATCTCCGCAGCCGCGGCTTTCGCCGGCGAAATTTGCATGCGCAAGGCGGCCGATTTTGATTTCGACAACAGCACGTTCACGCCGGGAAAGAGAGTCTTCTCCCAAAAAATCAATGCCGTCTTATCCGGCAATGTTACCGAGTGGAAGGATGTTCCGGTAACGAGCGCATTTGGCACCTTATATAATCTGCTGACACGTTCACGGGAAATCGCTTGGCCCCCCGGAACGTTTCCCGGCATCGCGCAGATCTATGAGAATTTCGCCAAGGGTCTCGGTCACGGCGCGTCGCCGGCACAATGGGGATACGTTCCTCTATCACTTTCACCGGCTCATCTGCCGCAGGTGCCGCCGTTGCGCTCGGCGTTTGAACTTCGGCAGGTTGCACTCGGAATCACCGGTAAGCAGCCGATACCGACGGACGCTTTATTTGCCGCTTCGTCGATAACCCTGATCAAGGCGTTGACCGTTACGCGCTCCGCGATCGACAACGCTGTCGCCATCAGGCTGGCACTGGAAACCATGAACGGCATGGCAAAGACCGCTCCCGTGTTGCCGCGGCACATGCAAGAGTTTGCCGCGCAAGCGAAAGCCGGGTCGTAGCCCTTTACTTGAACAGCGGCGTACCCGGCACGAAGGCGTCGAAAGCAGCCCAGAATTGCGCGCGGTAGCGGTCCTGCTCCTGCAAGATTTCATGCTTCGAGCCTGCAATCACCAGATGCGCTCCGGCACGCAGGTGATAGGCGAACTCCTCGATCGCCGCGGTCGAGACGACGGCGTCGTTGCTGGCGGCCAGCATCAGGATCGGCTGGCGAATTTCCAGGGGGTAATTCACGGCACGAAAACCATGCATCGCGCTGAACGCCGTATCGGCCCAGGCGATCGTCGGCGACGCCAGGCCGAGCGTCGGGTCTTCCTCGATGATCGCGGCGTTGCGGGCATAGCGCACGGGATCGCTGGTCAGGGGATTGTTGATGAAGGAACCCGCGCCGGTCAGCACGTCGCTGCCGCCGGGCACATAGCGGCCGCCCTGCCCGGCCAGCCGCAGCACGCGCAGCAGCGTACGCACCGGGAAAGAGGTGGCGCGCCCGGGCAGATCGATCATCGGCGCCGACAGCACCATGCGGTCGAACCAGCGCTTGCCGGCATGTGCGACCCGCAACATCACCGAGCCGCCCATCGAATGCGCCAGCGCGAAATAGGGCGGCGGACAATCCGGCAGCACCACCTGCTGCACGAAGGTTTCGACATCGATTTCGAAATCGGAGAAATCGCGCACATAGCCCTTGCGCGGATCGCGCAGACGCCGCGACGAATGGCCCTGCCCGCGCCAGTCGATCATCGCCACCGCGAAACCGCGATCGCGCAAATCGCGCACCGTCTCGAAATATTTTTCGATCTGTTCGCTACGGCCGGTGAACACGCAGACCGTGCCCTTGCGACCGGTCGGCGGCGCCCAGCGCGCAAACCGCAATTCCGCGCCATCAGGCGTTTTGATCATGCCGGAAACGACGTTTTCCGGAACTGGATTGGCGGGAATCGACACAAGCGTCATGAGCGGAACCGGATAGGTGAAAGGTGCTGAAAATCAAGGGGAGACAAAGGGTAACGGCGTCAAAAAAGGGCGGCCTTCCCCTCTCTTGAACGCGCTTTGACCCCTCCCATATCATCTTCGTGCAGGCCGCTACCAGCGTTTCGGGAAACCGGAGCACTCAAGGCTGCACACAGACGAAAGCCCGGCCCGATGGCGGGCGGGTTCACTTAAACCAGTCGCTCAATGGAGGACTATCCTATGCGTACTTACGACCTCACCCCGTTTTACCGTTCCACCGTCGGCTTCGACCGGTTCTTTTCGCTGCTCGACCAGGCCACCGCGGACGGCAGCCCCGGCTATCCCCCCTATAATATCGAGCGCACCGGCGAGAACGATTACCGCATCAGCGTCGCGGTCTCCGGTTTCTCTCAGGGCGAGCTTTCGATCGTCTCCAAGGAAAACACCCTGACGATCAAGGGCGAGAAATCCGCCAATGAGAACGGCAAGGACAAATCCGAGGTGCTCTATCGCGGCATCGCGGCGCGCGCCTTCGAGCGAGCTTTCCAGCTTGCCGATTTCGTGGTGGTGAAAAACGCCTCGCTTGAGCACGGTCTGCTCCACGTCGATCTCGTACGCGAGATTCCCGAGGCCAAGAAACCCCGCAGCATTCCGATTTCCTCGACCACACCGGCTCCGCATCCGCAGGTAGTCGACGGCTCGGCCGAGAAAGCCGCCGCTTAAACACGGTTCGGTTTCAGCAGATATTTGCTGACGCAAACGCCCCGGGAAACCGGGGCGTTTTTTGTCGCGATTAGGATGATCGTCGTTCCTTTAAACGCAGGGACGACATCGAAGATGTTGCGCCTTACTCCAACCCCTGCGCCTTCGGCATTTCCTGCGTCGGCAATATCTGCGGCGCGGGCTTTGCCTCGACGGCTGCGGGGGCAGCGGCTTGAGGTGCCGGCGCCGTATCCGCCGGCTTCGCCTGCACCGCGGCCGATTGCTGCGCCGGAGCCGGTTTGTCTGTCGCGGGCTTGTCGGTGAAAAGCTTCGGCGCCAGCGGCTTCACGTCCAGCGGCGACGCTTTCGGCAGCGGCACTGACGTCGTGCGGCTCGCCACTTGCGGCACTAAGGCCGGCGGCCGCGGCACGCCTCTGGCGTTGCCCATCGGCGACAATGCGCTGCTCGATCCGTAGATCACAGGCACTTCTTGGTTGGAATTGTAGCCCGTCCGGTACGCCGGCATGAAGCGGACTATCCGCCCGTTGCGGGCATCGATCACCAGCCGGCCGTCATCGCCGCCGCGGTCGACCACTGAAATCACGTAGAACAGGCCGCGCTGGCGCGGCACGCCGAGCGGCGAAAAGCCGTTCTCGCGGACCACCGTGTAGACCTCCTGCGGCGGCAGCAATGTCGGGCCGTTGCCATATCCATAGCCCGGCGCGGGTGCTTCCGGCGGCATCGCCGCATAGGGCCCGCCTACGTCGGTGACCGCCACATAAGGCGAGCCGTCGGTTCCCTGGGGCGCGGCCCCCTGCGCATGCGCGATTGCGGCCGTGAAAACCAACCCGGCCGACACGACCCATCCTGTGAACAGCTTCATCACGTCATCGCTCCTGTCATGCCCCACTGCCCAGAGCGTTTTCGCCCTTTTGTCCCGGCCGGAATTTCATTGCGAAATCCGGCGGTCCTTGGGCCGGATCGCGGCGCGTTTGCTTCAAATCCGGGGCGAGGAGATCGGCGCCTGACGCAGGGCCACCGGCGACTTTCACGCGCTTGTGTGCTAGAAAAAAATTTGGCATGGTCGTAGTTAGGACAGTAGAACTGTCCCAATTGCGGCAGCAAACCCGGCACAGGGATTGCAACGCAAAGTTGGCGTCCAGACGCCAAAAGATTAAGGGCACGGCCGTTCGGGGGACACTGAACGCCCGGGCCTGAATTTAGGAAATTTGCGGCTCGCGGAGGACGAGCGGTGGCCCGGTGGGTGCCGCAAACGCCCAAGGTGCGCCAATGACGGTGAGGCCCTTTGCCTTATTGAGAGGACTGAGATGAGCGGGTCGGAGTTCGAGCGCGACAACATCGTGGCAAATGCGCTGTCGGTGGCCCCGGCCTCCAAACCGGCGGACATCGCGCCCATGCACGAGCACACTCGCGAGCATACTTGGCGCCCGCCCGCTGAAGGTCTCTACGATCCCAGCCTCGAAAAAGATTCCTGCGGCGTCGGCTTCATCGCCAACATCAAAGGCAAGAAGTCGCATCAGATCGTGTCCGACGCGATCAGCATTCTGTGCAACCTTGAGCATCGCGGCGCGGTCGGCGCCGATCCGCGCGCCGGCGACGGCGCCGGCATCCTGGTGCAGATTCCGCACGCCTTCTTTGCGCGCAAGACCAAGGAGCTCGGCTTCACGCTGCCGCAGCCCGGCGAATATGCCGTCGGCGCGCTGTTCATGCCGAAGGAAAAGGCGTGGCGCAAAGTCATCCAGAGCATCATCACCGACCAGATCAAGGCCGAGCAACTGACGCTGCTGGGCTGGCGCGATGTGCCGGTCGACAATTCCTCGCTCGGTGAAACCGTCAAGCCGACCGAACCCGCCAACATGCAGGTGTTCATCGGCCGCGGCGCGCATATCAAGAACGACGAGGACTTCGAGCGCCGGCTCTACATCCTGCGCAAGTCGATCTCGCAGGCGATCTACCAGCGCCGCGACCGCGGTCTCGCCGGCTATTACCCGGCGTCGCTGTCGTGCCGCACCATCGTCTACAAGGGCATGTTCCTGGCCGACCAGCTCGGCAGCTACTATCCTGACCTTCACGAGCCCGATTTTGAGAGCGCGCTGGCGCTGGTGCATCAGCGCTTCTCGACCAACACCTTCCCGGCCTGGTCGCTGGCGCACCCCTATCGCATGGTGGCGCATAACGGCGAGATCAACACGCTGCGCGGCAACGTCAACTGGATGGCGGCGCGGCAGGCTTCGGTGCATTCCGAACTGTACGGCAAGGACATCAGCCGGCTGTGGCCAATCTCCTATGAGGGCCAGTCCGACACCGCTTGTTTCGACAACGGCCTCGAATTCCTGGTGCAGGGCGGCTACTCGCTGGCGCACGCCGTGATGATGATGATTCCGGAAGCCTGGGCCGGCAATCCCCTGATGGATGAGCAGCGCCGCGCCTTCTATGAATATCACGCCGCGATCATGGAGCCATGGGACGGCCCCGCCGCGATCGCCTTCACCGACGGACGCCAGATCGGCGCCACGCTCGACCGCAACGGCTTGCGGCCGGCGCGCTATCTCGTGACGTCGGACGACCGCATCGTCATGGCCTCCGAAATGGGCGTGCTGAAGATTCCCGAAAACGAGATCGTCACCAAGTGGCGGCTGCAGCCCGGCAAGATGCTGCTGGTCGACCTCGAACAGGGCCGTCTCATTCCCGACGACGAGATCAAGGCGTCGCTGGCGCGCATGCATCCGTATCGCGAGTGGCTGCACCGCACCCAGATCGTGCTGGAAGAACTGCCGGACGCGCCGACCAAGGGCATGCGCTCGAACCTGCCGCTGCTCGAGCGGCAGCAGACCTTCGGCTACAGCCAGGAAGACATCAACATCCTGATGACGCCGATGGCGTCGACCGGCGAGGAAGCCCACGGCTCGATGGGCAATGACACGCCAATCTCGGCGCTGTCGGACAAGCCGAAGCCGCTGTTCACCTACTTCAAGCAGAACTTCGCGCAGGTCACCAACCCGCCGATCGATCCGATCCGCGAAGAGCTGGTGATGAGCCTCGTCTCGATCATCGGGCCGCGGCCGAACCTGTTCGATCTGGAGGGCGTCGCCGGCACCAAGCGCCTCGAAGTGCGCCAGCCAATCCTGACCGATGCGGACCTGGAAAAGATCCGCTCGATCTCGGAGATCGCCGATACCCATTTCAAGTCACGCACGCTCGACACCACCTTCCATGCCGGCCTCGGACCGGCAGGACTTGAGCAGGTGCTAGACGAATTGTGCGCGCGCGCGGAAGCCGCGGTGCGCGAAGGCATCAACATCGTGATCCTGTCCGACCGCATGGCGGGCTCGGACCGGATTCCGATTCCCTCGCTGCTCGCCTGCGCCGCCGTGCATCATCATCTGATCCGCACGGGATTGCGCACGTCGGTCGGGCTGGTCGTCGAATCCGGCGAGCCGCGCGAGGTCCATCATTTTGCCTGCCTCGCCGGCTACGGCGCAGAGGCGATCAATCCGTATCTCGCGTTCGAGACCATCATCGCGATGAAGGACCGGCTGCCGGCCTCGCTCGAAGACTATGAAATCGTCAAGCGCTACATCAAGTCGATCGGCAAGGGCCTGTTGAAGGTGATGTCGAAGATGGGCATCTCGACCTACCAGTCCTATTGCGGCGCGCAGATTTTCGACGCCGTTGGCCTCAAGGTCGATTTCGTCTCGAAATATTTCGTCGGCACCCACACCCGCATCGAAGGTGTCGGGCTTGCCGAGATTGCCGAGGAAACCGTGCGCCGTCACGCCGACGCATTCGGCGATTCCCCGGTCTACAAGTCCGCGCTCGATGTCGGCGGCGAATATGCCTTCCGCACCCGCGGCGAGGATCACGCCTGGACCGCCGAATCCGTCGCGACGCTGCAGCACGCGGTGCGCGGCAATTCACTGGATCGCTACAAGGCGTTCGCGAAGATTCTCAACGAACAGTCCGAGCGGCTGTTGACCCTGCGCGGCCTGTTCCGGATCAAGACCGCCGAGGACGAGAAGCGCAAGCCCGTGCCGCTCGACCAGGTCGAGCCGGCCAAGGACATCGTCAAGCGCTTTGCCACCGGTGCGATGTCGTTCGGCTCGATCTCGCGCGAGGCCCACACCACGCTGGCGATCGCGATGAACCGGATCGGCGGCAAATCCAACACCGGCGAAGGCGGCGAGGAATCCGACCGCTTCAAGCCGATGCCGAACGGCGATTCGATGCGCTCGGCGATCAAGCAGGTCGCGTCCGGACGCTTCGGCGTCACCACAGAGTATCTCGTCAACTCCGACATGATGCAGATCAAGATGGCGCAGGGCGCCAAGCCCGGCGAAGGCGGCCAATTGCCCGGCCACAAGGTCGACGCGGTGATCGCGCGCGTGCGGCATTCGACGCCGGGCGTCGGCCTGATCTCGCCGCCGCCGCATCACGACATCTATTCGATCGAGGATCTGGCGCAGCTGATTTACGACCTCAAGAACGTCAATCCGGACGGTCTGGTGTCGGTCAAGCTGGTCTCCGAAATCGGCGTCGGCACGGTTGCGGCCGGCGTCGCCAAGGCGCGCGCCGACCATGTCACCATCGCCGGCTTCGAAGGCGGCACCGGCGCATCGCCGCTGACCTCGATCAAGCATGCCGGCAGCCCCTGGGAGATCGGCCTTGCCGAGACCCACCAGACGCTGGTGCGCGAGCGGCTGCGCAGCCGCATCGTGGTGCAGGTCGATGGCGGCTTCCGCACCGGACGCGACGTTGTGATCGGCGCGCTTTTGGGGGCCGACGAATTCGGCTTCGCCACCGCGCCCCTGATCGCGGCCGGCTGCATCATGATGCGCAAGTGCCATCTCAACACCTGCCCGGTCGGCGTCGCAACCCAGGATCCCGTGTTGCGCAAGCGCTTCACCGGCCAGCCCGAACACGTCATCAACTATTTCTTCTTCGTCGCCGAGGAAGTCCGCGAGATCATGGCCGCGCTCGGCTATCGCAGCTTCAACGAGATGGTGGGCCAGACCCAGATGCTCGACCAGTCGACGCTGGTGGCGCATTGGAAGGCCAAGGGGCTCGACTTCTCGAAACTGTTCGTGCGCCAGAAGGAACTGCCCGGCCAGAAGATCTATCACGCCCAGAACCAGGACCATCATCTGGAAGCCGTGCTCGACCGCCGGCTGATCGAAAAGTCACAGGCCGCGATCGACCGCGGCGCACCGGTCAAGTTCGAGATGGAAATCAACAACACCGACCGCAGTGCCGGCGCGATGCTGGGCGGCGCGATCGCGAAGATCTACGGCCATGCGGGTTTGCCGCACGACACCATCCAGGTCGGCTTCAAGGGCACCGCCGGCCAGGCCTTCGGCGCCTGGCTGACGCGCGGCATCACCTTCGAACTCGAGGGCGAAGGCAACGACTATGTCGGCAAGGGCCTGTCCGGCGGCCGCATCATCGTCAAGCCGCCGCACAATTCCGGCATCGTGCCGGAGGAATCCATCATCGTCGGCAACACCGTGATGTACGGCGCGATCGAGGGCGAATGCTATTTCCGCGGCATTGCCGGCGAGCGCTTTGCAGTGCGTAACTCCGGCGCGGTCGCCGTGGTCGAAGGCGCCGGCGATCATTGCTGCGAATACATGACCGGCGGCATCGTCGTGGTGCTCGGCAAGACCGGGCGCAACTTCGCGGCCGGCATGTCCGGCGGCATTGCCTATGTGCTGGACGAGGCCGGCGACTTCGCCAAGCTCTGCAACATGGCGATGGTCGATCTCGAACCGGTGTTGTCGGAAGAGATGATCAACGAGAACACCTACCATCACACCGGTGATCTCGAAGCCCATGGCCGGGTCGATGTGTTCGAAAACCTGCTTGATTCCGATGTCGAGCGGCTGCACATCCTGATCACGCGCCATGCCAAGCTGGCGGGCTCCAAGCGCGCCGCTGACATTCTGGCGAACTGGAAGACTTATTTGCCGAAATTCCGCAAGGTGATGCCGGTAGAGTATCGCCGCGCGCTGAAGGAAATGAAGGCGAATGCCGACGCTGAACCGAAGATCGCGATCGGAGCTTGATTTAGGTCTTCATGGTGAGGAGGCGCTTGCGCCGTCTCGAACCATGAATGCACAATGGGCTTCATCCTTCGAGGCGCGGCAAAGCCGCTCCTCAGGATGAGGTCGTGAAGAAGATATATCCCGGCTACCGGGACAGGGTTCAGGGGCACTGGCTTTAATGGGCAAGGTAACAGGTTTTCTGGAAATCGACCGCCACGACCGGAAGTACGCGCCGGTGACGGAGCGTGTGAAGGATTATCGCGAGTTTGTCATTCCGCTGAGCGAGAAAGAAACCCGCGACCAGGCCGCGCGCTGCATGAATTGCGGCATTCCCTATTGCCACGGTACAGGCGCGGTCGCGCCGGGCACGCCGGGCTGCCCGGTCAACAACCAGATTCCCGATTTCAACGATCTGGTCTATGGCGGCAATTGGGAAGAAGCCTCGCGCAACCTGCACTCGACCAACAATTTCCCGGAATTCACCGGCCGCATCTGCCCGGCACCGTGCGAAGCCTCGTGCACGCTCAACATCGACGACAACCCGGTCACCATCAAGACCATCGAATGCGCGATCGTCGATCGCGCCTGGGACAATGGCTGGCTCAAGCCGGAGATCGCGGCGACCAAGACCGGCAAGAAGGTCGCGGTTGTCGGCTCCGGCCCGGCCGGCATGGCCTGCGCGCAGCAGCTCGCGCGCGCCGGCCACGAGG
Organism: Bradyrhizobium sp. dw_411; assembly: GCF_018449695.1. GTDB lineage: Bacteria > Pseudomonadota > Alphaproteobacteria > Rhizobiales > Xanthobacteraceae > Bradyrhizobium. The sequence continues at coordinate 117,231 of NZ_JAAVUY010000014.1, forward strand.
TGCATCTGTTCGAGAAATACGCCAAGGCCGGCGGCCTGCTGCGCTACGGCATTCCCGATTTCAAGATGGAGAAGCACGTCATCGACCGCCGTGTGGCGCAGATGGAAGCCGAAGGCGTGACGTTCCACTATGGCGCGCCGGTCGGCGGCACGTCGCCCAATGCGGTCGATCCGCGCAAGATGCTTGGCGAATATGACGCGCTGGCGCTGACCGGCGGCGCGGAAGCCGCGCGCGATCTCCTGATCCCCGGCCGCGATCTCGCCGGCATTCACTTCGCGATGGATTTCCTGCCGCAGCAGAACCGCCGCGTCTCCAGCGAGCCGCTCGGCGGCGTGAAAGATATCCTGGCCGGCGGCAAGCATGTCGTCGTGATCGGCGGCGGCGATACCGGTTCGGACTGCATCGGGACTTCGTTCCGTCAAGGCGCGTTGTCGGTGACGCAGCTCGAAATCATGCCCGCACCGCCCGAGCATGAGAACAAGGGACTGACCTGGCCGAACTGGCCGCTGAAGATGCGCACCTCCTCCAGCCAGGCCGAAGGCGCACGCCGTGAGTTCGCGGTGCTGACGCAGAAATTCTCGGGCACCGATGGCAAGGTGAAGAAGCTGCATTGCGTGCAGGTCGACGACAAGTTCAAGCCGATCGCCGGGACCGAATTCGACCTCGATGCGGAACTGGTGCTGCTGGCGATGGGCTTCGTGCATCCGGTGCACGAGGGTCTGCTCAAAACCCTCGGCGTCGATCTCGACCCGCGCGGCAATGTGCGCGCCAGCACCGCGGACTATCAGACCTCGCGCCCCAACGTGTTCTCCGCCGGCGACATGCGCCGCGGTCAGTCGCTGGTGGTGTGGGCGATCCGCGAGGGCCGGCTGTGCGCCCGCGCGATCGATCAGTTTTTGATGGGGACGACGAATCTGCCGAGGTAGGTTTTCCTCTCGGCAGGCATCGCGCGCAGAACAACCTTCAGTGTTATACGCGGGCATAGCCGTCCAAAGGACGGCGTCGCTTCCGCTCACCTATACCCGCATATCCATCAATCTTCCCAAGAACATTTTTCGAAGGTGATGGATGGCCGGATCAAGTCCGGCCATGACGACGCGTTGGGCGGGCAGCGCCCACCTAATTCTGCAGCCTTACCCCAAGCATCACCACCGTCGAAGCCGAACTAGCGCCGGCGATATTGGAATCAAGAATGTCGCGGCGCAGGGTGCCCTTGATCCAGAGACTGCGGGTCAGCTTGTAGATCAGGTCGGCCTCGTACGAATAGGTTTTGTCGTTGCGGCCGTCGCCCTGATAGTCGAGCGTGCCGTAGGTGAATTTGCCGATCGCGGTGAGCCAGCGGCGGAAATCATGATCGACTTCGAACGTATAAGTGTGCGTCAGCACGCCGGAGACGCCAGCCACCACGGTCTCGTCGATCGAGGTGGTGGAATAGAATTTCGCCGTGGTCAGCGGCGTCGCGGTCCAGGTCAATGACGACGCGGTCAAGAGGCCCTGCAGCCGGTCGAGGCGCGGATCGACATAATTGCGCTCGGCGAAGCCGACCGAGATTTCGCCGGTCAACAGCCGCGAGAATTCAAACGAGGTACCCGCTCTGGCGTAACCGCCATTGGAATCGCGCGCAAAGCCATTGCGATCGATCGCCAGATCATGCACCCGGGTATCGCCCTCGATTTCGGCGAACGGCTTCACCCCCGGCGTCAACTCGTAGCTGATGCGGCCGACGCCGCCATACTGGTTGAAGTTGCGGTCGTCATTGCTCGAGGTGGTGCCGTCAGTGAGCGTCGAGTACTGATAGACGGTGCGGTCGACGGTGCCGCCGGCCGAAACCTGCAGGCGGTTGAAGTTCTGGTCGATGCCGAAGGTGCCACCGAGCGTCGTGTAGACCGGATAAGAGGCAAGGCCGGTCTGGATGTTCGGGCTGCCGGGATTGTCGGTCGCAACCCGCAAGCGCACTTCCGAGGTGATGTGGGTGTCTTGGGTGACGTCGATACGGCCGTCAATATGGCCGGTGAAATCCGGCCGGTTGACATTGGTCGGCGACGGCGAGACCGCGCCATCGACGATCGCCGGCATGCTGTTGCTGTAACCGGTGAACGATCCCCGGAGGTCGGCGACCAGCGCGTGGCGCTCCCAGTCGGACACCGCGAGAAACTCCGGCGCGACCACCCAGAACGGCGCACCGATCTCATGAGGGAGACGGCCGGGATTGGTCTCATAGCCGCCGCGAAGTTCGAGCGCCGACTTGACCAGGAAACTGCCGACGTAATCGCCGACCGGGCCGAACGGATCGTCGTCGATCTTGAGGCGCTTGCGAGGCGGCTGACCTGTGACCGTGCCGGCCATCGCGGGCGGCAATGGCGTCTTGTTGGCGGACTCCGATGGCGGGATCGACAGCCGCACCCGGCCGTTAAGCGCCGGCGCGACCGTCAGCGGCGCCGGACTGCCGGGCCCCGCCGGCGGCTTCGGCTTGGCCTGGCCGGGATAAAACTTCGGCTTTTTGCGGGTGCGGTTGAGCGAATCGAAACCAGAGTCCGATGCGCCGCTGGCGGCGGGCAGGCCGTAGGTCGGAATATTGCCGATCCGCGACGGTGCGGGCAGGTCCTTGTCGCGGAGCCGCGCATCGTCGGCGGCATCCCCCGTTTTGTCGGTATTGGCACCGACCTTGCGCAGCGGCGAATCCTGCGGGCTCATGAAGCCGTCGGGGGCGGGCCGGAACAGGTCGGAAGTCATCGTTTGGGCCGCGGCCGGAAAGTTATCCAGACCTATCAGCGCAAGGCATGCCAATAGCGCGCGGAACGTCACTGCGCGCTTACGGCGGCCCGTTGCTGGACCCGACATCACGATTTAAATACTCCAACGAATTCATATACTTGTACGTCGGGTTCCAGCGCGGCGAACGAGCCCCGTGGAAAACGTCGTTAACGGAGTTAAAACAATTATGGTTAATGAGCCGTTGAGAACCGGACCCCTCGTCGCCTCGCCGGTTTGGCCATGCTAAGGAGAGCCCCGGGCAAGAAACGACGCCCCCTCCCTGGAAGCAGACATGGCCAAATCGAAACCGCTGATGGCAAAATCATCCGTGACCGATCACGCGAACGAAGCCGTCCAGTCGGCCCTGCGCACGCTCGATGCCGAGAGCGGCGGCGTGGCCGCGATCTCGGCCGCGCTCAAATCCGATCTCGGCACTTCGTTCGCCGCCGCGGTCGATCTCATTCGCAATGCCAAGGGGCGGCTGATCGTGACGGGCCTGGGCAAATCCGGCCATATCGGCCGCAAGGTCGCCGCCACCTTCGCCTCTACTGGGACGCCGGCGTTTTTCGTGCATGCCGCCGAAGCCGGGCATGGCGATCTCGGCATGATCACCGCCGATGACGTCATCATGGCGCTGTCCTGGTCGGGAGAGCAGCCGGAGATGAAGACGCTCATCACCTATGCCAAGCGCTTTCGTATCCCGCTGATCGCGATGACCGCCGATGGCGAGTCCACGCTGAGCCAGGCGGCGGATGTCGCGCTGACGCTGCCGAAGGCGCGCGAGGCCTGTCCGCATAACCTCGCGCCCACCACCTCCTCGCTAATGCTGCTGGCGCTGGGCGATGCGCTGGCGATCGCGCTGTTGGAGAGCCGCGGCTTTACCTCGGTCGATTTCAGCGTGCTGCATCCGGGCGGCAAGCTCGGCGCGATGCTGAAATATACCCGCGACCTCATGCATAGCGGCGACACGGTGCCGCTGAAGCCGCAGGGCACAAGGATGTCCGATGCGCTGGTCGAGATGTCCTCGAAAGGTTTTGGCTGCGTCGGCATCGTCGATATCAGCGGAAAGATCGTGGGCATCGTTACCGATGGCGATTTGCGCCGTCACATGCGGCCGGACCTGATGACGGCCTTCGTCGACGACGTCATGACCAAGAATCCGAAGACGATCAGCCGCGACCTGCTCGCCAGCGAAGCGCTGGAAATTCTCAATTCGTCGAAGATCACCGCTTTGATCGTAACCGACGCCGGCAAGCCGGTCGGCATCGTCCATCTGCACGACATCCTGCGCGCGGGCGTGGTTTAGAGCGTGGATTTACTCGCTGTCATTCCGGGGCGATGCGAAGCATCGAGCCCGGAATCTCGAGATTCCGGGTCTGGTCCTTCGGACCATCCCGGAATGACGACCAGGTTTCAAATTTCGCCGCGTTCTTCAAACTCCAACGTTAAGCCGCGGCCACCGTCAGGCTCGCGCCATCGGCCTGCACGATCTTGACCCGGCTGCCGGCCGGCGCATCAGGACCGGCGACGCGCCAGATCGTATCGTCGATCCGCACCGTGCCGGAACCGTCGATGATCGGCTTCTCCAGCGTGAACACCCGGCCGATCAGCGCATCGGCGCGTTTGTTGAGAAACGGATTGCTTTTGCTGACGGCGTTGTTGTGGCGCGCGACGCGACGCCAAAGCGGCACGGCCGCCGCCGCGAAAACCGCGAACATCAGGATCTGCGATTGCCAGGACGGATCGAACGCGAACGACACCAGCCCGACCAGCAGCGCCGCAAGCCCGAACCAGAACAGGAAAATCCCTGGCGCCAGCAGTTCCAGCGCCATCAGAACGACGCCGAAGATCAGCCAGTTCCAGGTGCCTAATGTCGAAAACATCTCGCTCATAAGTGTCCCCTATTCCCGGATCACCCTTGCGCCGGCGGCGGCACGGGCGGAACGGGTCCAGTCGGCCGGGCGGGCGGCACCGGCGCGCGGCGGGCGGCGGCCTGGGCGGAGGCGGCGCTCTCGCCAAAGGTGGCTTTCGCGATCTCGCCGATACCGGCCAGCGATCCCAGAATGCTCACCGCTTCGATCGGCAGCATGATGATCTTCTGGTTCGGCGAATCCGCCAGTTGCCCGAACGCCTTGATGTATTTGTCGGCGATAAAATAATTCAGCGCCGCGACGTCACCCTTGGCGATCGCTTCGGAAACCATCTGCGTCGCCTTGGCCTCGGCTTCAGCGGAACGCTCGCGCGCTTCGGCGTCGCGGAACGCGGCTTCGCGGCGGCCCTCAGCCTGCAGGATCTGGCCTTGCTTGGCGCCTTCCGCACGCAGAATTTCCGATTGGCGCTGGCCTTCGGCCTGCAGAATGTCGGCGCGTTTGACGCGCTCGGCCTTCATCTGGCGTCCCATCGCCTCCACCAGATCGGCGGGCGGCACGATGTCCTTGATCTCGATGCGGTTGACCTTGAGGCCCCATGGCGAGACAGCGGCATCGACCACGCGCAGCAATCGCTCATTGATCTCGTCGCGATGCGACAGCACCTGATCGAGATCCATCGCGCCCATCACCGAGCGGATATTGGTCATCGTCAGCACGATGATCGCCTGTTCGAGATTGGAAACCTCGTAGCTCGCCTTGGCGGCATCGAACACCTGAAAGAACGCGACGCCGTCCGCCGTCACGGTGGCGTTATCCTTGGTAATCACTTCCTGTTCGGGAATGCTGATCACCTGCTCCATCATGTTCATCTTGCGGCCGATGCGATCGAAATAGGGGATGATGATGTTCAGCCCCGGCGCCAGCGTGCGGGTGAATTTGCCGAACCGCTCGACGGTCCAGGCAAAGCCCTGCGGTACCGTCTTGATGCCGGCAAACAGCGTGAAAATAATCAGCAGAACCAGTGCAATTGCGAAAATATCAAAGCCGGTCATAAATCCTCCAAGGCGAGACGAACAGCGCCTCGCACCAATTCCCGATCAGAAGCTACGGGCACCTTATTTGTCGGCGGAGCCGTAGCGCCGGTTCAGCCGGCCGTTTCTTGTTATCACTAGCTATGTACTGGTTTTACGGCCGCCAGACGGCTCTTGAACCAACACTGCAAGTGGCTCGCCGGCCTGAGGAAAACGCTCCCTACGCACTTGGATGAATATTATTCGATGACCTCGTCGGCGGTCGCCAGCAGTGCCGGCGAGAACGTCACACCGAGTGTCCTGGCGGTTTTGAGATTGATCGCGAGTTCGAATTTGGTCGGGTTCTGCACGGGAAGATCGCCCGGCTTTTCACCCTTTAGAATACGATCGATGTAACCTGCCGCACGGCGGATGATATCGCTGTTGTCGGTGCCGTAGGACATCAGCCCGCCATCGGCGACGAAGGCGCGATTCCAGTAGATCGCCGGCAGACCCGCTTGTGCCGCGGAGGCCAGGATCGACGCACGGTTGGTCATCGTGAAGAAGTCGGACAAAACCAAAAGCGCCGTGTTCTTTTCCGCCGATAGCGCTGCGACCGTTGGCGCAATCCCGGCGGCGTCACGCAACGGGACCGCCCGAATGTTCACGGCCAGCGTCGGAGCCGCTGCGTGCAGGGTGCGCATCATGATCTCGGCGAACGGCGCGGTCGAGGGATTGTAGAGCACGGCGACATGCGCGGCCGATGGCGTGATCTGCGTCAGCATCTCGAGCCACTTGCCGGCCATCGGGCCGTCATAATCGGTAAACCCCGTGACATTGCCGCCGGGGTGCGCGAGACCTGAGATAAGACCCTGGTCGATCGGATCGGTAACGACTGCAAACACGATCGGGATGGTATTGGTTCGCCGCCGCAAGGCCGCGACGCATGGTGTGCCTACCGCCAACAGAACGTCCGGCGCGGACGCGATGAGTTCGTCTGCGGAGCGTTCGATCAGCGCAATGTCGCCATTGCCGTCGCGCCAGTCGATGCGCAGATTGGCGCCTTCCTGCCAGTCGAGCGCCGCCAGGCTTTGCTTCAGGACCGCGGCTCGTCCCGTCGAGACGGGATCATGGGGCGCGGTGACGGTCAGCGTACCGAGCCGCCGCACGCCCGCGCGCGGCTGCTGCTGCGCCCGCGATCCAACCGGCAAGGTCGCGCTCAAGGTGGCCCCAACCGTAAGGCCGAAAAACTCACGCCGCCGCAGGACCGATCCCGATTTCAGCGGCGCCGCGGTCATATCCAGCCCTGAAGCTCGCGCAGAACCAATTGGCGGATCACATCCATGCCGGGGTCGCTGTCGTTCAGACAGGGGATCGCGGCGAATTGCTCGCCGCCATTATGCGTGAAGATCTCGGCATTTTCCTGCGCGATCTCTTCCAGCGTTTCCAGGCAATCGGCGGAGAAGCCCGGCGTGACGACAGCGATACGCCGCACGCCATCTTTCGCCAGTTGAGCGATGGTCTTGTCGGTGTAGGGCTGCAGCCATTCGTCGAAGCCGAAGCGCGACTGAAAGGTCAGTATCAGCTTTGCGGCGTCGAGACCCATCTGCTTGCGTAATGCGTCCGTGGTCGCGACACATTGCGCCTGATAGGGATCGCCCTGGTCGATATATTTCTGCGGCATGCCGTGGAACGAAGCCACGATCAGTTCCGGCACAAACGGCAGGCTTTTGATATGCGCGTCGATCGAGACCGCCAGCGCCTCGATATAGCTGGGGTCCTCGTAATAAGGCGGCGTCACCCGCAGCGTCGGCTGCGCGCGCTTTTCACTGAGTACGCGAAACACCTCGTCACACACGGTCGCGGAGGTCGCAGCCGAATATTGCGGGTAGAGCGGCACCACCAGCAGACGGTCGCAGCCCTGCGCCATCAGGGCATCGATCCGTGAGCGGATCGACGGATTGCCGTAGCGCATCGCCCAATCGACCACGACGTGGTCATGATCCGAGATGGAGACGGCCAGCTTTTCGGACTGCGCGCGCGTGATGGTCTTGAGCGGGGATTCGTTCTTCTCAGTATTCCAGATTTTCAGGTAGTCGCGCGCCTTGCGGCGGGGACGGGTGTTCAGGATGACGCCGTTGAGCGCCAACTTCCACAACAGCCCCTGATTTTCGATCACCCGGGGATCGGACAGGAACTCCTTCAGGTAAACCCGAACCCCCCTGGTATCGGCGGTATCGGGGGTGCCGAGATTGACCAGGAGGACGCCGACTCGCTCCGGTTTCGCCTCGGCGGCGACCCTTGCGTTTTCGATGGAAACGACATTTGTCATGATGGCTTTGGCTTCGCGCGTTGGACCAACCTTGTCAAGATAATGGGTGTTTCGCTACTGTCACCCATCCGGGCGGGACATTGAGGTCACGCCCCAACAATAAGACCGCGCGTCGAGGGAAACCATGACCGTCGCCGAATACTGCGTTTTCGGAACACTGGTGCTTTATTTGCTGACCATCGTCCCGATCAAATGGATCGGATTCCGCCGCTACGATAATTCAAGACCGCGCGATCCCGCATTTTATGACGATCCGCTACGCGCCCGCGCACTGGGCGCGCATCAGAACGGCATCGAGGCCTTTCCATTCTTCGCCGTCGCGGTGCTGCTGGCGGAATTCCGGGCGGCGCCGCAGAACCTGATCAATGAACTCTCCGTGCTGTTTCTGATCGTGCGGATCGCCTATGTCTTCACCTATCTCGGCGATCGCCCCCGGCTGCGATCGATCCTGTGGAACATCGGCTTCGCGATCAACATCGCGATCTTCTTTCTACCGATGCTTCGGCAGTTTTGGCCGGGATAGAGCGTGATCGAAGTCGCATCATAGTAGTGGGCAAAGGCGCGGCGCACCGTGCCCACCATTCTCAAATGGTCGCTCCCGAAATGGTGGGCACGCGGAGCCTGTCATCGGGCGCGCATTCGCGCGACCCGGTGGCTTTGCCCACCCTAGGATTCCCGCGACTCCAGCGCAGTGAATTGAACATCTCTAAACATTACGCTCATCCCTTCCTAACCATGACTTCGCCCTGAAAAGCACGCGCAACTTAAATTGGGTGTATTTTTGGCCAATGCTCGCGCACAACGCGCAACCGTTCCCGTAATTCTACGGAACAACCAGCGAAACGCGCTTCGTGGAACTCGCGCCCTGAAAGCGCGCGCCTAATTCTTTAACGCTTGAAAACTAGCCTGAGAGCGGCAATGAGCCCCACTCGCAGGACCTCCGCGATCATGGTCAGTCCGGACATACCGGTGAAAAACGAACGGGTCGAACACGGCTCAACCCGCATCCTCGCGACATGGGGAATCGCGGGATTCATCGCCATTGCCTGCGCGGTGCTGATCGGATTGGCGGCTTCTCACATCATCAGCCAGCGTTCGGATATCCTGGCTGACAGCCGCAAGGACACGGCCAATCTTACCAGCTCGCTGATCCAGCATGCCGAGCTTACCTTTCGAACCGCCGATGCCGTTTTGATCGGTGTCGTGGAAAGGCTCGAGCATGAGCCTCTCGATTCCGTGGCGCGCGAGCGGCTGAGGGCCTGGTTCACACAGGAAATCCAGCACTCGTCCCAGTTTATCAGTTTTGCGATCATCGACGCCGAAGGCGCCATGACCGTCAATGCTCACGGCGAGACCGATCCCGGCCAATTCTCCGACCGTGAATTTTTCATCTATCACCGTACCCATGACGACCGTGAACTTCACATCGGAACCCCCTTTCGGGGCCGTCGCACCGAGGGCTGGATCATTCCGGCGACGCGGCGCGTCAATCGCGCCGACGGCAGCTTTGGCGGCGTCGCCGTTGCCGCAATCAATCCGAAATATTTTCAGGATTTCTACGACCGGCTTGAACTCGGGAAAAACGGCGCGGTTCTGCTCGCATCATCGATGAACAAGACTCTGCTGGTACGGCGGCCGTTTGTCGAGGCGAATATCGGCCGCGACATGACGCACAGCGGCTTGTTTGCGCAATTGAAAAAAGCGTCCGTTGGAAGCGCCGAGATCACGGCATCGATCGACGGCATCCGGCGCCTCAACAGTTACGAACAGGGGCATGTGTATCCCATTGTCGTGACCGTCGCCCAGGATGTGGAAGAGCTGATGGCGCCCTGGCGGCAAAGCGCCATACGGCAAATGACACAAGCGATCGCGATCGCCATTTTCATCATGCTGATGGGAGGATTCGTCTGGCGCGCAACGCGAACTCTCGCTGCGAATTCGCTCAAGCTGAGTGAGACAAACGCCCGCTTCGACGCCGCAGTGACCAACATGTCGAACGGCCTCACCATGTTCGATGCCGACAGCAGACTGATGGTCTGGAATGAAAAATACCTCGAGCTTTACGGCCTGTCGCCTGATGTTGTCAGGTCGGGCGCCAGCGTCCGATCGATCGTCGAACATCGCCGTCAGGCCGGCCAACTCGATCTCGACGTCGAGACTTATGTCGGTGAACTTGAGCAGACGCTGAAGGATACCGGCAGGAGTATGTCTACATCCCGGCTCAACAACGGGAAAACCGTCTCCCTGACGAGCACCGCGATAACGGGCGGCGGATGGGTGGCGATGCATGAAGACATCACCGGCCGCGTCCAGCACGAGGAAGCGATGTTTCAGCAAGCCGCCGAACTGGCGCGGACCAACATGCGATTTAACGCCGCCCTGAGCAATATGATGCAAGGGCTGTGCATGTTCGACGGTCAGAGGCAGCTTGTCGTCTGGAACGATCGTTTTGCGGAATTGTACCAGGTACCGCCGCACTTGCTGAAAGTCGGAACGCCCTATGAAGACATCATCATCGATCGCATCTCCCGTGGCGTGCTGAAGGGTGAAACCAGCGCATCCGCCGTCAAGACCAGAGTTGCCGAGATGACCGCGCTTTCATCCGATTGCACCAGGATCGATGAACTGGCCGACGGACGGTTTGTGCTCCTGACGCGCCAGCCGATGGAAGGGGGCGGCTGGCTCGCCATTTTCGAGGACATCACCGAGCGGCGGCGCGCGGAGGCCGAGATCGTTCACCTCGCCCGTCACGACGTTCTGACGGGACTTGCCAATCGCGCCGAGTTCAACGCCAAGCTGGAGGAAGCGAGCAAGCGCCTGAAGCAGAACGACAGCACCGTCACGGTCATGATGCTTGACCTCGATAAATTCAAGGCCGTCAACGATACGCTCGGCCATCCAGCCGGCGATCGACTGTTGATCGAAGTCGGGCGGCGCCTGCAGTCCACTGTGCGGGAAACCGACGTACTGGCGCGCCTCGGCGGCGACGAATTCGCCATCATCCAGGAGAGCAGCGCCGATCAGCACGAAGGCGCGATCACGCTCGCGCTGCGAATCATAAATGCCATCGCCCAGCCGTTCGATCTGAACGGCCATGAGGCCAGCATCGGCACCAGCATCGGGATTGCGCTGGCGCCGGAAAACGGCGTTGAGCCCGAAGAACTCCTGAAGAGCGCCGATCTTGCGCTCTACGATGCCAAAGCCAATGGCAGAAATGATTTCCGCCTCTATCACCCGACCATGCTGGAGGTGGCCCATACGCAGCAGTCGGCCGAAGGCGAACTGCGAAACGCCATCGCGCGGGAAGAATTCGAGCTGCACTATCAGCCCGTAGTGGATGTCAAAACGCGACGGCTCTGCGGCGTTGAGGCGCTGGTCCGGTGGCGTCACCCGGTCAAGGGCCTGATTGCGCCGGACCAGTTTATTCCGCTCGCGGAATCAACCGGCCTGATCGTGCCGCTCGGCGACTGGGTTCTGCAGCGGGCTTGCGCGGATGCGGCGCCGTGGCCCGCGCACATCAAGCTGGCCGTCAATATCTCGGCAGTTCAATTCAAGCGGGGAAATCTTTTCGACGTCATCTTGTGCACCCTGGTCGAGACCGGCCTTGCGCCGGAGCGGCTTGAGCTGGAAATCACCGAAACCTCGCTTCTTGAAAACCAGGAAACGCATCTGGCGACCATTCGCCAGCTCAAGAATCTCGGAATAACCATCGCGCTCGATGATTTCGGCACCGGATATTCCTCTGTGACCTACCTGACCAGTTTTCCGTTCGACAAGATCAAGATCGACAAAAGCTTCACCCAGGGCGCGCTCACGCGCCGCGATTGCGCCGCGGTGGTGTCCTCGGTGCTCGCCCTTGCCCACGGGCTCGGCATGATAACGACGGTCGAGGGGATCGAGACCGGCGAGCAATTGAAATACATGCACGAGGCCGGAGTCGATCTTGCGCAAGGCTATCTGTTCGGCCGGCCCGTTCCGCTCTCTCAACTCGACCTGAACCCTGCAACCCTGCCCAATGAGATGGTGGCATAGCCGCCACAACGCCGCTGTTCGGGTATTGAAAATGAACCTGCAAATCAATCTGCAATCCAATTTGCAAAGCAATCTGATCGACCAGCTCGAGGACGTGTTGGCCAGCAAGGACGTGTCGCGGCGCGCCGATATCCTGCGAAAGGTGACTGATCTGTTCGTGCTCGGATCAGGCAATTTTTCCGAAGATCAGGTCGAGCTGTTCGACAACGTCATGGGCAAGTTGCTCGAAAACATTGAACGTGCCGCCCGCGCCCGGTTCGGAAGCCGCATTGCCAGGCTTTTGGACGCTCCACGCAACGTCGTTCGCGTCCTCGCGTCAGATAGAGCAGTTGAGGTTGCCGGACCAATTCTCCGGCACTGTGAACGGCTTGACCAGGATGCGCTGGTTGAGAATGCCAAAACACAAAGCCAGGGTCATTTGCTGGCGATATCCGGCCGCAAGGTGCTGGTCGAAGCGGTGACGGACGTCTTGGTGGAGCGAGGCAATGAACTCGTTGTTTCCAGCACCGCAAAGAACAGCGGCGCGCGGTTCTCGGATTTCGGCATCTCCACCCTGGTCAGGAAAGCGCGCGACGACGGAGACCTTGCCCGGTGCGTCTGGTCGCGCCCTGACATTCCACGTCAGGACCTGCTCAAATTGTTCATGGACGCATCGGAGGCCGTAAAGAGCCAGCTGATGGAGGCGGATCCCCGAAAGGCCGAGCTGATCAAATCCATGGTCGCCAGGGCCACGGATGAGATACAGGCCAAGTCGCGCGCAGGCTCACACGATTTCGCGCGAGCCCTTTCTTATGTGAGCGCCCTTCACGAAGCCGGGAAACTGGACGAAGCACAATTGCTCGCATTCACCGGTGACGGGAGCTTCGACAGAGTGGTCGCGTCGCTATCCCTGATGTGCGACCTTCCGATCGGGCTGGTGGAACGCGCGTTCGTCCAGAACCAGACCGAACAAATTCTCGTCCTCGCAAGGGCGATCGACATTTCCTGGGCGACAACCGAGTCCCTCCTGCTGTTAAATGCCGGCGCGAACGGCAGCTCCCGGCAGCAACTCGATCACTGCTTCATCAGCTTCTCCCGGCTTCAACCAAAGACCGCACAAACCGCGCTTCAGTTTTATCGCATGAGAGAGAAGGCAAACGGATCGAAGGTGTGACGTCATCCCTTAAAACCCGACGGGCCCTACCGCGCCGACCCAGCGGCTGACCCTGGATGGGTCGGCTTCGTCCATGTAGAAGAAGTGCACCATCGACGGCCTCTTGGGCGTGACGGCGGGATCATCGAATGTCATACCGACCTTGCCGTGGAAGATCTTGAGCTGCGGGCTATCCCAGAATTCGACCACCTCGTGATAGGCAGTGAATCCGGTATCGATAAAGGCGCGCAGATTATTGCGGATCGTCTCCCGGCCATGCCAGTCGGCAACGCCGAGGTTGCACACCGCATTCTCGGCAAAGCAGTCAAAGCCCTTGCCGAAGGTCTTCTCGTCGATCTCTTTCCACATATCGAGCAACCATTGCGGCGCCGCCATTTTGGTGAAAGTTCTCGTCGTCATGATGTTCTCCTGAGATTTGTTGCTGCCAGTGCACTCTGGCGGCGGGAATACGCGACGCGACACAGGCCGCGGGGCCGGCTTGTTTTCGGCTCATCCGCGCTTCCCTGAAGCAATGTAGGCGCGCGCATCTTGGCGGAAGTGCCAAAGAGCCCTCGCTTCCCGCCAACCTTAGCCGGCGGCGGGAACTTCGATGCCGAGCTTGGCCGCGACGCGCCGCGCGGTCGCTTCCCGCCGCGCCGTGATCGCGGCGGCCGACTGCCGCGTCTGCGCAAGCACCGCGGCTGGCGCGGTTTCCGGCGTGCCGCTGTTGAAGGGCGGTTCCGGCGCATAGGCCATATAGAGCTGAATGGACTGCGCCACCTCGTCGCCGCGCAGGATCGACGCCAGGCGCAAGGCGCCGTCGATTCCCGCGGTGACGCCGGCGGCGAACACCCAGTCCCCGTCGATCACAACCCGTTCGTTGACGGGAATGGCGCCGAAGAACGGCAGCAGGTGAAACGACGCCCAATGCGTTGTCGCGCGCCTGCCCCGCAGCAGACCCGCCGCGCCGAACAGGAGCGCACCGGTGCATACCGAGAAGACGCTGTGGGCGCCCCCGGCCTGCTTTCGAATCCAGTCGAGGACTTCGACGTCTTCCATCAAGGCTTCCTGGCCGAAACCGCCAGGTACATGCAAAACATCAAGTGGCGGCGCATCGGCCAGCACCGCATCCGGCGTCAGCCGCAATCCCTTGAGATCGCGCACAGGCTCGGTGGTCTTGCCATAGATGCGATAGGTCGAGTTGGGAATCCGCGACAGAACTTCAAATGGTCCTGTCAGGTCGATCTGGTCGATGCCCTCGAATAACAGCGAGCCGATTTGCAGGTGGGTGTCATGCGGGACCATGGGGATCTCCGGTGTGAGTAAAAGCGATGGACAGACAAAACCTATCCGGGCATGCTCTGGCGGAAATGCCAAAGACCCCTCGTTCTCCGCCAAACCAGATTCGTGTCATCGAGGTGCTGGCCTATCCGGCCGTGCAATTGCTCGACGTCACCGGACCGCTCCAGGTCTTCGCCACCGCCAACGATCACGTTGCGCAGGCCGGAGGCATGCCACCTTACGTGCTTCGGGTGATCGCGAAAGGAGGGCAAAGCGTCACGGCCTCGGCCGGCCTTGGGATTACCGCCGGTCCCCTGCCACGCCGCGGTACGGCCTTGGACACGCTGTTGATCGCCGGCGGCCCCGGCGTCGATGCGGCGGCGGCAGACCCGGAACTGGTCAAATGGATCGGCGAGCGGGCCGGCAAAGCAAGGCGCGTCGCCTCGGTTTGCACCGGCGCGTTCCTGCTGGCGGCGTCAGGCGTACTGGACGGACGGCGCGCGGCGACCCATTGGTCGTGCTGCGCGGAACTGGCCCGGCGATTCCCCAAAGTGCGCGTCGAGGCCGATCCGATTTTCGTGCGCGATGGTTCGGTCTGGACCTCGGCCGGCGTGACGGCAGGTATCGATCTGGCACTGGCCTTCGTGGAAGAGGATCTGGGACGCACCATTGCGCTCGCCGTCGCGCGCTACCTGGTGGTCTTCCTCAAGCGTCCCGGCGGGCAGGCGCAGTTCAGCACGGCTTTGTCGCTGCAGGCGGCCGAGGATAAATTCGGCGCGCTGCATGACTGGATCGCCAAACATCTCGCCGACGATATCTCGCTGCCTGCGCTGGCACGCCAGGCCGGGATGAGCGAGCGAAGCTTCAGCCGCCGCTATGCCGAGGCCACCGGGCTGACCCCGGTCCATGCGGTAGAGCGGCTGCGCATCGAAGCCGCGCGGCGGCTGTTGTCGGAATCACGACTGCCGGTGAAACGCATCTCGCAGCGCTGCGGCTTCGGCTCGGAAGAAACCATGCGCCGCAGCTTCCTGCGCCTGCTGGCGACCACGCCGCAAGACTATCGCAGCCGGTTCAGTGCTTAACTAGCGCTTCTTAAACCGGGCTGATTGTACTAGATTGCGGCTCGATTTCGGTCCCGAAGCGAATTGTCTGCAGGCGAGAGCAGCATGCGCGTGGTCACCTCGGATTTGCGGGAAGCGATTGCGGCGGTCAGCGGCGTATACTGTCCGCACGACGTCAAGGTGCTCGAAAGCAACCGCGGAATTGACGCGGTACTCGAAGCACATCCCGGTTCGCGTCAGCAGATCGTCAGCCTGCGCTATTCGGCGCCGGTGAAAATCGACGCCGGCCGGTTCGAAAACCTGCTGCTGTTCATGACCTGCGTGGACGGTTCGGCGAAGGCCTCGCAAGGCAGGCATTCCGTCCATTGGCAGAAAGGCAAAACGCTCCCGCTGTCACCGAACCTGCCAAGCCAGTTGATGTTCGACCGGCGCTTCTGGCAGAACTCGATCCGCCTCGACAAGGCCTTTGTCGAGGACTTTTGTTCCCGGCTCTTGAACCGGCCGATCGATCAGCCGATCCGGTTTGAGCTGACGCCCTTTAGCCAGCCGCTCGAACTGGCGTGGCAGCAGGCGGTTCAAACCATGCAATTCGTCCAGTCGGCCGAGTTGTTTCCGTCGTCGACGGCGCTGCGACGGCTTGAGGAGTTCATGGCCGCCTTGATCCTCGAATCTCATCCGCACAATTATTCGGAGCTGTTGAGGAACGAAACGGCGTCGACCGATCCGCGCGTCGTCCGTGAAGCCGAGCGCTTGATGAAATCGGCGGGGCCGGACATCTCGATCGGCGAAATCGCCAGCGAACTTCGCGTTAGCCTGAGAAGTCTTGAGATTGGATTCCGCGAGGCTCGCAATATGACGCCCACGCAGGTGCATCGCCAATTCCGCCTTGAGGCTGCGCGGCAGGCGCTGCTTGACCCGACGGAAACCACGACGGTCACTTCGGTGGCCGTTAGCTTCGGTTTCCTGCATCTGGCACGCTTTAGCCAGTATTATCAGTCGATGTTCAACGAAGCTCCAAGTCACACGCTGCGACGTAGCAAGACAACAAGCCGCGGCTGATTGCGTAAACCTGCCGGGTTTTAATCGTTCGAAAAGTGGATAGTCCGGCGGTTAGCGGATAGCGCGCTTATTCGCTGAACCTATCGTCCTTCCATTCCTCCATGCGGAGGCCGCCAACAGGAAGGACGACAACGATGTCTTCTCAACAACACCTGCCTCAAACCCTGACCACGATGGAGGCCTGCTTTACCCTTCACGAAGGCAAGGAAATTCAGGAAGAGTTTTGGCGCCATCAGCAGCGGATGGGACCGATCGCGGCCGCCGCGCCCGGATTCATTTCCGTCATTGGGGGCCCTATACAGCGGTCCCATTGGCTTTATTTTTGCGGGAAGTGGGAATCTCCTGGCTTAATGGACCAATGGCAGTCCGATTCAAAGCACAGGCCAATGCAGGATGCGGCTCATGCCAGATGGTTCTCGTCGATCTATATCCGCAAATGGCGGCTGCCGGAGGCCGGCGAGCCAATGACCGGGCCGCTGTTTTGCGAGATCGCGATCACGCGGCAAACGCCGATCGAAGCCGGCGAAGTCGACAAGATCATGGACGGGATCGTCGGCCCCTCGGTGCAGAAATTTGGTGTGCTCCCGTTCGAGACCCTGACCGGCGTTTTTGAAAAACAGCCCTATCAATTTGTGGGCCCGCTGCAGGAGTTTCCGGCGCTAGCGCCGGCGCGCTATCTGTTGATCACACATTGGCCGAGCAACGACGCGCTGCAGGCATGGCTGAACTCGGGCGTGATCAAGGCTCTTTCGCAATATGGCGAGCTCACCACCAACGTCTCGATTTCGATCAAGCACGATCCGGGCGAACGCAAATTCATGAGAAAAGATGGCCTGCAACGCGAGGCCGTCCACGCCTGACCAGATGCGGGAACTCGCACGGCCTTGTCCCAGCCGTGCGTGGCCTCGCGTCCCGAGCCCTACGGGCAATCCACCAAAATCTTGTTGGCGAACATCGCGCCGTAATTCGCATTGCCGCCGTCCGCGAACCCCTGTTCGCCGAGCGTTTTGGCGTTGGCCGTGCCGTCATTCGGCCGCTGGAATTTCATCTGGCAGGCGCCGGGGGCGCCGACCAGTCTGACCGGATCGGTGTCGGCGAATTTGAAGTCGATGAAGAATTCCGGATCGAACACGTCCAGCGTCAGCGCCTTGGCCTTCACCGGCGTCTTGAGCGGCAGCGTGAAGTGCAGCGTCAGCAGGCTGTCATTGTATTCCAGGAAGTAGTCGACCGGCTCCTCGAATTTTTCCTTCTTGCCGTCCGCTTTGGCAAAACTGAAGAAGCCGAATTCCTTCAGCGATTCGACATTGGTCTGCGCCAGCGGCGCCAGTTCTTCGTGGCTGTAGACGCCCTTCACCTTGGTATCGAGCCCCTGCAGCGCATAGGTCGAGAACATGTCGTCGAAAGTCCAGGCGTGCCGTACGCCGGTGATCGACCCATCGGGCGCGTAGATCAGTTCGCTCTTGGCGGTGATCCAGACATGCGGATGCGCCTGCGCTGCGTTCGTGCCTGCTAGCACGCTGGCCAGCAGCAGCAAACTCCAGAACAGGCGCATCGCCAAAGCCATCTCAGGCCGCTTCCGGGGTCTCGAGCAAGCCGCGGCGGCGCAGCAGCGCGTCGGGCTCCGGCTCGCGGCCGCGGAAGGCGACATAGGCATCTTCCGGATCGCGCGAGCCGCCCGACGAATAGATGTCGTCATGCAGCCGCTTGGCGACCGCCGGATCGAAGATGTTGCCGGCCTCTTCAAAGGCGCCGAACGCATCGGCGTCCATCACCTCGGACCACATGTAGCTGTAATAGCCCGAAGCATAATGATCGCCGGAGAAGATATGGCCGAAATGCTGCGGCCGGTGCCGCAGCGAGATTTCCGCCGGCATTCCGATTTTTTCCAGTTCGGCTTTCTCAAACGCTCGCACGTCGCGGCTGGCGGCCGCCGGCTGAGTATGGAATTCGAGATCGATCAGCCCGGAAGCAACGAATTCAACCGTGGCAAAACCCTGGTTGAATTTGCGCGCGTTGAGAAAACGCTTCAGCAGATCGTCCGGCAACGGCTCACCGGTCTGATAATGCCGGGCGAACTGCCGCAGCACCTGCGGCTGCTCCTGCCAGTGCTCGTACAACTGCGAGGGCAGTTCGACGAAATCAGTGAACACGCTGGTGCCGGACAGCGAGGGATAGGTCACGTTGGACAGCATCCCGTGCAAGCCGTGGCCGAATTCGTGAAAGAGCGTGCGGGCGTCGTCCGGCGACAACAATGAAGGCTGGCCGTCCGCCCCCTTGGTGAAATTGCAGATATTCAGGACCAGCGGCGCGATATCACCGTCGAGCTTCTGCTGGTCGCGCAGCGAGGTCATCCAGGCGCCGGAGCGCTTCGAGGGACGGGCGAAGTAGTCGCCATAGAACAGCGCCTGGTGCTTGCCCGCGCTGTCCTTGACTTCCCAGACCCGGACGTCCGGATGCCAGACCGGGATATCCTTGCGCTCGCTGAACGTAACGCCGAACAAGCGGGTCGCGCAGTCGAACGCAGCCTCGATCATGTGATCGAGCGAGAGATAGGGCTTGATCGCGGCGTCGTCGAAATTGGCCCGGACCTGCCGCAGTTTTTCGGCGTAGTACCGCCAGTCCCACGGCGCCAGCGCGAAATTGCCGCCTTCTTCCGCCACCAGCGCCTGCAAATCGTCGCGATCGGCGAGCGCCCGGGCCCGCGCCGGCTTCCAGACCCGCTCCAGGAGCCCGCGTACCGCCTCAGGCGTCTTGGCCATGGAATCCTCAAGCCGGTAGGCCGCGAAGGTCGGGAAGCCCAGGAGCTTCGCGCTCTCCTCGCGCAGGCTCAAAATCTCGACGATGATCTCGTTGTTGTCGTTGGCGTTGCCATTGTCGCCGCGGGCGACGAAGGCCTTGAAGACCTTCTCGCGCAGGTCGCGGCGGCCGGCGGTGCGCAGGAACGGATCCACAAACGACCGCGACAGCGTCATCACGGTCTTGCCGGGCATGCCCCGCTCCTCGGCCGCCGCCTTGGCGGCTGCGATGAAGCTTTCCGAGAGGCCGTCGAGATCAGCCTCGCCGAGCTCCAGGAACCATTCCTGCTCGTCGCCGAGCAGATGATGGCTGAACGCCGTGCCGAGATGAGCGAGCCGTTCGTTGATCTCGGCCATCCGCGTCTTTGCGGCTTCGTCGAGCCCCGCGCCGGCGCGGTGGAAGCGGGTATAAGTACGGTCCAGCAGCCGCGCTTGCTCGGAGGTCAGGCTCAGCGTGGCGCGGTTGTCGTGCAACAGCGCGATCCGGCCGAACAGCACGGCGTTCATCATGATCGGGTTCCAGTGCCGCGCCATCCGCAGCGACACTTCCTTGTCGATCTCCAGCAGCGCCGGATTCGAGTTCGCCGACACCAGGTCGTAGAACACCGCCGAGACCTTGGAGAGCAGCTTGCCCGAGCGCTCCAGCGCGGTGATCGTGTTGGCGAAATCGGGCGTCGCCGGGTCATGGGTGATCGCGGCGATCTC
Organism: Bradyrhizobium sp. dw_411; assembly: GCF_018449695.1. Classification (GTDB taxonomy): domain Bacteria; phylum Pseudomonadota; class Alphaproteobacteria; order Rhizobiales; family Xanthobacteraceae; genus Bradyrhizobium. The sequence continues at coordinate 137,263 of NZ_JAAVUY010000014.1, forward strand.
GGCCGAATGGTCGGCAAAGGCCTGCTCGAAGGCCGGCAGGAAGTGTTCGGGCGCGATCTCCGCAAAAGGCGGCGTCTCGAACGGCGTCTGCCAGGCCTTCAGCAGCGGGTTGGGCTGGGATGGCGAAACGGCCGCTGTTTCCGAGGTTTCTGACATGGCAATTCCCGTTGGCGTGCTGGATGATGGAACGACGCTATATCACGCGATCGGGCTTTTTTGGGCCTTTTGCGCTTGATAGCGGGGGGCTTTTCGGAGAGATTGCGCCCCGTCAACAGGACAGAAAACATGAGCTTGCAGCCCTCCCCGACCGGTGCCCGCCAGATCGTCTGGCCGAGCGTGGTGACCGTGCTCAGTGCGGCGATTCTGATCGGCGCCGAAGTGTTCGGCGCAGCCTTCGCCGGCGGCTGGGCGCTCGCGATCCTGTTCGGTCTCGACGACACGGGCGCGCATGTTCTGCAGGCCATCCTGTTTGCGCTTGGCGTCTTCATCATGATCGCGTTCATCCGCGCGGCCCAACGCGTCGAGCCGTTCACGCGCCGCGCCTGAGCCACGCGCGCGACAAAGCCCTGCGCCGCAGGCCTTAGATGCTCACACCTCGTTAAACAAACTTAACGTCTGTTCACTTTCACACCGCTCGCGACGTCGTTGGCGGGCTCCGTGCGCGACGCTGAAACGTGGTGTTAGGGAAATTTGCCCGTAACCTAAAAAAATTGTTGCGAAGCCGAGTCAAAACCCCTATTTGCACTCTTGCCCAATTTCGCACGTGCCTGTGGTCGTGTGTCAGTCGGTAGGTATCCGGACAAGAGGCCGGACAGCCGCCAAGGGGATGAAGAACCGAGGGTCGCTCAAGTCACGTTCGATTTGAGAGTCCAGCATCTCTCTCAAGAGATGCCGTTGAAGGTCTCTTCGCTCCTTGCAACCGTGACTGGCAGCCGGAGGCGAACCGGCGCACCTCGTTCTCAACGGGGGACGCGACTTAAAGCAACGACGGATCGGGCTTTTTTGGTCTCTGCCGGCTTTCCACCAGCCGGCGCGAATACCGAAGAGGCTTGTCCTTCATTGCCAGGTGTGCGGGCGGGATCCTTCCCAACCAATCCACGGCAGCACAGTTCGGTCTGAGTTTTTTGGCTCGTTGCGCCTCCATCGCGCACACGGGCCGGAGCGCTCTGATCCGAGATCATTTTTGAACGTGTCCCCGTCGCTGGGACCGTTTGGAGGGTGCTACTATGACTGAACGTATTCAGGAATTCCTGCGCAACCGCCGCAACGAAGGCCAGGACGTCGAGCCGTGCCTCGTCGTCGACCTCGAAGTCGTGCGCGACAATTATCAGACCTTCTCGAAGGCTTTGCCCGACAGCCGCGTGTTCTATGCGGTGAAGGCAAACCCGGCGCCGGAAGTGCTGTCGCTGCTGGCCTCGATGGGCTCGTGCTTCGATTGCGCGTCAGTCGTCGAAATCCAGATGGCGCTGGCCGCCGGTGCGTCTCCCGATCGCGTGTCCTATGGCAACACGATCAAGAAGGAGCGCGATATCGCACGCGCCTTCGAGCTCGGGATTCGCCTGTTCTCGGTCGATTGCAGCGCCGAAGTCGAAAAGATCTCCCGTGCCGCGCCCGGCGCCAAGGTGTTCTGCCGCATTCTCTATGATTGCGCTGGCGCCGAATGGCCGCTGTCGCGCAAGTTCGGCTGCGATCCGGAGATGGCGGTCGAAGTGCTCGACCTCGCCAAGCGCCTTGGCTTGGAGCCCTATGGAATCTCGTTCCATGTCGGCTCTCAGCAGCGCAAGGTGAAGGCGTGGGACCGCGCGCTGGCGATGGCTTCGACGGTGTTTCGCGACTGTGCCGAGCGGGGCATCAACCTGTCCATGGTCAACATGGGCGGCGGATTCCCGACCAAGTACCTCAAGGACGTTCCTCCGGTCGTGCAGTACGGCCGGTCGATCTTCCGCGCGCTGCGCAAGCATTTCGGCAACCAGATCCCGGAAACCATCATCGAACCGGGACGCGGCATGGTCGGCAATGCGGGCGTCATCGAAACCGAAGTCGTTCTGATCTCCAAGAAGAGCGACGAGGACGAGGTGCGCTGGGTGTACCTGGACATCGGCAAGTTCGGCGGTCTCGCCGAGACGATGGACGAGTCGATCCGCTACGCCATCCGCACTCCGCATGACGGTGCGGACATGACGCCGTGCGTGCTCGCAGGCCCGACTTGCGATTCCGCCGACGTGATGTACGAGAAGATGCCGTACCCGCTCCCGGTGACGCTCGAGATCGGCGACAAGCTGCTGATCGAAGGCACCGGCGCGTATACGTCGACCTACTCGTCGGTGGCATTCAACGGCTTCCCGCCGCTGCGGACCTACCACATCTAAAGACCTCGCTTGAGGCTTTGATAACCGGGAGCCGGTTTGCCGGCTCCCATCTCCTTCATATGCATATTTGCTGACAACGCTCCGCGGCTTCACTGCCGTTGGAGTGAGGACTGACGTGCCATGACTGCTTTGCGGAAGACCCCCGTTGCCCTTATCTCCGTCGCCGCTCCGTTCGTGATCCGTGCGGAACGTGCCTCGGACGTCGTTGCGCGTGAAGCGCTGCTGGATGCCTGCTTTGGCGTAAACCGCCATATGCGCACCTGCCAGCGCCTGCGCGATGGACGCGCGCCCGCCGAAGGCCTTGCCCTCTCGGTCGTGCGCAAAGGCAACCTGGTCGGAACCGTGCGGTTGTGGCACGTCAGCGCCGGGGGCGTCCCGGCGCTGGTGCTCGGCCCGCTGGCGGTCGATTCGTCATGCCGCCAGCTCGGCGTCGGCGCGGCCTTGATGAATCACGCGCTGGCCGCCGCCAAGGCGCTCGGCCATGGCGCCGTGATCCTGCTCGGCGACGCGCCTTATTACGCCCGCTTCGGCTTCTCCAGCCGCAAGACCGGCGAATTGTCGCTGCCCGGCCCGTTCGAGCGCGAGCGGCTGCTCGGCCTCGAACTGCGCGATGGCGCGCTCGACGGCGCCTCGGGCATGATCGTTGCCGATGGGGCTTTGCTGCCAAAGACCGGAACCGCCCGTGCGAAGAAGACACGGCTGGTTCCGCGCGCCGCCTGAAACGCTCCTTCGTCCTGCGATAGCCAGAACCCGCGCCGGCCTTTAAGAAGGCCCACGGAACCGCGGAAAATTCTTATTTGAGCATGATCTTTTCGGAAAACCGGTTCCCACTTTTCCGGATCATGCTGTAGATCGAGGCCCCGATGACACGCCGTCTCATTTCCACCGGATCGCCGTTCGAGAAGACCGCCGGCTACAGCCGCGCCGTCGTCGACGGCGATTTCGCCTTCGTGGCCGGCACCACCGGCTATGATTACGCCACCATGACGCTGCCGGCGGATGTCACGAGCCAGACACGAAACTGCTTCAAGACCATCGAAGCCACGCTGAAAGATGGCGGTTTTGCCATGGCGGACATCGTCCGCGCGACCTATTACGTCACGTCGGCCGGGGATGCCGATGCGGTATTTGCGGTCTGCGGTGAAAAGCTTGGCGATATCAGGCCGGCGGCAACCCTTCTCGTGGTCGCGGCACTCCTGAAGCCCGAGATGAAGATCGAGATCGAAGTGACCGCCAAACGAAATTCCGCCTGATCCCCCTTACCCTGATCCCTGCGCACCCTCGGCGCATCCTTAAATTCCGGAGACTTAATCCATGTCCGATCATCCCGTTCACGCCAAGATTACCGGCCCCATTGTCATGATCGGCTTCGGCTCGATCGGCAAAGGCACGCTGCCTTTGATCGAACGGCATTTCGAATACGACAAATCGCGCTTCGTCATCATCGATCCGCACGAGGACGGCGAGATCGCGAAAGAGCACGGCGTACGCTTCATCAAGCAGGCCGTCACCAAGGACAATTATCACGAAGTGCTGGTGCCGCTGTTGACCGCCGGCGGCGGCCAGGGCTTTTGCGTCAACCTGTCGGTGGACACCTCCTCGGTCGACATCATGACGATGTGCCGCGAGATCGGCGCGCTTTACATCGACACCGTCGTGGAGCCGTGGCTCGGCTTCTACTTTGATAAGAACATCGGTCCCGAAAAGCGCTCGAACTACGCGCTGCGCGAGACGCTTTTGGCGGCCAAGCACAGGAGCCCGGGCGGTCCGACCGCGGTCTCTACCTGCGGCGCCAATCCCGGCATGGTGTCCTGGTTCGTCAAGCAGGCGCTGCTCGACATCGCGCGCGACACCAACACCCCCTACAACGAGCCGAAGAGCCGAGAAGGCTGGGGCCAGCTCGCCCACAAGCTCGGCGTCAAGGGCATCCATATCGCCGAGCGCGACACCCAGCGATCCAAGAAGCCGAAGCCGATGAACGTGTTCGTCAACACCTGGTCGGTCGAGGGCTTCGTGTCCGAGGGCATGCAGCCGGCCGAACTGGGCTGGGGCACCCACGAAACATGGATGCCGGACAACGGCCGCGCCCATACCGAGGGCTGCGGTGCTGCGATCTATCTGCTGCAACCTGGCGCCAACACCCGCGTGCGCTCCTGGTGCCCGACCCCGGGTGCGCAATACGGTTTCCTGGTCACTCACAATGAGTCGATTTCGATCGCCGATTATTTCACGGTGCGCGACGGCCAGAAGGTGATCTACCGCCCGACCTGCCACTATGCCTATCACCCCGCCAACGACGCGGTGCTGTCGCTGCACGAAATGTTCGGCGCGACCGGCAAGATGCAGCCGAAATGGCACATTTTGGATGAAAACGAGATCGAGGACGGCATCGACGAACTCGGCGTCTTGATCTATGGCCACGGCAAGAACGCCTATTGGTACGGCTCGCAGCTCTCGATCGAGGAAACCCGCAAGATCGCGCCCTATCAGAACGCCACCGGCATGCAGGTGTCGTCGGCAGTGCTGGCCGGCATGGTATGGGCGCTGGAAAATCCCACCGCCGGAATCGTCGAAGCCGACGAGCTGGATTTCCGCCGCTGCCTCGAAATCCAGACGCCGTATCTCGGCCCGGTCAAAGGCTATTACACCGACTGGACGCCGCTCTCCGACCGGCCCGGATTGTTCCCGGAAGACATCGATACGTCGGATCCGTGGCAATTTCGGAATGTGCTGGTGCGGTGAGGACCATGCCACGTCATTCCGGGGCGATGCGGAGCATCGAACCCGGAATCTAGAGATCGTTTGCGATCTTTTCCCTTATATCGAGATTCCGGGTTCGCGCTCACGCGCGCCCCGGAATGACGGTACCCTTCCCGCATCACTCCCCGACTCTGCGCGTAGCCATCAACCAGCCGCGCGTATCGTCAGGCTTACCCGCCACAAAGTCGACCAGCACCCTTCGACACCGGATGAGCCCGTTCAGACCGAAACAGGGCTCCAGCTCAAACTCGTAATCTTTGGCTGACGGGTCGAGCCCATAAAAGGGAGTCCGTTCGGGGCGCTCCGGCGCGCGCCGAAGTAGCAGGCCCAGGATAACATTCTGATGGCTGAAGCCACTCAGTTGAAGGTCGATGATATCTTCGAGGGCAAAGGTAATGACGGCATGCTTATCGAGGACGAAGCGGCCGCGATCATCTATCTCGCTCGTGATATTCCAGGCATGAATGACCAGCATGCTCGGGGCTCGGCGGCGCAAGCCAAAACTCACGATTTCCGCATTATGAAAATCTGGTACCTGACCGAACCACGCAATGAGATTAGAGCCACCGGGGATGCTGGCGTAAACTGTCTCGGCTTCGTTCATGTTCCGCAGAAGAACAATCCCGCTTGGCCGGTCAAGCAAGTCCAATTCTGATGGTTAGCCAAACGTCGCCAGGCGAGATTCTTTAATGCGCCATCGGGGATCAGGAATTCGCACTCACGCGCGACCGATTGAGGGGGATCTAGTCCCAGCGCAAAGCTCATTTTGTCATACGCGGGCTTGACCCGCGTATCCATCACTAAAAAGATGGATCACCGGGTCAAGCCCGGTGATGACGGTCTGAGAACAATCGTCACTTCGCCAGATAATCGAACGCGACGCTCCCAAGGCCCAAGGTCAAATCTGCCTTGAAATGCAGCGCCGAGAGCACTTCGCGCACCGGCAACCGGGCGACGTCGGCCAGCGCATGCGGAAACAGGCCAAGCGCGGCGGGACCGGTCCACGCCTCTTTCAGGGTGATGTCCTCAAGGCTGAAGCGGACCAATTCGCAGATCCGCGGGCTGCCGTCGACATGTGGAATGATCTTCAGAATGAAGTTCGGCGCCTTCATGCTTTTCAGCACGGTGTCGTGATCGACATAGCGGTGCTTGTAGCCCATGGTCGCGGAGGCGCAGAGCACCGAGCCGTAATGCAGCGTGCCCACCAGCACGTCGCTCTCGACCTCGATCTTCGGAGTCGCGCGTTTTTTTGGAAATCCCCAGAGCTCGCGGCCACCAGCGATCGGCGCATCGTCGTCGAGATACATCGCGTGGGTATAGGCGCCCTCTTCACCGTTGAAGCGGACCGGGATCACCTGCCCGGTTTCGGTGTAGTCGCCGAAGCCGGTGGAATCGGGCATCCGGATGAATTCATATTTCACTACGGAATCCGTGATCTCGAGCGGCTCCGGCACCACGGCGGCGAGCGCTTCCGGATCGGTGCGGTAGGTGATGACGAAATATTCGCGATTATAAAAACGATAGGGTCCCGGCGGGAACGAAGGGTTGGTAAGCGGCATCGAATAGGCGTTGCGCCTGACGTCGTCGATCTTCATTGACCTGCCCTCATCTGTTCATCCGCGCAACCGCGCGCTCGATGGCGCAGAGTATGCGACAGCCGGTGGGAACAATCGAGGCCGTAAAATCGGCAGGTAGGATCAAATCATTGTTGGAAGTTGCGCAGAGCTGCGATCCTCATCCTGAGGAGCGCGCTCTTGCGCGCGTCTCGAAGGATGGAGGCAACATTCGGACTCGCGGCCATCCTTCGTGACGCGGCAAAGCCGCTCCTCAGGATGAGGGCTGAATGTCCAGCGCGACCCCTACTTTTCCTTGATCGGCGGCGCGATTTTTTCCGCCGGAGCCGGGGGCAATGACGGCGCGGTCCCGGTAGTCTGTCCCGCTGCACCGGGTTGCGCGGGCTGGGGTGAAACCTCGGTGGGCCGCGCGCCGGTCGGGGCCGGATCGGCCGGCGCCGACGGCCTGGTTTCCGCACCCGGCGAAGACTGCAGCGGCTGCGTGGCCTGTGCGACCTGTGAATTGGCGATCTGAGAACCGCGCGCCGAAAGCTGGGTCAACGAAAGACCCGAGATGACCAGCCCCGACGCGATGATCACCGCAGCGAGCCAGAAATCCCTGGTGGCGTTTTTCCCGTTATCCCTGAGCATATTGTTCACCGCGAAGTTGTTCGCGATATCAACTGTCACCGGGGTTTATCGTTCCCTGAGGAAATTCAGGCACGGTTGTCCTGCGCGGAAATGTTCCCGTCCTGACGCACCATTTTTACAGCGCCAGCAGCCCAGCGTCGCCCTCTTCGTCGGCGAAGGCCAGCAGCGTGCCTTTAGCGTTCCAGGCCAGTGCCGATACCGGCGCGGTGCCGTTTTTGCGCACCAGAATTTCAGCACCGTCCTGCAGCCGCACCATCAGGATGGTGCCGTCGCTGTAGCCCGCCGCAAAAATATCCTGCTTCGGATGACAGGCGACCATGGACGCGCGCGCCTGCAGCGGCGCCAGCATCGCGGGCTCCTTGCCCATCGGCCCGTCCTTGCTGGCGAACGGCCACAGGATGACGCTGTCAGCCCCTGAGGTGGCCAGTGCTTTGCCGCCGGCGCTCCACGACATCGACCGGACGCGCCCGGGATAACCGGTCATGCGCATGTGCCGGCTATCGGCGAGGCGCCAGCCATGCAGCGCTGGCTCGTGCATCGCAGTGACCAGAAACTTGTTGTCGGGGCTGAACACCACACCGAGATGCGAGCCCGCCCATTCCAGCACTTCCGCCGACCCGACCATGTTGGGAAACCACAGCGTCACGCCGTTGTAATGGGCGATAGCCAGCCGCAGCCCCTTGGGTGCAAACACCAGGCCCCCGACTGTCGAGGGCACCTCGAAAGATTTGTCCTCGCCTTTGCCGGTGTGGACAAAGGCGGTCTTGCCCACCGACCACGCCACGACGCCATCGGGATGCAACGCGACATTGTCGATCCAGCGCCGCTTGGCGTCGGTCGCGAGCAGCACAACTTCGCCTTTGGCGTTGAGCGAAACCAGCTTTCCGTCATCGCCGCCCAGGACAATACGCCCACTGTCGGCGGCTGCGCACAGGATGCCGCCGCCGTGGACGGACACGCGGGAGATATCTCCCTGCCCGCTGACCATCGCGACGCTTTCCTCAGCGCCGACAAAGGCCGCGGTGTCACCAAGGAAGTGCACCGAAGTGACGGCCATTCCGATTGCGACCGGAACCACCTTGTCGGTGACGGAAATGATGGAGGCGGCCTCGCCCGGATCGAACTCTTTCATCACGTGGTGATACAGCTTTCGAACCCGTCGCGGATGGTCTGCTCCGGCAGTTCACGGCCGATGAAGACCAGACGGCTCTCGCGCGCCTCGCCGTCTTTCCAGGCCCGCTGATGATCGCCCTCGAGCATCATATGAACGCCCTGGAAAACATAACGCTCGTCATCGTCGGTGAAAGCCAAAATACCCTTCGAGCGCAAAATCTTCTGGCCCTCGACGGCGACGAGGTTTTGCAGCCAGGGCATGAATTTGGAGGGATCGAGCAGCTTGTCGGTGCGCAGCGACAGCGATTGCATGTCCTCGTCATGATAATGCTTCAGGCCACCATGGTTGTGGCCGTGATCGTGGCCATGATGATGGTCATGGTCGTGATGATCGTGGTCGTCGCCGGCCTCGAGAAATTCCGGCTCGATCTCCAGAATGCGATCGAGATCGAACGCGCCGCGCTCCAGCACGTCCGACAACGCAACCTGACAACGTTCGGTCCGGTGCAGCTTGGCATAGGGATTGATGCCGCGAATTCGCGCTTCGACTTCGGCGAGTTCGGCCTTCGAGACGAGGTCGGTCTTGTTGAGCACAATGACGTCGGCAAACGCGATCTGGTTCTTGGCTTCCGGCGCGTCCTTGAGCCGGTCGCTCAGCCATTTCGCATCGGCCACGGTCACGACTGCATCGAGCCGCGCGTTCTTCTGCACGTCCTCATCGACAAAGAAGGTCTGCGCCACCGGCGCCGGATCGGCGAGCCCGGTCGTCTCGACGATGATCGCGTCGAATTTGCCTTTACGTTTCATCAGCCCGTCGAGGATGCGCACGAGGTCGCCGCGCACGGTGCAGCAGACGCAGCCATTGTTCATCTCGAAGACTTCTTCGTCGGCGCCGATGATCAGGTCATTGTCGATGCCGATTTCGCCGAATTCATTGACGATCACTGCGTATTTCTTGCCGTGGTTTTCCGACAGGATGCGGTTCAAAAGCGTGGTTTTGCCGGCGCCGAGATAGCCCGTCAGCACGGTCACGGGAATTTTTGAAGACGTCAGATCTGGCATATCTACTCCGGAACAGTATCGCGGGCGCCGGCAGCAGGGAGGGCCCCTGCCCTGGAAAGAAGGCTCCTGCCTAGTTCGCCAGCGCGCTCGTCAGGGCCTTTATATTGTGCCTGACCATGTCAATGTAAGTGGGGGCAACGCCCTTTTCGTCCGTCAGGGCGTCAGAATAGAGCGTTCCGCCGACCTTGGCGCCGGTCTCGGCCGAGATCCGGCGCATCAGCCGGTCATCGCTGATATTCTCGAGAAAAACCGCCGGAATCCCCGATTTTTTGACTTGGGTAATGATCTTCGCAATGTCCCGGGCGCTCACCTCGGATTCGGTGGAAACCCCGAGCGGAGCGATAAACTCGATGCCATAGCCGGCGGCGAAATAGCCGAAGGCGTCATGGGTGGATATCACCTTGCGGCGGCCTGGCGGAATTTGCGCGATGGCTTGCCGCACCTCGCGGTCGAGCCCGTCGAGTTTTGTCAGGTAGTTTTCCGCATTGGCCTTGAAGGCCCCGGCGTCCGCCGGATCGGCAGCCATCAGCGCGTCGCGGATATTGGCGACGTAGATTTTAGCATTGGCGACGGATTGCCAGGCATGCGGATCGGCGTCAGAGCCCAATTTGAGCGGCGCGATGCCCTGGGTTGCCGTGACGATCGAGGCCTTGCTGCCGGAGGCCTGCAGCAGCCGCGGCAGCCAGCCTTCGAGACCGAAACCGTTGATCACCAGAAGCTTCGCATCCGCGATGGTCTTGGCGTCCGCCGGCGCCGGCGTATAGACGTGGACGTCGCCATCGGGGCCCACCAAAGAGGTGACGCTGACGCGCTCACCGCCGACATTGCGGACGAAATCACCCAGGATCGAAAAGCTGGTGACGACGTTGAGGCGGTCTTGCGCGCGCGCGGGCGATAGCGTCGCCGACACCACGAGCGCCAGAAGAATGAGCCAGGCCTTAGGTCGCCGCATGTACTCGCCCCTATGCTTCGAGATGACGGCCGGGGAACATCTGCCGGATCACGCCGCTGACGCTGCCGAACAATACCGAGGCCATGTACAAAAGCGCCGCCACCAGAATGATCGCGGGGCCCGACGGCACCTTGGTCTGAAACGACAGCACCAAACCAGCATAGCCAGACACAATGGCGCTCACGACCGCGATGCAGATCATGCCGGTGATATCGCGCGACCAGAACCGCGCGATGCCCGCCGGCAAGATCATCAGCCCCACCGCCAGCAAGGTGCCAAGCGCCTGGAAGCCGTTGACGAGATTGACCACCACCAATGCCAGAAACGCCAGATGCGCGGGCGCACCGGCGCGGCTGACGGTGCGCAGGAACAGCGGATCGACGCTTTCGATCACCAGCGGGCGATAGATTACCGCCAGCACGATCAGTGTGATGGTGGCGTTGCACGCGATCATCAGCAGGGTCGGGTTATCCATCGCCAGGATGTTTCCGAACAGCACATGCAGTAGATCGATATTGGTGCCTTTGATAGAGACGATGGTCACGCCCAGCGCCAATGACGCCAGATAGAATGTCGCCAGCGAGGCATCTTCCTTGAGTTCGGTGGCACGCGCGACTACGCCGGAGAGAATCGCGACCGTAAAGCCCGCGATCAAACCGCCGGCCGTCATCGCGAACAGATTGAGGCCCGACAGCAGGAAACCGATCGCGGCCCCCGGCAGGATCGCATGCGCCATCGCATCGCCAACCAGGCTCATCCGCCGCAGCATCAGGAACACACCGATCGGGGCGCCGCCCAGCGCCAGTGCGATCACGGCGGCCAGCGCCCGGCGCATGAATTCGAATTCGGTAAAAGGCGCGATCAGCGCATCATAGATCATCGTGACAGATCCATGCGCTCAGGCGGCCCGCGAGGGCGCATCGTGGACCGCGCAGGCGGCCGCACCCTCGTCGAACGCCTCGCACATCCGGCGCGCTTGGAGAAGATTTTCAGCGGTCAGCACATCGGCGGTTTTGCCCCAGGCCACCGGCCCGCGTGCCAATAGCAGCGTGTCGGGGAAATTGGCGCGCACCAGATCCATATCGTGCAGCGCAGCCAGCACCGTGCGCCCTTCGGTGTGCCAGCGCCGCACCAGCGCCAGCAGATCGTCCGAGGTCTTGGCGTCGATTGCGTTCAGAGGCTCGTCCAGCACGATCAGGCGCGCGTCCTGCAACAGCACCCGCGCGAACAGCAGGCGCTGCATCTGACCGCCGGACAGCGTGCCGATGCCGCGGTTCTCAAAGCCGCTGAGGCCAACCGAAGCGAGCGCCTGCGCAATCCTGTCGCGTGATTTTCGATCGCCCATACCGCCGAAAAAGCCGGTCGAACGCCACAATCCCGTGCCGACAAAGTCAAACACCGAGATCGGAAAGCTGCGGTCGATGTCCGCGGTCTGCGGCAGATAGGCGATATCCCTGACATCGAGATCGCCGGTCAGAATGCTGCCTGCCAGCGGCTTGAGGATACCGACAATGCCGCGAAACAAGGTCGACTTGCCAGCGCCGTTCGGGCCGACGATCGCCAGCAACGCGCCGGGCGTAACGTCGCCGTTGAGGTGATGCACCGCCGGATGCCGGTCATAGCCCAGCGTGACATCGCGAAATTGCAGGGACGCGGCCATGTTCACCTCATCGCCAGCCAGACGATGACCCATAATCCGGCGCTGACCGCGAGCGCCGCACTGACGCGGGACATCACGGTCATGCGCAGGATCGACCAAGGGGCCGCTTGCGCCGGGTGCGGCGAAGCCGGGCCGTGGCTGTGGGCATGGGTATGCCCATGGTCATGGCCGTGAGTGTGGGTATGGGAGTGCACCATGGAATAAGTGTTATATTATAACATAACCCCTGTCCACCGACGCCACTGTCCCTGTCGCGGCCGCCAAGTCAGGTTTCGCGTCAGGTTTCAGGCCAGATGACGGACAAGTGTGAGGCCCGCGAACAGGCCGGCAATCGAAAACACCACCGATCCCACCACATAGAACAGCGCGAGCCCGATCTCGCCCCGCTCATACAGCACCATCGAATCGAGCGAGAACGCCGAAAAGGTAGTGTAACCGCCGAGAATGCCGGTCATCAGGAACAGCCGCCAGGACTGGGACGCGTCGCCCTTGAACGCGAAATAGCCCGCGATCAGGCCCATCACGGTCGAGCCGGTGATGTTGATAATGAAGGTGTGATACGGAAAGTCCGCTCCGAGGAAGCGCGGGCATACCACGTTGACGAGGTAGCGCAGCGTCGACCCGAGGCCACCGCCAATAAAGACCAGAAGATAATTCATCTTCGCACTTTCCCAGACCCAGACCCCGGCACATCAGGTTTTGCCGCAAGCCTGCAGTCCCCGCAAGCGAAAGGGCGGCAACGCGATGCTGCCGCCCTTTCGGATTCTAGCGGGGAAGATCAGGCCTTCGAGAACAGCTCGTCGACATATTCCCAGTTCACGAGATGATCGACAAACGCCTTGAGATAGTCGGGGCGGCGATTGCGATAATCGATGTAATAGGAGTGCTCCCAGACGTCGACGCCGAGGATCGGCGTGGCGCCGTGCACCAGCGGGCTTTCGCCGTTGGGCGTCTTGGAGATTTCGAGCTTGCCGTTCTTCACCGACAACCAGGCCCAGCCCGAGCCGAACTGGCCGACGCCGGCGGCGGCGAAATCGGTCTTGAATTTCTCAAGCCCGCCGAGGTCTTCGGTGATCTTCTTTTCCAGACGGCCGGGCAATTTGGTGCCACCGCCGTTCGGCTTCATCCAGTTCCAGAAATGCAGGTGGTTGTAGTGCTGGCCGGCATTGTTGAAGACGGCCGGGTTCTTCCCGAACGATCCCTTGACGATTTCCTCGAGGGACTTGCCCTCGAATTCCGTCCCCTTGATCGCGTTGTTGCCGTTGGTCACATAGGCTTGGTGATGCTTGTCGTGATGGAATTCCAGCGTTTCCTTGGACATATGGGGCGCAAGGGCGTCATGGGCGTAAGGCAGATTGGGCAGCGTGAAGGTCATGGGGCGATGTCCAAAAATGGTGGGAGACGTGGTCTAACGGGAACCCTTATAGAAGGTTCCATCGGTCTTAAACACCGCAATTTGGCAAAACGCGGGACGCATGAGACACCCTCCCCGCGAGAGGCATGGCTGAAATGAGCATCGAGGTCGACGTTTTAAACGGAGATGCATCCTGGCCGGCGGTAAAACCGCTGTTCGATGCGGTCTGGCCGCGCGATGCCGTCGAGAAATTGCCCTGGGGCCATGTCAAATGGGCCAAGGCCGATCTGCGCGTGCTGATCGAGGACGCTTCAGGCGGCATCGCCTGTCATGCCGGCATCTATTTCCGGACCATCACCTGGAACGACCGCAAGGTTAACATCGGCGGCATCGGCGGTGTTGCGACCCACCCGGACTGCCGGCGTCTTGGTTATGCCAGCGTTGCGCTCAACGCCGCAATCCAGACCCTGCGGCACCAGGAAGCCGTTCGATTTGCGCTTCTGTTTTGCGAGCCGCATAATTTTGCGTTTTATGAAAAGCGCGGCTGGCATCCGTTCACCGGCGAAGTCTACGCCGAACAGCCCGGTGGCAAGGTTCGCTTCGAGGCGATGGCGCCCTTCATATTCGACTTCGTCCGCGCGCCACGGCAGGGCGTCATCGACCTATGCGGCCTGCCGTGGTGACCATGCGCCCAGAGCCTTATCGGTTCTGATTGAATCAGAACCGGGCTCTAATCTTTTGTTTTGACGCGTTTTCTTCACGCGAACCGGTATCCACTTCGCTCGAAAACGCTCTAACCCGTTGATCTGGCATTGCACAAATTCGATTTGTTGCTAAGCATTTCTCGTTATTCGGGGGCGGCTTACGATGTTCAGATTTGGTTTTATGATTGTGATGGTTGCGGCGGCGCTGATCGCCGCGCCGGCAAAGGCACGGGCGGCCGGGCCGGATGGTATTTGGCTCACGCAGGCGGGTGACGCAAAAGTACGCGTCAGCAAATGCGGCGCCGGGATTTGCGGCGTGGTGGTGTGGCTGCGCGACCCGATCGATCCCGCCACCGGGAAGGCCCAGGTCGACGACAAGAATCCCAATCCGGCGCTGGCCAGACGGCCGATCATCGGGCTGTCGTTGTTTGCCGGCATGCGGCCGTCAGGGGCGAACAAATGGTCCGGCCAGATCTACAACGCCGACGACGGCAAGAGCTACGCCAGCAATGTCTCGGTTGCCGGACCGGATGAGTTGAAGGTCGAAGGCTGCGTCGGCAGCGGATTGTGCGGCGGCGAGACCTGGAGCCGGACCACGCGCTGAATCAGGCCGGCGTCGCCTTGAGTGCCGTCGCAGCCGAGGCATAGCCGCCCCGCGCGCCATCAATGAAATGCACGTGGTCACTGCGCAACGCCGACGGCGTAAAGCAGGTCATCATCGCCGCATCCTGCCGATGCAGGCCATAACGTGCGATCCCGCTTGAGGCTGCGGTCGCAAGGCGTTGGGTCAACGTGCGCTCCAGTTCCGGCGTGCAATCGAGGACCATTCGCAGTCCGTCGTCATATTTGCGGAAGTCGGAATTCTCTACCAATTGCTGCACATAGGTTTTCGGCACGAAGCCGAAGATGCTGATGCCGAAGCGAAATATCAGATAGGTATAAAGTGTGAACGCATGCACGACGATGCGCCGCTTCATCAAGGATCCGCCGCGCTTGGCACGCGCCTCGAGTTCGGCACCGGGAGGCGGCCAGTGCAACGGCGGCCCGTCTGAAGGCACCGGCCGCCCGGATTCCGGACTGCGTTCGACCAGCGCGATGATATCTTCGATCAGCTTGCGAAAGTCGTTCGCATCCGCGCCCCGCGCCGGCACTACCAGCACTGAAAGAATGAGACCGCGCGTGGAAGGAATTTCCTCGAACCGGCAGGACAATCCAGTGAGGTCGGGCTGCGTGCCCGATGGCGCGGCCGGTACCGCGAATTCGCCGCGCTTCATCGCGGCCTCGGCCCAGCCGAGCCCGCCGCCGGAAAACATCGCATAGGACAGATTGGCCGACGGCCCGAAGCGGGCCACGCGCACATCGAGCCCTTGGGCGCGCACCGCGGCAACCGGCACCAGCGCCACCCGCATCACCAGATCGAGATCTTCCTTGACCCAGGTCGCGGTCGCCGCCAGCGCCTCGCGGGCGCGCGGAAGATCATCCGGCGACACCGCAAAGCTTGCACCATCGCCGCCGAACACGAACGGAAACTCGCGTCCCTCCAGCGCATTGGTGACCGAAGCGATCACCGCGGCGCCGGCCATGTTGACGGTCTTGTAACGCGCCTCCGCAATTGCCTTGGTCGACTCGACGATATCGGCGACGCCGATGCTCCAGTCATCCGGCAGCGGCGAATACAGCGCCGGGTCCATCAGGCTGGCGAAGCCACGAAAGACCGGGATGCCGCCGTAGAATGCTTCGCTTCCGACTGGCGTGGTCATTGGCGCGAGGTCATCCGGGGTTGAAACTGTGGCCAGATACGGCCGAATTTGAAGATGGGTTCGCGTGACCCATTGAATACAAAAAACTCCTGGAAACAAAGCGCCTTCGGCTCAGAGTCCACGCCGAATTGTCGCGGCTGAACCCTGAGCGCGCTACCGATCGCCTAGACCAACCCGCGCAGCACCAACCGATTGAGCCGCGTGGCAAAGGCCGCGGTATCCTCCGGCAATTCGCCGTCGAGGATTTGCGCCTGCTCGAGCAACAGCCACGAGATATCCGCCGCCGCGTCTCCGGCGCCCGCGATGGCCGTAACGAGGGGATGGCGCATGTTGATCTCGAGCACCGGCTTCACGCCGGCGCCCTTGTTCTGCTGCGCCAGCAAGCGCTCAAGCTGCTGGTCCCGGCCTGCGCCGCCCGCCACCAGGCAGGACGCGCTGGTGGTGAGCCGCTGCGATACCCGCACGTCGGAGACGCGATCGCCCAGCACATCCTTGATCGCGGCGATGGTGGTCGCTTCATCTGGGCCGGACGGCTGTTCATCCTTAACCTTGTCGTCGAGCAGCGGAATCAATCCGAAGTCGATGTCGCCCTGGCTCAGTGATTTCAGCGGCTTTCCGCCGAAATCGAGCGGCGCTGCGGTCCAGAAGGCGTCGACCGGATCGGTCAGCAACAGGACCTCGATGCCACGGGCGGTGGCCGATTCCAGCTTGGGGTTGGACTTCAACCGATCGAGGCTGTCGCCGGTGAGATAGTAGATCTCGGTCTGGTTCGGCTTGATATCCTCGACATATTGCTTGAGCGAACGTTTCTCGCCCGCGGTCGTGGTGAAGCGCGACAGCGCCAGCAATTTTTCGCGCCGTTCGAAATCCTCCCAGATCCCCTCCTTGATCACGGGACCGAAGGCGTCCCAGATCTTGGCGAAATTCTCAGGCTCCTTTTCGCCCAGGTTTTCAAGTTCGCCGATCACGCGGCCGGTGACGGCCTTGCGGATTTGCGCGAGCTGCGGATTGTTCTGCAGCATCTCCCTGGAAATATTGAGCGGGAGATCCTCGCTGTCGATCACGCCGCGAACAAAACGCAGATAGGCCGGCAACAGATCGGCGTCGTCGGCGATGAAGACGCGGCGGACATAGAGCTTCACCTGCCCCTTGCGCGACGGCTCGAACAGATCGAACGGCTTGGTCGAGGGCGCGAACAGCAGCACCGCATAGGATTGCCGCCCTTCGGCGTGGTAATGCAATGTCATCGCCGGATCGTCGAAGGCGTTGGCGATTGCACGGTAGGCCTTGGTATAATCTTCCGCCGTCAGTTCCGATTTCGACCGTTGCCACAACGCGCTCGCTGAATTGATCTGGCGCGGCTCGCCCTCTTCCGGCTTCAGTTCGATCGGAAACTGGATATTGTCGGAATAGGCGCTGACGATGCGCTCGATCTCGTAAGTCTCGAGATATTTTGCCGCGTCCGGCTTGAGATGCAGGACGATTTCGGTGCCGCGCGTGATGCGGCGGGCATCGTCTTCGTTCGCGGGCGCGATTTCGAATCCGCTGCCGCCCGACGACGACCAGGTCCAGACCTCATCGGAACCAGCGCGGCGGCTGGTGACGACGATGCGGTCGGCGACCATGAACGCCGCATAGAATCCGACGCCGAACTGGCCGATCAGGCCGGCGCCTTCCTTGGCCTCGGTCAGCCGCGACAGAAAGGACTTGGTGCCGGAACGCGCGATGGTGCCGAGATTGTCGATCAACTCCTGGCGGTCCATCCCGATGCCGGTGTCGATAACGCTGAGCGTATTTGCTTTCTTGTCCGGTGCAATCCGGATCCGGGGGGCTTCGCCGTCGCCAATCAGATCGGGCGCCGCGATCGCCTCATAGCGCAGCTTGTCGCAGGCATCCGATGCGTTCGAGATCAGTTCGCGCAGGAAAATATCGGTTTCCGAATAGACCGAATGCACCATCAAATGCAGCAGTTCGGCGACCTCGGCCTGGAATGGCTTGGTTTCGGCTGCGGTATCGGTATTCGCGGTCATGGGAGATCTCGTTTCGCAAGGGGCGCAAGGTTGGGGGAAAGCCAGGGCCTCGGAAAGGTCCGATATAGCAACGTCATCGAAGGAGGCAAGCGCCTGCATCACGCATTCTTCACGGCCGGTGCGCCGGGGTTTGGGGCGTGGTCGCTGAACTCAGCCGCCAGATGTCCGGCGGCCCTAGGCAGGACCGGCCGGTCGTAACATCCGTTGCGGATCGACGTTGCGGTCGTAATCTTCGCCGCTGAGAAAGCTCAGCGCGATGGCCGCAGCGCGGGGCGTGATGCCATCAGCCAGCGCCTTGGCGGTGATCTGCGCGACCTTATCGTAGCCTAGCAGGGGGTTGAGCGCTGTCGCCAGCAGCAGCGCATTGGCGACATTGGCGTCGAGCCGGTCGCGGTCGACGGCCAGATCGTGGATCAAGCGAATCGCGAACATGCGCGCGCTGTCGGCCATCACGCGAATCGATTGCAACACGTTATAGATCAGCACCGGCTTGGCGACGTTGAGCTCAAAATTACCGGACGCGCCGGCCGCGGATACCGTCGCATGATTGCCGATCACCTGAAACGCCGCCTGCGCGACCACCTCGGCGATGGTCGGATTGCGCTTGCCCGGCATGATTGACGAGGTGAGCCCGTCATGCGGGATCACCAACTCGCCGAGGCCGCAGCGGGGGCCAGATCCCAATAGCCTGGTATCGTTGGCGATCTTGAGCAGCGAAACCGCAATCGTATTGAGGGCGCCGGAAACCTCGACCAACGCGTCATGCGCGGCCATACCCTCGAATTTGCTGGGGTTGGGAGCAAAGGCGATCCCGCTCAGGCCAGAGGCTTCCTCGCAAAAAGCTGCGTCGAATCCCGCCGGTGCATTCAGACCGGTGCCGATCGCCGTGCCGCCTTGCGGCAGGACGTTCAGCCGCGGCAGCGTGGCTTCAATGCGTGCGATGCCATTGCCGACCTGGCGGGAGAACGCATCGAATGCCTGCCCCATCGTCATCGGCACCGCGTCCATCAGATGGGTGCGGCCGATCTTGATGATGTCGGCAAAGGCGTCGGCTTTCGCCGCGAGTTCGCCCTGCAGACACCGCAGCGCCGGGAACAGGCGATCCCGAAGTTCCAGCGCGACGCAGATGTGCATCACCGTCGGGAAGCTGTCGTTGGAAGATTGCGAACAGTTGACGTGGTCATTGGGATGCACCGGCGCCTTGGTGCCCAGGGGTTGGCCGAGGCGTTCATTGGCACGGTTGGCGATAACTTCGTTGGCATTCATGTTGGTCTGGGTGCCGGAGCCGGTTTGCCAGATCGTCAATGGAAAGTGATCGTCGAACCGGCCTTCGTGCACCTCGACCGCCGCGGCCTCGATCGCGTCGGCGCGCGGCGCGTCCAATACGCCGAGACGACGATTGGCGCGCGCCGCCGCGATCTTCTGCAAACCGAAGGCGTGAATGAGACAGGCCGGAAAACGCTCCTCGCCGACATCGAATATCGCGAGGGCGCGCTGCGTCTGCGCACCCCAATAGCGGTCGGCAGCAATTTCGACCGGACCGAAGGCGTCTTGCTCCGTGCGGAATGATGGGGACATATCTCAGGCTCCGCTCACGACGGCATCAAGACGGTCTCTCGCGGTCTCGTCGAACTCCCCGGCGAGTTTGGCGACGACAATCGTCGCCACGGTGTTACCGATGACATTGCAGGTGGAAAGCGCGATCGAGAGAAAGCGATAAACGCCAAAGATCAGCGCCAGGCCTTCGATCGGCAAAATTCCGGAAGCCGTCACGGTGGCGGCGAACACGACGAATGAGCCGCCGGACACGGTGGCGGCGCCCTTGGAAGTCAGCACCATGATCGCCAGAATCCCAAGCTCCTGCTCCCAGCTCAGCGAGACGCCGTAGGCGTTTGCGAGAAAGATCACGCCCATCGACATGAATAGCGACGTGCCGTCGAGATTGAAGGCGTAGCCAGTCGGCAGTACCAGGCCGACGGTTTGTTTCGAGGCTCCGTAGGCCGGCAGCTTTTCCAACAGCCTCGGCAACACGCTTTCGGATGAGGCCGTGCCGAGCATGATAATGATCTCGTCACGGATGTAACGCAGCAGATGGAACAGGCTGATCCGAAACAGCGCGCAAATAGCACCGAACACCACAACGATGAACAGAATGATCACCGCGTAAAATGACAGAACGAAATAGGCCAGCGAGATCAGTACCGCCGTCCCATTGGCGCCGACCGCATAGGCCACCGCGCCGAACGTGCCGATCGGCGCCAGCCGCATGATGATATGGATGAACTCGAAGAACGCGGTCGAAATGGCGTTGAGGCCGTTCTCGATCGGGGCGCGTTTTTCCGGCGAAAGCGCCATCAGGCCAAAGCCGAAGATCAGCGCGATCACGAGTACCTGCAGCAGTTCACCTCTGGCGAAGGCCCCGATGAAATTATCCGGAAAAACATTGAGCAGGAACTGGTCGAAAGTGGTGTGCGACGAAGATGCGGCCTTTGCCGCAGCCTCCGCGCCCTTCATCGACGTGGCTGACGCAGTGATATGGCCGAGATTCTTGCCGACACCGATCAGATTGCCGGCGACCAGTCCGAGCGTCAGCGCAATGGTCGAGACGATCTCGAAATAGATCATCGCGATCAGGCCGACCTTGCCGACCCGCTTGATGTCGCCGGCTGCAGCAATACCTGCCGCAACGGTCAGAAACACCAGCGGCGCGACCGCGGTCTTGATCAGGCGCAGGAATATATCGCCGAGGATTTTCAGCGACGCCGCAAAGTCCGGCCAGATCAGCCCGACCCCGATTCCCAACACCATGCTGAGCGCGACTTGAAACCCCAAATTGCTCCAGAGCCGGGGTTTTGTTTTGACGGCGGCGTGAGCCGCGATGTCACTCTGTGTCGCCGTTGCCATAGCCATTTTACTTCCCGCCTGATGATCGATGTTTCGAAATGACGTTCTTCGACGCCTTCAAAGGTGCGCAGATCCGATTGTTATGCGCACGTCGAGGGCGCGCCGGTTGCAAGGACGCGATCGACCATCGGACCGCAGAGACCGAGATAATTGGCGGGATCGCAATGCTTGCGGATCGCCGCCACGCCGCCGAGCGCATCGACGATCTCAGGCACCTCCGCGAGAATGTCGGCGAGTTGTCCGCCGCCTTCGATTGCCTTGCGACAGGCATCATAGATCACGTCGTGCGCGTACTGCCGGCCGAGCTTCGGCGCGGCCGCCATCATTACCGCTTCCGCGACGATCAGGCCGTGCGTCAGATCGAGGTTTTCGCGCATGCGCTGCTCGTGAACCACGAGGCCGGCGAGCATGAATTTGGCATTGGCCAGCGCGGACGCCGTCAACAGAAAGCTTTCCGGCAGCGATACCCATTCGAGATGCCATGGACCTGTGGCTCGCTCAAAATCGTGGATCATGCCGTCGAGCATGGTCGCGACATGCTGGCGCACGGCTTTGGCGGCGGCCAGCATCAATTCGCTGGAGATCGGATTGCGCTTCTGCGGCATGGTCGACGACGCGCCACGGCCCGGCACGAACGGCTCGGAGACCTCACCGAATTCCGTGGCCGACATCATCATCACATCGGTTGCGATCTTGCCGAGGGTACCGGTGATCAGGCCGAGCAGGGTTACCGCTTCGGCGATGCCGTCGCGCGCCACATGCCAGGTGATGGGCGGTTGATACAGACCGAGCTCCTCGCAGAACAGCTTCTGCATCTCGAGGCCACCATCGCCGATCGAGGCCAGCGTGCCGGCGGCGCCGGAGAATTCGCCGAACAGTATCCGCGGCAACGCCTGGTCGAGACGTTCGATATGCCGATCGATCGAGGACAGCCAGACCGCGAGCTTGTAACCGAAGGTCACAGGCAGCGCCTGTTGCAAATGAGTGCGGCCGGCCATCGGCGTATCGCGATATTTGCGCGCCTGCGCGGCCAGGATGCCGCGGACCTCGCGCAGATCGCGCGCGACGATAACAAGCGCGGCGCGGATCTGCAGCACGTTGGCGGTGTCCATGATGTCCTGGGTGGTGGCGCCCCAATGCACATAGCGTCCCGCTTCGCCAGCAGCCGCGGCGAGTTGATGCACCAGCGGCAGGATCGGGTAGCCGACGATCTCGGTCTCGTGTCGCAGCTTGTCGAAGTCGATCGTGATGGCGCCGGCCGCAGCAGCAATCGTCTCCGCAGCCTCCTTCGGCACAACCCCACAACGGGACTGGGCGCGGGCGAGCGCGACTTCAGCCTCGAGATAGCGGCCAACCAGGGCTTCGTCTCCGAACACCGCGCGCATTTCGGCCGTACCGAACATGTCGCGGAACAAGACCGAGTCGAAAACGGTGCTGGCCATGGCCGGATCTCCCTTTTTAAATATTATGTTCGTACATATTTTATTGTAGCAACATATTGAAAGAGTCAATAAGCTTTATCGGCGAATCTCCCGTTGGGCGGGCTTCGGTGATGGCAAGCGGAGGAAATGGTTGGTGGAAACGCGATATGCCTATGTCGCCCGCGCCCTGACCGAGGCAATCGCTGGGGGGCTTCACCCCGTCGGTTCGATCCTGCCGAACGAGTTCGAACTGGCGGAGCAGTTTGCCGTCAGCCGATCCACCGTCAGGGCGGCGATGCGCGAACTTCAGGCCTCAGGTCTGGTCAGTCGCAAGAAAAGTGCGGGAACGCGGGTAGAAGCCATGGCGCCGCCGCGCAGCGCCGGCGGTTTCACCCAGGCGTTGGGCTCTATCGAGGCGGTTCAGCAATTCGGCGTCGAGACTGAGCGCCATATTCAAGAAGTTACAGACATTGTCGCCGATGACGAATTGGCGCGCGTACTGGGTTGCCGTCCGGGACGGCGCTGGTTGCGTATTTCGAGCCTGCGCATGTTGCCTGGCGATGTTTCGAAAACGCCGATCTGCTGGACCGACGTCCACGTCGACGAGGCCTTTGCGCGCGAGGTCAGGTTGAGAATGGCTCAGCATCACGGCATCTTCGGTACGCTGCTGGAAGAAATCTCCGGCCGGAGGATCAGCGAGATCGGACAGGACATCAAGGCGGTCGGGATATCGGATCGGCTGGCCGGACCGCTGAAAGCGAAATCAGGCGCCCATGCTCTGGAGATCCGCCGTCAATACACGCTCAGCCCCGGCGACATGGTTGAAGTGTCGCTCAGCACGCATCCGGCAGACCGTTACAGTTACAGCACACGGTTGATGCGGCAGAATGCGCAGACAACCTAGACCAACCGCGCGAACCGGCACTTCAGGCCGTGTTACCGGCGTCGATGGTCAACACCGTGCCGGTGACGTTGCGGCCACCATCGCCCAGCAGATATTCGACCATGCTGGCCACATCGCCGGTCTCCGGCAGCCGGCGCAGCGCGCTGCGGCCGGCGATGCGCTTGCGCTGATCGTCGCCCAGATTGCCGGTGAGTTCGGTATCGATAAAGCCGGGCGCAATCGCGTTGACGGTGATCCCGAGCTTGCCGACTTCGCGGGCGAGCGAGCGGGTAAAGCCCGTCGCCGCCGCCTTGGTCGCACCATAGACCGACAGGCCGTTATATCCGGTCGAGGCGATGATCGAGGACATGTTGATGATGCGGCCGGCGCCATCCGCCATCATGTGCCGCACGACATATTTTGTCAGGATCACGGGCGAGAGCACGTTAAGGCGCAGCAAGGCTTCGATCTCGCTGTTGTGCATGGTCGCCAGCAGGCCCTCGGTACCGATCCCGGCATTGTTGACGAGACCGTAAATCGCACCAAACTCGTCGCGCAGCTCCTTCACGAAAGCCGGAATCGCATCGACAGCGCTGAGGTCGAACGCCCTGAAGTGAAGACCGCCGCGGCCTCGCTTGATGACGGCGTCAATCACTTCTCGTAACGCCTCACTCTCGCTCCGCGCTACCGCGATCACGTTGTAACCCGCACCGGCAAGCCGTTGCGCAATGGAAAGGCCGATACCGCGGCTGCCTCCGGTCACCAGAACATTATGCATCGGTTCGGGCCAGCTTTCCCGCCGCTGTCACATCAAGTGACGGAACGAACCTGATGACGGCCGGCACTTTGTGGGATGCCAGCGAAGCCTTGCAATCCGCCAGAATGGCCTTGCGGATTTCGTCGCTGCGGCCGGCACTGTCACCGTCGGCCAGGATGACATCGGCAACCACGATGGCGCCGGTGATCGGGCTGCGGCGCGATTTCGCGCGGGACATGCGCACATCCGGATGCCGGTTGATGACCGCCTCGATTTCCTCGGGATGAACCTTGAGGCCGCCGATATTGATGATGCCGCCGCGCCGGCCTATGAAATGATAGCGGTCGCCGCGCCGCTCGACCATATCGCCGGTATCGACGAATCCGTCCGCATCGGTGAGCGCCGCCGCCTTCTGGCCGATATAGGCATGCGCCGTCCGCGTCGAGCGGATCCGCAGCGATCCATCTTCGACCTTCATTTCGACGCCGTCGCGGTTGGTTCCGATCATTTCGGCGGGAAAGCCCTCTAGGCCATCGTTCACGGCAAAGCCGACACCGGCCTCGGTCGAGGCATAGGCGTGACCGACCGAAGCTGCCGGAAAAGCTCTGGTCAAACCATCCAGCACGGCCTGGTCCGCGATCTCGCCAGACAGACGGACATAGCGCGGCGCGAATCCGGACGCCGCTCCGCTCATCAAAAGCTTGCGCCAATGCGATGGCGTGCCTGAAATATGCGTGACGGCTTTTCCGCGCAGCCGCGCCACATAATCGGCAACCGGTTCCCCCGGTTCCGACAACACCATCGAGCCGCCGCCAATGATGGCGCGCAGGAATATCTGCAGACCGCCGTAGCGCCTGATGTCATAGAAGGTCGCCCATACCGGGGACGCGCCGCGCACCGGACCGTCCGCGACGATCGCGCCGGTCAGGGCTTCCAGTGTGTGTCCGACGATTTTCGGCACGCCCGAGGTGCCTGAAGTCAGCATCAGCCATTCGGTCGCCCGTCCGGTTTGCAGGCGCGCGGCCGTGCGCAGCGGCGTTTGGGCCGTCACGATCAATTTTATTCCGGACGCCGCCCATTGTGTTGGGCCGTCGGTGACAACGGCATCGATCTCGGCATCCGCGATCAGGCTCGAAAGATGATCCGCAGCGAGATCCGGCGGACACAGCAGCATTCGCCGGGCAACGCCGTCGAGTTCCATGATCGCCAGTCCAGATACTAGCTGATCCGCAACCGCCAGCAGCACGGAGCGTCCCGAGAGTTCGCCGAGCCGGCCGTCGAGACAGGTCTCGCCGGCGAACTCCGTCAACGATACGACCTGCCTTGCATCCGAAAGCGTGCGTCCCTTCAGATCGGGATCGAGGTAATCACGCAGCGCGAAGATTTCACGCGGGGACATTTTCATAGGCCCTGATGAAGTCGCCTATCGTGAGAGGGAAGCTCGCGTCCTCCGCTATGGTAAACGGATCGATGCCGAGATCGTCTTCAAGCCGAGCGACCAGGATCGCGAACGCCAGCGAATCGAAGCCGGTTTCGTGCAGCGACAGATCGTCCGTAAGCGGCGGCAGGGTGACCTGCTGCTCGACGGCAATCTGCTCGATCGCCGAAATAATCCTTAACCTTACCGACATGGATTGTCTCGCCTTCTCATTAAATTGTGCGAGCGCATGATAGAGCGAAAATGTGAAACAATACGGTCACCCCGCGATCTTTTACGCCCAGTGGTAAACACGATGCCCGCCGCCAAACCCCGTTTTCGCGAGATCCAGGCCGGCGATCTCGATGCGATCGGCGACCTGCTGACGCGGGGCTTCCAGTATCGCAGCCGCGATTACTGGATGCGCGGCCTGCGCCGTCAAGGCACGCGACCGCTGCCTCCGGGCGAACCACGTTACGGCTATCTGATCGAGAACAACGGCGCGCCGGTCGGCTGCCTGTTGACGATCTATTCGAGCAAAACGATCGACGGTGAAACCGCGACCTGTTGCAACGTTTCAAGCTGGTATGTCGATCCCGAGTTCCGCAATTATGCGGCGTTGTTTGCCTCGATGACGCAGAAGCGCAAGGACGTTACCTATCTCAACGTCACGCCTGCAGTCGCGACATGGCCGATCCTGGAAGCGCAGGGCTTCAAGGCGTATTGCCGCGGCTTCTATTTTTCACTCCCGGTCCTGGCGCGCGGCGGACGCGGCATGACGATTGAAGCCGTTACGGCAGCGACAGCTTCGGTCGAAGGCCTGCCGGACGAGGATCTTGAAATGCTCAAGCGCCATGCCGAATATGGCTGCCTCGCGCTGGTGTGCCGCACCGCGCAAGCCACACTGCCCTTCATATTCTTCCCATTGCGAAAACGCCGAGGCATCATTCCGCTGCCCGCCCTGCAGCTCGGCTATTGCCGCAGCATCGCCGATTACATCGACTGTGCCGGCGCGATCGGCCGCTATCTGCTCTGGCGAGGCAAACCGGTTGTCGTCGTGGACGCGACCGGACCCTTGGCGGGCCTGCCCGGCATCTACTGCGACTTGTCCCGCCGCAAATACTATAAAGGCCCGCACGAGCCTCGGTTGGGCGATCTCGCCGACACGGAACTCGCGATCTTCGGCATGTGAGGAAACGCGCCATGATTGCCGCCGCAAGTCCAGAGCCTTGAAGTCTAGAACCTGATCAAGCTTTCCACGATCCGCGCATGACTTCCCGCGTCGATCGGGCGATAGGCGCCGGATGCCGGGTCCTTGAAAAAGATCTGGTCTTTGACGCGCTGTGGATCGAAGCCCTCGCCGATCAATCCCTGCTTCTTCTGCTTGAAGGTTTCGGTGTTATCGAGCGTCTTGCAGATGCGCACGAAGACCGGGCAGGCGTAGGCCGGCAGCCGGCGCGCGATATGATCGCTGAATTCCTGCAGATCGAACCGGTCGTCGACAACGATCGCAGCCATGCCTGCACGGCCGTCAGCACCGCGAACTTCCACGCCGTAGGTGGTTGCGTCGATGACCCCAGGGCAATCCACCACAGCTTCATTTACCTCGGACGTCGCGACATTCTCGCCCTTCCAGCGGAAAGTGTCTCCAACCCGATCGACAAAGTGGAAGAAGCCGGCGTCGTCGAGCATCATCAGGTCGCCGGTACGAAACCAGGCATCGCCCTTGACCAGCACATCGCGCAGAATTTTCTTTTCGGTCTCGGCGGCATTGGTATAGCCCTCGAAGCGACCACCTCCGCCGTCGGCGGTTCCGATCCGGCCGATGGCTTCGCCGACTTCGCCGCGGGCGCAGGGGATGCAAAGACCGTCCGGATTGCGAACTGGCACGCCCAGTTCCGGATCGACACGAACGATGGACGCCGGGAAACGATGCGCCAGCAAGGGCGGAATGCGGCCGATCGCGCCCGGCTTGCCCTCGACATTGTAGAGCGAGAAATTGCCTTCGGTCGCCGCGTAGAATTCCAGGATCTGCGGAATCGCAAAACGCGCCTGAAAGGCTTCCCAGATATCGCCGCGCAAGCCATTGCCGCAAGCCAGCCGAAGCCGGTGCCGGCTTTCGAATTCGGAAGGCGGCGCTTTCAGAAGATAGCGGCAGAGTTCGCCGATATACTGGAACAGCGTGCAATCCCAACGCACGATATCGTGCCAGAAATTGCCGGCGGAGAATTTCTCCGACAGCACCACCGAGGCGCCCGCGCTCAGCATGCTGCACGGCGCGACGATGCCGCCGACGCTGTGAAACAGCGGCAGGCAGTCGAACAGCCGGTCTTCCGGCGCGGCGCCGGTCAATCCGGCAAACCAGCCGCCCCAATTGAGGATGCGCCGGTGGCTGATGCTGGCGGCCTTCGGCAGGCCGGTAGTCCCGGACGTATAGATCAACAATGCCCGGTCATTGATGGTGACCGCGCCGCGCTCGGCTGATGTCAGCGGGCCGCCTTCGAGCCGGTCCAAAGCCGCATCGATAAACGCCACATCGTTTCCAGCATCGCCATTGCCGCCATGGAGCCAGATTTTAGGCGCGCGCGTCAAAAGCGGCGCCGCTGTCTCGAACACGGCGGTGAGTTCCTGCGCAAGAATAACGTGCTCCGCCGCCGCGACGTTGATGCAATGCGACAGCGACGTTCCCACCAGTTTGGTGTTGATGAGCGCCGCGACGCCGCCGATTTTGGTGATGCCGAGCCAGGCCGCGATGTAATCCGGCCGGCCCGGCATGAACAGGCAAACCTTATCGCCGGCCTTGATGCCCACCGACAACGCCCAGCGCGCATAGCGGTTTACCCGCTCGGCCAGAGTCCGGTAGCTGAAGGTCTCGGCGTCCGACAGCAGACCGGGACGATCCGGTTGTCGTGCAGCCCACTCCTCGACGATATCGGCAAACAGCCGTTGGGGATTGGCCTCGATGCGGGAGGTCAGCTCGATCGCCTTCAGCCAGCTCTTGGCCGCAGACGGCTTGCCCCGCAGCCGCGGGCCCTCTGTCGGTTGCTCAATAGCGCTTGCGTTCATCGCTGAATATTTGCTGGCCCAGGCCGCTTGTTGGCTCAAGACCTTATATAGCCGTGTTGGCCTGACCAGGTGTTAATCGGCAGAGTTAAGACGATGTCGCGGTTTTGCCGCCAACGGCTAAAAACCCGCCCGCAAATTTGCGGACGGGCTCATAGAAAGACGTTTCCGCTGAGAACGGAAAACGAAAGGATAGTTCAACCGCCAATGCCTATGAAGTAACCTCGAGCCAAAGCTGCGGTTTATTTCAACGAGCTATTGATGGTCGAGAATTTGGCATTGAGGGTGGTGCCAAGGCCGTTGACCGCAGCGATGATCGCGAGGCTGATGCCAGCGGCGATCAAGCCGTACTCAATCGCGGTAGCCGCTGAATCGTCGGCCCAAAACTTTGCAAGAATATTTTTCACTGTACCTCCTGGTAATCCAACCGCCCGATCCTTCGGGGTGCGCATGGAAATTTTGGCGCCAAGAAATTAAAATCCGGCGAATTAGCGTAATGAACGATTAATTAAACTGGCCGGCATTGATCTTGTGAACGACCAGCTTTTCCTCGGCAAAGAACTGGAGCGCGCCATAGCCCTCCATGTCGACCGCGTAGCGAAAATTGCCATCCGCGGTCGGAAACACGGCGATGACGACGCCGGCTTCATGATCGTCGGCCGCTTTGTCGACCTTCTCACCAATCGCAAATTTGGACATCGCGAACTCCTTCTGGAATCGTTGACGCAAGTATCCGCACAAATTGGTTAACGGTTCTTAAGCATGCGGGGCGTTGCGTTCGCCGCCTGTTTTCGCGCCAGTGCACCGGCCCGGCCATGCGCCGCTTCACGCGGCCATAAACCCTTATGGACGCGCGGGAATTTTCCCGCGATGATGGCAGGCCACACCGCTTTACCGGATTACCGTATGACTGCTGACCGTAGTTTCCCGGACAAGATAATGATCGGCAGACGGGCCTTGCTTCGGTCGGCAGCCCTTGCGCTGCTCGGCGCAGGCTGGACGGCCCGGGCGCGCGCGGAATCATACCCGTCCCGCCCGGTGCGATGGGTGGTGCCCTACACCGCGGGCGGCGCCACCGATGTGCTGTCGCGGCTGATCTGCCAACGCCTGTCGGAGCGGCTCGGCCAGGCCTTCTTTGTCGAGAACAAACCGGGCGCAGGCAGCAATATCGGCACCCAGGCCGTGATCAATTCGCCGCCGGACGGCTACACTCTGCTGCTGACCAGCACCGCCAACGCCATCAATGCGTCGTTCGATCCCTCGCTGCCCTATGATTTCGCGGCGGGGATTGCGCCGGTCGCGGGTGTCGCGCGCATTCCGCTGGTGCTGGTGGTCAATAATGATCTCCCGGTCCGCAATGTCGCGGACTTTATCGCCCACGCCAAAGCCAATCCGGGCAAAATGAGCATCGCCTCCTCCGGCATCGGAACTTCGTTGCATCTTTCCGGCGAGCTGTTCAAGGCGATGGCCGGCATTCAATTCATTCACATCCCCTATCGCGGGTCGGCGCCGGGCTTGTCCGATGTAATGGCCGGCCAGATCCAGGGCATGTTCGACAACGTCACCTCCTCGTTCGAGCTGGTGCGATCGGGAAAACTGCGCGCGCTCGGCGTCACGACAAAGGAACGCTCGGAGACGATGCCGCAGGTGCCGCCTATCGCCGACACGCTGCCGGGATATGAAACTACTTCGTTTTACGGCGTCGGCGCCCCGCACGGCACGCCGCGGGAAATCGTCGATCTGCTGAATCTGGAAATCAATGACGCCCTTGCCGATCCCACGATCAAACAGCGGCTCGGCGAACTCGGCGCCATTCCTATTCAAGGCAATGCCGCCCAGTTCGGCGCCATGCTCGACACCGAGACCGAGCGTTGGCGCAAGGTCGTGGAATTGTCGGGGCAGAAGAAGGAGTGAGTTGACATATTAATGAGCGGCCACCGGCTTGCCGCTTCGCTTGACCGACCGCAAAGACAGGGCCAGCGGCACCATCACGACCGCGACCACCGCAAGCGCGACGAACACATCGATATAAGCCAGGATCATCGCCTGGGTTTGGACCAGCTGGCCGATAAAGGCCATGCTGGTGCCGCCAGCATTGCCGGTCGACATGTGCGATTTGAAGTAGGCCTGAACGTGATTGAGCGTATCGGCATAAAACGGATTCCAGGAGCCGACGTGCTCAACCAGGCGGCTCTGGTGAAATTGTTCGCGCCGGGCGAGCACGGTCTGCGCCAGCGACACTCCCATCGAGCCGCCGAAATTCCGCGCCAGATTGATCAGCGCGGACGCCTGATCGGTCTTATCAGGCGGGATGCCGTCATAGGACGCCGTGGTGATCGGAATGAAGATCAAGGGAAGTCCGATGCCAAGATAGATACGCGACCACGCAAAGAACCAGAAATCGGCGTCCGCTGTCATTCGGAACAAATCGACCATCGCGAAGGCCGCAATGGCGGCGCCGACGCTGATCAGATAGCGCGGCTGCACGAAGCCCAGCCGCCCCACGACAACCATCATGACCATCGTCACCGCACCACCCGGTGAGATCGCCAGCCCCGCGAGCGTGGCCGTATAATTGTACTGATCCTGCAGCAATTGCGGCAGCGCTTGCGTCGTGGCGATCAGCAACGCGCCGGTCGCGAGCATGATGACGAAACAAGTCCCGAACTGGCGGCCCGCCAGCATCCGCAAATCGATCAGCGGCTGTTCGCGATTAAGCTCCCACGGGATAAACAAAAGAAACGCCGTCGCCGAGATCGCGGCGAAGGTGAGGATGAAACTGGAGGAGAACCAGTCGTCGATCTGGCCGCGATCGAGCACGACTTCCAGCGCGCCGAGGAACATCGCCACCAGGACGAATCCCACAATGTCGAAATTCGGACCCTTGGCCCACAGCTTCGCGCGTTCCTTTTGCTGCTGCGCGGAAGTCGGAATGATGAAGTAGATCAGGACCAGCGAGATCAGGCCGACCGGCACGTTGATCAGAAAACACCAGTGCCAGGAGACGTTATCGCTCAACCATCCGCCGAGCGTCGGCCCAACCACGGGCGCCACGACCACCGCGATCCCGTAAAGCGCGAAGCCCTGGTTGCGTTTCGCCGGCGGAAAGGCGGCGGCCAGAATGGATTGCGCGACCGGAGTCATGCCGCCGCCGGCCAATCCCTGCATGATGCGAAAAACCAGCAACGCCTGCAGATTCCAGGCGAAACCACACAGCAGCGAGCTGACGGTGAACAAGGCGATACAGACAAGAAAGAAGTTCTTGCGGCCGAACATCTTTGCGATCCAGCCGCTGGCGCACAGCACGATCGAATTGGCGACGAGATAGGTGGTGATGACCCAGGACGCCTCGTCGCTAGAGACCGCAAGGCCGCCGGAAATATAACGCAGCGCGACGTTCGCAATCGTGGTGTCGAGCACCTCCATGAAGGTCGCAACCGAAACCAGGATCGCGATCAACCACGGATTGGCGTCGCCATATTCGGATTGGTTGGCGGCGGCTGCATCTGACATCCGAACGTTCCGCTCACGGCCGCACGGTGACGGAAGGCACCACGGACATGCCGGGACCGAGTTCGATCTCGGGACGCGCATCGAACGTGATCTTGACCGGAACGCGCTGCACCACCTTCACATAATTTCCGGTCGCATTTTCAGCCGGCAACAGACTGAACGCGGTCCCGCTGCCGGCCTGAACGCCGTCGACATGCCCGGGAAACGACTGCCCGAAGGCGTCGATGCTGATGGTGACCGGTTGCCCGACGCGCATGTCGGCCAGTTGGGATTCCTTGAAATTGGCAGTCACCCAGACGTCGAACGGCACCACCACCATGATGGCTTGCGCCGGCGCGGCCAGCGCGCCGACCGCCGCGGTCAGCTTGGCGACGCGCCCGTCCACCGTCGCGCGCAATTCCGTGCGTCCGAGATTGGCATCGGCCTGATCCTTTTGCGCCTTGCTCTGATCGAGTTGCGCCGCCGCTACTCCCTTTTGAGCCTCCAACACGTCGATCTGCCGTTCCGCCGCGATCTTGGCCGCGGAGGCCGCGGCGAGCCCCGCCTGCTTGCTGAGCAAGTCCGATGAGGCCTGCTGCGCGCGCTGCACGGTGCCGGCGCCGGTATTGACGAGATCCTGATAGCGCTTGTTTTCGTCCTGCGAGAAATTGAGCGCGGCCTGGGCTTCAACCTCCTGCTTGTTGGCTTGTTCGATCTGCGACCGCTGCACGGCGATCTGCGCGTCAATATTTTTCATCGTCGCTTCGGACTGCCGGATCTGCGCGGCGGCCTGATCGACCGAGGCTTGATAGTCGCGCGGATCGATTTTCGCCAGGAGATCGCCCGATTTCACGGGCTGGTTGTCGGTGACATTGACTTGCACGATGTTGCCGGTGACCTGCGGGCTGATCAGCACGGGGCGGCCATCGATGAAGGCATCGTCGGTGCTTTCAAAGTGGCGCGCATGGAAATACCAGAGCGTGCCGGCGACCACGCCGGCAACGATCAAGCCGAGGCACACGATCATCGCGATGGGATGCTTTTTAATCGCGCCGGAAAATCCGCTCGGCCCGTGCTCTTTCGGTTCTGAGTCGGCCTGTTTGGGATTCTTGTCCGGATTTTCGTCCGGATTTTTGCGGCCGGTGTCGCGCTGCTCGCCCTTTGCGCTGACGTCGATTCTGTCGCGAACCGGCGGCTCTTCGGGATGGCGCCGGTTGTCGCCCTCGGAACGCGGATCGACAGCACGGATGTCGCGGGCATCAGCGGAACTCATAAAGCCTCGCAATTCATTCAACAAAGCAGAAAATGGAACTCCAGGGAGATGAACGGCGCAGTGCAGCAAGGGTTCCGTGCTGGAACGGCGTATCTGGGGTGCAGGGCCTGACCCAGTCCCCCCCCGTCATTGCGAGCCAACGGGTCGCGCGAATGCGCGCCCGATGACAGGCTCAGCGAAGCAATCCATTTCGCCGCGCAAAGAAAGAGTGGATTGCTTCGCTACGCTCGCAATGACGTGAGAGATCGAGACACACCCTCGCGTTCTCGCGGCGCAATGCGCCCGAAGTTCTGCTGAAAATTCTCGCTCCTCCAAACAGAGGGCGCAGGGAAAGCCGGGTGTCCGATGCACCCGCAGCCGCGCGTGTAGTATAGGTAGCACGCGCGTTAGTCACCACGAGTTCACCGGCAACATCCGGCTTTCCCCGCGCAATGGTTTTAACGGCTTATTTCGTGCTCTCCCCGGTGACCGGGCTCTTTTGCCACCGTCGCCCCTGAGAAGCTTGCTTCTCAAGAACTTGACACCAGCGTCGGGGTGTCAGGACCACACGACTTCGCCGTCCGCTTCAGTACCGTTCGCCCGCACACTTTCGTGTACCGACACCGTCGCGTCCACCGCATCCCGCACCCGACGTCCGTGACGACCGCGAAGCGCCCCTCTTGTGAGCGCGGGATGGCGCGGGTTCTACAAATGTTTTGATCGGCGTGAGAAACGAATTATTTTTGCGAAGAGGACTGGACGACCCAAATCAAGTTGAATTCGCTGAGCAAATTAAGTTTTGCGTGAAATCGAATTTCAGGCCTGCGGGCGGCATTTGCATAGCAATCGCTGCGGCTGATTTGTCTGCTCGGGCAAATCAGAAAGACCGTAGGATGGGTTGAGCAACTTGCGATACCCATCCTTTGTAGCGCAATGACGCGAGGATGTGATGGGTATCGCTGCGCTCAACCCATCCTACGACCGATCCTACACCTCCCCCGGCCCCCACTCCGGGCTATAACCGCCCAGTGCCGGGTGATACATCTCGTCGCCGCTGTGCTGGGTGAACTCGACGTTGAGCCGGTCTTCGCGCAGACCGAGACTCTCGATGCAGTGGGCGCAGAGCGCTTTCGCGACTTCCATGCGCAGCTCCGCGGATCTGCCGCGCCGGATATCCAGCATCAGGACGGATACCGGCACTGGATCGGCGCCGGCCTCGGCGATCCGCCACACGCCGCCGTCGCCCAGTTCACGGATCGCGACGCTGATCCGCCGGATATCGACGGACATCAGCCTGGCATAGGTTTCGCTCATTTTTGCGGCGAGAAGCTGCTTGTCGGCGGCGGGATAGTGCCCGTTCACATCGAGCTGAAGATAGGGCATGCGAAGCTCCAATGATTGAGACGATGCGGGAGGGACTGGGTGTGAGGACGAGCCGTAGGATGGGTTGAGCCCTTGCGAAACCCATCACCTTAGCGCCCGGTGCGGCACCGATGTGATGGGTATCGCTGCGCTCCACCCATCCTACAAGCTTCCATCCTACGGGCTAGCCGAAGATCACGCCGCGGAGGTTTGCGCGAGCCCGTAACGCTTCGACGGCGTCGTGCCGCCTAGTAGCGACGACATCGCGCGACGCGCAGCTTCGTAGTCGTCCCAGACCTTGCCGTCCTGCAGCACGGGGATCGTGACCAGTTCGCCCTGGTCCAAACCGGCCAATGCGGCATCGACCACATTTTCCGGAGTCATGACGATGTGCTGCGGAAGCTCGCTGACCGGCTTGCCTGACAGTGCCCAGAATTCCGTCGCCGTCGCCGCGGGGAGAACGGCCTGGATGCGCAGGCCCTTCGGCGCCAGTTCGTGCTGCAGGGATTGGCTGAGCGCCGTCACGAAAGCCTTGCTGGCCCCATAGACGCCGTTCAGCATTTCAGGCGCGATGCCGACGACCGAGGAGATATTGACGATCGTCCCGGCGCCGCGTGACACGAAAGCCGGCGCCGCCGCGTAGGTC
The DNA here is from genome assembly GCF_018449695.1 of Bradyrhizobium sp. dw_411. GTDB lineage: Bacteria > Pseudomonadota > Alphaproteobacteria > Rhizobiales > Xanthobacteraceae > Bradyrhizobium. The sequence goes on from NZ_JAAVUY010000014.1 coordinate 172,428, forward strand.
AGGCGGGTCAACGCCGCGATATTGACGGATATCAGCTCGTCCATCTTGTTCACATCGGTATCGAGCAACGGCTTGATCGCGCCGATGCCGGCGTTGTTGACGAGCATGGTGATGCTGGCGTCTTCGCGCAGGATTTTTTCGACCCTGGCGAGGTCGGCCCTCGCGTTCAGATCGGCTGGAACGACCTCGATGCTGCGGCCGGTCGCGCTCGTCAGTTTTTTGGCCAGCGCGTTGAGGCGTTCCTGATTGCGGGCCACAAGGATGAGGTCGTAGCCGCGGCGGGCGAGCCTGTCGGCATAGACAGCGCCAATGCCCGACGATGAACCTGTGATGAGGGCGGTGCCCTTGTTTTGCGTGTTAGCCATTTGCTTTCCTTCCACTGTGTTGTGCCGGGCCGTTGGGCGCGGCTGATGGCTGGAAATGTAGCCGGGGTGGCGCATGGCCGAAATGTCGTATATATTACTTTTTCAGGACATCGCCTTATCCGAAAGGAAAGCAACATGCAGCGCATCGGGTTCGTGGTTTTTGACGGTTTTCAATCCATGAGTTTTGCGGCGCTTTCGGTGTTCGAATACGCCAATTTCCTGAAGGAGAAACCGCTTTACGAGATGCATTTCCTCTCGGAAAAAGGCGGGCTGGTGCGCTCATCGACGGGCATGGTGGTCGACTCCAAGCCGTTCGGCAACGCCACCTACGACACCGTAATCGTTGGCGGCGGGACGTCGATTCTGGAAAATCCGCCGGCGGCGTTGCTTGCCTTCATGCGCAAAGCGCTGAAGCGCTCGCGCCGGGTCGCATCGATCTGCACCGGCGCTTTCATTCTGGCGGAAGCAGGCATTCTCGACGGCAAGCGCGCGACCACCCATTGGTGGCATGCACGCGAACTTCAGACGCGGTTTCCAAACGTAAAAATGGAAGAAGATCGCATCTTTATCATCGACGGGAATGTGTGGACGTCCGCGGGCATGACCGCCGGTATCGACCTGGCGCTGGCCATGGTCGAGAAGGACCTCGGCGCCGAGGTCACCCGCTCGATCGCGCAAAAGCTTGTGATCTATCATCGCCGCGCTGGCGGCCAGTCCCAGCATTCGGCGTTGCTTGAGCTTGAGCCCAAATCGGATCGCATTCAAACCGCGCTGGCGTTTGCCAAACGAAATCTTCACACCGATCTGTCCGTGGAGCAATTGGCGGACGCGGCGCATTTAAGCCCCAGACAATTCAGCCGCGCCTTCCGGGCCGAGACCGGACAATCCCCCGCCAAGGCCGTTGAAAATCTTCGCCTCGAGGCGGCGCGGCTGATGATGGAACAGACGCGCCATTCGATCGACGAGGTGGCCCAGGAAACCGGCTTTGCGGACCGCAGGCGCATGCGCCAGGCATTCTTGCGCGTGTTCGGTCAGCCGCCGCAGACGATCAGGCGAAACGCCCGAATGGAAGCGTCAGCGCAGGCGAGTTAGGGGTGACTCGAACCGCAGGATGGTTTGAGCACTTGCCAAACCCATCACCGTGCCGCACGTCGCCGCAGCGATAGACGGGCGTGGCGCGCTCGACGTTGCTTCGAGCGTAGAAACCGCGTGACGCCGGGGCGCTTGAAATTCAGACGACGCCGTACCAGCGTGCGGCTCGAACCGGCCGCCCGCAGTGATTGCGCTACGACCGTTTTCGTTTCCTGAGAACCGCGTCGAGAGAAGCCGCTTCGCCGAACCGGCTGCATTTTGCAATCTGCGTCCCTTGATCTCATCCCATCGCCATGGTGCGCTAGTGAGATGGAACGGCGCATGTCTTGTGCGCAACATTGCAGCAAGAGACCCTCCATATCTGAATATCTTTGTCTCGTCGGCATGCGCCGGCTGGCTGGAATCCGCTTGTGTCGAAAGCCGCTGTTGCAAAGCCCCTGCCATCGATTGTGATCGCGCCGGTGCTGCCCTGGTTGAGTACGTTTGCCGTCATCGCCGTCTGGCAGATCGCGTCGTCGCTGGGCCTGCTCCAGGAACAGATCCTGCCCGGTCCGGATGCCGTTCTGCGCGCCGCCTGGACTTCCGCCCAGGATGGCACGCTCACCGACGCCGTCGTTGCCAGCGTCCTGCGCGCCTTGGTCGGCTCTCTGGCCGGTGGCGTCCTTGCAATCGTGATCGGCGTCGCCAGCGGCTTCTCACGGCTCGGCGAGTTCATTGTCGACAAGCCCATCCAGATGGCCCGCGCCATCCCGTTCACCGCGCTCGTCCCGCTTTTCATCCTGTGGTTCGGGATCGGTGAAGAGCCGAAGATTCTTCTGGTCTCCTGGGCCGTGTTCGTCCCGCTCTATCTCAGTACGTTCAGCGGTATCCGCAATGTCGATCGCCGGCTCGTCGAAGTCGCGCGCGTCTACAAGCTGTCGTCGATCGAGATATCCTGGCGCGTGCTGTTGCATGGCGCGCTGCCGTCGGTTCTCGGAGGGCTGCGCTACGCCCTGGGACTCGGCCTTGCCGTTCTCATCGTCGCCGAATCCGTCAACGCGAAGAACGGCATCGGCGCGCTGCTGTCTTCGGCCCGCCAGTATGCACAGACCGACGTGGTTTTGCTGTGCATCTCGCTCTACGCGCTGCTCGGCCTGTTGACCGACATGCTCGTCCGCGTGCTCGAACTCCGCCTGTTGCGATGGCGGAGCGCCTATGTGGCGCAATGATTGACACATCTCTTACCTGAGGGAATTCTACGATGACCGATCAAACACACCCACGCACCGCAATGCTTCGACGACTTGTAGCGGCATTGACGCTTGCCTCGTCGATGGCCACGCTCCCGTCTGCAACATGGGCGGATGACGCGAAACCGGCCACCGATGTTCGGATCGGACAGCTTCCCGCGGCCAATACGCTGACCATTCAAGGACTCGACGGCAGCGACGGCCCGCTCCGCGAGGTGCTGGCCAAAGCCGGCGCCAAGCCGGTCTGGGCCGGCCCGTTCGCGAGCTATCCGGCCGCCGCCGAGGCCGCCAAGGCCGGCAAGATCGACATCACTTCCAGCGGCTTCGCCAGCCTGATCAACGAGGCGAAAGCCAAAAGCGACATCCTGCTATTCGCCATCGAGGCCGATCATCTCGGCGAAGGCATCGTCGTGCGCGGCAATTCGGGGATCAATTCCGTCAGGGATCTCCAGGGCAAGAAAATTGCCGTCAACTTCAAGGGCGGCACCGGCGATTATATCGTCGCGCGTACGCTCGAGGAGAACGGCCTGTCGCGCGAGGGCATCACGACCATCAACATCAACAATCCCGAAGACGGCGTCGCCGCCTTTGCGAGTGGAAATGTCGATGCGATCGCCACCTGGGACCAGTATCTCGCGGCTGCCATCAATGTTCCCGGCGCGAAACTGCTGGTGGACGGCAAGCAGATCAAATCGCTCAATAGCTGGGTTCATTTCGTCACCCGCGACTTTGCCACCAAAAACCCGAAAGCCCTGAAAGCCCTGTATGACGGTCTGGTTGCCGAAGCGGCGAAGATCGACGCCGATCCGTCGCTCGATTCCGCCGCTTACAAGAAGCAGGGCGCGCCGGCCAAGATCATCGACACCATCGCAGGCTGGAAGCTCAAGCCACGCATCATTCCGATCGACGATGCCGGTCTGGCGCGCGTTCAGCAGATCGCCCGGCAGACATATGCCTATGGCTTCCAGGAAAATCTGGTGGACGTCACCAACAACGTATTTGACGTCACCAAGGTCAAGTAAGAGGATGTACCCGGTCGATATCAAGGGCATCCAGCGTTCGTATTCCGGGTCGGAAGTTCTCAAGCACATCGACCTGAAGATCGCGCGCGGCGAGTTCGTCGCTTTGTTGGGCCGGTCGGGCTCGGGCAAAAGCACGCTGCTCAGGATTTTGGCCGGGCTCGATCGACCCGATGGCGGCACAACGAGCATCAGCGCGAATGTCGCCATCGTATTCCAGGATGCGCGGCTGCTGCCGTGGGAAAACGTCGCGCGCAACGTCGCCATGGGCCTCACTGAGCAGGACGCAAAAGAGCGCGTACGTAACGCGCTCGCGGAAGTCGGCCTGTCGCATCGCATCGATGCCTGGCCGGTGACGCTGAGCGGCGGCGAAGCACAGCGCGCGGCACTGGCCCGGGCGCTGGTTCGAGAGCCGGACCTGCTGCTGCTTGACGAGCCTTTCGGCGCCCTCGATGCCCTCACCAGGATCGCAATGCACGATCTCGTGCTCGAACTGTTCGAGCGGCACCGTCCGGCCGTCTTCATGGTAACGCACGACGTCGACGAAGCCATCAAGCTGGCCGATCGTATTCTGGTGCTGGATAACGGTCACATCCACGCGGAATTCACGGTCGAGCGCAGCCGCGACGGATCCCTGGCGGCGGCGTCCACATCGATCCGGGCCGACCTTCTTCGCGCCCTCGGCGTGGCGCACAGTTCAGGGCGAAGCCGTACCGGTCATGAAACCGAGAGTCATCACCTGCGCCTGGCGGCTCAAAATGGAGCGATATGAATGCTGAGCGAAGCTACACGACAATCCCTGAACCGGCGCGCGACGCTGCAATCGCGGGTCAGCGGCGAGGAATGGCAGGCGCGCGTCACGCTCGCGGCCTGCTACAGGCTTTGCGTGCCCTATGGCATGACCGACCTGATCTACAACCACATCTCGTTGAGAATACCGGGCACGGACAATCAATTTCTGATCAACGCCTTTGGCTTCCTGTACGAGGAAGTCACCGCCTCGAACCTTGTGAAGATCGATCTGGACGGCAATGCGCTTGACGAAGACCCGCTCGACATCAATCCGACGGGATTCGTCATCCACTCTGCGCTGCACCGGGCGCGGCCCGACGCCGCGTGTATCTTCCACACCCACACCAAGGCCGGCTCCGCCGTATCCAGCCAGAAACACGGCCTGCTTCCGATTTCGCAGCACGCATTGCGCTTTCACAATCGTGTCGGATACCACGCGTTCGATGGATTGGCCTTGAACCATTCGGAGCAGGAGCGGCTCGCGCGCAGTCTCGGACCGCATAACGCGTTGATTCTCGCAAACCACGGCCTGCTGACCTGCGGCAAGAGCGTCCGTGATGCGTTCGAACTGATGTATTATCTTGAGACAGCGTGCCGTATCCAGATCGATGCATTGGCCGGCGGAACGGAGCTGATCTATCCGCCCGAAGAAGTGCGGGAACGCACGGCGCAACAGTTCGAGAATTTCAATCCATTTGTCGCCGATCGCGATTGGCATGCGCTGCTTCGCAAGCTGGATCGCAGCGACGACAGCTACAAGTCATGACATCCAGACGAACATCTGAGGCGTTACGATGACAGCGCGTAGCCCGTAGGATGGGTTGAGCGCTCGCGAAACCCATCGTCTCGCTACGAATCACCGATGTGATGGGTATCGTTGCGCTCCATCCATCCTACGGGGCTGCGGCAGCAACACGTCCACCAGCGTGTCGCCATGGCATTGTTCGCGATGAATTCAGCGCTATATGGCAGGAGCGCGCGGGTTTGTTTTCGAACCCGCAAACATGAACACCTGCGCGTATCTCGCACCGCCTCACCTTTGGACTCCCATGACGCCCCTCTCTATCCTCGATCTCGTCCGTGTCACCCAGGAAACCGACGCGCGTGGCGCGCTCAACAATGCGCGCGATCTCGCGGTGCATGCCGAGGGCTGGGGATACCGGCGCATCTGGGTGGCCGAGCACCACAACATGGCGGGCATCGCCAGCGCGGCGACCTCGATCGTGCTCGCCCATATTGCCGAGGGCACCACAACGATCCGCGTCGGCGCCGGCGGCATCATGCTGCCCAACCACGCGCCCTATGTGATCGCCGAACAGTTCGGGACGCTGGCGCGGCTGTTTCCGGGCCGCGTCGATCTCGGCCTCGGGCGGGCGCCCGGCACCGATCAGTTGACGCTGCGCGCCTTGCGCCGCACGCCGGAGGCGGCGGATAATTTTCCGCAGGACGTCCTCGAAGTGCAGGCGTTTCTGGCGCCGGCCGGTCCCGATCAGCGGATCCAGGCGGTGCCGGCCGCGGGCACCGACGTGCCGCTATGGATCCTCGGATCGAGCCATTTCGGCGCGATGGTCGCCGCCGAACTGGGATTGCCTTATGCGTTCGCTTCGCATTTCGCGCCCGAGCAATTGCTACAGGCGCTGCAGATCTACCGCGAGCGCTTCAGGCCGTCCGAGCAACTGGACCGCCCCTATGCGATGGTCGGCGTCAACATCATCGCGGCCGGGAGCGACGACGAAGCCAGACGCCTGGCGACGACACAACAGATGTCGTTCACCAATATGGTGCGGGGCACGCGCGGCCTCAGCCAGCCGCCGATCGACGACATCGAAACCTATTGGTCGCCACCGGAAAAGGCGCAGGTCCAGCGCATGCTCGCCCATTCCATCATCGGATCGGGCGCGACCGTCCGCGCCGGGATCGACGCGCTGGTCAGGGAAACCGGGGCGGACGAACTGATCGTGGTTTTCGACATCTACGACCACCCGACCCGGCTGCGTTCGTTCGAACTGATCGCTGGGGCTGCGGCCAGTTAATCCCGATCCGAAATACCGTTTGCTGCGCGCACAGTTAATCGTGAGCTGCTTTGGCGCCGCGCAGTTTTGCCCGCCATGTCCCTTGTTTGACCATATCGCCGATCAAATCCGCCATGACGCGGGCTGCGGCTTCGCTGGCACGGGAATGCATCGTTCGCTGTGAAACAACCACCGACAGCGTCCATGACGGAACGGGATCGACAATGGGTATAGCCGCCATCTCGCCTCGCGCCATCTCATCGACAAAAGCGAAATGCGGCATCACCGCCATGAACTGGCCGTCGCACACCAGTTTTGCGATCGCGGGCAGGCTGTCGCAATCCCGCACGTTCATCGTGATCTCATGACGCGCGGCCAATTGTTCGATCACCGTGCGCAGCACGTTCGGGCGGCCCGGCAACACCACGGGAAACTCAAAGGCTTTGCGGAACGAAACCGATCGTCGTTTTGCAATCGGACTCTTCGCCGGCACGAACAGCATGAGATCTTCGGTGATCATCTCCGTCCAGGCGACGTGCTCGAACGCCTTGTGATCGTACAGCAGCGCGACATCAAGGCGGCCCGCCTGGATAAATTCGTCGAGATAGCCCGTCATGGCCTCGACGATATGCAGGGTTACGTTGGGCAGGCGTTCGGCCATGACCCGAAACAAGGGCAACGACAATCCGCGGCAGGCGGATGTCGGAAGGCCAACCGAAACCCGGCCAGTGGGGTCCGAGGTTTGCGAGCGCAGCACGCCTTTTGCGTTGTCGATCTCCTGCAGGATGCGGCGCGCATGCTCGTAGAGTTGCTGTCCCTGCTCGGTTGTCGTCACGCCTCGCGCATGACGAACGAACAGCGGCACGCCAAGCTCCTCTTCAAGGCTCTTGATCTGCTGGCTGAGGGAGGGTTGCGCGATCCGCAGCACTTCCGCCGCCCGCGAAAAATTTCCGGTTTCGGCGATCTGCACGAAGTATTTGAGCTGCCGCAGATCCATCCGAAGTCTTATTTCCTCTCGAGAAGCACGCTCAATTTGCTGTAAAAATATGCATTTGTAAAAACGATTGCCTACTGCGTGAAATAATAGAGTTTAAACAGCAATTTGCCTCGCACTCTGCTGCACCAAACGCGAGCAGGATCAACTCGATAGGATTTACCTATATCTTTGATTGGAAATTGGTCTTTGTTCAATGGATTTCTTTGCCGTTAGCTCCGCGCCGAGCGAGGCCGAAGCTTGTTTCGGCCATCGAAGCGGGAGATCCGACATGTTTTTACAAACGATGGTGCGCAGCTCCGTCGCTGTGGCTGCGGTTCTGGGATTTTTCTCGACCGCCGCTCACGCGGAGCAGGAGCCGTGCATCGGAAATTCGGCGGCCACTACCGGTCCGGCGGCCTTCGGCGGACAGTCGATCAAGATGGGCGCTGAAATCGCGATTGATGAAATCAATGCCAAGGGCGGCGTCCTCGGCAAGCCGCTGCGTTTTGTTCAATACGACGATGCGGGCGCGCCACCGCGTGGTGTCGACAACACCCGCCGTGTGGCGTTGTCCGACAAATGCGTCGCGATTCTGGGCGGATATCATTCCACTGTCGCCGTCGCGCAGGCCGAGCCGGTCAATGAAATCGGCATTCCCTATGTCGGCGTGCTGGCTGCCAATACCAAGGCGATCGAAAATGGAAAAACGCCGAACTTCATGTTTCGCGTGTCCGCCAAGGATAAATGGGTGGCGCGCTTTCTCGTCGAGCAAGCCTTGAAGTCCTCGAAGACCGGCAAGATCGCCTTCCTGTACGAGAACACCGGTTGGGGCAACGGCGCCTTGCCTGACGTCAAGGATGCGATGTCCAAGGTCGGCAAGGAACTGGTCGCGGCGGAAACCTTCAACTGGGCCGACCAGGACATGACGCCGCAGATCATTCGCGCACGGGACGCCGGCGCCGATCTCGTTCTGTTGTGGGCGCTTGACCGCGAGGGCAACCAGATTCTGCGATCGATGGACAAGGTGGGCTGGAAGCCGCCCATCATCGGCGCATGGGGCATCGCGGGAAATCTCGGCGAACTCGCCGGACCGCTCGCCAACGGCGTTGAGGTCATCCAGACCTACACCTTCATGGGCAGCATGGATCCGAAGAAACAGGCTTTCTGGGACAAGCTGAAAGCGAAATACGGCATCAAGGATCCTTCCGAGATCAAGATGGGATCGGGCGTCGCCAATGCCTACGACGCCGTCTACATCATCGCCAAGGCGATCGAGAAAGCCGGTTCGTATGATTGGGCGAAAGTTCGCGAAGCCTTGTACACGGTGAATTACGACGGCCTCGTTGCCAGTTACGAGCCAGCCTTTGACGCAAAGGATCCGGAGCGTCAGGACGCCATCTTGCCGAAATATTACAAGCTGACGGTCTGGACCGACGGAAAGCTGCTTCCGCTCGAACAAACCAGCTACGGCAAAAGCAACTAGGCGCTTCAAGCGATCGGCGCTTCCCGCCCGATCGGACCTGCTGAAATTCGACGAGCATCAATGCGCGCTCGTCGAAACCGGAAAATGGACTTTCGTCACGCGATTGCCGCTGCAGCTTGCTGCCGTACGTCCTGACAGCATGGGCGGGGGACCGCGGCTGGCTTTTCCTGATCCAATCACGACCGAACGACTGACGGTACTTTGACAACAACGATTCAGTACATCCTGTCGGGGCTGGCCATCGGTGGCATCTACGCGCTTGTCGCGCTTGGTTTTCACATCATGTGGTCGGCCGCCCGGGCGGTGAATTTCGCGCATGGCGACACGTTGATGCTCGGCGCGGTTCTCGCCGTGGTTGGCGTGGATGCGGAAATCCCGCTGCCGATCGCTTGCCTTTTGGGCATCATCGCCGGCGCCGTCTTCGGTGTGCTGCTGGAGCGTTTCGCAATTCGTCCGTTCACGGCGACCAGCAATTCGATCGGCTGGATGCTCACCACCATCGCGGTCGGTGTGATGATCGAATCCCTGGCAACGCTGCAATTCGGCGGCTTTTCACGGCCGCTCGCATCTCCGGGGGTCAAGAGCGCGGTCCACATTCTGGGCGCCGGCGTCTATCCGCAGGAACTGGCCATCCCCGTCTTCGCTCTGCTGGTCATGTTCGGATTAAAACTCATGCAGCGCCACACGCTGGTCGGCCGCGCGATGCAGGCGGTGGCGCATGACAAGCGCGCTGCCGCGCTGATGGGCATCAACGTCAATCGCATCGTTGCCTTTTCATTCGCGCTCGCTTCGCTGCTGGGAGCCGCGGCCGGCGTACTGGTCGCCCCCGTGATCCAGGTGTCGGCGAGCATGGGCGCGCTGCTCGGCTTGAAAGGTTTTGCGGTCGCCATCATCGGCGGCATCACCAGCGCCCCGGGCGTCGTCATCAGCGGATTGTGCTTCGGCATCATGGAGAAATTCGTCGAGGGCTACATCTCGACGGCGGCGCGCGAGATCATCGGATTCAGCGTGATGATCCTGGTGCTGCTGGCTTTTCCGCATGGACTCTTCGGCAAGCGCGAGGTTCTCAAGGTATGAGATATCTCGCACCCGTTTGTTTTTTTATTTTTGCGGCGATCCTCGTCGCCGTGCCGCTGACGGCCGGCAATGAGTACGAGCTGCGTTTGTTCATGCTCTTCCTGATCTACGGGATTATCGCGGTAGGTCTCAACGTCCTCGTCGGTTTGGCCGGGCTGGTATCTCTGGGACAGGCCGGGCTGTTTGCATTGGGATCCTATTCGGGCGCTATCCTTTCCACCCGACTGGGTTTTGACATCGTCGGCTCCTGCATCGGCGCCGCCATCATCTCCGGTCTGTTCGGCGTATTGCTGGCCTATCCGACGGTGCGGGTCCGCGGCGTCTATCTCGCGGTCGTGACGATCGCCTTCGGTATCATCGTCGAGAACGTTGCGATCGAGTGGCAGTCGCTGACCGGCGGCACAACCGGACTGAGTTCGATTCCGAAGCCGAATATTCTCGGCATCAGGCTGTCGGGCTTCGCGTTCTACGGCGTGCTTGCCGTAACGCTTTTCGTATTTACGCTGCTGATCCATAACCTGAAGATATCCCGTTTCGGCCGGACCATGCTGGCGGTCGCACAGAGCGAAACGGCGTCCCGCGCGCTCGGCATCAACTCGACGGGCCTGCGCACGCTGGCATTCGTGATCTCCGCGGTGACAGCCGGCATCGCCGGAACATTCTATTCGTTTCTCAACTCGTATATTTCGCCGGATATCTTCACGTTTTCCGACAGCGTCCGCTTTCTCCTGATGGTCATCCTCGGCGGCGCCGGCTCGACCTTTGGCCCGGTGATCGGCGCTTATCTTCTGACCTACCTTCCCGAGTACCTGCAGCAGTTTCAGCTCTGGCAGAAATTTGCTTACGGTGCGCTGTTGCTGGTTGTGATGTTCGCACTGCCACGCGGAATCGTCGGCACCTTGCAATGGGCATTCAATCGCCTGCGGCCGCCTGCCCCCGCACTTGCTGCCACGGAAGGTCTGCCTGTCGAGACGACGCTGCGCCACGAGAAAAAGATGCTGGCCGCCGAACTGGTGGCAACCGCCCTGACGGTTCGCTTTGGTGGGCTGAGCGCACTTTCGAACGCTTCCCTGCGCGTCAAGGGCGGGGAAATCCATGCGCTGATCGGCCCGAATGGCGCCGGGAAATCGACGTTCGTCAACACCATCTCCGGATTTTACCGGCCCGACGAAGGCCGCTGCGAACTCGATGGTGTCGAACTGACGGGCCGCCGATCGCTCGATATCGCGCGGCTTGGTCTCGCCCGGACATTCCAGAACACCGAATTGTTCGGCGAAATGAGCGTTCTGGAAAATGTCATGGCGGGTTACGACCAGCGCCTGACCTACGGGCTCACGCAGGCGCTGCTCCGCACGCCAAAAATGCGCCGCGAAGAGCGTGAGTGCCGCCAGACCGCCATCGGCCTGCTCGCGTTTGTCGGTCTCTCGCAATACGCCAACGAGGAAGCGCGCTTCCTGCCGTTCGGCCTGCAACGCCGTCTCGAAATCGCCCGCGCGCTGGCCGGCAGGCCGCGGCTGCTGTTGCTTGACGAGCCCGCTGCCGGCCTGACGACCCAGGAGATCGACGACCTCGAGGCGATGGTGCGCCGTATCGCGGCGCTGGGCGTGTCAATATTGCTGATCGAGCATCATGTCGATCTGATCATGGCGCTGGCCGATCACGTCACCGTGCTGGATTACGGCCAGGTCATCGCAAGCGATAATCCCACAGCGATCCAGGACGATCCGCGCGTCATCGAGGCCTATTTCGGTGCACCGCTCGATCGCGCCGCTGCCGTCGGGGCCGGCGCATGAGCGATATCCTGCTTGAGATTCAAAATCTCGAATTGCGCTATGGCGCGGCCGTCGCGGTGCGGGATATTTCGCTCAAGGTGAAACGCGGCCAGCTTGTTGCCGTCATAGGGAACAACGGCGCCGGCAAGTCGTCGATGGTACGCGGAGCCACAGGGCTGGTGCGGCCTTCCGGCGGCAAGGTGTTTTTTCGCGGCGAGGATACCACGACACTCCGCGCCGACCGCAAGGCCGCGCGCGGCCTCGTGATGGTACCGGAAGGCCGGCTGCTGTTCCCCGATCAAACCGTCGAGGACAATCTGATACTTGGCGCCTATCTCCGTGGCGGCCTGAAAAGCGAAGGCTCGCGCGCCACGCTCGACAGGGTCCTTGAACTATTTCCACGCCTCCGCGAGCGCATGCAGCAGCAGGCTGGAAGCCTGTCGGGCGGCGAACAGCAGATGCTGGCGATTGCACGCGGCTTGATGGGTCAACCTGAACTGCTCGTGATCGATGAGGTCTCGCTCGGGTTGGCTCCCAAGATCGTCGATCAACTGATGAAGGTACTGGCCGCGCTCAATCAGGAAGGACTAACGATCCTTCTGGTGGAACAACTCGCATCCTATGCACTGGCGATCGCCGATTACGGCTTTGTCGTCGCCAATGGGCGCATCGCCCATGAAGGCTCCAGCACCGCATTGTCACATAACCCCGACGTGATCGAAGCCTTTCTCGGCAAGAAAAAATCTACCCCTGTCCCCACGAAGCCCAAGGAGTAACCATGGCTCAACGTATCGTCGACCTCAGCCTCACCATCGAAGACAACATGCCCGCGCACAAGCTGTTTCAGCGCCCGGTCATTGCCCTGCACATGAGCCACGAAAGCACCAAGGCTGCTAACCTTGGCGTACCCGGCGATCCCATGACGTTCCAGACCAATTTCATCGCCATGCTCGATCACGTGGGAACGCATGTCGACGCCTATCGTCACGTCAATCCGAAGGGCGCCCCGGTCGACGAGATGCCACTGGAGACGTTCATGGGCAAAGCCGTCTGTTTCGATCTCCAGCACATTCCGGATCTCGGGGATATCACCGCTGCAGATATGGAAACGGCGGAAAAGAAGGCCGGCGTCAAGGTGGATGGCCACATCGTGTTGCTCTGCACCGGCTTCCACAAGCGCAACTATCCGTCGATGGATTCGGTCTGGAAAAATCCGTTGCTGACGGTTGAGGCGACGCGATGGCTGTACGATCGCAAATCGAAGATGCACGGCGTCGAAGGTCCTTCGACCGACAAGCCGACCGACAACATCTTTGCGCAGCATCGGCTGTGCCGCGATCTCGGCATCAGCCATTGGGAGTGGCTGGTCAACCTTGAAGAGCTCCTCGGCAAGGGAGAATTCCAGTTCTTCGGCGTGCCGTTGAAGTTCAAGGGCGGTTCCGGCTCACCGGTACGCGCCTTTGCGGTCCTGAACTGACCGCCCGCTCCAACGCGACGGCGAGGTAAAGCCATATAACGAGAAGGTCCGGGAGATATGTTCTTCCGGGCCTCAACCGGGGCCAGAAACATGTCCAGCGAATTTGACACCATGAGTGCGATGGAGATGCGCCGGCGTATCGCCGCCAGGGAGATATCACCGGTCGATGTCACACGTCGGGCGCTGGCCAAAGCCGAAGCGACCCAATCGACGCTCAATGCATTTTATATTCTGATGCCGGAACAGGCCCTCGCCGCGGCGAAAGTCGCTGAAGACGCCGTCATGAAGGGGGCGCCTCTCGGGGCGATCCATGGCATCCCATTTTCGACCAAGGATCTGATCGCCGTCAAAGGCGTTGGCTACGCCTCGGGCTCGCGCACCATGGCGGGCAACGTCGCCACGGTTGATGCACCCTCGGTCGAACGCGCCAAGGCGGCCGGCGGCATCCTGATCGGCAAGACCACGACGAGCGAGTTCGGCTGTAAGCCGGTGGGCGACAGTCCGCTGACCGGTATCACGCGCAATCCCTGGAATCTGGCGAAGACGCCGGGCGGATCGAGCGCCGGAGCGGCGGCTTCCGTGGCGGCCGGCATCACGCCGTTCGCGTTGGGAACGGACGGCGGAGGATCCATTCGCATCCCCGCCTCGTTCACCGGCCTGTCAGGCCTCAAGGGACAATTCGGGCGGGTCCCGGTGTGGCCGACCTCAGCGACACCCACGCTGGCGCATGTCGGGCCGCTGGCCAGATCGGTAACGGATACGGCGTTGTTGTTCTCGGTGATCGCGGGCTTCGACCGCCGCGATCCAGCCGGTGTCGCAGGCCCGGTACCCGATGTGCTCGGCGCTTCACGCGCCTCCGTCGCAGGATTGAAAGTCGCTTACAGTGCCACGCTGGGATACGCGCGGCCCGATCCCGAAGTCCTGAAACTTACCGATCGTGCGGCCCGCACATTCGAGGAGCTCGGATGCCAGGTCGATCAGGTCGAGAACGTCTTTGAAGCCGATCCTGCCGATCTGTGGACAGCCGAGTTCTACGCGGGCGTCGGAATTCGCCTCCGCTCGTTCATGGAAAATCAGCGGGAATTGCTGGATCCCGCTGTCGCCGATGTGCTTGCGCCGGCGCTCGATCAGGAGATGCGGGATTATTACACCAAGGTTTTTGCCCGCTACGCCTTGCGGGACCACGTTCGCGGCTTTTTTGAAAAGTATGACATCCTGATTTCGCCTACTCTCCCCGTGACGTCGCTGGATGCCGGCAAGAATATTCCGGATGCGCTAACCGACCGGAATCTCGTTTCCTGGGTTTACTATACCTATCCGTTCAACCTGACGGGCCATCCAGCAGCCTCGGTTTGCGCCGGACTGGCCTCTGACGGCATGCCGGTGGGACTGCAGATCATCGGCCGCTCACACCGGGAAGAAGATGTCATCCGCGCCGCGGCCGCCTTTGAACGAACATTCGACCGAGGTTACAACGTCAAGCCGTTTGAATATTGAAACGGCTCTCCGCTGTTGGATTCGCTTCATCACTTGACCGGGAAATGCACCATGGAGACGCCGCCGGACGCGTAGTTGGGGACATCGCCCGCAACGGCCTTTCCTTCCGGCGATCCGAGCGCGCTCATCAACGCCGCTTCGCTTTCGAAGTCGGCCTCGAACACGCAGAACGGCGCCTTGCCGGGCCCCAGCGGCTTGACGTCGAACGCGTAGGTGGCTGATTTCAGGCCCGGAAGCTTGTGCGCCAGCGGCACGTGGGTCTCGACATAGTACTTTTTGAAATGCGCCGGGTCTTTCGGCTCGTTGTATGTGACCAGCATTCTGTGCATTGGCTTCCTCCCGGCTTGTTTTGACGCGCCTGTTAGCGGCTGCTCACACAATCATAGCATGGCCACGACCCGCAAGGCCTGCGCTGCCGGAATGGCCGGCAGCGGGACCACGCGAATCAAAAGCCCGGCGGATCGAAAGCCCGCGATGGTGTAACCTGTGCGGTCGTCGTCAGGCCGCTTTGGCTTTCGCCACATGACCGGCGATCGCATCCATCAGCACCGGCGACAGGCAATCATAGGGCTCAAGCCCGAGCTCCTTGAGGCGCGCCCGGATCGCGGGCATCTCCGACGGATTGACCCCGGTCTCGATCACCGAGGATACGAACGCCGCAAAGCCCGGGGCCGCCGAGCCGCCTTCGGTGAAGAGTTCGGGATGGATGAAGTCCAGACCGTAGAACGGATGCGCCTTGTTCTCGATGCGGCCGTACATGTGGGTGCCGCACACCTTGCAGGCGTGCCGCTGGATGGTCTTGGAGGGATCGACGATGTGAAGCTTGTCGCCGTTCTCCAGCACAGTGACGTTCTCGCGCGGAACCACCGCAATGACCGAGAAGACCGCGCCTTCCGGTTTCCAGCACTGGCTGCAACCGCAGGCGTGATTGTGGGCAACGTCGCCCTTGACGCCGACCTTGACCTGCTTGTCCTTGCATTTGCAGACCAGGGTGCCGCCCGCAAAATGGCCGGAACCCTTCTTGACCCCGTTGTCAACCGATGGATGGATGTGAACAGTCATAGGTCTATCCTCCTTGTGTTTGACGTTTGTTTGGACTTCAGAACACCACAACCGAACGGATCGACTTGCCTTCGTGCATGAGATCGAACCCCTTGTTGATTTCCTCGAGCTTGAGGACGTGGGTAATCATCGGGTCGATCTCGATCTTTCCGTTCATGTACCAATCGACGATTTTCGGCACATCCGTGCGGCCGCGCGCGCCGCCGAAGGCCGAACCCTTCCAGACCCGGCCGGTGACCAGTTGAAATGGCCGCGTGGCGATTTCCTTGCCGGCTTCCGCGACGCCGATCACGACCGAAACACCCCAGCCGCGATGGCAGGCTTCCAGCGCCTGCCGCATCACAGTGGTGTTGCCGGTGCAATCAAAAGTGTAATCGGCGCCGCCATCGGTCAGTCCGACCAGATGCTGTACGATATCGCCTTCGACCTTCTTCGGATTGACGAAGTGCGTCATGCCGAAGCGGCGGCCCCATTCTTCCTTGGAGTCATTGATATCGACGCCGACGATCTTGTCGGCGCCGACCATCCGCGCGCCCTGGATCACGTTGAGGCCGATGCCGCCGAGACCGAACACCACCACGTTGGAGCCCGGCGTCACCTTGGCGGTATTGACCACCGCGCCGACGCCGGTGGTGACGCCGCAGCCGATGTAGCAGCTCTTGTCGAACGGCGCGTCTTCGCGAATTTTGGCGACCGCGATCTCCGGCAACACCGTGAAATTCGAAAACGTCGAACAGCCCATGTAATGGAAGATCGGCTTGCCCTTGTGGCTGAAGCGCGAGGTGCCGTCGGGCATCACGCCCTTGCCCTGCGTCGCGCGAATCTGGGTGCACAAATTGGTCTTCTGGCTGAGGCAGCTTTTGCACTGCCGGCATTCCGGCGTGTAAAGTGGGATCACATGGTCGCCCGGCTTGACCGAGGTGACACCGGGGCCGACCTCACGAACGATGCCCGCTCCCTCATGGCCGAGGATCGACGGAAAGATTCCTTCGCTGTCGAAACCGTCCAGCGTGTAGGCGTCGGTGTGGCAGATTCCGGTCGCCTTGATCTCGACCAGCACTTCGCCCGCTTTCGGACCTTCCAGATCGAGCTCGACGATTTCGAGCGGCTTTTTGGCTTCGAACGCGACTGCGGCGCGTGTTTTCATTTCATGCTCCTGTTGGGCTCTTGACGATAAAATCTGTCGTCACCCGCGCCGCTCGTTCCCGATTTTCCCAATTCTTTGTGTCTTGCCGTCATTTGATCCCCGTACAACTGGCCTCGGCCTGTTTGATGGCCTCGGTCTTGTCTTCATGTTTCGGCGGACGGCCGCCTGGAATCGCATCGTTGGCGCGGGCGCGCAGGTAGACGTAGATGTCGTCGAGATAGCACATCACATTCGCATTTGTCGCGAATGACGGCATCACCTTGTCATTGGCGGCATCGACATTCTTGCGGCCGTTGGTGACGATATTGTTGAAGTCGACATAGCTCATCGTCTTCAAGGAAGCCGCGAGCGCGGGGGCATAGCTCGATCCCTCGCCGTTCGGGCCGTGACAGACATGGCAGTCCGAATGATAGCGGCGAAAGCCCGAATAGGTGTACCAGTCGACGGTGCCGTCCTCGCCCATCTTGTAGGTCGGGTTGCCGCCCTTGTCGGCGTATTTGCCGTCGTCGGATGAGACGATGGCGGGATCGCCCGATCCGTCGGCGCGGACGGTGGCGGCGGTTGCCGAAATCACACCAGGAATAATCAGCAGCAATTTCCAGTTACAGATGCTCACGTAACGTCCTCATTCACTTCGCAGCCAGTTCGGAACAGAATCGGCGCGCAGCAGGGCAGCGGCGCGCCGATCCAGGATCATCTCTCCGTGACGTCGCGGCCTATTCGCTGGGCAGTGCGAACACCGTCAACGTGCCGCCCAATGAGGTGTAGGACGCCAGACCCGCATAGCCGCCGACCGCGCCAAGCCCCGCGGTATCGACGGTCTTCTCCTTGGTCGGCAACTTGCCCTGATCGACCGCACCATGCCACGCGGCAGCGTTCTCGGGCTGCAGCAGACCGGCCGCCAGACCGATACCGGCCCAGCCGCCGACGCCGGACAGCACCGCCACATATTGCTTGCCGCCGTGCTCGTAGGTCATCACGTTGCCGATGATGCCCGACGGGGTCTTGAACTTGTAGAGTTCCTTGCCCGTCTTGGCATCGACCGCCTTCAGGTAGCCTTCGAGCGTGCCGTAGAACACGACCCCGCCGGCGGTGGCCAATGCGCCGCCCCAGGCCGAGAACTGCTCTTTGTTGGACCACACGATCTTGCCGGTCTTGCCGTCCCAGGCAATGAAGTTGCCCATATGGGTATCGCCCTTGGGCGGATACATCGCCACCGCGGCGCCGACGTAAGCCTGGCCGGCCGTATAGGCGACCTTGTAGGGCTCGTAGTCCATGCAGACATGGTTGGTCGGCACATAAAACAACTGCGTCTCCGGGCTATAGGCCGCCGGTTGCTCGTCCTTGGTGCCGAGCGCCGCCGGGCAGATGCCCTTTGAGTTGCTGTCTTCACCCTGGTGCTGTGTCGAATAGGCATCGACCACCAGCGGCCGGCCATAGGTCTTGGACGACTTGTCCATGTCGACCTTGCTCGCCCAGTTCACGACCGGATCGAACTTCTCGGCGACCAGCAATTCGCCGGTGGCGCGATCGAGCGTGTAGCCGAAGCCGTTACGGTCGAAATGCGTCAGCAGCTTCCGCGGCTGGCCATTGATGGACTGGTCGGTCAGGATCATCTCGTTGACGCCGTCAAAGTCCCACTCGTCATGCGGCGTCATCTGGTAGATCCATTTGACCGCACCGGTGTCGAGATCGCGCGCCCAGATCGACATCGACCACCTGTTGTCGCCGGGGCGCTGCACCGGGTTCCAGGTCGAGGGGTTACCCGAACCGTAATAGACCAGGTTCAACGCCGGATCGTAGGAGTACCAGCCCCAGGTCGCGCCGCCGCCGATCTTCCATTGATCGCCCTGCCAGGTCGATGTCGAGGAATCCGGCCCGACCGGCTTGCCGAGTGAAGTGGTCTTGACCGGGTCGATCAGCGTGTCGGCGTCCGGTCCTGCCGAGAAGCCGCGCCAGGCCAGCTTGCCGTCCTTGATGTTGTAGGCGCTGACCCAGCCGCGCACACCGAACTCGCCGCCGGAGACGCCGATCAGGACCTTGTCCTTGTAGACAAACGGCGCATCGGTGCCGGACTGGCCCTTGCCGGCTTCGCCGTCCATCACCGACCAGACTTTCGCACCGGTCTTGGCGTCGAGCGCGACCAGCGTAGTGTCGGCCTGATGCAGGAAGATCTTGCCATCGGCATAGGCGACGCCGCGGTTGACCGTGTCGCAGCACATGATCGGAATCACATTGGGATCCTGCCGCGGCTCATACTTCCAGATGATCTTGCCTTCGTTGTTCAGATCCAGCGCATAGACCGTGTTCGGGAACGGCGTGTGCACATACATCACGTCGCCGATCACCAGCGGGCCGCCCTCATGACCGCGCAGCACGCCGGTCGAGAACGTCCAGGCCACCTGCAGCTTCTTGACGTTGGCGGCGTTGATCTGGTTCAGCTTGGAATAGCGCGTGTTGGCATCATCGCCCTGCTGCATGACCCACTGCTTGGGATCCTTGGCTAGCTTGTCCAACGCCTCGTCGGCCCGTAACGCCGGGCCGTACAACGCCAACAGACTGACACCGGTCGCGAGTAATACCTTGCGCATCGTGAATCCTCCCAAATGTGAACGAAGTGTTTCCGCAAAAACGGATCACTTTTCAGTTTTGTTCGTAACCATCTTACCCGCTTCAAATCAGGAAACTTGCCCAAGAGGGAAACGCCTTTGCGCGAAAGCGAAGCGCGATGATCTTTTTAAGGGCCGCGATGATTTTCGTTCACGGCGCCGCACCTATGTTGCGCAGCACCATCAACTTAGGTTTCTCTTGACGGCGCTGAAACTAAGTCGGAGGATTATCAAAGGGATGTCAGCAGGCGTGCTGCTCAAAGCCCGACGACGGCCTTAAATTGAGGTAAAAGCCGCTCTAGTGTGACTCGATACTTTTTGCGGCAAGCGACTACGTCTTCTGATCTCGAATCGGTGGCTGGATAATGTCCGACACGGTCCGCTCGCTTAACACCTCCGGATTTACGCCGAAGAAGCAGATCCAGGTTTGGTCAGATACACTGACCGATCTTTGCGGGCATTTTGACATCGATCCGCTGGAAGCTTCCACATTCGAGGGCAGGATAAATTACACGACGGTCTCGAAACTAAAGCTATGCCAGATCGAGGCGAGCCAGCACCGGCTGGCACACACAGCCGCGAGCGCGGCACTGGGCGGCCATCCGTTCATCAAGATCCTGTTCCAGACTTACGGAATTTCGCATTTCGAACAGAGCGGCCGCCATATCGAGTTGGCGCCCGGCGACTGTCTCGCCTACGACGTCTCCTGTCCGCACACCATCGTCAGCCCCGCACTGACCCGGCACGAGGTCGTCATTGTGCCGAAGGAATTGCTGCAGGAACGCGGCTTCCGCTCAGCAAAGATGTCGGCCTGCAAACTCTCGGCGCGCACCGGCACCGGCCGGATCGCCTACAACTTTGTTCATGCCGCGTTCGACGAAGCGACCAAGCTGTCGCCGAACAACGCGATCGGGGTTGCCGATTCGCTGATCGATCTCCTGCTGTTGCCGCTTCGCGACGCCGACGCGATGTTCGATCGGGTCGGCCCCGAGGCGATGTATGTCCGGGCGCACTTCTTCATCCGGGAACATCTGCGCGACCCCGATCTTTCGATCGACCAGATCTCTGCGGCTTTGGGCTGCACCAAACGCTATCTGCACATGCTGTTCAGCGATCGCGGAACCACCATCAGCGACTATATCCGGCACGCCCGGTTGCAGAATTGCCGTCAGGAACTGGAGACCCAGGTCGGAAAATCCGTCACGGACGTCGCATTTTCGTGGGGCTTTTCGAGTTCGTCGCACTTCAGCCGCGTATTCCGGGAGCATTTCGGAATCGTTCCATCCGCGATTCACAAGGCGCAGCACGGCGGCCTCTCTCCGGACATTTCCTGCGAATGAAATAAAACGTTCGCCGCAACGCGACGACGCGCAATCCAGAGGTCGCGCCCGAGATCCCGCTCCAACTCAAGTTTGATTTGATTCGCTTGATGCCCTACGGGCGATTGTGGCGCCGGCCCAATTTTGTTGGCAGGACGCCTGCCACGGCTCGACGCAGGACTTGTCGGTCGAGCCGGGCCGGTCGTTTCGATGTGGTCTATTTGCGCGCTGCGCAGGCGTACATGTTGATTTCCATGCCCACCGGCACTTCGACAATCTTTGGAGCTTTCCAGGCCATTTCACTCTCCCAAGTTTGGCGCGAACGCCGCGCCGGGCTTGAACCTAGGACCGGGATCGACATCGCGCAAGTGCGCAAGCAACTGTCGTCGAACATCTGCAGCTCGGGCTTGCCAGCCGATATCTCTCTCCCGGACAAAGCGATTTCTTTCTTGGACAAGGCGAACCTGACAAGACTTTCCCTGACAAGACTCGCCCTGACAAGACTTGCCCTAGCGTGTTCCGCGCCAATAGGCGAGCACACACCAACCCAACACGGCTCCGCTGACAATCCAGATCGCGATGATAATGATTGCCGCGATCTTGCCATGCGACCCCGTGACAGCCTCATCCACACGGGCACGACTCGCGGTCATGACCTCTTCCGGGATCAACGACAGCACCAGCCAGATGCCCAGCGGCACGATGATCAAATCATCCAGATAGCCGAGGACAGGGATGAAATCCGGAATGAGATCGATCGGAGACAGCGCATATCCGACAACAGCCAGCGCAAGATACTTGGTGTACCAGGGCACGTGCGGGCTCTGAGCGGCAAGATAGATCGCATGGATCTCGCGCTTGAGCATGCGCGCCCAGGCTTTTATGTCGCGGAGTACCGAACGGCTCCATGCCAGGCTGGTCGCGACTAGAGTATCGGTTCTGATTGAATCAGAACCGGGCTCTAATCTTTTGGTTTGACGCGTTTTCTTCACGCGAACCGGTATCCACTTCACTCGAAAATGCTCCAGTCGACCAAACCTCACTTGAACTTGCATTTGGTTTCGGGGCGATCGAGCCCGAGCGTATCAAGCGCCGATACCTGATGGAGGAAACCCTCCTGGGGAGAAACCGATACGGTGTTCCTGCCATCGAACAGCAGGATGGGCTGTCGTAGTTGCAGGTTCCAGCCGCGCAGGGTCAGTTTTTGACCCTTGAAGGCCGCGACCGAGAATTCCGGACCCTTGATAAAAGCGAGCATCTTGCCGGAATCGGCAGACGCGGTTCGGACTCCCGCCTCGCCGATCATGCGAACGGCGGTCCAGGCCTGGACGTCCTGCGATGTCATCAGGCGTTGAAATGCCCGGGTGAAACGGTTCTGCAATTGCACGGCGCCCCATTGATCGAACGCCGCATTCCAGGTGCCGGGAACCAGTCCCGCCGAGCCCGCGACCGGCCGCGCATCCCAGGTCCGAAATGGCAGATAGCCGGCAAACACCTCGCTCTCATCCGCCGTAACCAGGACGTCATGCGGAGGTAGTCCCTGCGTCACTACCGGCATCTGCCGCTGAATCTCGGCAACACCGCTATCGGTGCGGCGGGCGCCGCCGCTATCCTTGAATTCGCGCTCCTCGACGATCTTGGCGCCGAACCGGGTCGCGGCATGACGCAAGGCCTCCGCGAACAGAACGTCCTTTTCATGCGAGCCCTTGAACAGCACCCATTTGTCCCACTTCTTCCAGACCAGATATTGCGCCAGCGCGTCCGCGAGCATCGAGCGCGTCGGCGCCACATGGATGACGTTGGCGCGACAATCCTGTTCGCGCAGCCGCTCGTCCAACGCCGAGGCGTTGATAAACACCTCGGCGCGCGCCTGACCGGCGTCCGCGACCTTCAGCAGCCGATCCGCATCGAGACTCGTCACGATAAAGGATACGCCCTGATCCGCGAGCGCATTCATGGCCGCGACGGGATCGTCACTCTCGCCGAGGACTTTTTCGACCAGGGTATAACGCTGATTGAGAAAGCGTCCGGTGGCATTGTTGTCGTCGATGGCCAATTGGGCGCCGGCGAGACCGTCATTGGCGGAGGGCACATCGATCAGCGATAGCCTGAGCTTCGAGGGGAGCTGACGCAAATAGCCGACCTTGATGTCCACGGGCTCGTCGGCCGACCGGCCTGCTCCGCCTGAAACCATGAGTACGCAGACAGCAAGGAAAATCCGGAACAAATTGTACCTCCAAGGCGACGTTTCAGGCGGAAATCAAGACAGAACTCATGACAACCAACGGCTCGATGCACCGCAACATCGCGTTCATGCCGCGTTACCGGCAATTTCGTTTTGTTTTCCGTGACACGCGCCGGGTCAAGATACTCCAATAGCGACAGGGAGCAACGACATGCTAAATGCAATCGTCTCTCTATGGTTGCCGTATTCGATGTCCGGAGAATGCCACATGTTCGATTTGCGATGGATCGCGGCTTCGGCCTTTTCCTTTATCTTTTTCTCTATCTTTTCTCTGGCCGTGGTCTCTCTGTCAGCCGATCCTGCTTTCGCCTTTCTTGCCTACATCTCCAACGAAAAAGGCAATACCGTCTCGGTCATCGACACCGACAAGATGGAAATGATCGCCACCGTCAAGACAGGACAGCGACCGCGCGGTATCGAAGTCTCCCGCGACGGCAAATTGCTCTATGTCGCCGTCGGCGACGACGATCTGATCCAGGTCATCGACACCAAAAGCCTGACCGTGGTCGGCGAATTGCCCTCAGGTCCGGATCCCGAGCAATTCACCATCGATCCGGCGGGCAAGCTGCTCTACGTCGCCAACGAAAATGACGCGATGGTAACGATCATCGACATCGAGAAGCGCGCGTCTGTTGGCGAGGTGTCGGTCGGCATCGAACCCGAAGGCATGGCAGTCAGCCCGGATTCCAAGACGCTGATATGCACGTCCGAAACAACCAGCATGGTCCACTTCATCGACACCGCAAGCCGCCAGATCGTGGGTAACCTGCTGGTCGGATCGCGTCCGCGTTTTTCCGCCTACAAGGCTGACGGGTCGGAATTATGGGTAACCTCCGAAATCGGCGGCGGCCTCGCGATCATCGATCCCTCGACACGCCAGCTCAAGCAAACCGTTACCTTCGAAATTCCAGGCCTGCGATCCGAGGCGATCCAGCC
The DNA here is from genome assembly GCF_018449695.1 of Bradyrhizobium sp. dw_411. GTDB lineage: Bacteria > Pseudomonadota > Alphaproteobacteria > Rhizobiales > Xanthobacteraceae > Bradyrhizobium. The sequence goes on from NZ_JAAVUY010000014.1 coordinate 196,537, forward strand.
TGTCGGCATCAATATCACCCGGGACGGCAAGCTCGGCTTCATCAATCTCGGACCAGCCAACCGGGTAGCTGTGGTCGACGGCGCAACCCACGCCGTCTTGAAATATCTGCTGGTGGGTCAACGGGTTTGGCACGGCGCATTTACGCCCGATGAAAAGTACCTGCTGGTCGCCAACGGGGTTTCCAATGACGTTTCGGTCATCGACGTGGCGCGTTTGCGGGTCGTCAAATCGATTCAGGTTGGGGAATTACCCTGGGGGATCGCCTTCGGTCCGAATTAAAATCCGGAATTGGCGCGCGCAACTCAAATCTTGCGCTTTTTGCTGCCGGGATAATCGCAGCTCCACTTCGTGACAAACCATGCGGGATGCTGGCCAACCCATTCCGCGATATAGGGCTGCGCCGCCATCATGCACTGTCGAAGCGACCCTTCCCAGGCGTATTGAAGATCCTTTTCCTCGCAATTGCTGGGATTGGCGATGGCACAGACAGTCAGGATGATTTCAATCAATCCGCCCTCCTCGATTCAAATCGCGGCTGGACAATATTACGCCCAATTCATCCTGCCGTTTCAAGATTTCGACAAGAACCGCGCCGCTTGAGTTGCCTCGTTTATCAAGCTGTCTTGCCAAGCGTTCTGCCGCGTCGCAACGAAAGCAACGCCTGGTTCCAGCAACGCTCGCTTGACAAGGCCGCCGCAACGAACTGACCTGTTTGAGATATTCGCGTCGCTGCGACGCCGGAGCCCGAAATCATGACGCTCGAAACCGTTTCCTTGAATCGATCGCACGGCGGCGTGCAGGGTGTTTACAAGCATGCCAGCCGCGAAACAAAGACAACGATGACCTTCTCGGTCTATGTCCCGCCGCATCAGGACGGCGCGAAGCTGCCGGTGGTCTGGTATCTTTCAGGCCTGACCTGTACGCATGCCAATGTCACGGAAAAAGGTGAGTTCCGCAAAGCCTGCGCCGAGCTGGGCTTGATCCTTGTCGCGCCCGACACCAGCCCGAGGGGCGAAGGCGTGCCCGGCGATGCCGCCGCTGCCTATGATTTCGGGCTCGGCGCCGGCTTCTATGTCGATGCGACGCAAGCACCATTCGCGCGCAATTACCGCATGTGGAGCTATGTGACGGAGGAACTGCCCGAATTGGTCACCGGGCATTTTCCGGCCGATCCCAAACGACAATCGATTTTCGGTCATTCGATGGGAGGACACGGCGCGCTGACCATTGCGCTGCGCCATCCCGGCCGCTATCGCGCCGCCAGCGCCTTTGCGCCGATCGCAGCACCCTCGCAGGTGCCATGGGGAATCAAGGCGTTGGGCGGATATCTCGGCGAGACACGCGAGACATGGCGCAAGCATGATGCAGTCGCACTGATCGAGGACGGTGCGCGGTTTTCCGATTTCCTGGTCGATGTCGGCGACGCCGATCCATTCCTGGCCGAACAATTGCGTCCCGAATTACTCGAGCGCGCCTGTGCCAAGGCGGACATTCCCCTCATCCTCCGCCGCCAGCCCGGCTACGATCACAGCTACTACTTCATATCGACATTCATGGAAGATCATCTGCGCTGGCACGCCGCGCGTTTGAATGGATGACCGGCGACCGAGACACCTTCTATTTCTTCTATTTCGGTGAAGCGCCGTTGCCCGGCGCATCTTCATCGGGCAACCGGTTCCTGACCAGAAACCGCACGCCATGTTCGTAGGCTTCCGCGGTGTCGCCGCGAATCTGTCCCCCGAGATGCGCGACACTGGCGCCGCTGGACGCATCGATGATCCAGATGTCCATCGATGTAACCAGCGATGACACTTTGTGGGCCACCGACGCGACGGCCACGGCTGCCCCGGCCTTGCGCGCCACGGGCAAAAAGCAATCCCCGCACTGGTATCGTGGCGCGGTCGCCGCCACCTCGGCGCTGAATGGCCCGAGATCGATGGCGGAATAACGCCCGGTTTTCGCGAGCGCCTCGGACAACACCCGCGTCGCCATCGCGAGCCGCTCGTTGCGGTCGGGTTGCGGCGGCTCACCGCTGGTATCGAAGATTTCAAACGGAAAGATCGCCGCAGATTGGGCGGCGCAGGCCGTGCCCGCCCAAGCCGTTGTCACAAAAGCAGCGGTCAGGATTCGCGCGAGAGTGCCAGAGCGCATCGTCGTCCTCCCCGTCCAAACGCAGTTTGCGGCAAGCGCCGCGGATTGCTAGTAACAAACAGATCAGGACGTCACCGGAATTCGCCCAAGCTTGTTGCAACGCGAGAAACAAGGCTGACGCCTAACGTTCCCGGAGGAATACAACATGGCCAGGTTCGTGGCTCTGATAATCTTCACCGCCGCATTGTTTCCGATCAGCGCGTCCGCCAAGGACACAAGGTTCTGGAACCTGACCGCCAACACCATTACGGCGGTTCAACTTTCGCCCGCAGGCAAGAACGAATGGGGCAAGAACCAGGCCGACAACGACAAGGATGGTACTGTCGATCATGATGAGCGCCTGAAGATCACCAACACGCCCCCCGGCCTCTATGACGTCAAATTTTCCGACAAGACGGGACGGACCTGCGTGGTCCCGAATATCGACGTCAAGGAAGGCGCGGTGTTTTCGATCGAGGAAAAGAGCCTGAAGAATTGCGCCAAATGATGAGCTTGAGTGACCGGCTTGAGTGACCGGCTTGCGTTCAAAAATTCACGCCGAACAGAAAGCGCGCCTGCCTTCGCTCGAAATTGACCAGATCGAGCGAACCAACTGACGTTGTCGCCTGCCCCGCAACCTGCGCGCTCCAGGCGAGCGCAATCCAGGCTTTTTTGGGCAGTCGCATATAGATCGTCGGCCCGATGAAAAAGCCTTGCCCCACAAACGTATCCAAACCGATGCCGTCATAGGCGCGCAGATAGCGCGCTTCGCCGCCGGCGAAGAACCCCGGCCTGATCTCAAACATCGCGCCGAACGCCACGCCTGCAGTCGCTTGCTGCGACCAGGTGCCGGTCGATTTCAAGCGCATGGCCTCGGGCTGGTACAGCAGATTGACCGCCGCGACGACGCGGTCGCGGATCGGCTCCCAGTCGAAGGCAGCAACAAAGTCGACGCCATATTGATTGCCAGGTTGACCGGTTACGTCATCCGCCCGCCCCCAACGGGGCTCGGCCCCCACCGCAAAACCGAACGGCGCGGTCGCGCGATCGAGAAAGCGGTAGCGGATATCCGCGGACACACCACCAAACGCGCCATATTGCTGATTGGCCAATCCGCCAACGCCGGTAACGCCATAGCCGATAATTTCGCCTGACATCTCGGTACGAAGATTGGCGATCGGCACCGTTTCCACCGACAGCGTGCCGGAGGCTGCGTTGTAGGTTCCGGTTTGTTTTCCAAACCGGCCGGTTGCGGAACTCTCGACCTCCCTTTCACCGACCTCGCCGACGTCGCTGCCGATCGTGAAGCCGAATAGATGCTCGGTATCGATTGGTGCTGTGCGAGCACCGGTTGGGGGGATCACGAGCGCCAGCATCAGACAAAATCCCGTGACGCGTCGTTTTGCAGTGCGACACGAGGCACCAACCAAACGTCCGGACACATCATGCTCTGCCATGACCGCATCTAGCCACAGGTCAGACGACTTTCGTAGCGCTTTGCGACACGGCATCAAATCGTCGCTTGTCGCGTAAATTATTTCACGCAAGAATGACCGGGTTGGAGGCTGTCCTCGAATCCGCGATCGATTGTGCTTTGCAGCAGATCTCGATCGCCCGGAACAATGTGAATGCTCAGAACTCTCCTGGCGCTTTGTCTGCTCGCTTGGACAACTCCAACGCAGGCCGGCGAGACCTTGAGAATAGGCCTGCAAAAGACCGGCACATTCGCCTGGCAACTGGACGTTATCCGCCGTCATAACCTTGCTTCGGCTGCGGGCCTCGATTTGAAGATCACCGAATACGCTTCACCGGATGCCGGCAAACTCGCGCTCAACAGCGGCTCGGTCGATCTCGCGCTGGTTGATTGGCTTTGGGTCGCCCGTAGCCGGGCACTTGGCGCCAGAGTGCAGTTCTATCCCTATTCCAGCGCGGTGGGCGCCATCATGGTGAAGGCCGATTCACCGCTGCGGAGCATGGGTGACCTCAAAGGCCGGGTTCTCGCCGTTGCGGGCGGTCCGCTCGACAAGAACTGGCTGATCGTCCAGGCCGCCGCTATTCGCCAGGGAATTGATCTCAAGCGCGACGCGACCCTGCAGTACGGCGCCCCGCCATTGATGTTTCAAAAACTGCTGCAGGGTGAAGCCGAGGCTGGTCTCAATTACTGGAATTTTTGTGCCAGACTGGAAGCCCAGGGCTATCGCCGTCTGTTCGACGTGCGCGATGCGGAAATTGCGCTCGGGCTCAAGGAACCCGTCGCGTTGATCGGTTATGCTTTTACGGAAAACTTTGTGGCCAGCCACCGGAGCGTCATCGACCGCTTCATCGCGATTGCGCAAAAGGCTGATGACATCATGCGGCAATCCGACGCGGAATGGGATGCGCTGCGGCCACTGATGAATGCGGAAGATCAGCAGACATTTGAGGCCTATCGCGACCAGACCCGGGAAGGCATGCCGCGACGGACGATTGCGGCGGAACAGGCTGACGCCCGTGCGCTCTTCAAGACGCTGGCCGGCATCGGCGGCTCCGAGCTTGTGGGCCCGCTGCAAGAACTCGATCCCGGCCTTTACTACCAAACTCTGCCGCCGGAGGCCGACCGGTGACGAAAGTCTATTCGCTCGCCGTCCTGATCGTAGCCTGGGCGGTTACGGCGGCGCTGGTTCAATCCCGCCTGCTGCCGGGTCCGCTCACCATCGGCACGACAATCATTGCCGACATCCGTTCCGGCGAGTTGCCGTTTCATATGGCCTGCACACTTGGACGTGTGATTGGCTCGTTTGCGATCGCGATGCTGCTTGGCATCGCCGCGGGTTATGCGATGGGACGTTCGAAAACCGCCGATCGCTACGCCGATCCATGGTTGATCGTGCTGATCAACATGCCCGCGCTGGTGACGATCATTTTCGCGTATGTCTGGATCGGCCTCAACGAAACCGCGGCGATTCTGGCCGTCGCCGTCAACAAACTGCCGAATGTGATTGTCGTGATGCGCGAAGGCACTCGCGCGCTCGACCCTGACATCGACGACATGGCGAAAGTGTTTCAATTTACCGCGTTCAAAAGGATTCGTCACATCGTCATGCCGCAACTCGCGCCCTATCTCGCCGCCAGTTCGCGTTCCGGTCTCTCCATCGTCTGGAAGATCGTACTTGTGGTCGAGTTGATCGGACGCCCAAACGGCGTAGGGTTCGTGCTGGGCTCGGCGTTCTCGCTGTTCGACATGGCCAGCATACTGAGCTATGCGATCTGCTTCATCGTGCTTATGCTTGTCATCGAAAGCCTTTTGGTACAGCCGCTTGAAAGACGCGCGAACCGCTGGAGACGCCGCCCCGCTTGAGCTTCGCATCGATGCGAAGAGCTACGTGTCGGCCGATGGCAAGCGGGTCGAGGTCGTTCGGGGCCTCGAACTCCGGCTCGAGGCCGGATCGTTTGGCGCGTTGATCGGTCCTTCCGGCTGCGGCAAGACGACAATTCTTCGGATCGCGGCCGGCCTGGATGCCGACTTCCGCGGCCAGATCCTCACCCCCGGCGCCGGCCGTCTCGGGATGGTGTTCCAGGAACCTCGTCTGCTGCCCTGGCGCACGGTCGAGGACAACGTCCGCCTGGCGCTTCCGGTCGACCGGAGCGGGGTTGATCTCGCCGATCTCTTCGACACGCTCGGTCTTGGTTCACATCTGGCGCAATACCCCGGCGAATTGTCGCTGGGACTTGCGCGCCGCGCGGCGATCGCCCGGGCATTTGCGATTCAGCCGGACTTCCTGCTGCTGGATGAGCCCTTTGTGTCACTCGATGAAGCGGTTGCCGCGCGGCTGCGCGACGAACTGATGGCGCTGACGACCCGGACCAAGGTCACGACGCTGCTGGTGACCCATCATCTGGAAGAAGCCGTCCAATTGGCCGATCGGCTGTTTTTTCTGTCCGACCGGCCGACACATGTGATTTTCGAGAAGGCGCTATCGCTGCCACGGGGAACGCGCAGCAAGGAGGACATCGCGTCGATCAGTGAGGAAATGCGGTCGCTGGTGGCACAGGCCGTGACCGGCGCCGGGCCACGCTGATGCTCGAACTCAAGCCAGCCGGCTCTCGATGGCGAAGCGCACAAGCTCCGATGACGAGCGCAGACCAAGCTTCTGGCGAATGATGGATGAGGTATTGGCAATCGTCTTGTAGGACGCATGGACCAGCCAGGCGATCTCCGAAAGACTTTTGCCGACGCTGAGGAGCCGCAAGATCTCGATCTCGCGCGGCGTCAGTTTCGACAACGGGCTCTGGGCCACCGCGGGCCCAGCGAACGCAATGCGTCGTGCGATCTCTGCGGGCAGATAAACCCCGCCGTTTCCGACCTCCTTGATGGCCTCGACGAGGTCACAGGGGTCGCCCGATTTCGAGACATAACCCTTGGCGCCGATTTCGATCGCACGCGCGGCGAATACCGGATCGTCATTCATGCTGAACATGATGATGCGTGCGGATGCCGTGTCCGCAAGAATGCGTCGCGCCAGTTCGAATCCCGAAACGGTCGGCAGATTGATATCGACCACGCAGACATCGGGCCTTTCGGCGGCAAACGAGCGCTCGCCGCTCTCGGCGTCACAGGCTTCCAATATCTCGATATCATCATTGCCCGCGAACAACGCCCGGCAACCCGAAGCCACGATAGGATGATCGTCAACGATTAGAACACGCATGGGCGCTGGTCCAAATTCTGTGTCAACTCATGTTGCGTTGCATCAGACGGAGCGAAAGAAAATTCACCCTGGCGTTGCCACCTGACTGCGTTGTGCATCCCGGGCAGACTTGCTGTACGGTTCCATTAGATAACCACGCTTTTTCTCTGTCAACGCTCCTCTTGGGTAACCAGCGCGGCATGGCCTTGGACGAAGATACTGGACGAATACATGTGGCAAAAATTATCTTTGCGCGCCCGCCTGATCACGCTGCTCGCGCTCGTTCTCATCCTCGGCCTGACCATCAATATCACACGGCTCGTGCTGGAGGCCGGACCTCGGGTGCAGGCTGAGGATCAAAGCGTCATCCGACTGGCCAGAGAATTCATCGAAACATTGGTCGTCAGCCTGAACGAAACCGCGGACCCCGATGCACGGCTGAACCAGATCATTCAGGACCTCAACCGGCTGCGGCACGTCAGTATCACGCGGCAGGAGGACACGCCTGAGGTCAAGCCCGCGACGACCGCCGATCGGGATGACGATCCCGAGCCGTCTTCGGTTCCCGTGTGGTTCGTCGCCCTGGTTCATCCGGAAAAAACCGCCGTCAATGTGCCGATCTCGATTCACGGAAAACCGGGATCGCTGGTCATCACGTCGCACCCGGACGATGAGATGAACGAGATTTGGGACGGGATCGTTACCCAGCTCCAGGTCGGCTCGGCGATTGCGGCCGCGCTGTTCCTGCTGACGATGCTGGTGGTCAACCGCGCACTGGCCCCGCTGCAGTCGTTGTCGCACGCGATGACGCATATCGAGGCCGGCGCCTATGACACGCGTGTCGAACCCGCAGGCTCACCTGAACTCGCGGCGATCTGCACCCGACTGAATCATCTTGCCGCAACGCTGGGGGACGCGATGGAGGAGAAGCGGCGGTTGGCCGAAACCGCGGTTTCCCTGCAGGATGCCGAACGCAAGGAAATCGCCAGGGAATTGCATGATGAATTCGGCCCCTATCTGTTTGCGCTGCGGGCACATGCGAGCTCGCTGATGCGAACTGCGGATTTGCTTGAGCCGCACACAGACGCCTTGCGCAGACATGGCGACGCCATCCTTGAACAGATAAACGCCCTGCAGCAGTTCAATCGGCGGGTCCTTGAAAGACTGCGGCCGGTAGGATTAGCGGAGCTTGGCCTGAGCGAGGCGATCGGCGCGCTTCTGCGCCTGTGGGGCGAGTCGCATCCGGGCGTAGCGATCGAAACCACGATTTCGAAGTCTCTCGGCGAGACCGGCGAAACGGCGCAACTGACGATCTATCGCGTTATCCAGGAGGCCCTGACCAACGTGTTTCGCCACGCCGGCGCGACACATGTCGAGATCACCGTGACGCCGGCGCCAGCGCGCCAGGCAGCAGGCGGCGCTGTGGACACCAACGCAATTGCGGTCAGCGTCCGCGACAACGGCGCCGGCCTTCCGATCGATCACAAGCAAGGGCTCGGCATGATCGGGATGCGCGAGCGGGTGCTGGCGCTGGGCGGCACCATGACGGTGGCGTCGACCGATCAGGGCGTCACCGTGGAAGCACTGGTTCCCTGCGGGATACGGCAACTCGACGCCGCCGAACAGGTCTAAGCGCCCCGAACTCGCAGGCGCCTTGCCCGACATTGACCGGGATATCGGGCGTCACTACCTTTGTAAGGCGGGTGAGGAACACACGGTCACCGGCGGAATTCGTCTTCCAACCGCAATCAGGAAAGGTCACACCATGATCTCGCGACGTATGTTCGTTGTTTCATTGGCGGTGGGGACACTGCTGGCTACCGGATTGTCCGTCTCGGCGAAATCCGGGCTCAGCCTGATCCGCCTGCTCGACACCGACAATGACGGCACGGTTGATCTCCGGGAAGCCAAGGCCGCGGCTTCGGCGATGTTTGACCGGTTGGAGCGTGACAAGGACGGCACGCTGGACAAACGTGAATTGTCCCGAAGACTGTCGGCCAAGGAATTGGCGGCCGCCGATCCCGACCACGACGGCACGCTCACAAAGGAAGAATATCTCGCGGTCGTCGAAGCGCGCTTTCGCGCTGCCGATCCGGACCATGATGGTACATTGGATGCCAAAGAACTGAAGAGCGGCCCCGGCCGCGCTCTGTTGCGACTTCTAAAATAGCCTGGGGTCGGGACCTTTGTGGCCTGAATAGGCACTCTCCGTCGTTATCAATGAGCGGATCGGGAATTATTCCCGAAAATTTCGGGATTAACTCGGCCATAACAGCCGGACGTTTTGCGGCTAGTCGGCCCCGATCCGCACATTGATAATGTTGCTTACCCAATCGGCGAAAACAGAACAGCCGGGGGGTTTGGGAGTGAAACAGATGAGTGCTCGGTATCTATTGGCCGCAACGCTGTCGATATGCCTGTTTTCCGCAAGCGAACAGGCATTTGCCCAAACGACGTCCGGCGCCACCCAGACCCTGCCTCCGGTCACGGTCACCGGAACGAAGTCAGGCACCAAACGCGGCAGCGACCAGCGCGCAACCCGCCGGGTTCGCGCCATACCCACGGTACTGATTTATCCGACAACACCGCTTGCCGGTGCCGGCATCGATCCCGACAAGGTGCCGTCGAGCGTCAACGTCGTCGACGCCGATCAGATCAAGCAGACCGGGTCGCTGAACATCACCGATTCATTGCAACGATTTGTGCCGGGCGTTTCCATCAATGAAGTTGCCGGCAATCCATTTACGCCGAACGTCGAATTTCGCGGTTATGTTGGATCTCCGGTGTCCGGCACCCCGCAAGGGCTCGCGGTCTATCAAAACGGTGTACGCATCAACGAAGCGTTCGGCGACACCGTCAACTGGGATCTGATTCCGACCGCCGCCATCAAGTCCGTGAATCTCGTGACCAACAATCCCGCATTCGGGCTGAATGCGCTGGGCGGCGCCGTCGTCGTCGAGATGAAAGACGGCTTCAACTACCACGGCGCCGAAATCGACACGATGGGCGGATCGTTCGGCCGGGTGCAAAGCTCCGCGCAGTGGGGCAAGCAGATCGACAATTTTGCGACCTACGTCGCCCTCGAAGGCGTGCACGACGACGGATTTCGCAATTTTTCCGCGTCGAACATTCGCCGCTTCTATGGCGACATCGGCGCCAAGAACGATCAGGCTGAATTCCACCTCAACCTCGGCGCAGCCAAAAATGACTTCGGCGCGTCCGCGACCGTCCCGGTCGAATTGCTGCAGCAATATTACGGCGCCACCTACACCACGCCGCAAACCTCGAACAACAACGTCGCCTATGCCAATCTGACCGGCAAGGTCGAGGTCACGCCGACATGGTCGCTGGATGGTGTCGCGCATGTGCGGGTATTCGATCAGAAGACCCAGGATGGCAATCCGACCGGTGCTCAGCCCTGCGACGCCGATGCGACAACGCTTTGCTTTGGCGACGGCAGCACACCGGCAAACGGTCTGAATGGAGCCCAGCTCGCCAATCCGTTCGATCCGAGCGCGACGCTGGGAGAAAACGACCGCACCACGACGCACACGACAACGACCGGCGTCTCGCTACAGGCCACCAATACCGATCAGCTGTTCGGACACAACAACCATTTCGTGGTCGGCGCCAGCTTCGACTCCAGCGTGACCAACTTCACGGCCAGCGCCGAGCTTGGCACCATCGGCACCAATTACGTCGTCAGCGGCAGCGGAATATTTCTCGGCCAATCCGGCGATCCCGTCTCGATCGGTCCGGTCTCGCTTCGCACCACCAATCAATATACCGGGCTCTATGCACTCGATGCCTTCGATGTCACCAAGGCCTTCACGATCACGGCGGGCGGACGGTTCAATGTCGCCGACATCGGTTTGCAAAGCCAGCTTCCACCCGCGCCCGGCACTTCGCTTGACGGCAACAGCACCTACACCCGATTCAATCCAATCATCGGCGGCACCTACAAGATCACGTCATCCCTGACGGCCTATGCCGGCTACTCCGAAGCCAATCGCGCGCCGACCCCGCTGGAACTCGGATGCGCCGATCCCGCGCATCCCTGCATCGTCGCGGCGTTTCTGGTCTCCGATCCGCCGCTGAAACAGGTCGTGTCCCACACCGTGGAAGCGGGACTGCGCGGCACGCATGACCTCAATATCGGCAAGCTTGGCTGGAAGCTCGGGGTCTACCGTGCGGATAACACCGACGATATCCTGGCCATTCCCAGCCCGGTCCTGCAGGGATTCGGCTATTTCCAGAACGTCGGCTCAACCCGGCGCCAGGGCATCGAGGCGGAAGTCAATCTCAAATCGGACAGGCTGCAACTCAACGCCAGCTATACGCTCGTCGATGCGCGGTTCCTCGACGCGTTGCAGGTCGGCTCCAACAGCCCCTTCGCCGACGCCAACGGCAATGTGCAGATTACGCCGGGCAATCAAATCCCGGCGATCCCGCGCAACCGGGTCAAGGCCGGCTTCGATTATTTCGTCACCGACAAATTCAAGGTCGGCGGCGACGCGCTTTACTACAGCAGCCAGTATTTCGTCGGCGACGAATCCAATCAGGCGCCGAAACTATCAGGCTATTCGGTGTTCAACCTGCACTCGTCCTATCAGATCACCCGGAATATCCAGGTCTATGCGCGCGCGGACAATATCTTCAACAACCAGTATTCGACCTACGGAACCTTCTTCGATACCGGCGATGTTCCCAATTTCGGTAATGGCGGCGCGCCCTTCACCGACCCGCGCTCGGTCAGCCCGGCGCGGCCGCGGGCCTTCTACACCGGCATGAAGGTGACGTTCTGAAGCGGCAGGCTAACTTCCTTGGGATTAGATCGATCTGCAACGGCAGCGAAGGTGCGCCCCCTCTCCCCTTGTGGGAGAGGGTCGGGGTAAGGGGTTCAGGTCTATCGATGGACCGTGCCCCCTCACCCGGATCGCATCTACGATGCGATCCGACCTCTCCCACAAGGGGAGAGGTGAAGTAAACTACCGGTGGACCGATTTCAATTTAATGCCAACTCGCCCTAGCCTGCCGCGGTATTACGCCGCGCCAGGAAGCCGCGTGCCGGATCGTAAGCCAGGATCGCGCCGAACAGAAACACCATTGTGCAACCGGCGACGACACCCAGCGAAACCCACGCCACCTGCTCATAGAGCGCGAAACGAATCAGCTCCGTCGCGTGGGTGAACGGATTGAGCTCGCATATATAGAACAGCAGCGGACTCGACTCCTTGACGCGCCACAAGGGGTAGAGCGCGGAGGAGGCAAAGAACATCGGAAAAATGACAAAGTTCATTACGCCGGCAAAATTCTCGAGCTGCTTGATCAGCGACGAAATCAGCATGCCCAGCGCGCCCAGCATGAACCCGCTCAGCAACAGCGCCGGCAAAAGGCAGAGATAGCCGAGCGGCGGCGCCTCGATCTCCCAGAACCAGGCGATCAGCAGAAAAGCATAGGCCTGCAGAATAGACACCAGCGTGCCCGCCAGCAGCTTCGATGTCAGCAACCACCAGCGCGGGAACGGACTGACGAGCAGCGTGCGCATGCCGCCGGTCTCGCGGTCATAGACCATCGTCAGCGACGATTGCATGCCGTTGAAAAGCTGGATCATCGCGATCAGTCCGGGCGCGATGTAGACCTCGTAGAGCACATAGGTCTCGTAGGGCGGAATGATCGAGAGGCCAAGCACCTGGCGAAACCCGGCGGCAAAAATAAACAGCCATACCAGCGGGCGTACCAGCGCCGAAACGAAACGCTCGCGCTGGTGAATGAAGCGCAACGCTTCGCGCCAGACGATGCCCTTGAGGCAGATGATATACTGCGCCAGCGTGAAGCTATGTCTGTCAGTGGCTTCAGTAGCGATCGTCATCCGGCGGATTCCAGTGCGCCCTGATCGGCATTTCCGGTCAAGCGATAGAACGCATCGCGCAGATCGGCGCCGCCGGACTTTCCGACGACATCAGAGATCGCGCCATCGGCAAGCACGCTGCCCTTATGCAGCACCACAACATCATCTCCCGCGCCGGCCTCATCGATCAGATGCGTCGCCCAGAGCACGCCGATGCCCTGCTCTGTCGAGAGCCGGCGAACGTGATCGAGAATGTCGGCGCGCGCCTTGATGTCGAGGCCAACCGTCGGCTCGTCGAGCAGAAGCAGACGCGGCTGATGCAGCAAGGCGCGGGCGATCTCGATCCGGCGCATCTGGCCGATCGAGAGATTTCCAACGCGATCCTCGGCGCGGTCGGCCATCGTCACACGATCGAGGACTTGCGCAATCAACTCATTGGCTCGCCGGCTGCCGATACCGTGCAGCGCAGCATGATACAGCAGGTTCTGCCGGACCGAGATGTCGATGTCGAGCGCACGGGACTGGAACACGACACCGAGTTTGCTCAAAGCCGCCCCGGGTTCGCTTGCCACATCATGCCCGAAGATGCGGATTTTTCCGGATCGGATCGCATAGAGACGGGTGATCAGCGAAAACAGCGTCGACTTGCCGGCGCCGTTCAATCCCAACAATACGGTAAAGGACGACTGCCGCACCGTCAGGCTCACATCATTCAACGCGACCCGCGCACCGTAGCGATGGCTGACATGGTCAACATCGAGCGCCGGGACCTGAGCGAACTCGGATGACTTCACACCCATTTCCGAAGACATCGTTTCCATCTGCAGGCGGACGCGCAGACATTCAGGTTCATGACAGCGATTTAGCCTACCACGTTGCGTGCAGCAAGCGCCCGCGCGCCAACTTGACCGGGATTGCCGATCCTGACAAATTTGAACTTAAGGCAGAATGCACCACCGCGCATGTTTGCGTTGCAGCGCCGGACCACATCCTTTCTGTCGCGCAAGGCATCTGTGGGAGGCGTTGAGATGACGGGTTTGCGCACTTTCCTTCGATCAAGCGCGCTTTTGACCGCCCTGATCATCGCGACGGCGCCCCGCGCCATCGCCGAGGATCTCAACGATTATCCGACCTCGGCGCGCGCAGAATATGTCTTCGGTTGCATGAAGGCCAACGGCGAAACCCAGGAAATTCTGCAGAAATGCTCCTGCTCGATCGACGTGATCGCCTCGCTGATTCCCTATGACCGCTATGTCACGACCGAAACCATCCTGTCGATGTCTCAGGTCACCGGACCGGTCGGGTCCGAGTTTCGATCGACCGAACCCGCAAAGCTGGCCCTGCAGGAATTCCGCCGGGCCCAGGCCGAAGCGGAAGTCCGCTGCTTTTAAGCGTGATGGCATTAGGTTGATCGGTCTGTCAGTGGGTCACTTACCTCTCCCGCTTGCGGGGGAGGTCGACGCGCTCGCAAGAGCGCGGCGGGTGGGGGAATTCTATCCTCCCCTCAACTCGCGCGTTTTGCGGAGAAACCCCCACCCCGGCCCTCCCCCGCAAGCGGGAGAGGGAGCGCACTTCCGTTGCTGTTACAGATCAATCTAATCTCATCATGCTCCAGACAAGCGGCGCTACAATACCGACTTTTCCAGCGACCATTCGTCCCTGAACACTTTCCGGCTGGTGTCGGTGGCCTCGACGCGAAACTTGTCGATGCCGTTCGGCTTGAAATTGAACCGCAGGTTCGGGTCTTCTGAGATAGCGATGCCGCCTTCCATCTCAACCAGCAAAGCGTCGCCCTGCCATATCTTGAGATTCTCGACAAAGAACGGCGGGATGTAGAGCCGCGTCAACTGGTCCATCTGCAGGCCTGAATTCTGCGGATGACGCATCATGAGCTGGGCTTCCGGCAACCCTCCTGACTCTGGCCGGAAGGTGCGGAACTTCATCTGTCCGAGCATCGATTTGGTGGCATCGGCGTTCGATGAGGCCGGCGCGGAACATCCACCGGACGCCTTCACGAAGGTCTTGACGCCGTAAAGTTTGCCGTCGCTGAGTTCGGCGACCAGCCGCACATAGGAATAGGTGTTGACGCGCACGCGCGTCGAAATCGAGGTCACGCCGGAGCGTGGGCCGATCGTGAAAGTTCCCGCGACCGGCGCGGGATTTTCGTCAATGACCAGCGTCATCGATTGCAGCGTGCGCTTGTCGTCGCCGGTGAAATTGACATGCATGCCGATCGGCACCACGGCCGCATCGTCGGCGCGCCGCGGTGCATCGAGAACCACGAGCCCGGCGCCATCGAGAATCGGCCGTCCCTTGAAGATGTCGTCCTTGATGCTGTTCCAGGTGTCTTCGGAGGGCTGGTCCTGGCCGGCAACTGCTTGCGCACGCAGAGCCGTCGGCGCCGCAACAAGAACCATAGCCATCAGCGCGGAAGCAATCACTCTGGAGAAGGTCGACATGGTCGAATTCCACTTCCACAATGAAACAGCGTCACGACAAAATATATGAATCAACGGCCAGCAGCAAGTTGCACTGCAACCGGCGGATTTCACGCCCGTCGATTCCTCACTCCCATTCGAGTTCGCTGAATGCCGCGATGACGTTGCGTGAGCCGTATTCGTCGAACAGTTTCCAGCGGGACCGTTCGCTTCGCCCCGCTTCTTTGGCGGCCTGCGAGAGCGGCATTCCCCTGGCAATGAGCGGACGCAATTCGTCGACCAGGCCATTGAAGTAACGGCGTTCATCTTCCACCGCACCCCGCCAATCGCTGACGACAGGGCCATGTCCGGGGATGACACGGTCGGCGGCAAAGCTCAGCAGTTCCCGGGAGTCGGCAAGAAAGCCGCGAATACTGCCGTCCAGCACCGGCACGTGCTCCACGAACAGCAGATCGCCGGCGAACAGGGTCGACGTTGCGCTATCGAACACCGTCAAATCGCTGTCGGTGTGCCCCGCCTGCCACGCCCTGAGGGTCAGCTTGCGGCCGCCGAGATCGATTTGCATTTCGTCGTCGACCAATAGCGTGGGCGGAACAATTTTCACTTCATTGATGAGCGCATCGCCGAGCACATCCCGGAACGCCTTCAGATAAAACTCGCCCCGCGCCGTCATCGCGCGCGGCAGGTTCCTGTGCCCCACGAATGTGGTTCCGTCCTGCACGAACGCCGCATTGCCAAAAATATGATCCGGGTGAATGTGCGTGTTGATGACATAGCGAACCGGCTTGGACGTCACCGCACGGATCGCGGCGAGCAGGCGCGCGCCGACGCGAACGCTTCCGCCGGAATCGACCACCGCGACGGCATCTTCGCCGACAATGAAACCGAGGTTGGACGCGTCCCCCTGATTTGCCTCGTTCATCAGATCGATATGGCCGATATGGACGTAAACACCCGGTGCCACAGCAGAAACCGTTAGCGGTTCCTCGCGCGCGAAACTCTCGCGCGGCGCTCCGCCCAAAACGATCAGCGCCAGGACGATGCCGATCCCGGCCGCGACGTACCTCCGGCCTTCGACGCGCCTGATCATCAACGCTGAGTTCATCGAGACTCTTTCCGAGACCGCGAGGAGTTCATCTATCACAAGCGGGAGGCCTGTATTCGGGAGGAATTGTGACGGTTCCCGTTCACGCTGCAGTGCAAGATGTTTCAAAGGCGAACATCGAGCTACGCTTCGCTACCGCGCAAGCGCGCTTCCCTCTCGGACAAGTTTTTAGTCCCGGACTAGATAGGATGGCGCCAGAGCGTCTTCGTCCATAACAGCAGAACGCGACAAAATGCCGGCACCAACTTTACGCCGTTTTCCCGGGTTGGCCGTCATACTGGCCGGGCTTCTGTTCGGATTCGCGCTCTTGATGCGGCCAACCGGAGCTCATGCCCAAACCAGCGACGCCGATAAGGGTGCGCTCGAACTTGTCGACCCCGACGTGTTCCGCGCCTGCGGCGATCCGCGCAATCTGCCGTTCTCCAACGACAAGGGCGAGGGCTTCGAGAACAAGCTCGCCGAACTGTTCGCCGCCAAGCTCGGCAAAAAACTCAGCTACACATATTTTCCGCAGGCCACCGGATTCGTCCGGATGACGCTGGGCTCGTATCGCTGCGATATCATCATGGGATTTCCGCAAGGCGACGATCAGGCCCAGTTGACCGTCCCCTATTACAAGACGACCTACGCGCTGGTCTTCAAGCCCGGCAGCGGCCTTGAAGACGTCACTGCCATCAGCGATCCCAGACTCAAGGATAAGCGGATCGGCATCGTGGCAAGGACACCGCCCAGCACCAATATGGCGATAAACGGCCTTTTGGGCCGCGCCAAGTCCTACCCGCTTTTCGTCGATACACGGACGGATTCTTCGGCGCAGGCCATGATGGACGACCTCGCCCACGGCGAGATCGATTGCGGCATCTTGTGGGGACCGATGGCGGGCTATTACGCCAGGCAGGCCAACCCGCCGATGACCGTCGTGCCGCTGACCAAGGAAACGACGGGTCCGCAAATGACCTATCGCATCGGCATGGCGGTTCGCGTCGCGGACCAGGAATGGAAGCGCACGCTCAACCGGCTGATCATGGAGAACCAGACCGAGATCAACAAGCTCCTGATCAGCTACAACATCCCGATACTGGACGACACCAATACGCCGATCACATCCGAGACGCTTGCCAAACGGCCATGAACAGGACCGTTGTCGGTTTCGCGCTCATCGTGATGATCGTTGCCGCCGGCAAATCGGCCGTGGCCGGCGTACCGGAACCGGATGGCTATCGCCTCGAAAACTATCGCTCGCCGACACCAGCCACGCTGCAAGGCGTCAGGGTCATTGGCACGGTTGAGGCGGAAAAAATCTGGCGCAGTCATTCGGCTTCCTTTGTCGATGTGCTGCCAAGGCCGCCACGGCCACGGAACCTGCCGGAAGGCACGCTTTGGCGTGACACGCCGCGGAGCAATATTCCCGGCAGCATCTGGTTGCCCGACACCGGATATGGCGCACTGGCGCCCAATATGGCCGACTATTTCTCCAAAGGTTTGGACAAGGCGACGAACGGCGATCGCGCCAAAGTTCTGGTCCTGTATTGCCTTGCGGATTGCTGGATGTCGTGGAACGCGGCCAAGCGCGCACGCTCGCTCGGCTATTCCAATGTGGTTTGGTATCCCGAGGGGACGGACGGCTGGCTTGCCGCCGGCCTTCCAGTGCAGCCGGCGGAGCCGGAGTCGCGGCCCGATCAATGAACCGATCCACGGATTCTATTTCGTCTGCGCTTTCAAACCGCCTTGCAGATCGTCCTGAATCGCGCGCCCCAGATCGAACAGCCGCTTCTCGATCAGGACAGGCACATCGCATATGTAGGCCGTCGACCTTCGACGATCCTCGAAAATGCGCGTTTGCCACGCGAGCTGGCTAGCAAGATTCTCGCTCTGGGCCGGATCGCCATTTGCTTTGTCCTGGGCTTCGCGCATCTTCTGGGCCATGGCGCGAATTTCCTCGGCGGCGCCCTTCTGTTTGCGTGAAAAACGCTCGATCCCGTTCATCACCTGATCGCGCTGCGCGTTGAGCGTCGAATACAATGCCGCAAAGAGCCTGATCGCCTTTTGTTGCCTCTCATCTTCCGTTCCGACCAGATAATCCCCAATCATTTTCCGCGCGTCCTCGATCGGTGTGCGGCGCGCTGCGACATGCGCCACCAGTTCGGCCTGTTTTGGATCGGCGGGTTTGCTGGTGTCGACGGTATCGATCGGCGCACCGTGCCAGACGCTCGCGATCGAAATCTCCGGGACCTTCAATTGCTGGCATGGCCAGTCCGGATAACGCGGATCGAGCGCCAGGGCGGACTGCGCCCAGCACATGGCCATGGCGGCCGTTGCAGCGCAAAAAATATGCCGTGAACGAAGCACGCCGCGCCTCCCTGTGAACCCGTAACCATCACCTTGTTTTTGCGATCCATCGGCGTCACCGTGGAACGGGATTTCGCCACGTGTGCGTGCGCGAACGTGGCCAGGATATAATCGATGTCCTTATGCCTAAGGCAAGTTAAATGAGAGCCATGCCGGAACGTTCCCTGGCCGGCCGCCTTTGCGCACGGGGCATCCTGATCTCTGCGCTGCTCGTCGCGCAGGAGGCCCATGGCGCTTCCATTCCAGACGCGCCGACCGTCATCCCTGCAAGCCTGCCGCGCATCGCCACGGTCGATGAGCGCTTCCAGTCCTACAACATCGAAACGGTCGAGATTACCGGCGGACGCTTCTGGAGGCCCTATCGATCGCAGCCAGATGCGGACGCATCGCGGGAAAAATATTCAAATCTATTTCAAACTCGCTCGCCCATCGATCTCAACAACACCCGATTGCGAAAGCTCGCCGCGGCGCTGGCGCCTGCCTATCTGCGCGTCAGCGGCACCTGGGCGAACAGCACTTATTTTTCGGATTCCGGCGATGAACAGTCGACGCCTCCGGCAGGCTTCAACGGCGTCCTGACCGGCCGGCGATGGCGCAGCGTGATCGATTTCGCGCAAACAGTGGATGCGCGGATCGTGACGTCATTTGGCATCAGCGCCGGCACGCGCGACGCCGCCGGCGGCTGGCAACAGGAACAGGCCGATCGGTTCATTGGCTTTACCAACTCTATCGGGGGCAAGATCGCCGCCGCAGAATTCATGAACGAGCCGGACCTTGCCGACATCGGCGGCGCACCAGCGGGCTACGACGCGGCCGCCTATGGGCGTGACTTCAAACTATTCGATGCGTTCCTGAAGCGGACGAGTCCAGAAACGATCATCCTCGGCCCCGGCACGATCGGTCAAAGCGCGCTCGCCTCGGATCTGTTCACGGCCGTCGCGCCCGGTATCGCTGCCGTTTCCTATCATTACTACGGCGCCTTGTCGCAGCGCTGCAGCGGCGACCGCACGCCACAGACCGCACTCTCCGAAGACTGGCTTGAAGGAACCGATCGGGCGCTGGCCTTCTATCGCGACCGTCGGGACCGGCTCACACCCGGCAAACCGATCTGGCTCACCGAGACCGCCGAAACCGCGTGTGGCGGCAATCCTTGGGCGCCGAGTTTTCTGGATACATTCCGCTATCTCGATCAACTCGGGCGGCTGGCCAAGGGCGGCGTTCAAGTCGTCATGCATAACACGCTGGCGGCGAGCGATTACGGTCTGCTGGACGAGAGAACGCTGGAGCCGCGGCCGAATTACTGGGGCGCGTTACTGTGGCGGCAAACCATGGGGACGTCAGTGCTGGACGCGGGTTTGCCGGTGCAAGCGGGCCTTCATGTCTATGCGCACTGCCAAAGAGGGGCGCCGGGCGGCGTGACGTTGTTGGTGATCAATACCGATCGCGATGCGCCGCATGCGCTTGTGCTGCCAACGGCGTCGATGCGCTATGTGCTCGACGCCGCAAACGCCCTCGATACGCATGTCAGGGTCAACGGCACTGCGCTCGCGCTGGGCGCAGATGATACGTTGCCGTCCATCCCGGGCGCGCCGACGCCAGCCGGGCCCGTGACCTTCGCGCCAGCCACGATCACTTTCGTGGTGATTTCGGGGGCAGAAAACAACGCGTGCCGATAGGCAGCTCAAGCTTGGCACGGACCGGGCGCCATGGCAGCTTCGTCATCGCAATATCCAACTGCCAGGGAGAGACCGTTTGCACTGCCGCGCTGTTTTTCTGGGTTCGATCGTGGTCGCCATCATGAGCGCGGTATCGGCGGCGTCCGCGGCAGAATCCGAGCGGTGTCAGGCGCTAACGCGCCGGTACGAAATAGCCCGACCACAAATCACCGCGATCGAGGTGTCACTGACGCTGTTTGCGGCGGTCGATGCCAACTGCAGCGAGTTGGTGTCGAAGCTGCTCGACCAGGGCGCGTCGGTCGATGCGCGCGACCGGCTTGGCGCCCGCCCGCTCAGCCATGCAGCGAAATCCGGTCATCCGAAGATGGTCGATCTGCTGCTGGCGCGCGGCGCTCCGATCGATGCACGTAATCTCGCCGGAGCCACCGCGCTGTATTTTGCCGCCGAAGGCAGCCATATCTCGATCGCGCAACGGCTCATCGAACGCGGCGCCGATGTCAACCTGACGGGACGCAGCGGAATCTCGCCGGTGGCCGCGGCGGCCTATGCCGGCAATGACGTGATTGTCGAAGCGCTGCTGGCCCATGGCGCCGACGCGCGAACGCCCGATGAGACCGGCAAACCGCCGATCATCTACGCGGCGGCCGGTGCGCGGCTCGACGTCGTAAAGCGGTTGCTGGCGCGAAATATCGACGTCAACGCCCGCTATTCCAACGATCTTACGGTGCTGATGTGGGCGGCCGGACCGGATGACAAGGTGCCGGAGGCGCAGGCGGTCCAGGTGATTTCATGTCTTCTGGACGCAGGCGCGCATATCGACGACCGGGACGACCGCGGCCGCACCGCGCTGATGATTGCCGCCGAAGGCGGCCACGAAGACATCGCCAATGTGCTGGTGGCACGCGGCGCGGACGCGTCGCTCAAGGACAAGGCCGGAAAACGCGCGGCGGACCTCACGCGGCTGTCGTCATTGCGCGAAAAGCTGACGCGGCCTTGAGGGGATAGCACAAACTCCATCCTTCGAGACGCGCGAAGA
>NZ_JAAVUY010000015.1 GCF_018449695.1 Bradyrhizobium sp. dw_411
GATGAAACGTACCGACTCGCGGCCATCCTTCGAGACGGCCGCGATGCGGCCTCCTCAGGATGAGGGCGGAAGTTACATATTCAACACACGCCCATAGGCATCCAGCACGGCTTCCTTCATCATCTCCGACAAGGTCGGATGCGGGAAGACCGTGTGCATCAGTTCTTCTTCGGTGGTCTCGAGATTCATCGCGACCACATAGCCCTGGATCAGTTCGGTGACTTCGGCGCCGATCATGTGGGCGCCGAGCAATTGGCCAGTCTTCTTGTCGAAGATCACCTTGATCAATCCCTGATCTTCGCCAAGCGCGATCGCCTTGCCGTTGCCGACGAACGGGAAACGGCCGACGCGGATTTCGCGGCCGCCTTCCTTGGCCTTGGCTTCGGTCAGGCCCACCGAAGCGATCTGCGGGTTGCAATAGGTGCAGCCGGGAATGAGGTTCTTGTCCATCGCATGCGGATGCAGGCCCTTAATGGCCTCGACGCAGATCACGCCTTCATGTTCGGCCTTGTGCGCGAGCATCGGCGGGCCGCCGACGTCGCCGATGGCGTAGATGCCGGGCACGTTGGTCTTGCCATAGCCGTCGATCACGACGCAGCCGCGTTCGGTTTTGACGCCGAGCTTTTCCAATCCGAGATTTTCGATATTGCCGACCACGCCGACCGCCGAAATCACCCGGTCGAACTCGACGCTCTGCGGCGCCTTGCCGTCATCGATGGTGGCGACGACGCTGTCGCTCTTCTTCTCAAGTTTTGTGACTTTGGTGCTGCTGAGAATCTTGATGCCTTGTTTCTCGAACCGCTTGCGCGCCAAGGTCGCGATTTCGGCGTCCTCGACGGGGAGGATCTGCGGCAGCACTTCGACCACGGTGACCTCGGCGCCCATGGTGTGGAAGAACGACGCGAATTCGATGCCGATCGCGCCGGAGCCGACCACCAGCAGCGATTTCGGCATTTTCTCCGGTACCATCGCCTCGAAATAGGTCCAGATCAGCTTCTTGTCGGGCTCAAGCCCCGGCAGCACGCGCGGGCGCGCGCCGGTGGCCAGGATGATGTGCTTGGCCTGATAGGCGCCCTCGCCCAGCGCACCCTTCGGCGCCTCGACGGCGGATTTCTTGACCGTGATCTTGCCGGGCGCGTCGATCGAGGCTTCGCCCCAGATCACCGACACCTTGTTCTTCTTCATCAAAAAGCCGACGCCGTCATTGAGGCGTTTGGAGACGCCGCGCGAGCGCTTCACGACCGCAGCAGGATCGAACGACACTTTCTCGGCCGACAATCCGTAATCGGCGGCATGCTGCATGTAGTGATAGATTTCCGCCGAGCGCAGCAGCGCCTTGGTCGGGATGCAGCCCCAGTTCAGGCAGATGCCGCCCAAATAGGATTTCTCGATGATCGCGGTCTTGAAGCCGAGCTGCGCCGCCCGGATCGCCGCGACGTAGCCGCCGGGGCCGGAGCCGATGATGATGATATCGAAGGACGTGTCGGCCATGTCTTACTCACTGTTCGCTGCCTTGCCCTCTCCCCTTGTGGGAGAGGGTGGATGCGCGCCGCCAGGCGCGCAGCCGGGTGAGGGGGATCGCGCGGCAAAATCGATGATCATTTCCATGACCGACTGTGACCGCAACAGAATGTCGTTGTTCCAGAAACGTAAAACACGAAATCCACGCTCCGACAAATCGTCATCGCTGCGTGTGTCATGTTCGCTTTCCGCGTGCTGGCTGCCATCCGCCTCGATAATCAAATGCTGCTCGAACGAGACGAAATCCACGATCCATGATCCGATAGGAACTTGGCGACGAAACTTCATACTTGCAAGCCGACGCGAGCGAAGCAGTCGCCAGAGCTTGATCTCGGCGTCCGTTGCGTTCGCTCGGAGAGTTCTTGCGAAGGCCCTCCTCTGAAACGGTACGCTCTGACGCATCCCCCTCACCCGTCTTCGCTTCGCGAAGCCACCCTCTCCCACAAGGGGAGAGGGAAGAAAGAGCCTTATTCGACAGCCCTGGTTAAATCACACCATCATCATTACGGGGTTTTCGATCAGCATCTTGAACGCGCCGATCAACTCAGCCCCGAGCGCGCCGTCGACGGCGCGATGGTCGCAGGACAGCGTCACGCTCATGATGTGCGCGGCTTCGATCTTGCCATTGCGCACAACCGCGCGCTCCTCGCTGGTGCCGACTGCGAGGATCGTGGCGTGCGGCGGGTTGATCACGGCGGTGAAATCCTTGATGCCGTACATGCCGAGGTTGGAAATCGCCGTGGTGCCGCCCTGATATTCATCGGGCTTGAGCTTGCGCGCCCTCGCCCGCGCCGCGAAATCCTTCATCTCGGCCGAGATCGTCGACAGCGACTTGGTTTCGGCCTTGCGGATGATCGGCGTGATCAGCCCGCCTGGCATCGCCACGGCTACGCCGATGTCCGAGTGATGGTGCTTGAGCATGCCGCCTTCGGTCCAGCTCACATTGCAGTCGGGAATGCGTTGCAGCGCGATCGCCATCGCCTTGATGACGAAGTCGTTGACCGACAATTTGTAGAGCGGCTTCTTTTCCTTGTCCTTGGGCGCGCTCGCGTTGATTTCCTCGCGTGCGGCCAAAAGCTTGCCGATGTCGCAGTCCATCGTCAGGTAGAAATGCGGAACGGTCTGCACCGAGGCGGTCAGCCGTTGCGCGATGGTCCGGCGCATGCCGTCATGCGGAACGACGTCGTAGCTGCCGGGTTCGAACAGCGCGAGAATCTGCTTGTCCGAGATCCCGGGCGCAATCGACGGTGCGCCGGCCGACGGGGCTGCCGCGGGCGCCTTGAGGCCCTTGCCGGATTTGGCTTCCTCGACGTCACGGGCAACGACGCGGCCATGCGGGCCGGAGCCGTTGATGCGTGTCAGCTCAATGCCGGCTTCCTTGGCGAGACGGCGCGCCAGCGGCGAGGAGAATGTGCGGGCGTGGCCGTTGGCCTGCGCCGCGGAGGGTGCTGGCGCTGCGGCGGCCGGTGCCGGAGCCTTGGCCGCGGGAACTGCAGCCGGTGCGGGTGCGGCTGCCGCAGCCGGTGCCGGTTTTGCGGCCGGGGCTTCCGCCGCCGGAGCCGCTGCCGCTTTCGGCGGCGCGCTGGCGGTCCCTGCGCTTGCTCCTGTCCCTGCCGACTTGACGTCCTCGCCGTCACCGGCGAGCACCGCGATCACGTCGTTGACGGCGACGTCCTGCGTGCCTTCGGGTACCAGGATCTTCGCGATGGTGCCCTCATCGACCGCCTCGACCTCCATGGTCGCCTTGTCGGTTTCGATTTCCGCGATCACATCGCCGGATTTGACCTTGTCGCCCTCTTTCTTGAGCCACTTGGCAAGGTTGCCCTTCTCCATCGTCGGCGACAGCGCAGGCATCAGAATGTTGATGGGCATACTGACCTCACAGGATATTCTTGTTCGTTGTCTTCCAATCGCTGGAAAGCCCAACGCGGAAAGGTTTGGGTGTTGTCATCACCCGATGAAAGTTCGAAACGCCGCGTCAATTGCCGATATCGCCTTGCCAGAGGCGTTCGTTGGCGGGAACCGATCGCCATGATTTCATCATGTTGATCGATCGTTCGTCTTCGAGATCGATAAAGGGAATGCCGAACTGGGTCAGGATGTCCTTGCTGCCCGGAAACGTCACGGACTCGCCGATCACAAGCAGCGACAGTTTGAACAACCCGATCGCGCCCGCGCACATCGAGCATGGCGACAGCGTGGTGTACATGACGGTGTCATGAAACGGGATCAGCCCGGCATTGCGCATGCAGGACATCTCGCCATGCAGGATGACGTTCTGCTCCTGCACCCGGCGATTATAGCCGCGTGAAATGATCTTCTTGTCGCGCGTCAGCACCGCGCCGATCGGCAGACCGCCTTCGGAGATGCTGATCTCCGCCTCGCGGATCGCTTCCGCCATGAAATCGAAATGGTAGGATTCAACGCTCACCGTCAATGTCCCTGTTGCGACCGCGGCGTGGTATCGCCCAGATCGGTCGGCCGCGCGATTTCAGCTTCGAACATCTCGACGATGCGCGCCAGCGCTTCGTCCTCGCTATAGGCGCTTTCCTTGGCATAGGCCCGCGCGGCATGCCGCGCGATGTCCACCAGCAGCAGGCCCCACATGTCCGGCTCCTCGAAGGCGCGGGTAAACGCGATCGAAAGGCCGCCATCGACCACAAAGGTGCGCAACACCTCGGTGGCGTCATCGCGCCCTATCACGTCAGGCGGCAATGGCTGTTCCTTGGGACCCGGCATGCGTCACCGGTACAAAACGGCTTTGGCGGCTTCGACCACCTCGGCCACCGAAGGCAATGCGAGCTTTTCGAGATTGGCCGCGTAAGGCATCGGCACGTCCTTGCCCGACACCCGCGCCACCGGCGCATCGAGGTAATCGAAGGCATGCTCCATCAGCCGGGCGGCGATTTCAGCGCCGACGCCGTTCTGCTGCCAGCCTTCTTCCACCGTGACGGCGCGGCCGGTCTTTTTCACGGAAGCCACGAGCGTATCAGTATCCATCGGGCGCAGCGTGCGCAGATCGATCACCTCGGCCTCGATGCCTTCCTTGGCGAGTTCATCGGCGGCCTTGAGCGCATAGGACATGCCGTTCGACCAGGAGATGATGGTGACATGACCGCCGGAGCGCACGATACGCGCCTTGCCGATCGGGATCACATAATCGTCGAGCTTGGGGACCTCGCCGGAATGACCGTACAGCATTTCGTTTTCGAGGAAGATCACCGGATTTGGATCGCGGATCGCGGCCTTCAGCAGGCCCTTGTAGTCGGCGGCCGAGAACGGCGCGACCACCTTGAGGCCGGGCACCTGCGAATACCAGGCCGAGTAATCCTGGCTGTGCTGGGCCGCGACGCGGGCCGCGGCACCATTGGGGCCGCGGAACACGATCGAGCAGCCCATCTGTCCGCCGGACATGTACAGCGTCTTGGCCGCGGAGTTGATGATCTGGTCCATCGCCTGCATGGCGAAGTTGAAGGTCATGAATTCGACGATCGGCTTCAAGCCCGACATCGCGGCGCCGACGCCGATACCGGCAAAACCATGCTCGGTGATCGGGGTGTCGATCACGCGGCGGGCGCCGAATTCCTGCAGCAAGCCCTGGCTGACCTTGTAGGCGCCCTGATATTCGGCGACTTCCTCACCCATCAGGAACACGTCGGGATCCCTACGCATTTCTTCCGCCATCGCGTCGCGCAAGGCGTCGCGGATCGTCATGGTCACCATCTCGGTGCCGGCGGGCACTTCCGGATCGGGCTCGGCGGCGGCTTTGGGCGCAGCGGGTGCAGCTTGCGGTGCCGGTGTTTCGTCTTTGGGCGCGGGCGCGGATTTCGCTTCAGCAACCGGCGCCGGTGCTTCCTGTTTGGCCGGCGCTGGAGCGCTGGCCTTGCCGGCATCGGCGGCGCTTTCGCCATCGGCCAGAATGGTCGCGATCGGCGTGTTGACCGCAACGTCGGCGGTGCCTTCCGGGATCAGGATCTTGCCAAGTGTGCCCTCATCGGTGGCTTCGACTTCCATCGTCGCCTTGTCGGTTTCGATCTCGGCGATGACATCGCCCGACTTGATGGCCTCGCCTTCCTTCTTCAGCCATTTCGAAAGGTTGCCCTTCTCCATGGTCGGCGACAGCGCAGGCATTAGCACTTGAATTGGCATATCCGCTCCGGAAAATTCACTCTTTAAGCTGCTTTAGGCTGCGCACATCCTGCGCGACAAGCGTTTCGCGCGTTTAACGATAGACGTCGGTCCACAATTCGGCGGCATCGGGTTCGGGGTCGTGCTGGGCGAAGTCGGCGGCAGCGTTGACGATCTCGCGCACCTCGGCGTCGATCGCCTTCAGGTCCTGTTCGCTCATCTTGGCTTCCAGCAGACGGTTGCGCACCATCTCGATCGGGTCGCTGTCGTGGCGGACCTTGTCGACCTCCTCGCGGGTACGATACTTCGCCGGATCCGACATCGAGTGGCCGCGGTAGCGGTAGGTCTGCATTTCCAGGATGAAAGGACCCTTGCCGGCGCGGCACCAGGCGGTGGCGCGGTCGCCCGCGGCTTTCACCGCGCGAACGTCCATGCCGTCGACCTGCTCGCCCGGAATGTTGAAGGAAATGCCGCGCTTGGAAAAGTCTGTTTGCGCCGAGGAGCGCGTGACCGAGGTGCCCATCGCGTAGCGGTTGTTCTCGATGATGTAGATCACCGGGAGCTTCCACAGCTCCGCCATGTTGAAGCTTTCATAGACCTGGCCCTGGTTCGACGCGCCATCGCCGAAATAGGCCAGACTGACGAAATCGTTACCGCGATAGCGATTAGCGAAAGCCAATCCCGTGCCGAGCGAAACCTGGGCGCCGACGATACCGTGACCGCCGAAGAAGTTCTTCTCCTTGCTGAACATGTGCATGGAGCCGCCCTTGCCCTTGGAATAGCCGCCATGGCGTCCGGTCAGTTCGGCCATAACGCCCTTGGCTTCCATGCCGGTGGCCAGCATGTGCCCGTGATCACGGTATCCGGTTATGACCTGATCGCCCTTCTTCAGGGCCATCTGCATGCCGACGACGATCGCTTCCTGGCCGATATAGAGATGGCAGAAGCCGCCGATCGCGCCCATTCCGTAGAGCTGGCCGGCCTTTTCCTCGAATCGGCGGATCAGCAGCATGTCGCGCAGCGCGCTTAATTCCTGCTCCCGGGTGAATTCCGGGGGGGTGTCGGCGCCATTCCCCTGCGCAGTTTCTTTCGCGACGCTTTTCTTCGGTGCGGCCATGGCATTTCCGGATGAGAGAACGAATAGCCCTCTCTAACCCAACTCAAACCGCCATGAAAGGATTGCGTGATCTTGCCGAAACTTTGCTATGCCGCAGTGCAATGCGGCGCGACATTTTCGAAATCTATTTCGCGCAAATTTGTAATTTTGGCGATCAGTTCGGATTGCCGGTCCGGATCAGGTCGTGCGGGTTGGCATAATCGAGCTGATAGCGCGCACGCTCGTCGAGCATGTCGGGGTCGACCCGGTCGGACCGCAGCAGCGAGACCCGCTGTTCGCCCTCTGCCCGCTCCCGCTTCAGGCGGGCCAGCTCGGAGGTCAGCGCGATGATCTCCTGGTCGAGCTCCTGGCGCGCATTCAACCCATACTTTCCGGTATAGGCGTTGACACCGAAATAGCCGACCATGGCCGCCGCCATCGTGTAGAGGGCGAGCCCGGTCAGAACGGATTTGAGTCGGCTGCGTGAGACCATGAGCCGAACATGCGACCGGCCCGGTTAACGGAATCCTAAAATTCCCAACCGGGCCGCGCCCACATTCGAAAAACGCTTTAGGTGTTGTGCTTGTGCACGTACGCCGCGAAGGCGTCGATATACTGCTTCATCACCGTCTGCATCGATTCCTTGACCAGCGCGCCCTTCTCATTGAAGGAATCCCCAACGCCGTTCAGGTAGATCTCGGGCTGGCCCATGATCGATCCGGATATGCCGGGCAGGATCTGCTGCAGATGCTTAGCCGCACTGACGCCGCCCTGCGGGCCCGGCGAATTGGCGACAATGCCGGTCGGCTTGCCGAGGAACGAGCTTTTTCCGTAAGGCCGCGACGCGATATCGATGGCATTCTTCAACACGCCGGAGATCGAACGATTGTATTCGGGGGTGACGAACAGCACGCCCTGCGACGCCTGGATTTTTTCACGGAAAGCCACCCAATCGGCCGGCGGGCTGGCTTCCAGGTCCTGGTTGAAAAAGGAGAGCCCGTTCAAGGTCACGACACTGAGCTTGAGCCCTTCGGGCGCCAGCTCGACGAACGCATTGGCGATCTTGAGCGAGAAGCTCTCCTTGCGAAGGCTGCCGGGAATGACGACGACATTGTAGGTGTGGGCCATGGAATTTCCTTTTGATGCGGGCACGGGACTGAATTCGGGCGTCACCCTAGCGTCGCCGGCACAAGATGCAAGTGCATGAATTGTTCACGCTCTCGTCATCGATGTCAGGCGTGAGATTCCGTTTCCGGGACCAGCCGTGGCCGATCCCGGACGCGCTGAATGGTCAGGCCGCGATCAGATCGTCGGATT
Source organism: Bradyrhizobium sp. dw_411 (assembly GCF_018449695.1). GTDB lineage: Bacteria > Pseudomonadota > Alphaproteobacteria > Rhizobiales > Xanthobacteraceae > Bradyrhizobium. The sequence goes on from NZ_JAAVUY010000015.1 coordinate 8,063, forward strand.
CCACGCCACCGGGACGAGACGATATTTCGCGCCGTCCTTCTCGACATGACCGATCGAGGGGAAAGCGAAGTGGAAGCCCACCACCATCGCCTTCTCGGCCGCCGCCATGTCGTAGAATTTGTGCCGGGTTTCCTGCGCCAGCACCGGATCGGTGTCATAGGCGACATGCCAATCCGGATTGCGCAGGAAGAACTCGGGAATATTGGTGACGTCGGACTGGATCAGGACCTTTGAGCCGCCCGAGGCCACCGCGAAGGAGGTGTGTCCCGGCGTATGGCCAGGCGTCGCGATCGCCGTGATGCCCGGTGCGACTTCCTTGCCCCAGTCATATCGCGTCACCTTGGATTCGATGCCGGCGTAGATCTTCTTCACATTGGCGAAATAATTCTTCATCATTTCGTTGGATTGGGCCTTGGCGGCGTTCTCGTCGCTCATCCAGAAATCCCACTCCTTGGCCGGCACCATGATTTCGGCATTCGGGAACGCCATCGAACCATCGGCGGCGCGGATGCCATTGGTGTGATCGGGATGCAAATGTGACATCAGCACGACATCGATGCTTTTGGGATCGACGCCGGCGGCCACGAGATTTTGCAGAGTACGGCCGACCGCGCCTTTGGTCGGCTCATAGGTCGCGATCCCGTTGCCGCTGTCGATCAGAATGAGCTTGCTGCCGGTGTTGATGAGTTGCGGGTTGAACGGCACCGTGACCATGCCCTTCGGCATGTAGGCGGCCTCGGCTGCCGCCAGCACTTCGTCCTTGGGGACGTTTTTCACGAATGTATCCGGCAGCGGGAACGAGCGCGCGCCGTCATTGATCGACGTGCATTCATAGGCGCCGACCTTGTAGCGATAGAAACCCGGCGCCTGCGCTGCGGCTGACGGCGCCGCCGCGTGAGCGGCGGGCAATGACGTCAAGGCGGTCGCGGCGCCGGCGGCGGCCACAGCCAAAAGATCACGGCGATTCAAATTCAGGTCAGCCATGGCAGATTTTCCCCTCGTGAGTATGCGTTTTCGGCATGCGTTTCAGCCCCAATGCCCCGCTCGGGAGCGGCAGGCAAGTCGCCCGATCAGGGCAGTCTGTCAAATCATATTGTCATGCGCCCGCGCAATCCGTCACCGAGACCGCCTGCGCACTTACTTAATGAATTCCCAGAAGATCCCGGCCACCGCGACATAACCGAGCGTGAACAGCACCGTGCGCAGATAGGGAATGCCCAGGAGATAGACGACGGCATGGGCCAGCCGCAGCCAGAAGAAAGCCATCGCCCAGAATGCCGTCATCGCGTTGGCTTTGCCCGCCAGGTGAACCGCGATCACCAGCGCCGCAAATGGCGCGAAGGTCTCTACTGCGTTGATATAGGTCCGGTCGGCCCGCCTGCCCCACAGCGGCACCGGCCGTGGCGTGGGATCGAGATAATTCGGGGGCGCCAGTCCCCCATTGGTCATCACCTGGCAGGCGATATAGGGAATCCACAGGGACGCGGTCAAAATGGCCGTAAAGGCGAGGTATTTTATATCTGCAGACATTGATTTCCCCCGTTTTTAAAAACTGTTTTCAACAACTCCTGTCACGTCATTCGTTGGACAATGATCGGCCTGATCGTCAGCCCGGCTGAGGGCCTGGAAACCATCAGCCCTTGTTCGGATTGATCAGGTATTTCTCTCCGGTCGCGCGCTTGTTGTAGACGGCGATGTGCGCGAGCTGCAGCGCCTCCTGCAACGACACTACCTGCGTGTAATGGCTGGCGAAGGTGGTCTTGAGTTCGTCGACGACGCGCTGGCGCAGCCGCATCCCGTCGGCCGGGCCGATCTTCTGCAGGAACGGAAACAGCAGCCAGCCGCCGACACCCCAGGCCATGCCGAACGCCCGGTTCAATTCGAGCGGGCTGGGATCGAGGCTGCCGTAGATATAGACCTGCTTGTGCACGCTCGACCCATAGCGGCTGTAGACCTTGGCGGTCTTGTTGATCGCGATTTCCATGCCGGTCAGAATCTGGCCGGCGAGCTTGCCGCCGCCGATCGCATCGAACGCCAGCGTCGCGCCGGTTTCCACCAGCGCCGCCGTCAGATCGGCCATGAAGGTCGGCGCGGTGGAATCGACGATGTGCTTGGCGCCGAGCTTGCGCAGGATGTCCGCCTGCAGGGAGCTGCGCACGATATTGACGAGATCGACGCCGTCCTTGAGGCAGATCTTGTTGAGCATCTGGCCGAGGTTGGAAGCGGCCGCGGTGTGAACCAGTGCCTTGTGCCCCTCGCGGCGCATGGTCTCGACCATGCCGAGCGACGTCAGCGGATTGACGAAGCACGACGCGCCCTCGGCGGGTGTGATGCCGGCGGGCAGCACCAGGCAGTCGCCTGCCCTGATGGTGCGGTATTGCGCGTACATCGCGCCGCCGATCATCGCGACGGTCTTGCCCATCAGCGCTTTCGCGGCATCGGACGATCCGGTCTTGATCACGACGCCGGCGCCCTCATTGCCGACCGGCATGGATTCATCGAGCCGCGCGGCCATCGCGCGCATCGCCGCTTCCGGGACTTTTGCCGTGATGACCGGCGCATTCTTGCTGCCGGACGCCTTGGCTGAACTCATGTCGGCGGCGCCAACCAGAAGACCGAGGTCCGACGGATTGATCGGCGCGGCCTCGACGCGGACCACGACCTGGTCGGCGGAGGGCTCGGCAATCGGAACGCTGACGAGCGATATTTCGAGTTCGCCGCTCTTTTTGATCAGCGAACGCAGTTCCAGCCCGGTTTTGCCATCTGAACTCATCGTAACCCTCCCTGTTTCAGCTTAAGCCGAATTGGCCGGGAGTGTTCTCAGGTTACGACGGGAAGGCAAGCCTGATTGTGCCGTCCGAAATAGCGAAATCCGCGGTGGCGGCCTCAGGCCAACGCCTTCAGCGCCGCCCTGCCCGCGTATTTTGCCTGGCTTCCCAATTCCTGCTCGATCCGCAGCAACTGATTGTACTTGGCGGTGCGATCGGAGCGGGCCAATGAGCCGGTTTTGATCTGGCCGCAATTGGTCGCGACGGCGAGATCGGCGATGGTGGAGTCTTCCGTCTCGCCGGAGCGGTGCGACATCACGGCGGTGTAGCCGGCCTTGTAGGCCATCTCGACGGCGCTGAGCGTTTCCGTCAGCGTGCCGATCTGGTTGACCTTGACCAGAATGGAATTGGCGCGGCCGTTCTTGATGCCGTCGGCGAGCCGCGTCACGTTGGTGACGAACAGATCGTCGCCAACGAGCTGGCATTTGCCGCCGATCAGATCGGTCAATTGCTTCCAGCCGTCCATGTCGTCTTCGGACATGCCGTCCTCGATTGACACGATCGGATAACGCGACGCCAGGTCAGCAAGATATTTCGCCTGTTCCGAACCGGAACGGGTCTTGTTCTCGCCGCCGTAAACGTAATTGCCGTCCTTGAAGAATTCGGTGGCGGCGCAATCCAGCGCCAGCATCACGTCGCTGCCGGCCTTGTAACCGGCTTTGCCGATCGCAGCCATGACGAACTCCAGCGCGGCGTCCGCCGACGGCAGGTTCGGGGCGAAGCCGCCTTCGTCGCCGACATTGGTGTTGTGACCGGCCTTCTTCAACTCGCCACGCAGCGTGTGGAAGATTTCCGAACCGCAGCGCAGCGCCTCGGCAAAGGTCGCAGCACCAACCGGCATGATCATGAATTCCTGAAAATCGATCGGATTGTCGGCATGCACGCCGCCATTGATGATGTTCATCATCGGCACCGGCAAGGTCCGCGCCGAGGTGCCGCCGACATAGCGATAAAGCGGCATGTCGAAGGATTCCGCCGCCGCCTTGGCGCAGGCGAGCGAGACGCCGAGGATGGCGTTGGCGCCGAGCCGGCTCTTGTTCGGCGTGCCGTCGAGTTCGATCATGATCTGGTCGATCTGGACTTGTTCCTCGACCGCCATTTCGCTGAGCGCATCGAAGATTTCGCCGTTCACAGCCGTGACGGCCTTTTGCACGCCCTTGCCGAGATAGCGCGCCTTATCGCCGTCGCGCAGTTCAACCGCCTCATGGGCGCCGGTCGAGGCGCCCGACGGCACGGCAGCGCGGCCGATCGAGCCGTCTTCCAGCACCACATCGACCTCGACCGTGGGATTACCGCGGCTATCGAGGATTTCGCGGCCGATGATGTCGACGATGGCGGTCATGGGAGCCTCTTTGGAAGTCGGGATTGGACAGGTTGGCGCTGCTTCTACAGCAAGCCATCACGGCGGAAAAGGTTGCCTTGCAAAGTTGCCTTGGCGGTCCTTGGCAGTGACGCCGCCCGGCGAATTGTCTAATAACGCGGCAACGGAGACCCTTATGTCCAAGAAGCCCCGCAAATCCTCAAAAAAATCGTCCAATCCGGCATCGAATTCAACCGGCCTGCAGCTTGGCCGCGCCGTGGAATGGCCGACCTCGCCCGATGAGGCGAAACTCGACCGCGTGCCCAATCCGCAAAAGGACACCAATTATGTGGTGCGATTCACCGCGCCCGAATTCACCTCGCTCTGCCCGGTCACCGGCCAGCCGGATTTCGCGCATCTAATGATCGATTATGTGCCGGGACAATGGCTGCTGGAGTCGAAATCCCTGAAGCTCTATGTCGCGAGCTTCCGCAATCACGGCGCTTTCCATGAGGATTGCACGGTCGCGATCGGCAAGCGGATCGCGGCGGAAATCAAACCGAAATGGCTGCGCATCGGCGGCTACTGGTATCCGCGCGGCGGCATACCGATCGACGTGTTCTGGCAGACCGGCAAACTGCCGAAGGGAATGTGGATCCCCGACCAAGGCGTCGCGCCCTATCGCGGACGGGGGTGACTGCGGATTAATCGGTTAAATCGATTGATTTGAATATTATTATCTGTTGGATTGATTGATCGAAACTGTCGATCTTGGGCGAACCAAATCGATGGAGCCCGATCATGACCAACGTAGCCTCCCACTCCCTTTCCAGCGCCAATCTCGCCGCTCAGCCTGCCCCGAACGCCATGTCCGGATCGGGGCACGAACGGGGCAAGGCCGTCCTGACCACCCTGCCCGGCCTGCTGCTGGCATCGGCGGTTGCGGTCTCGGCCTATGGGCTTCGGCACTTGCCGGGACTGGCAACATTCAGCCCGCTGATCCTGGCCATCGTGATCGGCATCGCCTTCCACAATCTCATCGGCACGCCCGCTGTCGCCAAGGCGGGCGTGGTCTTCAGCATGCGACGATTGTTGCGCATCGCCATCATCCTGCTCGGGCTGCAATTGACGATCTCTCAGGTGATCGAGGTCGGTGGCCGCGGCATCGGCATTATCGCCGCCACGCTAATCGCAACCTTCGCCTTTACGGTCTGGATGGGACGCCTGCTCGGCGTCGAGCGCAAACTGGCGCAGTTGATTGCCGCCGGCACTTCGATTTGCGGCGCTTCCGCCGTGATCGCCACCAACACCGTGACCAACGCATCCGATGAAGACGTAGCCTACGCGGTCGCCTGCGTGACCGTGTTCGGATCGGTCGCGATGTTCACCTATCCGCTGCTGCCGGGGCTGCTGCATCTCGATCCCCACGCGTTCGGGCTGTGGAGCGGCGCATCGATCCACGAAATCGCGCAGGTCGTCGCCGCGGCGTTCCAGGACGGCCAAAAGTCCGGCGAGTTCGGCACCATCGCGAAGCTGTCCCGCGTGATGCTGCTGGCGCCCGTCGTGATCACGCTGGGATTGATGGCTCGCGGCACCAGCAAGAGCGAGCAATCATCTGCTCGCCCCCCAATGCCCTGGTTCGTGCTTGGTTTCGTCGCTCTGGTCGGGGTCAACAGCCTGATCACGATTCCGGCCGAAGCGAAAATGTGGATTGTGGCTGTCACCACATTCTTGCTGACGATCGCACTGGCGGCGATGGGGCTGGAGACCGACATCCGCAAGCTGCTCGCCAAGGGTGTTCGGCCTGCGCTTCTCGGCGCCCTCGCCTTCCTCTTCATCGCAAGCTTCAGCCTTGGGCTGATCAAACTCATCGGATAGAGCATGACGCTGGAACAATTGCGCATCTTCATCGCGGTCGCGGAAAAGCAGCACGTCACACAGGCCGCCGGCGAATTGAACCTGACGCAATCCGCCACGAGTGCCGCCATCGCGGCGCTCGAAGCGCGTTACGACATCAAGCTGTTCGACCGCATCGGCCGCGGCATCGTGCTGACCCAGACCGGCCGCGACTTCCTGATCGAGGCCCGTGCGGTGCTGGCGCGCGCCAGGGCCGCCGAGCAGGTTCTCAACGATCTCGCTGGGTTGAAGCGCGGCTCGCTGGCGATTGCCGCCAGCCAGACGGTCGCGAATTACTGGCTGCCGGGCCGGCTTCAGGCCTTTCACGCCGCCTATCCCGGCGTCGATCTCAAGGTCACCATCGCCAATACCGAACTGGTCGCGCGCGCCGTCGCTCAGGGCAGCGCCGATCTCGGTTTTGTGGAAGGCGAAGTCGATGAAGCCTCGCTCTCGGCGAAGAAGATCGACGGCGACACGCTGATCGTCGTCGTCGGCGCCAGGCATCCATGGGTCGACCGCAAGAAAATCGCGGCAAAGGATCTGCTGACGACCGACTGGGTGTTGCGCGAGCCCGGCTCCGGCACGCGCTCGATGTTCGAGTCAGCACTCCGGCATTCCGGCATCAAATTATCCGATCTTCAGATCGCGCTGGAATTGCCCTCCAACGAAGCCGTCCGTACCGCCGTGGAAACCGGCGACACCGCGACCGCGATCTCCGATCTCGTGGTTGCGCCCTCGCTCGCCGCCAAAACCCTGCACCGCGTCAGGTTCGAACTGCCGCGACGCGCTTTCTATGTTTTGCGGCATAGGGAGCGGCATGCCAGCCGCATCGAGCAGGCGTTGCTTAAATCGTTCATGGGTTGAGCAAGCGGCGCAGAGGCGCTGGCGAACGTCCGCTTTGGTGCGCATAACGGACTCAAGACGGACATCGAGCCATGTCTGGAAAGTGCCATGAACGGAAGCTGCCCACGTGATGCGGCTAAAAGAAAAAACTCCCCCATAGCAGCCGTTCACGCATTGTAAACGCGAAAGGTCGGAGACCTTCCGCCGAGTGCCAATTCGGCCCGTTATTACCTAGCGGTTTGCGCCCATCGTAACGCCCGGAGAAGTATAGTTCCAGAGCGCCGTATATGCGGACCGATAGTGCCAAGCCAGAAGAACCAATCCAAGGGCCCATTCGCTACCCCAAACGACGCTGCCGGTGAGCATAAGGTGGAAGAGAAATATTACGCCCACGGACGGCGCAAGCAAAACCAACCCCAATGGCGCAGTCCGGTGAAGGATAAGTGCAAGGCCACCAACGCCGAAAGTAATTCCCATCAATGGGTAGAGAAAGCCGGTGGCGTGCAGGGCTTCATAAAACGCTTTGGCCTCAGGCGTCGGTTGTTGGACGCCTTTGCCGCCGATCCAAAGCGTGCGTCCAATCATCACTGCCGTATAGATGAAATAGCCTCCATACAGCCAGCGCGCGATTCTCCACAGCCAATCGGTGACGGTTGCCATTCCAGGCGCGCGCCGAGTTTCGCCGAACCGAAATATTTGAAAGATCAGTCCGAGCAATGCGACGGCAATGATAAGATGCGGCAGAACCGCAAAGACGATCCTCATGCGCGATCTCCCAGTGACGAATACCGATGATCAATTCCAAGGTCCACCGGATTAGCTTAGGCCAAGTCATTGTCGCGATCCACATCCGGCACGCCGCGATGTCAGACGGTTGCTAGGGGAGCCTCCATGACATCGTGAGAATACCTACAACTCGCGGCGCATAAGACAATTCGAGGAAGCCGTATGATGTTTTACGTACTGCTTCTGCCAAGGATTTTTCTCACGCCTCCTGTTGCTTCGGCGATTCCAATTCTTGACGACAAGTGGAGAGCCGTTCGCGGAGAGCCCGCTCTACCCCCATAAACGGACATCTCCAACCGAGCCGACTGGTCCGTTTCGTGCCAACAGCAGCCTTCGCGGGCTATTTGGTGTAAACGGATACCCGAGGGGCCGTCTGTCCGTTTGGAACGACCGATTGGCCGACGGTAAAGCCAATAGCAGGGTAGACCATGTTGAATCAGTGGCTCATTGACCTCATTGGTCACGTTTCTGGTTTCAGCGAGACACAACTGAGACAAATTGAGAAATCTTTGCCGGCCAGCAGGGCGCTGATCGATCTTGTCTATCGGGCAAAGCCGATGATCGAACAGGCGCAAAAGCTGTATGCAGAAGCCGAGCCGCTGATCCATGAAGCGATGAAAGAGTTGCAGACCGTCGGCCCTGCGGCGCAAATTTTGCTCGATGTTATCGGGCATCATGTCAGCAAAGGTGGTTCACCGGCAGAGGCTGCTGAGACAGTACGCACGGCGCTTAACGGCTCACTCGAGAGCGGCGCCCAGGACCGTCAGATCGATCTGCAAATGGGCCGCGTAACCGTGTTTGGAGGAACCGGCTTTATTGGCCGTCGCATCGTGCGCTATTTGTCCGACTCCGGCGCCACCGTGCGCGTCGCATCGCGGCATCCCGGGCAGGCCGAGGGCGCCCACGTCGAACAAATCGCCGTTGACGCAAATGATGAGCATTCCGTTGAAGACGCTGTTGCAGGTGCCGATGGCGTGGTCAACGCGATCGGCCTGTACGTCGAGCACGGAAGCAGTACATTCCATTCGGTGCACGTCGAAGCAGCCGCCAGGATCGCAAGCGTAGCGCGGCGGGTCGGGACCAAACGGCTGGTTCACCTGTCGGGAATCGGCGCCGACGCGACCTCGCCTTCGCCGTATATTCGCAGTCGCGGTGAGGGCGAGGCAGCCGTGCGGGCCGCATTCCCAGGCTCGGTCATCATCCGCCCGGCGGTGATGTTTGCGTCGGACGACAGCTTTCTCACGACAATTCTCAGGCTGCTTCGGCGCCTGCCGGCTTATCCAATATTCGGCGACGGCAGGACGAAGCTCCAGCCGGCTTACGCGGATGACGTTGCCGTGGCGATTGCACAAGTTCTGCGGCTGAGCAAAAAGCCGTATCCTGTCTACGAACTGGCCGGCCCGCGCGTCTATTCATATGAGGAGTTGTTGCGGACCGTTGCCCGTATTGCAGGATTGCGGCCTGTGCTGATGCGGACTCCGTTTGCCCTATGGGATGCACTTGCCGGCGTCGCTGAAATCCTGCCGCACCCGCCCCTCACCCGCAATCAGGTCGAGCTTATGCAGATCGATACCACGGCCTCAGACAACTTGCCGGGGTTTCGCGTGCTCGGCATTTCGCCGCGATCGCTCGAAGAAGAACTCGAAGCGATGCTCAAGCAAAGCAAATGAGGAACCTCAGCGAGAAGATGGTGACGCCCGACATCCAATATTGCGGCACGATGCTAAGGCTGAACGTCAGGCCGCGCGGCCGCATCCTCCGGCCGCCTTTGCCGCAGCAGCCGTGCGCAGGCGAAGCCGAGCGCGGTGATGATGCACGCGCTGGTCAGCAAAGTCGGCGTCTTTCCGACATGCAGGATGCCGAAGCCGTAGGCGATCGGTCCCACGGTCTGGCCCATGAAGAAGAAAAACGAATGCAGCGACATCGCGGTGGCGCGGGCTTCGACTGAAAGCTCGCTGGCGAACACCTGCAGGCAGCCATGGATGCTGTAGAATGCCCAGCCCATGAACAACAGGCTGATCCCCTGCACTTTCCAACTGGGACCGAACGCGATGACGGCGAGTTGCAGGCCGACCATCGACCCGCCCGCGATCATCATGCCCTTGACGCCAAGCCGCGGCAGAAAGCGCGAAACCGTCAGCGTGTAAAACAGACCGCCGAGCGCAAAACCGGCGATGACGAGCCCGGCAATCGACAGGCTGGTCTCGCCGAGTTCGAACAGGAACGATGCGAGATACGGAAACAATCCCAATACGCAGCAGCCTTCGATGAAGACCGCGGCATAGCAAAACGCGTTCGGGTTGGTGAAAATCGTGTGATAGCCGTGCCGGAGCGCCGACAGATTGGTCCGGGGTGCGCGCTTGAGCGCCGCGCCGCGAAAGCCCGCCGCGACCGCGACCGACGCCACGATCACCAGCACGCCGATCAGCGCCAGCACACCGCGCCAGCCGAGAAAGTCGCCGATCACGCCGGAAAACGAAGCGCCGAGCAGATTGCCGGTCATCGAACCCGCCAGCGTACGCCCGATCGCGACCTGGCGCTTGTCTGGCGCGACGAGGTCACTGACCAAACCGAGTGCCACCGGAAACACACCGCCGGAAGCGATACCGGCGAGGATACGCGACGCGAACAGCATCGAAAACGATGTCGACAGCGCGCCCAAGATGCTCGCTATGCCCAATAGCACCAGGCACACGATCATCAGCCGCGCCTTGCCGAACAGGTCGGCGGCGGCCCCCAGCACGGGCTGGACGATCGCAAAGGTAAAGGCGAATACCGCGACGAAACTTGCAGCGGTCGCGATCGTGATGCCGAAATCGTCGGCGACATGCGGCAGCACCGGATCGAGCGCGCGGGTCGACAGGCTGGCGGCGAAATTCGCCAGTGCGATGATATTGATGGCCGGCGGCATGCGCTGATCGGGCGGCCGCAATACTTTCTGCGGCATCAACGCGCTACATTCTTTTCAGAACCTTGCTTTGCGGAATTTTGGGCAATGTTCTTGGTGATGATGTCGAACGCCATCAGCGTCTGCAACAAGCCTTCGAAATCGCGCAGCGGCACCATGTTGGGGCCATCGGACGGCGCGTGATCGGGATCGGGATGGGTTTCGATGAACACCCCGGCGACGCCGACCGCGACGGCAGCGCGCGCCAGCACCGGCACGAATTCGCGCTCACCGCCCGACGAAGTGCCCTTGCCACCGGGCTGCTGCACCGAATGGGTGGCGTCGAAGATCACAGGCGCGCCGGTCGTGCGCGCCAGGATCGGCAGCGCCCGCATGTCCGACACCAGCGTATTGTAGCCGAACGAAACGCCGCGCTCAGTGACCAGCACGTTGCGATTGCCTGCGCCCGTGATCTTGGCGACGACATTGGCCATGTCCCACGGCGCCAGGAACTGGCCCTTCTTGACGTTGACGACCTTGCCGGTCGCAGCGGCCGCCACGAGCAGATCGGTCTGCCGGCACAGGAACGCCGGGATCTGCAACACATCGACCGCCTGCGCGACCTCGGCGCATTGCGCGACTTCGTGGACGTCGGTCAGCACCGGCAATCCCAGCGACGAGCGGATCTCGGCAAAAATCGGCAGCGCCTGCGCAAGGCCTATGCCGCGCGCGGCGGATACGCTGGTGCGGTTGGCTTTGTCGAACGAGGTCTTGTAGACGAGGCCGATCTTCAGGCGTGCCGCAATCTCTTTCAGTGCGGCCGCCACCTCGAGCCCGTGTGCGCGGCTCTCAAGCTGGCACGGGCCGGCGATGATCGAAATCGGCAGGTCATTGCCGAATTTGACCGATCCGGCGGCGACGACCGGCGCAGCTGAAATAGTGGCGCTCAAGACTTTTCCTTCGTTACGGCGTCCGCAGACCATGCCGTGCAGCGCCGGGAGGATCAACCCTCGCGCGCCTTTTCGCCAAGGGGCGTAGCGGTTTTGGCGCCGAAATACGCGCTAAATATCTATGCGGTCTCGAATATCAGGGTTGCGCCGTGGGCCAGTTCAGGCGGCACCACCAGACGCCCGCCATGGCGCTGCGAGGCGATGCCGTTCTGCCGGTGCAGGGCCTCGGTTTGCGCGGGGTCCGCGACGGCAAACCGCAGCGCGCCGAATACCATCCCCTCGCCTGTCGCGCCGATTGAGGCGCCGAACCGGTCGCGAAATGACGTCGGCTGCAGGATGTCGATATCGCCGTTTTCGGTGTGAGCCGTAACGCCGGACGAACCTGCATCCACCGTGCTGACACCGGTATACGCTTTGATGAAGCCCTGATGACTGGAAGGATTATCGGCCACCAGCACTACGCCGGGCGAGGCCTTGACGCCGTTGGCATGGGTCTGAAATGCCGGATTCCAGAAGTTTTCCGGAAAATGATGCTGGCACACCGCAAAGCCTGTGTCAGGCGAAGCTGCGTCCCGCGCAAAGGCCAGCGAGAACGCCAGCTTCACCGGTGTGCCATCAGGCTTGGTGCCTTCGCGGCCGAAATTGAATACGTCGAAGTCCGAAATTCCCGAGGACTCGAACGCGCGTGCATCCTCGATGGCATTGCTGCTATTGAGGAGCAGCATCGAGAATCCCTCCCGCGCGGCGAGAAAGTCGCGATGGAAGGCGCCGAATGAAAACGAGCGCGCGCCGTGCGGCACGATCTTTTCAGGTTCGGCAACGCTGAGAATCTCGATGAAGCAGTTCTTTAACTGCACAATGCGGTTATGCGTGCCCCATGGATGGCGGTTGCGCGCGCCGACGGTAAAGCCGGCGCTCGCATAGAACGCCGCCGCCGCGTCGAGATCGCGGACGGCGTGCACGATGTGGTCGAGACCGTGGGGCATCCGGGTGACCCGAGCCCTTTCTAGAGCGTTTTCGAGCGAAGTGGATACCGGTTCGCATAGCAATCAAGTTTACGCAGATTGCGTAGACTTATCTGCGTAGAAAACGCGACAAAACAAAAGATTAGAGCCCGGTTCTGATTCAATCAGAACCGGGCTCTAAGGCCGGTCACTTCACCGATGAGAACGAGGTCGGGACCAGCAGTTGATTGACGATATTGCTGACGATCTGGCCGTCTTCCTCGGTTTTCGCACGGCCGGAGATCCAGTCCGGATCGCTCTGGAACGCGGCCCATTTCTTCTCGCGATCGGCCAGTGATTCCCAGGCCAGAAAATAAGTCAATTCCTGGTTGGATTCGCCGACCAGCGTGGTGAAAAAGCCGGCCTGCTTGATGCCGTGCTTTTCCCACAGCTTCAGCGTGAGGGTCTCGAAACGCTTCAACAGCGCCGGCAGGCGGCCTGGCAGGCAACGATAGACACGGGTCTCGTAAATCATCGACATAACTCCCTGATCTGTTCTCTGATCTGCTCTTGCGGGTGCAGGGATCGTTTTGTCGCAACAATCGGCGCGCCCGTCAAAGGCCGCCGATGCATAGCATCAAACCAGCCGCGACTGGACCATCGCGGCCTGAACGAATGAGGCGAACAGCGGGTGCGGTTCAAATGGGCGTGATTTCAATTCGGGATGGAATTGCACGCCGATGAACCAGGGATGGTCCTCATATTCGACGATCTCCGGCAGCACGCCGTCGGGCGACAGGCCGGAAAATCGCAGGCCGTGCTGCTCGAGCCGATCTTTATAGGCGGTGTTGACCTCATAGCGATGACGGTGGCGCTCCGAAATCTCCAGCGCCCCGCCATAGATTTCCGACACCCGGCTGCCGCGCTTGAGGGCTGCGGGATAGGCGCCAAGGCGCATGGTGCCGCCGAGATCGCCCGCCTTGGTGCGCTTCTCAAGCTCATTGCCGCGCAGCCATTCCGTCATCAGGCCGACCAGCGGTTCCGGCGTCGGACCGAACTCGGTCGAATTGGCCTGCTCGATGCCGACCAGATTGCGCGCGGCCTCGATCACCGCCATCTGCATCCCGAAGCAGATACCGAAATACGGCACGTTACGCTCGCGCGCGAATTGGGCCGCGCGGATCTTGCCCTCAGCGCCGCGCTGGCCGAAGCCGCCGGGCACCAGAATGCCGTTGACGTGTTCCAGGAACGGCGCGGGATCCTCGTTCTCGAACACCTCGCTCTCGATCCAGTCGAGATTGACCTTCACCTTGTTGGCAATGCCGCCATGCGACAGCGCCTCGGTCAGCGATTTATACGCATCCTTCATGCCGGTGTACTTGCCGACGATCGCGATCGTCACCGCACCCTCGGGATTGCGCACCCGCTCGTTGATCACGTGCCAGCTTTGCAGCGCGGGGGGAGCCTTCGGCTCGATGCCGAACGCCGCCAGCACTTCGTCGTCGAGGCCGGCGGCGTGATAACCCTCCGGCACTGCATAGATGTTGTCGACGTCGCGCGCCTCGATCACGGCGCTTTCACGCACGTTGCAGAACAGGCCGAGCTTGCGGCGCTCTTCCTTCGGGATCGGGCGGTCGGTACGGCACAGCAGGATATCCGGCTGGATGCCGATCGAACGCAGTTCCTTGACCGAATGCTGGGTCGGTTTTGTCTTCAATTCGCCGGCGCTTGGGATGAACGGCAGCAGCGTCAGATGAATGTAGATGGCGTGGTCGCGCGGCAGATCGTTCTTGATCTGGCGGATCGCCTCGAAGAATGGCAGGCCTTCGATGTCGCCGACGGTGCCGCCGATCTCGCACAGCACGAAATCGAATTCGTCATTGCTGTCGAGGATGAAATCCTTGATCGCGTTGGTGACGTGCGGAATCACCTGGATGGTAGCGCCGAGATAATCGCCGCGCCGCTCCTTGGTCAGAATATCCTGATAGATGCGGCCGGTGGTGATGTTGTCGGCCTTGGTCGCCGGACGCCCGGTGAAGCGCTCATAGTGGCCGAGATCGAGATCGGTCTCCGCACCGTCATCGGTCACGAACACTTCGCCATGCTGGTAGGGCGACATCGTTCCGGGGTCGAGATTGAGATAGGGATCGAGCTTGCGCAGCCGGACCTTGTAGCCACGCGCCTGCAACAGCGCACCGAGTGCCGCCGAAGCCAGACCTTTGCCGAGCGAGGAAACCACGCCGCCGGTGATGAAGATATACCGCGCCATGGGGCTTAACCTTTAAGGCTACCGGCACGATTCGCCAAAACGAATCGCACGCCGCAGCGAACATTTTGCCGGGCTGTGGGTGACTTAGAATTTGAAGTCTTGGAATTTAAAGTATTGTCAGTGTGTTGATAGGGATTGCTGATGCAGGACGGTAGATGCCGTCCATGCATGGCCATCCCGCTTTATTGCGAACGCGGCGCCTGCGGGCCGGATGGCGCAGGCTGATTCTGCTGCTCGTCGGTCTTCTTGAGCGAATCCAGCACGCCGCCGCCACTGGTCGGAGCCAGCGGCTGCGCGCCGCCGCCCGGCTGCGATTGCGTCACGGGATTGATGATCGAACTCGGCTTGCGGTCGTAGCTCGCGAGCCAGGACAGGAACAGGCTGGTCAGGAAGAAGCCCACCGCCAGAACCGCCGTCGTGCGCGTCAACAGATTGGCCGTGCCGCGGCTCGACATGAAGCCGGCGCCGCCACCAACCCCAAGGCCGCCGCCCTCGGATTTTTGCAACAGCACGGTCGCGATCAAGGTCGCGACGATCATCAGATGGATTACGATAACGACGGTCTGCATCTCTACCTTCCGTCGCAAACCAAACGCGCCGGTAGCCGGCAGCATCTTAGGGCTTGCGGTGTTTTGAGTTGCGCGGTGTTACACGATCGGATGGGGGATTGTCACCCCCGGGACGTGGTCATGCCTGCGCTATCAAGCCGTTAGTTAGGGGCAATCGGCCGCAATCGCAAGAAAGTCTGATGCTTTCAGGCTGGCGCCACCGATCAGGGCCCCGTTGACGTTGGCAACCGCCATCAATTCCGCGGCGTTAGAGGGTTTTACGGAACCGCCGTAGAGGATGCGCATACTGGCCCCCTCGCCGCTAAACCGAGTCATCAGGGTTTGCCGTATAAACTTATGAATTTGCTCGACATCTCCGGCCGTTGGCGTGAGACCGGTTCCGATCGCCCAGACCGGCTCGTAGGCCACCACAAGCTTGGCCGCGGTGGCGCCGTCCGGGAGTGATCCCTTGAGCTGGCTGCCGCAAATATCGAGGGTTTGCCCGGCATCGCGCTGAGCCTGGGTCTCGCCGATGCAGACAATGGCCAAAAGGCCCGCGCGCCACGCCGCCTCGGCCTTTTGCCGGACCAGCGCATCGTTCTCGCCGTGGTCGGCCCGCCGCTCGGAATGGCCGACGATCACGGCGCTGGCGCCGGCATCGGCCAGCATTTCGGCCGAAATATCCCCGGTATGGGCGCCCGATGCCTTGGGGTGGCAATCCTGCCCCCCGACCGCAAGGGCTTTTGAGCCACGCGCTTTGTCGGCAAAGGCCGTGATCAGCGTCACCGGCGGGCAAACCAAGAGGTCCGCCTTGCTCGTAACCCTGGACGCGCCTGCCAGCATCGCCTCAAACTCGGCCATGGACGCCTTGAGGCCGTTCATTTTCCAGTTGCCGGCGATCAGCGGCCGATGGGTATTGGTCATGTCGAATTCCCTGAGATTTGGCTCAATCAAGCGCTAGCAGAGCCGGCACACCCCCGCCAGATACTCGCCACGGGAGCCCCCGGAGAACCTAACCACTTCATTTGGACAATTCTCGGGTCCGTCCTCTCCCTCCTTACAGCCGCTCACGCAGTTGCCGCACGATCTGAGCCGTTGAATCGTCGATATGCCCGCAGAGGATTTGAGTTGCGGTTTTCGCATCGCGCGTCAGCGCCGCGTCGACCAGTGCCTGCTCCTGCTGCCGGCCGGCGCGCGTTGAACCCGCATTGAGGATGACCAACCGGCGGTAGCGGTCGAACTGGCAAACCAATAGCCAGTCGAAATGCAACAGCCAGGGCGACGGACAAGCCGCGATCAACGACTGATGGAAATTGCGATGCCGCCGCTCCCATTCATAGGTCGGCTCGTTGAGCTTCGAATTCGGACGATAGGTCGCTTCGAGTTTCCGCAACTGATGATAGTCGGCGATCAGGCGGCCTTCCCACGCGTCGTCGCCGGCCTTGATCGATCGCTCGAGCGCAAGACTTTCGATGCGCCGACGGTTTTCCGCAACATCGATGAATTCAGCGACCGACATCGGCGCCACGCGGAACCCGCGGTTGCTCTCGTTCGCAACCAGACCATCCGCGGTCAGCCGCGACAGGGCTTCGCGCAGCGGAGAGGCCCCGACACCGTAGCGGCGGCTGAGATCCTGCACGCGCAGCTTTTCCGAGGCGGCAAGCGTACCGCTGACGATATCGTCACGCAGCCGCTGCAACACATGCTCGGTCAGCGTTGGCGCTGACACGGCGGGATCGACCGCCATCGGCTTCGGTGGCTCGGGCTTTGCCCGTGCGCGTGATTGAACTTTCATCAGGTCGCTCGCTTCGACGGCAATGCAAGAACTCTCCTATACGCCTTCCATTCCCGGCCGCGAACTAAAATCCGATGATAATCGATAAAATTGACTTTATCGATAAAACTTGTTTTGTCGGCACGTGGATTGCATAACTTGCAGCGCACGCAAATCTAGCGCGCCCGCGAGGGAGTTGATTATGAGATCGATCACACGACGCTCCGTCATTGCGGGCACGGCCATGCTCCCGTTTGTCGCGCGAGCGCGCGCGGCGCCGCCGACGAAGATCCGCTTCACGCTCGATTGGAAATACCAGGGCGTTCACGCATGGTTTTATGTGGCGCGCGACAAGGGCTATTTCAGCGACGAAGGGCTCGAGGTCGTTATCGACCAGGGCGAAGGATCGGCAGCAACGATATCCCGTATCATGACCGGCAATTATGAAGCCGGGTTCGGCGACATCAATGCCCTGATCGCAGCCGCCGCGCAGAAGCCCGAGCAGGCGCCGCGCATGGTCTACGAAATGTACAATCGCGGACCGTCCGTGGTGGTGACGCGCGCCGACGGGCCGATCAAGACGCTCAGGGATCTTGCAGGCCGCACGGTCGGAGCCCCCGCAGGCAGCGCATCCGCGCGGCTCCTGCCGCTTTTGGCACGCATCAACGGCATCGACTACGACAAGATCGAAAAGCAGAACGTCGCGGCGAACCTGCAAGAGCAGATGCTGATCACGTCGAAGCTCGACGGCATACTCGGCTTCAACTACTCGATCTACGTCAATCTGATGCAGGCGAAGTTCGATCCGGACAAGGATGCGCGCTGGTTCAGTTATTCGGATTTCGGCCTTGATCTCTACTCCAACGGCGTGATGGCCTCCCAATCATTCATCAAGAACAATCCGGACGCGGTGCGCGGCCTCGTCCGCGCCATCCATCGCGGCTTCAAGGCAACGATCGCCGACGTCGACGGCGCCATCAAGTCGATGTTGGCGGTCGAACCGTTGCTGAACACGAATGTCGAGAAGCAACGCCTCGACTACACGCTGCGCCACGTCATGGGGACACCCTGGACCAACGCAAACGGCTTTGGCGGCGTCGATCCTGCAAAGCTGGAAACGTCGATCAAGGCCGTGGTCGAGGGCTACCAGTTGCCGCGCACGCCTGCGCCGGGCGAGGTGTTCGATCCGGCCTTCCTCGCCCCGGCCGGTGAACGCCATCTCGCTCTGCCCGGCTAAAGCCGCCCACTCAATCAGGTGACATTATGAGCATACCGGAAATCGACATCGCGGGCTTTCTCGGCAACGATCCGATCGCCACGCGCCGCATCTACGATCAGGTCAACGAGGCCTTAAGAGAGGTTGGGTTCTTCACCGTCGTCGGACATGGCATCGACCAACAGATCACGTCCACCCTGTCGAAAACCGCAAAGACGTTCTTCGACCTGCCGGACGCGGACAAGCAGCGCTGCAGCAACCCCCGTGGCAGCATCAGTCGCGGATATGTCGGGGTCGGTCAGGAGAATCTCGGGCGCACGCATAACGGTGCCGCACTGGTCGATATCAAGGAACAGCTTGCCTTCGGCCGCTTCGACGTGCCGGCTACGCCATACTACCAGCAGGCGTTCGCCGCGACCGCGTTCGAGCCGAATATCCTGCCCGACCGGCCGCCGGGCTTCGCGGACAACATCCGGCTCTATTATCAGTGCATGGAGAATTTGAGCAGAAGCCTGCTGCAAATCTTCGCCGGCGCCTTGAATGTCGAGCGGGATTTCTTCGCCGAGTTCTTCGACAAGCATACGAGCGTGATGCGCATCATCAACTATCCCGATCAGAGTGGCATGCGCGTCGATGCGGCACAGACGCGGTCGGGTGCCCACACCGACTATGGCGCCCTGACCATCCTGCTCGCCGAGAAGGCGCTCGGCGGATTACAGGTCAAGTTGCGCAATGGCGGCTGGGTCGACGTCGAACCGCAGCCGGGCGCGTTCATCATCAATATCGGCGACTTGATGGCGATGTGGACCAACGATCAGTGGGTGTCCAACATTCATCGCGTCAGCAATCCGCCGGCTGCTCCGGGTCAGTCGACCCGCCGGCTGTCGGTCGCGTACTTCGCGCACGCCAACTACGACGCCCTGATCCGCTGCATCCCGACCTGCCTGTCGGTGAGCGAAGGCGCCAGGCATGTGCCAGTGCTCGCCGGCGAACATCGCGCCTCGAAGGTCAAGATGTCGCAACAGGTCGCATGACCTTCGCGCCGGGATTGTCCTAAAATCGGCCTTAAGGCGGCGGGCAAGACGCCCGCCATGCGAACCGCCCGGATACGGATGGGATCCCTTCCAAGCCAAAAGCGCGCCCCGGAGCAGGCTTGCGGCGGGGGCCATCGGCAAGTTAGATCGTGCCGAGACCGGAAAATAGAACATCTATTCCGCGCCTTCGGCTGAGGCGCGGGCTAAAATCCGGAAAAGCCAATAAAATCAGCCCCTTAATTATTAGATAGAAGACGGACCCATGCTTCGAGGAATGCGCAAGGCCTCATCAAACTGGCTCGGCAAAATCATTATGGCCACGGTGATGGGCGTATTGATCATCAGTTTCGGTGTCTGGGGCATCGCCGATATCTTCAGAGGGTTCGGACAATCGACGCTGGCCAAGGTCGGCTGGACCGAGATTTCGACCGATCAATTCCGCCAGATCTATACCGACCGGCTGCAGCAGATCGGCCGCCAGTTCGGCCGCCCGTTGACCGCGGATCAGGCCCGCGCCTTCGGGCTCGATCGGCAAGTGCTGCAGCAGACCATTGCCGAAGCGGCACTGGATGAGGAAGCGCGGCAGTTGCGTCTTGGCCAGTCCAACGACGAAACCATGCGCATGATCACCACCGATCCCAATTTCCAGGGCGTCAACGGTGCTTTCGACCCGAACCGCTTCCAGCAAGCCATTCGGCAATTCGGATTCAGCGAACAGCGCTATATCGCCGAGCAGCGCAAGGTGTCGCTGCGGCGCCAGATCGCTGGCTCGGTTTCATCGGGCCTTGAGCCACCGAAAGTCCTGATCGACGCCCTCACCCGGTTTGCCAACGAACAGCGCAGCATCGACTACGTCAAACTGGACGCTGCCCAGGCCGGAACGATCGATCCGCCGTCGCCGGAAGCGCTGGCCGGCTATTTCGAAGACCATAAAGTCCAGTTCCGCGCGCCCGAATATCGCAAGATTTCCTTTGTCGCGATCAATCCGGAAGATATCGGCAAATGGTCGGAAGTCTCCGACGAGGATGCCCGCAAGGCCTTCGAGCAACGCCGCGACCGGCTTGGCACGCCGGAGCGCCGGCAATTGTCGCAGATCATGTTTCCGAACGCCGACGAGGCCACCGCCGCTCGCAGCCGCATCGCGTCCGGAACCTCATTCGAGGACCTGGCCAAGGAGCGCGGCCTTACGCCGTCCGACATCGACCTCGGTGTGATCGCCAAATCGGCGATAGGCGATTCCGCGATTGCGGACGCGGCGTTCTCGCTGCCATCAGGCGAAGTCAGCCAGCCGGCGCAAGGCCGGTTCGGCGTCGCGCTGCTCAAGGTTGGCAAGATCGAACCCGGGGTCGAGCCGGACTATGCGACCAGCGCTGCCGATCTCAAAAAGGAGATTGCGGTCGAGCGCGCGCGCACCAAAGTCGCGGAACTGCGTGACAAGATGGAAGACGAACGCGGTGGCGGCGCCAGCGTGATCGAAGCCGCGCAGAAACTGGGCCTCACCGCCGTCACGGTCGACGCCGTCGATCGCTCCGGCCGCCTGCCCACCGGCCAGCCGGTACCCAACATTCCCCGCGGCCTCGAAATCATAGCACCCGCCTTCTCCAGCGATGTCGGCGTCGACAACGACCCGATCCAGTACAATGGCGGCTATGTCTGGTACGACGTGCTCGGCATCACGCCATCGCGCGAACGCACGCTTGACGAGGTCAAGGACCAGGTCGAGACCAGATGGCGCGACGACCAGATCATCAGCCGGTTGCGCACCAAGGCGACCGAGATGGTCACCAAACTCGATCAGGGCGGCAAGCTTGCCGATGAAGCCGCAGCGGCGGGACTGAAGGTCGAAACCGCCAGCGGCCTCAAGCGCGATGCCTCCGCGCCCGGGGTGCCCGCTGCCGTCGTCGCCGCGGCGTTTCGCACCGCCAAGGACGGCGTCGGACAAACCCCCGATGCCAGCGCCAATGCGTGGATCGTGTTCCGGGTGACCGATGTCAGCGTTCCCCCGGTCGATCCGCTCTCGGACGACCTGAAGAAATTGAAGGATACCGTTCTGCGCGCGCAGACCGATGAACAGCTCGCGCAATACATCACGAAGCTTGAATCGCAGATCGGCACCAACATCAATGAGGAAGCCTTCGCCCTGGCCACCGGCGCGAATACCAGCAACAACTGAGCACATCTGCGTGGTTCGAGACGGCGCGAAAGCGCCTCTCGCCATGAAATGTTGATCTGCCTGGATTTGAAAGTACGTGATGGACAATCTCAAATCTATCATCGGCAAGGTCGCGACCGGCGCGACGCTGTCCAGCGCCGAGTCGGCAGCGGCCTTCGACAGCATGATGTCCGGCGAGGCTACCCCCTCGCAGATGGGCGGCTTGCTGATGGCGCTGCGGGTGCGCGGCGAAACCGTCGATGAGATCACCGGCGCGGTATCCGCGGTGCGCGCCAAGATGCTGCGCGTCAAGGCGCCTGCCGACGCCGTCGATGTCGTCGGCACCGGTGGCGACGGCTCCGGCTCGGTCAATGTGTCGACCTGTGCCTCCTTCATTGTCGCGGGCGCCGGCGTGCCCGTCGCCAAGCACGGCAATCGCGCGCTCTCGTCGCGTTCAGGCGCGGCCGACGTGCTGTCGTCGCTCGGGGTCAAGATCGACATCACGCCCGATCAAGTCGGCCGCTGTGTCACCGAGGCGGGCATCGGCTTCATGTTTGCGCCGTCGCATCACCCGGCCTGGAAGAATGTCGGCCCGACCCGGGTCGAACTGGCGACACGGACAATTTTCAATTTGCTGGGGCCGCTGTCCAATCCGGCCGGGGTCAAGCGGCAGATGGTCGGCGTATTTTCGCGGCAATGGGTGCTGCCGCTGGCGCAGGTGCTCAAGAATCTCGGCGCGGAATCCGCATGGGTCGTGCACGGCTCCGACGGACTCGATGAAATCACCCTCACCGGCCCAACCTTTGTCGCCGCGCTCGATAATGGAAATATCCGCACTTTCGATGTCGCGCCCGAAGAAGCCGGCCTGAAGCGTGTCAGCGGCGATGGACTGAAAGGCGGCGATGCCAATGCCAACGCGGTCGCGCTGCAAGGCGTTCTCGACGGCAAGCCCAGCGCTTACCGCGATGTCGCGCTGCTCAACGCCGCAGCCGCGCTGATCGTGGCCGGCAAGGCCGCCAATTTGAAGGAAGGCGTCGCGCTCGGCACCCAATCGCTCGACAGCGGGGCTGCGGCGGCGCGGCTGAAGCAGTTGATCGCGGTCTCCAACGATCGGCGAGCCTGACGTGTCGGATATCCTGACCAAAATCGAAGCCTACAAGCGCGACGAGATCGCCGCCGCCAAGCGCGCGCATCCGCTCTCGAGCCTCGAGGCCAAGGCCAAGGCGGCATCCGCGCCCCGCGGCTTTGTCCGCGCGATCCGCCAAAAACTCGCGCACGGCGAATATGCGCTGATTGCCGAGGTGAAAAAGGCTTCACCGTCCAAGGGATTGATCCGCGCCGATTTCGATCCGCCCGCGCTGGCGAAGGCCTACGAAGCCGGCGGCGCGGCGTGCCTGTCGGTGCTGACGGACACGCCATCGTTTCAGGGCCACCTCGATTTCATGGTGGCGGCGCGCGCCGCCACCGCCTTGCCGGTGCTGCGCAAGGATTTCATCTACGACACCTATCAGGTGGTCGAGGCCCGCGCCCACGGCGCCGATTGCATCCTGATCATCATGGCGGCGCTCGACGACGCCGCGGCCATGGATATCGAGCAGGCGGCCATCGCGCACGGCATGGACGTCCTGATCGAAATCCATGACCGCAGCGAACTCGAACGTGCCTTGAAGCTTCGTTCGCCGATGATCGGCGTCAACAACCGCAATCTGCGCACCTTCGAAACCACGCTGGCGACCAGCGAGGCGTTGGCGCCGTTGGTCCCAAGGGATCGCCTGATGGTCGGCGAGAGCGGAATCTTCCAGCCCGCGGACCTCGCGCGGCTGGCGAATGTGGGCATGTCGACGTTCCTGGTTGGCGAAAGCCTGATGCGGCAGGCCGATGTGACGGCGGCGACCCGCGCTTTGCTCGCGCGCGGCAACAGCGACAGCGCGACCGGGACGCGCTGACGCATGGCGCGCAACTCATCCAAAGGAAAACTTGCATCCAAAAGCAAACCCGCCCTCACCCATATCGATAGCAAGGGCGATGCGCGGATGGTGGATGTCTCCGCCAAGCCCGCGACGGAACGGACTGCAGTGGCCGAAGGCCGCGTCGTCATGAGCAAGGCCACGCTCGCGCTGATCGTTTCCGGCAACGCCAAAAAGGGCGATGTGCTCGGCACCGCGCGCGTCGCCGGCATCATGGCGGCCAAGCGCACTTCCGAGCTTATTCCGCTGTGCCATCCGCTCGCTTTGTCAAAAGTCACGCTGGACATCGCGACGGACGCCAAGCTGCCCGGCTGCATCGTCCGCGCCGCGGTCAAGGTCACCGGCCCGACCGGCGTCGAGATGGAAGCGCTGACCGCGGTATCGGTCGCATGTCTCACGATCTACGACATGATCAAGGCAGTCGAGCGCGGCGTGCGCATCGAAGGCATTCATCTGGTCGAGAAGATTGGCGGCAAGTCCGGGCATTATCGCGCCGCGGATTGAACCCGGGCGGCTATTTCAGCGAACTGTTGATCGTCGTGAACTTGGCATTGAGCTTGGTGCCGAGCCCGTTCACGGCGGCGATAATCGCAAGCGAGATGCCGGCTGCGATCAATCCATATTCGATCGCGGTTGCGCCTCGCTCGTCGGCGAGAAAATCCTTCAGTAATTTTGTCATTGCTAACGCCTCGGCTTCGCATTCAGGGGACACGGCCAAGAATTCGCAAATCGCGTGCCAGAGCCGTCCTGAATGCCGTCAGTGCGTTAGATGGTTAAGTTTCCTTTGATCAAACGCGCACCGGGAATCCAATGCCGATCGAATCCGGTCCCACCGGCAAATGATGCCGCGACCATCGGCGCTTAACCCGGCATTAACCCAAATTCCTAACGCCGTTTCCACATCGGTAAAGTAGTCGTGTGCAGCCGGGGCGAAGCAAGCTGTTCGGCGTTCCACCTTCTCTGTTCAGCCATTTCAATCAAGCCTTCTCAATTCAGCTTTGGCAGCGATCCAGATCATGACCGCAGACGGCACCGCTTCTTTCAACATCAAGGCATTCTTTCGCACAGGTCCGATCCGCTGGCTCGTTGTCGGCGGCGTTTTCCTGATTGTGGCGATCACGATCGGCACCACGATCATGGCCGACAATTTTCGCGAACGCGCGCTGAACAGCCGGGAACGCGAACTCGAAAACACCGTATTGTTGCTGACTCGTCAATTCGATCAGCATCTCGAAGATTTCACGATCGTCGAAAAGGACATTGCCTCGCAAATCCTGTCAGCCGGAATTACGCCCGATACGCTCAGGGCGAATTTGGCGACCCAGGAATGGCACGAAATGCTGAAGGCAAAAGTCGGCTCCTATACTGACATGGCCGGCGTCCACGTGTTCGATGCCAACGGCAGGCTGGTCAATTCGTCCGATGTCTGGCCGGCTCCGGATGTTTCCATCACCGACCGGTCCTCCTTCAAGATATTCAAATCGGGCGCACCGACCTCGCCGATTTTGATCGAACTGGCTCCGGCCCGCTTCGGCGAAGGCTGGGCTGTGATCCTCGCCCAGAAGGTGGTCGGACAGAAAGGCGAATTTGTCGGCGTCATCACACGAGGCATCGCGCCGGCCAGTTTCGAGAAGTTTTTCGAATCCATGGCGCTCGGCGAAGGTGCCGCGATCACAATGTACCTTCGCGACGGCACCCTGCTGGCGCGCTATCCGCATATCGAGCCGCTGATCGGCCGGAACTTCAAAAGCGGCGTCATTCATCAGCAGATCTTCGCCAAGTCAGACCATGGCACGACGCGCCTCTCCAGTCCGATGGACGGTCTCGACCGGCTGGCGGCCGCGCGTACGCTGACGAAATTCCCGGTTTCGATCATTGCAACAACGACGATCGCGGCGGCGCTAGAAGACTGGCGCGAGCAAACCCGATCGCTGATCGCGATCGCCGGTCTGTTCGTGATCGTGATAGCCGCCGTGCTGTTTCTCGTCGTGCGCAAACTATCGACACAGCATCAGATGGAAAAGCAGCGTCTGGACACTGCGATCAACAATATGAGGCAGGGCCTGCTGCTGTTCGATTCCTCGCAGCGGCTCGTGGTCTGCAACCAGCGCTATATCGATATGTACGGCCTGTCGGCCGAGGTCCTCAAACCCGGCCTTACCTTCCACGAAGTTATTTCCCATCGCAGGGATACCGGATCATTCCTCGGCGATGTCGACGAATACTGCGCGCACGTGCTGCGGGAAATCCCGCATCGAAATTCCATGACGATCGAAACCACGGACGGCCGCTGCGTTCACATCATCAACGAGCCGTTGGCCGATGGCGGATGGGTGGCGACCCACGAGGACATCACCGAGCGCAAGCACGCCGAGGAGCGCATCACCCATCTGGCGCATTATGACGCACTGACCGATCTGCCGAACCGCGCGCTGTTTCGCGAACGGCTGAAAAAGGAGCTGACCGAGATCGTCCCGGGCCAGCAATTGGCGGTGCTGTATATCGACATCGACGAATTCAAGAGCGTCAACGATTCGCTCGGACACATGATCGGGGATGAACTGCTGAAATCGGTCGCCAACACCTTCCGCCGCTGCATCGGCGGTGCCGACTTCGTCGCCCGGCTCGGCGGTGATGAATTCGCCATCGTTATGACCGCCGTCAAGACCGAAGCCGACGTCACGGACCTCGTCGAGCGGGCTCTCGATGCGATCCGCGCACCTTACGAATGCCTCGGTCACCAGGTCGCCACCGATGCCAGCATCGGCATCGCAATGGCCCCGCAGCTCGGCGCAGACCTCGATCAAATCCTCAAGAACGCGGATATGGCGATGTATGCGGCCAAGGCGGCCGGGCGGCGTACCTATCGTTTCTTCGAGCCGGCCATGGACGCGCAGGTGAAGGCCCGCCGCATCCTTGAGATGGATCTGCGCCAGGCGATCGCCGACGAAGCGCTCGAGGTTTACTATCAGCCCTGCGTCGGCCTTCAGGGCAACAAGATCAACGGCTGCGAGGCACTGGTGCGCTGGCGGCATCCCGAACGCGGCATGATCTCGCCCGTCGAATTCATCCCGATCGCGGAAGAGACCGGCCTGATCAACCAGCTCGGCGAATGGGTGCTGGCCACCGCGTGCGCGGAAGCCACCAAATGGCCCGACGATACCAGGCTCGCGGTCAACGTCTCGCCGGTTCAATTTCGCAGCGGCACGCTGGCCTTGAAGGTGGTCGCGGCGCTGTCGGCATCCGGTCTTGCGGCCCACCGGCTGGAACTTGAGATCACCGAAGCCGTGCTGATCCGCGATGACGACGCCGCGCTGGAGATTCTGCATCAGCTTCGCGCCATCGGCGTGCGGATCGCGCTCGACGATTTCGGCACCGGCTACTCCTCGCTGAGCTATCTGCAGCGTTTCCCGTTCGACAAGATCAAGATCGATCGCTGCTTCGTCACCGACATCACCGAGGCCAGCGGATCGTCCGGCATCGTGCGGGCCGTGGTGAACATCGCCGCCGAGCGGCACATGACGACCACGGCGGAGGGCGTCGAAACGATCGAGCAGCAGGAATTGCTGCGCTCGCTCGGATGCACGGAGATGCAGGGTTACCTGTTCAGCCCGCCGAAGCCGGCCGCCGAGATCAGGCCGTTGCTGTTCGGACACCGCCCCAGACCCGTAGCCGTGGCCTAGAATCCCGTTGAAGCGTTTTCTTCACACGAACCGGTATCCGCTTCGCTCGAAAGCCGATCGGAGCGGCCTCGCCGCCCCGATCGTGTTCATTCCCGTCGCATCAAGAATCGGTTCGGAGATCAGTTCGGAACCGCCGTCTTCGACGCCGGCACGCCGGCATTGACGGTGACGCCGCGCAGCAGATTGTAGGCCGCACCCAGCGCCTTGTCGTCTTTCTCGACCGGCGGCACATAAGATTGCGAACCGGTCTGTTCGGCGCCCTCGGCTGACAAGTGACCGCGCATCGAGGCCTCACCCTTGGTCTCCGAACGGGTCTTGAACTCGTCAGGCACCTCCTGCAGCACTTCGATATCGGGCGCGACACCCTTGGCCTGGATCGATCGGCCGGATGGCGTGAAATAGCGCGCGGTGGTGAGCGCCAGGGCGCCATTGCCGGCGCCGAGCGGAATGATCGTCTGCACCGAGCCTTTGCCGAACGAGCGGGTGCCGATCAGGGTCGCGCGCTTGTGGTCATGCAGCGCTCCGGCCACGATCTCCGAAGCCGAAGCAGATCCGCCGTTGATCAGCACCACGAGCGGCTTGCCCTTGATGAGATCCCCGCCCCGCGCCGTGAAGCGCTGGGTTTCCTCCGGCGTGCGACCCCGCGTCGAGACCACCTCGCCCCGCGTCATGAACGCGCTCGAAACCGACACCGCCTGATCGAGCAATCCGCCCGGATTGTTCCGGAGGTCGACGACATAGCCGGCCAGACTGTCGGACGGAACCTGTTTCGAGATGTCACTGATCGCGCTCTTCAGTTCATCGGTGGTCTGTTCGTTGAACGAGCTGATCCGGATATAGCCGATATTGCCGCCATCGACATGATGGCTGACCGGCTTCACGCGAATGGTTTCACGCACGATCGAAACCACGATCGGCTCGTCCTTGCCTTTGCGGATGATCGTCAGCTTGGTCTTGGTATTGATCGGCCCCTTCATCTTGTTCACGGCCTGCTCGAGCGTGAGGCCCTGAACCGCCTCGTCGTCGATCTGGGTAACAAGATCGCCCGACAGGATGCCGGCCTTCGAGGCCGGCGTGTCGTCCATCGGCGCGACCACCTTGATCAGGCCGTCCTCCATCGTGACCTCGATGCCGAGCCCGCCGAACTCGCCATGAGTCGTCTCCTGCATCTCACGCCAGGCGCTGTCGTTCATGTAGCGCGAATGCGGATCGAGCGAGGTGATCATGCCGTTGATCGCGCCTTCGACCAGCTTGGCATCGTCGGGCTTCTCGACGTAGTCGCTCTTGACGCGCTCGAACACTTCGCCAAACAGATTGAGCTGCGAATAGGTGTCGGCATTGGCCGCAGCCTTGGCTGCCGCGACCCATTGCGAACCCTGCGGCCCGGTGACGAGAAGGGTCAGGCAGATGCCGGCTGCGGAGCCCAGGAAAAACATCGAATTCTTGCGCATGGTTGGCAAACCTTCTCGCTGTCAGTTGCGGCCCGCCTCGGGCCAAAAAAATCGCTCGCACGTCCGTCCGGCCAGAAGCTCACAACACCTTTCGGGTATCATTGAGGCCGCTTGAGATGACCCGGACGCCGAGCCAACGGCCGAACCACGGCGGAACATCGCCGAACGCATCGGTACATCACAAAAGGATATACGCGCTCTACTGCAGCGGGAAAGCCGGAATCCCGCTCATAACCAATTTGTAATCGACGGCCGGCCCGCTTTGTCCTGCTTTACGGCTGCCTGGAATCCATCAGCACGAACAGAATGCGGCACATCTCGGTTCCGTGATTGACCCAGGCGTGATTGGTCGCCTGCTGCACGATGGTATCGCCGGGCTTGAGATGAACCACGGTGTCGTCGAGCATCATGTCGATCTCTCCCGACAGGACGACGGCATAATCGACGCTGCGGGTACGATGCATCAACGGATGCGTCACCGGAACGCCGCGCGCCGGCGCCACCGGGCCAACCGTCTTCATCAGAAAGCCGGGTTCCATCTTCGCTTCGGTCGCGCGCCAAATATCTTCGCGCAGAGTGTTTTGCGGATCATCATCAAACTCCCTTGTCGGCGATGAAAGCTGATCTTGATGCCAGCACGTGCCGAGGCAGCAAAGATGACAGCAGCCGCACCGGCCGGTCAATGTCGCCTGTTCTTCGCAGGTCTCCTGAACGTCAGTGGCCGAAGACACCCGTCAGCGTCGTCTTCGCAAGGGTATGGAAGTGCAGATCGAAGCCGACCATCGCGGCCGATGCATTGTGATTTTTGGCGAATGGCAGTTTGTCGACATCCACCGCAAAGACCGTGATCTGATACCGATGCGGCTTGTCGCCGGCCGGTGGGCACGGGCCGCCATAACCGTCGGTGCCCAGATCAGTCCGGCTCTGAATGGCCCCTTTAGGCATCAGCTTCTTCTTCACGTTCCCGGCGCCCTTCGGAAACGAAGTCGTGGCGGCCGGAATGTTGAACACGACCCAGTGCCAGAAACCGCTGCCGGTCGGCGCATCCGGATCAAACATGCTGACCGCGAAGCCCTTGGTGCCCGCCGGCGCCCCGCTCCAGCTCAGGGCAGGCGAAACGTTGCCGCCGCTGCAGCCGAAACCATTCAGCGCCTGTTCGTTGCCAATCGTCGCGCCTTCGGTGATGTCGGGGCTGGTCAAGATCATGCTCTGCGCATTCGCCGCGCCCGCGTCTGACAAGCCGATCCCAAGCGCCGCGATCCAGAACGCAAATCTCGATACCGCAAATCTCGTCATCGGGGATATCGTCATGGCCGCACTCCCTATCGATGTGTTATTAATTATGCTCGCCTTTTGCGGGTGCCAGCCATAGCAAATTTTGAGATGCCGGGTAAGCCCAGGGAAGCAGCCCGGCGAAGACTTACCCGGACCTGCGCAATCGGTTATGGATAGTGCCAAGGCGCAAAGCCGGTTCGCCACGTGGCGGGTTGGCTGGCGCTTGCCACCGGAAATAATTCCGGGGCCATCAGGGGAGGATCGTCGAATGTCCAAATCAGTCTGGGTGCCAACTGCCGCGATCGCGTTGCTGGCTGCATGCGCCATCCTGTTGCCGGCGCCGGGCCAGCGCGTCGCGGCGCAATCTGCCGGGATGTTTGTCAATGCCGTGGATCTCGATATCGTCCCGGCCGAGCGGGAAAAGTTCCTCGCCGCTCTTACCGAAAACGGCAAGGCCGCGGTCACCGAGCCGGGCTGCCGCCGCTTCGATATTCTCAACCTCAACAGCGATCCGAACCACTTCCTGCTGTATGAAGTCTATGACAACGAAGCGGCGTTTCAGGCCCACCGCGTCACCGAGCATTTCAAGAAATATGCGGCCACCACCGGCGCCATGGTCGCCAAGCGCGACGCGCGGCAGATGAAGGTAACCGCGACCAACGCGCAAGCCAAATAACGGGGCCGATAAGCACTAAGGAAGCCCCAATAACGCCAGTCATGCATCAGCCGGCCCTACGGTTGCCGGCTGGGCATTTCTCGATTACGGCCGGATGCGCTTACTTAGCGCATCTTTGCGGGACCGCTCCCGAGAGAAGAGCCGTCCGATATTCCCTGGGAGAACAAGATGAACGAAGCGACCCGCATCCAGCCGGCATCGTCCGAGCTCGGCGCCAGCCCCGAAGAGTTCCAGAACCTTCACGAGTTCGTGCGCAAGGCCCGCGCCAATCTCAACCAGAATGCCTGGGACTACATCGTCGGCGCCACCGAGACCGAAACCACCATGCGCCGCAACCGCATGGCGCTGGACGAGATCGCATTCCGGCCGCGGGTGCTGCGCAACGTCGCCAAGGTCGATCCGTCTGCCGAAGTATTTGGCCGCAAATTGCGCCTGCCGGTGATGATGGCGCCGGTCGGCGCGCTCGAGATCTTCGATCCGCAAGGCAGTGCGGCCAGCGTCGCGCGCGGCGCCGGAAGGTTCGGTGCGGCTCATATGCTGAGCTCGGTGTCCGAACCCGGCCTCGAAAAGGTCGCCGAAGCCGCGCCCGATGCGCTGCGGATCTATCAGCTCTATGCCCGCGGCGACGATGCCTTTGTCGAGGATCGCGTCAGCCGCGCCATTGCGAGCGGCTACACTGCATTCTGTCTCACCGTCGATACCGCGCATTACAGCCGCCGCGAACGCGATATCGCCAAGCGCTACGTTCGTGAAAGCCGCTTGCGCGCCACCGGCGGCGACTTCCAGAAGGGGCTGGAATGGCGGACCGTCAAATTGATCAAGGACAAGTACAAGATCCCGCTGGTCATCAAGGGTATCGCCACTGCCGAAGACACCGCGATCGCACTCGATCACGGAGTCGACTGGATCTACGTGTCGAACCACGGCGGACGCCAGCTCGATCATGGCCGGGGCTCGATGCATGTGCTGCCCGAGATCGTCGCCGCGGCGGCCGGCCGCGCCAAGATCATGGTCGACGGCTCGTTCTGCCGCGGCACCGACATCGTCAAGGCGATCACGATGGGCGCCGATCTCGTCGGCATCGGCCGCCTGCAATGCTGGGCGCTGGCGGCCGGCGGTGAAAAGGGAATCGTGCGGATGCTGGAAATTCTCGAGGACGAAGTGATCCGCTGTCTCGGCCTGCTCGGCGTCACGCGCTTCGCCGATCTCGACAAATCCTATCTGCATCCGGCCACGCCGACCAACCTGCCCCATGTCCTCAGCGCGTTCCCGCTCGTGGACATCGAGCCGTACCGGTATTGAGGAGTTGGGTCAGAGACCGCGATGACCCAATCCCTGCTTTTTCCCGGCGCGGCCGACGCGCTGCTGTTCGATCTCGGCCGCGTCGTGATCGATATCGACTTCAACAGGACGCTGGCCCGCTGGGCGGGTCATGCCGGTTGCGAGCCCGCACAGCTCACGGGAAGATTTTCGCCGGACCATATCTTCAAGCGCCATGAGACCGGCGAGACCAGCGACGCCGAATTCTTTGCAGGCCTGCGCACTTCACTCGGCATCCCATTGTCGGACGCCCAATTCCTGGACGGCTGGAACGATATCTTCGTCGGTGAAGTCCCCGGCATCGCGCTCCTGCTGGCGCGCGCCGCAAAACACCTGCCGCTCTATGCTTTTTCGAATACCAATGGCGCCCATATCGAGCATTTCTCGCCCAGATTTACCGATGTGCTCGGCCATTTCCGTAAAATCTTCCTGTCCTCGGTGATCGGGCTTCGGAAACCCGACGCAAAAGCCTATGATCACGTGGTGCAGGCGATCGGCGCGCCAGCCTCGCGCATCGTGTTCTTCGACGATCTCGCGGAGAATATCGAGGGCGCAAAGGCGCAGGGCTTGATCGGCGTTCACGTGACATCGCCTGACGACGTCGCGAATGCGCTGACCGCACTTGGTATTTAGGGAGTCGGGCTTTGGGAGTTTCATTTTGGCATTGATGCCGGTCACCGAAGCCATGGCGGCAATCCTGGCGGGCGCCGAGCCGCTGCCGGAGGAAATGGTCGCGCTCGACGCGGCGCACCACCGGGTGTTGGCACGCGACCTCGCCGCATTACGCACCCAGCCGCCGCAGGCGATGTCGGCGATGGACGGCTATGCGGTACGCTCCGTCGATGCCTCGCGCGCCGCGACGCAGCTTAAAGTGATCGGCGAGATCGCGGCCGGCCGCCCGTTTGAGAAAACTGTGGGTCCCGGAGAAGCGGTGCGGATTTTCACCGGCGGCGTAATCCCCGACGGCGCCGACGCTGTCGTCATCCAGGAAGATACGGTTGTCGAAGGGATCGGCATCACCATCACCGAAGCCGCGGCTCCGGGACGCCATATCCGCCCCGCCGGCGTCGATTTCCGCACCGGCGATGTGCTGCTGGCCGGCGGTACCCGCCTTGTCGACCGCGATCTCTCGCTGGCCGCCGCGATGAACTATCCAGATTTGGCCGTGCGGCGCCGGCCCAAACTCGCGCTGCTGGCGACCGGCGATGAGCTGGTGCTGCCGGGCTCGACCCCCGGCCCCGGACAGATCGTCTATTCCAACGGCTACGCGCTAAGGGCCCTGGCCCGTCACGAAGGCGCTGACGTGATCGACCTCGGTATTGCCGCCGATACCGTGGAATCGACCGCGCAGGGCATCCGGCGCGCCCGCGACAGCGGCGCCGATATCCTGGTTACGACAGGCGGTGCGTCGGTCGGCGACCATGATCTGGTCAAGCGGTCGCTGGAGGCCGAAGGCGTCACGATGGCGTTCTGGCGGATCGCGATGCGGCCGGGCAAGCCGATGATGCATGGCCGGCTCGGCGGCATGCGGGTGATCGGGCTGCCCGGCAATCCCGTGTCATCCTATGTCTGCGGCTTCCTGTTTGTGGTGCCGTTGATTCGCCAATTGTCGGGCCGATCGGACGTCCATCACCGTATCGAAACGGCGCTGCTCGGGCGTGACGTCCCCGCCAATGACCAGCGCGAAGACTATCTGCGCGCCCGCCTGGACGTGCGCAGCGACCGCGCTCTGATCGCCACGCCGGTGAGCCATCAGGACAGCTCGTTGCTGGGGAATCTCGCTGCGGCACGGGCACTTCTGATCCGCCCGCCGTTTGCCCCCGCAGCTACAGCCGGCACGCCTTGCGACATCCTGCGGCTGCCATCCTGAGCCTTAACGCTCACGCCACAAACCGGTCTTGTTGACGGGAAATTAAGTGGTTGCGGAACACATATGGAACATATAGTGTTCGTTCATGATTTGTTTCTGACGTTGATGGCACCAAACGGGGTCTGAGACCCCGCAGTCTCAAACCAAGACGCCTCAAACCAAGACGTCTCGAAATCGAACGACACCGCAACCTGGGGACTGGTCGAGATGCTTACGCGCAAACAATACGAACTCCTGCGATTCATCAGCGAGCGCCTGAAGGAGTCCGGTGTCCCGCCCTCCTTCGACGAGATGAAGGATGCGCTCGACCTGCGCTCGAAGTCCGGTATTCACCGCCTCATCACCGCCTTGGAAGAACGCGGCTTCATTCGCCGCCTGCCCAACCGCGCCCGCGCCATCGAGGTCATCAAGCTGCCGGAACTGACCGGCAGCAACGGCAATGGCCGCCGTGGCTTCACCCCCAGTGTCATTGAAGGCACGCTCGGCAAGGTCCGCAGCGGCGGCAGCATCGGTTCTGACGACGATGGCAGCCGCCCGGTCGCGGTGCCGGTCATGGGCCGCATCGCCGCCGGCACGCCGATCGAAGCATTGCAGACCCGCAGCCACACCATCAGCGTGCCCCCGGACATGCTGGGCTCCGGCGAGCATTATGCCCTTGAGGTGCGCGGCGACTCGATGATGGATGCCGGTATTCTCGACGGCGACATGGCTCTGATCCAGCGCAACGAGACCGCCGATACCGGCGATATCGTGGTGGCGCTGATCGACGAAGAGGAAGCCACCTTGAAGCGCTTCCGCCGCCGTGGCGCCTCGATCGCGCTTGAGCCCGCCAACGCCTCCTACGAGGTCCGCATCCTGCCGCCGAACCGGGTCAAGATTCAGGGCAAGCTGATCGGGCTCTACCGAAAGTATTGATGGCGCGGAATGACGTCGGTTGAAGCCGACGTCGGTTTAAGCTTGGGGCGCCAAACGCATTTGTGATTTGGCTCGTCGGCGGGAGCCGCACATTTGCCTTCAACGAGGCGAAGTCTCACACTCTACCCATCCACTCTGATGGAAACCTGCGTCGCTTTCGGTTACGCGTGGTGCTCTCGGATCGTGCGGGAAGCGGTGCGGGTTGCTATCTCGAATGAGGAGCAAATCCGATGTGTGACTATAGCTTGCATGCAGTGGAATCGCGTCCCGCCGAAGTTGGAGAGACGCTGATCACCACGACATTTCGCAATACCTCGACACGTGGCTTCGCGTCAGAACGTGAGCCCGACGTCGCGGTCTGTATGCTGCCCGGGACCGAACTGGCATTCGTCAAAAACGTCAGATACGACAGGCGCTTGATCTGGGCGCGAGAAATCAATTTCCGCGTCGGAAAATTCGGCGTGACAGAACCGCATGCGCCGGACCGGCACCATGACGCGATCGAATTTCCGGATGGAAGCCGTGTGCTGGTGACGCAGCTCTGTAAAGGGCAGCGTGTGAGCGTGTTGCAATTGCCGGTGGTTCAACAGGTTGCGAAACGCGCACCGTCCGTTATTGGCATCGACGCGGCGACGCCGGTCTCCACCCCTTAAACCCGGCGCTGCCGCCCCGGCGGTCGGCCCGACGGGGCGGCAGCGTCGCAGTCGTGACCCTCGAAAGGACGCGATGATTGGCGGTCAATAAGGTCACTTGGCATCGGGTCGGACACGTAACCGAACCGGGACGTTACATGTTCAGGTTCGGCTGGCTCACGATTGCGGCGGATGATCTCGCCGTCTGGAAGCAGTTTCCGCACGCCCTGTTTGCGCTCGTCAAAACGGCGGCGGCGACACCGGTAGACGAGGACGTGGCGGAGGAATTTCATCTCGGTGCATTCGAGCTGCCGGAAAAATCCACGCTTGGTGAGCACTGAGGCCGTTTTGTCGGATGCCTGTTCGACGCGATTTTAATCGTCCGCCTGCACATCCGCTTCTGACGGCGTGGCATCCACGCCTTTCGGGCCTGCCGGACGCGATATCAACGTCGCGTCGTTATCCGCCGCCTCCCCCGGAGGCGCCGGCGACCATGGCCGGTCGACACCTCCGGGCTTGACCGCCTCAGCCGCAAATCCGTCGCGGGTTCGCCGCAACGCCATCGCGCCGTGCCGGCGCAGACGTTCCAGGTCGATGATGGAGGCCGCGCATGACGACGGCACCGGCTTTGCGGTCACCACCAGCGCCGCGCGCTCGCAATCGTCGCTCAAGGCCTCGGGCTTGAGCGCCAGCGTGACGAACCCGCCATCGGCCATCTGAACCACACATCCCGCGTCGTCGCAGGAGACGCCGTCCTTGAACGACGCATCGCCGGCCGGACGCGCGTCGGCGTCAGCGGCGAGCCATTCCTTGACCAGGAACGCGTCCTTGGCCGTCTGCATCAGATGCAGGCGCCCGTCCCGGCCGCGAACGCCGACATTATGGCCGTCCGCCGAGATCAGGACATCCGGCTGAGGCATCGCCAGTGCCCAGACAATGGAAATCATCAGTACCAAAGCCCCGGACCAGCGTAGCGGCGTCCGCAATAGCCCCAGCAATACAATTCCGGCGCTGGCGGCGATCAATGGCCCGGTCCCGAAGGCAGCCATCCGGCCGATCGCGCCCGGAAGCGCGGCGACCCATTTCGTCACCACGATCATCCAGTCGATCCCGATCCCCATCAGCCACCAGAAGAAGCCGTCGAACCCGAACGGCATTGCGACGAGACCGAGAATGCCCGCCGGCATCACCACCGCCGACACCACCGGCATCGCCGCCAGATTGGCCAGCACGCCATAAGGCGTCACCCTATGAAAGTGAAAGGCCGCATAGGGCGTGGTCGCCAGCCCCGCGACAAACGAGGCCAATATCAGCGTCATGATCTCCCGCCCGCCCCATAACGCGACCTTGGCGGTGATCGAATTGTCCGGAGCGGCAAACAAGCGCGGCATGCCAATCTGCACCAGCGCCACCAGCCCGAGCGTGGCCGCGAACGACATCTGGAAGCTTGGATGCACCACCGCCTCCGGCGCCAGGGCCAGCACGATCATCGCCGCGACCGCCAGCGTGCGAAATGTCACCGCGCGGCGATCGACCATGATCGCGATCAGCACCACCGCCGTCATGAAAAACGAACGCTGGGTCGCGACGTCACAGCCCGACAGCAACAGATAGAACGCGGCGGCCGCGAGCGCTGCGGCGGCCGACCATTTCTTGATCGGATACGAAGCCGACAGTACCGGGAACAGCGCGAGCAACGCTCGAACAGCGAAGAATACAATGCCCGCCACAACCGCCATGTGATAGCCCGAGATCAGTCAATAACAATTATTTGTCAACATTTACAGTTGCTTATTGGGTGGCTGCTTCCCAGTTCTAGGTATCGGGAAGCCATTGGGAGAACGCCGTGAGCGGAAAATTCGACATGCCCCTCGTCGGCCTTTGCTCTTGAGACAGCCAGTGCGGCATCATAGCCGATGGTGCCGATGACTCTTGCGTGTACATTTTCCTCATCACAACGAGGGAGGGCTAAACTTGCGCTACATTTTAGGAATTTGGGTCGCGGTAATCATGGCGAGTTCTGCATCTGCCGAACCGAATGCGACACGATTTAACATATTAGATGGGAAAATTATTCTCGCTCAAGCGACATGCGCCACCTGCAATCCGAACAATATATCGTGCCGCGCCTCATGCGGAGGGGGCAACAACAATTGCATCGCAGCTTGCGACATAGCTTTGCGCAATTGCGTTCAAAAATACTGCCAGTAGGCCCTATCGCGCTAATCAATAGCCCGCCGGCGTGACCGGCGGGCTTCCTTGTCGCGCGGGATCTCAACCGCTATCGGTTGTGCTTTCTGACCTATCGATGCCCGCGCCTCGATTGAGCGTGAACGTCAGGCGAGCGCCGCGATAGGAGCAGTCCTGGTGCCGAGCGCGACCAGATCCTCGGCTACGGAAACCATGAACGCCGTGTCGTCGAATTCGTAGACCTCAGCGCAGCGGGATTTTGCGATCAATCCCTCGATCGTCGTGGCCTTGAGCTCCACGATTTGCTTCTCGATTTTTGTCTCGACCTTGTCGGCCTTCTTATAGGCTTGCTTTGCCGGGCCGTAGCCTTTCGGCGTTCCCTGATGCTTGGCGTCCCATTGGTCGTATGCAGCCACGATTTCCTCAGCGCGTGCCTGCAATTTAGCTGAGGCCTTTATCGTCCGAAGGGTCATGACAATACCATCGGCAGTGTCCTCTCTCGTGCAATCATAGGTATTCACACTGCGCCACTTATCGATATCGCACGGGCGATGCCAAAATTCATCCGTATCTTGCCAAGGCGTTCGGCCAAGCGCGGCATCGGTCGGGCGGATGCGCAGTGATTCAGGGAATCCTGACATGCGGTAGGCCTCTTTGATTTCATCCATGATCACGCCTAGCCGTCGCCGTTCGTTCACCGCCGCAGGATATTGCCGCGCAAGTTCAATGATTTTGGCGTCCGGATGTGGAACGAGCGAAGTAGCGCGTTCCGAGTTCTTTGCCAGCCGGCAAATCATGCCGCCAACGTCGCCACAGAAGATCCAATCAAGCGATTGACCGTGAGACCCGAGAAATTGCAACGCGGCTTCACGACCTTCGTCGGATTCGGAGCCGTCCTTGGCGTACTGGCGAACAAAGTCCAAAGCACGCTCTGCCGCCACGTCATCGATCTTCCAGCCTTCGCGCACATAACAGGTCCGCAAAAGGTCGACGACCTGCTCCATTCGGACCAATGCCGCAGCCCGATCGTTCTGTTCGGTCTGATCCGTTGGCATCGCCGGCGCGCACGGCGAGGAGACCGGTGGTCCGGATTCGTGGATTAAGGTTGTCATGGGAATGCTCACTGCTTGGCTTTCTAGGGCCGCGCTCGGTGTCAGACCGAGCAGCCGGGGGCTAGAAACCTGCCAGTGAGACAGGCGTGTCGCTTTTAAGGGATTGCTCCCTCTGGACAGAACGGCACCCCCCGGCCATAAAGGCAGGGTTCGGAGCCGAGCCGCCAAGCTCGTCCGTCGTCAGCATCGAGCTGACATTCAGCCGCAACCCCCGACGCCAATCGGGAGCATTCTGACAAGGAATGACGCGGCTTATCACTGGTCCGGGTTTCTAGGCCCGCGGACATCATCCGCTGATTTGGGTTAAAAATCTATCCCCTTTGGGGCCGCTCCTACAGACACCGCCACCGGGGGGCTAACAAAGCATGACAATCCAGCAATCCATTGTCGCCGGCGCCGCCGTTATCGGCCTGTCTATAATCGCGGCACAGCTCATCACTCCATACGAGATGGCCAGTGGCCCTGCGCTAGTCTGGAGGGTCAATCGTATTACCGGGGAAGTGCGCGAGTGTGTGCGGGGCATAGACGCCAGCCAGCCACACGTCGTTTCGGACTGCCGTTGAGATCTGATGATGGGTGACGCACCTGTGTATAACCGGGACAAGCGAGTAATTACCAGCGAGCGCCCGTTGGGCGTGTCAACCTGCTGCATGATCGCGAATCACCGCGGCACGGGAAGCGCAAATGATAGAGTATGTCACCGCCCTTTATCTGACTGCGGCGACGTGTGCCGCGACTCTTGGCTGCCACGTCGTTCAGCCTGGTGACGGCTGGGCATCGCTTACGCCAACACAACATCCAAACTGGTGCGTGATTAACAAGGGAATGATCGCCTCAGGAGCGATGTTGTCGTTTCCGACGCCGATAAGGAATCAGATCCTGATGGGGCCTGGCGTACGACCTTGCGGCATACCGAAAGGTCGTATCGAGCCGCAACCGACGAGCTGATCGAAAGATGACAATGCAACAATTCCTGACCGATCATCTTCGAGAAATTGTCTCGGTGGTTGTTCCGTTTATAGCGTGGATGCTCACGAGATATTTTTCTAGCCGTCCACGTTTAGTTCGCAGTACGCGGCACGCCTTTACTTATCTGATCAACGAGCCGCTCCATGACGCCGCAGGAAATCTTATTAATCCAAGCCAATTGGTCAACGTTGCTTCGCTTCATATTGTCAACGCAGGAAGTCTGGCCGCGAAAAACGTTGAAATTGTTTTCAATTGGCAACCGCAATATTTCAACGTGTGGCCAAGCCGTCATTACGAGACGAAGACCGCGCCGGACCGTCGCTTTTCGATTATTTTCGCTAACCTGCCCCCTAAGGATGTCATTGGTTTCGAGTTACTATCGATAAATGCACCGTTGCCCGAAATGGTTACTGTCACAAGTGAACAAGTCACTGGCACTTCGCGTACGCTGGCCCTTCAGCCTGTCTATCCGCGCTGGGTGCATGTGTCAGTATTTTGGCTGATATTTTGTGGCGTCGGCTTAAATGTGTTCGCTCTTATCTCGCTGTTGCAGACGGCCTCAAAATAAAAGGGATTTCGACGTGGATATTGAAGGCGAACTGAAGTCACTTGCCGTTCAGCAATGTGCATACATGCTGGTTATCGACGCGGTGCTAAGCCATCTGGCGCGCGACCGAACTATGCATCACAGGCTAACCGAGGCTTTCAATCAGGCGGAAGATATGAGCGACGATATCGCTGTTGAGATCGGAGACCGCTATCCTGCCGTCGATGTTATGAAGGTACGCGCAACCGTTAAAAACATCCGAAATTTGGTGCTGGGACCGCCGCAACCAAAGCGCTTTCCCTGAAACCCTATTTAACCGCGCGCATCATCTCTTTTCCGCCCTTCGCGACCTCGATCATGTTGAAGTACAACCCATCGATCAGTTGGCGCTTCTCGTCGGCTGAGATCGTCGGGTTCTTGTAGATGTCCCGCACCAGCTTTGAATGCTCGGTGAGGACGTTCTTGATGGCGTCGAGCCGCAGGAACATCGCCGGGCCGCCGGCATCCTGGATGCGCTGCATGGCCGCGGCATCGCCCTCTTCCGCCTTCGCAGCCCACGTCTTGTAAAATTTGTCG
Organism: Bradyrhizobium sp. dw_411; assembly: GCF_018449695.1. Lineage (GTDB taxonomy): Bacteria > Pseudomonadota > Alphaproteobacteria > Rhizobiales > Xanthobacteraceae > Bradyrhizobium. Next base: position 48,673 of record NZ_JAAVUY010000015.1, read on the forward strand.
GCAACCTCCTGCTGATCGTGAAAGTCCTGGATCGACTGCGCCGATGCCGAGGGGTATCGCACCACGAACGCCTTCACGACCGGAACGTCCGCCAGCGTGTCCGTCGGCTTCACCGGGTCAGGCAGCACGCCGGCCTTGCGCAAGCCGGCGTCTGCGGCTTGCACCGCGTAATTGCCGAGCCCACCGGTCCACGCACGGATGTAGTTTTCCATCAAGATCGGGGACGTCACCGCGCGCGCGATCGGTCCAAACGGCGCCCCCGGCCCTATCGCGGTATCCCGCATGCCCGGAAACGCGCTCACGATCTTGCCCAGCGCCTTGGTCAACTCAGTGGTGTAAGGCGTGTACTGGTATTCCGGCAGGTGTTTTTCCTGATCGGCCGGGATCAGGGTGCGATCGTTGAACGTTGTCCGGTTGGCGTATTGCTCGAACAGCGGCTGCACTGAGGTCGGGATATAGTTCGGCGTGACGACCTGGGTGATGGACTTGGTCAGATCGTCGAAGGCGCCCGGGTTCTTGCCTATCGTTGCATCGAGGATGCGCTCGACGCCGGAGCCGAACACGACGCCGAGTTCGAACGGTTTCGGAATTCGGAATACGTGATCCTTGGTCATCACGATCCAGAACAGGTCTTTCTGATAGTGCGGCAGTTCCTGCCAGCGCGGGTCATCGTGGTTGGCCCACCAAAGCAGCACCGAGGGCAACGTGATGCCGCCGGCGACCTTGGCGAGCGTGTTAATCGGGCGGTCCGTAAACTGGCGGCCGATGCGATCGAGGCCTTGAAGCTGAGCGTTACCGAATGCGGTGATCATGTTGTAGGCGCGCATCGATGCGCCGATGCGTGAGAAGTCGAGGGTTACTTCCCGGGAGGCATAGGCCGCGTCCTGGATGGCCTCCTTGCTGGCGCCGGTGAGCTTCTTGAATTCCCCGAGGCGCGTCGCGTTCTCGGCAAGTTCTGAAGCAAGCCGCAGACCCGCCAGCGGTGATTTGACGACGTTCCAGCTGCGCTCCATCAGGCCGGTTTCGCCGCTCAGCTTCTGCAGGCTTTCCTGCATGTAGCGCCGATCCAAACCCACCATCGTGGCATTGGCGCCGCCGCCCTTCAGCCAATCGAGGAAATCGCTGTCCTTGCGGATGACGCTGACCAGACCCTTGGCGGTATCGATCGGGGAAAACATCCCCTTCCCGGTGTTGACGAACGCGGTCAGGAAATCCCGCACCACGTTGCGGACGATGAAATCCGGCGACAACACGGCACCGGCGCGTAGCGATTTTGCCGGAACCGCAAGGATCTTGGTCAGCATACCGGCGCTCTCACGATCGAGGCCGCGGAACGCCTTCACCAGTTCGGGATCGTTGACCTTGACGGTTTCCTTCACGCCGTTACGGAAAGCGAACAGCGTGTCGCCGTCTTCGGGGATGGCGGATTTGACGAAATCGACCAGGGCCTGCGGATCGCTGACGCCGTGCTCTTGCAGATAGGCCGCAAGCTCGGGGTCGCGCGCACCGGTCACCGTGTCGGCGGCGCCGTCAGCTTTCAGCGCGTCGATCAGCTTAATGCCTACCGCGTTGCGCTCGGCAACCGACACATAGGCGTAGGTGTTCTTGATGATGCTTTCGAGCGGATCGATGATGTCGCGTTCCGAGCCCTTCAGGCGCTTCACCGGGTTGCCCGGCCCGAAGCTTGATCCCGTGCCTTTCCCGGTCTCCGCGGCCTGCATCACACGATAGAACGGAATGTAGTTCTGTCCCGCCTCCCGCATGGCGTCGACGGCTTTGTCGGAAAGCACGCCGGACTGCTTCAGGTAATTAAGCAGGTTGTCCTGGTAGGCGCTGAGATCGCGGGCAATGGCTCCGTACTTCCCCTCGCCTTCGGTGGCGACGCGCTGTGCAGCCTCGACGTCCATGCCGGACGTCCGGCCGCTGCCCTCGATCTCAAGGGCGCGCTTTGACGCCAGATAGGCGCGCAGGCCGTCGAGATCGTCCCGCACCGGCGCCAGCACTTCCGCCAGCGGCTTGCCGTTGGTCTGGTAGGTATCGAAATCGAACGTGCCGTGCTCGAGGAAGTGCTCGGCCTTCCCGAACTGCCCCCGGGTCAACCGGGCAAGCTGGTAGGCGTCCTCGTCCACGCCCTTGAGCGGGTGCAGGTCGTCCACCGCCTGCCGATAAAACTTGGCCCAGCTATAACGCTCAGTCGGCGCGGTCTCTCCAATGCTGATCTTGTCGAGGATCTTCTGCTCGGCTTCCTCGAATGACCCTTCAGGAGGCGGTTCAGGTGGCTTGCCGGACTCGCTGGGAGGCTTTGGCGGTTTGGGAGGCTCACCACCGGGCAAATCCGCCGGGTCGCTCGAAAGGAGTCGCTGCGCGATTACAGGATCGGTCTGAGCGTCGTGGGCCAACTCGGCCGGATGCAGGCCTTGCTCGGTATATGCCCTGAGTAACTTCTGCTGGACGCCGGCCGCTGCATCCTCACCGCCGACGATCTGCGCCGCAGTGGCGAAGTCCTCGGACCGAGCAGCCCCGCCGATTGGCAGGTCATAAATATCGCCGGTCGGCCCCCGCTCGATCCGCGCAACGTTCTCCCCCAGGCGCACCGATAGGCCGGTGGTGAAGCCGGGCTGGCCGGGCCGTTGCAGCTTGCCCAACCCCACGAGCATGCCGAGACCGATCGCCTTGTCGACACCCTCCTGCGTCGACAGGTCAACCTTGCCCCCGGCGACGTCGCCGGGCAGCTTCGCCATATCGAACATGTCGCTGATGAATTTCGACGGGTACGTCTTTACGGCGTCCCAGAGTTTGGTGCGGCCGTCCGGCGTTGAGATCATGTCGAGCCCTTGGGGGATCGTCTGCAGGAGACCGCCCTCACGCTTTCGGGCCTCGGAGCCCGCAATGAGGCGATCTTCCATCGCTTGCGGGATTGCGTCCGGCGGCTCGACTGCGGCCTGGTATGCGCTCCATGGTCCCGCCGTCGGCGGTTGCTCAGCGGCGGGCTCGGCGTAGGCTTCCCAGGGACCGCTCACGATCGCTCCTCAACCTTACGCCAACTACTGGCGACGCCTGGGTTACCGCCGAGGAATTCGTAGCCGTCCTTGACTGTCCCCTTCTCTGGAGGCTTCGCGGCCGGCGGTCGCGGAACGGATGTTGCTGCCGGCGCGGGCACCGCCTGCAAGCCGGTGATCGTGTCTGCCGCCGGCAACCCGCCGCCCCGCAATGACTTCGCGATGTCTTGCTGTGATTGCTGCAGCGTCCGCTGATACGGCATCAGCGCGGCTGGGCTGCCCATGTAGTCAGGCGACTGCGGGTCCATCAGCGATCGCGGATCCTTGCCGGCCTTGCGAAATTCCGCGACCTTGCGCTGCAGATCGAGGGTGAAATTATAAATCTGTTGGTGGCCTGACTGATCGATCTTGCCCATCAGCGGGTTGGACTTGTCGATCAGCGGCTTCACGCTATCAATGAATTCAGCCTGTCGCCGGCTCAACGCTTCGCCCTCCGGCGTGCGGATGTTGGCGAACTCGTCGCGGACGAATTTCAAGTCGGACTTATTGAGCTTGCCCTTTTCGAAAGCATCATAGACCGGGTTGAGATCGTCGATGCGATTGGGATCACCGACCGGCGCGCGAATGCGGGCGATCAGGTCGGCCGCGGTGCCGTTGGAAATCTTGGATGCCGCCTCCGGCTTCATCTCTCGATTTACAATACCAATCATCCGCTCGCGGGCCTCGCGGGTCAGCGTGAAGTCGTTCGCTATCGCTTTGGCGGTGACCTGACCGGAAACGCTCGGATCGTCGTCATGCAGCTTCGCAAGATACTGCCCTTCAGCCTGGTCCGATTTGTCCTGGGCCTCTTGCTTCTGCAATGCGAGTTGCCGCGTCTGATCAGTGCGCATCGCGCTCTGGACGGTTCGTGACTGCTGCTCTAGTGCTTTGAGTTCGGCGCCGTTTACCCATTTTCCGTATTCTGGACTGCTAAACTGCTTCAAACCGGCTTCTGGATTAATTGCAACTGCGCCGACCGCTGCCGACTTTACGATCGTGGCTTGGGAATTCTGTAATACCTCGGTTTTGATGCGCTCCCGATCGGCACTCCGCAAATTTGGGCTGCTGTCCACCATCGCGCCGATGGAATGCTCGATCAGATCGAGCGATGTCTTTAGCGAAGTCGGGTCATTGAGCGCGGCGTTACTTAGCTGATTTACTAGTGTCGTGATGTTTTGCTGAACTGCATATCCAGCCTTCGTCGACATGTCCGCCGATGTTTTGACGACAAAATGATCGCGGATGCGGCCAATCTGCGCCTCGGCGTATTTCTGACCGCCCTCCGTGATGAATGCGTCGCGAAGCTTATCGAGTTGGGGCTCAAGCGTCTCGTCACGAAATTTTGCCGCGACTGAGGAATCGTTCGCATCTGCCGTATTGATAGTTTTATTCCACGCGCCGTCGAGGCCGGACATCGCCGTCGCAAATTGCGCAGCGCCGTGGCTGATCTCCTGATGCTCTTCATATTTAACCGCGACGTCGCCGACGTCTTGAATTGTGGAAGCCGCCAGCCGACCGGTTTCCTTCAACGTGTCCGCGGCCTCGCCATAAGAGGCGCGAATACTCCGAGCGGCCTGCGAAGCCGCCTCGATTCCGGTTTCGGTGGGCTGCAGGCCGAGATTATTCGGTGCCTCGAAGGGCTTAATGTTTGGAATCGTCTTCCTCCCCAATCTCGGCGATCGAGCGTGCGATCTTCATAGCCTCGGTCTCTGCGAACCCCGTTTTCGCGAGTTCGACGAGGCCTTCTGCCTGTGCTTGTGCGATCATCTCTTGCTCCCGCTCGCTCAAGGTTGATGGTCGCGGCTGTTTGGACTTGGGAAATTTCACAACTTTATTATCTGACATGATGGCGCTCCTACCGTTGGATGTTGAGTCGCCAATCATAACGGGTCATTGCAGAGTCCGCCGAGCAGTATTGTTGAATTTTAACGAAGGATTGAGCGCGGCGAATTCGTGAAAACGCTCGTTGAAAGAGTCCACCGCTCCTGACGCGCCAACCTCGCTGAGGATCGCATAGCCCTTGTCACACATCGGCTTGATCGCCTCGACAACATCGGCGCCGAGGTCCGCCGCCCATCTTTCCAGAGATCCGACAAACTGCTTCCGAGTTTCCGGTGACATTTCTTCCAGCAAGTGGCGCTTGAGGAGCGAGATAGTGACCCGTGGATAGGTATCGTCGCGCGAAATTGCGGTCATTTTTATTTCCCTTCGCGCGGGTCGAACGAGCCAGCAAGCGCCGGCGTGTATCCGACCTTGCTGCGCATGGCGGCGCGGGCACCGGCAGAGCGCGCCAATGCCTGTTGGTGCTGCACGGTTGATTGCTGGGCGGACCCTCTGCCGGTCTCGATAGGGCTGCCTTTCGCGTCGACCTTGTAGTCGTGACCGAACACGTCCTGGCACAGCCTGTGTTGCGCTTCCTTCTGCGCATCTTCGTATGGAACGCCCTGCGACATTTTCTTTTCGATCCACTCCTTCTCGGTCCGCGGGAACGGAACACCGCCGTTTTTGCCTTGAAAAAGGTTTGTCATGAGTGCTGCTCCTGCTTTGCTGTAGCTTCTTCGAGAAATTTGATTTCTTCGCGCATGCGGTCGGCAACGGTTTTGCCCTGCTCTCGCTCGATATCGGCAAGATGCTGCCGGACCTGTGCACTCTCCGGCAGCGCGCCGCTACCATTTTCGATGTACCGATGCGTCACTGGATGAATTTTTGCTCCGCCAAAGACAGCTTCGGGAATGCCCCAATTTTTCGCCATGTGTTTTGCTCCGGCTAGGCCTGTTTGATCGGAAGTGAGAGAGTGACGTTCGCGAGAAAGACCTGCTTGCGCGCTTCAAAATCGCCGTCGAAGAATTTGCTCAAAAACGCCGGATCCTTCATGTGCGAGTTTTTCCAGCGCTGCACGGAATCGTGCTCGAACTGCGAAACCGGCTTGCCTTCCTTGATCTGCTGAACCACTTCCTCGCTCACGCCCATCTCGCGCGCGTGCTCCAGGACGTCGCTGGAATGCTCTTGAGCGTGCGGATCGATTGGGCCGGCGTCAGGGTTGGTGCCAAGGATCACTTGATGAAGCGCGGTCATCTCCGCCCGCGCGGTCGCATCATTCTCGAGATACTTTCCGCGCCATTCCGGGTTTGCCATCAGCTCGGCCTTGCGAACGGACGCAGCCGCCACATCGGCCGGCACCGCGGGTGCTTCAAGGGATGCGCCGCCGGCGCCCATGCTATTCTCAGGCAACGTTGGCCTCCATCGCTTCGTCGATCGCCTCGACCTCCAACTGGTGGCCAAGCTCGATCTGGTTTTTCACCGCTTCTACGAGATATTTGTTCAAGCGCTTCGATGATTCGTGCCACGGCTCCACTGCCGCCGAATTGAACATCGTCGAAACAGAAAACGGCTCTGCTCCTGGGAGCGCGCGGCTTTGCTCGCCGGGGATGGTGATCCCCGAGTGACGAAACATCTCAAATTTTGCCAGATGATCGAGAGGCGCGGCGTGGCTTTGTCCGTCAACCCGTACTTCGCCATGATGCGCAGAGAAGCCGCTCGGCAATTGAGTGCCCTGCGGCAACATCACGTCAACGGCATCGCTTAAATCGAGGATGTCCCGATATGCCTCTGCGGCGACCTTGATCGCATCGCAAAACTTACCGACCGCGGCCGTGCGCCTGTCCAATGCATCCTCAAAGGTCCCCAACTCAGACAATCGCTGCCGATACCAAGCTGCGGCGGCCTGGCGGGCGTCGCGCTCGTTTGCAGCCCGATAGGCTGCCTGCAGGTTGAAAATCTTGGTCCTGATGCTCGCCGCTTCAGCATCGAGCTTGGCAAGCGCGTTGACGTCGCCGCCGTCGGTCATAGCCGACAGCGCCGCGGCGCCGCGGCCGGCCTCAAGCGCGGCAAGGTCCCTTTCAGCGTTGGCGATCTCCTCTGCCACCGTCGGCGCGATGGGCACGCTGGTCTTGCCGCCTGGCAACAGGGCCGTGAGCTTTGGCATCGAAAATCTCCTAAGTGGCCACATGGTCGTGCTGCGGTTCACCAGCTCGGCGAGCGGCGAGCGCGTCCTCAACAAGGTTCGAAACGAACTGGCTGACCGTCCGGCGATCCTGCTCGGCCGCCGCCTTGATCTGGTCGGCAAGCTCGGGCTTGGCCCGGAAACTCAAAAGTGGTTTGGACATTGGCATCTCCGCTTGTTGACGAAACGATGTGCCTGCTCGCATCATCCAGCAACGCACCCGTCGGTTTTCGGTTGGTGGGCGGGCGCTTCCGCGGCTGCCACCGGCTCTCAACCTTTCGCCGGGCGTCATTATCCTCGACGACCACCAGCCCGATTCCCAGAACCGCTAGGATCGCCGTGAGGCTCATGTGAGAAATTCCGCGCATCGGCTCCGGCGCCAACAGCTTGCTCGTGTAACCGCCCGGGAAGCCCGCCAGCGCGTCGATCGTCTCATGGCTCAGGTCGAGCTCATCACGGCGCGCGCGAATGGCATCGAGCAGTCCGGCCATTGAGTTGATGACCTTCGCTGTCATTTGTAGACAAAGTTTTCGTTAGAGCCGCCGGCGGAATTTTGGAGGCCGCCGCGAAATGGCGCGAGGATGTAAATTCTGGAGACGGTCTGCGTTTTTCGACCCCGGCACCCACCCCGCCGGGTTCTTTTGGGGGCGATCTCCTGGGATTGGGGCCATCCGATGAGGGGGCAACATCGGGCGATAGACGGAAAACTCAACCATTCCAGATGGTAAGTAACCGTTACCATCCTACGGGAAGCATATGGTGAGCCAAAACAGTCAGTTACTTCGTGCGCCAACTTTCGGGCGTTACTTGTTGCATGCCAGCAATGAGGTCCTTTCCGTCCCTTCCCTTCTTCCGGGTCGTGGCTCGCTCGGTGCCCAGCCGAAAGCGGAGCCTGCGATCCGCTGGGGGTTAGGGGGCAAACGTGCAGGGTGATCGCAGCGGATAGAAGCCTGATAGAAAGCGGATCGGTATAGGGATCGCAGGTGGATCGCAGGCTGTTTCTATCGGATCGCAGGCGGATAGAAGGCATTGTCAGGCCTTTCGCGCGATGCATTTGGTCCCTTTGGACTTCGGACCGTAGGGAACGTTCTCGATGGTGCCGGCGGCGAACAGGCGCTCTTGGGCTGCTTGGAACGCACGCCAGGCGAGGCCGCTCGCCTGTGGCATGGCGGCGAAGGTCTTGGGGGCATAACCACGTCCCGGAGCGTGACAAACGTGACGGCCCTGCGCCGTGATCGCGTCGAGGCATTCGAGGTAGCGCTGATCGGCAGCGGCGTTGCCTGCGGCCTGATGGGGCGCACTGGCGGTGCCCTGCAGAACGAAGCAGCCGTCATCCCATTGCAGGGGGACCTTCTCGCCGCACGGGCCATAGTTCGTTTTCTTGACCTCGAGCACGCGGCCGGTGCTGCCGTCGCCGCCTTCCACGGTTTCGAGGTGCAGACGCGCCCGGGTCGCGTTCTGCCAATCCATGCTGCCGCCTCGCCCCGTGCCGCTGGTGATCCCGGCGAGGCTCGGGTGGTCGAGCAGCAGGATGGCACAGCCGATCTGTCGAGCGAGTGTTCGGAACAGGCCGACGAAGGTGCGGGCGTGGACGCGGTCGTTTTGATTGCCACCAAAGACCGCAGCGATGCTGTCGACCACGATCAGAGCCGGCCGTTTGTCCCGGGCCGCGACCGCGAGCGATGTGAACAGCGCCGCTGGCGCCATGGTGCCGTCACGCTGAGAAATGCCGAGCAAACAGGCGTCTGGATCGGCGAAGTGGAAATGAAGCCCCTCCATGTCAACCGGATCAACGCCACGCTTGCGCGCCACCCGGTGCAGGCGTCGCCGCATCTCGGGCTCCGGTTCCTCGCCACTGAAAAAGATCACCGGGCCCGATTCCGTCACGGTGCCCAGCCAATCGCCCAGGCCGCGCTCCACCGACACCGCAAGCTGCAGCGCCACGGTAGTTTTGCCGCCACCGCCGTCGCCTGAAAGAATCGTGACGTCGCCCGCGGGGATCCGGTTGGTTGCTAGCCAGCGCATCGGCTCGAGTGGAACGTCGCGCCATGCCGGCGGGCAGACCAGTTGCAGGCGTTGGACGGCTGGCTGGTCACTACCGTCGATCTCCGGCGCCTGCACTGCCCCGTAGGCCTCGAAAGAATCGACGAGAGGCGCTTCCTCGGACGTTTGGTGTTCGACGGGGCCCGGCTCCGTGATGCCCATTAGCGCGAGTTCTTGGCGCGCCCTGTCCCGGTCGCGCGGGTCATTCATTTCCATCCGCAGGCGCGTGATCTTCGCGGAAGCAAACATTTCGAGCTCGCGCGGATCGCAATCGAACTCGGGGCCTTCCGGCGTATCGATGCGAATATGCTTGTCGATCGTCAGACCGCATCTGCCACAAGGCCGCGGGTCAACCTCGACCGGATCGAGCTCACGTTCAACGGGGCTCGCGAGGTTCATTCGCCCTCGCCTTCCGGCAGCAGGTCAAGCTCGCGAGCTTTTTCCAGTGCCTTTCGTATCGCCCGGGAGAATTCAGGAAGGCGCCGTACCACCATCGCGATGCCCTTGGTCGACGGCCGCATGCAGCCATCGCCACCAACGAGGTATTCGCGGACATTGATGAGGTTGTGGCCCTCATAGGAGCTGAGCGAAACGACGACAGCGACGTCGCGCCGGCGTGACTTCCACCACTTGGCTATTTCGATCGCTTCGGTGAGCGGCTTGGGATCTGTGCTCATGTGATTTGATCCACCGCAGCGCCGATCGGGCTCGCAGCGGTCCCACGCGCATCACGCTTCAATGCGTGCGCGATTGTCTCGAGGGTGCAACCGTGCTGCAGGGCGAGGCTGGCGAGAATTGCCGCGTCGCTGGTCAGGGCATCGAACAGGCTGTCGCTGCGGTCGTGATTGAGGAATATCTCGCCGACGCGCCCGTCTTGATAAAATCCGACTGTCATCTGAAATTGATGGCCGTCGCGCTCGAATGCGATCGTTTCGCAAACTCGCTTGTTCGGAAGTCGCTCGCGGCCGAGTGCGTTGCTAGCTCCGTCGTTGGAAAGTATGTCCATAGCAAGATCTCTGTGGTGGTGATCTGGAAAAACGACAAAAGCCGCTCCCTGGCCGGGGCGGCTTTTTGCTATGCTGCGCTGTCGATGAGACGGGATTCTTGCCAGCGCCGGTTTTCGCCGACGGTGACGCCCTTGCGACGTTCAGAAAGCTGAATGAACCGCGGCCCCTTGCCGTCGGCGACGAGGCGCTGCCCGGTGCTGCGTGAGAAGCAATTCAGCTTGCACCAGTCGTCGAATGACATAACGCGATCGTCTTCCATCTGAACCTCCATGCACATTCATGCTGGAATCTGACGTAGGACGACCGGCTGACCGCTCCAATTCTGTATCTTTTGCTGGAAAAACTACCGTAGAATTTTTTTGAGAATTTCTCAGGCTTACTTTTCCGGTGGAAACGGGCCGGTCCATGTGCCGGCCTTGATCCCGTCCCTGCGCTTCCTGACCAAGGTCCGGATGTAATGTTCCACCGTAGAGGCAATCGAACTTTTCCCTGGCCCCCGCCGATCTTTCGTTGGCAGCGCCTCGTTCTCGGCGGCGACCTCGCGCGCCAATAGCGCCATGTTGGGAGGGTTCATCATGTCGAGGCGATCAAGCAGCGACAGGCTTTTGATCTCGTTGCGCCGGCGCTGCGACGGCTCCTCGCCCCACTTTGCGAAGATCCGCCGCGCAGCCTGTCTGCCGTGATGCTTCTCGATCTGGCGAAAAAGTTCATAGGCCATCCTGTCGGCGCCTCCGATGTGCTCGATCCCCTCCAAGGCCAAATTCGTGATCTCTTTTTTGCACAGCGGACAACGTTTCATGGCGAAGGCGCCTTGGCGACGATCTCGAGCAAATGCGCCTCCCACTTAGCGAGCGCGTTGGCGATCTCCGGCTGATAGTCATGGTGGTCATAGACGCCGACTACCCCAGACCGATGAGCAACGTGGTTTAGGACCAGTTCGGCGACGTGAGGCTGCACCCCGATCTTGGACATCCCTGTCCTCACCGTCCGCCGGAGGTCGTGCAGCGTCCAGTGGGGCAGCGCCCGCCCCTCCGCGGCTGCTATTCGGCCGTCGATAGCCAGCTTGCACCACGACCAAGCGCCAAACCCGCCGCCGCTGCCACCGAAGACGTATTGGCGACCGAGGCGCCTGGGGGCGCCCTCGAGGATCGCCCGCGCCGTCGGCACCAAAGGCATCTGCAGCGCCCTCCCGGGCTTCGTACGTTCGGCCGGCAGCAACAGCCGGCTGCCGGACAGGTCGACCTCCGGCCACCGCAGCCAGCCGATTTCATCCCGCCGGCAGGCGGTCAAAAGCAGGAGCCGGACAATGCGGCCAAAGTCGTCATCAAGGCAGTTTCGCCAGATAATCCGCAATTCCTCATCGGTCAGCACCCTGTCCCGGGCCTGCTGGCCTTCGATCGGGTTGTTCGTCCCAACCACCGGATTCGCGTCGACCATGCCCTCCTTCATCGCCCACGCGAACAGCGCGGAAAGATTCGACCGTGCTCGGGCGGCCGAGGTCGCGCCGTGTTCGGACACGATCCGACGCATCTGCTCCGCCACGGCCTTTCGGTCGATCGTGCCGATAGGCTTCCGGTGCAAGGGGGACCATTTTACGTTGAAATAGACCTCGGCCGCCCTGTAGGTGTTCGGCCGCATCTTGGTCTCTTTGGCCTTCAGATAGAGATCGACCACCGTTTTGAATGTCAGCTTGGCAGCCTCAGCGGCTTCGTCCGACTTTCGCTTTTCGGCCCGCGGGTCGATCCCGAGTTCAAGCTTTGCGAAAAACTGCCGCGCGACCTTGCGGGCTTCATCAAGATTGAGCCGGCGAACGTCGCCCAGGCTTTCGCGCTGGGTGGCCTTTTGGAACCGATATTGGACAACGTAGACCGCCTTCGTTGATCGCAAGCGGACGCCGAAACCCGGCATCTCCGGATCCCACTCGATGCGGTCGCTCTCATCGGCGCCAAGCTTCAGGCGGCGGATATAGGCGTCCGTAAAACGTTGCGGAATCCGGACGATTTCAACGGGCATTGCAGCTGGCATGGGAAGCACCTCAGAAAGTGGTTGGGAAGCACCCGGTAAGCAGCGCCGTGAATGATTCTGCTCCTTCGTGATCTGATTTGTCACGTGGAGAGCTTTGATTCCGCAGCGATAATTGTGGACGGTGATGCTTCCTGAACCGTCCTGATGCGAGGTTCTATCTGCTAGCCCGAGATCGACAAAACATGCCCGAGGCCGGAAATGAACATGGCATCGTTGACCGGCGTCGTGATCGCATCGCGGCGGCCGGTCAGCAATGCGGTTGCGATCGCGCGCTTGTCGCCCTCCAGCGTGGTGCGGATTCGCGCATCGATCGCATCGCGCAGCCCCTGCATGAAGGCTGCGTAGCGCAGCGACAGGCCGCCGGCGACCGGCGGCTCGACGGTCTTGATCGCGCCGGTGACAAAGCCGGAGGCGCCGATGCCCTGGAAAAACATGTCGCGGCCGAAATCGTAGCTGCCGGGCCGTAGCGGCGCGAGCGGCGGTTGCAGCCGGGCTTTCAACTCGACAAAGCTGCCGACGGCCGGCGCAGTGCCTTTGCGCACCGACAGCCGCACACGCTCCAGTTTGACCTGGGAATGCGGCGCATCCATCTGCGTGACCCGCAGCACGAACCGGTCGGTGCGCTCGCGCACGTCGCGGGCCTCGACAAAGCCGGAGACCGACACCGAGTACATCGGCCGCGCCAGCACGCCATGCGCGATCCGCGCGGTTTTCCAGGTGGCGGTGGCGAACCCCGCGGCGACCGAAGCGATCATAACCGCGACCGGAAACAGCTTGTGCCGCCGCAACAGGAACGCCGCCACGCAAAGCCCAATGGCGGTCAGAACCGCTACCGGCAGCACTGGCTCATGATCGGCGGCGAAATAGAACGCAATGCCGGTGCCGAACGCGATCGGCACCCAGGGCAGCAACCGGCCGGCGCCGGCCTCGGCGCGCACCCATTCGCGCAGCTTGATCGTGAAGGCCGGCCACGCTTCGAATCCCGACGGCGCAAAGCCGCCTGCCCGCACGGCCTCACGTGGCGGCCAGGTTCCCGCATAGCCCCGCGTTCGAGCCCCGCCCGGCTCCGCCATTCTGGCCGTCCCCATACTCTACTGGCCGGGATGCTACCGTGGCGTGTCGGGCCGAAAAAGCGGAACGGAAGCAGAATGCGCGGAAAAGCCTGAATGCTTGGAAAAGCCCAAATTCTTGGGCAAGCGTGATTCCGTTAGTAGCTGATTTGCCAACCAGGGACATCCATTGACCGGTCCGGAACTAAAGCAACTTCGCAAGGATCTCAGCGACGCCCTCGGCAAACAATTGTCAGCGGCCGACATGGCCAGGCTGTGCGGCCTCGCACCAGGCGCTGGCGCCGACACCATCCGCCGCTGGGAAGTCTCCGGCCCCAGCGGACCGGCCGGCAAACTGCTTGCCATTCTGGCGATGGCCAGCGATCGTTATCCGATCCTGGACAATTTTAACGTCTTCGATCGCTTCAATATTCCGGAAGCGGAACGGCCGGCGCGCCGCGAGGAATTCCGCGAAAAGATGCGCAACGAGATTCGCGAGCGGCTGGAATGAGCGGGTTCCCGGCAACGCCATCCGGTTCAGTTATCCACCGCACGAGATGCGCCGCGTAAATTGATTCATCAAGCATCGATCATTCCCTTGCACGCCGGCGCCTATTGCGGGAAAGTGTACGCGGATGGGTTGCGTGCTGTAGGGCGAGCTATGAGTAAACCGGACGCGGGATATGACTACGATCGCTATCACCAATTGCTGGCGGAAGCGGACGATGACTCCAAGCGAATGGCATTCATCAATCTCCTGATCGAAGAGAAAGCCCGGGACAAGCTCGCCGTACAAGCGATGCGCGCCAGACTCAACGGACTGGGATTGAAGACCAGTTCCAGCGCCGATGATCAGGACTGATAGATCGGACCGCTAGCAGCGTCACGGCATGGAATCTCTGCCGGCCCGACGACAGGTAAACGAGCGTCGTCTTCTTTCCGAGCGCCGGACGATCGGAATCGCAGGGCAAGTCATCTCAAGCCAAACTGCCTACCGCCGGTAACCGTACCTCACAATCGCCCTTGCTCTCGCCTTCTGGTTGCGGAACAATCCAGTCGGTTGGGGAAAAGCTAAAAATGCGTATTATTGGAATCGTAGCGTTCAGCGCTGCGCTGGCTGGTTGTGCCGCGGCGCCGCATCAAGTGCGAGATCGGGATGATTATCTGGCAGAGGCTACCCGCGTATTTCCGGGAGAGACACGCGAGCGCGTTCTCAAGGCGGCAGAAACCGTATTAAGAATATCGGACCCGGACGATTTTGAGTTTCGATACACGCTGACCGGTTTCACGGGTTTACGCCGTTATTTCATCTACGCCGTCGTTGCCGCAGCAAACGGGCGCGAGAAATGGGAATTCCTGACAGAGCCCGATCCGAGCGGATTAAAGGCATCGGTTTCTATCAGCGAAGAAGGCACGTCCGGCGGCGGATATTCGAGGAGTAACTACGAAGGAGCAATGGCGAGCGTACCCCTGTATCGTCTGTTTTGGAACCGCGTCGAATATATGCTCAACCGACGTCAGGACTGGGTAACCTGTCAGCAAGCAACCGCTGAGTTGCAAGCGTCCAACACCAACGCCGCTGCGGCCCTGGGCGGGCTATGCGGGCCGACCAGCGATGGCAGGAATGCACCTCCGCCCGAGCCATTGCAGCCGCTTGCCAAGCCGGCACCGCCGCCCCGGGCTGCACCAGTTGCGAGGCAAGCGCCGCGACCCGCCTCGGCGCCGCCGACTTGAACAAGGAGTAACGGCGTGGATGCTTCCGCGGCCCTCGCCTGCTTAGCTCAGAGCATACCTCCGTCACCCCTTGCCGACTTCCTTCGCAAAGGTATCGCGCAGGCCGATGGTCCGGTTGAATACCGGATGTGTCGGCGTCGAATCCTTGTCGCGCACGAAATAGCCCTGCCGCTCGAACTGCATCACGTCGGACGACGTGCTCTGCGCGACGTCAGGCTCGATCCGGGCGTCTTTGAGAATTTCCAGCGACTGCGGATTGAGGTCGGCGGCGAAATTGCCGGCGTCCGGCGATGATTTCGCGAACAGCGGATTGTAGACGCGAATCTCTGCCGGTACCGACTGCGCGGCCGACAGCCAATGCATCGTCGCCTTGACCTTGCGCCCGTCCGGCGCGTTGCCGCCCTTGGTCGCGGGATCATAGGTGCAACGCAGTTCGATGACTTCGCCGGCCGCATTCTTCACGACCTCGTGGCACTTGATGAAATACGCGTAGCGCAGTCGTACTTCGGTGCCGAGCGATAGGCGGAAGAACTTCTTCGGCGGATTTTCCATGAAGTCGTCCTGCTCGATATAGAGTTCGCGGCCAAACGCGATTTTGCGCGTGCCGGCGGCGGGATCGTCCGGATGGTTGATGGCTTCGAGTTCTTCGCTCGTCCCTTCGGGGTAATTCTCGATCACCACCTTGAGCGGCCGCAACACCGCCATGCGGCGCTGCGCCGTCCGGTTGAGAATTTCGCGAATACAAAACTCAAGCATGCCGACATCGACAATGCTGTTGGCCTTGGCGACGCCGATGCGCTTGACGAACTCCCGGACCGCGGCCGGCGGCACTCCGCGCCGCTTCAGTCCGGCGATCGTCGGCATCCGCGGATCGTCCCAACCCGCGACATGGCCGCCGCGCACGAGTTCGGTCAGCACCCTCTTCGACAGCAGCGTGTAGGTCAGATTGAGCCGGGCGAATTCGTACTGGTGCGGCTTCGACGGCACCGGCAGCTTGTCGAGCAGCCAGTCGTAGAGCGGCCGGTGGTCCTCGAATTCCAGCGTGCAGATCGAATGGGTAACGCCCTCGATCGCGTCCGACTGGCCGTGAGCGTAATCGTAGCTCGGATAGATCGCCCATTTATCCCCGGTGCGGGGATGGGTGGCGCGGAGGATGCGATAGAGCACGGGGTCGCGCAGATTGATATTGCCCGACGTCATATCGATCTTGGCGCGCAGCACCCGCGCGCCGTTCGGAAATTCACCGGCCTTCATGCGGCGAAACAGATCGAGGTTTTCGTCCACCGAGCGACCGCGGAACGGGCTGTTCTGGCCGGGTTCCGTCAGCGTGCCGCGCTTGAGGCGGATTTCCTCCTGCGACTGGTCGTCGACATAGGCGAGACCGGCGCGAATGAGGCCTTCCGCCCAGTCATACAGGCGCTCGAAATAATCCGACGCGTAGTGCAGATCGGTTCCCCAGTCGTAACCGAGCCACTTCACGTCAGCCTGAATTGAATCGATGTATTCCTGTTCTTCCCGGGTCGGATTGGTGTCGTCGAACCGCAGGTTGCAGCGGCCGGAAAACTCCTGCGCGATGCCGAAATTGAGCGCGATCGACTTGGCATGACCGATATGCAGGTAGCCGTTCGGCTCCGGCGGGAAGCGCGTCACGATCTGGCTGTGTCTTTTGCTGTCGAGATCGGCCTGGACGATGTCGCGAATGAAATCGCGCCCTGCCTCTGCGGCCTCTGGTTCTACGGTCATTCTTGTTTCCTGTTCCGGAATCAACGGTCTATCTGCCAAATCCGCACCTCCCAAGGAAGGCTTTAGTTACGCCCGGTTCCTGCTATATAGCCCCGACGCCATCAGGGCGTATCCCGCCCTCCCCGCCATTGCTACATATAATGACCGATCAGATCGTCACACGCTTTGCTCCCTCGCCGACCGGCTTTCTCCACATCGGAGGGGCCCGCACGGCGCTGTTCAACTGGCTCTACGCGCGCGGCCGTGGCGGCAAGATGCTGCTGCGCGTCGAGGACACCGACCGGGAGCGATCGACCGAGGCGGCCATTGCGGCCATTCTCGATGGGCTGAAATGGCTCGAACTCGATTGGGACGGCGACGTCATCTATCAATTCAGCCGGGCGGCACGCCACCGCGAGGTCGCGGAAGCCTTGCTGGCCAGTGGCATGGCCTATCGCTGCTACGCCACCCCAGAGGAACTGACCGCGATGCGCGAAACGGCCCGCGCCGAGGGCCGCACACGCCTCTATAACGGCCTGTGGCGCGACCGCGACCCTTCGGATGCCCCGTCCGGCATGAAACCAACCATCCGGCTCAAGGCGCCCCAGACCGGCGAAACCGTGATCGAGGACCAGGTCCAGGGCCGCGTGGTCTGGCAGAACGAAAACCTCGATGACCTCGTGCTGCTGCGGGGCGACGGCAACCCGACCTATATGCTCGCGGTCGTGGTCGACGACCATGACATGGGTGTCACCCATATCATTCGCGGCGACGACCACCTGATCAATGCGGCGCGTCAGAAGCAGATCTACGACGCGCTGGGTTGGGGCATTCCAAGCATGTCCCACATCCCGCTGATCCACGGGCCCGACGGCTCAAAACTCTCCAAGCGCCACGGTGCGCTCGGCGTCGACGCCTACCGCGCCATGGGATATTTGCCGGCCGCCTTGCGCAATTACCTGGTCAGGCTCGGATGGAGCCATGGCGACCAGGAGATATTCTCGACCGAGGAAATGATCGCCGCGTTCGACCTGCCGGGCGTCGGCCGCTCCGCCGCCCGGTTCGACTTCGCCAAGCTCGAGAGCCTCAACGGCCACTACATCCGGCATGCCGGCGATCAATCCCTCGTGACCATGTTCGAGGGCGTGCTGGACTATGTTCCGAACGGGTCGGACCTGAAGGCAAAACTCAACGACACCACGCGCGCGCAATTGCTGCAGGCGATGCCGAGCCTGAAGGAACGCGCCAAGACGCTGATCGAGCTGATCGACGGCGCCTACTTCATCTTTGCCGACCGGCCGCTCGAGATCGAGCCAAAAGCTGCAGCAATTTTGACACCGGAAAACCGCGAATTGATCGGTAGATTGCGCAGCGCCCTTGAAGCGGTCACGGCCTGGAGTGCGGCAACCACCGAAGCCGCGATGCGCGCGTTTGCGGACGAAAACGGCCTCAAGCTTGGCGCGGTCGCCCAGCCACTTCGCGCCGCCCTGACCGGGCGCACCACCTCGCCAGGGATTTTCGACGTGCTGGCGGTGTTGGGACGTGAGGAATGCCTGGCCCGGCTCGGCGACCAGTCCCCTGCTTAAGGCGGACCGCCGCCGTGAAGCGGCCATCTTGCAGCGCACAGTGCAATAAGCTACCCATTTAGGCGTTCTTTTCAGAATACCCGGCTTCGCTCGCCACCCACATCGGAATGGCGAAAGCGGCCGCCGGCTTTTCGCAACGATCTCATCGGGGACTTCACGATGGACGCAACATCCAAAAGCAAAACCGCAACACTGACGGTAGGCAACAAGACCTACGATTTCCCGATTTTGAGCGGCACTGTTGGGCCGGATGTCGTCGACATCGCCAAGCTCTACGCCCAATCCGGGATGTTCACCTATGACCCCGGATTCACCTCCACCGGCAGTTGCCAGTCCAAGATCACCTATATCGACGGCGACGCCGGTATCCTGGAGTACCGGGGATACCCGATCGAACAGCTCGCCCAGCACGGCGACTTCCTGGAGACCTGCTACCTCCTGCTTTACGGGGAATTACCGACCAAGGCGCAGAAGGCGGATTTCGACCGGCGTGTGATCCTGCACACCATGGTTCACGAACAGATGGCCCGGTTCTTCCAGGGCTTCCGCCGCGACGCCCATCCGATGGCCGTGATGGTCGCTTCCGTCGGTGCGTTGGCCGCGTTCTATCACGACTCCACCGACATCAACGATCCGCAGCAGCGCATGATCGCTTCGATGCGCATGATCGCGAAGATCCCGACCCTGGCCGCGATGGCGTTCAAATACACCATCGGGCAGCCCTTCATCTATCCGAAGAACTCGCTGAGCTTTGCCGAGAACTTCCTGAACATGTGCTTCGCGGTGCCCTGCGAGGACTACAAGATCAATCCGGTTCTCGCCGACGCGCTCGACAAGATCTTCATCCTGCACGCCGACCATGAGCAGAACGCCTCGACCTCGACCGTGCGTATCGCCGGCTCTTCCGGCGCCAACCCGTTCGCCTGTATCGCCGCCGGCATCGCCTGCCTGTGGGGACCGGCGCATGGCGGCGCCAACGAAGCGGCGCTGGCGATGCTCGCCGAGATCGGCACCGTCGACAAGATTCCCGAATTCATCGCCAAGGTGAAGGACAAGAACAGCGAAGTCCGCCTGATGGGCTTCGGACATCGCGTCTACAAGAACTACGATCCCCGCGCCAAGATCATGCAGAAGATGTGTCACGCCGTGTTGAAGGAAACCGGCCATGGTGACGATCCGATGCTGAAGGTCGCGCTGGAGCTGGAAAAGATCGCGCTGAGCGATCCCTACTTCATCGACCGCAAGCTCTATCCGAATGTCGACTTCTATTCGGGCATCACGCTGAAGGCGATGGGTTTCCCGACCTCGATGTTCACCGTGCTGTTCGCGGTCGCCCGCACCGTCGGCTGGATCAGCCAGTGGAGCGAGATGATCGAAGATCCGCAGCAGAAGATCGGCCGTCCGCGCCAGCTCTATACCGGCGCGACGCACCGCGATTACGTCGACATCGACAAGCGCAAATAAGCCAGGCTTCGGAAAAAAAACACGGCCAAAGCCCCGGTTCTATCCGAACCGGGGCTTTTTCGTTTAATTCGCGCCCCGCGCCGTTTGCAACGTCGCCAGCACGATATCGGCGGCGCGTACGCCGGGCGGCTGATCGCCTGTCGTCATGATCCCATCGATCCCCGCGAAGGCTTCGACCTGGCGGCGGCGCAACGGAGAATCCTCGAGCACCTCGCGCAGCGCGGGCGCCAGTTTCTCCGGCGTGCAATCCTGCTGCAGGAATTCCGGAACGACGTTCTCGCCGACCACCAGATTGGCCAGAATGACGGACTTCACATCGATTACCTTCAGAACGATCCACGCCTCGACCGCGCCGGTCCGGTAGGCCGTCACCATCGGCACGCCGGCCAGCGCCAGTTCAAGCGTCACGGTGCCGGACTTGGCGAGCGCGGCACGGGCAATCCGGAACGCCGCCCGCTTTTCCTGCTCACCGACCACAATCCGCGGCGCCACCTTCCAGTCCTTGATGCCCTCGCTGACCGCTTCGATCAGATGCGGCATGGTCGGCAGGATCAGTTCAAACGCGACACCCTCGTCGCGCAGCCGGCTTAATGTCTCGCCGAAGATCGCCATGTGATGCCTGATTTCGCTGCGGCGGCTTCCTGGCAGAACCAGCAGAACCGGCGGCGCCTCGTCCCGGCGTTTCTGCTCGCCGGGGTCGGGCCGCAGCATCCCGGTCTGCTCGGTCAGGGGATGACCGACATAGCTGCAGGGCGGACCGCGCAGCCTGCGATACTCCTCCGGCTCGAACGGCAGCACGGCCAGAACATGGTCGATATAGCGGCACATCGCCCGCGCCCGGCCGGGCCGCCACGCCCAGACCGAGGGGGATACATAATCGATGATCGGGATCGAGGGATCGCTGGCACGAACGCGGCGCGCAACCCGATGGGTGAAATCAGGACTGTCGATAATCACCAGAATATCGGGCGAGGCCTGCGTCACCGCACGGGCGGTCTCGCCAATCAGCCGCAGAATTTTCGGCAATTGCGCAACGACAGCCGCCAGCCCGATAATCGAGAGTTCCTCGATCGGAAACAGCGACGTCAATCCCTCGCGGGCCATCGACTGGCCGCCGACGCCTTCAAACTGCACCGCGCCGCCAAGACGCTGGCGCAATACTTTCATCAGGCTGGCGCCAAGCCGATCGCCGGATTCTTCCGTGGCGATCAGGAAAATCTTTCGCGCCACATCACTGGTTCCGCGCGCCGCCATCACGCAGGCAAACCGGTGACGAACAGACCCGCGGCCTCCGCGGCCTCGACCACGCTCTGCGGTTCAACCACGATGGTATTGCCGGCGACAATCGCAATCCCCGCCAGCTTCGCGGCCGCCGCTCCCTCGACGGTTCGCGGTCCGATCGTGGGCAGGTCGAAGCGCAGATCCTGTCCGCGCTTGGGAGCCTTCACCAACACGCCGCGCGCAGCCTTGGCGCGAATGCGGCCCTCGGTGCGCAGGCGCGCGACCCGGGCCAGTAATCCGTCGGTGCCTTCGATATCCTCCACCGCGACCACATGGCCGTCGATCACGACCGCGGCCTGCCCGATGTCGAAGGGACTGAGCGCACTCAATACGTCCCGTCCTTTGGCGATGTCGGCGGCGGAGCTTTCATCGGGCAAGGTCCGGGTGAGACAGCCCTGCGGCATCAGGACATCGGGCGCGACATCCTTGATGCCCATCATCTGGAAACCATCTTGCTCGAGGATGCGGCCGATCCCGGACAACAGATGATCGTCCCCTCCCCGGAAGGCGGCCCATACCCGCCCGAGCACGCGAACCGTCGACCAGTCGAGCCTGATCTCGGATAACGCCGGCCGCACCAGCGTGCCGATGAAAACCAGATTCCGGCAGTTTTCGGCGCGAAACAGTTTCTCCGCCCGCCCGAGCTGACCGACCGATATCCAGTGATGGCGAAAGCGCTCGGCGGCTACCGGGTCGCAGGCGCCCTTCAGCGCAAAAACAACGGGATCGATGCCGCGCGCGATCAGCGAATCCGCGACCGCAAACGGCATTACGCCGCCTCCCGCGATCAGGCCGACCGGCGATGAAATTTGCAAAGCCCCCGATGTCATGGCTCCGGCGGCCTCATCATCACGGCCTGTCGCGCGGATTGGCCGGGAGGCATAGCGCGCGATGCTTGCCGTTTTCGATGAACGCAAGGATTTCCGCGATCGCGGGATCCTCGCTCGCCAGTGGCTGTACGGCACTGAGCCGTTCGGCAAAAATGCCGGGCCCATGGAACAGCTTTTGGTAGAACGAGCGCACCGTGGCCAGCCGCTCCTTGGTGAATTTGCGGCGCTTCATGCCGATGATGTTAAGGCCTTCGAGGCTGGCGTACTGGCCGTTGACGAGCGCGAACGGAATCACGTCGCCGCGAACCCCGCAGACTCCACCGACCATCACCTGCGGCCCGATGCGCGTGAACTGATGCACAGCCGATAAGCCGCCGATGAAAACAAAATCACCGATTTCGCAGTGACCGCCGAGCGTCGCCGACGTCGCAAAAATCGCGTCATTGCCGACCTGGCAATCATGACCGACATGGCTGCAATTCATGAAGTAGCCGCGATCGCCGACGCGCGTGATGCCGCCACCGGCCACGGTCCCCGCGTTCATGGTCACCGATTCCCGGATGGTGCAGCCCTGGCCGATCTGCAGCCTGGTCAGTTCGCCGCGATAGCTCAGCGATTGCGGCGGCGTGCCGAGCGAGGCGAAGGGGTAGATCGTGGTGCCGTCGCCAATACTGGTCTGCGCGGTGATGTGGACATGCGCGACCAGCTTGCAGTTCGCGCCGATCACGACGTGGGGGCCGATGACGCAATAAGGGCCGATTGACGTGCCCTCGCCGATCACAGCGCCATCTTCAATCCGCGCGGTGGGATCGATCGTACTCATCGAAGTCTCTTGGTCCCTGTGGTGTCGGGTGGTCATCTGATTGATTTTGCAGTGGTTAGCGCGGGCTGCCGGGGCTGTCCAGTGACGTCTGGTTACCTTCTATGACGCCTTTGCCGCCTAAAAACGATGAGGCGACGGGCCCCATGCCCATTGCTTGGGCCTCGGCCGTGCCCAAACTTCGAGACGCTTGGACAGCATTTGAGCGCGAAAAAGCCGACGCCGCGTGCCTACAATCCAGCCAGGAGATACAGGGATCAATGCGATGATGATCGGGCTTACCATCCTTGCGGTACTGACGTTCATTGCCATCGGCGAAATTCGCAGGACACAAGGTCCGCAGCTTACGAGCGAGGATTGAGACGGCGTCTTCACCAGCCGGAAAATCCGTTGGCTAATTCATCGTGCGCTGCACGAAGGCAGACCCTTGCGTGACCACGCACATGTAGGAATAGGTTTGCGCTTCACCTGAATCCTCAACATCCACGTCGATGATCACGGGCCGTGACTGGCCCTTCCACGTCGCCAGAATCTCCGGCGGTACCGGACGTGTGCGCGACTTCTTTACCACCAGTCCCACGATGCGCGGCAGCGCCTCGGTGGCCTTGGATACGCAGGTCTGGCCGGCTTCCGCGCCACTGCGAGGGATCACCGATAGTGCCGCTAAAACGGTGAGCGTGATCGCGATACGCATTGGACGTTTCCAAGACACGGGATGTTTCCCAGCCATGTCGCGGAAATTAGACCACACAAATTCCGTACTGTCGATTGGAGCGCCGTGACGCAAGGCACCGGCGCCGATAACGCGCACGTACGGCGCGTCAGTCGGTCAGCATCGCGCCGACGTCGGCTTCGGCAACGACCACGCCGTTGACCTTGGCGTCGCCGTGAAACCACCACATCGCCTTGCGCCGTCCGATGCTGCGCATGTGATATTCGATGGTGTCGCCGGGCAACACGGGCTTGCGGAATTTGCACTTGTCGATGGTCAGAAAATAAACCGCGCGCGGCTTCTCGGTGCCTTCGACCGATTTGATTCCGATGACGCCGGCGGTCTGCGCCATGGCCTCGATCATCATCACCCCCGGATAGACCGGACGCTCTGGAAAATGTCCGAGAAACGGCGGCTCGTTATAGGTGACGTTCTTGATGCCGATGCCGCTGTAGTCGCTCCGGATTTTGATCACCCGGTCGATCAGCAGCATTGGATAACGGTGCGGGAGCGTCTTGAGGATCTCGTTGATATCCACGAGCTCAAATTTGACCGCGGCCTCCTCCATCAACCCTGCCCCTTGCCCTTCGGATCGGCCGCGCCATCGCGCGCCAAACGTTCCACCGCCACGATCTCCCGGAACCACTGTTTGGTCGGCTTTGCGAAGAAGCCTCCCCAGCGTCCATTGGCCGGAATGTCGTCCTTTACGCCGCTCATCGCCGTCACCTGGGCGCCGTCGCCGATATGAAGATGGTTGTTGATGCCCACCTTGGCGCCCAATGCCACATTGTCCCCGATCGTCAGGCTGCCGGCGAGCCCGATCTGGGCCGCGAGCAGGCAATGCCTGCCGATTGTCACATTGTGGCCGATCTGGACCTGATTGTCGATTTTCGTGCCTTCCCCGATTACCGTATCGCGCAGGCTGCCGCGATCGATGGTCGTTCCGGCGCCGATCTCCACGCCGTTCTGGATCAGGACGCGGCCGGTTTGCGGCACCTTCAAATGCCCGCCCTCGCCGAAGAAGATGAAGCCGTAGCCATCCTGTCCGATGCTGCAGCCGGGATGGATCAGCACGTCGTTTCCGATCAGCGCGAATTGAATCGAGCAGCGGGCCCCGACATTGCAATCCCTGCCAATCCTGACATTGGCCGCGATGATGGCCCCGGCGCCGATCACCGTTCCGGCGCCGATTTCCACATTTGGACCGATCACCGCGAGCGGATCGACAATCACGCCATCTTCCAGATGCGCCGTCGGGTCGATAATGGCTGATGGCGCGATGCCGCTATTGCCGAACCAGGACTGCGGACGCAGCGCATCGCTGTGGAGCTTGCGCGCAATCTTCACGAACGCACGGAACGGATGCTCCACCCGCAATGCCGCGACATGAGCCGGCACACGGCCCTCGAATCGAGCGCTGACCAGGCATGCTCCGGCCATCGTCGAAGCAAGCTGATCGGCATATTTGAGATTATCGAAAAACGTCAGATGCATCGGGCCGGCTTCGTCGAGCGAAGCCAGTCCCGTGATCTGCCGGTTACCCAGCGATGCATCGGACAGATGCGCCTTCGTCAACGCGGCGATATCAGCCAGCGTCGACGAAGGTGGTTGCTCAAAGAATATCGGTTGCGCCATTCCACCCGTCGCGGTCCGGCCGGCAATTAAACTCAGAACGATGTGCCGCCGCCAAATCTGAATTGCTGCACTCGATCATACGGACTCTTGGTCAGCGGAACCGCATAATCGAAACGCAGCGGACCGAACGGCGACGCCCAGATCAGACCGACACCCACCGACGAACGGACCACGCTGGAACTGTCATACTGCAATCCCAAGCAGGTTCCGGGATTGGGCGGAACGTTCGGATGAGCCGACGGATTGGTCGGAGGCACGCAACCCGGCGTGTTGACTTCGCCGGTGGCAGCCCACGACGTCGGTCCCGTGTAGTCATACAGACCGCCCGCGTCCGCATAGACCGCGCCCTTCAAGCCGATTTCCTTTGGCAGGAACCAGAACGGCATCTGCATTTCCAGCGACGCACCCCAATACTTCGTGCCGCCGAGCGCATCCTGCGTACCGTAAGGATTGATGTCACGCGGACCAATGCCGTTCGGCGCAAAGCCGCGAACAAGATTCGGTCCCATCTGGAACTGATCGAGCATGCGAATGGCGTTGTTGCCGACCTGGGTCAGCAGGCCGGTTTGCACATGGACCAACCCGACGATATCGGACACCAGCGGGGTGTAGTACTTCGCGTCGATCGCGGTTTTCAGGTAGGTCACGTCGCCGCCAACGCCCGCGAAGTCCTGCTTGAAATCGATCATCAGACCGTCGGTCGGGTTCTTGTTATTGTCGAGCGTGTTGTAGTTCAGCGTGTAACCGATCGCCGACGTCAACGTGGAACCGTTGGCGAGTTCCTTGCGGACCGGCAACGAAGCTTCGCCGTCGCTGTAGCACCACAGACCCATGCCCGAAATATCCGTAGCGCCCATCGCGGTTGCAACGGGAGGTCCTCCGTTTCCTGCGACCCATGCCGGCGACGGGTTAAAGGCGAGCAGGCCATTCGACGGATTGTTGTTACAGTTGTTCAGATAGCTCGGCAGCGAAATATCCTGCTCATAGATCGAATACCGAAGCTGCAAGGTGAGATCTTCACGCAAGGCGAGCCCGAGCCGCGGGCTGATGCCCAGGGTTTTGGTGCCGTACGAAATATAGTTATTGGGTAGCTGCTCACGGTAATACGTGTCGAGGCCGAGAGCGACGCGGTAATCCAGCAGATAAGGCTCGACAAACGACAGCGATATGCCGCGCGCGTATTCGCCGTATGTCACCGACGCTTTCGCAAACAGGCCCCGTCCAAGGAAGTTACGCTCGGAGATACTGACTTCGGCGAGCGGACCGTCGGTGGTCGAATAACCGCCCGATACCGAGAAGTCGCCGGTGGATTTCTCTTCGAGGTCGACGATGAGAATCACGCGATCGCTCGAGGATCCAGGTTCAGTGGAAATCTTCACGGTCTTGAAGAAGTCGAGGTTCTTCAGACGGCGTTCGGCGCGATCAACCAGCGCGCGGTTGTAGGCGTCACCCTCGGCAATATCGAATTCACGGCGGATCACGTAATCGCGGGTACGGGTGTTGTTGCGAATGTTGATTCGCTCGATGTAGGTCCGCGGACCCTCGTCGATGGTGAAGACGATGGAAACGGTGTGCGCCTCGAAATTGCGATCACCGCGCGGACGCACGATCGCAAAGGCAAAACCACGGCGCGAGGCCTCGATCTGCATTTCCTCGACCGACTTCTCCAGCGCTTCGGCGTTGTAGAGCGAGCCGACATTGACGCGCGAGAACCGGCTCAGTGAATTGCCGTCGAGCGAACCGATGCTGGACTGGAAGTTGACCGAGGCGACCCGGTACTGCTGGCCCTCCTCGATCGTGAAGGTCACCATGAATCCCTTGCGCTGCGGATCGTATTCCGTCAGCGCGGCGACCACCTGCACGTCGGCGAAACCATGCTTGAGGTAATAGCGGCGAATCAGATCGCGATCCGCTTCGATCCGGTCCGGATCGTAGGTGTCGCTGCCGCCCATGAAGCTCAGCAGATTCGATTCACGCGTCTTGATGATGTCCCGCAGGCGATACGACGAATAAGCGACGTTACCAACGAAATTGACCGATTGAATGCCGGTCTTCGCGCCCTCGGTGATCGTGAAAATCAGATCGACGCGGTTGTTGGGCTGTTCGATGATTTCGGGCGTGACGGTCACGTCATAACGGCCGGAATGGCGATAGATTTCGGCGATGCGCTGGGCATCGGACTGGACCACGGGACGCGACAGCGTGCCACGCGGCTTGGATTGGACTTCCCCGGTCAACTGTTCGTCTTTGACCTTCTTGTTGCCCTCGAAGACAACGCGGCCGATGACCGGGTTTTCGACCACGGTCACCACCAGACGGCCGCCGGCCTGATTGATCCTGACGTCCTGGAAAAGCCCGGTCTCGATCAGGGCCTTCAGGCCGTCATCGATATGAGGCTGGTCGAGGCGCCCGCCGGGGCCCGCCTTGAAATAGGAACGGATGGTCGCCACTTCGACGCGGCGATTACCTTCGACCTGGATAGAATCCACGGTTTGGGCAGCCACCGGTGACGACACAACCACAGCCGCCAGAGAGGCAGCAACCGGCACGGCGACCATGATCAGGGCGGCCAACAAGCCCCCCCGCACTCGCATTCCAACATTCATGCGCAACGCGCCCTCGTCATTCCAATACCGGTTCGTACCCCTACGACCCGGCAGAATCCCATTTGTCGACCCGCTTGTAGCCAATTTTACCAAGCCGGCAAACGTTCTATCGCAGTGCGATTTCATTTTCATTCCAAGACGTTGCCCATCGGCCACGCCATAAAAAAGCCGCTTCACGATGCGGCCAGATGCAAGATGTCGTTGTAGGTGGCAAACACCATCAGCATCAGCACCAACCCCAATCCGATTCGGAACCCCATCTCCTGCGCCCGCTCCGACAGAGGGCGCCCGCGGACTGCCTCGACCGCATAGAACAAAAGATGGCCGCCATCGAGCAGGGGAACCGGGAACAGGTTCAACAGCCCGATCGATATCGAGAGAACCGCGGCCAGATGAATCAGCGCTGCAAGACCGATGGTAGCGACCTGCCCTGAAATCTGGGCGATCCGCAGCGGGCCGCCGACCTGGTCGGCCGCTTCGCGCCCGGTGAAGACACCGCCGATATAGGCCAGGGTGCGATCAACCACGAACCAGGTTTCCTTGACGCCAAGCCAGAGCGCGGTCGCGGGGTCTACTCGTTCGGTGGTAACGTCGCCGGCCGAGGTCTGGCGGGTAATGCCCAGCACGCCCAGCCGATGCGCGTTCCCGAATGCGTCCTTTACTTCCTTGAGCTCCGGGGTGCCCTGCAATTGCAGGGTCGAATCGCCGCGCTTGATCGTGAACGTCAGTGGCTCGCCGGCATGAATACTGACGATGCGCTGCATATCGGAGAAGCTTCCGATCGCCTGTTTATCGATCTCGGTTACGATGTCGCCGACCTGAAAGCCGGCCGCCGCTGCCGCACTGGATGCCTCGATCTTGTCGACGCGCGCGGTGGTGCTGGGCTTGCCGAAAAAGGTGAACAGGCAGGTAAAGATTACGATCGCCAGCAGGAAATTGGCGATCGGACCGGCGGCCACAATCGCCGCCCGCCGCCCCACATCCTTGTGGTGGAAGCTGCCGGCACGCTCTTCCTCGGTCATGTTGCTGAGGGTTTCGGAGGACGGCGTGGAAGCCTCGCTCTCGTCGCCGAAAAACTTGACGTAGCCGCCGAGCGGGACGGCCGAGATCTTCCAACGGGTGCCAAAACGGTCGTTGAACCCCGCCAGTTCCGGTCCAAAGCCGAGCGAGAACGTTAACACTTTCACGCCAGCCCAGCGCGCGATCAGGAAGTGACCGAGCTCATGG
Source organism: Bradyrhizobium sp. dw_411 (assembly GCF_018449695.1). Classification (GTDB taxonomy): domain Bacteria; phylum Pseudomonadota; class Alphaproteobacteria; order Rhizobiales; family Xanthobacteraceae; genus Bradyrhizobium. The sequence goes on from NZ_JAAVUY010000015.1 coordinate 77,455, forward strand.
AAGAAAACGACGATGGTCAGCACGAACAGGAAAGGGACGACGTAACCGATCAGGCCATGGGTCAACGTATTGAAACTATGTAGAAAAAACTCAACCATCCGCTTCCCCTCAACCAGAGCCAAAAGGCCCTGCCCCCAACGCTCTAGGATGCCTTTAAGGCAATTTGAGGCAATAGGGTGACCGCTTTATTTCTCGCATTATGGTCAACGGAAATCGCATCGTCGGCGGACGTCAGCGGGGCCAGGTTTCCGGAGCGGATCCAGGCGTCCATGGTCGCCTCGACCAGCCGGGCGATCGCCCCGAATCTGATCTTGCCGGCGATGAATGCCGCCACGGCGACCTCGTTGGCCGCGTTATAAACTGTGGTCGCGCCACGACCGGTCCGCAGCGCATCATACGCCAGCCGCAACCCCGGGAACCGCTCGAAATCCGGCGCCTCGAAGGTCAACTGCCCGATCTTGGCCAGATCGAGCTTGGCCGCCGGCCCGACGATGCGATCGGGCCAGCCGAGGCAATGCGCGATCGGCGTGCGCATGTCGGGCGACCCCAGTTGCGCCACCACCGAACGATCGGAAAACTCCACCATGCCGTGGATGATCGACTGCGGATGCACCAGAACGTCGATCTCTTCCGGCGCCAGCGCGAACAGATAGGAGGCCTCGATGACTTCGAGCCCCTTGTTCATCATCGACGCCGAATCGATGGTGATCTTCTGTCCCATGCTCCAGTTCGGATGTTTCAGGGCCTGTGCGAGCGTGGCCTGCTCGATATCGGCGCTGGCCCAGGTCCGGAATGGTCCGCCCGATGCGGTGATGATGACGCGAACCAGTTCCTCGCGGTTGCCGGAACCCAGCGCCTGGAACAGCGCGTTGTGCTCGGAATCGGCTGGCAGTATGCAGGCACCGGCCTTGGCCGCGCGCTGCATGAAGAAATCACCGGCGCAAACGAGGCATTCCTTGTTGGCCAGCGCGACGCTGGCGCCGCGATCGACCGCGGCGAGCGCGGGCTTCAAGCCGGCCGCGCCGCTCACCGCCGCCATGACCCAATCCGCCGGACGGGCCGCGGCCTCGATAATAGCGCTTTCACCGGCGCCGCATTCGATGCGGGTCCCGGCCAACGCGTCTTTCAACTCATTAAGGCGACTGGGATCGGCGACAGCCGCAAAACGCGCGCCGAACTCCTTGGCCAGCTTGGCCAGCCCCTGCACGTTGGTATTCGCGGTCAACGCTTCGACCTGATAGCGGTCGCGCGAAGCCCTCAGCAAATCCATCGTGCTGTCGCCGATCGAGCCGGTGGCCCCCAGCACGGTCACCGAGCGTACGGCCGACGCCACGGACTTGTTGTTACGCAACGGTACTGCGCTCATGAGATCACCAAACCATAAGACCGCGGCCGACGCCATCCGCGCCGCCCCGCAAAAATCCGAAAACTGCCGCCAGGACGATGGCTGCAACGAAACCGTCGAGACGATCCAACAGGCCGCCATGCCCGGGAATGATGTGACTGGAGTCCTTGACGCCAAACCGGCGCTTCACGGCAGACTCGAACAGATCCCCCAGTTGCGAGACGATCGAGAGCACGGCCCCAAGTAGCAGCAGAGGCCCGGTTTTGCCCAGACCCAATAGCGCAAATCCGCCGGCAATCACCAGACTGGCCACAAAGCCGCCGATAGCGCCGGCCCAGGTCTTCTTGGGACTGACCCGCGGCCAGAGTTTTGGTCCGCCGATGCCGCGGCCGGCAAAATAACCGCCAATATCGGTCACCCACACCACCAGCAACACCAGGATCAGCGCGGCAAATCCCTTGACCTGGTCGAGCCGCACCAGCACCGAGGCGATTTCGGCCGCAGCCGCATAGAGAAATCCGCTGACAGCCCAGACACGGCGCTCCTTGGCGAACAACGCGACACCGGCCACGCCAACAACGAGCACCAGGAAAGCAGCGTCGATCCGCCCCAGCGCCAGGCAAAGTCCCGATATTACCAGCGCAGCTATGCCCGCAGCTATCGCGCGCGTTTCGCGCGACGCCGCCACGATCGTCAGCCATTCGACATAGAGACCAATCGACGCCAGCGTCACCAGAACGGTCCACAGCCATCCGCCGGCATAGGCGATCGCGAGCGCAAGAGGCGCCAAAACCAGCGCGACGATCACGCGCATCAGGAGATTATTGGTCCCCTGCTCGACGGCGGCCGCGGGCGCGGCGTCGCCCTCGGTCACGATCCGGTTTTCGCGGCCAGACCGCCGAAACGACGCTCCCGTCTGGCATATTCGGCGATCGCGCCTTCAAGCGCGGCCTTGTCGAAATCCGGCCAGTGAATCGGCACGAACACGAGTTCGCTATAGGCCGCCTGCCACATCAGGAAATTCGACAGCCGCTGCTCGCCGCTGGTGCGAATGATCAGATCGGGATCGGGAATATCGGGCGCATCGAGATATTGGCCGAGCGTATCGGCGTCGATCGAGGACGCATCACGCTTGCCCTCCGCGACTTCCCGCGCCAGCCGCTGCGCCGCGGCCGCGATTTCCTGCCGCGATCCATAGTTGAAGGCGACCACCAGGTTGAGCCGGACGTTGTCGCGCGTGAGATCCTCGGCTTCCTTCAGAAGCGCGCAGATGTCTGGTTCCAGTCCGTCGCGCTCGCCGATGACACGGACCCGCACACCGTCGCGATGCAGCGTCGCCAGATCGTTGCGGATGAAGCGCCGGAGCAAACCGAACAGGTCACCGATTTCGGTCGCTGGACGCGACCAGTTTTCCGAACTGAAGGAGAAAATCGTCAGATACAACACACCGAGTTCGCTGGCGGCGCGAACCACACGGCGCAGCGCCTCGACGCCCCGGCGATGGCCTTCGGCACGCGGCAGACCGCGGGCCGCCGCCCAACGCCCGTTCCCGTCCATGATGATCGCCACATGCAACGGACCATCGGATCGATCCGATCCTTCGGTTGCAGGGGCTGCGGCGTTCGACATCAATCAATTCCTTAAGAGCATGCCCTTAAGAGCAGCGTCCGGAACAGTGGGAACCGGACTTCCCGGACAAACGACATCGCCTGTTCCGGGATCATGCTCACACAAAAGACAGTCTAGACGGTGAGGATTTCCTTTTCCTTGACCGCAAGCAACTGATCGATCTCCGTGATCGTCCCGTCAGTCGCCTTCTGCACGTCATTGGCCAGACGTTCCTGATCGTCCTCGGAAATCTCGTGATTCTTCTCAAGCTTCTTGATCGTATCGAGGCCGTCGCGGCGGACATGGCGGACCGCGACCTTGGCAGCTTCGGCATATTTGTGCGCGACCTTGACGAGTTCCTTGCGGCGATCCTCGTTGAGTTCGGGAATGCGCAGACGGAGCACCTGCCCTTCGGTCGCGGGACTGAGGCCAAGATTGGAATCGACGATCGCCTTTTCCACGGCCTTGACCATCGACTTGTCCCATACCTGCACCGAAAGCAGCCGCGGCTCGGGCACGCTGATGGTCGCCACCTGATTGAGCGGCATATGCGTACCGTAAGCATCGACCTGCACCGGTTCCAGCATCGAGGCCGTCGCGCGGCCGGTCCGCAAGCCGCCCAGTTCGTGCTTGAGAGATTGGGTGGCGCCCTGCATGCGGCGCTTCAATTCGCTGACGTCGAAACTACCCGTGGGCATAACGCTCTTCCTCCTGAAAACTCGTCGATGCCGCCGGCCTTTCGCGCGTTCGGCGCTTTAAAGGCCGGTCAGCCGGCGACGATGGTACCTTGGCCGGCGCCGCGCAAGATCGCACTGATCGAGCCCGGCTCGGCGATCGAGAACACGATGATAGGCAGCGAAGTCTCGCGGGCAAGCGCGAAAGCGGTCGCGTCCATGACCTTGTAATTGCCTTCGATCGCCTGCGAATGCGTCAAACGGTCGAATCGCTTCGCCGATGGATCTTTCTTGGGATCGGCGCTGTAAATGCCATCGACATTGGTGGCCTTCAGCACCGCCTGCGCGCCGATTTCGGCCGCGCGCAACACGGCGGTGGTATCGGTCGTGAAGAACGGATTACCGGTCCCGCCGCCAAGCAGCACGATCCGTCCCTCGGCGAGATAGCGGTGCGTGGCGCTTCGGGTGAATAGCTCTGAAATCTGCGGCATCACAAATGCCGACAGCGTGCGCGCAGGCGCGCCGCGGCGTTCGATCGCGGCCTCAAGCGCGAGGCAGTTCATCACGGTGGCGAGCATGCCCATGGTATCGCCGGTCGGCCGGGACACACCGCGCGACGACACTTCGACGCCGCGAACGATGTTGCCACCCCCGACCACCACGGCGATCTCGGCCCCGAGTTCGCGGGCGGCAATCAGATCGCCTGCGATCCGGTCGACGATGGGCTGATCGAGGCCGAAGGATTGCGCGCCGGCGAGGTATTCGCCCGAGAGCTTGATCACCACACGACGATAGATCGGCTCAGCCATTGCGAATCGCTTTCCCTAACTCCGCCCGGCGCTCCCGGCGAAACCGGCCGAAAGCACTGTTCGGACGGCTATTTCTGGCCGCTGACCGCCGCAACTTCGGCTGCGAAATCGGTTTCCTGCTTCTCGATTCCCTCGCCCAGAGCATAGCGCACAAATCCGGTCACCTTGATCGGTCCGCCAACCTTACCCTCAGCTTCTTTCACCGCCTGGGCGACCGACTTGCCGCTGTCGTGGATGAAGGCCTGCTCCAGCAGGCAGACTTCCTTGTAATAGGTCTTCAAGCCGGACTCGACGATCTTTTCGATCACGTTCTCGGGCTTGCCCTGCTGACGGTACTTGTCGGCCAGCACGTCCTTTTCGCGCTTGACGGTGGCCGGGTCCAGCCCGGCCGAATCCAGCGCCAGCGGGTTGGCGGCCGCAACATGCATCGCGAGTTGCTTGCCCAGCGTTGCCAGTTCGTCGGTCTTCCCGGCCGATTCCAGCGCGACGATCACGCCCATCTTGCCGGCGCCTTCGATCACGGCATTATGCACGTAGCTCGACACCACGCCCTTGCTGACTTCCAGCGAAGCCGCGCGCCGCAGCGTCATGTTCTCGCCGATGGTCGCGATCGCGTCCGCGACGGCGGTCTCGACGGTGACGCTGCCGACCTTGGCGGCCTTGATCTTTTCCACGTCGGCGCCGACATCGAGCGCGACCTGCGCGATCATCTTGACCAGTCCCTGGAACTGGCCGTTGCGCGCGACGAAGTCGGTTTCGGAATTGACCTCGACGACGACGCCCTTGTTGCCCGCGGTCACCGCACCGATCAGGCCCTCAGCCGCAATGCGGCCGGCCTTCTTGGCGGCTTTCGACAAGCCCTTCTTGCGCAGCCAGTCGATCGACGCCTGCATGTCGCCGGCGTTCTCGGTGAGCGCAGCCTTGCAATCCATCATGCCCGCGCCGGTCGTCTCGCGCAGGTCCTTGACCATCGCTGCCGTGATTGTTGTCATCGTTGTACGTCCTCTGCCTGTCAGAGCTGGCGCGGCGGGCGTGGTCGCCTCGCCGCCATCCACCATCAGGAATGCCGTCGTTGGAAGGTGTTGGCCGGGATGTGCCGGCCAACGCGTCGTTATTCGGCTTCCGCCGTCATCGCCTTGGCCTGGGCTACCCAGCCATCGGCCCGGCTCGGAAGTCCGACCTCTTCGCCGATCTTGTGCGCGGTGTCGTGATCGAGTTCGGCCAGCTGCCAATAGTGGAAAATGCCGAGATCGTTGAACTTCTTCTCGATCGCGCCGGACACGCCGGTGAGCTTCTTGAGATCGTCAGCAGCGCCACGCGGTCCCGCCAAGCCCTGGAAGCCGGCCGGTTGCGGCGCGGCCGGAATGGCCTCGCGAACGGGCTGCGCCGAGGCGCCGATATCGATCCCGGAATCGCCCTGCGCGCGCGAAATGCCGTCGATGACCGCACGCGCGATCAGATCGCAATACAGCGTGATGGCACGGCCGGCGTCGTCATTGCCGGGCACGACATAGGTGATGCCCTTGGGATCGGAATTGGTATCGACGATCGCCGCAACGGGGATGTTGAGCCGCTGGGCTTCCTGGATCGCGATGTCTTCCTTGTTGGTGTCGATCACGAAGATCATGTCGGGCAGACCGCCCATGTCCTTGATGCCGCCCAGCGAACGATCGAGCTTGTCGCGCTCGCGCTGCAGCGTAAGCCGCTCCTTCTTGGTATAGGCATTGGCATCGCCGGAATTGAGCACTTCATCGAGGTGCCGCAGCCGCTTGATCGAGCCGGAAATCGTCTTCCAGTTGGTCAACGTGCCGCCGAGCCAGCGCGAATTGACGAAATACTGCGCCGAGCGCTTGGCAGCTTCAGCGACGCCATCCTGCGCCTGCCGCTTGGTGCCGACGAACAGGACACGGCCGCCCTTGGCGACGGTATCGCTGACCGCCTGGAGCGCGCGATGCAACAGCGGCACGGTCTGGGCGAGATCGATGATGTGGATGTTGTTGCGGGCACCGAAGATGTAATCCGCCATCTTCGGATTCCAGCGGTGCGATTGGTGACCAAAGTGAACGCCAGCTTCAAGCAGCTGACGCATAGAAAAATCGGGAAGCGCCATAGTCTAATTCTCCGGTTGGTTCCTCCGGAAACGTGTGAGCAAACGAGCCTTATGGCCCGGTTGCCACCGGACGGCCTTTTGAGCCATGTTTCCGTGTGAGATGGCGCGGTATATAGCGGGATTTCCGGCAGAAGCAAGGAAATCCGGGGCTTTTCGGTGCCCTTAACCCAGCCAAACCGGGCCCAAACCAGCAAATCCGAGGGGCCGACGTCCAAATCTTGCCGCCAGCGCCGTTTTGCACCCCGATTGAGGGCTCGGCGGCCGGATTGGCCGATTCTCTCAGGCGACCATATCGACCCGGCCATCCCTGAGCCGATACACCCCGCCGGCGACCTTGAGTTTACCCTGTTCAACCGCAGCACTCAGGATGGGCGTGGCAGAACGTAACTGGGCGACGTTATCGAGCACGTTCTGCCGAATTGCTTTCGCCAGCACATCACTGCCTTCCTGCGATACCGCCTTCACCGCAGGTGCAACGCCCGTGACCAATGAGGGCATGTGTCCTGGCAATGCTGTGTTGTCGGCGAGGGATTTTATGGCAGCACCGACGGCGCCGCAGCTATCGTGACCCAGCACCAAAATCGCAGGCACGTTCAGAACCGCGACGGCGTATTCGAGGCTGGCGACCGTCTCGGTGCTGGCAAAGTTGCCGGCCACGCGACAAACAAAGAGATCGCCCCGTCCGCTATCGAAGGCATATTCTGGCGCGATGCGTGAATCAGCGCAGCTCAATATCGCGGCGTAAGGATTTTGACCTCCCGCCAACGCCTCCCGTTCATGCTTGAAGTCATGGCGCCGCGACACGCCTTCGACATAGCGCGTATTGCCTTTCAGGAGACGTTCGAGCGAAGCATCCGGCGATAATACGTTTTGCGGCTTCGGGGGCGCCTTCATTTCCTTGGCGCCAGCCGCGTTGGCCAACATTATTCCCATGGCCGATACTGCACCGAAAAGCAGATTGCGGCGCGAGGGTCCAAATCCGGGGATCGCAGCTTGGCGACATATCTCGCACATGATTAATCTCCACCCTGCTAATTTTCCGAGGCGTCGAACTGATCAAGCGGCTTCCGGGACGTAGTGCAGGACAAGCAATTCCGTACGCGGACACGGCGCGATCGCGTAGGCCTGCCCGGTATCGTCACTAAATTCCACGAGTAGAGTCTTGTCGTCGAGGTGCTCAACGATGGTGCCGACCTGCCCGTGTGAAAGCCCTTCCGAGGGAACGTCCACCAACAAGGCGACCACATCCAAAACAGATGGCCCTTCGATCGTCGCTTGCTTTTTCGCTTTCATCATAGCACCCAACCGGTAACGAACCTTGGCGCATTCTCCCCGGCTCGAATAATCCAGACGGTTCTTACCACAGCGCTCCTTTCATGTCGCCTGACGTTCACATCGACGCGCCAGCGACTTCCTCAGGCATCGGTTGCCAATAGCGAGGCGTCGCTCTCCCGGACGCCCTCCAGCAAAACGCCTCGCAACCACGCCGCATCGCTCGGCCCGACATTAAGTGCTTCGCGAAAGACTCGGAACTTGTGCCGGCCTCGCGGATGAGCCGGGTTCAGACAGCAGTCCTCGATCTTGCGGATATCGAGGATCGCGTGATCTGCGTGCGGCAGGTGCGTCGTCAGAACAGCACGCAGACTTCGCGTATGGCGACAGCCCCCTCGCCTAAAGCGTTTGCACGTCCACCACGCCCGAGACCGCCTTGATCGCGCCGGCGATCTGCGGCGAGACCTTGAAGCGGCCCGGCAGCTTCATTTCCACCTCGGTTTCGAGGTCGAGCATCATGACCAGCGAGACGTCGCCATTGGCGGCAGCCGGTGCGGTGGTGACACCCGCGGCTTCCGGCATCTGCAGTCGCTTGGCGATAGACTCAAGCGGCTTGGTGTCGCGCACGAAGATGCGCAGACCCTTCTGGGTTTTGGCCGCCGCATCATCCAGCGGTTCGGCGTGCAGCACGCGCGCGCGGACATCCTCGCCCTGCAACTCGGCACCGAGTTGCAGTAGCACCGCAGCGCCGGGTTCCAGCACTTCGCGGTACTGGGCAAGCCCCTCGGAAAACAGCACGGCTTCGAAATGGCCGGTCGGATCCGACAATCCGATGATGCCCATCTTGTTGCCGGTCTTGGTGCGCCGCTCCATCCGCGACACCACGGTCGCCGCGACCTTGCCCGCGGTCGCGCCGGTTTTGACCGCGCGCGAAAATTCCGCCCAGGACTGCACCCGCAGGCGCTTCAACACCGTGGCGTAGTCGTCGAGCGGATGGCCCGACAGGAAAAAACCGATCGCATCATATTCGCGCCGCAGCCGGTCGGCCGGCAGCCACGGTTCGATCTGCGGCAGCATGATGGTCGGTGCATCGGCCGCGCCACCAAACATATCGTTCTGCCCGACGGTCGCGGCCTCGTGGCTGCGCTGGCAGGCCGCAAGAATCGCATCTGATCCGGCGAACACCCGCGCGCGATTGGAATCCAGCGCGTCGAACGCACCGGCAGCGGCCAGACTTTCGATCACGCGCTTGTTGATCGCACGTGGATTAACGCGTGCCGCAAAATCGGCCAGCGACGTGAACAGGCCCTCGCGGCGCGTTTCCACGATCAGTTCGACCGCCTGCGGGCCGACGCCCTTGAGCGCGGCCAATGCGTAATAGATGGTGTTATCGCTGACCTCGAAGGTCGCACCGGAGCGGTTGGCCGAGGGCGCTTCCACCTTGATCCCGAGCCGCTGCGCCTCGGCGCGAAATTCCGACAGCTTGTCGGTGTTGTTGAGATCGAGCGTCATCGACGCCGCCAGGAATTCGACGGGATAATGCGCCTTCATGTAGGCGGTGTGGTACGACACCAGCGCATAAGCCGCCGCGTGGCTCTTGTTGAAACCGTAATCGGCGAATTTGGCCAGCAGTTCGAAGATGGTATCGGCCTGCCCTTTCGGCACGCCGTTCTTGACCGAGCCCGCGATGAAGCCAGCGCGCTGCTTTTCCATTTCCGAGCGGATCTTCTTGCCCATCGCGCGCCGCAGCAGGTCGGCTTCGCCGAGCGAATAGCCGGCCATGACCTGCGCGATCTGCATCACCTGTTCCTGGTAGATGATGACGCCAAAAGTCTCCTTCAGGATCGGCTCAAGCATGGGATGCAGATATTCCGGCTCTTCGTCGCCGTGCTTGCGGGCGCAATAGGTCGGAATGTTCGCCATCGGGCCCGGGCGATACAGCGCGACCAGCGCAATGATGTCCTCGAAACGGTCGGGCCGCATGTCCACCAGCGCGCGGCGCATGCCCTGACTTTCAACCTGGAACACGCCGACCACATCGCCCTTGGCCAGCATCTGATAGCTGGGCGCGTCGTCGAGCGGCAGCGTTGTGAGGTCGACATGGACATCGCGCTGCTTGAGCAGTTTCACTGCGACATCGAGCACGGTCAGCGTCTTGAGGCCGAGGAAGTCGAATTTGACGAGCCCAGCGGGCTCGACCCATTTCATGTTGAACTGGGTAACCGGCATGTCGGATTTCGGATCGCGATAGAGCGGCACGAGCTCGCTGAGCGGCCGGTCGCCGATCACGATACCCGCGGCATGGGTGGATGCGTGGCGGGTCAGGCCTTCCAGGCGCTGCGCGATGTCGAAGGCGCGCGCCACCACCGCATCCTCATCACGAAACGCCTGCAGCTTCGGCTCGCTCTCGATCGCCGCGGCCAGCGTGACCGGTGCCGCGGGATTCTGCGGCACCAGCTTTGTCAGCCGGTCGACCTGCCCATAGGGCATCTGCAGCACGCGTCCGACGTCGCGCAGCACGCCGCGCGCCTGCAGCGTACCGAAGGTGATGATCTGCGCGACCTGATCGCGGCCGTAGCGCTGCTGCACGTAGTCGATGACTTCGCCGCGCCGGTCCTGGCAGAAATCGATGTCGAAGTCCGGCATCGATACGCGTTCCGGATTGAGAAACCGCTCGAACAGCAGGCCAAACCTGATCGGATCGAGATCGGTGATGGTCAGCGCATAGGCGACCAGCGATCCTGCGCCGGAGCCGCGGCCCGGGCCGACCGGAATGCCCTCGGCCTTCGCCCATTTGATGAAGTCCGCGACGATCAGGAAGTAGCCCGGATACTGCATGCGGGTGATGACGTCGATTTCGAAAGCGAGCCGCGCCCGGTAGTCTTCCTCCGACACGCCCTGCGAAAGGCCGTGCACGCGCAGCCGGTTGGTCAGGCCTTCCTCGGCCTGGCGGCGCAATTCAATCGCCTCCTCGCTGACCGCATCGGCCGCGTTGACGGCCGCGCCCACCGTGAAGCGCGGCAGGATCGGCTTGCGCGTCTTGGGGCGGAACGCACAGCGCTCGGCAATCTCGACCGTCGAGGCCAGCGCCTCCGGAATATCGGCGAACAGCACCGCCATTTCGGCGCGGGTCTTGAAACGGTGATCCGGCGTCAACTGATCGCGGTCGGTCTCGGCGATCAGACGTCCGCCGGCGATGCACAATAGCGCGTCATGGGCCTCGTAATCATCGGCGGCCGCGAAATGAGGCTCATTGGCCGCGACCAGCGGCAAACCCTTGGTATAGGCCAGATCAATCAGCCCGGCCTCGACGCGGCGTTCCTTCTCAAGTCCGTGGCGTTGCAGCTCGACATAGAGCCGGTCGCCGAACAGACTCGCCAGCCGGTCGCAGCGGGCCGCGGCCAGTGCGGCCTGATCGGCATGGAGCGCCAGCGAGATCGGCCCTTCCGGGCCGCCGGTCAGCACGATCAGGTCCTCGGCGTCGCCTTCCAGCCATTCGAACTTGATGTGCGGGGATTGATGGGTCGGGGTTTCCAGGAACGCCCGTGAATTCAGCCGCATCAGGTTGCGATAGCCGCGCTCGCGCGCCGCCAGCAGCACGATCCGCGAAGGGGCCGAGGCCATCGCGTTGCGGGCGTTCGGGTCCTGATCGCCGAAATCGACCGCGAGTTCGCAGCCGATGATCGGCTGGATGCCGTAGCCGGCCATCTTGTCGGAGAATTCCAGCGCCCCGAACATGTTGTCGGTATCGGTCAGCGCCAGCGCCGGCTGCCGGTCCGCCTTGGCCAGTTCGCCGAGCTTCTGGATCTTGATCGATCCCTTCAGCAGCGAATAGGCCGAATGGACGTGGAGATGAACAAATCCGGCATTGGACTGATTTGCCGAAGACTTCTGCGTCATGGACGTTAGCAATCACTGGGCTTGAGGAGGCGCCGGGCGGCCCCGCGGGCCGACTCGCTCCTCAATGGTGAAGCCTCTGATGGGATGAGTCCACGCGGAAGGCGCGATTGGCGCCCGCCATCCGGCTTTTCCCCAAGCGACGTCAAGTTCTGGCGTCGCCATCCCGAGGCGCCTCAAGACGCCATTTGGAACCTCAGAGCTGGGGGATCAATTGCGCCCAGACCGCGATCATCCCGACAAACAGCACAATCGACGTCAGTGCCGCCGCTTCTTCCACAAAGGTCTCCAACATGCCCGCCTCCTGATGTGTGAACATAGAGAGAACAATGTTCTGTTTTTGTTCTTTGGTCAAGAGGCGGTCGAGGGTCAGTTTGAGGAATGGCTCCAAAAGAAATCGCGTGGTTAATTCCGGGGATGAGTTTGGCCGGTGCTAGCCCGGAACGGGGTCACGTTCGGCATCCTGCCCTGTCGGTCGATAATCGATAGCAAGCCGGTTGAGGTTCCCAAGGCGTTTGGGGTCATAAATCCTCACCCTTTGGCTTGGCGTATTGGAGCAAGAACCCGATGGCTATACCGAGTGGCCAAACGATAAAAATCGTCTTTTCCCAAATCTTATAGGCCTGATATTCCTCGGCTGTATGAGGAACGCCGCGGGTTGAGCGATAGCCGCCCTGATATTCCCCGATCGGGCCATCCGAAAACCTAGCCGCTCCGTAAATGAACACGGCCAGCATGATCGCGCTCCCGACATAGCGGCCTGCATTCCACCAAAATTTCGGAGATACCAGCATACCTTGAATATGCATCCGGAATCGGACAGTTTCCACCCCTCCCGGCTGCCATAATCAAAGCTACCCAAGAGGGTCGTGCTGGGTCAGCTCGAAAGATCGCATTGGCGAATGGGTGTGGGATTCCCAAAACGTTCTGGGAAACGACCTAACTTAGCGACCGGCCGCCGTCTTCTTCCCGAACACCGGCAAGCCGCTCTTGACGGTCTTCCAGTCGAAGAAGTCATAGAGACCGGTCCAGGTGTGGACTTCGGTCTCGCAGAACACGCATTGGAAGCTGCCGGCATTTCCGGAATGCTTGTCCGGATGCTGCTCTCGCGTCGCGGTGTAATTCATCCCGCATTCGGGGCAGGAGAATTGCTCAGTTGTCCATATGCCAGCCATGCCCGGAATATGCGCCGCGAATTGCCGGTTTTCCAGTCTGTCGAGGCCGCCACAGCCGGACCGACCGGCCAAAATGGTCTTTAAGGAAATCGCCGGTTAACGAAGTCTGGCCGATTGCGCGGGTCGGCAATCGACGGGCTAATCCAGCTCAACGACCTCGCCGTCGACCAGCGACACCCGCCGGTCCATCCGGCCCGCGAGTTCCATATTGTGGGTTGCGATCAGCATCGCGACCCTGGTCGCCTTGACCAGTTGCATCAGCGCGCCAAACACATGATCGGCCGTGTTCGGATCGAGATTGCCGGTCGGCTCGTCCGCCAGCAGCGCCCGCGGCGCGTTGGCGACCGCGCGCGCGATCGCGACCCGCTGCTGTTCGCCGCCGGACAATTCGGCCGGGCGATGCTTGATGCGATCGCCGAGGCCGAGATAGGCTAGGATTTCGGTGGCGCGCTTGACGGTCTCGCTGCGTTTGAGGCCGCGGATCATCTGCGGCAGCATGACATTTTCGAGCGCGGAGAATTCCGGCAATAGCCGGTGCGATTGATAGACAAAGCCGATATCGGTGCGCCGGATCTGGGTCCGGTCGATGTCCGACAGGCCGGAGGTCGGCGTGCCCCCGACATAGACCTCGCCGTCGTCGGGGCTCTCCAGGAGGCCCGCGATATGCAGCAGGGTCGATTTGCCGGCGCCCGACGGCGCCACCAGCGCGACCGACTGCCCCGCCCATAGCGCCAGCTTGGCACCGTTGAGGATGGTCAGCGTCGTCGCCCCCTGGGTGTACTGGCGTTTTATCTCGTGAAGATAAACAACCGGTACATCTTCCGCCCCCTGCTCCATCGTGCCCTCACTCGTACCGCAGCGCGTCGACAGGGTCGAGGCGAGCGGCACGCCACGATGGATACAGCGTGGCGAGGAAGGAGAGCGTCAGCGCCATGATCACGACCGCGCTGGTTTCGCCGAAATCGATCTCGGCCGGCAGCTTGGAGAGAAAATAGAGCTCCGGCGAAAATAGTTCGGTGTTGGTGAGCCAGGACAGGAACTGCCGGATCGATTCGATATTGAGGCAGATCAGCATGCCGACCAGAAATCCGGTCAGCGTGCCGACCACACCGATCGCCGCGCCCGTAATCAGGAAGATCCGCATGATCGATCCCTGCGAGGCCCCCATGGTGCGCAGGATCGCGATATCGCTGCCCTTGTCCTTTACCAGCATGATCAGGCCGGAGACGATGTTAAGGGCTGCGACCAGCACGATCATCGTCAGAATCAGGAACATGACGTTGCGCTCGACCTGAAGCGCATTGAAGAAGGTCGAATTGCGCTGCCGCCAGTCGACCAGGAAGACAGGCCTGCCAGCCGCCCCGGTGACGGCATTGCGGAACGCCTCGATCTTATCTGGATTGGTCGTGAACACCTCAATTGCGGTCACGTCGTTGGTGCGATTGAAGTAGTTCTGCGCCTCGGTCAGCGGCATGAACACAAAGCTTGCGTCATATTCCGACATGCCGATCTCGAACACCGCCGTCACCTTGTAGGGCTTGATGCGCGGCGTGGTGCCCATCGGGGTCACCGCGCCCTTTGGCGAAACCAGCGTGATGCTGTCGCCGGCATGCAGCGACAGCGTATCGGCGAGCCGGCGGCCGATCGCGACGCCCTGCCCTTCGTCGAAGCCCTCGAGCGTGCCTTGCTTGATGTTCTTGGCGATCGACGTGAGGTTGTTGAGGTCGTCGGAGCGGATACCGCGCACGAACACGCCCGAAGCGTTGAACGGCGAAGACGCCAGCGCCTGACCGTCGACGACAGGTGCCGCGAGCCGGATGCCCGCGACCGCATTGATGCGCTCGGCGACATCCTTCCAGTCGGTCAGCGGCGATTCCAGCGGCTGCACCAGAAGATGGCCGTTGAGGCCGAGTATCTTGTCGAGCAATTCCTTGCGGAAGCCGTTCATGACCGCCATCACGATGATCAGCGTGGCGACGCCAAGCATGATGCCCAGGAACGAGAATCCGGCGATGACGGAGATGAACCCTTCCTTGCGACGCGCGCGCAAATAGCGTCCCGACAGCAGCCACTCGAAGGGCGCAAAAGGTTTGGTTCGAACTGTCTCGCTCATGGTTTCATCCATAGTCCGATTTTCACACGATTCGGGCTAATTGTAGCCGTGACGGCTGATAACCGGATAACCGCGGTGGATAATTCTCCGCTCGAAGACGCACTAGGTCAGCCGTGCCACGACTTCAGCCGGGCTTAGATTCTCGCGCGAGCCGTCGCTGCGGCGTTTGACCTCGAGCTTGCCTTCGGCGAGGCCCTTGGGGCCGACCAGTATCTGCCAGGGAATACCGATCAGGTCGGCGGCTGCGAATTTGGCGCCGGCGCGCTGGTCGGTGTCGTCGTAAAGCACATCGACGCCCTTCGCCGTGAGCTCGCGATAAAGCTGCTCGCAGGCCGCATCGGTATCCGCAGAACCCTGCTTCAGGTTCAGGATCGCCGCCTTGAACGGCGCGACCGCTTCCGGCCATTTGATACCGGCATCGTCATGGCAGGCTTCGATGATGGCCCCGACCAGACGCGACACGCCGACCCCGTAGGAGCCGCCATGGATCGCTACCTCGGCGCCATCGGCGCCGGCGACCAGCGCTTTCATCGTGTCCGAATATTTGGTGCCGAAATAGAAGATCTGGCCGACTTCGATGCCCCTGGTGTGCACCTTCTTCTCGGCCGGCACTTCGCGGTCGAAGCGCGCGGCGTCATGGACATCCTCGGTCGCGGCATAGACCGAGGTCCATTGCGCGATGATGGGCGAAAGGTCGCCCTCATAATCGACCTCTTCGCCGGGCACCGGCAGATTCAGCACGTCGCTGTCGCAATACACGGCGGACTCGCCGGTTTCCGCCAGCACGATGAATTCGTGGCTGAGGTCGCCGCCGATCGGACCGGTTTCGGCGCGCATCGGGATTGCTTTCAACCCCATCCGCGCGAAGGTCCGCAAATAAGCGACGAACATCCGGTTATAGGATCGCCGCGCCGCGGCCTCGTCGATGTCGAAGGAATAGGCATCCTTCATCAGGAATTCGCGCCCGCGCATGACGCCGAACCGCGGCCGCTGCTCGTCACGGAACTTCCACTGGATATGGTAGAGATTGAGCGGCAGGCTCTTGTAGGATTTCACGTAGGAGCGAAAGATCTCGGTGATCATTTCCTCGTTGGTCGGCCCGTAAAGCAACTCGCGCTTGTGGCGATCGGTGATGCGCAGCATTTCCGGGCCATAGGCATCGTAACGGCCGCTTTCGCGCCACAGATCCGCCAGTTGCAGCGTCGGCATCAACAGCTCGATCGCGCCGGCGCGATTTTGCTCCTCGCGCACGATCTGCTCGATTTTCTTGAGTACCCGCAGACCGAGCGGCAGCCAGGCATAGATGCCAGCCGCTTCCTGCCGCATCATGCCCGCGCGCAGCATCAGGCGATGCGAGACGATCTCGGCCTCTTTCGGATTCTCTTTAAGGATGGGCAGAAAGAACCGCGACAATCTCATGGGATTTCTCAAAGAATCGGTGAAGCGTTCGAAGCAAGCAGTGAAACCGGATCGGGTGCCAAAACACAAGGGCGGCGCCCGGCGAAAAGACCGCCAAAAAAGCCGCTAAGATTGCGGATTTCCTGTTGTTTTGCTGAAAACCTTGAGCGTGAGATTAAGGCGCGAAAGCGTCGCAAACCGCACAGTTGCGAAAAATAACCCTCCGGGTTCAGCGCCCCGGCACGTCCAGATCGTCTTCCAAGCTGATCTTCTTGAAATCCGTGATCAGAGCATCGATGCGCATGTGCCAACGGCCGGCATAGGGCAGCGGCACATCCAAGACGTGCCAATAGCCGTCGGCGCCAAGCACGGCCTTGCGCTCCAGCGCTTCGATGCCGCGCTCCGGCAGGCTCAGAAACAGCGTGGTCTCCTTGGCCTCCAGCGGACTGGCGTCGCCATTCATCAACTGCAGCACAAAGCTGTCGGTGCCGACCGTGCCGGGCGACACCAGCACCTGAAACATCGCGGTCTCGGTGTGGATATGGACCGCCAGCGGTGTCGCGATGGCCGTAACCAGCGCGCGCGGCGGCGGCGTGAAGCGCCAGCCGGCGACCACCGCCAGAATGGCTACTGCCACCACGCATTCGGCCATGATCGATCGGACCAATGGACTGATATTCGAGGGATCAAGCGCGAGTGCCGGCGTCAGGTAAAACCGATTCAGCGCCGCAAGGCCCAGCAGCACCAAGACCAACGCCAGCTTGATCAACAGGATCAGCCCGTATCGGGTCTCGATCAGCGCGCGAAAACTTTCCAACTGCACGATTGCGAGGACAAGCCCGGTCAACACCAGAACTCCCACCACCGGCACGGCCATGCGCGAAAAGCGATTGAGGATAGCGAGCAACGACGCTTTTGGTCTTCGCGCCATCGCCACCAGAGGCGCGAGTGCGCCGATCCAGAAGGCCACGCCAATTCCGTGCAGAAACACCATGGGCCGGCTCAGCCATTGCGGCGGCGCCGTACTGGCGTGTCCGCTGGTGGCCAGCGCAAGACCGACGCCCACAATCGCCAGCGCCGATAGCGCGCGAGCGGCGCTGGCGGGGATGTCTCGCCGGGCAATCGCGGCGACGATCATCGCCGCTATCGCGATCATCAGGGATGAGAACAGGCTGGTCGCCGCCGCGGCTTTCCACGGCGCCGATGTCACGATGCCAGTCGACGGCAGATCCAACAGGTCGAGGCCTTGCAACCCCAGCGCTGCAACGGCACTGACAAGCCCCACCACCAGAGCCGTGCCGATCATGCTCGCGCCTGCATCTCTCCGCGCCAGCCACACGCCGAAGAATACGCCGCCAACACCCACGAACAGCCCGAGGTAAACGCCGATCCGCGCCAGCCAGATCAGCGGCGCGAGCCCGAAACTGCCGTCGGTTTGGGCCACAACGTTCGCCGCCGGCATGCCGAGCGAAAATGTCAGCGATCCCCCGACCGGATGTCCATCCGCGGAGAATACGCGGTAGCTGATGAACTGGGCGCCGCGCGCGAGGTTGTCCGGCAGCGTGATTTCAATGGTGTCGTCGTGTGCGCTGACAACAGCGTCATCGCGCACCCTGCCCTCGCCGTCGATCAATTTGATGGCCGCCGGCCTCACCGATTCATTGAAGCGCAATCGCACTGACTTCGGCGATTGCGCCATCATGCTGCCGTCGCCGGGCTCGGTCGAAATCAGCGACGCGTGCGCGGATGCCTCCGTCGTGGCGCATAGAACCGACAACAGCACAGCCAGGCAGGCGAGAAGGCGCATCATCCAGGCCGGTTCAGGGCTTCGGCATCAATTTGACGCCGGGCGCCGGCCATTTGCTCTCCGTGTGCGCAGCGTGGTCGCCTGCCGGGATCTCGATCCAGCGACTGACCCCCTGCTCGCATTCCTGCACGGTCGGGAAATACAGCACCGTGTCCGGCTTGAGAACGCCGGTCAGGAAGGTGCTGACGACAAATTCATCGTAGTAGTCGTCGGCCAGCTTGCCGCCGCTCCACACCACTTCCTTGACGCCCTCCGAAAACTTGGTGCCATGAAAATCATACTCGGCGGCATATTTGCCCTTGATGACCTCGACATTCCAGCCGGCCTTCGGCATCGGCTTCACCGCGATTACGCCTTCGGGAATCTGAACGCGGATTTTGGTGGTGGCCGAACCGGCGCAGCCATGCGGCACTGCGAATACGGCCTTGTATCCAGTACCGATGGTGGCCTGATGGTTTTCGAGCGTGACATGGGCGCTGGCCGACGACGCCATGAGCGTAGCGACGGCGGCGCAACATAACGAATAGCGGGTGTTCGACATCATCGCTCTCACATTTTCATTCCGGGCATGTTCTTCATATCCGTCTGGCCGTCAGTGTTACCTGCACCTGCGGGGCCCTGCGCACCGATGCCCTCGACATCGAGCGAGAGCGTCACCTTGCCCGCTTTTTCAAACTCAAGGATGACCGGCACCTTGTCGCCTTGCTTGAGCGGGTTCTTGAGATCGAACATCATCAGATGAAATCCGCCCGGCGCGAGCTTGACGGTCTTGCCGGGCTCGATGGTGAGACCATTGTCGACCGGGCGCATCGTCATCACGCCGTTCTTCATCGCCATCTCATGGACCTCGATCTTGCCCGCGACGTCGCCGGAGGCATGGATCAGCCGGTCAGGTGCCGAGCCCTTGTTCTCGACAGTAAGATATCCGCCGCCGATCTTGGCGCCGCCCGGCGTGGCTCGGCTCCAGCCCTGCGAGATCACGAGATCGCCGGCCTTGATTTCCTCAGCGCTCGCAGGTGCTGCGAACGGGGCAACGAGAAGAGCGATGACCAAAAACCTTTGTATGATTTGCTTCATGATATTTTCCTTTGTGCCGGCTTCCTGTTTTTCATCCTGTCTCAGAGCGCGTATTTCGCGGCGAGAACGAAAGTCCGGCCGGGAAACGGATGGAACAGGAAGTATTGCTCGTTGAAGATATTATCGATCCCGAAATCGAACGAGAAATTCGGGGTCGCGTTGTAGTGGATTTTCATATCCACCACGAGGAAGGGATCGAAGGCCTGATAGACGTGTTGCGTGGTGTCGGTGTTATCAAGGGTCGCATATTGCTTGCCGGTGTAGCGCGCCGCCACCGTATAGGCCCAACTCTCATTCGGCCGATAGGTCACGCCAAGCGTGGATCGCCACTCCGGAACGTTGGGTACCTGCTTGCCGACCGCCGTGGTGCCGCCGATGGTGCTGACAAACGTCGGATCGCTCAGAATCCGCGAATCCACATAGGTTACGCTGCCGAACAGTTTCAAACCATTAATACCGACATTGTCCTTTTCGCCCGACAGTTCGACGCCCTGCAGACGGATCGCCTGTACGTTGCCGATCGTCGTGGTGGGCGTCTGACCGCCCGTCGAATTGGTCACATTGGTGGTTTGCGAAATGATCGCGTTGTTGACCCGCTCCTCGAACAGCGTCAGCCTGATACGGCCGTCATTCCATTTACGCTCGATATTCACCTCGCCGTTGATGTCCTGCTCCGGCGTCAGGTTCGGATTGGCGAAGGTCGCAACGCCGGCCACCGTGATGTTTTGATAAAGTTCGGTCACGGTCGGATAACGATAGGCTTCGCCGAAATTGGTGGTGATGTTCCACTCCTTGTTCGGATCGTAGGACAAGGACGCCTTCGGCGAGAAGTTCGTCGAGCTGATGCCGGGTTGATTCAGCGCTGCGGTCGAGGTGATCGCTCCCGTAGTGGCATTCGTCGTCGTATTGACGTTAAAGCCGTTTGAAGCCTGCCAGGTCTCCAGCCGACCGCCGAGCGTCAGTTTCAGGTTGGGCTGGATCTTCCAGGCATCCTGCACCCAGGCGGCGCCGGTTCGGGTTTCGCCGACGCTGTCCGAATAGAGCTGGCCGGTACCGGTGGTGGATGTGGTGGTCCAGACCGTTGAGGCAAAAATCGGATTCTGCAATTCATAGCGGTCGCCATGAAAACCGAAGCTGATTTCCTGCGGACCATCATATCCGAACGGACGCCAGATGCCTTTGGCGTCAGCATTCTGCCAGTTGGTGCCATCGTTGCGGGTGATCTTTCCGTTCAGCGAATAGCCGGCGCCGGTGGGAGCGACGGTGAACGGATTGAGCATGATATCCTGCAGATAATTATAACTCGACGCGGATAGATCAAAATCATACACGCCTTTGGTATCGCTCTTGAGCGACACGGCGTTGCTCATATGGGTTTGATCCCAGGTATACTTATTGCTCGCGAACCCGCTTTGGCCACCAAACGTCGGCTGGCCGGTGAGCGTCGAAGTCAGATAGGTCTGCGGATTGGATGTCTGAATATTGTTCCAGATTCCAAACGAGTATGTCGCCTGCACCAGCGGCGTGACGTCGTAAGCCACCCGGAAATTGCCAGAAGTCTGTTCCGAATGCGCCAGCGTACCTGTGCCGATTACGTTTGCGACCCCGCCCGTTCTGCTCTGGGCCGCGATAGTCCCGCTCGTGTTCGCGGGACCAACGCCAAGAACGGTGCCAAAGGTCGTATAGGTCAGAGGTTGCTGATAGCTGTTCAGATAGTTGGCGCTGACCAAAAAGGATACCGGACCCTTGCGGTCACCCGCCGCGGTGCTGGTCTGGCTGGTCACATAGGTGTCTTTAGTGCCGTATTGATTCCACGGCATCACCGACACCGTTTCCTTCACGACCGCGAAGGGCTTGTCCGGCATCTTCGAGGTAATGAGCAGCACGCCACCGATGGAGTTGCCGGGATAGGCGGCCGCGTACGGCCCGTTGAGAAAATCGACGCGCCCGATCGATTCCGGAGAGATCAGATTCCAGTGTGGCGAGGCGCCGGAATTATTGTTGCCGATCAGCGCCGAGATCAGCAGGTCGTCGAAATAGATCAGCGTCCGCGCGCTTGAGCTGAGGCCCCAGCTTCGCGTCGCGAGCACCGCCTGGTTGTCGCCGTCATTACGTTTACGAACGAACAGGCTCGGCATGTATTTAACGGCATCCTCCGGATCCCTGAGATTGATGGTCTCATCGATCTGTTTGGAGGTGATGCTGAAGGATTCCTGCGGAAGCTGATATCGCTGCTTGATCGGCGGCGTACCCAGCGCTGCATTCGCGTCACTGTCATTCGGCGCAACCGGTGGCTTGCCCGTCACGATTACAACGGGCTTCTTGCGCCGCGACGCCGTGGCCGTCCGCTGGGCCGGCTTCCTGGCCGGTCGAAATGCCTGACGTTGCGTCGGCGCTTCGACGGTCACAGGAGGCAACTCGGTCTGGGCGCTGGCCATCGAAGGAATTGCGGAAAGCGCGCTGCAAAGGACCAGCGTGCTCGCGCAACCCGAGGCGCGATAACGAAACATGGAAAAATCCTGACGCCGGCACTTTGGCCAGCTTATTGAACTGCACCAACCGGCACGCCCGCAGCGGCGCCGATCGTTCGGATGTTCGCTAGGTCAGGAAATGGACGGTGGTGCGCGCGCCTGCGCATTCGAGCCGACTCGAACCGTCGGCATCGGCTCTGCGGCTTCCAGCCACGATATCTGCTGGTATTGACGCTGCAGCGTTACGAAAATCAGCGGCGGCGAAGCGAGAGCGACGCTGGCAGCGTGGCCGGCGCCGCAGAACGCGCAGCATTCACCGTGATCATGTTGCGTCTTGGCGGGAGCCGTCTGCTGCGAGGCGGAAGATGCTGTTTCGGTGCAGATCGACATCGACGCCAGATATAGGGGATCGCTGGTCGCATACGCCACCACGCGAAAGGCTGCGATCGGCGCAATGAGCTGCACCAGCACCGCCAACACCACGATTGGAATGAATAGTTCCAGCCGCCGCCGCATGGTTCTCCCCGAGATCTCTTTTGGGCGTAGCACCCGCGTCAGAGCTTGTCGAGATTTCCAGAGCTATCGTGATCGCCAAGCCCGCGCGGAATTTCATCGCGCCGAGGGAATAATTTGGCCTTGCAGGAGTCGCGCTGGCAACAGCGCGCTTGTCCAATGCTCACACTCTCGAGCGCTGAGGCGCGGACGCATGCAGCGCTCTTCCACTGTCGCTCTTTAAATACCCTACTATAATACCTCAAAAGATAACCTACACGGCTAACCACAGCGGACTATGACGAGATTCCATTCATTTCAGAAATTGCTCGAAATTTGAACAATCGTTGCTGAGAATGATGACAACGGCAGAAAGATAGGCTACCTGTTTAAGCTCAGGCTGGCCGCAAGGTTGAAGTCTGGTGGTCCAAGTCTCGGGAGGAGCCCTGGCGCGCACAAGCAGCGTCGCCCCGCTAAATCAAGATCAAATCGAACTTTGCGGGGAAATAGGGTCGACACAATTTTCAGAGCAGGGCACCGCGCCCTGCTCTTTTTCTTTTTGGGGCAGGTTCTTTTGAAACGAACCTCTCTCTGTGCTCATTTCTGCGACACGCCAGCGAGCATCATTCCCGTTCGAGGAAATTCGATCCGATATCGGCCTTCTTCTTGATCGGATCGAAATCGCAATAAACGCCATCGGCATACAGCGTATAGCTCGAAACGACCCGGTACTTGTCGAGCTTGACCGAATTCAAGCCGATCACGTTGGTCAGGGTCCCGCCATTCCACTTGAACGGCGTGGTGCTCGGCGCCTTTTCGCAGGCGGCCACGGCTTCCGCGAACACAGAGCCTTCGACAAACGCCTTGATGGTCCGAAGCTGGACCGCCATTCGCCAGTTTAAATAGAAAGATCCCGCAAGACCGGCAATCGTCAGAATCAAAAGCCCGATAATGATTCTTTGAAACGTCATTTCCTGTTCTCCAAACCCGCACGCACAATTCAAATGTAAATTAGAGCGGAATACCCATCAGCTTCGACAGCCGTTCGACGCTGAGAAGCCCCTCATTATAGGCCAGTACCGCGACGGCAAAGAGGATCGCCGATATCACAGTGGTCCAGATCAGCTTGCGGCCCATCTGGCTCGCGACAGGCGCACCGGGATCGGTGCCCGGACTGCCCTCGCCGTCTTCATGCTGGCTGCGAACGCCGAACGGCAGCGTCAGAAACAACACGATCCACCACATCACGAAGTAGATCGCAAACCCGGTCGAGATTGTGTAGGCCATCCCTGCTCAAGCCTGTTCTATTTCGACGAGCGCGCCGGAAAAATCCTTGGGATGCAGAAACAGCACCGGCTTGCCATGGGCACCGATTTTGGGCTGCCCGTCGCCGAGGACCCGCGCGCCTTCCCTGATTAACGTATCACGCGCCGCGATGATGTCCGGCACGTCGTAGCAGATGTGATGAATGCCGCCGTCGGCATTGCGCTCCAGGAATTTGGCGATCGGCGAGGAGGCGCCGAGCGGCTGGATAAATTCGATCTTGGTGTTGGGCAGCGTCACGAACACGGTAATGACGCCGTGCTCGGGCAGCGGCACCGCCGCGGAGATATCGGCGCCGAACGCCGCGCCATAGATCCTGGCGGCCTTCTCGGCATCCGCAACTGCAATCGCCACGTGATTGAGCCGGCCCAGCATGACGCTCCTCCGTATTCCTTTTTCTCGCGCGCGTTCATCGGCTTTTGCCGAACGCGGCTACCTTAGAGCCTTATCGGTTCTGATTGAACCGGGCTCTAATCTTTTGTTTTGACGCGTTTTCTTTACGCGAACCGGTATCCACTTCGCTCGAAAACGCTCTAAACCGTCAGGACGTGAACATAGCACAGCGGTTTCTTGCCCCAATGCTCGTTCAGCGTGGCGCGCACGGCCCGGCGCACCGATTCCGCCATCGCATCCGGGTCGCGCCGACGCGCGCGCGGCAAGCCTTCGACGGTCGAAACCACGACATCGAAAACGATCTCGTCAATGATTTCGCCGGCCATATTCTTTTCGGGTATGCCAACCAGATCAACCTCGGGATCGTCGGCCAGTTCGCCTTTTTCGGTCACGGCGATCGCGACGAAGGCGCAACCGGCGAAAGCCAGTTTGCGCCGCTCCACGACGGCGCGCGATTTGGAATCCTCCAGGATCGAACCGTCCCTGTAGAGCCGGCCCGACGGCAATTCCTCGATCACGGCAGGATCGCCCGGCCCGAGTTTGACCAGATCGCCGTTGCGGCAGATCAGGACCTTCGGCACGCCCGAGGCCCGTGCCAGCTTGGCGTGTTCGAACAGATGCAGCGCCTCGCCATGGACGGGGATCAAGAGTTGCGGACGCACCCACGAGATCATGTCGCGCAGTTCGTCGCGGCGCGGATGGCCGGAGACATGGACGAGATGGGTGCGGTCGGTGATCACCTCGACGCCCTGCGTGATCAGGCCGTTGATGATGGCGCCAACCGCCTTCTCGTTGCCGGGGATGGTGCGCGAGGAAAAGATCACGCAGTCGCCCTTGTTGAGCGTGACCTGCGGATGATCGTCATTGGCGATGCGCGACAGCGCCGCGCGCGGCTCGCCCTGACTGCCCGTACACAGCGCCAGCACCTTGTCGGGCGGAAAATGGCCGTAGAGATCGGCGCCGCGGAAATTCTGCACGCCATCGAGATAGCCGGTTTCGCGCGCGACCTGCACCACGCGCTCCATGGCGCGGCCGACCACGACCACCTCGCGGCCCGCCGCCTTCGCGGCATCGGCGACGGCGCGCAACCGCGCGACGTTGGAAGCGAAGGTCGTTACGGCGACGCGGCCCTTGGCCGCTTTCACCAGTTCGATGATGGTCTTGGCGACTTCAGCTTCCGAAGGCGAGCGCCCTTCCCGTACCGCATTGGTGGAATCTCCGACCAGCGCCAGCACGCCGGCATCGCCGAGTTCGCGCAAACGCCGCTCGTCGGTCGGCTTGCCGATGATCGGGGTCGGATCGATCTTCCAGTCGCCGGTGTGCAGCACCGTGCCGACCGAGGTATGGATCGCCAGCGCATGGGATTCCGGAATCGAATGCGCGACCGGAATGAACTCGACCGTGAACGGTCCAAGATCGACGCGGCCGCCTGATGGCACCACTGTAACCGGGATTTTCGGCGGATTGCGCTCGGACGCGCATTTGGCCTCGAATAGCGCAGCGCTGAATTGGGTCGCGTAGATCGGGCACTTCAGTTTCGGCCAGAGGTCGATGATGGCGCCGAAATGGTCCTCATGGGCATGGGTCAGGACGAGGCCGACCAGGTTCTTGCGTTCCTTTTCCAGGAAACGGACGTCCGGCATGATGGTGTCGATGCCGGGCAGATGTTCTTCGTCGCCAAAGGATACGCCGAGGTCGATCGCCAGCCACGACCGCTGATGGCGGTTGCCAAGGCCATAGATCGACAGGTTCATGCCGATCTCGCCGACGCCCCCGAGGGGCGCAAAGGTCAGT
This sequence comes from Bradyrhizobium sp. dw_411, assembly GCF_018449695.1. Taxonomy (GTDB): domain Bacteria; phylum Pseudomonadota; class Alphaproteobacteria; order Rhizobiales; family Xanthobacteraceae; genus Bradyrhizobium. Next base: position 103,213 of record NZ_JAAVUY010000015.1, read on the forward strand.
TCATCCGGGCGCGCCATCAGGCTGCTCCCGCCGACGCGGCCGCGCCGAAATAGACGTCGCCCGCCGATATCGGAACCTGCGCGCCCTCTGACGTCCTGACCATCATGCAGCCGGTTTCATCGATGGTGTCGAATATTCCCTCGATCGTGGCGGCGCCGGTGTGAACGGCGACTGGCTGCCCCAGCCCGGCGGCGCGCTCCAGCCAGAGCTTGCGGATCTCGCCAAAGCCACGTCCGGCGTCCCAGACGCCGCGAAATTCCGTCCAACTGTCCGACAGCGCGCCGAACAGCTCCTCTGCCGCGACATCAATGCCCAGCGCGGCCAGCGAGGTCGCGGGGGTCGGCGTGCCTTCGGGGGCCGCAACGACGTTGGTGCCGATACCGACCACGACGGCCAGGCGATTGTCGGGCACGGCCTCGGCTTCCAGGAGGATGCCGGCAAGCTTCTGTGACCCTGCCAGAACGTCGTTGGGCCATTTCAGCGAAAACTTCATGTGCTCCGATCCTGCCGATCCCGGCGATGCCTTATGGCTTACATTTCGCAGCGCCGTCTCAAGCGCAACCCCCGCAGCGAATCCGAGGGTCGCCGCGACCGGCGGCGTGACATCGATGACCTCGAGGATGCTGCTGGCGAGATTGCCGCGCGGCGCGATCCACGGGCGATTGCGCCGTCCACGGCCCGCCGTCTGCTCTGAGGTGACGAACCACATCGGCCCGCGCTCGCCGGCGCGCGCGCGCGACATGGCTTCCGCGTTGGTCGAGCCGATACTTTCAAATGCAGCGAGGCGATAACCCGCCGATATGGCTCGGGAACCGAGCGTGAATGGCATCTAGAATAGAGACTTCGCCGCAGCCGTTGCCACGCTGACCAGCGGCCCCGGATAGACGAAGAAAAAGATGTTGAAGAGGCCCGCGACCGCCAGCACCGTGCGCAATTCCACGCGCATCGGATCGAGCTTGGCGAGCGGCTCGTCGAAATACATCACCTTGATAATGGTGAGATAGTAAAATGCGCCGACCACGCTGGAGAGCACGCCGATGACAGCCAGCGTAAACAATCCCGCCTTGATCGCGGCGATGAATACATAGAATTTTGCAAAGAAGCCCGCGAGCGGTGGAATGCCGGCCAGTGAAAACAGGAACATCGCGAAGAAGAACGCCAGCAACGGATTGGTGCGCGATAGTCCCGCGAAGTCGCTGATATTCTCGATCGGCTGACCGTTGCGCTTGATGGCCAGGATGATCGAGAAGGTGCCGAGCGTCATCGCCACATAGATCGCGATATAGACCAGCACACCCTGCGCGCCCTCGGCCGTACCGGCCGCGAGCCCGACCAGCGCGAAGCCCATATGGCCGATCGAGGAATAGGCCATCAGGCGCTTGATGTTCTTCTGGCCGATGGCGGCGAACGATCCCAGCGCCATCGAGGCGATCGAGACGAACACCACGATCTGCTGCCATTCCGGCACGATGCCCGGAAACGCCGTGAGCGCGACGCGAGTGAACACCGCCATCGCCGCGACCTTCGGCGCGGAAGCAAAGAACGCGGTTACCGGCGTCGGCGCGCCCTCGTACACATCGGGCGTCCACATGTGGAACGGCACGGCCGAAACCTTGAAGCACAACCCTGCCAGCAGGAACACCAACCCGAACACGATGCCGATGCTGCCCGTCTTGGCCGAGGCCGCGATGCCGGCGAAGCTAACCGTGCCGGTGAAGCCGTATACCAGCGAAGCGCCATACAGCAGCATGCCCGACGACAACGCACCCAGCACGAAGTACTTCAGGCCGGCTTCGGTCGACTTGGCGTTGTCGCGGTTGCTGGCCGCGACCACGTAGAGCGCGAGCGACATCAATTCGAGCCCGAGATAGAGCATGATCAGGTCGCCGGCCGAGATCAGCACCATCATGCCGAGCGTCGAGAGCAGCACCAGAATCGCGTATTCGAAGATGCGCCGGGACGGATCGGCCAAGAATTCGGTCGACAGGATCAGCGTCACAGCCGAACCAATCAACGCCAGGATTTTCAGGAACCGGGCAAAATCGTCGACGATGAAGCTGCCGTTGAACGTCGTCAGTTTTCCAGCCGGTAACAACAGTTCCAGCGCACCCACGACCACCAGCAGACAAACCGCGAGACCGGTGACAAGACCGGTCGTCTGCGGGCCGCGATAGGCCCCAATCATCAGCAGCGTCATGGCACCGAGGGCCAGCACAAGCTCCGGCAGCACGGGCAGCAACTGATAACCTGCAAAGTTCATAATAGCGCCTTTACTGCAGCAGGGCGGCTGCCTTCATGGCAGTCACCGCGTGGCCGTAATTGGTAACGAGTTGCTGGACCGAAGCCGCCGACATGTCGAGTACCGGCTTCGGATAGACCCCGAACAGGATGGTGAGAATAACCAGTGGCGCCAGCGTCAGGCTCTCGCGGAATGTGAGATCCTTGATGGTCGCCAACGACGGCTTGACCAGCGCGCCGAATACGACCTTCCGGTAGAGCCACAGCGCATAGGCAGCCGACAGGATCACGCCCGTGGTGGCGAAGGTTGCGGTCGTGACCGAGACCTTGAAGGTGCCGAGCAGCGTCATGAATTCGCCGACGAAACCGGAGGTGCCGGGCAGACCGACATTGGCCATGGTGAAGACCATGAACACCAGCGCATAGAGCGGCATCCGGTTGACCAGTCCGCCATAGGCCGCGATCTCGCGGGTATGCAGACGGTCGTAGACAATGCCGACACAAAGGAACAGCGCGCCCGACACGATGCCGTGCGAGATCATCTGGAACACGCCGCCGGCGACGCCTTGGGTGGTGCCGGCGAAAATCCCCATGGTGACAAAGCCCATATGCGCCACTGAGGAGTAAGCAATCAGCTTCTTCATGTCCTCCTGCATCAGCGCGACCAGCGAGGTGTAGATGATCGCAATGGTGGAGAGCGAAAACATCAGCGGCGCGAAATCATGCGAGGCCAGCGGGAACATCGGCAACGAGAAGCGCAGGAAGCCGTAGCCGCCCATCTTCAGCATGATCGCGGCCAGGATCACCGAGCCCGCGGTCGGCGCCTCGACGTGGGCATCCGGCAGCCAGGTATGAACCGGCCACATCGGCATCTTCACCGCGAAGGAAGCGAAGAACGCCAGCCACGCCCAAGTCTGCAAGCTTCGCGGCACCGCGGTGTGCATCAGGACCGGAATGTCGGTGGTGCCGGCATTCCAGTACAGCGCCATGATCGCCAGCAGCATCAGCACCGAGCCGAGCAGCGTGTAGAGGAAGAACTTGAAGGAGGCATAGACCCGGCGCGGTCCGCCCCACACCCCGATGATCAGGAACATCGGGATCAGGCCGCCTTCGAAGAACAGATAGAACAGCACCAGATCGAGCGCCGAGAAAGTGCCGATCATCAGCGTTTCGAGAATAAGAAACGCCATCATGTATTCGCGCACCCGCATCGTGACCGATTTCCAGCTCGCGACGATGCAGAACGGCATCAGCGCAGTGGTCAGGATCACGAACGGCAGCGAAATGCCGTCAACACCCATGTGATAGGTGATGGCATTGGCGAGCCACGGCGCCTTTTCGACGAACTGGAAGTCCGGCTGGCTGGGATCGAAACGCATGACCAGGATCAGCGACACGGCAAACGTGATCAGCGTGGTCCACAGCGCGATCCAGCGCGAATTGCGCCGCGCCGCCTCGTCATCGCCGCGGCTGATATAGATCAGCAGCGCGCCGAACACCGGCAGGAACGTAACGACAGATAGAATAGGCCAGGTAGTCATCACTGGCCTCCCACGCCAAACATGAACCAGGTGATCAATCCGGCCACCCCGATCAGCATCGCGAAGGCGTAGTGATAGAGATAGCCGGTCTGCAGCCGAACTACATTGCGGGTAACGTCAAGCACCCGCGCCGACACGCCGTCAGGCCCGAAGCCGTCGATGATGTAGCCGTCGCCGAACTTCCACAGGAACCGCCCGATCCACTTGGCCGGACGAACGAAGATCAGGTCGTAGAGCTCGTCAAAATACCATTTGTTGAGCAGGAAATTGTAAAGCAGCGGCTGTTGTCGGGCGAGCTCGACCGGCAGATAGGGCCGGCGGATGTAGAATATATAAGCGACAATCGCTCCAACAACCATCATGACAAAGGGCGACCACCCAACCCATGCCGGGATATGCTCCATGTCCTCAATGATGTGCGGATTCATCTTCACCGACTCGCGGAAGAACTCTTCCACGCCAGCGCCCTTGAACAGTTCCTTGAACGGAAAGCCTGCGAGGAACGATCCAACCGCGAGAACGAAAAGCGGCACGAGCATCCACATCGGCGCCTCATGAGCCGCCTCGTAGTGTTCTTGATCGTGGGGTTCGCCGAAAAACGTCTTCAAGATCAGGCGCCATGAATAGAACGAGGTCAGCCCCGCGGCGACCACCGTCGCCAAGAACGCGTAAAGCGCAAATGGATTGTGCGAGGCATAGGCGGATTCGATGATTGCGTCCTTGGAGAAGTAACCGGCGGTGAGCGGAAAGCCGGTCAGCGCCAGCGTGCCCACCACCATCACAGCAAACGTGAATGGAATCTTGCGCCAGAGCCCGCCCATGTTGCGGATGTCCTGCTCGTGATGCATCGCGTAGATCACCGAACCGGAGCCCAAGAACAACAGCGCCTTGAAGAAGGCGTGCGTAAACAGATGGAACATGCCGACCGAGTAAGCCCCCGCCCCCATCGCGACGAACATGTAGCCGAGCTGCGAACAGGTCGAATACGCCACGATCCGCTTGATGTCGTTTTGCACGAGACCAATCGTCGCCGCGAAGAAGGCGGTGGTGGCGCCGAAGAACATCACCACGGCCTGCGCGTTAGGCGCGAGCTCAAACAGCGGCGATAGACGTGCGACCATGAAGACGCCCGCGGTGACCATCGTCGCGGCGTGAATCAGCGCCGAGACCGGCGTCGGGCCTTCCATCGCGTCCGGCAACCAGGTGTGCAGCAGGAATTGCGCGGATTTGCCCATCGCGCCCATGAACAGCAGCAAGCAAGTCAGCGTCAGCGCGTCGGCATGCCAGCCAAAGAAATCGATTGTCTTGCCGGTGAGGCCCGGCGCGCCGGCAAAGATCGTCTCGAAGTCGGTCGACCCGATCAGCATGAAGATCGCGAAAATGCCGAGCGCGAAACCAAAATCGCCGACACGATTGACCACGAAGGCCTTGATCGCCGCGGCGTTTGCCGACGGCTTCTGATACCAGAAGCCGATCAGCAGATAGCTCGCCAGACCCACGCCCTCCCAGCCGAAGAATAGCTGCACGAGGTTATCAGACGTCACGAGCATCAGCATCGCGAAGGTGAACAGCGACAGATAGGCAAAGAACCGCGGCCGATTCGGGTCCTCGTCCATGTAGCCAATCGAATAGAGATGCACGAGCGAGGAGACGGTGTTGACCACCACCAGCATCACGGCGGTCAGCGTATCGACCCGCAGCGACCATGAGACCTGCAGATCGCCCGAGGTGATCCAGGGAAACAGCGCGATCCTGACGTCGTGATGCATGAAGCCGACATCGACCAGGGCAGCCCAGGACAAGGCCGCCGAAACCAGCAGGAGCCCGGTCGTGATCAATTCGGCCGCACGCGAGCCGGCGGCCGGCGGTTCGGACACGTGATGGTCGTCGTGGCCGTGATCGTCGGCATGGTCATCGTGCGCATCGGATGCATGGGCGTCGGCGCCATGCGCGTCGTCGTGATGTTCGAGCACATCACCGCTCGGATTGCGCGCATGCGCCCCGAACAAGGCGATCAGCCCCGCGAGAATGGCGCCGATCAGCGGCAGAAAGACAATTGCCTGGATCATGTGCCGCGCTAGCCCTTCATCAGATTGACGTCTTCAACCGCGATCGAGCCGCGGTTGCGGAAGTACACTACCAGCACCGCAAGGCCGATCGCCGCTTCGGCGGCCGCCACGGTCAGCACCAGCAGTGCGAACACCTGGCCGACGATATCACCGAGGAAGGTCGAAAACGCCACCAGGTTGATATTGACGGCAAGCAGGATCAGCTCAATCGACATCAGGATGACGATGATGTTCTTGCGGTTGAGGAAGATGCCGAGAATCCCGAGCGTGAACAGGATCGCACCGACGGCCAGATAATGCCCGAGACCAATCGTCATTGCACCCACTCCGCGGCATCGGCATCCTGCAGGCCCTGCCCTGTCGCCACCTTGCGCACGCTCATGGCAAGCTCAGGCGTGCGCGCGTTCTGCACATTGATATCCTGCCGCTTGACGCTGGCCTTGTGGCGCAGCGTCAGCACGATGGCGCCGATCATCGCGACCAGCAGCACCATGCCGGCGATCTGGAAGTAGTGGATGTATTTCGTATAGAGCACGAGGCCGAGCGCCTCGGTGTTGCTGATATTGGCCGGGATCGCCGCCGTGATCGTTTTGGCGACGTTGGGATTGATGACCCAGCCGCCGCCGACCAGCAGCAATTCGGCGAGGAAGATCGCGCCGATTACCAGACCAACCGGCAGATATTCCAGAAAACCCTCGCGCAGTTCGGTGAAGTCGACATCGAGCATCATGATCACGAACAGAAACAGCACCGCGACCGCGCCGACATAGACCACGACCAGGATCATCGCCAGGAACTCGGCGCCCATCAGGATGAACAGGCCGGAAGCATTGACGAACGCCAGGATCAGAAACAGCACGGAATGCACGGGATTGCGCGAGACAATCACCATCACCGCCGAGGCGACGCAGACGCCGGCGAACAGATAGAAGAACAGTGCGGGAAGGATCATACGAGGCTCCCTGTCATTCCGGGATGGTCCAAAGGACCAGACCCGGAATCTCGAGATTCCGGGTTCACGCTTCGCGCGCCCCGGAATGACGTGGAGGTGTAGCGTGAGATCATACCCTCACCTCACCGGTACGGCGCGTCGAGTTCGATCGATTTCGCAATCTCACGCTCCCAACGGTCGCCATTGGCGAGAAGTTTCGCCTTGTCATAATAGAGTTCCTCGCGGGTCTCGGTCGCGAATTCGAAGTTCGGTCCCTCGACGATGGCATCGACCGGACAGGCTTCCTGGCACAGTCCGCAATAGATGCATTTCACCATGTCGATGTCGTAACGCACGGTGCGGCGGGTGCCGTCATTGCGCCGCGGGCCGGCCTCGATGGTGATGGCCTGTGCCGGGCAGATCGCCTCGCACAGCTTGCAGGCGATGCAGCGCTCTTCGCCGTTGGGATAGCGGCGCAGCGCATGCTCGCCACGAAAGCGCGGCGAGATCGGCCCCTTTTCGAAGGGATAATTCAGCGTCGGCTTCGGCTTGAAGAAATAGCGCATGGCGAGAAAGAACGCCGATACGAATTCCGTCAGCAGCAGCGAGCGGGCTGTAGCGTTGATGTTGACACTCATAGCGACCTCATTTCGGCGCGATCCCCGCAAACTGCAGCACGCCGGCGACCACAATCACCATCGCGAGCGACAACGGCAGGAACACCTTCCAACCCAGCCGCATTAGCTGGTCGTAGCGGTAGCGCGGCACGATCGCCTTCGCCATCGCAATCAGGAAGAACATGAAGAATACTTTGAGCACGAACCAGATTATCCCCAGTGGCGCCGAATTGAGCGGCCAAATATCAATGGGGGACGTCCAACCGCCCAGAAACAGGATCGTCGCCAGCGCGCACATCGTGGTGATCGCGACGTATTCACCGAGCATGAACAGCAGATACGGCGTCGAGCCGTATTCGACCATGAAGCCGGCAACCAGTTCGGATTCAGCTTCCACCAGGTCGAAGGGCGGCCGGTTGGTCTCCGCCAGTGCCGAGACGTAGAACACCACGAACATCGGAAACAGCGGCCAGACATACCAGTTCAGAATGGTGAGTCGCGGCAGTCCGATCAGGCTGGCGAATCCGTGCAGCTTCTGCGCCTCAACCACCGCCGACAGATTGAGCGAGCCGGCGCACAGCAACACCGTGATGATCACGAAGCCGATCGAGACTTCGTAGCTCACCATCTGCGCCGCCGAGCGAAGTGCTGCGAGGAATGGATATTTCGAGTTCGACGACCAGCCGGCCATGATGATGCCGTAGATCGACAGCGACGAGATCGCGAAGATAAAGAGCACGCCGACATTGATGTCCGCGATCACCCAGCCGACATTCATCGGGATCACGGCCCAGGCCGCCAGCGCCAGCACGCAGCTCACCAGCGGCGCCAGCAGAAACACGCCCTTGTTGGAGCCCGCCGGAATGATCGGCTCCTTCAGCACGAACTTCAGAAGGTCGGCGAAGGATTGGAATAGCCCCCAGGGTCCGACCACGTTGGGGCCGCGCCGGATCTGCACCGCCGCCCAGATCTTGCGGTCGGCCAACAAAATGTAAGCGATCGCGATCAACAGCACCACGAGCAGCAACAGGCTCTCGGCGACCATGACGATCAGCGGCCACAACGTACTGGTCCAGAATTCGGCCATCACCTTACTCCGCCGCCGTCAGCATTCGCCCCGACGCCAGGCGGGAGCATTCCGCCATGACCGCCGAAGCGCGTGCGATCGGATTGGCCAAATAGAAATCTTCAACCGATGTCGTGAACGGCGCCTTCTCGACGCTGCCGCCCTTGCCCGCCAGCGTCTTGAGATCGGCGGCGTTGCCGGCCTCGATCTGGTCGATGCGCATCAGATGCGGGGTGGCCTTGAAGATCGCCTGCCGCAAGGCGCCAAGCGAGTCATAGGGCAGCTTCCTGCCCAGAACGTCCGAAAGTGCCCGGATGATCGCCCAGTCCTCGCGCGCTTCCCCCGGGGGAAACGCCGCGCGGTTGGCCATCTGCACCCGGCCTTCGGTATTGACGAAGATGCCGGATTTTTCGGTATAGGCCGCGCCCGGCAGGATGACGTCCGCACGGTGCGCACCACGATCGCCGTGGGTGCCGATATAGACCACGAAGGTGCCATCCGGCACCTTGACCTCATCGGCGCCCAGCAGAAACAGCACGTCGAGCGTGCCGAATGTCGTCATCTCGGCAATGCTGAGACCGCTCTTGGCAAAGCCGATGTCGAGCGCGCCGACGCGCGACGCGGTGTCCTGCAGAACAGCGAACCCGTTCCAGCCGTCCTTGATCGCCCCGAAATCCACCGCCAGCTTCGCCGCGGCCGCGAGAACCGCAGCACCGTCATGACGTGCGGCCACACCGGCACCGACCAGCACAATCGGATGCTTCGCGTTCTTGAGCACATCCGCGAAGGCATTCTTGCCCGCCGCAAGATCGCTCAGCGAATCCGTGCCCGCGCCGAGATAGTCGTAGCTGTAAGTCAGATCGGCCTTGGCGCCGATCACGCCGATCTTGAGCTGACCGCTGCGCCAGCGCTTGCGGATGCGCGCATTGAGAACGGCGGCTTCGCGGCGCGGATTAGAACCCACGATCAACAGCGCGTCGGCCTGATCGATGCCGGCGATGGCGGGATTGAAGATATAGGAAGCGCGGCCGGCCTTGGGATCGAAGGCGTCGCCGCCCTGCACCGCCAGATTGGCCGAGCCGCATTTCGCCAGCAGCTCCTTGAGCGCGAACATCTCTTCGACCGCGGCCAGATCGCCGGCGATGGCGCCGATCCGCTTGCCGTCGATGCGCCCGGCCTTGGCTGCGATCGCCGCGAAGGCTTCGGACCACGACGCGGCGCGAAGCTGGCCATTTTCCCGGATATAGGGCCGGTCGAGCCGCTGCGTACGCAGACCGTCGATCACATGACGGGTCTTATCGGAAATCCACTCCTCGTTCACCGCCTCGTTGACGCGCGGAAGAATGCGCATCACCTCGCGGCCGCGGGTATCGACCCGGATCGCCGAGCCAACGCCATCCATCACGTCGATCGACTGGGTCTTGCCGAGTTCCCAAGGCCGCGCCGCGAAAGCGTAGGGTTTCGAGGTCAGCGCGCCGACCGGGCAGATATCGACGAGGTTGCCCTGCAGTTCCGAAGTCAGCGCGGATTCCAGATAGGTCGTGATCTCCATGTCCTCGCCGCGGCCGGTCGCGCCCATCTCGGGCGCGCCGCAGACTTCGGCGGTGAAACGCACACAGCGTGTGCACTGGATGCAGCGGTTCATCGAGGTCTTGACCAGCGCGCCGATATATTTGTCCTCGACCGCGCGCTTGTTCTCGGCAAAGCGGCTGGTATCGACGCCGTAGCCCATCGCCTGATCCTGCAGATCGCACTCGCCGCCCTGATCGCAGATCGGGCAATCCAGCGGGTGATTGATCAGCAGGAATTCCATCACGCCTTCGCGCGCCTTCTTCACCATCGGCGAGCGCGTCGAGATTTCCGGCGGCTCTCCCTTGGGACCGGGACGGCAATCGCGGACCGCCCAGGCGCAGCTTGCAACCGGCTTCGGGCCGCCCTTCACCTCAACGAGGCACATCCGGCAATTGCCGGCGATCGACAAGCGCTCGTGGTAGCAAAAGCGCGGAATTTCAGCGCCCGCCGCTTCACACGCCTGCAACAGCGTGTATTCCGCGGGAACATCGATCTCTTTGCCATCGACGATGAGTTTGGTCATTGCGTGTCTCAGGTCTTTCGCAGCTTGCAGTCGGGTGGCGTGACGCTGGCGGTCTTCAGGGACGCCTTCACCCATCGCTGGGTGTCGGAACTATAGGTGGCAAGATAAGCCGGTTCAGCCACGTTCTTCTCGCAGAGGAACGGCAGATGCGGCTTCAAATCGTAATCGCACGACGCCAGCCATTCGTGCTTGTCGGCGAATGCCGCGGTCGCTTCCTCGCAGGCGTAGAGGAAGTAGGAAACAAAGCTCTCATATTGGGCCTGCGCGTCGCGGCTGCCGACCTTGATCGCGTCGTAGTCCGGCGACGAGAATTTCGGATTCTTGAACGCCAGATCGGTGTAACCGAGAAACGCCTGCCGGGCGCTGGCGGCCCGATTGCCGGTGCGGATTTCGTTGATCTGAAACAGGATCGCAACAAAGCCGAGCAGCGCAACGGTCGCCTGCGCCATCTGCGCCAGCGTCCCGTATTTCTGCCACCAGAAAATGCTCGGTTGCGACATCGCTCCTACTCCGCCGCGACCATATGGGCGGGATCGCGAATGCCGACGTCATCAATATCGGCCTTGCGCGAATAGGCGTCGATGCGCTCTTCGATCTCGTGACGGAAATGCGCGATCAGGCCCTGGATCGGCCATGCCGCGGCGTCGCCGAGCGCGCAAATGGTATGGCCTTCGACCTGCTTGGTCACTTCCAGCAGCATGTCGATCTCGCGCTTATGGGCGCGGCCCTCCGCCATGCGGGTCAAGACCCGCCACATCCATCCGGTGCCTTCCCGGCACGGCGTGCACTGGCCGCAGCTCTCATGCTTGTAGAAATAGGCGATGCGCGCGATGGCCTGGATCAGGTCGGTCGACTTGTCCATGACGATCACGGCGGCGGTGCCAAGACCGGAGCGCAGCTTGCCCAGGCTGTCGAAATCCATCGGCGTATCGATGATCTGTTCCGCCGGCACCATGCGCACCGAGGAGCCGCCGGGGATCACCGCCTTGAGATTATCCCAGCCGCCGCGGATGCCGCCGGCATGGCGTTCGATCAATTCGCGGAACGGAATTCCCATCGCTTCTTCGACGTTGCAGGGACGCTCCACATGGCCGGAGATGCAAAACAGCTTGGTACCGACATTGTTGGGACGGCCGATGCCCGCGAACCACGCCGCGCCGCGCCGCAGAATATCCGGCGCAACTGCAATGGACTCGACGTTGTTGACGGTGGTCGGGCAGCCATAGAGACCGACATTGGCCGGGAATGGCGGCTTCAGCCGTGGCATGCCCTTCTTGCCTTCGAGACTTTCCAGTAGCGCGGTCTCTTCGCCGCAAATGTAAGCGCCGGCGCCGTGGGTCACATAGAGGTCGAACGGCCAGCCGTTGATGTTGTCCTTGCCGATCAGCTTGGCCGCATAGGCCTGATCGACCGCGGCCTGCAGATGCTCGCGCTCACGGATAAATTCGCCCCGCACATAGATGTAGCAAGCATGCGCGTTCATCGCGAAGCTCGCAATCAGGCAGCCTTCGATCAGCAGATGCGGATCGTGCCGCATGATCTCGCGGTCCTTGCAGGTGCCGGGCTCGGATTCGTCGGCATTGACCACGAGATAGCTCGGACGGCCGTCGGTCGATTCCTTCGGCATGAACGACCATTTCAACCCGGTCGGAAACCCTGCCCCGCCGCGTCCGCGCAGGCCCGAGGCCTTCATCTCGGTGATGATCCAGTCGCGGCCCTTGTCGATGATGGCCTTGGTGCCATCCCAGCCGCCACGGCGGCGCGCACCCTCAAGACCCCAGTCCTCGAGGCCGTAGAGATTGCGGAAGATGCGGTCCTTGTCGTCGAGCATGACTTGAAGCTTCCTCGGGGGTCAGCGATTGGACTGCATAAAGGCGAGCCCGGCGGCGCATCCGCCGAAGGTCAGCGCCCATAACAGGCTTGAATTGAGCGAGGCATTCAGCCCATAGCGCTGCAACAGAAAGATGAAGACCGCAGCGGTCAGGGTATGCAGAGCAATATAGCGCCAGCTTTTCATGGCACCGACGCTCCCGGGCTGTGACGCGTGCAATGCGCTGATCCGCGTCATGTGGTTTCCTTCAGCGTGGTCGGGCCGCCGATCGGGGCTGAGAACTGACGGCCATTTTGCGGACCGGGTTTCGGCAGGTTTCCGGAGGCGAAGCCATCCAGCACCTTGCCGAAGTTTTCCTTGGTCAGATCCTCGTAAGTATCCTTCCAGATCAGCACCATCGGCGCATTCACGCAGGCGCCAAGACACTCGACCTCTTCCCAACTGAAATCGCCATCTTTCGACAGATGAAAGGGATCGTGATGGATGCGGCTCTGACACACCTCGATGATGTCGGCCGCGCCGCGCAACCGGCACGGCGTGGTGCCGCAGACCTGGACGTGGGCCTTCTTGCCGACCGGCTGCAACTGAAACATCGTGTAGAAGGTCGCGATCTCGAGCGCGCGGATGTAGGGCATATCCAGCAAATCCGCGACTGCACGGATGGCGGCTTCCGAAACCCAGCCGTCATGCTGTTCCTGCACCCGCCACAGGATCGGGATCACTGCGGAGGCCTGGCGGCCCGGCGGATGCTTGGCGATCTGTTCTTTGGCCCAGGCGAGGTTTTCCGCGGAGAACGTGAAGTTCGCGGGCTGCAGTTCCTTGGGGGCGAGGCGACGGACGGACATCTATTCAGTCTCTCATTGCATGCGGCGCGCGGCATTCGCATTCAGGGCATTGATCCGGTTTTGCCAGAAGGCGCTTGCGGTGCCGAACACGTTGTAGCCGACGTGGGATGAAACCTTGATGCGATCGAGGATCGAAAGCTCGGTCACTGTTTCCAGACGATTGCTGCGCGGATCGTAGACGATCAGCTTGAGCGGGGTTTGCTCCAGGATAAAGCGCGACACGGTATGGTTGGGATCATTGCCGTGCTCTTCGCACATGACGACGCTGTCACCCTGCAGCAGGCGCGCGCCGCCCTTGATGGCTTCGATCTCGACGCCTTCGACATCGAGCTTGACGAGGTATTTTCCGTCGGCCGAAATCTTGCCGTCGTCGAGCAGATTGTCCAGCGCGAGCACCGGCACGTCTTCGCCGCGGCCACCGGCACCACCGGCAATGCTGAACGCTTCATGCTTGGTGCCGGACAGCCGCGCGGTGCCGCGCGCCGCGCCGATCGCACATCTCATCGGCTCGAAGCGATGATTGTTGATCGCAGCGTTATTCTTGAGTTTGGCAAAATTCTGCGACGACGGTTCGATCGCAATCGCCTTGTGCGAGCCGAACGGCGCGCTGGAGACAAGCACCGACCAGTAACCGAAATTGGCGCCGCAATCGAGCAGCGTGTAGTCGACGCCGGCAGAATCGCGGAACAGCAATTCGAGCTCATCCTCATAACGAAACGAGCGATTGAGCAGCTTGCTCCAGTAACCCTCGCCATAGGGGAATTCGAATATCGCATCGGAATTGAGTTTGATCGCGATGTTACGCTCGGGCAGCGTCTTGCGCAGCAGATTGGCGCAACCGATGTAGCCGCGATGCGAAAAGTGTGAGGAAATCTTCGAACCCGTCGACAACGCCAGCGCGGCCGTCCGCTCCCACAGGTTGGCTCCCTCAAGAGCTCCCGATGCCCGGTCAAACTGAATGGGCGGCAGCGCGATCACCGATCGACCTCTCCGAACACGATGTCGAGTGAACCGAGGATGGCGGAGACGTCAGCCAGAAGGTGCCCCCTGCAGATGAAATCCATCGCCTGAAGATGCGCAAAGCCCGGCGCGCGGATCTTGCACTTGTAGGGCTTGTTGCTGCCGTCGGAGACCAGATACACGCCGAACTCGCCCTTCGGCGCCTCGACCGCGGCATAGACTTCGCCGGCGGGCACGTGGAAGCCTTCGGTGTAGAGCTTGAAATGATGGATCAGCGATTCCATCGAGCGCTTCATCTGACCGCGGCGCGGCGGAAAAATCTTGTTGTCTTCGATCGCGACGGGCCCCTGCCCGTCGGCGGCGCGCAGCTTCGCGATGCACTGCTTCATGATGCGCACGGACTGGCGCATCTCTTCCATGCGGATGCAATAGCGGTCGTAGCAATCGCCATTCTTGCCGATCGGAATGTCGAAATCCATTTCGGCGTAGCACTCATAGGGTTGCGCCTTGCGCAGATCCCAGGCCGCACCGGAGCCGCGCACCATCACGCCGGAGAATCCCCATTCCCAGGCCTGCTTCAGCGACACCACGCCGATATCGACGTTGCGCTGCTTGAAGATGCGGTTGCCGGTGAGCAGCGTTTCGAGATCGGCGACCACGCCGAGGAACGGATCGCACCAGGCGTCGATATCGTCGATCAGCTTCGGCGGCAGGTCCTGGTGGACGCCGCCGATCCGGAAATAGGCCGCATGCATCCGCGAGCCGGACGCGCGCTCGTAAAACACCATCAGCTTTTCGCGCTCTTCAAAGCCCCACAATGGCGGGGTCAGAGCGCCGACGTCCATCGCCTGCGTGGTGACGTTGAGAAGATGCGACAGGATGCGGCCGATCTCGCAATACAAAACGCGGATCAACTGGCCACGGCGCGGCACCGCGATGCCGAGCAGCTTTTCCGCTGCCAGACAAAAAGCATGCTCCTGGTTCATCGGCGCGACGTAGTCGAGCCGGTCGAAATACGGGATCGCCTGCAGATAGGTCTTCTGCTCGATCAACTTCTCGGTGCCGCGGTGAAGCAGTCCGATATGCGGATCGACGCGGGCCACGATCTCGCCATCGAGTTCGAGTACCAGACGCAACACGCCGTGTGCCGCCGGATGCTGCGGCCCGAAGTTAATTGTGAAATTACGCAGTGCTGCTTCGGTCATACTTTCGGCCCTGCTTTCTCATCCCCGGGCAGCACCGGATAATCGGCACCTTCCCATGGCGAGAGAAAATCGAACTTGCGGAATTCCTGGTTGAGGCGGACGGGCTCGTAGACCACCCGCTTCTCCTGGTCGTCGTAACGCACCTCGACGAAGCCCGAGAGCGGGAAATCCTTGCGCAGCGGATGGCCGTCGAAGCCGTAATCGGTCAACAGCCGCCGCATGTCGGGATGGCCGGTGAACATCACGCCGTAGAGGTCGTAGCATTCGCGCTCGAACCAGTCGGAGCCCGGGAACACATCGATGATCGACGGCACCTGCGTGGTCTCGTCAGCCTCGGCGCGCAAACGAATGCGCTCATTCAGCGTCGGCGACAGAAAATGATAGATCACGTCGAAGCGCTTCTCGCGGCCGGGATAATCCACCGCCGTCACGTCGATGAAGCTGACAAAACGACAACCGGGGTCGTCGCGCAGGAATTTTACCACATCGACGATCTTGCCGGCCTGCACGTTCACCGTCAGCTGGTTGAACGCAACCGAATGGCCGGTCGCGGCGCCGGCGAGCGCGCTAACAATCGTCTGCCCCAGGGCGTCGAGCCTGCCGTCGTCCATTCTAAAAACCTTAGCGTTCGATGGTCCCGGTGCGCCGGATCTTCTTCTGCAACAGCAGCACGCCGTACAGGAGAGCTTCCGCTGTGGGCGGACAGCCGGGCACGTAGATGTCGATGGGTACGATGCGATCGCAGCCGCGCACCACGGAATACGAATAGTGATAGTAGCCGCCGCCGTTGGCGCATGATCCCATCGAGATCACATAGCGCGGCTCGGGCATCTGGTCGTAGACTTTGCGCAGCGCCGGCGCCATCTTGTTGGTCAGCGTGCCCGCCACGATCATCACGTCGGACTGGCGCGGGGAAGCCCGCGGCGCAAACCCGAAGCGCTCGACGTCATAGCGCGGCATCGACACCTGCATCATCTCGACCGCGCAGCAGGCCAGGCCGAACGTCATCCACATCAGCGATCCCGTGCGCGCCCAGGTGATGAGATCGTCGGTGGCGGTGACGAAGAAGCCCTTGTCGGACAACTCGTGATTGACCTCAAGGAAGTAAGGGTCATTGGCGCCGACCGGACGGCCGGTCGAGGGGTCGATAATGCCGGTCGCGGCGGGTGCGACCGCCGGTGCGAACCCTGGCGTTGCAGCAGCGGGGCTCAATCCCATTCGAGCGCGCCTTTCTTCCATTCATAGGCAAAGCCGACGGTAAGGACGGCAAGGAAAATCACCATCGACCAGAAGCCGGTCGCGCCGAGCTTGCCGAACGCCACCGCCCAGGGAAACAGGAAGGCGACTTCCAGGTCGAAGATGATGAAGAGGATCGCGACCAGATAGAACCGGACATCGAACTTCATGCGGGCGTCGTCGAATGCGTTGAAACCGCACTCATACGCCGACAGCTTTTCCGGATCAGGCTGCTGGTAGGCGACGATGAAGGGCGCAATCAGCAGCACCACGCCGATCAGGCCGGCAACCCCGATAAACACCACGAGCGGAAGATAATTCTGCAAGATGCCGGTCATCGGCGGGCCTTTTTCACTGCGGTTGGTGTCAACAGCAGATTCGCTAATTGGAATTATTCTTGAGGCTTAGCGCAGCGCAACAGAGCGCGCAAGACAAGCTATCTTGACAGTCGCGGCCGCCCCCAGACGCGACGGGAAAACTCAGAAAGCCCTGTAATACCCGGCAATACTTCGCCTCTCACTTGGCCCATCAAACCGCCTGCCAACCGGACCGAAAAGACCGGGGGGTCCGATAAGCCCGTGGGCAGTACCCGATCGGCCGGCAACGCGCGAAACACTTCAAGACCCCCCACGAAACCATTTTGCGGAACCCGCGAAACCGGGCGGAAACAAACGGGGGGTACACCTTCGGGCAACAAAGCGGCGGGAAAAGACGCCAGGAGGCTTCGATGAACCACTCAATTCATTCAGCGGACCGTGCGACCCACCTGAAGATTGTGGTCGTAGCGCTTGTGGCTGGCATTCTGGTCGCCGGCTTCGGCATCGCCGCCCGTACCAGTTCGGATTACTCCCAGACCGCCCACGTCGTTAAGGCTGGCAAGCCCGTGGCCGTAACCAGTTCGGATGCATCTATCGTTCGCTAGACGGCCCCCAACGTCCTGGCGAAGCGAAGTAAGGCCGCCCCTTCCCCCGGGGGCGGCCTTCTGCTTTGGCGAGCCGTTTTCTGCTGTGGCCAGGCCGGGCTCGGGCAGGCCCGCGCAAGGCCGATGCCCGCGGCCGACAAAGGGCCGGGCCACGGTCAGATCAGCGGGCTAAAATCGGAAAATGCAGCGTTTGCGGATAGTAAGCCATTGAAAACAATGGCGCGAGAGACGGGACTCGAACCCGCGGCCTCCGCCGTGACAGGGCGGCGCTCTAACCAACTGAGCTACTCCCGCGGATGTCGAAACCAGACAGTGATCCGCCTTGGGAATGAGGACTTAAAGGGGCGACCTAGCCAAGTCAAGGTTGTTGCGAATCCCCATACAAGTCAGGCCTTTTCTTGATGTCGATGCAAAAAATGGCCTGTTTTCAGGCAAAACAGCGTAGTCACCTCAGACCCGAATCGTTTAAGGCCTGCTACGTCTACGGTTCTTAAGCCATCAACAACGAGGAGGGCCAAATATGGCGAAGAAAGCAGCGACCCCGGCGACCGTCACGCTCAAGCATCTCGCAGCGGCCATCGCCGAGGAACAAGAGTTGTCCAAGAAGCAGGCGGAAGCGATTCTCGGCGATCTGGTCACCCGGATTACCAAGCACCTGAAGAAGGGCGAGCGCATCCGCATCGTCGGTCTCGGCATCCTGCAGGTGCGCAAGCGCGCCGCCCGCATGGGCCGCAACCCCGCCACCGGCGAAGCGATCCACATCAAGGCCAGCAAGAAGGTTGCCTTCCGCGCGGCCAAGGAGTTGAAGGAAGCCGTCTGACAAGACCGGTTTTCCAACCCTGACTTTGCGTCATCCCGGCGCGGCATACGCGGCTCATCGGGATGACGCCTCAATTACCGCTTTAGCTTTCCTGTCTTAACCCACGGTTTGGATTGTGGCTTCTCTACCTGGATTCACCCACACCGTAACCGAGCGCTTCCTGCGCTACGTGGTCATCGACACCCAGTCGGACCCGGCCTCCCCGACCTGCCCATCCACCGAAAAGCAAAAAGTGCTGGGCGCCTTGCTCGCGGGCGAACTGCAGGCGATGGGGATCGGCGACGCCCATCTCGACGAACTCGGTTACGTCTACGCGACCATTCCGGCGAATACCGACAAGCAGGTCCCGGTGATTTGCTTCTGCTCGCATATGGACACCTCGCCGGATTGCACCGGCGCCAACGTCAAACCTCAGATCGTCGGGAATTATCGTGGCGGCGACATCGTGCTGCCGGCCGACCCCACCCAAATCATCCGCGCCGCCGATCACCCCGCCCTTGGGGACCAGATCGGCAACGACATCATCACCACCGACGGCACGACGCTGCTTGGGGCCGACAACAAGGCGGGTCTCGCCGAAATCATGGATGCCGCGCATTTCCTGATCCATCGTCCCGAGATCAAGCACGGCACCATCAAGATCCTGTTCACGCCCGACGAGGAGATCGGCCGCGGTGTCGACAAGGCCGATCTGAAAAAGCTCGGCGCCGATTTCGCCTATACGATCGACGGCGAAACCGCGGGGAATATCGAGGACGAAACCTTCTCCGCCGACGGCGCCACCATCACCATCGAGGGCGTCAGCACCCATCCCGGCTTTGCCAAGGGCAAGATGGAGCACGCGATCAAGATCGCCGCCGCTATCGTCGACCGCCTGCCCAAAAATACCTGCTCGCCCGAAACCACCGAAGGCAAGGAAGGCTTCCTGCATCCGATCGGTATTTCCGGCGCGATCGAGAAGGCTACACTCAGCTTCATCGTGCGCGATTTCACCGACGCCGGGCTGAAAGAGAAGGAAGTCCTGCTCGAAAATATCGTCAAAGAGGTGATGCAGGACTATCCGCATTCGTCCTACAGGCTGGAAATCAAGCCGCAATACCGCAACATGAAGCAGGTGATCGATCATCACCCCGAAATCATCGACAACGCGATGGAAGCAATCCGCCGCGCCGGCCTCACACCGGTAAAGACGTCGATTCGCGGCGGGACCGACGGCTCGCGGCTGTCCTTCATGGGGCTGCCCTGCCCAAACATCTTTGCGGGCGAGCACGCGTTTCATTCGCGGCTGGAATGGGTCAGCCGGCAGGACATGGAAAAGGCCGTCCAGACCATCGTTCATCTCGCGACGATCTGGGAAGAGCGAGCCTAAAACAGTTGGGCCAGGACTTTCTCACGAAGCGCGCGCGGTCACGATCCAGATCGATGCGGGAAGCGGCACCGTCTCGCCCTTGGCAAAGGCCGCCAGCGCCTCACGGATCGAATCCGTCGCGGCTGCACGAAGCTCCGCCGGCTGGCCTTCCAGCGCTCGGCTGGCGGGACCGATTTCGAGCGCGCCCTGCACCGCTGCATCGAGGCCGCGCCCGTTCGCGACATCGAGCGCCAGATGAAGCGGCTCCATCGCAATCCCGGTGAACCCGGCTTCGCCCAGAATGCGTTGAACACGCGCCTCGGAGGCAAATGAAAATGGCCCGGGATCTTCCGGCCCCTGCTGCGGCAGTTTCGGCACGTGTTTGTAAACCGCCTGCAGCGGCGCCATGAAAAACGGATTGTCGCGTGGCGCCCGCCAGCAGGCGAATGCCAGCCTCCCCGAGGGCCGCAATGCCTTGCGCAGGTTCGCAAACGAGCGCGACGGCTCGGCAAAGAACATCACGCCGAACCGCGAGGCCAGCAAATCGAAGCTTGCGGGATCGAACGGATAGACCGTCGCATCCGCCAGCGCGAAATCGACCGGCAAATCCCCGGGCGCGCTTGCGCGCGCCAGGGCCAACATTGGGCCCGATACATCGATGCCTAACACATGACCTGACGGTCCGACCTCGCGCGCGAACGCGACGCTGGTGGCGCCATTGCCGCAACCGACATCAATGATCCGCTCGCCAGCCTTGGGCCTGGCGCGATCGATCAACGCGTCGGCGATCGGCTTCAGCAGGATATCCTGCGCCTGTTGCCGATCAGCCCACCGCTTGCCGCCCGGGCCGTTCCAATACGCAATCTGGTCGGCGTTTTGCTCGTGGCCTACCGGTGTTTCCATGGACATGGTCGCAGCTTTGATAGGCGTTCGATGTTCAGTATAGGCCGGATTAGTCCGCCTACGTTGCTTCGCGACTTCGGCGCGACAGCCTTCGCCCTGCTGGCTCGCCGAGCCGAAGCCCGCAGGGCGAAGGCTGGTAGGCGGCGAGAGATTCGAACTCCCGACCCTCTCGGTGTAAACGAGATGCTCTAACCAGCTGAGCTAGCCGCCCTCGCCCTCTGTTTAGCGCCACCGCACCGTCAGGCGCAAGCGGGGCCACCCGTCATAAAAAAAGCGGCGTCCCCCCGGGGGAACGCCGCTTTTGTCATATTAGCTCGTTCAGTGGGCCGTCAGGCCACCGCCGGCTTCATCCGTGGCGTCCGGCTTGACCGGCACCTTGGTGTCCTCTTCCCAGACGATCGGCACCGGCGTCCGCACCAGGGCCTTGGAGATCACGTCGTCGAGGCGAGCGACCGGAATGATTTCCATCCCGCCCTTGATCGCATCGGAAATCTCCGTGAGATCCTTGGCGTTGTCCTCGGGGATCAGCACCGTCTTGATGCCGCCGCGCGCGGCCGCCAACAGCTTCTCCTTCAAGCCGCCAATCGGCAGGACGCGTCCCCGCAGCGTGATCTCGCCGGTCATGGCGACATCATGCCGGATCGGGATGCCGGTCATGATCGAGACGATCGCGGTTGCCATCGCCACGCCAGCCGACGGGCCGTCCTTCGGGGTCGCCCCCTCCGGCACGTGGACGTGGATATCGCGCCGATCGAACAATGGCGGCTCGATGCCGAATCCGACGGCGCGCGAGCGGACGTAAGACGCCGCCGCCGAAATCGACTCCTTCATCACGTCGCGCAGATTGCCCGTGACGGTCATCCTGCCCTTGCCGGGCATCATGACGCCTTCGATGGTGAGCAGCTCGCCACCGACATCGGTCCATGCGAGACCCGTGACAATGCCGACCTGATCGTCGCTTTCGATCTCGCCGAAGCGGTACTTCGGCACACCCAGGAACTCTTCCAGAGTCTTCTCGGTGACCTTGACCGACTTCTTCTTGGAGATCATCAGCTCCTTCACCGCCTTGCGGGCGAGTGTCGAAAGCTCACGCTCCAGGTTACGCACGCCCGCTTCGCGGGTGTAGCGCCGGATCATCAAGAGCAACGCGTCGTCGTCGATCGACCATTCCTTCGAATCCAGGCCATGCTTGGAGATCGCGTTCGGGATCAGATGCTTGCGCGCGATCTCGACCTTCTCGTTCTCGGTATAGCCGGCGATCCGGATGATCTCCATGCGGTCCATCAGCGGCCCGGGAATATTGAGCGTATTCGCGGTCGTGATGAACATCACGTTGGAGAGATCGTAATCGACCTCAAGATAGTGGTCGTTGAAGGTCGAGTTCTGCTCGGGGTCGAGGACCTCCAGCAGCGCCGATGACGGATCGCCGCGGAAATCGGCGCCCATCTTGTCGATCTCGTCCAGCAGGAACAGCGGATTCGAGGTCTTCGCCTTGCGCATCGACTGGATGACCTTGCCGGGCATCGAGCCAATATAAGTGCGGCGGTGACCGCGGATCTCGGCCTCGTCGCGCACGCCACCGAGCGACACGCGAACGAATTCGCGTCCCGTCGCTTTCGCGATCGACTTGCCAAGCGAGGTCTTGCCGACGCCGGGGGGGCCGACGAGGCACAGGATCGGTCCGGTCAGCTTGTTGGCGCGTGACTGCACCGCCAGATACTCGACGATGCGGTCCTTGACCTTCTCAAGCCCGTAGTGATCGCTGTCCAGGACTTCCTGGGCCGCAACCAGATCCTTCTTGACCTTGGACTTCTTGTTCCACGGGATCGACAACAGCCAATCCAGATAGTTGCGCACGACGGTGGCTTCCGCGGACATCGGCGACATCTGGCGCAGCTTCTTCAGCTCATGCTGCGCCTTTTCGCGTGCTTCCTTGGACAGCTTGGTCTTGGCAATCTTCTCTTCCAGATCGGCCAACTCGTCGCGACCTTCGTCGTCGCCGAGCTCCTTCTGGATCGCCTTCATCTGCTCGTTGAGATAATATTCGCGCTGGGTCTTCTCCATCTGGCGCTTGACGCGCGAGCGGATCCGCTTCTCGACCTGCAGCACCGAAATCTCGCTCTCCATCAAGCCGAGCACCTTCTCCAGGCGCGCGGTGACCGACAGCGTCTCCAGGATCGCCTGACGATCGGCAATCTTGACGGCCAAATGCGAAGCCACGGTGTCGCCGAGCTTGGCGAAATCCGTGATGGCCTGCACCACGCCGACAACTTCGGCGGAGATCTTCTTGTTGAGCTTCACATAGCTCTCGAAGTCCGACACGACCGAGCGCGACAAAGCTTCGGCCTCGACGGAGGTCGCATCGGTGTCGGCGAGCGCAATCGCGGTGGCTTCATAGTATTCGGCGCGGTTGGAATATTTCTGCACGCGGGCGCGCTCAAGCCCCTCCACCAGCACCTTCACGGTGCCGTCGGGCAATTTGAGCAGCTGCAGCACACTGGCGAGCGTTCCGGTTTCGTAAATCGAATCCGGAGTCGGATCATCATCCGATGCATTCTTCTGCGTCGCGAGCATGATCAAGGCGTCATTCTTCATGACCTCCTCGAGCGCGCGGATCGATTTCTCGCGGCCGACGAACAGCGGCACGATCATGTGCGGGAAAACGACGATGTCGCGCAGCGGCAGCACCGGATAGGAATGGCTTTCGCCGTGAACGATAGATGGCCGGGGTTTTGGGGTCGTCATGGCCTTTTCCTTTTGTTGTGCCCCCTTGCACGCAGTCCGCTATGCGCAACCGCCACAAGGTGCCGAGATGCTCCGGGATCGAATGGCCATACCTGGCCCGCCTTCCCGGATCGTTGTCGAGGCGAATCTCAGATCAGATTTTTCGCCACCGACAGTATTAGGTGGCTATCGACCATGGGGGTGTCAAGTCGCTGAAAAAGGCCCGCCAATCGGGGCTAAACGCGGCGTTCGCTCTGCGCAAACACGGCCGCCGAAAGGCTCGGCAGCCGTCTTGATTTGCCTGCGTTATTCGCCGGCGGCTGATGCGATCAGGCGCTGGCGCTGCTTTCCACGGCGCGGTCGGAACGGTCGGCGTAGATGTAGAGCGGGCGAGCCGTGCCCTCCACCACTTCACGCGAGATCACGACCTCTTCGACCCCTTCCAGACCCGGAAGATCGAACATGGTTTCGAGCAGAATGCTTTCGAGGATCGAGCGCAAGCCCCGCGCGCCGGTCTTGCGTTCGATCGCCTTGCGGGCGACCGCACCAAGCGCTTCGTCGGCGAAGGTCAGCTCGATATTCTCCATTTCGAACAGCCGCTGATACTGCTTCACCAGCGCGTTCTTCGGATCGGTCAGAATCTTCTTCAGCGAAGCTTCGTCGAGATCCTCCAGCGTCGCGACCACCGGCAAGCGGCCGACGAATTCGGGGATCAGGCCGTACTTCAGGAGATCCTCAGGCTCGACGTGACGGAAGATTTCGCCGGTGCGGCGATCTTCCGGCGCCAGCACCTGGGCGGCGAAACCGATCGAGGTCGAACGTCCGCGTGCGGAGATGATCTTCTCGAGGCCCGAGAAGGCGCCGCCGCAGATAAAGAGGATATTGGTGGTGTCAACCTGCAGGAACTCCTGCTGCGGATGCTTGCGGCCGCCCTGCGGAGGAACCGAGGCAACCGTGCCTTCCATGATCTTCAGAAGCGCCTGCTGCACGCCCTCGCCCGACACGTCGCGGGTGATTGACGGATTGTCGGACTTGCGGCTGATCTTGTCGATTTCGTCGATATAGACGATGCCACGCTGCGCGCGCTCGACATTGTAGTCGGCCGACTGCAGCAGCTTCAGGATGATGTTCTCGACGTCTTCGCCGACATAACCGGCTTCGGTCAGGGTCGTCGCATCGGCCATCGTGAATGGCACGTCGAGAATCCGCGCCAGCGTCTGCGCCAGCAGCGTCTTGCCCGAACCGGTCGGTCCGATCAGCAGAATGTTCGACTTCGCCAGTTCGACGTCGTTGTGCTTGGTCTGATGATTGAGCCGCTTGTAGTGATTGTGGACAGCGACCGAGAGCACCTTCTTGGCATGGCTCTGACCGATCACGTAATCGTCCAGGACCTTGCAGATTTCCTTCGGGGTGGGAATTCCGTCGCGCGACTTCACCAGCGAGGATTTGTTCTCCTCGCGAATGATGTCCATGCACAGTTCAACGCATTCGTCGCAGATGAATACGGTGGGGCCCGCGATCAACTTGCGGACTTCGTGCTGGCTCTTGCCGCAGAACGAGCAATACAGCGTGTTCTTGGAGTCGCTGGTTCCGACCTTACTCATTCTTATCTCCGTCCGCCGTTCGATCCCGTACGCTCGATCGCCCTATTCCGGGAATTACCGGCACAGAGTTGTAGATAGAGCAAAATCCGTACCAAAAAAGACCCTACGCTTTAGATGCCAACCGAATCGCAGGTTATTCGAATCTCCCGCGACCATACCCCATTCAGCCTAGCCAACCATGGTCGCACCCGACTATCAAGAATTCGCTAATCAGGCGGTCATGCGATATCTGTGACAATACCGTGATTTGCGCCTTTGACACTGGCCGGGCCCGTCGAAATTGGCCCGGCGTTGCGCGATTACCACGCTGCCGGACCGGCACGAAAGCGGAACTTTCCGCTCTGGCAAGGCAAAAACCGCCGCCAACCGGCCAAAATCACCGCCGCAGCGCTTGTTAAGCCTGTTTGAACCTATCTGGCTTGGGCCTGACTGCAATATCAGGGGGCTTTCGGCGTCGGCTCTTCCGAGCGCTTATCGATAACCTTGTCCACAATTCCGAAGTCACGGGCCATTTCTGCGGTGAGGAACTTGTCGCGTTCCAGCGCGTCCTCGATCGCCTTGTAGGTCTGGCCGGTGTGCTTCACGTAGATTTCGTTAAGACGCTTCTTCAGATTCAGGATTTCCTGGGCGTGCAGCATGATGTCGGTCGCCTGGCCCTGAAAACCGCCGGAGGGCTGGTGCACCATGATGCGCGAATTCGGCAGCGAGAAGCGCATATCCTTGTGGCCCGCAGCCAGCAGCAGCGATCCCATCGAGGCGGCCTGTCCGGTGCACAGCGTCGATACCGGCGGACGAATGAACTGCATCGTGTCGTAGATCGCCAGACCCGACGTCACCACCCCGCCCGGCGAGTTGATGTACATCGAGATTTCCTTCTTCGGATTCTCGGCTTCGAGAAACAGAAGCTGGGCAACGGTCAGCGTCGACATGCCATCTTCGACCGGTCCGGTCACGAAGATGATTCGCTCTTTGAGCAGGCGCGAGAAGATGTCGTAGGCACGCTCGCCGCGGTTGGTCTGTTCGACCACCATCGGCACGAGGTTCATGTAGGTTTCCACCGGATCGCGCATTAGTCACCCAAGGGTTGGTAGAGGGTTAGTAGAGAGGTTGGCGGAGGCGAACATCCATCGGCAAGACAGAAAGGCTTAGGCTTTGCCGGGCGCGGACGAACGTCCCGTGATGCAGGACTTAAAAGAACAGGCTCACAGATATGGGCCAATTCTCCGGTGACAAGACCGGAGCCAATTCGAGCCTGATTCACCGCAGTTGAAGCTGATTCGGACAGCCTCGCATAGCGACGCACCCCGCCGCCACGCGCCTTTCGCCGCTCATCCTTAACGCCGGCTAACCCAATCAGGCCGCGCTCTTCTCCTCGTCGTCCTTGTACAGTTCCTCGCGCGTCACCTTCTTTTCGGTCACGTTGGCGAGTTCGAGGATGAAGTCGACCACCTTGTCTTCATAGATCGGCGCACGAAGCTGGGCGAGCGCATTGGCATTGTTGCGATAGAAGTCCCAGACTTCCTTCTCGCGTCCGGGCATCGAGCGTGCGCGCTCGATCACGGCACGGCTGACTTCATCGTCGGTGACGGTGATCTTGTTCTTCTCGCCGATCTCGGACAGCACGAGACCGAGCCGGACGCGGCGGTCGGCGATCTTGTGATATTCTTCCCTGGCGGCTTCTTCGGTGGTGTTCTCATCGGCGAAGGTCTTGCCGCCGGCTTCCATCTCGGCCTTGATCGAGTTCCACATCTGCTCGAACTCCTCCGTGACCAGCGACGGCGGCGCCTCAAAGCGATGGGTCTCGTCGAGCTTATCCAGCAGCACCCGCTTGACCCGCTGGCGCGTGGCGCCGGCGAATTCAGCCGCCAGCCGCTCGCGGGCGGCTTCCTTCAGCTTGTCGAGCGATTCAAGGCCGAGCGTCTTGGCGAACTCGTCGTTGATGACGGTGTCATGCGCCGCTTCAACCAGGCTCGCCGACGTCTCGAACTCGGCTGCCTTGCCGGCCAGCGTCTCGGCGCCATAATTCTTCGGGAAGTCGACTTTCAGGGTGCGGGTTTCACCGGCCGCGATGCCGATCAACTGGTCTTCGAAGCCAGGAATGAAAGAGTTCGAACCGATGACGACAGGCATGTCTTCACCGGTGCCGCCGTCGAACGGCGTGCCGTCGATCGAGCCCTTGAACGAGATCGTGACCCGATCGCCCGTCTCGGCCTTGGCGCCCTCACCCTTTGGAGCGAAGGTACGGTTCTGGTCGGCGATGCGCTTGACGGCTTCATCGACCTCAGCATCGGTCACTTCGGCTACCGGCTTCTCGACCGTGAAGCCCTTGAAGTCGGCGAGCTGGATCGCGGGCACTACCTCGATCGCTACGGTGTAGGTGAGATCCGACTTTCCGTTGAGGATATCCTCGACGGCTTTTTCCTCGGTCGGCATCGTGACCTTGGGTTCGGTCGCCAGACGGAAGCCGCGCTCGGTGAAGATCTGCGAATTGGTATCGCGGATGGTCTGATCGATGGTCTCGGCCATGACCGAGCGGCCATACACCTTCTTGAGATGGCTCACCGGCACCTTGCCGGGACGGAATCCGTTGATACGAACCTTGCCCTTGAGATCGACCAGACGGGCGTCCGCCTTGGCATCAAGATCCGATGCAGGAACGCTGATCTGGAATTCGTGCTTCAATCCCTCGGCGAGGGTTTCTGTGATCTGCATGGCCTCAATCTTCTTCCCGCTTGGTCCGGCCTGAAAAAGGCCCGGACATTGTCAATCTGGTCGACGCAAGGCTTTGGCAAGCCTGCGCCGGTGGTTCGGCGGACCGGTTTCCATGGGCAGACGCCCTTTTGGAAACAGGCCCTCCAGCAATCCTTATGCAAACGCTATCGGCGCTTGGTGCGGGCGGAGGGACTCGAACCCCCACAACTTTCGTCACTGGAACCTAAATCCAGCGCGTCTACCAGTTCCGCCACGCCCGCTGATAGCATCACGTCCGGCCGCGATGCCGCGAGCGGCGGGCTTATAACATGAGCCCACCGGTCCGCAGCAAAAAAATGGCCGTTTTAAAGCCGGCTCAAAAGCTTGGCTGAAAGCCCGCTCAAAAGCCCTCCTGAGGTAGCCGCGGTAACTGGACATATCCAGCAGAAAATGGTCCGCATCAGTTCTATGGCAGATCAAATTCCCCGGCTGGGCCGGCGCGAGCTGATGGCGGGATTGGGCGCGGTGGCGCTGGGCCCGGCGATGCCGCGACTGGCGGCCGCGCAGGGACGCCCTTCGCTGTCGCTGCTGGCCAAACCCACAGCGCTCGCCTTACGTCCAGGCGAGCCGGATACGCCGATCTGGTCGCTCCAAGACGCAAAAGCGAGCCCCAGCCTGCGCTTCAAGCGTGGCGACACGCTAGACGTCGCGTTTGCCAATGAATTGCCGGTGCCCGCTGTCCTGAATTGGCACGGAATCGAGGGCGCCCCGGCCGCCGAGGCGTTGATCGTCCGAGCGCCATTGGGGCTGAGCGCCCGTGAAAATCTAACGATTCCATTGCGTCACGCGGGCACCCTCTCATGTGACCTTCGGCTGTTGGGCGACGGCCTGACGCGGCCTTCGCGGGCGCTGCCGCTGATTGTGAGCGAAAACGAGCCGATCACCGTCGACCGCGACGAGGTGTTCCTGCTCGAAGACTGGCGTTTGCGCCCGGACGGAAGCGCGATCGCGCCCGGCGTCGACCCCAAAGATACAACGCCGATCTACACCATCAACGGGCTGGCAACGCTGGATATCAAAGCGCGCGCCAATGAGCGCCTGAGGCTTCGCTTCATCAATGGCTTTCAACGGAATGTTATTGCTATAAAAATAGAAAAATATGACGTCCGCATCATGGCCCTCGACGGCCAGCCGAGCGAACCGTTTCTGGCCCGCGACGGCACGCTGATCCTGGCGCCGGGAACCCGGGTCGATGCCTTCCTCGATGCCACAGCGCCGGGTTCGACATCGTCCATTCTTCTGCATGACGGCAAAGCGCCCCGTCCGATCGCCCGGCTGGTCGTCTCAAACGAGCCGCCGGTCCGGAATGCGCCATTGCCGGCGGCGCCGCCGCTGCCGTCCAACGGGCTTCCGGCGCATCTCGACCTCAAGAGCGCCTTGCGGGTCGATGTGACGCTCGGCGCACGGACGCTCAGCGGACAGCAGACCGATTGGGTAGCGCCTATAAGCTTCGCCGGCACCGCTGCCCCCGCCTTTCGCGCCAAGACCGGCCGTACGGTGGTACTGGCCCTGGCCAATCGCGCCGATATCCCCGCCGTGTTCCACCTTCATGGCCATCATTTCAGGCTGCTGGACCGGCTCGACGACGGCTGGAAGCCGTTCTGGCTGGATACGCTCCTGATCGAAGCCGGACAGACCCAGCGCATCGCCTTTGCGGCTGAGAATGCCGGACGGTGGCTGATGGAGTCGGTTGCGACCGACTGGGCAGCGCCCCGGCTGGTGCGCTGGTACAGCGTCGAGTGAACCATAGCGTTTTCAAGCGAAGTGGATACCGGTTCGCGTGAAGAAAACGCGTCAAAACAAAGATCGATCAATAATCGATCTCGAACTCGTCATAGAGATGACGGAACACCGCGGGCAAAACCTCGGGCAGGTCTTCCGCAATCAAGCCCGGCCCCGCCTCGCGCGCGGCCTCGCCATGCATCCAAACCCCGAGACAGGCAGCCTCGAACGCCGGGACGCCCTGCGCCAGCATCCCCGATATCATGCCCGCCAGCACATCGCCGGCACCGGCGGTGGCAAGCCAGGGCGGCGCGTTGCTGGCAATGGCAGCGCGCCCGTCCGGTGACGCCACCACGGTATCCGGTCCCTTGAGCAGCACGGCGGCACCAGAGCGTCCGGCGGCCGCCCGCACCCGCTCAAGTTTCGAACGAAGCGGATTCTTGTTGCTGATGTCGCTGAACAGCCGTGGAAATTCGCCTTCATGCGGCGTCAGAACAACCTGCGAATCCGGTGATGCCTTAATCGCCTCGAACAGATGATCCGGCGCCTCGGCAAAACTGGTCAGTGCGTCTGCGTCCAGCACCAAACCTCGTTTGGCAGACAAGGCCGTCAGGACAAAATCGCGGGTTCGCTGGTTAACACCCGCGCCCGGGCCGATGACGCAGATGTTGAAGCGCTTGTCGGCCAAAAGTTCGGCGAATTCGATCGCCGTATCCGTGGAGCGAACCATGACGGCCGACAACGCTGCGGCGTTGACGGCCAGCGCGTTCCGGGGTGACGCGAGCGTGACCAGCCCCGCCCCTGCCCGCAGCGCTCCGCGCGCCGACAGCCGGGCCGCCCCGGTCGAAGCCATGTTGCCGGAGGCAACGACGACATGACCGCGGCTGTATTTATGGCCGTCGATCCGCGGCACTGGGAAAGATCGGCGCCAAAACGCGGGAATGTTTTCGAACGTCTGCGGCTTAATTTCAGTGAGCACATTCGCATCGATGCCGATGTCGGCCACGCGAACGCGGCCGCATTGGATTCGGCCCGGCAACAGGAGGTGCGCCGGTTTGCGCCGGAAGAACGTGACCGTCTCGGTCGCTTTGACGGCAACGCCCATCACAGCACCGCTGGTGCCATTGACGCCGCTCGGCAGGTCGACGCTGAGGATCGGAGCGCCATTGGCATTGATCGCTTCGATCATCTGCTCCGGCTCCCCCTTCACGTTTCGATTGAGACCGGCGCCGAACAGCGCATCGATGATCAGGGCCGGCCGGCCGATCGCTTGCGGATTGAACGGCAGAACGGGGTATTTCCAGCCCCGTGCCGCCGAGGCCGCGTCGCCCGCCAGAATGTCGCGCTCGCATATCAGGATGACGGAGACCTCACGTCCCCGCGCCGCCAGTTCGGCCGCCGCCACAAAGCCATCGCCACCATTATTGCCGCGGCCGGCGACCACGATGATCGGGCCTTCCTCCACGAGGTCCATCGCGACCTGGGCAATGGCCTGGCCTGCGCTCATCATCAATGCGAAGCCCGGCGTACCGGCCGCGATGGCGAGCCGGTCGGCATGCTCCATCTCGGCGGTCGTTAGGATTTCCATGCCAATTCCCCTGACAGAAGCGCCTTTTCCTGAGGCAGTTCTTGCGTTGTAAACCGTTCAATCCCGCCGATTGCATGCCGATTGATCTAGTTGCCTATTTCGTAGGCTGGAGTATGGTGACTGCTTCGATCTACTCCCTTATGAACGCCTGTTAAAAGCCTGATAACATTTCGAAATCAGGCGTTTTAATAACTTGGCATAGACCCTGCTTTTGAGGAAGCCCGGCTCTGGATCATCGTGCTGACCGGTAACCGATAGATGTGTGCATGGCCGCGCGCCGGGGAAAATGATCTGATATCTGCGCACTCTGCGCAGTGTAGAACAACCTGAAGTCTGAAATTAAAGTGCCCGGGAGGCGTTTCGTGAAAAAGATCGAAGCCATCATCAAGCCATTCAAGCTCGACGAGGTTAAGGAAGCGCTCCAGGAAGTGGGATTGCAGGGCATTACCGTCACCGAGGCCAAGGGTTTCGGACGCCAGAAGGGCCACGCCGAACTCTACCGCGGCGCCGAATACATCGTGGACTTCCTGCCCAAGGTGAAAATCGAAATCGTGATTTCGGACGAACTGGTCGATCGGGCGATCGATGCGATCAGGCGGGCAGCCCAGACCGGTCGCATCGGCGACGGAAAGATCTTCGTTTCCAATATCGAAGAGGCCATCCGCATCCGAACCGGGGAATCCGGGCTCGACGCGATCTGACAGGAGTTCGCCTGACCGGACCCTGCCGGCTTTCCGGTGCCCATTCTCTGATATTGTATTGGTCATCCCCCAATTGTATTGACGGTTGCCCACGGTCGCCGGCCGCGGCCGGCTCACTGCAACCAAAAAATCCTAAGGGGGATTCATGAAGACCGCCAAAGACGTCCTGAAGTCGATCAAGGACAACGACGTGAAATACGTCGATCTGCGTTTTACCGACCCGCGCGGCAAGTGGCAGCATGTAACCTTCGACATCAGCATGATCGATGAGGACATCTTCGCCGAGGGCACGATGTTCGACGGCTCCTCGATCGCCGGCTGGAAGGCGATCAACGAATCCGACATGTGCCTGATGCCCGATCCCGTCACCGCGACGATCGACCCGTTCTTTGCCGAAACCACCATGGTCATCACCTGCGACGTGCTGGAGCCGACCACGGGCGAGCCCTACAACCGCGACCCTCGCGGCATGGCCAAGAAGGCCGAAGCCATGGTCAAGTCGATGGGCATCGGCGACACGATTTTCGTCGGGCCGGAAGCCGAATTCTTCGTATTCGACGACGTCCGCTACCAGACCACCCCCTACAACACCGGCTTCAAGCTGGACTCGTCGGAAC
This sequence comes from Bradyrhizobium sp. dw_411, assembly GCF_018449695.1. Taxonomy (GTDB): domain Bacteria; phylum Pseudomonadota; class Alphaproteobacteria; order Rhizobiales; family Xanthobacteraceae; genus Bradyrhizobium. Next base: position 135,547 of record NZ_JAAVUY010000015.1, read on the forward strand.
TGCCGATCAATTCCGACACCGAATATGAGGGCGGCAACCTCGGCCACCGCATCCGCACCAAGGCCGGCTACTTTCCCGTCCCGCCGCAAGACTCAGTGCAGGACATGCGCTCGGAAATGCTCGGCGCGATGGCCAAGATGGGCGTCAAGGTCGAGAAGCATCACCACGAAGTGGCATCCGCGCAGCACGAACTCGGTATGAAGTTCGACACGTTGACCCTGATGGCCGACCAGATGCAGATCTACAAATACTGCATCCATCAGGTCGCGCACATCTACGGCAAGACCGCCACCTTCATGCCGAAGCCGGTCTATGGCGACAACGGCTCGGGCATGCATGTCCACCAGTCGATCTGGAAGGACGGCAAGCCGGTATTCGCCGGCAACAAATACGCCGACCTCTCGGAGACCTGCCTGTCCTACATCGCCGGCATCATCAAGCATGCCAAGGCGATCAATGCCTTCACCAATCCCTCGACCAATTCCTACAAGCGCCTGGTGCCGGGTTACGAAGCCCCGGTGCTGCTCGCCTACTCCGCGCGTAACCGCTCGGCGTCGTGCCGCATCCCCTACACTGCAAATCCGAAGGCCAAGCGCGTCGAGGTACGTTTCCCCGATCCGATGGCCAATCCGTATCTCGGCTTTGCCGCGATGCTGATGGCGGGTCTCGATGGCGTGAAGAACAAGCTCGATCCGGGACCGGCGATGGACAAGGATCTCTACGATCTGCCGAAGGAAGAGCTGAAGGCGATCCCGACGGTATGCGGCTCGCTGCGCGAGGCGCTGGAGAATCTCGACAAGGATCGCGGCTTCCTCAAGAACGGCGGCGTGTTCGACGACGACTTCATCGACGCTTACATCGAACTGAAGATGACCGAAGTGGCGCGCTTCGAAATGACGCCGCATCCGGTCGAATTCGAAATGTACTATTCGCTGTAATGAATCGGCGGCATTGTCGCCGGCATCAAAGCAAAAGGCGCTCCCGTGGGAGCGCCTTTTTTATTGTCCCGAGCCCCGGCGATCAGACCTTGAAGACCTTGGAATAGCGCGCCTTGATCTCTTCGCTCTGAGCCTGCACCAAAGCCGGATCGGCCTTGAGCAATTTCAACGCCGACAGCGGCGTGTGACCGGGCTTCTCCTTGACCTGCGCATGGAACGAACGAAGCGCATAGTCGTCGACCAGCATTTGCTGGGTCTCCGCGCTCAAGAAGAAGCTCTGAAACAGCCGCGCCGCATTCGGATTGGGAGCCTTTTCGAACACCCCGGTCGGGACAATGATCAGCGGTGAGCCTTCGGTCGGATAGACCACCTCGACCGGTTTGCCCTGGTCCTTGAGCAGCACCAGATTGTAGTCATTGCCATCGGCCATGACGGCGCGCTCGCCCAGCTGTATTTTCTTCGGCGGGTCGGCCGCCGATTGCACCTGCATCACTTTTTGCTGGGCCAGTTTCTCAAGATACGGCCAGCCCAGATCGCGTTCGCGCGAGAGCACGAAGGTCGCGGTCAGGATCGCGCCGCTGTAGCCGGGATGGCCCTTGACGAGCTTGCCCTGCCACTTCGGATCGAGCAGATCGGCATAGCTCCTCGGCGCGTCCTCCGGTTTGACCAGGTTGGTGTTGTAACCGATGGCTTCGGTCCAGGCGCAGGACGTGGCGTACATGCCATCGGGATCGAACTGATCGGCCGGAAAATACTTGGCGACCTCCTCCGGCAGGTATGCCGCGAGCCAGCCGCTCTTTTTCCAATCAAGATAGTGTGAGGGATCGGTGCTGTTGGCGACGTCGACCGCGTTGATGCCGCTGCCCTGCTCCTGGGCGATCCGCTGGTAAATCCGCTCCGCCCCGGAGCGTTCGACCCGCACGGCGATCCCGGGATATTTGGCTTCGAACATCTTGCCGAGGCGTTCGCCGACATTGAGCTCAAGCGCACAGTAATATGACAGCTTGCCTTCCTTGCGCGCCGCCTCGATCAGCGCCGGCGTGACGGCCGTCGGCGGTATCGTCGCGGCTCTCAGCGGTTGCGCGAACAGCGCGCCCGCCATTGATGCCGTCGATACCTTCAGCAGTTCCCGCCTTGACCATTTTCGGTCCCGCACGGCGTCCTCCCTGTAATTTGTACGGCCGTTGATCGGCCGCTTGCGAGAACTGTCTATAGCGGACATTGGCCGCTTCCCCAATGATGCAGTGCATGATTGGCTGCCAACGCCACCGGTACTACAGTGATGAAAGAGCGGCGCGACACAATGACGCCGCCACCAGGGGAGAGATCGCAGATGGCAAAGTGGATCCGTTTTGAGCAGGATGGAAAGACCGGCTTCGGCACGCTGGAAGACGACACCATCCTGGTTCATACCGGCGATATGTTCGCCGGCGCCAAGCCGAACGGCGAGAAGCTGAAATTTTCTGACGTTCAGCTTCTGACCCCCTGCGATCCTTCGAAGATGGTCTGCCTGTGGAATAACTTCCATCAACTCGCGGCCAAGAACGATTTCAAGCAGCCGAAGGAGCCGCTGTGGTTCTTGAAGGCGCCGAATTCCTACCACCCCGCCAACCGCCCGATCGAACGCCCGGCGACCTATGCCGGAAAGATCATCTATGAAGGCGAACTCGGCGTCGTCATCGGCAAGAAATGTTTCAACATCTCCGAGGAAGAGGCCGGCGATTATATCTTCGGCTACACCTGCGTAAACGATGTCACCGCCGTCGATCTCTTGCGCAAAGACAAATCCTTCGAACAATGGGCGCGCTCAAAAAGCTTCGACACCTTCGGCGTATTTGGTCCTGCCATTGCGACCGGTCTCGATCCCATGAAGCTGTCGATCAAGACCATCCTCAATGGCAAGGAGCGCCAGAACTATCCCGTCGCCGACATGTTCTTCCCGCCGCACAAGCTCGTCGCCGCCATTTCCAAGGACGTAACACTGATGCCGGGCGACATCGTCGCCTGCGGCACCTCGCTCGGCGCCGGCACGATGGGCGATGCGCATAACGTCGTCGATATCGTGATCGATGGCGTCGGCAGCCTCAGCAATGTGTTCGACCAGGTGCTTCCAAGCCCCTATCTGCTGGGCGCACCGCCCAAGCAGAAGAAGATCTGCGTGGTTGGCGCCGGCGCCATCGGAGGCCTGCTGGCGGCCAAGTTTGCGCTCGCCGGCGAGGACGTGACTGTCATCGACCAGGGCGCGCATCTCGCCGCGATCCAGAAGAACGGCCTCAAGCTGGAATGGCATGACGGCAAGGTCCAGACCGCCAAGATGAAAGCCGTCAACAAGCCGGCCGAAGCCGGCAAGCAGGACATCGTGGTACTGGCCGTGAAGGCGCATTTCCTCGATCAGGTGGTGCGCGATATCGACGCGCTGCTCGGTCCCGAAACCGTCGTGCTGACGGTGCAGAACGGCCTGCCCTGGTGGTATTTCCAGAAACTCGGCGGCCAGTACGACAATCACAAACTGGAAAGCCTCGATCCTTCGGGCGTGCTGACCAAGAATATCGACCCGAGTCGCCTGATCGGCTGCGTGGTCTATCCCGCCGCGGCGGCGACCGCGCCCGGCGTCATCCACCACGTCGAGGGCGACCGTTTCCCGATCGGCGAACTCGACGGCAAGGAGACGCCGCGCGTCAGGGAGCTGCACGACGTCTTCATCAAGGCCGGGCTGAAATCGATGGTGCTGCCGGATATCCGCTCGGAGATCTGGCTGAAGGCCTGGGGCAATCTCTCCTTCAACCCGATCTCGGCGCTGACTCATGCCACGCTCGTGGATATCTGCCAGTTCGCCGAGACCCGCGAGCTGGCCGCGACCATGATGAAGGAAGCGCAGGACATCGCTCAGAAGCTCGGCGTCACCTTCCGCGTCACGATTGAAAAGCGCATCGCCGGCGCGGAAGCCGTCGGCGCGCACAAGACCTCGATGCTGCAGGACGTGGAGGCCGGCCGCTCGCTCGAAACCGAGGCCTTGATCGGCTCCATCCTGGAAATGGCGAGGCTGACAAACACCGCGGCCCCCGCCATCGAGTCCGTCTATGCGCTGGTGAAACTGCTCAACCGGGTGATGCTGCTGGAAGGCGGCGGCGTGAAGGTGGAGAAAGTGAGCAAGGCGGCTTAAACCATCTCAGACAAAGCATTCGCCGCGCCGGTGTGATCCAGTCATGCCGGCGCGACCAGCGAAGCCATTGGCACGTCCAATACATAGACGAACCCCGTAGCGTCGTAGGCCATTTTAACCGACCCCTTCAATTGCTGTCCCAATGTCCCGATCAGGCGGGTGCCAAAGCTTTGACGGGATGGCGCATGGACAACAGGGCCATTTTTCTCGGACCATGTCAGATGCAGCCGCTGCTCTTTTTCATCGATCTTCCAAACGATCTCGATGCGGCCGGCCGGCTCTGACAATGCACCGAACTTCGTGGTGTTGGTACAGAGTTCGTTGAGGGTCATCGCGAGCGCGATCACAGCACCTGACGTTATCCTGATGTCGGGGCCCTGTATCGAAATTCTGCCGGAGCCGATGGTGACATAGGGTTCGGTTGCGCCACGGATAGTCTGTTCCAGGCTGGCGTTGGCCCATCTGGCCTGAAGCAGGAGATCATGCGCCCGCCCCAGCGCCACCAGCCGGCCTTCGATGGCCTGTTGACCGTGCTCGATGCTTGTCGCGGTCCGCAGACTCTGGGATGCGATCGCACTGACCGTGGCGAGCGTATTCTTGATACGGTGATGCAACTCTTCAAGAATGAGCTTCTGCAGCTTGTCGGCCGCTTCACGCTCTTTGGCATCAATGCCCGCCTGCGCCAACAACACCTTGGCATCGATCCCGGCCTGCTCCAGCAGCAGGCGAAGACTGTCATTTTCCGCGGTCAATTCCTGCGTTGAACCTGATGACTCCGATCGGATCGTTTTGCCACCCGCTTCCGGATGCGGCGCCGCCGCGATCAGTGCGTCGACGTCTTTCGTGATTTCCAGGGTGCCGGTACCGATCATGTCCTGCAATTCGGCAGTCATTTGCTTCACGTCGAGCGGTTTTCCGAAGAAGCGGCTGTCCACCGGCTTGTCGTCGTCGGTCAATTTCAACTGGCCTGACACCAGAATGATCTTGATCGATGGCCAACGCTCGTGAACGGCGTGAGCGAGCTTGAGGCCGTCCATGCTTCCCGGCATCTGAATGTCCGTAAACAAGAGTTCGATATCGGAGCGGGATTCGAGAATCGCCAGCGCATCGTCGGCATTGACGGCCTCGACGGACGAAAACCCTGCATCTTCGACCATATCCACCGCCCGCATGCGCAACATCATCTCGTCCTCGACGATCAGAACGGTAGGAAGAACGGCACCTGCAGTCATGATTATCCGGCACTTTCATCTGGAGCCGTTGGGATTAGCTCGTGCCAGTTGCTCACTTATGGCTTCGAACGGTTCAGCCAATTGTCCGCGTATGAGCGATTCAGGAGTGTGGTGAGAAAACGATCCCGAAAGGTTCGGGTCTAGCCACCAACAATCTCGGAGACCCGGGGGTTCCCTAGCTTCAATTTAAATTTGAAGTGGTGTTTCCCAAGGATCGGAATCCAGCATTACGCCGATTCGTGCCCTATCCCTAGCGCCTGTTTGCCAGCAGCGCCTCTCCGAACGCTTGAAACAGAGCGCGGTTGATCGGATTGCGCTGCGGGTCATATTCAGCGTGCCACTGCACGCCAAGCGCAAACCCCGGCGCGTCGGCGATCCGGATCGCCTCAATCGTGCCGTCCTCCGCAATGCCCTCGATCACGACCCGCTTGCCCGGCTCGAGGATGCCCTGGCCGTGCAGCGAATTGACCCGGATCGTCTCGCACCCGAGCAACCGCGCAAAGGCACCGCCGGGCACCAGACTGACATCATGACGATCGGCGAAGACCACTGTGGGATCGGGATGGATTTCGCCGTTTTCCAGCCGCGGCATGCGGTGGTTCATCCGCCCGGGTAATTCACGGATCTCGGGATGCAGCGAGCCTCCGAAGGCGACGTTCATCTCCTGCAAGCCACGGCAAATCCCGAACAGGGGAACGCCACGCGCGACGCACGCCTCCGATAGCGCCAGCGCCACGTCGTCACGGTGCAGATCGTAGGGTTCGTGTTTGGGATGGGGCTCGGTATGAAAATGCGTCGGGTGAACATTGGCCCGGGCCCCTGTCAGCACGATGCCATCGACCGCGTCCAGCAGGGCGCCGATGTCGGTGATCTCGGGTGACGCCGCAAACATCAGCGGCAGCGCGCCCGCGACGTCGGCCACCGCGCGAAGATTTCGTTCACCGACCATCTGCGTCGCGAATCTGTTTTCGATGCGATGGGCTCCCCCGATCACACCGACTACCGGCCTCCTCATTGCATCGTTTCCCGTCCTGCGCTCCTAGTTCAAGGCGGATCATGCATCGCGTCCGGCCAGGGATCAACACGTTACGCCCGCTCCTTCCACTGCGCAGACCTGCAAGAACCTCAAGTCCGGCGCCTACAGCGGCAAACCGGCGCGCCTTCTGCGCTTGATCCCGGCCCGGTTTGACGAAAGAGTGCGGCTCGAAACAACTTGAAAGGATTCAACGTGGCAGGTTCGGCCGACACCGGTCTCAAAGCCCGCAGCGACCTGGCATGGGCGATATCGGTCGGCGGCATCGGTGTCGTCGTGTTTGCCGCCCTTTTGCTGTTCATCTGGTATTTTGCCGCAACGTTATTTCTGATCTTTGCGGGAATGCTGCTTGGCGTCGCGCTCAACGCCATGACCAATTTGCTCGGCCGGGTTGTCAAGCTATCGCATTCGCTGCGGTTGACGATTGTCTGCCTGGTGCTGGCGGGGCTGTTGTCCGGCGTGATCTTTCTCGGCGGCGCCACCATCGCCCAGCAGGCCACTGCACTGAGCGACACGATCAAATCGCAACTGGTCGGCGTCAAGGCCTTCCTGGAGCGAAACGGAATCGACACCAGCTATTTCGAACTTGGCAATCTCTCCGCGTCACCGGCCGCATCGACGACGCCAGTTACGCCGGGGAGCGTGGCAACGCCGGCGGCAACTGCGACGCATAATCTCCCCAGCGCCGGTGCGCTGGCCTCCAGCGGCGGCGCGATTGTCAGCCAGACACTGAAGCTGCTTCTGGGCACCGTAAGCGCCGTTGGAAATTTCTTCATCGTGCTGTTTCTCGGGCTGACCTTCGCGGCGCAACCCGGTGTCTATCGATCCGGACTGTTGTATATGGCCCCGGCAAAACATCGCGCGCGTGCGACTGTCATTATCGACCGGATCAGTGAAACGCTGGAGCGCTGGCTGATCGCGCAGATCCTCACGATGGCTGCCGTGTTCCTTGTGACCTGGATCGGCCTTGCGCTGATCGGCATCCAGAGTTCGTTTATCCTGGGCATCCAGGCCGGGCTGCTTGCCTTCATCCCGACGGTCGGCGCGTTGATCGCCGGATTGATCGTGGTGCTCGCCAGTCTCGCCTCCGGCTGGGTCGCAGCCGCCAGCGCGTTCGTGCTGTTTCTGGGCGTTCATGCGCTGGAAAGCTATATCCTGACGCCGATCATCCAGCGTCAGGCGCTGGATATCCCGCCGGCCACGCTGTTCGCGATCCAGATTCTGCTGGGTGTCGTGTTTGGTCTGTGGGGAATATCGCTGGCGCTGCCGCTGATGGCGATCGTGAAAGTCCTGATCGATCATTTCAAGGCCGACGAACCCGCGGTCGGCACGGCGGCGGCCTGAGGCCGCGCGCCGCCCGATCGTTGTCATGGCTCAGGACAATACCGTCTCGGTATGTTCGACCTCGGGCGGGGCCGCGAAATACTGCCCGACCAGCGCGCGCCAGGCGGCGAAGTCTTCGGAGCCCCTGAAATCGACGGTGTGGTTTTCCACCGTCGCCCATTTGGCCATCAGCCGATACCGCGACGGCTTCTCGATCGATTTGTGCAGTTCGATTCCGAGACCGCCTTTGGCGCGCAGGAACAGCGGCTTTGCCTTGGCGACGGCGGCTTCAAAGTCTTTCTCGGTACCCGGTTTGACGTCGATTTGTGCGATTTCGGTGATCATTGGGAGGCGGCCTCTGGTTGAGAATGCACGTCTCTAGCCCAATCGGTTCAATAGCAAAAGCTGGGAACCGCTGCTGCCTGCCGGTATCGGCGGGCATAGCCCATGCCCCCCAAGAAAAAGGCGCCTCGCGGCGCCCTCACATCCCCTACCCCCGCAGCCATTCAGTTCAAGAGCAGCACGGTACCGGCAACCATCAGCGCGCAGCCGACGAACATCATAGCGGGCCAGCGGCTTTTCGGCTGATCGTAACGGCCTTGCGTACGGCGCTGCGCGATCAACGCCGTCTCATATTCGTCTGAGGTCGAGAACATGCAGGCAAAGCCCTCGCGCGCCGAGACGGCGGCGGCTTCGAGTGACGCCAAGGCGGCACGAGATCTGGGACTGCGCGGGAGGCTCATAACCCTAGATGATAGATGCCGCATGATAAACGGCAGGTTAATCCCGCCGTCCGGCCATTTTATGCGATGCTCGCACCCGGCTTCAGCGGAGCCGCACGCGCGTTGCCTGCGCTCTTGCGCCGCCAGTTTTCCAGCGACAGCGGCAATTCCTCGGCGGCCTCGACGCGATTACGGCCGCCACGCTTGGCCTGATAGAGCGCGGTATCGGCCGCCGCCAACAGCACTTCAAGTTCGGTACCCGCCGGACCACCGGCGACGCCGATGCTGACGGTGGTGTCGACCGGCCCGGCCACATCATCGACAATGCCCGAGGCCTCGAAAGCCTCGCGGACTCGCTCGGCCGCGAGCACGCCCTCTTCGAGCGAACACGGCAATAACGCCGCGAACTCCTCACCGCCGATACGCCCGGAAAGATCGGTGATCCGCAGCCCGTTGATCACGACAGCCGAGAACAGCTTGAGAATCTCGTCGCCCGCGGGATGGCCGAAACGATCATTGATCGACTTGAAATGATCGATGTCGAAGATCAGCACGGTCACCGGCCGGCCGGCTTTGGCTTCGCGCTCGATCACCCGCGATGTCGCTTCCGCGAAGCCGCGGCGATTGAACATGCCGGTCAGCGGATCCATCGAGGCTGCGTTCTTGTGCGCGGTCACCGTGCGTTCCGACACCAGCATGAAGATGACGAACACGGTACCGACCGCATAGAGCACCAGTTCGACCGCGAACACCGTGACCCAGATGCTGGTGCCGAACGCATGATTCTCGTGATGCAGGAAATCACCCAACAAAATCGGCAGCATCAGCGCAAAACCATGCAGCACCGGAACCACGATCGCGGGCCAGCGCTTTTGCAATGTCCTGCGCCGCTCGGACCACAATTCAGTGGCCGTCAGCGCGGCATAGACCGCGACGATACCGGCGCCGAGCGTCATCCGCAGTTCCGCCGCTTCAGGCGGCAGACTCAAGACGGCGGCGATCCAGGCCAATGCCCCGAGCGGCAGGCCCAGCAGATTGGGCTTGCGGCCATGAAACACCCGCGATGCATTCCAGACCAGGCCGCAGGCGATGAAGCCGACGGCATTCAACGCCAGCGAAAATATTTCGCCAAACCTCGCTCCCTCCAGCGTCCACAACGCAACCGACGCAGCGCCAAGCAGATAGGCCGTTCCCCACCATTTCAACGCCGGGATATTTTCCTGCCGGCCAAACAGCAGCAGCATGCCTCCGAGCATTGCCGCGACCATCGTTGCAACGAGATAAAGCGTGGAAGTATCAAGCGACATGGGCCACCGGGTAATTTGTGATGCAGCATTCCCGGCGCGGATGAAATGCAATACGCGCCGTCACTTCGGCGTGACGTTAAGACCGCCGCGTTGGCAATCCGTTTGCAGCGATGCGCAAGTTTTCAGAAAAAACTGGATCAACTCGTCGGCAAATGCCCAACAAAAAAGGCGCCCGAAACCGGGCGCCTTCTGAATCGTTTTCGCAACAAATTCTAACGAAGCAATTAGCGCTTCGAGAACTGGAACGACTTGCGCGCCTTGGCGCGGCCGTACTTCTTGCGCTCGACCACGCGGGAGTCGCGCGTGAGGAAGCCGCCCTTTTTCAGAACGCTGCGCAGATCAGGCTCGAAATAGGTCAGCGCCTTCGAGATGCCATGACGAACCGCTCCGGCCTGGCCCGACAGACCGCCACCGGTCACGGTGCAGATCACGTCGTACTGGCCCGCACGCGCGGCGGCGATCAGCGGCTGCTGAATCATCATCCGCAACACGGGACGTGCGAAATAGACTTCGACTTCACGGGTGTTGACGGTGACCTTGCCGGCGCCGGGCTTGATCCAGACGCGGGCAACCGCGTCCTTGCGCTTGCCGGTGGCATAGGCGCGACCGTATTTGTCGACCTTCTTGACGTATTGCGGCGATTCCGGCGCGGCCGGCTTCAGCGACGACAATTGATCGAGCGACTGCATGGTATCGGACATCTTATGCGGCCCTCATGTTCTTGCGATTCATCGAAGCAATGTCCACCGTCTCGGGTTGCTGGGCTTCATGCGGATGTTCCGCCCCGGGGTAAACGCGCAGGTTACCGAGTTGCACACGGCCAAGCGGCCCGCGCGGAATCATGCGCTCGATGGCCTTCTCGACCACGCGCTCAGGGAAGCGACCCTCGAGGATCGACTTCGCGGTGCGTTCCTTGATGCCGCCGATGAAGCCGGTGTGGTTGTAATAGACCTTGTTGTCGCGCTTGCGTCCGGTGAGCACGATATGGGCCGCGTTGATGATGATGACATGGTCACCGCAATCGACGTGGGGCGTATAGGTCGGGAGGTGTTTGCCGCGAAGGCGCATCGCGACCAGGGAAGCGAGCCGGCCGACCACCAAACCTTTGGCGTCGATCAGCACCCACTTCTTCGTCACCTCGGCTGGCTTTGCCGAAAACGTTTTCATGTGAGGAAATCCGTAAAAGGGGAATATCGGCGCGCTCGCGCCGAACTGCGCGCTTTCTAGATAGGTCCGGCGTTCGCGTCAATGCCGAACACCAATAAATATATTAGCAAAAACAAACGCTTATAAATAAGGTGTAATAATACCGTATAAAACACTAAGCGTTTGGAATGGAATAGGTGGAGGTTACATGGGCGATCGGATCGGGCGCCGTCCCTGACAGCAGATTGACCTCGCCTACCGCGAGCCGCTTGCCCAGCTTCAAAAGCCTTGCTGCCGCGAGGATATCCTGGCCGGGCTGGCCCTTGCGCAGGAAATTGATGTTGAGATTGGTCGTGACCGCAAGCCCGATCGGGCCGATCGCCGACAGCAGCACCACATACATCGCAAAATCGGCCAGCGCCATCAGCGTCGGGCCGGAGACCGTGCCGCCGGGACGCAGCATCTGATTGCTGTAGCGCTGTCGCAGCAGGCAGGAGGCACCGTCTGCGCTTTCGATCGATATGTCGCCACCGCTGAAGGCCTGGGGGAACTCGACCTGAAGAAACTTCTCCAGCTCGGCCACGCTCATTTTCGCTATTGCCATTCTTGCTCCGTCCACCCTCGCCTCGTCTTGCTTGTTACATTAAGCTGTCACATCTGCCCAAATGGATTATTCGAAGGATATTTCATGGACTATTCGTGGATATGCCGATGACGCTCCAGGCCGCCCGCGCCGCTACACCCCAGACCCCTATCCTGCTGCGCGAAAACGTCGGCAGCATCTGCGTGCTCACGCTCAATCGCCCCTCGGCCCGCAACAGCCTGTCGGAAGGCATGATTGCCGAGCTGCACACGGCGCTGAAGGATGTTCATGATGACGCCAATGTACGCGCGCTGGTGATCGCGGCGAACGGCTCGGCCTTCTCCGCTGGCCACGACATGAAAGAACTGACCGCGCGGCGCATTGATCCCGATCACGGACGCGCTTATTTCGCCGAGATCATGACCGCCTGCAGCGCGATGATGCAGGCCATCGTACAATTGCCAAAGCCTGTCGTCGCGGCCGTCCAGGGTATCGCGACCGCAGCGGGCTGCCAGCTGGTGGCCAGTTGCGATCTTGCGGTCGCCTCGGAGGCCGCCGCCTTCGCCACGCCCGGCGTCGATATCGGACTGTTCTGTTCGACGCCGATGGTGGCGCTGTCGCGCAATGTTCCGCGCAAGCAGGCGATGGAAATGCTGCTCACCGGCGAGCCGGTCCCGGCCACGACAGCGCTGAATATCGGCCTCATCAACCGTGTCGTTCCCGCCGGCACCGAGCGCGAGGCCGCCATTGCGCTGGCGCAAAAGGTCGCGCTCAAATCCGCCTACACGATCAAGCTCGGCAAGGCCGCCTTCTACCGCCAGGCCGAAATGAGCCTTGCGGATGCCTATCGCTATGCGGCAGAGGTGATGACCGAAAACATGATGGCCCGCGACGCCGAGGAAGGCATCGGCGCCTTCATCGAAAAACGCGAGCCGAAGTGGCAGGATAAATAATTGTCGCGATTGCTGGCAAGCGACGGATGGGTCCTCTCCGTCATTCCGGGGCGATGCAACGCATCGAACTACAATGTGCAATTGCACATTGGAGAATCTCGAGATTCCGGGTCTGGTGCTAGCGCACCATCCCGGAATGACGTTGAGAACAATTACGCTCGCGCCATGACGCCATACAAATCGAATGATCATTCAACATGAACCACGACACCTACGCCGATAATTACATCCGCGAAATTCTCAACGGCGTGAAATCAATCGCGATGGTCGGGGCGTCGCCGGTCAATGTGCGGCCGAGTTATTTTGCCTTCAAATATCTCGCACAGCGCGGCTACGACATGATCCCGGTCAATCCCGGCCATGTCGGCAAAAGTCTGCTCGACAAGCCCTTTGTCGGCTCGCTGCGCGAAATCGGCCGTCCCATCGATATGATCGACATCTTCCGCAATTCGAGCCACATCATGCCGGTGGTCGACGAAGCGCTGCAATTGATGCCGCTGCCGAAAGTGATCTGGATGCAACTCGGCGCGCGCGACGATGCCGCCGCCGAAAAAGCCGAGGCCGCCGGCATCAAGGTCGTGATGAACCGCTGCCCGAAAATCGAATATGGGCGGCTGTCGTCGGAAATCTCGTGGATGGGCGTCAATTCGCGAACGCTGAGTTCAAAGCGCGCGCCGATGCCGACCCAGGGCATGCGGCTTTCCCTGAATCGGATGAGCGTCGGCGGCGGCGAAACCACCGCGTCCGATCGTGCCGCGAAAAACAAGAACGACCCCACTTAACGCAATTGCGAAACGTTTTTTTCACAGGCGCGACAAGATAAAGCAGGACTATTGCGAACAATGCATGATGCATTGTGCCGCCTTGACGGCGACCGCCTCTGCCGCGATTGTCCCCCGTTGGGAGGAGGCGGTTGGCACCGTCTCGAAATATAAGCGAAATACTAAGAACGCCGTGCCTCTCATCCTTCCCGCGGCCCAGCGGCTGCCGTTTGGGGCAATGAGGCCGTCACAGAGGAAAATACAATGACCGATCGCCTTCCCGGATTTTCAACGCTTGCGGTGCATGCCGGCGCGCAGCCTGATCCCACCACCGGCGCGCGCGCGACGCCGATCTATCAAACCACCTCATTCGTGTTCAATGACGCCGACCATGCTGCGTCGCTGTTCGGACTGCAGGCATTCGGCAACATTTACACCCGGATCGGGAATCCGACGCAGGCGGTGCTGGAAGAGCGTGTCGCCGCACTCGAGGGCGGCACCGCCGCGCTCGCGGTGGCGTCGGGCCACGCGGCCCAGGTCGTGGTGCTGCAGCAACTGCTGAAGCCGGGCGACGAGTTCATCGCCGCGCGAAAACTCTATGGCGGCTCGATCAACCAGTTCACCCATGCCTTCAAGAGCTTCGGCTGGAACGTGGTGTGGGCCGATCCCGATGAAATCAGTAGCTTCGAGCGCGCGGTGACCCCGCATACCAAGGCGATCTTCATCGAATCGATCGCCAATCCCTCCGGCTCCATTACCGACATCGAGGCGATCGCCGCCGTCGCGCGCAAGGCCGGCGTGCCCCTGATCGTCGATAATACGCTGGCCAGTCCTTACCTGATCCGCCCGATCGATCACGGCGCCGATATCGTGGTGCATTCGCTGACCAAGTTTCTCGGCGGTCATGGCAACTCGCTCGGCGGCATCATCGTCGATGCCGGCACCTTCGACTGGTCGAAGGACAACAAATATCCGATGCTGAGCGAACCGCGGCCGGAATATCACGGCATCAAGATCCAGGAGACGTTCGGCAATTTCGCGTTTGCGATCGCCTGCCGCGTGCTCGGCCTGCGTGACCTCGGCCCGGCGATCTCTCCGTTCAACGCCTTCATGATCCTCACCGGCATCGAAACGTTGCCGCTGCGCATGCAGAAGCATTGCGAAAACGCCAAGGCGGTCGCGGAATTCCTCTCCGGCCATCGCGCGGTTGCAGCGGTGAATTATGCGGGCCTCGCCGGCGACAAGTACAACAACCTCGCCCGCAAATATGCGCCCAAGGGGGCCGGCGCGGTGTTCACCTTCAGCCTCAAGGGCGGTTACGACGCCGGCGTCAACCTGGTGTCCAACCTGAAACTGTTCTCGCATCTGGCCAATGTCGGCGACACCCGCTCGCTGGTGATCCATCCGGCATCGACCACGCACAGCCAGCTCGACGATGCCGCGAAGGTCAAGTCGGGCGCAGCGCCCGACGTGGTGCGGCTGTCGATCGGCATCGAAGACAAGGAAGACCTGATCGCGGATCTCGATCAGGCGCTGAGCGCTTAAGTCGCGCGAAGCACAACGCTGCACCGCGGCCACGCGGTTCGATCTCCAGCGCTCCGGCATACTGTTCCTCATGCCGGAGCCTGTCACCGGGGCGGCGTGGTCGCGCCGCCCCGGTGGCGGGGGTGACGACATCAGCCCAGTAGAATCAGTTATGCTCCCCGGGAAACCCGGGAACCTGCGATGCTGCGCGCCATAACGCTATTGTTGTTGACGGCGGCGACATCAGGCGCGGTGCTGGCTGCGGATATGCCGCCACGGCATTCCAGATCGGGTCCGGTCTATAAAGCCGCGCCGGAGCCCGAACGCGATTCCGATGTGCTGTTTACGCCGGCGCTGCCGACCATCCCGCCGCTGGTCCGCACGCCGATATTGCAGGGTTCAGCGGCGCTGCCGGGTTACTATGGGACGACCCATTCCTATGATTATAGGGGCCCCTATTACGGCGGCCCCTATGTCGATTATCGGGATCGCCTGCCCTACGCCTGCGGCGTTTACGGCTATTGCTGAAATCTGAACGTTCGCGTGTCAGGCCGCCGTGCGTTGGCCCACCGGATAATTTTGCGGCGCCTGCGCCGGCTGCCGCGCGGCCAGCCGTTCGGCCTGCATGACCGCCATCGTCAGCACCACAATCGCAAAGGCCTGATGCGCCAGACCAAGATCCATCGGAACCTGATTGAGCAGCGTGAAAATACCCAGCGTCGCCTGCAGCGTTACGGCAACCGCCAACCGCACCGCGCCGCCAATCGCCTCTGTCCCGGCCCGCGAACGAACCGCGTCGAGCACATGCAGGATCGCCAGCACAAACAGCGTGTAGGCGACCATGCGATGTTCGAACTGAACCGTCAGCGCATTGTCGAACAGATTGCGCCACCACGGCGTCTCGAAGAAAAGCCGTGCCGCGGAAGGTATCAAGCCGCCATCGATATCCGGCCAGGTGTTGTAGATCTTGCCCGCGCGCAGGCCCGCGACCAGCGCACCGAGATAAAGCTGCACGAAGGTCAGCACCAGCAGAACCACACTCGTGATTTTCAGCCGCGCTGAAACTGCTGGAGACGGCCGCTCCACCAGCCGCCTTAATGTCCAGACGATGCCTGCAAAAATCAGCAGCGCCAGCACCAGATGGGTGGCAAGGCGATAATGCGAAACCTCAACCCGCTGCGAAAGCCCCGATGCCACCATCCACCAGCCGACCACGCCCTGTAGTCCGCCGAGACCGAAGATCAGCCACAGCCGCCGCTTGAGATCGGCGCTGAAAACACCGCGCCACAGGAACCAAAGAAAGGGCAGCAGATAGGCCACACCGATCACGCGTCCGAGCAGCCGATGGCTCCATTCCCACCAGAAGATCGTCTTGAACTCGGCCAGAGTCATGCCGGCATTCATGGCCTGATATTGCGGAATGGTCTTGTAGGCGTCGAATGCCCTTGTCCATTGCTCCTGATTGAGCGGCGGCAGCGCGCCGGTGACCGGCTTCCATTCAACGATCGAAAGCCCTGACTCGGTCAGGCGCGTGGCGCCGCCGACCAGCACCATGATCGCGATCAGCACGGCGATCGAGATCAACCACCAGCGGACGGCGCGGTTTGGCTGGGCTTGAGAGGCGGAAATACCGGTCATCACGCTGCGCTTGAATGAATTGGCGCGCCCCTTATAGTCCGCCCCTTCCGGCGCGCAAGGCGCGCCCTGACCGCGAGCCGCACATTTCCGTCATGACCATACGCACCCGCAAGTTCTTTGGAACCATCGCCCTTTTGGTCCTGGTCGTATTCTGGTCGCTGATGGGAATGACGGTGGCGCAGACGCCGTGGCTGGCCAATTCCGGATGGCTGCAGGCCATTTTCTATGTCGTGGCCGGGATCGGATGGGTGCTGCCTGCAATGCCGATCATCAGTTGGATGTCCAAGCCCGACATCTAAATGCCCGACGTCTGAAATCCGGCTCCTAAAATTCCTGGCTACGCGCGGGCCTCGCCTGAGGAAATGTAATCCCCGAGAGGATCACGCGCATCGCGCGTAGCGAATGCCGCCGCCCATCCCAACTGATGCGTGGCAGCGCGTGCAAATCGGTGCGTCCCTCGGTCTCGACGACGCCTGATATCGCCGAGGCTGCACTGGTGAATCCGGCCTCTTCGGCCATCGCCATATGTTGCCGCCGCCACGATGCACGGTCGCCGAACGGATAGGCGAAATGCCTGATGTCGCGGTGAAACGCAGTATGCGCGACCGCCTTCCCCATCATCATCTCGCGCAGCGCCGCGGCGTCTTTCAGATTCGACAAAACCGGATAGTTCACCGTGCCGCTTCCGATCGTGACCAGGGGATCGGCCGCCAGCCTGGCCAGATCGTCCCAGTCCAGCGACGCCTCGCGCGACAATGCCGCGATGTCGACGGAATATCGCGAGCAGAGATCCTTGATGGCCGCAGAAAGATCTGTGGGAGCCAGCGTGCGCAGCCATCCCGACAGGAAATCATAGAGCTGATATTTCTCAGATGTGCTCGCGATATCGAAATGCCGCTCCTTGCGATCCATCATCAGGCTGACGCGGCTCTCGCTCGCAATCACCGCCTCCAGTGCCAGCCACCAGGTCTCGCCGAGACCGTCCGGGAATGCGGTAGGGACATAGACGGTGAAGGGAACGCCGTGCTGCGACAGCACCGGATAGGCCGACGCGATCAGATCCTTGTAGCCGCCGTCGAATGTCAGGCTCACAAACCGTCTTGGCGCGGCCAGCCTGACCGAGCGTTGACAAACCTCGTCCAGCGAGACGATGTCGAACTTCCAGCGCTTCAACGCCTTGATGGTTCGATCGAGGAATTTGGGCGAAATTTCCCGGGATTTAAGCGGTTGAAAGCGCGCGCTGCGCGGCGGACGCACCCGCTCAAAACGCATGATGACGCCGGCGCCGCCGGTGCGCCTTCCCCTGAGCAACGGCAGGCCGCTGAAATAGGCGAGTTCCAGCTTCAGACTGGTCAGTAATCGGTTGTCCGATGGCAACGTCCAGCCCTCAATCCGGCGGCTTTCGCCCCGCCGCGGCCGCATTGTCATTACTCTTTGTTGACATTTCTTTGCAAAGGTCGGCCAACGCTGAAAAGTGTAAATAATTCCTTGTAGACAGGTTTCGCGATGACCATGGCTGCCGCGATCGAAAGCCGGACAGCGGAAGCGCCCGCGTGGTCGAAGGCAAGCCGTATTGCCAGCGTCGATATTCTCGGCGATCTTGGACAGGCCGAGACGATCTGGCGCCGCCTCGAAGATCAGCAGCACATCTCCACGCCCTATCAACGGTTCGATTTTCTCAGCCCCTGGCAAAGACTGGTCGGCGAGCGTGAGAACTTGCGGCCCTTCATCGTCATTGCCTATGACGTCGAACGCCGGCCGCTGCTGCTGCTGCCGCTGGCGCTTCGGCAGGAACATGGCGTTCGCGTCGCAAGCTTCATGGGCGGCAAGCACGCCACCTTCAACATGGCGCTGTGGGACCGCGATTTTGCGGCGGCTGCAAACCGCGCCGATCTCGATACGCTGATCTCGGCGATATCAGCGCAATCCGAAGCCGATGTGCTGGCTTTCAACCAGCAACCGCAGAGCTGGCGGGATTTGCGAAATCCGATGGCGATGCTGCCGCACCAGGTTTCCGCCAATGATTGTCCGCTGCTGACGGTGGTGCCGGACACCCCGCCCACCGAGCGGATCAGCAACTCGTTTCGCCGCCGGCTCAAGGGCAAGGAACGCAAATTGAGTGCCCTGCCCGGCTATCGTTATCGCGTCGCCACGACCGACGCCGAGATCGGGCGCCTGCTCGAAGCATTCTTCCGCATCAAGCCGCTGCGAATGGCGGAGCAGAAACTGCCCGACGTGTTCGCCGACCCCGGCGTCGAGGATTTTATCCGTGATGTCTGCCTGACGCCGCTCGCGGGCGGCGGCCACGTCATCGATATTCACGCCCTTGAATGCGACGACGAGGTCATCGCGATCTTTGCCGGTGTCGCCGACGGCCATCGTTTTTCGATGATGTTCAATACCTACACGATGTCCGGCAATTCGCGCTACAGCCCCGGATTGATCCTGGTGCGCAACATCGTCGACCATTACGCCGAACGCGGATATCACGCACTCGATCTCGGAATCGGATCGGACAGCTACAAAAGGCTGTTTTGCAAGAGCGATGAGCCGATCTTTGACAGCTTCATCCCGCTCAGCCTGCGCGGCACCCTCGCCGCGGCGGCGATGTCAGGCGTCAACCGCGCCAAGCATTTGGTGAAGCACACGCCAGCGCTGTTTCATGTGGCGCAAAAGCTGCGAAGCGCGCTTCGCTGATCTGATCCGGAAATTATATTATTCAACGCATGCCCTTGAACCGGGGCCGCGTTGACGGCCGCCGCGTTCAAGCCGCCACGACCCGCGGCGCTTGATCCGCAGCCTCGGAAGGCAATGAAGCCTTGTTCAACATCGTGACGTTGCTAAAACCCGCCGCCTTGAGCTGATCGCTCATCAGGGCACGCGCGTCCGCGGCCATCGAAGCATCCGGCACCACCACGGCGCGGGCCTGCGCCGTCAATAATTCTGCCGGCAGATCGGAAGCACTGCCCGCATCCAGCACGACGTGATCGTAGACCCGCAACAAGGCATCGATCGCCAGCGTCAGCCGTGGCGATTGCAACAATCCACGGTCCGAGCCCGCACGGCCCGCGCTCACAAGGTGAACCCGCGACAGCCGGTCCTTGGTGATGATCTGCGCAAAAGAAGCCTCGCCCAGCATCAATTCGGCAAGCCCGGGCGCGTTCGGATCGGCCGATACCGCCGCGATCGTCGGCGACGACGCAGCCAGATCGACCACGACGACCTTTGCATGGCGCACCATCAGCCGCGCAAGGGTCAGTGCAGTCACTGTGATGCTTTCGCTCGAGGCGGTGCCGAGGACGGTGATCTTGCGGGCGGCCGCACCGGCGCCGCGCAAACCGTCGGCGAGGCGTTCGATCTCGGTTACCCCGCTCACGACGTCCGGACGCGGCGCGCTGTAGCCTGCCGCCGGGAACGGCAGACGTGCCGTTGCGGGCGAAGACGTTGCCGCTCCGCGGGGCGCCGTCATGCGCAACAACTCGCCGGTGACGATCGCGCCCGCGCTGAGCATCAGGGTGGCCAGCGTTGCGATCAGCACGATCGGGAGTTTCTTCGGATAGGCCGCGGTATTGGAAACGCTGGCGCGGGAAATGATCCGGCCGTCCGCCGGCGCCGCCTCGATGTTCTCGCGGGTATTGGCTTCGCGATATTTCGCCAGATAGGATTCCAGGAGATCGCGCTGCGCCTTGGCTTCGCGCTCGAGCGCTCGAAGCTGCACGTCCTGACCGTTGGTCGATGTCGCCTGCTTCTTCAACTGCTCAAGACTGGCGCTCAGCCCCTCAACCCGGCCGCCGGCGATGCGTGCATCGCTATCCAGAGACCGCGAGATCTTGCCGGCTTCTTCCCGAAGCTGCCGGTCGAGGTCGCCGAGTTGCGCCTTCAGTTCTTTGATACGCGGATGACCGTCAAGCAGCGTCGAGGATTGCTCGGCCAATTGCCCGCGCAATGTGACGCGCTGCTCGGACAGTCGGCGGATCAATTCGGAATTGAGCACTTCCGAGACTTCAATCGGCTTGCCGCTCTGGAGCATTTCGCGGATCAGCCGCGCTTTCGATTCGGCGTCGGACTTCAGCGCCCGCGCGTTGTTCAATTGCGTGTTCAGCTCGCCCATCTGCTGATTGGAGAGCGTGGTGTTGTTGGTGCCGACGAAAAGGCTCGACTTCGAACGAAAATCCTCGACGCGGGATTCCGCATCCGCAACCTTCTTGCGCAGATTTTCGATTTCGCCCGACAACCATTGACCGGCGGATTTGGCCTGATCCTGCCGCGCGCCCTGCTGCAGCACCAGATAGCCATCGGCGATCGAATTGGCGACGCGTGCCGCGAGTTCAGGATCGCGCGACTGGAATTCGATCACGATGACCCGCGATTTATCGACCGCATAGGCCGTGAAGCGGTCATAATAGGCATCGAGCACTCGCTCTTCCGGCGTCAGCGAAAACGGATCGCGACCGATCCCGAACAGCGCCAGCAGCGATTTCAAGGGCGAAAAGCCCTGCAGCACCGGATCGAATTCGGGCAGTTCGGCGAGCTTGTTCTTCTTGATGATTTCGCGCGCCAGATCGCGCGACAGCAAGAGCTGGACCTGACTGGTCACAGCCTCGGGATCGAGCGCAGTGCGCTCCTCGTTGCGTTCGCCATTCGGCCGCAAGAAAACGTTTTCGCGCCCGTCGATCAGGATACGCGCTTCGGATTTGTAACGCGGAGTCACCAGATTGACCGCGGCGATCGAGAGCACCGCGGCGATCAGCGTCGGAATGATGATCCAGCGCCGCTTATTGACCAGCGCCAGACCCAGCGCATGCAAATCCAGATCGCCAGATCCGGACACCGCCACCGGCTTCTGGACAACAGATGCAGGCTTCGCGAGAGCCCTCTGGACCAACGCCTTGCCCGATCGCCAGAACGCTAAACGCATCGCACCACTCCCGCGGACGCCACGACTCTACTCAGTTCCTGCGATTACACTCCATTAAGGTTGCCGCTGGGTTAATTCAGCCGATTTGATGGCGCGGGCAACGGACCCGGCCGGACGCCGTCATGCTTTGTTAACCATGAAAGCCCTTAATCGGAATCAACAATTGGCTCAGTAATTTTACCTGGATTGTCCGATGCGAGGCGCGCGCGCCGCAATAGTCTGTATGTTTACCGCGCTCGCTTTGTCGGGCTGCATGCACACGACCTCGCCGGTCGCAACCGCGCAGCCGCGAAGCGATCTCGATGCGATGGCTTACGGTCAGCCGGCTTATTATCCGGCTCCCGTTGCCAGCGCTGCGCCTCCAGCCAATTCCGGCGGCGCCATCGCAGCGCTGAACGCCAGTTTGTCCGCGCGCCGGCGCGCTTACGCGCAGCCTCAGCCTGTGCAATATGCTCCGCCTCAGGCGGCCTATGCCGCAGCCCCGATGCCGGTAGCTTATGATTCCGCCTACCGGCTCGATGCCGGCGATAGATTGCGGGTCGTGGTCTATGGCCAGGAAGGCCTCACCAACACCTATGCGATCGATGCCGGCGGCTCCATCACGATGCCATTGATCGGCTCGGTGCCGGCACGCGGACGAACGCCGGCAGGATTGGCCGCTGAAATCACCGGCCGGCTGCGCAACGGTTACATCCGCGAACCATCCGTGGCGGTCGAGATCGAATCCTATCGGCCGTTCTTCATCCTCGGTGAAGTCGCAGCACCCGGCCAATATCCCTACGTCCCGAATATGAGCGTCGAAAGTGCAGTGGCGATTGCCGGCGGCTTCTCGCCCCGCGCCAAGCGAGACCAGGTGACGCTGACCCACACGGACAGTTCCGGCTCGACGCGCTATGTGGTGCCGCTCGGCACGGCGATCAGCCCCGGCGATACCGTGCTGGTTGGCGAACGCTGGTTCTGAGCATGTCCGAAACGCCAGATCAGCCGCTTCGTATCCTGCACGCGGTGCGTGCGCCGGTCGGTGGAATCTTCCGTCACATCCTGGATGTCGCCAATGGCCAGGCCGACCGCGGCCACCATGTCGGCATTATCGCCGACAGCCTGACCGGCGGTGAACGCGCCGCAGCAGCGCTGGCGGAGATCGCGCCGCGTCTGAAATTGGGCGTCCGGCGTATCGCCATTCACCGCGAGCCCCATCCTGCGGATGTTCTGGTATGGGCACATTTCAGATATCTGGTCTGGCGGCTGAAGCCGGACGTCCTGCACGGACATGGCGCCAAGGCCGGCACTTTCGTGCGCCTGCGGGCCCGTTCAAAACACTCTATCCGCATCTACACGCCGCACGGCGGCTCGCTGCATTATCCGAGCGAGACGTGGAAGGGCTCGGTTTACGGCCGCATCGAGCGGACGCTGATGAACAACACCGATCTATTCCTGTTTGAAAGTGCGTTCGCACGCGACACCTATCAGCGCACCGTCGGCACGCCGACCGCAGGTCTGGTGCGTTGCGTGTTCAATGGCGTGACCGCGGACGAATTCGATCCGGTCGTGACATCGGATGACGCCACCGATATCGTCTATGTCGGTGAATTCAGGCACATCAAGGGAGCCGATATCCTGATCGATGCCGTTGCGCGGCTGCGCGCCGACGGCAAGCCGGTCACGCTGACGCTGGGAGGCGACGGCGAGGAAATCGAGGCTCTCAAGGCTCAGATCCAGCGACTTGGTCTTGCCGGGGCGGTGCGCTTCATCGGTCACGTCAAGGCGCGGTATGGTTTCTCCAAGGGGAACCTGCTGGTGGTTCCCTCGCGCGGCGATTCGATGCCCTATGTCGTAATCGAGGCCGCCGCAGCAGGCATTCCCATGATCGCCGCCAATGTCGGCGGCATTCCCGAGATTTTCGGACCGCATACCGACGCGCTGTTTACCCCCAGCAGCGTCGACGCGATGGCGGACGCCATCAAGATTGCACTCGATGACCCCGCGGCCGCACTGGAGCGCGCCAAAGCGCTGCGCGAAAGAATCTTCATGCATTTTTCGCAGAAAGCGATGGTCGAAGGCGTGCTGGCGGGCTACCGCGACGCATTCGCGGATCGTTAACCTTTCTTTACCAGCGATAACTGTTTCTTCCGATTTGTCCCTTATTCCGTGCGGTGGGGAATTCCGCCTCGGCGCGCGCGTGCCTAGATGCCTGTGCAAGAACGCGTGCAAGAACGGATGTGGATAAAGTGGAACCGATCAACGCTCGCTCTATGCTAGATGCCGCCGCAACGGCCGCGGCAGCCTCCCCGGAGGGCGCTCCTCCGATCGAACGCCGCCGCCGGTTGTCGCAGGCCGCCCTCGCCGTCACCAACCAGAAAGTTCGCCGGGCCTATTCGCCGGTCGTGATCGCGGGCGTGGTTCGCCTCGCCGATTTCATGCTGTTGAGTTTCGTCGGCATCGCGCTCTATATCGGCTACATGGTCCCGCTCACCGGCTTCCACTGGGAATACGTCGCGGCGATCTGCGGAATGACCGTCGCCGCGGTGGTCTGCTTCCAGGCCGCCGACATCTATCAGGTGCAGGTGTTTCGCGGTCAGTTGCGGCAGATGACCCGGATGATTTCGTCCTGGGCGTTCGTGTTCCTGCTGTTCATCGGCGCGTCGTTCTTCGCCAAGCTCGGCAGTGAGATCTCGCGGCTCTGGCTTTCGGCATTCTTCTTTATCGGCCTGGGCGTGCTTGTCGCCGAACGGCTGTTCCTGCGCGCGATGGTGCGTAGCTGGGCCCGGCAGGGCCGGCTTGACCGCCGCACCATCGTGGTCGGCTCGGACAAGAACGGCGAACAATTGATCGAGGCGCTCAACGCCCAGGATGATTCCGATCTCGATATCCTTGGCGTGTTCGATGACCGCAATGACAGTCGCGCGCTCGATACCTGCGCGGGCAGCGCGAAACTCGGCAAGGTCGACGACATCGTCGAATTTGCCCGGCGCACCCGGATCGATCTCGTGCTGTTTGCGCTACCGATTTCGGCCGAAACTCGCATTCTCGAAATGCTGAAGAAATTATGGGTGTTGCCGGTCGACATCCGGTTGTCTGCCCACACCAACAAGCTGCGCTTCCGTCCCCGCTCCTATTCCTATCTGGGCAAGGTGCCGACGCTCGATGTGTTCGAAGCACCGATCACTGATTGGGATCTGGTGATGAAGTGGCTGTTCGACCATGTCGTCGGCGCCGTCATCCTGTTGCTGGCGCTACCGGTGATGGCGCTGGTCGCGCTTGCGATCAAGCTCGACAGTCCGGGCCCGGTGCTGTTCCGCCAGAAGCGGTTCGGGTTCAACAACGAACGCATCGACGTCTTCAAGTTTCGCTCGCTGTACCACCATCACGCCGATCCGACTGCCTCCAAGGTCGTGACCAAGAATGACAGCCGGGTCACCCGCGTCGGGCGCTTCATCCGCAAGAGCAGCCTTGATGAGCTGCCGCAGCTCTTCAATGTCGTGTTCAAGAGCAACCTTTCGCTGGTCGGCCCTCGCCCGCACGCGGTGCAGGGCAAATTGCAGAGCCAGTTGTTCGACGAAGCGGTCGACGGATATTTCGCGCGCCACCGCGTCAAGCCGGGCATTACCGGCTGGGCGCAGATCAATGGCTGGCGCGGCGAAGTCGACAGCGAAGAGAAGATCCAGAAGCGCGTCGAGTTCGACCTTTATTACATCGAGAACTGGTCGGTGCTGTTCGATCTCTACATCCTTCTCAAGACCCCGCTGGCGCTGATTTCGAAGAACGAGAACGCCTATTAAGCGCCGGGGCCCAATCCCCGGTTTGTGCAAATCTGCGAGCGCCTGATGTCGTATACGGCGACAGCCGAGGGATTTCCTCCATCCATGACGTCAGCGCCGCGCGTGATCGCGCTGCAGCGGGCGCTGGTGTGGCTGGTCGGCGCATCCGGCGCGATCGTCTTCATCGAACCCAGCCCTTACGAGCTGACGACGCTCACGGCCACCGTACTTTTCTTCGCGACGGGATTGCGGATGCGGCTGGTCTTCATCCCGCTGCTGCTGCTGCTTGTCTCGCTCAACATCGGCTACAGCATCGGCGCCATCCCGTTTCTGGACAAATCCGACGTCAGCAACTGGATCGCAACATCATGGTATATGGCTTTTACCGTGATGTTCTTTGCGATGGTGCTGTCCGAAGACACGACGGCCCGGCTCGACATGCTGCGCCGCGGCCTGATCGTAGGCGGCGTGATCGCTTCAGTAGCGGGCATTGCCGGTTATCTCAATCTCGTCCCCGGTGGCTACGACCTGCTGACGCTGTATGGACGCGCGCGCGGCACCTTCAAGGACCCTAACGTGCTCGGCGCGTTCCTGATATTGCCCGCGCTGTTCGCACTACAAAGCGTCGTGACTGATAAATTACGGAAATCGTTCCGCAGCACCATCGCGCTGGCGATCATGGCGCTGGCGATCCTGCTGGCGTTCTCGCGCGCGGCCTGGGGCGGACTCGCGATCACCTCGGCCTTCATGCTGGCGTTGATGGTGCTGACCAGCCAGTCCCGCGCGCAACGCTCCCGCATCATCGTGATGTCGGTCGTCGCGGTCATTCTCGTGATGCTGCTGATCGCGGTGCTGCTGTCGTTCGATTCGATCCGGGACATGTTCCAGCAGCGCGCCAGCTTCGATCAAAGCTATGACGAAGGCCGCTTCGGGCGGTTCGGACGGCACATCCTCGGCGCGGACATGGCGCTCGATTTGCCTTTCGGCATCGGTCCGCTGCAGTTCCACAACTACTTCCCCGAAGACACCCACAATTCCTATTTGAACGCCTTTATGTCCGGCGGCTGGATATCAGGTCTCTGCTATCCGACGCTGGTGTTCATCACGGTGATCTTCGGATTCCGGCACGTGTTCACGCCGGTGCCGTGGCAACGCGCCTATCTCGCGATCTTCGCGGCCTTTCTGGGGACCGTCGGCGAGAGCTTCATCATCGATACCGACCATTGGCGGCACTTCTGGATGATGTTGGGCGCGATGTGGGGCATGTTTGCCGCCGCACAGCCCTACAAGCAGTCCTACAGAACAAGCGCCGAACCGGCGATGATGGCGGAAGGCGACCCACGCGCCGCGTGAGCCGCCGTGATTACGTCGCTACGTTTCCACCTCGAAGGTCAGCCCGGCATGATCGACCAGCCGCTTGATCAGGGCGTTGCCCATCGCCGCGCCGGGAGTCCAGAAGCCGCCCGAGACTTCCGGCGTGTCGCGCAGCAGGCAGATCGCGCATTCCGAGATCATTTTCGACGTCGATCCGTAGCCGGGATCTCGATCGCCCTTCACGGAGGCGCGGACCTGCCGGCCATCGGGCGCGATCGCCACATACAGCAGATCGAAGCCGCCGTTCTCGCGTTCTTCCTTCGATGGTCCCTCACCCGGCTTTGGCGCGTTCGGGCCTGTCTTCTCGGAATTTGCAGCCATCACCTTCTTGGCGTTGGCCTCCCCCTTCTCGCCGGGACCGGTCAACACCATCTCGTCGTAAATGAACTCGCGCCCATAGGGGAAGCCCATCAGCATATTGGCGCGATGGACGTTGCGGGTATTGATCAACGCCATCATGAAGGGCGCCGCCCAGGATTGCATGTCTTCCTCATAGACCGCCCGGTTGCCTTTCGGCTGCTTCGGGCCAGTAAAGCCCGGCGTCAGCGCGAATGGATCGTTCAGGATGGTCACAAGACTCAGGTCTTTGGCGACGGCCTCGAACGTCGCGCGCCCGCTTGCCGCCGTGCCGCCGGACAGCGTGCCGCGCATGTCGCGCACACGGCCCTTGACGCGCAACGCAGGTCCGCCGAGCACGCGCTTGGCTTCTTCCTGGACGAAGAAGGTACCGAGTTCGAACGGCACCGAGTCGAAGCCGCAGGAAAATACGATGCGCGCCCCGCTCGATTGCGCCGCAGCCTGATGCGCGTCGATCATCTGGCGCATCCATACCGGTTCGCCGCAGAGATCGAGATAATCCGTGCCCGAGGCAGCGCAGGCCGCGACCAGTTCCGAACCATAGAGCTGATACGGGCCGACCGTCGTCAGCACGGAGCGGGTCTGCTCGATCATGGCTTTCAGCGACTCTGGCTTACTGGCATCGGCGATGATCAAGGGCGTATCGGCTGGCGCGCCGATTGCGTCGCGCACCGAGGCCAGTTTGTCCAGGCTGCGTCCAGCCATCGCCCATTTCGGCGCGCCCTCGCCCGAATAATGCGCCGCGAGATATTCGGCGACGAGCTGGCCGGTGAAACCGGTGGCGCCATAAACAACGATGTCGAATTTCGACGAAGGCTTCATCTTCAATTCCTGCAGGTTTTACGAGTAGGTTGGAAAGCGCGGCGGGCTTCTTATCGGCTTATTTTTGGGCGTAGGAAACACCCATGCCGGCGCGGACATCGCTCTGGATTCCATAAGGCGCGATCGGATAACGCAGGCCGTTCCTGGCCAGCGCCTTCATCCCCGTGATCGCCTTGGCGAGATGCGCCGGCGACAGCGCCATCAGCATCTCCTCATCCGGCACGCCGCCATAACGCCGCTCCGCATAGCACGGCAGCGACAGACTTGGTTCTCCGGTTTTCAGCGCCCGCCCCCATGAATCGGCGCAGGCGGTCTCGCCGACCACGCCCCATTCGAATTTCTTGTAGCCGGTATATTGAAGCCCGTTGATCAAAATGATCATCTGGCCCGGCGTCGCGTAGACCAGACAAATATCCGGTGGGTTGAGCCGGCCGGAGGCCAGCGGACTAACTACCAACGCCTGGTATTGGCCGTGCGGCACCACATCCAGCGCTTCCTGCCGCTTGCGCGCATCCTCGGCGTTCTCATGCCAGACGCCGACATAGGCTTGGCCGGCGAGCCACTTCTCATCCTGCGGCGCAAGCCCGATCACGGCGCGGCACTGCGCGCCGACGAGATCGTCCGCCGTGATGCCGACCGTCCATCCCAGCCGCGAGGCCATGCTGACGATCTGGTCGGTGGTGTGAACCGCGCTCGGCCGCCTGATTTTCGGTATCGCCGCCATCTCGTCGACGCTTGCGAACATCTTCATGCCGATCACGGTGGTTTTCAGCCGCAGCAGGCTATTCAGATCGGCCACCAGAGCGGGCAGATCGAACGGTTCCGGCGGTGTTTGCTGCTGCATGGCGTGGACTCCCTCTGGCGCCAATCCTAGCCCGATTGCGCCGATGTTGCGACCCGCGCCGCTAACCTCGCGCCGGCCCCGGAAACCACTGATCGATCCTGCCGGTGGCCCAATAGACGGTAAGGCCGATCCATTCGCGCATCGCAATGTCGGTGCGTTTCAGCCCTTCCAGACTGACCGGCGCCCACTTCAGGATATCCGCGGGCTTGCCCACCCGCCAGTCCACCGGATAGGGCTCCACGGCAAATCCCGCCTTGCGGAACAAACCCACAGAGCGCGGCATGTGAAAGGCCGAAGTCACCAGCAGCCAGCGCTCGCCATCTTTCGGATTGATCTGCGCTTTCGAAAATTCGGCATTTTCACGGGTATTGCGCGAAAGCCGCTCGATCGTCAGTCGCTCTCTGGCGATGCCAAGACTTTCCAGCAGCGGCAACGCATAATCGGCTTCCTTCGCCGTATCGTCCGCGATCAGATTGGCGTTTCCGCCGGAAAACACGACGCGTGCGTTCGGATAGCGACGAGCCAAAGCCACTGCAGCGATCAAGCGATCGGCCGCATACATCACGGCTGCTCGGCCGTGCGCGGCGGAAAGCTCAGGCTCGATCGATCCCCCTAAGATGATGATGCCGTCCGGCGCGCCGCGCGTCTCGTCCCATGGCGGAAAGCGGTGCTCCAGCGGATAGAGCAGTAAATTCCCCAGTGGCGAAAAACCGCATATCGCCAGCAGTACGACCGAAGCGACCAGGAGCCGGCGGCCAAGACGCGCCCGTCGCGTGGCCAGCAGGATCGCGCCGAGAACCCCAATGCCGATCAGGAAATTGGCCGGCAACGACATGATGCCGAGCGTTTTGGAGAAGAAAAAAAACACAAGAGGCCTCTGGGAATGTCTGGTACAGCGTCATACGCGACCCCCGCCCCAACAAGAAGCCCCGTCATGACGCATCACCAATTGCATTCCAGCCCCGAGACCTGTCATTGGGGCTTCTTCGAAGCGAAGCTGAAACCCGTGCTCACCATCGCCAGCGGCGATGAGGTGACCATCGACACCATCACCGGCGGCCCGGAAATGGTGCCGGATCGCAGCAAATTTCATGTCCCGCCCGAACTTGCGGATGTTCATGCCAGAAGCGAGCGGATGGTACCCGGCCATATCCTGACCGGTCCGGTCGCGGTCACAGGCGCCGAGCCCGGCGATGTGCTGGAAGTCGAGATTCTCGACGTCAAGCTGCGGCAAGACTGGGGTTACAACATGATCCGGCCGCTTGCCGGCACGCTGCCCGATGATTTCCATGAACTGCGGCTGATGAATATTCCACTCGACCAGACGCGGATGGTCGGCCGGATGCCATGGGGGCTCGATCTGCCGCTGGCGCCGTTTTTCGGCGTGATGGGCGTGGCGCCGCCGCCGGCCTGGGGCCGCATCACCTCGCTGGTTCCGCGCGCGATGGGCGGCAATCTCGACAACAAGGAATTGACGCCTGGCGCCAAGCTTTATTTGCCGGTGTTCGTGCCGGGCGCGCTATTTTCCTGCGGCGACGGCCACGGTGTGCAAGGCGACGGCGAGGTCTGTGTCACCGCGATCGAAACCGCGCTGCAGGGGCGTTTTCGGCTGACGGTGCGCAAGGATCTGCGGCTCGAATATCCCCGCGCCGAAACGCCGACGCATTACATGACGATGGCGATGGATCCTGATCTCGATCAATGCGTGGTGCGGGCGTTGCGTGACATGATTGTGTTGATCGGCGAAAAGCGAAATCTGTCGCGCGAGGACGCCTACACCCTCTGCAGCCTGGCCGCCGACTTGCGGGTGACGCAGACCGTGAACGGCTCCAAGGGCATCCACTGCATGATCGCAAAGGCCATTGTGCACGGATAAATGTGACAGAAGCTGCTTAAGTTTCGAGCGGAATGCCCTGATGGAATGCGGGTCCGATCGACTGGGTGTGAGACAGGTTTAATCTTTCGTAAAAGGCGCGGTATTACCACTCACCTATGTCCGGTTTCCGTGGGGGAGCTTGTGTCTTAAAAGCATTGGCTTCGGTCGAGTGACCACGTACCGTGATATCCACCCGTTCAGCGGCACAGGAGATGAAAGGAGATGGAACGACGCCTCGCCGCCATAGTCTGCGCTGACATCGCCGGTTATTCGCGCATGATGGGGATCGACGAGGCCGGCACCCATGCTGCGTTCAAGGCCCATCGCAGCGCCGTTTATCCGATCATTCTCAATCACGGCGGCCGGCTGGTGAAGAACACCGGCGACGGTTTCCTGCTGGAGTTTCCAAGCGTCGTCGGGGCCATCGAGGCGTCGATCTCAATGCAAGGACTGATGGCTGAACGAAATAATCATCTCCCAGCCGAGCGGATCATGCAGTTCCGTCTCGGCATCCACATGGGCGATGTGATGGCCGACGACAACGATGTTTTCGGCGACGATGTCAACATCGCCGTCCGCCTTGAAACCGTAGCCGCCCCCGGCGGCGTCGCCGTTTCGGCAAAGGCCTATCGAGAGGCCAGCAAACATCTCACCGCCCCCTTTGTCGACACCGGCAGTCATCGTTTCAAGAACATCCCCGAGCCGGTCGGCATCTGGGCGTGGAAACCGGGGGGATCCGAACTTGGCGATCTCCAACCGCGGACCCCATCAAACCTGCCGGCGGAATATCGAACGGCGATCGTGGGCGTGCTTCCGTTCACCAATCTCAGTGACAGCACGGATGAATATTTTTCCGACGGACTGACCGAGGATTTGATCTACGCGCTTTCGCTGCAATCGTTCTATCGGGTGCTGAGCAGGAGTTCGACTTTTTCGTTCAAGGGGAGAAACCTCAGCACGCGCCTGATCGCGCGGGAGATCGACGCGACCTATTTGATCCAGGGTTCGGTACGGCGCGCCGGAACCAAAATCCGGGTAACGGCCGAACTGATAGCCCCTGAAAATGGTGAGCAATTATGGACCGGCCGCTATGACCGCGACATGGGCGACCTGTTCGCCATGCAGGATGAACTCACCACAAACCTGTCCGCGGCATTGGCTCCGGAGATCTATCGTGCGGAAGCTTCTGCCCCGGCGCGGTCGTCGTCCACCGATCTGACTGCATGGGACCGGTTCTTGCGAGGGCTTTCACACTATTACCGGCAGACCAAAACCGATTTCGAAACCTCGATCAGCCTGTTCAGGGAAGCCGTTACGCTCGATCCGGCGCTTTCGATTGCCCGCGCCTATCTCGCCACCATCATGGTGCAAGGCGTGCATTATGGATGGATCAAAAGTACCAGCCGATTGTGGGCCGAGGCCATGAGCCTTGCGGAAAGCAGCGTTCGGCTCGATCCCCGCTCCTCCTACGCCTTTTCGACGCTGTCCTACATGCAGGCGATGGGCGGAAATTTCGATGCCGCCATGGAGGCTGCGAACAAGTCGGTCGAGTTGAACCCCTATGATATGGGCGCTCGCGGCGTTCTTGGAATATGTCACTTCGTCAGCGGCGAGTATCGCGAGGCCATCGAACTGTTTTCCATGGCTGTGCAGCGCGGCAACACCGATCCCCGATATCAATGGTCGGCCATGAATGCGTTCAGCCACTATTTGCTGGGACAATATGACGCGTCACTATCCTGGGCGCGGGAAGCTCTGTATTTGAATCCCAATCATCTTCAGGTGCTGGCCGTGCGCGCCGCCGCACTGGCGCAGATGGATCGAACCGAGGAAGCGGCAACGGCCGCTGAAATTCTGCAAAACAATTTTCCCGACCTGAATGTTGAGCGGCATCTGCGGAATTTCCGCTGGAAGAATCCGGCCGACATCGCGCATTACCGCGACGGCCTGTTGAAAGCCGGCGTTCCCTTGCGCAAACTGGCGGCCACCGAGTCGGCCTCAAAGCGCACAGCCTGAGCCGCACGAACTTCAAATCGCCGCGAAAGCCGGCACGAACCGCGAGCATTCGTCCATTGGCATGACGCCGGTCGACATGACTTAAAGTTGACACGGCGCCAAATACTGCCAAAACTCCGATACATCCTGAGGTAGAGAAACCGGCGACAAGTTCTTTTGTATTCGTTCCAAATCAAACTGCTTCCTTTCACAATCCAGCCCTATCATTCGGCGCTATTCAGGATTGAGCTTCATGCCCGACGACCGCACGCCATCCCGGCCCATCGCCATTTCGTCCAATAATCCATGCCCGTTCTTGCGCGCGGCCGTTGCGGAAGGGTTCGTCGGCGGCCACACGGTGCCGCTTTCGAGGCTGGCCGCAACCGTCGAGGCTGCGAGCGGCACAACTGGGCTGAACAAAGCGATCGTCGGCCTGAAGACCTATCAGGTCGCGTTGATCGCGAATGGCCTGAGGCCGCTGCGTCTGTTGCGTAGCTGGTGGTCCGGCGCGCAGCTCGACGAATTGCGCAACGGTCCGCTCGACAAGCATGGCGTCGGTTCGCGCATCCTCGACGTGAACGCCCATGTTGACGAAACGGAGATTGCGCGCCTCGCCGAATTCGGAAAGGACCGGCCTGATCCATCGGGCGGAGTCGAACGCGGACTGACGGCCCCGGAAATCAAGGCTTTCATGGATGCGAATTTCGAACGCGCCAAAGGTCACAGGCGGTGGTTCGACCGGCAGTTGATGAACGGCGAATGGCCTGTCCTGCTGGATATCATGGGCAAGGGCGAAGGCGCCGACCGTTACCTCAGTGTGGCGGAAGTCAGAACGCTGTTTGTCGAACGCCGGTTGCCTGAGCGGATCGCCGCGCGCCTTCCAGCGCCCGCCCCGAATCCGCTCGGCGTTTTTGTCAAGAACGCGCTCGGCGTAGCCGTATTGGCTCTCCTGGCGTTGGCGTTAGCGATGATCGAACTCCCCGATCAGATGCAGAAAATCCTGCCGACCAAGATCGCGCAATTACTGCCGCCCCCTCTACCAGATCGCGCGCCGGCAAAGTCAGCAGCATGGCTCGACCAGAATTGGACGACGGAAGACCGGCACTGGTTCCATCATGCCAGCCAGGGCACCGCGACCTTTCAGGTGCCTTATGACTGGTTTGTTGCGCTGGAACAGCCTGGCCTTCATCTGTTCACCAAGCCCGGCCTGCTCAGTGACAGTGCCTATCTCGAACGGTTCGGATTCCTGCCCAGCCCGAAATCCGTCCACACCGACGCAACAAGTCTGCGCCGCTTTGGTTATCCCGCCTCATCCAACGCGCCGCCGGCGCCCGAATCGGTTGGCGGCTTGCGGGCGACGCAGGTCGAGAATTTTGACGGTCTGCCGGTCGGTTTCGCACGCTTGACCGCCGCCACCGACCCCGGCTCTGGTCTTCCCGTCCCTGATCAGATCGGACTGACCTGCGCGGCCTGTCACACCGGAAGCATTCGCTACAAGGATGTCAGCGTGCGCTTCGACGGCGGGCCGGCCATGGTCGACCTGCGAAAGCTCGAACTCGCGACCGGCCTGTCCGTTTGGTACACCTTGAACATACCCGGACGTTTCCCGCGCTTCGCGAGGCGCGTGCTTGGCCCCGATATCGTCCCGGAGGACTACAACAAGCTCAAGGCGGATCTGACCGCGCTCGGCGCCAAGCTACTTGCTCAGGCTAATGCCCTGGATAAGGCGGTCGCGGACCTGCATCAGAAGAATACCGAGGAAGGATTCGGGCGGCTCGATGCGCTGAACCGGATCGGCAATCAGGTTTTCGCCACCGATCTCGCCGTGTCCGGTCTGTCCGGGTTTGAAAAGAACCTGCACGCGCAGGACGCGCCGGTCAGCTTCCCGCCGATCTGGACCGTGCCATGGTTTCTGTTCGCGCAATACGACGCCTCGATCGAACAGCCTTTGATCCGCAACGCCGGTGAAGCGCTCGGGGTTTTTGCGTTGTTGAATCTCTCGCCTGATTATGCGCCTGAAAATCTGTTCCGCTCCTCCATGGCGCTCGAAAACCTGGTTCGCATCGAAGCGATGCTGCGCGGTCCGGAGCTCACCGGCCCGAACTTCGGCGGCTTGCAGGCGCCGAAGTGGCCGTCCCAGTTATTTCCCAATGACGACGCCTGGAAGATCAATGAGACGCGCGTGCCCAAGGGCCGCGCGCTCTACGCTGAAATTTGCGCCGAGTGTCACCTTGGGCCGGTCAATGATCCCGCCTTCGACAAGCAATTCCCGGAGAAAAGTTTTTGGTCTTCGCCGCAATGGGACGCCAAAGCCGCGGTGCTCACGCCGGTCCAGAAAACAGTGGCCGGCATGGGGACCGACCCCGCGCAGGCCAATGTTCTGTTCTCACGAATGGTCGACATTCCCGGCTTCCTGAAAATGGACGCGGTGGAGGATCTGGCAAAGAGCTGGGGATGTCAGGGCCTGAAGCCTTACCCTTCGTCCAGCACGCCGTTCTCGATCGCGCTTATGGACGTGGTCGATCGCACCAGCCGTAAATGGATGGACGATCACCACATTCCGGAAGCCGATCGCGCGACCCTTTGGGAGGCCGCTCGAAAGAACTGCCCCAACCCCGTCAGCGTGCAGTCACCGCATTATCGCGCGCGCCCGCTGAACGGCGTCTGGGCAACGGCTCCCTACCTTCACAATGGCTCGGTGCCGTCATTGTACTTGATGCTGATGCCCGCGGCTGAGCGTCCCACGCAATTCTGCCTTGGCTCACGCGATTTCGATCCGAAGCACGTTGGCCTGAGCGTGACCACCAGTTGCGCCAAAGGCGAAACCCTGTTCTCGGTGACGGCGCCGGACGGCTCGGCTGTTAACGGCAACAGCGTGCTTGGCCACTCGCTTGAGGGGACGCCGGGTCCGGGCAAGCCGGGCGTCATCGGCCGCCTGCTAACCGACGAAGAGCGCTTCGACCTCATTGAATATTTGAAGACGCTGTAAAGCGACGAGAAGTGCTGCTGCAGGCCGGCGGTGATCGCCGCGGCCTGCAACGTTTGCTCACTCGATCTTTAATTTGCCGTGGTGCCGGTCTTGGTCCGCTTGGTCTGGACTTTTGTTGCAGCCTTGGGCTCATCGGCGTCGCGCGCGATACCCCAGGGATCTGCGGGCGGCTTGTCGGGAATGTTGCCGAGCGATCTCTTGTAGGCCTTGTCGGCGGCTCTATCGGCGTCAATCTCTGACTGCGACTTCGGGGGCTCCGGCGCCGGAGCGGGCGGTTTGTTGGTTTGCGCGTAAGCCGGCCCGGCCATCATGAAGGCGATGAAGGCGGCGGTTCGAAAAACTTTCATGCGTAGGCTCCCTCCTGCCGATTTCATATCACCGGGCCGCGGTATCGCCAACTAAAAGGCGATCATACAGGGGAATTGACGGGGCCGTACGCAGCCGGAAAAACCGGGGTCGTACCCGGACCCCAGCAATGGCTGGAAACCCTCAGGTTGCAGGAAAACGTCGCATCGCCTTGGAAAAATGCTAGGCTTTGGCCGCGCAGTCGATCACCCGCGAAGCGGAGCGGTGAGCCAGATGCGGAAAACCGGGTTCAAAGCCCTGGCGACGATTTTGATGATCGGACGCCGCTCGAAAAAGCACATCGATTGGACGATGGTGATCGCCGTATTTTCGACGATCGTTACCATTTCCCTGATCGCGCTCTATGTGTTCCAGGACAGCGCAGCTTTTTGACGCCCCTCTCCCTGTTCGAAACGTGGGAAGTACAGCCCGTTTCGCACACGCGCATCCACGCGCCAGAATCGCGCAACAACAAAATCACGTAGTAATACGGAATCGATCAGCTCGGGACGCCGTTCACAGCCGGCGACGCGGCGAGATCTTTGTACTTGGAGGCAGCCACGCGCTTTGGCCGCCT
The DNA here is from genome assembly GCF_018449695.1 of Bradyrhizobium sp. dw_411. Taxonomy (GTDB): domain Bacteria; phylum Pseudomonadota; class Alphaproteobacteria; order Rhizobiales; family Xanthobacteraceae; genus Bradyrhizobium. The sequence goes on from NZ_JAAVUY010000015.1 coordinate 171,725, forward strand.
GGCAGCCGGCTTTGATCTATCCTGCTCCGCATCGGCCGGGATGTTCATCGCCGCGGCCATCTCATCCAGAACCATCTTGTATTCGCCGCTCGCTTCCTCCGGACGCCCTTCTCTCACCGCAGGCGCCTTCTGCAACGGCGCGGGTTCGATGGCCCCATAGTCGAACCGCGCCCGCTCGAGTTTCTCGCCGACAAACCAGACGCAGAGTATCCCGGTGATTTTATTGTCGTCGAAGATATCCGTGTTGACCGTATCCACCGTCATGGTGGGGCCACCGGATTTCAACACCACGAGATCCCCCGACTTGATAATGGTCATTGGTAAAATCCGTGATCCGTGAACGAGAATCGTGTCGTAATTATAACAAATAGCCGCCGCTTGATCACGCGCGCGGCTCACTGCAACACTCTCACGTCAGCGAGAACAGCGCGACAAGCGGCCGCACTGATCTGAGTCGCCGCAAATGGCCAAGATAAGGCGTCGATCAATATGGAACTTGAACGCCAAAAGAATTAGCGCGGCCACCGCGTCGTAATATTTTAACTTAAGCTATCACACGAACTGATTCGCGGCACGAACATTGCTTTGAATAAGCTGGCTGGGAAACTCAGGAGTGCGGCATGAAACGCCTCGTCCTTTGTACAGCGTTCGGTTGCTTGATGAGCGTAGCGAGTGCGCGTGATCTCGGGCAATGGGAGTCGACAGACCCCGGTGTGCGAGAATGGTATCAGGCCTTGATGCAGCCCGATAATCCGGCCGTCTCATGTTGCGGCGAAGCGGATGCTTATTGGGCGGACTCGTTTGAAGTCGATGGCGATAAATATGTCGCCATCATTACCGACTCGAGACCTGACGAACCACTCAGGCGCAAGCACATCGATATCGGAACCAGGTTCGTGATCCCGAACCACAAGCTGAAATACGACCAGTCCAATCCGACCGGTCACGGGATCATTTTCCTGAGCCGGGGCGATTACGTTTATTGCTACGTGGCACCAGGCGGCGTCTGATTGCTGCGTCGGCAATTCACGGCGCGCGCAAGCGCCGCGCCGGATATCGCTGCGCGCCCGTCGCGCCGCGTTCATGCGAGCCTATTGGGGCAACTCAGCGGTCGGTTTAGTAACGCAGAGCTGACGGGCCTCCTGACGAGAGCCCGCGAGCCCGCCAATACTCCACGTTCGCTTGCGCCGGCGAAAGCCCAGCCGCCTGGTCGTCGGCATTGCGCGGCGCACGGTCCACCCTCGTTGAGCGGTGATGGTGTTCAGCAGCTACAGCCGTCTGCATCAGTGAGCCCGCAAGGATGGTCGCACCGAGAACACTGAGAATAGTCTTTCGCACGGTGGTCTCCTGTGGTGTCGGACGCTTCTTCGAAGGCAACAGCAGTGCGCCAAAAGAACGCTAGATTGTTCTGCTCGGGTCCTTCCGCAAGCACCGCCGCGCAAATGACGCCCTGCATCAACACCGGGGCATTTTTATTTCACCACATATCACCCTTACAGACAGGTCCTTCCCGGATGCCGCCGGGGCGTTTGGGCGCCCGGTTATTTCCGGTGGTTTATGTCGTGATTTCGGGGATTATGCCGTGATCTGTTCGCCATTTTACCCTTCCCGGCAGAAGGGACGAACAGCAAGAAAGCCCTATATCCCGAGGGTTTTAAATGGTCGGAGCGAGAGGATTTGAACCTCCGACCCCTAGTCTCCCAGACTAGTGCGCTAACCGGGCTGCGCCACGCTCCGATACCGTTCCATTAGCTTCGATCAGGCTTGCGCGCAAGAAGCGCGATCGGCCGGCAGGCCTGATCGGCGGGATGCTTCCATGCCCGGGAGTAGTTCGGTTCCCAGGCACCGAGGGGCGTTTTGGAGCAAAAGCCCGCCATGCACGTGATCCCGGGTGATACCGGTTCAACCAGAACCCACGCCCTAACCGTCCTTGAGCGCGGAATCGAGCAATTGCCGGCAGGCAAGCAGGTCCCGCAGCGCTGCCTCCAGCTTCGCGGTATCGAGCTTGCGCGCGACGGCGGCATTTTCCACCCGCGGGGTTGCCATCGGTACTGCCGGCGGCCTCGGCGTCAGATCGACGCGTGGGGACGGCGAGGCAATCTCCGGCGCACGCCGCACCAGCGCAGGCGGCTCGATTACTTCCTCGTCGTCCTCGGCATCGATATCGGGCTCGTCATCGCCCTCTTCTTCCGGCTCGTGCAAAGCCTCGTGCAAGGCTGAGTCGATCATGGCGAAAGACGGGACCGAAGACGTATCGTCCATCAGCCCCTGGACCGACTTGATGCCATGCTCCTTGAGAATGCGCTGCACCCCGCGAATGGTGTAGCCCTCGCCATACAGCAGGCGGCGGATGCCCCGCAGCAGATCGACATCATCGGGGCGATAGTAGCGGCGGCCGCCGCTACGCTTCATCGGCTTGATCTGGGTGAACCGTGTCTCCCAAAACCGCAGGACGTGCTGGGGAATATCGAGGTCGTCGGCGACCTCGCTAATGGTTCGGAACGCATCCGGCGCCTTGTCCAAATGCTCGCTCCTCTGCTCGCCCCGGTTGAAGGAATTCAGTCGGCGTTGCCGTCGCCGTTACTGGCACTGTGGCCGTTGATCCGCTGCTTCAGAATGGCCGACGGCTTGAACACCATCACGCGACGCGGAGAAATTGGCACCTCGGTGCCGGTCTTGGGATTGCGGCCGATGCGCTGACCCTTCTTGCGCACCATGAACGAGCCGAATGATGAAAGCTTCACCGTCTCACCCTTCTCAAGGCAGTCGGTAATTTCCTTCAACACCAGTTCGACAAACGCAGACGACTCCGTGCGCGACAAGCCCACCTTTTGGTAGACGGCCTCGCACAAATCAACGCGTGTAACGGTTTTTCCGGTTCCAGTCATCGCCTGCCCCAACTCACGGCGAACAATATGTATCTGAAATTATGAGCTTAACAAGCGATGGTCAACAGCGCTCATCGATTCAAAAGCATGAAACAACATCAAAAGAGGTCGCAATATAGATAAACATTTTAACGTGACGCTTACCAGCGCAATAGTGCCGAGCCCCAGGTGAAGCCACCACCCATGGCTTCGAGCAGCACCAGATCGCCCTTCTTCACGCGCCCGTCGGCGACCGCGACCGATAGCGCCAATGGAATCGAGGCCGCTGATGTATTGCCGTGCAGGTCGACCGTGAGCACCACCTTCTGCGGCGCAATATGCAACTTGTGCGCTGAAGCATCGATGATTCGTTTGTTGGCCTGGTGCGGAACGAACCAGTCGATGTCCTCGGCGCTGGTGCCGGTGGCCTCGAAGGCATCGACGATCACATCGGTGATCATGCCGACCGCATGCTTGAATACTTCGCGGCCTTCCATCCGAAGGAACCCGACGGTGCGGGTCGAAGACGGTCCACCATCGACGTATAATTTCGATTTGTGCCGGCCGTCGGAGCGCAGATGCGTGGTCAGGATGCCGCGATCGGAGGGCTTGCCCGGCTGCTGCTGTGCTTCCAGCACCACAGCGCCGGCGCCGTCGCCGAACAGCACGCAGGTGCCGCGATCGCTCCAGTCGAGAATGCGCGAGAAAGTCTCCGCACCGATCACAAGCGCCCGCTTGAACGCGCCGGTGCGCAGAAAGTTATCCGCGGTGGCCAGCGCGAACACGAACCCGGAGCATACGGCCTGCAGATCGAAGGCTGCGCCGTGGTTGATCCCCAGCCCGTTCTGCACCGCGACCGCCGTCGCCGGAAACGTATTGTCCGGCGTCGAGGTCGCCAGCACGATCAGATCGATCGATTGCGCATCGATCCCGGCATTGGCGAGTGCCGCGCGCGCGGCGTTAAGCGCCAGATGCGAGGTGAACTCGCCTTCGGCCGCAATATGGCGTTGCCGAATGCCGGTACGCTGAACGATCCACTCGTCTGAGGTATCTACTTGCGCCGCCAATTCGGCATTGGTCAGGATCCGTTGCGGCAAATAGGAACCGCAGCCGAGCACGACCGAACGTATCGCAGTCACGAGACAGCCTCCTGCGCGGTCGGCGCCGGAACCAGCGCGCTGCCGTCGCGATTGAGCATCTGATTGATCTTGGTGAGGAGATCGTAGCGGACCATCTCATAGCCAACATCGACCGCATAGGCAAAGCCTTCGGCGTCGGTTCCACCATGGCTCTTGACGACGATTCCGTTCAGGCCAAGCACCACGCTGCCGTTGGACTTCGAAGGATCCAGCTTGTCGCGCAGCGACTTGAAAGCATTCTTTGCAAACAGATAGCCGATCCGTGAGCGCCAGGTGCTTGCCATCGCACTGCGCAGGAATTCGGTGATCTGGCGCGCGGTGCCTTCGGCCGCTTTCAACGCAATGTTGCCGCTGAATCCTTCGGCGACAATCACGTCAGCGGCCCCTTTGCCGATGCCGTCGCCTTCGACGAACCCGATATATTCGAGTTGCGGAAGATTCATCGCGCGCAGCAATTCCGCAGCCTCGCGAATCTCCTCGCGTCCCTTGATCTCCTCGACCCCGATGTTGAGCAGACCGACCGTCGGCCGCTCGAGGCCGAACAGCACGCTCGCCATCGCGCTGCCCATCACCGCCAGGGCCACCAGATGATGCGCATCGCCACCGATGGTGGCGCCGAGATCGAGCACGACCGAATTGCTGCGGGCCGTGGGCCATATCGCTGCAAGCGCCGGCCGATCGATGCCGGGCAGCATGCGCAGGCAAAACCGCGCCATCGCCGCCAGCGCACCGGTATTGCCGGCCGATATGGCGACATCGGCCTCGCCTTTCTTGACGGCCTCAATCGCCAGCCACATCGACGAGGACTTGCGGCCGCGGCGCAACGCCTGGCTGGGCTTGTCATGCATGCTGACGGCGACATCGGTATGGATCACGCGCGATGCGGCCTTCATCGCCGGATGCTTCGCCAATTCTACGTCGATCAACGCCTGATCGCCGAACAGCAAAAATTCGGTGTCGGGATGTCGGGTCAACGAAATTGCGGCGCCGGGAATGACGACCGATGCGCCGACATCGCCACCCATGGCGTCAAGCGCGATTCGAACCTTTTGAGGCATGAACGTCCCGGAAACCTGATCTCTTGCGGACTTGAAGCGCTTGGCCTCGGACTGTATTTCGCTAGCGATAGCAGCGATCGGCAGAGCGCGAAGCTGCGCCCAAGCCGGGCCGCGACAATAGCGTTTCCCCGCTCCGACACAACCTCTTGACCGCCGCCTTTTGCAGCCCGTGTCGCGCCGGACCGGATTCGATATATGCGAAGAATTCAAGTTGATTCAAGGCATTAAGCCGAATTTTTGGATTAAGCGCATATCCACCCTATTGCGGTATGCGCGCCACAACCGCCTTGCAACCACCCATCAACCGGGCTTGCCGCCCCCGGGCTTCCTCGGCTGTTTCTTGGAACCACCGGGCTTGGCGTCGACCTGCAAGGCCTTGAGTGCGGCGAACGGATGATCCTCGGGGTCGGCGGCCTCGATCAGCGGCTCGAATACCGCATCGGCCCGGCGCGGATAGGGATCGACCGCCAAAAAAACGGCATCGGTCGCAAGCCGGCCGAGATCGATGACGCCATTGACGATCGGCTCCGGCGGATCCGGAATCTCAACGACGCTTTCGGCGGCGTCATCGACCAGATCGGACAATTGCGGAATCTGATCCGGCGGCGCGAACACCAGATCGATCGGCTCGTCGATCTCGTTCTCGATCGGGTCGAGCGTCACCACGCAGGTCTGTCCGATCCGCGCCCGCACATGGCCCGTGACGTGGAAACGACCGCCGCGCTGGGGCGTTACGTCGAGCGAGGCACTCGCCGACAGCACTTCGCGCAAGCCGGCGACTTCAGCCATCGACGCGCGCGCGGCCGGATCGGCTTCGATGTCGCGGTGCAATCCGGTATCGGGTAGTTGCGCCACCACGACGGGAACGCTCCAGGGATCTGCTGTAATCATCGTATCAATCGTTTCTGTTTATGGCTCCGCGCCCGCTTGCGCTGGCGAGGGAAATGTCCAGGCTGGGCCCAACAGCGCCGTCTGGTCTATGCCTGCCAGGCTTGCCATGACCTTCTCGGCATAGATGGCCAGCCGCCGCGCATTTGCGATGCCTTCGCCGTTGAGAATATTCTTGCACAGCGCCTGAGCCAGCGCCTCCTGCCCCTGGTCCAACGCCACGTCGTAGGCCGCGACCCGGCCGTAAAAGGCCTCACCGAAGGCCCGCATGCGCTTGGGGACGGTGATATCGCCGACGCCCATTTCCCGCAAATTGGCGTCCATATCCTCACAGAAACGGTCAAACAGCGCTTGGGAAAGGGGCGCACCGCCCTGAAGTGATTTAAATCGCCGCAACACGATCCATAAATGCAACACCAAGAGGTCAAAACGGCCGTTAACCGTATCTGGCACGCCCAAATCCTGATAAAACAACGGTTCTCGCGTCTGTGTCACGATCATGCCATAGATGGCCTCAATGGTGCCGCGCAGGGGTGCCCGGGGTTTCCTGAAGTGATTGAACGGCCAAAGCATTGTGGGTTCCGCAAGCGAGCCCCAAGGTTTGTGTCTTGGGCGCCCGCGCATGTTGCAATCCAGCGTGCTGCCCGGTACGTCAACGCCTCACCCGATGCAAGGGGATGGGACCATTTCCCAAATGATTGAGCCGATCCAGACACGCTCACAGACATGCTCTCCGCGCGGCCTGACGGCGCGTTGGCGAGGTCTGCGTGCGGCTGCCGCCATTGCCCTGGTATGTGCGGCGTTGGGCGGCTGTGCCGGCGAGCAGTTCCAGAAGGGCTACGTCCTGCCCGTCGGGGCGCTTGAACAGATTCCGATCGGCGCGAGCCAGGATCAGGTCCTGATCGTAATGGGCACCCCCTCCACGGTCGCGACCCTCAACGGCGAAGTCTTCTATTACATCTCGCAGCGCGCCTCGCGTCCGGTCGCGTTCATGAACGACAGGATCATCGACCAGCGGGTCATCGCGATCTATTTCGACAAGAACCGCCAGGTGCGCAAGCTTGCCAATTACGGGCTGCAGGACGGCAGGATCTTCGACTTCATCAGCCGCACCACGCCGACGTCTGGCCAGGAGGTCAACTACGTGGCACCGCTGTTCAAGGCGCTTAACGTCGGTCAGGGCAATAACTAAGACGATCTGCAAACTCGAAGCGCGGCAAGGCGCCAACGAGAGGCGCCCCCTTCCCGCTCCTCACTTCAATTAAAAACCCCGCGGCTCTCACCGCGGGGTTTTGTTTTGGTCGTATGTCGACTTAGTGCGCCAGGATCGCCAGCAGCAGCAGTGCCACGATGTTGGTGATCTTGATCATCGGGTTGACCGCGGGACCCGCCGTATCCTTGTAGGGATCGCCGACGGTATCGCCGGTTACCGCGGCCTTGTGGGCATCCGAACCCTTGCCGCCGTAATGACCGTCTTCGATGTACTTCTTGGCGTTGTCCCAGGCGCCGCCGCCCGAGGTCATCGAGATCGCGACGAACAGGCCGGTCACGATCACGCCGAGCAGCATCGCGCCGACGGCCGAGAACGCGGCCGACTTGCCCGCCGCACCGCCGCCAGCGATTCCGAAGATCACGAAGTAGACGAAGATCGGCGACAGCACCGGCAGCAGCGACGGAATGATCATTTCCTTGATCGCCGCCTTGGTCAGAATATCAACCGCCCTGCCATAATCCGGCTTGTCGGTACCCTGCATGATGCCGGGCTTTTCGCGGAACTGACGCCGCACTTCCTCGACGATCGCGCCGGCCGCACGGCCGACCGCGGTCATGCCCATCGCACCGAACAGGTACGGCAGCAGGCCGCCGAACAAGAGGCCGACCACGACGTAGGGATTGTTCAGCGAGAAGTCAGGCAGCACGCCCTGGAAGTACGGATACTTCGCGGCATTGGCGATGAAGAATTTGAGATCTTCATTGTAGGCAGCAAACAACACCAGCGCGCCGAGACCGGCGGAGCCGATCGCATAGCCCTTGGTAACGGCCTTGGTGGTGTTGCCGACCGCGTCGAGCGCGTCGGTTGCCTTGCGGACTTCCTTCGGCAGGCCGGCCATTTCGGCAATGCCGCCGGCATTGTCGGTGACCGGGCCGAAGGCGTCGAGCGCCACGATCATGCCGGCCAGCGCCAGCATCGTGGTGGTCGCAATCGCGATGCCGAACAGGCCGGCAAGGCTGTAGGTGACGAGAATGCCCGCGATGATCACCAGCGCCGGACCGGCGGTGGATTCCATCGAGATCGCCAGCCCCTGAATCACGTTGGTGCCGTGACCGGTGACCGAGGATGCTGCAATCGACTTCACCGGGCGATACTCGGTGCCGGTGTAATATTCGGTGATCCAGATGATCAGCCCGGTGACGACGAGGCCGACAATGCCGCACTCAAGCAGCGCCATGCCGGTGTATTTTACGCCCGCCAGCGGACCGAAGCCGACCAGCCAGTAGATCGCAGCCGCGACGCCGACCAGCGACAGGATGCCGGTGGCGATCAGGCCCTTGTAGAGCGCGCCCATGATCGACTGGTTGGCGCCGAGCTTGACGAAGAAGGTGCCGACGATCGAGGTGAGGATGCAGACACCGCCGATTGCGAGCGGCAGCGTCATCATGTTCACGAGCAGCGGCGAAGTTGCGAAGAAGATCGCGGCCAGAACCATGGTGGCAACCGCGGTCACCGCATAGGTCTCGAACAGGTCGGCGGCCATGCCGGCGCAATCGCCGACATTGTCGCCGACATTGTCGGCGATAGTGGCCGGGTTGCGCGGATCGTCTTCGGGAATGCCGGCTTCGACCTTGCCGACGAGATCGCCGCCGACGTCGGCACCCTTGGTGAAGATACCGCCGCCAAGACGCGCGAAGATCGAAATCAGCGAAGCGCCGAAACCAAGTGCCACCAGCGCATCAACCACGGTGCGGCTGTTGGCGGCGAGGTCCAGGTAATGCGTCAGATAGGCGAAGTAGATGGTGACGCCGAGCAGCGCCAGCCCCGCGACCAGCATGCCGGTGATGGCGCCGGCCTTGAAGGCCAGTTCAAGTCCGCCAGCCAGCGATGTGGTCGCCGCCTGCGCGGTGCGCACATTGGCTCGTACCGAAACGTTCATGCCGATGAAGCCTGCGGCACCCGACAGCACGGCGCCGATCAGGAAACCCGCGGCGACCAGCATGCCGAGGAAGTAGGCCAGCAGCACGAAGATCACGATGCCGACGATTCCGATCGTAGTGTATTGGCGTCGGAGATAGGCCTGCGCACCTTCGCGCACGGCGGCCGCGATTTCCTGCATCCGCGGATTGCCGGCATCCGCGTTCAAAACCGAAGAGGTCGCCCAGATAGCGTAAACGATCGAAAGCGCTCCGCAGAGCACAATCACCCATAATGCTGTCATTGAATTTGCCTCAGATTTTTCTTGTTTCCCACCCACGCTCTTCACCGCAATAGCGGCCGGCGCATAAAAATAAGGCCTGCCCTGCCCAAAGGGTGGCCTCAAATCGCCAAGACCTTGCCAAAATCGCATCCCCGGCGCAACGCTGCGAAAGGCTAAACGGTCGATTTCAGCCCTGTATTTGTTCCAAACCGGGGCTTTACCCAAAAATCCAGAGAATCCCGGGGAATCCTAGAAATGGCTGTAGGACAGGCGCTCCAACGCGATCTCGCTGCCCTGCCTGTCCAGAAACCTTGGGGGCAAGGTCGCCGCGATGATCGTCCCGATCGAGGCTATCGGCACCCCTGCAAGGCCTGCTGCCCGCGCGAAAGCCTCGACGCTGTCTTCCGGGATGGCGCACAAAACCTCGTAGTCGTCGCCCCCGGCAATCAGCGTTTCGATGCCGACCGTGCCACGCGCAAGCAATGCCGCGGCGGCTTCGGACAATGGAATGCTTTGCACATCGATGGCGGCGGAAACGCCTGATGCCGCACACAGCTTGGCCAAGTCTCCCGCCAGGCCATCGGACACATCCATCGCCGCATGCGCGTAATCGCGGACAGCTTCGGCAAGCGCATTGCACGGCTGCGGTACGCGATAACGCCCGACCAGCATCTCTTTGGCCGCGGCATCATTGGCGAGCGCCGTCGCCGCCGCGCCACCCTTGAGGATGGCGAGGCCGAGCGCCGCGTCGCCGATCGTTCCCGTCACCATCACGCGATCGCCAGGCTTGGCGCCGCTGCGATGAACCGTTTTGCCTGCGGGAATACGCCCGAACGCCGTGATCGAAATCATCCGCGGGCCCGGCGTCGAGACGGTATCGCCGCCCAGCAGCGGGCAATCAAACAGACCGATATCGTCGCCCAGCCCGCGCGCGAATGGCGCCAGCCAGGCATCTTCGGCGGAAGGCAGCGCCAGCGTCAGCACAAACCCAGCCGGCGTGGCGCCCTTGGCCGCGAGATCGCTGAGGTTCACGCGCAGCGCCTTGCGCGCGATCGTATCGGGCGGATCGCTTGCGAAAAAATGCACGCCTTCGACGATCGCATCCGTCGTGACCACGATGTCGTCGCCGTGCGCGCGGAGCACCGCCGCATCATCGCCGAGACCGAACGCGCCGGGATCGGTCGCGAGCGGGCGGAAATACCGCGCAATCAGCGAGTCTTCACCGGATGTCATCCCGTGCGATCCATCATGACTGTCAACCCGTGTGCTAACCGCGCACGAACTCGTCGGCGCGAAACTGACGGCCGATCTGGTCGAGCACCGCATTGACCATGCCGGTCTCATCCGGCTCGACAAAGGCATGCGCGACGTCGACATATTCCGACACCACGACCCGGCCGGGCACGTCCTTGCGATGCTCGAGTTCGTAAGCACCGGCGCGCAGCACCGCACGCAAAATCGCGTCGATCCGCTTCAGCGGCCAGCCCTTCGACAAGGCTTCGTCGATCACGGGATCGAGCTTGCCCTGATCGCGCACCACACCGGAAACCACGTCGCGGAAGAAAGCGGCTTCAGCCGGCAGATAGGTATCGCCTTCGACTTCGTTGCCGAGCCAATGGCTCTCGAACTCGGCAAAGATATCGTTGATCCCGGCGCCGCCGATATCCATCTGGTAGAGCGCCTGCACCGCCGCCAGCCGCGCCGCACCGCGCCGGTTGGCTTTCTTGTCCGGACCTTTGGCGGGCTTCTTTTCCTGGGTCTTCTTGTTGTCTGCCATCATCAGGTCCGCGCCAGCCGGCGTTTGATCCGCAACATGGCCAGCGCCGCGCGCGCGGCATCGCCGCCCTTGTTGAGTTCGCCAGCACGCGCCCTCTCCCACGCCTGCGCGTCGGTGTTCACCGTGATGATGCCATTGCCGAGCGGAAACTTTCGCGCCACCGCAAGGTCCATCAGCGCCCGCGAAGATTCCATCGACACGATTTCGAAATGGATGGTCTCGCCGCGCACCACGCAGCCGAGCGCGATTGCCGCGTCATAGGGCTTGCCGTTTTTCTCGGCGGCATCGAGTGCGATTGCGATCGCGGCGGGGATTTCCAGCGCGCCGGGCACCGTGATCACATCATGGGTGACGCCGGCGGCCTTCAGTTCGGCAACAGCGCCTTCCAGCAGCGCATCCTGGATATCGTCATAAAAGCGTGCCTCGACGATCAGCGCGCGAGCGCCGGAAATGTCGGTCTGATCTTTCAACTGCGCGCGCCGTGACTCTGCCATCATCTATCTTTCGAACTACTACTCGTCATTGCCGGACTTGATCCGGCAATCCATCTTGTTAAGAGGATGGATACGCGGGTCAAGCCCGCGTATGACACATTTAACGTTGAACTCTACTTCATTTCCGAGAGCCGCGCCGCGTAGCGCGCCATCAAATCGACCTCGAGATTGACCTCGCCGCCCGCGCGCCACGCGCCCAGCGTCGTGACCGCCAGCGTGTGGGGAATGATCAACACCGAAAACGTGACGTCATCGACCGTATTCACGGTCAGTGACACCCCATCCAGCGTCACCGAGCCCTTGGTGGCGATGAAGCGCGCCAGATCGCGCGTGGTCCGCAGCACGAACCGCGCCATGTCGGTCAGATCGTCGCGGCTGACGATGGTCGCTACTCCATCGGCATGGCCGGCGACGATATGGCCGCCGAGTTCGTCGCCGATCTTCAGCGCGCGTTCGAGATTGAGCCTGGTTCCGCTCACCCAATGGTTGGCTGTCGTCATCGCGAGCGTCTCGGCCGCGGCATCGACGTCGAACCAGGTTTTGTCGTTCTCAACACCCGAAGCCACCACAGTCAGGCAAACGCCATTGCAGGCAATCGATGCGCCATCCGCGATGGTCGCGCGATCATAGCGGCATGCGATCCGCAGCCGGTGCAACTGGCCCTGCGCCGTGGGCGTCAGGGCGGTGATCTCGCCGATATCGGTAACTATGCCGGTAAACATCAGGCCCGCTCGTAGATGGTGAGTGTGTCGTTTTGCATTGTGTCGCTAGCACGGACCTTGAACGCGGGCGACCCGGTGATCGCGGACAGCGGCAATGCGTCCAGCGCGGCGACGCCGTCGGCGCCGATCGTATCAGGCCCACGCAACAGCCAGATTTCATCGGCCAGCCCACCAGCGACAAACGACGCGGCAACGCGCGCGCCGCCCTCGACCAACAGCCGCGTGATGCCTTTTTCCGCCAGCGCGTGCAGCACACCCATCAGATCCAGCCCCGGCGGCGGTGCCGATGTGGTGGGCACACGGATCACCTGCGCGCCCGCGGCGCCGAGTTTCATCGCGGCCGGTGCTTCCGACAGGCTCGACGTCATCACCCACAGCGGCGTCGCGCGGGCGGAATGAACCAGCCGGCTGGTGCCTGATATCCGCAACGCACGGTCCAGCACCACCCGTACCGGGGAGCGTGCCTCCATGCCCGGCAGGCGGCAGGTCAACACGGGATCATCCGCCTGTACGGTCCCGATTCCGACCAGGACGGCGTCGCATTGCGCGCGCAGCAGATGCACCCGCGCCCTGACCGCCTCACCCGTCACGGCGACCGGCTTGCGGCCGGCCGCGCCGATCTTGTCGTCCGCCGAGACGGCGAGCTTGAGGATCACATGCGGGCGCTTGTCGCGAATGCGGCGAAAATGCCCGGCATGGTCGTGCGCGGCTTCCTGTGCGCCGAGCCCGATATCGACGGCTATGCCTGCGGCGCGCAGCCGGGCATGGCCCTGCCCGGCTACATCAGGATTGGGATCCTCGATCGCCGACACCACCCGCGCGATCCCCGCGGCAATGATCGCGTCCGCACATGGCGGCGATTTGCCGACATGCGAGCACGGCTCCAGCGTCACATAAAGCGTGGCGCCACGGGCGGCCTCGCCGGCCTGCGCCAGCGCCACCGGCTCGGCATGGGGACGGCCCCCGGGCTGGGTCCAGCCGCGCCCGACAATCACGCCATCCTTGACCACGACGGCGCCGACCGCCGGATTGGGCCAGGTGCGCCCCTGCCCGCGCCGCCCGAGCGCTAAGGCGAGTTGCATGAAACGCTGGTCGGCCGCCTTCGATTTTCGCGATTTTTGCGCGAACTGCTCTTCCAGGATGCGGAAGATCATTTGCGTAACAGAGCGAGCCGCGCGTCGTCGTCGCCGGAGAGCTCGCCGAGCACAGCCTCGAAATCCTTGGCCTCGCGGAAATTGCGATAGACCGAGGCGAACCGCACATAGGCGACGTCGTCGAGCTGGCGCAGATGCTCCATCACGATCTCGCCGATCGCTTCCGATGAAATCTCGGCCTCGCCACCGCTTTCAAGCTCGCGCACGATGGCCGAGACCATTTTCTCGACCCGCTCCGGATCCACCGGGCGCTTGCGCAGTGAGATCTGCAATGAGCGCACCAGCTTGTCACGGTCGAACGGCACCCTTCGGCCGTTACGCTTGATCACCGTAAGTTCGCGCAGTTGCACCCGCTCGAAAGTGGTGAACCGGAAATTGCAGGCGATGCACACCCGCCGCCGCCGGATCACGGCGGAATCCTCGGTCGGACGCGAGTCCTTTACCTGCGTATCGAGACTGTTGCAGCTTGGGCATCGCATCCGGCAAAAACCTTATTGATAAATCGGGAAACGGTCAGTGAGCGCCTTCACCCGTTCCTTGATGGCAGCTTCCACCAGCGGCGCACTGCCGTCCTGCGACTGCGCTACCGCATTGAGCACTTCGGCGATCAGGCCGCCGACCTGCTGGAATTCGGCGACGCCGAATCCACGCGTGGTCGCGGCCGGCGTGCCCAGACGAAGACCCGAGGTGACGAACGGCTTCTCCGGGTCGAAGGGAATGCCGTTCTTGTTGCAGGTGATCGCCGCGCGCACCAAGGCCTTTTCCGAGGCGTTGCCCTTGAGACCCTTGGGCCGCAGATCCACCAGCATCAGATGGTTGTCGGTGCCGCCGGAGACGATGTCGAAGCCATGCGCGCGCAGGCTTTCCGCCAGCGCCTTGGCGTTCTCGACCACGTTCTTCGCATAGACCTTGAAATCCGGACGCAGCGCTTCGGCAAAGGCGACCGCCTTGGCCGCGATCACATGCATCAAGGGTCCGCCCTGCAGGCCCGGGAAAATCGCCGAGTTCAGTTTCTTGGCCAGCGCCTCGTCATTGGTCAAAATCAACCCGCCACGCGGACCGCGCAGCGACTTGTGCGTCGTGGTGGTGGTGACATGCGCATGCGGCACCGGCGAGGCATGGACGCCGCCGGCCACGAGGCCAGCGAAATGCGCCATGTCGACCAAGAGATACGCGCCGATGCTGTCGGCGATTTCGCGAAAGCGTTTGAAATCCCACGGCCGCGAATAGGCCGAGCCGCCCGCGATGATCAGCTTCGGCCGCACTGTTTCAGCCTGCTTTGCCACGGCATCCATGTCGATGAGTTGGTCCTCGCGCCGCACCGTGTAGTGCGAGGCCTTGAACCATTTGCCGGACATATTGACCGGCGAGCCATGGGTGAGATGTCCGCCGGCGGCGAGATCGAGACCCATGAAGGTGTCGCCAGGCTGCAGCAGCGCCAGGAACACGGCCTGGTTCATCTGGCTGCCAGAATTCGGCTGCACGTTGGCAAAGCCCGCGCCGAACAGTTTCTTGGCGCGCTCGATCGCCAAAGTCTCGGCGACGTCAACCCATTCGCAGCCGCCGTAATAGCGATGGCCCGGATAGCCCTCGGCGTATTTGTTGGTCATTACCGAGCCCTGTGCTTCCAGCACGGCGCGGCTGACGATGTTCTCGGACGCGATCAGCTCGATCTCGTGGCGCTGCCGGCCGAGTTCGCCGCGGATCGCGGCCGCGATCTCCGGATCGGCGTCAGCCAGCGTGGCGGTGAAGAACGAGTCGGGCGCGGAGGCGGTTTTGGCGCTGCTGGACGAAGAGCTCATGAGTGAAATATCTCCACCGCCGCAAGCGTTTACGGGCATTGCGGGCGGTCTGATGTGGCGGTCGAAAGGGTCCTTGCGGGATATCACATTGGCCGGGAATGGCCAAGCGCTTGCGGTACGCGCCCGGTATTTATGCAAGATATGGTGGGATGCCAGCCCAGCGGCGCCCTCACACCCCCTTTTGGATCAGCCCGCCAGCCCGTCGCGGTTGTAGATATCGTCGCGGAACTGGACCACGCCGTCGGGGGTCGCCCACGCCGTGACGTAGACCCAATACAGCGGCAACGCCTTGGCGACCTTGGCGTCCTTGCGCTCGCCCGACTTGATGACCTCGTCGATCTCGGCCTTCGACCAGCCGGGACTATCGGCCAAAATCCAGTAGACCAGTTCGCGGACATTCTGCACACGCATGCAGCCCGAGGACGCAAAGCGGAAATCCTCGCCGAACAGCCCCTTTGAGGGCGTGTCGTGCATATAGACGCCATCAGGACTGAGGAAATTGATCTTCATTGAGCCCAACGAATTGAAATCACCGGCGTCCTGCTTGAACTTGTAATTCACGGCCTCGGCCGAATACCAGTCGATTTGCGACGGCGGCAGCTCGTTGTTCTTGGGATCGAAGATGCGGATGTGATTCCGGGTGAGATAATCCGGCTCGGCCTGCATCTTCGGAATCAGATCCTTGCGGATGATCGACACCGGCACGGTCCAGAACGGATTGAAGTTGATCTGCACGATCTTGCTGCGCACATCCGGCGACGGGCGGTCCGGCTTGCCGGCGACCGCTGTGTGGCGCGTCACCGCGACGCCGTTCTCGATCGCCTCGATTTGCGCCGCCGGAATATTGGCGACCACGATGCGGTTACCGAGATTGCCGCTCAGGCTTTTCAGCCTGACCGCATTGGTCCGAAGCTGCGCCAGCCGCCTGTCGGCCGGGACGTTGAGCGCGCGCAGCGTCGCGTCATGCACCACGCCATCGGCATGCAATCCATGGCGCAGTTGAAAGCGGCGCACGGCGGCATCGACATAGGAATCGAACACCTCGCGTTCGCCGGAATTGAGTTCAAGATCGCCCACGATCGACAACCGCGCACGCAGCGACGGCACCGCCGGGCTCTTGACGCCGACCCTAAGCCCCTCGCCGCCGGATACTTCCGGCCAGCCGCCCTTGGCGACGATGGTCTCATATTGCGCAATTGAAGTCTGCGTGGTTTCCGCGGTCGAGGGCGACAGCGTCGGCAATGATTTCTTCGGCAGCTTGACGTTGCGCGAAGCATTGTCGAAGCCGCTGCCGAGGCCGCTGTCCTGGTTTTCCCTGATCAGGTCGTTGAGCATCTGATCGGGCGTCTGGTCGTCGGCCGCATGCGCCGCGCCCACGAGCGCGCTCGCGGCGAGACCGGCGCCGGCATGAGCGATAAAAGATCGGCGGGTGAGCAAGTTGGCCATGCGATTAGTCACATCTTCCATCGTTCGTCATTCCGGGATGCGCCCCTTGGCGCAGGCCCGGAATCCATACTCCCGGATCGTGGTTATGGATTCCGGGCTCGCGCGTCGCGCGCCCCGGAATGACCAAGAACTAGCAGACCGCGGCAGGCAGGATAACCCGCTAAATTCCGCCTTCGCAAACACGTGAACGCTATTGTGCGAAGCGGTAGGCCCCGCCCTTCTCGACCGAGCGCTGGAAGGCGGGGCGCGCATGCATGCGCGTGAGCCAGGCGCTGAGGTTGGGATAGGGTTCGAGCTTCTTGAAGGCCTTGGCCATCTCGGCGACAAAGCTCATCTGGATATCCGCGCCGGTCAGCGACGTCCCGATGAAGAACTCCCGCCCCTTAAGCGCGCCTTCGACATAGCCGAGATGATTTGCGATTTCGCTGTCGATCCGCGGATGCAGCGGCGCACCCGCCTCCTTCAGCCTGCCGACATAGAGATTGAGCATCAGCGGCAGCATCCCGGATCCTTCCGAATAGTGCAGCCACTCGTTGTAAGGCTCGAAGTCGGCGCTGTCGGGCGCAGGCATCAGCGCAGCCTTGCCGCTCTGTTGGCCGTAGCGGCGAATGAGGTAATCCACGATCGCGCCGGACTCCGCAATCCTGACGTTACCGTCGGTGATCACAGGCGATTTGCCGAGCGGATGCACCGCCATCAACTCCGGCGGCGCCAGCCGCGTGATCGCATCGCGCTGATATTTTTTCATCTCATAGGGCGTGCCGAGTTCTTCCAGCAGCCACAGAATCCGCTGCGAGCGCGAGTCGTTGAGATGATGCAGCGTGAGCATGGGGTTTCCTTCGGGCTCTTTTTGAAGGCTGAATTTACCCGAGGCTTATAACACCGTCATTGCGAGCGGAGCGAAGCAATCCATCGGGCGACACAAAGAAAGAAAGTAAGAGTGGATTGCTTCGCTTCGCTCGCAATGACGGGTCTATCGTCCCCACTCTCGCCACCCGTCGTCCCTGCGTGCGCAGGGACGACGATGTGTAAACACATGCGCTCTCGTTCTCGCGGCATGTTCCGCCCGAGTCATGCTTCAAATTTCCGCCCCTTCGAGGGCGTGGGGAATGCCGGGTGCCCGTGCACCCGCAGCCGCGCGTGTATTGGTAGGTAGCACGCGCGTTAGTCACCACGAGTACACCGGGATCACCCGGCATTCCCGCACGCGATGGTGTTAACGGTTTCCTTCGTACTCTCCCCGGTGATCGGGCTCTTTTGTCACCGTCGCTTCGCAAAACGTCTGCGAAACTTGAACGCCAGCGTCGAGGCGTCAGGACCACACGACTTCGCCGTCCGCAAGCCATGCGCATTCGTCAAAGCGCCGCTTGCGTCCACCGCATCCCGCCCCGCGTCCGTGACGATCGCGATACGCCCCTCCTGTGGGACGAGACGGCGAAATCTATACAACTGATTTGGGTCCCGCGAAAAGCAAAATTTCGGAAATTCAGAAACATTGTCGTTGCCTTCTCCCCCGACTCGCGCCATGCGACCATATCAAGGTATGATTTCCACCTTCCGAACCGTCTGCGACCGTCGCCGCCGCGCCCGGATGGCAGGAGACCCAGATGAAACAGTTTGTCGTGGTGCTGTGTGCAGGTGGTCTGCTGACCGGTTTGATCGGGTACGATACTCCTGCGTCTGGACAGGTCGCCGGGGACAACGCGCCGGTCATGCTCGAACTTCCTCCCGGTTATCGGGACTGGCCGCTGATCGCCGTGGCGCACGAAGAAGGCAAGCTCAATGATTTGCGCGCGATCCTGGGCAACGAGATAGCGATCAAGGCCGCTCGAGCGGGAACGCTTCCCTACCCTGACGGCACCATCATCGCACGGCTGGCCTGGGATTATCATCCATTGGAGGAAAGCAAGGAGGCTTTCGGCAACGCTCAATCGTTCGTCGCGGTGACGCCCAAGAACGGCGTGCAGTTCATGGTCAAGGACGCGCGAAAATATGCTTCGACCGGGGGCTGGGGGTATATCGAATTTGACGACGGCAAGCCTTCCAGCAAGGCGATGCCCAGTGCCTGCTTTGCCTGCCACACGACCGTGAAATCTCGCGACTTCGTCTTCAACCGTTACGCACCTTGAACGCGAAGCTTCAAGGGTATCGGTCGCGCCCTAGAAGCCGCTCTTCTCCCTTAGCGGCTGAAGTTCGTCATCCTCTTTGGCATTGCTGGTTTTGGTCGCGGTCTGGGCCCGCTCCTTGTCGGCCGGCTGTTCCTGCGCCTTTTCGTCAAGAACGATACCCTGTCGTTTTTCATTTTTCGGCATGGCTTTCTCCTTTGCGAGCCAACGCAAACCGAGCAGCGCGCGATGCACCGGCAAATTAATGCCGCTTGAAATACTGAACGTCGCGCTCGTGCTTTTCGGCTGCGGCGCGCGATTTGAAGGTGCCGAGATTGCGGCGTTTGCCGGTCTTCGGATTCAGCTTGCGCGAATAAAGCCGGTACTCGCCCGACTGCAATTTACGGATCATGGTCTCGCCTCCGAACAATGGAAGCAAAAGGGCTCCGAGATGATCGGAGCCCCCTTCGCATCAGTTTTAGTCGTTGTCGTGAATAACCGTCTTGCTGCGAGTGCCGTCAGAATCTTCCTTCTTGATCACCGTCGTGCGGTCGGTGGGCTCACGCTCCTTGATCACCGTGGTGCGATCACGGTCGCGATAGTCGCGGTCATGAGATTCGCCAACAGTGACGCCGGCGCCGACCGGACCTACTCGAACGCCCACTTCATCCGCGAAAGCAGGCGTCGCAACGATGCCGATCAAAGCGGCAGCAAACAGAGATTTCTTCATGTTCCATCCTCCGATTTCAATGGTGGGAAAATGCGAGGATGGATCATTCGTTCCCTCGAATATCGAGCCGGCACAAGGGAACATTTGTTCGAACTTCTCTCAGGCGTCCTTTGACTTCTTTGGCTGAACAGCACTGGCGGGATCGGACCCGGGAAAACTTTCTTCAAGACCTTCTTTCAGGTCGGTTTTTACTTTCGATCGGTCGGCCCTGATTGCATCTTTTGGATCGACAGCGTGCTTGTCCTTGGGGGCCGGATCAAATTTTTGAGTCATCAAACCATTCCCGCTTAAGCGCTGAAAAAAGCTGCGCCATCCAACAACGACACCTCATCAAGTTCGTTCCGATACGCTGACATGACGACCGATGACGAATTCCGTGCCGGCTGCCGGACGCTTTGGTTAACGCCCTCCACAACTTGTCTCCCATCGGCAACAGCACCGCTCAATCGTTCCATAGTGACGCCCAGTCCGTAACGGGTGACGTCCAGTCCAAGCCGATTTCACGGAAATCACTAGAAACATAGCTCGGATTCGAAATTTCCTGTTCCGGTTTTGGCCGCATCATCTGGCGCCACAACGGGCCTGGAATCAGGCGAACGTTGGAGGCACATTTGTTTTCTGGTCACTTAATTTCTTCCCGCATTCGCTTGAAGCCGGGCATTCTGGCGACCTCCGCGGTGGCCCTCCTTTCTGTTTGCTGGACGGCATCAGCGCAAGCGCAGACCTGGCTGGCTACGCCTGGTAGCGGCGACTGGAATACGGCAGCCAACTGGAATCCGGCGACTGTGCCGGATTCGACGACGGCCATCGCACTTTTCGGCACATCCAACACGACCGCAGTCTCTCTCTCCAGCGGCGTGGCGGTCGACAGCATCGCTTTCAATGGAACGAGCGCTTATACGCTTGATCTCAACGGACAGTTGATGGTTGTCCACGGCACAGGGATTTTCAACACCTCAGGTCTTACGCAGACCATCATCGTCAGCGGCATACTCGATTTCAAGAACGGCGCCTCGGCGGGTGGAAGCGATATTGCCTATTCCTTGCAGAACGGCGGCAGCGGCTCGGCGCAGTTCCAGAACAGCTCAACACTCGGCTCGGCGACCTTCACGGTCAACAGCGGCTCGGTTCTTCAAATGCTCGACACCTCGACGGGTGGCGCCGCGCGCATCATCGACAACGGACAGTTGCTGATGCAGAAGTCGGATGGCATCCTCGGCATCGGGTCGCTGGAAGGAAACGGCGTTGTTATTTCCTCGCTTCTGAATGGAGGCGCCGCCGCGCAGACCCTGACGGTCGGCACCGCGAATACCAGCACGGCCTTCTCCGGCCAGATCCTGGACGGGACAGGCGTGACAACCGCCCTGACGAAAACCGGAACGGGTACGCTCACTTTGACGGGAGCGAATACCTATACCGGCGATACCACGATCGGTAACGGAACGCTGGCTTTGACGGGAACGGGCAGCATCGCCACCTCCGGTCTGGTCAATCTGACCGCCTCGCTCGGGACATTCGATATTTCCGGCACCACAGCCGGGGCTTCGATCATGGGGCTGAAGGGCGCCGCCAACAGCACCGTGACGCTCGGTTCGCAAACCCTGACCATCACCGCGGGAAGCTCGGCAAATGCTTTTTCCGGTAACATCGGTGGCAGCGGCGGACTGACCATCGCGGGCAACGGCGTCCTGATTCTCAATGGAGCCAACTCTTATACCGGGGCGACAACGATCAACAGCACCGGCATCCTGGGAATCAACGGCACCGGCTCGATCGCAAGTTCCAGCAAGGTGATCAACAACGGCTCTCTCGATCTCTCGGTGATATCCGTGGACTCCTCGATCAAGTCGCTGGCGGGAACCAACGCCGGCTCCAATCTATTCCTCGGTAACCACTCCCTGAATTTGACCGCCGCAAACGACACCTACGCAGGCCAGATCTCCGGCACTGGCGGACTGACACTCAGCGGCGGCACCGAAACGCTGACAGGCTCGATCGGTTACTCCGGTGCGACCACGATCAATGGTGGCACCTTGGTCGTCAACAACTCGCTCGCATCGTCGAGCGGGGTTACGGTAAATACCGGCGGTACGCTTATGGGCACCGGCGCTGTCGGCAACACCTCGATCGCAGGCGGCACGTTCGCACCGGGCTCGGGTACGCCGGGCTCGTCGCTGACGGTTTTTGGCACGCTCGGACTCACGGCGGCATCGACCTATGCCGTCAACATCAACCCGACCACGTCGTCATTCGCCACTGTGAGCGGCGCCGCGACACTGGGCGGCGCGACCGTCAATGCGATCTATGCCAATGGCAGCTACGTCGCGAAGCAATACACGATCCTGACTGCGGGCAGTTTTGTCAGCCCCTTCGGTTCGGTGGTCAACACCAACCTGCCGGCGGGCTTCATCTCGACACTGGCTTACGATCCGACCCACGCCTATCTGAACCTGGCCTTGAGCTTTACGCCGCCGACGACACCGACTTCGCCGGGGTCACCGGGTTCGCCTGTCTATAATGGCCTCAACGGCAACCAGCAGCACGTCGCCAATGCGTTGATCAACTTCTTCAACGCCACCGGCGGCATTCCCCTGGTGTTCGGTGCGCTGGCGCCGGCCGGGTTGAGCCAGGTCTCGGGCGAGACCGCGACCGGATCGCAGCAGGCGACGTTCGACGCGATGACCCAGTTCATGAATGTGATGATGGATCCATTCATGGCCGGTCGCGGCGAAGGCTTTGATGCACCGGGCGGCGCACCGAGCGGCTATGCTTCGAGCGAAAAGACCGGCGCCGTGCGCGACGCCAATGCGATGTTCGTCAAGGGTCCCGTCACGCCCTTTGAAGCGCGCTGGAGCACATGGGCCGCGGGCTTCGGCGGGTCGCAGACCACCGACGGCAATGCGACCGTCGGATCCAACAGCGCGACGTCGCGGGTCTATGGCACCGCCGTGGGCGCCGACTATCGCTTCTCGCCGTTCACCATTGCCGGTTTCTCGCTCGCCGGCGGCGGCACCAGCTTTAGCGTCAACAACAGCGGCACCGGGCATTCCGACCTCTTTCAAGCGGGTGCGTTCGTACGCCACAATGTAGGCCAGGCCTATATCTCCGGCGCCATCGCCTATGGCTGGCAGGACATCACCACCGACCGTACCGTGACCGCGGCAGGCATCGATCGCCTGCACGCGGAATTCAACGCCAACACCTTCTCGGGCCGCGTCGAAGCCGGTTATCGCTTCGTCGCACCCTTGGTCGATGGCGGCGTCGGCATCACGCCCTATGCGGCCGGGCAAGCCACCACCTTCAGCCTGCCGTCTTATGCCGAAAGCGTCGTCTCCGGTGCCGGCACCTTCGCGCTGGCCTATGGCGCACGGGACGTCACCGACAGCCGCACCGAGCTCGGTCTGCGCACCGACAAATCCTTCGCGATGCCGGACGCGGTCCTGACGCTGCGCGGCCGCTTCGCCTGGGCCCATGACTACAATCCCGATCGCGCTGTCGGCGCGACCTTCCAGACCCTGCCCGGCGCCAGCTTCGTCGTGAATGGCGCGGCGCAGGCGTCCGACTCGGCGCTGACCACCGCCTCCGCCGAATGGAAATGGATCAGCGGCTGGTCAACCGCTGCGACGTTCGAAGGCGAGTTCTCCAACGTCACGCGCTCTTACGCCGGCAAGGGCGTGGTGCGTTACGCCTGGTAAAGCCCGGTTCCACTAGAGCCTTATCGGTTCTGATTGAATCAGAACCGGGCTCTGATCTTTTGTTTTGACGCGTTTTCTTCACGCGAACCGGTATCCACTTCGCTCGAAAACACTCTAGAGTGCGCCGATCGAGCGTCCGTCGATGGCCGCAAGGATGTCCCGCTTGCCGCCTTCGCGTCGCGCGGCGTCCTTTGACATCGCCCGGTACATCATGTGCGCGGGGTCTCTAAAGTCCGCAGGCAGGCCGTGGATAAGCAGAAGCCCCCGCGCCGCGTGGTAGCGCACCAGCGGTTCGGCATCGTCGAGCGCCTTGCGGAGCGCCTTGACCGCAACGGGATCGCTGACATCGCAGAGCGCCTCGACGGCCGCCTGTCGTTGCCAGTCTTCGGCAGAGCCGAGCACGTCGATCATCGCGTCGCGCCAGCGCGGATCGGGACGGATGCGCCATAGCGCTTTTGCGAGATAGACCAATCCGTCGGTCGCATGAAATTCACCGTCCGCAAATTGTGCCCTGGTTTTGGCCTCGCGCCACGCCCGCTGCTGCGCTTCGAATAATTCCGTGAGTTGCGGTTCAGCGCGGCCCGACCGCAGGACGCCGAGCCCAATGACGCCGCGCGTGTCGGGCAGAAATCCGATCAGCATGTCCTCTGCCCGGGTGACTTCCTCGCCCCTGAGTTCGGCGAGCGCCCGTGTATCGAGCCCATCGCGCGCGGACATCTGATCTTCGAAGAAACTGAACCGGAAACGCTCGAACGCGTCAGACGCCATGGCTATCTCTGTCGAAACTCAGCGCCCGTGAAACGCAGCACTTGGGTTCGTCGTGCGGCGTTATCAGGCGGTTCATGTCTGCGACCATTCCGTGACCGTCTCTCCGCTGGAGCCGCTGCTCGCGCAGCAGCCATCCCGGAAGATGGGTTGTGCAGCGCAGCATGCCGGATATACCTCCGCCTCCCCCCAGAGGTATGCCGTTTGACCGATATTAATGCCAACACCTTCGTTTCCTCGAGCCATCGGCCGATGGGATTCCCGGAATTTGTCCTCGTGATCGCTTCGATCATGGCCCTCAATCCATTGGCGATGGACATGATGCTGCCGGCGCTGCCGAACATCGCCTCGGCATTCCACATCACCACTGCCAACCGCCCCCAGGCGATCCTGTCGACATTCCTGATCGGCTTTGGCATCGGCCAGTTCGTCATGGGCCCGCTGTCGGATCGTTTCGGCCGGCGGCCGGTCCTGATCGACGGCATGGCGCTGTATTGCATCGCCAGCGTGCTTGCCGTCACGGCGTCGTCGTTCGAGATGTTGCTGCTGGCACGCGTACTCCAGGGGCTCGGCACCTCCGCCACCCGCGTGATTGCGACCTCGATCGTTCGCGACTGCTACGCGGGCCGCCGCATGGCCAGCGTGATGTCGCTGGCCATGATGGTTTTCATCGCCGTACCCGTGATCGCGCCGTCGATCGGCCAAGCCGTGATGTTGCTGACGCAGTGGCGCGGCATCTTCATCTTATTGACGCTGTATGGCGTGCTGGCGCTGATCTGGAGCGCGCTGCGGATGCCGGAAACCCTGCCGCTATCCGAACGCAAGTCGCTGGCCATCCGCGACGTGCTCGGCGCCTTCCGCCAGACCGTGAGCAACCGGCAGACTTTGGGTTATGCGCTGGCGGCCGGCGGCGTACAGGGTTCGCTGTTCGCGTTCGTCTTTTCGTCGCAGCAGGTGTTCACCGAAATATTCGGCCTCGGGCGTTACTTTCCGCTGGCGTTCGCCGCCATCGCGGTCGGCGTCGCCGTCGCCGGCTTTCTCAATGCCCGTTTCGTGGGGCGGATCGGCATGCGGGTGATTTCGCATGGTGCATTGGTCGGCTTCGTGACGGTGGCAGGAATTCTCCTTCTGGCCGTGAAATTGCACATGCTGCCGCTGCCGCTGTTCATCGCGCTGTCGGCGTTGATGATGTTCGGATTCGGGCTGATGTTCGCCAATTTCACATCGCTTGCGATGGAGCCGCAGGGCCATATCGCCGGCACCGCTTCGTCGTTGTACGGCTCGATCACCACCCTGCTCGGCATTGGCATCGGCACCACGATCGGCCAGCACTATGACGGCACGCTGGTGCCGTTCGCGACCGGCTTTTTCCTGTGCACGCTGGCGTCCTTGGCGGTGGTGCTGGTGACGGAAAAAGGCCGGCTGTTCAATCCGCACAAGATGTCTGCGACGACTGGCAAAGTTTAGCAAAGTTTAGAATGTAAACGCCGCGCTCAGCGCTCGCGTCGCTCTGTTGCCTTAAAGCCCGGTAAATCCCGCCTTTACCGGATCGCTGGAGCCGTCGAGTTCGCGCAAATAAGTCAGGCCGCATACGGTCAGCCGATGCGGATCCTTTTCGCCGGCCGCAAACAGCGTGTTGACGTAGTCCGTCACCTTGGTGCGGGCCGCTATGCTTGCGGCAGCCGTGCGGTTTTCCAGGAGATCGTAGGTCATCATGATGCGGTCGATGGCGGCTTGCATGGGTCCTCTTGAACTTCGGGTGGATTTTGGGATGCTTGGAAGATCAGACCAGTTCGTAACGCCCGTATTCGGCCTCGAACTTCGCGATCGCCTTGTTGGCGAGGCGAATCTTGTTGGACTCGCCGCGGTGAAACATCTGCACGATGATTTCGACAAGGTGATCGTCGGTGTGGGTTGTCTCGGCGATGGCGCCGGTGCGGCGCAGATAATTCGCCGCGATGGCGTAGGCATCGCCCACGACGGCGACATTCATGACCTGCAATCCGCGCTCTACCAGCATCGCCTTGCTCTCCGGTTCACGGGGACAAGTGCGGCGCGGCGGAAAAGTTCCACTCTGGAAATTTGGTTTTTTGCCGCACAAACAGCGAACCAGCGCGAAAAACAAAAACGCACCGGTCCGGAAAACCGGGCCGACACTTGCAAAACTATATTATTAGCTGTGGATGGTCGGCAATTGGCACTGAAATACCCCTATCTGTTAAGCGTCCACCCTTGGAACTCGTTGTATTTGGTAATGGCTGGATTGTTCCAGATGATTCGCACTACCGACGATAGAGGTGATATGTGGCCGACGATGACTCGACTATGGCGACGTGGCTCCCCGTAATTGGCAACGCACTCGCCTTTCTCTGCTTAGACAAATACGCCGAGAAAAATCCCGACAAAGCCGACAGCGTCCTGAAGAAAGTAAAATTTCTGGAGGGTCTCGGTGTCCCTACCAAAGACGCTGCCGGTGCAGCCGGCAGCACCGCTGCATCGGTGCGTGTACTCAAAGCGAAGGGAGGGAAGCGTGGCTCAAGAAGCTGAAGGTCCCTGGTTGGAAGTCATCGGCAAGGCTCTCGCGTATCTTTGCGTTCAACACGTAGCGCAGGACGACCCGGATCGGGTTGGTAATCTCCTAGCAAAAGTCAAATTCCTTGAGGGAATTGGAGTTCCTAAAACTGACGCGGCCCTGATCTTGGGAAGCACTGCGAACTCCGTCAGCGTGATGGAGAGCCGAAAGAAAAAAGGAGCCTCCGTTGGCAAAAAAGGCAAAAAGTGAATCGGTAGACACAATGGAAAAACTCGCGAGAGTTATTGCGATTGGCGTTACGAAAGATATGGACAAGCAGGAAGCGGCCCGGCGATTATTGGGCGCAGGCTTTGACGCTTCCGCCATCGGCGGACTGCTAGGCGTGAACGCTAACTTTGCTAATGTTGCAAAGGCACGAGGCCCAAAGAAGGATAAGGGCTGATGGCCATCGATCACAAACTTCTGACCGCGCTAGAGAATAAACTCGGCCTAAGTCGCAGTCAGATAAATCGGCGAATTTCTGACGAGGTCGCAGCGAAGCACCTTCCTCGCAAGCTAGCAGCGATTTCGCTGGCTTCCCAATATAGATTGGCATTGGGTGCTCATTCCGACAAGACTATTCTGGTTCAGGTCGGCGATATTCGCGATATTAGCGACATTGCCGGCAAGCATATGGTGCATCTTTCAAATTCATTCGCTTCGCGCAAACATTTAGCCGATCGGCTTGAAAGTAAGCTCAAATTCAAGGTCGATCTTACGGGCACAACTTGGCAAGATGTTGGAAATTTCAACCGTTAGCATTCGAATAACGCCCCTCACGCAAAAACGAGGCTACTGAACCTTTCGCCGAAGGCGCATTTGTTGGCACCTTCTGCATCGATAGAATTTTGCAAGGTCATAGAGAGTTTCGTAGCCCTTTCGCGCAAAAAGCAAAACGCACCGGTCCGGAAAACCGGGCCGATGCGCTTGGGGAAGTCTCGCCGCCGGTCTTTTTAAGTCGCCGGCTTGGCCAAAAATCTAGAGCCGTAAAATTCTCAGAGCCGATACAGGATCTGGTCGGTCCAGAAACGCTCCAACCGGTGCAGCGACTTGTTCAGCGTCGCGAACTCCTCGTTCGAGATGCCGCCGACCTGCTCCACCGTCTTGACGTGCTTCTGATAGAGCGCGTCGACGATGCGGCGAATCTCCTGGCCCTGCGGGGTCAGGCGAATGCGGACCGAGCGGCGATCGACGCGCGAGCGCTGATGATCGAGGAAGCCGAGTTCGACCAGCTTCTTCAGATTGTAGGAAACGTTGGAGCCGAGATAGTAGCCGCGGGTGCGCAGCTCGCCGGCGGTCAATTCCTTGTCGCCGATGTTATAGAGCAGGAGCGCCTGCACCGAATTGATATCGGCGCGGCCGCGGCGATCGAATTCGTCCTTGATGACATCGAGCAGGCGGCGGTGCAGCCGCTCCACCAAAGTCAACGCTTCGAGATAGAGCGGCTGGACCGGAGCCTGGCCCGGAGCGCGGTCAGCGGTTTCCACCGCCGTTGCAACGGCTTTCATCATGACACTTCCCCTGTTGTCGTTTTTATCGACTTATTCGACGAAACTTTTGTCCCGTCTGATAGCTTCAACTTAAGGGGAGCGTTTGAAGATCAGCTTAAATAAGACAATAAAGAGATCATGAATTTAAGACAGTGAATCGCGGATTAAGCCCATCAACAAAGGGGTTTTCGCAACCTTTCATTGACGGTGCACGCACCCTGTTCACGCTTCGTCTGGATGCTGTGTCACATATGGGAACAGGACCGTTCAAATTCGAAACGCCTGCGTAACAGATGTAACCGGAGCGTTTAAGGTGACCGAAAAGTTACTGCAAAAAATTCTTCGAAAATTTTAGAGGAAAGCACCCGGACCTCATCCTGAACCGCCCTCATCCTGAGGAGCATCGCGAAAGCGATGCGTCTCGAAGGATGGATGCAAGTTCGTGCGTTGCTGCCATCCTTCGAGACGCGCGCGAGTGCGCGCTCCTCAGGATGAGGACGGGAATTGCATCTAACACTCGCTATGGAGGCCGTTCGCGCGCGGCCATCCACGCCAATGCGAGATACAGCGTCAGCGTCACGGCTTCGAATCCCACGACGTAAAGACTGCCGCCGTAGATTCCAGGAAACATCAGTTCGATCACCGCCATCGACACCACGGTGGTCAGCCACACCACCGCGCCCCACGGCGTCGCAAGCCACAGGCCGACGGCCGCGACGAGTTCGATCACCGCGAAATAAACCGTGGCGGCCTGCCATGCCATTGGCTGATTCTCGAAGGCTTCTTCCTCGCCGCCGACAAAGCCCGTGACCTGCGCCCAGTGATAAAGACCCTTGGCGACGGAGACGACCGCCATGATGCGCAGGAAGAACACCAGCCGCCTTGTCCAGGCATTTTCGTCGGATTCGTGCCGTTCGGACGAAATCGCCGCCACCGACATGGCCGTGTCCCGCGAAGGGTCGCGCGATGGGATTTCAGACATCAGAAAAGGCTGCTCACATGCGAGAATTTGGGCTGGAATATACCCGGTAACGGCGCCGAACGGTGACTCTTGGCCCGCCCGGACGGCAAAATCAATCGGGCTTGCTGCAGATCAAGGCTGCGGTGACGAAAGCCGCCCAAAGTGCTAGACTGGAACCGATCAAAAGACCGGTCCAAAGCAGTCTCCCCGCTTTAACCAGACTGCGCCTCCAAGGAGAGAACATCACATGGCGATCAAATTCGGGCGTCCGATCGAAATGCGCGACGTGCCGCGGCGGGAAACCGCCCTCTCCGCCCCCAGCCTCGATCTCGCAATCCGGCCGCGCCGCAACCGCAAGGCGGAATGGGCGCGCCGCATGGTGCGGGAAAATGTTCTCACCACCAATGACCTGATCTGGCCGTTTTTCGTGGTCGACGGCCACAACAAGCGCACCGCGATCGCCTCGATGCCCGGCGTGGAGCGGATCACCGTCGACCAGGCCGTGCGCGACGCCGAGCGCGCGGTGAAGTTGAACATCCCCTGCATCGCGCTGTTTCCCTACACCGAGCCGAGCCTGCGCGACGAACACGGCTCCGAGGCGCTCAACCCGGACAATCTGGTGTGCCAGTCGGTGCGCGCCATCAAGAAGGAATTTCCCGGTCTCGGTGTGCTCTGCGATGTGGCGCTCGATCCCTTCACCAGCCATGGCCATGACGGGCTGATCGAGGACGGCCAGATCCTCAACGACGCAACCGTCGCGGTGCTGGTGCGTCAGGCGCTGGTGCAGGCGGAAGCCGGCTGCGACATCATCGCGCCATCCGACATGATGGACGGACGCGTCGCCGCGATCCGCGAAGGGCTGGATAGTCTGGGATTCCTCGACGTGCAGATCATGTCCTATGCGGCAAAATACGCCTCGGCGTTTTACGGCCCGTTCCGCGACGCGATCGGCTCGGCCAAGACGCTGACCGGCGACAAGCGCACCTATCAGATGGACAGCGCCAATTCCGACGAAGCCCTGCGCGAAGTCGAACTCGACATCGCCGAGGGCGCCGACATGGTGATGATCAAGCCGGGCATGCCCTATCTCGACATCGTGCGGCGCGTCAAAGACACCTTCGCGATGCCGACGTTTGTTTATCAAGTGTCCGGCGAGTACGCGATGATCGCAGCCGCCGCCGGCAATGGCTGGATCGACGGCGACCGCGCGATCATGGAAAGCCTGCTAGCCTTCAAGCGCGCCGGCGCCGACGGCATCCTCACCTACTTCGCGCCGCAGGCCGCGGAGAGGTTGAAGATGGAAAGCTGACAGCTTCGTAGGGTGGGCAAAGGCGCGTTTGCGCCGTGCCCACCGTCTGGTCCGTGAAGCAAGATGGTGGGCACGCTTCGCTTTGCCCACCCTACGGTCCCGCGACACGGATACTGTTACAGCCGTCAAAAATATTGCCGCTAGTTAATGCTTCCCAGGCCTTGGCGAGCACCCTGCCGGTTCCCATGTCCTGCGCGGAAATACACGGTCTGGAGGATTGACCATGTCTTATGGCGGTAACGGCGGCGGTTCCAATACAGGCAACAGGACTGCGGGCAATACGACGGCCGGCAACACAACTGCTGGCGGCGCCTGGCGCAGCGATGGCGGTGTGCCGCCGCATGCGTTCGATCCCCTGATGCAGCCGGAATTGTTTCGCGGCGTGCTGACGCGGCGGTTTTTTGCGTGCCTGATCGATCTCGTGGTGCTCTCGGTCCCGGTGATCCTCGGCTATATCTTCATCGCGGTGTTCGGCGTGATCACGCTGGGGCTCGGCTGGGTGCTGTTCTGGATCGCGTGGCCGGCGTCGGTGATCTGGGCGATCGTTTATTACGGCGCCTCGCTCGGCGGCCCGCATTCGGCCACCATCGGCATGCGCGTGATGGATCTGGAATTGCGCACCTGGTACGGCGCGCCCGGCTACTTCGTGCTCGGCGCCATGCACGCGGTGCTGTTCTGGGTTTCGGTCTCGGTGCTGTCGCCGCTGGTTCTCTTGGTCGGGCTGTTCAACGGCCGCCGGCGCCTGCTGCACGATATCGTGCTGGGGACCGTGATCATCAACAGTTCGGTCCGCAGCCCCGTACCGACGGCCGCGCGGACCTATTGATCCGAAGGACCAGACATGCCCGGCGGGCATCTGCCTGCTTTTCGGGCGGCCCATTTGTTCCTGGCCGCCTGTCAGGTAAATTGATTGACCGTTAACCGTAGTGGCGCGATGCTATGGGCTGCTTCGCTTTCAATGGCTGACGACCCCCTTGACCCAACATTCGCGTGACACCCCGCAATTCTACCTGACGGCGCCCTCGCCCTGCCCGTATCTGCCGGGCCGGCACGAGCGCAAGGTGTTCACCCATCTGGTTGGCGACAAGGCCGGCGACCTCAACGACCTTTTGACCCATGGCGGCTTCCGGCGCAGCCAGTCGATCGCCTATCGGCCGGCCTGCGACCAGTGCCGCGCCTGCGTGTCCGTCCGGGTGGTCGCCAACGAATTCCGGCCCTCGCGCAATTTCCGCAAGATTCTCGCCCGTAACGCCGACATCGTCGGCGAACAGCGCAGCGCCGTGCCGACCTCGGAACAATATTCGGTATTCCGCGCCTATCTCGACCAGCGCCATCGCCATGGCGGCATGGCCGACATGACCGTGCTCGACTACGCGATGATGGTCGAGGACAGCCATGTCGAAACCCGCATCATCGAATATCGCCGCCGCGGCGTCGACAGCAGCATCACCGGCCGCGGCCTCGACCTTGTCGCGGTGGCACTGACCGACGTGCTCAGCGACGGGCTGTCGATGGTCTATTCGTTCTTCGAGCCGTCCGAGGAAAGCCGCTCGCTCGGCACCTTCATGATCCTCGACCACATCGCCCGCGCGAGGCGGCAGGGATTGCCTTACGTCTATCTCGGCTACTGGATCGAAGGCTCCAAGAAGATGGATTACAAAGGCCGCTTCCTGCCGCAGCAACGCCTCGCGCCTTCGGGCTGGCTGCGCATCGATGCCTCAGGCGAAGTGCCGTCCGAACCACAGGATTAGCCAGCTTGTCGTCACCCGGCTTGACCGGGTGACCCAGTACACCGCGGCTTCTCGATTATTCTCTACTGTCTCTGGAATACTGGATCGCCCGGTCAAGCCGGGCGATGACGGCGGTGTGTAGTGCACGCTTCGCCCCCTCACCCGCCGAAATAATCCCACACCAGCTTTGCATTCAGCGCGATGATCACCACTGCCGTCACGGTGGCCAGCGCGGTCAGCCAGCGCGGGGCCACGAACGGGCCCATCTTGGCGCGGCTGGCGGTGAACATCACCAGCGGCACCACCGCGAACGGCAGTTGCAGGCTCAGCACTACCTGGCTCAGGATCAGCAACTGGCCGGTGGCTTTCTCACCGGCCCAGATCGTCACGACAACAGCCGGTACGATCGCGATCATCCGCGTCACCATCCGCCGCAGCCATGGCGCGATGCGAAGATTGAGAAATCCCTCCATCACGATCTGACCCGACAGTGTCGCGGTGATGGTTGAATTCAGCCCGCAGCAGAGCAGCGCGACCCCGAACAGCGTCGGCGCCAGGGTCGAACCGAGCAGCGGCGCCAGAAAGGAATGGGCCTGATCGAGTTCGGCGACATCGGTTTTGCCGGCGCGATGGAAGGTCGCCGCCGCCAAAATCAGGATCGAGGCGTTGATGACCAGCGCCAGGCACAGCGCGATGGAGGAATCGATGGTTGCGAACCGGATCGCTTCGCGCTTTTCGCCAACGCTCTCGCCATAGCGTCGGGTCTGCACCAGCCCCGAATGCAGATAGAGATTATGCGGCATCACGGTGGCGCCGAGAATGCCGAGCGCGAGATAAAGCATCTGCGGGTTGGCCAGAAGGTCCGTGGTCGGCGCAAAGCCCCTGATCACAGCGCCCCAATCGGGATCGGCGAGCGCGATCTGCACCGCAAAGCACGCCGCAATCACGCCCAGCATCGCAACCACAAAAGCTTCGATCCAGCGAAACCCGAACGCCTGCAGCGCCAGGATGAGAAACACGTCGGCAGCGGTGATCAACACGCCGATCTCGAGCGGAATGTGAAACAGCAGATTGAGGCCGATCGCGGTGCCGATCACTTCGGCCAGATCCGTCGCGGTGATCGCGATCTCCGCCGACAGCCATAGCGGCAACGATACCCATCGCGGAAAGGAATCGCGGCAGGCCTGCGCGAGGTCGCGCCCTGCACCGACGCCAAGCCGGGTGCACAGCGACTGCAGCACGATCGCCATCGCGTTGGACAACAGCGCGACGCTGAGCAGCGTGTAGCCGAAGCTGGAACCGCCGGCGAGCGAGGTCGCCCAATTGCCGGGGTCCATATAGCCGACGGCCACGAGGTATCCCGGACCGAGAAACGCCAGCAGCTTGCGCCAGAACGAGCCCTGCTTCGCCGTCTCGACCGACCCGAACATTCCCGCCAGCGACGGCTCCCCCCGCGCCGAGCGCCAGCCGGATGTCTCAGGTGCAGGGCTTGGGCGCACCGGCGCGGCGCCTGCCGCCGACCGCCCTTGGGCCGCCTTCGACTGAGAATCCGGAGGTAAAATCGGCGATCGAGCATCCATCTCGTCAGGATGACGGATAATTTCTTTTATTGCAACTCATTTGCAAAAGCATCTGGGATGCCGTCGAGGGAAGGTCATCGTTTTCATGAACTGTGAACGATAGCGACCTCACGTCGTTGACGAGCCTGCACAAGCGCGCCAACCTATGCGTGTATTCGGATTTCATAAACGTCCCTCTCCGTACGCCATTTGGATGCGCGTCGAACAATCGCGGGTGATCAATGAGTGCAATTACCGATTATAGCCAACCGAAAGCACGCGCGACAAAGAAGCCTTCCTATTTGGATCTCCTCGATAACGCCGATCAGCAGCGTATCCGGGCCGACCTATCGACGTTCTTCGGGCCCCATGCCGACACGTTTCTCGACACCTACGAGAAAATGCGATCAGCCACCGGACCGCGGCGGGCAATGCCGCGCACATGGTCATGGCCGGTCTTTTTCGGATCTTTCACATGGTTCTTTTATCGGAAGATGTACGCCTATGGCGCGATGCTCATCTTCCTGCCTCTGATATTTGGCTATTTGTTCGGTTCCGCTGGCAGTACCACATCAATCCTGTTCGCAATGTGGGCAAAGGGCTTCTACGTTAAATACGGGCTTGGACGCATTTCCAAGGCTGACAAACTGGGCCTGACCGGTTCGGAGCGTACCGACTATTTGCAGCGTGCTGGAGGCGTATCCTTGGCTGCCGGCATATTCGCCGGTTTGATCTACGCCAGCATGTTGGCGGCGCTACTCCTCGCCATCAGCGTTCGACACAAAACCGGTCACTGATGATCCGATTTGTCATCCTGGTGGCCGCAATTGCTCCGCCCCTGCTTATTCTAGGCTACGGAATCGCGAAAGCACGCGGTACCTGGAAATCCGAAGCAATGTGGAATGCTTTCCTGGCCGGAGCCGTTGGCGCGCTGGCAGCGGTGGTTTGCGAACTCGCGCTCGAATATCTATCGCCAGATGATCAAATGGGTCCGATCGCCAAGGCAATTCTCCTCGCGGCGATTCCCGAAGAATCGGTCAAATTCTTCGTGCTGGTGGCGCTAGCCGAAAAGCATGTCGATGTCCGTCGCCTGCAAGATCTCATCGTGCTCGCCCTTGCCGTGTCGATGGGTTTTGCTGCGGTGGAAAACTTCTCCTATGTCACTTCGGCCGGCGGCTGGAAAATGACAGCAGCGCTGCGCGCCGTTACCGCTGTTCCCGGCCATGGCATCGACGGACTTGCGATGGGGGCTTTGCTGGTCGCCTCACGTTTGAATGGCGGCAAAAGCCTGTGGAGCGCCAGATACGCGCTGCTCGTACCGATCGTCCTGCACGCCGCCTATGACTTTCCATTGTTTGAAATGCAGAAACACGCCGACAAAATATGGTTCGGCGCGGCTTGGCTTGCGATCATCGCGGCATCTTCGATTTTTGTGATCATGCTGTGTAACCGGATTATTCCGAGAGCGGTTGCGGCCGATCGCGCGGCCGGGCGTGACGACAGTTCGATCGAAACAACAGACCGGCTGATCATCGGTGGGATAATTGGATTGATTGGCGGTCCGCTACTCGCCGCATCGGTTTTCTATGCGCGCGGGCTGGAGTTCGCCACGGTAGCGATGGTTTTGAGTATTTTCCCGGTTGCATTGGGGATCGATTCGATTTTTGCCGGTTTGCATCGCAGAGGACAACGTCTTTCAATAAGAAACGCCAACATCGACTACGCACATTGATGCCCGTTAACGAAAAATTAGCCATACCCGCTCCCTGATGAGGCGCGGCTGTCGGCACTGACTCGCCGCCACGATCCGGGTGCAACGGAGAATGCGTCCGCTCGCTTTCGGGCATCGCGACGCGAAGTTGGGGCGCGCAGCCAATGTCTTCACACCCGCTTGGCCTTCGGCCGGCATCGGCGATGGCGACATCGTGCAAAATCTGCGCCGCTCCCTCGGAGCTTTACGGCGTCGTCGATTTGAACAAGCCTTGTGAAATTCCGGGCGGCACGCGGCCGCCCTTGTCGGGCGTACCGGTCTATTATCGGCGCTGCCCTTCATGCGGCTTTCTGTTCACCGATGCGTTCGATGACTGGAGCGAAGATCAGTTCAAGACGCACATCTATAACGACGGCTATCACGTCTTCGATCCCGATTACCAAACCGCGCGACCGAACGGCAACGCAGGCATCGTCGCGAATCTCTGGACTGCTCACAAGGCCGGCATGCGGGTGCTCGATTTCGGCGGCGGCAACGACGTGTTTTGCACGTCGCTTCGCGCCAACGGCTTTCTGGAAGCGGTGACATACGATCCGATGGTGCCGGAATTTTCCAGTCGCCCGGAGGGAAAGTTCGACCTGGTCACATGCTTTGAGACGCTGGAACACCTGCCCGACCCCGTGGCCGGCATCGAGCGGATCGTCGACTGTGTCGCGGAGCCCGGCGCGGTGTTTTATTCGACGCTCACGCAGCCGGCGGATTTCGACAAACAAGGTGTGGGGTGGTGGTATGTCGGGCCGCGTAACGGCCATATCTCCATTTTCACCAAGCAAGCGCTGACGCTGGCCTGGGCTCGCCATGGCTTCAAGACAGCAGCGCTGAGCGACGGCATCCATCTGGCATTTCGGACACTGCCGGAGAAGTGGGGGATGAAGGTCTCGTAGAACGGGAAACTCGGTATCCCCTGATCGATCCGGAATCGGGTGGGTTCGGGTCGCCGGAGCGGCCACCTTGCGGATAACAACGCAGAGGAGGCTCCATGCCCGGTTCCACAGATCATCGCCTGCCCCCGACCTTCAACCGGCTGGCTTGGTCCAACCTCGCGGCGCAATCGGCCGAGCAGATCGCGCTGGCGGCCGCTCCGATCGTCGCGGTGCTGCTGCTCGGCGTCGGCGAAGGCCAGACCGGCCTGCTGCAGACCGCGCTGACGCTGCCGTTCATTCTGTTTGCGATCCCTTCAGGGCTGCTCGCCGATCGCATCTCGCGGCGCTGGCTGATGACGGGTGCCGAAGGCCTGCGCGCCACGGCGCTGCTCGGCATTCTCCTGCTGATCTGGTTCGGCTGGCTGACGCTGCCCTTGCTCGCTCTGCTCGGCTTTGCCGCGGTCTGCGGCACCGTCGTCTACAGCGTCGCGGCACCCGCTCTGGTACCATCGCTGGTGTCGTCTGACTTACTCCCCGCGGCGAATGCGCGGATCGAACTGGCGCGCACCATCGCCTTTGCCAGCGGACCGGCGCTGGGCGGCGTGCTGGTGGGATGGGTCGGCGCGGCACCGGCATTCGGAGTTGCCGCCGCGCTGTCCATTATCGCGGTGAGGCTGCTTTCGGGCATTTACGAGCCTGCGCGCGTCCCGGCACCGCAGCGCCATCCGCTGCAAGAGATCGGGGAAGGCGCGGTGTTCGTGTTCACACACGACCTGTTGCGGCCGGTCTTCATCACGCAATTCATCTTCAACACCGGATCGTTTCTGATCCTGGCGGTGTTCGTGCCCTATGCGGTGCGCCATCTCGAACTTACCGCGACCGGCGTCGGCACGACCTTGGCGATGTACGGTGTCGGCATGGTGGTCGGCGCACTGCTGGCGACGCGGATCATGCGCCGGATGGCGTTCGGCACTGTGATCGGATTGGGACCGGTCGCAGGCTTCGTCGCGGCCGGCGTGATGGCATTGACCACCTTCATTCCCTCAGCCTCGCTGGCCGGCGTGAGCTTCTTCCTGCTCGGCGTCGGTCCGATCCTGTGGGTGATCAGCACCACGACGCTGCGCCAATCGGTGACGCCGCCACGGCTGCTCGGGCGCGTCTCAGCGATCAACATCATGAGCTACGGCGCCCGGCCGATCGGCGCCGGGCTCGGCGCCCTCATCGGCGGCTTCTACGGCGCCGAAGCGTGCCTCTATCTGGCGGTCGCGATCTTCGGCGCCCAGGCGCTGGTGATTTTGGCCTCGCCCGCGGTTGGGTTGGCAAGGCAGCCGGAGATGGTTTGTGAGCCGGTTAAGGGTTGACGTTTCGTCGTCATTGCGAGCGCAGCGAAGCAATCCATCTTGTCCGGCAAAGAAAGAATGGATTGCTTCGTCGCTTCGCTCCTCGCAATGACGGTAGTTTGCGCATGAGAGCGGGTTAACCCGCCAGATACCGCTCATACCGTCCGGTTACGACTTCATCCGCCGCGACCGCGGGATCGAGCGTGTAGAGATCCTGCGCGTGGCCGATGCCGCGCAGCGCAAAGCGGCCGGTGGAGACGAGATAGCCGCGCCCCGCGGCATCGAGGCCATCCCGGAACGCCGACGACGCCAGCAATTCGCGATCGACCGACCGGCACATCGAGGCGATCCGGCTGACCTCGTTGACCGCCGGCCCCACCACGGTGAAATCGAGCCGGTCCTCACTGCCAATATTGCCGTAGAACACTTCGCCGATGTGCAGGCCGACATAGGCCGTCGTGACCGGGCGCCCATCCGCGCCGCGGCGGGCATTGAGCACCGAAATGTTTTTCCGGAAATGATGCTCGGCCCGAAGCGCCGAGCGCTTGGCGAGCGCCATGTCCGGGCCGGTGAACATCGCCAGCACGCCGTCGCCGATCAATTTGAGCACGTCGCCGCCGGCGTCATGGACGGCGTCGATCGATGCCTGGGCATAATCGTTGAGAAACGGAATGATCTCGTCCGGCGCGATGCTTTCGCTGATCGAGGTCGAGCCGCGCAAATCAGAAAACCACAACACGGCCTTGATGCGCTCGGTGACGCCGCGCGAGATCCGTCCGCGCATCACCTGCTCGGAGGCGTCACGCCCGAGATAGACCCGGCCGAGCGTGCGCGCGATATCGACATGTGCAGCCGACTTGATCGCGAGCCCCAGCACCGGCACCAGATCGCGCAACGCTGCGAGCCCCTTTTCGCTGAAACCTTCCGCGCGCCTCGTGGTCCAGTAGGAATAGAGGCAATCCATCTGGCCGATGGTGCCGGCTTCGCCGAACCGGTGCACAAAGCACAGGAAATGCCGATGGCCTTTTTCGGCCAGTTCATCGATCATCGAAAAATCGAGCGAGCCGCGATCGGCCAGATCGATCAGCATTTCGTCATAGCCATTTTCGAGCATGTGAAAGAAGGTCGAGCGGCGCCAGTTTTTCGCTGAATCGCCCTCGCTGGTCGATCCATATTCGAAGCTGTCGGCCTCATTGGTCTCGATGTCGCTCCATCGAAAACCGCGGCCCTCAAAAATCGGGTGCAGCGTATCGATGAAGACGATGCTGCGCGACACGTCCAGGCCGCCGGCCCGGCAACGTTCGCAGAAGCCGCGCACGAGATCGTTCTCGGACGCACCGGTCAGGCCCTGGCCGGTCAGCCAGTTCATCAGATCAAGGCGGGGCGCGAGTTCCATGGGATCATTATGCCGCGTAACCGCGCGTGACGGAAGGCTTGCAAACGTTAGAGCTAGTTGACGA
>NZ_JAAVUY010000016.1 GCF_018449695.1 Bradyrhizobium sp. dw_411
CTCACCATGAGGGTTCAAGATTTAGCCGCACAGAAAGTCCTCATCCTGAGGGGTCGCCGTAGGCGGCCGTCTCGAAGGATGGCCGCACAAAGACTGCAGGCCAATCTCTTTCTTCATATGCGATTCCCCTACCCGCAAGCGGGAGAGGTAAGTTACTTCACTTCCCAAACCCCGCGCTTTCGCGCTGCTGGCGCTGACCCGCACCGCTCAACAACTCGATCAGGATTTGCGCCTGCGCCGCATGGGCGGCGTTCTTGACCACCGCTGCCGTATAAACGGTCGCCAATTCACATCCCGGCGGCAGCGATCCCGACAGCACGACGCCTTCGGTCGAGATGATCTCGGTCGATTGGGTGCAGCCGACCGGGCGTTTGGTTTTGGATGCGGCCAGATGACGCATCGCGGTAGCGCCATTGGGGTGGATCTGCAAGCGGGCGGCGACTTCGTCGGCGATGCCTAGTTGTGCCAGCACTTTCGCAACATGAATCCCGGCGGTAGAAGCTTTGGTGTCCGGCACGAAGATCGCGTCGGCGCTCAGGAATGCGGCGCGCAGGCTGGCGGCATCCGTCGCCGCGACCAGGGGATCGCCCGTGCGAACGGCCATCGCGGTTTCGACCAGGCCTACATCGGCAATAGAGCCGCTGGTGACGAGATTTTCGCGCGCGAGATCCGCGATCAGCGCCGACGTCAGGATGACAATGTCGGTCGGCATTCCCCCACGCAACTTGCCGGCCATTGCGCCGACCGCACCGAACTCGCCTTCGATGTCGAGGCCGGTTTTAGCCTTGAACGTCGCCGCGAGGCTCTTGACCAGGCCGTGCGCAGCGCCGCCGCTGAGAATGTTGAGTGCGCTCATGACAATTCCATTGCTGCGATCAGACTGTCGCGCGTGATCGGCAGGTCGCGAACCCGCACGCCCAGCGCGTCGTAAACGGCATTGGCGATCGCGGCGGCGACCGGGCCGTGGGCGGCTTCGCCGGCGCCGAGCGGCTCCATGTCGGGCCGCGGGATGATTTCGATATCGACTTCCGGCACTTCGGTGAAACGAAGAATCGGATATTCGCTCCACGAATTGCTGGTGATGCGCGTCGAATCAAAACGGACGCGCTCTTTCAGCACCCAGCTCGTGGCCTGGATGGCGCCGCCTTCGATCTGGTTGATCACGCCGTCCGGGTTGATGGCTTCGCCGACATCGACCGCGAGCGTCAGGCGCTTGACGCTGATGTCTTCCGCGCCCTCGATCTCGGCCACCACAGCACAATAAGCGCCGGTGTTTTTGTAGCGCGCAAAACCGATCCCGTAACCGACGCCGTCGCGCGGTGCCGGTTTCCAGTTGGCGCGTTTGGCCGCGGCGCTGATGACATCCCGCGCGCGTGGATCTTTCATATGCCGCAGCCGGAATTCGACCGGGTCTTCGCCGCGCTCGGCCGCCAACTCATCGAGAAAGGATTCGATCGCGAACACATTGCCCTGGGCGCCCAGCGTGCGCAGCGCGGAAGTACGCACCGGCATGGTGAGCAGGCGATGGGACTCGATATGCCAGGAGGGAAAATCATACAGCGGGACGGAATTGCGGTCGCCGCCGCCGCCATTGGCGGCCGGCGGATTGCCGGAAATCGAGCGTGGGAACGGCTTTGCCAGCTCAGTGCCTGCGAGCAGACCCGGCATGTCAGGGCGACCCGGCCGCGCCGAGTGGCCGTTGCTCCACACGGTATGACGCCAGGCGACGATTTCGCCCTGCGCATCGAGGTCAGCTTCGACCTCCATCCGCATCGCGGCCCCGAACGGCGCATGCGACATCTCGTCGGCGCGCGACCACAGCACGCGCACCGGCCGGCCGCCGGCGGCCTTCGCCAGCAGGATCGCATCGAGCGCGACATCGTCGGCGGCGTTATGCCCGTAGCAGCCGGCGCCTTCCATATGCTCGACGGTGATGTGGTCGGGCGGCAGCTTGAGCACCATCGAAAGATCGGAGCGCAGCAGATAGACGCCCTGGCTGTGGGTCCAGACCCGCACGCGGTCGTCGCCGGTCCATTGCGCCATCGCACAGGACGGCGCGATCGAACCATGCGCGATATAGGGCCTCGAATATTGCCGCCGGATCGTCTGTGTCGTCTCAATCGGCTGCGATGCGGCCTTGCTGGAGATCACGCTCGATTCCGCCGGCTGGGTTTTCAGCCAGTCTGAAACATGGTTTTCATCGGGCAGCGCTTCGCCCGGCGACCAAGCCGCGCTTTTACGCAGCGCCTTGAGCGCGGCTTCCGCGCCGGCCTCGGTCTCGCTGACCACGCCAACAAAATTGCCGTCGCGCACGATCGCGACCAGACCCGCGACGGCGCGCGCGCCATCTTCGTTCAGCGATGTCAGCGTCGCGGCCGCAAGCTCCGGTCGCATCACGCGGCCATGCAGCATGCCCGGCAGTTTGGTGTCCTGAATGAAACGAGGCCGCCCGAACACCTTGTCGGGCACGTCGAGCCGCTGCACGGATTCTCCGGCGAGCGCGCGCTGATCGGGTGATTTCGGCACGATGCCGGGCGTCGCCGGACGATCCAGCGCGACGTCGGCGGCGAGTTCCCAGTAGCTGGTCTGGACGTTCCCGGGGCCGGAGATGGTGCCGTCGCTGACCGCGAGAACTTCGGTCCCGACGCCGAGCCGGTCCGAGGCAGCGGTGAGAAACATCTGCCGGATTTCGGCGCAGGCTTGCCGGATGGCGCGGCCGGAATGCTGCACGGAAAGACTGCCCGACGTGACGCCTTCATTGGGACTGCCGGCGGTGGTGGTGCGCACCATCTGCACGCGGGCGAGATCGACATCGAGTTCGTCGGCCGCGATTTGCGCCAATGCAGTCACGATGCCCTGTCCGATCTCGACCTTGCCCGGCGAGACGATCACATGTCCCTCGGGCGCGAACTTGATCCATGACGACAGCATGGGGTTAGCGGCAAGGCTCGGCAGCAATTTCGGTGCGGCAGGTGAGGGGGCGGGCGTTGTCGCTGGAGAAGTCATGGCGTCTGCATCTCGGCCGCGGCGCGCAGGATCGCCCGCACCATGCGGTTATGCGAACCGCATCGACACAGATTGCGATCGAGCGCGTTCCGCACGTCGGTGTTGGTCGGATTGGGATTTTGCCGGAGCAGCGCGGCAGCGCTCATCAAGATGCCGGAGACGCAATAGCCGCATTGCAGCGCCTGCTCGGCAATGAAAGCGCGCTGCAGCGGATGCGGCGCTTCCGGATTGCCGAGGCCCTCGATGGTGGTGACATCCTTGTCGGCGACCGACCACAGCGGCGTGTCGCAGGACGCCACCGCGTGATCGCCGATCAGCACATTGCAGGCGCCGCATTCATTGGCGCCGCAGCCGAAATGCGGACCGATCATGCCGAGCTGCCCGCGCAGGATCGACAGCAGCGACGCATCGGGATCGGCGTCGATATCTGTCTCGACGCCATTAAGGCGGAAGTGAATTGGCATCAGTGAAGTCTTGTTGTCATTTTTGTCATGGCTGTTTGGTGGTTATTGCGGCTTGTCGCTGATCTGCTTGACGACGGCGGCCCATTTCACAATATCGTCGCGCAGATATTTGTCGAATGCCTCAGGGGTCATCGACATCGGCAACGCGCCCTGTTCGGCCCAGAGTTTGGCGGTTTCCGGCCGTTTCACCGCGGCGTTCACGGCATTGTTAAGCTTGTCGACGATCGGTTTCGGCGTTCCGACAGGCGCCATCAATCCGAGCCAGATCGTTGCGTCGTAATTGGGCATTCCGGCTTCGGCGACCGTCGGCACGTCGGGCAGCACGTCGGAGCGCGCCTTGCCGGTGATGGCGAGCGCGCGCACCTGGCCTTGGGCGATATTGGGCGCCATCGTCGTCACGGCATCGATCATCATCTGCACCTGCCCGCCAATGGTGCCGCTGCGCGCCTCGCCGCTGTTGCGGTAGGGCACATGCACGAGATCTATACCGGCCACGGTCTTAAACAACTCGCCGGCCATGTGATAGGGCGTGCCCTGGCCGGATGACGCGTAATTCAGCTTGCCCGGTTGCGATTTGGCCAGCGCGATGAATTCAGCCAGCGTCTTGGCCGGGACCGACGGGTGCACGACGATCACCAGATCGGAATAGTTCACGGGTGCGACCGCCACGAAATCACGCATCAACTGGTATTTGCGCGTGGGCACCAGCGATTCATTGACGGTCTGGGCGTTCGACATCATCAACAGCGTATAGCCGTCGGGCGCCGCCTTGGAGGCCTCCAGCGTCCCGATCACGCTGCCGGCGCCGGGCCGGTTTTCGATCACGATCGGCTGGCCGAAACTTTCCTGCAGGTAGTTGCCGACCAGACGGGCCGCCACATCCGCCGGGCCGCCGGCGCCGAACGGAACGATCAACCGGATCGGCCGCGTCGGATAGTCCTGTGCCAGGCAGGAGCCCGCCAATGGACCCGCGAGAAGGGCCGTCGTAACAAGGGTTGCCGCCAGCGCCGGGATGAACCTTGGCGAGAATCCGCACGTGAACTTCGACCAGGTGAACTTTAGAGGCGCCATTTCGTTCTCCCCGGCCCCAGACTGGTTTGTGTTGGGCCGGTGGCTGGCCAAATCCAGCTT
The DNA here is from genome assembly GCF_018449695.1 of Bradyrhizobium sp. dw_411. Taxonomy (GTDB): domain Bacteria; phylum Pseudomonadota; class Alphaproteobacteria; order Rhizobiales; family Xanthobacteraceae; genus Bradyrhizobium. The sequence continues at coordinate 4,602 of NZ_JAAVUY010000016.1, forward strand.
TCACGTCTAACTGTCAAGTCTAGCTGCAAAAGCGACGGGCTGTCGACGATGGACCGGGATTTTAGCGGCAGGAATAAAACACGCATTCGGGTGTACCGAAGCTCAGGAAACGCCGGCAGAACGGGCCCATGAAAAATCAGGGATTATCGCGTCGAGGCATGCTCAAGGTCGCAACTGGCGTCGTCAGTGGCGCGCTGGCTGGCACGACCTTCTCAACCCGCGTGATGGCCGATGCGCCGCCGCCGGAACCGGTGACGCCGGCCTTGATCGCGGCGGCGAAAAAAGAAGGCCAGATCATCCATTATACCTCGACCGACCTGCCGGTGGCCGAGAAGCTGGCCAAGGCGTTCGAGGCGAAATATTCAGGGATCGCCGTCCGCGTCGAGCGCACCGGCGCCGAGCGCGTGTTCCAGCGTATCGGCCAGGAATATTCCAGCAAGATCCACGCGGTCGATGTGGTGAATTCATCCGACGCGTCGCATTTCATCGTCTGGAAGCGCGACGGCATTCTGCTGCCTTATGTGCCGGAGGATGTCGCGAAGTTCTATCCGGCCGAACACAGGGATGTCGACGGCCAGTTCGCAAGCTGGCGCGTCTGGCTCTCCATAATCGCCTACAACACCTCGCTGGTGAAAGCCGAAGACGCGCCGAAGAGTTTTGCCGATCTGCTCGACGCCAAATGGAAGGGCAAGATCGTCAAGGCCCATCCCGGCTATAGCGGCACCATCATGACCGCGACCTATCAGATGCAGCGCGATCTCGGCTGGACCTGGTTCGAGCAGCTTGCCAAGCAGGGTGTGATGCAGGTGCAATCCTCGGCCGATCCGCCGAAGAAGCTCGAACTTGGCGAGCGTGCCATCATGGCCGACGGCAACGAATACAATATCCTGCAGATGAAGGAGACCGGCCGTCCGGTCGAGCCGGTCTATGCCAGCGAAGGATCGCCGTTGATCATTGGCCCGAACGGCATCTTCAAGGACTCGCCGAACCCGAACGCGGCCAAATTGTTTCAGTCGTTCTGTTTCACCCCCGAAGCCCAGCAACTGATCATCGATATCGGCGGCTTGCGCTCGGTGCATCCGCAAACGCAGGAAAAAGCCGGGCGCACGCCGTTCAAGGACATCAAGACCATGAAGGACGATGCCGCCGCGGTCGAGAAACAAGGCGACAGCATCAAGTCGCGCTACACAAAAATCTTCCGCGTCTGATCCCGCGGCGCGCTCAACTCATTTCAAACACAGAGCCATCATGACATCCGAGCTGCCGAAGGTCTCCGTCGCCGAAACGCTGGCCGCCAAGATCGCCGGCCTCAAGCCCGGCGTGTTGCCGGCATCGAGCACGCAGAAATGCGAGGACCTGCTGATCGATGTGATCGGTCTGTGCGTCACCGCGCGCAACGAGGATTATGTGCAAAGCGCGATCGCAGGCTGCGACGATGACGGTCCCTGCACGGTGATCGGTCACAAGCGTACGCTGACCGCGGCGGGTGCGGCGTTCGTCAACGGCACCGCGGCGCATGGCGAGGATTTCGACGATACGTTTGAGGGCGGCCCGGTTCATGCCGGCGCAGTGATCGTGCCGGCTGTGCTGGCGGCGTGCGAGCGGCACAATCCCGATGGCCGGATGGCGCTGACCGGCATTGCGGTCGGCACCGAGGTGCTCTGCCGGTTGAGCGTCGTGGTGCCTAAAGCCGTCCACAAATCAGGGTTTCATCCGACCGCGGTGTTCGGCGCGATGGGGGCGGCAGCCGGTGTCGGCGCAGCGCTTGGACTCAACGCCAAACAGATCGTCGATGCACTGGGGATCGCCGGCAGCATGGCCGGCGGCATTATCGAATATCTCGCCGAGGGCGCCTGGACCAAGCGGATGCATGCGGGCTGGGCCGCACAGTCCGGCATTCGCGCCGCACTGCTGGCGAAGGCCGGCTTTGTCGGACCGCGCACGGTGTTCGAGGGTGTGCACGGGCTGTTCAACGGTTTCGCACACACCACCAAGGGAGATTACGAGGCGCTGACCGGCGATTTCGGCGCAAGCTGGGTGACCGACACGCTGGCGTTCAAGCCCTATCCCTGCGGGACCATGGCGCAGCCTTATATCGATTGCGCGCGGCGTCTGGCCGCACGCGGCATCGCGGCCGAGGACATCAGCGCGATCCTGTGTGAGGTCGCGGAGGGGACGGTGCATCGGCTGTGGGAGCCGCTCGCCGACAAGCAGCGTCCGCGCAACGGCTACGCGGCCAAGTTCGCGGTGCCGTATCTGCTGGCCTCCGGATTTGTCCATGGCGGCGTCGGGCTCGGCGCGTTCACCGAGAGCGCGATCCGCGATGAAAAGGTGCTAGCGCTCGCGGCCAAGGTGAAATTCGTGATCGATCCGGACAATCCCTATCCGAACAACTACACCGGCCACATCAAGGCGACCTTGAAGGACGGCAGCGTGGTCGAGGACCGCCAGCCTTATCTGCGCGGCGGCGCCCAGGAGCCGTTGACGCGGCAGGACGTGACCGACAAGTTTGCGCTCAATGCGCAGCATGGCGGCTGGAGCAAATCGCAGGGCGATGCGGCGTTGAAGTTGCTGGCGGGGTTGTATGGCGGGAAGATCGACATATTGTCGCTTCGCGAATAATTTTCTTCGTCATGCCCGCGCAGGCGGGCATCCAGTAATCGCAATACCATCGGTTGAATCGCGGGCGCTGGCGTTTACTGGATCGTCCGCCTTCGCGGACGATGACGACTCGGGAGCCAATACATGACCAAAGAACTCACCGGCAAGGTCGCGATCGTCACAGGCGCAGGGCGCAATATCGGGCGCGCGATTGCGCTGACGCTGGCGGATGGCGGCGCGTCCGTTGTGGTCAATGCGCGCAGCAATCGCGCCGAGGCAGAGGCGGTGGTGCGCGACATCGAGGCGGCCGGCGGCAAGGCGCTGGCTCACATCGGCGACATCGCCAATCCCTCAGACGTGCAGGCAATGGCGGATGCTGCGGTGAAGGGCTTCGGCCGCATCGATATCCTGGTCAACAATGCGGCGCTGCGACGCGAAAAGCGGTTCGACGAGATCTCGTTTGAAGAATGGCGCGAAGTGATGGACGTGATCCTCAACGGCACGTTTCATTGCGTGAAGGCCTGCCTGCCGGCGTTGCGTCAAAGCGGTGCGGGCACCATCGTCAATATCGGCGGCCTGAGCGCCCACACCGGCGCCCGCGACCGCGCCCATGTGGTGACCGCCAAAGCCGGCATTATCGGCTTCACCCGTGCGCTGGCCCATGACCTCGCCGACGACGGCATCGTCGTGAACTGCGTGGTTCCGGGGCTGATTGGTACGCCACGCCCCAAGAACACGCCGGAGCCCGCGCATCACCTGGTCCACCACACCATCACCGGCGAGCGCGGCCGGCCGGAAGACGTCGCCGCGGCGGTCCGGTTCCTGTGCAGCCCGGGCGCCCGCTACATCACAGGGCAATCTATCCACAGCAATGGCGGGGCCTATCTCGGCGGCTAAAGCCCCGTAGGGGAACGGAATTCTGCATACCCCGCTCGCTATTTGCGCAGCTATAGCCGGATAATTGCGCTCGGATCGGCCGGATTTTGATGATACTCATCAGTCCATGAACCAGCTCGCCAAGATCGACATCCGGCATTCCACCTGCCCGCACGATTGTCCGTCGGCCTGCGCGCTCGATATCGAGGTGATCGATAATTCGACCATCGGCCGGGTGCGCGGTTCCAAGAAGCAGACCTATACGGCCGGCGTGGTCTGCGCCAAGGTCGCGCGTTATGCCGAGCGCATCCATCATCCGGACCGGCTGACGTTTCCGCAATTCCGCGTGGGCCCCAAGGGCTCGGGCAAGTTCGCGCGCATCTCCTGGGACGATGCGTTCGACGAGATCGCGTCCCGGTTCAATCAGGCCGAGCGCGAATTCGGCGCCGAGTCGGTGTGGCCGTATTACTATGCCGGCACCATGGGCCTCGTGATGCGCGACGGCATCAACCGCCTTGCCCATGTGAAGAAATATTCCCGCTTCTATTCGACGATCTGCTCGACCATTGCGCGCGTAGGCTACGCCGCCGGCACCGGCAGGGTCGCGGGCGTCGATCCGCGCGAGATGGGCGTCTCGGACCTGATCGTGATCTGGGGCACCAATCCGGTGAACACCCAGGTCAATGTGATGACGCATGCGATGCGCGCCCGCAAGGAACGTGGCGCCAAGATCGCGGCGGTCGATATCTACAACAACGACACCATGAAGCAGGCGGACATCAAGATCCTGCTGCGGCCCGGCACCGACGGCGCCTTCGCCTGCGGCGTGATGCATGTGCTGTTCCGCGAAGGTTTTGCCGATCGCGCCTATCTCGAGAAGTACACCGATTGCCCGGATGAACTGGAGGCGCATCTGGCGACCCGCACGCCGGAATGGGCGTCTTCAATCTGCGGCGTGCCGGTCGCCGAGATCGAGGCCTTTGCCCGCGCGGTCGGCCAGACTCCTCGTACGTTCTTCCGCCTCGGCTATGGCTTCACCCGCAGCCGCAATGGCGCCGCGCAGATGCACGCCGCGTTGTGCATTCCTACCGTGACCGGCGCCTGGCAGCACGAAGGCGGCGGCGCGTTCTTCAACAATTTCGCGATCTGGAAATTCGACGAATCCATCATCGAAGGCCATGACGCGGTCGATCCGACCGTGCGCCAGCTCGATCAATCGAAAATCGGTCGCATCCTGACCGGCGATCCGGCCGCGCTCAAGAACGGGCCGCCGGTCAAGGCGATGTTGATCCAGAACACCAATCCGATGACGGTGGCGCCGGAGCAGGCGCTGGTGCGCCAGGGCTTTGCGCGCACTGATTTGTTCACCGTGGTGCATGAGCAGTTCATGACCGAAACCGCGCAGATGGCCGATCTGGTGCTGCCGGCGACGATGTTCATGGAGCACAACGATCTCTATTACGGCGGCGGCCACCAGCACATCTCGGTCGGCGCCAAGCTGATCGAGCCACCCGGCGAATGCCGTTCGAACCACGAGGTGCTGCGCGGCATCAGCCGCCGTGTCGGGGCCGTGCATCCCGGCTTCGAGATGTCGCCACGCGAATTGATCGACGCCACGCTGAAGAAGAGCGGCCATGGCGGCATCGAGGCGCTGGAGGAGGATATCTGGCGCGATATCCAGCCGGACTTCCGCACCTCGCATTATCTCGACGGCTTCGCGCACGCCGACCGCAAGTTTCACTTCAAGGCGGACTGGGCCCGTGTGCCGCTCGGAAATGCCGGGATGATGGGCGCGTGGGAACAACTGCCGTCGCTGCCCGATCACTGGGCTTCGATCGAGGAGGCCGATGAAGCCCATCCGTTCCGGCTCGCGACCAGCCCCTCGCGCAGCTTCCTCAACACCAGCTTCAACGAAACGCCGTCGTCGCAGGCCCGCGAAGGCGTAGCCAGCGTGATGATCCATCCGGACGATGCCGCGCCGTTTGATATCGCCGATGGCGACGCGGTCACGCTCGGCAACATGCGCGGCGAGACCACGCTGATCGCCAAATTGTTCGATGGCGTGCGCCGGGGTGTGCTGGTTGCCGAATCCGTCCACCCGAACAAGGCCCATATCGGCGGCCGCGGCATCAACATGCTGACCGGTGCGGAAGCCGTAGCACCCTTCGGCGGCGCCGCATTCCACGACAACAAGGTCTGGGTGAAAAAGGCCTCGGCTGAGATTCCGACGCCTTAGAGCCTTTACCTTTCGCTCGAAAACGCCGTCAAATTCCAAGAAACTTGAACGGCGTGGTTTCCTTGAATTGATCGCTGACCTCGCCGGAATAGATGTGCGTCTGGTTGGGTCCGAGCTCAAGCTTCAGGACTTTGCCGTGTTCGGCTGAGAGATCCAGCTTCTTCAGGTCGACCCAGAAGATATTCGGCGTCAGCGCCGATTCGAAGAAATACAATTGGCGCTTTTGATCGGACACGGTTCGCCAGCGCGTCGAGGAAATATTCGGCTGGTCCGGCGTCGTGATCCCGAACGGCACCGAGACATTGCGGATCACGCTGAACACGCTGGCGATGGCTTCGACCGGGTTTTCGCTTTTCGGGATCGCGTTGACATAGAAAGAGGCGCGGGCAAAGCGGTCGGAGGCGCGGTTGGTGCCGGGCAGCATGGCGGTGCCGCCGATCTGTTTCCAGTAGGCGTTCAGCGCCAATTGCTCCTCGAAGATCGGCGAGTTGGTCATCACCTGATAGTCGCGGCTGTGGTGAATGACCTGCTTGCCGTTGATGTATTCGACGATGGCGCTATCGCCACTGGCATCGGACAGTGACAAATGCAACGTCGCAAGCCGATCCTCGCCCGGCGTCTTGTCGGTGACGACGGTGAAGGGCTCTTTCGCCAGTTCGTCGACGGCGTCTTTGACGGTGGCGAAATTGTCGAGGGCATATTGCGCCCAAGCCGCAAGCGAAAGGCCGGGAGTCTTGCCGTCATATTTCGGGTAGGCCGACTCGGCGAGCCACAGAACGTTCGTGACCAGACCCGCATCGTTCATGCCGTCGGTGGTCGAGATGTCATACCCCGACGCGATCACGCTGCCGTATTTGGACGTCCAATGGACGGAGTTCGGTCCGGCCTCGCCGGAACGCTTCATGCCGCGCGGGAATACCCATAAATTGGTGCCAACGTCCTGCTTCCAATCCATCGAGCGGCCGGTGATCACCTGACCGTTGGCGCCGTGATACACAAAGCGCGTGCAAGCCTCGGCGGTCGTCGCGGTCGCCATGCTCGTTGCGGCCAACAGGGATATAAGTGCCTGTCGCAGCGAGCGTGAATTTGAAATCATGGTTCGTTTCCTCATAGGAAAATTTGGAAATGGCCAACCAAACCAGAAGTTAGGCCGGAATTGTGACGTTCCGGGTACGTTGCCGCCCTTGAAAAGAAGCCGCCGAACGTGCTGTTGTTCACGGGCGCGGATTTGCTCAAGGCCAGCCCGGATGCCGGCTATTGACGCGCTATTTTAGGCCACCATAGTTCTCAGACAGACAAGAACCCGAAATGGCCGTCGTGTTCAGAAAACCACTCATTTCCTTTGCCGTCAGCTTATGGACCCTGGTGTCCGTGCTTCCTGCGGGCGCAGGCCAGCTTGAGGATGCGCAGGCCGCGGTCAATGCTGGCGACTACGTCACAGGCTTGCGATTGCTCGGGACCCTGGTCGATCAGGACAATACCTATGCCGAGCGCCTGCTCGGGATCATGTACATCAAGGGCCTTGGTGTTCCGCAGGACTATGCCTTGGGCATGCGGTGGATGCGCGTTGCGGCGGACAAGGGATTGGCGGACGCGCAGAATGAGATCGGGATTTTGTATCAACGCGGCTGGGGCGCCGCGCGTAATGAAGCCGAGGCGGTGAAATGGTTTCGTCTTGCCGCGGATCAAGGCATGGTCGTGGCCCAGAATAATCTCGCGGATACCTACGCTCTGGGTATCGGCGTGCCGCAGAACTTTGCCGAAGCCCTCAAATGGTATCGCCTCGCTGCCGAACAAAGCTCTTCCTATGCGGAAAATGTCATCGGCCTCGCTTACGAACATGGCCTTACCGTTGCAAAGGACGATGCCGAGGCCTTTCGATGGTACCGGCTGGCGGCGAACAAGGTCTATGAGCGGCCCGGTGACACCTGGATACATACGCCGCAGTACAATATCGCGGCCATGTATGCGTCCGGCCGCGGTACGGCTCAGGACAATGTCCGGGCGCTGATGTGGTTCATGCTGGCCGCTGCGTCGGGGGATACCAAACCGCCCGATCCGGTTGCCGGCAAGCTGGTCGATACGCCGAAATATACCGCTTTGGAGCAACGGGACAGGCTTGTGGCGCTGATGACCAGCGCGCAGATCGTTGAGGCGCAAAAGCTGGCGGGCGAGTGGCAGCCGCATCCCGTCGTGACGATCGAACCTCGTCAAAAACAATGACCGCGTGCGGTTTCCGGGCATAAGCCCTCGCAAGGCCAATTGATTTCCGGGCGCCTTGATCGCCCCTTGAAATGGAGCCGCCGAACGTGCTGTTGTCCGCGCGGCGGAGGAAGCCTTTTAGACAGAGAGAGTGAAAATGACCTACCCGAATGTAGAATTGTTCATCGACGGAAAATGGCGTCCCGCGGCTTCCGGAAAAACCATCCCGGTGATCAATCCGGCGACCGAAGAGCCGATCGGCACCGTGGCGCACGCCGCGAAGTCCGACCTCGACGAGGCGCTGGCATCGGCCGAAAAGGGTTTCAAGGCCTGGCGTAACATCTCGTCCTATGAGCGTTCCAAGGTGATGCGCAAGGCCGCCGATCTCATTCGCGAGCGCGCCGACAAGATCGCAACCCTGATGACCATGGAACAGGGGAAGGTGCTGGCCGAAGCCAGGATCGAGACGCTGTCGGCCGCCGACACCATCGAGTGGTTTGCCGAGGAAGGACGCCGGACCTATGGGCGCATGATTCCGGCGCGGTTGCCCGGCGTCTATCAGATGGTGATCAAGGAGCCGGTTGGGGTGGTCGCCGCCTTCACGCCCTGGAATTTTCCGATCAACCAGGTGGTGAAGAAGCTGGCCGCGGCAATTGCCGCCGGCTGCTCGATCATCGTCAAGGCGCCGGAAGAGACCCCGGCCTCGCCCGCGGAATTGATCAGGGCATTTGCCGATGCCGGCGTACCGGCCGGTGTCGTCAATCTCGTCTATGGCGTGCCGTCCGAAATCTCGGAATATCTGATCCCGCACCCGACCATCCGCAAGATCTCCTTCACCGGCTCGACCAAGGTCGGCAAGGACCTCGCGGCGATGGCAGGCAAGCACATGAAGCGCGTGACGATGGAACTTGGCGGTCATGCACCGGTTATCGTGTTCGACGATGCCGATGTCGAATCGGCGGCCAAGATCATGTCGGCCGCCAAATACCGCAACGCCGGCCAGGTTTGCATCTCGCCCACGCGTTTCCTGGTGCAGGAAGGCGTCTATGACAATTTCATCAAGCAGTTCGTGGACAATGCCAAGGCGATTACGGTCGGTAACGGCCTCGATGCCTCCTCCAAGATGGGGTCGCTCGCCAACGACCGCCGCGTCACCGCGATCGAAAGCATGATCCAGGATGCGGTCGGCCAAGGCGCCAAGGTTGCGACCGGCGGCAACCGCGTCGGCAACAAGGGCTATTTCTTCGAACCCACCGTCGTCACCGGCGTGTCGAAATCGGCGCGTGCTATGAACGAGGAGCCGTTCGGGCCATTGGCGCTGATTTCGCCGTTCGCCAAATTCGAAGACGCCGCGGAGGAAGCCAATCGCCTGCCGTTCGGGCTTGCGTCCTACGCCTTCACCAAATCCGCCAAGACGGCAACCGCGATCGGCGCGGCGGTGGAAGCGGGCATGATGTCGATCAACAGTTTCGCCCTGGCGCTGCCCGAGACGCCGTTCGGCGGCATGAAGGACTCCGGTTACGGCGCGGAAGGCGGCACCGAGGGAATCGACGCCTACCTGAGCACCAAGTTCATTACCCAGACTGGAGTCTAGGTCCCTTCAAAACGAGAGGCAGCACCCTGCGGGTTGCTGCCTTTCTCGCCCTGCGGATGCTTGTTCAGCGAGCACGACAATGACCGATAACAGCAGCGTCATCTTCGAGAAGCGCGGGCAGGCGTTCTGGATCACGATCAACCGGCCGGAGAAGCGCAATGCGATGAACGCCGACGTGATCGCCGGCATCTCGCAAGGCTACCGCGATGCGCATGACGACAAGGATGTCCGCGTGATCGTGCTCACCGGCTCTGGCGACAAGGCGTTCTGCGCCGGCGCCGATCTGCAGAACACGGGGGCGGCCTTCGCGGCCGATTTCAGCCAGCCCAACGTCCCCTATGCCGATCTGTTGCGGCTGTCGCAGAACGCCACCAAGCCGGCGATCGCACGGGTGGCCGGTGTCTGCATGGCCGGCGGCATGGGCCTGTTGTGCATGACCGATATGGCTGTCGCGGCGGATCACGTGATATTCGGATTGCCCGAGGTCAAGGTCGGGGTGTTTCCGATGCAGGTCTTGAGCCTGCTGCAATCGATGGTGCCGCGGCGCCTGATCAACGAATGGGCCATCACCGGCGAGCCGTTCGATGCCCACGCTGCGCTGGCCGCGGGATTGCTCAATTATGTAGTGCCTGCAGCCGAACTCGACGCCAAGATCGACTGGCTGATCGGCCGCATCACCGACAAGTCGCCGACCGCGATCCGGCGCGGCAAATACGCGATGCGCGCCATCGCCTCGATGTCGTTCGACGAAAGCATCGCCTATACCGAAAGCCAGATCGCGCTGCTGGCGATGACCGAAGACGCCAGGGAAGGCCTCAAGGCGTTCGCCGAAAAGCGCAAGCCGTCCTGGCCGGGGAAGTAAGTAGGCTTCCGATTGCTGCGCCCTTTTCCGTCATTGCGAGCGTAGCGAAGCAATCCACCTTGCCGCGTAAAGAAAGAATGGATTGCTTCGTCGCTTACGCTCCTCGCAATGACGGAAATAATTGAGACAGCGGAAGTAATCAGCCCGCGTTGGGTTTCAATCCGGCGGCCTCGATACCTGCGATGGCGCAAATTTCGTCATTGTCGGAGGTGTCGCCGCTGACGCCGACCGCGCCGAGCAGCACGCCGTCCTGCTGGATCAGCACACCGCCGGGCACCGGCACCAGCCGGCCCTGCGCCATGGTATTCACGGCGCTGACGAAATAGGCCTGCTCCTGCGCGCGCTGGAACAGCGCCCGCGAACCCATGCCCATTGCGAGCGCGCCATAGGCCTTGCCGTGGGCAATCTCGCCGCGCATCAGGCTGGTGCCGTCCTGTGCCGCGGAAGCTTTGACGCAGCCGCGAACATCGAGAACGGTGATGACCAGAGGTTTCAGCTTCTTCTCGACCGCCTTGGCGAGAGCGGCATCGAGAATCTTGCGGGCGATATCGAGAGAGAGTTCAGCCATGGAGTGGTTCCTTTGCGATAGATGAGGGATGGATTTTGGAGCGCGTACTGTCGAGGCTCATGGCCAGCACGCGGGCGACATGAAGGGCGGCACGCGCGGTTCCGTCCTTGATCTGGTGGCGGCACGAGGTGCCGTCGGCGACAACGATTGCTGAAGCATCGGCGCGCCGCACCGCGGGCAGCAGCGACGCCTCGGCCATCGCGATCGAGGTTTCATAGGTGTCGGCGCCGTAGCCGAACGCGCCGGCCATGCCGCAACAACTGGACTCGATGGTTTCGACATTCAAATCGGGAATCAGCCGAAGTACCTGCTCGACCGGCTTGAACGCGCCGAACGATTTTTGATGGCAATGGCCATGCACCAGCGCCTTGTCGGCGATCGGGCCAAGCGGCAGCTTGAGACGACCGGCCGCGGCCTCGCGGGCCAGGAATTCCTCGAACAACAGCGCATGGGCGCTGATGTTCTTCGCGAACACGTCCGAGCGCAGCGACAATAGTTCGTCGCGCAGCGTGAGCAGACAACTCGGCTCCAGGCCTACAATCGGCACGCCGCGCGAGGCGAACGGCGCGTAGGTCGCGACCAATCGATCGAGCTCGACGCGGGCATGATCGACCAGACCGGCCGACAGGAACGTGCGCCCGCAACAGAGCGCCCTTCCATCGTCGGCGGGCTTTGGAATGTGCACGCGATAGCCGCCGGCGACCAGCACGCGCAGGGCATCGTCGAGATTCTCGCGCTCATATGCGCGGTTGAACGTATCGGCAAACAACACGACTTCGCTGCCATCGGCCGGGCCATAGACTTCCATATCCGGCTTGAATACATCGCGCCGCCATTCCGGCAGCGCACGTTTGGCGCTGATCCCGGCGGCGCGTTCGAGCCACGCGCGCAGCAACGGGCTGTGATTGCGCCAATTCGCCAGCGGCGCGAGGCGGGCGAACAGCGGCGCATAGCGCGGCAGGAAGCCGACCAGCCGGTCGCGCAGCGAAAGGCCATGTTTGGCGTTGCGTGCGGACAGAACCTCGATCTTCATCTTGGCCATGTCGACGCCGGTGGGGCACTCGTGACGGCAGGCCTTGCAGGACACGCAAAGCTTCATCGTGTCCATCATCTCATCGGACGCCAGCGCGTCCGGCCCGAGCTGGCCTGAAATCGCCAGCCGCAATGTGTTGGCGCGGCCGCGCGTTACATCCTTTTCGTTGCGGGTGGCGCGATAGGACGGGCACATCACGCCGCCCTCGAGCTTGCGGCAGGCGCCGTTGTTGTTGCACATCTCGACCGCGCCCTGAAAGCCGCCGCCAGCGCCGGGATAGGCCGACCAGTCGAGTTCGGTCTTCAAGTCTCCGATGTGATATTCCGGCGGATAGCGAAACAGGCTGCGGTCGTCCATTTTGGGCGCATCGACGATCTTGCCGGTGTTGAGCACGTGTCCGGGATCGAAGCGCTGCTTGACCTCCTTGAAGTCGGCGATGATACGCGGGCCGAACATGGTCTCGTGAAATTCCGAGCGCACCAGGCCGTCGCCATGCTCGCCGGAATGCGAGCCTTTATATTCGCGCACCATCGCGAAGGTCTCTTCGGCGATCGCGCGCATCGCCTTGACGTCCTTGTCGAGCTTCAGGTTCAGCACCGGGCGCACATGCAGGCAGCCTTCGGAGGCGTGCGCATACATGGTGCCGCGGGTGCCGTGCTTGGCGAAGATGCCGCTCAGACGTTCGGTGTAATCGGCCAGATGCGGCAGCGGCACCGCGCAGTCCTCGACGAACGAGACCGGCTTGCCCTCCTGCTTCATCGACATCATGACGTTGAGGCCCGACGTGCGGAAATCTGAGATCGCGGTTTGCGTCGCAGGCTCGACCACATCGACCACGCCGCCCCATTTGCGCGGCGGGTTGTTCCAGCCGAACCCGAGATCGCCCATCAGCTCCGCAAGCTGCTTGAGCTTTTGCAGATTGTCGCTCTGGTCTTCTTCGGCGAATTCGACGATCAAGAGCGCATCGGGATCGCCGCGCACCGTCGCATCGATCACCGGCCGGAACATCGCGATGTCGCGGCCGAGCGCGATCATGGTGCGATCGACCAGCTCCACCGCAATCGGGCGAAGTTTCACCAGATGCTGGGCCGCATCCATCGCTTCATAGAAGCTGCCGAAGTGACAGACGCCAAGCACCTTGTTGCGGATCACAGGCCACAGCTTCAACTCGACTCTGGTGGTGAAGGCCAGCGTGCCCTCGGAGCCGACCAGAAGATGCGCGAGATTGTTGGCGGCATTGCGCGGCACCAATGCATCGAGATTATAGCCACCGACGCGGCGCTGCACCTGCGGAAACTTGTCGGCGATCTCTTGGGCCTCGCGGGCGCCGAGCGCCAGCATGTCGCGAAACAGCGAAAGCCCACTATCGGTTGAATTGAGCTGCGACAGGTCGCGCGGCGTCTCGCCGAAATGCAGCAGCGTGCCGTCCGCAAGTGCTGCGTCCATCGACAGCGTGTTGTCGCGCATGGTGCCGTAGCGCAGCGAGCGTCCGCCGCAGGAATTATTGCCGGCCATGCCGCCGATGGTGGCGCGCGAGGCGGTGGAGACATCGACCGGGAACCAGAGCCCGTGTTTTTTTAACTGGCGATTGAGATCGTCGAGCACGATCCCGGGTTCGACCACGCAGGTCCGCTTCTCGACGTCGAGCGAGATCAGGCGGTTGAGGTGCTTGGAGAAGTCGACGACGATGCCGTTATTGATGGTCTGGCCGCATTGCGAGGTGCCGCCGCCGCGCGGCGTGACGATCCGCCCGTCGTCGCGGGCGATGGCGAGCGCGCGCAGTGCCTCGTCGATGCTGCGCGGGACCACCACGCCGGCCGGCACGATCTGGTAGAACGAGGCATCGGTGGCATAGCGGCCGCGGCTGAACGGATCGAACAACACGTCGCCGGTGATCTCGCGCCGCAGCCGGCTTTCCAGTGGCGAGGGGGTCTGGTTGGACATTCCATCCTTATTACCGGCAAGCATGGCCTATCCGTACGCTGGCTGGTGCATTCACTATTTCAATCGCTTCATCCTTCGAGACGCATCGCTTCGCGACGCTCCTCAGGATGAGGTCTAAGCTAGGATCAGATCTCAGACCCTCATGGTGAGGAGCGCGTCTTCGCGCGTCTCGAACCATGGGGCTAGGCGATAGCGGTAAATGCAACTTACTGAACTCTGGTTTCCATTTTGAATGCAAAATCAGGGGCCCGGATTTGCCATCCGGGCCGCAGCTCGCTGTATCAGACAGGCTCGGGAGCCGCCACAGCGCCGGCCGCGAGATGTTCGACGGCGGCGGTCCGTTTGTTGCGCAGATGGGCGAACAGGATGTCGCTGAGTTCGCTGCCGGCGCGGCGGCGCAGCGCATCCAGGATGGTCTCGTGCTCGCGCATCGCTTCGCCCCAGCGCTCGCGCTTGCGGGCAAAGTTGGCCGAGTAGCGAATCCGCCGGATCCGCCCCGCCAGATTGGCGTAGCTGCTCTGGAGCGTCGCATTGCGCGAGGCTTCGACGATCTTCTGGTGGATCAACTGGTTGACATGGAAATAGCCGTGCATGTCGCGGTGCAGGTAAAACCCGTACATCTCGTAATGCAGCCGCTCGATCTCGGCGATTTCCGCATCCGTGATGCGCTCGCAGGCCAGTCGCCCGGCGAGGCCTTCAAGGCCGCCCATCACGTCGAACAGTTCGCCGAGATCGTGTTCGCTCAATTGTTTTACCCGCGCGCCGCGGTTGGGCAGCAATTCGACCAGTCCCTCGGACGCCAATACCTTCAGCGCCTCGCGCAGCGGCGTGCGCGAGATCTTCAGCATCTCGCACAATTGGCGCTCGGGCACGCGGCTGCCGTCGGGGATATTGCCCTCGACAATGTGGTCGCGCAGCCGGGTCAGAATCTCGTCATGCAGCGACAGGTCTTCGCGGGCGGAGTCCGCATTGCTAAGGGCTTTCGAGGTGGCGTCACTGGGGATCATCGGTTTCATGACGGGGAACATATGTCGGTATCGGGAAGCCGTCGACAGGAAAGTGAAGTCAATTTATGGGTTGCCGCCCGATAAATCGAATGCAATATGGCCTAAAGCCAATCGGAGGAGAAATCCATGAGTGCCCAGGGTCGCCATTTCCTGCAAATCCCCGGCCCGAGTCCGGTGCCGGATCGCGTGCTCCGCGCCATGGATATGCCCGTCATCGATCACCGCAGCGCCGAATTCGCCGCGCTCGGCAAAGCCGTCTTCGAAGGCTGCCAGAAGATTTTCCAGACCTCCGGTCCGGTCATCATCTTTCCGTCGTCGGGCACTGGCGCCTGGGAAGCGGCGATCGTCAACACGCTGTCGCCGGGAGACAAGGTGCTGATGGTCGAGACCGGCCATTTCGCAACGCTTTGGCGCCAGATGGCGGCGCGCTGGGGCATCGAGGTGGATTTCATCCCGAGCGACTGGCGTCACGGCGCTGATCCCGCCGCGATCGAGGCCAAGCTGGCGCAGGATAAAGCGCACAGCTTCAAGGCCGTGATGGTGGTGCATAACGAGACCTCCACCGGCGTCACCAGCCGGATCGGCGACATCCGCGCCGCGATCGACAAGACAGGCCATCCCGCGCTGTTGCTGGTGGACACGATCTCCTCGCTGGGCTCGGTCGATTACCGGCACGAGGAGTGGAAGGTCGACGTCACCGTGAGCTGCTCGCAGAAGGGTTTCATGCTGCCGCCGGGGCTCGGCTTCAACGCGATCTCCGAAAAAGCCCGCGCCGCCGCCAAGACCAACAAGATGCCGCGGTCCTATTGGGACTGGGAAGAGATGCTCAAGCCCAACGCCAACGGCTTCTTTCCCTACACGCCGGCCACCAATCTGCTTTATGGGCTGCGCGAAGCGATCGCGATGTTACTGGAAGAAGGCCTCGACAATGTGTTCGCGCGGCACAAGCGTCTTGCCGCGGCGACCCGTGCCGCGGTCGCGCATTGGGGGCTCGAAGTGCTGTGTCTCGATCCGGCGGAATATTCGCCTGTCCTGACCGCCGTGCTGATGCCGCCGGGCCACGACGCGGACAAGTTCCGCAAGACCGTGCTTGAGACCTACAACATGTCGCTCGGCTCGGGCCTGAGCAAAGTCGCGGCCAAGGTGTTTCGCATCGGCCATCTCGGCGAGTGCAACGAACTGACGCTGATGGGCGCGCTGTCTGGCGTGGAGATGGGGCTTGTTGCCGCAGGCATCCCGCACCGGGCCGGCGGTGTTGACGCCGCGATGAAATCGCTGGAAGAACCGATGCAGTCGAATGCGCCGGAGCATCTCAAGGTGGTCAAGACCTGAGCAAGACCCGAGAATGGAACTTAGCGTCAAGATTTAAGGTTTAAGCATACCGCTCAATGTGATTTGTGCGGATGGACCGTCGTGGTCATAAGCAACGATAAAAGCGAGTTCGGGAGGCAGACGATGCGGCTTCGGTTCAAGCCCACCCATGTGGTGCTGGCAATGCTCTGCCTCATGTATTTCATCACCTATGTCGACCGGGTGAACATCGGCACCGCCGCTTCCGAGATCCAGAAGGAACTTCACCTCAGCAATACCCAGCTTGGGCTGGTGTTCTCGGCCTTTGCCTATCCGTATCTCCTGTTCCAGGTGATCGGCGGCTGGGTTGGCGATCGCTTCGGGCCGCGCAAAACCCTGTTCTGGTGCGGCCTCATCTGGGCTGCCTCGACCATCATGACCGGCTTCGTCACCAGCCTGTTGACGCTGTTCATCGCCCGCGTCGCACTCGGCTTCGGCGAGGGCGCGACGTTCCCGACCGCGACCCGCGCGATGCAATACTGGATCCCCGCCAACCAGCGCGGTTTCGCGCAAGGTCTCACGCACGCTTTCGCGCGGCTCGGCAATGCTGCGACGCCGCCTTTGATCGCGATGCTGATGGCGTGGCTGACCTGGCGCGGCTCGTTCATCGCACTCGGGCTCGTCAGTCTGCTGTGGGGCGTGGTCTGGGCGCTGTACTTCCGCAACGAGCCCAAGGATCATCCGGATATCACGCCGGAAGAACTCGCGACGCTGCCGCCGCGCACGGGCGATACAAGGCCGCAGGTGCCGTGGGGGCCGCTGATCAAGCGGATGTGGCCGGTCACGCTGACCTACTTCTGCTACGGCTGGACGCTGTGGCTCTATCTCAACTGGCTGCCGCTGTTCTTCAAGAACAACTACAGCCTCGACATCAAGAACTCGGCGCTGTTCGCATCGGGCGTGTTCTTTGCCGGCGTGGTCGGTGATAGCCTTGGCGGCATCGCGTCGGATCGCATTTACAAGCGCACGGGTAATCTTCGCTTTGCGCGGTTGAGTGTCACGGTGACCGGTTTCGTCGGAGCTTTGCTCTCGTTGTTGCCGATCCTGTTCACACATGACATCACGCTGGTCGCGCTGTGTCTCTCCAGCGGCTTCTTCTTCGCGGAGATCATCATCGGCCCGATCTGGTCGGTGCCGATGGACATCGCCCCGAAATATTCAGGCACGGCGGCCGGCCTGATGAACACCGGCTCGGCCTTCGCCGCGATCGTCTCGCCGCTGGTGGCGGGCTACGTGATCGACGTCACCGGCAACTGGTATCTGCCGTTCCTGATGTCGATGGGCCTGCTGCTGCTGGGCGGCTTCTCGGCCTTCCTGATGCACCCGGAAATCCCGTTCGAAGAGGGTGGGGCGATGCCCTCGGCTGGACGGCCGGTCCCCGCGGAATAGGGGGTCTGCCCGGCGCGGCTGCCGACTTGTGTCCAAAAACGGGCCGTTAAGGCGAGTCCCGTATCCTTATCCCGTATCTTGCCCCGTATTCCTGCGGACGGGCCAAAAGCCCTACTTCTTATGCATTGACGGTGTGCGCCGGGCGGGGGACAAGCCCGCCAAATAGTGATATTCGACCCCTCCGAACAGAATCTCCGGGAAGGACCGCCTAGATGACCGTGCACACTGGAAGGCATTTTTTACAGATTCCAGGACCGACTAACGTACCCGACCGGGTGCTGCGGGCCATGGATATGCCGACGCTCGATCATCGCGGTCCAGAATTCGCCGTGCTCGGCCATGCCGTATTGGCAGGCTGCCAGCGCATTTTCCGCACCAAGCAACCCGTGATCATCTATCCGTCCTCGGGCACCGGCGCTTGGGAAGCCGCGATCGTCAATGCGCTGTCGCCCGGCGACACCGTGCTATTGGCCGAGACCGGCCAGTTCGCGGTGCTGTGGAAGGGCATCGCCGACAAGTTCAAGCTCAATGTCGAGTTCCTGGCCACCGACTGGCGCCGCGGCGCCGATGTCGAGCAGATCGAATCCCGTCTGGCCGCCGATCGCGCCCACACCATCAAGGCTGTGCTGGTGGTCCACAACGAGACCTCGACCAGCTGCGTTACCCATCCGCTGGAAGTCCGCAAGGCGCTCAACCGCACCAACCATCCGGCGCTGCTGATGGTCGACACCATTTCGGGTCTGGCCTCGCTCGAATACGAACACGACGCCTGGGGCATCGACATCTCGGTGGCCGGTTCTCAAAAAGGCATGATGCTGCCGCCGGGCCTGAGCTTCAACGCGGTCTCGGAAAAGGCGCTCGCAGCATCGAAAGCGAACACCGCGCTGCGGTCCTATTGGGACTGGCACGACATGATCGAGATCAACAAGCAAGGCACCTTCCCCTACACGCCGGCGACCAATTTGCTGTTCGCGCTGAAGGAAGCGATTGCGATGCTGGAGGAGGAGGGGCTCGACAACGTGTTCCTGCGCCACAAGCGTCATGGCGCGGCGACCCGCGCGGCGGCCAAGGCCTGGGGCCTCGAACTCGTATGTCTCGATCCGCATGCTTATTCGCCGGCACTGACCGCGGTTATGGTGCCCGACGGTCACGATGCCGATGCGTTCCGCAAGATCGTGCTGGAAAACTTCGACATGTCGCTCGGGACTGGTTTGGGCAAGATCAAGGGCAAGGCGTTCCGGATCGGCCATATCGGCCACTTCAACGATCTGATGCTGATGGGAACGCTGTCGGGCGTCGAGATGGGTCTCGATCTGGCAAAAATCCCGCATCGCGCTGGCGGCGTGCTGGCCGCGATGGATGTGCTCAAGGCCCGCGACGTGGTGCCGATGCAGAAGGCCGCGGTGGCCTGAGGCTAAAACAAGCGCCGTCATTGCGAGGAGCGCAGCGACGAAGCAATCCACACTTCCTTATTGCTAGATGGATTGCTTCGCTTCGCTCGCAATGACGAAAGAACAACAAGAAAGAGAGCCCGCCATGAACGCCCCGGTCGAAGCCAATGAAGACCTGATCTACACCGTCACCGACGGCATCGCGCGGATGACGTTCAACCGTCCGCAGGCGCGCAACGCGTTCACCTTTGCGATGTACGAGAAGATGGCGTCGCTCTGTGAAGGCATCAACGCCGACCGTTCGATCAAGGTGCTGATCATGACCGGCACCGGCGAGAAAGCATTCGCCTCCGGCACCGACATCTCGCAATTCCGCGCCTTCAAGACCGCCGACGATGCGCTCGAATATGAAGAGCGGATCGACCGCGTGCTCGGCATTCTGGAAAAGGTCCGCGTCCCCGTCATCGCGGCGATCGCCGGCGCCTGCACCGGCGGCGGCGCCGGGATCGCGGCCTGCTGCGATATACGGATCGGGACTGCATCGACCCGGATGGGTTTTCCGATCGCGCGCACGCTCGGCAATTGCCTGTCGATGTCCAACATCAGCCGCGTCGTCGCGCTGGTCGGCCCGGCGCGCACCAAGGATCTGATTTTCACGGCGCGGCTGATCGAAGCCCCCGAGGCGCTGTCGCTCGGCCTGCTCAACGAAATCGTGCCGGACGTCGAAACGCTGCAGCGCCGCGCCGACGAGACCGCCAAGATGATCGCCGGTCACGCGCCGATCACGATGGAGACCGCCAAGGAAGCCGTGCTTCGCCTGCGCCGCACGCTGTCGCGCGAAGAAGGCCGCGACCTGATCTTGCGCGCCTATATGAGCGAAGATTTCCGTGAGGGCATGGACGCTTTCCTCAACAAGCGCACGCCGGTCTGGAAGGGCAAGTAAGCGCTGTCACGGCAATTCCCTGACGGAATCTCCTTCATGCGCAGCCTGAAATGGGCTATTCTTGCGCCATGACGAAACTTCTGGATCAAGCCCTTGAGGTGGCGCGCAGCCTCCCGTCCGATGTTCAAGACGACATCGCCCGCGTCGTTCTTCAACTCGCCGGTAGCGATGAGGCGTCACCCGTCGCGCTCTCAGCCGATGAGCGCACAGCGATTGCAAAATCGAAAGACGCTGCAGCGCGGGGCGAATTCGCAAGCGATGAGCAGGTCCGGGCAATTTGGGCCAAACACGCACTGTGAAACTCCGTTTCACCCTTCCGGCGCTGGCCGACCTCAATTCAATACTCGATTATATTGCCGCGCATTTGCCGCAAGGCGCAAAACGCGTTCAAGGTCGTATCCAGAACATCATCGGCCTGCTTTTGACTCATCCGGATATCGGCATTCGCACGGAAGATCCGACCATTCGCCGTCTTTCGACGCCGCCTTATCCCTATCTCGTTTTCTATGAGATTGCGGAGACGGAGATCATCATTCACGCGGTGCGGCACGCCGCTCGTGATCCTTCCGACATGCCGGGTTCTGCGTAATAACTCCCGGCAAATTCTGCCCTGACTGTTTTCGAGTCTGGAATATTATGCCGGCAACGCGCGCCATTCGCACGTCTCGGAATCCAGAAGTCCTTGAAAATCAACCGCGCCAATAGCGCGTTGTTCTGGCACGCGATTTGCTGGCTTCTCAAGCTGATATTGAAGTCAGAGTGCGAGCCATGACAAGCGTCGGTTACGTCGTCCCACCAAATTATACCGTGGGCTCCGACAAGAGCCAGGCCGCCAGCAAGAACCAGAATCCGAACGATCCGAACATGCTCACCACGGGCGCGTATGGTAATGCATTCGAACTGGCGGTCAACAGCGTGACCAATAGCGACGGCACGACGACGGATACGCTGACCTATCAAAACTACGCGGGGCAAAACAACGGATCGTTCTCGGCCGTGTCGGAGACCGGGAGCGGCGGCGATCTCGCAACCGCCTACCAGTCGCTATTGGCATCGATGCAGGCGAACGGCGAGACCAGCGATGCGGCGACTTCTCAATTGAAGGGCGCCTTCAGTCAGCTCGAAAGCAAATCGCAGGGCGGCAGCGCGGATGCGACCATCTCCGGCGGGGGGATGCTGGTGCTGGCCGGTGGCCCGGTGCAGTTCAATGGCATCTCGGCCTATCAGAACGGCGTTGTCGATTCGATCATCAACGATCTGACCTCGAAGCTTCAGCACGACTCGATGGCGTGACGCTGTTCACCCTCTCCTGGAGAGAGGGTGAATAGTTTCTCGCTTTGGCGAGTGATGTCAACGAACTCACGCCAGCAGTTTCAAGAACTCGTCATGGTTCATCGGCCGTGAGAACATTCCGAAATTGTGGGTCAGCGCCATGTCCTGCGCCTCCTGGCTCAGCGTGGCGGTGCAGTCTTTCAGCGTCACGACATCGAAGCCGCGCTCGTAAGCGCTTCGCATCGTCGATTCCACGCAGCAATTGGTCAGGAAGCCTCCGATCGCCACGGTCTTTATTCCCTTGCTGCGCAAGATGAAATCGAGATTGGTGCTGGGAAAGGCATCGAGGCCGCGCTTGCCCTCGACGACGATGTCTTCGGGATGCGGCGCCAGCACGTCGACGATTTCGGCGCCCCACGATCCCTTGCGAAACGCCTTGTTGTCGACGACGCCCTTGAGGATTCCGTAGGGCGTGCCGGTTAGTTCGCCGTAGCCTTCGGCGAAGGTGATCGGCGCATGCATGATGGTGGCGCCGGCGGCGCGGCCTTTGGTTGCGACTTCAATTGAATTGGCCAGCATGTTATTCGCCTGCATGACGCCCTTGACGCCGTCATGGAAAACGCCTCCCGGCGTCGTAAAGTCGTTCTGATACTCGATCAGGACAATGGCGGTTGTCTCCGGATTCATTGGCTTGCTCCCTTGGTTGCTGTTTCCTGTTTCTTCTCGGTTTCTTTCCCGTTGCTTTTCGATTTCCTGCCCGTTTTGCAGCAGGGCTGCTCTCGCGATCCCAACCCCTGGCGCGGACAAGCCATGATACGCCTTTTCTCAATGCGCGGGTATGAGCCTGTTAGCACCGGGTTAAGGAATTAAGGTGACAGCCGGTTGGGGATAGCCCGCCTCCCGGCCTCACCCGTGCTATCGTCAGCCATGGACGATCATCGGGAGCTTTTGTTGCAGCGGCCGCAGTTCAAGATCGATGCGCAATCGAATGAGCCGGTTTGGATACAAGCCCGGCAGGATCTGTGGCGGCGCATCGAGCGGCACGATTTCGAGCCCGACACGCCGCTGAATTTTACCGGCCGGCTTGCGCGCGACCATGGCTGGAGCCTTGAAACCGCGCGCGCGGCCGTCGAGGCCTATCGCCGCTTTTGTTTTCTCGCCGTGATCTCCCCGACGCCGGTCACGCCGAGCGAGGTGGTCGATGAAGTCTGGCACCAGCATCTGATCTATTCGCGCGATTACTGGACGATCTGGTGCGGCGAAGTGTTGCAGGCGCCGCTGCATCATGATCCCACGCCGGGCGGCCCCGAGGCCCAAACGATCTATCGCCGGCAATATGCCGAGACGCTGGCGTTGCACGAGCGCGCCTTCGGTCCGCCGAGCCCTGAATTCTGGCCGGCAACGCATCTGCGCTTCGCATCTGCGCGCTATCATATGACAGACCGTACCCGCTGGCTTATCCTGCCGAAACCGATCGCATGGATTCGCCGCCATTTCGGGAAGTGAACTGATGACATGGAATCCGTTCAACTGGACCGCCGAGCCTTTTCTCCTTCTCTACATCGCCCTCGCGGCCACAGTCTTTTTGCTGGGCTTCGGCTTCCGGTCGGTGATCGGCCCGCCGGCGTCGGCTGCCCGTCAATTGAACGTATTGGAATTGGCCTATCTTGCCGGCGGTGCACGCCGTTTCGGCGACGCGGTATTGCTCAGCCTGACATCGGGGAATGGCGCCACCATCGACACCAAGGATTACAAAATTACCGTGACGAGTCAGGCACCGCTGGCGATTCTCTGCGGGCGGCCGACGGCTCTGCAGTTCGAGCCCGGCATCACGCGGCAAAAATTCCAGAAAGCGGTTAAACCACTCGCCGAGCAAGTTCTGGGACGCCTGCAACAGTTTGGTTACTGCCCAACCGACGATCAGATGTCGGCTTTCCGCATGGGCTTTCTGCCCTTTGTCGCGCTGCTGCTGGTGTTCGGGATCACCAAGGCTTTCATCGGCGCCGAACGCCATCATGCGATCGGGTTTCTGGTCGGCCTTCTTATCGTTACGGCATTTATCGGCTTCCTGCTGGCAACGCGTCCCGTGCGGACGCGGGCCGGCAAGGAGGTTTTAGCGGATTATCAGGCCTCGAAGGCGCGGGCGGCACGTGCGCCGCTCGATCACGAACTGCTGCTCGCCGTGGCGCTGTCGGGCACCGTCGTTCTTTCGGGTACCGCCTATGCGTCGGTCCATTCGGCTTCGCAGACCATGAACGGAAGTGGCGATGGCGGCAGCGGGTGCGGCGGCGGTGGTGGCGGCGGATGCGGCGGGTGCAGTTGACGCCGCAGGGCAGGGCAACGTTACCGGAACAAGATCTGTTCGCGGGCTGACAGTGGCCTCGGGGCGGCGGCGATTACGGCTTGCCGGTCGCCTGCTTGGGACCCGATTTTTCATCCTCGGCAATCTGGATGCAGGCGAGGAGATCGAGATAGCTCGTCGTGCCCAATGTACGACCATCGCTCTCACATCGATTCCGTATCACGACCGAGGTCGATGCCCACACAGCACCTAGCTGCTGTCTGGCATTGTCTTCGTCCTGCACGCACTCCGCGACGCTCTGCAAAGGAACCGAGTGCATCAACCTGGCGTCGCCATCTCTTGCGTTGCACACCGCCTGACTATTGAGGTTTGGCACCTGGCCGAACGCGGGTGGCGTCAACAGGCCAAACGGCGCGGCTGACAACACCAGCGCAAATAATACCAAGGACGGTTTCATTCGACTCTCGTGCGATGAGGGGTGACAAGCAGCCGGAATGTAAGTGGCGGGATGGGTTTAGCCAATGCTCAACCCATCCCGTTGGCGTGATCAACTTGGAAATGCGTTATCGCTGGTAAGTCACCGGGCGCTTGCGCGCGACACCCGGCCGCGGCGGAGGCGGCCCGAAATCCCGCTCCCAGATCCTGCCATCGTCGAATTGAATCCGCAGTCCGTCCGGCGAATAGACGGCGCTCTCGTTGCGCACGTCGACCCAGATCCGGCTGGCTGGCGCCGTCACATCGGGCCAGGCACGGTAGGACTCGCCGGTCTCGGTGACGAGGTTCAGGCTGTCGCCATTCTGGGTGATGAAGGCGGGACCGCCCAGATTGCCGTCACGGCAATCCTGGACACACCGGTAATTGCCGGTGAGGTTGACCGATTGCGCCGAGGCGCTGGTGGCGGCGAACGCGGCAATGGCGCCAATAACAAGTGGCAGGTATCTCATCGGATCACTCCATTGTTACAAGGTTCGGTTGATGTTGTTGCGATGCCCGGCACCTTCTCGAAGAGGCCGCGACGCGGCGCATCAGCCCTTGTTTGGCGGGCCCAAAAAAAGGCTTAAGACATAAAATCCTGCTGCCGTCGTTTTGTTCCGCCGGAAATGATGTCCTGACGTTACCGGAATTACGGCCCGGAGAACCCGCGCCCATAGGCATTGGCGGTATCGCGGTAGATCGTATGAACGTGCATGGAGAGATCCCATCCGAGTTCTTGCGGCGCGAACTCGATCACGACTTTGGGACCTTGAATCCGGAAGTAAGCCGTCGCATTTTGTCCGGGCTCTGATGTCATCGGGCCATTCCAGGCAAAATACGTGTCGTCCAGCCCAGCTTCGATCTCGGCCATGCGGGGTGCGGCATAAACGTCGTTGACGATCCCAACCCATTCCGAAATCAGATCGAGCAGCAATTGCCGCTGGCGTCCGGTCATCGCGGACGCCTTCAATCCCTCGGGTTTTATCGTTTCGCCGTCGTGCCCGGGGCCAAGCTGCAGATCGGCGGGAGAGAAGTCCACCATCATTTGCTTGCGTTGGCTGTCGTCCAGCGCTCCCAGCAAGGCGAACGCCTTGTCGCTTTCCTCGGCCAGCACGCGGATTGTCTTGCCATCAGATGTGTAGACCGCGGGCTGCGCGCCGGTGGCGGCGGGAGCGAGTACGCCTCGGGCTCCCGCGATCGTGATGTTGAGCGCGAGATGGTGCCCGCCGAATTGTATCATCCATGGCGCGGTGAGGCCTGGCGCACCGAAGATGCCCAGCGTGCAGGTCTCGGCGCCGCCCGCGACCTTGCTGTCCGCTGCAAGGGCCTGATCGGATCCCATGATATCCAGAACCTTTCGGTAGCCTTTGACGCTCAGCAAAACCTGCAACAGGTGCATGACGCCGTCGCGCTGCGGCGCGCTGAGGTTACCGAGGCGCAGACCCGGACGCGGCACGTCGCTGGCCGGCAAATCAGACCACAGGGCCTGTCCGTACTGTTCGCCGACATAGGTCGCGTTGCCGCCGCGGCCGCCTTTGAAGCGAGCGGCCGTTGCCGTCGGTGGCCGCACGAACGGAAACTGCACTTTCTCGCGTTGTCCGGCGTCGAGCGTATTCAGAAAGGCGTTCGTGGCGTCCACGATCGCCTGCGTCCGCGCGGCGCCGGTGGCCGGCGCCGGTTCAGCGAAGCAGGGGACGATGCCGTGAATGAGCGCACTGAAGACCATCAACGCGATCAGCGCGAGACTGGAGCGCCTGATCAACGCGTGACGGGCAGCCAACTCACGCTCACCAGGTGCGAACCGCAAGAACCGCATCGGCAAAGGCACGCGGCGCCTCCTGGGCAATGTTATGGCCCGCATTGGGGATGACGCGGTGCTCATGATGCCCTGTGAAGTGGGCGGCCTGAGCGGCAGTACCGGCCGGCCGGATGCCGTCGGTGGCCCCATCGAGCGTGATCGTGGGTACGGATATGTTGGGTTGCTTGGCGAGGCGTTGCTCGATCCCCGCCAACGCCGGGTCGCCGGGCGCCAGCGCCATCCGGTGCCGGTAGGATTGAATCACGACGTCGACGAAGTCCGGATTATCGAACGACGAAGCGGTTCGCGCGAACGTTGCGTCATCGAACTTCCAGGTCGGCGACCATAATTTCCACAGCAGACGGCAGAACGCCCGCCGGTCTTTTTTTAGGCCCGCGGCCCCGCGCTCGCTCTGCAGGTAATATTGGTACCAGATGCCGTATTCTTTTTCCGGCGTATCCGGCTCGCCTGATTTGGCGATGTCCTGGATGTTATAGCTGTTGTAGGAGACGAGGCTCTTGGCCCGCTCGGGCCACAGCGCGGCGACCACGCAGGCCGCGCGTCCGCCCCAATCGTAGCCGGCCAGATGCGCGGAAGGAATCTGCAGCGCGTCGAGCAACGCCAGCAGGTCGGCGCCCAGAGCGGCCTGTTCGCCCGATCGCGGCGTCGCCGCCGAGAGAAAACGCGTCGGGCCGTAGCCACGCAGATAAGGCACGATGACGCGCGCGCCTTCAGCGGCTAACAGTGGCGAGACTTCGTCATAGGCGTGGATGTCGTAGGGGAAGCCGTGGAGCAGAACGACCGGCCATCCGCTCGCGGGGCCCGTCTCCAGATAGCCGACGTTGAGAACGCCCGCGTCAATATGCTTGATCAATGTCGTTTCCTCTTTCGCCGTTCGCGGCGGATTGGTCTGCGCCATTGCAACGCTTGACAGCATTCCGGGAAGAAAACTGCCGATCATGAACCGGCGGGACATATTCATGTGTGTCATCGCTTTTCCTGACACACCTGCAACAGCCTTCGCAAGCCGCAATGCCGGCAGGCTGCAATGTCTTCAAGCCGGGTCTGTTCTGATATGTCTGCCCTGATATCCCCGATCAGTAGGTCGAGGCATCAGGCGAATCCGTCGGTTTCTCGAAAGCCCGCTTCATCGCCGGGCTCATCGGGATATTCAGATTGGCGCCCTTCGGCGGGATCGGCTGGGTGAACCACTTCGCATAGAGCGCAGCCATCTCCGGGCTCTGGTAGAGGCTCGCGGTCGCGGCATCGGCAAGCGCCTTGAACGCCACATCGTCCTTGCGCAGCATCACGCCATAGGGTTCGGGTTTGGAGAACGCGTCTTCCGAGATCACATAGGCCTTCGGATCCTTGGCGTTGGCGATCAGGCCCGCCAGCACGATATCGTCCTGGACGAAGGCCACGGCGCGGCCGGTCTCGACCATCAGGAACGCTTCGCCCTGATCCTGCGCCGGGACGATCGTCATTCCCAGGTTTAACCTGTTATTGAATTCGAGCGCCTGCTTGATGTTGGTCGAGCCGGAAGGCGAGACGATGGTCTTGCCCTTGAGATCGGCGATCCCGTTGATTTTGGAATCGACCTTCGAGACAAAGCGGCTCGCGGTCAGAAAATGCGTATTGGTGTACCAGACCTGCTGTTGCCGCTCGGCATTGTTGGTGGTGTTGCCGCATTCGAGATCGATGGTGCCGTTGGCCATCAGTGGAATGCGCATCGCCGACGTCACGAGTTGATAGCGCACCTCCAACTTGTCGAGCTTCAATTCGCGCTTCACCGCGTCGACGATTTTGGCGCAGATGTCCATCGCGAAGCCGACCGGCTGCTGCTTGTCGTCCAGATAGGAGAACGGCACTGAAGCTTCGCGGTGCCCGATGGTGATGTAGCCCAGCTCCTTCACCTTCGCGAGCGTGCCCGTGAGTTCGGCCGCCATCGCGCTGGCGTGGCCTGACACAAGCGTCGCCAGCGTCAGCGCCGCGAACAATTCCTTCCGCACGGATATCTCCATCGTCAATCACGCCTCGCGGCCATGCTTGGCGATATCGGGGAATTTATCAAGGGGAAGGCACCGACGAAAACAGATAGACGAGTCCCTCACTCATGGTCGGGTGTGTCACGATGAGGTCACGTAGCGCGGTGTAGGGCAGTCCGGCGCTCATCGCCAATTGGACCGGCGCCAGTAATTCACCCGCGCCTGTTCCAAGAGCGGTGAAACCGACAATTCGATCGTTGCTGTCGATCAACGCCTTCAGAAAGCCCTCGGTCTCGCCAAGTGTTTGAGCCCTGAGCACGGCCGCCATCGGAAGCTTTACCAACCGGTAGGCGAGGCCTTGCTGCCTGGCGTCGATTTCGCGCAAGCCAATGTGCGCAAGCTCGGGGTCCGTGAACAGCGCATAGGGCACCTGGCGTCCGGCGGTCGAGCGTCTTTCGCCCCGGAGCGTCCGCTGGACAATCCGATAATCGTCGAACGCAATATGCGTGAAGTTCGGACTGCCGGCGCAATCGCCGACGGCATAGACATTGTCCGCGGTCGTCTGCAGTACGTCATTGACCTTGATATGCCCGGTCGCGGCGAGATCGATCCCGGCCTTTTCCAGGCCGATCCCATCCGTGTTGGGTGCACGGCCGGCGGCCGCGAGAATATGGGTGGCGTTGATGGTCTGCTCGCCGGCCACGGTGCTTATCTTGACCGCGACCGCGTCGGCGGAGCGCCCCTCCACGGAATAGACCGCGGCGCCGAAAATGAACCGGATGCCTTCCGCCGCAAGCAGCCTCGTAAGCTCGGCTGCGACATCTTCATCCTCGCGCGGCAATAGCCGGGGACCTCGGTCGATCACCGTCACCTTCGAGCCGAAACGCGCCATGGCCTGCGCGAATTCCAGCCCCACATAGCCGCCTCCGAGAATGAGCAGATGTTCGGGGAGGGTATCGAGTTCAAGCTCTTCGACATGCGTCATCGGATACGCCTCGCGCAGTCCGGCGATTTCGGGAATGATGGTGCGCGAGCCCGTGCTTACGATCACTGTCTCGGCGGTGAGCGAGCGGAAGCCGCCTTGCTCCAGTTCGACGGACAATGTGCGGGGACCGGTGAACGCGCCTTGTCCGTAAATGAACTCGACATGGTTGGCGGAGAAACGTTTTTTATGAATCTCAACCAGACCATCCACCATGGCGCGTTTGCGGTCGCGGACCACGGTCATGTCGATGCCGGGTTCGGAGGCGTTAAGTCCGAAATCCCTTAGTCTTTGCGCGTACCACGCCACTTTGGCCGAATGCACCACGTTCTTGCTCGGAAGACAGGCGATATTGGGACACGACCCGCCGACGTAGCGGCGCTCGACAAGTGCGACGCGTTTGCCCTCGGCCCCGAGCGACCAACTGAGGTATTTGCCGGCTTCTCCGCTGCCCAGCACGAGGACATCGAATTTTTCAACGGGTAAGCCTGCACTGACCATGTCTAAAATTCCTCGCTTGTCGCGCCCCGGCGCCCTTCGCGTTCAAACGCAAGGTTAAACGCCTGGCGGGAGATTTTCCACGATTCTGAAGGCTTATCGTCATTCCGGTTCAATTCGGACCCGGGTTCCCAGGACTAACTGCTGGTTGCATTGGCGCACGATTGGATCAGGAACGCGCGGACGTGTCACATATCGGTGTGAAACAAACGTCGCGCATGCAGCCCTCTATGTTATGGTGAGTTGCGGCAGGTCGGTCTCACTGACTGCAATGGAGCGCATTCGATGCAACAGCGTCTTGCAGGCGCAAGTTACGAGAGCGCCGTCATCGGGGACCGATTTCAGCTCGACCTGCCTCCGACGGCTCTGGCGCGGACCGCTTCCATCGCGCCGATCGGGTTCACGCGTTTGAAGAGCGAGCGCGCGATGCAGGGTCCGGCCAAAAACGTCCCGCCGGAACATGCCTTTTCCTTCCATGTTCCGCTGCTGCCGGTTGCCGCGGATCTCTGGATCGACGGAAGACACCTTTTGTCAAAGGCAATGAATCCGGGCGCCACGTTCCTGTTCGACCTGCGCAGCAATCCGGTTTCCGAAATTCACACGCCATTCGATAATATCCGATTTTATATTTCTCAGGCCTCCCTCGATGAACTTGCCTTCGATCAGGGGATGCCCCGGTTGAAGGGATTGGTTTCTTCGTGTCAGGGCTCCTATGACCGGGTCATGTACGGGCTCGCGAACGCCCTGGCGGATCAGGTCGAGCACGAGTGCAGCGCGTTGTTCATCGATCACATCGCGCTGGCCTTTCACGCCCACATCGTGAAGACGTATGGCAACGCCACTGCGACGGTTGACATGGTTGCGGGAGGATTATCGCCCTGGCAGCTTCGGCGCGTGCTCGACTTCATTACGGCCCATCTGGACGGCGATCCCACGATCGCCGAGCTCGCACGCGAGTGCGCTTTGTCGCCTGGTTATTTCGCCCGCGCGTTTCGCCGGACCACCGGGGGCACGCCTCACCAATGGCTGGTTCGAAAGCGGGTTGAACGGGCAAAAGCATTGCTGCTTGGGGGCAGATCGGGCCTCGCCGATATTGCCGTCACATGCGGCTTTGTCGATCAAAGTCATTTCACGCGTGTCTTCTCGAAGATCGAGGGCGACAGCCCCGGAAGGTGGCGGCAGCGGCATCGCTGATCCCCCGTCGAAGACCATGCGCCTGCCGATTTCCACCGCTGTGCCGTTTTTTAAAAAAGACAGCGACAGTAATATCCAATCCAAACAGTCTCTCCCGGCCGATCCTTGTATTCACGCGCGGCGGTTCTGACCTCCTGCGCTGTTTCGAGGAGGACGCCATGGACAACAAGCCGGGTTTCACCGAACACCATATTTCACACGGCGAAGGCAGGATTTACGCGCGCGACCACGATGGTGCGGGACCGGCTTTCGTGCTCATGCACGGCTTTCCCGACAATCTTCATATCTATGACGACCTTGTGCCCTACCTGACAGCGGCAGGCCGGCGCGTCGTTGCGTTCGATTTCCTCGGGTTTGGCGCGTCCGACAAGCCGGCTGCGTCGTACAGCTTCGAGCAGCAGCTTGGCGATCTCTCGGCGGTGATTCAGGCCCTGGGGCTCGGCCCGGTCGTTCTCGTCGCGCACGATTCGTCAGGTGCCGCCGCGATCAATTTTGCGGTCGAGCATCCCTACAAGGTCGCCTCGCTCTGCATCCTGAATTCGGCCTACGACAATTCACCGCTCAATGTCTGGCCGGAGATGATTGTGCTGTTTGCCGATCCGGCGCTCAGGGCGCTCGCGCTCGCGGTCGCGCAAAGTCCTGCGCAGTTCGGTTGGTTGCTGGACTGGCAGAGAATGAAATTCGCAGAGCCGCTCCCGGCGGACCAGAAATTGCGTTTTGAGCAGTTCGTAGCCCCGCTGATCGCCGACAATTTTACGCGGCCTCCGGGTTCAGGCCCGGCCTTCATGCAGATGGCTGCGCAATTCTACGAAGAGCTGAAGCGAAACAGTACCCGTCTGCCTCTGGTCAAAGCGCTCGATCTCCCGGTCAAGGTCATTTGGGGCGAATACGATCCTTATCTCGGCGTCGAGATGGGAAGGGAGCGGGCTAGTTATTTCAAGAATGGCTCATTTCATTCAGTGCCGGCGGGCCATTGGCTGCAGGCAGATATGCCGCAACGGGTCGCGGAGCTGATGTTGTCATGACGGGGCGCCGGTGCATTACCGTCGGCGACTTCGCCTGTGTCGATGCCGACGTGCTCAACGCCGGCATCGTAAATCACTAACTCGGCTTCGTGGAGGAGGGAAGAATGACAATTTCAATCAAGGTGCGCGCAATGATTTTCTGCCGTGCGGCTTTGCGACTGGCAGTCCTCACGACTACGGCGGCCGCATGCCTGGCCCAGCCGGCGGCTCAGGCTGCTTCACGATCCACAGATCCCCTCGCCGAAGCATCACGTCAACACGTCACCACAGCAGAAAAGGACTCGATAAAAATGGCGCAGAACACATCACCTCCGGGCGCTGCCGAAATGGCAGCGGCAAAAACCCTCACGACCAAAGTGCTTGCGATCGGCTCGTGGACGGCCAAGGCGACACCCGACAAACGGCCCCCGATCATGCCGTCCGAGGCGCGCGACACGATGCGTTTGATGCTGGCCGGAAAGATCGACCAGTGGTTCGCCAAGATCGACGGGTCCGGAGCGGTGTTCCTGATGAACGTGACCACTCCGGCCGAAGCGCACGCGCTGCTGGAAAAACTCCCATTGGGTAAGGCCGATATGATGACGTTCGAACTCATCCCGGTGGGTCCTCTCTGGCCGTTGGGTTTGCTGTTGGGCGAACCTGCGAAATAAGGCTGAGGGATCATTGGGCCGGGTTGGCGCGACCTTTTCAGATCTTGTCGCGCCGCAGCCCGGGCCTGGTGGTTCGCCGAACTGCAATATCCATCAAACACCTGAGAAAATCGACCGTTGGGGCATCATCATGTCGGACTTCAGCCTGAGCACGCTTACGCTATTGCACGTTTTAATCAGCCTGATCGGCATCGCCGCCGGCGTGATCGCGATGATCGGGTGGTTGAAGTCCGACCTGTCGCGAACTGCGACAGCGACGTTCCTGGCGACTACCATATTGACGAGCGCGACAGGCTTTCTTTTCCCGTTCACCAAATTGCTGCCATCGCATATCGTCGGCATCATCTCATTGGTGATGCTGGCGTTGGCGACGTTTGCGTTCTACGCGAAGCATCTGTCAGGTTTTTGGCGTCCCGTTTATGCGGTCACGGCCGTGCTGTCGCTTTATCTGAACGTGTTCGTTCTGCTCGTGCAGGGGTTCATGAAAGTTGCGCCATTGAAGGCGTTGGCGCCGACACAGACGGAGCCCGCGTTCGTGGTGGCGCAGGGCGCGCTATTTCTCCTGTTCCTGGCGCTGACGATCCTGACAGCCCTGCGATTTCGACCGGCCCCGCTCGTCGCGGTCTGACATGATGGCGACCTCGTCGCTGATGGGGGATTAGCTGTCGTGAAATATACGCCGGAGCTCTACGCGTTGACCGTTATTTCCGGTGCCACCGCGCTGATGTGGGTGCCGTATGTTACGGCCCGTATGACCACGCACGGTGTGACGCGGGCTATCGGCGTCCCCGGGGTCGGTTATCCGGTTGACGCGCCCTGGGCCGACCGCGCGCGGCGCGCCCATCTCAACGCGATCGAAAATCTGGCTGTCTTCGCGCCGCTGGTGCTCGTGGCGGCCATCGTCGAGGTCAGCACCAAGGCCACCGTGCTATCGGCCCAAATCTACGTCGTCGCTCGTCTCGTCCATTATGTGATTTACACCGTAGGCATTCCGGTTATTCGAACAATCGCTTTTCTAGCGGGCGCAATCGCGATGGTCGTCATCGCCGCGGTACTGCTTCTCAGTGCGGTCTGAATGCAACGCCGCTACACCGACCGGCCGATTTGAAACCACGGCTGGCCTGTCGCTCGGGAGCCGCGCTCGATCGACAAAACGGATTGCGCTGCTCGCGGTCAGGTCTGGACCGCAAACCTTCCCAGCAAGGCAGTGAGATCCTCCGCGCGATCGAGCGCCCACAGCGACTGCAGAACATCGTCGGTTCGCTGCTGCGGCCAGCGTGGGCCGACATTGGCGCGAAATTTCCGCGCCACTTCATCGCGGCTCATCGGCCGGCCGACGAATCCGGGGACATTGTCGATCTCGCTGACAAGGCGTTGCCCGTCGACCAGGACCGCCGTGATGCGCGACGGAACCGTGGTGGCGTTGGTGCGCGCGGTCAGCGCCGGGTCCTCGATCACGGTGATCTTGCGCATGAAGGCGAGGATGCGCGGATCGCGCAGCTTTTCGGGCGCATAGCTTTCATTGGTGATGTCGCCGTCGAACATGGTCCGCGCCGCGATATAGGGCAGGCTGTGGTCCGCGGTGTCCCGGGTGGTCGGCGCCCATTTCTCGGCTCCGCTCCCGGTCATCTCAAAGCCTCGCCGGGCCGTTGCGATTTCGATCGAAACGATGCGATCGAGCGAGCCTGCCTGCTTCATGATGTCGAGGCTCGCAAGGATCGCAGCCTGCGTATAAGTCTGCGCGGGGTAGGCCTTGATGCTGCATTGGTTGATCCGAAACGGAATGCCCCGCCGGCCGAAACTATTCACGTCGATGTCGGTCGATCCGGACACCTGCCGGAAGAAACCCAACTGCCCTTCGAAGACAGGCGCCGGACCGGTGATGCCGCCGCGCGCCAGCAGTGCTGCGAAAACCGCATCGCGCCCGGCCTCGGCGTCGGCCAATCCCTTCCAGTCCGACAGGGTTTGCACCCTTGTTTGTCCCATCGGCATGTGGGCATTGAGCGCGATGTTCGCGGCCTGGGTCAGCTTGTCAGTATCGAGCTTCATCAGTTTGCCGGCGGCGAGCGCCACGGCGGGAAGACTGAACGCCGGGGCATCCCAGCCTTTGGTCGTGATGTCGAAGGCGTCGACCAGCCGGCAGTTGATCTCGTAGACGAGCGCGATCGCGGTGATGAGGTCGGTGGCGCTTGCCCGCTCGGATTCCGCGACCGCCAGGCAGGCGGCGATCTGGTCGCTCGGGTGGCCGGTCAGGCGGCCGATATAGAAGTCATTGAGGTCGTAGTAGCGAAAGGCGACGCCATTGGCGAACGCCGCGAGATCGGGCGTCGCGTGCCGGTCGGTGCCGATGATGCTCGAGCCGCCGCCAGCTTGCGCGAGCGCGATATTGCGGCAGATGCGGACGGGCCCCTCGTCGAACGCCGCGATCCCGCAACCAAGCGTATCGATGAGATGGGTCTTGACGCTCTCAATCGTTGCAGTGTCGAGATCCTCATAGCGCAGGCTGTTGGCGTAGGCGGCAAGCCGCTCGGCGAGCGGACGGGCCGGCTGGTCCGGCAGCGGCGGCGTCGCGAGAGTTTGTGCGCCGGCGATGCGCGCCGCGGCCGGCAGGGCGGCCGCGCCCGCTGCCATCAGCAGGAATTGACGGCGCGGATGGTTCATGGCGGCGCTTCCTTGGCGGAGATCAGCGATGGTTGACGGGATCCATGCCGGACTTTTTGATCGCGGCGTCGGTTGCGCTGGATGCGAGGAACGCGATCAGACGCCGGGCTTGCTCCGTGCGATGCGATGTCTTGACCATCGCCGCTGTGAAAATCTGAACGAGTTGAACGCTGTCAGGAAACGGTCCGATCACGTCCACACCGGGTTGGCCGACCAGTTCGCTGAGCGGGCCGATCGCCAGATCCACTTCGCCTGCCGCCAACGCGGCCGTCGATTCCGATCCGCGGGCAAACATCTTGAAATGCACCTTGTCGGCAATCCCGAATTTCGGAAGCACTTCGTCCTTCATGAACAGGCCGCTGGTGCTTCCCGGCATCGCGAACATCCGTGAATTGAGCAAGGCCTGCTTCAGTGCAGCCTCGTTGCTGATGTCGGGTTTGGGGCTTCCCTGGCGCACGGCCGCACCAAGAGGAGAGGCGGCCAGCCCGGCCTCGGAACCCTCCGCGATTCGCCCCATCGCGGCCAGTTCGTCCAGTCCCTCTTTCGAGAGGATCACGACGTCGACATCCGCGCCATTCTCAAGCTGATACTTGATGGTCTTTGGTCCGGTTCCCTGCGAAGATCCGGACAACGTGGTCACCGCGATGCCCGTTGAGCGCTCAAACTCCGGCAGCGCAGCTTGATACGCCTGCGAGAAACCGCCCGAAATCATAACGCGCAGCTCGTCCATCGCATGGCCCTCGGTTGCAGCAAGAAGCATCACAAGTCCGAGGAGCGGAGCAATCAATTTTTTCATCGGAAACGGCCCTTTGAACTATTGCCTACCACGCCCGGTTGCGGGCGTCAGTGAAAGAGTTCAGGCCTGAACGGCCAATGGCGTTTTAGTGAACCCAAGGCATCGACGACGCAAGAGCTTGAAATACGCGACACTCATCGCCGCGTCAGTAGCTAACAACGCAGGTTTCGCCGCTGAGATCGACAGCAATCATTTTGACGAACGTGCGCCGCCGCATCGCCAGCTTCTCAATTCGGTGGGCAGGAACCCGCACCATCGACAAGCAGGGGATGGTCAAGCGCGGGGCAGGATACCCATGCCGATCAAATGCGTTCGCACGAATTGCGCGACGTGCGCGCCGAGGCTTTTGGGAGGAACTGCGACCATCCGCTCTTCCAGGCCAAGCGAGATGATGCCGTGCACCGCGGAAAACATCGTCCGCGCCAGCAATGCTACCTCGACAGGATCCTTGTCCGGCAATAGCCGTTCCATCGGGGCGTGCATCAGCGCGAAGGTGCGCATCACCATTTCAAGCAGATCGTCAGGAAACGGCCGATCGTTCTCCATGCGATGTTCGAATAAGGACCGCAGCAGATTGGCATGTTCGGTGAAGAAACCGAGATAGGCGTCCGCCAGCCCGAACAGGTGGTCGACGGCGTCCTGAGCGGGGACCGCCGAAAGCACGCCGTCGAGCCGCTGAACTGTCTCCCGATTGACCGTCAGGATCAGTCCGTCGAAGTCGCCGAACTCGTTGTAGATACTGCCGATCGAGCAGTCGGCGGCGTTGGCTACATCCCGAATCTTAAGTGATATCAATCCATTAGCTTCAATTTCGCGGCGCGCAACCTCGATCAGGAGTTGCCGTCGTTTACCCTTTTTTCGCCCTCGCAAAGATTCTTCTTGAACAATGTTCATTTTCGTCGTACCCATATTGAACATTGTTCAAATATCCCAGAGGAGATGAAGATGCAAACGCTTATTTCCCAAATCGGCTTCACGTTCGTCGAGGATGCGGCTGCGCTGGCCCAAGGTTTCGCTCACGTGGTTCGGACTTTGGCGGTCGAAACCTTCACTGCGATGCGTGCCCGCGTTTTCGGGCCAGTCGACCGGTTGGCAGAGGCGTGCGACGTCGGAAACGTGATCCCGGCGCGACGCGATGTGACGGCGCGGCGCCGTCAATTCCAGACCAACCGGAAAACGCCGACGGGACTTCATCTGCTCCAGCGCTGCAATCCGTTCCGCGGGCTGCACCATCTCACGTGAACCGAAGCACCGGAGCCGTTGTTATGCGTGACACTCTGACATCGATCATCGATCTGGTTTCCAGCCTTCTGCGGGGAAACCTCAACGCGGCGTCGAACCTCGACCGTTCGATCGCCGTTGCGGCGTCTGGCCATTTTGCCGCCCGGCGGGCGCTCGCCGTCGCTGTTGCGGAAGAAAACCGGGAGATCGCACGCAGGGATGACCTGACCGTGAAGGTCACTGATCTCGAGTGCCGAGCGGTTCAGGCCATTCGCGCGGGCCGGGACGATCTGGCGATGAATGCAGCCGAAACCATCGCTGTGGTTCGGACCGAGATCGAGGCATCCGATCGCGCCTCGTCGCGCTTCGCTGCGGAGGTTGCACTCGCCCGTCGCGAAGTCGACAGCCAGCGCCGCCGATTGGCTGATCTTGACCGCGGCCGCCGGCTGGCGCGGATCGGCAGCGCGTTGAACGGCGCCGCCTCGTTTTCGGATCCCGGATGCGATCGCCTCAGCGAGGCGGAAACTGCACTCAAGAAAATCAATGCGGAAAATGACGACGCGAGGGCGATCCGCGAGGAAATGGCTTCACAGCCCGATCGCCTGATCGATCGGCTGTCTGACCAGGGCTTCGGGCCGCCGGTAGACGTTCGTGCGACCGATGTCATGGCGCGGCTGCGCATGATGGCGGCAACGCCGGTGCTGCTCGAAAGCGGACCGGAACTGAATTCGCGGCTTTGAACATTCAATTCGCCCCCGACACCAACCATCGAAGGAAATCGTCATGTCTTTTCAGCAGCTAACTTCCGTAGATCGGCCCACCGGCGCGTGGGTTAACTTCAGCTATGCATCGTTCGCGGCTTCGGTACTGATGGTGGGCGGCGGTATCGCCGCGCTGCCACTTGATTGGTGGGTCAGGGCCTATTTCGCCATGGGCATGGTGATGGTGGTTCAGTCCTGCTTCACCTTGTCGAAGAACATTCGCGACGTGCATGAAGCCAGCCGGATGATTAACCGTATCGAAGAAGCGAGAACGGAGAAACTATTGAGTAGCGAACGAACATAAAATTTGTCGCGTTAACGAGACATTGTGCATCCTCGACACTGCTCAGCGAGACGCAATTGTCTATTTACTCAAACTGAGGTTGTCTGAGTTTCCACGAAAGGGCCGGCCATGATCAAGGAATTGATGTCGTCACGACGCTTTGCGCCGCTGTTTTGGGCGCAGTTCTGTTCTGCTCTGAACGACAATGTGCTCAAGAATGCCCTTGTCATCATGATCCTCTATGGCGTGGGCGCCGGTGAGGGCGGCTCGCTGGTCACGGTGGCGGGCGCCGTGTTCATCTTTCCGTTCTTTGTGCTGTCGGCGCTCGGCGGCGAACTCGCCGACAAATATGTCAAATCGGTCGTTGCCCGCCGGCTGAAATTTTTCGAGATCTTCGCCGCGTGTTTTGCGGCGGCAGGCTTCTTCCTCCATTCGGTGCCGCTGCTGTTCGTGGCGCTCGCTTTGTTCGGCATCGTCGCCGCCCTGTTTGGCCCGGTGAAATACGGCATCCTGCCTGATCAATTGTCGACGTCTGAATTGGCGATGGGCAACGCATTGGTGGAGGGCGCCACCTTCCTGGCGATCCTGATCGGCACGATTGCCGGCGGCTTGTTCGTGTCGGGCTCGTCGCATATGGGCGTGGTCTCGCTCGCGGTGGTCGGCCTCTCGGTGGCGTGCTGGGCGTTTGCGTCGCGGATCCCGGCCACGGTGCCGTCTGCACCTGATCTTCCGATCACCCGCAATCCCTGGACCTCGACCGTTCGGCTGTTGAAGACTCTGTGGTCCGAACCACGGCTGTGGGACGGCATGGTGATCGTGTCGTGGTTCTGGCTGGTCGGCGCGGTGGTGCTGTCGCTGCTGCCCGCCGTGATCAAGGACGGTGTCGGTGGCACCGAAGGCGTGGTCACGCTCTGCCTGGCGACCTTCGCAATTGGCATCGCCGCCGGTTCGCTGTTCGCGGCTCATCTCAGCCATGTGCGGCCCAATCTCGCGCTGGTGCCGATCGGCGGTATCGTGATGGGCCTGCTCGGGCTGGATCTGGCCTGGGCGATCGGTCATGCCGCGCATGGCAGCGAAGTCGATCCGATGTCGTTCCTGACCTCGATCGACGGTCTTCGCTTGCTGATCGGATTCTTCATCTTCGCGTTCGGTGGCGGCTTGTTTGTAGTGCCGTCCTTTGCCGCGGTGCAGGCCTGGAGCGCGCCGTCCGAGCGCGCCCGCGTCATTGCCGCTGGCAACGTGTTGCAGGCGGGCTTTATGGTGATCGGCTCGCTGGTCGTAGCATTGCTGCAGCATATGGGTCTGGCGGTGGCGTGGCTCTTCTTCGGCCTGGCGATCGCGACCTTCGCGATGGTCTGGTTCGTGCTGGCAACCTGGGGCAAGGAAGGCGTACGCGATTTCGGTGCGCTGATATTCAAGGCGTTGTTTCGGGTCGAGGTTCGCGGTCTGGAAAATCTGCCCCCCGCCGGCACCCGCATGCTGATCGCGCCGAACCACGTCAGCCTGATCGACGGCCCGCTGTTGCATGCCGTGCTGCCGCTCGACGCCAGCTTTGCAGTCGATACTGGAATTGCCAAGGCGTGGTGGGCCAAGCCGTTTCTGCGGCTGGTCCGTCATTACACGATTGACCCGTCGAAGCCGCTGGCGGCCCGCGACCTGATCAAGCTGGTAGCGGCCGGTGAGCCGGTGGTGATCTTTCCCGAGGGCAGGATCACAGTGACGGGCTCGATCATGAAGGTTTACGACGGCACCGCGATGATCGCCGACAAGGCCGGCGCGGTGGTGGTGCCGGTGCGTATCGAAGGCGCGCAGCGTTCGTACCTCAGTTATTTGAAAAATGGTGAAATCAAGCGCGCCTGGTTTCCCAAGGTGACCATCTCGATCCTTCCGCCGGTCAAACTGGAGATCGATGAGGCGCTGCGCGGCAAGGTGCGCCGCAACGCCGCCGGTGCGGCGCTGCAGGACGTCATGATCGACGCCTTGGTCAAGACAGCGATACTCGACCAGACCTTGTTCGAGGCGCTGGCCCATGCCTATCGCGACCGCGATACCGGCAAGCCTATTATAGAGGACGCGCTCGGAACCAAACTTACCTATCGCAAGCTGATCCTGGGCGCGCAGGTTCTGAGCCGTCGCCTCAGCCGCGGAACGGCGCAGGGCGAGAATGTCGCAGTGCTGCTGCCGAATTCGGCGGGGGTCGCCGTCGTGTTCATGGCCCTGCAAAGTATCGGTCGTGTGCCGGCAATGCTGAATTTTTCCGCGGGTCCTGTCAGCGTGCTGAGCGCGATGAAGGCTGCGCAGGTAAAAACCGTTCTGACCTCGCGGGCCTTTATTGAAAAAGGCAAGCTCGACAAGCTAATGGCTGCGATTGGAAGTGCCGCGAACATCGTCTATCTCGAGGACGTCCGCGGCTCGATCGGAATCGGCGACAAGATCGCGGGTATGCTCGCGGGCACAAAGCCGCGGGTGGCCCGCAAAGCCGATGATCCAGCGGTGCTGCTCTTCACGTCGGGCTCGGAAGGAACGCCCAAGGGAGTGGTTCTGTCTCACCGAAACATTCTGGCCAACGCAGCGCAGTCTCTGGCACGGGTGGATGCCAATGCCAACGACAAGGTATTCAATGTCCTGCCGGTGTTTCATTCCTTTGGTTTGACCGGCGGCACCATCATGCCGCTGCTCGCAGGCATTCCAATCTTCATGTATCCGTCGCCGCTGCACTACCGAATCGTGCCTGAACTGATCTATCAGACAGGCGCTACCATCCTGTTCGGCACCGACACCTTCCTGGCCGGCTACGCGCGTTCGGCCCATGCCTATGATTTCCGTACGTTGCGGCTGGTCGTAGCTGGCGCCGAGGCAGTCAAGGAACGCACGCGACAGAACTATATGGATCGTTATGGCATTCGTGTCCTCGAGGGCTACGGCGTGACCGAGACCGCCCCCGTGCTCGCCATGAACACGCCGATGGCTAATCGCCCAGGTACCGTCGGGCGCCTCTCGCCCCTGATGGAATATCGCGTCGATCCCGTACCGGGCATCGAGGAAGGCGGACGTCTATCCGTGCGCGGCCCAAACGTCATGCTGGGTTATCTTCGTGCCGAGAATCCCGGAGTGCTGGAGCCGATCACGGATGGGTGGTACGATACTGGCGACATCGTTACGATCGACAGCGCCGGTTTTATTGCGATCAAAGGACGCGCCAAGCGCTTCGCCAAGATCGCCGGTGAAATGGTCTCGTTGACGACGACGGAGGCTATGGCCGCAAAAATATGGCCGCAGGCCATGTCGGTGGCGGTATCCATACCGGACCTGCGTAAGGGAGAGCGTATCGTTCTTCTGACCACGCAGAGGGACGCGGACCGTACAGCGATGCAGCTTCAGGCCAGGGCGTCCGGGACTTCAGAACTGGCCGTCCCTGCCGCCATCCAGATCGTCGACAAGATTCCCTTGCTGGGGTCGGGGAAGACCGACTACGTCGCCGCGACAGCGCAGGCGAGGGACGCGGCGACGATTGTGGAAAGAGATGTCGCGTGAAAAAGACGCTGGCTGCGGTCATGGCCTGCAGGAACCGTCCGGGGTAATTTTGCTTCATGGCATCGCGCGGACTTCTCGCTCCCTGAGACGATTGGAGCATGCGCTCGGGAAAGCCGGCATTGAAACTCTCAATCTCGACTATCCGAGCCGGAAAAAGCAGATCGATCTTCTCGCGGATCATGTTCATCCGGCGGTGTCGAATTTTGCCGGAAAAAACAAAAGTGCGATCCACTTCGTCGGCCATTCGATGGGTGGGCTTTTGGCGCGGGCCTATATTGCGAAGTACCGGCCGGCAAATCTTGGCCGTGTCGTCATGTTGGGCACGCCGAACGGCGGCAGCGAATTGGCCGATCGCCTGCAGGATTTTTCCCTTTACCGATCTTTTTACGGCCCGGCTGGCCTGCAACTTACGACCGGATCCAATGAGATGCTAAAGTCGCTGCCGGCAGTGGACTATGCGGTCGGCATCATCGCAGGAACTCGTTCCGTTGATCCCGTTGCATCTTTCCTTAACCTCCCAAGGCCCAACGACGGCAGGGTTTCGGTGCAAAGTT
Organism: Bradyrhizobium sp. dw_411; assembly: GCF_018449695.1. Taxonomy (GTDB): domain Bacteria; phylum Pseudomonadota; class Alphaproteobacteria; order Rhizobiales; family Xanthobacteraceae; genus Bradyrhizobium. The sequence continues at coordinate 46,588 of NZ_JAAVUY010000016.1, forward strand.
CCAGGCTCATCGGCATGGTCGATCACATCACGGTCGACGTCTCTCATAGCGGACTTTTGAGCCATCAGGGCGTGATCGATCAAACGATAGAATTTCTGCGACACGGCAGCTTTGCCCGCTCAATAACGGCGCGCCGCTAAACCGGCGCCAGCGGCCCCGGATTCTTCAGGTAACGCTTGATCGAATCCGCGGCCCGCAACGCCAGCGCGCCTACGGGGCCGGTGGGGTTCTTGCCGGCATTCTGCGGGAAGGAACAGGCGCCGGTGACGAACACGTTCGACACGTCCCATGTCTGCGAGAACGGATTGAGCGCGCTTCTGGTCGGATCGGTTCCCAACACCGCGCCACCGGTATTGTGGGTGCTTTGATACGGCACGATGCTGTAGCGCTGCGGCGCGCCGCGCCGTGCGACGCGCTCGGCGCCCATCGCATTGCCGATATTGACGCAGATGTCGGCGAGGTAGTTCGCCTGCTTCTGCTCGTTTTGCTGATAGTCGAAGGTCATGCGCATCAGCGGCCGGCCATAGCGATCCCTATAGGTCGGATCGAGATCGAGATAGTTCTGGCGATAGCCCATCACGCTGCCCTGGTTGACGACGGCGAGCGTGTGATTGTAGTGGCGCACGACGGCGCGCTTCCAGTCGGTGCCCCAGCCCGGTGTGCCCGGCGGCACCGGCCGGAAGCCGATCGGTCGCCCGCCCGCGCTTGGCGTCGAGATGCCGCCGCCGCCAATGAAACCCTCTTTAAGGTGATCGAAGCTGCCGGTGTTGAAGTCGTCGATATTCATGGCTAACGCACCGGCGCCCATGAACGGATTCATCCAGGTCTTCTCGTCGAAGAAGACGTTGGCGCCGCTGCCGATCTGATAGGCATAATTGCGGCCGACGACGCCGGTGCCAGTCGTGGGATTGTAGGGTTTGCCGATGCCCGACAGCAGCATCAGATGGACATTGCTGAGCGCATAGGCGGCCAGGATCACCATGCCGCCCGGTTGCTCGAACTCGCGGCCGGCGGCGTCCAGATAAGTCACGCTCTCGGCGCGCTTGTTGGAAGAATCGAGGTTGACCTTCATGACGCGCGAGTCGGTGCGGATCTCGACATTCTTTTTTGCCGCCGCGAGCGGGATCACGGTGAAATGCGCGCTGGCTTTGGCGTTCATTTCGCAGCCGAAGCGTTCGCAATAGCCGCAATAATGGCATGAGCCGAACGCGACGCCGTCGGGATTGATGTAGGACTGGGTCATGTTGGCGGATGGGCCGGGGAAGGGGTGATAGCCGAGGCTTCGCGCCGCCTTCTCGAACAGATCGCCGGCATGGGTCTGGATCATCGGCGGATTGGGATAGTCGCGCTTGCGCGCGCCTTCGAACACATTGCCGCCGTCAATCTTCTTGCCGCCGAGGTTTCCGGCCTTGCCGCCAACCCCGCACAGATATTCGAACTTGTCGTAATAAGGCTCGAGTTCGTCGTAGGAGACGCCCCAGTCCTGCAGTTGCATGCCTTCCGGAAGCGCGGACTTGCCATAGCGCGCGATCGTCATCTTTTCCGGTTCGTGGTCCCAGGGCAGCCAGCGCCATGTCACGCCGTTCCAGTGCACGCCGGCGCCGCCGACGCCTTCGCCGGGCAGAAACGAGCCGAGCTGGCGCATCGGAAGCGCGGTCTCGTTTGAATTGTTGCGGAAAGTGAGCGTCTCGCGCGAGACGTCCTGCATCAATTCGTGGCGCTGGGCGTATTTGAGTTCGTCGTGCACATGCGGATAGGCGAAATCAGGATTGGTGTCGCGCGGCTTGCCGCGTTCGAGCACCACGATCGACAGGCCGGTTTCGGCAAGCTCCTTTGCCAGGATGCCGCCGGTCCAGCCGAGACCGACAATCACGATGTCGGCCGCCTTGAGCTTCGTTGCCATGGTCGTTTCCCCTCAGCTCAGGTCCTGGATGGATTTCGGCGCAACGACATATTGCTTGTTGCGATATTTCTCGATGTCTTCCTCATACATGCCGATCGCGCCGGGGAATCCGATCATCGCCCACACCGCGTTGTTGCGATTGCCGCCATAAATCGGATCGGCGAAATAGCCCTCCATCGTGTTCTGCAGCAGGATATTGAAGAAGGCGCGTGGCGGGATTTGCGCGAATTCCGCTTGCCCCGCTTCGAGCGCCTTGAGGGCGACGGCGCGGTCGGCCACCGGGAGCTGGTCGAACCGCTTGCCGTCGCGGGTCTTGACGCACCAGGCGTTGAGATCGGCGATGCCGACCCGATAGAGATCGGCGGGCGGCAATGGAAGCTGATAGCCTTGTTGGGGCGTGCCTTGAGCGAACGGGCCGTTGAGGAACATGCGCGCGCCCCGGCCATACGCACCGGCCAGTTCGTGATCGATGAAAATCGGCACGCCGGCCTCGACGCCGCCGGGGCCGACATCATCCTTGGGTATCAGCGTGTCGACGAGGGCGGTGACCGTCGCAGCTTCCGGCGGGGTGAAGTAGCGGAAAATATCGGCGGCATCAGCGTGCCGTTCCGGCGGATGCGGGTGGGCGTGCGGTGGTTCCTGTGCCGGTGTCTGCGCTTGCGCCTCGGTGAGAACAGGTGGCGCGGCTGTTGTCGCGATGCCGACCGCGGCACTTGTTATGCCGATGCCCTTCAATACGTCGCGTCGACGCATGCCTTCGTGATCAGACATGGAATCCCCCCGGATATGGTGCGCGTCGTTTTTTAGCCAGGACGCGTCGACATAAATCCTAGCACCCTGATTGAGGAACACGGAAGCCACGGCGTTCGCATGACTGCGATGCCGGTGGCCTGGATCGTTCCCGAGAGGCCGATGCGTGAGCTGGCGCTGTCTTCGCGTGCCTGCCAACGACCGCGGTGCAACATTATGGTTTGAGATGCATTGCGAAAGAAATGCCGTTTGTACTCGTGGTCCAAGCGCGTCATAGTTCTTGAAAAAATACGACCCGGAATTCCAAAGGGGCATCACACCAGTCGGGAGGCTATGCCATGGAGGACGTGGAGAAACGTGTGATCGGCAAGGTGATGCGCCGGCTTATTCCGTTCCTGATCGTTTGCTACTTCGTCGCCTATCTCGATCGCGTCAATGTCGGCTTCGCCAAGCTGCACATGAATCAGGCGCTCGGTTTGAGTGAGGCCGCCTTCGGATTGGGCGCAGGCCTGTTCTTTATCGGGTATTTCCTGTTTGAGGTGCCGTCCAATATCTTTTTGGAGAAGGTCGGCGCGCGCGTCTGGATCGCCCGCATCATGATCACCTGGGGAATCGTCTCCGCCGCTTTCGCCTTTATTCCATCGATATCGGCAGCGACGGGAGTTCCGACGACCGGGGTTTTCTATTCTCTGCGTTTGCTTCTCGGCGCCTGCGAGGCGGGCTTCTTTCCGGGCATCATTTTCTATCTGACACTGTGGTTCCCGGCGGTTTACCGCGCACGGGTGATCAGCCTGTTCATGCTGGCGATCCCGATTTCGTCGATCATCGGATCGCCGATCTCCGGGATGCTGCTCAGCGTAACAGGGTGGGGACTGGCAGGCTGGCAGTGGCTGTTTATTCTTGAAGCGCTGCCGTCGGTCATCGTGGGCATCGGCGTCTTGGCTTACCTGACCGATTTCCCGTCGCAGGCCCGCTGGCTGCAAAAAGACGAGATCGCCTGGCTGGAGAACGTGCAGGCTACCGAAAAGAAGAACAAGGAGAAAGTCGAGCACCTTTCCCTGGTACAATCACTCACCGATGTCAGGATTTTACTGTGCGCCCTCGTGTATTTCTGCCTGAATGCTGCGAGCTACGGCATCGCTTTCTTTCTGCCGACCATCATCAAGGGGTTTGGCGTCAGCGACACCCAGACCGGACTGCTTGCCGCGCTGCCGTTTGTTTTCGGAGCCATCGGCATGGTGCTGCTCGGCCGTCATTCCGACCGGACCATGGAACGGAAAGGCCACGTTGCCGCGGCGCTGTTGATGGCCACGGTCGGCATCGGATTGTCGGGCCTCGTTGGCAATCCCGTCCTCATCATGGCGTTGCTTTGCTTTGCGCAAATCGGCGTCTCCGCGGTGCCGCCGATGTTCTGGCCGCTACCGGCGAGTTTCCTGACGGGCGCATCGGCCGCCGCCGGGATCGCGGCAATCAACTCGCTCGGAAATCTTTCCGGTTTCGCCGGGCCCTACATGATGGGTTATCTGAAGGATTTGACCGGCAACTTTACGGCAGGCCTCCTGTTGCTGGCGGGCTGCGCTTTGGTCGGCGCGATCGTCGTCGTGATGCTGCGGATCGATGTGAGACGCGAACAGTTGTCGGGTGAAGTCGCGATGGCGCACTGAAAGCGTTTTCGAGCCAAGGGCCGCGCGAACGCACCCGACCTGAAATTATAGTTGACTAGGAAACTAGTTTTGCTATTCTGTGCTCATGGCACCTGCAGAACTGACTTCTCATTTGGGTTATTGGCTACGGCTGGTTTCAAACCACGTTTCCCATTCCTTTGCCCGCAAACTTCAAACAGTCGATATTACGGTCGCGGAGTGGGCGCTCATGCGCGTTCTATTCGGGATCGACGAAAATCCCAGCCAGCTTGCCGAGCGCATGGGTATGACGAAGGGCGCGATCACGAAGCTCGCCGATCGGCTGATTGCCAAATCACTGATGACAAGGATCGCAAGTCCTGAAGATAGAAGGTCCCACACCCTGCGACTTACAAAAAAGGGCGAGAGTCTCGTCCCGCGGCTTGCCGATCTGGCCGACCAGAACGAGGCAGAGTGCTTCTCGCATCTTTCAAGAACGGACCGTGCCTTGCTTGAGCGGGTGCTCAAGGCAAGCGTCAAACGCTTCGGATTGAACTCGATACCGATCGATTAGAGGAATGACAATGACGCCCGCCCAGGAGAGTTTAGCCAAGTCGTGCTTGCTTGGAGCCGAAAACGACACCATGACTTTTCCCGAGATCGTCGGGGCGCTCTTTCAAGCGGGCTTTGAGAGCTACGCCATTGATTACCGTCGATGTCGCGCCATCTACTATCTTCCAGATGGCCAAAGCACCGAATACGCCACACACCAGTCAGGCCCGGTTGCCGAGCGGTTCGACGTGCGCGCCATTCAGGCAGCTATCCGGGACGCTCAACAATTAGTGCCTGATTACACCTACAAGGGATTTTGTCAGAAAGTGACAAAGGCCGGTTGTGCCGGATACGTAGTATCATTCACAGGCAGACGGGCGGTTTACATGGGGCGCTCGGCGGAGATTCATGTCGAATACTTTCCTTCCTGAAATAACGATCCCCGATGGTCCGGCCTGACGATATAACTGCGGCCGATAGCGCCATAGCGAGACGGTATTTGCCGCCCGCGCTATTGAACGATTGGATGGCGCCGGAGAGACGCGGCTAATCCGGCCGGTTTCGGACAGAGATGAAGCGATGGTCCGCGAAGCATTGGGTTTCCTTCTACGCAATCTGCCGGCCTTTTTGTTCGCCGCAGCACTTTTGTTGGCGGCGTTGTCGCGCAATGGTAAATCCGTCCCGGAGCGCTTCCTGACGTGGATATTATTGTTGCCTATCGGTGTTACCGGACTCTGGGCTGCAATCTCGCATGTCTTCTTTCCCGCGATCGCTGCCGCCCACATTGGGTGGCAGGTAAGCCCCTTTCAATTCGAAGTCGGGATGGCCGATCTGGCCATCGGCGTTACAGCGTGTGTTGCCTTTTGGCGAGATTTGTCGTTCAAGACCGGCGCGGTTTATGCTGCATCCATATTCCTGCTCGGCGACGCCGTTGGACATATTCGGGAAATGGCCGAGGCCGGCAACTTTGCACCGGGCAATGCCGGGCTTCCGTTTTACATGGATGTCATCTGTCCTGTGCTTGCCATCGCGCTGGTTGCCATCGCAAAACGTCAGCAAACCGGTGCTTAATTCGCGACGCCGCAGTTGCCCGCATGGTCACCTGGACCGACGCAAATGACCTGACACAAACATCTTGCGCTTGTTACCGTGACTTCTGAAAAAATTTTGGTTTCGTTGGAGGCCATCCAATGTTGTTAGCTTTCGCCCCTTTTATCGCGTTTGCGGTTTTCAATCATTTCGTTGCTCCAACGTCTGCGTTGGCGATCGCGGCTTTCGTTTCGTTTGCCCTGATCGGCCGGGAGCTTGTATCGGGCCGTTCGGCAAAAATCCTCGAAGTGGGCACGTGCATCCTCTTCGGCGGCCTGGCCGTCTATGTTTTCTTCTCGAACACGGATTGGCCTGTTATCGGCGTCAAACTGGCTGTCGATATCGGTTTGCTGCTGATAGTGCTGTTCTCGTTAATTATTGGTCGTCCGTTCACGATGCAATATGCGCGCGAAAGTGTTCCGCGCGAATTATGGACCAGTCCGCAATTCAATCGGACAAATCAGATGATCACACTGGTTTGGCTTGCGGCGTTTTTCGCCATCGTCATTGCTGATCTTGTTCTCTTGTACTTGCCGGAAGTGCCGCACAAGATAAGCGTCATTCTGACCATTGGAGCCTTGTACGGAGCCTTCAAATTCACAATGGCCTATCCCGATAGGGAAGAAGCAAGGGCCAGGTGAATTCTGCTTCTGGCACCAAACGCGCCTGCCGATCCCAAGCCTTTGATGTCCGGCGTCGATGCAACAGCCGACGAGGGCGACGTTCACGATGCCGGTCCCCTGACTGCGCGGTCGGTATTGGCTCGCGAAGATATTTCAATAAATGTTGAAATATGACTTGACGCAGGTTGTTATTTCGATATTCGTTGAATTATGGAAAAGACAGATGTGGTCGCGGCCTTGGCCGCACTTGCCCAGGACAATCGGCTCGATATTTTCCGCCTGCTTGTAGAAGCGGGGCCGGAGGGGATGCCGGCCGGTGCGGTCGCCACCGCACTCGACCTCGCACCGAATACGCTGACTTTTCATTTTGACCGGCTTCGAACGGCAGGCCTCGTGACCGTGCGTCGTGATGGCCGCTCGATGATCTATGCGGCCCAGTACGAAACGATGAACTCACTGCTCGGTTATCTCACCGACAATTGCTGCGGCGGGGTTCAATGCACGCCCGCGGTCGAATGCAAGCCCGTGCGCAAGCGCGCCAAAATTCCGGCCTGAAAGGAAAAACCATGAAGCGCCTGCATGTACACATTGCCGTCAATGACATCCAGCAGTCCATTGGCTTCTACTCCGCGTTGTTTGCGGCCCAGCCCGCCGTCGTCAAGCCGGACTACGCCAAATGGATGCTTGATGATCCGCGCGTGAACCTGGCGATTTCGACCCGAGGCCGCGAACCTGGTCTTGATCATCTTGGCATTCAGGTCGAAAACGCCGGCGAATTAAATGAAGTCTATGCCCGCTTGCGGGAAGCTGGCGGCAATATCATCGAGCAGGGCGAGACCGCTTGCTGCTACGCCAAATCAGAGAAGTCGTGGATCGATGATCCCGCCGGCATCGCATGGGAAACCTTCCTGACGACGGGCGAGAGCACCACCTACGGCGACGGCACCGGAGAAAACGGTGCCCGCGTGGCGCACGAGAAGCAGGGGGCATGCTCCGTTTCGGAAGCCTCGCCTTCCAGGCCCGCCTCTGCTTGCTGCTGACAGGGGCGTGACATGACTGACAGCCCTTACAACGTGCTCTTCCTCTGCACCGGTAATTCCGCCCGTTCGATCATCGCGGAAGCAATCCTGAACAAGGCTGGTGCGGGCAACTTCCGCGCTTACAGTGCCGGAAGCCAACCGAAAGGCCAGGTTCACCCGGAGACGCTGTCGCTTCTGCAATCTCTTGGCTACGACGTAACTGATTTTCGCTCGAAGTCTTGGTTGGAGTTCACGGAGTGGAACGCTCCAAAGCTCGATTTCATTTTCACGGTATGCGACAGCGCAGGGGCGGAGACGTGTCCGATTTGGCCGGGGAAACCGGCGTCGGCCCATTGGGGTGTTCCCGATCCGGCAGATGCCAAAGGCTCGCCCGCAGAGATCTCACTGGCCTTCAAGGATACTTACCGGCTTCTCAATCAGCGCATTGGCACTTTCATGGCACTGCCGTTACGCTCGCTCGATAGACTGAGCCTGCAAAACAAGCTTCGTGACATCGGCCGTATGGAAGGCTCGACGGCCAAGGCGACAGAAGCCACCTGATGCCGTCACTGGGGCGATGCATCTTCGCGGAATGGCTGGGCACCGCGTTTCTGTTAGCGGCTGTTGTCGGTTCGGGCATCATGGCGCAGAAGCTCGCGGGCGGGAACGTCGCGCTCGCGCTTCTGTGCAACACGATACCCACCGGTGCAATCCTCGTCGTGCTGATCCTGATTTTCGGGCCGATCTCGGGCGCGCATTTCAATCCAGCCATAAGCCTCGCGTTCGCGTTGCAGCGCGAACTGCCTTGGTCGATTGCTGCCAGGTATATCGCCGCGCAAATCATCGGAGCCGTTGCCGGCGTCTGGGCGGCACATCTCATGTTTGAGTTGCCGGTTTGGCAGTTCTCGGTCACGTCACGCACGGGCGCCGGGCAATGGCTGGCCGAGGCTGTCGCCACTTTCGGCTTGGTGCTCACCATTTTCGGCTGCGCGGCGCGGACGCCGGCCGCTATCCCTTATGCAGTCGGCCTCTACATCACGTCGGCCTATTGGTTCACGGCCTCAACATCGTTCGCCAATCCAGCCGTGACGATTGCGCGTTCGCTTTCAGATACCTTTGCAGGCATAGCCGCCGGGGGCGTGGTTGCTTTCATCGCAGCTCAATTGATTGGAATGCTGGTCGCGATGATGGTCGGAAAATGGCTCTGGACCGACGCAAAGAAGTAACGTTCTATCGCTCGATATCCCAGCCGGCCCGGCGAAATTGATCGGCCCCGATCGGGCTGGTGACAAATTCCAGAAAAGCGGAAGCCGCTTTCGGGTTCGCCGATCGCGTCGCAAGCGCGGCAGAATAGACCGTCGTGACGTTGTGCGCGTCCGGCAGATAACCCGCAAAGTCAACGCCATTTCGGCCGACGATCTCGCTGGCTTGCGTCATGCCGATCGAAGCCGCCCCGGATGCAACCGCTTTGACGATTTCCTCGCCGGTCTTGCCGAGGACGGCCTTGGCATGCACGGCATCGGCGACGCCGAGCGAGACCAGTATCTTCTCGAAAGCGGGGCCCGCCGTGCCGCCGCCATTCGGGTCGATATAGGCGATCTTGTCGGCGGACAACAAAAGCGCCTTGAGCGCCTCAGTCGAGGAGAAATCCGGCTTCGCCGCGCCTGTGCGGATGGCGACCCCAAGCCGCATCTTGCCGATCGCGACTTCATCGGCGACCGCGTTTTGTTTGGCGAGCGCCTTGATGCCGGCCGAAGATGTCATCACGAGATCGGCGGGCTCGCCGGCAGCGACGCGCGCGGCGACTTCGCCGGCATTGCCGATCGATAGCTGGATTTTGGTGCCGCGTGCCACTTCGAAGGGAGCTGCCAGCGATTCCAGAGCGGTGGCAAAAACGCCCGTCGCCAGCACGCGAACAGGCTCCTGCGCCATCGCGGGAAGTTGCGTGGCGAGGAGTACGGTGAGGCTTGCAAGGAGGCGAACTATTTTCGAAAGCGGCATTGATCGATTTCCATGAGGTTTTTCGTACCATTGGCACGGGCATCGCTCACTCGCCACCGTCACAGCCAGTCGCCACGATAATCCTCGATCACAATGTCAGGCGCTCACTTCACCCTATTGACTCATTGTTCATGTTTTGTTCTTATGATGCTCGTCCACACGGGAGAGCAGACATGGACAATCGCATCAACGAAATTCGTAAGCAAATCAGGGCACTAAGGGTCAGTATGCTGGAGGCGGAAGCCATCATGCGCGAGCAGATCAACCGGGATGACGATTGCTCCTTCGTGGCTGAAGAAGTCCTTAAGATGCGCGTGGTGATGAGCTTCCTGGTCGAGGAGCGGACCCGGCTCGGCGATCACGAACCCATTCTGGTGGACCGGTTCATTATTCCACGGCGCGCACCGGTTGCGAAGCCAACCGTGGCGAAGCTCGCCGCACTCCGGCCGGTGAAGCGCAAGCTGGTGCCCGCAGAGAATCGCGCCCGGTGAGGGCAAGGAATACTGAAGCGAAAATACTGAAGCGGCGAATAGGGTGGGGCGAGGCGGCCTAATCGGCGCCTGGCTCCATGCCCTTCGATTTGAACAGCGCCTGCGCCGATGGGCCGACCAGGGAAGCGATCAGGGCCTTGGCGGCGTCGCCTTCCTTGGTGCCTGCACCGATGCCGGCGGCGTAAACCGTGTAGTTCTGAATTTCCTTCGGCAGCGGTCCGACCAGCGTCACGCCGGCATGCGGCAGGATTTCGCTGATCTGGTGAATGCCAAGCTCGGCCTGGCCGGACTCGACATAATCGGCGACATAGCCACCCTGTTTGAGTTTTTCCTTTGGCTTGACCTGATCGGCTATCCCCAAGCGCTCGAGCAGCTTCTCGACATAGATGCCGCTGGAGCCGCCGCTGGCGGGATCGATGAAGCTGATCGACTTGGCGTCGAGCACGGCCTTCTTGAAAGCGTCGACGGTGGAAATGTCGGGCTTGGCTGCGCCGGTTTTCACCATGACGCCGACGCCGACCCGCGCCAGATTGATACGGCTGCCCGCGGTTACCTTGCCTTCGCCGATGAGCTGGTCGACGGTCTCGGGGGTCATCACCACCACATCGAACTTTTCGCCGCCCTGAATCCGCTTCATCAGTCCGCCGACAGTTTCATTCTCGACCACAACCTTGTTGCCGCTGGCCTTCTCGTATTCGGGGATCAGCGCCACGACAGTGGCCTTGAACGCACCGGCGGTGAGCAGCTTCAGCTCGGTGGCTTGCGCCACATGTGTGCAAAGGACGGCCCCGACGGCGCTGGCGAGCAGCAAGATCTTGTAGCGCATTTTTTTGTTCTCCAGTATCCGCAGGGCTATTTTGCCTCGTGCCCGGCGGGCACCGTAGCAAATCTGTTCGTTCGCTCAATAGGCCGGCGCAGCGGGATCATGCACCTCGTGCTCACGGTCGCAAAGTGGTAGATGCATGGACGGTTTTCGCACCAAAAGGAGACGCCGCTGTCCACACTTCTGATCAAGAACATCGGCGAGTTCTTTACCGGCGAACTGGCGAACCCTCAAAAACCGGTCAAGTCGATCCTGATCGACGGCGAGCGCATCGCCGAACTCGACCCTCCCGCCGACACCAAGGCCGACAGCGTCCTCGACGCCGGCAACAGCGCTGTGATGCCCGGGCTTGTCGACGGGCATGTCCATCCGGTATTCGGCGAATGGACGCCCACCCAGGACACCATCGGCTGGATCGGCAATTACGTGCATGGCGGCACGACGACCATGATCTCGGCTTGCGAACTGCACGTGCCGGGGCTCGATTATCAAAACCTCACCCCCGACCTCGTCACATCGCTGGCGGTGGTGACCGCGGCGACCACGGGCCGCATCCGCTGGAGCGGTGCGAAAGTCTATGCCGGCACCGTCATTCTGGTGCCGGGGATGACGGAATCGCATTTCGACCGATTGGCTGCGGCCAATTCAATTCTCGCGAAATATCTGTTCTATCCGCTGGCGGCCAACAAGGAAGAGGCGCTGCGTTACAATGCCTGGTGCCGCGCGCGCGGAATCCGCATCAAGGTACACACCGGCGGCGTTTCGCGCTCGGGCCTCAGCGAAATGTGCGGCTATGACACGCTGGAGTGGCTCAAGCCCGACATTGCCGCGCATATCAGCGGCGGGCCGATCCCGATGAGCGACGATGATCTCGACAAGGTCATCGATACCACGGACTTCGCGCTCGAGATCTGTTCGTCGGGCAATTATGGCTCGACCCAACGCGCGGTCCGCCGCCTCAAGGACACCAACAAGCTGGCGCGGTTGACGCTCGGCACCGATACGCCTGGCGGCACCGGCGTGATTCCGCGCGGCATGCTGCGTCAGCTTTGTTTCATCTGTTCGGTGTGCGGCGTGTCGCCGGCCGAGGCGATTGCAATCGCGACCGGCAATACCGCCAGGGCACACGGTCTCGACGTCGGTATTCTGGCCCCGGGCTGGCCCGCTGACATCGTGATCTGCGGTCCGGTGCAGGGCTCGGCCGGGACAAGCGTTGCGGACGCGATCGCGCATGGCGACTTGCCCGGCATCGCTTATGTGATCGCCAATGGCGAAATACTGGTCAGCGGGCGCAGCCGCCAGACGCCGCCGCCACAGCGAAAGTATTTCTTCTCATGTTGCGAGGCGCATGTAGGAAAATTTGCTGCAACCTGATCGAATGCAAAATGGTCCGCCAGCGCCGCACCGGATAAGTTGCAGCCGGTCGGGGAATGCCCTGACGGAGTGGAGATCGTCGATGCGCTTGAGCCTGATTGCCCGCGTGGCTTGTATCCTGGTCACGTCATTGATAACGGGCTCGTTTGCGCAAGCGCAGACCGTCGAAAAGACGAAAGTGGTCATTGCCGTATCGGGGCCGCCCGCGCAGATATATTTCCTTCCGGTCGTGCTCGCCAAACGGCTGGGCTATTTTGATGCCGCCGGGGTCAATGTCGAACTGCAGCATTTCAATGCCGGCTCGAAAGCGCTGGAATCCGTCCTCGGCGGCAGCGCCGACATTGTCGCGGGCGCCTACGAGAACACGGTGCGGATGCAGGCCAAGGGCCAGAGTATGCAAAGCGTGGTGCTGTTCGGCCGCTATCCGCAAAACGTGCTCGGAATTTCAAAGGAACAGGCTGGGAACTACAAGTCTCCCGCCGATCTGAAAGGAAAGACGATAGGCATCACCGGCCCGGGTTCGGCGACGCAGACGTTCCTCAATCTGATATTGGCCAATGCCGGGCTGCAGCCGGGCGACGTCACCACGATCACCGTCGGCGCCGGCGCAGTTGCTGTTGCGGCGATGAAACGCCCGGGTGAACTCTACGCGATCTCGAATCTCGATCTTGCGATCACTGAATTGACGATGGCAGGCGATATCGTTGTCGCCGTCGACAGCCGCACTGCGGAGGGGACACGGGCCGTCTATGGCGGAGAGTATGCGTCCGGCAGCCTGTATGCGCCTTCGGCGTTCCTGACCGGCAATCCCAATACCGTGCAGGCGATCGCCAATGCGATGGTGCGGACGCTGAAGTGGATGGCGGCGGCCACGCCTGATGAAATCATCGCCAAGGTGCCCCCAGACTTTTACCAGAACAACCAGGCCGTTTACCGGCAGGCGCTGCAGAATAATCTGTCGAGCTTTTCGCGCGACGGTCTGATGCCGCGCGAGGCGCCGGACAATATTTTGAAGGCGCTGTTCAAATTCGATCCTGTCATCGCCAAGGCTGACATCAAGATGTCAGCGACTTACGATAACCGGTTTGTCGAAAAGGCGCTTCAGGGTACCGGGCAATGAGCCGTTATTGTTTTTAAGGCGCCCTGCATCGGGGCGCTTAACCATACGCTCAACAATGCGCTTGACGCATTTGGCCATCACCTTTGGTCTCACTCAAAATGCAGCTAATAGGATGGGGGCTTTCGAGCTAAGCTCGTCATGGCCGGGCTTGACCCGGGGCATGACGAAAAACCGGTCGGTTCAAACGATATGGTCAAGTCATGAAACAGGAAGACTTAAAGGAAATGGCGCAGCGGTGCCGGCTGATGGCAGACACCGCCGATGAGTTCACCAAAAAGCGATTGCTCGACCTCGCTCTGAAATACGAGGCGCGATATGAAGGCCGGTCTCTGGCCTCCAAGCGGCTCAGCTCAATACCCGTCGACAGCCTGAATAAAGCTGGTTGAGCTGAGCGCCGGAACGGCCTTGGTAGAGATCGCAGGCTTACTTCAGTTGGTCTGCGACCTTGTCGAGCGCGGCCTTGATGCAAGCCTCGTCCTTTTCGCCACCGGGTGCGCCCGATGCGCCGGCGGCGCCGATCACGTCTTCTCCGACCTTGATCGGGAGCGCGCCCTGATTGGCGATCACGTTGGTCAGATGGATCAGTCCCAGCGTCGGATCGGCCTTCAGGCGGTCGACCAAAGCACCTGACGGCGCGCGGAACGTGCGCGCGGTATAGGCCTTGCGGAAACTGTTCTCGAAGGTGTGCGGGCCGGTATTGTCGCCACGCACCTGCAAGATGATTTCACCGGCGCGGCCGACCACCGTCACCGAAACCGCGTAGCCGTTGGTCTTGCATGTCGCCATGGCAGTTTGCGCGATTTCAATCGCGATGGAAGCCGTCAGGTCCTTGTGGCTGAGCAGTTCGGCGTTCGCCGGAGTGGCCGCCGAACCGATACAGACGGCGGCACAAGCCATCATGGCGTGACGAAGTTTGAAAATTGTCATGGTTTTCCCCCTTTTAAGTTTCTGTGAGACCTGCGGCCTCTTGAGACATGCTACTCTATGAGACCGAGTTTTATAACTCAATAGCAACCGGGACCCGTGCCGGCAAAACCCGAATGGACGAAACCATGAGATCCAATCCCATCGACGGCTTCCGCATCGACCGTGACGCGATCAGCTATGTCGGACACGATCTGCAGCGCCCGGAATGTATTCTGGCCGAGCGGGACGGATCGCTCTGGAGCGCCGACGCGCGGGGAGGGGTCATGCAGATCCGGCCTGACGGGACGCAGTCGCTGATTACGCAAGCGGTCGCAGCCGACTTTGCTTCAAAGTCGTCCGATGAAGAGCGGTTTACCGCCGGCACGCTGCCGAACGGGCTGGCGTTCGCGCCAAATGGCGACATCGTGGTGTCGAATTTCGGCACCGACCGGCTTGAACTGATGACGCGCGAAGGACACACGCGCGTTCTGGTCGATCGGATCGACGGCCAGCCGATCGGCAAGGTGAATTTCGTGCTGCGTGACAGCCGCGGCCGCTACTGGATCACGGTCTCGACCCGCATCCAGAACTGGATGAAGGCGCTTCGTCCCGATCTCGCCGACGGCTACGTGGCGCTTTACGAGCCCGACAGCGGCAGGCTTCGCATCGTCGCCGATGGCTTTCGCTTTACGAACGAGATTCGTTTCGATGCCACTGAAGAATGGCTGTATGTGGTCGAGACTTGCGGCCCCTGTATCACGCGTCTGCGGGCGGCCCCCGATGGCACGCTGAGCGACCGCCAGACCTTCGGGCCTAAGGATCATGGCGCGCCGATCGACGGCATTACGTTCGATGCTTACGGAAATCTGTGGGGCACCCATGTCATGGCCGACCGGATCTTCGCGCTGACGCCGGAAGGCGAATTGCGGATTTTGCTGGACGATGCCCCGGCCGAGGCATCGAAAAGGCTGATGGACGCGTTTTACAAGGGACAAGCCACGCCGGAATTGATGCTCGCCTGCGGCGGCACGATTGCGCCGTGGATGGCGAGCCTGACGTTTTTCGGAAACGATCTGCGCCAAGTCGCGATCGGCTCGCTGCGCGGCACAAGGCTGCCGGTGTTTACCGCTCCGGTAGCAGGGCTGCCGATGGCGCATTGGAATGATGCAGTGCCGAACAGTCGTTGAACTGAACGAGCAGCCGGGATTCTATTTGGATGTTGATGGAGATACCGCGCCGGTCCCGTGTTGGATAAGACCGCTCATTCTCAATGTCCGTTGCTGAAGGGCGAGCGGACGAAGGCAGCGCCGTCACTCGACTTCCGCAGATGATCCGGAGCGGACGCGTCGCATTGGACTACTCACTGTTTCATTCTCAAGGAAACTATCCGTAAGCCTGCGTTTATTGACCAAGCCTGCATTTCAGCCCACACTGCTCCAACGAGCAGGCATCGAGGTGTCTCGTGCCAGGTTCTAGCGTGGCTGCTGATGATCCTCGATAATTTCATCCCTTGCGCTCGAGCTATCGGTGCCGCTTACGTGCTGGCGATATTTGCCGCGCCACCGGCAGATGCCGCCGGGATTGAAGACAAACAAATAATGATCCTTCACTCGTTCGGCCAGGATTTCAGGCCTTGGGGGGAATACGCCAGAACCATTCGCTCCGAACTTTCAAGGCAGTCGCGGTGGCCCTTGAACATTAGTGACCACCCGCTCGTGGCGGCACGATCGATCGATAAAAATCCCGAAGTGCCCTTCGTCGAATATCTCAACGCGCTCGGTGCCCAGCGTCAGCATGACCTCATCATCGCCATCGGTGCGCCAGCGGCTGATTTCGTTCAGCGACATCGTGGCGAACTATTTCCTCAAACTCCGATCATTCTGACAGCAGTTGAGCAGCGGCGTGTTCGTTCGGACGACCTCACCGCTAATGATGCCGTTGTCGCAGTAGCTCATGACTACGCGGCTGTCTTCGAGAACATTCTTCGGCTTTTGCCTGACACGCAGACTATCGTCATTGTCAACGGGGCATCGCCGAACGAAAAGTTCTGGTTGGGTGAATTAAAGCGAGAGCTGGAACCGTTTGCAAATCGTATCAAACTGCTCTGGTACGAGGGTATGCCTTTCGAAGCCGTTTTGAAGGAGGCCGCATCGCTGGCACCAAAGTCGGCGATCTTCTGGCATTTAATGAACGTCGATGTCGCTGGCGTGGCCTATGAAGGGGATACCGGCCTGAAGAGGCTCTATGCGGTAGCAAATGCTCCGATCTTCTCCTATGACGACGGTTTTTTCGGGCGAGAGGTGGTCGGTGGGCCGATGTACTCGGTGCAGGACATCAGCCAGAAGACGGCTTCCGTTGCTGTTCGCATCCTGGCCGGAGAAAGGGCGGGCGACATACCGGTGCCTCCCACTCGGTTCGCTGCACCAAAATACGATTGGAGACTGCTGCAACGCTGGAAAATCAACGAAAGCCTTCTTCCATCAGGTAGCCAGGTCTGGTTCCGCGAGGCGTCAGCTTGGGAGAGGTATCGCTCGTTGATACTTCTCGTTTCGGCAGTAATGCTTGTGCAGGCGGCCTTGATCTCCGGTTTGCTCTATCAACGCCGCCGCACTCAGGCAGCCGAACTGGTTGCGCGGCAGCGGTTGACCGAACTTGCGCGCGTTAATCGCGTCTCCACCGTGGGTGAACTGACTGCAACTATCGCGCATGAGCTCAAGCAGCCTCTGGGAGCTATTCTCGCAAACGCCGAAACAATGGAGGCCATCCTCAAATCTCCTTCACCGGATTTGAATGAACTCCAAGAAATCGTTTCCGACATTTGCCGCGATGACCGGCGAGCCGACGACGTAATCGAGCGGGTTCGGGCCCTTCTGCAAAAAACACCATTTGAACCGAAGATCGTCGACCTGAATGACATTGTCGTCGAAACGCTTGAACTGCTCTCTGGCCTCACCGTATCCCGGCAGATCGAGATAGCATACTCGCGACCCCCGGAACCTTTGACCGTCAAAGGCGATCCAGTTCAGCTTCAGCAGGTTCTATTAAATCTTATTGTCAACGGGGTCGACGCTCTCTCAAGCAAGCGGGTCTCCGAGCGACGAATCAAGATAGGGACAGCGACAGTTGACCGGCAGGCAGAACTCTACGTATCCGATAATGGCCCTGGAATTGATTCAAACAAACTCAATGACGTCTTTCAGACGTTCTACTCGACGAAGCCTAACGGCATGGGGATGGGTTTGTCCATTGTCCGAACCATCGTTGAAGCCCATAACGGCCGCATAACGGCAGAAAATCAGCCCGGGGGCGGCGCGGTCTTTCGGCTCCGGCTGCCGCTTGCTTAAGGGGCTTTCGGACTTTGGCGTTACGGCTGGAGGCGTGACGGAAATACTGCCGGCTATTCTCGCGACGCGTGACCTTTCGCACGCCCGGCGATTTCCGCTTGTGGCTGAGCCGCCTTCTGGCGGCTTTTCGTTGCGGCCTCTGCATCGCGACGTCGGTTGATGGGCACTTATCAGACTTCGGCAACGACGCGGCAAGGTCCGCTTGGGGAGGAAGAGCGAACGGAGGGTAGGGCGCTGGTCTACGTTCGCGATTGACCCGAAGCCGACATGGGTCTGTCCCGAACGTACCCGCTGTGCTTTGATAAAGCGATGGGAAGGGGGGACTGCGATGAGCGACTGGATACACTATCTGCCGGTGCCATGGATGGCGCTTGTCGTGTTTGGCTTTACCTATCTGCTTGCCGCGGCTGTCTTCGTTGCCGTGACGGCGCTCGCAACCGGAGAGCGCGCCAAATCCTTTAAAGCGGTTTCTCCCGGAATGCTTCCGGTGCTCGGCATTATCTTCGGCCTGTTCGTTGCGTTTACCGCGGCGCAGGTCTGGGCCGACAATGATCATGCTGGTGCTGCAGTCAGCCGTGAGGCCAGCGCGCTGCGAGCGGTAACGCTGCTGGCTGCCGGCCTGCCGGACGAGCAGGAGGTGCGGCTGCTGGGCCTTGTTCGCAGCTATATCGAGCAGGCGGCGACGGTGGAATGGCCTGACATGGCGCACCAGACGGCCTCTCTGAGGGCTGCGCCAGCGGCGCTCGCCGAGGCGCTGCAACTGGTTGTCGCGATGTCGCCACAGGGCGCGGGTCAGCAGACGGCGCAACGTGAAATCATTTCCGCACTCGGCACCGCGCTGGATGCACGCCGGCAACGGATCATTATCAGCCAGTCTCAGGTTAATCCGGTCAAATGGTGGTGCCTGTATCTGCAGGCAGTGTGCGAATTGCTCGTGATCGCAATCGTACACTGCGACAACAGGCTGTCATCCGCCATCGCATTGGCCCTGTTTGCGACCGGTGTCGCCGTTTCGGTAGTGCTGATCGTCGCACATGATCGGCCGTTCACCGGCCAGATTTCCATAGGCCCGGGCTCATTGCTGCAAATCATGCCCGACGAACCGACGAAGCGGTGAGGTATGTTTGGGATGTGATGACAGCAACTTTCCCTGACTTTGCTGTTGCACAGACCGGTGTCACCGCTTCGATCGAGATGAAGTGGCGCAACGGCTGGTCGGCTTCCGCGGCATTCGAAGGCGAGTTCTCCAACGTCACCTCATCCTACGCCGGCAAGGGTGTGGCGCGTTACGCGTTACGTGTGGTGATGCCGGCTTTTGGCCCATTTCCGACATCGGAAGCGAAAGCAGTCATGTTTACTGTTGACGTGAAAGCGGACGAGAGCAGGGTGGCGGCCAGCCGGCTTCCGCTGACCCCGATCGCCGCGTTTTGGAAGCCGGTGATACCTTAGAAACCAGCGGCCGGCGTCAATCCGACCGGTACCCTCAGCCGACCATCTCGGGGTGTGATTTTGCCCAATTGAATCTGAACCGGAACGGCAAATACCGACACTTATTCCAGAATACTAAAGTTTGTCCACGGAGATGGCATGAGGCCAGCGGATTGGAGATTTTGGAGCGCTCTTTTTGCCGCAACGTTATGCCTGAATTATTCGGCCCTGGCAGGCGCTGACTGCGATGCGCCGGGCAATCCCGATGCTGCGATCGTCGATTGCTCGCAGAGCATCAATTCGGGGAAATGGAAGGGCAGCCGTCTGGCGGCTTTCTACACCAACCGAGGTGCCGCCTATCACGAAAAGGGCGACCTTGACCGCGCCATCGCCGATTTGAGCGAAGCGATCCGGCTTGACCCCAAGATCGCCATGGCCTGGAGCAATCGGGGGGCCGCTTATAACGAGCAGGGCGACAACGACCGCGCCATCGCCGACTTAAGCGAGGCGATCCGGCTCGATCCCAAATTGACCTTGGCGCTCAACAATCGAGGTAACGCCTACAGCGACAAGGGTGACTACGACCATGCCATCGCCGACTTCAACGCGGCGATCCGGTTCAATCCCAAATTTGCCGAGGCCTTCAGCAATCGAGGTGGCGCCTACAGCGCCAAGGGCGACAACGACCGTGCCCTCACCGACGTCAGTGAGGCGATCCGGCTCGATCCCAGCCACCCCAAGGCCTTCATCGGCCGAGGGATGATCTACAGCGCAAAGAACGACAACGACCGTGCCATCGCCGATTTCAATGCGGCGATCCGGCTCGATCCCACATCGGCCATGGCCTTCGATCATCGCGGCAGCGCTTACAACGACAAGGGTGATCACGACCGCGCCATCGCCGACTACAGCGAAGCGATCCGGCTCGATCCCAAACGCGCCAGGGCTTTCCAGCATCGAGGGTATGCCTACAACGACAAGGGCGACAACGACCGCGCCATCGCGGACTTCAACGAGGCAATCCGGCTCGATCCAAAATTCGCCGTGGCCTTCCACAATCGGGCTGCCGCCTACCGCGCCAAGGGCGATAATGATCGCGCCATCGCCGACTACAGTGAGGCGATCCGGCTCGATCCCGAAGATGCCAGCGCCTTCCACTATCGCGGGATTGCTTATCGCGACAAGGGCGATCTCGACCACGCTATCGCCGATTTCAGTGAGACGATCCGGCGGGATCCCAAAGATCCCGACGGCTTCTACGGTCGAGGTATCGCGTATCGCGCCAAGGGCGACTTCAAGCGCGCGATCGCGGATTTCGACGAGGCGATCCGGCTTAATCCGAAGCCGCCGGCGGTCTACTTTGCACGCGGGCTTTCATACTTGTTTGCCGGCTCGGCCGAAAAGGCGCTGGCCGATTTTAACCAGGCAAGTGCGTATGTCCCTGACGATGCCTATCTGGCGCTGTGGGCCGATATCGCCGGCCGGCGCAGCAATCTCCCGAGCCGTCTGGTGCAAACCGGTTCCAGGATCGACATGACCGTCTGGCCGGCGCCCGTCGTCAAATTGTTCATGAACCAGATAACGCCTACTGCCGTGCTTGCGGCGGCCGATGATCCGGACGGTGGCAAAAAGCAGGGCCAGGTCTGCGAGGTGAATTTCTACGGCGGGGAGCTTTCGTTGACGAAAGGGTTGAAAGAGGAAGCCATCGGCCTTTTTCGTCTGGCGGCCAGCGATTGCCCGCACGGTTTCAACGAGTGGGAGGCCGCGAATGCCGAGTTGAGAGCGCTTGGCGTGATGCCCTGAGCAGGTATGACCCGCTCTCAGCCGTCTGTCTCTTCAGCCATCGGTCTCGGGCAGGAACAGCATCATCACGCCGGCCAGGGCAAAACTGCCGGCGCAGAACGCGATGCCGACGGCGAGGCTGAATGAGGTCGCGACGAAGCCGATCAGAAATGGCGAAAATGCCGAAATGCCGCGACCGACATCGAAGCAGAAGCCGGTACCCAGGCTGCGGACATGCATCGGATAAAGCTTGGCGAAATACGACGCGTAAATGCCGGAATAGCCGAAGAAGAACGCCATCAGTGGGCCCATCCACAGCACCAGATTGGGGTCGGTTACGGTGGCGTAAATCGGCACCATGATGGTGGCGCCGATGAAGTTGACGATCAGCGCCTTGCGCCCGCCGATCTTGTAAGCCAGAAATCCGAATACCTGATATCCGATGAACATGCCGACGTTCAGCATCACCACGAACATCGACATGTGGGTAACGTCCATGCCGCGCTCCTCGACCAGGAAGGTCGGCACCCAGGTGTTGACTCCCCAATAGCCGATCAGTGCGAAGCTCGATGACAGCGTACCGAATATTGTGAAGCGCAGCAGGCCGGCCGAGAATATCTCGGTGATCGGGACTTTCGCGGCTCCGGCAATCTGGCGGGACTTTTTTTCCTCCTTCCAGGTCTGCGACTCCGGCACGTACAGATAAGTATAGAGCGCCGCCAGCAAAGCGACGGCGCCGCAGAAAAACATGACGCGCCAGCCGTAACGCGGCAACACGAAGCCGGCGAGCAACGCGGCCGAGCCGAAGCCGAGCGACCATGACGAGAACACGAAAGCCGCGGCGCGACTGCTCTGGTTCGCCGGCCAGGTCTCGTTGACCAACGCTGCGATGACACCGAACACGCCGCCCAGGCCGATGCCGGCGATGAAGCGCAGGACAAGGATCGAGGAATATCCAGGCGCGAGACCGGTCGCGGCTGTAAACAGGCCGAAGACCGCGATGCCGGCGATCAGCGCGTTCCGGCGGCCGTAATTGTCGGCGAACCATCCCATGATAATACTGCTCAGCCCGACCCCGAGCAGCGTCGCGGTACCCAGCAGGCCCGCGTCGGCCATCGTGATACCCAATTCCTTGATCATCAGGGGCAACGACATGGCCAGGATCATGAAGTCGAACGCGTCGAACATGTAGGTCAAAAAGCCGCTGATCAGGACGCGCCATTTGACAGCCAGTCCCCCGACCAGGGTGCGATCGCTGATAGGCACGGGATCGCCGCTGACGGTCATCGTCGTGCTTCCCGTGATCGCGGCAAAACGACGGATGCTATTTTCATATCGAAATCCCGGCGCGGACGGGCAGGATCAACTGGAAGACTGCCCCGCGGGGGTCCGTGGTTGCCCATAATTGCCCGCCATGTGCCTGGATGATCCCGCGGCAGATGGACAGGCCCATACCCAAACCGGCGGGCTTGGTGGTGTAAAACGCGTCAAATATCCGCTCGAGCTTCGCCGCTTCCACGCCCGGACCGGAATCCCGCACGGCAACGTGCACGCCACCGGCTTCCATCTTTGCGGTACTGACATGCAAGTCCCGCGTTGTCTCGCTGCATGCCTTCATTGCCTCGACGGCATTGATGATCAGATTGAGAATGACCTGTTGCAGTTGGACGCCGTCCCCTTCGATCAGGGGTAAATCCTCGGCAAATTGCGTGTGCACCGTGACGCGGTTCTTTTCCACTTCACCTTTCGCAAGACCGATGACGTCGACAATGGCGTCGTTCATATTCAAAGGGTCTCTTCGTGGTGGGGCCTTGTCGATCAATTCGCGGATACTGCGGATGACATCGGCAGCCCGCATTCCGTCCTTGACGATACGGGTGAGGGCCTCCCGGACCTGATCCATGTTTGGCGGCTGCGCATTCAACCATCGCAAAGCGGCTTGAGCGTTGATGACGGTAGCGCCGATCGGCTGATTGACCTCGTGGGCAATCGACGCCGAGAGCTGGCCGGTGATCGCGACGCGGTTCACGTGAGCCAGCTCCATCTGGATGTCGCGATATCGCCGCTCACTTTCCCGCACCGCCTCTTCCGACTTTTTTCTATCGGTCAAGTCGAGCACAAAGGCGACGCCTGCGTTGCTTCCTTCCTCGAACCTTGCGGCGCCGACCAGTACCGTCACGCGGCTTCCGTCTTTCCGGAAATACTCTTTCTCAACGGGCTGCGCGGTTCCCGCACCCTTCAAACCGGTCAGGAGATGGGCGTCGCTATCCTTCCATTCCGCGGGCGTCAGGTCCCTCCAGTTCAGGAAACCCGCGACAAGATCGCCGCGGTCATATTCCACGATGCGCAGAAAGGCATCGTTGGCATCTATGATCCGGCCATCGTCGCGCCAGATGAATATCCCGATGATATTGGAATCGACCAGTCGCCGAACCCTCGCTTCGCGTTCCCGAAGATCGTTGTAGAGACGCGTATTTTCCAGAGAGATCGCGGCTTCCGAAGCAAGCAGCTTGAGGATGGTCATCCGCGCCGATGTGAAGACATGGGGAGCAAGGTTGTTTTCCAGGTAGAGTACGCCGATCAACCCGGACTGCTTGAGTAACGGCAGACAAAGAATCGAACGCGCCTGATGGTGCTGAATGTACGCGTCCGCCGAAAATTGATTCGTACTCGTGGCATCCTCGAGAAGAACACTCTCTTTGGTCCGCACAACATAGTGGAGGATCGACTCCGGCATATCGCCGGCGGTGACGTTGGCCTGTCGCAGACCGACCGTTACCGTATTATCTCCAGCCGTGGCTTCGGCTTCGATCCGGTAGACGCCCTCGCGCGCGAGAATCAGCAGCCCTCGCTTGGCGCCCGCATTCTCGATCGCGGTGCGCATGAGCACGTCGATCAGTTTTTCCAGGACCACCTCGCCTGACACCGCCTGCGAGACTTTTATCACGGTGGCCAGATCGAGGTGTTCGACGGGCGACTGGATGGTGTTTATCCGGCCCGGCTCTTCCGCGGTAATCTGCGGATATAATTGATCGAGTTGACGTACCTTGCCGTCGGCTCCCCAGCGAAGATAAAGCGAGCGTGCATCGCGAAGATACATCGTCGCGATCTTGTCAAAACCGCGCGACGCATAGAAGCGCCCGGCGGCTTCGTTGGCGATCGCCTCATTGTGGACAAAGCCGTTTAGGCGCGCGGAACGGATCGCCTGTTCGTAAAGTTGCTCGGCGTCGAGCGCGCGATCCTCAATACGTGCGATCTCCGCGCCGACCAACGCCGCGCGATTGTCGAAATTCTCCGGGCAATGTTCCGCCCATATCTCAAGCTGCCGGTGGTGCTCGGCGAGCGACTCAGCATGCCGAAGCTTCTCGCCGGGAGATGCGGCATCCCAGGCCGAAGCGTGGGAGAGCGCGCCATAGAAGCGCAACTCCGCGATTTCGAACGATGGCGAAATCCAGAGCAACTCTTGTGCCCGCGATGAGGCTTCGACGGCCGAAGCATAATCTCCGGCAAGGAAGCGGGCTTGCAGCTTTCGAACGCAGTACCAATACTCGCAAATCATCAGGACCGGATCACTTGCCACATGGCGTTCGAATTCGGACTCGTCAAATCCCTGATGGTTGAGGCTGCCGAATTTCGGCGTTAACCCGCGAAGCGTGCGGATCAAGGCAAGCTGCGCTGTGATGAAGTTGACAACGATGCTGAACCGCGTCGTTTGGGCAAACGCCAGACCGGTTTCGGCTTCAAGCTGCGCCGCCGGAAGCGGGTCGCCCACGGCCAGGAAGTTGGTGATCAACTGGCTGCAGCTATAGGCGGCGAAGGTCAGATCGCCAACCCGATAGGCGGCATCGAATGCGCGGCGTATCAGTGGGCGTCCGCCAAGGGCATGTTTCGACCACGGCAGGACAATATTGCCAAAGGACATATAGGTGCGCGCCTGATAGCGCATTAAGCCCCGCCCTTCGACCAGTTCGTAGCCGAGGCGGCCAAAGCGAAATCCGTCGCCGTAATTGCCGAAGCGCGGGCCCGCGATGATGCCGAACCATACATAGGCGAAGCATGCGGCATCGCTGTTGCCATGCTCGAGGCTGAGCGTAACCATCCGGCAAATGACGAGTGAACACAGGTTTCCGTCGTAAAACAAAGCAGGCGTCACCAGCTCGGTCAGGACGTCGAGAATGTCGAGCAGGTCAGGGTCGGTCATCAGGGGCAGGTCGACGAGTTGTTCGATCGACCGGCGCCCGACCAGGGACGAGATGCGATCATACTCGCGCGTTGCTTCCTCCCTGGTCGGATGCGGCGACCAATCCGTACCGCTGCGCCGGAGATATTCGAGACAGACCTCCACGCCGCGGTCGATCCGGGTCAAGCTCGTATAAAGGGTAAGCCGTAATCGGGTGACGACAGCGATGTCGTGGCCGTCCTTGGCGCGCCGCGCCAGCATTGAAAGCCGGCTCTCGGCAGCGACCATGTCCGCGGACAGTAATTCGCATTCGGCCAGCAAATGCTCGATCGAAAAGATCAGGCCGTAGTTACGGTCCCAGCAGTCCTCCGCCAGCAAAAGCCGGCCGGCGGTGAGATATTTGAGCGCAGAGGCGTAGGCCGTCGAGGCCTTGGCGCGCCTGCCGGCAATGAAGTTCAATTGCGCAACCCATTCCCGTTCCTCCACCGAGTTAAGGAGGTGGGAGCCTCGGTTGAGCTGATTGACGATCTCGAAGATCGCCTCCTCCTGCTGGTCAGGAGGGGTCTGGGTCGCGATCAGCCGTCCTATCCGCAGATGGGTCTCGTCGCGCATTTCTTCGGGGATCGACGCATAGGCGGTTTCCTGAAGACGGTCATGAAGAAACCGGTAGGAATCTTCGGAACGAAAAATCAACCCGGCTCGAACGGCTTCCCAGAGTTCGCCATGCATGGCCTCCGAATCCGGATAGACCATCCGCAACCGGGCGAATTCCGCGCTGTTGCCGATGCAGGCAAGCCGCTGCAATGCCTGCTGCGTTTCGACCGGAAGACGATTCAATTTTCCGACCATCAGGTCCACCACATTGTCGGTGTAACCCTTGGCGTGAATGCGATCCACGTCCCAGGACCATCGCGCCTGCACTGGATCGAAGGCAAGCAGTCGTTCGTCAGCGAGCGTGGAGATGAACTGAATGGCGAAGAACGGATTGCCGGCCGTCTTTTCGTGAATCAGTTGGGCCAGCGGGGCGGCATATTTTGGTTCGCAATGAAGGGATTCCGACAGCAATTGCGTCAGGTCTTCGCGGACCAGAGGTGCCAGCACGATATTCTGCACCATCGCGCCGGCTCGGCGCACCGTGTCCAGCTTGCGAATGAGCGGATGAGCGGCATTGACCTCGTTGTCGCGATAGGCGCCGATCAGCAGCAGGTTCTGCATGTCGGCCCGGGTCAGCATGTCCTCGAGCAAATCGAGCGTCGCCGCGTCGAGCCATTGCAGATCGTCAAAGAACAGAACGAGCGGATGTTCGGGCCTTGCGAATATGCCGATGAAACGCCGGAACACCAATTGAAAACGGCCCTGTGCGTCCTGTTGGGGAAGTTCGGGTACCGGGCGCTGGTCTGCGATGATGTGCTTTAATTCGGGAACGAGATCGACAATCAGCATTCCGTTCGGACCCAACGCCTCGTCAAGCGCGTCGCGCCATTTGTGCAGCTCGGCTTCGCTCTTGCTCAGCAGCGGGCGAACCAGGCTCTGAAGGGCTTGTGCCAAAGTGGCATAGGGGATGTCGCGCTTGTACTGGTCGAACTTGCCCGAAGCAAAAAGGCCGCGAGACCGGATGACCGGTTTGTGGAGTTCATTGACGACGGAGGATTTGCCGATGCCGGAGTAACCGGAAACCAGCACCAGTTCGGGTCTGCCGCCGGCCACAACGCGATCGAAGGCGGCGAGAAGGGTATTGATCTCGTAACTTCGCCCGTAGAGTTTTTCGGGGATGAGCAGGCGATCCGGCATGTCGTGTTCGCCAGGCCATAATTCGTCGATACGGCCTTCTGCCTGCCATTGCGCGAGGCAGCACCGAAGATCGCTCTCAACGCCAACAGCCGTCTGGTAGCGCTCCTCGGCGGTTTTCGCGAGCAGCTTCATGATAATGGCGGAGACCGCGGAAGGAACGTTTCTCGTCCGGTCGTGAGGCGGCGGCGGCTGCATCGCGATGTGACAATGTACCCATCCGATCGGATCGGAAGCGGCGAAGGGAAGGCTGCCGGTCAGCATTTCGTAAAGGGTGACCCCGAATGAGTAGAGGTCGCTCCGTGAATCGATCGAGCGATTCATCCGTCCCGTCTGTTCGGGCGCCATGTAGGGCAGTGTTCCGGCGATGAACTCAGGGGGCCCGGCCGGCTGATGCTCCCGCGGAAGGCGCGATGCGATGCCAAAGCCCGTCAGCCAAACCTGGCCCGTGGCGGAATCGACAAGCACATTGGCCGGCTTGATGTCTTTGTGGATGAGGCCATGTCCGTGCAGCTTGCCGAGCGCAACCGAGAGAGCGACGGCGAGTTGCAGGAATCTTCCCAGTTCGAGCGGCTGACCGATCATCCGGCTGAGCGGCTCGCCGCCGGGATCCCGGAGCATCAGAATGGTCCGGTTGCGCTCGCGCACGAGGTCCATGGGCCGTAACGCCCATTCCTCATCCAGTTCGTCCTTCAACTCGTATTCGTGAGCCAATCGATCGAGGCCGCCCGGCCTCGGATAATTCGTGCCGACATAGACGGCCAGAACGCTATTCCGGTTGCCGTCAGCATCTTCGAAAAATGTCCTGCAGAAAACATGATCGTCATCCTCCCAGAACACCTGGAGAGGGTTCATTTCCTCGTCGCGGATCGACGAGGGTGTGTTCATCCTGAACTCTGGCTGGGCACGGCTCTTACCCGATCACATCTGGTCATCGCGCGGCCGGACAATGGACTGAAAGATGCTCTCTTTCCAGAGCATTCGCCGGGCAGGGACGATCCCGGACGAGAGAGAAACAATGCGTCAAACCAACTCCAAGCGCTGGATAATGCGAGGGTTTTCTGGAGGGCTGCCACCTCTGCGGGCATTTGGAGTTTGGCAATCGCGATCGTACGGTCGCCGATGGAGTTCGCGTCGCGCGGTATCGCGCTTGCTGGTTGACAGTCGCAAGCTTGCCCAAAGCCTTGTCCAGGCTTCGCCGATGCAGCGGCACGGTTTCTGCATATCGTTTCCGGATATCGTTTCCAGACATCGTATCGGCGTATCGTATCCGGCGATATCAAGGTAGAAAAGTTGCGCGCACCGGCAAAGCGCAGCGCTTAGCTATCTAAGGTTTTATATCTGCGGATATTCTAGGAGGTGGCATGTCGACCAGGGTTGCGCTGTTAGCATTGTCCGTGACGCTCGCTTTGACCCAGCATGCGAGCGCTCAGGTCTCGGACAGCGTGGTCCGCATCGGCTTGCTGACGGATTATACCGGTGTGTTCTCTGCCCTGTCAGGTCAAGGCGGGGTGGTCGCAGCCCGCATGGCGGTGGAAGATTTCGGCGGCACGGTGCTCGGCAAGCCGATCGAGATCGTGCAGGCCGATCACGGCAACAAGCCCGATACGGCGGCGGCGATCGCCAAGCGCTGGTACGATGTCGAAGGTGTCGACATGATCGCCGACGTGCCCAATTCGTCGGTGGCGCTTGCGGTTCAGGCGGTCGCGCGCGAACGGCAGAAGATCGTCATCGCGTCCGGCTCCGGCACGGCCGAATTCACCGGAAAGTCCTGCACGCCAACCAGCTTCCAATGGACCTGGGATACCTATTCGGCGGCGGTCGCGACCACCAAAGCCGTGATGCAGAGCGGCGCAGATTCCTGGTACATCCTCGCGGCGGATTATACGTTCGGGCGAACGATGGCCGCGGATGTTTCCGCGCAGGTGAAAAAAGCCGGCGGCACCGTCGCCGATGTCGTTCGGCATCCCCTGAATACGCTGGATTTCTCGTCGTTTATCGTTCAGGCGCAGGCCTCGAAAGCCAAGGTGATCGCGCTCGCCAATGGCGGAACCGACACGGTCAACGCCGTCAAGCAGTTCAACGAGTTCGGATTGCGCGAGAGCGGTGTCAAGCTGGTGGGCATGGCGGTTTTCATCACCGACGTTCACGGCATGGGCATTGAAAATGCGCGCGGCCTCGTTCTGACCAACGGTTTCTACTGGGATCGCACCGATGAAACGCGGGCGTGGTCGAAGCGCTTCTTCGCCCGGCATGGTGCGATGCCGACGATGGCCCAGGCGGGCGTCTATTCGGCTGTGACGCACTATCTGAAATCAATCGCATCTGGTGGAACCGACGATGGCGTGCGCGTCGCCGCGGAGATTCGGGCGCATCCGGTCACCGACTTCTTTGCAAATGGCGGCCGCGTCCGCGAAGATGGCCGGCTCGTGCATGACATGTACCTGGTCGAGGTGAAGAACCCCGACGAAGTCAAATATCCCTGGGATTACTACCGCGTCCTGCGGACCATTCCCGGCGAAGAGGCTGTGAGACCTCTGGCGGAGAGCGAGTGCCCGCTGGTACAGAAATAGCACTTAAGCTTGCACAAAGATCTGCTTACCGGAACATCTGCTTCTCGGAATGGCTGGATGAAGGGAGGAGGGCGCGATGACCCATGTCGTGATGTCAGGTTTGAGCAATATGCAGAAATACTGGCTGATCACCGGCAGCATCGCGCCGCGGCCGATAGCGCTGGTGACGACGCGTGGCGCGAACGGGCTCCACAATGCCGCGCCGTTCAGTTCGTTCACCTATATGGGCGAGGACCCGCCGCTGATGGTGATCGGGGTGGACCTTTACGGCGAAGAGAGCCACCGCCCCGGGGAAATCAAGGACACCCTGAAGAACATCCAGGATCGCGGCGAATTCGTCGTCAACATGGTCGACGAGAGCCTGCTCGAAAAGATGGTGCTGTGCGGCAGCGATTTTCCCTCCCACGTCTCCGAACTCGACGCGACCGGTCTGTCGCTGGCCCCGTCGCAGCACATGGAAACCCAGAGGATCGCGGAAACCCCGATTGCCTGGGAATGCAAGCTCTACAAGATTCTCGATTTCGCAACCTCGAGGTCGATCGTGTTCGGCGAAATCGTCGCGATGTATTTCCGTGACGATTTGATCGACGCCGAAGCGATGCGGGTCCGGGTCGATCGCTTTGCCCCCTGCGGACGGCTCGGCGGTCCCAACTATAGCCGCACGAGCGATCGCATCAGGCTGCCGGTGCCGACATTCACGTCGAAAGGCACCCCTCGCGTATAGCGGTTACTTTTGATAACAACGCTGGATTGCCGCTCGAAAAAATACCGGTGGGGGAAAAATGAGACTCGCAGTTGCAGGCGTCGTGGCGCTTTTGGGTGTTGCTGCCGGTGGTGTCGTCAGTGGGGTGTTGGCGCAATCGGCGAGTCCTGCACCCGGTCCTGCAGCGGCGCCGCCTAATCCGGAGTGGGCCTATCCGGCCAATCCGCCGGTCGCCGAGTTCGACGCCACTGTGGAGCACACTCTGCCGGGCAGCAGCCGGAAATATACCCAGGCGCAGGTCGAGAATGATTTCACGCCGCCTGACTGGTTTCCGGAGGATCATCCGCCGATGCCGGTGGTGGTCGCCACCGGACGCGCGCCGGCCGTCAAGGCCTGTTCCAAATGCCACGTCACCAACGGCGCCGGGCATCCGGAATCGTCCGATATCGCCGGAATGTCCGAAGCCTACATCATCCGCCAGATGACGGACTTCAAAGAAGGCCGCCGCAAAGGCGCCCGTGCCGGTTCGATGTTTCCGATCGCCAAGGCGGTAAGCGACGAGGAATTGCGCGAGGCCGCCCGTTATTATGCGGCTCTGCCGCGCGTCGCGTGGACCCGGGTGGTCGAAACCGACACCGTGCCGAAAACCGAATTGCGCGTCGGCGGCATGCGCTTTCCGGTCGCCAATGGCGGCACCGAGCCGATCGGCAACCGCATCATCGAGCTGCCCGAAGCGCCGGAGCGCGCCCATCTTCGCGACTCGCGGATGGGCTTTGTGGCCAACGTCCCCGTCGGCAGCGTCAAACGTGGCGAGGCGCTGGTGAAGGGTGAGGGCGGTCTGACGCCGGCATGCGCCACCTGCCACGGCCAAGACCTGAAAGGCATCGGCGAAGTGCCATACCTTACCGGCCGTTCGCCGATGTACGTGTTTCGTCAGCTCAACGACATCAAGATCGGCACCCGCGCCGGACCCAGCGCGGAGCTGATGCAGCCTGTCGTCGCGAAGCTTAGCCAAGACGACATGCTGGCGATATCGGCCTATCTGGCGACGCTGCCCCGATAAGGTTGAGAGGCAATTTTGAGTTTAGAGGCTATCCCGGGAATCCCAGACCCATGCAGTTCGATGACGTTATCCTCGGCCGCCGCAGCATCCGCGGTTACAAGCCCGATCCGGTGCCCAGGGCGCTGATTGAGGAAATCATCGGTCTGGCGATGCGCGCGCCGTCGTCGATGAACACCCAGCCCTGGAATTTTTACGTCATCACCGGCGAACCGCTGAACAAAATCCGCGCCGGGAATACCGAGCGGATGGTGGCAGGCGTGCCGCAGTCGCGCGAGTTCCGCACCGGACAGCCTTTTGCAGGTCCGCACCGCGACCGGCAGGTTGGCGTCGCCAAGCAATTATTCTCCGCGATGGGGATCGCGCGCGACGACAAGGAGATGCGGCAGGATTGGGTGCTGCGCGGCTTCCGTCAATTCGACGCGCCGGTATGCGTGATCGTGACCTATGACCGCGTGCTGGACGGCAGCGACGATACGCCGTTCGATTGCGGCGCTGTCGCGACCGCCTTGGTCAATGCCGCCTGGTCTCGCGGGCTCGGCGCCGTGATCAACAGCCAGGGCATCATGCAATCGCCTGTGGTGCGCGAGCATGCCGGCATAGCCGACGATCAGGTCATCATGAAAAGCATCGCGCTGGGCTGGCCGGATGAAAGCTTCCCGGCTAATGCGGTGGTGTCCGAACGAAAATCGGTCGAGGAAGCGACGGTGTTCGTCGGTTTCGGCGATTAGAGCAGTTTCGCGCGACCCGGCGCATTCACATTAAAGGAGAGAAGCGATGGACCTGAAGGGCGCGGTGGCATTGGTGACGGGCGGCAATGGCGGGCTGGGGCAGCGTATCTGCCACGCGCTCGCGCAAGAGGGCGCCCATGTCGCCGTGATGTATGCGCGCAGCCGCGAGCAGGCGGAAGGCGTCGCCAGCGAGCTGGCGTCACAATATCACATCAAGGCTCAGGCTTTCGGCTGCGACATCACCGATGGCGCGGCAGTGGATCGGCTTGTCGGCGAAGTGACAAAAGCTTTCGGTCGCCTCGATATCCTGGTCAACGACGCGGCCTACAATTTCGCGGTTCCCTTCGCCGACCTCGATGGCCTGACGCCGCAGGTCTGGAACGATATCATGGCGATCAACCTGACCGGGCCGATGCACCTGTCCAAGGCCGTTGCGCCCGTCATGAAAGCCCAGGGGCGGGGTCGCATCGTCAACATCGCTTCGGTCGCGGGGCTCGCCCCAACCGGTTCTTCGATCGCCTATGCCGTGTCGAAGGCGGGGCTCATTCATCTGACGCGCTGCATGGCGGTGGCGCTGGCGCCCGAGACGCTGGTCAACTGCGTGGCGCCAGGCCTCCTGGACGGCACGCGCGCGACAGCCAATCTCAAGTCCGAGCAGATCGAGCGCTCCGCATCGGCCTCGCTCCTGAAGAAGCCCGCCGACAAGGACGACTGCGCCGACATGGTGGTCACCATATGCCGCACCGAGACCATGACCGGCCAGACCGTCGTCATCGATTCCGGACGCATCTTCCATTAGCAGTGATGAGATTGGATTGAATTACAGCGACAGCGGAAATGCACTCCCTCTCCTGCTTGCGGGAGAGTCGGGGTGGGGTGCTTCGGCAAAACGCGTTAGTAGAGGGGAGGACAGACCTTCCCCCACCCGCCGCGCTTCGCACGGCGACCTCCCCCGCAAGCGGGAGAGGTTCAGTAACCCCGCAGTCTGTGGAACGCATTTTGCAGCGCTGGATCGGTTGTAAAAAACGCTTGATGACAGCGAGTAACCCTTTTGGAGTGATGCATGAAGGTCAGTCTGCCGCGCATCGTTTTTCAGTTTATCGGAGGCTTGCTTGTCCTGCTTTCGCTTGATCCTGCGCGCTCGCTGAGCGCTGAGGAATACCCGACGAGGCCGATCAAATTGATCGTTCCATTCTCGGTTGGAGGCGATGCCGATGTGATCGGCCGCGTCCTTGCGGAGCGTTTGGGCGCAGAGTTGAAACAGCCCATCATCGTGGAAAACGTGACTGGCGCAGGCGGCAATATCGGCGTGGAGCGGGTGATCCGTTCCGAGCCTGACGGTTACACGTTGCTGCTGGCGCCGATGGGGGTCTTGTCGGTCAATCCGACCCTGTACAAGGGGCTGACATTCGACGCATCCAAAGACCTGATACCGATTTCGCTCGCCTACGAGACCGGACATCTGGTGGTCGTGAATCCCTCCTTGCAAGCGAAGTCCCTGGCTGAACTGGCGGATCTGGTACGCAGCAAATCAGGAAAGTTCAGCTTCGGGTCCGGAGGTCTGGGAACGTCGACCCACCTTTACGGTGAGGTGTTCAAAATGACGACGAAGGGAGACATTCTGCATGTTCCCTATCGAGGCAATGGCCAAGCGTTGAACGATGTCATCGCCGGTCAGATCCAGATCATGTTTCCGCAAATCGCTTCGGCGGCAAGTCAGGCTGCGAGTGGTCTGGTCAGACCGCTGGCCGTCACGACGGATCATCGCTCGGCACTGCTTCCCGACGTGCCGACCGTCGTCGAGGCCGGCATGCCAGAATTGGCCGGAACCTCGTGGGGCGGCATCATGGCGCCGCGCGGCACGCCTCCCGAAGTCGTGGCGCGTCTGAACAGCGCAATCGTCAAGGTCGTCAACGGTTCGGATGTGCGAAGCCGCTTTGAAGCGATCGGCATCAACGCGCGCACCAGCACGCCCGAGGCATTGGGCAGCCTGATCGACACAGAACTCGCTCGCTGGAGGCGTGTCATTACGGCTGCCAATCTTACGATCAACTGAGGCCGCTGTCTCACCGCGAGTGCCGGATTTCTTCGGCTGTGAGCCCGCAGAAGTTTATGAAGGAAAACGATGGACCTGATCATCAGAAACGCCCTCATTCTCCGCGGCGCCGGGACAGAATGTGTCGACATCGGTATCCAGGATGGCAAGATCGTCGCGATCGAGAAGAGCCTGGCGGCTGAAGGTGAGGTCTATGATGCGAACCACAGACTTGTCTGCGGCGGACTCGTCGAAACGCATATTCACCTGGACAAGGCCTATCTGATCGACCAATGCCCTGCCTTGCCGGGGCGCGACATCAGTCCCGTGCCGTACACATCTTCCATCAAGCCGAAGCTGTCCACGGAAGAGGTGTATGGCCGGGCGGAACGGGCGCTCAAGGAGTGCCTGATGCGCGGAACCACGCATATCAGGACGCATGTCGAAGTCGATCCTGTCATCGGTATGCGCGGCTTCGACGCGATCGAAAAGCTCAAGGCTGACTACCGATGGGCGGCTGACATTCAGATTTGCGTGTTTCCGCAGGACGGGCTGACAAATTTGCCGGGAACGGAAGAGTTGATCATCCAGGGTTTGCTGCGAGGCGCAAATGTCATCGGCGCTGCTCCGCGATACGATACGGATGCCAAAGCGCAAATTTTGCGTATTTTCGAGCTTGCCCGGGAATTCGATGTCGACGTCGATATGCATCTGGATGTCGGTCCGACGGCCGATCACCTTGATATCTACGATGTGATCGAACTCACCAAGCGGCATGGTCTGGGTGGCCGCGTCACCGTCGGCCACATGGCAAAGCTTTCATTGTTGCCGCCGGCGGAGCTGGAAAAAGTCGGCGCGCGGCTGGCCGATGCTGGCATCAACGTCACCGTGCTGCCCGCGACCGATCTTTTCCTGATGGGCAGGAAGCATGATCATGCGGTCCATCGCGGCGTGGCCGATGCAAATTTTCTGGTCA
This sequence comes from Bradyrhizobium sp. dw_411, assembly GCF_018449695.1. Taxonomy (GTDB): domain Bacteria; phylum Pseudomonadota; class Alphaproteobacteria; order Rhizobiales; family Xanthobacteraceae; genus Bradyrhizobium. The sequence continues at coordinate 81,461 of NZ_JAAVUY010000016.1, forward strand.
AGTGCGGCGTCAATTGCTCGATATCGTCAAACAATATCATGAACCCGTCCACGCCTTACGGCGATTGTTCCCTGATCAGGATTGCGAACCTTCAAGCCAATGTGCTGCAGGTGGCGCTGCCCCACGAATTGGCCGAATGCTTTCACATGATTACAGATCGCTCAGCACGCATTCTCAATATTGGGAATTACGGCGTGCAGGTCGGCAATCCGGCCGACATCGTCATGATCGACGCGCCATCGCCGGAAAAGGCCGTCGCGGAAATTCGCCAGCCCGTCGCGGTCTTCAAGCGCGGGAGACGAACCGTGGCCTGGGATCTGCCGCAACTTTTGCAGCCGGCGGGTGCGTGATATTGAATTCGGCCTTCGGCACTTTGCAGACGTGGCGGTGAGGAACCAACGTCGAACCATTGCTGAACAACGCGATCTCGATTGTCCTCCATCCGCAGGGCGACCTCGGCGTATCGGCTGGTGTTGACCCCATCATCAGCCTTTCGATGGCAAGACCAACGGCGGCTGCACCGCTCTGAGCATGTTGACGAGCTGGCTTTGCCGGCTGGTGCCGGTCTTCCGGAAGATGCGTTCGAGGTAAGTGCGTGCGGTCTTGACCGTAACGGCATGCCGGACAGCGCAATCCGATAAGGTCAGACCGTCCGCGAGGTCCATTGCCAATCGAGCTTCCGCGGGCGTCAGGTCGAACAGCGCGTTGAGGAGATTTGCCGATGGCACGAGCTTGCTCGGAGCGATCGGTGTGGCCAGCACCAAAGTATCCGCGCCAGCGAAGATGTCGTGCGCTGCCCGTCGCAGCGGCAAGAGGTGAACGACGAACGCAGCCTCGCTGCCCACCGCCGGCACCGGAATGGAGCAGACTGCAGTGGTGCTCTGATTGATGCCGATCACAGCCTGCTGAAACAGCCGGTTGGCTTCCCCGTCAGCGATAGCCAACCCGCCATGGGCAACCGGCAGGAACGCGTCACTCATCCGCTGGAGGCGCGTATTCGAGGCCAGGACGCGGCCTGAGGCAGAGAGTACGGCGGCAGGCAATCCCATGATCTCAAGCGCCGATGCGGTTGCTTGAGCGCGTTCGATCCCAAGTCGGGCAGCAACGAGGCTTGCGCGGGCGAGATGCGGTCTTAGCGCATCCAGACGATCGATCTCGGCCTGCCTGTGTTTGCCGTCCTCAATCCATTTTTGAAAAACGAACGTTGCCAACTCGCCGGTTGGCATCGCGACGGCCGAACACAGGTGAGCGCCGATGCCAATTTCTCGAAGCATGACGCGGGCCGGATCGCGTGCGATCTCATCCTGTGTCATGAAATCGTCGACACAGACGAAGCTTGCCGGCTGCACGGCGCACATCCTCTGGGCGCTGTCGCAGAACTTCCACGTATCGCCCCTGATGAATTCATCGAACAGGGGGCGCAGATTTTCCAATGTCGTCCCGCGCGGCGGACCATTCTCGCTAAAAAAGAAAATTTGTGCACTGGCCGAGGCCGACAGATCGCTAGCCTTCTGCAGAACAGCGTTCCACAGCTCGGGAACGAAGGCAGCCTCATAAATGCATTCAATCAGATCAATCATGGCCACACGAAAAATATTTAGAACTTCAGAAGAGTCATACGTCGTCTGGCAATCCATTAATATCCACGGCCTACGTCCCGGCCGCAAGCCTGAAACCAGGCGATTTCAGGTGCGCGGTGTCGATTTGGCAGCAGGGGGCGATTTGGCTCGTTGCGGTCAGGCCACTGGGCCCATCCCTTTTCACGGCCGTGATTTGTCTTCTTGGTCGTCATTTGACGACTGGAAAGCGGACTGGTTTCAGAAAGAATCCGTGCGCGACAGACCGCGGCCAATTTTCGATTTTGAACGGCTTTGGAGCGCAGGAACCGCAATACGATGGCTGAGAGCTTTGGAGATCTCGAATGACCACTATTGTACGATTGCTCGCCCGCGGGGCCACATCCTATCCGACTGAAGTCGATGTCCTGAAGCAAATTGCATTATTTTGCTGTGCAGGTCTGTTGGTATCATTGCTCATGATTTCCTACGGCCTGGATCTGAGTTTCGGATTTTTTTGATGGGCGCGCGACTTCTGTTTCTGGCGTCGAGCGGTCTTGCCGATCTGGCCATCCGATGCCCGCCGCCGAGGCAGGGGCGGACGAGGGCAGGGCGCCGATCAATGTCTGCCTGGACATCTTGAGCTACAAATTTCCAGGGTAATTTTCGCCCTTGAATCATGCAGTTCATTTTTCAGTAACGGGGTCTCTAAATGAATTTTCTTCGTAAACGCATCGGGAGGTCTTCTACCGACAAGCGACTTTCAATCGTTACTGGCGTACCAGCAGATTTGGACGCGCAACTAGCCGAATTGAATGATCTGCGTGAGCAAGTCAGAAAGGCGCAGCTTCGGGCCAAGAAATTGGAGCAAACGAGCCATCGGAAAAAACAAATTTAGCACAAGGAGTCTGCCTCAGTTGGCGGCTCTTTCATGGCATCCAAGCGCATATTGGGCGATTAAGCTTGAAAAGTTAGGTTAACAACCGGCCCAAATTGATGTCGCGATAAAAAGCTGTACGTCTAGGAAATGTCTTTCTGCTTCCACAGCGTCAGCAAGAATACGGACGCGCTTGCCGCCGGATGGCCAATCGCAGCTCCTGTTTGGAGGTCACGATGGCACTCCTGACCGATCGGCTGGATGCCACGGCACTCGCCGCGGAGCTGGATGAAAAGGGCTTCGTTTGCATCGAGAATGCGATCGATCCGGCCTGGATCAGGCGCGCGCAGGCCTATGTCCACGGCCTGGTCGAAGAGAAGGGCAAGCGCTATTTTGCCCTGAACTGGCTTTCGCGCGATCGGGGCACCCCGCCTCAGGAACTCACCGACGATCCGCAGATGCGCCGGCTATTGGCGCAACTCGCGCAGATCGGCTGCCCCCGCGCGAAATTGGAGGAGGAAATCTATACAGGCCTGCGCGTCGTCGCAGGTCGTTCGGGCGACGAGAAGTCGCTGCTCCACCATTACGATAAACACGTGATCACGGCGCTGGCGCCGATATTGATCCCGGAGGGACCGAAGGGTCGCGCCGGCGAGTTGATCGTGTTCCCGAACCGCCGCGGCTATCGCCGGTTCGCGCTCGTCAACATCGTCGAAAAGGCGATCGTCCAGAGCAAATGGTACCGCAACCGCGTCTCGCGCAAGCTGGCGGCGGGCGATCAGGCGAACGTCAAATATCTGAAACCCGGCAACCTCTATCTGTTTTGGGGCTACCGGACCTTTCACGCGAATTTCCCGGTTGCCGGCGACGCGGTTCGGGCGACGATGCTGCTGCATTATGGCGATCCGCATCCGAGCAGCCTGATCCTGAAGGCCAACACGGTGCGGCAGATCCGCGACGAGCGCCGCATCGCGGAAAAAGCCACGGCCTGATTTCGACTAATCCGGCGGTCCAAGACGAATAATACAGCGCAAACGTGACGGCGAGCGCGAGTCCGCTGTTGGTAGCTGGCGGACGCAGCGAGTCCGATCCTTGATGTCCACAACTTCGAGAATTTTCCCCGCGTACCCTTTTTAGTTGTGGCGTCGGCCATCGGCGCACGCTATTGGCCGTTAACAACAAAAAATCAAACCGTAAAAAGCCGGGCGCGGGAGGCAATGTGAGGATTTTAAAGTCGATTGAGAAGGTTCCAGGTGGACTCATGCTGGTTCCTCTGCTGCTTGGCGCGGTCTGCAAGACGTTCGCGCCGGGCGCGGGCACTTATTTCGGATCTTTCACCAATGGCTTGATCACCGGCACGGTGCCGATTCTGGCGGTCTGGTTCTTCTGCATGGGCGCTACAATCGATTTGCGGGCAACCGGCATCGTGTTGCGCAAGTCCGGAACGCTGGTCGTCACCAAGACAGTCGTGGCGTGGGTCGTCACCATGATCGCCGCGCGCTTCATCCCCGAGGCCGGGATCACGACCGGCATCTTTGCCGGCCTCTCGGTTCTCGCCATCACCACTTCGATGGACATGACCAATGGCGGTCTCTACGCCGCGGTGATGCAGCAATACGGATCGAAGGAGGACGCAGGTGCTTTCGTGCTGATGTCGATCGAGTCGGGTCCGCTGGTCAGCATGCTCGTGCTCGGCGCGTCGGGTATCGCTGTGTTCGAGCCACGGTTGTTTGTCGGTGCCGTGCTGCCGTTCCTGATCGGGTTTGCACTCGGCAATCTCGACAGCGATCTGCGCAAGTTCTTCGGGCAGTGTGTCCATCCATTGATTCCGTTCTTCGGCTTCGCGCTCGGCAACGGCATCGATCTCAACGTGATTGGCCAGACGGGCATCGGCGGCATCCTGCTTGGATTGATCGTCATCGTGGTGACGGGAATCCCGCTGATGCTCGCCGATCGCTTCATCGCGGGCGGCAATGGCACTGCGGGATTGGCAGCGTCAAGCACGGCGGGAGCGGCGATCGCCAATCCCACCTTGATCGCCAACATGATTCCGAGTTTCAAACCCGTGGCGCCGGCGGCAACGGTGCTGGTGGCGACATCGTGCCTGGTGACCGCAATCCTCGTTCCGATCCTCAGCGGATTCTGGGCCAAGAGGATGGGGCATGTTCCAACGGATGAGGCCAGGCCCTCAACGGACGATACGAATGTCGAAAGCCTTCGGCAGGGCGTCGAGCCGATCTGAAGCGAGCCTCTAGCTGGTGTGATCGTTACTCGCGCTGGACGTCATCGGCGCGATAGCGAGCGGTGTGACTGAGACGCTCCCGGCATTGCTGCCGGGATTGGCACTGGCGTCGTGACAGGTGCTTTATTGCCGTCGGTCTGACAGGTGTGATGACTAAAACTGCCGAAACACCGTTGTCGAGACGAGAGCGGAAGAGGAGACGCGAACATTTCATTTCTGCGAATGGCCATAGCGGCATTGGGCCGCAGATATCTGCTTTAATTGCGCGGCCGGAGACATGCTATCGTCGGCCGGTAAGGTTTTGACGGCGCAAGGGCGCAGCGAGATCAGAATGCCGAGGAGAAATACGTGACCCAACATGTCCTCTTCATCGTCACCAACGCAGCCGTGATCGGTCCGCACAGCCGGAAGACCGGCTTCTTTTTTGCCGAGGTCGCTCATCCGTTCGGCGTGCTGGATAAAGCGGGTATCGCGGTAGAGTTCGCGTCGCCTGCCGGCGGATGGACGCCCTACGACGCGTACGACGAGAAAGACCCCGCCGAGAAAGAATTTTTCGAGAGCAAGGGTTTTCGACGGCTGAATCACAGCCGCAAGCTGTCGGAAGTGGATGCCGCGGACTACGACGCTATCCTCGTGCCCGGCGGCCTCGGGCCCATGGTCGATATCCAACGCAATGCGGACGTCCAAAGGGCAATTGTGCGTGCCTGGAGCACGAACAAGATCGTGACCGCTGTTTGTCACGGTCCGTGCTCGCTGCTCGGGGTCAACCTCGGTGATGGCACGCCCTTCGTGCGCGGCAAGAAGCTCACCTCGTTCTCCAGGAAAGAAGAGTACGACTACGCCCGCGATGACGTGCCCTACGAACTCGAAGACGCGCTAAGGGCAGAAGGTGCCGAATACTCGTCTACATCCAACTGGCAACCTCACGTCGTCGTTGATGGCCGCCTCATCACCGGCCAGAACCCCGCCTCGGCGGAACCTCTGGCGAAAGAGTTGCTCGTAGCCCTTAAACGGGGCGCCGTTCCGGCGTGAGCTGATGAGACGCGGGCTGGTATCAAGGCTGCTTAGGTACTTCGCCCTACGGCTTGTCAAGGAACAGGGCGCTTTCCGCGATTGGAAGGCGGGGCTTATTCATCCGGCGCGTTGCATGGTGCTGGCGCCAACGCAAGCAAATACGCAAAAAAATATTGCACGCCTGGCAATCCCGACGGCGTCGTTCAGGCTACCGGTGACTTCCAGTTTACGGGCATTTTCCAGTCTACGGGCGACCTGCAGTCAGGATGCGACCGCGGTGATCAGGCTGCCGTCGCGCCACCGCCCGGGCGTCACGCCGGTCACCCGCTTGAAGGCGCGATTGAACGCGGCTTCGGAATCGTAGCCGACGTCGGCCGCGATCGCCGCAAGACTGCCGCTCCCGGCGCGGATACGTTCGGCCGCAAGCTGCATCCGCCAGCAGGTGATGTACTCGATCGGGGCCTGACCCATCACCTGGTGAAATCGCTCCGCCAGCACGGTGCGCGACGAGCCGGCTTCGCGCGCCAAATCTTCCACCGTCCAGCGCCGCGCGGGGTCGGCGTGCACGGACTGGATCGCGCGACCGACCAGGGGATCGTTGAGGGCGGCGAACCATCCCTTGGCGCTCGCCGGCAACCGCGTCGCGTAGCGCCGCAACACCTCGACGAACAACAATTCCATCAGCCGGCCAAGCATCAGCTCACTGCCGGGGGCTGCGTTTTCCGTCAGCGCAAGAATCTGGCCGACCGTGGATTTGATCAGCGCGCTGACCTGGTCGTCTTCGGCGCGATCGACCAATAGTGGCGGCAAGGTGCGAAACACTGGTGTCAGCAGGAATTCGGACGACTCCAGAAATCCGCAGACCATGCGGGTTTCCTGTCCGCCGCCGCCATGATTGATGGTCCAGATTCCCTTCAGGGCTCCGGGGCGGACAACGTCCTCCGCGAGCGGCGCTTCGAGGGCGCGCCCGTTGGAGAATTTATGCCGGTCCGCAAACGGCATCAGGATGATATCGCCAGCCGAGATTTTCGTGCGTTCGCCGTTGGCAAGTTCGACGTCGCATTCGCCTGCCGCGATCAGGTGAAACACGCTGACATGGCGAAGATGCGCCATCGGGCTGCTGGCGTCGAAACGCTTCGGACTGATGATGCCGAACGGCGCGGTAAAGCAGGCGTCGAGAAACACCGAGCCGGTCAGGCGCACTGCGCGCAATGACTCGGCAAGCACGTCGTGACCTTTGTCCGGCGCAATAGCAAATGATGGCGGTGTCTCGATCATTGTGGATTTGGCTCTCGGACAATACCCATGAGTCACCGATGCAGGCGTTTGGTTCAACGCGTGGCATCCCACTGATGGAGGTCATGATGATCAGAAATTGGGCTGCAAATGTGGCCAATCGGGGCGTCGCCCTGATCGCATCTCTGCTGATGCGATCGGCGATTAAGTCCCTGCTCGAAATCGACGAACGGTCCCTTCGGGCCGCCGGATTGTCCCGCGCCGACCTTATCGAATGCCTTTCAACGCCGTTCACCGTCGATCCGACGGAACTGCTGGTTTTGCGCAGCAGAGCGGCGCGGTCACGCCGAAGCGTTCGAAGGGTGTCGCGGGCGGGTATGCGACGCGGCGTCGCACCCACAGCGCGCGCCTTTTCCCGAGCGCACCAGTTTTAGCAATCGGATTTGAGGAGTTTTCCATGTCCAGATTAATCGCACTGATTTACGGACTCGTTTCCTACACTTTGTTTGTCGTCACCTTTCTGTACGCGGTCGGTTTCGTCGGCGGTTTCGTCGTGCCGAAGACGATCAACAGCGGCGATATTGCACCGCTGTCGCAAGCCATTTTGAACAATCTCCGCCTGCTGTCCCTGTTCGCAGTTCAGCACAGCGTCATGGCGCGGAAGTCATTCAAGGCGTGGTGGACTAGGTACGTTCCGGCTTCGGTCGAGCGCAGCACCTATGTGTTGTTCGCCAGCCTGACGCTCGACCTGCTGTTCTGGCAATGGCAGGCCATACCGGCCGTGATCTGGCGGATCGACCAGCCGCTGATCGCCATCGCCATCAGCAGCCTGTCGCTCGGCGGCTGGCTGATGGTCCTCACCAGCACGTTCCTGATCAGCCACTTCGAACTGTTCGGCGTGCATCAGGTCGTCAACAATCTGAACGGCAAGGAATTGCCCGCGCCACGCTTTCGCACGCCGTTTCTGTATAACTTTGTGCGCCATCCGATCTATCTCGGTTTCCTCATCGCATTCTGGGCGACGCCGAACATGACCGCGGGCCATCTGCTGTTTGCCGGTGTCACCACGATCTACGTGCTGATCGGAATCATGCTCGAGGAGCGTGATCTGACCGTCCTGTTCGGCGACGACTACCGCCACTACCGCGACCGGGTATCGATGCTGCTGCCGTGGCGCCGCGGATTTCCGCAAGCCCCCAAAGCGTTTCCGCGTCCGGGTCCGAGTTCCGAAGCCGCGGAATAGACCGCAACTGTCCACCGTACCTGTCAACCCACATCGAAAAGGAGAATGCCATGACCATCCAAACCCCGCTCCATCCGGCGACCGACTTCACCGCGATCAAAGGCCGGCAGCAACGCGCCTGGTCGTCCGGCGACTACGCCGTCGTCGGCGTGACCTTGCAGATCGTCGGCGAGATGCTGTGCGAGGCGGTCGATCTGCGCAGTAACCAGCGCGTGCTCGACGTCGCCGCCGGCAACGGCAATGCGACGCTGGCTGCCGCGCGCCGGTTTGCCGAAGTAGTCTCGACAGACTATGTCGGCTCGCTGCTCGAACGCGGCCGCGAACGCGCCCAGGCGGAGCGGCTATCGGCGATCTTCCGTGAGGCTGACGCCGAAGCGCTGCCTTTCGAGGATGCAAGCTTCGATGTGGTGCTATCGACATTCGGCGTGATGTTCACACCGAACCAGCAGCAGGCGGCGAACGAGATGCTGCGGGTGTGCCGTCCCGGCGGGAAAATCGGCCTCGCCAACTGGACCCCGGAAAGCTTCATCGGGCAATTGTTCAAGACTATCGGCAAACACCTGCCGCCGCCGGCAGGCGTCTCATCGCCGGCGCTGTGGGGCACGCGGGCGCATCTCGATCGTTTGTTCGGTGCCGGCGGCCGCATCGGAACGCAGAGCCGGAATTTCGTGTTCCGCTACGAATCGCCGGAGCACTGGATCGAGATTTTCCGGAACTATTACGGCCCCGTGGTGAAGGCGTTCGAAGCCCTCGATGACACAGCGGGCGCCGCACTCGCGACGGATATCGACGCACTGCTCGGCAAGTTCAATCTTGCCACCGACGGTACGCTGGTGATTCCAAGCGAATATCTCGAAGTCGTTATCGTCAGGAATAACTGATCACGTCACTGCGACCCCATCAAAGCCGCCGTCGGACCGATATCGCCGGTCCGGCGGCAAAGCTTTTTCGACCGCAAGCCTTTGCGAAACCAAGAGTGCAATCAGCAACGCCGCCGGCACATCGCATTGCAATAGCTCACCGAATACCGGTACGCTGACGATCCGGAACGGCGGCGCTTTGACGCCGTCGCGCTTTTGTTTTGAACCGATGTTTATTAGATATGGAATCAGGATACTTCCAACTCTGACGGCTGGAGAACTCACATGGCAACCAAAGACCCCATGGATTGGATGCTGTCCGATGCCATCGGAGCCTTGGCTCGCGCCGAGCGAATGCATCAGCAATTCCTGCGATTACGTCCACTGGCTGGTACCCGCGAACCAAGCTGGGAGCCGCCGATCGACGTGCTGGAGACCGATCGCGAGGTGCTGATCCTGATCGCGCTTCCGGGCGTCGATCCCGATGATGTCGAAGCCGTGATCGACGAGGGAGTGCTGATCGTCAGCGGCCGGCGCGCACTCCCGCCCGAACTCCGCAATGCCCGGATACTCCGGATGGAGTTGCCGCAGGGACGTTTCGAGCGCCGCATTACACTGCCGCTGGGTCGTTACACCGTAAGCCGCTTCGCCACCAATGGCTGCATCGGCCTGCGCCTCGCCAAATCGATTTAGGGAGAAACCTCATGTCATCGGCCGACCAGGCAAGCGTCTCCGACGAGCCGTCTGCGGCAGCAGCCCGTCCATCGGTTTCTATTCCGACAGATGCGCTCATCATGATTCCGGTCCGGAATACGGTCCTGTTTCCGGGAATGATCGCGCCGATCACGCTGGGGCGGCCGGAAGCAATCGCCGCCACACAACAGGCGATGCGCGAGCAGCGCCAGATCGGCATTCTCCTGCAGCGCGATGCCGAGCTCAACGAGCCGGGACCTGACGATCTGTATCGCATCGGCACCGTTGCAAATATCATCCGCTACCTGACCGGGCCTGATGACACCCACCATGTCGTCTGCCAGGGCGTTCAACGCATCCGGGTACTCGATTTTCTCCCAGGCACGCCGTTTCCAGCGGCACGCGTTCTCAACATTCCGGAGCCCACAACCAGGTCGCCGGAAATCGAGGCCCGTTTTCTGAATTTGCAGCGCCAGGCCATAGAAGCAACGGAGCTGCTGCCGCAGGCGCCGCAGGAACTGATCGCAATACTGCGGAGCACAACCTCGCCATCGGTGCTCGCCGATCTTGCGACGTCGTATATGGATATAAAACCACGGGACAAGCAGGAAATTCTGGAGACCGTCGACCTTGCGCTTCGCATGGACAAGGTGTCACGGCATCTGGCCGAGCGCATCGAGATTCTGCGGCTGAGCAACGAGATCGGCCAGCAAACCAAGGCGACTTTCGACGGGCGGCAGCGCGAAGCGATCCTGCGCGAGCAAATGGCGACCATCCAGCGACAATTGGGTGAAGGCGATGGCAAGGCTCAAGAGGTTGCGGAATTGAATGCAGCCATCGCCAAGGCGGAGATGCCGGCTGACGTCGAAAGCCAGGCGCGACGAGAAGTTCGCCGGTACGAGCGTATGCCGGACGGCGCAGCCGAAGCAGGCATGGTTCGAAGTTATCTGGATTGGCTGACCGAACTGCCGTGGGGACTGCCGGAGGAGAAGTCGATCGATATCGCCGAAGCTCGGCGCATCCTCGACGAGGACCATTACGGTCTGGAGAAGATCAAGAGCCGGATCATCGAATACCTGGCGGTCCGCAAGCTGGCGCCTGAAGGCAAGGCGCCGATCCTCTGCTTTGCCGGTCCGCCAGGGGTTGGCAAAACCTCGCTGGGGCAGTCCATCGCGCGTGCGATGGGGCGGCCATTCGTGCGGGTGAGTCTTGGCGGCGTGCATGATGAAGCGGAAATCCGCGGCCACCGCCGCACTTATATAGGTGCGCTCCCAGGCAACATCATTCAGGCCATCAAGAAGGCCGGCGCGCGCAATTGCGTCATGATGTTGGACGAGCTCGACAAGCTCGGGCGTGGCGTGCAGGGCGATCCGTCGGCGGCGATGCTGGAAGTGCTCGATCCCGAGCAAAACGGAACCTTTCGCGACAATTATCTCGGCGTTCCCTTCGACCTCTCGCGCGTAGTGTTCATCGCTACCGCCAATATGCTCGATACCGTTCCGGGGCCGCTGTTGGACCGAATGGAAGTCATTAGCCTGGCCGGCTACACAGCGGATGAAAAGCTCCAGATCGCTCAGCGTTATCTGGTGCGCCGCCAGCTTGAGGCCAATGGGCTGAAAGCCGACCAGGTTGAAATCGATCCCGCGGCGCTGGAGCTCATGATCAAAGGATACACGCGAGAGGCGGGCGTCCGGAATCTGGAGCGCGAGATCGGCAGGGCGTTTCGTCACGTCGCCGTCCAGATCGCTGACGGCAGCAAGGATCGCGTGGCGCTTACCGCCCAGGAAATCACGACCATCCTCGGCCCGCCTCGTTTCGAAAATGAAGTCGCGATGCGCACCAGCATTCCCGGTGTGGCGACGGGTCTTGCCTGGACGCCGGTCGGCGGCGATATTCTCTTTATCGAAGCGTCGCGCACGCCCGGCAGAGGATCGTTGATCCTGACCGGACAACTCGGCGAGGTAATGCGCGAAAGCGTTCAGGCGGCGCTGACTCTGGTAAAAAGCCGGGCAGCCCAACTCGGCATCGACCCAGCGACCTTCGAAAAGAGCGACATTCATGTTCACGTCCCGGCCGGCGCTACGCCCAAGGATGGCCCCAGCGCCGGTGTGGCGATGTTCACGGCGCTCACCTCGCTGCTGACGGATCGCACGGTGCGAAGCGACACCGCAATGACTGGCGAGATTTCGTTACGAGGTTTGGTGCTTCCGGTAGGCGGTATCAAAGAGAAAGTCGTTGCCGCCGCCGCGGCGGGCCTGACAAGAGTCATGCTCCCCGCACGCAATCGCCGTGACTACGACGACATTCCCGCAAGCGCCCGCGATAAACTCGAGTTTATCTGGCTGGAACGGGTTGACGAAGCCATAGCCGCTGCGATCGGAGGCGAAACCGGATCGCGGGTCGGCGAAAAGTCATGACTGGCTGATGAGCGGACCAGAGCAGCGCCACCGCTTGCTTCCGCAAATGATCGACAAGAGGCATGCGGAAGATAATTCCGTCTGCTATCGTTCCTCCACTCCGGAATGCCATTTGTGAAATACCGGATAAACGAGGAAACAACGATGAATCCAAAAAAGACGATCCGAGGCGCGATCGCACTACTGGTAGCGGGCTTCTGCTTATTCTCAGCAGAGCGTCTACTGGCTCAGTCGAAGGATGCGGGCAGCCGGGTTTATGAACTCAGAACATACACGACGCTGCCGGGGCGGCTACCGGCGCTCAACAAACGATTTGCCGATCACACCATACGGCTATTCGCAAGACACGGCATCAAGAGCGAGATTTACTGGATTCCCACCGACGACGCGCGAAAAGACAACACGCTGATTTATGTTCTGTCGCACGATAGTCAGGAAGCGGCCGACAAGAACTGGAAGGAATTCCAGGCGGATCCGGAGTGGGTCCAGGCTCGCGAAGCCAGCGAGTCCGATGGAAAAATCCTGGTGAAACCCCCGGAGCGCATCTTCATGAAGATGACGGATTATTCTCCGGGCAGGTAGAGCAACGGGCGGGCCGGGGGCTCGCTTGGTGGCCTGAGGATGCATGGTTCGACCCACTATATCGGATTGAATGGAGAGCCGCCTTCGGGCGGCTTTTCTTTGGATTGAACCGGCCGGGCGACAAGCCCACAAACGGGGGACGCGACCCGACTTCCGCAAATGACGCGAAGCAAACACCAGAGGTATCCCTGCACATATTAATTCTTGTTGCGTTGAACGCGCGCAGGTCGCGGGGTTGCGAGGACCTCCGAGAGTTCGCGCAAGAGCTTGGACGAAAGTTCGTCGTCAAACAGAAAGTTCATGGTCGATAGAGGATGAAGACGAAACGCCACGAGGGCATCCCCACTCTCGTCGATGGCTACCTGAAAAGATGGGCGGCCCTGCAATAAAGGGCGCTCTGGGTCCTGGAGCAACTCACCTTCAAGCGGTGGGAGACGTGATAGTTCTTGCAAGCCCATAACGACTAACGCTGTCGTCAAGCGGCGGTCGAGCCGGAATTGTGCTTGCGCACCTTGCTCGTCCTCTATTTTAAACTCAACTCCCTCGCCAGAAGCGTTAACCTCTATCTCTGCTGGCATTGTCGGCTCCCTTTTAGAGAAGCGACCGCACCGGCCATGCCGCGCAACAGCCATCCGACGCCCGTGGAGAAGGCGAGAAGATTGGTTCCGGGCGTGAGGCGGCCCAGCGCAAAACAGAGCATGAAGCGGTCTTCCGGTATCTATCGCCGCTTTCCGACCAACTCGTGATGCAGAACCGCCGTCGTGGCACTGCCGCCGCCGAGCGTGAAATTGCCATAGCGTGCGAATACCCAAGCCAAGGGCGCGAGACGCGGATGCGTGGTGTGGTCGTCGGAGGTCGTCATGGGGCACGGTCCGGCGCATTTCGCCGTTTGTTGGGATGATGCCCAAACCCATGCAGCCTGTGGCGCAGGGTCCCGTCGTGCCGGTTTGCTTCACGACGTGCTTACGGCACGCCGTGGGGTGGCACTACTCTAACCAGAATTGTCACCGAGTCTAGGCCGCCTTCGCAAATCGGGATCGTTGTCGTCCCCCCAAATCAAACGAAGATTGCGCGCATCCCGGAGGCAAGTTTGGCACAAACTGGACATCCCTTCCGCGCGGAACCGGGCTAGGATCGAGACGGAGCAACGCCAAAACAAAAATCGTCTCCGCCGTGGACAGACAGACCTATGCCAGTTGCTAAGTCGGTCAAGTGTTGGATGCGCGTTTCAATCTCGATCATCGAGAAACTGTGCGCCGCCTATCGTGCAGGCCTGCAAGCCATCCGGATGTTCGCCGGTCAGATGTCGCAAGGCCTCGTCTTTTCCCAACAGAATGAAGCTGCCCGCGCCGGAGGACCATTTCTCCCTCTACATCCGCGCCTACTGGGGCAAGCAGGGCATCCTCGACGGTTCATGGAAGCCGCCGCTAATCAAGAAGGTCGCGTAAAAGTCCAGGCTTCGTCGTTCATACGCCATCTGCACACTGCAAAAAGGAACAGGAAATGCCGCGTTTCACTAGCATCAAGAAAATATCTTTAGCCGTTGTCGTATCGGCCGCAATGCTGATGTCGATATCGGAATCTTACGCGGGCACCGGCACCGTTCGTCTGCGAGTTTTCAAAGCCGGATTTATCATCGGCGGAGGCGGCGGAAAAGGAGTTCTGAATTACCAAGGCCACATCGCTTACTTCAGAGTAGGCGGCATCGGTGTTGGCACCATCGGCGTCGCGGAAACCAGATATGCAGGTGTCGCTTATAATTTGCGAAGTCCCGCGGATATCTATGGAACCTACAGTGCCGCTGGCGCCGGAATCGCCGTCGTCGGCGGTGCCAAGGTTGCACGATTGCAGAACGCAAACGGGGTTGTTCTGGAATTGCGAGGCGTACAAGCGGGCTTCGAGGCTTCGCTTGGATTGGGTGGAATGACTGTTACCCCACTCTAGCTGCGCTGAAGAACCGCTTTGTGATTTCCTCGACGCCGGATGGCGCCGGTTTGAAGCCGCCGGACGCATACAAAGCGGTTCAGCCCGTAGGATGGGTGGAGCGCAGCGATACCCATCGTATCTTCGTGACATTGGCGTCGCGCGCCAAGGTGATGGGTTTCGCAAGTGCTCTACCCATCCTACGATCTGATCAGACCCGGCGGTTCAGCACTGGTGTCCTGCGAGGACGCTCGACAGGAAGCCGGTATGAGCCGGATCGCACCCAACCGGTTTGGCGAACATGGTGCCAAACCATTTATTCGCCAGCGAACCGTCATTGTCGACCCACGGGATCGGCGGCAGTTGCGGCAGGTAGGATGCATACGGCATCACCATCGCAAGCCTCACTCTGCCCGGAAACTGGGCGAGGAATGCCTTGTTCATTCCACCGTCAAATCCGCTGTAAATTGATGTGGTGGGCGCGTTGTCTTTCACCAATTGCGCGTATTCCATCGCGTCGCTGCGCTGTTTCTCCTGCGCCATCGGCGCGATTTTCGGGTTCACGACGAAGGCGGGGCATTTACCGGTGGGATTGAACACGAGGGGACCAGGTGAGTTGGCGGGAGCCTGCGCATCGAAGACGTAGCTGCGATTGCACACATTTACTTTCGGCTCGAGATGCGTCGTCTCGAAGTGATCGTTGCCGATCTTGAGCATTTCCCAGAACGCCAGGTTCGGACTGTTGCGATGCCGCGCCAGGTTCGCCGGCGTCAAGCGGAACGGATAGGCCTGGACCTGGAACGACGGCGCGCCGCCGACGAATACGTCGCGCGCCAGCGCATAGATCTCGCTGATCTGTTCGTCGGTCATGGCGTAGCAACCGCTCGACCAGCAGTCGCCATGAATCATCAGAAAACTGCCGGCGCGGTTGTTCGCCTTGTCGAAGCTGTTGGGAAAGCCGGTATTGATCGCAAGATAGTAGCTGGAGTTGGGATTCATCTGCGCCGGCGTAATGGAATAGAATCCCTCCGGCGTCTGCCGGTCGCCTTCGTAAAGCTTCGGGCCAAGATCGCCGGACCACCGGCAGACCGGATAGGTCTTGAGGATCTCGAAGTGCCCTGACGTGTCCTGTTTCCAGACTTCAAGCTCCGCCTCTTCCTTGAAGATGCGCAAGATGATGGGTGAATGTTTCGGCATCTTCTTTTCTTGAAGCAGCGAAAGCAGCTCGGGCGGCAGCTCCTTTGTGGCCTTGCCCGGCAACAGATTGCTGTTGTCGTCAAGGCATGCGGCCGGCATCACCCCCGCGGCAAGAACCGCCGTCAGCACGAGCGCGCGGAGCAACGCGGCGCAGATCATGACACTACCTCCGGCGTCAGAAGCCCATCGCCGCACCATCGCTGCGCGGGTCGGTCGCGCCCTCGAATAGGCCGTCGGAATGGCGCACCACGGCCCCGCCGTGACCCATCGTTGAAGTGAAGTCGGCCAGCATTTCGATATCGTGCCCGGCGTCGCGCATCGCCTGCACCACGCGCGGGTCGAAACGGCCCTCGAGCTTGAGCGTCACGGTGGCGTCGCCCCAGGTCTTGCCGAGCAACCAGCGTGGCGCGGTGATCGCAGCTTGCAATTCCTGACCGTACATCGCGTAGCGCGAGAAGATGGCGGACTGGCTCTGCGGCTGGCCTTCGCCGCCCATGTTGCCATACACCATTCGCCTTCCGTCCTTGAACAGCGCCATTGCCGGATTGAGCGTGTGAAACGGCTTGCGTCCCGGCTTCAGCGCGCGCGGACCATTGCCTTCGAGCACAAAGCTCGATCCGCGATTTTGCCAGACGATGCCGGAATTCTCGAGCACGCAGCCCGAGCCGAACTCGAAATAGATGCTTTGAATAAAACTGACCGCGATGCCATCCTTGTCGATCGCCCCGAGCCAGACCGTGTCGCCGGGATTGGCCGGCACCGGCCATGGCAATGCGCGCACAGGCGACACATTCGAGGCCAATTGATCGAGAATTTCGGGCTTCAGATAGTCTTCGGCCTTCTGCACCATCAGCGCGGGATCGCCGACGATCCGGTCGCGCACCAGAAAGGCCTGCTTGGTCGCCTCCACGATGCCGTGCAGGTATTCGAACGTTTCGGCCTGCTTGATGTTCAGGCGCTCGAAAATTGCCAGGATCATCAGCGACGCGAGGCCCTGCGTCGGCGGTGGGAAATTATACAGCGTTGCATCTTTCACGCCGACCGAAAGAGCCTCGCGCCGCTGCGCCTTTTGCGAGGTCAGGTCTTCGAGCGTTACCGGTGATCCACAGCGCTTCAGGTCGGCGGCGATCTCCTTGGCCAGTTCTCCGGTGTAGAAATCCATCGCGCCGTGCAGGCCAAGCCGTCTGAGCGTGGCGCCTAACGCCGGCAGCTTCATCAACTGGCCGGCCTTTGGCAGCTTGCCGTCGAGCAAGAATGTTTCAATGAAGCCGGGAGAATCCTTGAGTTCGGGTAATTTCGTTTCGGTCAGTTCCTGTTGTCCTGATGTTACGGCGAATCCGTTCTCGGCCGACCACACGGCGTCCTCGACCAGTCGCGACAGCGGCAGTTTGCCGCCGATCTCCTGATTGATCTTGATCACCTCGGCCCACCCCGAGATGGTGCCCGCGGCCGTATTGGCCGCAAGCGGGCCGCGCGAGGGGATCTCGGTCAGGCCCTTTGCCTTGTAGAATTCCACGGTCGCGGCCGAGGCGGCGGCGCCGCAGCCGTCCACCGCGATCGGCGGCTTGCCGTCTTTTGAAATAAGCCAGAACCCGTCGCCGCCGATCGAATTCATGTGCGGATAGACCACCGGCAGGCTTGCCGCCATCGCCAGCGTGGCCTCGATGGCGTTGCCGCCTTCGCGCAACACGCGCAAGCCTGCTTCGCTGGCAAGATGATGCGGGGAGGTTACCATGCCGCGGCGGGAGCGAGGCGTATTGAGCATAAAGTCCGTCCTCTTCATTGGTCAGGCTGATTTTAGAGGAATCCAGGAAACACTGGTTTTACCGCTGCGGAACCCCCGGGCGTAATGGCATAGAATCCTTCCGGCGTCTGACGGTTTTCCTGTTGGGAGTTTGTAGCCGGTGGCTTTCGCAAGGCAAGTCCGGATGGGGGCAGGTGCGGGCGAAATTCCGGCGACCTGTACCGGGCATCACATGAAATCCGTTTTTTTGAGCAGTTTTAGTTCCCGGTGCTTTCGCATCCAGTTCAAGACATCTGTTGGCTTTCCCCGAAGCACCCTGAGTGATTTGCTACCCCGCGAATCCGTTTTGGCATCGCGGAATTGCCAAACCTCGTTAATGATGACCACATGCCAACGCTGTTTCGGGGGATCGTCCAGACGAAGGTCCATGACTTCAAACCGGAAAGCGTAGTCCTGGCCACTGAATCGATGCCGGTCGATCGAGCAGTTGACGCCGTGTGACGTCCAGGTTGTTACATCGCTTCCGATACCGGGTGGCTCAACGACATACTCGATATCGGCAATTGTCCGGGCATTTCCGATCCGCGCCATTATCCACCTGCTTACTGTATTTGGATGGCTGGCGAGACGACCCGCGCAAGCGTGATGTCCATCGCGATCGTGCTGTTACCCAGCCATGGAAAATGACCGTAGCGGAAGGAGAGTTGTGCCGCGGCCTCAGATGGCGGGCGTTTCTCGACAACCAATTTATAAAGTGCCGAGGCCAAGCCAGTCCGGTCGGCGCCAGCTTCGCAATGAATAAGGATAGGCCGGGCGGATGTTCTCAATAATCCCAATAGCTGAGACACTTGATCATTGGTCAGCTCTCGACTCGCAGAAATGGGAAAGTCGACGTGTTCTACGCCGGCTGCGGCGCTAGCTTTCATTTCGTCATCGTACCAGAGACTGCCGGCATTGTTGCCGCGCAGGTTGATGATCGTCCGTATTCCGTTCTCGCGGATGCGATTTGAGAATTGCGAACCGCTGAGTTGTCCCGATCGATAGATGGCGCCTTCTTCGACTGCGTGAAAGTTGCCACTTAAGCGCAGGTATCCCGCCCACGTGCCGGTGAGCGCGATAATAACTCCGGCCACTGCGCCGAGTCGCTTGAGCCATTGATTTGTTCGGCTTTGCATCGACCGCCAACTAAACCCGGTAAGCGATCAATATGGCGCCGCAGGTTATCATGAGCGCGCCCAGCCAATTTGGCAGCCTCAGCCGCTCGCCGAAGAACATGACCGCGAAGATCGACACGAATACGACGCTGAGCTTGTCGATCGGCGCAACGCGCGCCGCATCGCCAAGCTTGAGAGCCCGGAAATAACAGATCCAGGAGGCGCCGATCGCTGCACCCGACAAGACCAGAAAAAGCCATGTCTTTGCCGACACCGTGGACGGCTGCTGCCAGTGTCCCGTTCCGTAGACGATAAGCCTGGCAGCCAGCGTAATGACGATGGTCTGGATAAACGTCGCAAAGTCAGAGTTGACGTTCTCGAAGACCCAGGAGGTGAGCAGGTTCTTCACCCCGGTTAAGCTCGCAACGCTTCATCTATTTTGACTACGTCGCCTGTCAGGTCCCAGTGTTCGATATGCTTGTAAACGATAACTTTGCGCTTCAGCATGTCGCCATGCGTGCGGCAAAACTCCTCGAGCTCGGCGCGGGGCGCAATAAGTTCCACGCACATCGTCAGGTCCGGGTTTGATATTTCGTATCCTTCATCTTCCAGCTTGCCGCGGTTGCTGTAACCAAAATGGGTGTGATGCGCGGTCGCGTTCATGATGCCGGCCGCCTTGGCCTGGATCACCAGCTCGCGGTAGAGCGGCCGGCCGCCAAATAAACGACTGCCCGTGCCCACTGCCTTTTCGCGCGGCTTCAGATAAATTCGAACCATGCCAATTTCTTTATGCGTGAGTGTATGACGAGCCATGTTTTCTACTTTCTTGGTTGGAAGGGGGAGGCGGCTTGATCGCGCTTGAACCCGGTCGACGAAGTCGCCGAAGGCCTGGACGTTCAGATCCCGAACCTGGCGCACCGACAGATCGGGAGGAATGAAGGCGGCCGCCGTCTTGGGCGTACCAAGGCGTTGGGCCATGTAGATGCTGGAATGGCCACTGCAGAGATACGCAACAAAGCAGGCGACTGCGATGTAGACAGCGTGGAGAGAGCCAAACAGTTCAATGCCCATGATCATGCAGGCGAGCGGGGTGTTGGTGGCGCCGGCAAAGACAGCCACAAACCCAAGGCCGGCGAACAAGTCGGACGGCGCGCCGAAGACGACGGCAAGCGCATTTCCAAGCGCCGCGCCGATAAAAAACAGTGGCGTTACCTCGCCGCCTTTAAAACCGCTGCTCAGCGTGACGACCGTGAAAATCGTTTTCCAAAGCCAGCTCCAATGATCGACCCGACCAGGCAGGAAAAAGCCCGCGATGGTGGCATCCGCTGGATTAGGAGACCACACGCCGAGGCCAAGATATTCGCGCGTGCCCAAGGCGAAGACGAGACCAATCAATATGGCACTGGCAATAACCGGCCGAAGCGGCGCGTATGGGCAGATCGCTTTGTATGCAGCGCTTACCAAGTGAGAAAATTCACTGAAGAAGCGAGCGGCCAAACCAAATAGGACGCCTGCTGCCACCACCTTGAGCAGCAGCAGGGCATTTAAATGAAACCCTGACGTTTCCGAGACATTCGCAAGATAGTTGATGGAGTAATGGGTGTGTTCGATCCCCCAGGCGTGGCAGCTCCAGTCTCCAGCGATGGCGGCCATCAGGCAGGGAAGCAGCGCCTCATATTGCATGCGCCCGATTGTCAGGACTTCGAGGGCGAACACGGCGCCCGCGATAGGCGTTCCAAACACCGCGCCAAAGCCGGCCGCAATGCCGGCCATCAAGACGATCCTGATGTCGGCAGGCGACAGTTTGAACGTTTTGGCAAAGGCGCTGGCAATGCTGCCACCCAGTTGCACGGCCGTCCCCTCGCGACCAGCGGAGCCCCCCACCAGATGGGTCAATACAGTGGTAATGAGGATGAACGGCGCCATGCGGAGCGGGACGCCGCCGCCGGGCTCATGAATCTGTTCGACGATCAGATTATTGCCGCCCTCGGCCGATCGGCCGAAGCGCTGATAGGCCTGCACCATCAGGAAACCGGCGATTGGCATTCCGTAGATGAGCCAGGGGAAACTAAAACGTGCCTGGGTCGCTCTATCCAACCCCCATAAGAATAAGGCGCATAAGGAGCCGACGACCGCAGCCATCGGCACAACAATGCCAATCCATTTGATCAGGCTTCGCAACTGCTCGAAGCGGAGGCCGATAAAGCCCGAAGGGGACATCATCGCGCACCGCCCGCGGCAGCGCCGATTTCGAACCCAAAGTATGATATCAAAAAACAAAACATGACCCTACTCCTTCGCGCGAGAGGCGAATTAAGTAGGAGTCATCAGCTTCTCTTGGAAGCGGTTCGGCCCGAGTGGCCCGGCAGAATCCATTACCGTTATCATCACTTAGCGATAGGGCAGCAATACTGTCAATATTACTTTGTTAGGCACCGGATGCTCAGAAATTACGCCTCGCAAGAAATGACTTGGGTGTCCGTTCTTTTCGTTGCAGTGCACGTATTTATGTATCGTCGCGCGGGTTGCGCGTACGGTTTTCGTTTCTGGCGCAGAGCGTGTTCGGGTCACAGTCGGGGTTGCGATGCAGCCTTGCCGAGCGAAAAAGTCTGGCGTATTTTTCTTGTGTTGATGGGGATGGAGTCCCCCGATAACCGCCGAGAGGCTGATGACTCCTACCGGGCGCAACGCGCCGGTAGGAGCTTGCGCACCGCCGGTCTCGTTGCCCCTAACCAACAGAGGGGTGGCAAATGGATAAACTTCCAGATTCTTTATCAATCGCGCTTTGGCTGGTCGGATCGCTTTGGATCGTTGGCTTCATCGCTTTTCTTGGCGACGCACCTGGCTCTCTTGTCGCCGCAACTTTCGTGGCGGGTTTAGTTGCCGGGGGTTTTGAGTGGTGGGTTGCAACCCGGCGGGCAGGACAATGAACCTGCAATTCATCATCGCGGTCGCGGTTGGCGGTTCGATTGGATCAGTCGCCAGATATTTGGTGGCAATCGGATCGAGTAAAGTCTTCGGATCAGATTTTCCGTGGGGCATTTTTATCATTAACGTCACGGGCTCGTTCCTGATCGGCGCCCTCCTCGGTCTTTTTGCGACAAGGTGGGACGTGCCGCAAGCAGTCCGGATATTTCTCACCGTCGGCATCTGTGGCGGCTACACGACGTTCTCGACGTTCTCATTGGACAGCTATTATTTGATGGAACGTGGAGAACTCGGCGCTGCGCTGCTGTACATGATTGGTTCGGTGCTCCTGTCGATCAGCGCTTTTGGCGGAGGCCTTTATCTCACCCGGCTTTGATTGATCGAATCTAATTTCGGGTTTGGCGGACATGAAGATGTCCGACTTGAGTCCAATATGCGTACCGAAGCAGACGTTTCCGATCGCCCACAAATTTATGGATTGACACTGCAAAAACGGCGCGCACGCGTGATTTGCCCGTCGCGTTAATCAGTCGCAACTGCCGTTGTTGATCGCGACCCCAAATCAAAGGCAAAATCACCGCGTCTCGTCCCTCATGAGGGGCGTTTCGCGATCGTCACGGACGCGGGATGGGATGCGGTGGACGTTAGCAGCGCCTTTGACGAAAGCGCTGATAACGGACGGCGAGGTCGTGTGGTCCTGACGCCTCGACGCTGGCGTCAAGTTTCGCGCAGAAGACTGCGCGAGGCGACGGTGACAAAAGAGCCCGATCACCGGGGAGAGCGCGAAGGAAACCGTTAAAACCATTGCGTGCGGGAATGCCGGGTGATCCCGGTGTACCTGTGGCTTCTACCCCTGTGCTTTTTTGTTGCACAGGGGGCTGCGGGTGCAGCGGGCACCCGGCATTCCCCACGCCCTCTGATTTCAGGGCGGAAGATTTCAGGCATGACTCGGGCGTGATGGGCCGCGGGAATGCGGAGGTATGTGTTGCGGGTAGGACGCGGTCATTGCGAGCGAAGCGAAGCAATCCACACTTCCTTGGCTGCTGGATGGATTGCTGCGTCGCTTCGCGCCTCGCAATGACGATCATGAAATACGAAGTCTGTAGGATGGGTAGAGCGCAGCGAAACCCATCACATAGTGAACAAGCCGATGGGTTTCGCAAGCGCTCAACCCATCCTACAAGATCGCTCCTCCGCGTGACCATATCCCGCCATCCGGCCCATCACATTCTCGATCTCGTCGCGAGGCAACAGCGGCGGCGTGCCGATCTGGAGGCAGCCGTGATATTGCCGCGCCAGGGTTTCGACTTCGACCGCGAGCCACATCGCTCTGTCGAGCGAGGCGCCGACCGCGATCATGCCGTGATGCGCCAGCAGGCAGGCCGATCGGTCTTCCAGCGCAGCGACGGCGTGTTGCGACAGTTCTTCGGTGCCGAACGTCGCATAGGGCGCGCAGCGGATGGTGTCGCCGCCGGCGCAGGCGATCATGTAATGCACGGCCGGTATCGCCATGCCCATGATCGCCAGAATGGTGGAATAAGGAGGATGGGCGTGGACCACCGCGTTCACTTCAGGCCGCGCTTTGATTATATCGCGGTGAAAGCGCCATTCGCTGGAGGGGCGCTGGTTAGTCTCGACCGTGCTGTCGAGCTTCATGAACACGATCTGCTCGGGCTGCATGGTTTCGTAGGGCGTGCCGGTCGGTGTGATCAGCAGGCCGTCCTCGTGGCGCAGGCTGATATTTCCCGAGGTGCCCTGGTTGATGCCGAGGCTGTTCATGCGCAGGCAGGCGTCGATGATGGATTGGCGCTTCACCCGGTCGTTCATGGCTGGCATCAACTTTCCTTGCAGAGAACAATGGTTGATTATTGCCCCGCAATATAGTCGAACATTCGCAGGCTTGCGAACCTGAAACAGAGTTGGAATACCTCATGACAAAGGCCGTACTCGGCATTATCGGCGGCTCCGGCATCTACGATCTGCCGGGCCTGGAAGATGCCCGCGACGAGGTGATATCAAGCCCTTGGGGCGAGCCGTCGGCGGCGCTGCGCCGGGGCAGCATCGCGGGCCTGCCGATCGTGTTTTTGTCGCGGCACGACAAGGGTCACCGGCTGTCGCCATCCGACATCAACTACCGCGCCAATATCGATGTGCTCAAGCGCGCTGGTGTCACCGACCTGATTTCGCTGTCGGCCTGTGGTTCCTTCAAGGAGGAATTGCCGCCCGGCACCTTTGTCATGATCGATCAATTTGTCGATCGGACGCATAAACGCGAGAGTTCGTTCTTCGGCCGGGGCTGTGTCGCGCATGTGTCGATGGCGCATCCGGTGTCGCCACGATTGTCGCAGCATCTGGCCGCCGCGGCCGAAGCCGAGGGCATCGCATTCGCGCGCGGCGGGACTTATGTCTGCATGGAGGGGCCGCAATTCTCGAGTCTGGCCGAGAGCCTGACGTACAAAGGCCTTGGCTATTCGGTGATCGGCATGACCAACATGCCCGAAGCCAAACTCGCCCGCGAGGCCGAGATTTGTTACGCCAGCGTCGCGATGGTCACCGATTTCGACTGCTGGCATCCGGATCATGACGCGGTCACGGTGCAGGACATCATTCGCGTGCTGAACTCGAACGCCGAAAAGGCGAGGGGCCTGGTCGCGCGTCTGGCGAGGGACTTTCCGCGTGAGCACGAGCCGTGCCCTGTTGGTTCCGACCGCGCGCTGGACACGGCCCTGATCACAGCGCCGGAAGCGCGCGATCCGGAACTGCTGAAAAAGCTCGATGCGGTAGCCGGACGGGTGTTGCGCGCATGAAGGTCGATGGACGCCATATCCGCAGCATCTGGGTCGAGCCTGATGGCGTTTCGGTTCGCGCGATCGATCAGCGGCGGTTGCCGCATGAATTCGTGGTCGCCGATATCGCCGACTGCGACGCGGCGGCGGAAGCGATCCGCTCGATGCTGGTGCGCGGTGCGCCCCTGATCGGCGCCACGGCTGCATATGGTGTGGCGCTGGCGATGCGCGCCGATAGCTCGGATGCGGCGCTGGCGCGGGCCTATGACAGGCTGATCGTCACACGCCCCACCGCAATCAATTTGAAATGGGCTCTGGAGGAGATGCGCAAGGCGCTCTCGCCGCTGCCGCCTTCGGCGCGCGCGGCCGCAGCCTTTGCGCGCGCCGGCGAAATCGCCGAGCAGGATATCGAGATCAACAAGAGTATCGGTGCGCATGGCCTCGCGGTGATTGAAAAGATCCGCGCGAAGAAGGCCAACAACCGGATCAACGTGCTGACCCATTGCAATGCCGGCTGGCTCGCGACGGTCGATTGGGGGACGGCGACCGCGCCGATCTACATGGCGCACGATCGCGGCTGGGATGTGCACGTCTGGGTCGACGAAACCAGGCCCCGTAATCAGGGCGCCTCGCTGACGGCCTGGGAGCTTTCGCATCACGGTGTGCCGCACACCGTGATCCCGGACAACACCGGCGGCCATCTGATGCAGCACGGCATGGTCGATCTGGTGATCGTCGGCACTGACCGGGTCGCCGCCAATGGCGACGTCTGCAACAAGATCGGCACGTACTTGAAGGCACTCGCCGCGCACGACAATGAAGTGCCGTTCTATGTCGCGCTGCCGTCGCCGACGATCGATTTTTCGGTTTCTGACGGAAAGAAAATTCCGATCGAACAGCGCGACGCCGACGAAGTCACGATGATGCGGGGACGCACGGCGGACGGCCGGATCGAAACGGTGCGCGTGGTCGCGGAAGGATCACCAGTCGCCAATTACGCGTTCGACGTCACGCCGGCGCGACTCGTGACGGGATTGATCACCGAACGCGGGGTACTCGCTGCGGATCGCGCCGCGCTGGCCGGAGCGTTCCCCGAGCGGAACCAAAAACAGGTTCCCTGATAATTTCGAGTTGGATCAACTGCTTGTCGCCGGAGTGATATTTTGACCATAGCGCCGAAAGCGGCTGAATTTACCCAGGTTGTGGCGCGATATCACCTCGCGAGTGCGCTGTTTGGGCAACAGCCGTCGAGATTCGTTGAATTCCGAATACCGGAACCGTCGGAGAGTCTCGATTGAGCTAGGATTGGTTGAGGAATCCGGTATTTTCCCGTCGATTGTTGAGGGACAAATTCATGTTCAAAAAATTCACTGCTGCGCTGGCGGTTGCTGCCGGTGTATTTGCCGGCACCGGCCTGGCATCCGCGGCGGATCTGGGGGCGGTGCCCTACAACAAGACGCCGGCCTATATCACCCCTGTCTACGATTGGTCGGGAGCCTATGCCGGCGTGAACGTCGGATACGGGTGGGGTCGATCTTCGGATACCTCCACACTTGGTACGCCCCCTGTGTTTACCGATAGCGTCAACGCCAGGATGAACGGCGTCAGTGGTGGCGCTCAGATCGGCTATAATTTGCAGATGCAAAACTGGCTTGTGGGTCTGGAGGGAGACATTCAGGCCACCGGTCAGAGCAACAGCCATTCCTACACCTGCGCGGCCGGTGTTTGCACAACGACGCTGCTCGGCGGTATTTTTCCGATCCCTGGTCCGGCGGTTTCGGCGACTGAAACGCAGCGCATCGATTTTTTTGGAACGGTGCGGGGGCGTGTCGGTCTCGTGGTCGTACCAACAGTTTTGCTGTATGCGACCGGTGGTCTTGCTTACGGACAGGTTGATGCCGACAGCACACTTTCCGGCGCGACCAGATCGCAAAACTACAAACTGGGATGGACCGCGGGCGGCGGCATCGAGGGTGCGATCGGCGGCGGCTGGACGGCCCGGCTCGAATATCTGTATCTCGACCTTGGCAAGGTTTCCGGCACGTTTACATCGAACCTGGCCGACCCCACCGGCACCACGGCGCTGGTCGGCGGCTTCAGTTCACGCATCACGGACAATATCTTGAGAGTCGGCGTGAACTACAGATTTGGCGACCCGGTGATAGCCAAGTACTGAACTGCAAGTACTGGGCTGTCAGGTTTAAAAAAACAGGTTTCAAAAACGGAAGCCCGGCTTGGTGCCGGGCTTTTGTTTGGCTGCTGTTGATGTGGCTTTCGGAAGTGGGCGCGAGTTGCCTCACACCACCTTGGCTTCGCGCAAGCCGTCAATCTCACTGGTGCTGAAGCCGAACTCGGCCAGCACTTCGTTGGTCTGCTCGCCGAATTCCGGCGGCGCCGCCACCATCTTGCTCGGGGTTCGCGACAGCGTGAACGGCTGGCCGACGAGGCGGATGTGACGGTTCTCGGCATTGGGCACGTCCTGCGCGATGCCCAGATGCTTGACCTGGTCGTCCTCGAACATCTGGTCGATCGAATAGATCGGCCCGCAGGGCACGCCGGCGGCGTTGAGCTCCGTGACCCAGGTCTCGGTGCTCTTCTTGGCGGTCAGGACATTGATTTCCTTGTTGATGGCGTCGCGGTTCTTCGAGCGCGCCGCCGAGGTGGCATAATCGGGATTGGTGATCATCTCGGGCGCGCCGAGCGCCTGCGCGCAGCGTTCCCAGATCCGCCCGCCGGTGGTGGCGATATTGATATAACCGTCCGAGGTCTTGAACACGCCGGTCGGAATACTGGTCGGATGGTTGTTGCCGGCCTGCTTGGCGACGTCCTTTTCCATCAGCCAGCGCGCGGCCTGGAAATCCAGCATGAAGATCTGCGCCTGCAACAGCGAGGTCTGCACCCACTGGCCTTCGCCGGAGACGTCGCGCTCCAGCAGCGCCGTGAGGATGCCCATCGCGCAGAACAGGCCGGCGGTGAGATCCGCCACGGGGATGCCGACGCGCATCGGCCCTTCGCCCGGTGCGCCGGTGATCGACATCAGCCCGCCCATGCCCTGGGCGATCTGATCGAAGCCCGGACGCTTGTGATAGGGGCCGTCCTGGCCGAAGCCGGAGATGCTGCCATAGACGATGCGCGGATTGACCTTGCGCACGCTCTCATAATCGATGCCGAGCTTGTCTTTGACGTCGGGCCGGAAATTCTCGACAATCACGTCGGCCTTGGCGGCGAGACGCATGAACACTTCGAGCCCCCTCGGATCCTTCAGGCTGAGCGCCATCGCGCGCTTGTTGCGGTGCAAATTCTGGAAGTCGGCGCCACGGCGGGGACCGCCGAGCTGTTCACCGCCGGCTTCCCCCAACAGGGCATCGATCTTGATGACATTGGCGCCCCAGTCCGCCAACTGCCGCACGCAGGTCGGGCCCGCCCGGACGCGGGTGAGATCGAGCACGGTAAAGCGGGACAGGGCCTGTGAGGCGCGCGGAAAGGACATTCAGAAAACTCCGGTAGAGATCAGGCGGGGCGATCATGGTGCGGGCGCACCATCGCCGAAACCGCGCCTCTTGTCATGCGGCAGCGCATCGGATTCTGACCCTGCAAGCCAGCTATCCGTTTTCGCGAATTCGGGCGCCCAAGGCGCTGGAGCAGGGGCGGAGAGGGGAATGGAGCGGGTTCCAAAGCAGCGGCCCAAGCTCGATCCCGAGTAACACGCAACGCGAACTAACCAACGCGCTCATAGCGTCTCTTGCGTTGGCGATCTTCACTCGATAGCAACATGGATTCAAACCAGATGTTTGTTTCCCATATCTATAGGGCAACGAAAGGCAATGACCGCCGGTGCATCAGAGCAAGGGGCATTTCCGCTCCGTTGACAGCCGGGCGAGCGAATGTTTCCTTGAAACCGGCGAAAAACCGCCCGGCTCCGGACAGTAGTGGATAAACCTGTCGGCGCAGCACCATGACTTCCATAGCGTTGGGAACGTTCCGTTGTTCAAAGATAAGCCAGATAGCGAAGACACGACTTTTTTAAACTGGACCGAGCGGCGCTTATATAAACGGCTATTCACTCCAAGCGCCACTTTCGATGAAGCCCTTCGGTTTTACAATTCGGTCGCCGCAGATGGACGGCCTTTCCCGAAGGCGTGGGAGATCAGGGTCCTGGAGTTGGGGGTGGCTGCTCACCCCGATCGTCAGGACATGCGCGAACGTTTGGAATCCTTGCGCGCTGGAGAGGGCAAGGCAGCCCTGTCTGCGGCCGAGGCAAAAGCGCTCCTCGAAGTGGCGAACCGTCTGCCGACCGAAGGCTTGACGGATGAGGAGAAAATCCAGCTCGTCCTGCTTCTCGATGGCAAAAGCGGCCTGACTGAAGGGCTGCAGCTTTATTCGTCATTAACCGAGCGCGGCATTTCGTTCCGACCGGAATGGGAAGAAAAAGTTTTAGAGCTCTCTTTGGCAAATGAGCCGGAGCGCGTGGACACCCTTGGACGCTACCGTCAGGTTCTGCTGATATTGGGCAAGCCTGTGCCGGCCGACATCGAACGCCGTTACGGCGAACTGACGCTCAAGGAAGAGCATGGTTTCGATCATCAACAAGCGGCTTTTCAGTATCATGGAAAAACCGGACTGAAGGATACCGATCCCGAATTTCGCGTACTTGCCGAGCGTGTTCGAGCATTTTCCATGACCTCGTATGAGCGGATGCATGCGCTCTACCAGGCGGTCGACTTTATCGAGCGGGCAGCAATCCCCGGGGCCATTGTTGAATGCGGTGTCTGGAGAGGCGGCAGCATGATGCTGGTCGCTCATCGCTTGTTGGCCCTGGGACGCACGGATCGCGACCTTTATCTGTTCGACACCTATGAAGGACTGCCACGTCCCGACGAGACAAAGGACGTGGACGTATGGGGCAACCGAGCTATCGATGGCTGGCTTCCCCGTCAAACCAGCGAAGAGAGCAGCCATTGGGCCGAGGCCAGCCTGGAAGATGTACGCGCCAATATTCTTTCGACAGGCTATCCGGAGGAGCGGTTGCATTTTGTCAAAGGCATGGTCGAGCGGACCATTCCGGATGGAGCTCCGCCGGATATTGCCTTGCTACGCCTTGATACCGATTGGTACGCATCGACCAAACATGAAATGGAGCATCTTTTCCCGCGTCTGGCCCGCAATGGAATATTGATCATCGACGATTACGGCCATTTCGAAGGTGCGCGTCAGGCCGTGGACGAATACATTTCCGCGCACGATCTGCCGCTGCTGCTTAACCGTATCGATTATAGCGGACGGCTGGCCATCAAGACCGGTTAGGTCGGGACCGGCGGTCCATGGCCTGAGCCCAATGTGTCGCGATCGCGGTCCGGTCGCGCGCAGGATCGCGAGCTAACGCGGGGAAATCCGCCGCCGCACGCCTTGCGTCAGCCGGGAAATCCAGACGCGCGTTAAATCCACAAAGCTCACAGAATCGAAAGAAAGGCTTGTTCCGTAGTGAACGTCCGCATTTGTTGGCATGCGCACGAGGTCGCTTTGCACGATCTTTTCAAAAGCTGGATCGATCGAGAGTGAGGTCGAGGTTTCCATCGGTACGCGGAACGGATCGGAAGAGGTGCGTCTGTAGACCACCTCGACTCCGACGTCGGTGAAGGTCGCATTCCTGTAGCCCATGGTCTTTAATGCATCGGGAACGGCGTGCTCCGCGCCCAGCGTGACTTCCTGCAGCAGCAACGCATACCGGTTCGCGGGCAGGACGGTGCTGAAGAAAAGCGGATCATAGCGATACAGCGCGTGGTTCAGATACCCAGCCATCGGCAGGTCGTGATAGCAAACGCCATTGATTTTCGTCAGCGTGTGGATGGTCTGGAACGCCCGGAGCTGGTTGAAGACATGCTCCGTCGTGCCGAGATTGATGACCAGATCGAACTGCTCGATCAGACCCGGGCCGGGCTCGTGAATATTCAGATCGAACAGAATGGTATTGGTGGCGTGGAAAATATCGAGCGCCTTGTACTGAAAACCCGCCAGCAGGAGCAGGTCTCCGAGAAATCCGTTGTCGGCAATTTTTTGAAGAGCTTCCGGCGGCACATCTTCCGGTCGTTTGGCCCCGGGAAACCGATCGGCATAAAAGGAAAGAAAAGCACGGGAAGCCTGCTGGTCCTTGTCGCCAAACAGCTGGGTTGCGCCGATGTCGCAGATGCTGCTCCCCGGGGGCAAGGCTCCCGTCGCGGTGAGATGCTTCAGCCGTTCAAGGGTCTTTGGAGACGATCCCATGGCATATCCTTCTCGAGCCTCAGAGGGATAGGCCTCCGGTTTCTCGGTCAATCTGCGCTTGCATCCGCGCACCCCGGTGGGGGACACGCCCTGCGATGGCGACGACAAAACGTCGCGGCGAATTAGCCCTCCGAATTGCCACGCCGTCTCTCATTCTGCAATAGAAGCTTGGCCGGGACTTCGGACGCCGAAGCACTAGACTTTGGGCAGGGAAGCTGTAAGCGATGCTTCCGTGGCCCGGAATAAGAGCAATGGCGCCGCCGATTATGTGATATTTGGCCGTGTGGGCCGGTTCCGGCGGGAAGCGGCCCGCTCTTGTCCCGCAGCAATAAATCTGCAAGCCCGAGGATGCGGATCCCAGAGATGAGCGACAGGCTAAAAGTCAGGTTTTTGACGGTTATCTGGGGCACTCGATACATCGAGGAGTTCGCGAAGGTGTCGTTGCCGTCATATCTGGCGGCGGGCAACCTTCCGTTCATGGCGGCGGAAACCGATCTCGAAATCGTCGTCATGACTTCGATGGAAAGCCGGGACAAGTTCGAAGAGCGGGATTACCTCGACAAGCTGAAGGCGTTTTGTACGGTTCGCTACATCCTGATCGACGATCTGATTACCAACGGAAATTACGGCGTCACGCTGACACTGGCCTATGCGCGCGGAATTCGCGACAGCGGGCCCGAGCAAACCAATACGCATTTCGTCTTCATGAATTCCGACTTCGTTCTGGCGGAGGGCTCGCTCAAGACGCTGGTCGCAAAGTTGCGAGAGGGGCATCGCGCCATCATGGCGCCTTCGCTGCGCGCCTGTTCCGAGGCTGTCGTTCCCGTGCTGATCGATGCAGTCGATCAGGCCAGTGGCACATTGACCATGTCGCCACGGCCGATGGTGCAACTGGCATTCGACAATCTGCATCCCACCGTGATCGGCAAGACGGTCACGCAGGATTTCGTCACCTGCACCAATCACAATCAGATCTACTGGCAAGTCGACAGGAAGACGCTGCTGGGCCGTTACCATCTGATCTTCATGCTGGCGATCAAGCCCGAAGTGCCGATGGGGCTTGTGAACTCCTATTGCGATTACGGGCTCATTCCGGAGCTGGTTCCGTCGGGGGATTTTTCGATCATCGACGATTCCGATGGGTTCTTCATGCTCGAGTTGCAATCGGCGGAGCAGGAGAAAGGCTACCTGCGATGTGCATACACGTCGCCGGAACAGATCGCCGCTGAACTGTCCAGTTGGGCGACGCGCGAACACCGGCGTTTCGCCGAGGTGGATGTCGTTTTCCGATCGGGCGATCTGCCGGCAGGACTGGCGCAAGTTCGCGCAGAGGCGGCGAGGTTCATGTCGGAGTTGAATCGACACATGACACCGCCGCCGGACCATGTCGATCACTTCTATTGGACCTCAGGGGTTCAGGCGTGGGCTTCGACCAAATTTCCCGGTGTCGCACCGGTGCTTCCGCCGGAAATTGCCAGTGAGGCCCGGTTGTTTGCTCAGCCCAGCTCGGGTGTGGAAGCTCCCCCCGCAAGGGATCGATCTGCCGAATTCAGGAGATCGTTGCTCCAGCTCTATACCGCTCTGATCGGATTCGTTCGCCGTAACATCGGGGTCATCCCGGATGTTCCGATCTGGCACTATCTCTGGCTCGATTCCCGGCTGATTCTGAACTGGATCAACTCGATTGCGGGCCACGCCGGTCAAAAGAATGCGCTGGTATGCGACGACACCAGTCCTCTATTGCTTTCGCTGCGAAAGCATATGCCGATCGAACGTCATTTTGGCCTGGAAGAACTTGTATCGGGGGCCGCGATCCCGGCGTCCGGATATGACATTTCAGATCAGGCAGCCGGGGCTGGAGACGGCATATTGGCCGATCAAAAGTTCGATCATATCCTGGTGCATGTCCGCCGGACAGAACTGCCGAATTTGCGGAAAGCGCTGGAGTGGGCTGAGAAGTGCATCAAGCCTGATGGGACCATCGCGGTTTATATCGAGAACCGCAGTGCGGAAGATTATGAAGGTAATTTTTCAATCGAACTGGCGCAGTCGGTCCAGAACCTGCTACCTGTAAACTGGCTCGGGCTTCGGTTGAACGCCAGTTTTGCCGGGGGCAGGGTCAAGCGCCGGTTGAGGTCGAGGGAACGATTCCTGTTCCGCTTTATGTGGCCTTCGTCAGCCGCAAGATTGCCGCTGGCGATGTTTGCGGGATTGTTGTGGTCGGCGGTCGCAGCGCTGACAACCGTAAACAACTTTCGGCTGAGGAACCGGTCGTCAGAATGTCTGGATTATTGTAGCAGCGCCTTGCTGTGTCTGAACGGTCTCCCCGAGGGCGGTGCCATGACAGCATCGCCATCCGAGGCGCGGCGCACCGCAGCGTAGAGCAGTGGATACCAGTTCGCGTGAAGAAAACGCGTCAAAACAAAAGGGTGGAGGCTTATCGGCTCTGCTTCAATCAGAACCGATAAACCTCTAGCAAAATCAGGTCCGGGTGCAGCGAACCCTCGCGCTTTTCGCCGTGGGGCAGAGGCAGGCTGAAAATCGCTTGAAGCGGCAATCCTGGGACGCGGGTTCGATTGCCACGCACTTTGCGTCCCGTTGCCCGATCGGCTGAGATTTGCCGGCTGCGGCATCGCCTGTCAGACAATCCAATAAATTCGCGTTCTTAGGGGTTTGTTAACCCTATTTTACCTACTTCATTATATAATGAATCTCGAATCACATATTGCTCTCGTCAACCTGGAGCGGCTGCAATGTCGGATTTTCTAGACACTGCGGGTTTGGTTGTTGCGTTGTTGTGTACCCAACTGGTCTTCACCTTGTACGGCGCCGGCGTAAGGCGGCCGTTTGGGCATCTTCCAAGAATCCCGGACGTTCCTCGCTACCTGTGGCGCGCGCGCAAAGCGGTCATGGCGCTGGACTCCGTCTTCGCACTATTTGTGTTCGTCATGATGCTCAGTTTGTTCAGCCGCATGAACGGGTTTGCGTTTATCTTTTTCTCGG
Source organism: Bradyrhizobium sp. dw_411 (assembly GCF_018449695.1). Taxonomy (GTDB): domain Bacteria; phylum Pseudomonadota; class Alphaproteobacteria; order Rhizobiales; family Xanthobacteraceae; genus Bradyrhizobium. The sequence goes on from NZ_JAAVUY010000016.1 coordinate 115,177, forward strand.
GCGTGTTCTTTGTGCTGGGAGAAGCGCTCACCTACAAGATCCGACTGGTGCCTTCCTTCTTCGCGTCTCTGGTTCTTGCCGCTCTTGCGGTGACGCTCGTTTGGCCAGGTGTACCGGCGACGCTGATCGTCGCTGCAGGCTAGCGCGTCGAATCTCCCGGTAGCGGCGATCATTATCGCCATTGCGCCAATCTCGGCGATTGCGCGGGAAAGACCTTGGGCTGTACCCCACCCGAGGTTTATCGATGAAAAACAACTCGTTATTGCGATGTACTTCCATGCTGAGCTGTGGAGAACCAGAGGTTGTCCAAGCATTGATCGGCACGGGAGTTTAAGGGAAGCTGGGAAAGCGGCATGGCGGATCGAATCAGTTCGGAGTGAAATCCGTCAGGCTCCGTGTCCGGTTTCGGTTGGTCCGCGAGGCCTTGCATTAAATGTCGATCAAAGTTCGCTTCGACTTGAATATCTCGGAAGTCCCCGCCGAGGTCGCGCCCGCGGCCGGTTTGGTCGATTACGACATTGATGCCGGCTACGGAGAAACCGGCTGGCAAATTCCGGGATCGCACGATCTCGGCCCGTCAGTCCTATCCTCACTTGTTTCCCCGGGCGATCCGGGGACTGTGCTTGCCGCGACCGGCGGTGATGAGTCCGCCAACGTCAGTGAAGGCGTGTCAGCCTACTTGTTCGCCTCGTCTGACGGCTCATTGGATCCGGCGCGTCTGGCGGTGGCTTCCCTTGATGTGCCTGTCAACGAACACAGCATGGGTTCTGGTGGCGTCATCGGGCAAGACGTTAATGGCGGCTATCCCAGCACCGGTCTCCATATAGCCCCGCCCATCGACCGCAGTTTCGTGGCGACATCGGCCGCTTTGTTCGCTCTGACGCCGCCGGTACCTGCGATAGCCACTCTGGCGAGCCTGACGCCGGCTCTCTTCGGGATTCACGGCGCGGAAGCCGGTATTGGCCCTGGCGGTGCTGCCGGAGCCGTCGTCCCACAGCAAATATCTCACGCTGGATCGGATGCAACTGCGCTCGCCGGGAGCGCGGCCGTTCCAATGAGCCTGGAGAATTCAGAAACAGGATCGCCTATCGCCAACGCCGGCGTCGGGTCGGGCGGCGCGACCGCGGCCCAGGTGCGGCAGGCGCTCGACGAGAGTGGCTCGAGCGGCACCGGCGCCGGCATCAAGGTCGGCGTACTCTCGGACAGCTTCAACGATCTCGGCGGCGCTGTCGCCGACGAGGCGAATGGCGCGCTGCCGTCCGCCTCCAATATCCAGGTGATCAGTGATCTCGCTTCGGGCGGCACCGATGAAGGCCGCGCGATGATGCAGATCATCCACGACATCGCGCCCGGCGCCAGCCTCGCATTCTACACTGCATTCAACAGCGAGCAGGATTTTGCCAACGGTATTCTTGCGCTGGCGGCCGCGGGCTCCAAGGTCATCGTCGACGATGTGAGCTATAGCGATGAGCCGTTCTTCCAGAACGGCGTGGTGGCGCAGGCGATCCAGACCGTGGAAGCGGAAGGCGTCACTTACGTTACCGCGGCCGGCAATGACGGCAGCAACGGTTACCAGGCCGCCTGGACGCCGATATCGGGGTCGTTCGACGGAACGTTCTTTACGGATGCGGAAAGTTTCGGGGGCAGTGGCATCCAGACCGTCACGATAAATACCGAAGGAACCGGGGCTACCGTTCCTTTGGTGCTGGAATGGGATCAGCCCTACGGTGCGGCTACCGCCGATCTGCAGGTTCTGGTTTTTCATAATGGCACCCTGATCGGCCAATATTCGAACCGGAACTCCGGCCAGGAACTCAACAACCCCCTGGTGATGGTGCCGTTCAGCGCTTCGGGGACTTACCAGATCGCAATCGAGAATCTGTCCGGGCCCAATCCCGGCCTGATCAAGGAGATTACCGAGGGCGACGGTCTACCGGCGACGATCAGCGGTGCGAATGCCGGCACTGTCGTCGGCCACGCCATGACACCCGGCGCCATCTCCGCAGGCGCGGTGAGTGTCGCCGCTACGCCGGCCTTTGGCTTCAATCCCGCGATCAACGAAAGCTTCTCGTCATCGGGAGCCGGGAGCGAGCTTTTGTTCGCCAACAACGGCACGAGACTGTCTTCGCCTGATGTGCTCAGCCCGGTGACGGTCTCCGGCCTGGACGATATCGCGACGACGGTTATCGGAAACCTCGGCGATTTCTACGGCACCTCGGCGGCGTCGGCGAGCCTGGCCGGCGTTGCCGCGCTGATCTTGTCGGCCAATCCGACCCTGACCCCGGCGCAGGTCGAACTGATCATGGAGGAGAGCGCGCTGCCGATGGCGAACTCGGCCGTGAGTGGGGCAGGGCTGGTACAGGTCGATCCGGCCGTCGCCGACGCGCTTAATTTCAACTTGAATTTGAGACTCATTGGCGCAGGTGATTTCAAGGCGGGTGGCAACGCAAATCTTGCCTGGCAGGACGGAAGCGGCGTGGTGCTCTGGCTCGGCAGTGGCACTGGATTGACCGAGTCCGTTGTTCCCGGCGCATCGATGGGCGCGGCCTGGACCGCGGATGGCGTCGGAGATTTCAACGGCGACGGAAATGCCGATCTGCTGTGGACCAACGCCAGTGGACAGGCCGCAATTTGGGAAATGAATGGCTCCAGCCTTGCAGGCTTTGGCGTCTCCGCCGGCCAGATGGGGACTGCCTGGCAAGTTGCCGGCATTGGTGATTTCAACGCTGACGGCCATTCGGATATTTTGTGGACGAACTCCTCCGGGCAGGCGGCGGTCTGGACCATGAATGGGACCGCGCTCGCTGGCTTCGCCGTTTCGAATGGCGCGATGGGGTCCGCATGGCACGTCGTCGCGGTCGGCGACTTCAACGCCGACGGCCACAGCGATGTGCTGTGGGAAAGCACGTCAGGGGCTTTTGCGACCTGGGAAATGAACGGCGCGAATCTTTCGGGATTTTTCGCAAATGTCGGTCAGGTCGGTCCCGGCTGGGAAGTTGCCGGTGTCGGACATTTCAGCGGCGCCGCGGACAGCACGTCCGATATTGTCGTGGTGAATAGCCTTACCAACCAGGTGCAGATTTGGCAGATGGCAAACGGCGTGATCGCCGACGTCATCAACCCTTCCGGACTGTACGGAATGGAGTGGCACCTCGCGGCCGTCGGCAATTTCGCCGGTGACGCCAACAGCGATCTGTTGTGGATCAGTACCAGCGGCGCCGCCAGCCTTTGGGAGATCCAGGGCTCGTCCGTCCATGCGGTCTCCCTGAGCGCCCCGATGGGCCCCAATCTGCAACTGAGCAGTTCGGTAACGGTTTCCTCGGTGCAACTCAATGACGCGGCGGGTCAGCAGGCAGATTTGCTCGGCGGCGCTGTAACGTTCACCGGGACGATTGCCGCAGGCGCGACGCTCGAATTGACCGCTGCCTCTTCCGAAGCGATAAGCTTCGGCGGCTCGACGGGTACGCTGATACTCGACCATTCTGCCACATTCAGCGGGGAAATATTTAATCTTGCCGGCAACGGCAATTTATCCAGCTCGGATCAAATCGATCTGAAAGACATCGCGTTCGGGCCAGACACGGTGAGTGCGTTCATCGGCAATTCCACCGGAGGCACGTTGACGATCACCGATGCCCAAGGTCACGTCGCAAACATCCTGCTGGCCGGCAATTACACGGATTCCACGTTTTCACTCTCCAGCGACGGAAATGGCGGCACCATCGCGATCGATCCGCCGGCCGCGAATGCCGCCAGCGGCACGTTGTCGTTCAACGAAACCGATTCCGTGAGCACGCCGACCGCGAGCGTCTCGCCGCATAATGGCGGGGCCGGCTACCTCGGTAGTTTCACCGTGGATGCTGTCGATACCGCCAGCGGACAGGAGACGATAGGGTGGCATTTTAATTTTGATTCCGGCCCTGCTGTCCAGACGATTACCCAGTCTTACGATGTGACCGTTGCGGCCCATCAGGCCAACGGCACGAACAGTACTGTGTCGCAGACGATCGCTGTGACGATCGGAGGATCGGGCCCGGACACATTCGTGTTCAAGCCGGGCTTCGGCACCGATGTCATTGCGAACGCCAAAGGCTCGGACACGATCGAGCTGGATGGGTTCGCATCGGTCGCCAACGCTGGCCAGTTGCAGACGCTTTTGACCGAGGCCCAGGCGGGGGTGTCCCAATCGCTGTTTCAGGCCGTTAATGGCGGCCACGATACAATGATCAACCTCGGTAACCACGACAGCATCATGCTGGCCAACGTCAAGATCGCCGACTTGCATGCCAGCAACTTCATCATTCATGCATGACGGTTTTCGTACGTTGGCCATGACGGACGGCACGGCAATCGCCGCCGCGCCCGATTTTTCCCGACTTGGCGTGAAGCCGGCGCTGCCAGCTTGGGGCGGGCTGAAACGAAACGGTGCCGTTCCAACCATTGCCTTCCCGGAACTGGAGAAAGAACAAAGTGGTTGGCGACAGCCGGACGGGGCGCACTGCATTGACAAGTCGTTGCGCCCAAATGTATTCCTGAAATCAACAATATCCCGCCACCGAACCATCGAAAACGGTCAGTGCGTCTCCCGCCAGATTCATGGCTGCAAATTTTGCTGATCAATAATAATCCTGAACCGCTACTCACCATGCGCGTGGGTGGCATTCGATAGCCTCGATCCGCAACCGGAAGCAAACGTGTCGCTATGGTAGACGAAACGAACGCGCGGTACGGGGCCTTTTCTTCGCTCGCAATCGTTTTTATTTTGATCCTCTGGATATGGACTTTACTTCCACAAGGCCTCTTTACAGGCACGGACGGTCGCCTTTACAGGGCGATGATCGCGCAGACGATTGCCTTGGGCGATATCTTTTCGACGACGAACATTAACTACGTCCAGGGCGGGTTCAATCAGGCCCTGCCGATGAATGTCGCATTCGGCTTGAGCTATTTGCCATTCGCGATTTTTTCGGAGACCAATGCGAGATTTGTAGCCTCCGCGATCGCCCTGTTTTTCCATATGGCTTCGTCGGCATGGGTATCGCGCCTGGTCGGCGTTCCGCCGATGCTGATACCCATCAGTGTGCTTACCGCGCTCCTGTTGCAGATCTACCCGTTTCAGTACGAATTTTCGACTACCGTTCAATTCCTCATCAATCCCGGTGTATTCTTCTCGATCGCCCAGTTCACTCTTGTGGTCGGAGTGCTCCTGACCAAACGCTTTGGTGCTGTAGCGCTGTTTGCGAAATACGTCATTGTAACGGTGTTGCTGGCATGGGCGGCGATATCGGATACTTTGTGGTTCGCGCTGAATTTGATTTTTTTCGCGCCATTCCTGCTGACCGCGGTTATGTCGCACCCCTGGCGAATGGCATTGATCCACGGATGCTTGTTACTCGGCGCTTTCGTAATCTTGTGGATACTGGGACCTCTGCAGTACGTATTCGTCGTAATGCAGGCCAATGCGCGCAGTATTTTCGCTTCGGAAATTGGTCGGGGCGACGTCGATTTTTCCCTCACCTCATCCTTGTTTGCAAGCCGGCTTGGTCTGTCGATCTACCTCCTGATCTTCGCGGCTTGTCTGGTCGGGCTGTTCATGCGCCGGCGGATCCTGTTTCTGTTCTGCGGTACGGTCCTGGCATATTTGGCCATTCTCGTTGTCGGAAGCGCCATCTATATCGCGGCGGGCGAACGCTGGGCATTTCCGGCACCGATTTATATTGAAACGGGAACCTTGCATCTGATGTGCGCAGCAGCCTTTGCGGTGCTGGGACGCGCCCTTGGCTTGACGATGCAAGCAACGCGAAAGCCCGCTGCGCGTGCCGCGGTCATCATGGCTGCGCTGGTATTTCTTGTAACCCCGCCAGCCTTTGTCGCCTACTACGCCGTTCGAATCGTCCCGGAGCGAGCTGGTATTTACAAGGAAGATTTAGCTGACGAGAAGAATATCTCCGGCATCTTGCGCGCCGAAAGCGGGCTTGACGATTTCCGCAAGACCAGGCTTTGGGCCGGTAGCATAGCATTTGGGTGTTGCACGCCAGGCTATGCGACGGATCAATGGCTCCAGGGCGTGCCGACCGCGAACGAATATGGTCAACTCACGCCTCCATGGCCGTACGTGCTTGGATCACGGCTGGCATTTCCCAAAGACATGACGCCCAGGATCAACGGCACACCATTCCTGCTTTTTAACGCCAATATCTATCGATCGCTTGGTAGCCGCATTTTCTTGACGCCTGATCCGGTCAGTGACGCCCAGCTCGATCTTGTCCGCACCATCGACGTCGTCAAATTTGCTCCCGAGGCACGAGCGCTGTTGAACGAAGTGTCCTCCCTCCTTGTTTATCGTTTCCGCGCTCCCCAGCCGGTGCTATCGCCCACGCAGGTGCATTTGGCGGGCACATGGGAGGAAGTACTCAAGGTATTTTCCGATCCGGCGTTCGACGTCCGGCGCGATGTCGCGCTGTCAACCCCGATCGGGTCTCAACTTCGGCCCGCTCTCTCAGCTACTTTGACGGCTGTAGATGGACGACTACGGGTGGATGTCGATACCGACGGCCCATCTCTCATCGTGCTTCCAATCCATTTTTCAACATGCTGGCACACGACCTCGATCGATAGCCCCCAATTGCTGAATGCGAATGGCGGTTTTGTGGGCTTTGTGGCACCCAAATCCACAAGCGTTATGTTGGAGTTCGGCTTGTCGGTGTGGAATTCCAAGTGCCGGCGGGACGATCTGGTGTATTGGCGCCAACAAGCAGCAACGATACCGCCCCGGGTCTCGTCTGCGGCGCCATTGTCTTTTGGTCAGGACTTCCTGCATCGGGGCGTGGATGCCTTCGACCAGATGGTATTGAGGGCCAAATGGTAAGCGACGGATTGCCCTTGATGAACTTGAGCGATGGGCGCTGGGCACGCTTTCGGACGACGATCGTTGCCCTCATTCCGATCGCAGCTATCGGCGCCATCTTTTTCGCCGGGTGGCTTTCTCTTGCCGCCTACCGGAATAATTTGTTCGATCGGATTGCCTTCGTTGCACCGGCACCGGCTCAAAAAGTCATGATTGATGATGCCGTAGGCCGCGTCCGTTTTTTCCAGGAGTTGGCTGTCAATTTGATCAAGGAAGGAAACAGCGCCAGCGCTCCTGCCGAGCTCATGCAGATCGCCGTCAAGCGCGCTCCGCCAAATTTTTTAGTTACCACCTCGCCGTGGAAAACCGAACTTGCATTCGCTCGATATGGTGTTCTGTTTGCGGTCAATTTTCCGACGAAATTCGAGCTATGTCAGCTCTTCATCAGACGTCTCCAGCAAGAGGGCTTTCGCGTAGTCCTCAACGGCCAGGATATCGACGCGACGCGACCCAGGTGCGGACCCTCGAACTCGCTCGCGGCGGTCGTTTATGACGGAAATCAACCGGCACCGAAATAGGGCTGCCCGCAGAGCAATACCGCGAAAATCACGCCGGCATATTCGGCTGTGTGGACCTCGTCGCGGGCGTCGCGATATGCTTATGTGCTTGAAAGATCCATGAGATTATCGAGATATAATCTCAATACCGCTCTGCGAGGAGACGCTTGACCATGGCGGCCGAGGGTTACGACGACAAGTTCATGCAATATACTGCAGAGTCTTCAGCCTATGCGGCTCACTTTGTAACAACCAGGCTCAGCTCTGTGCTACGAGTACGCAGCGTGATGGACGTTGGCTGTGCGAGAGGAACATGGCTGCGGGCCTGGATCAAGCAAGGTGTCACTGACGTCCGCGGTGTTGATGGCGCCTATGTCGACAGCTCCCAGCTCGAAGTACCGCCGGACTTGTTCGTGGCTCACGATCTTAGCGAACAATTCAAGCTGGGGCGGCGGTTCGATCTGGTGCAGTGTCTTGAGGTTGCCGAACATCTGCCCCCGGACACATCGAGCAGCCTTGTCGCCACACTCGCCGATCACGCCGCGCGATACGTGATGTTTTCCGCGGCTCCGCCCGGTCAAGGTGGTGAATACCATGTCAACGAGCGGAGCTACGAATTCTGGCGTGGGCTGTTCAGGCAGCATGGATTCCTGCCGTTTGATTTCCTGCGCCCGATGCTCGCCAATGAAGCGGCCGTGTCATTCTGGTATCGCTACAACATCGTTCTTTATGTGCGGGAGGACGCCATCCCGGGATTGGAAGCTGCGGTTTCTGCGACAAGAATTCCCGAGGCGGAGGAAATTCCAGATGTCTCGCCGCCGCTATTCAGGGTTCGCAAGGCCATCGTTCGATGGCTTCCCGCGCCGGTGCAAGATCGTATCGCCCGTGCAAAGGCACGTTTCGCGGCAACCAAGTTTCAGCGCGGGTAAGGCGGCTGCTCAATGTCTTCTCCTCCAGCCACCACTACATTCGACGATGATCAATACAATCTGCCGTATTCTATCGGCTCCGAACATCATTTTTGGAATATTGCCCGCAACCGTATCATCGAGCGTCACCTGCGGCGGGTTATAGCTGCGCAGCAGATGTCTAACGGGCTGGTCCTGGACGTGGGGTGTGGTCCGGGGGTCGTTGTCGATCACTTGCGGCGGTCGGGCATTGATTGCGAGGGTGTTGAGCTCGGGCGACCGCCGGTGCGCCCCGGACTTGAACCGTTTGTGCGGGTTGGTACCGATGCAACATCCTTGCCGCAGAACATCCGCGAGCGCACGAGCACCATTTTATTGCTCGACGTTCTCGAACACATTCAAAACCCGGATGCGTTCCTGGCCAGCTTGATGGACGCCTACCCATCCGTTGAGCATTTTATCGTTACACTGCCGGCACGGATGGAGTTGTGGTCAAACTACGACGATTATTACGGACATTTTCTTCGATACGACGCCAACGCGGTGAGGGCGCTGGCGAAAGCATGCAACCTTCACGTGGTTTCGCTCAAGTACTTTTTCAACGCGCTGTATCCGGTCATGGCAAGCATGGTTTGGCGCAGTCAGACGCGGACCCTGGAAACACGCCCACCTTCCGGCGCCATATTGCGCGGACTGCACGCTTTGGTGGGGGCGAGTTTTTCTCTCGAAGAGCGTATTCCGTTCATGGGGGCGGTGCCTGGGACATCTCTTCTCGCGGTACTCTCGCCACGGGCTGGATCAGGCGAATCAGGCGCAAGATAGTCTGTCGTCATAGGCAGCTACGCCGCTTGTCGTCGGCTTGATTTTGTATTGCAGGCTTAGCCAACTCCATAGAAACAAGCGGTGGTCATCTTGGCAGCCTCGATGATTTAGCCAGGCTTGTTCCGCGAAGCGCTGATTGGCTCCCGGGACCGGCGTTTGAGGAATAGCTGCCGGAAAATCCCGCAACCATTTCGCCGTGGGAACACCAAAGCCTTTTTTGCGACGGTCGACGATACCGGAGGGCAAAGAGCGCCTCGCAACCTGTTTCAACAGGTATTTACGATCGCCGTTGCGATATTTGAGCCGGCTTGGGAGGCGCTGGCAAAAGGCGACGAGATCATTGTCCAGGAAAACCGCCCTGACTTCCAGCGATGAAAGCATGGACGCGCGATCGCCCTTGGTGAGAATATCGTCTTGAAGATATATCCTGGTAAAAAATTCCATCGCGCGATCGATGTTGCTCTTGCCTTCGCTCTCGTCCCAGAGAACGGCCGCCTCCGAGTAGAGCTCGCGAACATCGAGAGGCTCGTCGAAATATTCGGCGATTTCGTTCGGTTCCAGCGGTGACATCCACGCCGGCAATCGAACGGCGGCAGGATAAGACAGGCCTCGCAACGACCGCTTGATCTTGAAATCCAGGCTCATATTCGCCGTCGATGGCGGCAGCCGTTCCGCGAGACCGCGGACGACTCGATGCAACGCGGGCGGCACTATTCGATCGTACATCGCCGCAGGCCCCAGCGCGGCAAACGGATCGTAGCCGGCAAAGAGTTCATCGCCACCGTCGCCGGACAAGGCGACCGTGACCATTTGGCGTGCGAAACGACACAGCATGTAAGTGGGAAGCAGCGAAGCGTCGCCAAGGGGCTCATCTATACGGCTCAGCACCTCTGGAATGAGCGCTTTCGCCGCTTCCAGATCGAGTATCATTTCATGATGTTTCGTTCCAAAATGGCCCGCAACCTCGCTTGCGAAACCGGATTCATCGAAACTCGGTTCTCGAAAACCTATCGTGAAAGTATCGATCTGCCGTCCGCCGCCGTTGGCACACAGGCTTGCGAGCACAGTGCTGGAGTCGAGACCTCCGCTAAGAAACACGCCTATCGGAACGTCGCTGATCATTCGGCGTATAGTTGCCTGTTGCAACAGGTGCGCCAGCTCATCGACCAATTCAGTCTCGGGCCTGTCGCACAGCCCCTCGTCTGCATCAATCGAGAAACGCCAATATGCTGCGATCGATAGTTCACCGGTATCGATTTCGTAGCTGAGCCGGTGGCCTGCGGGCAATTTACGCACACCGCGCATCAGCGAGTGTGGCGCCGGAAAATAGCCGTAGGCAAAGTACTTCTGAAGCGCCTTTGAATCCAGCGATTGATCGACGCAGGGATGATGCGACATCGCGCGCAGTTCGCTGGCAAAGCCAAAGAACCCGCGCTTGTGACTGTAGTAAAATGGCTTCTCGCCAAACCGGTCCCGCGCGGCAAAAATTCGATTTCGGCGAGCATCCAGTATCACGAATGCAAACATTCCGTTGAGGCGCCCGGGAAGGTCATTGCCCCATTCCTCATATCCGTGCACCAGCACTTCGGTGTCCGAATGATCCGTCTTGAATATATGTCCGCGCTGCTCGAGTTGCCTTCTCAGTTCAACGTGGTTGTAGATCTCGCCGTTGAAGACGATGCCGACTTCACCGGTTTCGTTCCACATCGGCTGTGCGCCGCCCTGGTGGTCGAGGATGGAGAGCCTCAAATGGCCGAGGTAGGCGTGCAATCGGTCATCGACATGGGTGCCCGATGCGTCCGGTCCCCGATGCGCGATGCTTTGCATCATGGCGGCGAGTATCTCCCGGTCGCCAGGCCCAACAAAGCCGACTATTCCGCACATCCAGTCAGCCTTTGGCCGAAGTCATATTGAGGACGCTCTGGACATTGTAGGCCGGGCGGCTTTGGGACTCGAAATATACACGGACCAGAATTTCCGCCAGCAGCCCCATCAGGATGCCCATAATCCCAATTAAGAAAAGCATGGCTGACAGCATGGGCAACGGAGTCAAAATCATCGAAATGCCTTCGACGATTTTCAGATAAAGCATCCAGAAGAGACATCCGATAGCGGCAATCATCGAAGCTGCGCCGAAGCCGCCGAACACGTAGATTGGCTTCGAGAAGTACCGATCGAGAAAGCTGATGACGAGCAGGTCGAGGATGACCTTCAGCGTTCTCTCGAGGCCATATTTTGAACTGCCAAACCTTCGCGGGCGGTGGTTGACGGCGATCTCGGCAATCCGGGCACCTTCCGCCTTTGCGTAGATCGGGATGAAGCGGTGCATTTCACCATAGAGCTTGACGCCCTCGATTACGTCGCGCCGGTAAGCTTTGAGAGTGCATCCATAGTCGTGCAGACTGACACCGGATATCCACGAGATCAGGCGATTTGCGACCCGGCTGACGAAGTTACGGGTGATCGCTGCATCCTTTCGATCCTGCCTCCAGCCTGATACGACATCGTAGCCTTCGTCGAGTTTCTTGAGAAGTCGGGGAATGTCAGCGGGATCGTTCTGCAGGTCGCTATCGATCGAGACGATCACGTCGCCGGAAGCGTAGTTGATGCCGGCCATCATCGCCGCGGTTTGACCGAAGTTGCGGCGGAAATTTACGACCTTGAATTCCGGATGCCTTGCGGCGATCTCCTTCAATACCTCGGCAGATCTGTCGCTGCTGCCGTCGTTGACGGCAATAATCTCGAAGGGAAGTCCGAAGCCCGCAGCGGCGTCGAACAATGCCCGTTCGAGCTCGGGCAAGCTGTCTTCTTCATTGAAAACGGGTACGACAATTGAAATCATGGGAGTGCATACTCTAAGGCCAAACCAAGCAACTGCTGCCTGATACCTAATATAGAAGCTTTGATAGTAAGACAAATCGGGGGGCAACCTGCGGTAGCCCCAAATTTGGTCTTGGACGGTCGGGGTTCGAGAGCGATGATTTTGGGTAATAGGGCGGATGACGCCGCCAGAACCGTTGAAGGAAAATAGCCGCATTGCTCGGCTTCTTCACCCTGCCGCTCATGTCGATTCTCCACCGCGGGTTCCTAGTAGAACGAGAAGCTCGTGATCTACGCCAGCTCGCGCCGGCGCAGATCCGGCGCCTCGACTGCATCGGCCAGGACGGTGGCAGAACAGTCAAAGGATATGCTAAGGCTAGGTTACCTTCTTTTTCCTGCGGCCGGCGTGGCCCGGAATCGTCAATACCGGAGCGAAGATTATGGGAATAAGCATGTCGATGATCCACGTCATGGAGGGCTACGGCTTGCTCGGGCATGGCCGCAAGATCCTCGATTTTGGAAGCTCCAATCTCTACACGGCCACGCCGGAGGAAGTCGCGGCTTTCGTGAAGCGCCATAATCCCAAACCACGCAGCGACCTCGACGCCTGGGCGGCGCGGTTGGCGGCGGGCTCGCAACCCGATGCATCCGGTCAAGCGCTCAACCAGGCTTTTGCCGGCGAGTTGTTTGAGGCCGCCGGCATGGGCTATGACGCGATCGACATCGCGGATGGCTACAAGACGACGATTGTGGATCTCAATTCGAAGCGCCTGCCCGAGAAGATGGTCGGCGCCTACGATACCGTCCTCAATCACGGCACCAGCGAGCATATCCTGAACCAGATGAACGTTTTTGCTGCCGTGCATGCGGCGACGAAAAAGGATGGCTTGATCATGCACCTGGTGCCCAGCATCGGGTATGTCGATCACGGTTACTTCTGCTACACGAGCCGGTTTTTCTTCGATCTCGCCGCTTACAACAACTACGAGGTCGTAGACATGTGGTACGATGGGCCTGCATCGCAGGAAAACGTGTTTGCATCGGCGCGCCAATACCAGACCTATTTTCCGGTCTTGACCAAGCGTCTCGAAAAAATCGGACAGGTGGAGCGGGAATCCCTGCTGGACAGGACCAACATTCCGACGATATCGATCGCGCTGGTTTATCGCAAAGTGAAGAATGTCCCCTTTATGGGAACTGTCGAGACCAGCACCAGCGTGGGCGCGCTGCCCTCAGATCTGCTTTCGGCCTACAAAAGCTAAACACCTGTCAGTTCGACAGCAGACGCGGCGCGTTCGCGAAGCTCGTCTGGAAGCTCCCCGGAATTTCCGGCGAGAATAATTCTCAGGCGATCTGTCAGGTCCGTGCGTGATGGGTCATTTGCCAACACGTTCAGGATCATGCGTGTCTCGATTTGGGGTGGAACGGGTTTTTTCTGCGCAGCGAGAACGCTGACGTATCGTTGCCACATCCCGGCATCATCGGGTGCGATGGTCAAGGCGTAACGCAGGCCCTGTTCCTCCAGTTCAAGTGGAGGCCTCTCGCCGCGGCGTGCCATTTCAGTCGCAAGCACGTACGCGCGATGAAGGCTTGCCGCGTCATCCGCCTGTGCCGCTTCAATCACGGAGGCACGATAGGTTTCCAACAGCGTCTGGGCGGGGCCGTCCGAAACGACACGGCCGTGCTCCAGCAGCAGGCATCGATTGCACATGCTCGCAAGCAGGGCCTCGGAATGCGAAGCAATCACGAGGATCGACGAACGTTCGATAAGATCGTTCAATTTCTTCTGGGCTTTTTGGGCGAACTGCGCGTCGCCTGTCGCGAGGCCCTCATCGAGTAAGAGGATTTCGGGTTCTACCGCGGTGGCGATCGAAAAGCCGAGGCGCGTCATCATGCCTGACGAATAGATTCGGACGGGCAAGTCGATGTAGTCGCCAAGCTCGGCGAAATCGATGATCTCTTCCATCTTCGCCAGGATCTTGCGCCGGCTGAGGCCCATATGAAGCCCGAAACTATACAGGTTTTCGCGTCCGGTGCCGTCCGGGTTGAGGCCGGGCGTGGTGTTGAACAGAGTGGAGATGCGCCCGACGGAAGTGATGCGGCCGCGGGTGGGAGGATAGGCGCCGGACAGCAGCCGCAGCATGGTGGATTTGCCGGCCCCGTTGTGCCCCATCAGGCCCAGGCGATCGCCCTCACGCAGCTCGAAAGAAATTTCACGCAAGGCGGTGACCACGCTGCGTTCGGTATCGATGGCGCCGCCGGTGCGCGACATCACCGATCGCAGCCCGCGCCTGAGATTTACCGGAAACTCCACCCAGGCATTTTCAAGCGACAGCCGTGTCATGCGTGGTTTCCTTCAATACCAGTAGGGCATGCGGTCGCGCTGCTTGCCGTAAACCCAGAGCGTAATCGTCGAGCCAACCACGAGCGTGGCGAGCACCCACAGCCAGCTCACCAGCGGGGGCACAATCCCGAGCAACGGATCCCGCATGATCCGTACAAGGTGATAAAGCGGATTGAAATCGGCAGCAAAGGCGAGGTTGGGCCCGAGCATGTCCTTTGGCCAGAATACCGGCGTCACGAAGATCGCAATCTGCATCGCGCTGGCGGTCGCTGGAATCAAGTCACGCACGCGCAGACACATCATGCCGATGAAAAGACTCATCCAGACGCCGTTCATCATAATGAGAAGCAGCCCCGGAATGGCATAGAACACGGCCCAGCCGGGCGAATACCAGGTTCCGACCATCACCACGATGTAGAAAACGAATTGATGGCAAAACATCAGCAGGGATCGCCAGACATGCGCGAAGGCGAATGCGATGAAAGGGAACCGCATCGAAAGCGCGGTGGATTGTCCGGCAACCATGATGCCGGCGCCTTCGGTGATGAAGGAGGCAATCAGGCCCCACACGATCATGCTGGCGGTGACGTAGCGAAAATACTGGTAGGGGTCCTGGTGCAGAATTGAACCCCAGATCACACCCATCACCACCACGAAGGCGGCGAGGCTAAGCGTGTGCCAGAATGCACCGATCCGGGTTCGGCGGAATCGCCAGATCACATCGATCCAGCCGGCATGCAGCCAAACCGGCGCCATATGGATCGCTTCAGCGAGTTCGTTCAGCGAAACCGCGAAAGGACCTCCCGGCGAAGGCAGGACCACTTCCTTGGTGCTTGCTTTGGTATTCATTTCCTCGGCCATGATTGGGCTTTTAGCTGCCAACTTCCAGAAAGTCATGTCACCAGGTCTCGCGGATTGACGCTTTGACCCAACCAATATGGTGCGGAAAGGCCGCAGCGGCCTTCTGTCTCGATTAAATCTCCCCGGCGAATACCGACCGCGGGCTCGCACGGAAGATCGAGCGGAATGTTCCACCCGTGCGCGTGAAGGCTTCGTTGCGGCCGATCACGGCGTTCTCGTTGTTGATCGATAGCGCCAGCAAACACAGCGCGATCTTTCGTTCCGCAAGCGCGGCGGACGGGAGAATGGGCAGGCGGGCGCCGGGCAGGAACTTGTTTTGCTTCTGCGGGGTGTCATCGGCGACGAAATCGATCAGGTCGGTGACGCCCATGAAGTTGGCGAAGGCACAGGCGAGGTGGCCGGCGCCGAACAGCGCGATCGGGCCTTTCTCGGCACGGACGCGCTCGAGCCTGGCGCGCAATTCCTTGCGTGCCGGTTCATAGGCGTCGGCGTAGCGCGCCAGCCATCCGGTCTGGGCCCGCGCGGCCTCGGTGATACGGACTGGCCCGGGCCCGCCTGTCTTGCGGGCGAGCTGCACCAGCGAGTTTTCGAACGGCAGCGGATAGATGTCGGTCCGGATCGGCTCGAAGCCGCCGATGGTCAAGAGCGGCGCAAAGGTCTCGGGCGTCAGGAACAGCGAATGTTCCTCCCACACCATGCAATAATCATTCAGGCGCAGGCTCGTGGTGCAGTCCGGCACCTCGACCATGATGATGCCGCCCGGCTTCACGAGTGCTGCGATGCCATGAATGAACGCGTGCAAATCTTCGGCGTGCTCCATGATGTGGCGAACGATCAGCACATCCGCAGCACCGCGCCGCGCCGCGATCGCGCTCATGCGCTCCGGCGTCGTCAGCTTCTGCACGGTCTCGATATTGGCGGCCGGATTTTTGACGCCGAGATCCCCGTCGAGCGTCACCCGCCAGCTATGTTTGAAACCCTTGCGCGTGAAGCGGTCGATCGTGGTGTCGTCCTTCGAGGTCAGCGCACCGATGACGCTGTCGGTGGTGACACCGGGGAGTGCGACGATCTGATCGACGACCCCGTCGAGATGCTCTTCCGGCTCGCGGGCAAACAGCCAGTCATACGGCGGCACCAGCGCGTCATGGGGCACCGGCTTCATGATCTGGATCGTCGCGCAATTCTCGCATTGTCCCAGCGCCAGACGGAAATTGCGCTCCGGCGCGTTCGCCTCTTTCAGGAAAAACGACGAGACGGGATGAGACCCCACATCCAGCCGCTCCACGACTTCAGGCGACCCGCAAACCAGACAAACCATGTTTTTCTCCAGACCGCCCGCAATCCCAGGGGGGTGGCGACGGGTTTTCTCTACAACGTTGACCCATCAAGCGAAAGCGTCCGATGCCCCTGTCCAATCCCCTTTGTCAGGTCCCTTGGGCCTCGTCCGCAGAACGTTGTTCCGGGTCACAGATGGGCTGAGGATGGCCCAGGCAAAGCAAGCCCCGACAGATACGCATGACCTGCGGCCGCGTCGGTCTCCGGCGGCGCCCATTCGGGCGTCTCGGTCATGTCGCGGCTAAAGGGGCCGATGGTAGTTTCGAGGAAGACGATCCATTCGGACCGGAAGATCAAGGTGTGAAATATCCGGTCGGGCATCCGGTAGAAGAAATTTCCGCCCTCCGCGGCCGGGGTCATTGGGATCACTTGCGTCACCGCGCCCGTCTCATCGAACAGCAGCGCATCGCAGGCGCCCTCGATCAGCGTCATCGTCTCGAGCTTGCCGATATGGCGGTGCGGCCGGACATAGGAACTGCGATGCATGACAATCAGCATTTCCTGCTGCGCGGCATGTTCATCGGCATGGAAGCACAGCCGGCATCGCCGCCGCGCGGATTTCCCTGCCTTGTCCTTGAGCAGATCGACAATCGAATGGTCTGCTGCGAGGAAGCCGCCATCGGAATAGATGATTTCCGGCGAGATATGCTTCAGGCGGGTGTGAAACTGGTTCATGGTAAGGCCGAACCGAGGGGTGATCGATTGTGCGGAGCACCCCGGGTAAAGCCACCTCCATATCGTGGTCGTCAGGCGGTTAAATGCCCTGATAGGGGCTGGTCCATCTAGCATGTCGGCCGCGCGGGAGGCAAACCCGGACGCGGGTGCCGAGAAACCCATTTTGGCATTGTTTCGTCTGATCTAAAGCATTAGAAAATCAAATGTTTTTTGGATTTATGGGGAGTGCCTGGCCGAGCTTGCCGCCGCCTTTGGCCAACGAGGTTGACAAGGCGAGTGCCCGCATGGTTCGCATCTGCGCTTCCTCGATAGGATTCCTCAGGGAATGACGGATAAATCAGCGTATCTGGTGGTGGGCGGCGACAGCCTGGTCGGCGGCGGCGTGGTCGCCGCGCTCGAGCAGCGCGGCCATCGGACGTTCGCGAGCACGCGCCGGCGCGACACGCTCGATCCCAAACGGGTCTATCTCGATTTCGAAAGCGAGCAGCCATTCCGGGCGCCGGCCGAGGCCGGCTACGCCTTCCTGATCGCGGCGGCGACCAATTACGATCGTTGTGAAACCGACCCGCTCGCCAAGGTCATCAATGTCGAACTGATCCCGCGCGCGGTGGCATCGCTGCTCGAACAGGGCCTGTTCGTGACGTTCGTTTCCACCAATTCGGTATTCGGCGGCGAACAGCCATGGCCGCATGAGGATGGCGCGCACGCGCCGGGCATCGCCTATGCGCAGCAGAAGTCCGATGGCGAGAAGGTCGTGCTCGATGCCGCTGCAAAGCTCGGCGCGTTGGACCGGCTGAACATCGTGCGCCTGACCAAGATCATGAATGCAGGCGTCTCGCCGGTTCCGGCCTGGATCGCGGCGTGGAAGAAAAACCAGCCGATCCAGCCGTTCGCCGATTTGATCTTCGCGCCCATTTCGGTGAAGTTCGTCGGCAATGCGCTCGCCACGATCGGCGAGAAACGGGTCTCCGGCAATCTTCATCTGTCCGGCGCCGCCAATGTCAGCTACATCGAATTCGCCCAGGCCCTGGCGGCGCGGCTCGGTGTCAGCAACGACCTGATCCATCCGACCACTTCTGTCGAAAAAGGCATACACATCGCGTTCAAGCCGCGTTTCAGTGGCCTCGGCATGACCAGAACCACTGAGCTGACCGGGATTGAACCGCAACCGCTCGATCGTCTCGTCGACGATCTGATTGCAGACCTGAGAGACTGAGGGAAAACCGAGATGCCAGCGACAGTTTCTCATCGCGACACTTGCCGGTTGTGCGGCTCAAAAAACGTCGAGCGCGTCGTCAGCCTGCAGCCGATTCCGCTGTCGGAGAATTATTCAACCGATCGCCAGGTAGCGGCGAATGCGCCGCGTTATCCCGTCGATGTCTACATGTGCGGCGATTGCGGACACGTCCAGCATCTGGACGTGATCGATCCCAAGGATCTCTGGGATTCCTATACGTACTACTCGGGTGACGCCAAGGGCATGCCGGAACACTTCCTGCAGGTGTCCGACAAGATCATCAAGAAGAGCAATCCGCCCGCGGGTTCGCTCATTGTCGATATCGGCAGCAATGACGGCTCGCTGCTCAAGCCGTTCAAGCAGGCCGGGTTCCGCGTGCTCGGCATCGATCCGGCCACCGAGGTCGCGAAGAAGGCCAACGAGTCCGGCATCCCGACCATTCCGTCGCTGATGAGTCTCGATCTGGCCAAGCAGATCCATGGCGAGCACGGACCGGCGCAGGTGATCTGCGCTTTCAACGTGTTCGCGCATGCCGACAATCTCGGCGAGATGGTGGATTGCGTGCGCCTGATGCTGGCGCCGGATGGGTTGTTCTTCTTCGAAGCGCAATACCTGCTGGATATTATCGACGGCGTGCTGATCGCGACCATCTTCCACGAACATATGAGCCATCACTCGGTAAAGCCGCTGATCGATTTCCTCGATCGGCACGGGCTGGAACTGATCTCGGTCGAGCGCGCCCGCATCCAGCACGGCTCGCTGATCGGCGCGGTGCAGCTCAAGGGCGGGAAACGTCCGGTCGAAGACTCCGTGAAGCAGTTGCTTGCGCTGGAAGCCGACCGCAAGCTCGACAAGTTGCAGACCTTGCGTGACTTCGACGCCAAGGTGAAGCAATTGCGGGATCGCACGATCGGTCTGGTCGAGACCTGGAAGAAGCAGGGCGCGACGATCGCAGGCTATGGCGCCGCGCGCAGCGGCCCGACCCTGATTGCGCAGCTCGGGCTTGCCGGCGCGATCGAGTTCATTGTCGACGACCATCCGCAAAAGGTCGGCAAGTATGAGACCGGCGATGGCATCCCGGTGGTTCCGACCGCGGAACTATGCAAGAGAATGCCCGATTACACGGTGATCCTGGCGTGGGTACATTCGCAAAAGATCATCGAAACCAATCAGGAATATTTGGACAAGGGCGGTCACCTCGTTGTTCTCTGTCCGCAGACGCGGATCGTCGGGAAAAACGGGGACGTCAAGTTCTGAGCGACAAGATTTGAGCGACCAAGTTCCGAGCGGCCAGGCCGCGATCGATATGAGGCCGTGGAAAGGCATTACGTGATGGATACGCCGAAAACAAAAGAAGCCCAGTACCAGGTCATCGTCGAGGCCGCCCAGGAACGGGGATATGAGACCCTCGGTCTTCGCGGCAGCGAGAGCTGGTACCAGGATCCGAAGCACATCGTGTTCCGGCTGTCGCGCTACAAGTTCGTTTCGAAGATGCTGTCCGGCCGCAACCATGTGCTGGAAGTCGGATGCGGTGACGCGTTCGGAACCCGCATTGTTCAGGCCGAGGTCGGCAAGCTCACGGCGATCGACTTCGATCCGGTGTTCATCGAGGATGTGAACAAGCGGATGTTGCCGCGCTGGCAATTCGATGCGCGTGTGCATGACATGCTCGACGGTCCCGTCGCCGGCAATTTCGACGCGGTCTATTCGCTCGACGTGCTGGAGCATATCGAGCCGGCGAAAGAGAAATTGTTCCTCAAGAATGCGTTCGAGCCGCTCGACGTCAACGGCGCCGCGATCATCGGACTGCCGTCACTGGAGAGCCAGCCTTATGCTTCGGTCCAGTCGAAGCTCGGGCACATCAATTGCAAATCGGCGCCCGACCTGAAGAAGCTGATGGCGGAGTTCTTCCACAACGTCTTCATCTTCAGCATGAACGACGAAGTGGTGCATACCGGCTTCCACAAGATGGCCAATTACGTGTTCGCCATCGGTGCGGGAAAGCGGTCTTAAGTTGGTCGCATCGTCGACCGTATCCATTGGTTCATGGTTCGAGACGCGCGAAGTCGCGCTCCTCACCATGATGACCTGAGATCCTCGTACGGACCTCATCCTGAGGAGCATCGCAAAGCGATGCGTCTCGAAGGATGGAGCTATTTCCACATGCAGTCGGGCAGGTTCCCTTGCTCGTGCTCAACGCCCGGCGATATCGGCGGGTTTGTCGTTCGCTCTGGCCGCGGCAGTCATCGCTTTGCCGGCTTCGTCCATCCGATGCATCCAGCCGGTGACGTCGTCACGGTTGCGATCGAGCACGATCCGGTTTCGCAGCAAATGCACCGCCAGATGCAGCGGCGAGAACGGCCAGAGCCGAAGCGCCAGCCAGCCCATGGCAAGAATTCTTCCCGCTTTTCCAAAGCCCGTGGTCTGGCGTATGGCGGTCAATGCCCTGACATCGGAATCATTGCCGCCGGCGACCGCGGCAATGACGGCGGGGTCGGCGTTTTTGCCATGCCACACCAGTTGCAGCCGGGCCGCGCTGAATCGTAATCGCCGGACAAACCGGTCCGGATAATCAGGCGCAGTCTGCCCCACGATCGAATTAGCCAGCCGGTCATGCGCGACGGCGAGTTGGCGGGTGTTCTTCTCCCGATCCAGCAGCGTCGCGCCGGACAGCGTGGTGGCGGCGACCCGGAATATGGCGCGGATGCCCGGCACGTACACAAACCCGTTCTGGAATGCGACGATCCTGCCGACGATCACATCGCAGAACACGCCGAGCGTGACATCGAAGCCGCCGGCGGCGCGCAACAGGTCCGTGCGGAAAATGCCGGTGGTGCCGGATATCCAGTGGTCGGTCTTCTTGATGCGCCGACAGATGGTTTTCGGATCGAGATATTCGGTGCGGAACGAGGGCGGCGTGATCGGCCGCACGCCGCGAATGGCGCCGTCGCTGCCGACGATCGCGAGCTGGCTGCAGGCGAGGCCTGCCTGCGGATGGTTGCCCAGCGCCGCCAGCAGCGGCCCGTAGAGATTTGGCAGCACCAGGTCGTCGGCGCCGGGAAACGTAACATAGCGGCCCCGTGCAGCCGCGAGGCCTGTATTGAGCGCCGCGGCGACGCCCTGATTAACCTCATGGCGAATAATCTTGATCCGCGGGCTCGCAGCCTCCAGCGCCGCCAGCACCGGCTCGCTGCCATCGGTCGAGCCGTCATCGACGATGATGATCTCGGGATCGCAGTTCTCGCTGTGCAGGACGCTCGCGACCGCACGGGGGAGAAAGTCGCGCTGATTGTAATGGGGAATGACGACGGTGAGCAGTTCGTCCCGGGGCGGTCGTTCGCCCGGAGTTGCTGCGTTACCGTCGGACATCTTCATTCACCGGGACTGTCCGCGATCCCACGTCCGAATGCTCGGCCGGTATGGCCGATGCATTCGGACTGAAATCGCCGATCGTTACTCGAAAACGATAAATTCGTGGTCACCGGTATAACCGGCCTGCTTGAAAACGAAATCCCATTCTTCCGGTGTATGGAATGCGCGGCAGGTGAGCTGCCAGTACATCAGGTTCACCTTTTCGCGCTCGTTGCGATAGGCCTCGACGCAGAGATATTTGCCGCCGCGGCTGACGCGTTCGATTTCGCCCAGCGCCGCATGCAGATCGTAATTGTAGAGATTATGAAGCGTATTGATCGAGACGATCAGATCGAAATGCTTGTCGGGGTAGGGCAGCTTGGCGGCCGAGCCGACCTGGCAGAACGGTTTGACGTCCTCCATGGTGTGTTCGATGGCGTAGGCGGAGATATCGATCCCTGAAACCTCCACGCCCGGCACGCTCTCAAGGAAATCGTGCAGCAGGAAGCCCTTGCCGGAACCGACATCGAGGATCCGCATGCCCGGCTTGATGCCATAGGTAGCGACCATCGCGTCAGCGACCTTGCGCCAGCGGCCGTCATATTTGTAGCCGCCATAGCCGGTCTCGCGGCTGCCGTCCCAATAATCATAGTCGAACTTGATCGCCATTTCGGCGACATCGGCCTTGTCGCGCTGGGTGACGCGCGCGACGTAATCGCGCTTGGTCGATTTGTGAACGAGGCTGACGAAGTCCCGGTATGCCATCTTAACTCCTTGAGGTCGCTTGTTAGGTCTTTTGGACCTGTTCTAGACGATAATCTCGCCGATCTTGGCTTCGGCTTTCCTGATCTGGTTCTGGCAACGAATATCCCATGCGCCGGCGTCGGCGAAAGACCGGCGCGCGGCGCCGACCGGCAGGAAATCGTTGAGAATGATGCAGCTCCATTTGACGCGATAGGCATCGAGCAGAATACGACACCGCGCGCGGCCGGCCTCGTCCAGTTCCAGTCCGTCGGCCAGACGCGTCAGGAAGCCCGCGTGGTAGTTCAGGGATACCGGAATTTCGGGCTGGCAGAAGAAGTCCGACACCAGCTTGGCCGGATCGTCACGGCCGGCATACTCAAAATCGAGAAAGATCACGCGGCCGGTCTCGTCGGCCAGCGCGTTGTGAAACCCGAAATCGGATGGTGACAGGCAGCATTCTTCGGGAAGTAGCGGGCGGTCGATCTTGAGCCCGGAATCCTGCGCATCGCTGAGGAGACGCGCCTTCACTGCGTTCCATTTCGGCAGCAGCACCTCGTCGACCAGGCGTTGCGCCTGCTGCACATGCGGCGCCTCTGGATCGAGGGTGGCCAGACGGGCGACGCGGCGCTCCACCGTGGCGATGTGATCGGCGAGGCTGAAACAGGCCTCGGAGGCCGGCGCCAGCGCCTGTGGCGTACGGGGAGCCGCATTGACCGCCAAGACAAAATCGATTGCGGCATCGATATGCTGCGGCTTCAGTTCGCTGGCGAGCAGTTTCCGCCCTGGCACGAAGCCATAGAGCCCCGCCCGTGCGGCCTCGTCGCTGGCCAGCGGCTCGGGGACCACGCGCACGCCGCGGGACCATGTGTGCTTCAGGAACCCCCATTCGGCCGCGAGGCGGTCGCGCGGGTCGCGCGGATCGCTGAAATAGCTCTTCAGGACCACGTCTTCTCCGGCGTCGGTCGCGACCCGGTAGACCTGATTGTTCTTGCCGCCGTCGAGGCGGCCGAGCGTGGTCGCGCGGCCCCGGCCGGCGCTGCCGACGAGGCGGTTGGCCAGCGCCAGCAGTTTCTGATCGGCCGGGGAGGCGAGATCAGCCACGGGCGATATCCGCCGTAATGTCAGCCCAAATACCAGTCCACGAGGAACTGCGGTGGACACCGGACGCCTGCTTGCCTGCAAACTGGTTTTCGGGATCGAACAGGATGCGGCGCATGCCATCGGGAAAGCCCGGCATTGCCAGGATTTCAGGGAGGTCGTCGACAAAGACCTCGCATTGAAGCGCGGCCGCGCGAGCGACTTTTTCTTCCTTGGTCAGCTCAAAGAACACCTTGGCCGGATCGATCTGCGATGCGCCGTCGCCGACGAGATCGCGCGCGGCGAGAAATCCGCGTGCCGCGGCGTGCATGTCGTGCTTCGGGCCCAGCATGGGATGCCTGGTCTTGTGGCTGACGATGAAGAGCTCGTGGTTGGCCTTGCGGGCCGCCGCGACGAACTCCGCAAAGCCCGGATAGGGCGAGACCAGTTCCATCCGCGCGCCGTAGACATAGCCTTGCAGCTCGGTGAAATCGTCCTTGCGGCCGGAACCGTTGAGATGGTCGCGGACGCTGTTCTTGTCGCGGCCGAGATGCGGCGGGATCAAGCCTCGTTCGAGCGCAGCGGCATGGAACACGCCGTCGTAGCAGGCGATCGTGTTGTCGAAGTCGATGCCGATGCGCATGATCTAGCCGGATCGGCGCAGCGACATGTCGATCAGCGGCCGCCCGACCTTGCCCGCCGCCAGATCCTGCAGCGCCTGATCGGCCTCATCGAGCGAATACGGCTTCGACAGGAGGTCCCGCACCGGGAACCGTTCGGAGCCCAACAGGCGCGCGAAGCGGCCATAGTCGCGGTCGGGAACGCTGTCGCCGCCCCAGGTGCCGAGCAGGCTCTTGCCCTGATTGAAAACGCCGGGATTGATCGAAAGCATGGCGCCTTGCTTGGCGTTGCCGATCACCACGGCGCGGCCGCCCTGCTGGCGGGTCGCGTTGACGGCCTGATCCATCACGGTGGGCATCCCGGAGGATTCCACCGCGAGATCGACGCCCTGCGGCACGATCTTCTTGATCTCTGCAATGACGTCGGCACTCGTGGGATCGATCACATGGGTCGCGCCGTAAAGCTTGGCCAGCGCCCGGCGGGTCGGATTGGGATCGATGCCGATCACCGGCATGGCGCCCGCCAATGACGCCGCCATCAGGGCATTGAGGCCGATGCCGCCGGTGCCGAACACGGCAATGGCGTCGCCCGGCTGCACTTTGAGCACGTTGTAGACCGCGCCCATGCCCGTGGGCGCGGCACAGCCGAGCAGCACCGCGACGTCCATCGCCAAATGGCCGGGCAGCAGGGTCAGGCGGTTTTCGCTGACCACGGCGTGGCGCTGGAAGGTGGTGACGCCACCGGCATTGACCTTCTTGCCTTCCCATTCATAGACCGCGCCGCCGGCCTCGATGCCGCTGCCCTTGATCCAGGACAGCACCACCTTGTCGTCGCGCTTTACTTTGGTGACCGCGTTGCCGGTCTCGAGCACGACGCCGGTTCCCTCATGGCCGAGGCAATGCGGCACCCACTTGTCCTCGCCCTTGTCGCCGCGCCATTCCATGACCTGGGTTCCGCAGGCGCCGGAATAGGTGATCTCGACCAGCACCTGGCCGGGCTTGAGCACGGGGATTTCGATCTCGGCCACGACCAGGGGAGAGCCCGTCTGGACGAGGAGGGCAGCTTGGGTTTTCATTTTTTCAGGTCTCAGTGCAAAGCGAGGATGATCTTGTCGGCGATCTGATGGGCGCTCAGTCCAAGCATCTCGCGGGCATATTCCTGCTCGCCGGATTTCTTGAAGAACGCATCAGGCGTGCCGAAGCGGATGAAGTTCTGGTTCGGGGTCTTGGAATCGCTCAGCCATTCCGACACCGCGGCGCCGAACCCGCCGATCAGCGAATGCTCTTCGATGGTCGCGACGAGTTTGAATTTGCCGAACGCCTGTTTGAGATAGGCCTCGTCGAGCGGCTTGACGGTGTGGAAGCTCACGACCTGCGCCGAGATGCCCTTCTCACCGAGCTTGTGGGCGGCCTCGATCACTTCCGGCAGCATATTGCCGGTGGAGAGCAGGCAGACATCCTTGCCCTCGGTGATGGTGATGGCCTTGCCGATCGCGAAGTCCGCGATGGGCCCCTTATGCACGACCGGCTCGCCCTTTTTGCCCATGCGGATATAGACCGGGCGATCCTGCTTCATCGAAGCCTGCAAAGCGGCCCGCACTTCGAACGCATCGCCCGGCGCGATCACCACCATGTTCGGGATCGAGCGCAGGAACGAGATGTCCTCGCAGGCGTGATGCGTCGGGCCGAGACCCGAATAGGCGAGGCCGGCGCCGACCGCGACAATGGTCACGGGCGCTTCGTGATAGCATACGTCGGTGCGGATCTGCTCAAGGCAGCGCGTGGTGACGAACGGCGTGATGGTGTAGGCGACCGGGCGCAGGCCGTTCATCGCCATGCCCGCGGCGACGCCCATCATGTTGGCTTCCGCCACGCCGCAATTGAAGAAGCGGGCCGGATGCTTGGCCTTGAATTTATCGAACAGGCGATTGCCGATGTCGCCGGACAGCATGACGATGCGGGAATCCTGGTCGCCGAGCTTGGTCAGTTCGTCTGCGAACGCGTTTCTCATGTCAGACCGAGCTCCTTGTGCGACTTGACGACTTCTTCAGCCGTCGGCGCGCGATAATGCCAGTTATTGTCATCCTCCATGAAGGACACGCCCTTGCCCTTGACGGTATGGGCGATCAGCGCCACCGGCTTGCCGGAGCCGTTGGGGATGTTCTGCATGGCTTCGGCAAGGGCGCCGACGTCATGGCCGTCGATCTCGTGGGCGTCCCAGCCGAACGCCGCCCACTTCTCGCGCAGCGGCGCCAGCATCAGCGTTTCGTTGGAGCGCGCGGTGGCCTGCCACTTGTTGTAGTCGATGATGACGCAGACATTTTCGAGCTTCTGCGCGGCGCCGAACATCGCGGCTTCCCAGACCGAGCCCTCGTTGTTCTCGCCGTCGGACAACAGCGCGAATACCCGGAACGCCTCGCCCTTGATCCGGCCTGACAGCGCCATGCCGAGGCCGAGCGGCAGACCGTGCCCGAGCGAACCGGTGGCGGCTTCGACACCCGGGAGAAGATTCGCCGGCGGATGCTCGGCGAGCCGGCCGCCGTCCTGGCAGTAGGTCTCGAGTTCCGCGATCGGGAAATAGCCCTTCATCGCCAGCACCGCATAGAGCGCCGCGGCAGCATGGCCCTTGGACAGGATGAAGCGATCGCGCAGCGGATCTTTCGGCTGTTCCGGATTGATGTTGAGCACATGCCAATAGGCGGCCGTGAGCACATCGGCGCAGGACAGCGACGAGGCCAGATGCGCCGCTTGCGCCGCATGCGACATGTCGATGATCTTGCCGCGCAACTGCGCTGCGCGCTGTTTCAACGCGCCGGCGTCAACTTGTGTCGCGGCTTTGCGGACTGCAACGTTCATCGTGGTCTCCCAATCGCGCGCTCCAAAGCAGAGCGCCTGGTCGTCAGGGCTTGTGGTTATATTTCGCGGGCAGTTTTGCCAGATCGCCGCTGAACCGTTCGGCCCAGCGAATGACGTCGTCAATGCCTTGTTCCAACGACACCGTATCCCGCCAGCCGAGTTCAGTACGCAATTTAAGACTGTCCAGCGTGTAGGCGGTGTCCTTGCCTGGCCGCTCCGGCCCGATCTCGACGCAATCGTCGAATGATTTGCCGAGGCGCTTGAGGATCATTTCGACCAGCGTGCGGATCGAAACCAGCTCATAGCCGGAGATGTGATAGGTGTCGCCGGGAATGCCGGTGCGGGCAACCTTCAATGTCGCATCCGATACGTCGGTCATGTGAATGAAGACGCGGATCGATTTGCCGCCGCCGTCGAGCCGCAGTTTCTGACCGCCCATCGCCGCGACGATGGTTCGCGGAATGATGCGATAAAGCTGCTGGCCGGGCCCGTAGACATTGGCGGCGCGGGTGAAAACCACCGGAAACTGATAGTTCGCAAAATACGTCCGCAGACTCATGTCAGAGGCGGCACGCGACACTGCATAGGGCGTCGAGGGATTGAACGGCGTGTCTTCCTTCACCCAGCCTTCGGTCGAGCCGTAGACCTCGGGCGTGGTGACGTGAACGTAGCGTTCCAGCCCGTCGTAATTGCGCAGCATTTCATGCAGCCGCACATTGGAGACGACGTTGGTCATCATCCAGTGATCGGGATACAGCCAGCTTTCGCCGACCATGCTCTGCGCCGCGAAGTTCACGACATGGGTCGGACGCTCGCTCGCCAGCAGGCCCTTGAGCGCCTCAAGGTCGTGGTTGAGGTCGATCGGCTTGAAGCGGACTTTTCCCGGACGGTCCTGCCATTTGTAGGGCAGGAAAGCCTGATGGGCTTCCTCCGAGCGGCTGGTCGCCATGACGTCATGGCCCTGCGCCGCCAGAAAGTCGGCAAAGGTCGCGCCCGAAAACGAGTTCGATCCGAGAATGAGGTACTTTTCGTGCGCCGCCATAATGATCCGTTCTTCAGCCCTTGTTCTTCGCCGCGGCGACGTCGCCGCGCTGCGCGTACAGCCACTGCATCAGCATATGGCCGACGATGGTCTGGGCGTCTTCGGAAATCTGCATGTCGTCAATGGCGAAATGGATCGGTACGTCGGCGAGCGCCTTGGACTTGCCGCCGGAATAACCCAGCATCGCGTAGCTGATCATGCCGATCTTCTTGCCCTCCTCGAGCGCCTTGACGATGTTCGGCGAGTTGCCCGAACCCGACAGCACGATGAGGACGTCGCCTTTCTGCGCCAGCACGGCCAGTTGCAGCGAAAACACCTGATCGTAGCCTTCGTCATTGGCGAGGCAGGTGATCACGGACGGGTTGGCGGTCAGCGAATGCACGCGCATTCCCGAGCCCGGGGTCTTCGACAGCGCATAGAGATAATCATTGGCGAGGTGATTGGCGTTGCCGCCGCTGCCGCCATTGCCGGCAAAGAAAACCTGCCGGCCGGTCTGCCAGCAGTCGAGCAGTTCATAGGCCAGACGCTCGACCGGAGCCCAGTCGAAGCCCGCCAACAGCGTGTTCAGACGGCTTGAATAATCGCCAAACAGGCGGGCCGGGGTTGAGAATGCGCGCGGGTTCATTTCACTACATCCCTTTCCATCCATTTGAGATTGTACCAGCGATCTTCATCCTTGAGCTGGCCTTGCGAGTACATGCCGATGATTTCCTTGATGGCATCCTCGACGGTCTTTTTCGGCCGGAAGCCGGTTGCCAGCAGCCGGTCGGAATTGATGCGGTAGCTGCGCGGGTCGTTCGACGGGGTGACCACGATGTCCGCCTTGACGTGCTTGGCGACCATATTGGCGATGTCGAGAATCGAGATGTTCTCGAAGCCCGCATTATAGACACCGGTGTGCTCGGGGTGGTCGAGCAGGAACAGATAGAGATCGGTGATGTCGTCGATGTGAATATTGGGACGGGTCTGGTCGCCGCCGAATACCGTAATGCGGCCATTCATCAGCGCCTGCATCGTCAGCATGTTAACGGACACATCCAGCCGCTGCCGCGGTGAAAATCCGCAGACCGTCGCGGGCCGCACGATCTGCACCACCATGTCGTCGCTGTAGGACAGCACGATCCGCTCGCCGCACATCTTGGTCTTGTTGTATTCGGAGATCGGCAGGAGTTCGAGGTCTTCGGTGACCTGTTCCTCGTCCTTGATGCCGTAGACGCTGCCCGACGAGGCGTAAATGAATCGCTTGATGCCGTGGCGCTTGGCGCGGTCGGCGAGCTGCATGGTGGCGAGGCAGCTGATCTCCCAGGTCAGTTTGGGATCGAGATCGCCGCAGGGGTCGTTGGCCACGCTGGAGAGATGGATGATTGCATCGACGCCGGTCAGATCGATCTGGTCCGGGTTGCGCACGTCGCCCTGGACGACGGTCAGATCGGGATGCGGTTCAAGGAAATTCCCGAACCACATGATGTCGAACGCGACGACCTGATGGCCTGCCTTGAGCAGCTTCGGAACGAGGACGCTGCCCTTGTAGCCGCACGCGCCGGTCAGAAAGATTTTCATGTGATAGAATCCATTGTCTCGTCGCGCCCGGGGCTGAATTTGGTCGATTACAGAATCCGGGGCGCCCGCCAGACAGGGTGATGCCAGAGGCGGACGCCAAGAACAATCTCAAACCGAATGCCTTGTGTGGGCCGATCCGGACCCTGGCCGCTGACCGAATTCGGCACGGGCCCGGCGCAGAGCCTCGGGATTGCCGATATCGCGATGGTAACCGTTTGTTTCTACAGATAAAATTCGTTCGACGAAGCCCGGAATGATCTCGGTGGAGAGGTCCACCACCGGGGTTCCCCGGGCCGCGATAATATCGATGATCTCGGGCTCGAAAACGTACACCGCGCCGTTGGCGAGGTTCCCCGGCGGATTCGCAACCTTCTCGTGGAACGCCATCACGGTTTGGCGCTCGTCGAGCTCGAGAATCCCGCAGGATTGGGGGTCGTCGGTCCGAAAAGCCAGCATTGTCATCAGATGGCCGGGCGGACGTCCCTGATGGGCCGCGATCAGCCCGGCAATGTCGAAATCGGTCAGATTGTCGGCATGGGCCAGCACGAAGGGTTGGCCTTGAAACCAGTCCCGGTTGGCGAGCACGGTGCCGCCGGTTCCGAGCAATTCGGCCTCGTACACCAGGTCGATCTTCGACGCCCAGCGCGACGCTTTGACATGGGCGTTCACTTGCTCCGCGAGGTAATGGGTATTGATCAATACCCGCTCCACCCCGGCGTCGAACAACAGCTCCAGCCAATAGTCCAGCAGCGGCCGGCCATTGATTTCGATCAGGCATTTCGGGGTCGTCGCCGTATACGGCATCAAACGGCTGCCGACACCGGCGGCGAGAAGCAATACGCGCACCGTCATCCCCTCAGTCGTGACTGAACCCGGTCTCGTCGATTTCGGCGACGATATCGGCAACCGTCAAAGGTATGTTTCCGAGCCGCGAAACCTGCAGCGCCGCCGCCAGTCCGCCCAGATAGGCGCTTTGCCAGATATCGGCCCCGACGCGCAGCGCCATGCTGCAACTCATGAAGACACTGTCGCCGGCGCCCGAGACATCCTTGGGCGAGGGATTGAAGGCCGGCAAGCGGTCGGTACGCATGGTGCCGTCGCGCCAAGTGTTGATCAGCATGCCTTCGGCGCCGAGCGTGATCAGCACGTTTTCGGCGCGGGCTTTGTTGATGAGGTTCTCACCGACCGCCGCCAGCCCGGATTCGAAATCGTTCAGGGCCAGACGGGCCTCGCGTTCGGTCGGGGACAGCAGCGACATGTTCTTGTAGCGGGAGACGTCGCCGATCTGCGACGAGGCCTGGCTGTCGGCGGCCAGCATCACGCCGGCCGCGCGCGCCTTGGCGGTGATCGTGTCGACGAGATCCTGCGGCAGGCAGCCGTAGTTGAAACACGAAAACAAAATCAGATCGCATTTGGGCAAAGCGGCTTCGACCGCCGCCAGCATCCGGCGCTGAACGTCCGGGTTTGCGGGGTGGTGACGCAGATGATTGACCCGCAACAGGGTTTTGTTCAGAGCCCTGAAGCGCTGCTTCCGGGTGGTCGGCCGGGTGCTGTCGGCGAAGAAATCACAGCGCACGCCCTGCGCCTCAAGCGAATCGAGTGCGTATTTTGCGAATTCGTCTTCTCCGACGATGGTGCAATATTGCACCTCGGCGCCGAGACCGCGCGCATGCGCCGCGACGCCGCCGGCTCCGCCGACAAACGTTCTCGTCAGAATCGGTGTCACGACGATGGTCGGATCTTCCTGCGACATGCCGACCGCGTCACAGGTGACGTAATCGTCAATGATCAGGTCGCCGATTACCAATACCCGCATCCCCGCCATTTTTGCGAGAGTGGATTTCAGGTCCGCGAAGCTGAAGCCGTGGCGCTCCAGAAAATCCACCGGCTTGCGGACCGCGACCAGGTCGACGGAATATTCCCGCTCCAATAGCGACGTCGACGCAAAGCGCAGCTCGCCGGAACTGAAGATCAGCCGGCCGCCATAGGACGCCACCGCGGCCTGTTCCGGATTGGCACGGGTCTCGAACTCCTTGCCCTTGACCACGACGTTCGGCTTCAATTCTTCGATGAATGTGGCCGCCGGCACGTCAAGGCCGACCACATGATTGACCATGCTGATCGACCGCACGTTTTCAACGCGCACATCCAGCGGAAGCGTCACGCCGGGGACATTGTCGGCGTTGACGCCGACGACCACCACATCGGCCTGCTCGGTTGCGAATTTCAGCAGTCGCAGATGCCCGGGATGAACGACGTTAAAGTTGCCGGAAATAAAAGCGATGGTTTTGGTATCGCCGCAAGCCATTCTGATTTCGCGAGAATCCGCAGATTTGCGCGTAGTAGGGTGGTTATTCAAAGGGGTCCCCGACGAACGATCAAGTTCAAATGACGGTGCAATCAACGGTGGATTGGGTCAAGGGACATATAGGCAATGGACGCGCCGAAGGGAACCACAGAAAGCATGCGCCGGGCTTGCGCCGGCCATCGACATCCTTCCGCCGGGCTGGTAGCCCCGCTTCGGTTACCAGAACGCTACTTGGCCTCGATCGCGATCCGCCCCGGTCGGACAACAAGACGGTTTGATCGCTGACATGGCCGCGCCGCAAGACAACTCTCATCGCAACACTCATCTGTTGGGAAACTCGGCGTGGAACGCCAGTGCCTTTCTGGTCACGGTGGGATTGAATTTCCTCGTTCTGCCGTTCGTGCTGTTTCGGCTGGGAGCGAGCGTGTTCGGCGTTGCCGGTCTGGTGACGGCGTGCATCGCGCCGGCGCTGGCCTTCACCAACGCTTTGGCATCGTCGACGACGCGTGAATTGGCCTACCGGCTGGCGCCGGGCGAGCGCGAAGAAGCGCGCCGCGTCTTTGCCGCGGCGTTGTGGCTGGCGGGCGCGGGCGGTGTACCGATCGCCGCCATGATTGCGCTGCTCGGTTCGCCGGTTGCGCACCGTATCTTTCATCTTAACGGCGAGGTGGTCGACGATCTGGCGCGAGCCTTTGTGTTCGGCGCGGCCGGATGGTTGTGCCAGTGCCTCTCGATGGTGTTTTTTGCGCTGTTTACCGCGCGCCAGAATTATGCGCGGCTTGCCTCCATCAGTGTCGTCACGGTGATTGTTTCGACAGCATCGATGCTGGTGCTGATACCGCTCTGGCCGCAAGCCTCGACCTATCTCGGCTGTCAGGCATTGGGCTTTGCGGCGGGACTGCTGATGGCGGTCATCCTTGCCTGGCGGACGATCGGGGAGTGGATGGCCCGTCCCGCGCTGCATCGCGGTCCTCTCAGAGGTCTGCTCGATATGGGCGGCTGGCAGTTCGTCGCGCAATCCGGCGGCCTGATCGCGGGACAGGCAGACCGGTATCTGCTGGGCGTATTTCTCGCCCCGCAATTCGTCGGCTATTACACCATTGCCCAGCGGTTGGAGACTGCGATCTATGTCGGCATCCTGAGGATCGGCGAAACGCTGTTTCCGTTCTTCAGTTCGCTGCAAAGGGAATCCAGCACGCGAGTAGCGGACCTGTTGTTTCGCTCGTCCTGGGTGCTCAATGTTCTGGCGGCGACATTCCTCGGCGCGTTGATCCCTGTGGCCGGCGCCGTGCTGTATGCCTGGACGGGAAGGGAAGTCGCCACCGAGGCGCAAGCGTTGCTGGTCATACTGGCGGTCGCGGGCATGCTGGGATGCGCGTCAAATGTATTCGCCTATTATCTGCTGGCCAATGGCCGGTCTCGCGCCACCGCGCTGATCACGCTGATCACGGCGCTGGTGACGCTGGCCTCGAGCACCGTTGCGCTCACTCATTTCGGATGGCGGGCGGCGGGGTGGGGCGTCCTGCTCGGCATGATCACGCAGATCGCCGTCACCACGATCCTGCTCCGACGCAGTTTTGAGCTGCCGCATCTGTGGTCGCGGCTGTTTCACCTGGTCCTGCAGCCGCTGGGAACGGGCATCGCGACCGCGATCGGGTTGCGTTATTTCGTTGCCGACCGGTTGTTCGACCATGCCCCGCGCTGGTGGTTTGTCGGCGTCTCCTATGGCGCGGCGGCTGCAATCATCTTTGCCGTTATCGTCGCCGTCTCCTGCATGGGACCCTATGGTGAAACCTGCTGGCGCGATCTGCGCTTGATCGCCGGCCGTTTCCTGCTGCGGGCGAGCGTCTGATCATGTGCGGCATTGCGGGTATCGTCAATTTTCGCGGCAAGCCGATAGAGCCGGCCGAGATCAAAGGTTTGACGGATCTGCAGGCGCATCGCGGGCCCGACGGCGATGGTCATTGGTTCAACGCCAATCGAAATGTCGCGCTCGGTCACCGCCGGCTGGCGATCATCGATCCCGGTCCGGGTGGCCGGCAGCCGATGGTGTCGGCCGACGGGCGATACGTGATCACTTACAACGGCGAAATCTATAATTTTCTGGAGCTGCGCCGCGAACTCGAAGCGCAAGGGCATGTGTTTCGCACGCAATCCGACACGGAAGTCATTCTTGCGGCGTGGCAGACCTGGCAGCAGGGCATGCTGTCGCGCTTCAACGGCATGTGGGCGCTGGCGATCTTCGATACCGCGAGCGAGGCGTTGTTCCTGGCGCGGGATCGCTTCGGCATCAAACCGCTTCTCTATGCGATGTCACCGGATCGTTTGGTGTTCGCGTCGGAACAGCGCGCCCTGGTGCAGAGCGGACTGATCGCGACGTCGGTGGATCTCGAAGTCGCGCGGCGGCTGTTGCTTGACGCGTTCAGCGTCGAAGGCAGCGAACGCACGCTTTGCAGGGAGGTGCTCCGCCTGCAAGGCGGGCATTACCTGTGGCTGCGCGATGGACGGCTGACGATCGAGCGCTGGTGGCGCACGGTCGATCATCTGCCCGAACTGCCGAAGACGGAAGCCGGGCGCATCGAACGCTTCCATGAATTGTTTGCGGATGCGGTTGCCCTGAGGATGCGCAGCGATGTGTCGATCGGGACATGCCTGTCGGGTGGGTTCGATTCATCCGCCGTGCTTTGCACCATGGCCGCGCACGAAAAAGCGGGGCTTGGGCCGCGCGACAACACGTCCTGGCGGCACGCCTTTGTCGCGACATTTCCAGGTGCCTCGAACGACGAACGCCCGATGGCGGAGCAAGCGGCCGCATGGGCCAATGTCGATCCGGCGTTCCTGGAAATTGGCCAGAACCACGCTTTGACGGACATCGAGCGGATTCTCGGCGACACCGATGACGTCTATATCAGTCTGCCCAGCGTGGTCTGGCTGGTCTATCAGGAGCTTCGCCGCCAGAATGTCGTGGTGTCGCTCGACGGCCATGGCGCGGATGAGTTGATGGGGGCCTATCGGCAGGACGGCCAGTCCGGCGCTTTCTGGCTGAGAAATATTCTCGCCGGACTTTCTTCGAATTCAGCGCGCGGCCGGCGCGGGGTCGATTTGTTGCGCGCTTTCATGGTCCGGCGCCGCGGACATTATTTCCTGCGCGGGGGCTTGCGCGATACGCCTGCGCCATTCGCGCTGGTGGGTGACGACGATGCGTTGCCGTCCGATTGGGGCGCACTGAACCGGCGCCTCTACCGGATGTTTCATGGCACTGTGTTGCCGACCATCCTGCGGAATTTCGATCGCCTCTCGATGGCCCATGGTATCGAAGTGCGGATGCCGTTCATGGATTGGCGCCTGGTGACCTATACGATGGCGCTGCCGGATCACAGCAAAGCTTCCGACGGTTACTCCAAGATGATTGCGCGGCGCGCGATGGCGGGCCGGATGCCGGAATCGATCCGCATGGAGCGTCATAAAGTGGGATTTAATTCGCCGATGCCTGAGTGGCTGAATGGACCGCTGGCCGGCTGGACCGCCGCGCTGCTCGATCGCAAAGTACCGGCCTTCTCCGAACTGGTCGACGAGACCAGCCTGCGCCAGACAATCGAGCGGCTGACGGCGTCACGGACATGGGACTGGGAATCGGTCGGACGAATCTGGCCGTATCTGAACATGAAATGGATGATGGCAAAGGTCGCCTGAGGCATGCGTCTTTTTCAGAACTGCGGGCTCACGCCATCCTATCTGGCGCATCTCGATCGGCTCGCGGCCACAGCTTCGGGCTTCGGGCAGCGCCGGCGCCTTTTCCTCGATGATCGTTTTGGCGCGCTTCACATCCTGCAGCCGGTACTTGAGGGCGATGCCGATGCGTTCCTCACCTGCGGCAATGACGACACGTTGCAGCGCCAATGGGCGCGAGAAAACGGATTGCCCGACGCCACGTCGCTCGATGACATCATGCTGCAGCAGATCGAGCATCATCGGACCGAAGTGTTTTACAATCTCGATCCCGTGCGTTTCCCGAGCGCCTTTGTTCGCCGCTTGCCCGGATGTATCAGGACCACGCTATGCTGGCGCGCGGCGCCCTCGGGACGTGCGGACCTGACGGCCTATGGCGCGGTGCTGGGGAATTTCCCCTCGATCCTGGAGTCCTGGCGCCACAAAGGCTGCCGCGCCGAATTGTTTTTTCCGGCAATCGATCCCGTGATGAACGATGTTGGCCACGGCGATCGGCCAATCGACGTGCTTTTTGTCGGCGGCTATTCCCGGCATCACTCCGCGCGCGCGAAAATTCTCGAGCAGGTCGCGCGCCTCGCGGATACCTCGCAGGTGGTTTTTTGCCTCGATGCTTCGCGGCTGACGCTGCTGGCGGAAAGTCCGGTCGGCCGCCTGTTGCCGCTGCGCAAGCACCGCCGCCCCGGCGTGATTACAGCCGTTGCCAAGCCTCCGGTTTTTGGACGGCAACTCTATGAACTGATCGGGCAATCGAAGATCGTGCTCAACGGTGCGATCGATATGGCTGGTCATGACCGGGGAAACATGCGTTGCTTCGAGGCCATGGGTTGCGGCGCGTTGCTTGTATCCGATGCTGGCAATTATCCCGAGGGGATGGTCCCCGATGAAACCATCGTGACATATGAGACGGGCGAACATTGCCTCGCCCGGATCAGGCAGTGCCTTTCCGATACGGCGTGCGCCAGAGAGATCGCCGACAACGGACGGCGCCGGATCGGTGAATTATACGCCAAGGAAAGCCAGTGGGCTCGCTTCAAAAAACTCGCGGCAAGTTTCTAAAGATTTCTGCCGATCTTGCCGGGGACCGGAAATTGCGGGAATGACCGTTGTTCGATCCGCAGGGCGGAAGGAATGGACGAGATGTCAGGATTAAGTGCACTCGTGCGCTATGGCTCGCATGCAATCGACGGCATCAATTTGCATTTCTGGATCCAGCGGCTGATCGGCCGGGCAACCTGCCGTTTGCAGGAAGGCGCTTTCCTCAGTCACTCCGCGCGAATCCGCAATGCGCTGGGCGACAGTAACAACATTGTCATCGGACGGCATTCGCACATCAGGGGCGAATTGATGATCTTCGCGCATGGCGGGCGGATTTCGATTGGCGAATGGTGTTATGTCGGCGTAGGTACGCGCATCTGGTCGGCAGGTTCGATCGAGATCGGTAACAGGGTTCTGATTTCCCACGGTGTCAACATATTCGACAATCTGACCCATCCGCTCAAGGCGTCGGAGCGGCACGAACAGGCAAAGCAGATCTTCACCAGTGGTCACCCGCGCGACATTTCCCTCGATGAGAAACCGGTCAAGATTTGCGATGACGCCTGGATCGGCGCCGGCGCGATGATTTTACGCGGCGTCACGGTGGGCGAGGGTGGCATCGTTGCCGCAGGCGCTATCGTGACCAGCGATGTACCATCCTATTCGATCGTCGCAGGCAATCCGGCTGTACGCGTCAGGGAGCTGTCGCCCGATGAGCGTTAGGGCAATGCCATGACGGTGTGGATCACCGGTGCCGGCGGCTTCATGGGCCGTTATCTGGCCCGTGCATTGGCGGATGCGGGTCACGTCGTTCATGGTATCGGTCATGGCGCGCTCAGCGAATCCGAAAAGCAATGCGTTGGCCTGCGGACCTGGCTGAATGGCGAGATCGACGCCGCCAGTCTGAACGCGCTTGCCGTGCACGGATTGCCGTCGAAGGTGTTTCATCTGGCCGGCGGCTCATCGGTCGGATTATCGATCGCGCACCCCCTTGAAGATTTTTCCCGCAACGTTGCCAGCACGGCGCGGCTGCTGGAGTGGCTGCGCGGGACCTCGCCGGAAAGTCTAATCATCGCTGTGTCGAGTGCGGCGGTCTACGGCGCCGATCATCACGGGCCGATTTCCGAAGGTGCCACGCCAGCCCCAATGTCGCCATATGGCCGGCACAAGTTGATGATGGAGCAATTGTGCCAAAGCTATGCAGAGACTTTTGGCATGCGCACGCTGGTCGCGCGATTGTTCTCGGTTTACGGACCTGAGCTTCGTAAACAATTGCTGTGGGACGTCTGTTCACAATTGCAACAGGATGGACAGACACTGGTTCTTGGCGGCACCGGCGCCGAAATCCGCGACTGGACCGATGTGCGGGACATTGCGCGCCTGCTGAGTGCAATCGCTGACCTGCCGCAGCCGCAAAAGTTTCGCATCGTCAATGGCGGCTCAGGCCGCGGAACCAGCGTCGCGGAAATTGCCAGCATGCTTGTTCGGAATTGGGGCGCTGACGTCGCGCTGCGTTATTCCGGCATTGTCAGGCCGGGAGATCCTCCGAGCCTGCTGGCGGACGACACGCTGCTGCGGCGATTGCCGTTCAACTGGCAGATACCGCTCGAGCGCGGAATTGCAGACTATGTGAAGTGGTTCAAAGGCGCGCGTTCGTGATTGATCGTGCTCCGCTGCGTGTCGCGTTCACCAATATTCCGCGTCGCCTTTGGGTCGGCGGATACAACTATCAAAGCAATCTTTTTGTGGCGCTGAACCGGCATTGCCCCGGCGAAATTCTGCCGGTTGTCTTCGCAGGGACGAATGACGATCCGGAGGAACTTGCGGAACTCGGCGAAATTCCGGGCGTTGAGATTGTGCGGTCGCGCGCGTTCGATCGGCGTCGAACCAGTCTCTTGGCCGCCCTGACGCTTGGGCTCGATCGGCCGGCGGTGACCGAGTTTCAGGCCAAACGTATCGATCTCGTTTTCGAGGCCGCGCGGTTCTTCGGCTGGCGATTGCCCTTTCCGGCGGTGGCGTGGTTTCCGGATTTTCAGCATCGCGGATTGCCGCAACTGTTTTCTCCCGCCGCGCGGTGGCGCCGGGATATCGGCTTTCGGGCCCAGATTGCATCGGGGCGGAGTATTTTGTTGAGCAGCGAAAGTGCGCTGCGCGACTGCCGGGAGTTTTATCCAAATCTCCGCAACGAGGTCTCGGTGGTCCGCTTCGCCGCGCAGCCCGCGGCCGGGTTGCTGACGACTGATATCGACGACGTGCTGGCGCAATACGGCTTGCCATCAGGATATTTCTATCTGCCGAACCAGTTCTGGCGGCACAAAAACCATCAGGTCGTGGTCGATGCGCTCGATCTCGCCAGACAGCGCGGCCTCGATGTCGTCGTCGCCGTCTCCGGCAGTCCGGACGATTCGCGCGAATCCGGCTATTTCGACGATCTGATGAAGCAGGTCAAAAACCGCGGCCTTGAAACGAATTTTCGCTATCTCGGCATGATCCCGCTGGATCATGTCTATGCGTTGTTGCGGGCTTCGATAGCGCTGATCAATCCATCGCGGTTCGAGGGCTGGAGCACCACAGTCGAGGAAGCCAAATCGTTTGGCGTACCGGCGATCCTCTCCGATATCGATGTGCACCGCGAACAGACCGGCGGCACCGCCCGCTATTTCGGTGTCGACGATCCGCAGGCGTTGGCCAGGCATCTCGGCGATGTCTGGCAGGCGGCGGGATCGCCCGCTGTCCGCGATCTCCGGCCTGATCTCGATGCGCGCGTGGCGTCTTTCGCGGTCGATTTCGCGCGCGTCATTCAGAACACGATGCGTTCATCGCGGCGGTAGAGGCGCCGTCCCGCTCGAAAATGTCGCGGGGCGTGATGTACCACAACATAAACAGCAGCGCCGCGCCGTGCGTCAGCAGGGTGGTCGTCAGCGGCACGTTGAGCAGAGTTTGCGGCAGCATCGCGCCGGAGATCAGGATGAAAGCCGGCGGCAGGCCCGCGGACAGGCGATTGCCCAGCGCGATGACGAGCCCGCCCACAAAAGCGGCGGCAGGTGCGAACCATGTTCCGAGCGAGGCGATGCCTTCGGTCGCGAACAATGAGGCATTGAAATTGCCGAGGTCGTATTCTTTCTTCAGCACGACAGCCAGTTGCTCTTGATACGGGCAGTGCATGAGCGGCTTCAAAAACGATATCTGGCAGAAATAAGTGAGATCGTGCCTGGAAAAGAAATCATTGTAGACGTCGAGCGCGACCGAGGGGACCGCGATCATCCGGAAATTGACGGTGTCGAAATAGGGAGCCGCGAGCTTCCCGAACAGGGCGAACATCACCAATCCGATAACAACCGGCGCCAGCAGCGACACGATGACGGCGACCCTGGCTTCGAAAACCCGTGACAGCACCAGCATGCCAACAAGCCAGAGCGGTGTCAGCAGCGCGGTCTTGTTGATCGTCACCGGATAAAACAACAGCAGCAGAACCAGAACAACCGCCGCGCGCCGGTGTGCTTTGGTAACGACAAAGCCGGCGAATGCGAACGGCAACAAGGCAGTCGAGACCATCGCGAGCAGATAATTCACCCCAATGGGGGTATCGAGTTGGGCGCGGTGGTCGTTCATGTCTTCCAGGCGAACCAGCTTGAAATGGTAGACCGCGCCGATGGCGACGGTCGCGATGCCCAGTACCAAAAGGCACGTCAGCAGCCGGTCGAATGATTTTGCCGTCAGCGCATGGATCTGGCGCAGCGGCGACGTGATGAACAGAGCGGGCAGCAGAAACACGATGGCCGAGGCGACCGCGGACAGCGCGCCGATCCAATGATCATAGTTCCGGCCCGAAAAACAATTCAGCCAGAGATAACCAAGCACCATCGTGAAAAAGTAAAAACCGACAAAGTAACCGAAGCTGAAATTGGCGCGCACGAGGAGCAGCGCGACGACGGCAAAGACCACCACCACGGCAACGGCGACATACCATCGGGATGGATCGAAATAGATGTGAAACTTGTCGGGTTTGAGATCGAACTTGTCGAGTTTAAGGTCATCGGAAATTCGGTGATAGGCCACAGCCACCAGCGACAGGCAACACGCGATCATGTGAACGCCGATCAGCGCGCCGAGCCTGATGCGGTCGCGACGATCGTCGGTCATGTCAGGTTGCTGTGCCCCTCATGCGCCGAGATAACGCAATCGGTGCGCGGCCCGCAAGTGTGGAGGGGCCGTGTAGGTGCCGTAGGGTGGGCAAAGCGAAGCGTGCCCACCACCGGTCTCACGTCAGCGTTTGCCGTATCGAAGGAAAGATGGTGGGCACGGCGCTATGCGCCTTTGCCCACCCTACGAAGCCCGTTCAACGATTTCGTTAATATCCAACGTTGGACTATACTGGGCCTGAGCCCAAGGTTTCTAAACATTTCCCTCAGGGCCACGACCGCCACAAAGGAACTTGGATGATCAGATTTGGCCTGCTCGGATGTGGACGCATCGCAAAGCGTCATTCCGAATTGCTGGGCGGCGGTCATATCGACGGAGCCGGTCTGGCTACGGTTTGCGATCCCGTTCGCGCGCGCGCCGATGCGATTGCCTCCAGATTCGGTGTTCCCGCCAGTTACGACATCAATGAATTCCTGGCGCGCGAGGATATCGACGCGGTCGCGGTGCTGACGCCGAGCGGCATGCATCCCGCGCATGTGATCGCCTGCGCCAAAGCGGGAAAGCATGTCGTGGTCGAAAAGCCGATGGCGCTGCGGCTGAAGGATGCCGACGACATGATCCGCGCCTGCGATGACGCCGGCGTCAAGCTGTTCATCGTCAAGCAAAACCGGTTCAACGTGCCTGTCGTCAAAGCGCGCGAGGCGTTGGACGCGGGCCGTTTCGGGAAATTGATCCTCGGCACGGTGCGGGTGCGGTGGTGCCGGGATCAGGCTTACTATGATCAGGACGAATGGCGCGGCACCTGGGCCCAGGATGGCGGCGTGCTGACCAACCAGGCCAGTCATCACATCGATATGCTGGAGTGGTTTTTCGGCGACGTTGTCAGCGTTCATGCCCGCGCCATCACGGCGCTGGCCAACATCGAAACCGAAGACACTGCGGTGGCGACGCTGAAATTTCGCAACGGCGCGCTGGGCATCATCGAGGCGACTACCGCGACGCGCCCGACCGATCTCGAAGGTTCGCTCTCGATATTGGGTGAAAAAGGCACGGTCGAAATTGCCGGGTTCGCAATGAACGCGATCAGGCATTGGCGTTTTGCCGACGAACGCGCATCCGACAAGGACGTGATCGAGAAATTCTCGGTCAATCCGCCTGACGTCTATGGTTTCGGCCATCAGGCCTATTACCGCCACGTGATCGATTGCCTGACCAGCCAGAGCGCCGCCTTGGTGGACGGACTGGAAGGACGCAAGAGCCTTGAACTGATCTCGGCGCTTTATGAATCCATCGAGACCGGCCAGGAAGTGCCGCTTCGCTTCGTGCCACGCTTGAGCCGGCTCGGAGTGGCGTCGTGAACCGGCCGGAGGTGCTGCAGAGTGGTGTGCGCGATGTTGCATTCGGTGCGCGCGTCAAGATCGTCGAGCCCTGTAACCTCTACGAGTGCAGCATCGGTGACGATTGTTTTGTCGGGCCGTTCACCGAAATCCAGAAGGGGGCCGTGATCGGCGCGCGCAGCCGTGTGCAGTCGCATAGTTTTATCTGCGAACTGGTCACGATCGGCGAGGATTGTTTCATCGGCCATGGCGTGATGTTCATCAACGACACGTTTTCCTCAGGCGGCCCGGCCGGCGGACGCAAGGAATTGTGGCGCGAGACCGTGATCGGCAATCGCGTCTCGATCGGCTCCAACGCGACCATCCTGCCGGTGCGCATCGCCGACGATGTCGTGATCGGCGCGGGGGCCGTGGTCACGAAGGATATTACCGCGCCCGGCACCTATGCGGGCAATCCCGCGCGCCTTCTTTCGCCGCG
Source organism: Bradyrhizobium sp. dw_411 (assembly GCF_018449695.1). Classification (GTDB taxonomy): domain Bacteria; phylum Pseudomonadota; class Alphaproteobacteria; order Rhizobiales; family Xanthobacteraceae; genus Bradyrhizobium. The sequence goes on from NZ_JAAVUY010000016.1 coordinate 157,863, forward strand.
GGAATGAGATGCCGGTTCCTTTTTCTGATCTGCAACTGCAATACCGAACCATCAAAAGCGAGATCGACAACGCCATAGCAGCCGTGATCCGCGACAACGCCTTCATTCGCGGTCCCTATGTCGAAGCCTTTGAGCGGGAATTTGCTGAGGCCGTTGAGATCGCGCATTGCGTCTCCTGCGCCAGCGGCACCGATGCGTTGTATCTGGCGATGGCTGCGCTCGACGTCCGGCCCGGTGACGAAGTCATCACATCCGCGCATTCGTGGATCTCGACATCGGCGATGATCACGCATGCCGGTGCGAATGTGATTTTCGCCGATACCGATGGCGCGACCTTTACGATCGATCCCGCCGCAATCGAGGCGGCGATTACGCCGCAGACGGCCGGCATCATCCCGGTGCATCTCTACGGTCAGCCGGCCGACATGGACGCGATCATGGCGATCGCGCGCAAGCATGGATTGTGGGTGATCGAGGATTGCGCGCAGGCGCATCTGGCGCGCATCAAGGGAAAGCAGGTCGGCACGTTCGGCAACGCCGCGGCGTATTCGTTCTATCCTGGCAAGAATCTGGGCGCGATGGGCGATGCCGGTGCGGTTGTCACCAACGACAGTGCATTAGCCGAGCGTATGGCTATGCTGGCGCGTCACGGCGGATTGACAAAACATCAGCACCGGATCGAGGGCATCAACAGCCGGCTCGACGGAATGCAGGCGGCGATCCTGTCGGCGAAACTGCCGCATCTGCGGGAGTGGACGAACGCGCGTCAGGATGCCGCGAAGATTTACGACGCGGCTTTGGGCCAGATCGAAGATGTCGTCGTGCCCCAGGTCGGCCCGGATCGTAAGCATGTCTATCATCTTTATACGCTTCGGCATCCGCGCCGCGATGCGCTGGCGGCACATCTGAACGCCCATGGCGTCCAGACCGCGATCAATTATCCGATCGCGCTGCCGTTCCTCGAAGTCTACCGCCGGCTTGCTGCGCGCCCCGAGCAATTTCCAAACGCGCATCGCGATCAAAGCCGGATTCTGTCGCTGCCGCTGTTCGCGGAGATCACGCGGGCGCAGCAGGACGAGGTGATGGAGCGTATTATTAAATTTCGATAAGATCGTTTGTAATGTCGCCCTTTGGGGACGAGAACTGCCGACATCGTAAAGGGCGGTGCCAGTGGGGGTGCAAAGGGGGCGACTGCGCTCAATTGGCATCAAGGTCGCCAATGCCGCCCAACTTGCGGGAAGCAGCGAATCATTTAGACATCAGGATTGCGTACGGGGAAACGTGCGGATGAGCCGTCGCGAACGCCGGGCCGCTGGCCGTAGGTTTCAGAATATTACCTGAAGGTATCCACGTGGGCGCTGCGACCACGCTTCACTCGGTCTGTCTTGGCCACATGCAGGCGGGACGATATCTGGACGCCCGAATCTGCTGTGAGCAGGCTCTCGCAGTCGATCCCGATGATGCCGGCGTCCTGCACCTGATGGGGTTGCTTTGCCTCCACGGCGAGCAATTCGATCAGGCCGTCGAGTGGATTGCCCAGGCGATAAGACAAGACCCCAAGTCGATCTATCTTTGGAGCCTCGGAACCGTACTGCGTAAGCAAGGCCGGAACGAAGAAGCCCTCAAAATTTTTGACAAGGCGGTGCAGCTCGAGCCTGCAAATGCCGAATTATGGACAAATCTCGGTCATGTTCTGATGGAGCTGGAGCGCCCGGCGGATGCGCTGCTGAGCTTTCGACACGCGACCACGCTCAACCCGGATCATTGGGCCGCAGTGAACGGCTGCGGGAGCGCTCTACACAAAATGGATCGGGTGGAGGAGGCGCTGAACGCGTTCGAGCGGGCGTTGCGCTTGCGGCCGGACTTCCTGCCATCATTGAAAACCAAGGCTCATTTACTGGCCTATCTTCATCGTTTCGAAGAAGTCGTCGCAACGTATGAGGACATAAAGAAGCTCGAGCCCGACAATGCGGAAACAGACTGGAATCTGGCTCTCGTCCATATGTTGACGGGAAACTTTGAAGCCGGGTGGGCTGGCCGTGAGGCGCGGCGAAGTGTTCCATACTTTTCAATCTCCCATCCGAAAACCTCCAAGCCGATGTGGCTTGGTCAAGAGCCGGTCGAAGGCAAGACTATCCTGGTCTATGCCGACGAGGGTCTGGGAGACTCAATTCAGTTCGTGCGTTATGTACCGATGCTGGTGGCCCGCGGTGCGCGCGTCATTCTGGTTGTTCAAAAGCCCCTTCTTCCGTTGCTCTCCGGAATTCCCGGAGTGTCTCAGTGCCTTCCAACATCGGTGGGTACGTTGCCGGCGTTCGACATGCATTGTCCGATCTGCAGCCTGCCGATGGCTTTCGGCACGCGGCTCGATACGATTCCGTCAACGACATCCTATCTGCCGGGTCCGGAAGCGGACCGCCTGCGGGTTTGGGAAGATCGTCTCGGACCACGCGACAGCCTGCGGGTCGGTCTGGTGTGGTCCGGCAACCCGGACCACCGCGACGACCACAATCGGTCAATTCCGCTGCAAGCGCTGTTGCACCTCCTCGACGTCGATGCGACCTTTGTTAGCTTGCAGAAGGACCCGAGACCGGACGACAAAGCGGCACTCCGCGAGCGGCCCGGCATTGTTGACCTCACCGCGGATCTCACCGATTTCGGTGAAACCGCGGCCCTGGTCAGTTGTCTCGATCTGGTGATTACAGTCGATACAAGCGTCGCGCATCTCGCCGCCGCGCTTGGCCGTCCGACCTGGATCCTCCTGCCTTACACGCCGGACTACCGCTGGCTGCTCGATCGTGACGACAGCCCTTGGTACCCAAGCGTGCGTTTATTCAGGCAGACCGAAACCCGTAATTACGCCGAAGTTATCGATCGGGTCAGGGTTGAGCTGCTGAATTTGATCTCGGAAGGAACGAGCACAACGGCTATCCGCGCTCGTCAGCAATAACCTTGCCGTCATTCGGCAATGCGCCTGCCGCCACCAGTTCAACGCCGCCGCTCAGCTTTGTCAGCGCGCGCAGCGTTGAGGCGAGCTCAGTTTGCAGCGCTTCACTTGGCGAGGCGCATTCGCATCGAAGCGTCATCACATCGGCTTCGCCCTCGCGCGTCACGACAAGCCGCAGCTGTCCCAGTTCGGGATGGCGCTTGCCGATCTCGGCGACCTGTTCGGGCCGCACGAACATGCCCTTGACCTTGGTGGTCTGGTCGGCGCGGCCCATCCATCCCTTGATGCGCATATTGCTGCGGCCGCAGGCGCTGCGGCCGGGCAGGGCGGCGGTGAGATCGCCGAGCGCAAGACGAATCCAGGGGTGATCGGGATCGAGCGAGGTGACGACGATCTCGCCGACGTCGCCCTCGGCGACGGGATCGCCGGTGCCGGGCCGCACGATTTCCATGATCAGGTCTTCGTTGACGGTCATGCCGTCGCGCGCCGGCGTCTCGAACGCAATCAGGCCGAGATCGGCGGTGCCGAACGCCTGATAGGCATCGATGCCGCGAGATGTGATGTGGTCCTGCAGCGATTTCGGAAACGCCGCGCCGGACACCAGCGCGCGCTTGATCGAGGAGACATCACGGCCGGCACTTGCAGCCGCGTCGAGCAGGATCTTCAGAAAATCCGGCGTGCCGCTGTAGCCGACCGGGCGATAGGCCTCGATCAGTTCGAATTGCGCTTCGGTGTTGCCGGGCCCGGCCGGGATTACCGCGCAGCCGAGCGCACGCGCGGACGTATCGAAGATGAAGCCGCCGGGCGTCAGGTGATAGCTGAACGTGTTCAGCACGACGTCGCCGGGCCGAAAACCCGCTGCGAACAGTGCTCGCGCGCCGCGCCAGGGATCGGCTTTGGTCGTTTCGGGCTCGAAAATAGGTCCGGGTGAGGTGAACAGACGTGAAAACGAACCCCGATGTTTGGCGACAAATCCACCGAACGGCGGCGAGGCCTTGTGCAGGGCCGGGAGTTCGGATTTGCGCAACACGGGCAGGCGCGCCAGCGCGACGCGGCTGGTAATGCTGGCGGGGTCGACACCCCTGAGATGTTCCGCATAGGCCGGTGCGGCCATCGTCTTGCGCAACACGTCCGGCAGCCGCGCGAACAGGTCAGCCTCGCGCTGCGCGGGATCGCGGGTTTCAAGGGCGTCGTAGTGCTCGGTCATCTGCGTGTCACCGTCGTGTCCGACGCATCAACAGCGTCATTCCGGGATGGTCCGAAGGACCAGACCTCAGATGTGCAGTGCACATCGGGGAATCTCGAGATTCCGGGTTCGATGCTTTGCATCGCCCCGGAATGACGTGGAGGGACCGTCGTCTTGCTCACAGCCACCGCTTCCGCCGCTTAAAACTCTTCAAATTCTTGAAACTCTTGCGCTGGTCGCCGGCGCCGCCGAGGTAGAATTCCTTGACGTCCTCATTGTCGCGCAGCTCGTCAGCCGTGCCGTCGAGCACCACCTTGCCCTGTTCCATGATGTAGCCATGGCTCGCGACCGACAGCGCCGCGCGGGCGTTCTGCTCGACCAGCAGAATCGTGACGCCGAGGTCGCGGTTGATCTCCTTGATGATCGCAAAGACTTCCTTGACCAGCAGCGGCGACAGGCCCATCGACGGCTCGTCCATCAGGATCATCTTGGGGCGCGCCATCAGCGCGCGGCCGATCGCCAGCATCTGCTGTTCGCCGCCGGAGAGATAACCGGCCAACCCCGTGCGCTCCTTGAGGCGCGGGAAATACCGGTAGACCATGTCGATGTCGGCGCCGACTTCATTGTCACTGCGGGTGAAGGCGCCGAGCCGTAAGTTCTCCAGCGACGTCATGTCGGCGATGATGCGGCGGCCTTCCATCACCTGGAAGATGCCGCGGCGCACGATCTTGTCGGGATCGATGCCGTTGATGCGCTCGCCATTGAAGATGATCTCGCCGCGGGTGACTTCACCGTCCTCGGTCTTGAGCAATCCCGAAATCGCCTTCAGCGTGGTCGACTTGCCCGCGCCATTGGCGCCGAGCAGCGCGACGATCGCGCCCTGCGGTACGTCGAGGCTGAGGCCCCGCAGCACCAGGATGACATCGTCATAGACCACCTCGATGTTGCGCACGCTGAGCAGCGGCGAGGGGGCTGGCGCTGTTGAGACTGACGGGCGATCAATTTCGGTCGTTTCGGTCATGTGTGCCTGTCGTTTTATCGGTCGTCATTGCCGGGCCTGACCCGGCAATCCATCTTCTAAGCAAAATCTTTTTAGAGGGATGCGCGGGTCAAGCCCGCGCATGACGAGTGTGAATGTGGCGCCGCTGTCGGATCACCATCCAAACCATTCCGCCTTGCGCGGCAGTTCCACCGTCTTGACCTTTTCGAGCTTGATGGTGCCCTTGGCCATCACGTCGTTGATGTCGCCATCGGTCGCGCCGGAGACTTTCGAGCGGTAGAGATCGACGGTCGTGGTCGGCCGGTGATCCTTCTCGGTCCAGGTCGAGGGATTGCAGACGCCTTCCATGCCGGCCGGCACCCAGTTGGCTTTCTGGTAGAAGCCCTTGGCGACGTTCTCGCCGGTGGCGCCGCCGTTCTTGGCGGCCCAGTCGAGCGCTTCCTTCATGTAGAGCGCGGTGCAGACGCCGGCGATGTAATGCACGGGACGATAGACCTTGCCTGTCGGGTCGGACATTTTCGAAATCTCCACCACAGTCTTCATGCCCGGGGCGTTGCCGCCCCAGCCCACTGCGGTGCGCAGCGGGAAGATCACGCCATCGGCTGCATCGCCGGCGGCCTTGGCGCCGTTTTCATCCATGCCCCAGACGTTGCTGAGAAACTGAATGTCCACGCCCGCGGTCTTGCAGGCCTTCATCACGGAGATGTTGGAGGCGGCGGTATTGCCCAGATAAGCGTAATTGGCGCCGGCGCTCTTGAGGCTCAGGCATTGCGCGCTGTAATCGCCAGGCGCGAGCGCGAACACCAGCGGCGGCAGCACTTCGAATCCGAGTTCGGTGGCGAGCGCTTCGCCCGCTGCTTTGGGAGCATTCGGATAGGGATGGTTGGCGCCCATATGCACGAATTTCGGCTTGCCGGGTTTGCCCTTGGACTTCCAGTCCTCGGCGGCCCAAGTCAATTCGGCGCGCAGCGCATCGGAGTAACTCGGGCCGTAGAAGAAATTATACGGCGCGGCTTTTGCTTTCCCGCTGGTGCCTTCGGGATCTGTCAATGCGGCGGCATAGGAGCCCGAGATATCCGGAATCTTGTCCTGCGCGAGGAAGCCGGTCAGCGCCTCGGTGTCGGCAGTGCCCCAACCCATGATCGCCGCGACCTTGTCGCCGCCGGACCATTTCTTGTAGAGCGCGATCGCGCGCGGCACTTGATAGCCGTAATCATTGCTGTCGACATTGAGCTGCTTGCCGCCGACGCCGCCGTTCTTGTTGACCCAGGCGAAGGTATCCGCGACGCCTTGTCCGTAGGGCGTGCCGACGTCGGACGTGCCGCCCGAGAGATCCTGAAGATGGCCGATGGATATCTGGGCTTGCGCGCTCGTTGCTGCGGCGCCGAGCAGCAGCGCGAGCGAAACGGTACCGAGCAGTGATTTCATCGTCATGAGCAATTCCTCCGGTTTTTTATTTAAGGTCATTGTAGCCAGTCCCGTTCCAACCTCAATGCGAAAACGGGTAGAGTTTCCAGTACGTCTTGATCTGCCGCCAGCGATGCGCGAGGCCGTCCGGCTCGAACATCAAAAACGCGATGATGATCAGGCCAATCGCGATCTCGCGCAAAAACGTGATGTTGTTGTTGAGCGACAGCGCCTTGTCGATCGCGCTGCCCTTGAGGCCAGAGCTGATCCATTCCATCGATTCCGGCAGCAGCACCACGAATGCCGTGCCCATCAGCGTGCCCATGATCGAGCCGGTGCCGCCGATGATCACCATCGCAAGGAAGATGATGGAGCGGTCGATGCCGAACCCTTCATTGGAGACGACGAGCTGATAATGCGCGTAGAGCGCGCCGCTGATGCCGGCGAAAAACGCCGCGAGGCCGAACGACAGCGTGCGGTATTTCGTAAGATTAATGCCCATGATCTCGGCGGAGAGATAATGGTCGCGGATCGCGACCAGCGCGCGGCCGTCGCGGGTGCGCATCAGGTTCGTTACCAGGAGATAGCTCACCACGAGATAGGCCAGCACCACGTAAAAATATTGCTTATCGCCGCGGAACGTATAGCCGAAGATCGAGAACGGATTGGCGCTGGCGGGTACCGATCCGCCGGAGAACCATTCGGCGCGCGAGAAGAAATCGAGCAGGATATATTGCGCGGCCAGCGTTGCGATGACGAGATAGAGTCCCTTGAGGCGCGCTGCCGGCACGCCGAAGATCAGGCCGACCAGCGCCGTGATCACGCCGGCCAGCGGGATTGCGAAGAATACCGGGATCGGCAGCGTGTTGGAGATATAGGCCGAGGTGAAGGCGCCGAACAGAAAGAACGCGGCATGGCCGATCGAGATCTGTCCGGTGAAGCCGACGAGAATATTCAGGCCAAGCGCGGCGATGGCAAATATGCCGATCTGGATCAGCGTACTGAGCCAGTAGGCGCTGAGCACCAGCGGCGCGAAACAAGTCAGCACGACGCCAAGAATGGCCATGTTGCGGCTGGTCGTGGTCGGAAAGATCGTGGTGTCCGCCGCATAGGTCGTGCGGTAGTCGCCGGAAGGAATGAGGGAGGGGCCTGCCATAATGATTTACACCCGCTCGATGTCTTTGGTGCCGAACAGGCCATAGGGCTTGATCATGAGAATAATGATCAGCACGTAGAACGGCGCGACTTCATAGAGATTGCCCCAGTGCAGATATTCGCTGTCGATATATTGCGCGATGTTTTCCAGTAGCCCGATGATGATGCCGCCCAGCACCGCGCCGCCGATCGAGTCGAGGCCGCCCAGGATCGCCGCGGGAAATACCTTGATGCCGTAGGCTGACAGGCCCGACGACACGCCGTTGACGACGGCGACCACCACGCCCGCGACTGCCGACACGGTTGCGGAGATCGCCCACGCCATCGCGAACACGCTTTTCACCGAAATGCCGAGCGACTGCGCGACCTGCTGGTTGAACGCGGTGGCGCGCATCGCCAGACCATATTTGGAGACGCGGAAGAACCACGCCATCCCGAGCATCATCGCGACCGATACCACGAGGCTCATGACATAGACGGTCTGAATCTGCAGGCCGAGGAAGTTCACAGACTGGCTGGTGAACACCTGCGGGAACGGCTGCGGATTGACGCCGAAGATCCATTTCAGCGACGCCTGAAACACGGTGGAGAGGCCGATCGTCACCATGATCACCGAAATGATCGGCTCGCCAATCATCGGCCGCAGGATCACGATCTGAATCGCGATGCCGAATGCAAACATGAACACCAGCGTCAGCGGCATGCCGACCCAGAACGGTACTTGATATTTGGTGAGCAGCGCCCAGCACACCCAGGCCCCGACCAGCAGCAATTCGCCCTGCGCGAAATTCACCACCTGCGTGGCCTTGTAGATCAGCACAAACGACATCGCCACCACGCCGTAAAGCGTACCGACCACGAGGCCGTTGACGAGGAGCTGGATGAGGAAGTGGAGGTTCATGTTGGTTGACCGCCGAGAGCCGCAGACCTCTTCCCCTCTCCCCTTGTGGGAGAGGGTGGCTTCGCGAAGCGAAGACGGGTGAGGGGTTCTCTCGGCATCGTAATCTGCTGATCGAGACCCCTCACCCAACCGCGTTTGTATCGACCGGCGGTGCT
>NZ_JAAVUY010000017.1 GCF_018449695.1 Bradyrhizobium sp. dw_411
GAAGCGATGCGTCTCGAAGGATGGATGCAACCATCGCTCCCTACGTCACCGGGCCGGGATTAAACAGCGCGAGCGCGTTGGAGATGCCCCAGGTCTCGGCCCAGGTCTTCCTGCGGCCACTGGCGACGTCGAGCACCAGGCGGAAGATGTCCCAGCCGACTTCTTCGATGGTCGCCTCGCCGGTCGCGATGGTGCCGGCGTCCATGTCGATCAGATCGTGCCAGCGCCGCTTCAGTTCGCTGCGGGTAGACACCTTGATGACCGGCGTCGAGGCCAGACCGTAGGGCGTGCCGCGGCCGGTGGTGAACACATGCAGCGTCATGCCCGAAGCCAACTGAAGCGTGCCGCAGATGAAGTCGCTGGCGGGGGTCGCTGCGAAGATCATTCCCTTCTCACGGACTCGCTCGCCTGGCGACAGCACGCCGGCAATGGGACTGGTGCCGGATTTGATGACCGAACCCATCGCCTTTTCGACGATGTTCGACAGCCCGCCCTTCTTGTTGCCCGGCGTGGTGTTGGCGCTGCGATCGGCTTCGCCGACCTGCAGATAGCTGTCGTACCATCCCATCTCGCGGATCAGCGCATCGGCAACGTCCTGGTTGACGGCGCGCGGCGTGAGCAGATGGATCGCATCGCGCACTTCGGTGACTTCCGAGAACATCACGGTGGCGCCGGCGCGCACCAGCAAGTCCGCGGCAAACCCAAGCGCCGGATTGGCGGTGACGCCGGAAAACGCATCGCTGCCGCCGCATTGCATGCCGACGACGAGGTCGGCGGCCGGACAGGTCTCGCGGCGGCGGTTGAGTATTTCCAGCCGCCTGTCGGCCATCTCGACGATGCTTGAGACAATTTCGCCGAACCCCGTGAGGCTTTCGTCCTGCATCCGCATGATGTCGGGATCGTCGCCATCGGCGCCCATGCCCTCGGGCAACAACAATTCGGGCTGCAGCTTCTCGCAGCCGAGGCCGACGATCATGACCTCGCCGCCGAAATTTGGATTGCGCGCGAGATTTTGCAGCGTGCGGATCGGCACCGCGGCGCCCGGCGCGTTGATCGCGACGCCACACCCGTAAGCGTGCGTGATCGCGATCACATCGTCGACGTTGGGATATTTCGGCAGCAGCTCATCACGAATACGCTTGATCGCGAATTCGACCGTGCCGGCGACACATTGCACACTGGTGCTGATCGCCAGAATATTACGGGTGCCGACCGAGCCGTCGGGATTGCGATAGCCCTCGAATGTGTAGCCTTCTAGCGGCGGCTGCGCGGAGGCCGCGCCGCCGGCCTTGGGCAGGCTGTCGAGCGAGGGCGCCTCAGGCATCCGCACCAGCGCCTCCTTGACCCAGCTTCCTCTGGCGATCGGCTTCAAGGCGTAACCGATCACCTCGCCATAGCGCCGGATCACGCCATCGGCGGCGATATCCGCTAACGCAACCTTATGGCCTTGCGGAATCTGCTCGATCAATTGCAGCCCGTCGGCGAACACCGCGCCCGGATGCAGCCCGCCCTGGTTGGCGACGATGGCCACATTGTCCTCGTCCCGCATCTTGATGTAGAGCGGCGCCTTGGCCGGGGGTTTTTCCTGCGTCTGCATGGACGGTCTCTTTCGTTGCTTCTTCCTTACCTCTCCCCTTGTGGGAGAGGTCGGATCACATCGTTAGATGTGATCCGGGTGAGGGGTCGCGGACTATCGATAGACCTGAACCCCTCACCCCAACCCTCTCCCACAAGGGGAGAGGGGGCGCACTGCCGTTGTTGTTACAAATCGATCTACTCCAAGGCATCCTATGCGCAATTGAGCGTCGCCGGGCAAAAATAGCATCCGACGCCCCCACCCTCACATCTTGTCCAGCGCATCCACCAGCGGCTTGATCGGGGCTGCGCCGGTGCCGTGGCCGCCGGCCCAGATTGTCGGCATCACGCCGAGCTTGCGCAAGCCCGCGACCAATTCCCTGTGCGAGGCCAGCGCGCCGGGAACGTCGCGCGTCGGCGACCAGAGATCGACGACCCAGCCGAAATCCACATCCGGGATCACCGCCACCAGCATGTTATGGGCGTGGGAATTGTCGATCGCATAGAGATCGATGATACGGACGCCGTCGCTCAGCGTGAACTTGTCCTTGACCTCGATCATTCCGACCTGGCGCGGCGTCTGCCACAGTTCATCATTGCGAATGCGGTTCGGCGCCTGCATTTGCGCGGCAAAGTATTTGCTGTTGCCTGCTGCGAAGACGAGATCGGCGCCTCTGGCCGCGAAGGCCCGCGCGCCGTTGACGTGGTCCATGTGGTGATGCGTCAGCACTAGGTACTTTATGGGCTTGTTGGGAAACCGGCGCGCAGCTTCCGTCAGCGTCAGCTTCGACATCTCATTGCCGATCGGCGCATCGAACGCCACCAGATGATCCTTCATCTCGACCACCAGCGTGTTGTGGCTGCCGCCGGTGATATGCCAGATGCCGGGCTTGATCTCGGTCCAGATATTGCCCGGCACCACAGCGGGATCGTAGGCGAGCTGATCCGAATCGATGAACGAACCCCAGTTCGCACGCCGCAGCATCCATTGATAATTGACCTCCTGCGGCGGCTTTTGCTGCGCGGCGGTCTCGGCCACGATCTTTGGAATACGAAACAGATCAGGACCGAGTACTGGATTGAGAACGATGTCCTCGATCGTGACGTGTTGGGTCTCGCGGCCATTCAGGGTGAACGACTGCTCGAACGCAAATTTGACGCCGCCGACCTCGCGCCAGTCCGACAGGATCATTTCGTAATGGCTATCGCCCCACACACCGTCGGCATCGACGGTGCGGATGCGGTCCGGCAAACCATCGGCGCCGAACAGCACGAACCACTCGGCGTCGTCAGCTTTGTAGGAAACAACCGCCAGCGTCTTGCCGCCGATGGTCTCGTCCGGCAATGACGCGAGACGCTCCGGATGCTCCTGCATCTCCAACAGCAGGCGTGGCGACAGCCGATGCAACTCGCGACGGTTCGCCACCACGCGCGAGGCGCTCATGGTATGCAGCGACGGATTGGTTTCCTTGGCCTGCCGCGAGAGAACGATGTTGTCTTCGCCGAGCACATAGCCGATGCCGTCGGCGAACACTTCCGAATAGATGAAGGTGCGCACCATCGGCGCGACGCGACGGCGGACCCAATCGATGCGGGCGCGGCTATGCGCGATGTCGTCCGACAGCGTGAAGCGCGACTCGCCGCCGAGTTTATTGCCCACGTCAGGATCGAGTGTCTCCTGCGGATCCCAATGCTTGTGCCTGCCCGTGATCGAGAGCGTCGCGACCCCGGACAGTTTTTGTGCACCACCAAGCCTGTCGATCGCGGTGGCAACCAGCGTAGCCGGCTCCGCAGCACCGGCGGGCGCGACATCCGCGAAGCCGGCGAGAAGGCCGGCAAGCAGCGCAACCAGTAGGGTGCGCGCAAAGCGCGATGTCATGATGGCCTCCCCCGATGTAACGTTTCTTTTTTATGCTTGGTCTGATGTCGCGAGCCGCAGACTGGACAGCAACATTTCGGAATGCGCGGGATTGCCGAACCGCGATCCGATCGTGAGCCAGGGCCCATCGGCGCGAATGCCGTTACGGCTTGCGAATTCCCGCGCCTCGTTCAGGCGCCCGGTCTGCGCGTAGCAGGCGGCGAGAAACCACATTGTGAGCGGATAGGTCGGCAGTTCGCGGAACGATTCATCGAGAATCGCGGCAGCCTTGTCGAAACGCCGCTGGAAGAAATGGCAGACGCCGATGCCCGTCAGATGAAATGCCCGCCGCGTCGAGCGCGGGTCGAGCCGCATCGATTTCTCGAAATGCTCGATCGCCAGATCGGATTCACCGGCAGCCGCGCGCACCCAGCCGCTCCACAGCCAGCCGTAAGCGTGGCTCGGGTTATGCGCCAGCGCTCTATCGACCAATCCCTTCAGCGCGTTGGCGTCGCTGCCGAGATTGAGCAAGGCGCCGACCGCCATCAACACCGTGACGGAATCGCCGGGGGCGGTATCGAGCGCGCGCCGCGCCAGCGTGGTGCCGCGCTCACTCTCGATCGCGGCGGAGTGGCCCCATCCGCTGGCGAAATTCTGCGAATGGCACAGTGCCAGCGAAGCAATCGCCAGTCCGTAATTCGGGTCGCGCTCGATCGCCTGCTGCAGCAGCGCGATGGCCTCCTGGTTGGGCTCGCGCGCCCAGGCACGAATCAAGGGTAGCGCGCGCAGATAGAGGCTGTAGGCGGTCATATCCGCGGTCGGGCGATTGGCCACGCGTTTGATTTCGGTATCCAGCAGCAGGGGATCGATGATGCCCGCGACACCCGAGGCAACATGGTCCTGCAGTTCGAATACCTGTTCGAGCGCGCCATCGAATCGCTCGGCCCACAGATGATAGCCGGTCGAACAGTCGACGAGTTGCCCCGTGATCCGCAGCCGCGCCCCCGCCTTTCGCACGCTGCCTTCCAGCACGTAGCGCACGCCAAGCTCGCGCCCGATCTGTTTGACCTCGACCGATCGTCCCTTGTAGGTGAACGCCGAATTGCGCGCGATCACGAACAGCGAGGTGAAGCGCGACAGCGCGATGATGATGTCATCCACCAGACCGTCGGCGAAATATTCCTGCTCGGGATCGGTGCTCATGTTCTGGAACGGCAGCACCGCGATCGAGGGCTTGTCGGGCAGTGCCAGCGCGTGCACGGCGGATGGCGCGGGCTCGCTTGCCGGTGACGCCGGCGCCGCACTGCCATCGAGCCGCATCCGCCACACCCGAATCGGCTCGGCGATGTTCTTGAGCGGCGGCCGCCCCAAATCGTCGCAGGATATATCGACCCTGCCCCGGATTTGGCGGTACGCGTCATCGGAGATGCAAACCCCGCCCGGCTCGGCGAGACCTTCAAGGCGCACCGCGGTGTTGACGCTCTCGCCGAAAATGTCGTCTTCATCGACGATGATATCGCCGACATGCAGGCCGATCCGGAACTCGATCCGCAGGTTCGGGGCGATTTCAGCGTTCAGCGCCGCGATGCCGCGCTGGAACTCGATCGCACCGCGCGCAGCATCGAGCGTGCTGGCGAACTCAAGCAGCATGCTGTCGCCGGTGGCCTTGACGACGCGTCCGCGGTGCGCGGCGATGGCGGGATCGATGAAGTCCTTGCGCAGCACCTTTAACTGGGCCCAGACGCCTTGCGCGTCCGCAGCCATGAGGCGGCCATAGTCGGGAATATCCGCCGCCACCACCGCTGCCAGCCGTCGTTCGAAGCGCTCGTCGGTCACGCTATTTCCCTAAATCCTGATGTGTTGCCCGGAATATCAGAGAATGTCGACGGACATACAACCGCCGAGTTGCAGCCCGTGGGCCTAGCCCACCCAAAACCCCGGCAGCGCCGGTTCCAGCCGCCCACCGATCCGCACCGGCGCGACCCGCAGCGCCAGTCCGGTCGCGTCATCGGTCTCGACCGCGACGCCGCTCAACGTCGCCGTGCCATAGGCCGGCTCGAACCGTCCTGACGGAATCCCTGACGTGAAGCGCCGCAGCGGTTCTTCCTTCTGCATGCCGATGACCGAATCGTAATCGCCGGTCATGCCGGCATCGGTCATGTAGGCAGTTCCGCCAGACAGAATTTGATGGTCGGCGGTCGGCACATGGGTGTGGGTGCCGACCACGAGGCTGGCGCGGCCGTCGCAGAAAAAACCGATGCCCTGTTTCTCGCTCGACGCCTCGGCGTGGAAATCGACCACAATGGCGTCGGCCGCCGTGCCCAGCGGACAGGCTTCGAGTTCGCGGTTGAGAATCTTGAAGGGATCGTCGAACGGCGTCATGAAGACGCGGCCGATCGCGTTGACCACCAGCGCGCGCTGGCCGCTCTTGGTATCGACCAACGCGGCGCCACGGCCGGGCGTGCCGCGCGGAAAATTCGCCGGACGAACCAGCCGCGGCGCGCGTTCGATGAACACCAGCGCCTCGCGCTGGTCCCAGGCGTGATTGCCGAGCGTGACCGCATCGGCGCCCGCGTCGATGAATTCCTGGTAGATCGTCTCGGTGATGCCGAAGCCGCCGGCGGCGTTCTCGCCATTGACCACGACAAGATCGAGCGCCCAGTCGCGGATCATGCCGGGCAGATGTTCCGCGATTGCGGTACGGCCGGCCTTTCCGACCACGTCACCGACGAAAAGAATGCGCAAGTCATGAACTCCGGAAATCGAACCCTTCGGTTTCCGTTAGCACATAATCCAGCGCCACGTCGTGGGACAGTGCCGGCACGGCCTCGATTTCCTGTGCCGCGAAGGCGAGGCCAATGGCCGTGACCGGCTTTACCTTGCGCAAATGTGCCAAAGTGAAGTCGTAATGCCCGGCGCCGTAGCCGATGCGGTGGCCCAATCGATCGAACGCCGCCAGCGGCACCAGCATGATATCGGGGATCAGCTCGGTCGCCGCCGGCGACGGCTCGAGAATGCCGAGCGGCCCCAGCATCAGCCGGTCGCTGGGCGACCAGGCCCGAAACGCCAGCGACTTGCCGCGCGCCATCACCGCCGGCAGCGCCAGTTGCGCACCCCGCTCCGCGAGCTTTCGCATCAACGGCACAGGATCGATCTCGCTGCGGATCGGCGAATAGCCGGACACAATCGTGCCGGGCGTGATTTCAAGCGGTAGTTTTCGTGCCGCAATGGCCTCCGCGGCGCTCGCGCGCTGTTCCGGGCTCAACGCCTCGCGCGCCGCCAACGCGGCGGTGCGGAGTTCGGATTTCGATTGGCCTGCCGGCATGATGCTTTCGCGGGTGATGGCGGGCGTCTACGGGGCGGCAACTCGGCGGCAAACAAACAAAGAAAAGTGCGAAGCCGCGATGGCCGTTGGAGCGCTCGATCCCGGAGTTCCCTACGAAAGTAGGTGGGCACCATGTGACCAAGTCCACGGACCTGGCCAGGGACAGTTCCCTGAAGGATCGATAAGGCCCCGGGGATATATGGCTCCTGACGCGCGACACAGCTTCGCAGGGCCAATGTAACCACGCTCGCCCCAAACCGCCAGCGGTAAGGGGGGATTTGGGTGGACAATGATTCAGCCCAGTCGCCTGGGGGAGTCCGAGACCTCTCCACGTCATTGCGAGCGAAGCGAAGCAATCCATCGCGCGGCGCAAAGAAAGAATGGATTGCTTCGTCGCTACGCTCCTCGCAATGACGGGAAAGCCCGTCACGAGGCGTGCTCTACCCGATCGCGACGCCGCCGCCGATGGTGCGGTTAAGGATCTGCGTGGTCTTTTCGATCCGCTCGGCGGCCGAGTTCAGCGCGTTAGCCACCGCGACCTGGGTGGCGCGGGCGCGGTCGGCGGCGACCACGCGAACGTTGCGCAATGCGTCGAGTTCTTCTTCGAGCATGCGGATGCGGCTGTTGGCGTCGAACAATTCATCGCACGCGGTCAGCGCCGCCATCACGGTCAGACGCGCATCGCCGATCTCGCCGAACTTGCCGCGCAGGCTTTCGACCCGCGATTCCAGACTCTCGGCGAGCCGCAGCAGCCGCGTCTCCTGTCCTTCCTCGCAGGCCATCCGGTATTGCCGGCCGTTGATGGTGACATTGATATGGCTCATGAGGTTTCTCCCGCATCGAGCACCGAACGAATGGTGCCGATCGCCGCGTCGAGCCGCTCGGCGATCTCGCGATTGGCGCGCTCGAGCTTGCGCGATTTCACCAGCGAGCCATCGAGTTCGTCGGCGAGCCGCGACCGGTCGGCGCCGAGCGCCTGGATTCGCGTCGCCAATTCATTCTCGTCGCGGTCGGCCTCGCGCCGCCGCTCGA
Organism: Bradyrhizobium sp. dw_411; assembly: GCF_018449695.1. Taxonomy (GTDB): domain Bacteria; phylum Pseudomonadota; class Alphaproteobacteria; order Rhizobiales; family Xanthobacteraceae; genus Bradyrhizobium. Next base: position 7,791 of record NZ_JAAVUY010000017.1, read on the forward strand.
CCGCGCTTTCCAGCGCATCGAGCGCCGACATCAGCCGCCGCGTCGCGGCATCGATGTCGACGGAGGTTGGCTCGGGATAGCCCGAACCGTTGGCGGGACGATCGCTCATGGCAGACGCAGGCACCCTCAACCAGGCCGCACGCACGGCAAAATCCGCGGTTCGGCAAGCGCTTAGGCGGCGAAATTTACGTGGCAAGCGAGGCCAGCGCAACGCCGCTGGCGAACTATGCACCGCAAAGCAACTTTTCAGCCCCGCCACGCGTTGCCCTGCCTTGGACTCCGGGAATACAGATGCTATCCAGCCCTGCCTTTCTGCTCCCCTGGGCAAGACTACACGGCCTGGCCAGCAGGCTTGCCTGGGCCCTTCACACGACCGGCGGGTCGTCTTCAAACACCTCATTTCAGACGGATTTTCATCATGGCGAATGTCGATCACAACCGTATGGCCAACGCAATTCGCGGGCTGTCGATGGATGCCGTCGAGAAGGCCAAATCGGGCCATCCCGGGCTGCCGATGGGCGCCGCCGACATGGCGACCGTATTGTTTACGCAATTCCTGAAATTCGATGCGGCCGATCCGAAATGGCCGGACCGCGACCGTTTTATTCTTTCGGCCGGCCACGGCTCGATGCTGCTCTATGCGGTGCTTTACCTCACCGGCAATGTCGACATGACGCTCGACCAGCTCAAGCATTTCCGCCAGTTGGGTTCGCTGACCCCCGGACATCCTGAGAATTTCCACACCAAGGGCATCGAGACCACCACAGGCCCGCTCGGCCAGGGCATCGCGACGGCGGTCGGCTTCGCGGTGGCCGAGAAGATGCTCGCGGCTGAATTCGGCAAGAAGGCCGTCGACCACCATACCTACGTGCTCTGCTCCGATGGCGACCTGATGGAAGGCGTCTCGCAGGAAGCCATCGCGCTGGCCGGGCACTGGAAGCTCAACAAGATGATCGTGCTGTATGACGACAACGGCATTTCGATCGACGGCCCAACCTCGATCTCCGACTCGGTCGATCAGGTGAAGCGCTTCAAGTCCGCCGGCTGGGCGGCCGAGCGGATCGACGGTCATGATCAAAATGCGATTGCGGCTGCAATCACCCGCGCGCAAAAATCCAACAAGCCCACGCTGATCGCCTGCAAGACCACGATCGGCTTCGGTGCGCCGACCAAGGCCGGCACCAACAAGGCACATGGCGAAGCGCTCGGCGCCGAGGAACTCAAGGGCGCCAAGGAAAAGCTCGGCATTTCGCTGGAGCCGTTCTCGGTCCCCGATGATGTTCTGAAAGCCTGGCGCGAAGCCGGCAGCCGCGGCGTCCCCGCGCGCAAGGAATGGGAAGCGCGGATGGCGACCTTGTCCAACCGCAAGCGCGCCGAATTCGACCGCCGCCTGCGACATGAGCGGCCGGCCTCGCTGGCGAAGGCGATCAAGGCGCACAAGAAGATGCTGCTGGAGACGCCGCAGAACATCGCGACCCGCAAATCGTCGGAGTCCCTGATCGACGCCATCGCTCTGGCGATGCCGATGGAATTCCTCGCGGGCTCGGCCGATCTCACCGGCTCCAACAACAACAAGGCGAAATCGGCGACAGGCTTTTCGGCCAAGACGCCCAAGGGCCGCTTCGTGCATTACGGCATCCGCGAGCACGGCATGGCGGCTGCGATGAACGGCATCTTCCTGCATGGCGGTTTCGCGCCCAATGGCGCGACCTTCCTGACATTCACCGACTATGCCCGTCCGGCGATGCGGCTCGCCGCACTGATGGGCACCGGCGTGGTCTATGTGATGACCCACGACTCAATCGGCCTCGGCGAAGACGGGCCGACGCATCAGCCGGTCGAACATCTCGCAGCGCTGCGCGCCATTCCCAACATGCGGGTGTTCCGCCCCTGCGACGCGGTCGAAGTCACCGAATGCTGGGAGCTCGCGCTCAACCGTATCGACGGGCCGACGGTGCTGGCGCTGAGCCGCCAGAACCTGCCGCAATTGCGCACGTCGACACCTCAGGACAATCCCTGCAGCCATGGCGGCTACGAACTGGTCGCCGCTCAAGGTGAAGCCAAGGTGTCGCTGTTCGCATCAGGATCGGAAGTCGAAATCGCGGTCGCCGCTCAGAAGCAGCTCGCCGAGCGCGGCATTGCGACGCGGGTGGTTTCCGTGCCCGCGCTCGAACTGTTGCTGGCGCAGCCCGCCGACAAGCAGAAGGCGATCATCGGCAATGCCCCGGTCAAGATCGCGATCGAGGCCGCGGTGCGATGGGGCTGGGATGCCGTAATCGGCCATGACGGAGAATTCATCGGCATGCACGGCTTCGGCGCCAGCGCCCCGGCCAAGGACCTGTACAAGCACTTCGGCATTACGGCCGAGGCTGCAGTTAACGCAGCCCTGAAACGTCTTGGCTAACGGTTGAGATTGCCCGGAAAAGGGACTAGGTAGAGGTTACATTTTCCGTTCTCGTCCGGCCGAACCGGGCGATCCGCAGTCAGAATCTCCGTGGGAAGCACTTCCTGCGGGGACGGCAACAGCTTTTAGGGAGAAGGATATGGCAGTCCGGGTCGCGATTAACGGGTTTGGCCGCATCGGCCGCAACGTGTTGCGGGCGATTTACGAGGCCAAGCGCACCGACATCGAAGTCGTCGCCATTAACGATCTCGGCCCGGTCGAGACCAATGCCCATCTGCTGCGCTACGATTCAGTGCACGGCCGCTTCCCCGGCACCGTCACCGTCGATGGCGACACGATCAGCCTCGGCAACGGCAAGATCAAGGTCACTTCCGTCCGCGATCCCAACACCCTGCCCTGGAAAGACCTCGGCATCGACATCGCGCTGGAATGCACCGGCATCTTCAGCGCCAAGGCCAAGGCATCAGCGCATCTCACCGCAGGCGCCAAGCGCGTGCTGGTTTCGGCGCCCTCGGATGGCGCCGATGCAACCATCGTGTTCGGCGTCAACCATGACAAGCTCAGCAAAGATCATCTCGTGGTCTCCAACGGTTCGTGCACGACCAACTGCCTCGCGCCGGTCGTGAAGGTGCTCAACGATACCGTCGGCATCGAGACCGGCTTCATGACCACGATCCACGCTTACACCGGCGACCAGCCGACGCTGGACACCCTGCACAGCGACCTCTACCGCGGCCGCGCCGCGGCGATGTCGATGATCCCGACCTCGACCGGCGCCGCCAAGGCGATCGGGCTGGTGCTGCCGGAACTGCTGGGCAAGCTCGACGGCGTCTCGATCCGGGTGCCGTGCCCGAACGTCTCGGTGATCGATCTCAAGATCGTGGCGTCGCGCAAGACCACCAAGGAAGAAATCAACGAGGCGATGAAGCGCGCCAGCGAGCAGCAGCTCAAGGGCGTGCTCGGCTACACCGACGCGCCCAACGTCTCGATCGACTTCAACCATGATCCGCATTCGTCCACCTTCCACATGGACCAGACCAAGGTGCAGAATGGCACGCTGGTGCGGGTGATGTCCTGGTACGACAATGAATGGGGCTTTTCGAACCGCATGGCGGACACCGCCGTGGCGATGGGGAAGCTGCTGTAACTGTCTGAACCAACATGCGAGAGTGAAATGACGCCATCGCCTTGGATCGCTATTCCAGCCGGAATTTTGCTACTCGCATTTCTCCTGTTCGCGTTTCGGCAAGGCATGAAGGTCACAAGCCGTCAAGAAGGGGATCCACCGGAGAGAACCGGTGGCGTGTGAAGGGGCGCGCGCAAGAGACTCTGGATCAATCGAACTTGTGATGGTGACATGAAGAAATTCCGCACCCTCGATGACGTCGATGTCAAAGGCAAACGGGTGTTGCTGCGCGTCGACCTCAACGTGCCCATGGACAACGGCCAGGTCAGCGACGCGACGCGGCTCGAACGCGTCGCCCCGACCATCACCGAGATTTCCGGCAAGGGCGGCAAGGTCATCCTGCTTGCGCATTTCGGCCGCCCCAAGGGGCGTGACGCCAAGGACTCGCTCAAACCCGTCGCGGCCGCGCTGGCGCAAGTGATCAGGAAGCCCGTGGCATTTGCAGAAGAATGCACCGGCGAGGTCGCGGCCAAGGCCGTGGCCGCGATGAAGGATGGCGACATCCTTTGTTTGGAAAATACCCGCTTCCATAAAGAGGAAGAAAAGAACGACCCGGCCTTCGCCGCTGAACTGGCCAAACTCGGCGACATCTGGGTCAATGACGCGTTTTCGGCGGCGCACCGTGCCCATGCCTCGACCGAGGGCCTCGGTCACATCTTGCCGGCCTATGCCGGACGCACCATGCAGGCCGAACTCGACGCGCTGGGCAAGGCGCTGGAAGCCCCGACCAAGCCTGTCATCGCGATCATCGGCGGCGCCAAAGTCTCGACCAAGATCGATCTTCTGGAAAATCTCGTCAGCAAGGTCGATGCGCTGGTGATCGGCGGCGGCATGGCCAATACGTTCCTGCATGCGCAAGGCGTCGGCATCGGCAAGTCGCTGGCGGAAAAGGACCTCGCGGCCACGGCGCTGCGGATCATCGACAAGGCCGAAGCCGCCAATTGCGCGATCATCCTGCCGGTCGATGCCGTGGTGGCGTTTCAGTTCGCCGCCAATGCTCCCTCCCATGCCTACGGCCTCGACGCGATCCCGGCCGACGGCATGATCCTCGATGTCGGGCCGCAGTCCGTGGCGCGGATTCATGCCGCGATCGACGATGCCGCAACGCTGGTCTGGAATGGCCCGCTCGGCGCGTTCGAGATGACGCCGTTCGACCGCGGTACCATGGTGGCGGCAAGACATGCCGCCGAACGGACCAAGGCCAAGAAGCTGATTTCGGTGGCCGGTGGCGGCGACACGGTGGCGGCGCTTAATCAGGCGGGCGTGGCCGGCGATTTCAGCTATGTTTCGACGGCGGGCGGCGCGTTTCTCGAATGGATGGAAGGGAAACCATTGCCCGGGGTCGAGGTTTTAAGGATACGCTAGACTTTACCGGGAAATGCAGCCCCAACGCGGAGAACAGGACAGATGGTTCGGATCACGTTGCGTCAATTGCTCGACCACGCGGCGGAGCACGATTACGGCGTGCCGGCCTTCAACATCAACAATATGGAGCAGGCGCTGGCCATCATGGAGGCCGCCTCCACGCTCGACGCGCCCGTGATCATCCAGGCCTCGCGCGGCGCACGGTCCTACGCCAACGACATCATGCTCAAGCACATGATGGACGCGGTCACTGAAATCTATCCGCAAATCCCGGTCTGCGTGCATCTCGATCACGGCAACGGCCCCGACACCTGCATGACCGCGATCCAGGCCGGCTTCACTTCGGTGATGATGGACGGCTCGCTGAAAGCCGACGGCAAGACCGCGGCCGATTGGGACTACAATGTCGGCGTCACCAAGACCGTGACCGACATGGCCCATCTCGGCGGCATTTCGGTCGAGGGCGAACTCGGTGTGCTAGGTTCGCTCGAGACCGGCATGGGCGACAAGGAAGACGGCCACGGCGCCGAGGGCAAGCTGTCGCATGATCAGTTGCTGACTAATCCCGACGAAGCCGTGAAGTTCGTCAAGGAGACCAAGGTCGACGCGCTGGCGATCGCGATGGGCACCTCACACGGCGCCTACAAATTTACCCGCAAGCCGGACGGCGACATTCTCGCCATGAACGTGATCGAGGAAATTCACCGCAAGCTGCCCAACACGCATCTGGTGATGCATGGGTCGTCCTCGGTGCCGCAGGACCTGCAGGACATCATCAACGCCAATGGCGGCAAGATGAAGCCGACCTGGGGCGTGCCGGTTTCCGAAATTCAGCGCGGCATCAAGAACGGCGTGCGCAAGATCAACATCGACACCGACAACCGGATGGCGATGACCGGCCAGATCCGGAAGATTCTCAAGGAAGATCCCAGCGAATTCGATCCACGCAAATATCTCAAGCCAGCGATGGAAGCGATGACCAGACTGTGCAAGCAGCGGCTGCAGGAATTCAACACCGCCGGCCAGGCCAGCAAGTTCAAGAAGGTGCTGACCACCGCCGAGATGGCCAAGCGCTATGTCAAGGGCGAGCTTGATCCGAAAGTCGCATAAACCGGCCTCTTTCAGGCCCAGACTTTCTCCAGAGTTTCTTGGGAATTGCCCGAGAACGGTCTATTTTGGCCTGCAGGAATCTGCGTGAATCCTGCGGGAACTTTGCTGAAATACTGGCTCTGGAGAAGGCACCGATGAATCTCGCCGATCTCAACAAGGTCGCTCTGGCCATGGTCGCGCCGGGCAAGGGCCTGCTCGCCGCCGACGAATCCTCCGGCACCATCAAGAAGCGGTTTGACGCCATCAACGTCGTCTCGACCGAAGAATCCCGCCGCGACTATCGCGAAATGCTGTTCCGTTCCGATGAGGCGATGAAGCAATGCATCTCCGGCGTCATCCTGTATGACGAAACCATCTGGCAGAATGCCGCAGACGGCACGCCTTTGATCAAGCTGATCGAGCAATCCGGCGCGATCCCCGGCATCAAGGTCGATGAGGGCACGCAGGCATTGGCGAACAGCCCCGGCGAATTGGTCACCACCGGCCTCGACAAGCTCGCCGGCCGGTTGGAAAAATATTACGCGCAGGGCGCACGCTTCGCCAAATGGCGCGCGGTGATCGATATCAGCGGCGCGGATATCCCCTCGCGGACCGCGATCCATGTCAATGCTCACGCGCTGGCGCGTTATGCGGCGCTATGCCAAGCCGCGCAGATCGTGCCGATCGTGGAGCCGGAAGTGCTGATGGACGGCGATCACGACATCGACCGTTGTTATGCCGTGACCCAGCGTGTGCTCAACAAGACGTTCCATGAATTGCGCATCCAGCGCGTCGCGCTGGAGGGCATGATCCTGAAACCCAACATGGTCATCGCGGGCAAGAAGAGCCCGAAGCAGGCTTCCATTGGCGAGGTCGCCGAGAAAACCATCCGGCTGCTGAAAACCTGCGTCCCCGCCGTGGTTCCCGGCATCGCCTTCCTGTCCGGCGGACAGTCCGATGAAGACGCGACCGCGCATCTCGACGCGATGAACAAGATCGGCGGCCTGCCATGGCCCCTCACCTTCTCCTATGGCCGCGCGCTGCAGGCGGCGCCGCAAAAGGCGTGGTCGGGCAAGGTCGAGAACGTCGCCGCGAGCCAGCGGGCCTTCACCCATCGCGCACGGATGAATTCGCTCGCGAGCAAGGGTGAATGGAAGGCCGATCTGGAAACCAGGAAAGCATCATAGACTTGGCCACGAAACCCGCCCCGCCGCGCCCGGTGCCGCGTCTCTATCTCGCGACACCCGAGATCGACGATCCCCAATCCTTGCTCGCCAGCCTCCCAAGCCTGCTCGCGCAGGCCGATGTCGCAGCCGTGTTGCTGCGGCTGAAGCCGACCGACCAGCGCACCATGATTTCGCGCATCAAGGCATTGGCCCCACCGATTCAGGACAAGGGCGCCGCGCTGCTGATCGAGGGACATGTCGAACTGGTCGCGCGCGGTGGCGCCGATGGCGCTCATCTGACCGGCATCGCCGCGATGGAAGAAGCACTGCCGACGCTGAAACCCGATCGCATCGCCGGAGTCGGCGGCCTCGCGACGCGGCATGATTCGATGGCCGCAGGCGAAGCGGGTGCGGATTACGTGCTGTTCGGCGAGCCCGACGCGCACCAGCAGCGGCCTTCGACCGACGCGATCGCCGAGCGCCTGCAATGGTGGGCCGAATTGTTCGAGCCGCCCTGCGTCGGATTCGCCGTGTCGCTGGAAGAAGCCCGCGAATTCGCCGCAGCCGGCGCGGATTTCGTTCTGGTCGGCGATTTCATCTGGAATGATGCGCGCGGCGCTGGTGTAGCGCTGAAGGAGGCCGAGCAGGCCATTCAACGGGCCCATGCCGCAACGGCCGAACAAGCCACCGCCGGGCAGCGATGACACCGGCCATGAAAATCCTGCGTCCGATCGCGATCCTGGCCAGCCTGCTGATGCTGACGGCAAACGCGATAGCGCAACTGTCGCTGACGCCTCCTGCGCAAAATCCGCCCGAGGCAAACAAGCCGGCGGCGAAGCCGAAACCAAAGCCCGCCGCCGCGCCCAAAAAGCCCGCGGTGTCTGCGAAACCCGCGACACCACCGCCGACCGCCACGGTCATTCCTGCCCCCGCGCAGGTGACCGACGATCCCAATGTCGACCTGGTGTTCGGCGCCTATCAGCGCGGCCTCTACAAGACCGCCTACGAGCTTGCGACCAAACGCGTCGAGCAAACCGGCGATCCCAAGGCGATGACCATGCTGGGCGAACTCTCCGCCAATGCGCTCGGCGTCAAGCGCGACTATGCGAAGGCGGCCGAATGGTACAAGCGCGCTGCGGACGCTGGCGACCGCGAAGGCATGTTCGCGCTGGCCATGATGCGGCTCGGCGGCCGGGGCGGCCCTGTCAACCGCGAGGAAGCGGTGAAATTGATGGCGTCCTCGGCCAAGCTCGGCAACCCCAAGGCGGCGTATAATCTCGCGCTGCTTTATCTTGACGGCCAGACGCTGCCACAGGACCTGCGGCGCTCGGCCGAATTGCTGCGCATCGCCGCCGACGCAGGGAACCCGGAAGCGCAATACGCGCTCGCGACCTTCTACAAGGAAGGCACCGGCGTGGCGAAAGACGTCGAAAAGTCGGTCCGGCTGCTGCAGGCGGCCTCGCTCGCCGACAATGTCGACGCCGAGGTCGAATACGCCATCGCGCTCTACAATGGCACCGGCACGCCGAAGAACGAGGCCGCCGCGGTGGCCTTGCTCCGCAAGGCCGCCCGGCAGGGCAGCGCGATCGCCCAGAACCGCCTGGCGCGGGTGCTGGTCAGCGGATCGGGCGCGCCGATGGACAAGGTCGAGGGCTTCAAATGGCACCTTGTCGCCAAAACCTCCGGCAAGGGCGACCCCGAGCTCGACGACGCCATGTCCAGAATAAGCCCCGAGGATCGCGCCAAGGCGGAAGCGGGCGCGCGCCTGTGGCTCGGCCGCAAATGATCCGCCTTGACGCCACCGCAACCGCAGGGCACCCAGTCCAAGGTCAGCTTCCGGGTTAAGGGGTCGAACCTCAAGACATCCGCAACCCTCAGCCCACCCTCGAAACCTCAATCACAAGCCGAGATCATGCTGCATTCAGCCCTTATCAACGTCATGCTCAAAGCCGCGCGCCGCGCCGGCCGCAGCCTCAAGCGCGACCTCGGCGAGATCGAGCATCTTCAGGTGTCGCTGAAGGGACCCGCCAATTTCGTCACCATGGCGGATCGGCGCGCTGAAGAGATGCTCTACGAGGACCTGACCAAGGCGCGGCCGGGCTACGGCTTCATCGGCGAGGAAGGCGGCACCCGCGAGGGCGCCGACAAGAGCCACACCTGGATCGTCGACCCGCTCGACGGCACCACCAATTTCCTGCACGGCATCCCGCAATTCGCGATCTCGATCGGATTGCAGCGCGAGGGCGTCATCATCGCGGGCCTGATCTACAATCCGGCCAATGACGAGCTTTACATGGCCGAGCGCGGCAAGGGTGCTTTCCTGAACGATCAGCGGCTGCGCGTCGCCGGCCGGCGCCAACTCGACGAATGCGTGGTGGCCTGCGGGCTGCCGCATATCGGCCGCGGCGACCATGAATTGTCGCGCCGGGAAATGGCCGCGATCCAGAACAAGGTCGCCGGCCTGCGTAGATTCGGCGCCGCCTCGCTCGACATGGCCTTTGTCGCAGCCGGCCGCCTCGACGGCTATTGGGAACGCAATCTGCAGCCCTGGGACATGGCGGCGGGACAGATCATGGTCCGCGAAGCCGGCGGCACCGTCAGCGGCTTCGAGGGCAACGATGACCCGCTCAAGACCGGCGACGTGATCTGCGGCAATGAATTCGTCCACGGCGAACTGGTGAAGATTTTAAAGCCGCTGGGGAAGTGACGGCGCTGCTTCCTACGCCGCCCGCTTCCTGCTCTCGCTGGCGACAGCAAGCCGGACTCCTGACACGCGCTGCAGCTTTCCGATCACCGCAAACAGATTATTCGCACGCGGATTCCCTTTGGGACCAAACATCCGCATCAAGCTCTTGGAGGGCGTACCCGTCGCCTTTGCCAGCTTCTCAAAGCCCACCGTCGCATTGATATAATCACGAAGAACCGCCTTACCGACGTCAACCTCGCCGGCGATGAGCCGCTCCACCGCCTCGGTCAAAAGCGCTTCTCGAAACGCGACATCGCGCTCCGCGCGGGCCTTTACGGTCTCCTTGAAGTCTAGGGTTAATGCCATCGGTTCTGTCCTCGTTTACCGGACGCGTTTCCTCAGGGAAATGCGTCTCAACCTTTTTTGCGCTTCTTGTAGTCGGCCCATCGCTTCTGCGCGGTTGCTATATCCCGCTGCTGGCGGCTCTTCGTTCCGCCCGCCAGCAAAATCACCAGTTGGTCGCCGTCCTTGCCGAAATAGATCCGGTATCCTGGCCCGAAATCGATCCGGAATTCCTGGACCCCTGTCCCGACGCCCTTCACGTTGGAAAGATTACCGAGTTCAACGCGTGTCAGCGCAACCGTAACCTTCGCGGCGGCTTGAGCATTGAGGCTCTCAAACCAGTCGCGGTACGGACTCTCTCCATCCGGATTGAGATATTCGAGAATTTGCACCAGAAAATGGTAACATATATGTTACTATCTGCGCAAGCGGGATATGCGTTGGCGTTAACTCACCCCCTTCATCCTGTAATGACTAACACCCCATTCGCTGCCGTCGGCGTAACCGAACAGGCCAGCCGTCGCGAGGAAGAACCAGCGCCAGCGGCGCATCCATACGCTGGTATCGCTGCCATAGACCGGACGCAGGATGCCTTCGATCTCCTCGCGATGCGCATCGAAATTGGCCAGCCAATTGAGCGCGGTGCGCTGATAATGGGTGCCGCTCCAGCGCCATTCTTTCTCGACCTCGAACAGATCAGCATATTGCCGGATCAGATGATGGCTCGGCATCACCCCGCCGGTGAAGAAATGCTGCGCGATCCAGTCCTCGCCGTCGGCGGGATCGAACAGATAGGCGCCGGTGCGATGGGTGAAGATATGCATGAAGAAGCGGCCGTCCGGCGCCAGCCATGATCTCACCCGCGCCATCAATTCACGCCAGTTCATCATGTGCTCGAACATTTCGACCGACACGATGCGGTCGAACTGACGCTCCGGGCTGAACACGTTCATGTCAGCCGTAATGACGCGAAGGTTTTTCAAGCCGCGCGAGGCGGCCTGACGCTCGATATGTTCGCGCTGCGAATGCGAATTCGATACCGCGGTGATGTCGGCGTTACGAAACTGCCGCGCCATCCACAGCGACAGCGAACCCCAGCCGCAGCCAAGTTCGAGGATCGACTGCCCGTCGGCCAGGTCAGCATGCGACACGGTCTGGCGCAGCGCCTCCTCCTCGGCCTCCTGCAAGCTCGATGCGGCTTCCTTGTAGAAACACGACGAATATTTGCGGTTCGGCCCAAGCGTCAGCGCAAAGAACGCGGCCGGCACCTCGTAATGCTGGGCATTGGCCTCGTCGGTATATTCGGCGATGGCGCGGGCGGCCATCTCGCCGGCAAACGCCGCATCGCTTTCGGCGTTGCCGCGCGCCAGCCGGGTCGCGGTGCGCGAGCACAGCCGCTGGATCGCCGCACGAATAACGAGATCGGGCAGCGGCACCCGCTCGGCAGTGCCGATCACGGAGGAAACAAGGCTCATGTCACCACTCCCTTTGGCGCTTGCGGCGGCAATGGAAAGAACATGCTGGTGCGCGATTGATAGTCGCGGTAGCGCTCGCCCCGTGAGCGCAGCATCTGCTCTTCCAGCGGCGGGATGCCGGTGACATGCACCAGGATCCAATACATGAAGGCCGGCGCCAGCAGGGTCGCCCAGCCCCAACCGTAGTCCGGTGAAAGCGCGATCACCGGATAGGCCAGCCAGCCGAACCATTCGAAGAAATAATTGGGATGGCGCGACCAGCGCCACAGGCCGATATCGCAGACCCGGCCCTTGTTGGCCGGATCACGACGAAAGCGCTTGAGCTGCGCGTCGGCCAGCGCTTCGCCGGCAATGCCGGCAAACAGGATCAACACGCCGAGAATGTCCTGCGGGCGCAGCACATCAGAGGGAAACCGTGCCGCGACAAAAATCGAAAACACCAGCGGGACCGAGCCGAAGCCTTGATTCTGCAGAAACACGAACATCTTGCGCGGGGAATCGACGCCCCATTCCTTGGCAAAAGCCGCATAGCGCGGATCGTCGGTAATCCCTGATGTCCGCACCGCGATGTGCAGGCCGAGCCGGAGCGACCAGATCGCCACCAAAGCCGCCACCAGCCATTGCCGCGTGTTCGGCGCTGCGCCCGCGATGGGCCACAGCGCGCCGGCGGCGCCAACCAGCCCGACCGAGAAGGTCCAGATGGTATCGACCCAGCCGGAATTACCGGTGCGCTGCTGCACTACCCACGCGCCCGCCATCAGCACCGACAGCGACAACGCGATCGCGGCAAGCGCCCAAAGGTACAAAACCATCCGAAATTCCCGTTAACCGGCTGAGACGTCAAAGATTTACAAAAATACGCACAGGTCTAAGCTTGGTTTCAGGTGGAAGTTCCCCTTTCTCATCCCGTCATGCCGTAACCGGCCTTTTTTCTCAGGCGCGCTGTGCCATATTGGTGGCCGATGTGCCCTCCTCGCAACGGATGACCCGGCAATGCCTTCTGGCCCCTCTTCCCGCTCCGCGATGGAGATCGAACTCAGCAAATTGTCCTCGCCGCGGATTTTCCTGGTGCGGATGTTGGTGTTCCTGGTGCTGTGCGCACTGCTGATGGTGGTGCTCTACAAGCAGATCATCACCGCGTTCTTCGCCAATCCCGGGCTTAATGCGCTGATCGGGCTGGTGCTGCTGATCGGGACCATCCTGGCCTTCCGCCAGGTGATCCGGCTCTATCCGGAAGTCGCCTGGGTCAACAATTTCCGCATCGCCGATCCCGGTCTGGCGGTCGCGCGGCATCCGACGCTGCTGGCGCCGATGGCCGCGATCCTCGGCGGCGAGCGCACCGGGCGGATGACGATCTCGCAGCAGACCATGCGGCATTTGCTGGATTCCATCGCGACCCGGCTCGACGAGGCCCGCGATATTTCCCGCTACATGACCGGCCTGTTGGTGTTTCTCGGCCTGCTCGGCACCTTCTGGGGTCTGATCGAAACCGTGGGTTCGGTCGGCAAGGTGATCGACGGCCTGAAAGTCGGCGGCGACGCCGGCGCCTTGTTCGATACCCTCAAGGAAGGCCTCGCCGCACCGCTCGGCGGCATGGGCATTTCGTTCTCGTCGTCGCTGTTCGGCCTCGCCGGATCGTTGATCCTCGGCTTTCTCGATTTGCAGTCGAGCCAGGCGCAGAACCGGTTCTATACAGACTTGGAAGACTGGCTCGCCACCACGGTGCGCGAATATTCCGGCGAGACCGCCGCCGGCGCCAGCGGCGATCTGCAGAACGCGATCGAACGGTTGCGCGCGGTGATGGAAGAAGGCGGCAACAACCGCGGCACGACTGCGGCGATGGCCAATCTCGCCGAAGCCATTCAGGGGCTGGTCGCGCATATGCGCACCGAGCAGCAGATGATCCGCGAATGGGCCGATGGCCAGGGCGAGCAAAACCGCGAGATCAAGAAACTGCTCGAGCGCATCGCGCGCCAGCCTGAGAAGAACTAATTAGCGGAGAATCCTGATGGCCCTTGCCCGTGCACGCCGCAACGAGAGCGGATTCAATTACTGGCCGGGCTTTGTCGACGCGCTGTCGACGCTGGTGCTTTCGATCGTGTTTCTGCTCTCGGTGTTCCTAGTGGTGCAGTTCTTCCTGTCCCAGGAAGTCACCGGCAAGGACAAGGCGCTGGAGCAGCTCAACGCTAAAATTGCCGAACTGAACGACCTGCTGTCGCTGGAAAAACTCGGCCAACTGAACCTCACTGACCAGTTGTCGCAGGTGCGGGCTGGCCTGGTTTCCGCGGAAGCCGAGCGCGACCGCATCAAGGGGCTTTATGACGGCCTCGCCGGCGCCGGCAGCGACGCCGCCGGCCGCGCCACTGAGCTGAACAAGGCGCTGGATTCCGAGAAACAGGTCTCGTCGCGCGCGCTGGCGCAGATCGAGATATTGAATCAGCAGATCAGCGCGCTGCGCCGCCAGCTCGCCGCGCTTGAAGAAGCGCTCGACGCCTCCGAAAAGCGCGACAAGGAATCGCAGGGACGAATTGCCGATCTCGGCCAGCGGCTGAACGTCGCGCTGGCGCAGCGGGTGCAGGAATTGTCGCGCTACCGTTCGGAATTCTTTGGGCGGCTGCGCGCGATCCTCGGCAACCGGCCGGACATCCGGATCGTCGGCGACCGCTTCGTATTCCAGTCGGAAGTATTCTTCGACACCGGACAGGCGCTGTTGTTGCCCGAAGGCCGCGCCGAACTCGACAAGCTGGCGACCGCGCTGATCGACCTCGACAAGCAGATCCCGTCCGAGATCGCCTGGGTGCTGCGGGTCGACGGCCATACCGACGTGCGGCCGATCAATAGTCCGCAGTTCAAGTCGAACTGGGATCTGTCGTCGGCGCGCGCGATCTCGGTGGTGCAATACCTGGTATCGCTCGGCGTGCCGGCGCAACGGCTGGTCGCTGCCGGCTTCGCGGAATTCCAGCCGCTCGACACCGCGGCAACCGAAGATGCCTACAAGCGCAACCGCCGCATCGAGCTGAAGCTGACGGAACGCTGAGTGTGATTAATCGCAAAAAGCGCAACTTTATCGTCGTCATTGCCGGGCTTGACCCGGCAATCCATCATAAAGAGATTTTGCGAAGTAGATGGATGCCCGGATCAAGTCCGGGCATGACGACCGTATTAGGATGAGCGCTCCCTTCCACCTTCGCCCCTATCGCACCGAAGACGAAGATGCCGCGATCACGCTGTGGCAAAAGACTTGGCAGCAGGCCTATCCCGCGATCGATTTCGCCGCGCGCGTGACATGGTGGCGCGAGCGCTGGCGCGGCGAGCTGGTGCCGAAGGCCCATATCGTAGTGGCCGAGCAAAACAACATGCTGATCGGGTTCGTGACCATCGACACCTCAGGCTATCTCGATCAATTGGTGGTCGCGCCCGATCACTGGGGCTCGGAACTCGCCACCGCGCTGGTCGACGAGGCCAAGCGTCTGTCGCCCGATCAGATCACGCTATTGGTCAACACAGATAACGGACGCGCTATCCGCTTCTATGAGCGCAACGGCTTCGTAGAGGCCGGTGGCGATGTCAATCCGACGTCGGGCAGGCCGGTGCTGCGGATGGAGTGGAAGGGGTGAGGTTTTCGAGGTTGTCATTGCCGGGCTTGACCCGGCAATCCATCTCCTACGGAATGCATTTTATGAAGATTGATGGATACGCGGGTCAAGCCCGCGTATGACGAGCGGGGCTCACACCCCCTCGAACTGCAACCTCGCTAGCCGTGCATACAGCCCACCGGCGGCGACTAGCGAGGCGTGGGTGCCTTGTTCGACGATGCGGCCCTGATCCATCACCATGATCCGGTCGCAGGACAGTACCGTGGCCAGCCGGTGCGCGATCACCAAGGTGGTGCGGTGGCGCATCAATTCTTCCAGCGCGGTCTGCACCAGCGTTTCGGATTC
Organism: Bradyrhizobium sp. dw_411; assembly: GCF_018449695.1. Lineage (GTDB taxonomy): Bacteria > Pseudomonadota > Alphaproteobacteria > Rhizobiales > Xanthobacteraceae > Bradyrhizobium. The sequence continues at coordinate 23,445 of NZ_JAAVUY010000017.1, forward strand.
GGCATCGAGCGAGGACGTGGCCTCGTCGAGCAGCAACAGCGGCGCGTCGCGCAGGATCGCGCGTGCAATCGCGATGCGCTGGCGCTGGCCGCCCGACAGCGTGACACCGCGCTCGCCAAGCGGAGTCTCGAATCCCTGAGGCAGGCGGCGAATAAATTCGCTGGCATGCGCCAGATCGGCGGCGCGCTCGACTTCGGCATCGCTCGCCTCGGGCCGGCCGAAGCGGATGTTCTCGCGCGCGGTCGCGGCGAACGCGACGGATTCCTGCGGCACCAGGGCGATCCGCGAGCGCACATCATGCGGATCGGCCGATTTGATCGGCACGCCGTCGAACGAGATCACACCACTTGCCGGATCATAGAATCGCAGCAGCAGATGAAACAGCGTGCTCTTGCCGGCACCCGACGGGCCGACGATCGCGACCTTCTCGCCGGCGCGCACCGACAATGAAACGCCGTCGACCGCCATGGCCTCCGGCCGCATCGGGTAGGCGAAGCTGACATTCTCGAAACTGACATCGCCCCGCGCCGGCACCGGCATCGCGCGCGGCGAGGCCGGAGCCGTGATCTCGGATTTGACGCGCAGAATTTCGAACAGCCGCTCCGAGGCGCCTGACGCGGCCGAGACCTCGCCCCAGACTTCGCTGAGCTGGCCGAGCGAGGCCGCGGCAAACGCCGCATACAATATGAACTGGCCGAGCCGCCCCGGGGTAATGGTGCCGGTCAGCACATCATGCGATCCGATCCACAGGATCAGCACCACACTGGTAAAGACGATGAAGATGATGATCGCAGTCAGCACCGAACGCGCGCCGGTCGAACCGACGGCGGCGTCATAGGCCTGCTCGACTTCGCCGCCGAAACGCTTGTTAGCCATTTGCTCGCCGGTATAGGCCTGCACGGTGCGGATCGCGCCGACCAGTTCGGACACATAGGCGGTCGCTTCCGCCAGCGTGTCCTGCGCGTTGCGCGACAACCGCCGCACCCAGCGTCCGAATGCCACCAGCGGCAGCACGATCACCGGAATCGCCAGCAGCACGAAGCCTGACAATCTGGGACTCGTGATCACCATCATCGCGGTGGCGCCGACGAACATCAGCAAGTTGCGCAGCGCGATCGACACGGAAGCGCCGACCGCGGATTTGATCTGGGTGGTGTCGGCCGTCAGCCGCGAGATCAGTTCGCCGCTGCGCGCGGAATCGAAGAAGGCCGGCGACAGCGAGATCAGATGCGCGAACACGTCGCGCCGCAGGTCGGCGACGATGCGCTCGCCGATCGTCATCACCAGATAATACCGCGATGCGCTGGCGCAGGCGAGCACCACGACCACCGCGATCATGACACTGAAATAGCTGTTGATCTTGGCTATGCTCTCGGGCGTGAAGCCGAAATCGATCATGCGGCGCGCCGCGACCGGCACCAGCAGCGTCGTGAGCGCGGCAACCGTCAGCGAGATCAAGGCGAGAATAGCGCGGCCGCGATACCGCGCGACATACGGCGCCAGCTCCAATAGCGGACGCAGCCGTGCGCTGCGTTTGGCCGGGGACGGCGCCAGCGCGGCTTCGACCGCCGCCTCCGCCTCGACCGCTGTTTCAATCACGGAGGACTCGCTGGCCCCATCGCGCCGTGGCGTGGTGTCGTCACGCCGATCTTCAAGCCGTTCTACTGCGCTCATGAGGTCCCAAACCAATCGCTTTGCCACCACCAGATAGGCCCCGCCGCTACCGCTGGCAAATCCGGGGTGATGGGGTCCGGCGCGATGCCGGCAAGATATCCGGCTTATGAGCAAACCCGGCTTGTTTTACAGGCCCTGCTGCGTTATAGACCCGCCAAATCCGCATATTGCCATCGAAACACAGGCGCAGGCGCGCCGAAGGATCTGTCATGAAAGCCGAAATTCACCCGGAATATCATATGATTACGGTCGTAATGACCGATGGCACGGAATACCCGACGCGCTCCACCTGGGGCAAGGAAGGCGACAAGCTGAACCTCGACATCGACTCCAAGTCGCACCCGGCTTGGACCGGCGGCACCCAGCAGATGCTCGATCGCGGCGGCCGCGTCTCGCGGTTCCAGAAGAAGTTCTCGGGCTTCCTCAAGAAAGATTGAGGGCTTTCAAGCCTTTTTCCGGCCAGATACCAAAACGCCCCTGCGTGGTCAGGGGCGTTTTTATTTTGCGCGCTTCGTAGCTTCGTAGGGTGGGCAAAGGCGCCCTTGCGCCGTGCCCACCATCGGCGGCGAGATGGTGGGCACGCTGCGCTTTGCCCACCCTACAGAAGTAAAAACGCCCCGGCGCGAGCCGAGGCGTTTTTGTTTGCGACGATGAAATAAACTTAGCGCTCGAAGGCCGCCTTGAGACGGTTGAGCTGGGGAACCAGCGGATTGCCGATCGCGGCGCGCTCGGCGGCCGGCGCATGAATTGTGACATCGAGACGACGCACCTTGGCCTGCAACGCCATCGAGCGGCCGATCAGCTCCTGCAATTGCGGCGGCAATTTCTCGATGATGTCGTCCGGGCCGGGATCGGCGGCCGAGAGCTTGACCTTGGTCTTTTCGCGGTTGGCCTGGGTCAGCGTCATCTCGCCTTCCTTCACCGCGCGATGCAGCAACAGCCATGACGCCAGTTGCATCAGGCGCGTGGTCAGTCGCATGCTCTCGGTTGCGTAAGTGAGGCTGACCGAACGGTCCAGCGCCTTGGCCTCGGTGCGGCCCGCGCCGTCGAGATAGGCCGCGGTTTCCTCAACCAGATCCATGCCTTCGCGGAACAGGGTACCGAAGGCTGCGGAGTTGGTCAGCCGCTCGGAGAATTGTACGAGCGCGCTTTCGCCTTGCGAACGGTCCGACATAGTTAACGCCTCACGCAACTGGATACGGCCGGCTTTCGAACGCGCCGGATTATGATGAACAAATCATTGCGCGCTCCCGGGCGGGAGTCCAGCGGCAAGCGTTATTATGGTTTCCAGCGAGGTGACGCAGACGCCAAAAAGCAGCGGCCAAAAAAGAGCCGCCGTTTCCGGCGGCTTTTGAAGTTGATAACAGGGAGGCGTCAAACAGAGTGGACAGGAGCCACTCGGTGTCCAAAACAGGACACTCACAGTCATAAGCCAGAAAGCTTAATCGACCGTAAACGAGCGGTTTTTTTTAGGGTTTGTTTGCCATGTCGGCCATTGGCCGAGTGGTGGGACTTGCGAATACGCGACGCCCTCTCAACCCGTCGTCCCGGCGCAGGCCGGGATCCATAGCCTCCGTCGGTGATTGTGCGGATGGTATTGGCGGCTCTGCTTTATCGAGAGATCACGCGGTATGGGTCCCGGCGTTCGCCGGGACGACGATAGCTTACGACTTGAAAAAACTGTTCGCCGCATCCTTTGACGCACGCTTCTTGGTCATGGCGACTTGCAGCCGCTCGATTTCCGAAGTCATCAGCGCAATCCGCTCGGCCAGTTCCTCGACCGACAGCAGCGAAAGGTCCTGCCCGATCTCGTGGGTGATTTTCCTTCGCGGCTTGTCGTCGTCCTCGATCGCCATGCGTTCTACTCCGGTCAACGGGACCTGAAATGGTTGCCAGCCGGAACATGGCTGGCTAATCAGACGCCTGAAATTATTAGCGTTTGGCCCAGAATTAATCCAAGGACAAATCATGGAAAAACTGCCCGCGCAAATGACCGTTATCGGCATCAGCAAGCCGGGCGGCCCGGAAGTCCTGTTGCCCGAAACCCGCGCGGTGCCGGTGCCCGGCCCGAACGAAATCCTGGTCAAGGTCGAAGCCGCCGGCGTCAACCGTCCCGATGTCGCGCAACGCTCCGGCGCCTATCCGCCGCCGCCCGGCGCCAGCGATTTGCCCGGCCTCGAGATCGCGGGCGAGGTGGTGGCGCTCGGCGCCGGCAGCAGCAAACATAAGCTCGGCGACAAGGTGATGTCGCTGGTGGCCGGCGGCGGCTATGCGCAATATTGCATCGCGCAGGATGCCCAGGCGATGGCGGTGCCGTCTGCGCTGTCGATGCTCGAGGCCGGCGCCACGGCAGAGACGCTGATGACGGTGTGGCACAATGTGTTCGAGCGCGGCGGCTTGAAGCCGGGCGAGACGCTGTTGATCCATGGCGGCTCTTCAGGCATCGGCACCATGGCGATCCAGCTCGCCAAGGCGTTCGGCTCCAGGGTGATCGTGACCGTCGGATCCAAAGAGAAAGCTGACGCATGCCTGAAGCTCGGCGCCGACCACGCCATCAATTACAAAACCGAGGATTTTGTCGCCGCCACCAAGACTTTCACAGAGGGCCGGGGTGTCGAGGTCATTCTCGACATGGTCGCCGGCGATTACGTCGAGCGCAATTATGACGCGGCCGCGGTCGACGGACGCATCGTCCAGATCGCGCTGCTCGGCGGCGCCAAGGCCACGGTCAACTTCGGCAAGCTGATGGTGAAACGGCTGCATCATACGGGTTCGACGCTGCGGCCCCGTAGTAATACGGACAAGGCGGCGATGGTGGCGGCCATCGAGGCCAAGGTGATGCCGCTGTTGCGCGAGGGCCGTATCAAGCCCCTGATGGACAGCACGTTCCCGCTGGAAAAGGCCGCGGACGCGCACCGGCGGATCGAGACCAGCGAACATATTGGCAAAATTGTGTTGGCGGTTTAACTCTCGCAAGCGATACCAGACCGGAAACCCTTTGATTTCCTTCGCTTTCATGTCATTTATCCCGACGACACCGGGCGGCCCGCTTCGCCCGCAAACGATGTTGATCGCGGAGAACTGACATTGCGTCTGATCAGGTGCCTCGCGCCCCTCGCGCTGGGCCTCATGATGTTTGCCGCCGTGCAACCGGCAAAGGCGATCGACGCGGTCAGCGTCCGTAGTGACGCGCCCGCGATCGACCTGACCGCGGTGCTCGACCATCAGCGCAGCGACAGCGACCGTATCCAGGTCTCCACCGCCCCCGGCACCGACGGCATCGTCCGCCGCATCGAGGTCCGCGCCCGCGAGGGCGGGCAGAACTGGGTGGTATTCGCGCTCGCCAATAACACCGACGACCAGCTCGACCGCCTGATCGTGGCCCCGCATTACCGCATCGTGTCGTCGGGGCTATTGTGGCCCGACCTCGGCCTGTCCCGCATCGCGACCATCACGCCGTCGACCGGCGACCGGCCGGAACGCCAGGAAAGCGCGACCGCGGACATTTTCCGCGTCACGCTGGACCCCGGCTCCGTCATCACCTTTGTCGCGGAATTGCGCACCGATAAACTGCCGCAGCTCTATCTGTGGGAGCCTGACGCTTACAAAGACAAGGTCAACTCGTTCACGCTGTACCAGGGCATCGTGATCGGCATTTCCGGATTGCTGGCGCTGGTCTTGACCATCCTGTTCGTGGTCAAGGGCAGCATCATGTTTCCGGCCGCCGCCGCGCTGGCCTGGGCGGTTCTCGTTTATATCGGCGTCGATTTCGGCTTCTGGGGCAAAGTGCTCGACATGTCGAACAATGCCGAGCGCGTCTGGCGCGCCGCCGGTGAGGCGATCCTGGCCGCGACGCTATTGGTGTTTCTGTTCGCCTATCTCAATCTCAGCCGCTGGCATGTGCGCTATTCCCATATCACCGTCGGCTGGCTGGCCTTTCTCGGTTCGCTGGTGGCGCTGGCGCTGTTCGATCCCGCCGTCGCCTCCGGCATTGCGCGGATGTCGCTGGTGCTGATCGCCTTCGCAGGCTTTGCGTTGATCGTGTACCTGTCGACCCACGGCTTCGACCGCGCGGTGCTGCTGATCCCGACCTGGTTCCTCCTCGTGGTCTGGGTGGTCGCGGCCGGCATGACGGTCGCAGGCTCCGTCACCAACGACATCGTCGGCCCGGCGCTGCTCGGCGGCCTCGTGCTGATCGTGATGCTGATCGGATTTACCGTGATGCAGCACGCCTTCGCGGGGGGCGGCGCCACCACCGGCGTGGTCTCCGACGTCGAGCGCCGCGCGCTGGCGCTGACCGGTTCGGGCGACCTGATCTGGGACTGGGACGTTTCCGCCGACAAGGTGTTCACCAGCCCGGAGACCGAGACTTTGCTGGGCCTCAAGCGCGGCACGCTGGAAGGCCCCGCCGCCAAATGGCTCGAAGTGCTGCATCCGCTCGATCAGGATCGTTTTCGTGCCGCGCTCGACAGCGTGCTCGACCAGCGACGCGGCCGGCTGGTGCAGGATTTCCGTCTGCGCACGCCCGACGGCCATTTCATGTGGTTCGCGCTCAAGGCGCGCCCGGTGGTCGGCTCCGACGGCGAAGTTTCCCGCGTGGTCGGCACATTGACCGACGTCACCGAAACCAAGAACGCCGAAGAGCGCCTGCTGCACGATTCCGTGCATGACAACCTCACCGGCCTGCCGAACCGCAAATTGTTCATCGACCGCCTCGGTGGCGTCGCCAATTTCGCCAAAACCATGCCGAACCTGCGGCCGACGCTGATGGTGATCGATCTCGATCGCTTCAAGCAGGTCAATGATTCCGTCGGCATCGCGGTCGGCGATTCCATCCTGCTGACGCTGGCGCGGCGGCTGACGCGGATTCTCAAGCCGCAGGATACGCTGGCGCGGTTGTCCGGCGATCAGTTCGGCCTGCTGCTGATGTCGGAACAGGATCCGGCGCGCATCATCGCGTTTGCCGAAACCATCCGCAAAACCATCCGCGCGCCGATCGCCTTCAACGACCGCGAGATTTTCCTGACCGCCTCGATCGGGCTCGCATTGTCCGATCCGCAGACCCAACTGACCGACGAGCTGATCAAGGACGCCGAGCTCGCGATGTATCACTCCAAGCGGATCGGCGGCGACCGCATCGACGTCTACAAACCAGCGATGCGCGCGCGGAAAACCGACCGGCTGACGCTGGAATCCGAACTGCGCCGCGCCATCGAGCGCGAGGAAATCACCATCCTGTACCAGCCGATCGTGCGGCTGGAAGATCGCTCGATCGCTGGCTTCGAGGCACTGGCGCGCTGGGACCATCCGAAACTTGGACGGATGTCGCCGGTGGAATTCATCTCCATCGCCGAAGAGATCGGCCTGATCGTCGATCTCGGCATGTTCGTGATGGACCAGACCGCCAAGCAGCTTGCGATCTGGCAGCGCGCGATGCGCTCGCGCGAGCCGATCTTCGCCAGCGTCAACGTCTCCTCGCGGCAATTGCTGCGGCACGATCTGATCCACGATATCCGCACCGTGCTCTCGCGTTCCTCGGTCGCGCGCGGCACGCTGAAGCTCGAACTGACCGAGTCGCTGGTGATGGAGAACCCGGAACACGCCGCCCAGATGCTGACGCGGATTCGCGAACTGGGCACCGGCCTGTCGCTGGACGATTTCGGCACCGGCCATTCGTCGCTGGCCTACCTGCAGCGCTTCCCGTTCGACACCATCAAGATCGACCAGTCGTTTGTGCGCACCACCAGCCGCGGCACAAGACCTGTGATCCTCAAATCGATCATCGCACTGGCGCATGATCTCGGCATGGACGTGGTCGCGGAAGGCGCCGAGACCGATTCCGACGCGGTCGAGCTCTATCAATTGGGTTGCGAATACGCCCAAGGGTTTGCGTTTGGCGAACCGATGGACGCCGACGCCGCGATGCGCCTGCTCACCGAAGAGCGGCTTGAGGCTGCGAGCTAATCCACCAAGCTCGACACGGCACTCTCGTTCATTCCACCTTGATGCCGGTCGCGTCGATCACCGCTTTCCATTCCCGCGCCTGCTCGACAAGTGCGGCGCGAAATTCGCCGGGGGTGCCGATCCTGGCCTCGACACCGATCGCCTCCAGGCTGGCGCGAACCTCCGCCGTCTGCAGCCCTTCATTGATGGCACGATTGAGTTGGTCGACGATCGGCGCGGGCGTACCGGCCGGGGCAAGCAGCCCGAACAGGACCTCCGACGGGAAGCCTGAGATTCCCACTTCATTCATCGTCGGGGTCTGCGGCAGTTCCGGCCAGCGCGTTTGGCTGGTCACCGCGAGCGCTTTCAGTTGTCCGTCCTTGAACAGCGAAAGCAAATTCGACTTGTTGTTGAAGACCATCTCGATATGGCCGCCCAACAGGTCGGTCACGGCAGGTGCGCCGCCCTTGTAGGGCACGAACAAAATGTCAGTGCCGGTCTTGATCTTGAAGAACTCGCTGGCGATGTGGGTGTAAAGGCCCGGAGGCGCGCCGTATTTCAGCTTTCCCGGATTATCCCTGGCGTATGCGACCAGTTCCTGGAATGTAGTAACGGGTACGCGGGGCGATACCGCCAGCGCCAGCGTGTCGACGCAGATGGTTGCGATCGGAGCAAAAGAGTCGATCGGATCAAACCCGACATCCGGATAGAGCGCGCCGTTGATCGAGTTGACGTTGGTCCCACCGAGCAGCAGCGTATAGCCGTCAGGAGAAGCATTAGCGACGAGTTTGGCGCCGATCCGCCCCGTTGCGCCCGCGTGATTTTCGACAATGACGCTTTTGCCGAGTTTGGCGGAAATCGATTGCGCGATCAGGCGCGCAGCAACATCGGTCGGCCCACCCGCTGGAAAAGGGACGACGATCTTGATCGTTCTGAGCGGATATTCTTCCGCCTGACTAGCTTGGATAAATCCGGCGGCGAAGAGAACCGCCAGCCCGGCAAACAGCCCAGACGCGACGCGCAGCCGATGGCGGCTCGCCATCCCCGTTAACGCACAAGCGAGTCCCACGACGTTCCCCACCATTCCTGCTTCCCTTGCTCAGGAAGTTCTAGGAACCCATCATAGGCTATTTACGCCTGGCAGGAACTATCTTCTTGAACCGCACGCTCTTGCCGTCCGCCATCCGGGTCGCGATGTAGCCGCCGGCGAGGCACGCCTCGCGCTGCGGCATCTTCTCCTGCGGGCTGCGCAGCGTCTCCCACCACGAGGCGCGGTGCGCCGCGCGCGGCAGCGCGGCGTCGATGATCTCCTCGATCTGATCGAAGCTGAGCACGAATTCAGGAAGCTGCTGCTTCGTCAGGTAATCACGCAGCGCGTCGTAATCGTTCACTTATATCCCCAAGCCGCATGATCCGCTGATGTGAGCGGTTTGCCGCCCTTTCATAGGTGAGAGCGCGGCCGGACGCAAAACCGGATTCCACTTTTGCCGGCCGTACACAGGCGGATAGCGCTCCAAACCTACCCTTCCCTTCACCCGGTATTCACCGGGTCAGGAAAAGAAAGCGTTAACTCATTCATGTAGCGCTTGCCCGATTTAAGCGGGCGGCAACCATTCCGGGCGCATGAGCAGGGCCGGGAGCGAGCGATGGGTTTAGGACGGCGCAACGACAAGGCCAGCCGGCCCTGGCGGCTATCGGCAAAATTGCTGATCGTGTCGTCAGTGGCGACGGTGATCGGCTTTTCCGCGATCTGCGCCAGCGTAATGATCGACATGCGCCGTGGCGAGGAAGCGCTGGCGCACCAGACCCTCGAAAACCTCGCATCCGGTATCGACGCTGATATCAGCCGCAACGTCGAGCTGTTCGACCTGTCGCTGCGCGCGGTCGCGAGCAACATGGTGGCCCCGGAGCTTAACCAGGTCAGCAAGCCGATCCGGCAGCTGATCCTGTTCGATCACGCCGCAACTGCGAAGCACTTCGGGGCGATCCAGGTGTTCGATGCCGACGGAAAACTGATCGTCGATGCCTCGACGATGGATCCGGCGCACGAGAACCGCAGCGACGAAGAGTATTTCAGCGTCCACCGCGACCGGCCCGATGTGGGGCTGTTCATCAGCCGCCCGATGTTGCATCACGGCGCCTATGCCATCGTGCTCAGCCGGCGTATTACCGGCGACGATGGAAGCTTTCGCGGCGTCGTCGCTGGCTCGATCCGCTTCAGTTACTTTCATGACCTGTTCAGCCGCCTCAGCCTCGGGCCGGAAGACACCATCACGGTTTTCCGTCACGACGGCACCATCATCATGCGCACGCCATTCGATCTCGACGTGATCGGCAAGAACCTCAGCCATCTGCCCGGTGTCAAGCGGACGCTGTCGGAGCCGAGCGGATATTTCTCGAGAAATGCCGCGTCGGATCAGGTATTTCGATTATACGTCTGGCGCGACGGCACCAGACCGCTGGTCGTGCTGGTGGGAAAGCCGTGGGATGACATTCTCAGGCTATGGCGCACCGAGGCGACGCGGATCGGCGCGATCATGCTGGCGCTGATCGCGTTCGTGCTAGGCGTGACGCTGTTCCTGGCCCGCGAAATCGGCCGCCGCGCGATCGCCGAGGACAAGCTCGAGGAGATGGCGACCACCGACGCGCTCACCGGGTTGAAGAACCGGCGCAAGTTCGATTCCGCCATCGACATCGAATGGCGGCGTGCGGCGCGTCACAAAACGCCGCTGGCGTTGCTGATGATCGATGCCGACCATTTCAAAGCCTATAACGACACCTTCGGGCATCAGGCCGGCGACGAGGTCCTGGTCGGTATCGCTATCTGCATTACGGAAGCGGTGCGGCGGGCCGGCGACTGTGTTGCACGTTATGGCGGCGAGGAATTCGCCGTGCTGTTGCCCGGCCTTTCGGCCGTGGAAGCGCTGGAGGTCGCCGAAACGATCCGGCTGAATGTATTGCAATGGTCCGGCGATCCACCCATCACCAGTGTCAGCATCGGTATCGCGAGCCTGACGCCCGACCCGGCCATCGACTGGGCCGGTCTGGTGATGGCCGCCGACCGGGCGCTTTACGCCGCGAAAGCCAACGGCCGCAATTGCTCGGTGCTGGCGAGCGTGCCGAAGCTGTCGCTGGTGGCGTAAGCTCTCACTTCTGCTCCAGATACGCCTTCATCTCCGCGCGCAGGCCGTCGCGCAAATCGGCGCGCGCCATGCCGTAGGCGATATTGGCGCGCAAAAATCCCGCTTTCGAGCCGCAATCATGCCGCTCGCCTTCGAACTCGACGCCGTAGAAGCTTTGGGTTTTAGCCAGTCCGATCATCGCATCGGTGAGCTGGATTTCACCGCCGGCGCCGCGCTCCTGGGTTTCCAGGATCTTGAAGATTTCCGGCTGCAGGATGTAGCGCCCGGTGATCGACAGATTCGATGGCGCGGTGCCTTTCGCAGGCTTCTCCACCATGCCATCGACCTCGAACAAATTGGCGCGCGTGTGGCGCTTGCCGATGCCGCAAATGCCATATTGGTGCGTCAGATGCGCCGGCACTTCCTCCACCGCGATCAGATTGGATTTGCCGCCGAGATCGTCAGCGGCCTCGATCATCTGCTTGAGGCAGCCCGGCGTGTTGAGCACCAGTTCGTCCGGCAGCACCACCGCGAACGGTTCATCGCCGACAATGTCGCGCGCGCACCATACCGCGTGGCCGAGACCGAGCGGCGCCTGTTGGCGGGTAAAACTCATGGCGCCGGCTTCCGGCTGGTCGCGCGCCAGAATGTCCATCTCGGTCTTCTTGCCGCGCGCGGCGAGCGTGGCATCGAGTTCGTACATCCGGTCGAAATGGTCCTCGATCACACCCTTGTTGCGGCCGGTCACGAAGATAAAATGTTCGATGCCGGCTTCCCTCGCCTCGTCGACCACATACTGGATCAGCGGCTTGTCGACGATGGTCAGCATCTCCTTCGGCATCGCCTTGGTTGCGGGCAGGACGCGGGTGCCGAGGCCGGCGACCGGGAAAACGGCTTTGCGGATTTTCATGGGACGGAAGCTGCCTTGAGAGAGCGGGCGGGAGGGTGGAATATATCGATCGGTGGGCGCTAAACGAGCCGGTAACAACGGCGGATGTGTGGTGCAGTTCCTGAATGCGTCTCAGCCGCGTTACCTTGGCTGCGGGAAGACCCTAACGTAAAAACTTCTCACTTGTTAAGCTATTGGAAACTGTGACCGGGCCTCCTGAAAACGGGATGTTTCAGGGATCTGCGGGTGAACCATGACGCGAGCGACAGAACCAGTGAAGATGCGGGCCGGCGCAATCATCCTTGCGGCGGCGCTCATCTGCTGCGGTGAGGCCCGCGCGCAGTCCTCGAGCCCGCTCGACTTCCTCGGCAATATCTTCTCCTCGAAAAATGCCCCTGCCAACCCCTCACCCCCGCCGGGCGCCGCGGTGCCCGGCAGCGGCCCGCTGCCATGGAGCGGCGAGGACGGCGCCTCCGGCCATCCCCTGATGACCGCCACCGCAATCCGCGAGGCGGCCGCGAATTTCGATGGCTGCGTGGCCTCGATGTGGCCTGATGCCGCACGCCGCAACATCACGCAGGAAAATTTCCAGCGCTTCACCGCAGGCCTTTCGCCTGACCTGCGCATCATGGATCTGATGGATTCGCAGCCGGAATTTACCAAGTCGATCTGGGACTATCTCGATATCCTGGTGAACGACAATCGTCTCGCCCGGGGGCGCGAGATCCTCGCCAAATACAAAACGCAGTTCGACGCGGTGGAAAAAGCCTACGGCGTCGACCGCTACGCGATCGCCGCGATCTGGGGCATCGAATCGAATTACTCGACCCAGATGGGTGATCGCAGCGTGCTGCAATCCACCGCGACGCTGGCCTGCATCGGCCGCCGCCAGAAATATTTCAGGGATGAATTCCTCTCGGCGCTGGAAATCCTCAATCACGGCGACCTGCGTCCCGAGCAGATGCGCGGGTCCTGGGCCGGCGCCTTCGGCCCGACGCAATTCATGCCGACCGCGTTCAAGCGCTACGCCGTGGACGGCGACGGCGACGGCCGCCGCGACGTGGTCGACGACCCCGCCGACCTGATCGCCTCCACCGCCAACAATCTCAAGAAAGACGGCTGGCAGACCGGCCAAAGCTGGGGCTACGAGGTCGTGGTGCCCGCAGGCTTCAACTACATGCTGGCGGATCGCGCCAAGGCGATGACGATGGCGCAGTGGCAGCATCTCGGCCTCAAGCGCGCCAACGGCCAGCCATTCCCGCCGATCTCCGACAAGGCCTATCTGCTGGCGCCCGCCGGGGCGCAGGGGCCCGGATTCCTGATGCTGCAGAATTTCCGCGTCATCATGAAATACAATCCGGCCGAGGCCTATGCGCTCGCGATCGGTCATTTCGCCGACCGGTTGCGCGGCGGGCCAGCCTTCGTACAGCCCTGGCCGCGGCAGGAGCGCGAATTGTCGCGGGCCGAGCGGCTGGAACTGCAGCAACTGCTGGTCCAGCGCGGATTCTACCGCGGCACCCCGGACGGCCAGTTTGGCGGCGAAACAAGGGAGGCGCTGCGCAGCTTCCAGGCCTCGGTCGGCGCCCCCGCGGACGGATTTGCCTCTTCACAGGTGCTGGAACAGCTCCGGGGCCGATGAAACGCCCGGTTCCGATCCTAAAAGTAACCCTGAACAATACATTTCCGCACCGCCCTTGACGGCGCCGGCCGATGACCGATTTATGGCGTGGAATATGCCCGCTTGCGGCCCGATTCCGCTATTATAGCCAACGCCAGATCTTCGGGTCTTGGCGAACAATATCTTGGCGTACAATATCTTGGCGTACAAGCTCTTGGCCTGATCTTTCATTACGATCGACGCACATGCAGAAGCCGAAATCCTTCTTCCGGGTTTTTACCGAGAGCGGTCCGCTGATGGTGCTGGCCGTCGCGGTGGCGCTGCTGGTCGGGATCGTGGGACCGGCTTCCGCGCAGTTTTTCAATTTCGGCGGACCGCCGCGGCCCCAACCGCAGCAGCAGCGCGGCGCTCCCGGCCCGGGCGGCGGAACCTGGTTTGGCGGCGACCTGTTCGCGCCGTTCCAGCAGCAGGCGCCGAAACGGGTCGAGAACTATTCCAAGGCGCCCCCGCCGGAGAAGCGCGAGACCGTGCCCGACCGCAACGTGCTGGTGCTCGGCGACGGCATGGCCGACTGGCTCGCTTACGGTCTCGAGGACGCCTATGCCGAACAGCCCGACATGGGCGTGCTGCGCCGGCACAAGACCGTCTCCGGCCTGATCCGCTATCAGCCCAAGGGCGAGCCGGCCGACTGGGCCGCGGCCGCCAAGGGCATCCTCGCGACCGAGAAACCCGACGCCATCGTCGTCATGCTTGGCCTTAACGACCGCGTATCGATGCGGGAGCCAACGGCTGAGAAAACCGACGCCAAATCATCAGATAAGTCATCGGACAAAAAAACCGACAAGAAAGACGCCCGCGCCAAACCGGATGGCACCGCCGATTCGACGAAGCCGGAAGATAAGGCAACCGATACCGACCTGTCTGATGACGCCGACAATGGCGACACGCCGTCGCTGATCGCACCGGAAAAGAGCGCGCGTTCGCCGAACGGCGTGTATGAATTCCGCGAGGATCGCTGGGTCGAACTCTACACCAAGAAAATCGAAGAGATGATCGCGGTGACGAAATCCAAAGGCGTGCCGGTGCTGTGGGTCGGCCTGCCCGCGGTTCGCGGCGCCAAGGCAACCGCCGACATGCTGTTCCTGGATTCGCTGTATCGCGACGCCGCCGGCAAGGCCGGCATCACCTATGTCGATGTCTGGGACGGATTTGTCGACGAAGCCGGCCGCTTCCTGCAGCAAGGGCCGGACTTCGAAGGCCAGATCCGCCGGCTGCGTTCCTATGACGGCGTGTATTTCACCAAGCCCGGCGCGCGCAAGCTGGCGCATTATGTCGAGCGCGAGATTACCCGGCTGCTGGCGTCGCGCTCTGCGCCGATCGCGCTGCCGAGCGAGCCGGCCACGCCGGACGCCAATGCCCAGCCCGGCCAGCCGGCGCCGCGTCCGCTGGCCGGACCGATCCTGCCGCTGGTGGCCTCCTCCGTCGGCACCGATCAATTGCTGGGCGGTCCGGGATCGCGGCCAGCTTCAGTGGATGCGCTCGCCGCGCGCACGTTGGTCAAGGGTGAACCGCTCGCACCGCCCGCCGGCCGCGCCGATGATTTCGCCTGGCCGCGCCGTGAGATCGGCCGCGAACAGGCCAAGGGCGAAATTCCCGTAGCTTCGGTTTCGCCCGATGGAACGCCGGCCGCGCCGGCAGCACCGCCCAAGCCGAAAAAGCTTCGCCCGATTCAATCCGGTGTGCCTTCGACGTTCCGGGACTTCTTCGGGGTGAACACCGCGCCACGCCTGCTACAACCGCCACAACCGGGGCAGGCCGCGCCGCGGGCTCCGGGTGCGCCCGGCGTGCCGCGCCCACCGGGCAGCGTCGGCCGATCGGCGTCGGTACCGCCGGCGCCGGGTTTCTTCCCACAATAGACAGAACAAACCTCACGGCGAGGCGCGCTTTGGAGCGTCTCGAACCGTGAGGCGGAATATCCTGTTCCGTGACGACGTCGTGCCGGATCAGCCGTAATAGCGCCAGCGTTGCGGCGGCCGGCGCGGTTGACGCGTCATCAGCAGCGCCAAAGCAAAACCGATTCCACCCGCAATCAAGAGCGCGCCGAGCGGCTGCTCCTGCACCCGTTTCGCAACCGCTTCGGTGCCGCCGCGCAGGGTTTCGCTCCTGTTGGCGTAGGCATCCTTGGCATAACCGACCGCAGCCTCGCCCGCGTCGCGCGCGGCATCCTTGGCCTGCCCATACAGATTCTGCACGGTGCCGGCAGCCTCGCGGGTACGTCCCGCAGCCTGGGTCTGGGCATTGCCCGTCACGTCGCCGACGGCACCCTCGACCTTACCGGCGAAATCCTTTGCCGAACCGGCAATCCGATCCTTGTCCATCGCGGTCACTCCCTTGCGAAATAGGCGTGAGATGATTCTCAATGACCTAACCTATGAGACCGGTTCGGGTTCCGGCGGATGGCGCGTGCATTGGCTCAAGGGGGGCCGACCGTTGACATCGCACCCTCAGGGAGTAGCTTTTTGGCCAACAGCGGAACAACCGCTCGCCTGGACTTAAGGAGAAACGCCATGCCCGTGACGATCCGGCAGCTTCACCCGTTTTTCTTTGGCGAAGTCTCCGGCGTCGATCTGCGGCAACCGCTGACGCCGCAAGAGGCGGCCGATATCGAAGCCGGCATGGATAAATATGCCGTGCTGCTGTTCCGCGATCAGGACATTACCGACGACCAGCAACTGATCTTCGCGCGCAATTTCGGCGAACGCGAAAATGCCCGCGGCGGCACGGTCACCAAGCGGGAAGACTACCGGCTCACTTCGGGGCTGAACGACGTCTCCAATCTCGGCAAGGACGGCAAGCCGCTGCCGCGCGATCACCGTACCCATCTGTTCAACCTCGGTAACTGCCTGTGGCATTCCGACAGTTCGTTCCGCCCGATCCCGGCAAAATTCTCGCTGCTCTCGGCGCGGGTGGTGAACCCCAAGGGCGGCAACACCGAATTCGCCGACATGCGCGCGGCCTATGATGCGCTCGACGACGAAACCAAGGCCGAAATCGAGGACATGATCTGCGAACATTCGCTGATGTATTCGCGCGGCTCGCTTGGTTTCCTCGATTACACCGACGAAGAAAAAGCGATGTTCAAGCCGGTGCTGCAACGGCTGGTGCGCACCCATCCGGTGCATGGCCGCAAGTCGCTGTATCTGTCGTCGCATGCCGGCGGCATTCAGGGCATGACGGTGCCGGAAGCACGGCTGTTGTTGCGCGATCTCACCGAGCACGCCACCCAGCGCGAATTCGTCCATGTCCATCGCTGGAAGCTGCACGACCTCGTGATGTGGGACAATCGCCAGACCATGCACCGCGTGCGGCGTTACGACCAGTCCCAGCCCCGCGACATGCGCCGCGCCACGGTCGCCGGCACCGCACCGACGGTCGCGCAGCAGGCGGCGGAGTAGCAAAAATACGAAGCGTCGTCCCGGCGAAGGCCAAGGGACCCATAGCCACCGATGTTAGTTGCTAAGCACGGCGTCGGGCAGCTTCGCCTCAAGGATAGGACACGGCGTATGGGTCCCGGCCTTCGCCGGGACGACGAGCGCGAATAGCTGCCTACGCGTGCCCGGCGTCGTTCGACAACATGCCGGGATCGATCCCGATCTTGCGCAACGCCCGCAGGTATTTTTCCTCGACATCGCCGCCGAAGATCAGATCAGCATCTGCGTCGCAATGCAGCCAGCCATTGTCCTGGATTTCGGTTTCCAACTGTCCCGCCGCCCAGCCGGCATAGCCGAGCGCGAGAATGGCATGCTTCGGGCCGGCGCCCTTGGCGATTGCCTTGAGAATATCGACGGTGGCGGTCAGGCAGATGCCGTCGTCGATCCGCAGCGTCGCATCCTTGATGAAGAAATCGCTGGAATGCAGCACGAAGCCGCGGCCGGTATCGACCGGGCCGCCCTTGAGCACCTTCATGCTCTCGGCGTTCTCCGGCAGCTTGATCTCATCGTCCTTCTTGATGATGTCGAGTTGCACCAGCAATCCGGGAAAGTCGATGCTGCCCGCCGGACGATTGACGATGATCCCCATGGCGCCTTCGGCCGAATGCGCGCAGAGATAAATCACCGAACGCTCGAAGCGCGGATCGCCCATGACAGGCATCGCGATCAGCAATTGGCCATCGAGATAGCCATTATCCGCGCCGTGATCCGACAAACCGCGGCCCGACGAATCGCCGGAAAGGCCGGCAGCTTTACGGCGAACCGTCTTGGGTTTTTTGCCTTCAGGGTCCATCCGCAAGGACTCACATGTTGTTGGATATCCTGATATTGGGTGGCGGTTCTGTCAATCAAGCTTCCTTGCAACTTCCTGCAAACTTCCCTGCCGTTTTTGCAATCCATCACAAGCAATTCAATGGTTTACGATCTCGCTTGGCTGTAAGGACGTGCCATGATCATCCAGGTTCCCCTGCGAGCCACGCTCGGCATCGGCCTCGCCATGTTGGCGTCATCCATGACCCCGAAGGCGCACGCCCAGGACGCTTCGCCGTGGCAACGCAGCGGGCACGCCGCGGTCCGGCTGCTGGCGGGATCGCGCAGCGGATCCGTACTGCTCGGCGGCGTCGCCATGCAGCTTGAGCAGGGCTGGAAGACCTATTGGCGTAACCCCGGCGATTCCGGCGTTCCACCGCGTTTCGATTTCTCCAAATCCGACAATGTCGAAGCTGTGACGGTGCTGTGGCCGGCTCCGACCAAATTCGATGACGGCGCCGGCGGCCACTCGCTGGGCTATCACAACCAGATCGTGCTGCCGCTGCGGATTGTCGCGAAAAATGCCGACAGGCCTGTGACGCTGCGCGCCGATATCAATTATGCGGTGTGCGAGAAAATCTGCATTCCGGTCGAAGCCAATGCCGAACTCTCCTTTGCCAGCGTGGCCAGCACCGAAGACGGTGCGCTGTCGGCGGCACTCGACACGGTGCCGAAGCCCGCCAGCATCGGCGATCCGAATCCGCTGACCATCCGCGACGTCAAGCGCGAGGGCAAATCCACCGTGCTGGTCGATGTCGCCGCACCCGACGGCAAAGAGGTCAACCTGTTCGTCGAAGGACCGACGCCGGATTGGGGACTGCCGATACCGAACCTGATCGAAAAAAGCCCGCTTGGGGTCAAGCGATTCACCTTCGAACTCGACGGCCTGCCGCCGGGCGTCAAGCCCGATGGCGCCGCGCTGAAACTGACGCTGGTCGGCGGCGATCGCTCCTACGAGTTCAATATCAATCTGGATTAGGGTTGACCGTCATTCCGGGGCGCGCGCGAGCGCGAACCCGGAATCTCGAGATTCCGGGTTCATGCTTCGCATGCCCCGGAATGACAGCGCCAAACACCCAACCAAATCTTAACGAATAGTTGATAGCCCGATATTGCCGCATGTTGCGGTGATCCAGGGGATTTTCGGCTGTGGCCGTGATGGACGCTCAATCCGCAACAGCTCCGCCCACCGGCACCGTCACGCGGCTGAAAACCATGCTGCGGAGCCTGCTCGGCGGCACCAGCGAAGCTTCGGTGACGCGGCGACTGGCCGGCACGATCTTCATCATCCGCGTCGTCAGCGCCGCGATGGCGTATCTGTCACAGATCCTGCTGGCGCGCTGGATGGGCGGCTCGGATTACGGCGTTTACGTCTATGTCTGGACCTGGGTGCTGCTGCTCGGCAGCATGATGGATTTCGGCATCTCGGCGTCGGCGCAAAAGATCATCCCGGAATATCGCACCAAGGGCGAGCACGCGCTGCTGCGCGGCTTTCTCTCCGGCAGCCGCTGGATGACGTTTGCGGTCTCCTCAGTCGTGTCGCTCGCACTGGCCGGCGTGGTGAAAGCGCTGTCGCCGTGGATCGACGCCAACGAGTTGGTCCCGCTTTACATTGGCTGCATTACATTGCCGGCCTTCGTGGTCGCCAACACCCAGGACGGCATCGCGCGCTCGCATGACTGGATGCGGCTTGGACTGATGCCGCAATTCATCGTCCGCCAATCGCTGATCATCGGCCTCACGGCCGGCGCGTTTGCACTCGGTCTTCATCTCGGCGCGACCGCGGCGATGCTCGCCAGCGCTGCCGCCGTCTGGATTGCGATGATCGGGCAGATGGTGGTGCTGAACCGCCGCCTCGCCGGTCACATCGAGCCCGGCCCGAAAGCCTATGATTTCCACGGCTGGCTCGCGATCTCGCTGCCGATCCTGATGGTCGAGGGCTTCTACCTGCTGCTGTCCTATACCGACGTGCTGGTGCTGCAGCAGTTTCGTTCATCGCAGGAAGTCGGCGTCTATTTCGCCGTGGTCAAGACGCTGGCGCTGGTATCCTTCATCCATTACGCGATGTCGGCGACGACGGCGCATCGCTTTGCCGAATATCACGCGCTTGGCGACAAGGCGCGGCTGTCCGCCTATGTGGCGCACGCGATCAAATGGACGTTCTGGCCCTCGCTCGCCGCCACCGTCGTGCTGCTGGCCCTCGGCAAGCCGCTATTGTGGCTGTTCGGACCGCAATTCGTGACCGGCTACGACATCATGTTCATCGCGGCGATCGGCCTGGTGGTGCGTTCGGCGATCGGACCGGTCGAGCGGCTGCTCAACATGCTCGGCCATCAGCATATCTGCGCATTGGCCTATGCGCTGGCCTTCGCCATGAACGTCGTGCTCTGCGTTGTGCTGGTGCCGCGCTTCGGCGGCCACGGCGCCGCGGCCGCGACCTCGGTCTCGCTGGCCTTCGAGACGGTGCTATTGTTCTGGATCGTGCGGCGTCGGCTTGGCTTGCACGTGCTGGCGTTCGGGAAAAGTTAAAACCCTCAGTGTCATGCCCGGCCTTGTGCCGGGCATCCACGTCTTATTCCTTTTACTGCAAACAAGACGTAGATGGCCGGGACAAGCCCGGCCATGACGCATTTTTGTATCGAAGCAACGAGTGCCGCCGCTTACTCCGCGGTCCAGCCGCCATCGATGGAGATGTTGGTGCCGGTGATCTGGGCGGCATCGTCGCCGCACAGGAACAGCGCTAATGCTGCGACCTGCTCTGACGTGACGAACTCCTTGGTCGGCTGCGCGTCGAGCAGCACGTCGTTGATCACCTGCTCCTTGGTCATGTTGCGCGCCTTCATGGTCTCCGGAATCTGATGCTCGACCAGCGGCGTCCAGACGTAGCCGGGGCTGATGCAGTTGCAGGTGATCTTGAAGGTCGCAAGCTCCAGCGCGGCGGTCTTGGTGAGGCCGGCGATGCCGTGCTTGGCCGAGACATAGGCCGACTTGAACGGCGAGGCCACCAGCGAATGCGCCGATGCGGTGTTGATGATGCGGCCCCAGCCGCGCTTCTTCATGCCGGGAATCACCGCGCGGATGCCGTGAAACGCCGACGACAAATTGATCGCGATGATGGCGTCCCATTTCTCGATCGGGAATTCCTCGATCGGCGAAACGAACTGGATGCCGGCATTGTTGACCAGGATGTCGACCGAGCCGAAGGTGCTTTCTCCCAGCGCGATCATGCCGGCGATTTCGGCCGGCTTGGTCATGTCGGCGGGCGAATGGATCGCCTTGACCTTGAAATCGGTCTCGATCGCAGAGCGTTCCTTTTCGATATCGGCCGGCACGCCCATGCCGTTGATTACGATATTGGCGCCGGCGCTCGCGAAGGCCCGCGCATATGCCAAGCCGATGCCGCTGGTCGAACCGGTCACTACAGCGGTCTTGCCTGTCAACGTACCCATTCTGTCACTCCTGTTTGCCCGTGGGGGTTTCGGGGCTATCCCCGGTGAGATCGTATGTCACCATTGTTTCATCTGATTGGGGCCGCTCGAGCCAATCCTTGTGACGCATCGACAAATGAACGTCGCGCGTCCCGGCGCCCCAATGCTCGACCATGCCGACATGCGAGAAATCATAGTCCTTGGAGGACGATTCATAGTTCTTGCTGCGGTAGATCAGATGCACCACGGTGACGGTGTTTTCCTTGGCGGCCTTTCGGAGAATGTCGACCGATGGATCGTTCTGGAGATTTTCTGGCAGTTTGCCGATCAGGTCGCGCAGCGCCCTGCGGGCATTGTGGACCTGCTTGTTCTTGTCGGTATTCATGCGGGTGCGGCTGGAAAAGCGGATGTCTTTTTCGCGCTCCGCGGCCTCGAGCAACGTCACCGGCAGATCTCCGCGCGCGCTGAACAGGTCGACCTGGAAGATCAGGAGATCGTCGGTAGCATCTTCATCCAGCACGTAGTCGAGCGGTGTGTTGGACGAGATACCCCCATCCCAGTAATGCTCGCCTTCGATTTCGATCGACGGGAACCCCGGCGGCAGCGCGCCGGACGCCATGATATGTTCCGGGCCGATTTTCTTGCCGAGCTTCTTGAAATCGACATTGTCGAAATAGCAGAAATTGCCGGTCGTGACGTTCACCGCACCGACGCTGAGGCGGGTCTTCAGATCATTGATACGATCGAAATCGACCAGATGCTCCAGCGTCTTGCGAAGCGGTGCGGTGTCGTAATAGCTCAGGGATTGCGAGCTGCCCTGCGGCCACAGCGGCGCCGGCGGAAATCGCGGCTGGAAGAATCCGGGTACGCCGAATGTGGCGATCAGGGCCGCGCTGGTTTCGTTGAACAGCGATCGTCCGCGGTCGCTTTTTGCGATCGGATTCCAGGGCACAGGTGACGACACCATTTCCCAGAATTCCTTGAGCCGCGGCACCCGCTTTTCGGGCGCGTTACCGGCGATGATCGCCGCGTTGATGGCGCCGATCGAAATGCCGGCAACCCACTCCGGCTCGAAATCGAAATGGCACAGCGCCTGATAGGCGCCGGCCTGATAGGAGCCCAGCGCACCGCCGCCTTGCAGAACGAGGACACGCTTTGCCGTAGCGGGCGTTCCGGCAGGCTCTGGATTGACAGAATTCATCATCGCCCCTGGTTCGACCAAGAAAACTGGTTCTACCGTGGCGTTAGTTCGTGATGGCGTCAATCAGCGAGGCGAAAAGCCGGATCAAGCCGTGGTTATCGCGCGTCCGATGATGCCAGAATCAGCGTCCAGAACACCTTGTATTTGGTATTCGGAGCATAGCTCGCCGCGATGCCTAATTTTGTGACACCATTTTGAAGCATATTGGCCCGGTGTGGAGGCGAGTCACGCCAGCCCGAAAAAGCCTCGGCCAGCGTGTGATATCCGGCGGAAACATTTTCCACCGCCAGCGTCGCGGGGTATCCGGCCGCGGCCAACCGTTTCGGCAGCGGCGCCTTGACGTCATGGTCAAGTTTGTTGCGGCTGGCCATCGCCTGCGACTGCCCTTCGGCGATCTTCATCAGTTCGGGATCGACCACCACGGCGCCGAGACCGTTGTTCTGCCGGTAGAGCGAAATCATCGAGGCCGCGGCCTGGGGATCGAGCTTGGCGCCGCCATCGGCCATGTTCGAATACATGGTGGGCTGTTCGACGGGAACCTCCGCCGCGCAGCCTGCCAGTGCCAAAAGCCCCAAAATGGCGATTATCGCCCGTTTCATCGAATCCCCTAGTCTAAAGCGTTTTAAAGCGAAGTGGATACCGGTTCGCGTGAAGAAAACGCGTCAAAACAAAAGACTAGAGCCCGGTTCTGATTCAATCAGAACCGCTATGGCTCTAACCGGCAGTTGTTGCATACCAACCGTGGCTGAATGGTGAACGGCGTTTTTTTAACTCATCCGAACAGCGCCCGGGGCGATGTTTCCCGGCTACTCGGTGGCGGCGAATATCCGGTAGCGGCGGGGCTGCAGCCCGACGATATCGCCGGCCTTGAGTTCCCGGTCCCGGGGCGCGTCGATCTCGATCACGCTCTCGCCGCCGGACAGAGCGACTTCGGCGCGCTGGATCGGGCCGAAGGTGCGCACATGCCGGACCGCGCCTTCGAGCGCGCCGCTGCCGGCCGGGCCAACCTGCATGTCATGACGGCGGACGAATAATTTCGATGGGCCGGAAGCAAGCCCGTTCGCGGCGATATTGAGCGCCCGGCCGCCGAGCCGCACACAGCCATCGCATACCTCCACCGGCAGCACGATCGACTCGCCGATGAAACTGTGCACGAAGGCGGTGGCGGGATTGTCATAGACATCGCCGGGCGTCCCGATCTGCTCGATACGACCCTTGTCCATCACCACCACGCGATTGGCGACCTCGAGCGCTTCTTCCTGATCGTGGGTGACGAAGATCGAGGTGACATTGATCTCCTGGTGCAGCGAGCGCAGCCATTGCCGCAATTCCTTGCGCACCTTGGCGTCGAGCGCGCCGAACGGTTCGTCAAGCAACAGAATGCGTGGCTCGATCGCCAGCGCACGCGCCAGGGCAATGCGCTGGCGCTGGCCGCCGGACAATTGGCTTGGATAGCGATCGGCCAGCCAGTCAAGTTGCACCAGGTCCAGCAATTCCTTGACCCGGCGCCGGATGCCGGTTTCGTCCTTGCGTATCGCGCGCGGCTGCACCCTCAGACCGAACGCGACGTTTTCGAACACGGTCATATGACGAAACAGCGCGTAGTGCTGAAACACGAATCCGACATGGCGCTCGCCCGCACCGTGGGCGAGCGCGTTCTCGCCATCGAACGACACCTCGCCGGCATCGGGCCAGTCCAGCCCCGCGATGATCCGCAGCAATGTGGTCTTGCCCGAGCCTGACGGCCCGAGCAGCGCCAGCAACTCGCCGTTGGCGGCCTTGAGATCGACGCCGTCGAGCGCGGCAAAGGCGCCGAACCGCTTTACAATGTTCTTGACTTCAATCGCCACGCGGAAGTTGCCCTTCGTCCAGATGCCGTTCAAGAATGGTTTTCGCCACCAGCGTGATCAGCGCCAACAGCGCCAACAGCGATGCGATCGCGAACGACGATACGAATTGATATTCATTATAGAGAATCTCGACCAGCAGCGGCATGGTATTGGTCTCGCCGCGGATATGCCCCGAGACCACCGACACCGCGCCGAATTCACCCATCGCGCGCGCGTTGCTCAGCAGCACACCATACAGCACGCCCCATTTGATATTCGGCAAAGTGACGCGGAAGAAGGTCTGCAGACCCGAAGCGCCGAGCGAAATCGCGGCCTCTTCCTCCTGCGTGCCCTGTTCCTGCATCAGCGGGATCAACGCCCGCGCGACAAAAGGAAACGTCACGAAGATGGTCGCCAGCGCGATGCCCGGCACCGCGAACAACACGTGGACATTATGGCTTTGCAGCCAGGGACCCCAGTAGCCCTGCGCACCGAACAGCAGCACAAACACCAGACCCGATATCACCGGGCTGACTGAAAATGGCAGATCGATCAGCGAGATCAGGAAGGTCTTACCACGAAAATCGAATTTGGCGATCGCCCAGGCCGCGACCAGACCGAACACGAGATTGAGGCTGACGGAAATCGCGGCGACGCACAGCGTCAGCCTGATCGCCGACAGCGCCTCCGGATCGGAAAGCGCTGCAACATAGGCGCCGATGCCCCTGGAAAAAGCCTGCGCGAACACCACGACCAGCGGCAGCACGACGAACACCGTGAGAAAAATCAGCGCGATCGCGATGATGATGCCGCGCACCAGCCGGGGTTCGGTGCGCAGGTCGTCCCGGACAGAACCTGGAGAGATTTGTAGCTCGCTCATCTGGTCAATCCTCAATGCGCGGGAATGCGCATCTGCGCCCAGCGCTGGATGCGATTGACTGCAAAGATGATCAGGAATGACGCTACCAGCATGACGACCGCGATCGCAGTGGCGTCCGCATACCGAAATTCCGACAGCCGGATCACGATCAGGAGCGGCGCGATTTCGGATACGTTGGGCAGATTGCCGGCGATGAAGATCACCGAGCCGTACTCGCCGACGGCCCGCGCGAAGGCCAGCGCAAAGCCTGTCAGCAGCGCCGGGATCAGGCTCGGCAGGATCACCCGGAACACCGTGTTCAAGCGGCTGGCGCCGAGGCTGGCGGCGGCTTCCTCGATCTCGACGTCGAGATCGATCAATACGGGCTGAACCGTCCGCACCACGAAGGGGATGCCGATGAAGATCATCGCGATGAAAATTCCGGTTGGCGTAAACGCCACCTTGATACCGAGTTCGGCCAGCGGCGCACCGAGCCAGCCTTTTTGCGCGAACAGCGACGTCAAGGCGATGCCGGCCACCGCCGTCGGCAATGCAAAGGGAATATCGACGATGGCATCGAATATTCGGCGGCCCGGAAAACGATATCGCACCAGCGCCCAGACGATGACCGTTCCCATCACCAAATTGACCAACGCAGCAGCGAAGGCGAGCCCGAACGAAATCTTCAGGGCGTTGAGCGTGCGGCGGCTGGAAAGGATATCCCAGAACTGGTCCGGGCTGAGTTCAAGCGTCTTGAGGAACAGGCCCGCGAGCGGAATCAGGATGATGACGGAGAGCCAGGTCAGGGTCAGGCCCATGGTGAGACCGAACCCCGGCAAGGTGCTGCGTCGTCCCGTGCTTCCGCTCACAACGCCCCCTGCCTCCCGGCAATGATGTCAATTCTTGTAGATCTGGTCGAACACGCCGCCTTCGCTGAAGTGTTCCTTCTGGGCCTTGGCCCAGCCGCCGAACACGTCATCGATGGTGAACAGTTCGACCTTCGCGAACGAGCTTTCATATTGCTTCGCGATCTCCGGATCGCGCGGACGATAGGAGTTGCGTGCGGCAATTTCCTGACCGTCCTTGGTGTACCAATACCGCAGATAGGCTTCCGCGACCGCGCGCGATCCCTTTTTATCCGCAACGGCATCGACGATGGACAGCGGCGGCTCCGCCAGGATGGACAGCGGCGGCGACACGATCTCGAACTTGTCCTTGCCGAATTCGCGCTGGGCGAGAAATGCCTCGTTCTCCCACGCCAGCAGCACGTCGCCGACGCCGCGCTCGACAAAGGTCACCGTCGAACCCCGCGCGCCCGTATCCAGCACCGGCACGTTCTTGTAGATATCGCCGACGAATTGTTTCGCCTTGTCGGCAGAGCCGTATTTCTTCAAGGCGTAGCCCCAGGCAGCGAGGTAATTCCAGCGCGCGCCGCCCGACGTCTTTGGGTTCGGCGTGATCACATCGACGCCCGGCTTGATCAGATCGTCCCAATCCTTGATGCCTTTGGGATTGCCCTTGCGAACCAGAAACACAATGGTCGACGTGTAAGGCGAGGCGTTCAGCGGCAGGCGCTTCTGCCAATCCGCCGATAACAGCCCTTTGGCCGCAATGGCATCGACATCATAGGCCAGCGCCAGCGTCACCACATCGGCCTGCAGGCCGTCGATGACGGCACGGGCCTGCGAGCCGGAGCCGCCATGCGACTGCTTGATCTCAACGCTCTTGCCGGTTTCCTTCTGATAAGCCGCCGCGAAAGCCTTGTTGAAATCCCCGTAGAGTTCGCGGGTCGGATCGTAGGACACGTTGAGCAGCGTCACGTCGGCGGCAAATGCCGAACCCACCCAGAACAGTCCGGCAACAACAGGCAGAATACGGCGTATCATGTCGGTCTCCATTCGGCTCGATGACGGGATCGTCACCGACGGGCCAGTGGACATCACTCGGATTGATGCGATTTTAAGTCAACGAAACCGGATTTCGTTGTTCGTAACGCCGCAGCATCATTGTCCTACGAAGTCTTGACGGTATGGATGCCGCATTCGGTCTTGGGACGGCCGCGCCAGCGTCCGGCCCGCATGTCTTCATCGGGCGAGGTCCGGCTGGTGCAGGGCATGCAGCCGACCGACAGATATCCCGACGCCTTGAGCGGATGCGGCGGCAGGTTGGCCTGCACATAGATCGCCTCAACGGCCTCGCGCGAGATGTTGGCGAACGGGTTGAATTTCAATCTCCCGCCATCCTCCTCGACCACCGGGATAGCGGCACGGGCACCACCCTGAAACCGCTTGCGGCCGTTGATCCAGCCGCCAAACGGCGCCAACGCCCTTTGCAACGGCTCAACCTTCCGGATCCGGCAACAGGCATCGGGGTCAGAGAACCACAATTCGCGGTCCGGATCTTCGTGCAACAATGTCGCATCCAGCGGCTTGATCGAACGGACATCGCGCAAACCAAGCGCCGCAATCAGGGTATCGCGATAGGCCAGTGTCTCCTCGAATAGCCATCCGGTATCGAGAAAAATCACCGGGATAGCAGCATCGACGTCAGCCACGACTTTAAGCAAGGCGGCCGACTCGGTACCGAATGATGAAACCACGGCGAGTTGCTCACGGCCGACCGCCTTCACGGCCGCCGTGATCACCTCCGCCGGCGTCGCGTGACGAAGCGCACGGTCCAATCCGTCGGCCGGTGGTAAATCCACCGTATCCGCCATCCGTTCCGCCAACGCCCCCTGCACGCGTTCGTTCACTGGCCGGCGCTCTCCGAATGGCGCTGCTGCATTCGCCGGTGAAGGGCGGTGAGGCGGCCATCGCCGGTCGGCTGGTAGAACACCGAATAACGCTTGGCGGTCTGCGCGAAGGCTTCCGCGTCACTTTCCTTTCTCACCTCAAAGGTGTCGAAGCCGGCGCGCAGCATGAACACGAACTGGTCGCGCAATACCTGGCCGGTTGCGCGCAACTCGCCCTTGTACGAATGGCGCTCCCGGAGCAGCCGCGCCTGGCTATAGGCGCGGCCGTCGCGAAAGATCGGAAATACCAGGGCCACCGCCGCGAGGCGGTCGAGATATGGCACGAGATCGTCGACATCGCGGTTGTTCGGCCAGATCACGCCGGTTTTTCCGGCGCGGCGCGACAACGTTTCCGCATCGGCCAGAAAACGCGCCGACGAAATCAGGATCGCGCCGTCGCCGGGAATCTCGGCGTCGTCGGCCACATGGACGAATTCGTCGCCGGCGATTTTTCCGTTCCTAACGAGTGGCATAGACCCGCTCCCTGAAAGGTTCGACGCCGAGCCGCTTGACCGTGTCGATGAACAGTTCATCGGGACGGGCGCGCAGCGCCAGATAGGCTTCGACAATGTCCTCGACCACGTCGGCGACTTCGCCGTAAGGCACCGCCGGTCCGATCAGGGTGCCGACCACCGCATTCTCGTCGGCGCGACCGCCGATCGTGATCTGATAAAATTCCTCGCCGTTCTTTTCGACACCGAGAATGCCGATATGACCGACATGGTGATGGCCGCAGGCATTGATGCAGCCGG
This sequence comes from Bradyrhizobium sp. dw_411, assembly GCF_018449695.1. Taxonomy (GTDB): domain Bacteria; phylum Pseudomonadota; class Alphaproteobacteria; order Rhizobiales; family Xanthobacteraceae; genus Bradyrhizobium. The sequence continues at coordinate 51,852 of NZ_JAAVUY010000017.1, forward strand.
AGATATTGACGTGCAGCCGTCCGATCAGGTTCGCCGTGTCGTGATTGGCGAAGCGCCGCGTCAATTCCTGCGCGATCGGAATCGAACGGGCATTGGCCAGCGAGCAATAATCCAGCCCCGGGCAGGCGATGATATCGGAGACCAGATTGACGTTCGGCGTCGCCACGCCGATCTTGTCGAGTTCGCGCCACAGCGCCGGCAGATCGCGACGGGCGACATGGGGCAGCGCAAGGTTCTGCTCATGGCCGACGCGAATTTCGCCAAAGGAATATTTGTCGGCGAGATCGGCGATCGCATCCATCTGGTCGGCGGTCGCATCGCCGGGCGGTCCGCCCACCGGCTTCAGCGACAGCGTGACGATCGCATAGCCCGTTACTTTGTGCGGCGCGACCGAGTTCTTGCGCCAGGCTTCGAAATACGGGTCATGCGCGGCCTTCTTCAACTCTTCCGGCATGTGCGGCAGTTTTTCGTAAACCGGATAACTGAAGCGCGAACGAATATCCTCGACCACTTCATCGTCCAGCGTCAGCGCGCTGTCGCGCATCTGCAGCCACTCATCCTCGACTTCCTGCGCGAATTTCTCGATGCCGAGTTCGTGCACCAGGATCTTGATGCGAGCCTTGTAGATATTGTCGCGGCGGCCGTACTGGTTATAGACGCGCAGGATCGCCTCGATATAGCTGAGGAGATCGCGGCCGGGCACGAACGGCTTGATGGTCTTGGCGATAAACGGTGTACGGCCAAGCCCGCCGCCGACCAGCACCTCGAATCCGGTCTCGCCTTCGGCATTCTTGTGCAGGCGAAGGCCGATATCGTGCACCTTGATCGCGGCGCGGTCGTGGGCCGAAGCGGTGATCGCGAATTTGAACTTGCGCGGCAGGAACGAGAATTCCGGATGCAGCGTGGTATATTGGCGGATCAGTTCCGACCAGATGCGCGGATCCTCGATCTCGTCCGGCGCGACACCGGCCCATTGATCCGAGGTGACGTTGCGGGTGTTATTGCCCGACGTCTGCATCGCATGAATGCCGACATCGGCGAGGTCCGACAGCGCGTCCGGCAATTCGGCGAGCTTGATCCAGTTGAACTGGATGTTCTGCCGGGTGGTGAAATGGCCGTAGCCGCGGTCGTAGCGCCGCGCGACATGGGCCAGCCGGCGCAACTGCTTCGACGACAACGTGCCATAAGGAATAGCGACGCGGAACATATAAGCGTGAAGCTGCAGATAGACGCCGTTCTGCAGCCGCAGCATCTTGAATTCGTCTTCGGTGAGCTCGCCGGACAGCCGGCGCTTCACCTGATCGCGAAATTCCGAAACACGCTCATTGATGATCGTGCGATCGAGCTCGTCATATGCGTACATGATAACTTTGCCTTACGCCGGAACCGGAAGATCGATGGTGACGCCTTCCGACCGGATGTGTTCGCGCAGATTACCGGGCCTGATCTTGCCGCCGTCCTTGATTTCGACCGGCGCGATATAGGCGCCGACCGCGCCGACGTCGTCGGCCACGGATTCAGCCAACAGCGCGCGAGCCTCGTCGGAGGTACGGACGATTGCCGCATCCGACAGGTTCACCGACCAGCCGTGATCCGGGGTACGGTAGATCACGACGCCATCCCAGGTGCGGTTGGCGGTGACCATCGAGGGGCCGGTAATCCTGATTTTCTTCTGTTCGAGCGGAGAGGTCATTCGGCGGCTTCCAGCAATTTTTCAATTCGTTGACGGAGATTTTGAATGCGCCATGGCGCGGAATGCGCAACCACGTCGCCAATGATGAGCAGCGCGGGACCGCCATCGATCTGATCGACCAGATCGGGCAGGCCTTCCAGTCTTCCCGTGACCGCCTTCGAATCCGGCCGCGTCACCCGCGCGAACACGCCGACCGGCGTTTGCGGCGAGCGTCCTGCGGCCAACAGGCCATCACGAACCGACGGCGCCGCGGTCATGCCCATATAGACCACGATGGTCATCTTCTCGTCCGTCAGCACCGACCAGTCGACAGCATCGGCATCTGTGGCCTTGTGCGCAGTGAGAAAGGTGATGCGCAGCGCCTCGTGCCGGAACGTCAGCGGCACCTCGAATTCAGCGGCCGCGCCCATCGCAGCGGTAATGCCCGGCACAACCGAACAGGCAACATTCGCCTCGCGCAATGCCTCGATTTCCTCGCCGCCACGGCCGAAGATAAAGCCATCGCCACCCTTGAGCCGCACCACGCGCTGGCCTGATTTGGCGGCCTCGATCAGCAATGTATTGATCGCGTCCTGGCCGATGCCGGGCTTGCCGACGCGGCGGCCAACCGGCACGCGCGACGCATCGCGGCGCGCGCGGTCGAGAACTTCCGGCGACACCAATTCGTCGTAAAACACGACGTCGGCATCCTGCAGCGCGCGCAACGCCTTGACGGTGAGCAAATCCGGATCGCCGGGGCCGGCGCCGACCAGCGTCACCCTGCCCTCGGCCTGGCCATTTGCGAGTGCACCGGCGAAATCAGCGGGATCGCGAATATCCGTCAGCGCTGTTTCCGCCTCGTTGATGCGGCCGGCGAGAACCAGCGCGCCGATCGGACCGTCGATCACGCGTTCCCAGAACCGGCGGCGCAGCGGCATCTCCGCGATGCGATCATGAATTGGTTTGCGCCAGCGACCGATAAACCCGGCGAGATCGCCGATCCGCGCCGGCAGGATCGCCTCGATGCTTTCACGCACCCGGCGCGCCACCACCGGTGACGCACCGCCGGTACCAACCGCGACCACGACATCGCCGCGATCGACGATGGCCGGAAAAATGAAAGTGGAATGTGTGAGATCGTCCATCACATTGACGGGCAGGCCGACCGCCTTGGCCCGCGCTGACATCAACGGCCCGACTTCGCCGGCGCCCGCGCACAGGATCGCGATCACGCCGTGCAGATCGGCGCTCAACGGATCGCCCTCGGCGAGTTCGATGTGCGCGGCGTCGGCCGCGTCCAGTCCGCGGAGATCATGATGACCGTCGGTTGCGTACCAGCGCACCCGCGCCTGTGCAGAAACAAGCAGACGCAATTTCGCGCGCGCGAGTTCGCCGCCGCCCACCAGCAGCACCGGCCCGGTTTGCAGATCAAGAAATACCGGCAGAAATCGCATACGATACTCGCTTGCCCCACCTGAGGGGTTGACTGGAATTATTTTCTATATATGCCTCGCTTAGCACCGGCAAAGAGAAAATTGTTGTTTCTCTACTGCAATGCAACTATAGAATTTTCTCCTCCGAAGGCCAAGGCCCAGAGATGCATCTTCTCGCTAACGATGAAGCCAATGACCGGTTGCATAAGGCCGGTCCGGTCGTGGTATCTCCGGCCATGCAAAACGCTGTTGATGGGCGCCTTCAAGGGTCTTTCGAAGCGCCTTCCCAGGCGCCGTCGATGGATCACCTCGACGCGCTCGAGGCCCAGAGCATCTACATTTTCCGGGAAGCCTTCGCGCGGCTGAAAAAGCTCGCGCTGTTGTGGTCGCTCGGCAAGGATTCCAACGTGATGATCTGGCTGGCGCGCAAGGCCTTCTTCGGCCGCGTGCCGTTTCCCGCCATGCATGTCGATACCGGCAAGAAATTTCCGGAGATGTATGAATTCCGCGATCGCTACGGCAAGGAATGGGAGCTCGATCTCAAAATCGAACCTTGCCCCCCGCTGGAAACCATCGATCCGACCTTGCCGCCGGCGGCGCGATCCGCCGCACGCAAGACCGAAGGGCTGAAGCTCGCGCTCGCCAAATACGGCTTCGATGGCTTGATCGCCGGCATCCGCCGCGATGAAGAAGCCACCCGCGCCAAGGAGCGGGTGTTCTCACCGCGCGGCACCGAAGGCGGATGGGACGTACGCGACCAGCCGCCGGAATTCTGGGATCAGTTCAACGCCTCACCGCCGCCGGGCGCACATCTGCGCATTCATCCGATCCTGCATTGGACCGAGGCCGACATCTGGGCCTACACCAAGCGCGAGAATATTCCGATCATCCCGCTGTATCTGTCCCGGGACGGCAAGCGCTATCGCTCGCTGGGCGATTCCGACATCACCAATCCCGTGATTTCAAACGCGTCCAGCATCGACGAAATCCTCATCGAGCTCGACCGCACCAAAGTGCCGGAGCGTTCCGGGCGCGCGCTCGATCATGAAACCGAAGACGCCTTCGAACGGCTGCGCGTCGCTGGCTATCTCTGACCGCTATGAGCTGAATGCTGCGATGAACATGTCCGTTGCGCCTTCGACGTCTTCCACACCTAACGGCACCACACGTCCGCAGGTTCGCATCGTGATTGTCGGCCATGTCGACCACGGCAAATCGACGCTGGTCGGACGGCTGTTGCATGAGACCGGCAGCCTGCCCGAGGGCAAGCTCGAAATGCTTCAGGCCGTCAGCGCGCGGCGAGGCATGCCGTTCGAATGGTCGTTCCTGCTCGACGCGCTGCAGACCGAGCGCGATCAGGGCATCACCATCGACACCACGCAGATCCGGTTCCGCACCAAGTCGCGCGACGTGGTGCTGATCGACGCGCCCGGCCATGCCGAATTCCTGCGTAACATGATCACCGGCGCCTCGCAGGCGGACGCCGCCGTGCTGATCATCGATGCGCTCGAGGGCGTGCGCGACCAGACCCGGCGCCACGGCTATCTGCTGCATCTTCTCGGCATCCGGCAGGTCGCGGTTGTCGTCAACAAGATGGACCGGGTCGATTTCAACGCGGCCCGCTTTGCCGAGATCAGCGACGAGATTTCCGCGCATCTGACCGGCCTCGGCGTCACGCCGTCCGCGGTGATTCCGATTTCGGCGCGCGACGGCGACGGCGTGGCCGAACGAACGCCGCGCACCGACTGGTACGTTGGGCCGACCGTGGTCGAAGCGCTCGACGCGCTCGAACCGGCGCGACCGCTCGAACAACTGGCGCTGCGGTTGCCGGTTCAGGCGATCTACAAATTCGACGACCGCCGCATTGTCGCCGGCCGCATCGAGTCCGGGCATCTGGCGACCGGCGACGAGATCGTGGTCATGCCCAAGGGCAAGGTCGCGAAGATCAAAAGCATCGAGAGCTGGCCGGTGACGCCGGTCAACGAGATTCAGACCGCTGGCCGCTCGGTCGGCATCACGCTCGACCGCGAATTATTTATCGAGCGTGGCGACGTCATCGCCCATGTCGGCTCTGGCCCGCGCGACACCCGCCGGATTCGGGCGCGCATTTTCTGGCTGCATGACCAGCCATTGTTGCCCGGCGCCGCCATTCTGGTGCGGCTCGGCACCAAGGAAACCCGCGCCACCGTGGTTTCGATCGAGAAAGCCGTCGATCCCGGCGAACTCTCGAGCATGGAAACCCAGTCGATCGCACGTAATCACGTTGGTGAGATCGACATTTCGCTGGCGCAGGCGCTGGCCGCCGACCCCTTTACCGACAATCCGCGCACCGGACGCCTGGTGATCGAGGTTCATGGCCGCATCGCCGGCGGCGGCCTCGTGCTTTCGGCCGATGCCGGACAGCGCGCCGTGCCCGTCAATATCGTACCGGTGGAATCGGCGTTGCGCCCCGACGAGCGTTCCGCGCGCTATCGCCATACCGGCGCAGTGATCTGGATGACGGGACTGCCGGGCTCGGGAAAATCGACACTGGCGCGCGCACTGGAAAGCCGGCTGTTCGCGAATGGCGGCTCGCCGATATTGCTGGACGGCGACACGCTGCGCGCCGGACTCAATAAGGATCTCGGCTTTATTCCGGCCGATCGCACCGAGAACATTCGCCGGCTCGCCGAAGTCGCCGCCCATCTGGCGCGCAATGGGCACGTCGCCATTGTCGCCGCGGTGTCGCCCGCAGCGGAAGACCGCGCCGCGGCCCGTCGCATCGCCGACACCGCGTTCCGCGAGATCTATATCGCGACACCGGTCGAGATCTGCGAAAGCCGCGATCCCAAGGGCCACTACGCCAAGGCGCGCGCCGGCGCGCTGCATGCGTTCACCGGGATCGGCAACGACTACCAGCCGCCGGCCGCCAGCGAATTGACGATCGATACCTCGATTTTGTCGGTCACCGAGGCAACCGACGAGATCGAGCGGATGCTGGTACGATCGGGCATTCTGTTCGACGAGTTCGTCGACCTCGCGGCTAATATTTAAGCCTCGACCCGGCCCGGCAGCCGCCGCGGATATGGGCAGCAAGGGCCTGCCAAAAGGCCTTCTCATCGCCCCGGCTTTGGCGCTAAAAGAACGCTGAAAACTTCCCTTTGCGGTGCTCTTTTTGCCGTTTTAGCCCCCGGGAACGGCGGATAATCGCCGTTTCCCGCAAAAAATCCCCCGAGAAATCACCTATGAACCGTATCGACGCCCACGGACTGAAAATCGCCCCCGTCCTGTTCGACTTCATCGCCCAGGAGGCGACCCCCAAAACCGGCATTTCGCCCGCCGCGTTCTGGGCCGGGCTCGCCGCCATCGTCCGGGATCTGGCGCCGAAAAACCGTGAGCTGCTCGCGGTGCGCGACACCCTGCAGACAAAAATCGACGGCTGGCACCGCGCCAACAAAGGCAAGCCGTTCGACATGAACGCCTACACCGCGTTCTTGAAGGAAATCGGCTATCTGCTGCCGGAGCCGGCGACCCAGAAGGTCGAGACCGCCAATGTCGATGAGGAGATCGGTAAAATCTGCGGACCGCAGTTGGTTGTCCCCCTTACCAATGCGCGCTACGCGCTGAACGCCGCCAACGCGCGCTGGGGCAGTCTTTACGACGCGCTGTACGGCACCGACGCGATCCCGCACGAAGCCGGCGAGGCTGGCAAAGGTTTCAACAAGGCACGCGGCGCCAAGGTCATCGCCAAGGCCAAGGTGTTTCTCGATGGCGCCGTGCCGCTGGCGACCGGAAGCCACACCGATGTGGCCTCCTACAGCGTCATCGCCGGCCAGCTCGCGGTCAAGCTGAAGAGCGGCAATGCGACCGCGCTGAAGGACAGCACGAAGTTTGCCGGCTATCAGGGCGATCCCGCCGCTCCGACCGTGATCCTCCTGGTCGACAACGGGATGCACATCGAAGTCAAAATTGACCGCAGCCACATCATCGGCAAGGACGATCCGGCAGGGGTCGCCGACATGGTGCTGGAGTCGGCCGTCAGCACCATCCTGGACCTGGAAGACAGCGTTGCGACGGTCGATGCCGAAGACAAGGTGCTGGTCTATCACAACATGCTCGGCCTGATGAACGGTACGTTGTCCGCCGATTTCGAGAAGGGCGGCAAGACGCTCACGCGTTCGCTCAACGCCGATCGTACTTACAAGACGCCTGACGGCAACGACCTTACTTTGCACGGCCGCAGCCTTTTGTTGATGCGCGTCGTCGGCCATCACATGTTCACCGATGCGGTGCTCGACGAGGCCGGCGAGGAAATTCCCGAAGGACTGCTGGACTCCGCCGTCGCAGGTCTGCTCGCGATTCACGATCTGAAAGGCGGCTCGAAAACACGCAACAGCCGCACCGGTTCGGTCTACGTCGTCAAGCCGAAGATGCACGGCCCCGATGAAGTCGCGCTGACCTGCGAAACCCTGAGCCGGGTCGAGAAGATGCTGTCGCTGCCCGAGAACACCATGAAGGTCGGCATCATGGACGAGGAGCGCCGCACCACGGTCAACCTCAAGGCCTGCATCCAGAACGCGTTGAAGCGCATCTGCTTCATCAACACCGGCTTCCTCGACCGCACCGGCGACGAGATTCACACCTCGATGGAAGCGGGTTCGATGATCCGCAAGAACGACATGAAGGCCCAGCCATGGATCAAGGCCTATGAGGAATGGAATGTCGATGTCGGCCTGATCGACGGCCTGCCCGGCCATGCCCAGATCGGCAAGGGCATGTGGGCGGCGCCCGACATGATGGCGGACATGCTGGTGCAGAAGGTCGCACATCCGCAGGCCGGCGCCACCACCGCTTGGGTACCCTCGCCCACTGCAGCTACCCTGCACGCGCTGCATTATCATCAGGTCAACGTGCAGGCGCGCCAGCAGGAACTGGCCAAGGGCGGCCCGCGCGCCAAACTGTCCGACATCCTCACCGTTCCGGTGTCGCAATCGAACTGGGCGCCCGACGACGTGAAGCAGGAGATCGACAATAACTGCCAGGGCATCCTCGGCTACGTCGTGCGCTGGATCGATCAGGGCGTCGGCTGCTCCAAGGTGCCTGACATCCACGATATCGGCCTGATGGAAGACCGCGCGACCTTGCGCATCTCGAGCCAGCATCTGGCGAACTGGCTGCACCAGGGCGTCATCACGGAAACTCAGGTGATGGAGTCGCTGAAGCGGATGGCGATCGTGGTGGACGGGCAGAACAAGGGCGACGCGCTGTACCGGCCAATGGCGCCGGGTTTCGACGGCGTCGCCTTCAAGGCCGCCTGCGACCTGATCTTCAAGGGCCGCGAGCAACCCAACGGCTACACCGAATACATTCTGACCGCGCGCCGCCGCGAAGCCAAAGCGGCTGGCTGATTACCGCCACACACCGTTCAACACGCAAAAGCCCCGGCCGTCGCCGGGGCTTTTTTGTTGTCGAGGGCGCGAATGGCGGCCTCCTAAACGAGGCCCCTAAAACACCGCGATATATTTCAGCAGCGAGATCACGCCGAGAATGATCACGACCACGCGCACGATCTGCTTGGCGCGGCCGTCGAGCGGCAACAGGTTGACCAGATACAGAATGAGAATGACGACGAGAAACGTAATGAGTGCGCCGACTAACATCCGGAAATCCCCCTGTGAGACGCGAAAATGAGAAATTCGTCTGAGCGTCGATTGCCAACGCCGGACCAGCGCACCGGTTCCCTCCAAGGAACAACATGGCCGCCACTTGCCTGAAAAAACGGCATTTCCGGTAAAACGGGCAGGACTACTGTCTAAATCTTTACTCTTTTTTGCCTAAGTAGACGAAATTTTCGGGGGTTATCTAATGCTGAACCGTCTGACGGTGTCGTCGCTGATCCAATCCGTCGTCGTATTGATGTCGACCTGTGTGATTGCACTGCTCTGCGTCAGCGCCTGGGATTCCTGGGACCGGCTCACCACGACCGGCCGGATCGCGGTGGTCGCGGACGCTTCATCGAATCTCTTCAAGGCGATGCACAATCTGCGCAGCGACCGGGCGACCACCTCCCGCACCCTGAACGATGACGCGCTGGTGCAGCCGGACATCGATAAATATTTGCGCGAGGGACGCGATGCCCAGATGCCCGCAATGCGGGCCGCGGCCGCGGTGCTCGATTCCGTCGAATTCGCCGATCAGAAGACGCTGGCGCCGGAATTGAACCGGCTGATTCAGTCGATGACGGCGCTGGAAGCCGAGTCCTGGGACGCGATGCACAAGCCGAAAGCTTCACGCCGCCCGGCGCTTGCCAAGGAATATATGGACGTCACCGGTGCGTTGCTCGAGACCATGGACAAGGTCTCGATCCGGCTCGCCGCCGCCGTGAACCACAATGATGCAGTGATCGACCAGCTGCTGATGATCAAGCAGGTCGCCTGGCTGCTGCGCAACAGCGCCGGCGAAACCTCGCTGATGATATCGGTCGGGCTGGGATCCGGCCATGTCGCTGCCGACGCCCGTCAAACCTATACCAAACATATCGGCCGCGTCGAAGGCGCGTGGAACGCGCTCGAGACCGTGCAATCGGGAACGCAGTTGCCGCCGCAATTGGTCGAGGCGATGGCGCAGGCGAAGATCGCCTATTTCGATCCGCAATATCTGGGCCTTCGCGACCGGCTGCTGAACGCGCTGATATCAGGCGAAAAGCCTGAGATGACCGCCAGCCAGTGGAGCCCCTACACCGTCGGGCGTATGGGCGCGGCCGTCGCCGTCGCCGAACGCGCGCTGGATGCCGCGCGGGAGTATACGCGCGCCCAGCACGCCAAGGCCGAGCGCTCGCTGATCCTGCAACTGGTCCTGCTGGCTTCGGCGCTGGCGCTGACCGTCGGCACCATGATCGCGGTCACCCGTCGCGTGATCCGGCCGCTGCACACGATCCGCGACGCCATGTTGAAAGTGGCCGGCGGCGATCTGACCGTCGATACCGGATATGCGCAACGCCAGGACGAGATCGGCGCGCTCGCCGGCGCATTGGACACCTTCAAGCAGCAAGCCGTCGACAAGCTCCAGATCGAAGCGCAGGAGCGTGAACGCAACGCCGGCGCCACCGCGCGCCAGCGCGCCATCGAAACCTATGTCGGCGAATTCGAGACCATGGTGCGCCAGACGCTGGGCCAACTGGATGACGCCTCCGGCCAGATGCGAACCACATCGGCGGATTTGTCGGCGGTTTCCAGCCAGACCAATACGCGGGTTCAGGTCGCCGAGCGGGCCTCTGGTGAAGCCTCGATGAGCGTCGAAAGCGTGGCTTCGGCCTCGGTCGAACTCAGTGCATCGATCGACGACATCAGCCGGCAGGCCTCGCACGCCGCCGGGATCGCCAGCCGTGCGGTCAAAAGCGCGCAGGAGACCGATGGCACGGTGCAGGGGCTGGCCAAAACCGCCGGCCGGATCGGCGAGGTGGTCGGGTTGATCAATTCCATCGCCGCGCAGACCAACCTGCTGGCGCTGAATGCGACCATTGAGGCGGCCCGCGCCGGCGAAGCCGGCAGAGGCTTTGCCGTGGTGGCGTCCGAGGTCAAATCGCTGGCCAGCCAGACTGCGAAAGCGACCGACGAAATTTCCGAACAGATCGCCGACATCCAAAAAGTGGCCGGCGATGCGATCGACGCCATCAAAGGCATCGGCAGTATCATCGGCGAGGTCAACGAGGTCGCAACCGCGATCGCCGCCGCGGTCGAAGAACAGGGCGCCGCCACCCAGGAAATCACGCGCAGCACGCAACATGCCGCGCAGGGCACCAAGAACGTCTCGGAGAATATCAGCGGCGTCAAAACCGACGCGGATGCGGCAGCCGCCGCAGCCGACAACGTCAAACGCGCCTCGCAGACGCTGGAGACGCAGAGCCATCAGCTCGGCAGCCAGGTTACGGAGTTTCTGAGCAAGATTCGGGCGGCCTAGTTAAAGCTCGTCATGCCCGGGCTTGACCCGGGCATCCATCACTCTTCAGAAACGTTTTTCGAAATTGATGGATTGCCGGGTCAAGCCCGGCAATGACGGGGAATCACTCCGTCGCTACTACCGGCACACGCTGATAACGCGCGCGCACCGCTTCCGAAGCCGGCGACAGGTTCAGCGACGCGCCGCGTTTGTCGGCACCACGGCCAGCGACCATCAGCCCGTTATTCCCGGCGACAATGTCACCCTTGCGAAGGGTCGGATCGTTTTCGACCGGGACCGGCGCGAGGCCGACCTGATCCTTGCCATTACACGTGCAGCCCGCGACCATCTCGGTGCGATAGCGGAATGCATTGGGCAGTTCGGAATAGGGCTTTCCGGTCTCGGTCACGGCATTGTCGATGCTGCTGCCATAGACCACCTTGGTATCGCCGGCCGGGCAGAAGCTGTTGCAGGAAGCCACCCGGCTCTGATTGTCGGAGGCCGTAATCGGGAAATAGCGCCCGTCGCAACCACGCACGCAATAGGCCAGAGAGCCGCCGGAATAATTGGCGCGCGGACGCGGGAGAAAACTTTCCTGGCCGGAATTGCTACCTTCGCCGGCAAACGGCAGCGGGGTCGAGGGAGCCGGCGGTCGGGCGAACGCGCCGAACAGGGCGGAGAGAAAATCCTCCGCCTGCGCCGCAGGCGCCGACATCGACGCGATCGACAGCGCGGCCGCGCCTAACGCCAGTCTTGCTGATCTTCCGACCATGCTCGCCTCCCATGAAGGGGCTCTACCTTCAGTACAGCGACGAACCAGAAAGGTTCATCGCCTGACGGCCGGACGGTAGCGTTGTCACGACAGGACGCGCCTGCGCCGCGACCGGCCGGGTGGCAGCCGATCCAACGACCGTCCTGCTGGCCTCGAGATGCGGGGCGTTCTTCGGCAGCACCACCACTTTGGTGCCGACATCGACGCGGCTGAACAGGTCAGCGACGTCTTCATTGGTCAGGCGAATGCAGCCGGAGGAAACGAACGTCCCGATGGTCGAGGGATTATTGGTGCCGTGGATGCGATATTCGCTGGAGCCGAGATACATCGCCCGCGCACCGAGCGGATTGCCCGGGCCACCCGCCATGAAGCGCGGCAGATAGGGCTGGCGCGCGATCATCTGCGCCGGCGGATGCCAATCCGGCCACTCCGCCTTGCGGGTGATGGTCTGCACGCCAGACCACGTAAATCCTTCGCGCCCGACGCCGACGCCGTAGCGAATGGCGCGGCCCTGACCGAGCACGTAGTAAAGCGCGGTGTTGCCGGTATCGATAATCACGGTGCCCGGCGCTTCGCGGGTATCGAGCGCTACATTGGCGCGGCGCAGCCGCTCCGGAAGCACATACGCATCGCCTTGATCCAGCGCGGGATTGCTGGGGGCGAGTGTCACATCGTCTGACGGATCCTGCAGGGCGTAGCCATACGCCTGCCCGGGGGCTCGCACCTGGCCGGGAGCCTGCGCATTCGCCGCACTGACAAAGGGCGTCAGCAACAATGCCCCGGCGATAACAAGCGCGCTGGTCGCGCGCGGCGATGGCCTGCGGATGCTTGCGAGTATCTGTGTCATGGGCTGCCCCTGCGATGCGCATCGTGGTGATGCTCTGCACCAACAAACGCGACCGGGGCGAACCGGTTCCCGCTGCGACCTAAATACACCTGACACTGTCAAGCACCGCAGGCTTCACGTTTCGGCGATGGAACTTTGGCGCACCGCAGCAGTTGTGCGGGAAGTGTGGCGGCGAGAGTTATGGGTGAAACCAATTGCGTGTTCTTCCCGTCCAGACGACCGGTACGCCCTTGCCTGACAGCCAGACTGATCTGCCGCCGGTCATTCGCCGCGCGGAGGTCGTCGCCTTTGCGCTGATCTCGCTCTTGCTGATCACCGTCGTCGCCGTTCTCTTCCTCGCAAAGGCGTTCTTTCTCCCGGTCGTCGCCGCCTTCATCGTCGGCACCATGTTGTCGCCGGCCGCCGGATTCCTTGAGCGGCATCGGATTCCCCGCGCCGTCGCGGCGGTGCTGATCGTATGCGCGGTCGGCGCCGGTGTGGCTTTCATCGTCGGCCTGATCTCGTCGCCCCTGATGGAATGGCGCAACCGCCTGCCGGAACTCGGCTCGCTGCTGCGGGAAAAGTTGCACGTGTTCGACCGGCCACTGGCGCTGTGGCAGGAATTGCAGACCATGCTCGGCGGGTCCGACGCCTTTTCATCCACCACGTTCCAGATGCCGAAATTCGAGTGGGTGCAGCCCGCGGTCGAATTCCTCTCCCCGACCTTTACGGAATTCCTGCTGTTCTTCGCCACACTGGTATTGTTCATCGCAAGCTGGCGCGACCTGCGCCGCGCGCTGATCATGAACTTCACCGGGCACGATTCCCGGCTGCGCACTTTGCGGATACTCAACGCCATCGAGGAGCAGCTTGGCGGGTATCTGTTGACCGTCACCATGATCAATTTCGGCGTCGGTGCGGCGACCGGTCTCATTTGCGCGATTACCGGCATGCCCAATCCAGCCGGTCTCGGCGCGCTGGCCGCGACCTTGAATTTCTTCCCCATCATCGGCCCGGTCGCGATGTTCGTGATCCTGAGCGTGGTCGGCGTGGTCGCGTTCCCGACCATCGGCACGGGGCTGATCGCATCGCTGGCCTTTGTCGGACTGACCTTCATCGAGGGGCATTTTGTCACACCCACCATCATCGGGCGGCGCCTCGAACTCAATGCGCTCGCCGTGTTCATGGCGCTCGCATTCTGGACCTGGCTGTGGGGACCGATGGGCGGCTTTCTGTCGTCGCCGTTGTTGATCGTGGCCCTGATCCTGAAGGAGCATTTATGGCCGCCAAACTCTCCGAATTTACCCGCAGACTAATCGGGTTTCCCGCAAGGGAACTTCCGGCAAAAATGGACGTTGGCCATGTATCCAACTCTGGCAGCCGGGAGCTTTTGATGTCGAGTACAGATGGCGAATTTGGAATGAAAAATCTGGCGGACAAAGCTGCCCGAGAAATTCAGGACAAGAATCTTCAGGCAGAGAATCTTCAGAATCGTCTCGAAAAGGATGTAGCAGCCGTGAAAAACGATATCGCAGCCCTCACCGATCAGATCACCGATGCGCTCAATTCGTTCGCCGGCAGCGCGCAAAAGCAGGCGCGCCGCGGCTACAAGCAGGCCCGCGCCAATGTCGATTCCGCCGTGGACGACCTCTCCGAACGCGGCGGCGCGATGATGGATGCCGCACAGGACGCAGCTTCGTCGATCGAGGAAACGCTGGAAGACGTGATTACGCAGCGTCCGCTCGCGACCGTCGGACTCGCGCTCGGGCTCGGCTTCCTGATCGGCGCGACCTGGCGCCGGTAACGCGTGCGAGATGTGCGTTGCGCGCGAGAAAACTCTCGCGCGAGAGGCGCATGCCGAACGGATTATATTTTTAATTTGCCATTTTTTAATTGAAACGAGGCGTCCCGATGATTGGCCGTATGATCGATGATTTCAAGGAATCGACCGGTCTCGCGCTGCGGCTGACATCGCTCGCCTTGGCGACGGGCCTGGCCCTGATCATCGCGACCTGCTTTCTCTGCGCCGCGGCGTTTGTCTATGTGCTGCAAAATTACGGGCTGATCGAAGCCTGCGTGGCCGGCGCCGGTGTATTCGTGATCTTCGCGCTAATCACCGCGATCTGCTACATCGTGCGCAAGAACAGCGTGAAGGAACGCGCGAAGCAGACGGCAAAGTCCGCCATGCAGACCGCCTTCGCCGATCCCATGGTGGTCGCCGCAGGCCTTCAGGTGATCCGCACCATCGGCATCAAGAGGCTGGTCCCGATCCTGGCGGTCGGCGGCCTGGCGCTGGGATTTCTGGCGAGCCGGAATGCGCAGCCCAATGAGGCGGATGCGCCGGCGGAGTAGTCGGCTTGCGCGTCGTCCCGGCGAAGGCCGGGACCCATACCGCGTGATCCCTCGATAAAGCAGAACTGCCAATACCATCGGTACAATAACTGCCGGTGGTTATGGGTCCCGGCCTTCGCCGGGACGACGAGTTGTGGGTGGGCCACAGATCGGGAAATTTTCACAGATTCGAATTTCAAACAGCCACGGCACAACATTTTCAGATCGTCATTGCGAGCGCAGCGAAGCAATCCATGGAGCAACAAGGAAGTAAGAGTGGATTGCTTCGCTGCGCTCGCAATGACGGCAGATACAGCTTCGCATTCCCGCGACGCACAGCGCCCGAGTTGTGCAAGAAACTCCCGCCCTCCCTTCAGAGGGCGCAGGGAATGCCGGGCGCCCAGTGCGCCCACCGCCGCATGTGCGAAGGTAGAGGGCAGAAGGCACACGCGTTAGTCAGGTCACACCGAAAACACCCGGCATTCCCCGCGCAATGGTTTACGGCTTACTTCGCGCTCTCCCCGGCGATCGGGCTCTTTTGCCACCGTCATCCCTGAGAAGCTTGCTTCTCAGGAACTTGACGCCAGCGTCGAGGCGTCAGGACCACACGACTTCGCCGTCCGCATCACACGCCATTCGTCAAAGGCGCGTCCGCGTCCACCGCATCCCGCCTCACGTCCGTGACGATCGCGAAACGCCCCTCTTATGAGGCGGGACGGCGCGATTTTACATTTGATTTGGGGGTGCTGCGAAACGGAATATTTTTGGCGTGCGATCTGGACACCCCAAATCGCGTTGATCCGCTTCGAGAAATTAGATTTTGCGCGCAACGAGAAAAACGTGAATCACAGGGTGGGCAAAGCCGACGGATCGTACGGATGCGCGCCCGATGGCAGGCTCCGCGTGTCCGACACCTTGCTCATGAGACAGATGGGGGCACGGCGCAAGCGCGCCTTTGCCCACCCTACGCAGCAACTCTCAGGTCACGCAGCGGCCCGGCTGCAGCAGCTTGGCGACTTCGCTCAGCACGCTGACCATGGGCTCACAAGCGACTGCCATCTTGCGGTCGGGGGATTTCGTCAACGACGGCGCTAAACCCTTGCGCGCCGCCTGGGCCACCGGGATGCGGAGCAGCACCGACGTATCGGGCTGACCTTGCGGCCGAAGCATTATCGTCCTCGACTGCGCCGGAGATCCTGCAACGCCAGTCGCACGGTCGGTCTTCGCGGCGCGATTGATGGCCGTCCCGCTGGTCGCCAGATCTTCCATGGACTGCTGCAAACGGTCCTGCGGATTGATGGAAAGATCGCGTCCCATTGCAAATTGTGCAGCGCCGAACGTCAACGACACCGCGACTGCACTCAAAACGCCAATCGAAACTCCCCTGGATAGCTGTGGCATGACGCGCCCGCCTGTCGATCCATCGCCCCATGGCGATCCAATCAAGCAACGCGAGCGGAACCGCGCGGTTCCGCGGGAGCAGCAATCACTTAACCGTGTACGAAAAAATATTGGTTTGATTGGAACGAGTCAGGGGGCCTTTGCGTCATCCCGGCAGCCGGTCATCCCCCCTGCCCCATTGACCGGCGACGTAGGGCGCGGGTGTGGTGATGCCATCCGCGCCCTGCTTTTTTTGGCTGAGATGTCCCAGCCGCCCACAGCGCCGTCTCACGCGGAGACGTTCTGGTCTAGCAACCGCGGCAGATCTTTAGCTGGCTGCTCAGCCTGGCATCCGCTTCCCGATCGGCGGCCTGCTGATCTTCCCATTTGCCGCCCTCTTGTGTCGGCTGGCCACCATCTTGAGCCATGGCATTTCGTTGGGCGGCGGTCGCGTTCGGCAAATCATCCAGCGGAAGCTTTTGGACCGAGGACTGCTGGGTCGGTTTCGGCGCCGCAGGTTTTTGCGCCACTTTTTTCCGGGGCGCATCGGGGTCTGCGTCATTGGCAGGACCCGAGGGCTCGAACGGGAAAGATGCGGTTGAAACCGGCGCGTAACAACCCTGGCCGGTCATGCAGCAGCTGGCGAGCGCGAACGCGCCAAGCAGCAGGGCAACAACTCGTGACATCATCATTCGATCCTCCGCGATGAGAAAACACGAATGACGTTGACAAGTTGCTAATTCGACGGCGTGCGGTCCATCCAGACGCGCGATTAGCCAGCGGGCAGCCCTACGCCATCGAAGGCGGACAAACAAATCCGGCGCGCCTTTAAAGCGCGCCGGATTAATTTCGCATCACAGCAGTTACGTAGCGATTACGCCACGCTTCAAGCGACTCTCGGCGCCCGGTTGCGCGAATTGCGCTGGAAGAACAGCGCCTGGCTGGCGACGGCGGAGACCATCGCGGGCTGGAACGGCTTGGAGATCAGGAACGCCGGCTCGGGGCGTTCGCCGGTCAGGAAGCGCTCGGGATAGGCGGTGATGAACACCACCGGGACTTCGAAGGTTTTGAGGAGTTCGTTGACCGCGTCGAGGCCCGAGCTGCCATCGGCCAACTGAATGTCGGCCAGGATCAGGCCGGGCTTCTTGTTCTTGGCGAGCGCGACCGCGTCGATGTGAGTGCGGGCAACGCCGATGACGTTGTGGCCGAGATTCTTCACCAGGCTTTCGAGGTCCATCGCGATGAACGTCTCGTCCTCGATGATCAGCACATCGGTGGCGATTTCGGCGGCCATTTCGCGGCCCGCGGTATCGGCGAGCTTGCGGGTCTCGGTCACTTCAGTGCCGAGAATGAACGACACTTCTTCCTCGGAAAAACCCTCCAGCGACAGCAGCAGGAAGGCCTGGCGCGGCAGCGGCGTGATATTCGACAGCCTCCGCTCCGGCGGCATCGGCAGCGTCGTCACATCGGGGTCGTCGTTGAGCGAGACCGAATTCCAGATCTGGGTGAACAGCCGGAACAGCCCGACGCGGGGCCCATGCTGCTCATCGAGCAGGGAGGGGTCCTGAAGCAATGCTTCAAGCATGGCGCCGACATAGGCGTCGCCCGACGCCTGGTTTCCCGTCAGGGCCCGGGCATAGCGCCGCAACAACGGTAAATGTTCAGCAACGAGCTGTGATCGGGACATCCCCACTCCATCCTTGTTCAAAGTACTTTGGGCCAAAACATTTCACTGGGGTGACCCGGGTTCCCCTTGATCTGCCTGTTTACGCCCGAGCCTCGCGAAAGTTCCATCTAATTGCGGAACTTTCGGCCCGATCTGGAATTAGGTTTGCGAGATAGGCCGCCCCCGAGGGGGTCAGCCAAATAAATATTCATTGAATTACAGTGACTTAACTCTCGGGGAAACGTGGAACAGGTCATGAAGGAAAAAAAGCAGGGCGGCCTCAACGCCGAGATTCAGTCGAGAATCGGCCACCAGCTCCGGGCCATGTACGACGATGTCGTGCGGCAGGGAGTTCCGGACCGGTTCGCCGAACTGATCCGAAAGCTTGATGTGCCCGAGGCTAATCCCCAATTGGGGAATGCGGGCGATAAAAATAATGGAGGGGAATAATGCCTCTCACAGATTCACTCCGCGACGACATTCTGGCGTCGGTTCCGAGCTTGCGCGCGTTTGCGATCTCACTCAGCGGCAATGGTGACCGCGCCGACGATCTGGTGCAGGAAACCCTGCTGCGCGCACTGGCCAACATCGACTCGTTCCAGCCCGGCTCCAATCTGCCGGCGTGGCTGTTCACGATTTTGCGCAACCTGTTCCGATCCGACTATCGGAAACGGCGGCGCGAGGTTGAGGATGCCGACGGCAGCTATGCCAAGACCCTCAAGACCCAGCCGGCGCAAAGCGCGCATCTGGAGTTCGAGGAATTCCGCGCGGCGCTCGAAAAGCTTCCGCAGGACCAGCGTGAAGCGCTGATCCTGGTCGGCGCCTCCGGTTTCTCCTACGAGGACGCCGCTGCGATCTGCGGCTGCGCGGTCGGCACCATCAAGAGCCGCGTCAACCGCGCGCGCTCGAAACTCTCGGCGCTGCTGTATGTCGATGGCGCCGAGGATTTCGGTCCCGACGAAACCGTCCGTGCCGTGATCGGCGGCAGCGGGGGGTAGGGGTTAGCTGCAAGCAGGTCCTGCTTGAACACCCAACAGTCGTCGTCCCGGCCTTGAGCCGGGACCCATACGCCGCGGCTTCTCGATGGAGAAGGCTGTTGGACGACTTCGCTCCAATTATAAACGACTGTGGTTATGGGTCCCGGCTCAAGGCCGGGACGACGTTGATAGAGTTTTGCGTATTTTGGATTGCTTCGCTGGCGCTCGCAATGACGAACGCGGCGTGAACCCTATTTTGTCTTCTTCAACGGCGCCGATAACTGCTCGGTGCGGTCGCGTTCCGTCATGTCGATCACGGTCTCCATCGGCGCGGTGAGTTCATACACGTAACTCACATCGGTAAAATACCGCTTCGACGTGCCGCCGAGCGCTTCCGGCGCCACGCGATCCAGCAGGATGACGCCGAAATCGCTGTCCTGGCGGCGGGTCGCCTCGCTGGTGTTGAATTCTTCCCAGCGGAAATGAAAGATAAACTCGGGATCTTCGCCGTTCACTTCCCAATGCGCGACGATGTGAGGATGCTTGCCGACCAGCGACAGCCCCTCGTCGGAATGCGACGCCAGTTCAAAGAACAATAGCGACAGCGACTGCGCCGCCCGCGCGCTGACGGTGATATCGGGACCGCTGACCGCGATACGCTCGGCATGCGGGATCGCGCGGGCCTCGAACAGGCCTTTCAGTTTCACGCCCTGCCACTGGCTTTCACTGAGCAGGGAAACAACGTTCGACATCGCGTGAATCCGGCCAATCAGCAGTTCACGGGCGACATCGATATCGGAGCCATGGCGCAACGTGCGCGTGACGATCGACTGGATCACCGCCAGGATGTTCTTTACGCGATGATTGAGTTCGTCGATCACCGCGGTCAATCGCCGCTCGAAGCCGATCCGGACCTGGATTTCACGGCTGAGCCGCAGATTGTTATAGGCGACATAGCCGAACAGGCCGCAGACGATGGAAGTCAGCGCGAGGCCGATGGCGGCCACGATGGTGGCAGTCTGCCGCGCCCGCACCACCGCGTTGGTCTTGGCATAATAACCGAGCGTCCAGTCACGGCCGCCAAACGTCACCGCGCGCGTGACTGATGGTGCCGGACCCTGCCGGTTGGCGGTGCGCGAGGTGACGACGCCATGATCGTTCGCAATCAACTCGCCGTCCTCGCTGCGCGGGTCTTTAAGCACCACCGAGAACAGCGACAGATCGTCGTTGGTCAGCATCAGCGGCGCGAGCTCATAGGAAAAGGTTACAAAGCCTACCGGCTGAGGGTTGCCCTGCTGCATCACAGGCGCGGCAAGCACAAGACCGATCGGCCCGTCCGGTTGCAGCAGCGGCAGAGGATCGGACGCCGCCGGCTTTCCATCGGTCAGGACTTGAGTGAGCATCGGTCCCAGTACCGGATGCTGGTCGAGGGAACGGCCGGCAAAAGCCATCGTCTCCGGCTTGCGGGGCTCAACGTCCAGCAGCACGTCGATCGGCCGTTCGAGAGACGGCTTGTCGAGCGGCGCATCATTGTAGTTGCGGACCGTCGGGTTCGGAAACCCGGCACTCATGAGTTCGGTGCGCGCCGCGTCCAACTCGTCGGCCTGCAACCGCGCGACCCAGCCCGCGACCACGAAGTCGGTCTTGAAGGCGTAGATCGAGGCTCGCAGCGGCTGCAGCATATCGGACTCGATGACGGAAGGCGCATGGAACAGGCCTGACGCGACGCGCGCCAGCAATTCCCGTTCGGTCAGCCGGTCCTGAACCAGACTGGCATGGACGTCGATCGCGCGCGCCAGCGCGATGCGGTCGACCGTCAATTCCTGATCGTGGACGCGATAAGCCGCCAGACCGGAAAGCAGTATTCCGATCAGCGCAATAAAGCCTGTGATGAAACCCAGCCGAACCACTCGCTTACTCAAAAATGAGGAGTTGGCGAAGAAGATGAAGAAGCACTTGGCGACCGCTGCACCGGCAACACGTCGAAACAAAATGAGGGCCAACGCCGCGGCATAATGGAGGAGCGAACATCGATACGCAACCGCGGTTGGCGACAAGAAGTTAACGCAACAAGAACCGGGCCAGAAGAGCCGTGTGGCTGCGATCTACCGGCAGGAACAGAGGATGGCAACGGCAGTGGACGGATTTTGTTCCGGGGGAGGCGTGGAGAATTTTTCCGCCGCTTAGATTAGAACTCCGTCATTCCGGGATGGTCCGAAGGACCAGACCCGGAATCTCGAGATTCCGGGTTCGATGCTTCGCATCGCCCCGGAATCACATGCACCTAGCTCACCTTGGCCTTTGCCGCCGGGCGAAGGCCGCCCTTGGCTTCGATGAAGCCGATGATGCGGTCGAGACCTTCGCTTTTTTTCAGGTTGGTCATCACAAACGGCCGCTCGCCGCGCATCCGTTTGGCGTCGGTATCCATCTTTTCGAGGGATGCGCCGACATAGGGCGCCAGATCGATCTTGTTGATCACCAGAAGATCGGACCGGGTGATGCCGGGGCCGCCCTTGGAGGGGATCTTGTCGCCGGCCGCGACGTCGATCACATAGATCGTCAGATCGGCGAGTTCAGGCGAAAATGTCGCGGCAAGGTTATCGCCGCCGGATTCGATCAGCACCACATCGAGACCGGGAAATTTCGCGCGCATGTCGGCCACCGCGGCGAGATTCATCGAGGCGTCCTCGCGGATCGCGGTATGCGGGCAACCACCGGTCTCGACGCCGGCGATGCGATCGGGCGTCAGCGAGCCCGAACGCACCAGGAACTCCGCATCCCATTTGGTGTAGATGTCGTTGGTGATCGCCGCGATGTCGTAGCGCTCCCGCATCGATTTGCAGAGCAGGTCCATCAACGCGGTCTTGCCGGATCCGACGGGACCGCCGATGCCGATCCGAAGCGGGCCATGATGAGAGCTGGGCATGTCAGGCGTTCTTTCTCTATTGTCGTCCATGCCTAGTGCGCAATTGCGCACGGGCGCAGCGACGACGCGTTAAATATTGAGTGCATCGCACGTATCTTCATGACCTGAACAACCGCGTATACTGCGTTTCGTGCCGCATGCTGGCGAGATCGGCGCGGAAGGTGGCGCTGCCGAGATCGTCGAGTGAAGCTTCCAGCGCGCGTTTGCCGGTGGAGACCACGATCGGTTCAAGCTGCGCCAGCACGCGCTGGCAGTCGGTTTGGCCGAGCGGCACCAGTCGGGCACCGGCAGAGATCCAGTTCGAAACCAGCGAATGCAGGAAAGCATGCATCGTAGGCGCCAGCGGGATCGCATGCGCCGCACTGACGAGACCGACCGCGACGGGATAAACGATCGCACCGTCGCAAGCCGAGACCAGTTGATCCAGCCCGTCGCAATTCCAGGCCGCCCTGATGATATCGATGAAGGCGCGTCCCTGCGCCGAGGTTTCCAGATGGCGCTCGCGCGAAGGGACGAACGCGGCTGCGAGTTCGGCGATATCGCGCAGGCCGCTGGTATCGCCAGACGAGGCGGCGCGATGCGCCTGTGCCAGAAAAATGCCGTCGCAAAATCCGGAACCGTCCGCCAGCATCGACGCCAGCCAGTCCCTTAACGGAGCTGCGTCGACGATATCGCCGGCTTCAACCGCCCATTCGATGCCGCTGGAATAGGAGAACGCGCCGACTGGAAACGACGGCGACAGCCAGGTCATCAGCCGGTACAGCGCCGCGGCTTCATTATCCGGCATTTCGCTCTGGCTGATCTGGACCTCGACGACCGGATCGTTCGCAACGGCGTCGACCACCGCATCCACCGCCCCCGCCGCGCGGCGCCGAGGCCGCGGCGGTTTATTTGTGGTCATGAGCATGGGAATGGCCGTGATGATGGTCATGCCCGCAATGCTCGTCATGGACATGACCGGAATCATGGTGGTGATGGCCGTGATCATGATCATCGTGGTGATGATGACCATGATCGTGGGCTTTATGATCGTGGCCTGCGTGGTCATGGGAATGACCATGCGCCGCGTGGTCGTGCGGGGGGCTTTCAGGCGCGTGCGCGTGGCCGCCTTCGGCATAAGCGCCGCCTTCGGGATCGAACGGCGATTCGATTTCGATCACGCGCGCGCCCAATCCCTTCACCATCGCCTCGATGACATGGTCACGCCGAATGCGCAGACCGCGCGCCGTAATCTGCGTCGGCAGATGGCGGTTGCCGAGATGCCAGGCGATCCGGACCAGGTGTTGCGGATCGGCGCCACGGATCTCGATCAAAGGCTCCGGCGCCGCGACGACCTCGACCAGCCGGCCATCGTCGAGCACCAGCGCATCGCCGCCGCGCAGCACGGTGGCGTGCTCCAGATCGAGCAGGAATTCGAGCCCGCGCGTGCCCGTCATCGCCATGCGCCGGCGATGACGATCGTCGAAATCGAGCACGATTGTATCCGCCGGCGGCTCACTCCAGCGATGCAGGCTACGGACTTGCGTGGCGCGGATCATGGTGCTGATTTCCCGATCAACGAATGTCGACCTTGGCCGGCGTAATGACCTCGATTTTGGGCGGCGCGGTCAGGCATTGCGCCGCGATCCGGCCGAACGCCTTCATGTGATCGGCGGCGCGATGCGGCACCAGCGCTTCGGCATCTTCCCATTGTTCGACGAACACCATTTTCGAGGGATCGGTGACGCTTTCGTGCATGTCGTAGGCGATATTGCCCTTCTCCTTGCGGGTTTCCTTGATGCAGGCGGTGGCGCCCGCAATGAATTCGGCGCGCGTTTCAGGCTTCACGGTTAATGTGGCAACAACGTAAATCACGGAATCCTCCCGGTCTTTTGTTCTGGCTTTAGATACCGGGAATGAGTTTAGAACATGAAATAACGCTGCGCCATGGGCAGCACCTCGGCGGGCGCGCAGGTCAGGAGTTCGCCGTCGGCGCGCACCTCATAGGTCTCCGGATCGACCTCGATTTTCGGCGTCGCGCCGTTGTGGATCATGCTCTTTTTCGAGATGCCGCCACGGGTGTTTTCGACCGCATAAAGCTTCTTGTCGATGCCGAGCTTCTTTGCCAGCCCCGACGCGACAGCCGATTTGGAAGAAAACACCACCGACGACGCCGTCAGCGATTTGCCGAACGCGGCGAACATCGGCTGGTAATGCACGGGCTGCGGCGTGGGGATCGACGCGTTGGGATCGCCCATCGGTGCGGCGACAATCGAGCCGCCCTTGATGACGCATTCGGGTTTGACGCCGAAGAACGCCGGCGACCACAGCACGAGATCGGCGAGCTTGCCTTTTTCCACCGAGCCGATCAGCTTAGATACGCCATGCGCGATTGCGGGATTGATGGTGTATTTGGCGATGTAGCGCTTGACGCGAAAATTGTCGTTGTTGCCCTTGTCCTGCGGCAGCGAGCCGCGCTGCTTCTTCATCTTGTCGGCGGTCTGCCAGGTCCGGATGATGACTTCGCCGAGCCGGCCCATCGCCTGCGAATCCGACGACATCATCGAGAGCGCGCCGAGATCATGCAGGATATCTTCGGCGGCGATGGTTTCCTTGCGGATGCGGCTTTCGGCGAACGCCAGATCCTCGGCGATCGAGGGATCGAGGTGATGACAGACCATCAGCATGTCCAGATGCTCGTCGATAGTGTTGCGGGTGAACGGCCGCGTCGGATTGGTCGAGGACGGCAGCACGTTCTTCAGGCCCGCGATCTTGATGATATCAGGCGCGTGACCGCCGCCGGCGCCTTCGGTGTGGAAGGCGTGGATGGTGCGGCCTTTAAAAGCCTTGACCGTATCCTCGACGAAGCCCGACTCGTTGAGCGTATCGGAATGGATCATCACCTGGACGTCGTGATCGTCGGCGACGTTGAGGCAATTGTTGATTGCGGCAGGTGTGGTGCCCCAATCCTCATGCAGCTTGAGCGCGCAGGCGCCGGCGTTGATCATCTCCACCAGCGAGGCCGGACGCGAGGCGTTGCCCTTGCCGGAAATGCCGAGATTGACCGGGAACGCATCGAACGACTGGATCATCCGCGCCATGTGCCACGGACCGGGCGTGCAGGTCGTCGCAAAGGTGCCGTGCGACGGGCCGGTGCCGCCGCCCAGCATCGAGGTGACGCCCGACATCAGCGCGTGCTCGATCTGCTGCGGACAGATGAAATGGATATGGCTGTCGAAACCGCCCGCGGTGAGGATCTTGCCCTCGCCCGCGATGATGTCGGTGCCGGGCCCGATCACGATGGTCACGCCGGGCTGGATGTCGGGATTGCCGGCCTTGCCGATCGCGCTGATGTAACCCTCTTTGATGGCGACGTCGGCCTTCACGATCCCCCAGTGATCGACGATCAGCGCGTTGGTGATGACGGTATCGGCCGCGCCCTGCCTGTTGGTGACTTGCGATTGGCCCATGCCATCGCGGATCACCTTGCCGCCGCCGAACTTCACCTCCTCGCCGTAGGTCGTGAAATCCTTCTCGACCTCGATGATCAGGTCGGTGTCGGCCAGCCGCACCCGATCGCCCGTGGTGGGCCCGAACATGTCGGCATAGACGGAACGTTTGATTTTTACGGACATATCAGGCCCCGACTTTCAACATGTTCACAGCTTCCCCATCACGTCGCCGCGGAAGCCGTAGACGACGCGCTTGCCGGCGAGTGCCACGAGTTGCACGTCGCGGGTCTGGCCGGGCTCGAACCGCACCGCGGTGCCGGCCGCGATATCGAGCCGCATGCCGCGCGCCTTCTTGCGATCGAATTTCAGCGCCGGATTGGTTTCGAAGAAATGATAGTGCGAGCCGACCTGGATCGGCCGGTCGCCGGAATTCGCGACCGTCAGCGTGACAGTCTTGCGGCCGGCGTTGAGTTCGATCTCGCCGTCCTGGATGAAGAGTTCGCCGGGGATCATCTTTCCTCCTCTGTCATTCCGGGGCGATGCGCAGCATCGAACCCGGAATCTCGAAATTAATATCCTCTAGATTCCGGGCTCGCCGCTTCGCGCCGCCCCGGAATGACTACGTCATCTTATCGGCTCGTGAACGGTGACCAGCTTGGTGCCGTCGGGAAACGTCGCCTCGACCTGGATGTCGTGGATCATCTCGGCAATGCCATCCATGCACTGTGCGCGAGTAATGACCTGGGCGCCGGCCTGCATCAGTTCGGCAACCGTGCGGCCGTCGCGCGCACCCTCGACGATGAAGTCGGAGATGATCGCGATGGCTTCCGGATGGTTAAGCTTGACGCCGCGCTCCAGTCGCCGGCGCGCGACGATGGCGGCCATCGAAATCAGGAGCTTGTCTTTTTCGCGGGGAGATAGATTCATGCGAGCACTCTAATTAGTCTGATCTAGTTTAACCAAAGCCTTTAGTTTAACCAAAGCCTTGGCAGCGCTGCGCCGCTGGCGCGGCCCAGCACTGCCATCATATCGGCGCGCAGCCTGGCCGCATCTTGGGCACAGAAGCGCGCCATTGCAAACCCATTCCAGCAGGAGATGCCGACCTCGCCACCGAAGGATTCGCCCAACTCGCGAATCCGTTCCACCAGGGCCTCATCGCCCGGCGCGATCAGCGCGGTGCCGATAGCGACGCCGCCTTTGGCAATCGCGCCAGCTTTAAGTTTTTCGCCGATATCGCCGTCGAGCCGGACGGTCTCGGCGAACACCAGCCGGCCGCCGCGCCGCAGCCGCCAACGATCGACGAACTGACCACTCAACATCCGCTCCCCCATCGCGGCGCGGCCAAACACCACGATTTCGCACAACAACAACGAGGCACTTTCCGCCAGATCGATATCGATCCGCCGCGACACTTCTGCGCGATCGAACAGAATGGTTTCCTGCGGCAGCCACGCCAGATGCGATCCCGCCGCGAGTTTCAGCGCGATATTGAGCTGCGAGGGCGCGCCGGAAGCGCGGTAGACTTTCTCCGCGGCCGCCGTCGTCACCGCCAGACGCGCGCCTTCGCCGGTCGCGATGTCGATGTCAAAACGATCGCCGCCGGCAACGCCCCCGGCGGTGTTGACGAACACGGCTGAAAGGCCCTCCGCCTCCGGCGAAGGAAAGCGCACGCGCAGCGAGCCGGATTCATGAAGCTCGCGGCGGCGGGTGACGCCCTCGACCTGATGCACGTCAAAGGCCACCGCGCCCTGGGCCCGGTTGGCGGCGAAAATCGCCGATGTCGCGCTCGTGATATCGGTCCGCATCGTCCCCCAAACGCTCATCAAACCCGCGCAGCCGCGTCACAAAGCCTTACGCTTTACAATACTTTACAAGGCCATCTGGCGGCTGATCTCGCTGGGATCGAGCTTGCTGCGGTCGCAGGCGTATTTCACCGCGCCGCGGTCCATGACGGCGAAATTGTCGCCGAGCTCGCAGGCAAAGTCGAGATATTGTTCGACCAGCACGATCGCGATGGTGCCAAGACTACGCAGATAAGTGATCGCGCGCCCGATGTCCTTGATGATCGACGGCTGGATGCCTTCGGTCGGCTCGTCGAGCAGCAACAGCTTGGGTCGCATCACCAGCGCACGGCCGATCGCGAGTTGCTGCTGCTGACCGCCGGAAAGATCGCCGCCACGACGGCCAAGCATCGATTGCAGCACCGGAAACAGCGAGAACACATCGTCCGGAATATTGCGGTCTTGACGCTTCAAGGGACCAAAGCCGGTCTTGAGATTTTCCTCGACCGTCAGCAGCGGAAAAATCTCGCGGCCCTGCGGCACGAAGCCGATGCCCCGCCGCGCCCGCTCATACGGCTTGAGCCCGGAAATATCGGTGCCGTCGAAGGTGATCGAACCGCTGGCGATCGGATATTGTCCGACCATCGCGCGTAACAGGCTAGTCTTGCCGACGCCGTTGCGGCCGAGCACGCAGGTCACCTTGCCCGGCTCCGCCGAGATCGAGACGCCGCGCAGCGCCTGCGCGGCGCCGTAATAGAGGCTGATATCTTTTACATCGAGCATCGGTCAGCGTCCCAAATATACTTCGATCACCCGCTCGTTCGACGAAACCTGATCGATGGTTCCCTCCGCCAGCACGGTGCCTTCATGCAGGCAGGTCACCTTGACGCCGAGTTCGCGAACGAACGTCATATCGTGCTCGACCACCATGATGGTCTTCTCGCGATTGATTTCCTTCAACAGCTCGGCGGTCTGGTGGGTTTCCACGTCGGTCATGCCGGCAACGGGCTCGTCGACCAACAGCAATTTCGGATCCTGCGCCAGCAGCATGCCGATTTCGAGCCATTGCTTCTGGCCGTGCGACAGGCTTCCGGCCAGCCGATCACGCGCGTCGGTCAGGCGAATGGTTTCCAGCACTTTCTCGATCCGCTCGGATTCGGCTTTGCTTTCCCGCCAGAACAGCGTGCCCTTGACGCGATGATCGACGTTGAGCGCCAGCAGCAGATTGTCCTCGATGGTCTGGCTTTCGAACACGGTCGGCTTCTGGAATTTGCGGCCGATGCCGAGTTCGGCGATTCTGGTCTCGTCGAGCCGCGTCAAATCGGTGACGCCGTCGAACAGCACCTCGCCCTCGTCCGGCTTGGTCTTGCCGGTGATGATATCCATCATCGTGGTCTTGCCGGCGCCGTTGGGGCCGATGATGGCGCGCATTTCACCGGGCGCCAATGTCAGCGACAGATTGTTGATGGCATGAAAGCCGTCGAACGAGACATGCACGCCGTCCAGATACAGCAATGCGGAAGTGGCTCTGGTGTCCCTGACGTTCATCCGCTTACTCCGCCATCTTGGGTTCGCTGACGCCGTCTTCGCGCGCGGCACTTTCGGCGTTCGGCGAAGAGCGCTGCGCCTTCCACGGCTCCCACCAGGCGTTGAAGGTGCCGACGATACCTTTCGGCAGCAGCAGCGTCACCAGAATGAACAGCGCGCCCAGCATGAACAGCCAATACGGCGCCAGCGGCCCTGACGTAAACACGGTCTTGGCGTAGTTGACCACCACCGCGCCCAGTGCCGCGCCGATCAGCGTGCCGCGGCCGCCGACCGCGACCCAGATCACCGCTTCGATGGAATTGCCCGGCGCGAATTCACCGGGATTGATGATGCCGACCTGCGGCACGTAGAGCGCGCCGGCGACACCGGCCATGCAGGCTGACAGCGTGAACACGAACAGCTTGTAGGTTTCCACACGATAACCAAGGAACCGCGTGCGGGATTCGGCGTCGCGGATCGCGATCAGGACCTTGCCGAGTTTCGAGGTCACCACCGCGCGGCACAAAAGGAAGCCGCAGATCAGCGCCAGACAGCTCAGCGCGAACAGTGCCGCGCGCGTGCTTTCCGCCTGCACATTGAAGCCGAGAATATCCTTGAAATCGGTCAGGCCGTTATTGCCGCCGAAGCCGAAATCATTGCGGAAGAATGCCAGCAGCAACGCATAGGTCATCGCCTGGGTGATGATCGACAGATAGACGCCGGTGACGCGGGAGCGAAAGGCCAGCCAGCCGAAGCAGAAGGCGAGCAAGCCCGGCACCAGCAGCACCATCAGCGCGGCGAACCAGAAACTGTCAAAACCGTACCAGTACCAGGGCAGCTTCGGATAATTCAGGAACACCATGAAGTCAGGCAAAATGGGATTGCCATAGACGCCGCGGCTGCCGATCTGGCGCATCAGATACATGCCCATGGCATAGCCGCCGAGCGCGAAGAACGCGCCATGGCCGAGCGAGAGAATGCCGCAATAACCCCAGATCAGATCGATCGAGAGCGCCAGGATGGCGTAGCAGACATATTTGCCGAACAGCGACATCAGATAGGTCGGCACCTGGAACATCGAGCCTGATGGCAACAACAGATTCGACAGCGGGATCAGAATCCCGACCGCGGCGACCACCAGCAGGAATACGGTCGCGGCGCGATCCAGCGAGCGCGTGAGGACGTGCGGCATCATGCTTCCACCGCCCGACCCTTCAGCGCGAACAGGCCGCGCGGGCGTTTCTGAATGAACAGGATGATGAGCACCAGAATGGCGATCTTGCCAAGCACCGCACCAGCCACCGGCTCCAGGAACTTGTTGGCGATGCCGAGCGTGAACGCGCCGACCAGCGTGCCCCAGAGATTACCGACACCGCCGAACACCACCACCATAAAGGAATCGATGATGTAGCTCTGGCCGAGGTTGGGGCTGACATTGTCGATCTGCGACAGCGCCACGCCGGCAATCCCCGCGATGCCCGAGCCAAGCCCGAAGGTCAGCGCATCCACCCGCGAGGTCGCGATCCCCATCGATGCGGCCATCCGGCGGTTTTGCGTCACCGCGCGCATCTCCAGTCCGAGGGCGGTGTAACGCAGCATCGCCAGCAGGATGACGAACACCGCCATCGTGAAGCAGAGAATCCACAGCCGGTTGTAGGTGATGGTGATCTGTCCGAGTTCGAACGCGCCGCTCATCCAGGAGGGATTGCCGACCTCCTGGTTGGTCGGACCGAACATGGTGCGCACCGCCTGCTGCAGCACCAGCGACAGGCCCCAGGTCGCGAGCAGGGTTTCCAGCGGCCGCCCATAGAGAAAGCGGATGATGGTGCGCTCGATCACGATGCCGATCGCGCCGGCGACGATAAAGGCCAGCGGCACCGCGATCAGCAACGAATAATCGAACAACCCGGGATAGCTGGTGCGGATGGTCTGCTGCACCACGAAGGTGACGTAAGCGCCGATCATCACCATCTCGCCATGGGCCATGTTGATGACACCCATCACGCCGAAGGTGATGGCGAGACCAATCGCGGCGAGCAGCAGCACCGAGCCCAGCGACAGGCCGTACCAGCCGTTCTGGACGATCGACCACAGCGCCAGATTGCTCTGGATCGACGACGTCGCATTGGCCGCGGCGCGCACGATCGCCGGCGGCTGATCTGCGGCCAATCCAGTCAGCAGCGCCAGCGCTTCCTGATCGCCCCGCGCCTTGATGGTCGCAATCGCCTCGAGCTTCTCGGCGTCAGTGGCGTCGGCCTTGAACAGCAAAATCGCCGCGCGGGCTTCGGTAAAGGCCAGCTTGGCACCCTTGTTGGTTTCCTTCGCCAACGCGCCGTCGATCACCGGCAGCATGGTCTCGTCATGGGTCTTGAACACCGACTGCGCAGCTTGAATCCGCTTGGCGGGATCCGGCGACAGCAAGGTCAGGCCACCGAGCGCCGCCTCGACGGTGCGACGCAGCCGGTTGTTGAGGCGAACCGCGGCGGCGCTGTCGGGAATGCTCGCGACCGGCGCGCCGGTCGCGGCATCGATGATCTTGCCGTCGGGCTGGGTGACGTAAACTTTCTTGGTCTCGGGATCGGCCATCAGCCGGCCGTCCTGCAGGGCGCTGATGATGGGAAAAGCCAACGGATTGCCGCTGGTCGCGATCGCGCCCACGGCCTCGTCCGTATCGGAGAATTCGTCGTTTGCGAACTTGCCGACCGCGTCCTCGAATGGCCCCGCCATCACCGGCAGCACCGCCGCGAAAATCAGCAAAAGAGCAAAGGGGAGCGCGCGTAGGTTTCTAAGAACTTTTGTTGGCACTGGACGACCCCGGCATGCAGCAGAAGGAAGGCGGCGGATATCGCCGCCTTCCGTTGTTGGTCTGGATTCAGTGTTGGTCTGGATTCAGGACGGAATCAGGAGCCTTGACCGCCGCACTTGTTGGTCTTGGTGTTGTAGTTGCCGCACTTCTTGCCGACCCAATCGCCGATCAGGTCCTTGGAATCCGGCAGTTCCTTCGACCATGCATCGCCGGCAACCAGGCCCGGCGTCTTCCACACCACGTCGAACTGGCCATTGGCTTTGATTTCGCCAATGAACACCGGCTTGGTGATGTGGTGGTTCGGCAGCAATTCCGATGTGCCACCGGTCAGGTTCGCAGTCTTGGTGCCCGGCAGCGCGTCGATCACCTTGTCGGCGTCAACCGACTTGGCCTTTTCGACCGCCTTCACCCACATGTTGAAACCGATATAGGTGGCTTCCATCGGGTCGTTGGTCGTGCGCTTCGGATTCTTGGTGTAGGCCTGCCATTCCTTGATGAACTTCTCGTTCGCCGGGGTCTTGATCGACTCGAAGTAGTTCCAGGCGGCGAGATGGCCGAGCAGCGGCTTGGTATCGATGCCGGCGAGTTCTTCTTCACCCACCGAGAAAGCGACAACCGGAATATCGGTCGCCTTGATGCCCTGGTTGCCGAGTTCCTTGTAGAAGGGAACGTTGGCGTCGCCGTTGATGGTCGAGACCACCGCGGTCTTCTTGCCGGCCGAGCCGAACTTCTTGATGTCGGCCACGATCGTCTGCCAGTCGGAATGACCGAACGGCGTGTAGTTGATCATGATGTCTTCCTGGGCGACGCCCTTGGACTTCAGATAGGCTTCCAGGATCTTGTTGGTGGTGCGCGGATAGACGTAGTCGGTGCCGGCCAGCACCCAGCGCTTCACCTTTTCGTCCTTCATCAGATAGTCGACGGCCGGGATCGCCTGCTGGTTCGGCGCCGCCCCCGTATAGAATACGTTACGCTCGCTCTCTTCGCCTTCGTACTGCACCGGATAGAACAGGATCGAGTTCAATTCCTTGAACACCGGCAGCACGGATTTGCGCGACACCGAGGTCCAGCAGCCGAACACCACGGAAACCTTGTCCTTGGTGATCAACTCACGGGCCTTTTCCGCGAACAGCGGCCAGTTCGATGCGGGGTCGACAACCACAGCCTCGAGCTTCTTGCCGAGAACGCCGCCCTTCTTGTTCTGCTCATCGATCATGAACAGCACGGTATCCTTCAGCGTGGTTTCGCTGATGGCCATGGTGCCCGAGAGCGAGTGCAGAACGCCAACCTTGATGGTGTCGTCCGCCGCTTTGGCAGAGGTAAACGTGGCCAGGCCCAAAACCAGGCCGGCGGTCGCTGCCAGCCAATGACGGCGGCTCAGCGACTTCGCAGTATCGTGAGTTGATCGAAATTGAATAAGCATGTGGTGTCATCTCCCTGACGCAAGCGTTTAAACGCTGCGAAACGGCCCCACGGCCGCCTGCGTTAACGGAATCGCAAGAACCGTGCCACGGTGCACTGGTAGCCTAACCATTTGTTTTTGTTTTACAATTCAACGTTGTTGGCGATCGTAATCGCATTTTTGCCTAATATTTAATCTCAAAAAATGCATTCTTTCCCTGCGATATGTTTGTTTTGTAGGCAAATATGGCGGCACGTCTAAATTTATGGCACAAACTTTTAGCATTCCGGCCGATCCGTTATCGCCTGATTTGGCCGCAAATGGAGGCTTTTGCGCCAGTTTTTAACCTCGCGGGGCGACGAAGCACGATTCACCTTGAAAGCGCCGTGTTCGTGTTCCATATGAACACAACGCACCCGGGAATCATCGGGTCACTGCGAGCCGCGTGTTCTGAGCCCGTTTAACGGTTTCTGGCTTGCCCCTTCAGCTAACCAAAACCGACGCCCCAAACACGCGGGTGTCTCCAAGACACCCCCTCGCGCGCTCCCAGCGATTGATGCCGGGCGCCTGCTTTTTACAATGGAAAGAAACCACCTTTTGACCTCCTTTCAGGACTTCGGCCTCGCCGAACCCATCTCGCGTGCGCTCAAAGAAGAGAATTACGTCACGCCCACGCCCATCCAGGCTCAGACCATTCCGCTCGCAATCACCGGCCGTGACGTTATTGGCATCGCCCAGACCGGTACCGGCAAGACCGCGTCGTTCGCGCTTCCGATCCTGCATCGCCTGCTGGAGAACCGCATCAAGCCGCAGCCCAAGACCTGCCGCGTGCTGGTGCTCAGCCCGACGCGCGAATTGTCAGGGCAGATTCTCGAGAGCTTCAACGCCTATGGCCGTCACATCCGCCTGACTTCAGCGCTGGCGATCGGCGGCGTCCCGATGGGTCGCCAGGTCCGCTCGATCATGCAGGGCGTCGATGTCCTGGTGGCCACGCCCGGCCGCCTGCTCGATCTCGTGCAGAGCAACGGGTTGAAGCTCGGCCAGGTCGAGTTTCTCGTGCTCGACGAAGCCGACCGCATGCTCGACATGGGCTTCATCAACGACATCCGGAAGATCGTCGCCAAATTGCCGATCAAGCGCCAGACGCTGTTCTTCTCGGCGACGATGCCCAAGGATATCGCCGAACTCGCCGAACAGATGCTGCGCGATCCGGCCCGCGTCGCCGTGACGCCGGTCGCCTCGACGGTCGAGCGCATCAGCCAGCGTATCCTGCTGGTCGATCATTCGGCCAAGCCGACCTTGCTGGCGCAGCTTCTCAAGCAGGAGCCGGTCAATCGCGCGCTGATCTTCACCCGCACCAAACACGGCGCGGACAAGGTGGTGAAGGGCCTCGCACGAGCCGGCATCACCGCCGACGCGATCCATGGCAACAAGTCGCAAAATCACCGTGAGCGGGTGCTGGCGGCATTTCGCTCCGGCGAGATCCGCACCCTGGTCGCCACCGACATTGCCGCCCGCGGCATCGATGTCGACGGCATCAGCCATGTGGTGAATTTCGACCTTCCCAACATCCCCGAGACCTATGTCCATCGCATCGGCCGCACCGCGCGTGCCGGCGCCGAGGGCGTCGCGATCTCGCTGGTCGCCTCCGGCGACGAGATGACCTATCTGCGCGATATCGAAAAGCTGATCCGCATCGCGTTGCCGAGGGAAGACCGCCGCACGCCCGGTCATCGCGACGCAGCCCCGGCGCCGACCCAGCATCGCAGTGGGCGCCCCGGCCCGCGCTCGCATGGGTCGCGCACAAATGAAGCCGCGCCGGGATCGAAAGGTCCTCGCCGTCACCGCCGTCCCGGTGGTAACAATGCCGCTCCGCAAACCAACCGTCATGAGGGCAGTCGGCAGGAGCCGCAGCGTCCGGCGCAGGGAAACAGCAAGGCTGAGGGGATGCAGGGCGTTGCTTTTTTGCACCGCGAAAGCCGTCCCAATACCCAACCCAATCGCACCCACCGGCCCCAACGCTAACGTTCGATCGATCTGGAGATACAAATGGCTAAAGAAGAGCTGATCCAGTTCGAAGGACTGGTGACTGAAATCCTCCCCGATGCGCGATACCGCGTCCAGCTCGACGCTGGACACGAGATCGTCGCCTACACCGCGGGAAAGATGAAAAAGAACCGGATCAAGACGCTGGCCGGTGACCGGGTGACGATCGAGATGTCGCCCTACGATCTGGAAAAAGGCCGGCTGATATTCCGCCACAAGGACGAACGTCCGGGTGGTGGACCGCCGCGCAGTGGTGCACCGCCGCGCGGCCAGTTCCGCCGCAGGTAAGGGCGCTCAAAGCCTGCCCTGAAAGCATGCACGACAAGATCGTATCGACGCCCGGTAACAGCCTGCAACTGTAGACCGGGCGCCGATCAAAAAATCGTGCACGTCAGGATTGTTTTGGGGACTGGCTTCGCATAATATAGACTATCGATTTTCGGCCGGACGACATTAGCTATCCACCGGTACAGCCGGTTTAGACGCTGACGACCCTTCCAAAAATTCGATCTCACCAGCCCATGTAAAGTGGGCTTCGACTATATCTATCTTGAGAAGGGACTACCCCCGTGAGCATGGGAACCGTGAAGTGGTTTAACGCGACAAAGGGCTTCGGCTTCATTCAACCGGATGACGGTGGCAACGACGTGTTCGTGCACATCAGCGCCGTAGAACGCGCCGGACTCGGAACGCTGCGTGAAGGCCAGAAGATCAGCTACGAAATCGTTGCCGATCGTCGCTCTGGCAAGTCTTCGGCCGACAATCTGCGCGCCGCCGGCTAAGCGAATTTCGATCCGGCCCGCCAGGCCGGACTTTCGAAATTCGATCCGCATCAAATCAAATAAAAAAGGCCGTGCTAACCGCGCGGCCTTTTGTTTTTGCGTCCTTTTGTTTTCGCGTCTGTTCGCGGACAGCGCGCCGCCGACGTCAGGGCGTCGGGCAAGTGTTGGCCGGGACGGCGCTCACGGCCGTGTAAGTCAGGCAAGAGAACTGACGCGGCTTTGTATAGGCGCTGTCTTTCAGCGTGATCGCGGTCTTCATCACGTAGCCGACTGCGGGTGTATAAACGTAGTTCACCTCGCTCAGGATCAGATAAGTTTGTTTAACCAGTAGCCCCGAGGGCACCAAACTTGTGACGACATCATTGGTATTGCGGCCTGAGGTTACCAGCGTTGCCTGCGTAGCGCCGGCCCCAAAGGTCGCAGCCTTGCTCCATTGAATCGTCGCTTTCTTGTTTATGTCGATATAAATCTGCGAAATCGTGGCGGTTGCGGGCGGCGCCAAATAGGGCTGAAAAATCGCGATCGCCGAGGTGAACACATTCTGAATATATGAATCGGTAACGTCCGGCGCCGTCGTTTGAGAAGCCGATGAACTGGAGAGCTGAGACGTCAGATCGGACAGCGTCCGCGCCACCAGCGTTGTCTTGCGATCGACCGCCACACCGGACGAAAGCTCGATCGTGCCAAAGAACATTACCAGCATGATCGGAACAATGACGGAGAATTCGACGGCCGAATTGCCGCGACAATTCTCAATCAAATCGACGACGACGCGACGCGCACGAAGCCAGATGCCGGACATTGAAGTCGCCTTCATCGCGCGGTCCCTCAATAAGGCTCGTTCTTGAACGCCGCTGCGGCCACAAGCAGCCGTTTGCTCGTGCAGTTCGGGGTCGTGATGTTGTAGCCAAGCCCGGTGACGAACAACGGCCATTGATAGGCCAGCTTCACCAGAACGATGTCGCCGGGGCCGCCAGGGTTGTACTGCAAATTGTTGAAGTTGCAGCTTCCATCGATCAGGGTGCCGACCGCCATCGAGCCGGAAAACGCCGGCCAGCTCTCCACGTCGATGGCGACGTTGGCGCAGGTGAACAGCGCCGGAATTTGCGGGCAGACGACATTCGTCTGAAACTGCGCCATGGTGGTGTAGCCCGCGGTCTGCGTCTGTCCGGTGAGGATGGAGCGCGCGGAATTCTGCGTGATGGTTTCAAGCACCTGATTGGCGAAAAACATGATCGCTGTCTCGATAATCGCAAACAGCAGCGCAAAGAACATTGGTGCGACCAGGGCGAATTCGACCGCAGCCGACCCGCCGCGGCTACGGCGAAATCGGCGCAAGAGGTTATTGGCGGAGGCGGAGGAATCGGCGGGCGACGGCATCGTGCAGAACCCCAAATGGCAGAGATGGCCGCCGTCAGTATTAGGAGAGATTCATTGTAGAAAGCTTGCGGCCGGTCAGAACAAACTGCCTGTTCGCATCAACCGGTCGTTAACCACATCGAACGGCCGATTAGGTGCCGTTGCCCCGCTTGCACATCGGCGTGCAGGAATAAGTCTCGCGTTCATCCGCGCCGCGAAACACCGTGATCAAGTTAGCATTCGCGTTGTCGGTGCGAGGGGCCTCCTGGGCATGGGCATCGACCATGCTGCGCAACGCCAGCGAGAGCGTGCCGCTCTGGCGGGCCTTGGCGAGAATCTCGGCTTGCCCGGGCTTCAATTCAAGCGTTGCCGTCCGGCCGACGACCGCATTCTGGCCGTCCTTTTCCCGGGGCGCCTGATCGATGGCAAGGACGCGGACATTGCTCAGAACAACTTCGGAAACAACGTAGTCCGGCGAATTCGGACGATCCGCGTTCTTTTCACGCCGCGACAGCAGCACATCCACGCGATCGTTGGGCAGGATAAAGCCACCGGCGCCGGTCTCGGGCGAGATTTCCGTCGAAACCGCGCGCATGCCGCTGGGCAATACCGCGGCCATGAATCCGGAGCCGTTGGCCTTGACCAGTTTCAACTCACGGATCGGTTCACCGGCAATGAAGGGATAGCGCGCGATCGATCCAACGATCTGGTTGGTCGCATCGGGACGATCGGAGCGGCGAATGAAATTGTTGCTCGTTGTCGCAGCCGGCCATGTCTGCCACTGCATATCGTCCGGGCCGACAGACTGTCCCAACCCGATATCGGATTTTGCCACCAGGACGTCTACCGTCGGCATCGCCGGAGGCGCTTCGGTGACGACCGTCTTGGGGTCGGAGCCGCTTGCCAGATAGGCTGCAACGCCACCGGCGGCCAAAGCGATGCCTAGAACTACAATGCGCGCGGTCTTCATACGCTTTTACTCTCTACGCTACCAACTGACGCCAAGCCCTCTGACTACTTAACCCTGCACATCCAACCGGTACGCGGTGAACGGCAACCGGACATAACTAACCAGACTTAACTAACCCGACTTGAACCAACCAGATTTGGGCTAATCTGGGCTTAATTGATGAACGAACTGCAAATCGGCGGCCGGCAACGCGACCGATCGCCTGCCCTCCCGGATCCTACTGCCGGAACGGATAGGCCAGCTGGCCGACGATCTCGGTCGGCATCGGCGCCCCGTCGATGCCATACTGCTCGGGGAGCCGGTTGGCCGGCATCCGGAAGGTCCCGAACAGGATATCCCAGATCGGAAATGTCCCGGCAAAATTGGTATCGCCGCCCTCTTCGAGCGAGGTGTGATGCCAGCGGTGGAACACCGGCGTCGCCAGCACGTATTTGAACGGCCCCAGCGTCCAGTTGAGATTGGCGTGGACGAAGGCCGAGTGGAACGTCGTGAACGGGCCGACCCAGAGCATGATGTTGGGCGAGATGCCGGCCATCAGCAATACGACGTCGACCATGATGGTGCCGAAGAAGAGGTTGGTCGGATGGAAACGCGCCGCCGAAATCCACTCGAGCTCTTCCGAGGAATGATGGACCGCGTGATACTTCCAGAACCCACCGCCGTGAAACATCCGGTGCAGCCAGTACAGCATGAAGTCCGACAGGATCAGGAACAGCGCCGCCTGGCACCACAGCGGCAGTTCGGACAGCGGACCATGGCCATTGTCGTAGAAAGCGATCAGCGCGTCAGGGTCGTGAATGTTGAAGACCACGGCGGCGCCGAGCACCAGCAGACCGATGCGCAGCACGCGCGCGAACAGGGGAACGAAGAACCAGTAGCAGATATCGGTGATCAATTCGCGCTTGCGCCACCAGGGCGTACCGGGATTGCAGGCCCAGAAATGGCTCAGCACCGAGAACACCAATGCCAGCACGATCGTGATGGGGATGACCTTGGCGATCGTCTCGCTGAACATTTCGATTATCTGGACGGGTAGACTGGACATGAAGGCCTCATCCGATCGGGTGCTTCAGGGATAGTCCCGCCGGCTTAAGGAGCCGTAAACCAGCACATTCGGCATCTCTGCAGACAGGCGCGTGAGCACAACAAGCGCACTCCAAAAGCATGATCGAAAACGCGATCCGATTTGACCAATCACCTTAAGTCCAAATTTACTCTGCGGAAGAACAGCCGGTTCCAGGCAGGTTTGCGCAGTCGAATTAACTGTGCCGCAATTTGTCCGACCTTAGGGTAGCGCCATGGTCACGGTGCTGAGAACGCCGGCGAGACCAAATTTAGTTCGACCAGCCACGTGTACACATGGAGTTACCTATGAAGAACCTGATTGCCCGTTTCGTGAAGGATCAGTCCGGCGCTACCGCCATCGAATACGGCCTGATTGCAGCCGGCATTTCGCTCGCGATCATTGCTGCCGTTAACGGTCTCGGCACGACCCTGAACGCCAAGTTCACCACGATCAACAGCTCGCTGAAATAAGCGACTGTTCCTGACTGGGAAAAGAGCCTCGGCCCCGCCGGGGCTCTTTTTTGATTCATGACGGCTTGCGTTCACGCCGACGGCATGACGCATCGCTTCGAATACATCGCTGGGGAAGGTCAGGCCCGCACACAGGCGATCAACTGAATCGATCGAAGCCGGCACTGACGACGATGCAATTATGGCCGCAGATAACCGGCGCGCACCAATGCGCGGTACAAGACAGACGACAAGCAACTGCGCCATGAAAAAAGCGGCAGCCAGTTTCGTTAGTTAATTCGGCGTTAGACGTTTCGATAAAAAGTGATTGGCGCCGGCGACGAGAGCAGTCATCCTCGTCTTTATCGCCCACCGGCCTTTTGCCTGTTCCCGTTGAGTATGAGTATGCGTAACCGAGCTTCCCCTTCAACCGCGAAGAAGGATCCCGTTGCGATTTCGCCTGCAGCGCCGACGGAACTGGTCTGTCTCGCATTGGCACTGGCGCTTGTCGCCCTGCTGACCCGGATCGCAAGTCTCTGGTAGTCGGCCGCCTGGGTAATGCGGCCGCCCGTTTCCCGATTGTTCATCTCTCGCCGTTAGGTTCGAAAGCCCATCCCATGGCCACGGGCTGCGTAAACTCATGCTTCTTGACCTTGCACGCCTCCTGCTGTTTCCAGCCTTGATGGCGTTCGCGGCAGCGAGCGACCTCTTCACCATGACGATTTCAAATCGGGTGTCGCTGGCGCTGGTGGCGGGCTTCCTTGTGCTCGCCCTCCTGAGCGGCATGGGAGCTTACGATATCCTCTCGCATCTGGCGGCCGGCGCGACCGTACTCCTGGTGGCTTTCGCGTGCTTCGCTTTTGGCTGGGTCGGCGGCGGCGACGCCAAGGTCGCGGCCAGCGCCGCGCTCTGGTTCGGCTTTGGCCATCTGATGAACTATCTGGTCTATGCGTCGCTGTTCGGCGGCGTCCTGACCCTGGTGCTGCTCCAGTTCCGGCAGTGGCCGCTGCCCTATTCGCTCGCCGGCCAGACCTGGCTGCTCCGGCTGCATGCCAAGGAAAGCGGCATCCCCTACGGCATCGCGCTCG
Organism: Bradyrhizobium sp. dw_411; assembly: GCF_018449695.1. Lineage (GTDB taxonomy): Bacteria > Pseudomonadota > Alphaproteobacteria > Rhizobiales > Xanthobacteraceae > Bradyrhizobium. The sequence goes on from NZ_JAAVUY010000017.1 coordinate 92,459, forward strand.
CCATCGGCGCGCTGATGATCTATCCGGAGACGGAATGGATCAGAGCCGTCGACCTGTCACACTTCGTCGCTCGCTGAGCCGACCTCAAAGTAAACCCGCCGTTAAGGCGATTTAGATACGCCTCATTAACCATGCTTTGACGAATAGCTGGTCAACTCCCATCACGGCGGCGGAAGCGTCGCGGCGTAATGTGGAAAGTGAAGCGTATGAATACCGCGCGCATTGTGGTCCTGACCATCGCTGTCGGTGCCGGCGGCCTCGCCGCCTGTCCCGCGAATGGGTCCGACAACACGCTTTTCCCGACTGACACCATCCATGTGGCTCGCGACGGCGTCTTGCGCCCGACCACGACACAGACGTGACCAAGAGGACGCACGATATGAAATGCAGGGGAAATCAGCTGTTGATGCGGACTTTCGTAGTCCGCGCCCTGTCGTTTTCGGCTGCCGCAGCGCTGACGCTCAACCCGGCTTTAGCCCCGGCCATCGCAGGCGATGTTCGGGCCACCGCGGCGCCGGTCGCCGCCGACGGCCAGATGAATGCACGGTTTCTCGCGCTCGGGGTCGGCAAATCGATCGTGATCGATCTGCCGCGTGACATCAAGGACGTGCTGATCGCCGATCCCAAGATCGCAACCGCGGTGATCCGCAGCGCACAACGCGCCTACATCATTGGCGCGACTGTCGGCCAGACCAACATCGTATTCTTCGATGCTTCCGGCCAGCAAATCGCCGCCTACGATATTGCCGTCAAAAGGGACCTCAATGGCCTGCGCGGCGTACTGAAGCAGACGCTGCCGAACGCCGATATCCAGGTCGAGGGCCTCGGCGACGGCGTCATCCTGACCGGCACGGCAGCGACCCCGATGGAGGCCCAGCAGGCGGCCGATCTCGCTGCACGGCTCGTCGGCGACGTCGGCAGGGTTACGAACTCCGTCACGGTTCGTGGCCGCGATCAGGTGATGCTCAAGGTGACGGTCGCCGAAGTTGCGCGATCGATCATCAAGCAGATGGGCGTCGATCTCAGCGCATCCCTGAGCTACGGCACCTCCGCCGTGACCTTCAACAATGCCAACCCGTTCACCGCCAACGGGCAGGCGATCACCAGCAATTCCATCGTGGGATCCTTCGGTTCCACGCCATCTGTCACAGCGACCATCCGGGCGATGGAAAGTGCGGGCGTGGTACGAACGCTGGCGGAGCCTAATCTGACCGCGATTTCGGGTGAATCCGCGACCTTCATCGCCGGCGGCGAATTCCCGGTCCCCACCGGCGTGACCTGTCAAACACAGGCCTCCGGTGCGGTCGGGCAATGCTCGCCTTCGATCGCCTTCAAGAAGTTCGGCATTTCACTCAACTTCACCCCGGTCGTGCTCACGGAAGGCCGGATCAGCCTGCGGGTGATGACGGAAGTCTCCGAAGTCTCCAGCGACAACTCGATCAACATCAGCGGCCTTACGGTTCCTTCGCTCAAGACCCGCCGCGCCGAAACGACGCTGGAAATTCCCTCCGGCGGCTCGATGGCGATGGCCGGCCTGATCCAGGACCAGACCAAACAGGCCATCAACGGACTGCCCGGCCTCTCGACATTGCCGGTGCTGGGCTCGCTGTTCCGCAGCCGGGACTTTCTCAATAACCAGACCGAGCTGATGGTGATGGTAACGCCCTACATCGTTCGGGCCGTCGCACAGAAAGACCTTTCGCGTCCGGATGACGGGTTCGCCGCAGCGGCCGATCCGCAAGCGGACCTGCTCGGCAGCATCAACCGCATCTATGGCGTCCCCGGACGCACCGAACCGGCCAAGAATTATCGCGGCACCTACGGCTTTATCACGGACTGAGACGGGACGAGGACGAAACGATGACAGCAAGAACACCCGTCGATCGAAAGCGAGCCTTCCGCAATGCTGCGGCGCTCGCCGGACTTGCCATGACGCTGGGCGCCTGCATGCACACGGATAATGCGGCGGCGCCGTTGAGTTATTCCGACGATTACCGCCAGCGCCATCCGATCGCGATCCAGGAAGCCGACCGCGCCATCGTTATCTTTGTCGGCCATGCGCGTGGCGGTCTTTCCGCCTCCCAGCGCGCCGACGTGATGGGACTGGCGCAGCTCTGGCTGCAGGAGGGAACCGGCGCGATCATCGCCGATTTGCCGGTCAACACGCCTAACGCACGGGCGGCCGGGGACGCACTCCACGAAGTTCAGGCCCTGCTTGTAGCGGCCGGTGTGCCTGCGCACGGGCTCGTCGTTCGGAACTATCATCCGGCTGACCCGCGCCAGCTCGCCACGATACGGTTGAATTATCCGAAGATCTCGGCGGTTGCCGGGCCTTGCGGATTGTGGCCGGAAGATCTCGGACCCGCGATCAGCAACAAGAACTATCTCGAAAACAAGCAGTACTACAATTTCGGATGCGCCTATCAGCGTAACATGGCCGCGATGATCGACAATCCGGCTGATCTCGTGCAACCGCGGTCCGAAACTCCTGCCTATACGATACGGCGCTCGGAAGCCTTCGAAAAATACCGCAAGGGCACCACCAGCGCGACCGCCTATCCCGAAGCCGACAAGGCCAAACTCAGCGACACAGGCAAATGATCAACTACGCCCGCCAAAACACCGACGAGCAGACGGACGTCACACCGCCGACCGCGGACGATCATATCGCTCCCGCGCCGCGCGTGTCTGTGCAGGCCTTCTGCGAAACGGTGGAAACCGCCGCCGCGGTGCAGTCGGCAGGCGAAGACCGTCGTCTCGACAAGGCCCATCTCAAGATTCAAATGGGCGGCATGACGGCCGCCACCGAGGCCTATCGTACCGCGCCGACCCCGAACGTGATCATCCTGGAGACCGAAGGCCGCAACGATATCCTGGGAGGACTGGACCAACTCGCAAGCGTCTGCGACCCGGGAACGCGAGTCGTCGTGATCGGCCGCGTCAACGACGTCACGCTCTACCGCGAACTGGTGCGCCGTGGCGTCAGCGACTACGTGATTGCGCCGGTCACCGCGATCGACGTGGTGCGTTCGATCTGCGGCCTGTTTTCGTCTTCGGAAGCGAAGGCCGTCGGCAGGATCATCGCCGTCGTTGGCGCCAAGGGCGGCGTCGGCGCGTCCACCGTCGCGCACAATGTCGCCTGGGCCATCGCGCGCGATCTCGCGCTGGATTCAGTGGTGGCCGATCTCGATCTCGCATTCGGCACGGCCGGCCTCGACTACAACCAGGATCCCCCGCAGGGGATCGCCGATGCGGTATTTTCGCCCGATCGCGTCGATACCGCGTTCATCGACCGGCTGCTGTCGAAATGCACCGACCATCTCAGTCTGTTGGCAGCGCCGGCGACGCTCGACCGGGTCTACGATTTCGGCGTCGACGCCTTCGATTCGATCTTCGACACGCTTCGCACCACGATGCCCTGCATCGTGCTCGACATCCCCCATCAATGGTCGGGATGGACCAAGCGCGCGCTGGTGGCGGCGGACGACATTCTGATCGTCGCGTCACCCGACCTCGCCAATCTGCGCAACACCAAGAATATTTTCGATCTGTTAAAGGCTTCGCGGCCCAACGACCGGTTGCCGCTGTATTGTCTTAACCAGGTCGGTGTACCGAAACGTCCGGAGATCAACGCAACCGAGTTCGCCAAGGCTATCGAAAGTCCACCTATCGTTTCCATCCCCTTCGATCCGCAGATGTTCGGCTCGGCGGCCAACAACGGCCAGATGATCGCGGAAATATCCGCCGGACATCGCACCACCGAAATGTTTCTGCAGATCGCGCAGCGGTTGACAGGCCGCGGCGAGACCAAAAAGCCACGGGGTTCGTTCCTGTCGCCCCTGATCGACAAGTTGCGGGGAAAATAACGCCCCGCGTGGAGTATCGTCGTGTTTGGTAAGCGTAGCGGAACAGATGGCGATGTGCGGGCTTCGAAGCCCGCTGCAGGCGTGCCGGAAGCACCTTCGAGTGCGGCGCCTGCCATTTCGCGCAACACGGCTGCGCCCACCGTCTCTTCGCCGCCATTGTCGCCGGCCAAATCGGCGCCCCCACCGCCGGCCGCCGAAACGCGGCGATCGGATTCCTATTATCAGGTCAAGGCGACGATCTTCGGCGCCCTGATCGAGGCGATCGATCTTGCCCAGCTCGCCAAGCTTGACGGCGAATCGGCGCGCGAGGAAATTCGCGACATCGTCAATGAGATCATCGCGATCAAGAACATCGTGATGTCGATCGCCGAGCAGGAAGAACTGCTCGACGATATCTGCAACGACGTTCTCGGGTATGGTCCGCTTGAGCCGCTGTTGTCGCGCGACGACATCTCCGACATCATGGTCAATGGCGCCGGAACGGTGTTCATCGAAGTCGCCGGCCGCATCCAGCGCACCGGCATTCGCTTCCGCGACAATCAGCAATTGCTGAACATCTGCCAGCGCATCGTCAGCCAGGTCGGCCGGCGTGTCGATGAATCCTCGCCGATCTGCGACGCGCGCCTCGCCGACGGCTCCCGCGTCAACGCCATCGTGCCGCCGCTGGCGCTCGACGGCCCCGCATTGACGATCCGCAAGTTCAAAAAGGACAAGCTGACGCTGGACCAATTGGTCAAATTCGGCGCGATTTCGCCGGAAGGCGCGACCATTCTGCAGATCATCGGGCGCTGCCGGGCCAACGTGCTGATCTCCGGCGGTACCGGCTCCGGCAAGACCACGCTGCTCAATTGCCTGACCAATTACATCGACGACGAAGAACGCATCATCACCTGCGAAGACGCCGCGGAACTTCAACTGCAGCAGCCGCATGTGGTTCGACTGGAAACCCGGCCGCCCAACATCGAGGGCGAAGGCCAGATCACCATGCGTGAACTGGTCCGCAACTGCCTGCGTATGCGGCCGGAACGCATCATCGTCGGCGAAGTCCGCGGACCCGAAGCGTTCGACCTTTTGCAGGCCATGAACACGGGTCACGACGGTTCAATGGGAACGCTGCACGCCAACAATCCGCGCGAAGCCCTGTCACGCTGCGAATCGATGATCACGATGGGCGGCTTCTCGCTGCCTTCGCGGACCATTCGCGAGATGATCTGCGCCTCGATCGACGTCATTATTCAGGCCGCCCGTCTGCGCGACGGCTCCCGCCGCATCACCCACGTCACCGAAGTGATGGGCATGGAAGGCGACACCATCATCACCCAGGACCTGTTCCTGTATGACATGGTCGGCGAAGACGCCAACGGGAACATCCTTGGCCGGCACCGTTCGACAGGCATCGGACGGCCGCGCTTCTGGGATCGTGCGCGGTATTACGGTGAAGAGAAGCGGCTCGCCGCGGCCCTCGACGCCGCTGAAGTTGTCGTGGAAGTCTGAGGAGCCACGCCATGAAAATGCAAGCACTCGCCCTCGCCTTTCTCGCCGCAGCCGCCATCGGCGGCCTGGCATGGGTCTTCCTCTATCCCTTGCTGTCGGGGCAGAACAAGGCCGAGAGCCGCCGCGCCTCCGTCGCCAAGCCGGAGCCGGCAGCCGCGCGCCAGACCGACAAGGCCCAGCGGTCGCGTCGCGAACAAGTCGAAGGATCGCTGAAGGAAGTCGAAGCGCGGCGCCAGAAGGACAAGAAGGTCTCGCTGACCACCCGTCTTACCCAGGCCGGCCTGTCCTGGTCGCCCCAGAAATTCATGATCGCCTCCGGCATCCTGGCGGCCGTTTGCTTCGCGATGACGATACTGGGCGGCGGCGGCCTGCTTGGCGCAGGCGGCCTGGCGTTTGCCGCAGGCTTCGGCCTGCCACGCTGGATCCTCAGCTTCCTCAAGAAGCGTCGGGAGAAGAACTTTCTCAAGGCGCTGCCGGACGCCGTCGACGTGATCGTTCGCGGCATCAAGGCCGGCCTGCCGCTGTTTGAATCCCTCAAGGTGGTCGCGGCCGATTCACCTGAGCCGCTCAAGAGCGAATTCCTGGCCATCATCGAAACCCAGGCGATCGGCATGCCGCTCGGCGAAGCCTGCACGCGCCTGTTCGAACGGATGCCGGTTCCGGAGGCGAACTTCTTCGGGATTGTGATCGCGATTCAGCAGAAGTCCGGCGGCAATCTCTCCGAGGCCCTCGGCAACCTGTCCAAGGTGTTGCGCGATCGCAAGAAGATGGCCGAGAAGATTCAGGCCATGTCGATGGAAGCCAAGGCTTCCGCGGGCATCATCGGTTCGCTGCCGCCTATCGTGATGCTGCTCGTCTACCTCTCGACCCCCGATTATATCTCGCTGTTATGGACTCATCCGACCGGTCAATTGATGCTGGTCGGCTGCGTGATCTGGATGTCGCTCGGCATCCTGGTCATGAAGAAGATGATCAACTTCGACTTCTAATGGTGCCGTATGATTAGTTTTCTGATTGAAAAACTGCACGACGCACGGTTCATGACCATGCTGCTGGCGGCCATCGCCGTGAGCGCCACGGCCTACACGCTGATCATGCCGCTGTTTGCCAGCGAGGGGCTGGCAAAGCGCATGAAATCGGTTGCCAGCGAACGCGAGAGGATCCGGGCGCGGGAGCGCGATCGTCTCACCAAGACCGAAAAGGTAACGTTGCGCCAGACGCCGAAGCAACTCGTCTCCAGGGTCGTGGAAGACTTCAACCTCGGAAAATGGCTGGCGCAGGAAGCCGCGCGCGACAAGCTCACCATGGCCGGCTACCGCGGCCAGGCTCCCTATATCACGTTCCTGTTCTTCCGCCTGGTGACACCGATCGTGATGTTCATCGGGGCGGTGCTGTATGTTTTCGTCATCTCGCACATGGAGAAGACGATGCCGGTCAAGATCGGCATGTGCGTCGGCGCGGCCTATCTCGGCCTGCAGGCGCCGATGCTGTTCCTGAAGAATGCGATTTCAAAGCGCCAGCTCTCGATCAAGCGGGCGTTTCCCGATGCGCTCGATCTGCTGCTGATCTGTATCGAGTCCGGCATGTCAATCGAAGTCGCGTTCCGCAAAGTCAGCGTCGAGATCGGAACGCAGTCGGTGGCGCTGTCGGAAGAATTCACGCTGACCACCGCCGAGCTTTCCTATCTGCAGGACCGCAAGGTGGCTTACGAAAACCTGGCCAAGCGCACCGGCCTTGAGGGCGTCAAATCGGTCTGCCTGGCATTGCAGCAGTCGGAACGCTACGGAACGCCGCTCGGCCAGAGCTTGCGCGTGATGGCGCAGGAAAATCGCGACATGCGCATGAACGAAGCCGAGAAGAAGGCCGCGGCGCTGCCGCCGAAACTGACGGTGCCGATGATTCTGTTCTTTCTGCCGGTGCTGTTTGTCGTCATTCTCGGGCCGACCGGCATCAAGGTCGCCGCAATGCAATGACGCTGTCGGTAGCCGTGTACGCGAACGGCGCCTTACCCAACGGGCTTGTCGTCACCTGGCTCACCGGGTGGTCTGCGGGCGATTTGATCATCAGCCGACATGACGCAATCACCCGCTCTCGCGGGTGATGACGATCAGGCCGGTATCTATTTCGCTCGAAAACGCCCTAATCGGGATGGCTGAGAGACGCCACCGGCACTCTTCCGGCGCCACCGCGGGGATTGTCCTTGCGGCTCAGCATCTGTTTCAGATAGGCGACGTTGGCGGCGGCCTCATCGGCCGGCAGATCGGCCTTCACGATAGTTTCGGCCTCGGCGAAACGGCCTTGCAAGCCGACCACCAGGCCCAGATTTTGTCGCACCCGTGCATCGGCTCTGCCGGTGCCATAGGCTTTGCGAAGCACCTCTTCCGCCTTCGGCAGCTCGCCGGAGAGAACATAGGAAAGACCGAGATTGGAAAGCACCGACGGCTCGTCCGGCATGATCTTCAGCGCACTGGCGTAATAGCGGCGCGCTTCGTCGTGCTTGCCAAGCTGGTCGAGTGCGGTCCCCTGAACCGAAAGAATTCGCCAGTCGGGATTGGCGGGGGTGTGGGCACGGGCGAGAACGTCGAAGGCCTGCTGGAAATTACCATTGTCGGCGAGCGCCCGGCCGTAACCGGCCATCAGCTCCTTGTTGCCGGGATGAGCGATCGTGGCCTGCTCGAGCACGGCGGCAGCCTGGCTGCGCTGTCCGGTGGCACGCAGGGCCTGACCATAGGCAAGGGCGGCGGCGGCATCCTTGGGATCGGCACGGTAGCGCTCGCCATAGATTTCGACAGCGCGGCGCGGATCGGATTCGGGGGATTCGGCCTTCGGCGAAGGCGACAGAGACCCCGTGATATCGGACGTGGTCTGGCATCCGCCGAGCCCAGCGGCCAAAATCGCCGTCACGGCCGCGGACGCAAGAAGCCGGGCAAGGCTGGACTGCAGACGCATGGAACTTTGACTCACGATATCAGGCGATTTGATCGAGCCGAACGCGCCAGCAATAGGCTGTTAACCCTAACGGCGGGTTAATGCTTTCCCCCGGCACGGGACCCGCCGGTTTCAGGGGTAGTGCTGTGTATTGACATCCCGGCCGCGGGATCGGCCGCGATCCGTCAAAGCTCGATCGCCAGCCGTTTCCTGATTTCATCCACCCGCTTTTCCAGCGCGTCAAATCTGGCGTGAAGATTCCTGTCGTGAAGATAGAATATGTACCCCAACGCGATAAATCCGAAAATCCAGTGGTGACTTTCCACGTAGAGCAACACCTGCTCAACGCCATGAGCCACGGCAACAACCGCATCCAGCAAAAAATCCATCGCATTACCTGTTTAACAGAAAATAACCCCCCGGTCCGGAAAGAGTGCCCCGGGCTTTGCATGTCAAGATTCGTGCGCCCGACGACCTTTACGCCGGAAGGTCCGGAGGCAGGCACCCGGCATCACATGAATGAAGCGCCGTTCCGCCGCATCCGGCTATTTGTGATGCTTGCGCAGATAGGCATGCAGAGATTCCGTGCCGGTCTCGGCCAGCAAGGTCTTCAGCATCATGTCCTTGCGGCGGCCTTCCGCGAAATGCTCGCCGTATGTTTTGCGCAGCGACGCGACGCGCGTGTTGCCATGCTTCTTGTCGATACGGCCGGTGGTGTCGCGATGCCGACCGTCCAAACCCTTCTTTTTGGCTTTCTTGGCCATGTGACGCTCCCGAAATATTGGTTCAACGCAATTGCCGAACCCGGGAATTCTATCACGCTCACACGCGAACGTGTAGAGGCCGGTCGGTCGCGGATCGCGGCCGCCGCGATCGCGTTGCTTATCCCTTCTTGCTATCCCTTCTCAAACCAACGGCCTCGGCGATAAACGCCAAGGCCGGATTGTCCTGAGATGATGGTCTTGAGACGGCTATCTTTAAAGCATAGCGTCTCGCAGCGCCAAAATTACTCGCAGACCTCGACGTGACGAACACGCCAGCCGTGACGCGTCTTCACGCGCTGCCGGACCACATAGCAACTGGTCTCGTCTTCGTAATAGGGATAATAGCCATCATAGTAGCCGGGATAAAAACCATAGCCGAAACCACCGCCGCGGAAACCACGGAAGCCGCCGCCAAAGCCGTGACCACCGAAACCGTGACCACCGCCACCGAACCCGTGGCCACCGCCGCCGAACCCGTGGCCACCACCCCCACCGCCATGACCTCCGCCTCCGCCGCCACCGCCCCGCGCAAGCGCTGCCGTGCTGGATGCGCCGAGCACGAGCGCAGAGGTACCGAGCATGCCGAAGGCATAGACGCCGAACAACACGACCGCCGCCAAACCGCGGATCAGAATGTTGCGGTGGGTTTTTCTATTCTGCGTCATCGAAGCCTCCGGTTACATTGCTTGCAGATGTGAACACAAACGGCGCAAGCAGAATTGATGCACATCAAGCTCTTGATCAAAGCGTAAATACAATCATGAAGACGCGTCAAATCACCTCGGCGTCATTGTCGCGATGTTACGCGCGATGCAAATGTGATCACGACACGCGTCGTGATATCCGCGCTTTGCCTTGCATGGAATTTCCGACAACTGCCTGAACCAGCCTATCCGATCCGACCTCACTGTTCGGGCTGGTTTGATAGTGTCAGCCATTGTAGAACCCTCAAAAGGCCTGCAAACCCGAGGCTCGCTCGGGGATCGATTTCATGACGCCCGTTTCAGTTGAAGACCGAGAGAAGCATGCATTCCGTATTCGAGAACGCACCTGCACCATTGGCTATTCCCATTACGTTTGCGACCAAGGCGACGTGGGATGCAATCTCTGCTGATTTGCCTGCGCCGGCGCGAGCGTTCGCCTTGGGCAATGGCTTTGCGGCCAAACCCGGCGCCTGCCTGACGCTGCCTGACGCAAACGGGAAAATCGCGCAGGTTTTGTTCGGGCTGGAAAACGAGACCAGCAAATTCCGCGACCTGTTCAGGCCCGGTCTCCTGCCGGGCCTGTTGCCGCCGGGTGTTTATCGTTTCGCCAATGCTCCGCATGATGCGCGTCTCGCCGCACTGGCCTTCGCGCTCGGCAGTTATCGCTTCGGCCGCTACCGCAAGACCGATGCGCCTGAGGTCAAACTGGTGCCGCCCGATGGCGTCGATGTCGCCGACATCGCGCGGATGGCGGAAGCGGCCGCACTGGCCCGCGACCTCATCAATACGCCATCGAATGACATGGGGCCGGAAGAGCTGGCGGAAGCCGCGCAGCAATTGGCGAATCGCTTCGGCGCCAGTTTCAACTGCATCATTGGCGACGATCTGGTACGGCAGAATTTTCCGCTGATTCATGCCGTCGGCATGGCGTCGACGCGCGCGCCCCGATTGATCGACATTAGCTGGGGCGATCCTGATCATCCCAAGGTGACGCTGGTCGGCAAGGGCGTTTGCTTCGACACCGGCGGGCTCGATCTGAAACCATCCAGCGGCATGCTGATCATGAAGAAGGATATGGGCGGCGCCGCCAATGTGCTGGCGCTAGCCTTGATGGTGATGGACGCCAAACTGAAGGTGCGCCTGCGGGTCCTGATTCCAGCCGTCGAGAACGCCGTTGCCGGCAACGCGTTCCGTCCGCTCGATATCTTCCCATCGCGCAAGGGCCCGACCGTGGAAATCGGCAACACCGATGCCGAGGGCCGGCTGGTGCTCGCCGACGCGCTTGCGCTCGCCGACGAAGAGAAGCCCGATCTCCTGATCGACCTGGGCACGCTGACCGGCGCAGCGCGGGTCGCGCTGGGTCCGGAATTGCCGCCGTTTTATACCGACGACGAAAGTCTGGCGCAGGATCTGGCGATATCCGCAAAACGCGAGAACGATCCGCTATGGCGATTGCCGCTATGGCCGCCTTACGATAGCTGGCTCGATTCGAAAGTCGCCAATATCAACAACGCACCCTCGGGCGGGTTCGCCGGCTCGATCATCTGTGCGCTGTTCCTGCAGCGCTTTGTCGAGACCGCGAAGAGCTGGCTGCATGTCGATATCTACGGCTGGACGCCGTCAGCGAAACCGGCGCGTCCAGAGGGCGGCGAATGCCAGGCCGCCCGCGCGATCTACAAATTGCTGAGCGATCGCTATGCGTGATTCACGCACGACCCCGGCGCGTCCGGACCTCGCCGCGAAATATCTCGAAGGCGAACTCCAAGCTGCGCGTTTCGTCACCGGCGAGGAATTCGAGATATCGGAGGCCATCGCGCCATTGCATAGCGCGCCGTCGTCCGACGCCGAAATGGTAACGCAAGCGCTGAAGGGCGAACGCGCGACCATCTACGACCGCAACGGCGAAGGCTGGGCCTGGGGCCAACTGAACAGCGATGGTTACGTCGGCTGGCTACCGGATCGCGCATTGGCAAAACCATCGGGCCAGCCGACGCACAAGATTACGGCGCTACGGACATTTGCGTTTCCCGGCCCTTCGATCAAGCTGCTGCCGGTCACAGCACTTCTGATGGGAACAACCCTCATCGTGACGCGGCAGGACGGCGCCTTCGCCGTTACGCGTGAAGGCTGGTATCTGCCGCTGCCGCATGTCGGCAGCATCGATCACCGTGCCGAAGATTTCGTTGCGGTTGCCGAGAGTTTTATCGGCACGCCGTATTTGTGGGGCGGCAAGAGCAGCTTCGGCATCGACTGTTCAGGCCTCGTCCAGGTGTCCCTGAACGCTGCCGGCACCGGCTGCCCGCGCGACAGCGACATGCAGCAGGATGGCCTCGGCCGCGAATTGAACTCCTCGGAATCGAAAAAGCTGCAGCGTGGCGACCTGATCTTCTGGAAAGGCCATGTCGCGATTGCGCGCGACGCGACCTCGATCGTTCATGCCAATGCCCACCATATGGCGACCGCGATCGAACCGACCCAAGGCGCCATCGCGCGCATCAAGGCCGCCGGCAGCGAAGTCACGTCGATCAAGCGGATGGATTAGCTTGCGACGATGCCGCCGGGCGCGGTCTCGAGCCGGAACGCGGCGGCGAACAGCGCGCGGGTGTAATCGGTCTTGGGGTATTTGAACAATTCCGAAGCCGGCCCCTCCTCCACCACCTTGCCGTGACGCATCACGATCAAATGGCTCGCCAGCGAGGCGACCACGCGCAAATCATGCGAAATGAACATATAGGTCAAATCGCGCTTGCGCTGCAGTTCACGCAGCAGATCGACCATCTGCGCCTGGAACAGCATGTCGAGCGCGCTGGTCGGTTCATCCAGCACGACGAAATTCGGCTCCAGCACCACCGCGCGGGCGATGCTGATGCGCTGGCGCTGGCCGCCGGAGAATTCATGCGGATAGCGAAACCGCGTCGCCGGGTCGAGACCGACGTCTTTCAACGCCTTGATCACGCGCGCCTCGCGCTGATCTTCCGAAAGCGCGCGCTGATGTACGCTGAGGCCTTCGGCGACGATATCGCCGACCGACATGCGCGGGCTCAGCGCGCCGAACGGATCCTGAAACACGATCTGCATGTCGCGACGAAAGGGCCGCATCTCCTTGAAGCGCAGGCCCTGAATATTGCTGCCGAGGAACACGATCGGCCCGTCGGATGAAATCAGCCGCAACAGCGCCAGGCCAAGTGTGGTCTTGCCGGAGCCGGATTCGCCGACCACGCCGAGCGTCTCGCCCTTGCGCACCTTCAGGCTGACGCCATCGACCGCCTTGATATGGCCGACCGTGTTGCGCAGCAGCCCACGCTTGATCGGAAACCAGACCTTCAGGCCATCGGCCGACATCACGACGGGAGATTCCGGCCGCGGTGGCGCCGGATCTGGCTTCGGTTCCGCGGCCAGCAACGCGCGGGTGTAGGGATGTTGGGGCGCGGTGAAAACCTGCTCGACCGGTCCCTGCTCGACGATCTTGCCACTGTTCATTACGCAGACCACGTCGGCGATGCGGCGCACGATACCGAGGTCATGGGTGATGAACAACAGACTCATGCCGAGCCGCGCGCGGATTTCCGCGAGCAGCGTCAGGATCTGCGCCTGCACGGTGACGTCGAGTGCGGTGGTCGGCTCATCGGCGATCAGGAGATCCGGCTCGTTGGCGAGCGCCATCGCAATCATGACGCGCTGGCGCTGACCACCCGACAATTGATGCGGATAGCTCGCGAGCCGGGTTTCCGGATCGGGAATGCCGACCTGTGTCAATAATTCCAGCGTGCGCGCCCGCGCCATCGCCCCGCGGACGCCGCTATGAATCTGCAGAATTTCGCCGATTTGAGACTCAATCGTATGCAACGGATTGAGCGAAGTCATCGGCTCCTGAAAGATGATCGAGATGTCGTTGCCGCGAATCCTGCGGATTTCGCGCTCCGGCAGATTGAGCAATTCGCGGCCCTGAAAGCGAACGCTGCCGGATGGATGTGATGCAGTCGGATAGGGTAACAGCTTGAGGATCGACAAGGCGCTGACGGATTTGCCCGAGCCGGATTCCCCGACCAGCGCGACGCATTGGCCGCGCTTGATCGAAAACGATACATGATCGACTGCGATCGACGTGCCGCTCGGTTGATGAAAGGCCACCGAGAGGTCGCGAACGTCGAGCAAGGGCTGGTTGATGGCGTCCATTACGACAGTTCTTCGATCAGCTGCGTAAGTCCATATCGAGTGACGCGCTGCATGCCCTCAGGCAATTTTAACTTTCGATCAAACGACAGCATCCTGGCACAACCGGCCCGGACAGCTGTCACCACGTGAATGGCATCAGGAAGTTTCGGCATGCCCGCCCGGGATTCAGAGATATCCGACTTCGACAAGCCGGCAACTCGTCGATAGTCGGCGGTCTCGATCAAGACATCGCGTGTTACCGGATGCAAATCAAACAAACCGCTATACACAATCAGTTCCAAATAGTTCCGGCGTCTAATGGGATCAGGCTTTGGCAACACTTCGGCGAGCGTCAACTCACTCGTGACAGCCAGGTTTTTTCTTCTACTCAACAGTTCGAACAGCGTGCGGAGAGTACCCGCGATGTCATCGCTACCCTCTACGGCGTAGATGAATACATTAGCGTCAAAATACAGCTTCGACGACGCACCCGCCTCAATCATCCCCCTCGTCCCGCTGCTTCCGCAAATCATCGTCGATCTCTTCCGCAGTTCGGAAGGGTGGACGGCGTAGAGCGAAAATCTCCTCAAGTGTCATGACCTTTCCCGGCCGCTTCTCTTCTTCGACAATCGTTACCGTGACGGTCGAGGACGGATCGACGCCCGCCCGCAAATCCTCAGGAAGTCTCGACGCCGGATAGTGCTCGCGCGTGATCCTGTTCATGTGACACCTCTATCTGACCGATAGAATACCATGACTTTAGCGAAACGTCTTGCGCGGATCGAACGCGTCGCGCACGGCTTCGCCGATGAAAATCAGCAGCGACAGCATGATCGCGACCGCGAAGAACCCGGTAAAGCCCAGCCACGGCGCCTGCACGTTGGCCTTGCCCTGCGACAGCAATTCGCCCAGCGAAGGCGACCCCGGCGGCAATCCGAAGCCAAGAAAATCCAGCGCGGTCAGCGTCATCACCGAGGACGAGACGATGAACGGCAGGAACGTCATGGTCGCCACCATCGCATTCGGCAATAGATGCCGGAACATGATCACGGCATTGGAGACGCCGAGCGCGCGCGCCGCCTGGATATATTCGAAATTACGACCGCGCAGAAACTCCGCGCGTACCAGGCCGACCAGCGAAACCCATGAGAACAGCAGGAGAATACCGAGCAGCACAAAGAATCCGGGCACCAGCACCGACGAGAGGATCAGCAGCAGATAGAGCGAGGGGATCGCGGTCCAGACCTCGATGAAGCGCTGAAAGCCGAGATCGATCCAGCCGCCGAAATAGCCCTGCACGCCCCCGGCGGCGACGCCGATGACCGACGAGACGATCGTCAGCGCGAGACCGAACAGCACCGAGATACGAAAGCCGTAGATCAGCCGCGCGACCACGTCGCGGCCCTGATCGTCGGTGCCAAGCCAGTTATATTCGAGGTCGCGGCAGCTCTTCAGACCCTTCTTCTGCACCACTTCCTTGCACTGATCTTCCGTCAGCATCCAGGTCGGCTTCGACGGCGCCGGCGTCGGCAGATCGAGATTATGCGTATCGTAGGAGTAACGTATCAGCGGCCAGATGACCGTGCCGCCCTTGTCGGCAATCAGCTTCTGCAGAAAGGGATCGCGATAATCCGCCGCGGTTTCGAAATCGCCGCCGAAGGTCGTCTCCGAATAGCTGATGAAGGCCGGCCAATACAAATGCCCGTCGAACTTGATGAAGAACGGTCGATCATTGGCGATCAACTCCGCAAACAGCGAGACCACGAACAGAATGAGAAAAATCCAGAACGACCAATAGCCGCGCCGATTGGATTTGAAATTCTGCCAGCGGCGCCGGTTGAGCGGCGATGGGCTGAAGCGATGCCGTGTCATCGGCACCGCTTCGCCGAGTGGCGCTTGCGTTGTGGTCTCGACCGGCGGGGGCGCGATGAGGGTCATCAGACTTCCCGCGCCTCGAAATCGATCCGCGGATCGATCCACATGTAAGCCAGATCCGAGATCAGATTGACCACGAGGCCCACCAGCGAGAAGATGAACAGCGTCCCGAACACCACGGGGTAATCGCGATTGAGCACGCTCTCGAAACTGAGCAGGCCGAGCCCATCCAGCGAGAAGATGGTTTCGATCAACAGCGATCCCGAAAAGAACGCGTGAATGAACGCACCAGGAAAGCCGGCGATCACGATCAGCATCGCATTACGAAAAATGTGATTGTAGAGCACTTGCCGCTCGCTGCAGCCCTTGGCGCGTGCGGTCATAACATATTGCTTGCGGATTTCGTCGAGGAAAGAATTCTTGGTCAACAACGTCATGGTCGCGAAGGCGCCGAGCGCCATCGAAACCAGGGGCAGCGTGAGGTGCCAGAAATAGTCGATGATTTTCCAGTACCAGGGAAATTGCGCCCAGCCGTCGGAGGTAAGCCCGCGTAACGGGAAAATGCTGAGGAACGAGCCGCCCGCGAACAGGATGATCAACAGGATCGCGAACAGAAAACCCGGGATCGCAAAGCCGATGATGACCACGACCGAAGTCCAGGTGTCGAACCTCGATCCGTCCATAACCGCCTTGCGGATACCGAGCGGAATCGAAATCAGATAGGTTAGGAGCGTCATCCAGATGCCCAGCGACATCGAAACCGGCAGTTTTTCCTTGATCAGCTGCAGCACGCTGACGTCGCGGAAATAGCTGTTGCCGAAATCGAACCGCGCGAAATTCCACAGCATCAGCGCAAAACGCTCCGGCGCCGGCTTGTCGAAGCCGAACTGCTTTTCGAGCTTCTTGATGAATTCAGGATCAAGCCCCTGGGCGCCGCGGTATTTCGAATTCACCACATCTGAGGCCGCGCCAACCTGGCCGCGCGCGCCAAAATCGCCACCGGAACCTGAAATTCGTGAACCGGCACCGGTGTCGGCGCCGCTGAGTTGCGCAATTACCCTTTGCACCGGGCCACCCGGCGCGAATTGAACCACCACGAACGATACGAACAGAATCCCGAGCAGCGTCGGGATCATCAACAGAATGCGTCGGGCGATATAGGCACTCATGAATTATTTCGCCTGCTCGGCCTTGGCCACTTTATCAGTGTCAGACCACCAGTTTTCCGGCGCTCCGACGCCTTGCGCATAATGCGGCTGCTTGTCGGGATGCCCGAACAGATCCCAATAGGCGATCGGGTGACTGGTCCGATACCATTGCGGCACCCAATAGCGCCCGGCGCGAAATACCCGATCGAAGGCGCGGCAGGCCACCGTGAGATCGGCGCGATTGTCCGCGCCGATGATCTTCTCGAGCAGCGTATCGATCGCCGGATTTGAAATGCCGGCGAGATTATACGACCCTTTGGTTGCAGCCGCCTGCGACGAGAAGAACGGACGCATGCCGTCGCCCGGTGTCGCTGACATGCTGAAGCGCTCAATAGTCATATCGAAGTCGAAATCTTCCACCCGGGCGCGATACTGCACGGGATCGACGACCCGCAGGCTTGCTTCGATCCCGAGCGTGCCGAGATTCTTGATGTAGGGCGCGTGATGCGGCTGCAGCGAGGGCTCGTCGACCAAAAATTCTATTCTGAACACTTCGCCATTCGGCAGCACCCGCTTGCCGTCCTTAACCGACAATCCAGCATCCTGCAGCAATTGCGACGCCTTGCGCAGCAGCGCACGGTCCTGCCCCGAGCCATCCGACACCGGTGGCACGAACGGCACACCAAACACTTCGTCCGGCACCTGTCCGCGAAACGGCTCCAGCAGCTTGAGTTCTTCCGGCGACGGCGGCCCGCTCACCATCATGTCCGAATTCTGGAACGGCGAATGGGTGCGCGCATAGGCGCCGTACATGATGGTCTTGTTTGTCCATTCGAAATCGAACGCCTGGATCAGCGCCTCGCGCACCCGCGGATCCCTGAATTTTTCGCGGCGGGTATTGATGAACCAGCCCTGCGCACCGGACGGCGTATCGTCCGGTAAGGTCTCGCGCTTGACGCGACCATCCTTCACGGCCGGGAAATCATAGCGCGTCGCCCATACCCGGGCGGTGAATTCCTCCCGATAGAGATAACTTCTCGCGGAAAATCCCTCGAAAGCGACGTCGCGATCGCGGTAGAATTCATACCGCACTGTGTCGAAATTATAACTGCCACGCGCGACCGGAAGATCAGCGCCCCACCAATCCTTCACCCGTTCGTATTCGACGTAGCGGTTGGCCTCGAACTTCCCGACCTTGTACGGCCCGCACCCCAGCGGGGTGTCCAGCGTCGATTCATCGAAAGCTCGCGTCGCGTAATAAGCCCTGGAGAAAATCGGCAGGCCCGCGACATAGAGCGGCACATCGCGGGCGCGCGTCGCGGCAAAGGTGACGACCAGCGTCGAATCGTCGATGGCTTCCGCCTTGATCACATCGCGCATCTGCGTCACGATCAAAGGATGACCTTTCTCCTTCAGCGTCATCAGCGAAAACGCGGCATCATGCGCCGTCAGTTTCGTACCGTCGTGAAATCTAGCCTCCGGCCGCAGCGTGAAGCGATAGATGGTCTTGTCGGCCGATATCTGCACGGACTTGGCCACGAGGCCATACATCGCATCGGGCTCGTCGCTGGCGCGCACCATCAGCGGCGCAAACGTCATATCCATGCCCTGTGCGCCTTCGCCCTTGAGGATGTAGGCGTTGAACGAGCTGAAGGTCTGGTAGGACTGGTTGTAGGACCGCACCGAGGGAATCAACGAAAAAAATCCACCCTTCGGCGCCGCGACGTTGACGTAGTCGAAGTGATGAAAATCCGCTGGGTATTTCAGGTCGCCGAACGCCGACATGCCGTGGGCCGACACAGCCTCCTCGGCCGATAGCGCCGGCCGCAGCCACGACGCGCCGAGCGCGCCGACACCAAGACCGAGCACATGCCGGCGGGAGAGCTGCGCCATGCGCGGATATTTCCTCAAGAGCGCTTGCCGATCTTGGCAGCCTTGTCGGCGTCGAACCACCAGATCGCCGGAAATGCCGAGGCTCCGTATTCCGGCATTTTCGATGGCCGGCCAAAGCGGTCCCAATGCGCGGTCCGCACCTTCGTATAATTCCACTGCGGCACGACATAGTGATTCCACAGCAAGACCCGATCGAGCGCCTTGGTTGCCGCGACCAAATCGTCGCGGTCCTTGGTGAAAATGACGCGCTCTATCAGCTTGTCGATTGCCGGATTCTTGATCCCGATGATGTTGCGCGACCCCGCCGTGTCGGCAGCCTGTGATCCCCAATATTCGCGTTGTTCGTTGCCCGGTGACAATGATTCCGGCCAGCTCGATGTCACGACATCGAAGTCCCAGGTCCGCAATCGGTTTTCATATTGCGTCGGATCGATGGTACGCACGCTCACGGCGATACCCAGGCGTTCCAGCGACGGCTTGAAGAACAGCATCACCCGTTCGAAGCTCGGGTCTTCGACCAGCAATTCGATGGTGAATTGCGTGCCGCTCTTGATGTCGACAAGCTTGCGGTCGCGGACTTCGTAACCGGCTTCCTTGAGCAGGCGCAGGGCTTCGCGCAGATTGTCGCGCACCGCCTCCGGGTTGCCGCCGACCGGATTGGTATAGGCCGTCGTAAACACTTCTGCGGGCACCTGCGCGCGGACGGTGTCAAGGATCTCCAATTCTTTGCCCTGCGGCAGACCGCTTGACGCCAATTCGGTGCCGTCGAAATAGCTGGTAACGCGCTTATACTGATTGAAGAAAATCTGCTTGTTCATTTCCTCGAAATCGAACGCGAAATTGAGCGCGCGGCGCACCTTCGGATCTGCAAACTTTTCGCGGCGGATATTCAGCGCGAAGGCCTGCATGACGCCGGAACTGCGGTTCGGAAATTCTTCCAGCAGCACCCGCTGTTCCTTCACCGCGGGGAAGTCGTACGCTGTGGCCCAATTCTTGGCACTGTTTTCAGTACGCCAATCGACCTGATCGGCCTTGAAAGCCTCAAGCGCCACCGTTGAGTCGCGAAAATACTCGTAACGCAACTCGTCGAAATTATTGCGCCCGACATTGACGCTGAGATCGCGTCCCCAATAATCCTTCACGCGTTCCAGCACGATCGAACGGCCCGGCACAAATTCCTTGATCCGATAGACACTGCTACCAAGCGGCTTCTCCAGCGTGGTCGCCGAGATATCGCGCTTGCGGCCTTCGCTGTCCTTGCCTTCCCACCAATGTTTCGGGAGCACCGTCAATTGACCGACGATTTGCGGCAGTTCGCGGTTACCGGGCGCGTCGAAGGTGAATTTGATATCGCGCTCGCCGACCTTCTCCGCCTTCACCACGTGGCGATAATAGGCAGAATATTGCGGATGATTTTGCTTGAACGCATCCAGCGAGAAGATCACGTCCTCCGGCGTCACAGACACGCCGTCGTGCCATTTTGCCTGTGCCCGCAGGCGGTAGGTCACCGATGAGAAATCTTCGGGATAGCTGACGCTCTCGGCCAGCGCGCCGTACTCTGTCGAAACCTCGTCCAGCGCCGGTGTCGTCAGCGCTTCATAGATCAGCCCGGCAGCAGCGGCATAAGAGCCTTTGACGCCCGCCACCACCGCATTGAAGTGGTCGAACGTCCCAATCAGAATTTGCCGCGCGACACCGCCCTTGGGCGCGTCCGGATTGACGTAGTCGAAACGCTTGAAGTCGGCGGGATATTTGACATTGCCAAATAGCGAAAGTCCGTGGCGCCAGGCCGGCTCGCCGCCGGCTGTCTGCGCACTGGCCGGGCTCACCGCCGGAAGGCCGGTTGCGGTTCCCAGGGCCGGGATGATGGTGGCGAAGGCGGCGTTCTGTAAAAGGTATCGTCGGGTAATGGTCAAATGAAGAATCCCCGTGGGTACGGTGGGCTATTGAGGACGCATTATAAGGCAAGGTTTCGACCGATTATGTTGCTTTTTCCTCATGATACTAGCTTGTGAACGGTGGCACTGCGACGAAACGCCCCGCTAGGTAAGTACACGACCTGCCCAAAAGTGCCCTCGCGACCGGCACGGAATACAAAAACGGCCGGGCAAAAGCCCGGCCGTTTGCGTTAAAAATTCGATGGGAACCAACGGCGTTATTTCGCCGCCGTCGGCAACGGCAGCGGGCTGTCCGCAAGCGTGTGCAGATAGTCGATCACGTCCGCGCGCTCACTGTCCTTCTGGATACCGGCAAAGCCCATCGCGGTGCCCGGGACGAAACCCTTGGGGTTAGTGATGAACAGATTGAGGTCCTCATAGGTCCACTTGCCCGGCTTGGCCTTCATGCCAGCGGAATAGTTGAACCCGGGCTCGGTGCCACGTTCACGGCCGAGCACGCCGTAAAGGTTCGGACCGACCTTGTTGGGACCGCCCTTGGTAAAGTCGTGGCAGGCGGCGCACTTCTTGGCCGCCGCGGCGCCCTTCTCGACCGACGCGGTCTGCAGCAGTTTCTCGATCGGCTCGGACGCGACGGGCGCGGCTTCCTTGCCGCCCGGCGCCTCTTCCTTCACCGCAATTTCGAAACCCGGCTTTTCCGGCAGCACGGGCGAGAAAATCGCGCCGGCAGCGAAACTGGTCGCGAGCAGAACGAGACAGGTGGCCAGAACGGCACCCATGATTTTATTGAGTTCGAAGGAGTCCATTTTGGATCAGGCTCCAGGCCGGAATGTCGACTTTAGGCCGGAGAGAAACGGCCGCGGATGAGCGTCAGGAATCAGGCTTTCGCACCGCACCCGAGCCACGATCAGATATCGGTTTGCCCGTGCTCTGGCAACCCGTATAAATGCATCGGCTTTCGACCAATCCCCATCATTTCCGGCTTGTTATCGACCGGGAGCCCAGACCTCACTTTGATGACCGAACCCCGTATTTTGGTACTGATTCCCGCCCGTATGGCAGCGACCCGGCTGCCGGGCAAGCCGCTGTTGGACATCGCCGGCCTGCCGATGATCGTCCATGTGCTGCGCCGCGCGCAGGACGCCGCCATCGGCCGCGTCGCGGTGGCCACCGACACCCCGGAGATTGCGGCGGTCGTGACCGCCCACGGTTTCGAGGCGGTGATGACCCGCGCCGATCATCCTTCGGGATCGGACCGCAGCTACGAGGCGCTGGGCAAGCTCGACCCCCGCGGCGAGACCGACATCATCGTCAATCTGCAGGGCGACTTTCCGACCATTTCGTCCGACAATATCCGCGACGTGCTGGCGCCACTGGCCGACGCCGGGGTCGATATCGCGACCCTGGCCGCCGAAATCCATACCGAGGAAGAGGCGTCGAATCCGAACGTCGTGAAAGTGGTGGGATCGCCGATCGGCCCGAAGCGGCTGCGCGGGCTTTATTTCACCCGCGCCACGGCCCCCTGGGGCGACGGGCCGCGCTACCATCACATCGGTCTCTATGCCTATCGGCGTGCGGCGCTGGAGCGGTTCGTGGCACTGCCGCCCTCTTACCTGGAACAGCAAGAAAAACTCGAGCAATTGCGGGCCATCGAGGCCGGCATGCGGATCGATGTCACCATCGTCGATACCGTGCCGCGCGGGGTCGACACCCCCGCCGACCTCGAAACCGCCCGCCGCATACTAGCGAAAACCTAGGCGGCTGGTAAAAGGCCCGCCATGACAACGACCAAACCCATCAAAATCGCATTCCAGGGCGAGCCCGGCGCAAACTCTCATATTGCGATCGCCGAAGCCTATCCCGACGCCGAACCATTGCCCTGCCCGACCTTCGAGGACGCGCTGGCCGCGATCACCTCGGGCGAGGCGGATCTGGGCATGATCCCGATCGAGAATTCGGTCGCCGGCCGGGTCGCCGATATCCATCATCTCCTGCCGCAATCCGGCCTGTTCATCGTCGGCGAATGGTTTTTACCGATCCATCACCAATTGATGGCGCCGCGCGGCGCCAAACTGGCCGATATCAAGACCGTGGAAAGCCACGTCCACGCGCTCGGCCAATGCCGCCGCATCATCCGCAAGCTCGGCATCAGGCCGATCGTCGCGGTCGATACCGCCGGTAGCGCGCGCATTGTGGGAGAGCGCGGCGACAAAAGCTGCGCTTCGATCGCGCCCCGACTGGCCGCCGATATCTACGGTCTCGATATCCTGGCCGAGGATGTCGAGGACGAAACCCACAACACCACGCGCTTCGTGGTGCTGGCGCGCGAGGCCGCGTGGGCCAAACAGGGATCGGGGCCGCTGGTCACTACCTTTGTTTTCCGGGTGCGCAATTTGCCCGCCGCGCTTTACAAAGCGATGGGCGGCTTTGCGACCAACGGCGTCAACATGACCAAGCTGGAAAGCTACATGGTCGACGGCAATTTCTTCGCCACGCAGTTCTATGCGGATGTCGATGGCCATCCCGACGACAAAAATCTCGCCTTCGCGCTGGAGGAGCTGAAATTCTTCTCGCGTGAATTGCGGATCGTCGGCGTCTATCCCGCCCACCCGTTCCGCGCGACGTTCAGCGAGACGGCGGACTGATTTGATGTTCGTCATTCCGGGATGGTCCGAAGGACCAGACCCGGAATCTCGAGATTCCGGGCTCGATGCTACGCATCGCCCCGGAATGACGGTATTTACGCCGCGGCCTTGTTGCCAAGCCCGAACGCATCCGCCATCAGTCGATAGGACTTCTTGCGCGCGTCGTGGTCATACACCGCGGTGATGACCATCAGCTCATCGGCCTGACTGGCCGCGATCATCGGCTGCAGTTTTGTCATGACAGTCGCGGGGCTGCCGACAAACATCCGCGAACGGTTACGCGCGACCAACGCGCGCTCGGCGTCGCTGTAGGGATAGGCCAGCGCTTCCTCGACGCTCGGCAGCGGCAGATACTGGCCGCGATCCCTCCGCAATCGGTTGAGATCCATCGACGACGCGAGTTGTTCGGCTTCCGCGTCGGTGTCGGCCGCGACGACAGCCACGGCGAGGATAGCATAGGGCGTGGTGCGCCAGCCCGATGGCTTGAAATGCATGCGATAATTGATCATCGCGGCCAGCGCGTCATGCGAGGCGAAATGATGCGCAAATGCAAACCCCATCCCGACCTGGGCGGCAAGCTCTGAGCTATAATCGCTGGAGCCGAGCAGCCAGATCGGCGGCAGCGGCGTATCATCCGGCATCGCCACCACCTTGTTGAAGGGGTGGTCGGGCGGAAAATCGCGGGTCTCCCACAGCGTCAGCTCATGCAGCCGCTCAAGAAAATCGTCGCCTTCGCGGCGATCGAGCCGGCTCCTCAAGGCATAGGCGGTGGTGCCGTCGGTGCCGGGCGCGCGGCCGAGCCCAAGATCGATCCGGCCGGGAAACAGCGCTTCCAGCATCTTGAAACGTTCGGCGACCATCAGCGGCGCATGGTTGGGCAGCATCACACCGCCGGAGCCGACGCGCAGGTTTTTGGTCACCGCGGCGATCTGCCCGATCATGATTTCCGGCGCCGGGCTCGCGACCGACGACAGGTTGTGGTGTTCGGCCAGCCAGTAGCGGGTGTAGCCCAGCGTATCGGCGAAGCGCGCCAGATCGATGCTGTTGCGCAGCGCTGCGGCGGGCTTGGTGCCAGTGGTGACGACGGAGAGGTCGAGAATGGAAAGCGGGATCATGAGACTGAACCTAATGTGCTCTGCCCGGCCGACAAAGGGCCGTGCCGCGCAAATCAGATGCGCGTTGACCGGCGCGGCGATTTTGGTCAACACCCAGAAAGTGGGCTAATATTCAGGATACACATCGATACGTCATACTGCCCACCTTTGAAATAAGGCAATCCTTTACATATAATGTTACAATAACCCAATATAATTAGCCGAAAGTTGACTTTTGCAGCTTTTACATTTTTGGCCCAACCCTAATTTTTAAGAGCAAAAAATATCAAATAAATACAAGTAGTGGGCAATTTCCCATAACCGATGGGCTGTTTGAACGACCCTGTTTAGCCTATTTTGGTGCTCTGCAACTAAACCTGATGCGATCCCGATTGAGTGGAGTTTTTCGCGCCATGACCGAGGTTACGCCCCCCGCGCCCGATGGACAGCGCGTGCCGAAGTCGCCGGCGATCTCCTTTGAGTTCTTCCCGCCGAAGACCGAGGAGATGGAGAAGAGCCTGTGGGAGACCATCAAGCGGCTCGCGCCGCTGACCCCCAATTTCGTCTCGGTGACCTATGGCGCCGGCGGATCGACCCGCGAGCGCACCCATTCCACCATCACCCGCATCCTCAACGAAACCGACATCCGGCCGGCCGCGCATCTGACCTGCGTCGGCGCGGCACGCGGCGAGATCGACGACATCGTCAGCCGCTATCATGACGTCGGCGTCCGTCACATCGTAGCACTGCGCGGCGATCCGCCCGGCGGCATCGGGACGCCCTACACCACCCATCCCCAGGGCTATCAGACCTCGGCCGAACTGGTTGATGGCATCAAGAAGCGTCATCCCGATATCGAAGTCTCCGTATCGGCTTATCCGGAAAAACACCCGGAAAGCCCCGACTTCGATGCCGATATCGATGTGCTCAAGGCCAAGGTCGATGCCGGCGCGACCCGCGCGATTACGCAAGTGTTCTTCGATAACGACCTTTATTTGCGCTATCTCGACCGGGTTCGCGCCCGCGGCATCGATATCCCGATCGTGCCCGGCATCATGCCGATGCACAATTTCAAGCAGGCCCGCAATTTCGTGACCCGCGCCGGCACCTCTGTTCCGGATTGGCTGGCGGAAAAATTCGACGGCCTCGACGATGACGCCGAGACCCGCAAGCTGGTCGCAGCCACCGTCGCGGCCGGTCAGGTGCAAAAGCTCGCCAAGCAGGGCGTCGACACCTTTCACTTCTACACCATGAACCGCGCGGATCTCGTGTTCGCCATCAGCCACTTGCTGGGCATTCGCCCGCAAGGCGCACAGAAAGCCGCTTGATCGATGACCTCTATCGTTTCTCCCAAGCGAACCGCACTGATCGCGGCCGCCCGCGAACGTATCCTGGTGCTCGACGGCGCCATGGGCACCATGATCCAGGGCCTCGAATATGACGAGGCCGCCTTTCGTGGCGAGCGTTTCAAGGATTTTCACCGCGACCTGCGCGGCAACAACGATCTTCTGATCCTCACGCAGCCCAAGGCGATCGAGGATATCCACGCCGCCTACTTGCGCGCCGGCGCGGACATCGTCGCGACCAACACGTTTTCCTCGACCTCGATCGCGCAGGCCGATTACGACCTCTCGTCGTTTGCCTATGAGCTCAATCTCGAAGGCGCCAAACTCGCGCGCGCCGCGGCTGTGCGCGTCACCGCGGAAGACGGCAAGCCCCGTTTTGTCGCCGGCGCCATCGGCCCGACCAACCGCACCGCGTCGATCTCGCCTGACGTCTCGAGTCCTGGTTATCGCGCCGTGACCTTCGACGATCTGCGCATCGCCTATAGCGAGCAGATCAACGGCCTGATCGACGGCGGCGCCGATCTGCTGCTGGTCGAAACCATCTTCGATACGCTCAACGCCAAGGCCGCGCTCTACGCCATCGCCGAGATCAGCGAAGCCCGCGGCATCGACATGCCCGTGATGATCTCCGGCACCATCACCGACAAATCCGGCCGTCTCCTTTCGGGCCAATTGCCCGAGGCGTTCTGGAATTCGGTGCGCCACGCCCGGCCCATCACCATCGGCTTCAACTGCGCGCTCGGCGCCGAGGATTTGCGCGCCCATATCGCCGACATCGGCCGCGTCGCCGATACGCTGGTTTGTGCTTATCCCAACGCGGGCCTGCCTAACGAATTCGGCCAGTACGACGAGACCCCGGCATTCATGGCCGGGCTGATCGGCGAGTTTGCCTCGGCCGGCCTCGTCAACATCGTCGGCGGCTGCTGCGGCACCACCCCGGATCATATCGCCGCGATTGCCGCTGCCGTGGCGCCGCACAAGCCCCGCGTGATCCCCGGCATCGAACCGCGCCTGCGGCTTTCCGGTCTGGAACCGTTCGAGCTGACGCCCGCGATCCCCTTCGTCAATGTCGGCGAGCGCACCAACGTCACCGGCTCGGCGAAATTCCGCAAGCTGGTCACCGCGGGCGATTACA
This sequence comes from Bradyrhizobium sp. dw_411, assembly GCF_018449695.1. GTDB lineage: Bacteria > Pseudomonadota > Alphaproteobacteria > Rhizobiales > Xanthobacteraceae > Bradyrhizobium. The sequence continues at coordinate 119,401 of NZ_JAAVUY010000017.1, forward strand.
CTGCGGCCCTTCAAGTGGCGCGCGACCAGGTCGAGAACGGCGCCCAGATCATCGACGTCAACATGGACGAAGGGCTGCTGGATTCCGAAGCCGCGATGGTGACGTTCCTCAATCTCGTTGCCGCCGAACCCGACATCGCCCGCGTTCCCGTGATGGTCGACTCGTCGAAATTCGCCGTGATCGAAGCCGGCCTGAAATGCGTTCAAGGCAAGCCGGTGGTCAACTCGATCTCGATGAAGGAGGGCGAAGAAAAATTCATTCACGAGGCCAGGATCGCCCGCCGCCATGGCGCCGCCGTGGTGGTGATGGCGTTCGACGAGGTCGGCCAGGCCGATACGTTTGCGCGCAAGACTGAAATCTGCAAGCGCGCCTACGATATCCTGGTCGGGCAACTGGATTTCCCGCCAGAAGACATCATCTTCGATCCGAATATCTTTGCGATCGCGACCGGCCTCGACGAGCACAATAATTACGGCGTCGATTTCATCGAGGCGACGCGCTGGATCCGCAAGAACCTGCCGCACGCGCATATTTCCGGCGGCGTCTCGAACCTTTCCTTCTCGTTCCGCGGCAATGAGCCGGTGCGCGAAGCGATGCATTCGGTGTTCCTGTATCACGCCATCAAGGCCGGCATGGACATGGGCATCGTCAATGCAGGGCAGATGATCGTCTATGACGACATCGATCCCGAACTGCGCCAGACCTGCGAGGACGTGATCCTCAACCGCGACCCCGGCGCGTCCGAACGGTTGTTGGCGCTGGCGGAAAAATTCCGTGGCAAGGAAAAGCAGACCAAGGAACAGGACCTTGCCTGGCGCGAATGGCCGGTCGAGAAACGCCTGAGCCACGCGCTGGTGCACGGCATCACCGAATATATCGAGACCGACACCGAAGCCGCGCGCCAGACCGTCGAGCGTCCGCTCAATGTGATCGAAGGTCCGCTGATGGCCGGCATGAATATCGTCGGCGATCTCTTCGGCGACGGTAAAATGTTTTTGCCGCAGGTCGTGAAATCTGCCCGCGTGATGAAGCAGGCGGTGGCCTATCTGATGCCGTTCATGGAAGAGGAAAAGGCGCGCAACAAGGCCAACGGCATTGTCGGCGACGGCCGCAACTCCGCCGGCAAGATCGTGCTCGCGACCGTGAAAGGCGACGTCCACGACATCGGCAAGAACATCGTCGGCATCGTGCTGCAATGTAATAATTTCGAAGTGATCGACCTCGGCGTGATGGTTCCGGCCGCCAAGATCATCGAGACCGCGAAAGCCGAGGGCGCCGACATCATCGGCCTGTCCGGCCTGATCACGCCCTCGCTCGACGAGATGAGTTTTCTCGCGGGCGAACTGGAACGCCAGGGCCTGAACGTGCCGCTTCTGATCGGTGGCGCGACCACCAGCCGCGTCCATACCGCCGTGAAGATCGACCCGAATTACCGCAGCGGACCGGTGGTGCATGTCAACGACGCCAGCCGCGCGGTCGGTGTCGCCTCGTCGCTGCTGTCGCCGGAACGGCGCGAGGCCTATGCCGCCGAAGTGCGCGCCGATTACGCCAAGATTTCCGCGGCGCATTTTCGCGCCCAGGCCGACAAGAAGCGGCTGAAGCTGGCCGACGCTCGCGCCAATGCAATGACCATCGACTTTACCAAGACGCCACCGAAGAAGCCGGCGTTCCTTGGGACCAAGACTTTCAAAGCCTACGACCTCGCTGAACTCGCCGACTACATCGACTGGACGCCGTTCTTCCAGACCTGGGAGCTGACCGGGCGCTTCCCGATGATCCTCGACGACGAGAAAGTCGGCGAAGTCGCGCGCTCGCTCTATGACGACGCCCGCAAGATGCTGGGCCGCATCATCAAGGAGAAATGGTTCACCGCGCAGGCGACGATCGGCTTCTGGCCGGCCAATGCCGACGGCGACGATATCACGGTGTATGCCGACGACACACGCCAACAGCAGATCGCGACCTTCCACACGCTGCGCCAGCAACTGGAGAAGCGCGAGGGCCGTTTCAATTCGGCGCTGTCGGATTTCATCGCGCCCGCGTCAAGTGGCGTGCCGGATTACATCGGCGCCTTCGTGGTCACCGCCGGGATTGGCGAGGACGTGATCGCCGATCGCTTTAAAAACGCCAATGACGACTACTCCTCGATCCTGTGCAAGGCGCTGGCGGATCGTCTTGCCGAAGCCTTCGCCGAGCGCCTGCATGCGCGCGTGCGCCGCGAATTCTGGGGTTATGCGCCGGACGAGACCGCAACGCCCGATCAACTCATCCTCGAGCAATATGCCGGCATCCGCCCTGCCCCCGGCTATCCCGCGCAGCCCGATCACACCGAGAAGGCGACCTTGTTCGCGCTGCTCGATGCCGAGAACACCGCCGGCGTGAAGCTGACCGAGAGCTACGCGATGTGGCCGGGCTCGTCGGTATCGGGGCTTTATTTCAGCCATCCGGAAAGCTTCTATTTCGGCGTCGGCAAGATCGAGCGCGACCAGGTCGAGGATTATGCGTCCCGCAAAGGCTGGAGCGTCACGGAAGCCGAACGCTGGCTGGCCCCGGTGCTGAATTATATTCCGACCCAGGACCAGTCCGCACAGGACCGCCGCGTCAAGGAAGCGATGCCGACATTGGCGCCGGCGTCGGCCGTTCCCGCCAACGACGTCGCCGCCAAGGAAGTCGCCTCGCATCCCCCGGGCTGCAGTTGCGCCGTGCACCTGGCGTACCGGAAGAAGGCGGCGAGGGCCTGACGGTTTTTCTTTTCCCTTCTCCCCTTGTGAGAGAAGGTGGCGCGGACAAAGTCCGCGCCGGATGAGGGGTCTGCATCCGCGGAAAGAACCCCTCACCCGTCTTCGCTTCGCGAAGCCACCCTCTCCCACAAGGGGAGAGGGGAAGAAAGCGCCGCAGCGGTTCTGATTTTGGATTCCAATTTTCAAACAGCATGGCCCGTCATTGCGAGGAGCGAAAGCGACGAAGCAATCCATCGGGCAACATAAAGAAAAAGATGGATTGCTTCGCTTTGCTCGCAATGACGTTGAGAGAGCGGCTCGCAATGACGGAAGAGATCGACACGGTTTCGCATTCTCGCGACGCAATCCGCCCGAGTTTTGCTCTTAACTTCCAGCCCTCCAAACAGAGGGCGCGGGGAATGCCGGGCGCCCGATGCGCCCGCAGCCGCGTGTGCGAAAGTGGTAAGTAAAGAGCACACGCGTTAGTCAGGTCACACCGGAATCACCCGGCATTCCCCACGCAATGGTTTTAACAGCTTCCTGCGCGCTCTCCTCGGTGACCGGGCTTTCTTGCCACCGTCGCCTGCGCAGCCTCATGCGCAAACTTGACACCAGCGTCGGGGTGTCGGGACCACACGCCTTCTCCGTCCGCGGCGATGTCATTCGTCATGTGACATTGCCGCGTCCATCGCATCCCGCATCAACGTCCGTGACGACCGCGAAGCGCCCCTCTTGTGAGGCGGGATGGGCATTTATATAGACTGATTTTCGATTTCTGAAAAACAGAATATTTTTGCGGAAGGGGCTGGACAAATGATCCAGCGCCGGGCGCTTTGATTTGCCCGTCGGGTAGGTCAATCGGGGTAAGCGCGGGGATTTCTCATCTTCCCGAAAACACGAAACCTTTAATCGCCCCTCTTCGAAGTACCGATCAAGCACCTACCTACAAAGCCTGGATCAGCGTATGTATTCACGGGTAGCAGCCCAATTGAGAAGAGCTTACCTTTTGTCAGAATTCGAGCGAGTACATCTTGGGGAATTTCCAAGACTTCCTTCGTAATTATCGTGATCAGTTGTCGTGGTTTTATCAAAATATAGGAACCTGCGGGAACTACTGTTCGCTCCGATTCTTTCGAAAGGTCGTAGTAAATTTCTCCGGCCCTCAGCTCATAACAAGCCTGCTTCACGCACTTTGGTTCAAAATTTTCACCTATAAGAATTCCTCGGGATGCCAATTCCACGATCTCATAGTCAGGAATTGTTCCAAATCGCGTCGGGGGGCTTGAGAATGTATCTGCGGACATAATGCTTACCTTTCAAAAACTTTGAGAGAACTAGCCCACGAATATCCTCTACCCCTCCCCCTCATCGCTCGCCAGCAATCCCTTCACCGCCCTCGCCCAGCCCTTCAGCTTCCGCTCTCTTGTCGCGGCACTCATCGCCGGCTTGAAGCGATGTTCCAGCCGCCAGTTGTCGGCAAACTTCGACGGCTCGGGATAGACGCCCGCGGCCAACCCCGCGAGATAGGCGGCGCCGAGGGCTGTGGTTTCCTGGATCATCGGGCGATCGACCGGCGCGTCGAGCAGATCGGCGAGGCGCTGCATGGTCCAGTCGGAGGCGGTCATGCCGCCGTCGACGCGCAGCACGGTTTTCACGGCGCTGGCGTCGGGCCAGTCCGCGCGCATCGCGGCCCACAGATCGAAGGTCTGGTAACAGACGCTTTCCAGTGCGGCATGCGCGAGTTCGGCGGGACCGGTGTTGCGCGTCAGCCCGAACAGCGCGCCGCGCACGCGCGGATTCCAGTAGGGCGCCCCTAAACCGACGAAGGCCGGCACGAGATAAACGCTCTGCATCGAGTCGGATTTATCGGCGAGCGGGCCGGTCTCGGCCGCGTTCTTGATGATCCCCAACCCATCGCGCAGCCATTGCACCGCCGAGCCCGCGACGAAAATCGAGCCCTCGAGCGCGTAGGTGCGCTGTCCGCTGAGCTGATAGGCAATGGTGGTGAGCAGCTTGTTCTTCGAGGCGACCGGCGTGGTGCCGGTGTTGAGCAGCGCGAAGCAGCCGGTGCCATAGGTCGATTTGATCATGCCGGGCGAAAAACAGGCCTGACCGATGGTCGCGGCCTGCTGGTCGCCGGCGATCCCTGAAATCGCGATGGAGCCGCCGAACAGTTCCGGCAGGCTATCGCCGAATTTTGCAGAGGAGTCCTTCACCTCTGGGAGCATCGAACGCGGCACGCGCAGGATTTTCAGCAGTTCATCGTCCCACTGGCCGGTGTGGATATTGAACAGCAGCGTGCGCGAAGCGTTGGTCGCGTCTGTCGCGTGCATCTTGCCGCCGGTCAGCCGCCACAGCAGGTAGCAATCGACGGTGCCGAACAGCAATTCGCTGCGCTCGGCGCGGGCGCGCGCGCCGGGCACGTGGTCGAGGATCCAGGCCACTTTTGTTCCGGAAAAATAAGGATCGATAATGAGACCGGTCTTGGCCGAGATTGCCGGCTCGTGGCCTTCGCTCTTCAATCGCGCGCAGATATCGGCGGTGCGGCGATCCTGCCAGACAATGGCGCGATGAATAGCTGTGCCGGTGACGCGGTCCCACACCACAGTGGTTTCGCGCTGATTGGTGATCCCGATCGCGGCGATGTCCTTGGCGATGACGCCAGCCTTCTGCAACGCCGCGCGGCAGGTCGCGATGGTGGAGGTCCAGATATCCTCCGGTTCGTGCTCGACCCAGCCGGAGGCTGGAAAATGCTGTGGGAATTCCTGCTGTGCGGACGCGGCGATCGAAATGTCGCTGCGAAACACGATCGCGCGGGAGGATGTGGTGCCCTGATCGATGGCCAAGACGTGGGACATGAGGGGGGTCCTCGGGAGTTTTTAGGTTGTGCCGAGGCAAGCGGATTGAAGGGGGAAGGTCAATATGGAAGGGGCGCGTGGCTTCTTCCCTTCTCCCCTTGTGGGAGAAGGTGGCGCGCATAGCGCGCCGGATGAGGGGTCTCTATCCGCGGAAAGAACCCCTCACCCGTCCGCAAGGCTTCGCCTCGCGTCCACCCTCTCCCACAAGGGGAGAGGGCAAGAAAGAACTACACCGCCGCTGTCGTCACTCCACCATCAACCACGATGGTCTGGCCGGTCATCAAGCTCGACGCATCGGAGTCCAACGCCGTCATTGCCTGCGACAAACGCAAAGCGTTTGCGCAAGGGAGCGCAGCGACGAAGCAATCCATTCTTCCTTTGCGCGGTGAAATGGATTGCTTCGCGGAGCCTGTCATCGGGCGCGCATTCGCGCGACCCGTTGGCTCGCAATGACGAGAGATATTATGTAGCCTGGATGAGCGAAGCGACATCCAGGGCTAACGTCGCGGCCTTTCCCGGATGTCGCTTCGCTCATCCGGGTTACGATAAATGACAGATCAAACCAGCCCGCCGCCCTGGGTCACACGGCGCAAATGATAATCCGTGTCCCCGAACGTGTTCTCGATCATGGTCAGTCGCTTGAAGTAATGACCGATCTTCGCTTCCATGGTCATGCCGATGCCGCCGTGAAGCTGGATTGACTGCTGGCCGACGAACTTCAGGGATTTTCCGATCTGTACCTTCGCGGCCGCGACCGCCGTGGCGCGCTCCTTGGCGTCGTCAAAATCGCCGGCCATGGTCGCAAACATCGCCATGCTGCGGGCCTGTTCGAGCGCGACGAACATGTCGGCGGCGCGGTGTTGCAGGGTCTGGAAGCTTCCGATCGCAACGCCGAATTGCTTGCGGGTCTTGAGATATTCCACAGTGGATTTCAGCGATTCATCCATCAACCCGACGGCCTCGGCGCAGAGCGCGATGCGGGCATCGTCGACCACGCGCTCGATCAAAGCGAGGCCGTTCTCGGGATCGCCGATCACGGCATCGGCGCCGACTTCGACGCCGGTGAAGCTGATATCGGCTGCGTGAAGCCCGTCCTGGGTCGGATAGCCCTTCTTCGCAACACCCTTGGCATTGCCGGGCACCAGAAATACGCCGACGCCATCAGCGTCGCGCTGGCTGCCCTTGGTGCGCGCGGTCACGATCAGCATATCGGCGCTCTCGCCATTGAGCACCACGAACTTTTCGCCGTCGATCACGTAAGCCTCGCCCTTTTTCTTGGCCGAAGTCGCGACATCGCCGAGATCGTAGCGTGAGTTCTTCTCGAGCTGCGCGAATGCAAACGTCTTGCTGCCGTCGATGATGGCGGGAATGTATTCCGCTTTCTGCGCGGCCGAGCCGCCACGCCGCAGGAAGCCGCCTGCGATCACCACGGTCGGCAGATACGGCTCAAGCACCAGCGCCTTGCCCAGCGCTTCCATCACGATCATGGTTTCGACCGCACCGGCGCCGAAGCCGCCATCGTCTTCGGAGAACGGCAACCCGAGCAGCCCCTGCTCGGCGAACTTGCCCCAGACGCTTTTGCTCCAGCCGCCTTTTTCCGCCATGTATTTCTTGCGGTCATCGAATTCGTAGGAACTGCCGAGCAGCCCGTCGACGCTTTCCTTGAGAAGCCGCTGCTCCTCGGACAGATCAAAATCCATTTTTCTTCCCTATATGCGTAGATAATTTTACGCCCAATGGAGTCATTCCGGGGCACGCGTAGCGTGAACCCGGAATCCAGAGGTTATTCGCTCGAGATTCCGGGTTCGCGCGTTACACGCGCGCCCCGGAATGACGGTCCTCACAACCCCAGCACCGCCTTGGTGATGATGTTGCGCTGGATCTCGTTGGAGCCGCCATAGATCGAGACCTTGCGGTTGTTGAAATAGCTCGGCGCGATCTGAGCGGTCCAGTCCATCGCTTCGTTGCTGCCGTCATCGCCGTGCTCGTCAAAGGGCGCGGCGAACGGGCCGATAACTTCCATCAATAGCTCGGTCGTGGCCTGCTGGATTTCCGAGCCCTTGATCTTGAGCACGGAGGACGCCGGATTGGGCTTGCCCTTGCCGTGCTTGCCTTCATCGGCGACCACGCGAAGCTGCGTCAGCTCAAGCGCCTTGAGTTCGATCTCGACCGCGGCGAGTTTCTCGCGGAACGCCTGGTCTTCCATGACGGGCTTGCCGCCGGATTCCACCTTGGAGGCAAGGTCGCGAATGCGGCGCAGCCGCTCCTTGGACACGCCGACGCGGGCGATCCCGGTGCGCTCATTACCGAGCAGGAATTTGGCGTAGTCCCAGCCCTTGTTTTCCTCGCCGACGAGATTGCTGACCGGCACCACCACGTCATCGAAGAACACTTCGTTGACTTCGACGCCGCCGTCGATGGTCTGGATCGGGCGCACCGTGATGCCCTTGGTCTTCATGTCGACCAGGATGAACGAAATGCCGGACTGCTTCTTGGCGCCGGGGTCGGTCCGGCACAGGCAGAAGATCCAGTCGGCATATTGCGCCAGCGTGGTCCAGGTCTTCTGGCCGTTGATCACATACGTGTCGCCCTTGCGCTCGGCCTTGGTCTTGAGCGAGGCCAAATCAGAACCGGAGCCGGGCTCCGAAAAGCCCTGGCACCACCAGTCTTCGACACTGGCGATGCGCGGCAAATAATGCTTCTTCTGCGCTTCATTGCCGAAAGTGTAGATGACGGGACCGACCATGCTGACGCCGAAGGCGAGCGGCGCCGGCGCCGGCACCATCTGCAGCTCTTCGTTGAAGATGTAATGCTGCACCGAGCTCCAGCCGGTGCCGCCATATTCCTTTGGCCAGTGCGAGACGCCCCAACCCTTCTTGTTCAGGATCCGCCACCACTCGACCATCTCGTCCTTGGAGAGGTGACGACCCTCCTGGAGTTTCTGGCGTGTCGAGGGCGGAACATTGTCCCGCAGGAAGGTTCGCACTTCATCCCGAAACGCCACTTCTTCCTTGCTGAAGCTGAGATCCATCGGATCCTCCTGTGATGAAAGCCGCTTGCGCCGGCCTCGGAATTTTTCCGTCATTCCGGGGCACGCGTAAGCGTGAACCCGGAATCTCACTGCTATGACTACGATCTCGAGATTCCGGATCAGGCGCTATGCGCCTGTCCGGAATGACGGAACCGTCCTACTGCACAATCTCGAACAATCCCGCGGCACCCATGCCGCCGCCGACGCACATGGTCACGACCGCGAGCTTGGCCTTGCGGCGGCGGCCCTCGATCAGTGCGTGACCGGTGAGACGCGCGCCGGACATTCCATAAGGATGGCCGACCGCGATCGCGCCGCCGTCGACATTGATCTTCTCGGGATCGATTCCCAATTTGTCGCGGCAATACAGCACCTGCACCGCGAAGGCTTCGTTCAGTTCCCACAGATCAATGTCGTCGATCTTGAGACCATGACGCTTGAGCAGGCGCGGCACCGCGAACACCGGACCAATTCCCATTTCATCGGGCTCGCAACCGGCGGCGACAAAGCCGCGGAAAATGCCGAGCGGCTTGAGCCCGCGTTTTGAGGCTTCCTTGTCGCTCATGATGACAGACGCGCTGGCGCCGTCCGAGAGCTGGCTGGCATTGCCGGCGGTGATGGTGAAGCCTTCGCCACGCACCGGCTTGAGACCGGCGAGGCCCTCGGCAGTGGTTTCCGGCCGCGGGCCTTCATCCTTCGACAGCGTAATCTCCTTGAAGGAGATTTCGCCGGTGGCCTTGTCGGCGACGCCCATCTTGGTGGTGATCGGCGCGAGTTCGTCGTTGAACTTGCCACCCTGCTGCGCGGCCGCGACGCGGCGCTGGCTCTCCAGCGAATACTCGTCCTGCCGCTCGCGCGAGATGCCGTAGCGCTTGGCGACGACTTCCGCGGTGTCGATCATCGGCATGTAGACTTCGCCCTTGATTTTGAGCAGCGCTGGATCCTGAGTATGAAACTTGTTGGCGTGGTCGTTCTGCACCAGGCTGATGGATTCGCCGCCGCCGCCGACCGCGATCTCGACGCCGTCGAAGATCACCGAGCGCGCGGCGAGCGCAATTGCCTGCAGACCGGAGGCGCATTGCCGATCGATCGTCGTGCCGCCGACGGTCACCGGCAGGCCGGCCCGCAACAGCGCCTTGCGCGCGATATTGCCGCCGGTAGAACCCTGTTGCAACGCCGCGCCCATCACCACGTCCTCGACCTCGCTGGGATCCACCTTGGCGCGCGCGACGGCTTCGCCGATCGCGTGACCGAGCAATGTCGCGCCTTCGGTCGCATTGAGCGCGCCGCGATAAGCCTTGCCGATCGGCGTGCGGGCGGTGGAGACGATTACGGCGTCGGTCATGAGCGACCTCCTGTTGCGGGTTGGTGTTGGGGCGGCGCGGATGTTTGTGCGGATTGTTGTGTGCGCAATTCGTGGCGCGAGAGCTTGCCGACGGTCGTGCGCGGCAGTTCATCGACAAAATCGAGTGCGGCGGGGATTTCATGCTTGCCGAGCTTGCCGGCGAGGAACGCCTTGAGCTCGTCCAGCGTGAAGGAATTGGCGCCCGCGCGCAATTTAACGAAGGCCTTTGCCGCCTCGCCGCGGTATTGATCGGGAATCCCGATCACGATTACTTCCTGCACGGACGGGTGTTCGTAGATCGCCTGCTCGATCATCTGCGGATAGACGTTGAAGCCGCCGGAGATGATCATGTCCTTCTTGCGATCGACCAGATAAAAGTAGCCGTCACTGTCCATATAGCCGATATCGCCGGTCAGGAACCGATCGCCGACAAATGCCTCGCCGGTTTCCTTGGGCCGGTTCCAGTAGCCCTTGGTGACGTTCGGCCCCTTGATGCGAATTTCGCCGACTTCGCCCGGCGGCAGAACCTTTTTGGAATCCTCCAGCGACACCACATCCATTTCGATGCCGGGCAGCATCAGCCCGATCGAGCCCGGCTTGTCCGGACCGTTCATCGGATGGCCGGTGCCGGGCGAACAGGTCTCGGTCATGCCCCAGCCGCTCTTGAGCTTCATGTTGGTCTTGCGCTCGAAAATCTTGGCGACCTCGACCGGCAGCGGCGCGCCGCCCGATCCGCAACTGACCAGCGACGACAGATCGCGGCTTTCCAGATCAGGAAGGCTCGCAATCGCGATCCACATCGTGGGCACGCCGGGGAATACCGTCGCGCGCTTGACCTCGATATCACGCATCACCGCCTGAACATCAAAACGCTGATGCAGCGAGATCAGGTCGCCACGCTGCAGACAGCGCAACAGGATCACCGTCAGCGCGTAGATATGAAACAGCGGCAGCACGCAGATCACGCGCTCGATCGCCTTGCGCTCGGCGGTGGCCTTGCGACCCCAGAGTTCATAGATCGATACTGCCGACGTCAGATTGCCGTGGCTGAGCATGGCCCCCTTGGGCAATCCGGTAGTGCCGCCGGTATATTGCAGCAGCGCGACATCATCAGGCGAAATCGACGGCCATTGCGCGGGTTTTATCGCGCCCTCGACAAACCTCTTGAACATTACGATCGCAGGGTGATCCGGGATCGGCGTATGCGGATTGCCGACCGCGCCCCAATGATCGTCCTCACAGACGATCAGGCGATCGAGCAGGCCTTTTTCCAGGAATTTCAGCGCCATCGGCAGCAATGCGGAGAGATCGCTGGTGATCAGAATGCGCGCGCCGCTGTCGCTGAGCTTGTGCGAGAGTGCGCGCTCGCCATCGAGCGGCGACAGATGCACGACGCGCGCACCGGTCTTCAACGCGCCGAAGAAATTGACGGGATGATCCGGTGAATTTCCGAGGAACAGCGCGATCGCATCGTTTTTGCCGTAGCCGGCGCGCAGGAAGGCCGAAGCTGCGATTTCGGTCAATTGCTCAAGTTCGCGGTAGCTGATCGTGCGATCGCGAAACTCAAGCGCCGGCCGCACCTCGAACTTCGCCGCCGCGTTCGACAGGACATCGGGCAACGATCCGCGGGCGATTGGATCATCCCAGTGAATCCCTTCCGGATAAAATCGCTCGCCGGGATGAGTCATGGGTCGTCCTGCAAGCCGAGCTCAGAAAACTCTCTCCGCTCGTCGTCCCTGCGAACGCAGGGACCCATAGCCACTGCCCTCGATATTGGAAAGAGGTCTCTCCCGACGTGCCTGAACGTGAATCCACGCGGTATGGGTCCCTGCGTTCGCAGGGACGACGCGTTGAAATACGAACCAGAGTACATCCGACCCGCCACCATCAAGCCGCTTTCGCTGTCTGCGCCAGCGACGCAAAAGTCTTGCCTTCCGCCGCCAGTTGCTTGAGCAACGGCGCCGGCTCAAGCGAGGGATCATTGGTCTCCTTGGCGTAGAACGACAGACGATCGGCGATGTGCTTGAGGCCGACCTGATCGGCATAAAACATCGGACCGCCGCGATAGATCGGCCAGCCGTAACCATAGAGCCAGATCACATCGATATCGCTCGGACGCGCCGCGACCTTTTCTTCGAGAATTCGCGCGCCTTCATTGATCATCGGATACATCATGCGCTCGAGAATTTCGTCGTCGGTGACGATGCGGCGCTTGCGGCCGAGCCGCTGCAGCGTCTCGTCGATCAGCTTCTCGACCTCCGGATCGGGTAGCGGCGCCCGCGATCCGGCCTCGTATTTGTAATAGCCCTTGCCGGTCTTCTGGCCGAAGCGGCCGGCTTCGCACAGCGCATCGGCGATCTCGGACTTGATGCCGCGGTCCTTGCGCGAGCGCCAGCCAATATCGAGGCCGGCGAGATCGCCCATCGCAAAAGGCCCCATCGGCATACCGAACCTGGTCACGACCGCATCGACCTGCTGCGGCAGCGCGCCTTCAAACAACAATTTCTCTGCCTGCTTGCCGCGTTGCGCCAGCATCCGGTTGCCGACGAAACCGTCACAGACGCCGACCACGGCCGGCACCTTGGCGATCTTGCGCGCCACCGCGACCGCGGTGGTCAGCGCATCCGGCGCGGTCTTGTCCGCGCGCACGATCTCGCACAGCTTCATCACATTGGCAGGGCTGAAGAAGTGCATGCCCAGCACGTCCTGCGGACGGCTGGTTACTTTGGCGATGTCGTCGATGTTGAGATAGGAGGTGTTGGATGCCAGCACCGCGCCGGGCTTGGCGTATTTGTCGACCGCGGCGAACACTTCCTTCTTGATCGCCATGGTCTCGAACACGGCTTCGATGATCAGGTCAGCATCCCTGACATTCTCCAGCCCGACCACGCCGGTGATCAGCCCCAATCGCTTGGCAGGCGCATCCGCCGGGATGCCACCGCGCGCCGCGGTGGCTTCGTAATTCTTCTGCATCACGCCCATGCCGCGCTTGAGCTGCTCTTCGCCGGTCTCGATCAGCGTCACGGGAATGCCGGCATTGACGAACGACATCGCAATGCCGCCGCCCATGGTGCCGGCGCCGATGATCGCGACGCGCTCGACGTTGCGGGCCTTGGTTCCTTCGGGAACGCCCGCGATCTTGGCCGCCTCGCGCTCCGAAAAGAAGGCGTAACGCTGTGCCTTCGATTGATCGCCCATCATCAGCTTGAGGAAACTTTCGCGTTCCTTCTTCAGGCCTTCGTCGAACGGCAGGTCGATCGCGAAGCCGACCGCGTCGGCGGCCGCGAACGGCGCTTCCAGCCCGCGCGCCTTCTTGGTGAGGGCGGCGACCGCATTGGTGAAGATCGAACGGTCAGCCTTCGCGGCCGCAAGCTTGCTGTTGTCGTCGCGCAGCTTGCGCAGCGGGCGCTTCTCCGCCAGCACCTTGCGGGCGAAGGCTTCGCCGCCGGTGGCAGAGCCTTCGACGATATCCTCGATCAGGCCGTTCTTGAGGGCTTCCGCAGCGCCGATCGGATCGCCGGCCACGATCATCTTCACAGCCAGTTCGGGGCCGACCGCGCGCGGCAGGCGTTGCGTGCCACCGGCGCCTGGCAGTAGGCCGAGTTTCACCTCGGGCAGACCTAGTCTGGCGTCCTTGGTTGCAACACGGAAATGGCAGGCAAGCGCGACCTCAAGGCCGCCGCCCAATGCGGTGCCATGAATTGCAGCAACGATCGGCTTCGGCGAGTTCTCCATTTCGGTCAGCACTTCATGCAGACCCGGAGGCTTCGGCGGCTTGCCGAATTCGGTGATGTCGGCGCCGGCAATAAAAGTGCGGCCGGCACAGGTCAGCACGATTGCCTTTATTTCCGGATCGGCGATCGCGCTCTTGATGCACTCCAGGATGCCGCCCCGGACGGCGGCGCTCAGCGCATTGACGGGAGGACTGTTGACCGTGACGATGCCGATGACGTCATGACGCTCGAGCTTGACCACTTCGTTCACGAGATTCTCCCTGGATCGCCGTTCTTGCCTATTCCGCATTGCGGAATTTAATTCCACATCTTGACAGCGAGGGTTATTTTGAAGCACGTCCCTTGTCAACGAGGTCCGCACAGCGGCAGCAGGCGATGAAACGTCCGACCAAGAAAGTGGCGACTGATCGCAGTTTTGTCGTCGCGCTTTCCCGCGGCCTGGATGTGTTGCGCGCATTCCATCCCAATGACGGGCTGCTTGGGAACCAGGAAATCGCGGCCCGCACCAAACTGCCCAAGCCGACCATTTCGCGGCTGACCTATACGCTGACCAAACTGGGTTATCTGACGCCGGTTCCGAGGTTCGAAAAATATCAGCTCGCGCCCGCGGCGATGGCGCTCGGCTATGCGGCCTTGGCAAATCTCGGCGTTCGGCACCTTTCCGAAAGCTACCGGGAAGAATTGATGCGCGAAACCGGCGGCGCGGTAGCCGTCGGCGGACGCGACCGTCTCAGCATGATCTATTTCGGCCAGAGCCGCGGCATGACGCTCGGCGTCCAACTGGATGTGGGTTCGCGAATCCCGATCGCGACCACGGCCATGGGCCGCGCCTATCTCTGGGCATTGCCCGACGAAGAGCGCACGACATTGCTGCGCGACCTGCGCGAGCATTATGGCAGCCGCTGGCCGCGGATGCGCGACGGCATCGAGCGCGCCGGAGAAAACGTCAGACAACATGGCTTCGTCATCTCGGCGGGCGAGTGGCACGACGACATCCACGCCGTCGGCGTTGCCCTCAAGCTTAACGACGGAACCGGCCCTTATGCGTTTAATTGCGGCGCGCCAGCATTCCGTTTCACGGAAGAGCGGCTGCGTGACGACATTGGACCACGTCTGGTGGCGATGGTAAGAAATATCGAGGCAGCCCTTGGCGGCGCTGTTCCGCAATCAAAAAAAGAAGAAGGCAAAAAGCTGAAACCAGGAGGGAAAGTTGCACGTGTGGTCGAGGGGATCAGGTAGCGGTCAACACGGTGAGCGGCGAACCAGTCTGCGTGCACGTTCCGGCCGGATCGATCATTCGGGCAGGATACGATGACGCAGGCACAATCTGCGCAGTCTGAATCCCCCCTGCTTGCGGTCTGTAATGTCAGCGTCGTGTTCGGCGGAATCGTTGCGTTGAATGGCGTCTCGTTCGACATGTATCAAGGCCAGATCCTGGGCCTGATCGGACCGAACGGCGCCGGCAAGACCACCCTGTTCAATTGCCTGAGCCGGCTCTATCAGCCGAGCAAGGGCGACATTCTGATGGAAGGCCGGAGCATCCTAAAGCGGCCGCCGCATAGAATCGCCGAAATCGGCATCGGGCGCACCTTTCAGAACGTCGCGCTGTTTGCAAATCTTTCCGTGCTCGACAATGTCAGGGTCGGCACCCATGCCCGCACCAACAGCGACATCATCAGCGACTCCCTGAAACTGCCCTGGGTTCGCCGCAGCGAGACCGAGCTCAACAAACGCGTCCACGAAATTCTTGGCTATCTCGATCTCGGCGATGTCGCCCATCTCACGGTGTCGGGCTTGCCGTTCGGCACCCAGAAGCGCGTCGAACTGGCGCGCGCGCTGGCGGCCGATCCGAAAATCCTGCTGCTCGATGAACCCGCCGGCGGCCTCAACCACGAGGAAGTCTATGCACTCGGTGACCTGATCCGCCGTATCCGCGACGAGCGCAGGATGACGGTGCTGCTGGTTGAACATCACATGGGCCTGGTGATGTCGATCGCCGATCATGTGGTTGCGTTAAATTTTGGCAAGAAGCTCGCCGAGGGAACACCGGCGCAGGTCCAGGCCGACCCGGATGTCATCAAGGCCTATCTGGGGAGCAAGGACCAATGACCGCGCTCCTGAATGTCAGCGATCTCAGAGCCTATTACGGGCAGGTCCAGGCGCTGCATGGCCTTTCGTTCTCGCTCAACGAGGGCAGCCTGACCACGCTGCTCGGCGCCAACGGCGCCGGCAAGACCACCACGCTGCGAGCGATCTGCAACATGGTGCGCTCGACCGGCGGAATCGAGTTTGACGGCAAGCCGCTGGGAAATCGTTCGACCGAGAACGTCGTCCGCCTCGGTATCGCCCATGTGCCACAGGGCCGCGGCACCTTCACCACCATGACGGTGGAAGAAAACCTCCAGCTCGGCGCCATTACCCGCAGCGACAAGACTGCCATCGTCTCCGACATCGAGCGCATGTACGCCCACTTTCCGGTGCTCAAGCAGCGTTATACCCAGCAGGCCGGCACGTTGTCGGGCGGCGAACAGCAGATGCTCGCGGTCGCCCGCGCCTTGATGCTGCGCCCGCGGCTGATGCTGCTCGACGAGCCGTCGTTTGGTCTCGCACCCCTGATCGTGCGCGACTTGTTCAAGATCCTCGGCAAGATCAATCGCGAGGACAAGGTCACCATCCTGGTGGTGGAGCAGAACGCGCAACTGGCGCTGGAACTGGCCGATCAGGCTTACGTCATCGAGACCGGACGGATCGTGATGTCGGGCAAGGCCGACGAGATCGCCAACAACGAAGACGTGCGTAAATCCTATCTGGGGTATTGAGGGAGCGCGGCCATGGAGCTTTTCACCAACCAGGTCCTGGCCGGCATCGCGACTGGCGCGATCTATGCCTGCATGGCGCTCGCCGTGGTCATGATCTACCAGGCGATCGACCATCTCAATTTCGCCCAGGGCGAGATGGCGATGTTCTCGACCTTCATTTCCTGGCAGCTAATGCAATGGGGCATCCCCTATTGGGGCGCCTTCGTGCTGACGCTGGCAATTTCGTTCGCCGCCGGCATCCTGATCGAACGCCTGTTGTTCAAGCCGCTGGCCAAGGCACCCATTTTGACCAACGTCGCCGGGTTCATTGCGCTGTACGCGATCATCAACAGCGTCGCGGGGCTGATCTGGGATTTCACTATCAAGCAATATCCGAGCCCGTTCGGCTCCTCGCCGTTCCTCGGCAGTCAGCTGATCTCGACCCATCAGGCCGGCATGATCGGCATCACGGTACTGCTGCTGATCCTGCTCTATCTGTTCTTTCAGTTCACGCGGGTCGGACTCGCGATGCGCGCGGCGGCCTCGGTGCCTGAATCGGCGCGGCTGGTCGGCATCAACACGTCCTGGATGATCGCACTCGGCTGGGGCATGGCGGCGGCGATCGGCTCGATCGCCGGCATGATGATCGCGCCGGTGGTGTTTCTCGAACCGAACATGATGCTGGGCGTGCTGATCTATGGTTTCGCCGCCGCCGTGCTCGGCGGCCTGACCAGCCCGTTTGGCGCCGTGATCGGCGGTTTCCTGGTCGGGATCTTCGAAAACCTGGTCGGCACTTATATTCCCGGCGTCGGCAACGAACTGAAGCTGCCGATCGCACTGGCGCTGATCATTACGGTTCTGGTCGTCAAACCGGCGGGCCTGTTTGGCCGTTCCATCGTGAAGCGAGTTTGATCATGAGCGCCATTCAGGAAGTCGTCACTGAGGCGCCCGCGGTCGAGGCGGTTCCCAAGCGCGCCATGACGCTCGGTTACGGAACGTCGCTCGCGATGTTGCTGGTGCTGATCCTGGTGCCGCTGTTCGTGAAGAATTTTGTCATCTTTCAGCTTACGATGCTGCTGATCTATGCGCTGGCTGTTCTGGCGCTCAACATCCTGACCGGCGGCAGCGGGCAATTCTCGCTGGGCCAGAGCGCGTTCTACGCGGTCGGCGCCTACACCTCGGCGATCCTGATGGAACATGCCGACATCAATTATGCACTGACGTTGCCGGTCGCCGGCCTCGTCTGCTTCATCTTCGGATTTCTGTTCGGCCAGCCGGCGCTTCGGTTGAGCGGCGTCTATCTGGCGCTGGCGACCTTTGCGCTGGCGACCGCGATGCCGCAGCTATTGAAACTCGGCGTGTTCGAAAAATGGACCGGCGGCGTGCAGGGCCTGGTGGTGACCAAGCCCGATGCCCCGTTCGGCCTGCCGATGTCGCAGGACATGTGGCTGTATTATTTCACGCTCGCGGTCTCGATCGCGATCTATATTTTCTCTGTCAATCTCCTGAAATCACGCTCCGGCCGTGCCTTCATGGCGATCCGCGACAATGAAATCGCCGCCTCCGCGATGGGCATCGACGTGGCGCTGTACAAGACACTGGCGTTCGGAGTCAGCGCCGGGATCACCGGCGTGGCCGGTGGCCTCGGCGCCATCGCCGTGCAATTCGTCGCCCCCGATGGCTATACTATCACGCTGGCGATCTCGCTGTTTCTCGGCATGGTGGTCGGCGGCGTCGGATGGCTGCCGGGATCGATCGTGGGTTCGGCGTTCATCATCTTCGTGCCGAATATTGCCGAAGGAATCTCGAAAGGGCTTTCCGGAGCGGTGTTCGGAGTTCTCTTGTTCCTCGTCATCTTCCTGGTGCCGCATGGCGCGAGGCAAGTCGCCGTGGTCGCTCAACATTGGCTCGGCAAGCTCAAGAACGGCTAAGCTCAAGAAAAACCGGTTCAAAAAAAGCTCAAGGAGAAGACATGCTTTCAAAACAGAAAATGCTGGCCGCCGTACTCTCGACCGCGGTGATCGCTTTTGCGGCCACCACCGGCAGCGCGCTCGCCCAGAAGAAATACGACACCGGCGCCAGCGACACCGAGATCAAGCTTGGCAACATCATGCCCTATAGCGGTCCGGCCTCGGCTTACGGCGTGATCGGCAAGATCGAAGAAACCTACTTCAAGATGATCAACGAGCAAGGCGGCATCAACGGCCGCAAAATCACGTTCATCAGCTATGATGACGGCTACAGCCCGCCGAAAGCCGTCGAGCAGGCCCGCAAGCTGGTCGAAAGCGATGAGGTGCTTTTTCTGTTTGGACCGCTCGGAACACCGTCGAACTCGGCGATCCAGAAGTATCTGAACAGCAAGAAAGTCCCGCAGATTTTCGTCGCGACAGGCGCCACCAAATTCGGCGACTACAAGAACTTTCCGTGGACCATGGGATGGCAACCAGCCTACCAGAGTGAAGGCCGCATCTATGCAAAGTATCTGCTGAAGGAGAAGCCGGGCGCCAAGGTCGGAATCCTGTATCAGAACGACGATTTCGGCAAGGACCTGCTGAAAGGTCTCAAGGACGGTCTCGGCGACAAGGCCGCGTCCATGATTGTTGCCGAGGAAAGCTATGAGGTGACCGAGCCGAGCATCGACTCGCATATCGTGAAGATAAAAGCTTCCGGCGCCGACGTGTATTTCAGCATGACGACGCCAAAATTCTCTGCCCAGAGCATCAAGAAACTCGCCGAACTAGAATGGAAGCCGCTGTATTTCCAGAGCAACGTCGGCGCATCGGTTGGCTCTGTGCTGCAGCCTGCCGGTTTTGAAAATTCCCAGGGCATTCTCTCCGCGGCTTACGCCAAGGACGGCGCGGACTCGCAATGGGACAATGACGAGGGCATGAAGAAATTCTATGCGTTCCTCGCCAAATACGCGCCGGACGCCAACAAAGCCGACGGGTCCGTCGTGTTCGGCTATGGCCAGGCCCAGACCGTAGTTCAGGTCCTCAAGCAGGCCGGCGACAATCTGACCCGCGAAAACATCATGAAGCAGGCCACCAGCCTGAAGGACTTCACGCCCGACACTTTGCTGCCCGGCGTCAAGATCAACACCAGCGCAACCGACTTCTATCCGATCGAGCAACTTCAGATGATGCGGTTCAAGGGCAAAAAGTGGGACCTGTTCGGCGACACCATCAGCGGCGAACTCAGCAACTGATACGAGATAGCGTTTTCAAGCGAAGTGGGCACCGGTTCGCGTGAAGAAAACGCGTCAAAATAAAAAGCTCTGGTCCTGACTGACGACTAAAGAAGCAGCCCTTCGCGCCCGGCGCGGAGGGCTTTTTCTTGTGAGCCATCCGGTAAAATGTTACTCAAGGCGTTGGGTTCAAAGAGCTTTCGATCAAGAAGGCCGTGACACACGCCATCCATACCAATGGAAATGAGGGAGAGGATCATGCCTGTCACCGCGACCAGAATAGTCGTTGCCTCGGCCGCCGCACTCGCGCTGCTGGCCGCATCCGGTAGCGGCGCGCTCGCACAGAAGAAATACGACGCCGGCGCCACCGATACAGAAATCAAGATCGGCAACATCATGCCCTATAGCGGCCCCGCCTCCGCCTATGGCGTGATCGGCAAGACCGAAGCGGCTTATTTCAAGAAGATCAACGATACCGGCGGCATCAACGGCCGCAAGATCAATTTCATCACCTATGACGACGGCTACAGCCCACCGAAGACGGTGGAACAGGCGCGCAAGCTGGTGGAAAGCGACGAAGTCCTGCTGGTGTTCAACCCGCTCGGCACGCCGCCGAATTCCGCGATCCACAAATACATGAATTCGAAAAAGGTGCCGCAACTGTTCGTCGCCACCGGCGCCACCAAGTGGAACGATCCCAGGGATTTTCCATGGACCATGGGGTGGCAGCCGAGCTACCAGAGCGAAACGCAGATCTACGCCAAGTATCTTCTCAAAGAGAAACCGAACGCGAAAATAGGCGTGCTGTATCAGAACGACGATTACGGCAAGGACTACCTCAAAGGCCTGAAAGATGGTCTCGGCGCCAGGGCCGCCTCGATGATCATCGCCGAGGAGAGTTTCGAGACCTCGGAGCCGACCATCGACAATCACATCGTCAAGCTCAAGGCCAGCGGCGCCGATGTATTCATCGATATCGCGACACCGAAATTCGCGGCGCAAGCCATCAAGAAGGTCGCCGAGATCGACTGGAAGCCGCTTCACTTCCTCAACAACGTTTCGGCGTCGGTCGGCAGCGTGATCAAGCCGGCCGGCTATGACAATTCGCAAGGCATCGTTTCCGCCGCCTATCTGAAGGACGCGTCGGACCCGCAATGGGACAACGATCTTGGCATGAAGAAATTCTACGAATTTCTCGCCAAGGATTACCCGGAAGGCAACAAGCTCGACGGCAATGTTGTGGTCGGCTATGGCGTTGCCCAGACGCTGGTGGAAGTCCTCACCAAATGCGGTGACGACCTGACCCGCGCCAATGTCATGAAACAGGCCGCGAGCCTCAAGGATTTCCGCAGCGAAGTCCTGCTGCCCGGCATCAAGATCAACACCAGCCCGACCGATTTCGCCCCGATCAGCCAGCTTCAACTGATGAAGTTCAAGGGCGAGAAATGGGAACTGTTCGGCGACATCATCAGTGCGGATGTCGGCGGCTGAGGTGTGAGGACAGGCCATATGACCCCCGCGGGCGCCGCGGGGGTTTTCTTTTGCTTCAATCGGATGGATAACCGGCATCCGATATCCCGATGGCAGATTCCGTGAAACAATGACCGACAAACGCCCTCTCCTGCGCACGATTTTCGACGCCGCCGTCGCCGCGGCTCATCCCGACGTTGTGCTCTCGGCGCATCTGCGCCCGGTCCCGAAGGGCCGGGTGATTTGTCTCGCCGCCGGCAAGGGCGCGGGTGCGATGGCTGCGGCCGCGGAGCGGTATTATCTCGATCAATTGGGACTGGCGCCCGAGCGATTGCAGGGCATCGCCACCACCCGTCACGGCCACGGCGTGCCGACTCGCCGGATCAAGATGATCGAAGCCGGCCATCCCGTGCCCGACGAGGCCGGGCTGAAGGGCGCCGAGCAGAGCCTGCAGATGGCCGCCGATGCCCGTGCGGACGATCTCCTGCTGGTGTTGTTGTCGGGCGGCGGCTCGGCGAACTGGATCGCGCCGGTCGAGGGCGTGTCCTTTGCGCAGAAGCAGCAGGTGACGCGCGCGCTGTTGCGCTCGGGCGCGCCGATCGGCGAGGTCAACACCGTGCGCAAGCATCTGTCGCGGATCAAGGGCGGGCGGCTGGCGCGGGCCGGTCAGCGCGCCGAGATCGTGACGCTGGCGATCTCGGACGTGCCGCATGACGATCCCTCTGCGATCGCTTCGGGGCCGACCGTGCCGGACCCGACGACGCTCGCCGATGCGCGCGCGCTGGTCGCGAGATATGATTTGAAGGTCGACGACGCGATTGGCCGCGCGCTCAATGACCCCAACAACGAAAGCTGCAAACCCGGCGATCCGGCGTTCGCGCGCGCGCAGTATGAACTGATCGCGCGGCCGAAAGCGTCGCTCGATGCCGCGATCAAGGTAGCCGCAACGGCCGGATACGCGATCATCGATCTCGGCGCCGATCTCGAAGGCGAGGCCCGCGAGGTCGCGGCCGATCACGCGCGGCTCGCGTTGAAGGCGCAAGCCGAAGGCAAGCGCGTCGCAATCATCTCGGGCGGCGAACTCACCGTGACCGTGCGCGGCAACGGCCGCGGCGGCCCCAACCAGGAATATGCGCTGGCGCTGGCCGATCTGCTCAAGAACACCTCCGGCATTGCGGCGCTGGCCGGCGATACCGACGGCGCGGACGGCGGCGCCGGCAGCGCTTCCGATCCGGCGGGCGCGATCATCGATCAGGCCACATTCGCAAAGATGAAGTCGCTTGGTCTCGATCCCAAAGCCTATCTCGACAACAACGACGCCACCGCCTTCTTCACCGCGACTGGCGATCGCCTGCAGACCGGCCCGACGCTCACCAATGTCAACGATGTCAGAGTGATCCTGGTCGACGCGGTTTAGATTCCGGCCATCGGGGTTGCACACCATCGGCAAGAGTCGGCAAGGCGACATATCCCGGCATTGCATCGCAACTTATTTTCGTTGCGAAATCATCGTCTCGCGATGCCGGCCGCCCGCGCTGAATTTTTTTAACGCTTTGTTTAGCGAACTCTGAAGAAGCCGCCGGGCGCAGGACGTTACAAGGGTGTAATTTACCGGCTTGCCCTTCCAATATGCGGCTCCTGATTGCCGGAGTGCTGCGAACCCGCAGCAGGGGGTCGTCATATGGTGGATTCAACACAGCGCGCCATTCATCCGGAGCCGGTTCAACCGGCTGGATTGCTTGAAGTCGCGCTCCAAAATCTATCGCTGGGATTGACCATCTTCGACGACAAGCGCGCGATCCTGTTCTGCAACCGGCGCTACATGGAAATCTATGGGCTTTCACCCGAACAGGTGAAGCCCGGAACGCTGCTCAAGGACATGATCCAGCACCGGCTGAATCTGGGTCTGAAAATATCTGTCCCGTCAGAGGAATATATCCGCGAGCACATCGGAACCGCGCTTCAGGCCGGCACTACGGTGCAGGAATTCACCGATGGCCGGATCATTGCCTACACGATTTATCCGATGCCGAACGGTGGCGGGATGGCCACGCACGAGGACATCACCGCGCGGGAGGAAATGAGCGCCCGCCTGCAGCGGCAATACGAGGTCGGCAAGGCGCAGGAAGAGGATCTGCGAATCCGGCACTTTCAATTCGACACTGCGATCAACAACATGTCGCAAGGGTTGTGCTTCTTCGATGCGGCGCACCGGCTGATCGTGTGTAACGACCGCTATATCGATATGTATGACCTGTCGCACGACCGCGTCGGCCCGGGCACCGCCCTGACCGAAATCGTCGACATGCGCTTCGAGGCGGGCAGCTTTCCGGCGATGACCCGCGAGGAATATCTGATCTGGCGCGCCAATGTTGCCGTATCCGCCGAACCCACCGACAGTATCGTCGAACTGCGCAACGGGCGCACGTTCAAGATCCGCCATCGCCCGATGCCGGACGGCGGCTGGGTCGCGACCCATGAAGACATCACCGAGCAGCGGCGCTCCGAGGTCAAGATCGAATACATGGCGCACCATGATGCGCTGACGGATCTTGCCAATCGCGTGTTGCTGAACGAACGGCTCGAACATGCGCTGGGTGCGCGAATTCACCGCGAGGAGATCGTCGCGGTTCATCATCTCGATCTCGACCATTTCAAGGCGGTCAACGATACATTCGGCCATCCCGCCGGCGACAAGCTCCTGAAGCTGGTGGCGGACCGGCTGCGCGGGCTGGTTCGCGCCAGCGACACCATCGCCCGGATGGGCGGCGATGAATTCGTCATCGTGCAGGCGCCGATCAAGGATCCTTCCGAGGCGACCTCGCTCGCCGAGCGGATCATCCGGTCGATCGGCGAACCCTTCGAGATTGACGGCCATCAGGCCGTGATCGGCGCCAGCATCGGCATCGCGGTCGGTCCGGGCGATGGCCTGCGGCCCGACAGGCTGCTGCGCAACGCCGACCTCGCGCTCTACCGCGCCAAGGGCGACGGACGCGGTGTGTTCCGGTTCTTCCAACCGGCGATGGACCTGCAGATGCAGACCCGCCGCCTGATGGAGCAGGACCTGCGCAAGGCGCTGTCATCAGGCGAATTCGAGCTCTACTACCAGCCGGTGGTCAACCTGGCGAGCAACGAGGTCAGCGGCTTCGAAGCGCTGATCCGCTGGAATCATCCGCAGCACGGACTGGTATCACCTGGCACTTTCATCCCGCTTGCGGAAGAAATCGGCTTCATCGTCCCGATGGGCGAGTGGGTGATCCGCGAGGCCTGCGCGACCGCGGCGAAGTGGCCGGGCGATGCGCGCGTCGCCGTCAATATTTCAGCCGTGCAATTCCGTAATCCCGGCCTGCTGCAGGTCATCGTCGGCGCGTTGGCGGCCTCGGGCCTCCATCCGGCACGGCTGGAAATCGAGATTACCGAGACCGTATTGCTGCAAAACAAGGAAGCCACGCTGGCCGTACTGCATCAGTTGCGCGGGCTGGGCGTGCGGATCGCGCTCGACGATTTCGGCACCGGCTATTCCTCGCTCACTTATTTGCAGTCGTTTCCGTTCGACAAGATCAAGATCGACCGCTCCTTCGTCAAGGACATCACGGAAAACTCGGGTTCGCTGAACATCGTGCGCGCGGTCGCGGCACTCGCGAGCGGCATGGGCATGACCGCCACGGCCGAAGGCGTCGAAACACGCGAACAGCTCGACAGCATCACGTCCGAAGGCTGCACCGAGATGCAGGGCTTCCTGTTCAGCAAGCCGCTGCCGGCCCGCGAGATCGAGCGGTTGTTCCTGCCGGAGCGTGAAGTTCAGCCCGCACCCAACCGCATCGTCGCGGCCTGATCGCGCCTCAGTTCCTCATGGTGAGGAGCGCGTCTTCGCGCGTCTCGAACCATGAGATCACGCGTTCCATCTCATCCTTCGAGACGCCGCTTTGCGGCTCCTCAAGATGAGCCGCCCCTCAAAATTCCTTGGCAATCTTGGCCAGCATGCCGAGCAGCGCCGCGCGGTTGGCGGGGCCGAGCAATTCGTTGAGACGCGCTTCATGCTTGGCGGCGACGAGCTTCTTGGCCCGCGCCAGCACCGCGCGCCCCTTGTCGGTCAGCACCAGAATGTGCGAGCGCCGATCATTGGTCGAGCGCATCCGTGCGCACAAATCGCGGCTTTCCAGACCATCCAGCATCGCGACGAAATTCGGCCGGAGAATTCCGAGCGTGTTGGCGATTTCGGTCTGGTTACGCCCGGGGTTATTGTCGAGCAGCAACAATACCGAGAATTGCGCCGGGGTCAGTTGCAGCGGCGCGACACAGTGCAGAAAATCCTCGAAGACTTTCAACTGTGCGCGCTTGAGTGAATAGCCGAGCAACTCGGCCAGTTCACCCAGTTGCAGCGCTGTGCCCTCAGCCGCGTCGTCAGCCGGCTCCTTGCGCGAGGAACGCACGCCCTTGACGGCATCGATCGCGGCGTTTTTGGAAACAGTCATCGCTCGAGGCTCGCAATCCCGCTAGGCTGGAACTCTATCGGTTCTGATGGAATCAGAACCGGGCTCCAGTTTTTGTTTTGACGCGTTTTCTTCACGCGAACCGGTGTCCACTTCGCTCGAAAACGCTCTAAAAAGGCTCAGTCAAAACCTGCCTTGAGATTATATTTGATAATTGTTATCCACCATATCAAATATCGGCAGGCTTTTTCAACTGCTGATATCGGACGGCCGGGCGGCGGTTTGAAGCCCCGCGCAGCCGACGCCTGAGGGGGAGCGCCCGGTCTTGAACACGACGATCATGCTGTTCCTGCTGCAGGACGGCATCACCAATGGTGCGATCTACGCGCTGCTCGGGCTGGCACTGGTGCTGGTGTTCGCCGTCACCCGTGTGATCCTGATTCCGCAGGGCGAGTTCGTCACCTATGGCGCGCTGACCTATGCCACGTTGTCTTCGGGGCAGGTTCCGGGAACCGCGCGGCTGGCGCTGGCGATGGGTATCGTGGCCTTTGGCCTCGATTTATTCGCCGGCCGCCGCGCGCTGCATGCAAAACTGATCGCGCGTGCCTTGGCGATCGACATCGTGCTGCCCGCCGCCGTGCTGGCGCTTACGATCTGGCTCGCCGGCCATCACAGCCCGATCGGCGTCAACATCGCACTGTCGCTGGTAATCGTCGCCGCGATCGGATTATTTCTCTATCGGATCGCGTTTCAGCCGATCGCCCATGCCTCGGTGCTGGTGCTTTTGATCGCCGCAGTCGGCTGTCACCTCGCGCTGCAGGGTTTCGGCCTGGTGTTTTTCGGCGCCGAAGGCCAGCGCGGCCCGACGGTTTCCGATAGCGCCTTCATTGTCGGCCCACTGCGATTCACCGGCCAGAGCATCGCGGTCTACGCCATCACGCTCGCCTTGATCGCGGGACTTTGGATGTTCTTCGGCTTTACCCGAATGGGCAAGGCGCTGCGCGCCACCGCGGTCAATCGTCTCGGCGCGCGTCTTGTCGGCATCCGGACCGCGCTATCAGGACAGATCGCCTTCCTGCTGGCCTCTGTGATCGGCGCGGTCTCGGGAATCCTGATCGTGCCGATCACGACGCTGTATTACGACACCGGATTTCTGATCGGCCTGAAAGGCTTTGTCGCCGCGATCATCGGCGGTCTTGTCAGCTATCCGCTGACCGCGATCGCCGCGCTTCTGGTTGGCGCGGTCGAGGCGTTCTCATCCTTCTATGCCAGCAACTTCAAGGAAGTCATCGTCTTCACGCTGATCCTTCCGGTGCTCGTGCTGCGGTCGCTGGCAGCGCCCGCGGTCGAGGAAGAGAAGGATTGAGCGCGATGATGCCGCGACTGCCCATCATCGTCTTTGCGCTCGTGATGGCGGCGATCCCGTTCATTCCGGGCGTGCCGCCGTTCTGGATCGTACTGCTGGACAATATCGGCCTGTCCGCGCTGGTGGCGATGGGGCTGGTGCTGCTGACCGGCGTCGGCGGCCTCACCTCGTTCGGCCAAGCGGCATTTTGCGGCTTCGGCGCCTATACCACGGCGGTGCTAACGACGGCCTATGGCGTCTCGCCATGGCTGACACTGCCGCTCTCTCTGCTGGTGAGCGGTATCGCCGCGGTCTTGCTCGGCCTCGTCACGGTGCGGTTGTCGGGACATTATCTGCCGCTCGGCACGCTGGCCTGGGGCCTCGGCCTGTTTTATCTGTTCAGCAAGCTTGAGTTTTTGGGACGCAATGACGGCATCTCCGGCATTCCGCCGCTGTCGATCGGCTCGCTGCGGATGATCGATCCCGGAACGATCTATTTCGCGATCTGGATCGCGGTGCTTCTATGTGCGCTGCTCACCTTGAATCTGCTGGACTCGCGCACGGGCCGCGCGATCCGCGCGCTGCGGCGCGGACATGTCGCCGCCGAAGCCTTCGGCGTTCAGACGCCGCGCGCCAAGCTGCTGGTATTCATCTATGCGGCGGTGCTGGCGGGACTGTCCGGCTGGTTCTATGCGCATTTCCAGCGCGCGACCAATCCGACACCGTTCGGCGTGCAGACCGGCATCGAATATCTGTTCATCGCCGTGGTCGGCGGCGCCGGCTACGTCTGGGGCGGCGTCCTCGGCGCCGCGATTGTCGTGATCCTGAAGGAATTGCTGCAGAGCTATCTGCCCTATTTGTTTCATGGCGAAGGCCAGCTCGAAACCATCGTGTTCGGCATCCTCTTGGTGACGCTGCTGCAGATCGCGCCAACCGGCGTGTGGCCCTCGCTTACCGTGTGGTTGCCGTTCAGGCCCAAACGAAAACGACCCGATACGTCGCTGGTCCTGCCCGCGCGTATCAGGCCCGCGATCACGCCCGACGTACTCCTGCAGATCGACCACGCCCGCAAGCAATTCGGCGGCGTGATCGCGGTCAACGACGTCTCTTTCGACGTCCAGGCCCGCGAGATCGTGGCGCTGATCGGTCCCAACGGCGCCGGCAAGAGCACGACGTTCAACCTGATCACCGGCGTGCTCGCCCCCTCGGGCGGCACGATCTCCGTGCTCGGCAAAAAGGTCGGCCATGCCGCCCCGCAACAGATCGTAAAACTCGGCATCGCCAGAACGTTTCAGCATGTCAAACTGGTGCCCGACATGACTGTGCTGGAGAACGTCGCGATCGGCGCGCATCTGCGCGGCCATGCCGGCGCTATCGCCAGCATGTTCCGCCTTGATCGCGCTGACGAGGCAAAACTACTGGCGGAAGCAACGCGCCAGATCGAGCGTGTCGGTCTCGGCGACCAGATCGATCAGTTGGCCGGGAGCCTGTCGCTCGGCCAGCAGCGCATTGTCGAGATCGCCCGCGCGCTGTGCGTCGACCCGATGTTATTACTGCTCGATGAACCGGCGGCCGGACTGCGTCACATGGAAAAGCAGCAGCTCGCAGCCTTGTTGCGCCAATTGCGCGACGGCGGCATGTCGGTGCTGCTGGTGGAACACGATATGGGCTTCGTGATGGATCTGGCCGACCGCATCGTGGTGCTGGATTTCGGCACCAAAATCGCCGAGGGCACGCCGCAAGCGATCAAGACCAATCCCGAGGTGATCAAGGCCTATCTCGGAGCCGTTGCATGAACGCCGGCGGAAACACGCTGCTGTCGGTATCCTCGGCGCATATCGCCTATGGCAAGGTCGAAGCGGTCCGCTCGGTCTCGCTCGATGTCGCCACGGGCGAGATCGTCACCATCATCGGCGCCAATGGCGCCGGCAAGACCACGCTCTTGAACGCCATCATGGGCATTCTGCCGCTGAAGGGCGGCGTGACCTTTGCAAATCAAGACATGGCACGGCTCGACATCGAGGATAGGGTCGCTGCCGGGCTCAGCCTGGTGCCAGAGCATCGCGAATTGTTCGGCAGCATGAATGTCGAGGACAATCTGCAGCTCGGCGCGTTTCGGATAACCAAAGCTGTCGCGGCGCAGTCATTGGAGCGCGTCTACACGCTGTTTCCGCGGTTGAAAGAACGCCACAAGCAATTGGCCGGGACATTATCCGGCGGCGAGCAGCAGATGCTGGCGATGGGTCGCGCCCTGATGGGCGCGCCGAAGCTGTTGATGCTGGATGAACCGAGTCTTGGATTGGCGCCGATCATCGTCGCGGATATTTTCCGCATCATCGGCGAGTTGCGCGCGAGCGGCGTCTCGGTGCTGCTGGTCGAACAGAACGCGCAGGCCGCGCTGCAAATCGCCGACCGCGCCTATGTGATGGAGCTCGGCGAATTCATCCTGAACGGTCCGGCCAAGGACATCGCCGCCAATACCCGCGTCGCCGCCAGCTATCTTGGCTTCACGCATGAAGGCGCGAGCGTGATTTAAACGACGTATATATCGTCGGGTCGCATTCGTAGGGTGGGTAAGGGCGCCCTTGCGCCGTGACCACGATCCTTGTTGGTCAAAGGCGGTGGGCACGCTTGCTTTGCCCACCCTACGACTTCGCAATTGCAACATCGAGTACACCTACTCGACAACGGCAAAAACGGCTGCGAGACTGCCCTGATAACATAACAACCCCGGAGGAAACCATGAACATCAATCGCCGCGATTTAGCGTTGCCGCTGCTTGCCGTTGGACTGCTGGGCGTGGGCCCCGCCTTCGCCGGCGCCGATGAAGACGCCGTTGCAAAGAACGTCGAGGCGTTTCGTGTGGCCCAGATGAACGCCGACGCCAAGACACTGGAAGGGCTCTGCGCGCCGCAGCTCAGCTACAGCCACTCCGACGGCCGGGTCGAAGACAAGGCGACCTTTGTCACCAATGCCACCGACGGAAAATCGAAAGTTCTGTCGCTGGCCTACCAGGACGTCAGCATTCGCGTGGTCGGCGATGCCGCGATCGTGCGGTTTCACTGGGTCGGCGAAGCCCAGGCCGTCGCCGACGGCAAGAAGAGCTCTACCAATCTGCACATCCTGATGAACTGGCAAAAACAGGGCGCAGACTGGAAGCTGCTGACGCGTGGATCGACCAAGCTGTAAGCGTTTGAACGGGAAAGCGTAGGGTGGGCAAAGGCGCCCTTGCGCCGTGCCCACCATTCTTCGCCTATGCCCGTGGACAGGTGGTGGGCACGCTTGCGCTTTGCCCACCCTACAAGTGAACTACAATCGAACCTCACATCGCCGGAACGTATTTGCCGTCCTTCACCGTCAGGATGATGCGCGAGCGATCGTCGAGGCCGTAGCGGTCTTTTTCGGTCCAGTTGTAGACGCCTTGGGTGGCGACGATTTCCCTTTCGCTGATCAAAGCCTGACGGATCGCCTCGCGGAATTCCGGCGTGCCCGGTTTGGCGGTCTTCAAGGCCACCGGAATGATGCGCTTGAGCACTTCAAAAGCGTCGTAGGAATGCCCGGCGAACTGGCTACGGCTATTGGGCCCGTACTTGGCCTCATAGACCGCGTTGAGTGCGAGCCCCGGCTTTTTGGTCAGCGCGTCGTCCGGCTGCGTCTCCGGCGACATCACCGGCCCGGCCGACATGATCACGCCTTCCGCCGATGCGCCGGCAATGCGGATGAAGTCCATGCTGGCGGCGCCGTGGGTCTGATAAAGTAGTCCCTTGTAGCCGCGTTCGCGCAATGCCGATTGCGGCAGCGCCGCGGCGGTGCCGGATGCACCAATCAGGATCGCATCGGGATTGGCGGCGACCAGTTTGAGCACCTGCCCCGCAACCGAAGTATCCGGCCGCGCGAAGCGCTCTTCGTCCACCAGTGTCATGCCCATCGGAACAGCCTGGGCCTTGAAATCATTGACCCAGAGATCGCCGTAGGAATCGGAGTAGCCGATATAACCCACGGTCTTGATGTTGTGCGCTTTCATATGCGCATACAACACCTTGCCCATGATCGGGATCGACTGCGGCAGGTCGACCGACCATTTTGCCCGCTCCGGCGTGATTGGAAACGGCGAGAGCCCGAAATGCGGGATGCCTGCCTCGTTGGCGACGTTGGACACCGCAATGGACGGCGGTGTGATACACGACCCCATGATGATGTCGGCCTTGGACTCGGTAACAAACCGGCGCGCATTGGTAGTCGCGGCGGTCGGATCGCCGCCATCGTCGAGCACGATCAGCTTGAGCGGCACGCCACCGATTTCCTTCGGCACAAAGTCGAGCGCGTTACGCTCGGGGATGCCAAGCGCGGCAGCCGGCCCCGTGGTGGAGATCGAGATGCCGATGGTGATCTCGTTGGTCTGCGCGGTCGCAGGTAACGCCGGCAGCGCGAAGGCCGCCGCGACAATGGCGGCAGACAGATGGAAATTCCTCATGACGTCCTCCGTGGGGTGTTATTTTTATAGCCAAATCTGCCGGGCACTTCAGCCCCTTTTTGGATGAGGCCCCAATTAGCCCAGCATGAATTTCGCGACGATTTCCTTAGGCACCGCCGCGGATTTTAACTTGCCGGGATCATCCGGGTGGCGCCCGACCAGCACGCGGGTCTCGAACGCCTCGATCGCCAGCGCCTCGCCCTTGAACACCCTGTGGGTCACCTCAAAACTCGAGCGCTTGAAGCTCTCGACCCGGCTTTCGATCGTGATCCAGTCGCCATGGGTCGAGGCGATGTAGAATTTCGCCCGCGTGTCCACCATGGGAATTCCGACCAGGCCATACTTCTTGACGATGTCCTGTTTCGAAAAACCCGCAGCCTCGAACAGGATCGACGTCGAATCGTCGAACATCTCGAAGTAGCGCGGGTAATAGACGATATTGGCGGGGTCACAATCGCCCCACTGGATCTGCACATCTCTGCGATGGACGAACATTCAGTTTTCCTAGCGCGGCGCCATCCGCAGCGACGCGTCGAGGCGCACGACTTCACCGTTCAGATAGGGATTGTCTATCATGTGCAGCGCCAGCGAGGCGAATTCATCGGGCTGGCCGAGCCGGTGCGGGAACGGGATCGCCGCGGCCAGGCTGTCCTGCGCTTCCTGCGGCAGACCGGCCAATAGCGGCGTCAGAAACAGACCCGGTGCGATGGTCAGCACGCGGATGCCGAATTGCGCCAGTTCGCGTGCGATCGGCAAGGTCATGCCGACGATACCGCCCTTCGAGGCCGAATAGGCCGACTGCCCGATCTGGCCGTCATAGGCCGCGACCGACGCGGTCGAAATCACCACGCCGCGCTCACCGCCCTCGAGCGGCTCCAGTTTCGACATGTCCGCCGTCGCCAGCCGCAACATGTTGAACGAACCAATCAGATTGATCCTGATGACACGGTCGAAATCGGCCAGCGGCATCGGCCCGTCGCGGCCGATCACCCGCTTGGCAACGCCGATCCCCGCGCAATTCACCAGCACCCGCGCCGGGCCATGGGCCTTGGCCGCCGCTGCGATCGCGGCTTCCGCCGAGGCCGCATCCGCGACATCGCAGACAACCGCGACGCCGCCGATCTCGGCGGCAACGGTCTCGGCCAGCTTGGCGTTGAGATCGCACACCGCGACCCTGGCGCCCTGCCCGGCGAGCTTGCGCGCGGTCGCCGCGCCCAAGCCTGATGCGCCTCCGGTGACGATAGCGGCATGGCCTTTTAACTGCATGAGTCTCTCCCTGGCGATGTGTTGTTCGAATTCAGTTCAGCGTGATGATCTCGGTAGCCGGCGTTGGCGCATAAATCTCGTCGATCACGCGGCTGCGATGCTCCAGCACCGCACGCTGATTGATCGAACCCTTGTCGGTGACTTCGCCGCGATCGATCGACATCGGCGTGTCCAACAGGACCGCGCGGGTGATCCGCGTCGACGATCCCGTCGACATCGCCAGAAATTTTACAAACCGCTCGCGAAATGCCCCACGAACCAGCGGATCGGACACCGCCGCCGCGAGGTCATCGGGCAGTAGTGCCGGATTGATCAGGCGGCAACCGTCGAGATCGAGCACAACCAGCGCCGACAGTTCGTCGCGGTTGATGCCCGCGATCACGACATCGCGCACCAGAGGGGCGCAGGCGGCGATAAAGCGCGCGCGAAGCGGACCGACGCTGACCCAGGTGCCGCTGGCGAGTTTAAAGTCCTCGGCGATGCGGCCGTCGAAATCGAAACCGGCGTTGAGATCGTCGGGATCGGCCGGCTTGAGGGCGTCGCCGAATTTATAAAAGCCTTCCTCGTCGAAAGCCTTCGCAGTCAAATCAGGCTGACGCCAATAGCCCGGCGTAACGTTCGGCCCCTTGGCACGAACCTCCAGCTTGCCGTTATCAGGCACCAGCTTGGCCTCATTGCCGGACACGGGAAGTCCGACATGGCCGGAGCGGCTGGTGGCGGGACGCACCGCCATGAAATAGGGCGCCGTCTCGGTGGCGCCGAGGCCTGTCAGCATCGGCACCCGAAAACCCGTTTCCTGCACCGCGAGTTCGTCGATACTGTTCCAGATGTAGGGCGACATCGCCGCCCCCGAGAAGAACATCGCGTGCAGCCGGTGGAAGAATTTGGCGCGCAACGCCCTGTCGTCGCGCAAATACGGCAGCAGCGATTCATAGCCCTTCGGCACGTTGAAATAGACCGTTGGGGAAATCTCGCGGAGATTGCGCACGGTCTCCTCGATGCCGCCGGGCATCGGCTTGCCCGCATCAAGATACATCGAGCCGCCATTATAGAGCGTCAGCCCGATATTGTGATTGCCGCCAAACGTGTGATTCCACGGCAGCCAGTCGACGATCACGGGCGGCTCGTCCTTCAGGAACGCCATGGTCTCACGCAGCATCACCTGATTGGCGCAGATCATCCGCTGGGTGTTGATGACGGCCTTGGGATTACCGGTCGAGCCTGAGGTGAGCAGGAATTTGGCGATCGTGTCCGGGCCGATCGCGTCATGCGCGGCATCAAGGCCAGGATATTCCAGCGAGGCGAGCAATGCGCTGAGCATCGTGACATCGCGGCCGGGCACTTCGCCGTGAGACACCACGATTTCGGTTTCACCGGGGACATTAACACGGATCGCATCGGCGAATTTTCCCGCGTCATCCGCGAACACCAGACCGGGCGTCAAGAGCTTCATCAGGAAACTCAATTTGCTGTAATCTTTCGAGACCAGCGAATAGGCCGGCGACATCGGGCAAAGCGGGATCCCCCCATAGAGCGCACCGAATGCCATCAGCGCATGGTCGACCGAATTACCCGAAAGGATAACGACGGGTCGCTCAGCCGACAGACCACGCGCAAGCAGACCGGAGGCAATGCGCCGGGCCGCGGTCAGGAGTTGAGCGTAGGTGATCTTCCGCCAGCCGCCGTTTGCGTCGCGCTCCGCCATGAAGACACGGTTCGGTTCTTTGCCCGCCCAATGATGCAGCCGATCAGTCAGCCGCGCCGGGTAGTCGCCGAGCGCGATTTTCGGACGCAGATAGATGGTGCCGTCGGCGCGGCGATCGATCGACACGGCGGGATCGCCGAACGAGATCGCGCGCAGCGGATGCGCGTGGCCGGCGAACGGGAGGGACATGTCGGGTTTGGCGCTCATGTCAGGTCGGCTTCACCTTGGCCGTCTTGCGATCGAGGAACGCACGGATGCGAAGTTTAGCCTCTTTGTCGCTTTGCGCCACCGTCGCCATCAGGGATTCCATCAGCAATCCGGTTTGCGGGTTGGCCTCGGCAATCATCGGCAGCGCCTGCAGCACCGCGAAATTCGTCAGCGGCGCATTCTTGGCAACTTTCTCCGCCAGTTCCATCGCCTTGGCCAGCGACTGGCCTTCTTCGGTGAGATATTGCGCAAAGCCGTAGGACGCGCCTTCGGTCGCCGAGTAAACCCGCCCCGTCAGCATCATGTCGGTCATTCTGGCCACGCCGATCAAGCGCGGCAGCCGCACCGATCCGCCGCCGCCGACAAAGATACCGCGCTGGCCTTCGGGCAATGCGAAATAGGCGCTGGGCTCGGCGACGCGAATATGCGCGGCGCAAGCGAGTTCGAGCCCGCCGCCGATCACCGCACCGCGCAGCGCGGCAATCACCGGCACGCGGCTATATTGAATGCGGTCGAACACCCGATGCCACATCTGCGAATGGCGCAGGCCGTCGGTGGCGTCCTGCTCGGTCAGTTCCGACAGGTCGAGGCCGGAAGAGAAATGATCGCCGATGCCATGGATCACCACCGCGCTGATTCCCTCCGGCAGATTAGTGAAGCATTCCTGGATCGCCAGGATGATGCCGTCGTTGAGCGCATTGCGCTTGGCCGGGCGGTTGAGGCCGACGGTCAGCACCGGCCCGGATATTTCGAGCTGGAGCAGTGCGGAAGGATCCGAGGTCCCGGTGGCGGCGTTTCCCATGGCGGTATTGTTTCCTGCCTAGAATAGTTATGTTTTATAACTAATAGGGAAGGAGTCAATCAATACTCGGTGTCGTCCCGGCCTTGAGCCGGGACCCATTGCCACCGACTTTCGTCGTTAGAGACAGACGTCGAACAGCGTTATTAAACCGACAGGCCGCAGCGTATGGGTTCCCGCGTACGCGGGAACGACAGAAGTTACAGCACCTGATGCACATCGACCACGACACGGTCGAGATGGCGTGCGGCCGATCCGATGAACAGGTTTTCCATCAGCCAGCGGTATTTTTCACTGCCGGTCTCGAACTTCGGCACGGTGCGAAAATAAATCAGCTTGGGATCGACCGGCTCGCCGCGCTTGAGCTTCTGCAGCAGATCGATCGGCCCGAAGCGGATGCCCCGGTTCTCGACATAGACCACCGCGCCGTCATCGGTCTCGAAGGCGTATTTGGCTTCGAGCTCGATCAACTCATTGGGCCGGATGATCTGAAAATCGGCACCGAAGGCGCTGACCTTGCCGTTGATCCCGGGGCCACGCACCTCACCGCCGATCACCGGAATGATCCGCCGCACGCCATGGCCGATCTCGCCGGCAGATGTCACGCCGCCGATATAGGCGGTGATGGTGAAGACATATTTGGTCTGCAGTACCGGCGTCATCAGTGCGCCATCATCTGTTGCGGCAGCCAGGTTGCGAGCAACGGAAACGCGATCAGGATGATCAGCCTGACGATATCGGTCGCCACAAACGGGATCACGCCCTTGAAGATCGTGGTGAACGACACGTCCTTGACCACGCTTTTGATGACAAAGACGTTCATTCCGACCGGCGGATGGATCAGCCCGAGTTCGACCGTCATCACGATGATCACGCCGAACCAGATCGGATCGAAACCGAGCTGGGAGATCACCGGGAAAATAATCGGCACGGTCAGGATAATCATCGCCATCGCGTCCATCAGACAGCCAAGCACCAGATACATCACCATGATGACCGCAAGCACGCCATAACTGCCAAGCCCAAGCCCGGTGAGGAATTCCGTGACCTTTTGCGGGGTCTGCGTCACCGTGAGGAAATATCCGAAGATCAGCGCGCCGATCAGCACCGTGAACACCGCGGCCGCCGTGCGGGTCGCCTGCAGCAGCGAGGCGAGGATCTTGTCCTTGTCCAATCGCCCGGTGAAGACGCCAATCAAAAATGCGCCGGTGGCGCCGACGCCGCCAGCTTCGGTCGGGGTGAAGCGCGGCAGGAACGGCAGACCGTAAAGCCCGCCGATCACGAAAACGAACAGCAGCACTGGCGCCCAGATGTCCTTGAGTCCGGCGAACCGCTCGCGCCATGTGGTCTGCGCGCCGGTCGGCAGGAAGCCCGGCCGGAAATAGCCGATCAACGCAATGGTGATCATGTACATCGTCATCGCCAGCAGGCCGGGAATGATGCCGGCGATGAACAGTTTACCGATGTCCTGCTCGGTGATGATGCCGTACACCGCCAGCACGGTCGAGGGCGGCAGCATCGCCCCCAAAGTGCCGCCGGCCGCAATCACGCCGGTGGCAAAGGATTGCGGGTAACCAAAACGGCGCATTTCCGGATAGGCCACGGCGGAAAATGTCGCCGCCGTTGCCACTGATGAACCACAGATCGCGGCAAAGCCGCCGCACGCCGCGACCGTCGCAATCCCGAGGCCGCCGCGAAAATGGCCGACGAAACCATTCGCCGCCCGGAATAGATCGCGGCTCATGCCGGAGTTACTGACGAACGTTCCCATCAGCAGGAACATCGGAATCACACCGAACGTATAGTCGGTCACCGTGCGCATCGACGTCTGGCCGACCAGCTTGAGCGCCGGCGTGCCGCCGACCAGATAGCCGAAGCCGGACACGCCGACGAGGCCCATCGCCATGCCGACCGGCACGCGCAGCAACATCAGCGCGAACAGCGCGACAAATCCCAGGACCGCAACAGCGTCGGTACTCATGCGGTTCTCATTCCGTACCCGCGACTTTCGGGTCGTGCATCTCTTCGGGATCAAAGATCAGCCGCCAGGTGCGGATCGCGATCAAGAGAACCGCGGAGACGTCGCCGGCCCATGCGACCGCGAAGAACGGCCAGGTCGGCATATGCATGTCGAAGGTCGTGACATTGTCGTTGTAGGTGCCGCGGACCTTGTCGAACAGCGTCCAGGTCTGCACCGTCACCACGAACAACAGGACCAAAGTCGCAAACACGTCGACCCAGCGCTGGTATTTCGGACCGACATTGCCCCAGATCAAATCGACCGTGATGTGGGTACCGCGATAGCTGGTGGCCGCGATACCCCAGAAGATCAGGATGCCGAGCATCAGGCGCCCGATATCGAAGGAATCCGGGATCGAATAGTTGAAGAGATTGCGCAACAGAACCGAAATGAAGATGTTGGCCGCGACAAGGCCGACAAATCCGGCCGCAATCCATTCGATCGTATTGATAAAACGATCCATGGATGTGCGCTTCATTTCCGCTCCATACCGGTTTCGGGGAATTGCGAGACGAGAGCCCGGCGACGCAGGGCCGCCGTACGGGGGATTACTGCGTCAAGGCGTTGTATTTGGCGAGCGATGCGCGCAGTTCGGTCAATGCGGCGTCCGGGTCGACACCGGTTTTCCTGACGCTGTCACTCCAGGTCTTGATCAGCGGCTCGGACGCCTTCTTCCACAGCACGGTCTGCTCCGGCGTCAGCGTGTACACTTCCTGACCGGACTGCGCCTTTACCTTGTCGACACCGGCGTCCTCGAATTTGCCCCAGGGCTCGCCGACGCGACCAGCAGCTTCGGTGTTGCAGTTGTCATCGATGGCCTTCTTCTGCCGGTCGGACATCTGCTCATATTTGTCCTTGTTCATGACAAAGGCGAATGTCGTGACGTAGAGCGGCGCGTCCATGTGATACTTCGTCACCTTGTCGATGCCGAACAGCACCAGCGATCCCCACGGGAAGGTGACGGCGTCGGCAACGCCGCGCTCGATGATGTCGCGCACTTCCGGCGCCGAGGACTGAACATTGGTGCCGCCGAGCAGCGTCACGAAATTCGCGATGGTGGCGTCGGCGGGCCGGATCTTCATGCCTTTGACGTCATCCGGCACCGTGATCTTCTTGGTGCGCGAGTGAAACGACGACGGGGAATGAATGAAAGCCAGGCAGAACTTGACGTCCTTCATCTCCTTGGCGGCATATTTCCGGTACCAGGCGTCGAGCCCCATCGAGCCTCCCTTGGCGTCCGACATCAGAAAGGGAAGCTCGCCGGCGCCAACGATCGGGAAACGGCCGGGCTGGTAGCCCGGGTTGATGTAAGTGACATCGGCGATGCCGTCGCGCGCCATATCATAATGGTCGAAGGCTTTGCCGAGTTGCTGTGCGGGATAGACCTTGTATTTGATGGTGCCGCCAGATTCCTTCTCGACCGCGGCGCCCCAATCTTCCAGCGCCTTTTGCAGCGGGTGCGACGCTGGCACCCAGTGCGACAATTTGAGCTCAAAGGTCTTCTCCTGCCCGTAAGCAGGCGATACGCAGGCGGCCACGAGCAACGCCAGGAGCGTTTTCCTCATCGACATCGTCTCCCCTCCAGCATCAGGCTTCAATGGCCCTTTTGCGGATATTGTTATATGATATAATTATCATTGCAAGCAGACGCGCCGGCGACGGCCAAACGGCCGCGCCGGTAACGGCAATGACTGTGTTAAATTCTATCACGGGTGAGGGAGCAAGTGTTGCGGACAAAAGTAGCCATCATCGGCGCGGGACCGGCGGGATTGCTGCTGGGACAATTGCTGCACGCTTACGGAATCGAGAACATCATCCTGGAGCGCCAGACGCCCGACTATGTGCTCGGCCGTATCCGCGCCGGCCTGCTCGAAGAAGGCACCGTCGCGCTGCTCGACAAGATCGGTGCCGGCGCACGGGCGCACCAGGAAGGCCTGGTCCATGACGGCATCGAGCTGGCCTTCGGCGGTTCGCGCCATCGCATCGACATGAAGGCGGCCACCGGCAAGACAGTGACGATCTATGGCCAGACCGAAGTAACGCTCGACCTGATGAATGCGCGCCGCGCCGCCGGCCTGACCACGGTCTATGAAGCCAGCGACGTCAAGCCGCAGGATTTCGACACCGATCATCCCAAAGTGTCCTATGTAAAGGACGGTGTCAGCCACGAGATCGCATGCGACTTTATCGCCGGTTGCGATGGCTTCCACGGCGTCAGCCGCGCCAGCGTGAAGCCGTCCGCGATCGAGACCTTCGAGCGGATCTATCCGTTCGGCTGGCTCGGCATCCTGTCGGAGACACCGCCGGTCAGCCATGAACTGATCTATTCGAACCACGCCCGGGGCTTTGCGCTGTGCACCATGCGCTCGACGCACCGCAGCCGCTATTACGTCCAATGCAGCCTCGACGATCACGTCGATCAATGGTCGGACGACCGGTTCTGGGACGAATTGAAACGGCGGCTGGACCAGGAAGCAGCAGATAATCTTATCACCGGGCCTTCGATCGAAAAGAGCATCGCGCCACTGCGCAGCTTTGTCGCCGAGCCGATGCGGTTCGGACGCCTGTTCCTGGCCGGCGACGCCGCCCACATCGTGCCGCCAACCGGCGCCAAGGGCTTAAACCTTGCCGCCAGCGACGTGCATTACCTCTCGGGGGCCTTGCGCGAATATTACGACGAGAAATCTTCCGTCGGGATCGACGGCTACTCGCAGAAAGCGCTGGCGCGGGTCTGGAAAGCGGTGCGCTTCTCGTGGTGGATGACCGCGATGCTGCATCGGTTTCCCGACACCGAAGGATTTGGCGCGCGCATCCAGATTGCCGAGCTGAATTACCTAGTGGGCTCGAAAGCCGCGACGACGTCCCTGTCGGAGAATTACGTCGGGCTGCCGTATTGAGCTGACCGGAGATCTAGATTCGTCATTGCGAGCCAACGGGTCGCGCGAATGCGCGCCCGATGACAGGCTCCGCGAAGCAATCCATCTTCCACTTCGCCCCGTTGCGCGATGGATTGCTTCGTCGCTTCGCTCCTTGCAATGACGGGGAACAGCAACGATCCTCCCATTTCAAACAACCGCTGAAATCATGCTTTAAACTTTGTAGGCGGTGCAATTGGCGCCGTGTTGACGTTTGATGCGAGGCATCTTGTCAGCACACGAGCCTCTCCCATGACCGCCATCGATACCGATATCCCCGAGGGTTTCGAACGGCAGACCCGGCGAAGTCCGCTGACCGACCCGTGGGAGCCGATCTACTCAAAACAGACACCTGACGCACTTGTTCTGGGCCTTCGTCTCGCCAGGCCTCACACCAATGCGCGCGGCTTCGCGCATGGCGGATTGATCGCGGCACTGACCGACAAGGCCATGGGACATAGCTGTGGCCAGAAGCTTGCAGGCAGCCATTCGCTGGTGACGGTCGGCATGGCGATCGATTTCATCAGCAGCGCCCAGATCGGACAATGGCTCACGGTAGAATCCCAGGTGATCAAGACCGGAAGCACGCTTTGCTTTGTGCAATGCGTTGTCACCGCAGATAGCGTCGTTATCGCGCGCGCGAACGGCACGTTCCGGGTGGTCAAGAAGA
>NZ_JAAVUY010000018.1 GCF_018449695.1 Bradyrhizobium sp. dw_411
ACAAGGGGAGAGGGGGCGCACCTTCGTTGCCGTTGAAGATCGATTCATCCTCATCAAGCTCTGGACAAAAGCGGTGTGAAGCGCCGACCGACTGCCGCTACGCCGGCAGCTTCGACAGATCGACGCGCACCGGCATGTTCTTGAGCAGCTCTTCCTTGGGCAATTTCTTCTCTGCCACCAGCTTGCCGTCCTTCACGCGGCTGATGTAGCAGTCGATGATCCCGACGTGATCTTCCTTGCGGATGATCTTGTCGCCTTGCGGATGCCCGATCGAGTTCTTCATCTCCATGCCTTCGAGGGCCTGGATCACGCCTTCGACGTCCTTGCGGGTCTTGTAGCCTGAAAGCTCGATCGCCTGCTTCAGCGCGAAGATATCTTCCCAGGCCTGCCAGGCATGGCTCTTGTCCATCACGGCGGTACCGCCGATCTCGCGCGCATTGACGTCGTCGATCTTCAACTGCTTGTTGAATTCCTTGTGGAACTCATCGTCCTTGCCGGCGAGCATGCGCGGGAAATTTTCAAAGAAGTAGATTCCTTCCGCCGCGCCCTGGATGTCGTCAGGTGCGATCGCTTCGATGCTGGCCGAGGACGACATCATTCGCATGTTCCGGTCCATCCCCATGCTTTTCGCCTGGGTATAGAACGCGATTGAAAGCGCGCCGATGAAGGCAGGCAGAACGACATCGGTGCCGGCCGGTACCTGCGACAGATACGGCACAAAATCCTTGGTATCGAGCGGCACGGCAATGCTGGCCAGTACCTTGCCGCCGGCCTTTTCGATGAAGGTTTTGGATTCCTGGTTGGTGCTCTGGCCGAAGGCGTAATCGGCGTAAACGATCGACCAGTTCTTGCCGAGATTCTCGACGCCCCAGGGCATGCTGGCCGCCGCGATCGAATAGGTATCTGTTCCGGTCCGGAACGAATAGCGCGAGCCTTTCGAGCCGGTGACTTCGGTAGCCTCGCCGAGAGAGAAGTAGATCGTCTTCAATTCCGTGGCGATCGGCAACGCCGACAGCATCACGCCCGAATGCACCGAGCCGACCACGAATTCCGCATTCGCGCGCTGGATCAGGTTGCGCAGCTTGCGCGCACCGCTGGCGGGATTGGATTCGGTGTCTTCCGTGGACAGTTCAACCTTGCGACCGGCGATGCCGCCGCCCTGGTTGATGATCTCGACGGCGGCCTTGGCGACCTTGTCATGCCACACGCCCCAGGACGAGATGATGCCGGTGAGGTCGCAATGATGGCCGATTACCAAGGGGCCGGAAGCCTGCGCAAATGCATCCTTCATGATGGTGAGGTTGGCGGTGCCGGCGGCGGCGCCTCCGGCCAATGCGCATTCCAGAAAGCTTCGGCGGGATAATTTCTTTGCCATGATGTCTCTCCTTATGCGGCGGGTTTTCGGGACAGGCCGAGGTAACGGTGCACGATCTCGGTATTGGTCTTCAATTCGCCGGATGTTCCGGAATAGACGACGACGCCTTTTTCCATCAGGAACACCCGTGGGCAGAGTTTCAAGGCGGTCTCGACATTCTGTTCGACCAGCAGGATTGACACGCCGCTCTGGTTGATGCGGTGAATCTCGCGGCGGATCTGCGATACCAGCAGCGGCATGATGCCTTCGGTCGGCTCGTCCAGAATAATGAGTTTGGGCCGCATCATCAGGCAGCGCGCGATCGCCAGCATCTGTTGTTCGCCGCCGGACAACGTATTGCCGGACTGTTTCAGGCGTTCTTTGAGCCGTGGAAAGCAATCGAAGACGTAATCTTCCCGTTCGGTGTCGCGCTTGCCCTGGGTTCCGATGTTGAGATTTTCCAGCACCGACAGGTTCGGAAAAATGCCGCGTCCTTGCGGGACATAACCGATGCCGAGGCGCGGTATCTTGTGCGGTGCCACGCTCGACAGATCCGTTCCGTCGAATGAAATTTTACCGCCGCTGCGGGCCGCGAGGCCCATGATCGCGCGCAATGTCGTGGTCTTGCCGACGCCGTTGCGTCCCAGCAGCGCGGCGGATTCGCCGGGCTTGATGTCAAAGGTCACGCCCTGCAGGATGTGCAGCTTGCCGATGTGAACGTGGACATCCCTGAGTTCAAGCATGGGCGGCCTCGTCGACATAGTCCTCGTCTTCGGGGCGGCCCAGATAAGCCTCGCGCACCTGTTCGTTGTCGGCGATTTCCTTCGGGCTGCCGCTGACAAGCAGCGCGCCCTGCGCCAGCACGGTGATATCGTCGGCGATGCCGAACACGACTTCCATGTCGTGCTCGATGATGATGATGCCGATAGTGCGCGCCAACTCGAGGATTTTCGCGACCGCGCGTTCGGTCTCCGCCGGGCTCATGCCGCAGATCGGCTCGTCCAGCAGCAGCAATTGCGGTTCGGAAATCACGGCCATGCCGATCTCGAGCATCGCGACGTCGCCGTAAGACAGCGTGCCCGCGGTCTGGCCGGCGAGTCGGGTCATGTCCATCTGCTCCAGCACTTCGTCGACGCGCTCGCGGGTCTGCCGATCGCGCGACGCGGGTCGTAACGGATGCAAGAAGCGCTGCGCGGATTGCCGGGTGATCGAGAGATTTTCCGCGACCGTGAGCTGGTTGAACACGCTCTTGATCTGCATGGTGCGCTTGACGCCGAGGCGGCTGATCTGGTGCGGCTTTAGTCCTGAAATGTCGTGGTTGCGGAACTGCACCTTGCCGCTGTCGCTTTTCAGCAATCCCGTGATCAGGTTGAACAGCGTGGTCTTCCCAGCGCCGTTCGGGCCGATCACGGCGTGCAGTTTGCCTTCGGGAAAATCGAGGCTGAGATTGTCGACCGCGGTCAACCCGCCGAAGCGTTTCGTCAGCCCCTCGATTTTAAGCATCGATCCGGTCATGGCTCGGTCCGAAGCTCCGGCGCCGCGGGTATCTCGGCGCTGTCTGCGGGCGTATCGACCCAGTCGCGCCACAAGCCGACAATGCCTTTGGGCGCGAGGATCACCACCAGAATCGCCATCACGCCGACGATCAGCGAATGGTGCTCCCAATGCGTCGAGACGACTTCGCGGATGACGATAAAGAGACTGGCGCCGACCACAGGTCCGAACAACGTGCCGGCGCCGCCGACAATGGCCCAGACCACCGCTTCGCCCGAAAACGTATAGAACATGTAGGACGCCGAGGCGTAGCGGCCGAAGAACGCGAACAGTGCACCCGCGACACCTGCCAGAAAGCCCGCCATCACAAAGGCGATCAGTCTGATCACATAGACGTTCAATCCGATCAGCGATGCCCGGACATCGTTTTCCCGGACCGCGAGAAAGGCTTTTCCGAGCGGGCTGTTGACCACCAGATGCATCAGCAGGAAGCAGATCGCGACTGCCGCCAGAATGAAGAAGTACTGGAAGTTGGCGTCGGCGAAACTGTATTGCACTGTTCCGAATGAGA
This sequence comes from Bradyrhizobium sp. dw_411, assembly GCF_018449695.1. Classification (GTDB taxonomy): domain Bacteria; phylum Pseudomonadota; class Alphaproteobacteria; order Rhizobiales; family Xanthobacteraceae; genus Bradyrhizobium. Next base: position 3,420 of record NZ_JAAVUY010000018.1, read on the forward strand.
ATGTCGGCGGCAGCGCGAAGTTGATGCCGTCATCGCCGCCGGTGACTGATTTGGCGCTGACCGCGATGAAATAGAAGATCAGCGAGAACACGACGGTGATGATCGCGAAATAGTGCCAGGTCAGGCGCACTGCCAGGATGCCGGAGACAAAGGCCATCGCCATTGCGGCGACGATCCCGAGCCCAAAGGCCGGCCAGAACGACAGGCCGAAATGATCGATCCCGATGCCGACGCCATACATCCCGAAGCCAAAAAACAATGCCTGCCCGAACGACAGCAGGCCGACATAGCCGAACAGAAGATTGGCACTGGCTGCAAACAGCGACCAGATCAGGATTTCGGCAATGACGCTGACCCAAAATGGGTTGAGCAGGAGCGGGACGCTCCAGGGAACGGTCAGCAAAAAGACGACAAAGACGGCGAGGAGACCGCGCTCGGCCAGCGCCCGGCCGCTCACTTCGCAAATCCCTTGAACAGGCCTTGCGGGCGCAACAACAATACCGCGCTCATCAGAAGGAGGGACGTGATGCGGGCGAGGGTCGGATTGGCAAAGCTCTGGACGATGCCTTCCAAGAGCGCCAGCAACACCGCCGCGGCGGCGGTCCCCGGCAGGTTGCCGAGGCCGCCGACGATCACCGCGATGAAACACACCGGCAGCAGATCGACGCCGCCCCGGAAATCAACCGTCGTGATCGGCGCGGCGACCACGCCGCCGAATCCGGCGAGCGCGAAGCCGACCGCAAAGGTCATGATGTAGACGAGGCGGGCCGGCACGCCCATCGCGGTCGCGGTGTCGCGGTCATGGCGCACCGCGCGCATCCAGGTGCCGAGCTTGGTGTAGTTCAGGAACAGAAAAAACGCCGCAAGTGCTGCGATAGAAAAGCCTGCGGCGTAGAGCCGGTAGATGTCGTATTGAATGCCGAACAGCGACATGGTGCCCTGGATCGGCGGCAGGATGCGGCGCGGCGTGGCGCCGAAGGTCATGCGCACGACTTCCTGCAGGATCAGCGACAGTCCGAAGGTCGCGACGATCGACAAGGCAGGGTTGCCGCGGATCGGCTGGATCACCAGCCGCTGCATGATCGCGCCGAGCACAAAACAGATCAGCGGCACCAGCAGGAAGCCGGCCCAGTAATTGCCGGTCACCTGCAGCGAGAACCACGCCAGCACGGTGCCGACCATGAAGAAGTCGCCATGCGCGATATTGATGATGTCGAGAAGGCCGAAGATGACGGAAAGGCCGAGGGCGATCAGGGCAATGATCAGCCCCCAGATCAGGCCGTTGAGCGACAGCAGTAATAACGTGTCGATCATGGCGCCGTGCCGGGTTGGCCGGCAAAAACAGCACCCATCCGCTGCCGGAGAATTCCCCAGCCAAAAATGCGGCGACGATATCCCACCAAGAGCCCCTCTTCGCGACGTCCGCCAGGTTCCATCAGCTTAACTGAAGCCAAAGCTGCATCAAGCGACCATTTGTTCGCAGTCGCCGCAATCGGCTTTTTCACACCACCGTGTGTAAGAATCCCGAACCGAATTGACTTCGGACCAAGTGGAATTTCTAATGCTCAAATCGATGCCGGAATGGACGCGCGATGCTTTCGAATTGCTCCATTTTTGGTCAGCGCAGCACGAAATGCAAGCAACTATAAAAAGCGAAAAGAAAGTTCATCCATGCGTGTTATCAATGTCGCCGCCGCTCAAATGGGTCCGATCCAGCGTGCGGACAGCCGGCAAACCGTCATCCCGCGCATGCTCGCCTTGATGGACGAAGCCAAAGCGAAGGGCGCCGATCTGATCGTCTATCCGGAATTGGCGCTGACCACGTTTTTTCCGCGCTGGTACATGGAGGATCAGACCGAGGTCGACGCCTGGTTCGAGCACGACATGCCGAACGATGCGACGATGCCGCTGTTCGCGCACGCCGCCGAGTATCAGATGGCGATGAGTTTCGGCTATGCCGAACGCACGCCGGATGGCCATCACTTCAACACCTGCATCCTCACCGACAAGACGGGGAAGATCGTCGGAAAATATCGCAAGACGCATCTGCCGGGCCATTCGGAATTCGACACCGCGCGCGCGTTCCAGCATCTCGAGAAACGCTATTTCGAGCCCGGCGATACCGGCTTCAAGGTGTGGCGCACGCAGGGCGGCATCTTCGGCATGGCGATCTGCAACGACCGGCGCTGGCCGGAGACCTACCGCGTGATGGGCCTGCAGGGCGTCGAGATGGTGCTGCTCGGCTACAACACGCCCTCGGTCAATTCGCAAAAGAGCGATGAAGGCCCGGAGAAGCGGCTGTTTCACAATCGCCTGTCGGTGCAGTCGGGCGCCTATCAGAATTCGACCTGGGTCGTGGCGGTCGCCAAAGCCGGTTTCGAGGATGGCTTTCCGCTGATCGGCGGCAGCTTGATCGTCGATCCCAATGGCGAGATTGTCGCGGAGGCCTCGACGGAAGGCGATGAATTGCTGTTTCATGCCTGCGATCTCGACGCGACCACCTTCGGCAAGGAAACCATCTTCGACTTTGCCCGGCATCGCCGCATCGAGCATTATGGCCTGATCACCAGCCGTGTCGGAGCGATCGCGCCGCCGGAAGATTGAGCGCGCGCATTCTCTTCCGCATGCGCTCTCTTGCGCCCTCCACAGCAATTCAAAACAGGTACCAATACCGATGTCCGGAATCCTGCTTCAAGATATCAGTCCGCATGAGCGCTACAAGCTGCTGTGCGGCGTGGTGGTGCCGCGCCCGATCGCGCTGGTGACGACGCTCGACACCAATGGCGCGGTCAACGCCGCGCCGTTCAGTTTCTTCAATGTGTTTTCCGAAGACCCGCCGCTGATCGTGCTGGGGCTGCAGCACAAGGCCGACCACACGCCAAAGGACACGACGCGCAACATCCACCGTGACGGCGAGTTCGTCGTGCATATGGTGGATGAGGCGCTGGCGGCGGCGATGAACGATTGCGCGGTCGATTTCCCCTCCGGTGAAAGCGAAGTCGCCGCGATCGGGCTGGCGACTTCGCCGTCGGTGGATGTCAAAGTGCCACGTCTGAGCGCCGCACCTTTCGCGATGGAGTGCCGGCGCAACGTGTCGCTGGCCTTTGCGCCCGGGCGTGAGTTGCTGGTTGGCGAAGTCCTCCGCATCCATGCGCGGCCGGGCCTGGTCGATACGGCCAACATGTATGTCGATTTCGACGCCTACCGGCCGATCGGCCGCCTGTTCGGCAATCTCTATTCCTATCAGCGCGAGCCGTTCACGATGGTGCGCGAGAGCCATTCGCAATGGAGCGGGCGCAAAGGCGACGTGCAACGCGCCGACAACAGTGGCGGTAAAGCGCCCGGTGATACCTAGTGCCGCGCAAACTGCACCGCGCCCAGCGCCATCGCCGCGGCAGCCTGCGTCGGATCGATCACGGGAATGCCGAGCGCGTCTTCCAGCGGCAAGCGCATCCGCGCCATGCCGGCGCAGCCCATCACGATGACGCCGGCGCCATCCTCGTCCTTCAACGCGCGCCCGACCTCGATCATCCTGGCGAGCGTGCCGCTGCCCGACGCGGTTTCGGCCACGCTCATGTTGAGCGGGCGTTCGCCCGCGAGCCGGTCCATCAGCCCCATTTGGCGCAGATAGCGGATATGGCGGCGGATCGAGCGCTGCGCGATCGCGATCACGCCAAAGGTTTCCGCGCGCGTCATCGCGGCCATCACGCCGCATTCGGCAATGCCGAACACGGGCCGGTCGGTTCCCTCGCGGCAGACATGCAGGCCGGGATCGCTGTAGCAGGCGATCACGAAGGCGGACGCGCTGTTGTCGCTTTCGATCAGCCGGCGCAGCGGCATCGCGACGCTGTCGACGTCAGCCTGGCTCTCGATCCCGTAAGGTCCCTCGGCCAAGGTTGCACAGACGATCTCGGGTCCATCGGCGAAATCGAGCGGCTTCAGCGCGTCTTCCAATCCCTTGGTCACCACCGTGTTGGAATTGGGGTTGATGACGAGGATGCGCGGGCGGGACATGTTCAGTTCCTTGTTCACTTCCTTGATCAGTTGCTTGCAACTATCATGATTTTCCCAGTTTCGAACGCGGGATTCGCGCCGTCCAGCGATTTCTCGCGATCTTCATCATCCGCCGCCGGCTTTCCCTGCCGGACAGCGGCCTAACGCGCCGGAGTATGCCATGACCGAACCCGCTTACGATATCGTGATCCGCGGCGGACGAGTCGCGACCACCAGCGATGTGTTCGAGGCCGATGTCGCGATATCGGGCGAAACCATCGCCGCTATCGGCCGCAGCCTCCCATCCGGTAAGCGCGAGATCGATGCGCGTGGCAAACTGGTGCTGCCCGGCGGCGTCGACAGCCACGCCCATATCGAACAGCTTTCGGCCGCGGGCATGATGAATGCCGACACCTTTGAAAGCGCCACGGCCTCGGCCGCGTTCGGCGGCACCACCACGGTGATTTCGTTTGCCGCCCAGCATGTCGGCATGGTGCTGCCGCAGGTGCTGGCGGATTATCATGCGCTCGCCAAAAAGGGCGCTGTGATCGACTACGCCTTTCACATGATCATCGCCGATCCGACCAAAGAGACGCTGCAGAACGATCTTCCGGCGCTGATCAAACAAGGCCACGGCTCGATCAAGATCTTCATGACCTATGATCGCCTGAAGATCGACGACGAACCCTTGCTCGATATTCTGGTCGCGGCGCGCGAATCCGGCGCGATGCTGTGCGCCCATGCCGAGAACCACGGCATCATCGCCTGGATGGTGAAGCGGCTGCTGGCGCGCGGCTATACCCATCCGAAGTTCCACGCCGTCAGCCATGCCCGATTTTCGGAAGCCGATGCCTTCAACCGCCTGATCGGGATGGCCGCGCTGGTCGATCAGCCGATCATGATCTTTCACGTCTCGACGGCAGAGGGCGCCAAAGTCATCCGCGATGCGCGGGGCGAGGGCCTCAAAGTCTTTGCCGAGACCTGTCCGCAATATCTGTTTCTCACCGCCGCCGATCTGGACAAGCCCGGCGTCGACGGCGCCAAGTGGATGTGCAGCCCGCCGCCGCGGACATCGGCCGACCAGGAAGCGCTGTGGCAGGCGCTGGCGCTCGGCGATCTCCAGACCATCTCGTCGGATCATGCGCCGTATCGCTTTGATGAGACCGGCAAGCTGCGCGCCGGCCCCAATCCTAATTTCAAAGTGATCGCCAACGGCCTGCCGGGACTGGAAGCGCGTCTGCCGCTGCTGTTCGACGCGATGGTTTCGAAAGGCCGCCTCGGCCTGGAAAAATTCGTCGAGTTGACCGCGACCGCGCCGGCCAAGCTCTACAATCTGCATCCGCGCAAGGGATCGATCGCCATCGGGGCCGATGCCGACATTGCGATCTGGGATCCCCAACGCGAAGTCACGCTGTCGGACGAGATGATGCACGACCTCACAGGCTATACGCCCTATGCCGGCCGCAAGCTGCGTGGCTGGCCGGTGACGGTGCTGTCGCGCGGCCGCGTGATCGTGGCCGATGGCAAGCGGTCGGCCGAGCCGGGTTCGGGGCAATTCCTCGCGCGCTCCGGCGGTGAGGCTGCAAAACCGACCGGCCACCTCGTGGCGGATATGGATCCGGCGCGGAACTTTGGCGCGACCTTGTTGTGAGGACGACAGGGGGATTGCGCGCTTGAAAGTCCTGATCTTCGGTGGCGCAGGTTTTGTCGGGCTGAATATCGCCGCCGCGTTGCTCGCGCGTGGACACAAGGTGACAGCGTTCGACCGCTCAGAGTTGCCGCGCGCTGCGCAGCAGGATTTTGCGTGCTATGGCGATGCGCTGGCGGCCGTGCAGGGCGATGTCAGGGATAAGTCAGAGATCGAGCGCGTGATCGCCGGCGGTTACGACACGATTATTCTGGGCGCCGCGATCACCGCGGGCTCGGCGCGTGATGCCGCCGACCCCTTGTCGATCCTGCAGGTCAATCTTCTGGCGCAGGTTCCCATTCTGGAAGCCGCGCGGCGCAGCGGGGTAACGCGGATCATCAATCTGTCGTCGGGTTCGGCTTATGGCGCGGCGGCTTCCCGGCATTCTTTGCTCGATGAAGAAACGCCATGCGATCCGGTCTCGCTTTATTCCATCACCAAATATGCGTCCGAGAGAGTCGCCGCACGCCTCTCTGCGTTGTGGCAATTCGATATCATCAGCGTGCGGCTAAGCGGTGTGTTCGGGCCATGGGAACGCGCGACAGGCGTGCGCGATACGCCGAGCGCGCAGGCGCAGATTGTCGCGGCGCTGCGGCAGCAAGGTCAGGCGATTTTGTCTCGTCCCGGAATCAAGGACTGGATTTACGCGCCTGATGTCGCCGATGCCGTGACGGTGCTGATCGAAGCCGCCAGACCGAAGCATCGCCTCTACAATATCTCGACCGGGCGGGAGTGGTCTGCGTTGCAATGGGGACAGGAGTTGGCAGCCCTGCATCCGGGCTTCGTCTGCCGGCTGGCCGCATCGGGCGAAACGCCGACGGTCGATCTGCACAGCGACATTGATCGCGCGCCGTTGTCGATCGCGCGGATGGAGCAGGAGTTCGGCTGGCGCGCCCGCTTCGGCTGCGCGGATTCGGCTGTGGATCTCAGCGCGTGGTGGACGCGCCACGGGGGGGAATCTGAGATATGAGCAGCGCACTCGCCGCTCTCGAGGCTCAGGTCCGCGACGATCTCGCCAAAACCTCGCATCCGAATGCGCCCTGGCTCGAGCCGGTGTCGGGACCGGATGGCAAGCCAGCGTTGGATGTTCTCATTATAGGCGCCGGCCAATCGGGAATCACCACCGCCTTTGGCCTGATGCGTTCGCAGGTCACCAACATTCTGGTTCTGGACAAAGAGGAAGAGGGCCGTGAAGGCCCGTGGCTGTCTTATGCCCGCATGCATACGCTGCGCAGCCCGAAACACTTCACCGGGCCCGATCTCGATATTCCCAGTCTCACCTATCAGTCGTGGCACGAAGCGCGTTTTGGCAAAGAGCATTGGCAGAATCTGACGCTGATCCCGCGCGTTCTCTGGGTTGAATATCTGCTCTGGTTCCGGCGCACGGTCGGCGTGAACGTGCGCAATGGTTGCGAGCTGCTTGAGATTGCACCTGCCGGAAATGGCATGTTGGCTGCGATTGTGGAATCCGGCGGCGCCGCTGAAACGCTTTATGCGCGCAAGATAGTTCTCGCGACCGGGCAGGAGGCGATGGGCAACTGGACCATCCCCGAGCCGTTGCGCCATTTGCCGGATACGTTGGTGGCGCGGACTTCAGACCCGATCGATTTCGAAGCGATGCGCGGCAAGAACGTCGCCGTGATCGGCGCCGGTGCCACCGCCTTCGACAATGCGGCGACCGCGCTTGAGGCCGGCGCGGCCGAAGTGCATTTGCTGTGCCGGCGTGCGGAGATCCAGTTGGTCCAGCCCTATATCTGGCTGACCTTTAGCGGCTTCCTGCGTCACTTCAGCGATCTTGATGATATCAAGCGCTGGCGCTTCATGAGCGCGATTATGGATTTGCGGGAAGGCTTTCCGCAGGCGACCTGGGATCGCTGCGCGCGGTTTGCCAATTTCCATCTGCATGAGGGCTCGCCGGTCGAGGCGGCCAAGGAAATCGGCGGCGCGGTTGAGTTGCAGACGCCGCGCGGGAATATTTTGACGGATTTCGTCATCTGCGGTACCGGCACCCATATCGATTTCACCGAGCGTCGCGAATTGAAGAATTTTGCCGACAATATCGCGACCTGGGCGGACCGCTATCAGCCGCCGGCCGACGAACAGAGCCCGCGCCTTGGCCGCTATCCTTATCTGGCCGACGATTACGCGCTCATGGAACGCACCCCCGGACAAACGCCTTGGATTTCCAGTATTCATCTGTTCGCATTTGCTTCCACCATGAGCTTTGGTCCGTCCGGCTCGTCGATCAATGCCATGACGACCGCGATTCCCAAGCTGGTGCATGGCCTGACCCGCGCTCTCTTCCGCGCCGATCTCGACCGTCACTGGGCATCGTTCAAGGCCTATGACGTGCCGCAGGCTGTGATTCCCAGGCCGAAAGCGCCGGAATAACGCGGCGGATGCGCGGGTGTTTGGGATATCGCTTGGCGCATTATTTGCTTAAACTTTGGTCACGGGTTCAGGTTTTGTACGGGGGATTGAACGATGCATTTTGGATGTCACGGGTCGTTGCTGGGCGCGGTCGCTGCACTGGCGCTTTTTCTCGCGGCGGAGCCCGGCCGGGCGCAGTCGCGGGCCGAGACGCTGCGCTATGTCACCGGCGCGTCGGTTAATACGCTCGATCCGAATGTTCCGGGATCGACCCGCGAATCCTTTGCGGTCAGCCTCAGCACCTACGACCGGCTGGTCTCATTTGGCCGCAAGCAATTGAACGGCAAATGGGTGTTCGATCTCGACAAGATCAACGGCGAATTGGCCGAGTCCTGGGACGTCAGCCCCGACAAATTGAAGATCACATTTCATCTGCGCAAGGATGCCAAGTTTCAGGATGGCACGCCGGTCACCGCCGAAGACGTCAAATGGTCGCTCGATCGCGCCGTGACCGCGCCGGTGCTCGGCAAGGCGCAATTGCTGACGGGCTCGCTGACGAACGCCGATCAGTTCAAGGTGATCGATCCCCTGACGTTTGAGGTGACGCTGCCGAAACCCGACAAGCTCGCGCTGCCCAATCTCGCCACGGTCTATCCGATCATCTTCAATTCCAAGGTGGCGAAGGCGAATGCGACCGCGGAAGATCCCTGGGCGATCGCCTGGCTTAAGGAACATACCGTTGGCAGCGGCGCCTACATCATCGAGAGCTTCAAGCCCGGCGAACAGGTGATCATGAAGCGCAACGAGGCCTGGAATCGCGGTACCGCGGAGAAGGCCGCGTCCTTCAAGCGGGTCATCATTCAGTCGATCCCGGAGCCGGCGACGCGCGCCAACCTGGTCGAGCGCGGCGATGCGGACATCACGGTCGATCTGCAGGCCAGCGATGTGCAATCGCTCGAAAGTAAAGGCAAGCTGACGGTGATTTCGACGCCGCAGTATAATTCCGTGACTTTCATTTCGATGAACAACACCATCCCGCCGTTCGATAACATCAACGTGCGCCGTGCCATCGCCTACGCGTTGCCGTATGAAGACATGTTCAAGGCGGCCTTGTTCGGCCGCGGAACGCCGCTGTTCGGCGCGACCTGGGCGGACGGCAAGCCGACCACCAGCATCTATCCGGCCCCGCAGCCGGTCACGCTCGATCTCGACAAGGCCACGGCCTTCCTCAAGGAAGCCGGCATGCCTGATGGCTTCTCGACCACTTTCAGCTTCAATGTCGGTCAGGCCTCGACCGCCGAGCCGATGGCCGCTTTGGTCAAGGAATCGCTCGCCAAGATCGGCATCAAGGTCGACATCCAGAAATTGCCGGATGCGCAGATGTCGACGCAGATCAACGAGAAGAAGCTGCCCTTCTTCACCGAAGGCATCGTCGCCTGGTTGCCGTCGACGGATTATTTCTACCGCAATTTCTACATCGGCGATCAGCGCTGGAACTACAGCAGCATCAAGGATCCGGAATTGACCGCGATCGCGCAGGAGGCGCGGTTCGAGCCCGACCAGAAGAAATATGAAGAAGACGGCCTGAAGCTCAACGCGATTCATTTCGCCATCATGCCGCAGATTCCGCTGTGGCAGCCGGCGCAGGATGCGGTGATGGCGCCCTCGATCGCGGGCTATACCTATCAGTTCCACCGTCAGGTCGATTATCGCGACCTCAGTCGCAAGTGATCGACGCAAAGCGGTGAGTGGCCAGAGCATGGTGACGTTTGATTGAACCGGTCTGTGATCGTCCTTACTTCACCTCTCCCCTTGTGGGAGAGGTCGGATCGCATCGCAGATGCGATCCGGGTGAGGGGTTACGATCCATCGATAGACCCAGACCCCTCACCCCAACCCTCTCCCACAAGGGGAGAGGGAGCTCACCGCCCGCGCCGTTACGGATTGGTCTAATTTCAGCAAATTTGAGCACCACGGTATGAAGAGTTTCGGCGCAACGGTGCTGCGGGCAGGGAGGCGCTTTATGTCCTCGCTGCCGGCGCTGTTCGGCGTGCTGGTCTTTACTTTCCTGCTGATGCGCGTGCTGCCCGGCGATCCCGCGGTGTTCTTTGCCTCCGGACCGAACGCCGGCAAGGAAGAGATCGAGGTCATCCGCAAGCAGATGGGGCTGGATAAACCGGTGCCCGAGCAATTGCTGCTGTATCTCTATGACGTCGGCCGCGGCAATCTCGGCCGTTCGCTGATGACCGGGCAGGCCGTCACGAAAGATCTGCACGATCGTCTTCCTGCCTCGCTGGAATTGACGTTGACCGCGCTCCTGATCGCGCTTGTCTCGGCGGTGCCCATGGGCGTGCTCGCGGCGTTGAAACCGGGTTCGCTTATCGACCACGGCGTGCGGCTGTTCTGCGCGCTCGGCGTCTGCGTGCCCACCTTCGTTTCGGGGCTGCTGCTGATTTATGTCTTCTACTATCTCCTGGGTCTTGCGCCCGATCCGACCGGGCGCATCGATGTGTTCACCTCGCTGCCGCCCTCGCGCACCGGTTTTCTGCTGATCGATTTCCTGCTGGCTGGCGATTTCGAGGGCTGGTGGGCCGCGTTCAAGCAATTGATCCTGCCGGCGGCGACCATGGCGCTGTTCGTGATCGCACCGTTGGCGCGGATCACGCGCGCGTCGATGCTGGTGTCGCTCGGCAGCGATTTCGTGCGCACCGCGCGCTCGGTCGGGCTGTCCGGCTGGCACGTCGTCGTGACCTACGCGCTGCGCAATGCGATCCTGCCCGTCATCACCATCGCCGGCATCGTGTTCTCGACCATGCTCGGGGCCAATGTGCTGGTGGAAAAAGTCTACTCCTGGCCGGGTGTCGCGTCCTACGCACTGGATGCGCTGCTGTCGTCGGACTATGCGCCGGTGCAAGGTTTTGTCTTGTTGATGGCCAGCGTATTTGTCGTGGTCAATCTTCTGGTCGATGTTCTCTACGGGATCGCCGATCCCCGGGTGTCGATTTGATGGCCGGCGCGACGCTACGGCACACCGCCTGGATCCTGCGCGGCAATCCCTTGACCGCGGTCGCCGCGGCCGGCGTCGTGTTGCTGGTCCTGCTCGCGATCTTCGGGCCGTCGATCGTGCCTTACGACCCCATTGCTTCGAACGTGTCGCAGGCGCTGCTGCCGCCGAGTATGTCGCATTGGGCCGGCACCGATCAGCTCGGCCGCGATTCGTTCAGCCGTGTCATTGTCGCAACAAGGCTCGATCTGGTGATTGCGGTTTCGGCGGTCGGCATTTCCTTTGTGCTGGGCGCCGTGATCGGCGCGTTTTGCGGTTATGCCGGCGGCCGGCTCGATCGCTCGGTCGGCCGCTTTGTCGATGTGATGATGGCGTTTCCGCTGTTCGTGCTGGCAATGGCGATGGTCGCGGCCCTCGGCAACCGGGTCGAGAACATCGTGATCGCGACCGCGATCATCAACCTGCCGTTCTACATTCGCTTTGCGCGAGCCGAGGTCAATGTCCGCCGCAATGTCGGCTGGGTCGAGGCGGCGAGGGCTTCCGGTGAAAGCCATGTTTCGGTGGTGCTGCGCTTCCTGTTGCCGAACGTCTTGCCGGCGATGGCGGTGCAGATGTCGCTTAATCTCGGCTGGGCGATCCTCAACGCGGCCGGATTGTCGTTTATCGGCCTTGGCGTCAAACCGCCAACGCCGGAATGGGGCATCCTGGTTGCGGAAGGCGCGCGCTTCATCTCGACCGGCAAATGGTGGCTGGTGGCGTTTCCCGGGCTGGCGCTGATGCTGGCCGTGCTGTGCTTCAACCTGTTGGGCGACGGGATGCGGGACATTCTCGATCCGCGAATGCGGACATGACCGAGAGCCTGCTTCGCATCGAAGATTTGCATGTGACGTTTTCGACCCGCCGCGGCCTTGTCGAAGCGGTCCGCGGCGTCACGCTGTCGCTCGACGAGGGCGAAATGCTCGGGCTGGTCGGCGAGAGCGGATCCGGCAAATCTGTCACGGGGTTTGCGACCACGCGTTTGCTCGACCCGGCCGGGCGGGTGACGGCGGGGCGGATTCTGTTTCGCGGCCAGGACATCACCAAAATATCGGATGGCGATTTTCGCGTGCTGCATGGTGCTGACATGTCGATGATCTTCCAGAACCCGCGCGCGGCGCTCAACCCGATCCGCGCCGTTGGTCTCCAGATTGCGGACGCGATTCTCAGTCACAAGCGGATGTCAAAGCAGCAAGCCGCGGATGAAGCGTTGAAGCTGCTGCAGGCCGTCCAGATACGCGACCCCGAAAAGCGGATGTCGGCCTATCCGCACGAGCTCTCCGGCGGCATGTGCCAGCGCGTGATGATCGCGATCGCGATCTCTTGTAACCCGAAACTGCTGATCGCGGACGAGCCAACCACCGGCCTCGACGTCACCACGCAGAAAGTGGTGATGGACTTGCTGGCGTCGATTGCCGCCGAGCGCGGGATGGCGACGATCCTGATCACGCATGATCTTGGTCTCGCGGCGCGTTATTGCCGGCGCGTCGTGGTGATGGAGCAGGGCCGTCTTGTCGAGGAGGCCGCGCCGTTGACGCTGTTTCACAACCCGCAGCATGCCTACACCAGGCGTCTGGTCGCCGCGTCGCCTACGGCGACATCGCGTATCGAGGATCTCGTCACGGACGAGGAACGCGCCGCTTATCTGGTGACGCTCGCGGCGTGCAAGCCGCAACAGGCGCCCGCGCCGGGCACACCGCCGCTGCTGGATGTGAAGAACCTCGCCAAGCGCTACGATCAGGGCGCGCCGGCGGTGGCTGATTTTTCCATGACCATGGCCGCGGGTGAAAGTGTTGGGCTGGTCGGTGAATCCGGTTCGGGCAAAACCACGACATCGCGCATGATCTGCCGGCTGATCGATCCCAGCGAGGGGCAGATTTTGTTTGATGGGGAATCGATCGGGCATCTGGCCGCGCGGGATTTTCACCGCTCGCCGGTGCGCAGGGATATCCAGATCGTGTTTCAGGATCCCAATGACAGTCTGAACCCGCGCTTTACCGCGTTCGATTGCATCGCTCATCCGTTGCTGCGGCTCGTCGGCATGCGCCGGGGCGACGCGTTACGGCAGCGTGTTGAAGAATGCGCTGATCGCGTAGGTCTGCCGCTCGAACTATTGCCGCGTTTTCCGCATCAGCTCTCGGGCGGCCAGAAGGCCCGCGTCGGCATCGCGCGTGCCATCGCGTGCCGCCCGCGTCTCCTTGTGCTGGACGAGCCGACCGCGGCGCTGGATGTTTCGGTGCAGGCGGTGGTGCTGCAATTGCTGGACCGGTTGCGGCGCGAGGACAATCTGTCGCTGCTCTTTGTCAGTCACGATCTCAATGTGGTGCGCATGATGTGCGATCACACCATCGTGCTGCGCGACGGCCGCATTGTCGAACAAGGCGAGAGCCGGGCGCTGTTCGGTAATCCCAAGACCGATTACACCCGTGAGCTGGTCGACGCCGTGCCTCATATTGCCGGGCGTCGGTTGCGGCGGTCGTCTGATGTTTGACGGCCCGCGCCGGGCGCTTGCGCGCCGCTGTCATGCGATATTCACAGGTTAACGTTCAAATTGCCGCATGACTCGCCTGATTCAGGCGCCGCAGTCATGAGAACGAGGGCGTGCCGTGTCGAACGATAACAATGCGCAACGGATGGACCGGGCGGCCGGTGGCAGGTCGAGCCTGTCGCAGGACGTCGTCACCACGGTGGCGACGGTTGGCGTGATCGCCGCGGGCGTCGCGCTGCTCGAAGTCGCGCTGATTCCGGGCATGGTGCTTGGCGGCGCCGCGGTGCTGGCGCCCAGTCTTCTGCCCAAATCCGTGACCGAATCCTTGTCCCTGCGCGGGATGCGCCGGCGCCTGAAGCCGCTGCTCGATTTCAGCCCGCCGGTCGCGTCGAAATCTCCGCTCAGGGCTTCGCCGCAAAACCTGCCGGTCGTGAAGCCGGCGCTCCCCGTCCAGTTCACCATCAAGCAGGCGATTGCCAAGACCATCACCTACCGGATCATCGTCACGACGCTGGATTTCACGGTCAATTACATAGTCATCGGCGAGGTCGCGACCGCGGCCGGCCTGTCAGCGTTTGCCCTTGTGGTGGGTCCGCTGTTTTATCTCGCGCATGAAGCGGTGTGGAACCGGTTCGGCGATGCCGATAAGCGCGTCGACCTGACGGCTTATTTGCCGTGGCGACTCAACGCCAGAACGCCTTCGGACGCGGCGAGGCTTTCGGACGAGGCATCTTCAGACGCGCGGCCCGGATTCACGATCAGCCGGGCGCTGGCCAAGACGATCACGTTCCGTACCATCGCGACCACGATGGATTTTACGACCAATTTCGTGGTGGTCGGCGATCTCGTCACCGCGCTGACGCTGTCGGCTTCCGGGTTTATCCTGGGCCCGTTCGTCTATTTCGGCCACGAGATGGCGTGGGATTATTATGGTTCGCCCGGCGCGCGCACGGATGAAACAGAGGCGCCCACGCTGTTATTGCCGGCGCCCGGCTAGCAATCTCCGCCACGGATCGATCGCGTTCAAAATAATTTGTCTGCGATGTTTGTGATTTGTTTCCGATAATGCAGGAGACGAGAATGGTTATCAATGTGGCGTCCTTGCCGCGGCCACATTGATTGCGAACAATCGGCCCATCGTCAAAACGCAAAAAGAAAATCCCATGCGAATCTCAGACCTGACCTGCCCATCCTGCGCTTCCTCATATGAAATGGCCGAATCAATGTCGGCGGAGGGGAGCCCGGGCCGGGTCGAGTGCAGTGTCTGCGGTGGGTTGCTGGATTCCTGGCAGGCGCCGAAATTGCGCGCCTATCGCCTGGTTCTGCCGCCGGAACGCAAATATCGGCATATTGTCGCGCCGCCGTCGCCACTTTCCGCGATTGTCGCGTAAGATCATCGCCGGCTCGACAGGCATCGGCCTTTGGCGGCCTGCCTTGAGGAGACGGCGTGATGACCAAACCCGAATTCATTTCGGCTGACGTGGGTGCGCGGGTGACCGCGCACGCGTTGCATGTCGGAGACAGCATCAACACGAAGGGCTTCGAGGGCGAAGCCCTGTCGGCGGTGCCGCTCGCGATCAAAGTCGGCAAGACCGGCATCGCCGTGCTGTTTCGTTACGGCGTGGCCGTATTGATCGGGCTCTCGTCCGAGGATGAAACCGCGTTCCTGGCCAGACTGACGCCCCGGATCGGCGGCAAGCTCGCGCGGTTCGAGGAAGAAACCGCCCTCGTCGCGCGCGGCAATGAGGCCGACGATCAGGTGCAGGCGGGCGGGCCGATTCAGCTTCGCGACATGTCGCCGGAACGGCTATTGGTCATCGCCGACGTGTTGGCCAAGAGCGTCGTGCTCGCTAATGACGAGCGTGAGGTCGCGAAAGTGTTCGAGATCATCGAACCCTTTGCCAAGGAATTGGCCGATCACGGACAGACCCGGCGAGACCGCAAAGGCGTGTTGAAGCTGATTGGCAATGCGCTTTTGGTGCAGCAACGGGTCTCCGGCCGTGTCGCCATCGGGGAAAAGCCGGATGCGTTATGGGAGCGTCCCGATCTGGAGCGGCTGTATGCTAGGCTTGAAGACGAATACGAACTGAAGGAGCGCGTCGATACTCTCAACCGCAAACTCGCCGTGGTCGCGGAGACCGCCAACACGCTGGCGGACATTATCGACACCCGCCGCTCGCTGCGGCTTGAACTCATTGTCGTCGTGCTGATCGCGTTTGAGATCGTGGTGACGTTCTATCAGATCTATGCGGCGCGCGGGCATTGAGGCCGGTGATTGCGTCCATCCTTCGAGACGCATCGCTTTGCGATGCTCCTCAGGATGAGGTCTGAGGCGGCCGGGACAAGCAGTTGATCCTCATGGTGAGGAGCGCCTCTTGGCGCGTCTCGAACCATGAGAGCCACGCTACCGCAGCAATTCTACCGCCGCGCCGGCTCCACCGTCGCAATACCGCGCAGCAGGCGGCCGAGCAAATCGGAGCCGGTGATGATGCGTTTTCGCACGCCCCACACCAGAATGAGATCATTCGCGATCACGTCATCCTCGGGGCGCTCCTGCACGACTCTCATCTGTCCAATGACATCGCCGAGCCGCGCCTTCATGTCCCGGACCACGATCGGCCGGTGCCAATAGGCCGACGGATCGCTGTCGAGTTCACCGAACAGCGCATCGCGCAGGAAATGATGGGCGTCGAGTACGAACGCCGGATCGCCGCTGGTGTCGGTGACGATTACCCATTTGCGGCCGGAGGCATCGATCTGCCTCAAAAAAGGATCGCTGGGCGCGCGATCGAAGGTCGGCAGCACGCATCGTTTATTGGCCAGCGGCAGACTCAGGATGCTTTTCTCGTCGACGAATTCGCCCTCATCGCAAACCGAGACATCATCGAGGTCGAGGAAATTTTGCGCGCCGGTGGCTTCCAGCCGGCCGATCTCGCCGCCGCTGGCGGCATGCCGGGCGATCAACTGCCGGATGCCCTGCTCCTTGAAATAGGCGACGCCTTCCGATCCGAGCCACCAGTCGAGCAGCATGGCGGTCGGCTTGGCGAGGGGAAACAGGACGATGCGATAAAAGTTCAGGAACGGGAGAAATCGCGCGGTCATGTGCAGCGCGTTGCGCGAGAAATAGGCCTGCGGAATGATTTCGCCCAACAATGTGATGGCGAAGGCCGAGAAGAAGAATGCGCCCAATCCGGTCAGGACGGAATCCGACAGCAGCGTCAGCAGCACGTTGGTGGTGACGTTGCCCCAGATCACCGTCGACAGCACCTGGTTGGCCTCCTTGCGGAGCTCCAGCACCTGGGCCGCATCCTTGTTGCCGCCATCGGCCTCGACCTGAAGCCGCAGCAGGCTGAGGCTGAAGACTGCGAGATTGAGCCCGGCAAACAATCCGGATTGCAGGATACAGGCGAAGACGCCGAGCCAGGCGCCGGTGGTCGCGAGTGAAGACATGCAAGTATCCTGGATCTATCCGTGAACTGACTGAACTAAAAATGCGCGTGCGCAGGCGCGGGCAGTTTAGGGCATGGAAAGGCCCGCGCACCAGTTTTGTGATGCGCGGGCCGGGTCGGGGAGATCTGCCGCCTGATGGTTGGCGGCGATCGAGATCAGGTCGATCGCTTAGAGGAAGCGCGAGAACAGGAAGTAAAGCGTGCCCGAGATGATCATCGCGGCCGGCAGGGTCAGCACCCAGGCCAGCGCGATGTTGCGGATGGTCGACCATTGCAGGCCGGAGCCGCTGGCCGCCATGGTGCCGGCGATGCCGGAGGACAGCACGTGGGTGGTCGAAACCGGCAGACCATAACCATCCGCCGCCGCGATGGTCGCGGCCGCAGTGATCTCGGCGCAGGCGCCCTGCGCATAGGTCAGATGGGTCTTGCCGATCTTTTCGCCGACCGTGATCACGATCCGCTTCCAGCCGATCATGGTGCCCAGACCGAGCGCGATCGCAACGGCGATCTTGACCCAGCTCGGGATGAACTTGGTCGCGCCGTCGAGCGAGCCTTTGTAGCTGTTGAGCGTCGCAACTTCATCGGCGCTCAATTCGCTTTCCTTGTCCTTCATCAGGAAACGGATTGCCTCAGACACCAGATACATGTCGTTACGGGTGTTGCCGACGGTCTCGGACGGGAACTTGGCGAGCGAGCCGTATTGGGTCACCTGCTTGCTGATGTCGGTCACGAGAACCGCCAGCGAAGGATAAGTGCCTTCGTTGATCTGACGCTGCGCGACATAATTGGTCACGGCCGGACGCGGATTGCCGATGACGTTGAAGCCCGCACCCTTCTTCTCGATCACCTTGCTGGCCGCGGTCGAGTTGACGGTAAACTGCGCGATCTGGCTCTCGGGGAGCGCGCGGTTGAGCGCGTAGGCGGTCGGCACCGTGCCGATCAGGATCAGCATGATCAGGCCCATGCCCTTCTGACCGTCATTGGAGCCATGGAAGAAGCTGACCAGGGTGCAGGTCAGGATCAGGATGCCGCGGATCCACATCGGCGGCGCTTCGTCGCCCTTGGGCTCGGCGAACAGCGCCGGCGTGGCCTTCTGCAGGACGTTCTTGAGGATGAACAGCAGCAAAGCGGCGAGCGCGAAACCGAACAGCGGCGAGAGCAAAAGCGCCTTGCCGATGTTCGCAGCCTGCGACCAATCCACGCCGGAAGTGCCGTCGCGGCCGCGCAGCAGCGCGTTGGTGATGCCGACACCCATGATCGATCCGATCAAAGTGTGCGAGCTCGAGGCCGGCAGGCCGAACCACCAGGTGCCGATATTCCACATGATGGCCGAGATCAGCAGCGCGAACACCATCGCGAAGCCGGCGCCGCTGCCGACCTGCAGGATCAGTTCGACCGGCAATAGCGATACGACGCCGAAGGCGACCGCGCCGCTCGACATCAGAACGCCGAACAGGTTGAACATGCCCGACCACACCACGGCGATATTGGCGGGGAGTGAGCGGGTGTAGATCACGGTCGCAACCGCGTTGGCGGTATCGTGGAAGCCATTGACGAATTCGAAGCCGAGCGCAATCAACAAAGCGACAAAGAGCAGGAGGTAAGGCGCATAGGAGGTGATGCGGGTGCCGGTGGCGTCGACATCGTCATAGATGCTGTAGGCGACGAACAGCAGCGCTGCCGCAACCACCGCCAGGTAAATGATGCCGGTCAGCGGATGCATGCCGCCATCCAGATTGGGACCCTTTTGCCGCGCGGGCTCGATTGATCCGGGTAACGCTACGTCCGCCATGGGATGCTCCTTGTAAGCTGAACTTCAGATTGATGTGGCAGGCTGGGCTTGGCGCAGACTCTGTGGTGATGATGTGACAAGCCAATGAAATGAGCCGGATGACTTCGAAGAAGTGCAGCCAGAGGCACGCCGCCCAAGATGAGGCCGAAGGAGAAGCTGAGTGTTGTTCGCCCAAGGTTTTTCATTGAGCTGGCATTCCACCATCCGCAATGCGGCAAGTTCTATCGCCGCAATGTGACGGGCATCCGCAAGAAAAATTGCGGTTTTAATTTTCGTATTTCGAGGTGTGGCTTCCGCAATCTTTCTGCGGTTTCAAATTACCGGCCAAGGGGAGGGCAGCGATTGCGCTTCAAATGTCCCTGTGGTTTAGCTTGCGTTTGTTCCGCATGCGGCGGCGAAGCCGATTTCCCGAAGAGAGCATTGGATTTCAAATGAGCAATGTTGAGCTATTTCCGCGATATAGGATGGAGCCGCATGAGGCGGCGCTGGCCTCGGCTAACACCATCGCCGCGACCCTGCACACGATCGCGAGTGCGCATGTGGACTACACCCGGAAGGCGATCCAGGACGGGACAGATTTCTGGACCCGGCTGACCAGTCTGCAGTCACCCGAACAGGCGGTGGGCTTGCAGAGCGAATTTGCCCAAAATTCCTATCAGGCCTTCATCGTGGAGATGAAGCGGATATCCGAGCTTTATGTCGACCTGCTCGAACACACTTTCGAACCGTTTGGAACGATGGCCCACGGTTCGAAGTTCTAATCGCTAGCCGTTAGAACGGCCGGCTGTGCCCGGCCATGACGAAAGCGATCGTCTTGGGTTTTCAGTATTTGGCCGGCACGTACATTTCCGGCGGAACGGGACCCCGGTGATAGTCGGGATTGTGCACGCGTTCCGGCAGGATCACCGGCGGGTGCGGGACCTCGTTGTAGGGAATCCGTTCCAACAGATGCGAGATGCAATTCAGCCGCGCCTTCTTTTTGTCGACGGCCTCGACCACATGCCAGGGCGCTTCCGGAATGTGGGTGTGATCCAGCATCGATTCCTTGGCCTTGGTGTATTGCTCCCAGCGGGCGCGCGCCTGTACATCCATCGGGCTCAGCTTCCACTGCTTCAGGGGATCCTGAATCCGCATGGTGAAGCGCAGATGCTGTTCTTCGTCCGTGATCGAGAACCAGTATTTGATCAGGATGATGCCGGAGCGCACCAGCATGCGCTCAAATTCGGGCACCGAGCGAAAGAATTCCTCGACATCGGCTTCGCTGCAGAATCCCATCACGCGCTCGACGCCGGCGCGGTTGTACCAGCTACGGTCGAACAGCACGATTTCGCCGCCGGCGGGCAGATGCGAGACATAGCGCTGGAAGTACCACTGGGTGCGTTCGCGCTCGCTCGGTGCGGGCAGGGCGGCGACGCGGCAAACCCGGGGATTGAGCCGCTGGGTGATGCGCTTGATGACCCCGCCCTTGCCGGCGGAATCGCGGCCCTCGAAGATCACCACGACCTTGAGTTTTTCGTGCTGCACCCAGCTTTGCAGTTTGACGAGTTCGCCCTGAAGGCGGAACAACTCCTTGAAATAGACCCGCCGGTCGACGCTCTCCCCTGAGGTATCGCCGGTGAACTCGTTGGTCAGCGCATCCAGGCGATGATCGTCGATCTCCAGCTCGAGTTCTTCGTCGAGGCTGTCGATCGCCTCCGCCTTCATGCGATCCTGAACCGATTGATGGCCGTTGGCGCGGTCTGTGGTCACGGAGCTCTCCGGTCAAGATTTCGGGCTCCCCGTTATGTGCAAATGTAAATGTCAGCGGTGTGACAGGTCTCCGTACTGATCGGCTTTCTCGATCCGATCCGAATTCGAACCCCGATTGCGAATATCAGCCGGCAGGTGCGCGTATCGTGCCCGGGATGAATGCGGGTCTTAAATTCCCGCATTGTCTGCCTTTTCCGGCTTTCGCTGCAGATTTAAGAACGGAGCATGAAAACTACGTCACGTGTTTGTCATGAACCCTTTTTAATCGGGCCTTAAGGAGGAGGGTGCGGGGCTGGCGCGGGTGAAAATCCGAGCGGCCATGGTGTTTTTTAGTGGCGGAAAAAGGGATTTTCAGATGGACGCGATCCACAATGGTCGAGGCGACGCGCATGCGAATGGCCACCTCGATGAGGCCCATGATCAGGGCCAGGACCAGGAAAATGGTGGAATCAACAAGACCGTTGCGACGGTTGTCGTTGTCGCGGCGGGTGCGGCGCTGTTTGAAGCGGCTCTGATCCCGGGCCTCGTGCTCGGTGTGGCGGCGATGGCGGCCCCGAAATATCTGCCCAAACTGGCAGGCGCGCTTGGTCCCGTCTTCAAGTCGACCGTTCGCGGCACCTTCAAGCTGGCGCAGAAGTCGAAGGAGGCATTTGCCGAAGCCCAGGAGCACGTCAGTGACATCGTCGCCGAAGTGAAGGCCGAGGATGCCGATGGCCTGCGCAACAAGCCGCGTTCGGCTGCCTGAATTTACGGGGTGCGATGGACTGCATACCGGTTTGTAGCAGCCGGTGTGCAGAGCATTCTTGCTCTGGATTTGCAGGAAGATTGACGTTTGAGGCAAAGTTCGAGGACTGAGCGGTGGCCGCAATGGCCGGGCTTCGTCCTGCATCTTATTAATTCGGAATCGGCTTGTTAATTCGGAATAAACAATGACCGCCAACGCCAAATTGCATATTGCGCATCAGGTTCCGGGCCGGGTCCGGATGAAGGTCCCCTCGGGAAAGGGCAATCCCGAACTGCTGGAGCAGATGAAGCTGACCCTGGTCGGCATTCCCGGGATCGAAGAGGTCATCATCAATCCGGACACGGGCAGCCTGGTGCTGCATTACGATACCGACCATCACGACCAATTCCATGGCCACCTGACGCATCATACCGGCGGACACCATCAGCCGGCGCCGACCAATGAGATCGACGCGCTTGCCAACAAGATCCAGCAGGAAGCCGAATTCCTGGCCGAGAATTCCCATACCGCGCGGGTGATCGTGGATTTCTTTAAGCAGGTCGACCAGCAGATCAAGACCTCTAGTCACAACACCATCGATCTCAAGATCGTGCTCGCATTCGGCATTGCCGGCTTCACGATCGCGGAAGTCGGCGCCAATGCCGCCACACCGGTATGGGTCACGCTGGCGATGTTCGGCCTCAACCATTTTATCGAAGCGAGCATGCATAAAGCCAACGAAGAAGACGACGACGAAGACGGCGCACTTGTCCCTGTCCCGGCCTGAGCAACATGCCGGTCAGATGTTGGGCTGAAAATTCTGGATTGTGATTGAATGGAATTCTCTGTCCGTCATGCGATGCCCGGGCGCGTCCGGCTCCATATTCCCGCCATATGCCACAAGCGTTCGCTGGCCGAGGCCTTCCTTGGCTGGATCAGCGGCCAGTCTGGCATCAAGGCGGCGCGGATCAATTATGACTGCGCCAGCCTGGTGCTGGAATACGATCCGGCGCACGAGCCGATGCTGCGCACCTTGCTGGATCGCTTTCGCGATACAAGCCTGATCGAATTGAAATTGCTGGCGGCGAGCGTGCAGGCTGCCGCGGCTCCGGTAAACGCCAATCCGGCGCCGCCTGCGGTTTCCAAGCGCTCTCCGCTGACGCTGCCGACGATATCGCTGCTGATGGCTTTCAGCGCCAATCCGGTCGTCGTCGGCCTCAATATGCCGTTGATGCTTTACAATGCGTGGCCGATCGCCAAACGCGCCTGGAAGGTGTGGTCGACCGAAAGCAGGCTGAACATCGACGTGCTCGATACGCTGGCGATCACGTCGTCGGTGCTGCAGGGCGTGCCGATGGCGGGCTGCATCGTGACCTGGCTCATCAAACTTGGCGACTGGATCAGGGATCTGACAGCGGCGGGATCGAAGCGCGCGATCAGCGAGCTCCTGGAGTTTCAGTCGAAATCCGCCTGGGTCGTGCGCGATGGCGCGGTGGTCTCGATTCCGGCGGGCGAACTTGCGATCGGCGATCTCGTCGTGGTCTATCCCGGCGAAATGATCTCGGTGGACGGCGAGATTATCGACGGTCAGGCCACCGTCGACCAGAAGACGATCACGGGCGAGGGCCTGCCGGTCAACAAGGGCGTCGGCGAGGCGGCCTTTGCCGCCACCGTCATTCGTGACGGGCAGATCACCGTGCGCGCGCTTCGGGTCGGCTCGGCGACCACCGCCGGCCAGATCGTGCATCTGATCGAATCCGCGCCGATCGGCGATACCCGCATGCAGAACCATGCCGAGCGCTTTGCCGACCGGCTGGTCACCCCGACGCTTGGATTGGCAGTCGGCACCGCCGCGCTGACCGGCGATTTCAACCGCTTCCTGTCGCTGGTCATCGTCGACTACGGCACCGGCATCCGCGTCGCGGCGCCGACCTCGGTCCTGTCGTCAATGACCCATGCGGCCCGCGCCGGCATCATCATCAAGAGCGGCGGGCACATGGAAAAGCTCGCCAATATCGACACGGTGGTATTTGACAAAACCGGCACCCTGACGCGCGGCGCGCCGGCGGTGATCGATGTCATTCCCTATCAGGATCACATTACCCCGGGCCACCTGCTGGGCCTCGCGGCCGCGGCCGAAACGCGGCTGCAGCATCCGGTCGCCGAAGCCTTGCGGGTTCGCGCGCGGCAATTGGCGGTGAACGTTCCGGCCTGCGACGAGACCAAATATCGCATCGGCCTTGGCGTCGAGGGCCAGGTCAACGGCTATTACATGCATGTCGGCAATTCGCGCTTCATGAAGCAGTGCGACATTCGCGTCGATGCCAGCGCCGGCGATCGCCAGGCGCTCGATGAAAAAGGCTATTCGTGTCTTTACATCGCGGTCGACGGCAAGCTCGCCGGCCTGGTTCCCTTCTCGGACGAAATCCGCCCGGAAAGCCGTTCCGTGATCCAGCGGCTGCATGAATTGGGCGTCAAGAACACGGTAATGTTGACCGGCGACAATGGCGTGGTCGCACGCGCGGTCTGCAACGAAATCGGGCTGACGCGGCATTTCGCCGACATGCTGCCGGCCGACAAGGCCGAAGTCATTCAGCAGATGCAGCGCGAAGGCCAGCGGGTCGCGATGGTCGGCGACGGCATCAACGATTCACCCGCGCTGAGTTTTGCCGATGTCGGCGTCGCGATGAAGCACGGCGCCGAAGTCACGCACGAATCCGCCGATATCATTTTGATGGAAGATTCGCTGTGGAAGCTCGTCAAGGCGGTCGAGATTTCGCAAGGCGCGGTTCGCCTCATCAAGCAGAATTACGCGATCGTCGCCGGCCTCAATACGCTGGCGCTGGGACTGGCGCTGCCGGGCGGATTGATCACGCCGGAAATGACGGCGTTGATCAGCAACGGCTCGGCGATCTTGGCGAGCATGAACGGAATACGTCCCATCCTGCGCTATCAGTGAGATGACCCTGGAAATCGCCCCGCAGCAGCTATCGCCGACCGATCACACAGCGCTGACGCAGGCGGTGAAGAGCCTCGAAAATCCCAATTTCGCGGCCCGGCTTTCCGACTATGCCGGCGTGCCGGTCAATCGCGTGCTTGGCTTCCTGCCCAAGGTGGCCAACAATCAGCTCAACGAAATGGTGCGCTCGGCGATCATGAAAAGCCTCGACGTCGCGATCGACACGCTCGAGGATGAACCGCCACCGACACCGGCGACCTGGTTCTCCTCGTTTCTCGCGGGTGTGACCGGCGGCGTCAGCGGGCTGGTCGGCCTCGCCGCCTTGCCGATCGAATTGCCGCTGACCACGACGTTCATGCTGCGGGCGATTGCCGCGATCGCGCGGCATGAGGGCGAGGATCTCACCAAGATCGAGGCCCGGCTGGCCTGCCTCGAAGTGTTTGCGCTGGGATCCAAACAACGCAACGAGAAAGTCGATAATATCGGCTATTACGCCGCCCGCGCGCTCCTGAGCAAATATACCAGCGACATCGTCACGTTTGTTGCGGAGCGCGGCGCGATCGATGCTTCCGTGCCGGTGGTCAGGAGCATGGTGAGCGAGATCGCCTCGCGTTTCGGCCTCGTGGTGTCCGACAAGGTCGCGGCGGGCGCGTTGCCGATATTGGGCGCGGTGGGCGGCGCCACCGTCAATGTCATCTTCATGGATCATTTTCAGCGGGTCGCGCAGGCACATTTTTCCCTGCGACGGCTTGAGCGCACATATGGCACCGCTCATATTCGTCAGAGCTATGCTGAGCTGGCCAATCGGTCGTCGGTGCCAGTCTGACCGTGGTTACGCACGCCGAGCAGCGACTGCGCGACCTGCAACGGATGCGGTTGTTTGCGACCGCGCTGCTGGCGCTGATGACGGCGATCTTCATCGCGACCTATCTCGTGCCCTGGCAATGGACCTGGCTGGCTTATCTGCGCGCCTTCACGGAGGCCGGCATGATCGGCGCCTGCGCCGACTGGTTCGCGGTCGTGGCGCTGTTTCGTCATCCGTTGGGTATTCCGATCCCGCACACCGCGATCGTGCCGCACAATAAAGAGCGGATCGGCGGCGCGATCGGCCGTTTCATCTCTAATAATTTCCTGTCGCCCAAAGTATTGCGGGCGAAAATGCGGGAGATCGATCCGGCCGGTTGGGCGGCAGGCTGGCTGCTTCATCCTGACAATGCCCGCCGGATCGCACAGCGCGCGGCAGCTACGCTGCCGCAGGCGCTGCGGGCAATGCCGCGCGACGATCTCAACGCGTTCCTGGCGCGGATGGCGCGCGGCGGTATCGAGGCGGTTCCGGCCGCGCCGCTGGCGTCGAAAATACTTTCGATCCTGTGGGCGCAGGGCGAGACCCAGGCGCTGGTCGAGCGCGGGATCGACATGGCGGCGCGGGCGCTCACCGATAACCGCGACCGGATCAAGGTGACGGTGACGCAAAAGTCTTCGCGCTTCATTCCGAAATGGGTCGATGCGATCGTTGCCGACAAGATCGTCAGCGGATTGACGCAGTTGCTCGACGAGATGCGCAATCCCGCGCATCCCTGGCGAACCGAGCTGGGCGCCTCGGTCAATCGCTTGATCGACGACCTCGCCACCAAGCCGGAATTCTACGCGCGCGGCGAGGAGCTCAAGACCGAAGTTCTTGATAATCCCGTTGTGGTGCAGCAGGTCAACCGGCTGTGGACTCAGATTGAAGTCCAGCTCGATACCAATTCGGCTGTCTATATCGGCCAGTTGGCCGGCGGGCTTGAGCATGCCTTGATCGCGCTTGGTCAGCGATTGGCAAACGATCCCGCCATTCGCGACGCGGTCAATCGATGGCTGCGGATCGCCGCGCTGCGCCTGATCGCGCCGCGCCGCGCCGAAATCGGCGCGTTCATCACGCAGGTAGTGGAGCGCTGGGACACCGAGACACTGGTCAATCGCATGGAGCTGCAGGTCGGACGCGATCTTCAGTATATCAGGATCAACGGCACGCTGGTCGGCGGACTGGTGGGGCTGATCATTTTTACGATCACGCGGTGGGTTTGAGCTGATCTTCTCCCTATCCCCGCTTGCGGTAGGGCTGTTGCATATGAAGAAAGAGATTGGGCCTGCAGTCTTTGTGCGGCCATCCTTCGAGACGGCCGCCTCCGGCGTCCCCTCAGGATGAGGACTTTCTGTGCGGCTAAATCTTAAACCCTCATGGTGAGGAGCCTCGTCTTCGAGGCGTCTCGAACCATGAGGCCCCAGGCGATTACCGCGGCGGAAAGTCATATGTGATAGCCCTGCCGCTTGCGAGAGAGGCGAAGAAAGAACGAGCACACGTTACTTCGTTTCGCGTGCCTCGATCAGCGATCTCACCCGCTCCACATCATCGGGCGTTGCCGGATTGTAGACCACCATGTCGAGGTCGCTGCGGCCATCGACGGCGAAGGCCGAGTATTCCAGCGTGATCAATCCGGCCAGCGGATGCCGCAGCGATTTGGCGAAATCGCCATAGGTGCTGCGCACATCGTTTTCGCGCCAGATCGCCTCGAACTCCGGGCTGAGCCGGCACAGTTCGTCGACCAAAGCCTGAACACTTTTGGTCGCTCCGGCGCGCGCGGTGTCGGCGCGGAAGGCGGCGACCGCAAAGCGCGCGACGCCTTCCCAATTGGTCTGGACGGCGCGGATGTGAGGCGTGCTGAACATCATGCGCAGGATGTTACGTTGCCCCGCGGCGATCGCGCCGTAATCGGTCATCACGACCGACGCGGCCCGGTTCCAGCCGACGATGTCCCAGGTCGAGGTCTTCACATAAGCGGGGCTGAACGCGAGCGCGTCGAGCACGCGCTGCAGCCGCGGCGTCACGCCTTCGGCCGCGTGATAACGCACCTCGGGCGGCCGGCCCAGGGCCAGCAGAAACAGATGCTCGCGCTCGACTTCCGTCAGCACCAGCGCCCGCGCGATCCGCTCCAGCACATCGGCGGACGGCGCGCCGCCGCGGCCCTGTTCGAGCCAAGTATACCAGGTGGCGCTGACATTAGCGCGCTGGGCGATTTCCTCACGCCGCAATCCCGGCGTGCGCCGGCGTGCCGACGGAAAGCCGAACGTCGCCGGATCGAGCCGCGCGCGGCGATCCCTGAGGTAATTTCCAAGCAGATTGTCGTTTGGATTAGTTTGGGCGAGCGGCATGCGCGTCCTGTTAGTCATTATACCTGTATAAAGTCACTACTTTACCCGGATAGATCATAGGCCGAAAACAGCATCGATCCAACCTGGGAGAATATCCGATGCGTGTTTTCGTTACCGGCGCGAGCGGCTTTGTCGGCTCTGCGGTTGTCGCTGAGTTGATGGCGGCAGGGCATCAGGTGCTCGGCCTCGCGCGCTCCGATGCATCGGCGCAGTCTGTTGCCGCTGCGGGTGCGCAGGTGCATCGCGGCGATCTCACGGATCTCGAAAGCCTGCGCAGCGGCGCTGCCGCGACTGACGCCGTGATTCATACCGCCTTCATTCACGACTTCTCGAAATTCGCCGAGAATTGCGAAATCGACCGCCGCGCGATCGAGGCGCTTGGCTCCGCACTCGCCGGCTCCAATCGGCCTCTGATTGTCACGTCAGGAACCGGCTTGCTCACGCCGGGGCATTTGGCCACGGAAGACACCGTGCGTCCTACGGGGTCTGCGATTCCCCGCGTGTCGGAGCAGGCGGGTCTCTCGCTGGTATCGCAGGGCGTGCGCGTGTCGGCGATGCGATTGCCGCCGACGGTGCATGGCGATGGCGATCATGGTTTTGTGCCGATCCTGATTGGCCTCGCCCGTGACAAGGGCGCCGCAGCCTATGTCGGCGACGGCAACAACCGGTGGCCCGCCGTACACCGGCTCGATGCGGCGCAGCTCTATCGATTGGTGCTTGAGAAGGGGACCGCAGGTGCGGTGTATCATGCGGTTGCCGAGCAGGGCGTGCCGTTCCGGGAGATCGCAGGCGTAATCGGCCGCCGCTTGAACGTCCCTGTCGTCAGCAAAACGCCCGAGGAGGCGGCCCAGCATTTCGGCTGGTTTGCGCATTTCGCGGCAATGGATAATCCGGCCTCAAGCGCGCAGACGCAGGAACAGATGGGTTGGCACCCGACACGACCCGGGCTGATTTCCGATCTCGATCATCCGCGTTATTTCCCGGCCTGAGGGCCGGGCCGGGGTGCGGATGCCCCGCGCCCCGGCTTTCGGGGCCCAAATCCCGCTAATTTCCCGGGGACGCCGGTCATTTGGTTGAACCGATCTTGCCGGTTCGGCGACGGATGGCTGTGTGGCGCCAGGCTGCAATAACAGGCCTGTCGCGATGCCGATCTTGGAGGTTTGGAGAAGGAACGATGCGGCGCATTTCCCTGGCGCGCGCCTGCGCTGTCATGGCTCTCGCGGCTATGTCCGCGATGACGCCGGCTAACGCCACCATTGAAAAGATCATGAACCAATGCGACGGCAAGCTGTGTCCGTTCTTCCGTGCGTCCATCGTGATCCCCGATGGCTGGGTCGAGGACAAGGGCGCGACGCGTCATTTCAATTCGCAGTTCCTGCTGCCCAAGGGGGTCGACTTCGAAAAGTCGTCGGCATCGATCTATGTCACGGTGGTTTATAATCGCAAGAAGCAGCCGATTTCCGACTTCATGCCCGCCGAGATTGCGGAGTGGCGCAGCCGCGCCAAGGGCGCCAAGATCACCGATCTCGACGATCTTCCCCGCGGCGACGGCAAGCCCGCCTTTGTGCGTCATCAATTCGAAGCCGCCAGCCTTCGCGAACAGGGCTATGAATTGCAGGCTGTCACCACCGACGGCGACACGGACGGCAACGAATTTATCGTGACCATAACGTTGTCGGCCAATTCGGCGAAGGCCCTGCAAAGCGCCAGCGCGGCCTATCAGGCGATCCTGAGCAAGTATTGAGCCGAAAGCGCCGGCGTAGCGCGAGCCACGATCTACTTGATCATGATGCCTTCCGCCTCACTCATGTCGTGAATGGAGGCGTCAAAGGACAGGCGGTCGGGATTGTCTGTGGATTGCCGGCGCAACGTTTCGCTCAATTGATCCTGTTCGAGATGAAAATTCCGGCCGTCGCGCAGGCGGGCATAGGCGGCCCATGGCACGAAATTGGTCACCGGGAAGGGCAGTCCGTCGCGCGGGGAAATGTCGATATTGACACCGGAAATGAGCAGCAGGTTCTTGTCGTGGTAGACCGGCTCGCGCCGCATGCTGCGATAGGTGCGATCGAACTCGATCTGGGTGTGATAGCGCGCGGCATCCAGCGCCGGATGCGGTGAGGTCACCAAGGTCGGCATCGCCGGGCTGAGTGCGGCCTCCAGCATGTCGTGGCCTTCTGGGCCTTCCGATGCGGTGCGGCGAAAGAAAAACAGATCGGCGGTCAGGCGCGCGCCGATGACCTGCGGCGTGTCACCCCAGGTTTCCGCCGGCAGCCGCGTCACCAGCGATGGCGCGGCGTGAAATACGTTACACGTGCTCAGGGTTTTGAGCGGGCCCTTGCTGCGGTCGATCAACAGATCGAGGTTGAGCAGCAGGCCTTCGGAGCGCGCTTCATCGAGGAAAAGATTATCGACGAGCACCGCGGGTTTGCCGTCGAGCCGCCCGAACAGGATATGATCGCAGGCGTGGCGGTATTCGTCCTGATACCAGTGCAGCACGCCGCAGAGTTTGCCGCAATTGTCACCGAACTCCTGACGGGCGGTGCGGCTGCGCTGATAGACGCCGTAACGTTTTGTGTCGGGATCGTAGCCGACATGGCTGGCATGGATGATGACGAGATCCTCGCCATGATGGGCATGCGGCCCGTGCCGGTTGGTGGCGACCTTGCCGCCAACCCGGCCGTGGTCGAACGGAAACGTTCCGAAATGCTGGGCGATCAGGATCACCGGATAGCCCTGGCTCTCATCGGAACAGAACGCCCGCGAGGGCATCATGCGATCGCGCTGAAAACCCAGCGACAGGCAGTAATTATACAGGCGCGGCACAAACTCGCTGTACCGCATCGCATGGTCGTCGATACGAAAGTTCTCGATGATCCGCTGCATCAAGCGACGATCATTCCGCGGCCTCGGCGAGATCGTCGTTCTGCTTGTTGTAGTCGTAGACTACGCGGCCATAGGGCAGCGTCAGGTCGGCCAGGAAATGATGTGCGCCGATCACGCGGCGGACCGGGAAATCCGCCACCGGCGCATTGACGTGCGGCACCAGATGCAGACGGCCAGGTCCGAACCAGGAACCCTTTACGGTAATGTCGGTCAGGTTGATCGCAACGAGCTGGCAGACTTCGGCATGGCCATCGACGCCGGGGATCAGCTTCAGGTTGATCTGGGTCTTGGAGAGCGTCTTGAGCGTGGCCTCGCCATTGCCGGCCATCGCTTCGTGCTTGTAGCCCATGGTGCCCATCGCGACGAGCTGATTGGCGTATTCCAGCGTACCCGTGAGCGTGTCCTTGACGATCTCGAGCTTGGGGTGCGCGTATTTCTTCGGGAAACCCCAGATCTCGCGGCCGGCCGCGATCGGCGGATCATCATCGAGATACATCTGCGAGACGAAATTGACTTCTTCGCCGTTGAGGCGGGCGGGGATCACGAGGCCGGATTCGGTATAGCTGCCGAAGCCGGAGCTGTCCGGCATCTTGATCCATTCATAATGCACGATCGGCTGATCGATTGGCTCCAGCGGCTCAGGCAGGCCGGCGCGGATCAGATCGGGATCGGTCTCGTAGGTGATGACAAGGAATTCGCGGTTAATGAAACGATAGGGGCCGGCCGGATAGCTGGGGCCTGCCATCGGCATGGACGGAAGCTTGAGAATATCAGCCTTGCGCATCGAAGAACCCCTTTTCAATGAACCGTCCAGCGCCATCGACGGGCAGCCTGGCGACGGTGATTGACCCCTGATTGAGCCTGTATGTTCGGTGCAAAAGCACGAAAGCGCGACCGCACGCGGAATTCGTATCGGTCGCGCTGGGGCAAGGTAGGGGACATTTTCTTCAGACTCATGACATCCAGATTTGGCCGGATGTTTTGTTTTAACGCTGTGGACAGGAAGCCATCCGGAAGTCATCGGCCGCGAGGCTTTGTCACAAGGGTGTCACCGCTCATCTGAATTCTAGGCTGCAAGCTTTCAGACGGGAATTCAGAGGAAACACCATGGACGCGCGTACGCCGGACTCCGATACGATGGTCGAACACGGATGGCGGCCCGACCGATGCGACCGTGTCGCCCTGGTCCTGCAGGGCGGCGGCGCGCTGGGCGCCTATCAGGCCGGCGTCTATCAGGCCCTGCATGAAGCCGGCATGGAGCCGGACTGGGTCTGCGGCGTGTCGATCGGCGGCATCAATTCGGCGATCATTGCCGGCAATCCGCCGGAGCGCCGGCTCGAGCGTCTGCGGATTTTCTGGGACCGCATCACGGCCCGCAAGGTCTGGCACTACACGCCCGACGGCGACGTCTATCGCAAGGCGCGCAATCTCGCCAGTTCGTTCATGACGACCACGATGGGCCAGCCCGGCTTCTTCAAGCCGCACGAGATGAATCCGTGGTTCAGCCCGGCCGGTGCCAAGACCGCGACCAGCTATTACGACACCACGCCGCTGCGCGACACGCTGCTTGAACTCGTTGACTTTGACCTGATCAACGCCCGCAAGACGCATTTCGCGGTCGGCGCGGTCAACGTCGTCACCGGAAACTTCCTGTATTTCGACAACAACAAGGAAATCATCGGACCCGAGCATGTGATGGCGAGCGGCGCCTTGCCGCCGGCATTGCCGATGGTGCGCATCGGCACCGATCATTTCTGGGACGGCGGCATCGTTTCCAACACGCCGCTGCAACATCTCTTGGACCAGCAGGACAAGATGAACTCGCTGGTGTTCCAGGTCGATCTGTTCAGCGCCCGTGGCGTGCTGCCGCGCGATATCCAGGAGGTGCTGGCCCGGCACAAGGACATCGTCTATTCGTCGCGCACCCGGCACAACACCGATGTCTACAAGCAGATGAACAATCTGAAGACCGAGCTCCACAAGGCGTTGATGAAGATCCCGCAGGATCAGCTCAGCGACGAGGAGCGCGCCCGGCGCGACAGCCTGATGCATCTGCCGGAGATCACCATCCTGCAGATGATCTATCAGCAGAAGACCTATGAGGGCGATTCCAAGGACCACGAATTCTCCGCGACCTCGATGCATGAGCATTGGCAAAGCGGCCTCGACGACACCCGCCGGACCCTGAAGCGGCGCGACTGGCTGGCGCTGCCGGAAGCCGGCATGGGCATCGTCGTGCACGATGTGCATCGCGAGCGGGATTATTGAGACTTGATTGTTGGCGCGCGGCCCCCTGGGCTGCGCGCGTTACTGGCTCAGCGGCACGCCGAGTCGGCCGATCCCGGGAAATTTCAACGCAGGGCGGCGGATGTCCAGGCCAAGGACGCCGCCGAAGAAATTAAACTCCAGGCCTTCCATCCAGCCGATGGTCAGGCCGAGATAGCCGCCGAGCGAGACGAACACGCCGGTGCGCGATGCGGTGAGGCCGCACCATTCGCCGCGATACGGAAAATCCTTGCCGATCGCGGTCGGCGGCAGCACCGCATTCAGTTCGGGCACCCCGTCGAGTACCGCCTGCACAAAGGTGTTTGAATTCGGCCCCGGCCAGGCGCTGTAATCGCCATATTCGCGGAATTTGTAGTTCTCGATCACAGATCGAATGGCCGGTATCAGCTTTCCGGCCTCCGGCCCGTCGACGCTGGCGACCGCTTGAGGGATCGCGCCGAACCAGCGGCCATCGGCGGCGAATCCATCGACCCGGATGGGTTGTCCCCAAGCGGTGTAATCGTAGCGGCTGTAGCTCGGAGCGCCGCGCTCCTTCACGACAATCCAGGTGTGGACGGCAAAGATTCCGCGCCAACGCACGGTTCGCGCAGCATAAATCCGGATCAGCGCCTCCGGATGATCTGACGCGGCCGGCAACAGCCCGGCGCTGGAGCGATCAGCCGTCTGCCAGTTTCCGCGCCGGTCTCCGCGAAGATAGTTAGCGGTCGAGACCAAAAGCGGCGCGATGATCAGAAACAGGAAAATGAGCACGTATTTTTTCAAGCTGGCGGGATCTGTGGGATCGTCGTTGTTGATGTTGCTGATGTAATTGGCCCGCTGATTTTTGCCAGTACGGTGCGGAATTCTTTCACGCAGGTGTTCACATGCCGGTGGGGCTGCGGGCGCGGGCCAAATGCCGGTGTGGAAATCCCGCCAGCAACAAATCCGACATAAAACCATTAGCGAAACCTGATTGGTTTATATTGGGTTAACGCTCATTTGCGCTGGCCCGGGGTGGGGGAATACGGCGATGCGTAAGCGTGACGTGACGGGGCAGGGGAAGCCCATCGGACAACTGTCGAGAACCGCCCGGCAATGGATGGCGGGGCTCAAATCCTCGGTTTCGCACCTTGTCACCCCTTCGGGGCCGCCGCCGAAGCTGATTTTCGACCAGCTCGAGCCGCGCATGCTGATGAGCGCCGATCCGGTCGTCATCGATCTGTCATCGCTGCATCCGGTGCAGCCGACCAACGATGTCGTGGTCCGGCTGCTCAACGACGTCGTCACCACGGGCAATCAGACCACCAATATCGAGCGCGTCGAGGCGGTCGATGCCAACAATCCCGCCAACGTGCTGTCGTCGCAGGTCGTGCCCACCGGCAGCAATGTGACGGTCATTGCCGCTCCCGGCAACAACACCATCACCTTCGATCTGTCGTCGCTTCCCCCGGCCGCGACGCAGCCGCAGTTCAACGTCGTCGGCAACGGCAATGTCACGCTCGGCGTGATCGAGAATGCGGGCCAATCGGCCGGCTGGCATCTCAACGGCGGCGGTGCGGGCGAGATCGACGGTTCGGTCCAGATCGGATTTACCGGCGTCGATCACCTCATCGGTGGCGGGGCCGACACGCTATATGGCTCGGCCACGGACACCAGTTGGACCGTCAACGGCGCCGGTGCGGGTTCGGTCGGATCAACGCAATTCGGTGGTTTCGCCAACCTCGTCGGCGCGGCCGGCCAGAACGATGTCTTCAACGTCACATCAGGCGGCAGCCTCGCGGGCAGCATCAATGCGGGCGGCAATGGTACGGTCTCGATCAATGCCGGCGCGGCCGAAAGCTGGCAGATGAGCGGTGGCGGCGCGGGTCAGGCCACCGGTCCGGTGCAGATCGCCTTTACCGGCGTCGACGATATCATCGGCAGTGGCGCCGACACGCTCACGGGTGCGACCACGGACAACAACTGGACCATCGACGGCGCCGGCGCGGGCGAAGTCGGTGCGCTCTCCTTTAGCGGCTTCGCCAATCTCGATGGCGCGACCGGCCAGAACAATACCTTCACGGTCACCTCGACCGGCAGTCTTGCTGGCAATATCGACGGCGGCGGCGACGGAACCCTCGTTATCAGCGCCGGTAACGTCAACACCTTCACGTCGATCTATACCGGGGCGCATTCCGGCAGCGAGAGCTTTGACGGCGATACCATCAACTACACCGGCATGTTGCCGCTGGTGAACTCCGGCACCGCCGCGAATGTCAACTACCAGATCAGCACCAACAACAATCTGCTGACGCCGCAAACCGACAATGTCGAGCTTTATTACGATTCGACGGTTGGCGACGCGCATTTCGGCATGATGGTGCTGCAAAGCCTCAGCGGCGACTTCGAGACCACTTATTTCACGGCGCCGACCGGCAATCTCTCGATCAACGTTCCCGATCCGACCAACATCAATGGCGGCGGCGGTTCGGGCGCCGACACGCTCACCATCATGTCGCTGGCGCCGGGCTTCCACGCCAACCTCAACGTCAATCTGCTCTATGAAGGATTCGATCCGTTCGCGACCGGGTTGTTGCCGTCGAGCGGCCCCGGTGCGGCGATCTACCAGAACTCGATCTTCGTCACCGGCGACCTCAATACCAATGGCGGCTCGATCAATCTGATCGCCGAAAATACCTATATCGGCACCGTCATCGGCTCGACCTCGCAAAGCGGCAGCAGCTTTGCCGATAACGCGACCTACACGGCGGTGGCCGGAGCCGGCGGTTCGGGCAGCGGCATGACCGCGACCATCACCACCGACGCCAACGGCAATGCGTCAGTCCATATCAACAGCACCAGTGCCGGTACCGGCTATAAAACCGGCGACACGATCAGCTTCAATGTTCCGGACGGGTCAGGCCACGACGTCGTCTCCATCAAGCTCGCCAACGCGGCCAATTCGGCGGATATCTCGACCGTCAGCACATCAGGCAATTCCGGCGCGATTTCGATCGGCATGTCCGGGACCGTCACGGTCGACGGTGCGGCGCAGGTCGCCGGCGGCACTTTCGTTGCGCTCGGCGCCAACGTCATCCTCGATGCAGAGGGAAGCGCCGGGCACAAGGCCGGCGCCATCACGGTCGCCACGTCAGATATCGGCCAGCGCCTGATCAGCGCGCCGGTGGATTACACCAACAAGAACGCCAACATCTATATCGACGGCTCGACCATCGAAGGCGGCTCGGTCACGATCAGCGCGACGGCGTCGGACACCAACATCACCACCGATGCGCCGTCGAATCTGACCGGTTTCACCGGCAATCTAGGCACGCTGCTAAACCAGATTCCGGGCGTGGTACTGAGTTCGTTCCTCGGCATCGACGCTTCGGTGATCCTGCGCGGCGCGACAGCGACCATCAATATCGACGATGCGACCATCATCAGCAACAACACGGTCAGCATCAAGGCGACCACGGCCGTCACCACCCAGGTGTCGGCGATCACCGAGGGCGTCGGCGCGGTAGTTTCGGCGACAGGCGTTTCCTTTGCCGCCGGTTACGGCCAGGCGATGGCCGATGCCGAAGTCAATATCACCGGCACGACCAATATTACGGCGCTCAACAGCGTCACTATCGCGGCCACCGGCAAGAGCTCGGACTCCGTACAGGCCTATGCCGACAGCAACCTGTTCACGGACGTCAATCCGAACGCGGTCTCGATCGCCTTGGCCGCCGCCTACAATAACTTGACTGCGATCGCCAATGTCGGCGAAGATTCCTCGATCACCTCGACCGCGGGGAATATCAACGTCACGGCGAGCGGATCGCAGACCACCAAGCCGGATGCGCGAACCTTCAGTCCGGTCGATGGCGCCGGCGGCGTCGCGGTCGGTCTCGACTGGGAGACCGCCAATGTTTCGGCCAATGTCAGCGGCACACTCACGACGCTGGCGCCGGAAGGCAGCGTTGGAGTCGATGACAGCGAGGCGCAGACCTTCACCGGCGCCTCGATCGGTGCGGATGGTACGACCCTCACCATCCCCGACAACGGCTTCTCGACCGGCGAACTCGTCATCTACCAGCCCCAGATCAACATCAACGCCGGTACGATAATTCCTCCTGTCGTGGAAAACGGTTCCGCGAGCAATGCGATCGGCGGGCTGACCGCTGGATCGACCTACGCGGTCCTGGTGACCGGACCCGACACGATTCAATTGGCCAAGGTGGCGCCGCTCAACATCGCTGCCATCGGCACCAGCATCACGTCGGACCAGACGTTGAACGTGGTGGGAACCGAGCTGTTCAGCACCGATGCCATCGACTCCAATAACGACATCATCATTCCCGGCCATGGTTTTACGACTGGCGACCGGATCCAGTATAACGACGGCGGCAACACCCCGATCAGCGGCCTGACCAACAACGCGATCTATACCGTCAACGTCATCGACGACCAGACTTTCCAGCTTGAGGATTCCAGCGGTAACGTCGTCCATGTTTCGCAGGTCGATCAAAACGGCAATATCGCGCTCGGCACCCAGACCTTTACCGATCTGACCAACACCTCGATTCCGGCAGCCAGCGTGACGCTGGCCTATATCAATACCGCAACCAACGCGATCGATGTGGCCGGCATCAGCAGCCTCTTCCCGGTCGGCAGCACCAGCGAGGTGAGCTATGAATCGCTGGCGGACGACGGCGCCAATTCGATCGGCGGCCTGACCAACGAGGCGTTTTACGACCTGAAAGCGGTCGACGCGAATTCGTTCCAGCTATTCGACGAGACCACCGGCAAGGTGGTGCAACTCAGCGATCCCGGCGGTCCCGCGACCCAGGCGCTGTCGTATATCTCGAACGTCGTCAACTTCAATCCGATCGCCGTCACGATCAATTCTGCCGGCAAGCCGGTCGATTCGAGCGGTAACGTCGTCAGCGGCGGCGTGGACTCCACGACCGACGATATCGTCATCCCGAAGGACAGCCTCACCGCCGCCGGCCTGCCGGGCGGTCTGGCGAACGGCACGCCGATCATTTACGAGGTCGATCAATCGGTGCAGACCACTGAAGCGCTGGTGTTCGAGCTGAACGCCATCAGTGCCAATACGATCTATCTGCCGAGCAACGGGTTAACGAACGGCTCGCTGGTGACGTATGATCCCGGCGCCGGCAATACCGCGATCACCGGCCTCAACACGTCAGACACGTACCGCATCGTAGACGTCAATCCGCAGACCGTCAGCGGCGTGTCGACGTCGGATTCGTTCCAGTTGTTCGACGTCACCACCAACCAGATGGCGGTTATCTCGCAAGGCAACGCGCTGGGTACCCAGACGTTCACGGATTCCGCCGATCAGGTCAGTGCCTCGATCACGCTCGGCCTCATCGACACCAGCACGAATACCATCGAGGTCGCTGGTCACGGCTTCACCGGCACGACCGGGGCGAAGACCGACGTCAATTATGCCGTGCTCAACGGGTCTACGGTCGGCAATCTGACCAATGGCGGCGAATACCATCTGGTCTCGACCGGGGCCAACACGTTCCAGCTCTATGACGGTGCGGGGAATATCGTCACGCTGAGCAACGCGACCGGCCCGAGCGTCAGCGTCGTGGCCGCCCACGATTATTATGTCGCCTCGGGCTTTGTGCCGGGCCAGGCCGCCAGCGCGGCATCGGCGTTCGAGCTGGACGCGGTCAATTCGACCAACAACACGATCTACATCGCCGGCAATTCGCTGGTCAACGGCGGCACGGTGACCTACGACGCCGGCACCGACAGCAGCGGCAACCCCAATACGCCGATCACGGGGCTGACGCAGGGCGCGACCTATACGGTGGTGGATGTCACCGCGGCCGGCGTTGCCGATCCCACGCTCACCACGTCGGATTACTTCGTTCTCGAAGACGCCAGCGGCAACGTCGTGCACGTCTCGCAGGGCACCGCGATCGGGACCCAGACGTTCACGGATGCCACCAACAGCGTCTCCGCCAGCGTCAATCTGGCGTACATCACCGGCAATACCATCCACGTTCAGGATCACGGCTTCACCGGCACCACGGCGGCGCCGCAAGCCCTCAACTATGAGGCGCTGGCCGGATCCGGCATCGGCGGCCTCACCAACGGCACCCTGTACAACATCGTGTCGACCGGAACCGACACGTTCCAGATCTTCAGCAAGTCGACCAATACGGTCGTGGCGATCACCGATTCCGGCACGCCCACCGCCAACGCCATCACCAACATGAACGGCCAGGGTTCGCTCGGCGATCTCACCACCGGTGACGTCGCGATCAGCGGCCTGATCAGCGACACCACCTATTACGTCGTGACGGCGGGCTTCGACGCCAATGGCGATCAGTTGATCCGGCTGGTCGATAACGCGAACGACGTAGCCAATGACGCGCCGATCACGATTACCGCAAACGGCGCCCAGTTCCAGAACGCATTGTCTGAAAGCCCGCTCACCGACGGCATCGGCGTGTCGGCGACGCTGACTTCGGCCAACACGGTCAAGGTGCAGCCGCAGATCGGCGGCAAGTTCAACGAGGAAACCGGCTTCAAGAACGGGTTCTCGCGGGCCGATCTCGGTCTCGCGACGTTGTTCGGAAGCGCCCAGGCGCAATCGGGCACTGTACCCACGCAAGGCCCGGTGGGCCCGAACGGCGAGAAGCCCAGCCCGGTGAAGGATTCCATCCACAACGACAGCCTCAGCCTTGGCGGCGGCGTCGGTATCATCGTCACCAACAACAAGGTCAACGCCACCATCGGCAACGCCGCCGGTATCGGCAAGGCGGTCCTGAGCACCCCGAACAACGTCACGGTATCGGCCGCGGACACCCAGACCGATCAGGCCCTCGTGCAGTCCGACGTCTCCAAGCCGAAGACCTCCACGGGCGGTGCGGCGGTCGATCTCGCCTTCGCGATCGGCGTGTACCAGAACACCGCCAACGCCACCGTGTTCGGCGATTCCACGATCGATGCCGGCGGCGCCGTCACGATCAATGCATCGCTGATGTATCCGTTCCTCACCGATCCGGCCGAACTGACCTCGCTTCAGGGCATCGGTAACCTCGTGGCGACACAGGGCACCAGCTTCATCACGACCGACCTGCTGGACGGCACACTGGGCGCTGGAACGTTGTTCCTCGACGATTGGGTGGTGGCGCGCGCCAAAGCGGCGGGTTCGCCGGCGGCCGCCGTCGCGCTTGCGATTGCGGTCAACGTCTACACTAACAACGCCAACGCGATCGTCATGTCCGGCGCCAAGATCAACCAGAACATGAATTCGATCACGGACCCGGGCGATACCGCGCTGGCCGATCAGTCGGTCGCGGTTACCGCGAGCATCGGAATCGAACTGGTCGAGATGGCCGGCATCGGCAAGTGGTCGCTGAGCGACGCGCCGCTCGCCAAAAAATATTTCGAGAAAAAGTCTGCCGCCGAATTGTGGGACGGCGGCGATGTCATCGACATCTACGGCCGCTCCAACTCGAAATCGGTCGGCGGCTCGGTGTTGCTGGATTACATGGACGACAATGCGATCGCGGAAATCCAGGGCGATGCGGACGTCACCATCGGCAAGGATGGCTCGCTCACGGTCGACGCCGACGAAAATATCTTCCGGATCGCGATCGCGACGGCCGGCGGCCAGACCGGCGCCGGGGCATCGTTCGGTTTCGCCGGCAGTGGCAAC
Source organism: Bradyrhizobium sp. dw_411 (assembly GCF_018449695.1). GTDB lineage: Bacteria > Pseudomonadota > Alphaproteobacteria > Rhizobiales > Xanthobacteraceae > Bradyrhizobium. The sequence goes on from NZ_JAAVUY010000018.1 coordinate 43,686, forward strand.
GTCCTGATTCAGAGCAGCACCGTTTTGGCCGGCCTCGTCGCCAATGCAACCGGTGGCCCGATGGTGAACGGCGGCGGCGCCCTCATTATCAATGCGACATCGGGCGGATTTGAACTCGATATCGCCGGCGCGATTGTCGATGCCGGCAAGGGCTCGGACGCGCTCGGCATCTCCCTGCTGATCAATGACGTGACGACCAATGTCGCGGCGTTCATCGGTCTGCCGCTATCGTCGAATCCGGAGAACAACACGGCGGCGGGCGCGGTGTCGCTCGACGTCGGCGACACCTCGCTCTCCGCCACCACGGACGGCACCTGGATCGGCGTGGTCGCGACCGCCACGACGCTGAGCGGGCCGCAAGGCGCGCCGCAGGATGTCGGCTCGTCAGAGGACGATCCGCTCGACGGCATCTCGTTGCCGGCATTGTTCCAGGATGGGCCGGATGCGGCCAGCATCAAGAGCGGGAAAGGTTTAGCCGGCAGCGTCGGTATCAATATCTTCGATCAAAACGACCTCGCCTATATCAACGCGCGGGGCTCGATCACGACCGGCACGCTGGCGCTCGATGCCGAACTGACGCCGGTCGTCGTGCTGTTCAGCGGCGGCGTTGCGGCCTCGGTGACCGGCGGTACCGGTTTGGGCGGCGGCAGTGTCATCGGCGGCTCGTTCGTGTTCAACCAGATCACGGCCGATACCGAAGCCTTTATCGCTGACTTCCTGCCGGGCAGCGGCGGGGTGCCCGACACCAACGGCCTCGTGATCCAGAGCACCGCTCCGAAAGTCGCCGGCGCCAATCAGGTGTCGCTGACGGCGACGCGCGGCGGCACGCTCGGAACATTCTCGGCGGCGGTTGCCGCCAATACCAATGAACAGGGCAACGCGTTTTCGGGTTCGATCTCGCTCAACAGAATCGTGGACACCACCAAGACCCTGATCGAAGGCGCGACCTTGATGGCCGCCGGCAACACGCTCATGGATGCGCTCGACGAAGCGCAGGTGATCGCGATCGGCGGCGGCGCCAGCTATACGGCCGGTGCGAAGGGCGTCGGCGCCTCGCTGGCGTTCAACCAGATCAGCGGCGATACCGAAGCCGGCGTGCTCGGTGTCACCGGCCGCCGCGCGTCCGTCGATATCGGCGGCGATCTGTCGGTCACCGCGATGAACGACCAGACGCTGTGGTCGTTCGCGGTCTCGCTCGGCATCGCCACCGGTGGCGGGCTCAGCAGCAACGCGGTGGCGTTTACGCTGGCCATCAACGTGATCTCGACCAGCCAAAGCATCTTCACCCGCGATAATTCCAGCGGGATTCTAGCGATGCTGCAAAATGCCGACATCACGGCGGCCGGCGTCAGCGTCGAGGCCGACGACAATTCGGTGATCTATGCGGTGGCCGGCGCGATCGGCGTCGGCGCCCAAGGCAATGCCTACGGGATCGGGCTCGGCTGGAACCAGATCGCGCTGGTGGTCGATGCCTCCATCGATAATTCCACTGTCCATGCCGGTGCCGACGGCATCAGCCTGCAGGCATTGTCGACCGAGGACGGGCCGATCAAGGCGATCGGCAGCACCTCGCCCTCGTTCGCGGGCAAGATCGCGGCTGCGGCGATCGGCGGCTCAAAGGGCAATGGCACCAGCGTCGGCGGCAGCCTGTCGGTCAACGGCACCTATGACACGATTGAGGCCACTATCACTGACGGATCCAGCCTGACCACGACGGCCGGCGGCAATGTCAGCATCCTGGCCAGCGATGAATCCACCATCAACGCGCTCACCGGCGGTGCGGCGATCTCCACCAAGGGTAACGCGGTCGGGGCCGCGATCGGCGCCAATTACATCGCCAACGATGTTACCGCCAATGTCGATAGCTCCGGCATCTCGTCCAACGGCAATGTCACCATCGACGGCGAGGAATCCGCCGCGATCAATTCGCTGACGGTCGGTACGGCCGGCGGCGACGATGTCAGCGTCGGCGCGTCTGTCTCGATCAACGTGGTCGACGACCCCGTGACGTCTTCGATCACCGGCGCCACCGCGAATGTGTTTGCGGAAGACAATCTGCGGGTCATCGCGCAGGACACCGCCAACATTGTCGCCATCGCCGGCGCGCTGGCGGCGGGCGGCGATACCGGCGTCGGCCTGTCGATCACCAACGTCACCATCCTCGACACCACCAATGCGTTCATCGACGGCGCCGCGACCGTGTCCGCCAATGGAGATTCGGGAACCTTCACCGACGTGATCGGGGGCGCCGGCCATACCGGCCTGCAGGGCCTCTCGATCGAGGCTAATTCCTCTGAAAACATCGTCATTCTCGCGGTCGGCGGTGCGTTCTCCAGCGAAGGTGCCGGCACCGGCGCGACCACGCTCACCTATATCGATGTCAGCGCCAGCGCCTATGAAGCCGCGCCGAGCGCGACACCCGGAGCCAATGCGGGCCTCAGCTCGCTGCATGATGTCGATATCGCCGCCGTTGGCCACACCACCCTGGTTGGGGTCGCCGGTGCGCTTGCCGGCGGTGGCGATGTCGCGGTCGGCATCGGCGCCGATGCGGGCTACATCGATCGCAATATCGAGGCCTATATCGGCGCGGGCGCGTCCGCCCAGGCAGGCGACAATGTCACCGTCGCTTCTTATGCCGATCTGACGCAGACCTCGGTGTCGGCGTCCGGCGCATTTTCCGGCGAGACCGCCGTCGGCGTCACGGCCGGTGTCGCGGTGCTTGACCTCACGACGCTGGCCTATATCGGCGCAGGTGCGATTGTCAGCTCAAACGGCAACGTGCTGGTATCGGCCGAAGACGACACCACCGAAAACCAGGTCTCCGGCAACCTGACGGGCTCCGGAAGTGCTGCGGTCGGCATCGCGGCCGGGGTCGGCGTGCTGACCAAGGACACCGAAGCCTATATCGCGACGAATGCGACCGTCACCGCACTCGCCGAAGCCGGCAAGGCCGGGATCACCGCCAACACCGGCGATTTCAGCGCGCCGGCCGGCGGCACCAACGTGCAGCAGAGCGGCGACACGCAGGAGTTTTCGGGCTCCGCCGTCAACTATGCCAACAACAGTTTCGATGTGACCAACCACGGCTTTACCACCGGCGAAGAGGTGATCTACACCGGGGAATCCTTGCCGATCGACGGTCTTGAAACCGGCCAGCATTATTATGTCATCGCCATCGATGCCAATCATTTCGCGCTGGCGACCAGCGAAGCCAACGCGATGGCCGGCGCCAGAATCACGTTGACCGCCGGCGCCTCGGCGACCTCCGATCATGTGATCCAGACCGTCAACAACACCGGCGTGCCCTCGATCAACAACCAGGCGTTCAGCGATCCGACGCTGACCGAAAAGCGCGACCGCACGCCCGACACCAGCGTTCAAACCGGCCTGATCGTGGTGGCTGTGAGCGTCAACGACATGACCAGCGCCGGTGTCGGCGTCGCAATCTCCAGCAGCGGCGCGGGCGCTGTCGCCGGTTCGGTGACGGTGAACTCGATCACGACCCGTGCCTATATCGACCAGGGCGCGCAGATCAACGCCGCCGCGAATAACGACACGCTTGCGAGCGCCAACCAGAACGTCACGGTCGCCGCCGGCCGCAGCTACAATGATCTGTCGATCGGTGTCGGCATCGCGGGCTCCGGCAGCTTCGCGGCCGCGCCGGGATTCGCTGCACCCGTCCTCGAAGGCACCACCACCGCCTTCATCCAGGGCACGCCGAGCACTGGCGGCAGCAGCTATTCGACCTTTGTCCATGCCCGCGGCAATGTCACGGTCGAGGCGCGTGCGCTGGAAACAATCTTAAGCATCGGCTCGGGCATTGCGCTGTCGGGCGATGTCGGCATCGGCGGCTCGGCCGCCGTGGTCGATATCAACACTACGACGATTGCCTCGATCTCCGGGCTGGTGCGGGTGTCCGCCGGCGGCAATGTCGTGGTGACGGCCAATGACGATACCACCAGCTATGCCATCGGCGGCGCGGTCGGCGTCGGTCTGGGAACCGCGGGCGGCGCCGGCGCGGTCAACGTCACTTCGATCACCAAGACCACGCTGGCGACGATCGGCGATGAGGCGATCGTCGATGCGCAAGCCAATGTCCTGGATGTTCCCGATGTGCCGGACGGCACGGTTACCGGCGACAACTTCAATACCAAGACCAGCCGCGGCGTCGTGGTGCTTGCCGCTTCGTCCGAAGACGTCACGTCGGTAGCCGGCAGCGCCGGTGGCGGCCTTTACGCAGGCATAGCGGGCGCGGCTTCGGTCGAGCTGATCAACTCGAGCACGATCGCGACGCTGGGCAGTGGCGTTCAGATCAATCAGAACAATGCGACGGCCAGCACGCTTCAAAGCGTGGTCGTCGCCGCAACCAATCAGGTCAACGTGCTAAGCATCGCCGGCGCGCTTGGCGGCAGCGCGGGCGCCGGTATCGGCGCTTCGGTCGATGTCGGCATGATCAGCAACAACACCCAGGCGCTGATCGGCGCGGGTGCGCAGATTGCGGCCAGGAAAGAAGTCGACGTATTCGCGCTGTCGGATTGGGCGGTGAACTCGAACGCCATCGCGTTCGGCGCAGGCCTCGGCGGCATCGGCGGCGGCATCATCGTCTACACCATCGGCGGAAACTTCAGCGCGCAATACTCGACCTCGGGCGGCAGCTCCTCGGCGCTGAGCGGCCAGAGCTCCTCGATCATTTCGTTCGTCGATGCGACGGTCGGCACGCTCACCGGACGCGCGCAAACCAGCGATGCGACGACCTCGCCGACCTTCAATCCGTCGAGCGCAGTCAACAACACCACGCACGCCATCGACCTCGGCTCCGATCCCGGCTTCAAGACCGGCGATACCGTGGTTTATTCGGACGGCAGCGGGACGCCGATCGACGGGTTGGTGAACGGCCAGACCTACTTCGTGATCGTCAATCCCAACAATCCGGACGATATCCAGCTCGCATCGTCCTACGAAAACGCCCAGAACGGTACTGCGATCGCGATCAGCACCACGGGTGCCACGGGTTCGGCGCATCAACTCGTCGCCGGCAATGCCGGTCTCGCCAATGCCGGCCGCGCTTCCGCCGCCGCGAGCGGAACGACCGGACTGGTCGATTCCGCCACCAACGGGACGGCTCCCCAGGCCGGCACCACGGCGGGGATCAACGGCGGCACCTCGCCCAACAGCAAGGGGGCCGACACCACGATCACCGCGCCGACCGTGTCGGTGAAGGCGAATGCACAAATCAATTACACCGGCCAGGCGGGCGCCGTCGGCGTCGGCGCGGTCGCGCTCGGCGTCGGTATCGGCGTCGTTCACGCCGACCTGCCTTCGACCGCCTATATCGCGGCCGATGTTCATCTGCTTGGACTGAACGCCACCGGCGATCTCACCGTCACGGCCGATCTCACCGACAATGTCCATTTGCTCGGATTTGCCGGCGCGGTGAGCGGTTTCGTTTCGCTCGGCGGCGCGGTGTCGTTTGTCAGCGATTCGAGTTCGGCGCGCGCGATGATCGGCGCCACGCCGGAAACCGACGATACGACCCAGCAGGCTACCGCCAGCAGCGACGCCACCACCGTCAATGGCTTCGACAATGTCGATGTGACTTCGAACGCCACCATCAGTCATTTCCTGTCTGACGCGGCGTTCTCGGTCTCGGGTATCGCGGGCCTCGGCGCGGCCGTTGTGTCGGATACCGTCACCGGCGTCGGCCAGGCCATCGTCGGAGACTTCACCCAGATCGGGACGCTGGCCAATCCGCTCGCCGGTACCGTCACGGTGGATGCCGAACGTACCGTCACGATCAATCCGTACAGCAACAGCCTGCCGATGGGCATCGCGATCGGTGGCGGCATTCTCGGTGTTGCCGCCGGCGCCGCGCTGATCGCGGTCACCGGCACGGTGACGGCCACGATCGGCGATGACGCCGGGGTCTATGCGGCCAGTGCCATCAGCCTCAATGGCTCCAGCACCATCACCGCGACCAATATGGAAATCGACGGCGGCGCGATCGGTGGCCTTGCGGTCGGTTTCGTGATCGCGCACGCGACCTTCAAGCCCACCGTCAACACCACGGTCGGCAAGAGCGCTGTCGTGCGCGGCTCGTCCATCAGCGTCACTGCCAACAATACGGCGAACGGCAGCCTGCTGGGTGTTGCCGCGGGCGGCGGCATCCTGAGCGGGCAGGGGCTCGACGTCGAGATGGAGATCGATCCGGATACGACGATCCTGATCGATCAGGATGCCAATGTGACCGCGACCGATCCGGTCTCGGGATCCGTCAACATCACGTCGACCTCGAATACGACCTCCGACGCGACCGGCAATGCCGGCAATTACGGCGGCATCCTGGTCATCATCGGCGGCGCGACCAGCACGCTCGACAATATCAACACCGTGACCATCGGCGACAACGCCGTGATCAGCGCCGCCACCGGGATGACGGTGCTGGCGACCTCGACCAACGACGCGGAATCCTCCGGCGACGCCGGCAGCGACGGCGTGGTGCCGATCATCAAGGCCACGACCACCACCAATGAATCCGACGAGACCCATACCACCGTTGAAACCGGCGCCAGCCTCACCTCGGGGAGCGACATGTCGGTCGAGGCGCGCACCGCGACAACCGGCAAGTCGACGCCGACGTCTTCGGCGGGGGGCCTCGGCGTCAACACCGAGTCCGACGGCAATCTGACCTATGGCGGCAGCACCATCACCGAGATCCAGTCGTCCGCGAGCCTGACCTCCGGCGCCAATCTCAGCGTACTGGCGCGGGTCACCACCCTCGATCTCGAAGTCAATTCCAACGCCACCGCGAGCGCGCTCGGCGCCGACTCCACCGCGAACGGCACCATCGCCCGGCCGGCCAACACGCCGACCTCCGACGCCGAAGTCAATGTCCGCAGCGGCGCGAACCTTTCGGCCGACAACGACGTCACCATCAAGGCCTCGCACGAATCCATCACCAGCAACGCGGTCGCGACCGCGACCACCAACGGGCTCGGCGCCCAGACCGACAGCACGACCAACAATGATTTCGACGTCGCGACCCGGGTACTGACCGAGACCAATTCCACGATTCATGCTCGCGCGCTCGAAGTCGATGCCGACGGCACGTCGTCGCCCTCCGGCTTCAGCGACGCGACCTCGAATGGTGCTGTGATCGATACTGGCAGCTCTCACTCAAACAAGACGCTGTCCTATCAGCGAACCATCACCTTCAATTCCGGCGTGTTCCTGTCGGGACCGCCGTCGCCGGAAGTGCATATCGATGCCGCGGGCAACATCACGGCTGTTGGCATCGATCCCAGCACCATCATCGAGACGCCGACCGACATCATCATCCCCGATATCGTCAATACCTCGACCGCGGCCGGCACCGCGACGTTCAACATCCCGGTCTGGTCGCAGGATCCGAATCCCGCCGGCTACGGCACGCTGCCGGGCGAGGATTCGATCCAGGGCAATGCGACAATCACGTTCCTGACCGCGTTCGATCACGTGACCATCATCAACGACTCGACCCGCAACCTGGAGATCGGGTTGATCAATCCGGTCGCGGCGACGCCGAATTTCGCCAGCAACATCCATGTCAACGTCACCGACACGACCCGCTTCATATCGACATCGGTCGCCAATCCCGGCAGCACCGTCATCACCATCGAGAACACCACGACGCTGGCGCCGGAAAACGTCACGATCCACGACGCCATTCTCAATTCGCTCGGCCCGGTCACGATCTCGACCGCCGACGGCAATATCCTGGCGGCGAGCAGCGGCTCCAAGAGCGGCCGGATCGAATCGACCACGCTCGATCTGTCGGCGCCGCTCGGCTTCATCGGTACCTCGGCGATGCCGATCGCGACGGAATCGACGCGGATCGACGCCAATGCGGCCGACGGCATCTGGATCAGCCAGACCGGCGATCTCGATGTCGGCGCGATCAGCTCAATCGGCGGATCGGTCAATTTGTCGGCGACCGGCTCGATCCTCGATGCCGATACCGGCGTTGCAATCAATGTCAGCGGTCCGGTTCTCCATCTGAGCGCGGGCACCGGTTCGGTCGGCTCGACCACGGACGCGCTGCGTATCGATACCGGCAACACCGCGGGCGCATTCAATGCGTCGGCGCAGACCGGCATTAACGTGCTGCAGGTCGCAGGCGGTCTCGGCATCGGCAACGTGACGTCGACAACCGGCGACATCACCATCGCCAATGTCGACAGCGCCGCCACCGGCCAGGACATCGTGTTCGGCGCCGGGTCGTTCGTGAACGCGGCCGGCGGCAATGTGAAGATCACGGCTGCGGATAATTTCCTGATGCCGTCAGGCGCGCGCATCAACGCCGGCGGAAACGTCAGTCTGTTCGGCGACGCCGGCAGTGCCGACACCGGCGTGCTCGGATTGATCGATCTCGAAGGCGCCATCACGGCGGCGGCGGTCACGGTGACCGGTGGCACCAACCGCGACACCTTCGTGATCCGCAGCGTCTCGGCCAATTCGCCGGTGACGATCCAGACCGGCAGTGCGGCGAATACGATCCTGATCGGCAGCAATGCCACCGCCTCGTTCAACAACGCCAATGGCGCGCTCACATCCTCGAACACCGGCGGCGACCTGATCGGCATCCAGGCGCTGCTGACCATCAACGGGACCAGCGGCGATCTTTCGAGCGTCCTGCTCGACGATACCAATGATGCAGCGGTCGTGAATGGCGATATCACCGACGCGACCGTGACCGGCTTTGGCATGGTCGCCGGTTCGATCGCCTATAGCGACCTCGGCGCGCTCACGCTTAATCTCGGACGCGGCAATGACATTGTGAACGTGCTGTCGACGCAGACGGGCGCCACGACCACGGTCCATCTCGGCAATGGCAACAACACGGTCAGCGTGTCAGGCCAGACCGGCGTGTCCGGTGTCACCGGCCAGCTCGACAACGTCAGCGGCCCGCTGGTGCTGGTCGGCGGCACCGGCACCAATACGCTGACGGTCGACGACAGCGGCGAGACGGTAGCGCAGACCGGCATTCTGGGCGGCGGCGGCAGCAACCAGATCTTCGGTCTTGGCATGGGCGGCAGCGGTCCTATCGTGAACCAGGCCGACGGCATCACCTATCAGGGCTTTGCTTCCCTGCTGGTGAAACTCGGCGCCAGCGGCGACAATGTCACGATCTCCGGCACCTCGACCGCGACCACGCTTGATACGGGTGCTGGCGGCGACAACATCATCGTCGGTCCGAATCTCAACCAGATTCTCGCCAGCGTCATGATCGACGGCCATACCGGCGATCAGATGTCGGTGAGCCCGACGGTCGACTCGAACATCACGCTCAATGCGGTCTCTTCGTCAATCAGCCAGCTCACCGCCGATGTGATGCCGACGGGCGTTTCGGTTGAATTCCAGGGCGTCGATTCCACCACTGTGAATCTTGCCGCCGGGACCACCAACAACGTCACCATCCTTGGCAGCGCGACGCCGATCACCGTCAATTCAAACGGCTTCAAGGACAATATCCTGGTTGAGGCGATCAGCAGGGCCACCACGATCAACCTCGGCGCCGGTACCGATACGGCGACGGTGCAGGGAACCGGGACGGGTGCGCTGCAGGTCAACGGCACCACCGGCGGCACTGATTTGCTGATCGTCGACCGTTCCGCCGCCACCGCGGCGCTGACCAGCGGCGTCATCAAGGACGACACTGCCAAAGGCCTCGGCCATGGCATTGTCAGCGGCTTGACCGCCAGCGATATCGGCTTCTTCAATCTGCCCCGGGTCAATGTGCTGCTCGGCAGCGGCAACGATTCCTTCATCATCAATACCAGCGCGGCAATCCTGCCCTCGACCGTGATCGATGTCGAAGGCAATGGCGGCGATGATTTCATCGAGGCCAAGAGTGTCAGCAGCGCCCGCACCATCGTCAATGGCGGCGCCGGCCAGAACACGTTGCAGGTCGACATCCCCGGGATTCCCTTCAACAACGAATTCACCTCGATCCAGCAGAGCGTGCAGCTCCTGACCGTCAACGACACCGCCAACACCACGACGCCGATCGCCTGGGACTTGAAGGATACCGAACTGTTGGCGACGCCGAGCGGCGGCTCGCTGGTCGACGTGATCTCCACGGCAGGGGCCACCCTCACCAACATCCTCGGCAGCACGACCCCGACCACGAGCGATACGCTGACGATCGACTCCACGACACCCGCAAACGTGAACGGCACGATTTCCGGCAATACCATTACCCTGAGCACGGGGCTCAGCGTTGTCAGCCAGCCGGATCCGTCGACCGATTTCAACACGTTCCAGAACTACGGTCCGGTGATCAATTTCGACGGGCTTGCCAACGGCACCCAGCCGCAGACGATCAGCAACGCACCGGGGCAGAACGGAAACCCGGTCTACATCTCCAACGGTTTCGGATTCTCGACCTCGGACTCGAATGGATTCACGCTCGACAATTCGATCAGTCCTGCCGCGCAGGCGAAGTCGACCAACGACACTTTCACCCTGCAAACCGTCGACAGCACCGGCAAGGTTACCGGAGACGGCTTCACGCTCTATTCGCTCGAACTCGCCGACACCGATACATCAGGCACGGCCAGCGTTCTGGTGACGGGCGATTTGATCACGGGCGGCAGCGTCAGCATGACGCTGACGGTTACCGCCGGCGCCGGATTCCAGGTGATCTCGCTGCCGACCACGTTCACCGGCCTCAAGGACGTGACGTTCAAGTCGATCTCGTCGACCAAACTCGACTTCGACGACATCGTCGCGGTCGATACCCTTGCGAACAACGCCAACACGGTGGCCCCGGCAACAGTGCCGACGTTCACGGTGACAAGCGCCGCCCAGTTGAACATCAGCACGACGCTGGTCGAGAGCGGCGGCAATTTCTTCGCGAAAATCATCTCCGGAACGATCAACGTCGACGATCACAACGACAACGGCGCGACGATCGACCATACGCTCACCTTCAACAACACGCTGTGGCAGCTCGGCACGTCGCAGGACGGCATCACCGTCACGATGAGCGGCGGTATCCTGACGTTCAACTTCGCGGGTAACCTCACGGTTCAGAACGGTACGACGGTTACCGCGGCGGGTAATAATGGCCTGTCTTTCGAAGTCGGCAACGACGTCAATATCGGCAACAGCGTCACCTTCAACTTCTCCGCCACCTCGACGCAGGCGGGTCCCGGCGGCGGCGGTTATGGCGCTGTTGGCACCGGTGGCCGGGGCAGTCGCTACGGCTCGTTCGCAACCGGTGGTGTAGACGGCGGCGGCACCGAGGCCGGCGCCGGTACTACGAATGCCGGACATTATGGCCGCTACAATGCCAATTACGGTCACTCCCTGGCGGGGGGAGCCGGCATGGGCGGGCTGGCCGGTAAAGATACCGGTCACAACGGCGGCTACGGTCAGGGTGGATACTCCGGTATGGGTGCCTCCGGCGGCGGCGGCGGCGGTGGCGGCGGTGGCGGCAAGGGCGGTTCGGCTCCCTACCATGATGGCGACGACGGATTCAGCGGCAGCCCCGGCGGCCGCGGTGGCACCGGCTATCACGGATATATGGGCGGGGGCGGCGGCCTGGGTTCGGCTGGCGTCTACGGCAACAGCGCAGACCGCGGCAGCGGCGGTGCCGGCGGGCACTATGGCTCCGGCGGTGCCGGCGGCCGCGGCGGCTACGGTGCCGGCGAGCGGTATAAATATTATGTGGGCGGTCAGGCGAAGTACCGGACACCGTTGGGCTTTGGCAATGGTGGCACCGGCGTGAATGGCTCTACGCCGTCCTACACCACGAATTCGCAGATCGGCGGTGGCGGCGGTGGCGGTCACAACACTTCGACCAACAATACGATTACCGGTGGTGGCGCCGGCGGTAGCGGCGGCGGCGGTGGCGGTGGCGGTGCGGGCGGCGGTGGCGGTGGCGGTGGCGGCGCTTCTGGTGATGGCGGCGAGGAAGGGAGTCTGTTCACGAGCGGGGGGTCCGGCGGCTCCGGCGGCGGTGGCGGCGGTGGCGGCGCGGGCGGTAAAGGCGCGACCGGTGCGGCTGGCGGCACGGGCGGCTTTGGCGGCGGCGCGTTCGAAATCATCGCCAACGGGAATCTCTCGATCGGCAGCAGCAGCTTCCAGGCCGATGGCGGCGCGGGTAGCGCAGGCGGCAGCCCGACCACCGCGCCCTCGTTAGGGCAGAGCGGTGGCCCGACCAACGGAGGCACGGGTGGTGGCGGACAGCACACCGCCGGAAACGGTGGCGCCGGTGGGCAAGGCGGCGAAGGCGGTGCCGGCGGCGGCGGCGGCGGTGGCGCCGGCGGCACCATCAAGATCGAAGCGACGAACATTTCTGCAGGCAGCGCCAGCGTCACCACCACCGGCGGCGCCGGGGCAGGCAATGGCAGCACCGGCGGCAATGGCCGCTTCCTGATCGCGAGCAATACCAACCTGACTTTCTCAGGCTCGGCATTGCAAAGCGTTGGCGGCCAGCCGGCCGGCACGCTTCCGACCCAGGCTTTCACCGGCCCGACCGCTCCCAACCAATATGTCGCGGGCGATCCCAGCACGCCGACGATCGCCAACCTTGAGGGCGGTGCGGATATCTATGGGCTGATCGATCTCTCCGCGACGGCGAACGCTTCGATCCAGAGCGCGCTCAACGCGGCCGGCGCAGCACCCAGCGGCGCGTTGCTGTCGGTGACGCGCATCGCCTCAAGCTATACCGGCTATGACATGCTGGTGGTCCAGAACCTCTCCAACATTTCGCTCAGCACTCCGATGCTGAGCGTCGGCAGCAGCAGCGAACAAGCCCTGCAGATTCGTGGCGAGGGCGCGGTCCAGACCCTGACCTCGCTCAATCCCGGCCAGGTGTGGGTGACACTGATCCCGACCGGCGAGACGGATGTCTACGCCTCGGTGACGACCAACGCGACCAATGCGGTCATCAACATCGCGCCCTCCGCGACACCGTCCGTCAATGACGGCACGATCACCGATGGCCACGCCGCCTACATCACGCTGAACCGGCCGTCGCTGAACGTCGCGGCGTTCAACGGCTTCAACGCGCTTGCGAACGAGCCGGTGGCTCCGGGCTCGACCACGGTGCAGCAGCAGTTTGGTGTCTCCACCAGTCTCAACGCGTTGGTGAACGTCAATGCAGCCGACGGCTCGCAGCGGCAACTGTTCTCCAACGGCCAGAACGGCGTCTCCGGGCTGATCGCGCCCTCCAGCGTCGTGGTGACCGGGCTCAATGGCTATGTGCTGGTCGGCAGCGCGACCAACAATTCGATCTCGGTGTTCCAGCTCAACTCCACCACCGGCGACCTGACTTTCCTCAAGAGCTACGACCACACCGTTGTCGGCAGCAACTTCCTGAGCAGCATGAGCTACGACGCTTCGACCGGCAACCTGACGCTCACGGGCAGCGCGGGCGTCGAGACGATCGCGGTCAACAGCAACGGCACGCTCGGCACCGCGCATGTGCTGGCCAGTGTCGGCGCCGAGACCGCCAGCGCCAGGCAGGGCAATGCGACCTTCTACGTCAACGCGGCGACCAACAAATTGACGGCTGTCTTCAATAACAGCGGAACGACCGAGATCGTGAATGTGGCGGCGACCGCCGGCAACGGGCTGATCGGCGCATCCTCGATCGCGGTCAGTCCTGACGGCCTCTATCTCTACGTCGCGAGCCAGAGCGGCGGCACGCTCGCGATCTTCAGCATTGTCACGACAGGCAGCGGCAACACGGCGACCCATTCGCTGGTCAATATCCAGACCCTGCAGAATGGCGACAGCTTCGGCACCCACGGGCTCGACGGAACCGTGGCGCTCGCGGTCACGCCAGATGATCAATATGTGCTGGCGCTCAACGGCAGCGGCGACTCCATCGCCGTGTTCCAGCGCCAGACCGCCGATCAGCCGAGCAAGAACATCGTGGCCGGCGATTTGCTGTTCGGCCAGCAAGTGCATGAGGATGTCGGCGGCATTCTCGGGCTCGACGCACCGACCTCGATGGTGGTTGGACCGGAATACACCAGTTCAACGGGTCAGCCGCAGGAAAATCTGTGGATCGGCAGCGTCGGCGCGCCCACCGATCTCGGCGGCCTCGCACTGTTCTTCATCAATCTCAGCCCGCAATCGCCGCCTGCCACGCAGGTGACCGAATATTCCAACATGAGCGCCCTGACGTTGCAGGTCGGTAACGGCGACGACAACATCACGCTCAACAACCCGCCGCCATCGTCGGTGAAGAGCACCACGATCATGACCGGCAGCGGACAGGATCAGGTGGTCGTCAATAATTACGGTGGCGCCACCGCGATCGATCTCGGCAACGGTCTCGATACGGTGGATGTGCGGGTGACCGCCGACATGACCGGGACCGCCAACACGCTCACCATCAATGGCGGCACCGGCGCCGATGCGGTCGATATCGCGAGCACCGGTACCGGCGCGCACACCACGTTCCTGGGCAACCAGAATGCCACCGCCGGCGATTCCGTCCTGATCGAGGAAGCCGGCGACAACGCCGTAACGACCATTGTCGGCAGCGACCTTGACGACACCGTGCGCGTCGAACTCGCCAACCTGTCGGCAAGTGCGACGACCAACCTGGACGGGTCGGATCCGGCGTTTTTGCCCGGTGACACGCTCGTGCTCGATCCGCAGGATCCGAGCATCAACCCGGTCATCAACGGCGACCTCGAAACCGGCGGCACGACCGGTCTGGCCGGTAAGGGAACCGTCGCCTTCAAACACTTCGAGAAGCAGGAAGTCCTGACGTCGCCACTCGTCTCCTTCAATTCGCCGACCTATAGCGTCCAAGAAGGCCAGTCGCTGACATTGACGGTGACGGGAACCGCGAACGGCGCGGCCGAGACGCTGTCCGGTCCATTGCTGTTCGACATCGAAGGCAATGGCAATTTCGGCGACGTCACCGCGGTGGCGACCGTGAACTCCGTCACCGGCGCATTCACGGCATCGGTCACGATACCCTGGAGCCAGTTGCTCGATCTCGGGCTCAGCGACGTCGGCACCTATCACATCGCGGTCAAGGCGACGAATGGCGACGGCCTGTCGGCGACCGCCACGGCCAATGTGAACGTCATCTACACGGTACCGACCGTGACGCTCACATCCGACAACGGGTCGAATACCGCAACGGTCGGTACGCCCTTCACCGTCGATTTCTCGGCGATCTGGCCGGCGCCGGTCGAACGGCCGCTGGAATGGATCGTCAATTGGGGTGACGGCACCACCCAGGTGTTCGGCTCCACGACGACGAGCGCAACCCACACCTATCTCACCACCGGCACGGCAGCGGGCGCGTTCGCCGTCTCCGCGATCGTGATCGACAAGGATAATTCCACGGGCACCAAGTCCAATCCGCTGAATCTGAGCGTCGTCGCGCCAGTACCTAATCCGGGCGGTCCCTACACGATCAATGAAGGCGACGGGCTGACGGTGAGCGGCAGCGCGGCCGGTAGTCCCACCGGCTATACCTGGGATATCGGCACCGGCGTCTATCACACCCAGTCGGTGACGCTGACCTGGGCGCAGCTCGAGGCCGACGGCATCAGCACCGCCAACAGCGGCAATCCCTATCTGCTGTCGTTCAGCGCGACCTATACCGATTTCAGCGACGCGAATACGCAGACCGCGACGGTTCCGGTCGACCTGATGGTCGGTCCGACTGCGCCGACCATCGTGTCGGTCACCAACGATGGCCCGGTCAACCAGGATCAGTCAGCGACCGTGACTATCAACGGCGCAACGGCGGTGTCTTCGGTCGAGGCCAGGACGCTGGAGTATCGCTTCTTCATCGCCGGCACGAGTTTGGATACCGGTTTCCAAAGCTCCAACTCATTCGCGGTGCCCGGCCAATATCTGCTGCAGGTCGGCCAGCAACTCGTCGATGTCGAGGTGATGGACGCCGAAGGTCTCGTCGTTGACGGCAATACTCTTATCACGGTCAACAAAGTGCCGCCGACCTTGACAGCAACGGGAGCCGCGACATCGAACGAAGGCTCGGCCTACACGCTGAACCTGACGGAGAAGGAAACCGATCCCAACATCACCACCGAGGTGATCGAGTCCTGGGACGTCAATTGGGGTGACGGCACCACCAGCCATTACAGCATCAATCCGGCGGTCGCGAATTCCAGCATCTCGCCGACGCATGTTTATGCCGATAACGGCACCTACACGATCAGCGAGACCGCGACCGACGGTGACGGCGACACCTACAACGACAACCCGGTTACGGTTCAGGTCCTCAATGTGCCGCCCGTGCTGCAAGGTGTGACGGTGACGTCGCCGATCAACGAGAACGGCTTTACCGATCTCAGCGGCCGGATCGTCGATCCCGGCATCAAGGACAGCTTCACGCTCACCGTAAATTGGGGCGATGGCACGGCCGGGAATCCGGACATCAGCACCTATGCGCTGGCGGCGGGCACGCTGAACTTCGACGTCTCGCACCAGTTCCTGCAACCGGGCAATTACACGATCTCGACCTTCGTGACCGACAAGGACAACGGCGTCAGCCCGACGGTTCCGGTCAACCTCGAAGTCGACGACGTGGCGCCGGTGCTTGCGCCGATTACGGTGACGCCGGTGCAGACCACCGAGGGCGGTCACATCGTGACCGTCAGCGGCAGCTATACCGATGTCGGTACGCTCGATACCCACACCGTGACCATCGATTTCGGCGATGGTACGGTCATGAGCAGCACCGATCCGGATTCGACCATCGTGATCAATACGCTGAATCGTACGTTCACGGCGACGCACGAGTATCTCGACAATCCGAACCTGACGACCACGCCGAGCTCCGAATATACCATCAAGGCCACGGTCACCGACAATTACGGGCTCTCCAGCAACACCGAGGCCGCACAGGTCGAGGTCGACAACGTCGCGCCGATCTTCGCGGGCGTCACGCTCAACGGCACCGGCGCCGCGTCGCCGATCAATGGGCAGATCCCTTCGACCATCACCATCGACGAGAAGGGCGTGGTCACGATCGTCGGCAGCTTCCGCGATCCGGGCATCCTGGATACCGAGACGGTGAGCATCAACTGGAACGATCCGGGCGTGCCGAACCAGATCGTCACGGCGGTGCGCGACGCCACCGATCCGACGCTGTGGCACTTCACCGCGTCGCACGAATATGTGCGCGACAATCCGGGCGGCGTTTACATGCCGGTCCGCGAGATCAGCATGACCGCAACCGACAAGGATGGCGGCACTACGACGGTCAATGCCTTGATCACCATCGCCCATATCGAACCGGTGATCGACAGCGTGACGGTAAATCCGCCCGTGATTCTCGGGGGTGACGAAGTGGTGCTGACCGGCCACATCACCGACAGCGGGCTGCATCCGGTCGCGGATATCCAGATCAATTGGGGTGACGGTAGCGGGCTCTCCAGTCTCGCGAATACGACCGTTACCTACGATGCGGCAACTCATACCTTCACGGCGATCCATCGGTATCTCAACGATGGATCGGGGCAGCTTCACTTCGACCAGATCAAGGTCTCGGTGTTCGATGACGATACCGGGTTTGCCTTTGCGCATACTGCGGTCGAGATCGATGCGTTGCCGAATTCCGGCGGAACCGGTTTCCTCGGGTCGTTTATTCCGCTGCCTCCGCTCGGCCCGCCCGTTGTGCAGGCGGTCGGCCCATTCGAGTTCCAGTCGACGGTCTTTACCCCGATCGACGTCGCCAGCGGCGGCCTTCGGGTCATCCGTGTTGCCGCGGCGCAGGGATCGCCGATCGATCTGCCGCTCAATCTGGCCGAGCTTGGCGGAAGCGATCTGTCGCAACTCCAGATCGATTGGGGCGACGGCAATACGCAGACGCTGAACAATCCGGGCAACGGTTCGATCGATGTTGCCCATAATTTCCAGCATATCGTCGGCGACGACGAAATCGCGACCGGTGCATTGGCGCCGGCCGGCTCCAGCGACAACGGCCAGAACGAAGTGGTCGTCAAGGCCTTCAGGAAAGGCCCGGATGGTCATAACGAACTGGTGTCGATCACCCGCTATCGCATCGTGGTCGAAGGCACCTCGCCGCACATCGACAGGTTCTCGCTCCACCGCAGCGAAGGCGCGGACGGGGACATCGACACCCTTGATGGGCGCATCGCCTTCCAGGGACTTCCCAACTCCGTCACGGTGTCGATCGTCTGGTCCGATGGCACCACGTCGAATGGCACGATCGAAGCGCGGGACGGCGAATTCTGGTTCTCGGCGGTGCGAAACTACGCAGGCAAGGCGCCGCCGGCGCTGGTCAGCCTGCGCTTCATCAGCACCACCAATTCGAAGGTGATCGGATCGTTCGAGATCAAGCCGCAGTCCTCGGGCATGCTCGATCCGGCCGCGCCGTCCAATCAAACCCCGGCACCCGGCCAGCGTCATGGCGAGCTCGCCCCAACGCATCGTGCCAATCGCGCGATCACGCTCCATACACCGAACGGATCTGCGGTGACGCAGTCGGATCTCGCGCTGATGTTCGGCGCCGGCGCGCTCGCCATTGCGGGCGGCGTGCAAAAGCGCAACGCGAAGCTGGGCTCTGGAGAGAGCAGCGATTCCGATCTCGACGGCACGCCGACGGCGGTCGAGCCGGCGGCGTTGTGGGTCGATCGTTCACTGACAAACACGATCCGGCGGCAGCAGATGGCACCGGCACATCCGATCCAGATGCGAAAGCCGATCGTTGCGGCCAAGCCGGATTGGCTGGCGACGCCCTATCGCGTGCCGGCCGCGGGCGGGATCGATGGATGGCACGAGGTCGATGACTGGCTGCTGGCCGGCAACGCTGCTGCGCAGGCAGCCGATACCGAAGACTGGCTGGTGGTTCGGGAGTAATGGCAAGCCTGCCTCGCCCCGCAAGCGGGCGAGGCGGGAAGCCGTCAAGGATCGCCGCGTTTCAATCGACGAGCTTCAGCCGATCCATCTCGATCGCATGGCTTCGCGTTCGGCGTCGCTGTAGAAATGACGCACATACGGCCCGCTGCAAAGGTGGTCGACAAAACCGGCGGGAAATTTGATGGTGGCGAGCACGTCCCTGTACAGATCGCCGTAATTCTTCTGGGTTCCGATATTCTCGCGCGTCAGTTTCAGGCCCGGACGCTTTGAATAGGCGGCGATGGCGCGTTCGCCATGGATCGGCAGATCTTCAAACCTGAAGATCAGGACATTGCCGGCGACCTGGAAGCCGCTGTTGACCTTGCCGGCCAGAATATCCACCGGAAAAAACGGCCTGAACTCCTCGTCGAACCAGTGCACGTAATTGCGCACGAACCAGCAGAACATGATGCGGTCGCAATTGTCCTCGGTCAATTCGCGTGTGAGGTCTGCGATCGTTCGGTCTGACTTGGCCATATAGAACTCAACGCCGTCGCGAATATTGCGCGAGATATTGTCGGCATTGAATTCCAGCTTCCTGCGCTCCAATGCGGCCTCGATGATGGGTAGGCCTTGAAAAAAATGCGACAGGATTTGATCGACCGGCGCGCGGATCGCGGTAATCACCTTGATCAGGGATGCGTATTCGTGGTCCTGCAAGGCACTGCGGGCGCGGCGGATATTGAGCCGGTTCTGTACATAGAAATTCCACTGCGACGATCCCGTGGGCGAGACTTGCTCCATGCGATCGAAGAAAGCTTCCGTCCCGGCGGTCGCCCAGTGATAGTGGCGGCAGTAGATATTGACCTTCTCAAGAGAGCGCTTCACCGCCGACGAGCCGACCTTGCCCATGGTGTAGATCAGGTTGAAGTCGTCGAGGTCGGAGCGATGAAGGAAGAAGGGCGCGGGCATGCCGGGTTGGTCTTTCCGATCAGCGGTCGGCGCCGGAGGCCGGCTCGTTCGGGAAATCGAACGTCACCTTGCAGCGCTGGCCGCCCGGCAGCGTATTGCCGGGGTTCGGCAGCGTCAGCCGGACACCGAAGGTGCCGCTGGCCGGATCGAAGACGTGATCGACCACTGAAATACTGGCGCTATAGGTATTCTCGATCGGCGGGGCCGGCTGCACACTGCCTTCCATGCCGACGCGAACCTGCTTGTAATAGACCACCGGCAGGAACACCTCGACATAGAGCGGGTCGAGCCGCGACACCGTGACGACATAGCCTTCCTGATTGACGAACTCGCCGGCCGACAGTTTCTTTTCGGTGACGATGCCGTCGATGGTGCTGTGGATGGTGCGCTGGTCCAGCGTGGCCTGCGATCGTTCCAGTTCCAGTTGCGAAAGCTGGCGGTCCTGCTGTTCGCGCAGCAGTTCCTGCTCCGCGACGCGAGCCTCGGCCTGCAGCTCCTCATATTTGTCCTGGGTGACGACCAATCCCCGCGGGGCGCCGAAACGCTCTACGCGTGATTGCGCCAGCTTCAGGCGCTCTTCCTGTGCGTTGATTTTGGCGGTGCTTTCGGCGCGAAAGCGATTGAGCCGGACCGCCGCGGTCTCGATGCTGGATTCCAGCGCGGCCACCGGTTGTCCGCGCGTGACGATGTCGCCGCGGTTGACCTTGACCTCGGCGAGCACACCCGTAATGGGGCTGCCGAGTTTGACCACCTCCGAGGGATCGATCACGCAGTCAAAGGACGGCGGGGCGGCCATCGCCGCCGCGGGGGCCATCACGATGGCGAGTGCGGTGAGAACGTGTTTCATCCGATTATTCTGTGTTGCCGGAAAAGGCCAAAGCATGATCGAGAACCTCGTCACTTCTTAAAAGACCGCGGCGCATCCGGGCATGGAGGCGTTCGGCCTTGCGTTGGGCGCGGCGCATGATCCAGCGCGCGAAGCTTTGGCCATACAGGCCGTAACCAAACCGGATCCATTTCTTCTCGGATCGCGACAGCGTTTCGTCGAGCAGGGCATCCTGCAGCGACAGAATCGGGATGAAGGTGCCGGGCTCGCCCTGGCGCGAGCAGCGTCCCGCCAACTGGCGATCGACGCGCCGCGCGTCATGCGCTTCCAGCATGATGACGTGAAGGCCGCCATTGGCGACGGCCTCTTTCGAAAGCCTGATGTCCGTGCCGCGTCCGGCCATATTGGTCGCAACCGTAATGCGGCCCGGCTCGCCGGCGGCGGCGATGATCTCGGCCTCCGCCTTGTCCTGCGCGGCGTTGAGCACGACATGCGACAGGCCCGCTGTGCTGAGATGCCGGCTTGCCAGTTCGGAGGTCGCCACAGAACGCGTGCCGATCAGAACCGGCACGCCACGGCTTGAGAATTCGCGGGCTTTCGCCACCATCAACGGCCATTTGGAGTCAAGATTGCGCGCCACGATGGCAGGGACGTTGCTGCGGCGGGATGGCCGGTTCAGCGGAATCTGCGCAATCGCTAAACGATACACGCACCACAATTCCGCGCCGACCTCCCGGGCGGTGCCACTCAGTCCCGACAGCCGGCGATACCGGCGGAAGAAGCGCTGATACGTCATCCGCGCCAGGGTCACGCGGGTGCCGGACATCGCGCAGCCTTCCTTCAGCTCGATCATCTGATGCAGGCCGTCGGTCCAGAACCGGTCTGCCATGATGCGGCCGGTATATTCATCGACGATCTGAACTTTATCATCGCGCACGATGTAGTGTTCGTCGCGGTGCATCAGATGCAGCGCCGTCAACGCCTGGACGATGAGTTCCTCGCGGTGGACACGGTTGCGCCACGCGCCGCCGAGTCGATCCGCTAGATCCTTCAACTGGCTGACTGCGCTCGAGGTCAAGGCGATGCTGCGGTCGTCGCCCCAGATCGTGTAATCGCGCCCCGGCAGCAGCGCGCGGGCGTTTTCGAGCGCCTGGCGATACAGCTCAGCCTGTCCTTCGGATGTAGCCTCCTGCGACAGGATCAATGGCGTGCGGGCTTCGTCGACCAGGACGCTATCGGCTTCGTCGACGATCGCGAAATGAAGCCCGCGCAGCACCACACCGGATGTTGCATCGTGCGATCCGGTCAGCGCGCCGATCTTGAAGCGCAGATGACCGCGCCGGCGGCCGAGCGCGAGAATGTCGCGCAGATAATCGAATGCCAGTTCCTTGTTGGTGCAATAGGTGACGTCATTGGCATAGGCGACGCGCCGCTCGTCGCGCTTCATGCCTTCCACCACGCAGCCCGTGGTGACGCCGAAGAAATGATAGAGCGGGCCGAGTTCTTCCGCGTCGCGCTGCGCCAGGTAGTCGTTCACCGTGACGATATGCACGGGCATGCCGCAGAACGCCGCGGTGATTGCCGCCAGCGTCACCGTGAGGGTTTTGCCTTCGCCGGTGTTCATCTCCGCGATCATGCCGCGCAGCAAGGCGTAGCCGCCGATCAGTTGAACGTCGTAATGGGGTTTGCCGAGGATGCGTCCCGCGGCCTCGCGAATGAGGGCGAAGCTCAACGCGACATCGGCTGTCCGCGGCTTGGTATGGCGGCGCAGATCGAGCCGGACCTCGCGGGCGAGGGCGCGCAATGCATCGTCATCCATTGCCTGCAGACGGTCGCGATGCGCACCGACTTGCACGGCAATGCGGCCTAAATTCCGCGCGCGCAACCGTGCGAACGGTGTCAGTATTCGCGCCTGCAGATCGACCATGATCCGGTCGATGGCTTTCTCGCGCGGCGGGGTGCGCTCCGCAAAGAAGATCGCGCGCGGCAAGGCGGCTTGCGGAATCCCCAGCCGTTCGGACATTGAGGCGTCAGACATTGAGCTGCCTCAGGAATAACTGGCGCACCGCGCGGCCGATCCGAAAGGCAATCGGTTCGGGCGCGTGCTGAAACCGGACATAGACACGCCCGCCGAGCCGCGACTTGTCGATGCCGCCGGGAACGCGCAGGTCGAATTGAAACAGGGTTTCGAGCGGCTTCGGGTGCTCGGTTTTCGATGGGTCCATCAGCACCGGCCCCCCGCCGACCGTGCTCAGCGCCATATGCGGGATTTCCGCCGTAGCCGAGGGAACCTCGCGCAGGATGGTGGCCGGCAGCGAATGGCCGAGATCGTCGGCGGCACGGATGTCGATTTTCAGCACGTTGCGGCGCACCGGATCGATATCGTTTTGCGGAACCACCACGCGCACGATGGGATCGTCGTCGCCGATGACGTAGCCGACGATGTCGCCCTTGTGCAGATAACGCCCGGGCAGGTCGGCTTCATCGGTGACGAGGAATTGCCCGGCCTTGGATGCTTTCAGATCGAGATCGGCGAGATGGCGCCGGCTGAGCTCAAGCTGTCCTTCGGTGAGCCGGACCTGTTCGCGCAGCACGTTGGCCTGGACAATGTCATGTGGGATGGCGGCCTCTAGCCGGAAATGCAGCTCATTGAGATGTTTTTCGATCACCGCGGTGCTTTGCACCAGCACGCCATCCTCGCCTGCGACCAGCGTCGTGCCGGAATCGACGAAGCTTCCGCTCGCGACCGGAACCGAAGCGACGAACCCGTCCGTCAGCGCCCGCACCGCGGCCTGGTCACCGACCCAGACCACGCCCTGTTCGATGGTGTTGAACGGCAGCGGGATCGCCAGCAGCAGCAGAAGGGCAGCGCCTGATGTCACCGAGGAGACGATGATTGCGCGGCGGCGTCGGCGGAACAGCAGTGGGTTCCCGGCGACGAACTTAATCGCCTTGATAACAGGCCACACCGTGGTGCTCGCCACTGAAGCGATCGCCAGCGCAATGCCGACAAAGAATAATTTGCTCGCCACATAGAGCGCGATCGTCAACAGGATCGACAGGCGATAGATCGCGGCTGAGAGCGCATAGATCGTGAACCAGCGCCCTTCGCCGGGGGCGGTCGCGGGCGACGAGATGCCGCCGATGCCGAAGGCGTAGCGCTGCACCAGATAGATCACATATTTATTGGCGCGCGCGGCGAGGTTGGGGATTTCCAGGATGTCGGACAGCACATAATAGCCGTCGAATTTCAGCAGCGGATTGCCGTTGAACAGCAGGGTCGATACGCCGCCGATCAGGATCACGTTGAAGGCGAAGGCGCGCACCAGTCCGGGCTCGGCGGAGATCCATACGAACAGCGCGATCGACGCCAGTGCCGCTTCCACCATGATGCCTGCCGCGCCCACCACGGCCCGGTTCCACTTGTTGCGGTACGCCGCCGAGGCCGATGCATCGACATAGGGCACCGGCACAAAGATCAGCAGCATCACGCCGATCTCGTGGACATGGCCGCCCCAGACCTTAGTGGCATAGGCATGGCCGAGTTCGTGAAACGCCTTGACCAGCGGATAGGCCAGCAGCATCAGCGTGACGTTCTGCGTGGTCAGCAACTGGTCGCTGACATTGCCCGACAACGCCGCGGCATTCATCGTGCCCATCACGATGCCGATCGTGACCAGAACGATCCAGCCGATAAAACCCGCAGTCGTGAACAGCGGTCGCACCAAAGGCAGCGTCGCATCCAGAAACCGGTTCGGATCGAGCAGCGGAAACCGCAGCGCCAGCGGATTGCGGATCTTCGTCATCAGAGCGCGCCGCGAATGGGTGTCGGCGCGCTCGTTCAATTCTTCGATGTTGGGCGGAAGCTTGCTGAGCAACAGATCGGCGCTGTGAAGCTGCGCCAACAGGCGGATGATTTCCTCTTGCGTGGGCTGCTCTTCGCCGAGCGTCTCACCGACGCGCGTCCAGATGTCGTTGACGGTGCGCCGTCCATCCATCAGGCACAGCACGAGATGCGCCGCCGGCGACAGCCGGTGGAAATGGCCGGTCTGGTGATCCTGCAGCAGGTACCAGACCCCGCCGCGAAACCTCTGGCGGTGAATTTCGGTATGCGCCCGCAGCCGAGGCCGCAGATCGACAACGCGGTACCAGGAGGGGCTATAGAGTCCGCTGGACAT
Organism: Bradyrhizobium sp. dw_411; assembly: GCF_018449695.1. Taxonomy (GTDB): domain Bacteria; phylum Pseudomonadota; class Alphaproteobacteria; order Rhizobiales; family Xanthobacteraceae; genus Bradyrhizobium. Next base: position 68,505 of record NZ_JAAVUY010000018.1, read on the forward strand.
TGGCGCTCCCTAGCTGAACCAGCGCCAGAGCGTCAGCCGGGCCCAGTCGAGGAACGATCGGGCCCAGATCCAGACCATCCGCCGCCGATCGATGTCGATCTTGGCGACGCCGTGCATGCCCGGACGCAGCGCCAGCGCCGCGGTTTCGAGCTGCCCCTCGACACGGAAAGTGTTGTGTCCGTCATGGGCCTTGGACACTGGCGTGATCTTGGTGACCGCCAGCGCGAATTCCTCTCCCGGCAGCGACGACACCACCAGCAGGCCCTTCTGGCCGATCGCGATATCGCCGATCTGGGTTTCATCGACATCGAGCACGACGCGATAGCTGTCGAGCGGCGCGATCTGGAACATTTCCTGGCCGCGTTGCAGCGAGGCGCCGATCGACTGGGTGAGGTCGCCGCTGATAACGAGGCCATCGAACGGCGCGACGAGACTGGCCCGCGTCAATTGTTCGTCGACGAGACGGATCTGCGCCTCGGCCTGCTCGACTTGCGTCGTGGAGATCTGCTGCTCGGAGCGATTGCGTTCGCCCATCGCTTTTTCGAATTCGAGTTTGCGGCGCTGGCGCTCGGTCAGCCATTTCAGGCGCTCGAGCAGCAGGTCGCGGTCGTCGAGACGGGCCAGCAACTGGCCGGACTTGACGGTATCGCCGGCGCGCACCGGCGCTTCCAGCACGAAACCATTGAAGGGTGCGACCACCGAGCGCTGGATCTGGCCCTCGATCAGGGCTTCGGTGGTGACACGATAAAGCCCGTGCCAGAAATAGCCGCCGGCAGTGGCGGCCAACAGCAGCAATACGGTCAGCTTGCGCTTGGCGTAACCCGGGCCGAGCAGATGTTCGAACTGGCTCCATAGCGACTCGGCGGCCTTGACGATCAGCCAGCGGTCGTTGCGGCGTTTTTCTTCGAGGATCGGCGCGGCCGTGGCGGCGACGCAATCCAGCACCGTGATGGTGTCGGCATCGAATCCGTTGGGGTGTTCGAACGTGATCGCGCCGATGAAGCGGTCCTTGATGAACATCGGAATCGTGAGCAGCGATGCCGCGCCGCCGCTTTGCGCCAGCTCCGCATGCGCGCGCGTCACGTTCAATTCGTCTGATGCTGCCGGGTAACGGATCAGCGCATGCTGATCCAGCGCTTCGTCCATCGCGCCCCCGACGAGACGAACCAGATTCATCTCCCGGCCGAACTGCGCGCTATGGGAAATCGCCACCACCTTGGCGTGGCCGCCCCGCACCATCCCGACGCTGACGCGTTCGCAGCCGAACCGGACCGCGAGTTCCGTCACCAGCGAACGGCATGCGGTGTCGAAACCTTCCTGCTCGAGCGTCACCGACAGGATATCCAGCGCGCTTTGCGACTGGCGCGCCTGACGCGACGTATCGAGGCGGCCTTGCCGCAGCAGATATTCGCGCAGGCCCGCGGCACCCCATTGCAACTGCCGCATCGCGGCGCGCGTCTGTGGTTCGCTGACGTTTTTCAACTCGACCGCGGCGATCCCGCGGATGTCGTCACCGATGAGGATCGGAAAAGCGAGGCTGGCGGTCAGGCCGGCATGTGCTTCCGCGGTCGATTCGGTCGAGACGGGATCGTAGCGCACGACGCCACGGCGTTGCGCTGCGGCAGGTTGAATGACGCTTGAAAGCGATGTGAAATCCCAGCTTTGCGGCCAGATCGCGACCGGCGTGGCTTGAGCATCCTGCACGGCGACGACAACGCCGCCCGTGACATTGCCGATCAGGCCGCATTGCAGTGCAAGCCAGATCTGGCTGAAGGCGGGAAAATCCGTGGCCTCTCCGAGTTGCTTCCAGAGCGCGGGCTCCAGCAGTTGAACGCGGTCGCCATCTTGAGACGATGCGGCATCGCCCGATGTCGATGCCGCATTCAGTCCGGTCAGTCTCATGAAAATCTATCCGCCAGGTTGGCCGATAACCAGGTCCCGTCGCGGTTGCCGGTCGAACCCCCGTTCGACAGGCGCTTTGCCTATCGGCCTTCGACCCGCAGTTCGCCGTGGCGGGTTTCGTAACCCTCCAGCACGCCGCCGAGCGCCAGCCAAAGCCGCTTGGCGGCATGGGGGCTCAGGATGATGCGGTTGTTGAGCTCGACCTGAACGCGACGATCGCTCGGAACATTCCAGGTCTGGTTGGTGCCGAAAAACAGGTCGACCTGTTCCAGCGTGCTCTGGATATTGACCACATTGGCAAAGTGGGTGGCCATCTTGGAATCGTCCCAGTTGACGGCCGACAGGACGCTGGCGTCGGTGGCTTCTTTCGGGTGCGACTTGTCGATGATTTCCGCGGTATTTGCCGTCACGATGGTTACTCCCCCTGCACAATAGAACGGGCGCCCGCCTGGGCAGCCGGGCGCCCCGTTTCCACCGCAATACAACGTAAATCCATGACGGGCTGATGAAACGGCGGGCGCAATATGACAGGAGCGGCGGGCGTGGCGAGCGGCGTTCTGATCCGGGCCCGCATCGGCGAAAATATTCCGTAGCAGCGGTCATGTTGCGGAGCGATACGGACGGGTGCCCGGTGGGGCCGGGGCATCTTGCATCCCGGCCATCTGGCAGGGATAGTGGAGGAGATACCTGATTTTTGACCGTCGCGGGGGGCGTCAACCGTGAAATGCTACTTAGTGCCGGGGCCGGTTTATCGCGCCCGGTTCGTGTGAAGAAAACGCCATAAAAATGCGTCAAGCACAATTCCTGCGCTCCAACACCTTCTATTGGGCCCTGGTGGTGGCCGCGGTATTTGCGGTGTTCGTCACCGGACTTTTCGGAATCATCTACTGGCGGATTGGCGACTATCTGATCACACGAGGTAACCGGGTGGTCGCCGCGCAGCTTGAGGGCATTGCCTCGCTTCCACCCGAACGGCGGCGCGATGCCGTCGACGAGCGGCTTAAACAGGACCTTCGGGGGGTGCAACTCGCGGCGATATTTAGCGCCGACGGCCGCCTGATCACCGGTAATCTTGAAAGCCTGCCGTCACATTTGCAAATCGACGCTCAAGCGCAAGGCGCCGACATCATCAGGACAGATCGGGGTTTTCGGGAACCCCAGACGGTCCGGGCGATCGCCTGGCGCATGGAAAACGGCGACGTGCTGGTGCTCGGGCGAAATATCGACGAGGCCACCGAGATGGCCCATGTTGTCGGACAGGCGCTGGCGTGGGGGCTGATCCCGGCCTTTTTCCTTTGCTTGCTGGCCGGGGCCTGGCTGAGCCTTGGCGCACAGAGGCGGGTGGCAGAGATCAATCAGCGGGTTCAGCGCATCATCGCCGGCGACCTGCATGAGCGATTCCCGCATCGTGACGTCGGCGATCCCTTCTCGAAACTCGTCGTGATCGTCAACGGCATGCTGGATGAAATGGAGAAGATGATTCACGCGCTCGCCGGCGTCGGCAATGACATTGCCCACGATTTGCGAACCCCGCTGACGCGCGTGCGGCTGACGCTGGAGCGGGGGCGCGCCAACGCCAGCACGCTGGAGCAGTTCCATGCGGTTTCAGACAAGGCTATCGCGGGTATCGACAAGTCGTTGACGATCATAACCGCGCTGCTGCGGCTTGCGGAAATCGAAAACAACGAGCGGTCCGCGCGCTTCGGCACCGTCGTGCTGAACGATATGCTGCGTGCGGTATCGGATATTTACGAGCCGATCGCCGAAAGCAAGAACATCACGCTGCGCATCGAGCCGTCGCAGAATCTGACGGTGCGTGGCGACCGCGATCTGTTGATCGAAGCCGTCGCCAATCTGGTCGACAACGCCATCAAGTTCACGCCCGAAGGCGGAATGGTGAATATCGCGTTGTTGCGCGGTAACGGCGAAACCATCATGCGGGTGGCCGATACCGGCTGCGGGATCGACGAAAATGAGCGCGTCGCCGTGCAGCGGCGTTTCTATCGCTCCGACAAGGTGAGAAATACGCCGGGACTGGGCCTCGGACTCAATCTCGTGACCGCGATCGTCAAGTTGCACGGTTTCAGATTGTCGATCCTCTCCGGACCCGGCTGCCGGGTGGAGATCATTTGTCCTGATAGAGGTGAGCTGGACGTCACGCCGCAATTGGCCGGTGTCAGCTAGCCGGAGCGCTCATTGGCTGGGCAGCGTTCTACGCCTGAGATAGCATTCACATCTGACCGGACCTGGAAGCCGGGTGGGGTGGTGGGGAGCCTGACAGGTGACGCAGCGCTGGAATGTTTTGATTCTGCTGTTCGTCGTGCGCCTGAGCATGGCGTTCCAGTTTCAGTCGGTGGCGTCGATGTCACCGGCCCTGATGAAGCAATATGGCGTCGGCCTTGGCGACATCGGATTCCTGATCAGTCTTTATCTCGCGCCGGGCCTCGCCTTTGCGTTGCCGGGTGGCGAGATCGGACGCCGCTTCGGCGACAAGCGCGTGGTGCTGTTCGGTCTCGTGCTGATGATCGCGGGCGGTCTTGCGATGGCGTTCGCGCCGACCTGGGGATGGCAGATCGCTGGCCGCATCGTCGCGGGCATTGGCGGTGTGCTGCTCAACGTGCTGATGTCGAAAATGGTGACGGACTGGTTCGCCGGCAAGGAAATCGCCACCGCGATGGCGATCTTTGTCAATTCCTGGCCCGCGGGGATCGCGTTGTGCCTGTTTGTGCTGCCGGCGCTTGCCGCCGCACAGGGCATCACCAGCGCCTTGTTGCTGACAGCCACATTCTGCGCGCTCGGATTGGTCCTGCTTGCAACATTGTATCGGCCGCCTGCCCAGATGGCGCCAGCCACTCAATCCGCTCCGGCAGCTCCAGCTTCCTGGCCGCATCCGTCCGTGATCCGGCCGGTGGTTGCGGCGGGGATCATGTGGGGCCTTTTCAATGCCGCCATCGGCATGGTGTTCGGCTTCGGAATCACCATGCTGGTCGAGCGCGGCTGGACGCTCGCCGCGGCGGGTTCGGCGACGAGTCTGGTGCTGTGGCTTGTCAGCGCATCGGTTCCCTTGGGCGGCTTTCTAGCCGACAGAACCGGCAAGCCCATCGCGATCATGCTGGCGGGCTTTGCACTGTTTGCGATCGCGCTTTTAGCGGCGAACCGCACCGATGCGGTGATCCCGGCCTTTGTCGCGCTGGGCCTTGTCGGCGGTCTGTCGGCCGGTCCGATCATGAGCCTGCCCGCGCGCATCCTCACCCCGCCATTGCGGGCGGTTGGAATGGGAATCTACTTCACGCTGTTTTATTTATTCGTCGTTTCCGCGCCCATTGTCGCGGGCATCCTCTCGAGCCGGGCCGGGACGGCCGCGGTGGCCTTCGACTTCGGGGCCCTCATGCTGGTGCTGTGTTTTCCGGCGTATTGGGCTTTCAAGCGGTTCGCCGCGCGCGTGACGCCTGCGGTTTGATGCTCGGCCCGTTCAGGCCAACTCGGCCAGCAGGTTTTGATCGCCGGATACCCGCAGGAAATGCAGCAGGTCTGAGAGGCCTTCACCCAATAGCGTGACATGCGAACGCATCACGAGGCTCGCCTGCATCGGCTCGCCGCGGAAGATCGCGATCATGATCTGCTCATGTTCGGGGATCGAGGATTCCATCCGGCCGGGCTGATAGGTGATGGTGCGGCGATAGGGCGAGATCTTCACGGTCAGCCGCCGCAATTCGTCCTGCAGAATCCGGTTGTGGCTGGCCGTCGAGATCGTTTCGTGAAATTCGAGATTGGCTTCGTAGAACCCATCGACATCGCCGGCTTGCGCGGCGGCGGCGCAGGCGTGATGCGCGGCTTCAAGGCGGGTTCGCTGCTCGGGCCGGATGCGGCGGGCGGCCTGAGCCGAAGCCAGCGCCTCCATCTCGGCCGCGACGCTGAAGGCATCAAGCAGATCGGCGATCGATAGCTGCGCCACCTGCAGTCCCTGCCGCCCGCGCGACACCACGAGGCCGCTGGCGGCCAGCCGTTGCAGCGCCTCGCGCACCGGGGTGCGCGACACGCCATATTGTTCGGCCAGTTGACGCTCGTCGAGACGGTCGCCGGGCTTGCGCTGGCCTTTGAGGATTTCAACTTCCAGACGGTGAACCACGCCGGCCGAAAGCGATTCAGGCTCTTCGGTTGAATTCGTTGCCCGCGCGACGGCGGGGGCGCCTGCGATGGTCTTCATGAATTGTCCGCCGAGTAAAACCGGTTCGCTATGGATTCACCGAGTGCGACGAGTCCGTAAAGCAACAGGCCGCAGATACAAAGCACCACGATCGCCGCCATCGATATCTCGGTGTCGGCGCGTGCAGTGGCAAAGATGATGAGATAGCCGAGTCCCGCCTGTGCGGTGATGAACTCGCCGATGATGACGCCGATAATGGCCAGCGTAATCGCGATCTTCATGCCGCTGAAAATATGCGGCAGCGCCGCCGGAAAGCGCACACTGGTGAAGATCTGCCACTCGCTTGCGGTCAGCGCCCGGCACAGCCGCAGCATGCCCTTGTCGACATTGGCAAAGCCCGCCGTGGTCGCGATCACGACTGGAAAGAACGCGATGAAGACCGAGAACGCGATCCGCGATTGCGAGCCGATCCCGAGCCAGATGATGAACAAGGGCGCCAGCGCGATCTTCGGGATCAACTGAAAGAACACCAGATTGGGATAGAGCGCTTCGCGCGCGATCTGCGAATAGGTGATGATGATCGCCAGCGCGATCCCAAGCAATGTCGCCAGCACAAAGGAGGCTGCGGATTCCAGCGTCGTCGGCACCGCATGCATCAGCAGGATGTCATAACGCTCGATGATGTATCTGGTGATCGAGACCGGCGAGGGCAGGATCACCGGCGGGATGTGGCCGAGCGTGACTGCGAGCTGCCAGCCCACGAGCACGATGGCGGCCAATCCCAGCGGCAACACGATGCCGCGCACATTGGCACCGCCGCTTTCTTTTGGTGGCGTGGGTGTGGCGATGATCGCGCCGGTTTCGGTGCCGATGCCTGTCGTTGCCATCACTCAATCTTTCCAGCGAAAGTTCCAGATGCCGCGCTTCGAACGGCAAGCGGGTTTTGATGGGCTTCCTCGATGGTGAGACGCAGTTTGCGGCAGACCAGCGCGAATTCGGGCGTCTCCTCAATTTCAAAGCGCCGCGGCCGTGGAAACGGCATGGTCATGTCGAGCGCGATGGTGGAGGGGCGGCCGCCCATCACGACCACACGGTCGGACAGGAACGCGGCTTCACGGATCGAGTGGGTCACGAAGATCACGGTCTTCTTGTAGGTTTCCAGAATTTCCGACAGCGCGACGTTCATCTGGTCGCGCGTGATGGCGTCGAGCGCGCTGAACGGCTCGTCCATCAGCAGAATATCCGGATCATGGATCAGCGACCGGCAGATCGCGACGCGCTGGCGCATGCCGCCCGACAGCTCCGACGGCTTCTTGTGCTCGAAGCCTGAGAGCCCGACCATGTTCAGAAGCTCAAGCGCACGCGGGCGATAGGCTTCGACCGGCAATTTGAGAATGCGGATCGGAAACAGTACGTTGTCGAGCGCGCTCTTCCATGGCAGCAATGTTGCATCCTGGAAGATGACGCCGATATCGCGGCGCGGCTTTTTGACTTCAGCGCCGCCTAACAATATCGATCCGCCGGTCGGCTGTTCGAGCCCGGCGATCATCATCAACAGTGTACTCTTGCCGCAGCCGCTTGGACCGAGCAGCGAGACGAATTCGCCGCGCGCGACGTCGAGCGACGCCGACGCCACCGCCTGCACCGGCGCCTGCCGCGTGAAATAGGTCTTCTCGACGGCGCGCACGGACACCAGCGGCGCTGATGGCGCCGCGCCGGCGTTGATGGCGGGTATCGAATTGGTCAATGGTAGCGGCAGGGTCAAATCAACTGACATATTTGCGGAAGACGGCGGCGCCCTTTTCGGCGGCGGCCAGCTCATCGGCGCTCAGCGTGACATTACCGACGAAGCGGTTGGTGAACAGCGCGCCGACATCGGGTTTGGTCGCGCCGTCGCCCGCCGCATATTTCACCACCAGGTCGGCCATGGTCGCGACCTTGGCGGGATCGGCGTAACCGAAGCCATGTTCCTTCACTTCGGGCACGAGGTTGGTGAGGTTGGTCAGTCCGAGGCCGATGCGGGCGTATTCCTTGCCGGTCGAAGAGATCGCGACTTCGCTGTTGGCTTTCAGGAAAATATCGAGCGCTTCGTCGAAGTTCGTCATGGTGAAGCGGATGGCTTCCAGCGCGCCGGCGACAAAGGCGCCGCACAGCGCGGGATCCTTTTCCAGCCGCTGCGGCTGGGTGGTCAGCGACTGGCCGTAGAATTCGATCCCGGCATCACGGAACAGCATGAAGCGAACATCCGTGCCGAGCGGCGACAGCGAGGGGATCGTGCTGGTGGCAAAGGCGGAGACAGCATCGACCTGCTTTTCCATCAGCGAGCGCTCGCGCACCTTGCCGTCGATCTGCACGACCTGCACTTTGCTGAGATCGAAGCCGGCCTTCTCCGCATAGAGCGGCAGGAACGGATATTCGCCCGAACTGACGCTGGCGCCGAGCTTCTTGCCTTCAAGGTCCTTCGGCGTCTTGATCGGGGAGGCCGCGAGCAGGCCGATGCCCATCAGCGCGTCGTAATTGATCTGGCCGATGCAGGTGATCGGCAGTTTCTTGGCGGCCTGCACGATGACAGTCGGTGTCGCGGCCATGCCGAAATCGAAGGTACCGGCGCTGACCGCCTGTGCCGCCGCGCCTGACCCCGAGCCGCGCGCGACGCTGACGTCGAGACCGGCCTTCTTCCAGAAACCCTTGTCGCGCGCGACATAGGCGAACAGATTGGGGCCTTCGGGAATCCAGGAGGTCGTGAAGCTGACTTTTGCCGCGCCTTGCGAGATGGCGGGGGTGGCGAGTGGCAGGCCAGCGGCGCCCAAGCCGGCGATGCCCATGCCCTTCAACACGCCACGACGTGAAACGCGCATCGATCTTCTCCCTCTTTTCCCCCGCAGCGACGGCGGACCGGACTGCATGACCGCCAGCATCATATCGATCGCCTCCCGGCGCAAGCGCCATTATGCCAGAATACCATTTCTGCATAGAATATCGGCCAACGGCCTATTGAATTGGCGATTGGAGCCGAAGTTTTTAGCTATCGTGCATACCGAAATCATGCTTGTTTCCGACTTAGATACAAAAGACACTTATCTTGCATGCAAAGCGGAGACGATTGACATGGATCTGAGGCTCAAGGGCAAGTCGGTGCTGGTTACCGGCGCGTCGCAGGGGATCGGCGAAGGCGTGGCGCGCTCCTTTGCCGAGGAGGGCTGTCATCTTCACCTGGTCGCGCGTTCCGGCGATCGGCTTGCGGCCATCAAGTCCGAGATCGAGGCGGCGCACGGGGGGCAAGGGGTAAAAGTCACGATCCATCCGCTGGATCTGACGTCATCGGATGTGATCAATCCGCTGGTCGAGTCCATCGGCGATATCGACATTCTCGTCAACAATGCCGGCGTCATTCCCAGCGGCAATCTCTGGGATGTCGATGAATCCAAATGGCGTGCCGGCTGGGAGCTGAAAGTGTTCGGCTACATCAACCTGACGCGCGCGATCTATCCGCGGATGAAAGCGCGTGGCGGTGGGGTGATCATCAACAATATTGGCAATGGCGGTGAAGTGTTCGATCCGAACTACGTCGCCGGGACCACGGGCAATGCCAGCCTGATGGCGTTCACGCGCGCGATGGGCGGGCATTCGCTCGACGACAATATTCGTGTGGTCGGGGTCAATCCGGGTCCTGTAAATACGGATCGCATCTATAGCATGCTGAAAAAGCGCGCCAAGCAATGGCTGGGTGACGAGGATCGTTACAAGGAACTGGAGGAGCGCTATCCGCTCAAGCGGCCCGCACATCTGCATGAGATCACCGATCTCATTGTGTTTCTGGCGTCGTATCGTTCCGGATACACGTCGGGGACGATCTTTACGGTCGATGGCGGCATCGCGTCCCGCCGGTCAATAATTTGAGGATTTTGCGATGAGCTTTGCGACCACGAGCGATGGCATCCGCCTGTTCTATGAGAGCGCCGGATCGGGCACGCCGATCATTTTCGTCCATGAATTCGGCGGCAATCACTGGAGCTGGGAGCCGCAGCTCAATTTCTTTCCGCGCCGCCACCGCTGCATCACCTTTGCGGCGCGCGGCTTTCCGCCCTCTGACATTCCGCAATCGGTCGATGCCTATTCACAGGCGCGCGCCGCCGATGACATCATCGATGTGCTGAATGCGGCCGGCATCGACAAGGCCCATGTCGTGGGATTGTCGATGGGCGGCTTTGCCAGTCTGCACTGTGCCTTGCGTCATCCCGAGCGCGTGCTGTCTGTTGTCGCCGCGGGCGCGGGATACGGCGCCGAAAAAATCCACGAAGACTATTTCAAGGGCGTTTCCGAACAGGTCGCCAGGAATTTCGAGGAACGCGGCGCGAAGGATTTCGCTCCGACCTATGCGGAGGGCGCCTCGCGCGTGCAATTCCAGGAGAAAGATCCGCGCGGCTGGCAATTGTTCGCCGATCGGCTCGGTCATCACGATTCGAAAGGCGCGGCCAACACCATGCGCGGCGTGCAGATGCGACGGCCCTCGCTGTATGATCTTGAGACAGAGTTTCGCGCGCTGAAAGCGCCCGTGCTGGTGATGGTCGGCGACGAGGACGATCATTGCCTGCAACCGGGCCTGTTTCTCAAACGCACGATTCAACGCTCGGCGCTCGCGGTGTTTCCGAAGTCGGGCCACACGCTCAATCTGGAAGAGCCGGATCTGTTCAACCGGCTGGTGGCGGATTTCATCACGCAGGTCGAAGCCGGCCGATGGACCCCGCGCGATCCCCGCGCCAATCCCGCGCAGGTGATGCGGACGGATTGAGATGTTTACGAGCGAGGTGGGTCGGGTTTGCGGCTAATGGGCTATAAATGGATCATTTGGCGTTATATGGGTCATTAATAGATCGAAACTTGACGTCTAGATAAAACTGGTCTATAAATCGACCATTATCCGCCTAGTGGTCTATTAATGGATCAAAATGCCAAAGATAGCGAGGCCTCGCTCTCCCTACGCTAAAGATGCTGCTGTCCTCTTAGGCCAGATCATCCGTAAGGCGCGTATCGACCATAAAATGACAACGGAAGAACTCGCCGATCGGGCGGGCATGTCGCGCGGTCTACTGCGGCGTGTCGAGAACGGCGACCTTGGCTGTACGATTGGGGCCGTATTCGAAGCCGCCGCCATTGTCGGCGTACGCTTGTTCGATACCGATCAGGCGGCACTCTCCAGCGCCGTAGCGTCTAATAGTGCCGTGATGACGCTGTTGCCGAAAGCTGTCCGCACCTCACAGACCAATCTCGATGACGACTTCTGAGAAAAAGCCAACTGAGGCTTTCGTATGGGTCTGGCTGCCTGAAGAGACGGCGCCGGTTGTGGCTGGCCGGCTGTCAGCCTCCGGGGATCGGCTGCTTTTCAACTACGGACGAAGTTATCTTGCGCGGAAAAATGCGATCGCGCTCTACGAGCCGGAGCTACCGTTGCGAAACGGCGTCTTGCCGCTGACGCCGGGATTGAAAATGCCGAATTGCATACGTGATGCTGCACCTGATGCCTGGGGGCGGCGGGTCCTCATCAACCGCAAATTCGGAAAGAAGGACGTTGATACGACGGAGCTTGATGAACTCACTTACCTTCTGGAGTCCGGTTCCGATCGTATAGGCGCATTGGATTTCCAGGTATCGGCTGATCGATATGTGGCGAGGGAGGCTTCGACGGCCTCACTCGAACAACTTCAAAGCGCGACAGTTTTTGTCGAAAAAGGGATTCCGCTTCCCCCAGACCTCGATCGTGCTCTCTTGCACGGAAGTTCGATCGGCGGTACCCGCCCGAAAACGATGATCACTTCGAACAACGGGAAGTTCGTCGCCAAATTTTCATCGCAGAACGATCTGTACAATGTGGTCAAGGCGGAATTCGTCGCCATGCGGCTTGCGGAGAAAGCCGGTATTGCCACTGCCGCCGTCAGGCTTGAACGTGCGACCGGAAAAGATGTCATTCTCATCGAGCGCTTCGATCGGCAAAAAGCCGAAGACGGTTGGTGCCGCCGAGTCATGGTTTCGGCTTTAACCCTGCTTAGCCTTGACGAAATGATGGACCGTTATGCCAGCTACGAAGACTTTGCGACTGTCATGCGCCATAGATTTGTGTCGCCAAAAACCGCGCTAAAAGAATTGTACGCAAGGATGGTATTCAATGTGCTTTGCGGCAATACGGACGATCACGCCAGAAATCATGCAGCATTCTGGAATGGCAGCGAGCTATCGTTGACGCCAGCCTATGATATCTGTCCGCAATCCAGATCCGGCGGGGAAGCAACGCAGGCAATGCTGATCATGGGCGAACAACGCAGCAGCCAAATATCGTTGTGCCTCAAGGCGGCCCCGCTTTTTTTACTTAAAGCTGACGATGCCACCGAACTCATTGGTCACCAGATCAAGATCGTCAAGAAGTTCTGGACGGAAGTTTGTGATGCGGCTGAACTTACGGAAGTAGACCGGAATTTCATGTGGGGACGGCAATTCCTGAATGCCTTCGCCTTTGTTGACGCCCCAGAAGCGCTCACCAAATTGGTCAGCTAATCCACATTCGCTTCGATCACGCCTCCAGCAAACCCTGCCCGAGATACCTGCTCTCATCCGCTACGCCCGGCAGCACGAAGAAATAGCCGCCGCCGGTGGGCTTGATGTATTCCTCGAGCGGCTCGTTGTTGAGGCGCTTCTGGACGGTGAGGAAGCCTGCATCGAGGTTCGACTGGAAGCAGACGAACAACAGGCCCATGTCGAGCTGACCGGATGCGGAGATGCCACGCGAGAAGTTGAAGCCGCGCCGCAGGATGAGACTGGGCTCGGTCTCCCTGGTGCGCGGATTGGCCAGACGGATATGCGCATCGAGCGGAATGCGGTCTCCTTTGGGGTCTTTGGCGTAATCGGGAACGTCATGCTCGGCAGCGAGGCTGAGCGGTGCGCCCGTCATTTTGTGACGGCCGATGATTTTTTCCTGTTCGCCGAGCGGTGTGCGGTCCCAACGCTCGACCAGATTGCGGATGATGCGCACGACCTGATAGCTGCCATCCGCAGCCCATGCCGGCTCATCGCTGCCGGGCTGCACCCATACCACGCGGTCCATCAGCGCGTTGTCGCGGCCATCGAGATTGGCGGTGCCGTCCTTGAACCCTAAGAGATTGCGCACGGTGTCCTTGCCGGCGCGCTTGATGGTGTGCGGGGGCAGGAAGCCATCGAGCTTCCAGCGCAGCGCGATCGAATCCGGCAGGTTCTTGATGATGTCGCGCAGCGCGTGAATGTTGGTCTCGGCGGTGTTGGAGCAGATCTGCAGCAACAGGTCGCCGTGACAGAATTTGGGATCGAGCGCATCGTTGGTAAACCGCTCCATGGTCACCAGATGCTTGGGTTTTTGTGCGGCAATCCCGAAGCGGTCGTCGAACAGGGAGGCGCCGACCGAGACCGTCATGGTGAGATTGTCGGGATAAATCCGCGGACCCAGCAGGCCGGATTCCGCCGGCGGCAGTTTGGGATCGAGCACCGGGATCGGGCCGGCCTTGGTCAGCACTGAAATCCGCGTGGTCAGGATGCGCAGCATCTTTTCGAGGCCGGCGCGGTCGTCCGCCAGCACATCGAAAGCCGCGACCATCGCGGCTGCGGGTTGCGGCGTCACCACGCCCGACTGCCGCCTGCCGAAGAACGGTTGGGCATCGAGCGTGCCGTCGCTTTCATCGTCGGGCGTGCGATCGGCGGCGGCGGCCGGCGTCGGCTTCACGCCGAGGGCGGCGATGCTGCTGGCAGTGCCGAGTGCTGCGATCAAATGCCGGCGCGTCGGCGTGACGGACGCGATTTCGGTGGCGTCGGAAGGCGGCTGTTTCTTTGTCATGATGCGATCTCAGTCGAGGCCGAGGGTGCCGCGCAATTGCGAGAGATCCTCGGCCAGAGCGGTGATGGCGCCTTTGAGGGCGTTACGGTCGCGGGGTGAAAGCTTGTCGTAGGTCGTCATCTGGCGGTCCTTGTTGCGATAGAGCGCGAGCAGTCCGTCGACCTTGGTGAAATTCGTCTGGATGCGCGTATCGAGCTTCGGATTTCGCGCCGCGATCAGCGGATGCAAGAGATCGAAGATCTTCTGCGCGCCGTCCACATTGGCCTGGAAATCCCACAAATCCGTTCCGCTGTAGCGTTCTTCCTCGCCGCTGACCTTGGTGGCCGCGACTTCCTCGATCAGCGCCGCGGCACCGCCCACCATCTTGTTGGGCGGAATCGCAAGATCGGCAATGCGGCCTTGCAGCTCCTGCAGGTCGCGCATCAGGCGGTCGGCCACCGGCTCCATGCCCGCAGTGGTCTTTTCCGCAAACAGCGCCTTCTCGATACGGTGAAAGCCGCCGAAAGCCGGATCGTTTTCCTTCTTCTCGAAATCGTCGGCGCGGGCATCGATGCTCTTGTCGAGATCGCTGAAGAGTTCGGCGATCGGCTCGATTCGCTCAAAATGCTGGCGCGTCGGCGCGTACAGGTTCTGCGCCTCCTCCAGCTTTCCGGTCTTCACCGCGTCGATAAAGATTTTGGTCTTGGCGATGAGATCGACGATCTCCTTGGTGACGTAGACCTTGTATTCGGTCAGCGGTCCCGCGAGATCGGACATGCCCGGCTCGGCCTTTGCCTCGGTGGTGCCCGTGGCCGTTACCGTAATCGTGCCTTTCGGGTTGTTCAGGAGGCCGCAGGTCATCTGGTATTGGCCCGCCTTGAGCGTCGCGGTCAGGCTCTGCACGAAACCGGGGACGATGTTTTCGCGTTCCTCGACCACCATGACGCCATCGAGGATTTCCCATTCAAGCACGCGGGCACTCGCGTTCTTGATCCTGAACGTGGTCTTGCCTTCCGGCACCGTCACGACGTTGGGCTCACACCCCTTGCCGGTGATGGTGATCGCGACCGGTTGCGAAGCCTCCGGCGTTGCTGCGAAGCCCTGACCGCAGAGCGCCACTCCCGCGAGCGAGATACCGGCGCAAGCCGCAAGGCGAGAGTTTCGAAACGACGCGAAAGGAATCGACGACATCAGCAAATATCTTTCAACACGCAGAAAAAATCAGGCGGGGCGGGGAACGGCGGGCGAGCGCCGCTGCCGATAAAACAGAAACAGCGCCGGTAGCAGGAACGCCAGATAGATGATGACCTCGCCGACCGTGGGCGCATCCTGATAGCCGAAGATGCCGGTCAATAGCGTTCCGACAATGCTGTCGCTCGGCAATACGCCGCTGACATCGAACGCGGTCTGTTGAAGCGCATTCCAGATTCCGGCCTCATGGAAGGCCCGGATCGCGCTGGCCGCGAGACCTGCCGCGACAAAGATGATGAACACGCCGGTCCAGCGGAAGAACGTCGCCAGATTGAGCCGGATGCCGCCGCGATAAAGCGCGACGCCGAACGCGAAGGCGCAGAGCACGCCCAGCGCAGCGCCGATCGGCACGCCGATGCCGACATCCTGCTGCAAGGTCGCGATCAGAAAGAACACCGATTCCAGTCCTTCGCGGCCGACGGCGAGAAACGCCATGCCGACCAGCGCGAAACTGTGACGATCATCGGATTTCGTGGCGGCGTCGATGGAATCATGCAACTGGGCTTTGATGGAGCGCGCGGCCTTGGCCATCCAGAACACCATCGATGCCAGAATGCCGGTCGCCAGCAGCGCGACAATGCCCTCGAACAGCTCCTGCATCTTCTGCGGAAATTCGGCGCCGGCCATTTCCAGCGCGATGCCGAGCGCGGTGCAGAGCAATAGCGCGATGGCCACGCCGATCCAGACCGAGGGCAGCATGTTCTCGCGGCCGGTCTGTTTGAGATAGCCGGCGATGATGCCGACGATCAGCGCCGCCTCAATACCTTCGCGGAGCATGATCAGGAACGCGACGAGCAAGAATGCATCCTTTTTCAGGGGTGAAAACGGTTCACTTTGTAACACCCAAATAACGGCTATATGATTGGAATCGTTAAAAACTAGCGTGGCTGTGACCGGCAACAGGG
Organism: Bradyrhizobium sp. dw_411; assembly: GCF_018449695.1. Classification (GTDB taxonomy): domain Bacteria; phylum Pseudomonadota; class Alphaproteobacteria; order Rhizobiales; family Xanthobacteraceae; genus Bradyrhizobium. The sequence continues at coordinate 84,544 of NZ_JAAVUY010000018.1, forward strand.
CCGATTTGGCAGCCCCGATTTGACAGGGTTAATCCGCGCCGGAGGCGTCGGTCTTGCCGGAACTGATCGAGGCCAGGGTCCAGCGGCCGCCATGGCCGCTGAGCCGGACCAGCGACAGCGGCGCGATATCGATGTGCCAGAAGGATTGCGGCGGCGCTTTGAGTGCGCAGACAATGGCGGCACGCATCACCGAAGCGTGGGTGACGGCGACAACCGTCCCGGGTGCCGCACTCTGTGCGTCCAGCCAACTCGATACCCGCGCGATCAGCGCCGCCATGGATTCCCCGCCATGGGGCGTCGCTTCCGGATTGCCGATCCATTCGGCCATGGCTTGCGGCTCCTGCGCCTGCACTTCCTCGAAGGTGCGCCCGGTCCATTGGCCGTAATCGCAATCGCGCAATGTGAGGTCGATCGTAGCCGTGAGCCCAAGCGCCTCGGCGGTCTGGCGGGCCCGCAGCGCCGGGCTCGTCAAACAGCGATCATTGTGGCGCAAGGAATTCAGGAAGGAATTCGGGAAAGCTGCGAGCTTTTGCCGTCCCTGATCGTCGAGCGGCTCATCGGCCGGAAAGGTCGAGGTCCGCACCGCCGACGTGGAGGCATGGCAGAGCAGTTTTAGACGCGTGGCCATCGGTCAAACTGCCCCACAGCACATACACGCCGATCTTGCGCCCCTGTCGCGAGAGGCGGGCAACCGGCTTAATATCTCGCGGTCTTCAGCCGCAGAAAATTCCGGCTTCCTTCCGCACGCTCCGCCAGCGCGCCGAAGGCGAGGCCGATCACGGTCCACATGATGAGCTGCGCACCGGCTGAGGCTATTCTAAACTGCCACAGCACGACGGCGGGAAACGCATCGGGGACCTCGTTGACTTCGGGCAGCGCCAGAGCGACGCAGATAACGACGATGAAATAGGCCGCGCTCGCCATCAGTGCCGCGTTCCAGCCGCCATGGCGTTGCAGCAACCGGTTGCGCAGCATCCAGGCGGCGATCATCGCTGCGAGCGAGATCGCGATCATCGCGAAATAGAATGCGGTGCGCATGCCGAGCGTCTCGGGATTGCCCACCGCCGGCGGATTGGCCGGATATTTCATGATCGGCACGAAATAGACCGCGATGATGCCGCAGATCGCCAGCAGCGCGGAAGTCGTTCGCGCATCGAAGTCGCCCATGCGACGATAGGCCAGCGCGAATACCAGAGCAAACAGACCGCCGAACGCCGTGTTGTACACCGTCACGCCGGTGAACAGGCCGAGGCCGGCCTGGGTCGATCGGCTGACCAGTTCTTCGGGCTCGTCCTTTGCCATTTCCGCCGACTTGGGTGTCGCAGACGCGGAATGATCATGCATGGAATGGTCATGCGCGGAATGATCGTGCTGGGGTTGCCCGGCGCCGGGCTTTTCCCTGGCCTCCATCGCCGACTCAAAAGCGATGGCGCGATCGACTTGCGGCTCACCCACCAGTTTCAGGAAGCCGAAACACAACAGGCCCGCGACAAAACCGACCAGCATCCCGCGTGTCAGAAGGATTCCGACCATCCTAGTTTCCTCGTGTGAGACGGCGGTCGCGCGCGCCTGGATTCGCGACAAGCCGATCATGCGTTAGTGGCAGGGGAAGCCAAGCAGATGGCGGCCATCGTGCAGGAACTCGTGCACATACATGCCGCGGATCAGCGACGTTGCGCCTTCTTCGGCACCGACAAAATACAGCGCAATCATCAGCACGAGACCGGCGAAAACGGCCCAGGGCAGCACTTCGCGAACCGGAATCGCGACAGGCGCGGCTGTCGGCGCAAATGTTACGGATGTCATCCCTGAACTCCTGAATATGGGACCGTAAGAGGCCCGCTGATGTGCGAGGCGGATTCGACCTTAGGCCTGATATCCGCCCGCAAGAACCGGAAGATCGCCGATTCCCATCTTTGTGATCGGTAAGCGATTGAGCATAAAGAGGGGCCGGACATTGTCAATGAACGGCTACCTCGTCCGTTGCGCTCCGATTCCGGCAGCATCCTCAAGCGGAGTGGATATTGTAACAGAGAAAAGGGGAGTCGCTCCAAATCCTGTTGCCGGAATCACACGCTCCGCCAGTGAAATTCCGAAGCTTTTGGCATGGATGCCTGTCGCGTTGACAGGGATGGCGGGATGGTTTCAGGATAAATGTGTTCAGGTTTGTTGGTCGCGCTGATCGGCAAAAGGGAATTCGGTGAGGCCTGTCTCGTCCTGACGAATATCGTTGTGACGGTGAGCCAAATCCGAAGCTGCGCCCGCAACTGTAGGCGGTGAGTCCTTCTCCAAAAGGCCACTGGGTTTTTCAGGCAAAACCCGGGAAGGCGGAGAGGGGTTATGACCCGCGAGCCAGGAGACCGACCTGGGCAAGTCATCCATCCGGCGTGCGGTGCGCGCGCAGGGCGCGGTCTTTTCGCTGCGGTGACAGAACTGGAACTGTCTGCGGATGGAGGGGCGGCCTTGGCGGCGCGTTTGATCTCGATTTCTCCGAAAATTTTGCCGGAAAGGATTTTGCCGGAAGGTGTGACGCCGCGCTTGCGCGGGCGGACGAGCCGTGCCGCGCTGCTGGCGAGCGCAGTGATCCTTCAGATAACCGGCCCCCTGGCGGCTGCCGATCTTCCGATCGCCTATAAGGCGCTGCCTACGCCTAAAGCCTTTGACTGGACCGGTTTCTATGTCGGCGGGCATTTGGGCGTCGCGACGGGCAATTCGGATTGGACCGCCACCCCGACAGTGGCAGGTCTGCCGCTGGTATCAGGCTCGATGACCGTGTTTCAGGCGCCCGATCATTTTTTCGAATCGGGAAGTTTTTTCGCGGGCGCGCAGGTCGGCTACAACACCATACTCTCCAACCGCGTCCTGATCGGCGGCGAAGCCGACATTTCGTTTCATCCCTTTCCTGACGTGAATGGATTGTCGATCACGGGCGTGTCCAATTTCAATTCGCCGGTGCTCGGCCCGGCAAGCCTGAGCGAAACGGCGATCACGTTCGGCACGGTGCGCGGCCGCATCGGATACGCGCCCGGAAGCTGGCTGTTCTATGCGACCGGCGGTCTGGCCTGGACCTACAACCAGCAGACACTCACGCAAACGGCGTCCGGCAACAGCGAAGCGCCGTTCCTGTGGCGGTTCGGCTGGGCGGCGGGGGCCGGCGTTGAATTTCCGGTGGCGCCGAACTGGACCGCGAAGGCCGAATATTTGTGGACCGGCTATCCGACCACCAGCGTAAACTACCCGTTCTCGGGACAGCGCATCAGTTCCGATTTTTCGCTGCAGGAGCTTCGGCTCGGGCTGAACTATCATTTCGGTTCGCCGCAGGCGTCGTTTGTGGTGGCGCCGTTCGCGCCCGATATCATCAGCGTGCACGGACAGGCGACTTTCGTCGACCAGGGCTATCCGTCGTTCCGCTCGCCCTATGAGGGCACCAACAGCCTATCAGGCGGCGGCCAGAACCGGGAGACCTTCGACCTCACGCTGTTCGCTGGCGTGAAGCTGTGGCAGGGCGCCGAGTTCTGGACCAACCCCGAGATCGATCAGGGTTTTGGGTTGAACAATACCCACGGCACCGCTGGTTCCTTGAGTGGTGAGTCTTACAAGCTCGGCCAGGCCGATCCCTATGCGCGCATTCAGCGCGCTTTTCTGCGCCAGACCATCAATCTCGGCGGCGATACCGAAAAGGTCGATGCCGACATGAATCAATTTGCGGGGTCGCGCAGCACCGACCGGCTGGTGCTGACGGTGGGCCGGTTCAGTGCCGCCGACCTCTTCGATACCAACAAATACGCCACCAATCCGAAGACCGATTTCCTGAACTGGGCGTTCATCAATACCGGCACGTTCGACTATGCCGGCGATGGCTGGGGCTACACCTACGGCGGCGCAGCCGAATGGTACCAGGGCCGCTGGACGCTGCGCGCGGGTGTGTTCGATCTGTCGACATCGCCCGCGGGAGGCGTAAGCCCGACAGCGTACGGGCTCGACTCGACCTTCCAGCAATTCCAGATGGTGGGAGAAATCGAGGAACGCCATGAACTGTGGGGACAGCCGGGCAAGATCAAGATCACCGGACTCCTCAGCCGCGGTAATGCCGGGCAATACTCGGATGCGGTCGCGCTGGCACTGGCCACCGGTCTGCCGGCCGATATCAATGCTGTCAGGTCCTACACCAGCCGTCCCAGCGTCAGCATGAATATCGAACAGCAGGTCAACGACAATCTCGGCGTTTTTCTTCGCGCCGGCTGGGCCGATGGCAATATCGAGCCGTGGGATTTCACCGATATCGACCGCACCATCGCGGCCGGCGTTTCCATCAACGGCAAATCATGGGGACGTCCGGACGACACCATCGGCGTTGCCGGCGTTATCAATGGCATCTCCGCCGCCCATGTCGCATTCCTCAATGCCGGTGGCCTCGGCATTCTCGTCGGCGACGGGCAGTTGAATAATTACGGCCTCGAGAAAATCTTCGAGGCTTATTACAGCTATGCGCTGAACGCTTCGTCGAAAGTGTCGTTCGACTACCAGTTCGTCAGCAACCCCGGTTACAACGCCGACCGCGGCCCCGTGAACGCTTTTGCCGCGCGATATCACTGGCAGTTTTAGTGGATGATGAGATTAGATTGATCTGCAACGGCAGACGAAGGTGCGCCACCTCTCCCGCTTGCGGCCATCCTTCGAGACGGCCGCCTGCGGCGTCCCCTCAGGATGAGGACTTTCTGTGCGGTTAAATCTCAAACCCTCATGGTGAGGAGCCTCGTCTTCGAGGCGTCTCGAACCATGAGGCCCCAGGCGATTACCGCGGCGGAAAGTCATATGCGATAGCCCTGCGCTTGCGGGGGAGGTAAGTGGAGTCTGGTTCGATGAAGAAGATACTCATTATCGGCATCGGGGCGGGCGATCCCGACTACGTCACGATGCAGGCCGTCAACGCGCTCAACCGGGTTGACGTGTTCTTCCTGATGGACAAGGGCGAGAGCAAGGCTGAACTGATCGAGCTGCGCAAGGAAATCTGCCGCCGCTACATCAAGGGCAACAAGCACCGTTTTGTCGACGCCACCAGTCCGGAATGGACGCGCGGCACCGAGGATTATTTCTCTGTTGTCGATGACCTCAACCACGACAAGCAGGCTTTGTTCGAGCGCCTGATCGCGCAGGAGATGGCGGACGGCGAATGCGGCGCGTTTCTGGTGTGGGGCGATCCGGCGCTCTACGACAGCACGATCCGCATCGTCGAAATCATCGCGGGTAGCGGCCGTCATCAGCTCGACTATGAAGTCATTCCCGGCATCAGCAGCGTTCAGGCGCTGGCGGCGAAACACAAGGTGCCGCTCAATCGTATCGGCCAGTCGATCGAGATCACGACCGGGCGGAAGCTGGCGGAGGGTTTTCCTGAAGGCGCCGACAGTGTCGTGGTGATGCTCGATGCCGAAAACACCTACAAGCGCTTTGTGGATCAGGACATGGATATCTTCTGGGGCGCCTATCTCGGCATGCCCAATGAGGTTCTGGTCTCCGGCAAGCTGCGGGACGTGGCCGGCGAGATCGAGCGGATGCGGGCCGATGCGCGTGCGGCCAATGGGTGGATCATGGACAGCTATTTGATGCGGCGCGCAGGTCCCGCCAAAACTTGAGCCGCCAGGCCCGGAGGCTTGATTTTTCGCCTGTTTTCAATGGTTTGCGCCAGCTATTGGTTGACTTTGCTTTTAAGCACGATTTGGCTGAATAGGGGGCGGCGGCTGATCCTGGCCGCCGCCGTCAGAGGAACCAGGAATTGAACCGCTCAGTGGCATTCGAGGTGAAGGGCTGGTGCCCCGGTGCTTTGCGGCCGATGCAAAGCGGCGACGGGCTGATCGTCCGCGTGCGCCCGCAATCCGCGAGTCTGCGCCCGCAGGATCTGGGTGCGCTCGCCGATGCCGCGCGGGAATTCGGCAACGGCCACATCGATCTGACGCGGCGGGCCAATCTGCAGATCCGGGGCGTGCGCGAAGCGTCGCTTCCAGATTTGCACGATGTGATCGCACGGCTCGGATTGCTCGATGCCAATGCGGAGGGTGAAGCCGTCCGCAACGTCATGATCAATCCGCTGGCGGGGATCGATCCCACCGAAGCCTGCGATGTCAGGCCGATTGCGGGCGAGCTGGCGCGCTGGCTGACTTCGGACCGGTCGCTGTGGGCGCTGCCGTCCAAATTCGGTTTTATCATTGATGGCGGTGGAGCGCTTTCGCTGGCGGCGCAGCGCGCCGATGTGCGCCTTGTGGCGATCGGCGCGCAGATCGCGATCGGAATCGAGACGCGAGCCGGGATCGAATGGCTCGGGTCAACTGCGCCCGGCGCGGCAGCCGCCGTGGCGACCGAGATCGGTCTTCTCTTCATCAAGGCTGCGTCGCGCGACAAGCGGCACCGCATGCGCGATCTCTCCGATGAGGGGCTTGCAGCTATCCGTGGCGCGATGCGACTGCGGCTGGATGCGTTGCGTGAACATCCGCGCGAGCTGGATGCTTCGTCGGATCGTATCGGCTTGATCGAGCTGGGTCACGATAAGTTCGCTGTGGGAATCGCCGCGCCGTTTGGTCGCATTGAGAGCGATCAGCTTCGCAAGTTCACGGATGTGATGGCCTCACTCGGTATCGATGAGATCAGGCTTTCGCCGTGGCGCGCGCTGTATGCCGGAGTATCGAGCGGACACGCCGCACGTGGCATCCTCGCTGCCGCTGCGCGCGAGGGCCTGATCACCGATCCGCGCGACCAGCTGCTTCAAATCGAGGCATGCACGGGGGCTCCGGGCTGCCAATCAACCACGCTGGACACGCGCGGCGACGGTCGTCGGCTGGCGGCGTTGCTGCCGCAATCTGGTTTTGCCGGGACCGTTCATGTCTCCGGTTGCGCCAAGGGATGCGCGAAAACCGGCGCCGCCGATCTCGTGCTGGTTGGTTCCGATGGGCATTACGGCGTCGTACGCCACGGCACCGCGCAGGATCGGCCCGCCGGCCGTTACTGTTTTGCTGAATTGGCCGCTGATCCCGGCAAAATGTTTGAGTTCGAAAGCCAGCGGCATGACTGAGTTGCGTTCCTACATCCGGGATGGCGCCGAGATCTATCGCAACTCGTTTGCGATCATCCGCGCCGAGTCCGATCTGTCGCGTTTCAAGGCCAACGAAGAGAAGGTCGCCGTCCGCATCATTCACGCCTGCGGCATGGTCGATATCGTCGAGGATATCGTGATGTCGCCGACCTTTGCCACCTCGGCCTCGCAGGCGCTATCGCGCGGCGCGCCGATACTCTGTGATGCGAAGATGGTTTCAAACGGCATCACCCGCAGCCGGTTGCCGCGCAACAATAACGTCATCTGTACGCTGGACGATCCCTCTGTGGCAGGGCTCGCTGCCGAGATCGGAAATACCCGATCGGCCGCGGCGCTGGAGCTGTGGCGGCCGCATCTCGAAGGCGCCATTGTCGCGATCGGCAATGCGCCGACCGCGTTGTTTCACCTGCTCGACATGATCGATCGGGGTGCGCCACTGCCTGCCGCGATCATCGGCGTTCCCGTCGGCTTTGTCGGCGCCGCGGAATCGAAGGAAGCGCTCGCGCTGCAGACCCGCGTACCTTTTTTAATTGTGCGCGGACGCCGGGGTGGCAGCGCGATGGCCGTGGCGGCGGTCAATGCGCTGGCGAGTGAGCGCGAATGATGGATCTTGACGCGATCGGCGGAACCGCCCGCAAGGGAATGCTGTATGGCATCGGCGTCGGGCCCGGCGATATCAGTTATCTGACGCTGCGCGCTGCCGCGCTGGTGCAGCAAGTGGATGTGATCGCGTTCTTCGCCAAGCGTGGCCTGCAGGGCAATGCGCGCGGCATCGTCGATCCCCTGATGGGCGAGCATCGCGAAGAGTTGCGGCTTGAATATCCCGTCACCAATGAAATTCCGCCTGAAGACCCGAGATATCAGGAACAGATCAGCCGGTTCTATGAGGCCAGCGCCGAGACCGTCTCGGCGCTGCTGCGGCAAGGCAAATCCGTTGGGCTGTTGGCCGAAGGCGATCCGTTTTTCTATGGGTCGTTCATGCATATCTGGCGCCGTCTCGATAAAATCTTCCCGATTGAAGTGGTGCCCGGTGTCACCGGCATGTCGGGTTGCTGGACCCGCGCCAATGCGCCGATCACCTGGGGCGACGACGCGCTTTCGGTTTTGCCGGGAACGATGGGCGAAGAACAGTTGACGCGCCGCCTCGCCGATACCGACGCGGCTGTCATCATGAAGGTCGGCAAGAACCTCGCGAAAATTCGCCGCGCCGTCACCGCTGCCGGGCTCTTGGCGCGCGCGATCTATGTCGAGCGCGGCAGCATGAAGGGCGAGCGGATCATGCCGCTGTCCGAGGGGCCTGAAGTCGGCAGTCCCTATTTTTCGATGGTGCTGATTCCCGGTCAGGGGAGGCGGCTGTGAGCGGCTCGCTGGTCATTGTCGGGCTAGGGCCGGGATCGCAGGACTTGCTGACGCCGGCCGCTTCGCGCGCGCTGGATGCCGCGACGGATCTTGTGGGCTATGGACCCTATCTCGATCGCATTCCTGAAAACATCCCCGGCCAGCGCCGCCACCCCACCGATAACCGTGTCGAGATCGTGCGCGCACGTCACGCGCTGGCGCTCGCGGCCGAAGGCCGGAAAGTCGCGGTGGTCTCCGGCGGCGATCCCGGCGTGTTCGCGATGGCGGCGGCGGTGTTCGAAGCTGTCGAAGGCGGGACTTCGCAATGGCGCGAACTCGATATTCGCGTCGAGCCCGGGATCACCGCGATGCTGGCCGCCGCGGCCGAAGCCGGCGCGCCGCTTGGCGGCGATTTCTGCGCGATCTCGCTGTCGGACAATCTGAAATCCTGGGAAACCATCGAGCGCCGTTTGCGCGCCGCCGCGACCGGCGATTTCGTCATCGCGCTCTATAATCCCGCGTCAAAAGCCCGGCCGCATCAGCTCGGGCAGGCGTTTGATCTCCTGCGATCGATCAAGCCGCCGCAGACGGTGGTGCTGTTCGTGCGGAAAGCCGCGACGCCGGAAACGAGCGTCACCGTCACCACTTTGGCGGAAGCCGATCCGGCATTGGCCGATATGCGCACGCTGGTCATGATCGGCGCCACGACGACGCGGCTCATCCCGCGCGCAGGACAGCGCCCTTGGGTCTATACCCCGCGCGCCGAACCCGGGATGGCGCGATGAGCGAGTTGTTGCTCCAGCCATCTAACAGCGTCAGCGGGAAGCTCCACCGCATGGCCGTGCACTTTAACCGGTCGCGCGATCATCACGACGGGAATGCCCAGCTTGCGCGTTGCCGTGATCTTCGGATAGGTCGCCGCGCCGCCCGAATTCTTGGAAACGATCACATCAATCTTTTCCCGCGTGAGCAGCGCGGTCTCGGCTTGCTCGTCGAACGGGCCGCGGTCGAAGATCAAATCGATATCCGGCGGCAACGCGACATCGGGCGGCTCGATGCTGCGCGCGACATAATGATGCTGAGGAGCGGTTGCGAAGGCGTCGAGTTCGAGACGGCCGAGGCTGAGAAAGACCCGGCGTGGCTTCGACCCGAGCGCATCGGCCGCCGCTTGCGCACTAGCAACCGTCAGCCAGTTGTCGCCTGTTACAGCCTGCCAGGCCGGTCGCAGGATGGTGGCGAGCGGCAGCGCAAGCCGTGTGCAGGCATTCACGGCATTGGCCGAGATACGATCGGCGTAGGGATGCGTTGCATCGACCACGGCCTCGATCGATTCCTGCGCCAGCCACGCGGCCAATCCGTCGGCGCCCCCAAAGCCGCCGGTCCGGGTGCGAACCGGCTGCGGCCTCGGCTTCAAGGTTCGCCCGGCCAGCGACAGCGTCGTGTCGAAGCGCTTGTCGCCCACGATGAGACGCGACAGTTCCGAGGATTCCGTCGACCCTCCGAGAATGAGAATGCGCATCGGGGCTTTGTTCCGTGATGGCTGAAACTGCAACTTGCACAGTGCAACGCTGGCTGTCCATCGTCGGCATCGGTGAAGACGGCGTGGATGGATTGTCGTCCGTCGCGCGGCAACTCATTCGGTCCGCCGAACTGGTCGTCGGCGGCGCGCGCCATCTGGAACTGGCGGGTGAACTCATTCAGGGTCGGCGTCTCGCATGGCCGAACCCGATCGGCGACGCCTTCCCCGAAATCGAGCGCCAACGCGGTCGCCCGGTCGTGGTGCTGGCAAGCGGCGATCCCTTTCATTTCGGCGTCGGCAAGCAGATCGCGGCTTTTGTTGCCGCCGACGAGTTCATTTGCCTGCCACAGCCTTCCGCCTTCAGTCTCGCCGCAGCGCGGATGGGCTGGCCGCTGCAGGATGTCGCGCTGGTCACGCTGCATGGCCGCGCGCTCACCGGCATTATCCGGCATCTGCAACCCGGCGCGCGAATCCTGGCGCTATCCTGGGACAGCGCCACGCCGCGTCAGTTGGCCGAGTTGCTCGCGGCGCGGGGCATGGGACAATCGCGCATGACCGTGTTGGAGGCGATGGGCGGCCCGCGCGAGCGAACGCATCACGCGACGGCTTCGCAATTCGATATCAGCGATATCCAGCCGCTCAATACGATTGCGATCGAGGTCATAGCGGAACCGGATGCTGCCATCATTCCCTTGGGCTCGGGCCTCGACGACGATCTGTTCGAGCATGACGGCCAACTGACAAAGCGGGAAATTCGAGCGGTCACGCTGTCATCGCTGCAGCCAGTGCAGGGACAATTGCTGTGGGATATCGGGCTCGGCGCGGGCTCGGTCGCGATCGAGTGGCTGTTGCTGCATCGCTCGCTCCGTGCCACCGGCATCGAGTCACGCAGCGACCGCGCCGAGCGCGCCGCGCGCAATGCGGCAGCGCTCGGCGTGCCGGAACTGGAGATCGTGCAGGGCCATGCGCCGGACGTGCTGGCAGGATTGGCGCGGCCGGATGCGGTCTTCATCGGCGGCGGCATGAATGATGACAGCGTATTCGATGCGGCGTGGGCGGCGCTGAAGCCAGGCGGGCGTCTTGTCGCCAATGCCATCTCGCTGGAAACCGAAGCGCGGCTGGCCGGTTATTTCCAGCAATATGGCGGCGAACTCATTCGACTGCAGGTCGCCAGAGCCGATAGAGTGGGCGCGATGACGGGCTGGCGGCCGGCGATGCCGGTCACGCAATGGCGAGTGAGGAAGCCATGATCGTTGCGGGCATCGGATGCGGACGCGAAACGTCCTCCGAGGAGATTGTGAACCTGATTGCGGTCGCGCTTTCGAATTTCGGCATCGCGCAGGAAAACCTCACCGCGATTGCGACCGAAAGCTCGAAGGCCGATGAGCGCGGCATCGCCGGCGCGGCCAAGTCGCTGTCGATTCCCGTCTTGAGTTGCTCGGTCGCGGATCTCGGACGGGTCGCCGATCAGGTGTTGACGCGCTCGTTGCGCGTTCAGGCCATCAAGGGCGTGCCGTCGATCGCGGAAGCCTCCGCGCTGGTCGCGGCCGGACCCAACGCGCGGCTGCTCGGCGCGCGCGTCGCGGCCAACCGAGTGACCTGTGCCATTGCCGTGGGTGAGGGATCGTGACCGTTCATTTCATCGGCGCCGGGCCCGGCGCGCCCGATCTCATCACGGTGCGTGGACGCGATCTGATCGCCAAGTGCCCGGTCTGCCTCTATGCGGGCTCGCTGGTGCCGAAGGCGTTGCTCGATTATTGCCCGCCCGGCGCGCGCATCATCGATACCGCGCCGATGTCGCTTGATGAGATTGTCGCCGAATTCCAGCGCGCGACCGGCGAGGGCCAGGATGTCGCGCGGCTTCATTCCGGCGACCTGTCGATCTGGAGCGCGCTGGGCGAACAGCTACGGCGGTTAGAAGCGCTCGATATTCCCTTCACGGTAACCCCAGGTGTTCCGGCCTTCGCAGCCGCTTCGGCCGCGCTGGCCAGAGAATTGACGCTGCCCGAAGTCGCGCAATCGGTGGTGCTGACGCGCACCTCGGGCCGCGCGTCGTCGATGCCGGAAACCGAAAACCTTGCCGCCTTCGCCGCGACCCGCGCGACCCTGGCGATTCATCTGTCCATCCACGCGCTCGACAAAACCGTCGCGGAACTCATTCCCGCCTATGGCCAGGCTTGCCCGGTCGCGGTGGTGTTCCGTGCGAGCTGGCCGGACGAGAAAATCATCCGCGCCACGCTCGGCACCATCGTCGCCGAAGTCGCGAAGACCAATATCGATCGCACCGCGCTCATTCTGGTCGGCGAGGTGCTGGCCGCGCGGGATTTTCGTGAAAGCGCGCTCTATGACGCGGCCTATCAGCGCCGGTTCCGCGGAAGAGACTCGTGATGGAGTTGAGGCTTCCCGATTTTCCTGATTTCCCACCGGGCGAGGTCTGGCTGGCCGGCGCCGGTCCCGGAGATCCCGGGCTGCTGACGCTGTATGCGCTTCACGCGCTGCAAACCGCCGACGATATCGTCCACGATGCGCTGGTCGATCCGCGCATCCTCGAACTCGCGGGGCCGCAGGCAAAATTGTTCTTTGCAGGCAAGCGCGGCGGCAAGCCATCGGCGCAACAGGCGGACATCAACGACCTCCTGATCGAGCGCGCCCGGATGCAGCGGCGCGTGTTGCGCCTCAAGGGCGGCGATCCCTTTGTGTTCGGACGCGGCGGCGAGGAAGTGCTGGCGCTGGTGCGCGCCGGGTTGCGGTTCCGCATCATCCCGGGCATCACGTCGGGATTGGCGGCCGCCGCGCTGGCTGGTATTCCCGCAACCACGCGCGATACCAATCATGCCATCATCCTGATGGCGGGTAGCCGCGCGGCCGATGGCAGCTCGGTCGCCGAATGGGAAAAGCTGGCGCGCGTCGGGCAGCCGATCATCGTCTACATGCCGATGGCGAATTTGGTTGATATCATGAGCGCTTTCGAGCGCGGCGGCATGGCGCATGATACGCCCGCGGTGGTGATCAGCGCATCCACCACGCCGGAGGAGCGCGTGATCGAAACCACGCTCGGGACGGCCGTCGCCGATGCCGCGCGCGAGGGCATCGGTTCGCCCGCCATCGTGATCGTCGGCGCGATTGCGTCGATGCGGCAGCAATTGCTGGCCAATATGGTGGGCTGGCCATGATCCATCCCGCCGCTGCACCGGGCCTGATCATTGCCGCGCCGCGTTCCGGCGCCGGCAAGACCACCGTCACGCTTGGGTTGTTGCGCGCGCTGCGTCGCAGGGATCACCGCGTGCAGCCGTTCAAATGCGGGCCTGACTATATCGATCCCGCGTTCCATGAGGTCGCGGCGGGACGCGCCAGCTACAATCTCGATAGCTGGGCGATGGGCGCAGGCCTGATCGCGACACTGGCCGCGACAACATCGATGGATGCAGATATCGCCATTGCCGAAGGCGTGATGGGATTGTTCGACGGCGCCGCGGCGCGCGGGCAATCCGGCTCAGGCACCACGGCCGATCTGGCCGCACTGTTGGGATGGCCGGTCGTGCTGGTGCTCGATGTCACCGGCCAGACCGAGACCGCGGCGGCCGTCGCGCTCGGCTGTGCCGGATATCGCGACGACGTCGCTATCGCCGGCGTGATCCTCAACCGCGTCGCCAGCGCGCGGCATCTGGCCCTGATCGCACCGGCGTTCGAGCGGATCAAGCTGCCGCTGTTCGGTGCGATCCTGCGCGATGAAGGGATTGCACTGCCCGAACGGCATCTCGGCCTGGTGCAGGCGCGCGAGATCGAAAATATCGACCAGCATCTGGATCGGCTTGCAGATGCGATCGATGCCGTCATCGATGTCGATGCGATCCGGCGAGCGGCGCGGCCCGCGAAGGTGTTGCCCGCAGCCAGTGACGCGCGTTCCAACGCATCAAAGCTGCCGCCACCGGGACAGCGCATCGCATTGGCGCAGGACCGCGCATTTTCATTTATGTACCCGCATCTGCTGCGGCAATGGTGCAGCGCCGGCGCGGAGATCATTCCGTTCTCGCCATTGGCCGATGAAGCGCCAGATGCGACTGCTGACGCCGTCTGGTTGCCCGGGGGTTATCCCGAGCTTCACGCCGGCACGCTGGCGGCGGCGTATCATTTCCACAAAGGGCTTCGCGCACTGGCCGTGCGTTCCGTTCCGATCCACGGCGAGTGCGGCGGCTACATGGTGCTGGGTCGCGGCCTCGAAGATGCCGACGGCGTACGACACGAGATGGCGGGGCTGCTCGGACTCGAAACGTCTTTTGCGAAGCGCAAGCTGCATCTGGGCTATCGCCGCGCGCGGCTGCAGCGCGATTGTTCGCTTGGCGCGGCGGGCAACGAAGTGTTCGGCCATGAATACCATTATGCGAGTATCGTTTCGGTCGATGGCGAAGCGCTGGTCGATTGCCGGGACGCTTCCGGCGCCAACGTGCCCGAACAGGGCATGCGGCGGGGCTCAACCACGGGGACGTTTTTCCATGTCATCGACGGGGCAGCCGCATGACGGAAACGCCGCGGCAATTCGACGATAAATTTCGCGAGGCATTCCGCGATCTCATCCTCTGGCGCCGCGATGTGCGTCGTTTTCGCCGCGATCCCATCGATGCCGGCTTGATGCATTCGCTGCTCGAACTCGCGAGCCACGCGCCTTCGGTCGGGCACTGCCAGCCCTGGCGGTTCGTGCTGGTCGAATCAGCCGATCGCCGCGACGCGATCAGAAGCAGCTTTGTGCGGTCCAATGCCGACGCACTCGAAAGCTATCATGGCGAACAGCGCGCGCATTATGCGCGGCTGAAACTGGAGGGCCTCGAGAACGCGCCGGTCCATGTCGCTGTGTTCGCCGACGAAGCGGCGGAGGAGGGCAGCGGCCTCGGCCGCCGCACCATGCCCGAAACCCTGCGCTATTCGGTCGTCGCCGCGATTCAGACATTATGGCTGGCCGCGCGCGCGGAGGGATTGGGGCTCGGCTGGGTTTCGATTCTCGAGCCCGACGCCGTGCATCGCGCGCTCGACGTGCCCTCAACCTGGACGCTGGTCGCCTATCTCTGCCTCGGTTGGCCGGTGGAAGAACATCTCGATCCCGAACTCGATCGTCACCGCTGGCAGCAACGGCTCGATGTCGAGCGGATGATTTTCAAGCGCTGATGCGTGACACCGCTATCTCATCCTCGTCGTCCCGGCCTCGAGCCGGGACCCATACGCCGCGGCCTATCGTTGGAGGATGCTGTTGGACGACTTTCGCGCAACACAAGGTCCTGTGGTTATGGGTCCCGGCTCCTTGTGCGCAATTGCGCACAGGGCCGGGACGACGGCGTCCTGTAGGTGGGTTGAGCCCGTTGCGAAACCCATCACTTTCACAAGCTGGAATTGATGGGTATCGCTTCGCTCCACCCATCCTACTAAAGTGCATCCATGATTCACGTCACTTCGCTCAACGCCCTCGAAACCGTCACCGCGCGTCTGCAAAATTACGACCTGCTGACGCTGCTGTCGCCGGGCCATCCGGAAACCGACTGGAGCGCGTTCGCTCGCGAACGGCATGTGCGGCTAGCGTTTCACGATGTCGTGGAGCCGATGCCGGGCCTGACGCTGCCGGACCACGACACGATGCAGGCGGTACTCGATTTTGGCCGTCAACACGAACCTCAACGGCCGCTGCTGATCCATTGCTGGGCCGGGATCAGCCGCTCCAGTGCGGCGGCGTTTGTCATCGCCTGCGATCGCAATCCCGGTTTTGAGCGAGACGTCGCCGATGAATTGCGCCGGCGCGCGCCGTTCGCGACGCCGAACCGGCTGATGGTCCGGCTCGCGGATGATCTGCTGGCGCGCGACGGTCGCATGATCGAGGCGATTGAAAAAATCGGCCGCGGTGCCGAAGCGCGCGAAGGCACGCCGTATGAGATTCCGCTGCAATGGCCTATCGGATGATGGCGGCGACGCCGAGCAAAAAGCCAATCTCGAACATCTGTTCGATCGCGCCGAGGACATCGCCGGTATAGCCGTCAATCAGCCTGCGCGCCCACAGCGCAAGGGCGGCGGCGAGGAGGGCGCCGAGCAGGAGTCCCGAAATCGCCGACGTAATCGATATCGAAGCCAGCGGCACCAGCGCGCAGCCGACGACGAGCAATGCGAACCAGATGTCATTCGTGCTGACGGGCGCGTCGGCATAGCTCACCTTCATCGCGGCGGTATCGCCGGCGTATGGCAGCGCATTCATGACGAGGGCTGGCGTGATGCGTGCGGCAGCGTGGGCGGCGATCAGCGCTGCGGCGCCGGTCCATAACGGCATCCCCGCCAAGGACGTCACGCGCAATGCAACGCCAAATAGCAGCGCGAGCGCGCCGTAAGCGCCGATCCGGCTGTCCTTCATGATCGCGAGCCGCTTTTCCACGCTCCAGCCTCCGCCGAAGCTGTCGGCAGTGTCAGCGAGGCCGTCTTCGTGCAGCGCGCCGGTCACGATGATACTTGCGGCCACCGCGAGCAGCGCCGCAATCACCGGACTCCAGATCGAGCCCGCCAACAGTAAAACCACGGCCGATACCAGGCCGACGCAAATCCCGACTGCCGGAAAATATTTCGCGCAACGCGACAGCCAGTCCGGCGTGGTGGCGGTCTCGGACGATGGCACGGGGAAGATGGTCATGAACCGCAGCGCGTTGAAGAAGTCGCGGTTCGCGCTCATCTCAGAGTTTTCCGGCCAGCACGTCGCTGAGATCGGCGACATCGGTCAGCAGCCTTGCCGCCGCGCGCACCAGCGGCACCGCGAGCAGGGCGCCGGTGCCTTCGCCAAGCCGCAAGCCGAGATCGAGCAGCGGGTTTGCGTGGAGCGCGGCGAGCAGGATGTCGTGGCCCTTTTCCGCGGAGCGATGCGCGAACACGCAATAATCGCGCGCGGCGGGGACCAGCCGGATCGCGACCAGCGTCGCGGCGCTGGAAATGAATCCATCGACCAATACCGGGCGGCGCTGCGATGCCGCGCCCAGCACCGCGCCGGCCATCATGGCGATTTCCAGCCCGCCGAATTCAACCAGCACCTCGAACGGCGCGGTGGCATTGCTGCGCGCGGCGGCCTTTTCGATCGCCGCGCGCTTGCGGGCCATTCCCGGTTCGTCCTGGCCGGCACCGACGCCGATGCAATCCGACAGCGTCGCGGGCGCAAGGCGATGGGCCAGCAGCGCCGAAGAAGCCGTATTGCCGATGCCCATTTCGCCAAGCGCGATAATATCAGCGCCGGCCTTGATCTGATCGATTGCGATCTGGCAGCCGCGTGCCAGCGCGTCCGCGGCCTGTCGCGGCGTCATCGCCGGCTCGCGCGCCGCGTTCGCGGTGCCCATGCGGATTTTGGCTACGATCAAATCCGGATGCGCGGGGAGATCGGCCGCGACGCCGGCATCGATCACGCGGATGGTCACATTGCTGGCGGCGGCGAACGCATTGGCGGTGGCGCGGCCGGCCAGATAGGTCATCACCATCGCGACCGTCACGGCGGAAGGATATTGCGAGACGCCTTCCTCGGTGAGGCCGTGGTCGGCGGCGAACACCAATAATACCGCTCTGTCGCCCCGCGGCGGCTCGGGGTGCCGGATCATGCCGAGCTGCACGGCCAGGTCCTCGATCCGCCCCAGCGATCCCGGCGGCTTGGCCTTGCCGTCGATGCGCCCGCGCATGGCGGTCACAAGCTGCTGATCGAGCGGCGCAATGGCTGGCGGCTGCCAAAATTGCTTCAAATCGCAGAATTCCTGCAAGTCAGACGACATCGGGTTCCCTTTCGCGTGATCTTACCTGACGCAACGCCCACCATCAGGTCAACTGCGGCTATGCCCGGTTGACCCCGGCGGGGGTGCCAGCTAGCGTCATCCACGATGGTCCTTCCACGTGGAAGGTGAAAAGGGAAGCCGGTGCGAATGCTCTCATTGGAGCTTTCAAGGCCGGGGCTGCCCCCGCAACTGTAAGCGACGAGCCCTCGCCGGTGCCACTGGGAATTCCCGGGAAGGCGGCTGATGGCAACGACCCGCGAGCCAGGAGACCTGCCATCACGAACTGTGCTTTGGAGGCGTCGTCGGGGCGGGGTGCACCGGACGGGAGCGAGCTTGACGGCGATGAGCCTTCGAGCGCGACCCAACAAAGCTCGTGGCCTTTAGGCCTTGATGTGAGCCTGTGATGGATCGCGAAAGCGCTGAGGAAGATTCCTTGGATTCGACGCTGGTTGAGCTGCGGCAGTCCAACCTGCCGGGCGGTCCTGTCGTCGTCAGCGTCTGCATCACCTGCAAGACCGCCGATGGCGGCGCGGTGGTGGGTTCGGAGATGTTCGCCGCGGTGCGCGCCGCACTTGGCGCGGATGATCCCGGCGTCATGGTGCGGCCGGTGCAGTGCCTCAGCGTCTGCAAGCGCCCGGCAACCGTCGCGGTGACGAGCCCGGATGGCTACACGTTTTTGTTCGGCGACCTGCAGACCGAAAGCGGCACCGCCGCGCTGAAGTCATTTGTAAAGTCCTATCAGAAATCGGATTACGGCCTGGTGCCGTGGCGCGAGCGCGCGGATGTTCTGCGCAAGGGCATGGTCGCCCGGGTGCCGCCGATGCGCTGGTCGCCGGATGACGGGCGTGCGCCGAAATGACGGCGCTCGAAACCACCTTGGTGCTGGGCGGCGCGCGGTCCGGCAAATCGGCCTTTGCCGAAAGTCTGGTTCGCGACAGCGGGCTGGCGCGCATTTATCTGGCGACCGCGACCGCCGGGGATGACGAGATGAAGGCGCGCGTCGCGCAGCATCGCGCGCAGCGCGGCGACGGCTGGGTTACGGTCGAAGAACCGCTGGCGCTGGTCGATGCGCTGACGCGGGAGGCGACCCGTGGTCGCGCCGTGCTGGTCGATTGCCTGACGCTGTGGCTGTCGAACCTCATGATGGCAGAGCGCGATCCCGAAGTCGAAGCGCGCCGGCTGACGCGATTTCTTGGCGTGGCCAAATATCCCGTGGTTTTCGTTTCCAATGAAGTCGGCCTTGGCCTTGTGCCGGAAACGCCGCTCGGGCGCCGGTTTCGCGACGCGCAAGGACGGCTCAATCAGCTCGTTGCGGCCTGCGTGCCCAATGTCGTGTTCATCGCCGCCGGGCTTCCGCTCTGGCTGAAACAATCATTGCTAAAAGCATAGTGAGATTAGATGAAGCTGCAACGGCAACGAAGGTGCGCTCCCTCTCCCCTTGTGGGAGAGGGTTGGGGTGAGGGGTCCAGGTCGATCGATAGTCCGTAACCCCTCACCCGGATTGCATCTGCGATGCAATCCGACCTCTCCCACAAGGGGAGAGGTAAGAGGAATCGCCAATAGCTCGACTCAATTCAAAGTAAATTCCGCCAAGGAGAACCAATAAATGTCTCGCGTTCCCGTCACGGTGCTCACCGGTTTTCTCGGCGCCGGCAAGACCACGCTGTTGCGTTCGCTGCTGACGCAGGCGGATGGCCGCCGCATCGCGGTTATCGTCAACGAATTCGGCGATGCCGGTTTTGACGGTGGGCTGGTGGAAGAGTGCGCTGCAAAAGCCTGCGCGCCCGGCGATATCGTTGAGCTCACCAATGGCTGCATCTGCTGCACCGTGGCCGATGATTTTGTGCCGACCATGGACAAATTGCTGTCGCGCGACCGTCCGCTCGATGCCATCGTGATCGAGACCTCGGGGCTGGCGCTGCCGCAACCGCTGCTCAAGGCGTTCGCGTGGCCTGATGTCCGCACCCGCGCTACTGTGGATGGCGTCGTGACCATCGTCGATGCGCTGGCGCTGTCGGAAGGCCGCGTCACGCTCGATGAAGGCGCGGTTGCGGCCCAACGCGCGGCGGATGATTCCATCGATCATGACGACCCGATCGAGGAAGTGTTCGAGGACCAACTGGCGTGCGCCGATCTGGTGGTGCTCTCGAAGAGCGATCTGGTGTCGTCCGACGCGCTGGCCGCGATCGAGGAACGGCTCGCGGCGGTGCTGCGGCCGGGTGTGCGCATCGTTCGCTCGCATGGCGCGCTGTTGCCGTCGGTGCTGATCGGTCTCAATTCCGCGGCCGAAGACGACATGGCTGCGCGAGCCGGTCATCACGGCGAAGAAGAAGAGCACGACCATGACGATTTCGACAGCATCGTGGTGAAGCCTTCGCCGGCCGATAGCGTCGATGCGATGCGCCTGCGTATCAGCGATGCGCTGAGCCAGACCGGCGTGTTGCGCGTCAAAGGCCATGCCCGAATCGACAACCGGCCGTCGCCGGTCGTGGTGCAGGCTGTTGGTGGCCGGGTCGATCTGTCCTTTGCCCGTCCCGACGTGAAGCAGGCCGAGCATCTGGTCGTGATCGGTCTCAAGGGATTCGATGGCGACGCGGTGCGCCGCGCGCTGGCAGGATAGTTTTGCGGGGTAATGACGACAATTGTAGACACGCATGCATCTGAAGCTCGACAGCAGCGGCAGCATTGACGACGGCGACGTTGCCCGCGATCTCGGGCAGGCTCCCGCCGATATCGTCGTGCTGTCGGCCGCCGACAGCGATCTTGCGGCATTCGGCGCCGCGCACGCGGAATTGCGAGGCGATTTTCCGAGCGTACGGCTGACGAATTTGCTGGCGCTCGGTCATCCCGCGTCGGTCGATCTCTATGTCGAGCGCACGCTGTGTGATGCGAAGATTGTTCTGCTGCGCATGCTCGGTGGCGAAAGCTACTGGCCGCATGGCGTCGAGAGTCTGCGCAGCGATGCGTTGCGCCGCGGCGTGTTGTTGGCCTGCATCCCCGGCGAATTGAGCTGGGACGCGGCGCTGGCCGCGCGCGGCACCTTGAACGCCGCCGCTACCCATGCGTTGTGGCGCTACTGCACCGAAGGCGGCGTCGAGAACGCGCAACTGGCGCTGCGTTTTGCCGCGCATCTGATCGGCCGTGACGAACGGCCCGCGCCGGCGCGGCCGATGCCGCCGGCCGGGTTCTGGCGCGGCGCGCCTGCAATCGATGATCGTCCGAACGCCATCGTGATTTTCTACCGCGCGCTGGTCGCGGGCGGCGACACCGCGGCGATCGATGCGCTGCGTGATGCGCTGGCCGCGCGCGGACTCAATGCGGTCTGTCTTTATGTGACCAGTCTCAAGGATGAGCGTTCGGCGGCGTTCCTGCGCGCGGCGCTGGCGGCCTATCCGCCGGACATCATTGTCAACGCGACGGCGTTCGCGACCGCAACGGCCCATGATGATGCCGGCGCGTTGGCCGCGTCGGGTTGTCCGATTCTGCAGGTGGCGCAGGCCGGGATATCAAAGGCGAGCTGGGAAAGCTCATCGCGCGGCCTGATGCCGCGCGATCTGGCGATGCATGTCGTGTTGCCGGAGGTCGACGGGCGCATTTTTGCCAATGTGATCGCGTTCAAGGAGCGCGGCGAGTCTGAGGTGGGCTTTGCGCCGACCACATTTCGTCCGGTCGAGGACCGGATCGATGCGACTGCCGATCTGGCGCGGGCCTGGGTGCGGCTGCGGCGCGCGACGAGCGATCAGCGGCGTGTGGCGATTGTGCTGGCCAATTATCCCAACCGCGATGGCCGCCTCGCCAATGGCGTCGGCCTCGATACGCCGCAAAGCCTGATCGACGTGCTCGGTGCGATGCGCGGGGCGGGCTATGACGTCAATGATTGTCCTGGCGATGTTGCGTCGATGATGCAGCTTCTTCTGGGCGCTCCAAGCGGTGTGTCATGGCCGATCGCCGAATATCAGTCCGCCTTCGCGGAATTGCCGGACAGCGTGCAACTCGCCGTCGAATCGCGCTGGGGTGATCCGGCGCTAGACCCGCATGTCGCGAACGGCAGCTTTCGTCTGGGCCTGCATCGCTTTGGCAACGCCGTGGTCGGCGTACAACCCGCGCGCGGCTACAACATCGATCCCAAGGCGACCTATCACGATCCTGATCTGGTCCCGCCGCATCACTATCTGGCGTTCTATCTCTGGATCCGGCGTCACTTCGATGCCCATGCGGTGGTGCATCTCGGCAAGCACGGCAATCTCGAATGGCTGCCGGGCAAGAGTACGGGCTTGTCGGCGAATTGCCTGCCCGATGCTATACTGGGCCCGCTGCCGCATCTCTATCCCTTCATCGTCAACGATCCCGGCGAAGGCATTCAGGCCAAGCGCCGCACGTCTGCCGTGATCATCGATCATCTGACGCCGCCGATGACGCGCGCGGAATTGCACGACGATCTGGCGCGGCTGGAAACGCTGGTCGATGAATACGCGCTCGCGGCGGATCTCGATCCCAAGCGGGCTGCAGTGATTGCCGAAGATATTTTGTCGTTGGCCCGCGCGCAACGGCTCGATGCCGATGTCAACGTGACCCGCGAAACGCCGACCAACGATGCGCTGCGCGCACTCGATGCGCATCTGTGCGATCTCAAGGAAATGCAAATCCGGGACGGCCTGCATATTTTCGGGCGAACGCCCGGAGATACCCAAGGCAACGACCTCCTGGTCTCGATCGCGCGGCTGCCGCGTTCCGACATCAAACCGCAGGATGCCTCGCTGCATCGCGCGCTGGCGTTCGATCTGGGCTTGGGCGATTTCGATCCGCTGACGCGCGACCTCGCCGATGATTTTGTGGGGCCGCGCCCGGCAATCCTGTCGGAGATCAGTAACGACATTTGGCGTACCTCGGGCGACACCGTAGAGCGGATCGAGCTATTGGCGCTTCGCTTGGTGTCCGGCGCTAAAGTCTGCGATGCGGCGTGGGAGCGCACCAAAGCCGTGCTTGCCTGGATCGACGCCAAATTGCGCCCGGCTATCGATGCCTGCGGCGATGCGGAAATGAAAGCGCTGCTGCACGGCCTCGATGGCCAGTTCGTGCGGCCCGGCCCATCCGGCGCGCCGACCCGCGGCCGGCCGGATGTGCTGCCGACCGGACGAAATTTCTTCGCGGTCGATGTCCGCGCGGTGCCGACGCCGTCGGCGTGGCGGATTGGGAGTCTGGCCGCCGAGCGGCTGGTCGAAAGTTATTGGCAGGAAGCCGGCGAATGGCCGCGTGCGATCGCGCTGTCGGCCTGGGGCACCGCCAATATGCGCACCGGCGGCGACGATGTCGCGCAGGCACTGGCGCTGATCGGGGCGCGGCCGTTGTGGGAAGAGACATCAGGCCGGGTCACGGGTTTCGCGATCACGCCGTTGTCGGAACTAAAGCGTCCGCGCGTCGATGTCACATTCCGTGTGTCTGGTCTGTTTCGCGATGCGTTCCCGACCCAGATGGACATCATCGGCAGTGCGGTCCGCGCCATCGCGGAACTCGACGAGCCCGATGAGGCCAATCCGATCGCGGCGAATGTCAGGGCCAAGCGAAAAGCGCTCCAAGCCGAGGGCGTGAGTGGCGAGGCGGCCGCGCGGCAAGCATCTCATCGTGTGTTCGGCTCCAAGCCGGGTGCGTATGGTGCAGGGCTCGGCAATTTGATCGACGATGGCCATTGGCAGGGTCGCGGCGATCTCGCGGACATCTATCTCGACTGGGGCGGCTATGCCTATGGCGGCGGCGTGCAGGGCGAGGCCGCGCGCGGCGATTTCGCCGAGCGGCTTGCGACCATCGATCTCGTCGCGCACAGCCAGGATAATCGCGAGCATGATATTCTCGATTCCGACGATTATTATCAATTCATGGGCGGTCTTGCGTCGGCGGTGCAAAGCCTGCGCGGCAAGGCGCCACGCATCGCCCATATCGATACCTCGCGGCCGGAGGCGCCGATAGCGCGGCCGCTGGCCCATGAGATATCCCGTGTGGTGCGTGGCCGAGCGGCCAATCCGAAATGGATCGCCGGGGTGATGCGCCACGGCTATAAGGGGGCGTTCGAGATCGCGGCCACGGTGGATTATCTGTTTGGCTTCGCCGCCAGCACCGAAGCAGTCTCGAACCATCATTTCGATCAACTCTTTGCGGCCTATCTGGAAGACGAGCGCGTGCGGGATTTCATGGAGACGGCAAACCCCGCGGCGTTGCGCGAGACCGCTGCGCGGTTTGCCGAGGCGATCCGGCGCGGGCTGTGGACGCCGCGCTCCAATCGCGCTGGTTATCTGATTGCTGAATTGCTGCCGGAAGCCGAAAAGGAAATCGCATGACCGGGTCTTCAACAGAGGATGACGATGCGGAAAACGCCCGCCACGCGGAAAAGGCGCGCAAGCACAAGGCCGCGCGCGACAAGATCATGGCGACCAAAACCGGCGAGAAGGGCTTGCTGATCGTCCACACCGGCACGGGCAAGGGAAAAACATCCGCCGCGCTCGGCATGGTGTTTCGCCACATCGGCCACGGCTATCCCGTCGCCGTCGTGCAATTCACGAAGTCGCCGGCATGGGACACCGGCGAGGCGCGGGTGCTGGCGAAATTCCCTGAACTCGTGACGCTGCATATCATGGGCGAGGGGTTCACCTGGGAAACCCAGGACCGCGCCCGCGATATCGCCGCGGCCACCGCGGGCTGGGAGCGCGCCAAGGAACTCATTCGCGACGACCGCCACCAGATGGTGCTGCTGGATGAACTCAACATCGTATTGCGCTATGAATACCTGCCCATTGAAGACGTCGTGAATTTCCTGCGCGACGAGAAGCCGCCCGGCAAGCATGTCGTCATCACCGGCCGCAACGCGCATGCCTCGCTGATCGAGATGGCCGATCTCGTCACCGAAATGACGCTGATAAAGCATCCGTTCCGCGCGGGCGTGAAAGCCCAGAAGGGCGTCGAGTTCTGATGGCAACGCCGGCGCTGATGATCCAGGCCACCGGCTCCAATGCCGGCAAGTCGACCCTGGTCGCGGGGCTGGCGAGGGTGTTGGCGCGGCGCGGATTGAAAGTGGCGCCGTTCAAGCCGCAGAACATGTCGAACAATGCCGCGGTCGCGGTCGAGGGCGGCGAGATCGGTCGCGCGCAGGCCGTGCAGGCGCGCGCGGCGCGGATGATTCCAAGCGTGCACATGAACCCGGTACTGCTCAAGCCGGAGACCGACAGCGGTGCGCAGGTGATCGTGCAAGGCCAACGATGGGGCACGCTGCGTGCGAAGAATTTTCTCGACAAGAAGGCGGCGCTATTACCGGCGGTGCTGGACAGTTTTGCGCGGCTGGCGCGCGAGGCGGATATCGTGCTGGTGGAGGGCGCGGGCAGCCCCGCCGAAATCAATCTGCGCGCCGGCGATATCGCCAATATGGGATTTGCCGCGGCGGCCGACGTGCCCGTGGTGTTGACAGGCGATATCGATCGCGGCGGCGTCATCGCGAGCCTTGCGGGGACGCATCTGGTGCTGGAGCCGGAGGAACGCGCGCGCATCCGCGGCTTTGTCATCAACAAGTTTCGCGGCGATCCCAGGCTATTTGACCAGGGCCTCACGGCTGTGACGCGCCTGACGGGCTGGCCTTCGCTCGGTGTGGTGCCGTGGCTGCCAAAGGCGGCATGGCTGCCGGCGGAAGATGCCGTCGATCTCGATCGCGTCCATGCTTCGACATCGACGCGCGTGATCGCCGTGCCGGTGCTGGCGCGCATCGCCAATTTCGACGATCTCGATCCGCTGGGCATGGAGCCCGGCGTCAAGCTGGTGTTCGTGCGGCCGGGCGAGGCCATTCCCGGCAATGCCGATGTGGTGATCCTGCCGGGCAGCAAATCCACCATCGGCGATCTCGCTTTCCTGCGGGCACAGGGCTGGGACATCGACATCGCTGCGCATGTGCGCCGGGGCGGTCATGTGCTCGGTCTTTGCGGCGGCTATCAAATGCTGGGGCGGACGATCGCCGATCCCGACGGCATCGAGGGGCCGTCCGGAACGGTGGATGGACTGGGCCTGCTGGATATTTCCACCGTCATGAGCGCGGATAAATCCACGCGGCTGGTTCAGGGTATTCATTCCTCAACGGGCGCGCCCATTGAAGGCTACGAAATCCATCTCGGCCGCAGCGAAGGCAGCGACTGTATCAGGCCGATCGTGACTATTGAGGGACGCCCCGATGGCGCCAGCACCGCCGATGGCCGCGTGCAGGGGACTTATGTGCACGGGCTGTTCACCGGCGATGCCTTTCGCAAGGCGTGGCTGGCCAATCTCGGGATTGCGTCAACGCTGGCGTATGAATCGCAGATCGAATCCGCGCTGGAGGCGCTGGCCGATCATCTCGAGGCGCATCTCGATATCGAGTCTATCCTAGCTATTGCGCGCAGCCGTCAGACCACCAACGCCAGCGCGGCATAAACCGCCGCTTCGATCACGCACGCCGCCAGATAAAGATCGAGCGCGCGGCCGATATCATCAGGTGCGGCAACACGTGTTGCCTCGGCGTTGAGAAAGGGATCGTCCGCGACGTGTTCGGCATAACGACGCGGGCCGGCCAGTGCCAATCCCAATGCGCCCGCCATCGCGCTTTCCGGCCAGCCGGCATTCGGCGAGCGATGCTTTGAGGCGTCGCGCTGCACCACGCCCAGCGATGTCCCGATCGATCCGCCGGCCATCGGAGCCGCGAGCGCCAGCAACAGCGCCGATAATCGTGCGGGAACCAGATTGACGAGATCATCGAGCCGCGCCGCCGCCCAGCCGAAGGATTCATAGCGCTCGGTGCGATGGCCGATCATGGAGTCGGCCGTGTTGATCGCCTTGTAGGCGATCAATCCGGGCAGCCCGAGCAGCGCCAGCCAGAACACCGGCGCGACAATGCCATCGGAAAAATTCTCGGCGCAGGATTCGATTGCGGCGCGGCAGACGCCGGCTTCATCGAGTTGCTCGGGGTTGCGGCCGACGATCATCGAGACCGCTTCGCGCGCCGCCGGAAGGCCGCCTTCAGTAAATGCCGCGCGTACGTCGGCGACGTGCTGATAGAGGCTTCGTTGCGCGATGAAGATCGAGGCGATCAGGGCGACGATGATATTGCCGAAGGGAAGTGTCTGCACGAGGAATTGAATCAGCGCGCCCACGGCTAGCGCGATCACGACCAGGATGGCCGTGCTGTTGATCCCCTCGGATTTGCGTTGTTCGGGCGACTGGTTGTCGTGATTGAATTTCCGATCCAGCAGGTCGATCAGGGCGCCGATCAGCGACACGGGATGTCCGAGATAACGCCATAGCCAGTCGGGATCGCCGATCAGCGCGTCGAACGCCAGCGCCGCGATCACGATAAAAAGTCCACTGCTGGAGATCAGCACTTCAGTGATCCACGCGCTCAAGCTCGGACGCCAGCCGCTCCAGCGCTTCCGCCAGCATCGGGCCGCCGCACACCGTGAGCCGTTCCGGGATCACGATGCGTTTTGAGGCCGGATAAAACCGTTCGAGTGCGGGATGCAGCAGGAAGGCGCTGCCTTCATCCTCGGCAAAGCCGCTGTCCTCGGACACCATAATGAAATCCGGCTTGAGGCCGACAATCGCTTCGAGTGACGCAAAGCCGCCCGATTTGATGCCGAGATCGCCGGCCGCATTGGCAAGCCCGGCATTGGCCAGCAAAGAACTGGTCAGGCTGTCGCGGCCGGATACCCAGCCGCGCCGCGACACCGCCAGCACGCGCCAGGGTTTTCGCGAGGCGACGTCATGCGCATGCGCGATCGCTTTATCCAGCCGGTTGATTTCGGCCGTGGCGCGATCCGGATGTTGGGTCACCTCGCCCATCTGGCGAATGCTTTTTTTCACATCGTCCAGCGACCGCGCGACATCGAATTCGACAACGTGAAGCCCCTTGTCTTTGAGCAATTGCCGTGTCGCGAGCCTCGTGAAGCGGCCAGCGACCACGACATCCGGCGCCAGCACCAGCACGTCTTCCGCAGCGCCCGAGAGTTGCGGGAATTGCCGGGCCTTGGCGGCGTCCCAGGAGCGGGCGGGATCGCGCGCATAGGGGCTGAGGCCGAGGATCTGCTCGGGGTCGGCCAGCGCCATCAGCAACTGGTCGGTGCAGGCATTGATCGAGGCGATCCGGGGCAGGCCGGCGGCATGCGCGGGAGGCGCACCGAGGCATAGCGGCAGGCTAAGGCTTGCGGCCAGCAGCAGCAACGCGCCGAGCGCGCGTTGGTACCTCTCGCGCTTTGGCGCGGATGGTGGCATGAAGCGCGGATGAAGCACGGCGGCGATCTGACTGAAGCAATGGCGCGATATGGCGGGTCGCCGCAAATGTGGCTCGACCTGTCGACCGGCGTCAACCCCTGGCCGTGGCCGATTCCGCAGGATATGCCGGGTGCGCTGTGGCAGCGGCTGCCGTCGCGCGCCGATGAAGAGAATTTGATCGCCGCGGCGCGTGAAGCCTATGCGGTGCCCGCGGGTGCCGAGATTGTCGCGGCTTCGGGAACCCAATCGCTGATTCAATGGTTGCCGCAATTGGCGGGCGACGGGCCGGTCGCCATTGTCGGGCCGACCTATAATGAGCATGCGGCGTCGTGGCGGTTGGGTGGTCATGAGGTGATCGCGTGTGCTGGGCTTGATGAGCTTCCGCAAGCGGTGCGCCATGCCGTGGTCGTGAATCCCAATAATCCCGACGGGCGGGTGATTTCGCGTGCGGTGCTGGCGCGCGTCGCGTCGCAATTGCGTGAGCGTAGCGGATGGCTGGTGGTGGATGAGGCCTTTGCTGATCTTGAACCTGACGTGAGCGTCGTCGGGTTATGCGCCGATCTGCCGGTCGTGGTGCTGCGCTCGTTCGGAAAGTTTTACGGCCTTGCGGGGCTGCGGTTGGGATTTGTTATCGCATCCCCAGAGATCGCGCAGCGTATTGCGCTGGCGCTTGGTCCGTGGCCGTGTTCGGGTCCGGCGCTGCATATTGGTGCCGCCGCGCTGCGCGATCGGGATTGGGCAGATCGCACGCGTCTTACGATTCAAGCTCAGGCGCAGAAACTCGATGCTGTGCTCGCCAATGCCGGTTTCACGATCGCAGGCGGCACCGGATTGTTCCGGCTCGCGCGCCGCGCTGACGCTGGCAGACTACACACGATGCTCGCCACACAACACATCTGGTGCCGCCGCTTCGAGTGGGCCGACGATCTCCTCCGCTTCGGCCTGCCGGCAGGCGACCGCGAGTTAGAGCGTCTCGCGGCTGCGCTGGGGTCATTGTAATAGTTTCGGATCGTTGCGGCTGTTATCGGGGCCTCATGGTTCGAGACGCGCGAAGACGCGCTCCTCACCATGAGGAATGACCAGCCGGAACGTGACAGCAAGTGGTTGTAGCCCGGATGAGCGCAGCGACATCCGGGGCCGGTGTAGCGTTCGCTCCCGGATATCGCCGTGCTCATCCGGGCTACGGTTCAGACCTCATCCTGAGGAGCCGCGAAGCGGCGTCTCGAAGGATGTGCCGCCCGCTCAACCCTCCGCGACGAACTTGTTCTCGATCGTGCCGAGACCCGAGATTTCAATCTTCACCACATCACCCGGCTTCAGGAATTTCGGCGGATTGAAACCGATGCCGACGCCGGCCGGCGTTCCCGTGGCGATGATGTCGCCGGGGACCAGCGCCATGCCCTCGGAGATGGTCGAAACCAGCGTGGGGATATCGAAAATGAGATCCTTGGTGTTGGCGTTCTGGCGCAGCTCGCCATTGACCCAGCATTTCACGTCGAGGTTTTCCGGATCGAGCTCGTCGCTGGTCGTGATCCACGGTCCCATCGGGCAGAAGGTATCGAGCGTCTTGCCGATGAACCACTGCTTGTGGTTCTTCTGGCGGTCGCGCGCGGTGACGTCGTTGACGATGGTGTAGCCGAAGATGTGGCTATAGGCGTCCTTCTTGGCGATGTTGCGGCCCGGCTTGCCGATGATGACGGCGAGCTCCGCCTCGTAATCGACGCTGGAGGTGATGTTGGCGTGAAGCTGCACATCATCATTCGGGCCGATCACGGTATTCGGGCCCTTGGAGAAAATCGCGGGATATTCGTCGATCGCCTGATCCTTCTTGGCGCCGGCCTCGAACCCGCTGTTGGAGAATTCGCGGGCGTGCTCGCCATAGTTCTTGCCGACGCAGAAGATGTTGCGGCGGGGTACCGGAATCGGCGCCGTCAGCTTGACGTCGCCCAGCGCCAGGTCCGGCGCGCTCGAGGATATCTTGCCGTCGGCATGCCGCGTCACGAGGTCGATCATGTCGGCCACGCCGCTGACGGGGCGCACCCGCCCGGTGGCGGTATCGACGATTCCGACGTTCAGGGCACCGTCGCGGTAGAATGATGCAAACTTCATCTTCGATTTCCATTTGGGTTTGATTGTCCCGGACCCAATAACAGAAGCCCCCGTGGGATCAACCGCGCCCCGATCAGAAATGCGCGAAAAACGGCTCAAAGATTGGCCGGCTCGTCGTGCCCCGGGTACCGCTGCGTGCAAATTGGCGAGCACGCCCACCAAGCCGCCCTCGTAACCGGACCGCCTATGTGCTGTTCGTGGTCGTGATCGGCGGGGTCCGCACCATCGAGGGGCCTGAATTTGTCGGGTGCGCCCTATGCAACCCAATCGCGCTGCCATAGTTGAACCATGTCCCCATGGAAGGGAGTAGACACTTAAGCGTTGTCGGTTCCCGCCGGCATGTCAGCACAAGCCGGAAAAGTGGAATGGGTTGCAATGTTGAGCGGGTGTTGGGCGAGATTGGCCAATCGCTGCGCCCGATGAGCGAAGCCCCGCGGGACGGGCGAGGCATCCTGGGCAAGGCTGCCTTAGACAAGGCTGCCTCAGACAAGACCGCCTCAGATAAGACCACCTCAGACAAGACCGCCGCAGGCCTCGTCATCTGCCACTGGGACGCGGAGCCCTTGATCCTTGCCGGGCCAAGCTGGGTGGAGACCCACGATGCGGAGCGTGGCTATCTCGACAGATATTTTTCCGGCTGGGTCGATCCGGCAAAGTTGAAGCTGTGGGACTATGCCGCGCTGGCCGATCTGCTGATCGCCTATATCGAGGACGCGCAGGCGTCCGGCGATACCAAAGCGCTCAGGCTTCTGGATCGCCGCATCATGGGCCGCGATGCGACCAATTGATCCCGTGGCAATCGGCCCAGGTCACGCCGTCCTGCGCCAGCCATGCGACCAGACGCGGCACCACCTTTTGCGCGCGCGGGAAATAATCATGGAACAGAACAATGCCGCGGCGCCACAGCAGCATCAGCGACATCGTGCGCTGCTCGACCTCGGCGATCTTCAGGCTGTCGTCCCAGTCATGTGAATCGATGTTCCACAGGATCAGCTTCACGCCCTGTGCCTTGAGATAAGTCCCGCTATCCGGGGGGCGCTGGCCATAGGGCGGACGAAATGCCGGCGCATAGGCCTCCGGCAGCGTGTCGTGGATCAGCTTCGAGCTCGACGCGATCGACTCCTTCCAGCGCGGCGACGTGGCATGGGATTCGTGCACCCAGCCGTGAGAGCCGACGCACATCCCTGAATAAAGCGTTTGCATCGCTTCGCTGGAAGAGTCGCGCAGCCGCGCCGCAAAGGGTTCGCCGATCGCAAAGAAGGCGGCGTTGATGTGGTTATCGCGCAGCGCGGCGAGGGTGCGGTCGGTATTGCCGGCCTCCAGCGCTTCATCGCCCGCCGGGCGCGTCGGGCCGTCGTCGAACGTCAGCAGGAATTCGCGGTCGGGCAAATCCCAGCCCGGCATCTCATTGTCGTTGAAGATTGCGATCTCGCTGTTGCGGTGGGGCATCACGGCGGCGAGCAGCAATAGTTCGTCCAGATAAGAGCGCTGAAACCGGGCGGCGTCCGCGAGCCAGGGCTGATAACGCGATGGAATCCGGGTACTGGAGAAGACAATGGCTTCGCGCCGCAGATATTCGGGATCGGGACTATCCGGGCAAAAGGGTTCTGCGGCGACGCAACTGCGCGATGCGATCGCATAATTGTCGGTCAGCAGTTTCCATAGTTTATGTCGAGTGCGCTCGATCGAGGGCATATCGACGGCATCAGTCGTCAATCGCGCGTTCAACGCGGCTTCGGTTAAGGCGTCGCTTTCGGCGAGTTCATGCGCAAAGGCGAGGATTTCAGCGCGCGAGGCGCGGTCGAATGCGGCGGGCGAGGCGACGGGATCAGGCCACAACGCGCGGTGGGGAATGATCGCCTCGGTCGCATCGGCAGCGATCGATGTTGCAGCCGCGAGAGCCACCAAGATGGCCGTCAGTGCGATCTTTCGAGCGCAGATGAATATCACATCGATCCTTGCGGCCTTGAACCGCTTCGCTGCGATCCATCGAAGGCGAGGCAACAGCATACATCGGAGGAGACCCTGTGCAATTCCCGCGCAGATCACACCGGCCCGCGGCCAATTTCCGCCAGATAAACGGCTATCCGCGATCGCGTATAATCCTACTTTAATCAGCTTTGCGTATATTTTTGTCTTATACGCGATCGCGGATATTGCTGTTTTATACGTACTTGCGTATATTTCGAGATGGGAGGCTTTTACAAATGGAACAGCAAATAGCCCGTAATGAAAAACAGCTAGGCGCCATCCTGCGGCGGGCACGAAAAAAAGCAGGATTAACGCAGTCTGCCCTCGGAAGGTTAAGGCAAGGAACAGTATCGAGGCTGGAGGCCGGCGAGCCGGCCGTCCAGCTTCGCACGGTCATGGAAGCGCTCACGGCTCTAAACCTTGAACTGATCGTACGTCCTCGCAGCACGGCAAGCGCGGCTGATATCGAAAGCATCTTTTGATGGCCCGGCGGCCGACCCACATTCCTCTAAACGTATTTCTCAACGGTCGCCTCGTTGGAGTTTTCCGGCGAGAGGCGAACGGCGCCATCGATTTTTGCTATGATCAGGAATGGCTCAGTTGGGGGCCGACCTTCCCGATTTCTCTATCCTTGCCCCTTCGCGAAGACCGTTATGTCGGGTCGCCGGTTATCAACGTTTTCGACAATCTGTTGCCGGATAGCGATGACATACGCAAACGTGTTGCGGAGCGTGTCGGTGCGGCAGGAACAGATGCATATAGCATGCTCTCGGCACTGGGCCATGACTGCGTGGGCGCGTTACAGTTCTTGCCGGATGGCATCGACCCGGGGCCTGCAGGTGGCATTCAAGGCAAGCCGATAGACGATATCGAAATTACCAGGCTGCTTCAAAATCTCGCCTCAGCTCCGCTCGGCATGGATGGTGATGAAGATTTTCGAATTTCAATTGCGGGTGCACAAGAGAAAACGGCACTCTTGAGACGTGACAACAAATGGTACAAGCCGGTTGGGACGACCGCGACCACGCACATATTCAAGCCACAAATCGGACGTTTGCCAAACGGTATCGATTTATCTAACAGCGTGGAAAATGAATATTTGTGCCTGAAGCTTCTTTCAGCACTTGGCGTGCCGACGGCGAATGCGGGAATCGATGATTTTGGTTCGCTAAGGACTCTCATCGTAGAGCGGTTCGATCGGCGTTGGACGAGCGATGGACGGTTACTCCGCCTTCCGCAGGAGGATTGTCTGCAGGCTCTCTCGATTCCGCCGACCAGGAAATATCAATCTGACGGCGGTCCTGGCGTGAACGAGATTTTCAGATTGTTGAAGGGGAGCGACATTCCCGATGACAATCTGGCAACATTCATGCGCGCCAATATCATCTTCTGGCTGATCGGCGCGACCGATGGCCACGCAAAAAATTTCAGCATTTTCCTGGGGCCGGGCGGACGCTTCCGCATGACGCCACTTTATGACGTGCTAAGTGCACAACCGAGCCTTGATGCCCATCAGATCCAGCGTAAAAAATTCAAACTGGCAATGTCAGTCGGGAAAAGCCGCCACTATGAAGTCGCCGAAATCATGCCGAGGCATTTTCTTCAAACGGCAGAAGCTGCTGGTATCGAATCCGGCCTGGTCACGACAATCTTCGATGATTTGATCAAGAATGCCGTGCGCGCGAGCGAAATGGTCGTGAAAAACCTTCCCGCAAGATTTCCTCAGGCCGTGTCAGATTCAATCCTGACGGCTTTGGCGCATCGGATTGAACTGATCAAGGCGGGTTAGCCGGCCGGAATTCCTCCCGCGCGCACGCCGGTCAGGTTGCCGGCGCGGCTTTAGCCTTGGCCTTATCTTTGGTCTTGGGGCTGAGCCACCGGATCACGAATTCGCGGCCCGGAATCTCGATGAAGCGCCAGCTCAGATATGACAACAGCCAGATCGCGGCCAGGGCGACCAGCATGCAGCACACATAGGCCGTCAGATTGTTTCCGACATGCCGCGTCGTGCGCTCCGTGAAAGTCAGGAAAAACGGATGGATCAGATAGATCGAATAGGAGATCACGCCGAGGTGGTAGACCAGGCGATTGCCGAACAATAGCTGCGCCATGCGGCCATCGCGCGACAGGATCGCGATGAACGGAATGAACAGCACGTAAATCGGCAGATCGTCCTTGGTAAAGATCGCGACCGCCAGCATCGCGGCGAGGATCGCGATCACGAGGATGTCCTGGGCGGTGGCGGACAGCCGGTCCAGATGATGCGCGAAACGGAATGTCGCCAATCCCAGCGTAAAGCCGAAAAGCGCGCGCAGCAGCGGCAGGAATGAACTGTCCGAGACCACATCGAGTGGCCCGGCGGAGCCCTGGCCACTGATGCTGATCCCGTAAATCCCGATTAAGGACAGCGCCGCGCTGGCAAGGCACCAGCCGATGGTTTTATGCAGCGTGTATTTCATCAGCACGGGCGAGGCGACATAGGAGCCGAGTTCGGCGCTCGAGGCCCAGGACACGCCAATCAGCGGATAGATATGAAGCCCCCAGCCGACCAGCATCAGGATGTTGCCGATCCAATCGAAGGTGTGGAAGCGGGCGAAGGTCTCTTCGCCGGTCAGGCCGGCTGCGATCTTCAGCGCGTAACAACCCGCGATCACGATGTACGCCGGATAGAGGCGCGCGAAGCGCTTGAGCATGAAGCTTTTGTAGTTGGTCCCGAACTCGTTCCAGTTTTCCGAAGCAAATGCTTCCTTGTAGACATAGCCGATCACGAACCCGCTCAGCATGAAGAACATGTCGACCACGAGATAGCCGTGCGCCACGTTCCAGACGCCCGTATTGCCGGTGAGATCGAGACGGAATTTTCCGTAATGATAGACCACGATGATCACGGCCGCGACGCCCCGCACCCCCGTCAACGCTCTGATATCGGCCGCCATGATGTTTCCCCAAGCTCTCGCGCAGCAAACCCAGCGCAGTTTGTGCCAGCAGCGCTGAATCCCGGAATGATTATCCGAAATACCCCCCGTTCGTCATGCTCAACTAGCAAGCAGGCCCGGGTATTTTGCCATGCTTGTCGGTGTTTTGCGATATTTCCGCGGCGGAGCGACGAATCGGCGGGTTTGCCGGAGGCAGCCCGCACGCCGTCTTGACAGCAGTGCGCGCTCATTATTGATTAATTCGTTGATAATGGGTGGGGGTTTAGGCGTGGTGATGGGCGCTGATCTTGCTGGCGCCGGTGTTCGTGATCTGGATGGGGACGGGCCCCAGCCCAAGGTCGTGATGACGCTGATGCTCTCGATTTTTTCGATCGTGATCGACATGGCGCGGGGTTTGCGCCCGCCCGGTCCTGACATGCCGCATCTGGCGCAACGCGCGCGCCACGAACGATCCTCCGGGCGCGTATGAAGACTGACCAGACGTCGCGAGGCACGCTGGCGCTGATCGCCACCGCGGCGCTGTGGGGCAGCAATCACGTTGCGGGAAGATCCGTGCGCGAAATGGTCCCGCTGCCGGCGCTGGTGTTCTGGCGCTGGGTGCCCGCCGCCATCATTCTCACCATCATTGTCTGGCCCGCGCTGCGGCAGGGTTGGCCGGCGATCCGCGCTCAGCTCGGCGGGTTGATCGTGGGCGGGGTGATCGGCGTCGGGC
This sequence comes from Bradyrhizobium sp. dw_411, assembly GCF_018449695.1. GTDB lineage: Bacteria > Pseudomonadota > Alphaproteobacteria > Rhizobiales > Xanthobacteraceae > Bradyrhizobium. Next base: position 120,257 of record NZ_JAAVUY010000018.1, read on the forward strand.
TGTTTTCCTATTGCCTGCTCGGCGGGGCCTATCAAAGCCTCGCGATCGAAGTCGGCTTCATCAATGCGACCACGCCGGTCTGGGTGCTCGTGCTCGGACGCTGGATGGGCGCGGCGCCGCTCTCGGCGATGACGAAATGGGGCGTCGCGCTGGCCTTTGCCGGCACAGTTCTGATCATCACCAAGGGCAGGCTCGAGACACTCACCCAGTTTCAGCTCAGCCTCGGCAATCTGTGGTCGCTGATCGCGGCGATCGCCTTTGCGTGGTTCTCGATCCGCATCCGCGACTGGAGCCGCACCATCGCCTCGCTGCCGCTGATGGTGGTGACGGGATGGGCGGGGCTGCTCATCGTGATGACGCCCGCTTATCTAATTTCGGTCGCTTTGGGCGAACCGTGGTTCGTGTGGAACAACGCCAACCTGGGCTTCGCGCTCGCCGCGGTCGGTTACATGGGAATTCTGCCGACCATGCTCGGCAATCTCTTCTATCTCTACGGTGTCGCCGTGGTCGGCGCCGCGCGCGCGGCGGCGTTTCTCTATCTCAGCCCGTTATTCTCGGCAGGGCTTTCGATCCTGTGGCTCGGCGAGCAACTGGCCTGGTATCATCTCGCCGGCATCGCGGCGATCTTCGCGGGGCTGTTGATTTCAGGAAAATCCGGTCCAGCGCGGCTGCGCCCGGAGCCGGTGCAGGAGATTTGAGTTTCGTGCGATCTGACGTAAGCTCATTCACTTAATCTTCCAGCGTGAAATGGTTTGCGTCAGGCTCATGAGTTCCAGCGAAAAGACCGAGGCTCCGTGGCGTGTGGGAGTGCTGTTCTCCCAGACCGGCGTGACTTCCGCCGTCGAACAATCCCAATTGAATGCGACGCTGCTCGCGATCGAGGAAATCAACGCCGCCGGCGGTGTGCTCGGCCGCATGATTGAGCCGGTGATCTACGATCCGGCGTCCGACCCCAAGCAATTCCGCAGCCTCGCCGAGCGCCTGTTTCAGACCGATCACATCAGGCTGTTGTTCGGCTGCTACATGTCGAGCACGCGCAAGGCGGTGCTGCCGGTGGTCGAAAGCCATCGCGGGCTGCTGTTTTATCCCACACTCTATGAAGGCTTCGAATATTCGCGCCACTGCATCTATACGGGAGCCGCGCCGAACCAGAATTCGCTGCAGCTCGCGCGCTATCTGCTGTCCACCTACGGCAACCGCTTCCTGCTGGTCGGATCGAACTACATTTACCCGTATGAATCCAATCGCCTGATGGCCGATTTCGTGATGCAGGGCCGCGGCGCGGTGCTGGACGAGATCTATGTGCCGCTTGAGGCGGGAGCCGGAGATTTCGAAAAGGTCATCGCCCGGATCAAGAAGACCTCGCCGGATGTGATCTTTTCAACAGTAGTCGGCCGCAGCACCTCGGTGCTCTATGAAGCCTATCGTAGCGCCGGCTTCGATCCTGCAAAAATGCCGATCGCGAGCCTGACCACCAGCGAAGCCGAAGTCGCGCAGATGAGCCGCGAGGCCGCGGAAGGCCACATCACTGCGGCGCCGTTTTTCGAGACGTCGCCCTCGAAGGCCGCCCGCCGCTTCGTCGAAAGCTTCAAGGCCAAATACGGCCCGGACGCGCCGGTGCCGGCCGCGGCGGAGGCGGCTTATTTTCAGGTGCATCTGGCGATGCGTGCGCTGGCGCGGTGCGGATCGGACGATCCGGAAAACGTGCTCAGGGAATTGCGCGATTCCGAATTCGACGCGCCGCAGGGTCGGGTGCGGATCGATCTGGAAAATAACCACACTTATTTGTGGCCGCGCATCGCGCGCCTCGACAAGTCTGGCCGGTTCCAGACGGTCTGGAATCCCGGTGTGCGGATCAAGCCGGACCCGTATTGCGTGGTCCAAAGTCTCGACGACTGGTCGGTCGACGATCTCGATACAGTCAGCCACTGAGGGGGCGCGGGAGCAGCGGTGGCAATCCAAATCCTTCGCGATCTTCGGGGCCTTCGCGTGCTGGTGGTGCATCCGCCGGACAGCGAGCGCGTGCGGCTCGTCGAACATCTCAGGCGGATCGGCTGCATGGCGGAAACGCAGTGGCCGGTGCCGGAAACCTGGACCGGCGGTTGCGACGTGATGCTGCTGGCGGTCGAGCATGATGTGCGCAGCGATATCCAGCGTCTCTTGAAATCGGCCGACGGCCCGCGGCCCACACTCATTGCCATTGTCGGCTATGAAGACCCCTCCACATTGCAACTGGTATTGGAAGCCGGTGCGGTCGCGGTGATCGAACGGCCGATCCGTCCGTTCGGTCTGCTTACCAATTTGACGATCGCGCGCAGCATCTGGCTGGAGAAGCGCGAGACCGAAAAGCGCATCCGCAAGCTGGAGCGCAAACTCTCCGGGCTGCAGCGCATCCAGAAAGCGAAATCGATCCTGATGGACGGTCAGGGATTGAGCGAAGCCGACGCCTACGAAAGCATTCGCCGCCAGGCGATGGCGAAGCGGTTGTCGATGGACGACATGGCCGCTGCGATCATCCACGCAAATGAACTCTTGCAGTACCGCGCAAAAGATGTTTAGTTTTTAAATCGGCCATTTAGGACAATGATGTTCTGGTCGTAAAAATTCGCCCGACCACCAGTGACGTTGGTCAGGCTTGGCTAGGTTAGCCCGAAAGATCCGTGAGGATCTGTCGGGCTTTTTTGTTTTTGGGCCTCTGTTTTTGGGTCTGTGTTTTTGAACCTCGGCTTCGCAAGGAGAGCAACATGCATCACGGCGACATTTCATCGAGCAATGACACGGTCGGCGTTGCCGTCGTGAATTACAAGATGCCGCGGCTTCACACCAAGGCCGAGGTGCTGGCCAACTGCCACAAGATCGCGGACATGCTGGTCGGCATGAAGAAGGGTCTTCCCGGAATGGATCTGGTGATCTTCCCGGAATATTCGACCCACGGCATCATGTACGACTCCAAGGAGATGTACGACACGGCGTCGAGCGTGCCGGGCGAAGAGACCGAGATTTTCGCCGAGGCCTGCCGCAAGGCCAAGGTGTGGGGCGTGTTCTCGCTGACTGGCGAGCGCCATGAGGAGCATCCGAACAAAGCGCCGTACAACACGCTGATCCTGATGAACGACAAGGGTGAGGTGGTCCAGAAATATCGCAAGATCATGCCATGGGTGCCGATCGAAGGCTGGTATCCCGGCAACTGCACGTACGTCTCCGAAGGCCCGAAGGGCATGAAGATGTCGCTGATCATCTGCGACGACGGCAATTACCCGGAAATCTGGCGCGACTGCGCGATGAAGGGGGCCGAACTGATTATTCGCTGCCAGGGCTACATGTATCCCGCCAAGGATCAGCAGGTGCTGATGGCAAAGGCGATGGCCTGGGCCAACAACGTCTATGTCGCGGTCGCCAATGCCTCGGGCTTCGACGGCGTCTATTCTTATTTCGGCCATTCCGCGATCATCGGTTTCGACGGTCGCACGCTCGGCGAATGCGGCGAGGAGGATTACGGCATCCAATACGCGGCCATCTCCAAGTCCCTGATCCGCGATGCGCGCCGCACCGGCCAATCGGAAAACCATCTCTTCAAGCTGGTGCATCGTGGTTACACCGGCATGATCAATTCCGGCGAGGGTGACCGCGGCGTCGCGGCCTGCCCGTATGATTTCTATTCGAAATGGATCGCCGATCCCGAAGGTACACGCGAGATGGTTGAATCCTTCACGCGTCCGACGGTGGGTGTCGAGGAATGTCCGATCGAAGGCATTCCCAACAAGGTCACCACTCACCGCTGATTGACTGACTGAGTTTCAACAACGGCCACGGCGCGCGGGCACCCCCTGCGCGCCGAACGGAGAACTGCGCGCCAAAACTGCTTGCCCTGCAATTTTAACTCAAACCATAGGCTGGAGGTCGACATGGATAAAAGTCTGAAAACCGCGACGCTTCAAGGCGAAGAACAGATCGAACATCTTCTTGGAGAAGAATACGAGCACGAGCCGGTTCCGGCAGGTGCGCGGCGCAGTGCCTTTTCGGTAACGATGGTCTGGCTCGGTTTCCCGATGATCATCACCGGCGCGATGACAGGATCGCTGCTGGTGCTGGGCATGGGCTTCAAGAGCGCGCTGGTCGCGATGATCGTCGGCAACATCATCATGTTCGCCTATGTCGGCGCGCTCGGGCTGCTCGGCACCAAGCGCGGCATGAACTTCGCGCTGATCGCCAGCATCGTGTTCGGCAAGAATGGCTACATGCTCGCCTCGGGACTGCTCTCGACATTGCTGCTCGGCTGGTACGCCGTGCAGACCGGCATTACCGGCGCGCTGGTCAGTTCGACCTTCGGGCTCAATTACGTCGCGATGACGGTGATCGCCGGGATTCTCTACATCGCGATCACCTTTGTCGGCGTCAAGGGATTGCACTGGATCGGCCTCGCCTCGGTGCCGCTGTTTGTCGTTCTCGGCATCTGGGTCGCCGCTGACGCCGCCTCGACGACGACGGCTTCCGCGATCTTCAACTATGCCGGCAACAATGGCGCGGCGACGATGTCGATGGGCGTCGGCCTGACTGTGGTGCTGGCGCTGTTCATCGATGCCGGCACCGTGACGGCCGATTTCAATCGCTGGGCGGCGACGCCGTCGGCTTCGCTGGTCTCGACCTTCAGCGCGTTCCCGTTCGCCAATTTGATCGCGATGCTGGTCGGCGGCGTGATGACGGCGGCGCTGGCGGTTCCCAACGCCAATCCGTTCGGCGCCGACAACATGTTCGGCTACATGAACGGCAAGCAGATGGCGTGGCTCAGCGTGCTGGCGTTCGTCTTTCTTTACGTCAACCTCGGTTCGGTCTGCGCGCATTGTCTTTACAATGCGGCGACCGGCTGGTCGCGTATTCTCGGCACCCGCATGCGCGTGATGGCCGTCATTCTCGGCGCCATCGGTATCGTGGTGGCCGCGGGCAACGTCTGGGCGTTCTTCATCCAGTGGCTGTCGCTGCTCGGCATTCTGGTGCCGCCGATCGGTGCGGTTATTCTGATCGATCAATATGTGCTGCGGCCCAACGCCAAGATCAGCGCCGACTGGCGCCCGCTGCCATTCATCGCCTGGGGCATCGGCTCGGTCTGTGCGTTCGTGGTTGAAAAGGGATTCCCGCAACTCTCGACGGCGTTGTCCGCCGCGATTGTCGCGGGGATTGCTTATTACGCGCTGGCGGTGGCCGGTGTGGCGAGCGAGAAGGCGGCGAGTACGGCGTGAGGCGCTCGGCCTGCTAAAGTTGGCAGGCCGACTTTCTGTGGGCGCTCCTGCTCGATGGTTCGAGACGCGCGGCGGTGCCGCGCTCCTCACCATGAGGGAGTTGAGATTTCGTTCAGAAGAATTTAGGTCTCATCCCCCAAGACCTCATCCTGAGGAGCGCGCTCTTGCGCGCGTCTCGAAGGATGAAGCGGTGGAATGGACCTACCTCCGCGCCAGCCGGAAATAAACCTCCGACAACCTCGCCGGCAGATCCTCTACCCGCGGCACCAGCATGGTATTGCCGCGCCCGAAAATGCGCACCGCCGAATTCATCGCGCCCGATCCCAGCACCACGCCGAAGCCGTCGATGCCGCGGGCACGCAATCCGACCGCGGCGCGGCGGGCGTCTTCGACGAGATCAAGGGGATCGGCGACGTCGATGTCGGATGGTTCGCCGTCGGTCAGTACGATCACGAGTTTGCGGAAACTTCTGGCGTGGCCGATCACTTCGCCGGCGTGGCGCAAGGCTGTACCGAGCCGTGTCGACAGGCCCGACGACAGTGCAGCCAGCCGCCCGATACAGGCGCGGTCATAAGGTTCGTCGAAACGCTTCACAGTGGTCATCTCGACATCGTCGCGGCCATTGGAAGCAAAGGCGAGCAGGCCGAAGGGGTCGCCGAGCGCGCTCATGGCTTCGGCGAGCACCGCGACCGCGAGGCGTTCGACATCGAGCACGGTGGCGCCCGAGGCGAGGCGATCACGCGTGGATTCGGAGATGTCGAGCAGCAGCAGCACTGCGAGGTCGCGATGCTTCGAGGTCGTGGTTCTAAACACCCGCGGATCCGGCTCGAGTCGCATGCGCAGCGCAATGCCGGCATCGAGCATGGCGTCGACATCGAGATCATGGCCGTCAAGCTGGCGTTTCAGGCGGATGGCGCGGCCGACGCGCACGCCACGCACCAATTGCCGGATGCGGTTGCGCAGGACATCGGCCTGGTCGAGCGCGGCTTCGACCGACCGGGGATCGCCCGGCAGAGCGGCGACCTCGCGCACCGTGGTCCAGTCCGGCCGCTCGATGTTATGGCCGCGATCCCATTCCGGATATTTCGCGATCACCATGCCACGCTGGTCCGGCGCGACGGGGCGGGCGCGGCCGACCTGGCTGTCGTCTTCGGCTGGATCGGGATTGCGCGCATTTTCGTCCGGCTCGTCGCGCGGTTCAGGGCGCGCGGCATCGACGGAGACATCGAGCGCTTCGCCCGAGGAGGGCGCGTTCGCGCCAAAATCCCACAGGCCGAGGCCGTCGTCGCGGTATACAGGTTCGACCACATAGGTCTTGGCATTGAACTGCACGCGCATCTGGCCGAGATCGTTGCCCAGCAGCATGCCGATCTCGCGGCTGATCGCGGGGTCTTCGAGCCGCGCGAGGCGTGCCTCGAACATCGCGCGGCCTTTGGCGACAAAACCGTCATGGTCCTCGTAGGCCGGATCGAACAAGGCCCGCGACAGACGCGCCAGCAGCATCGGTGCGGTCGCGACGCTGGAGGGAACTGCAACGTGGTAGGGCGACCAGTGTCTGCGCAATCCGGGCAGCGCGCGCATCGCCAGCATCTCGACGCGAGCATCCTCGATCAGCGTGACCAGCGCGGTCTGCAGCGGCTTTAATTGACCGACGGGGAATCGTGGGCCGCCGTACACCAGATGCGCTTGCGCATGCGCCGCTGCGGCCCGATACAGCGCAAAGGCCGCGTCGCCCTGCACGCCGCGATAGATATCGGGCATGCGTATCAGTGGCCCCGCAATTCCCGCGCGGCGTTGCGGGCTCTGGCTGCCGCCGGCCGAAAAACTTCGCAGCAGCGGCGCGCGTCCCCATAAGGCCGTGATGAACGCCTTGGTCTGGCGTTCGGTCTCGGCAAATCCGATGCCGGCCACCGCGCGCTCGACCAGCCGCCGCGCCAGCTCGTCCTGCAGCGTGAAGAAGGACAGCCGCTTGCGCTTGTCACCGGCCGCCAGTTTCAAACCGGCGGCGATAAAACTTTCAAAAGCATCGATGCTGCCCGCCGCCAGGATTTCGCTCATCCGCAGCGCCGCGGCCTCGACCGATTCCGGCGCGCGTTGCGCCAGATCGTCCATGCTGCGCCACCACCGCGCCAGATCTGCGCGGCCGCGGAGAAGCCGCCGCGCGGCCGCGGCCGAGACGATGGTCGCAGCGGTGGCCTGCGCACCAGCATGACGGCATATATTGGCTGACGTGTAGGCCGCCGCGATCAGCGGCGCGATGCCTTCCTCAATCGGCTGGTTTCGGCTGATCTCCCAGAACGCCACCAGGCACGATGGCCCGGCATTGACATCGGCCAGCGCCAGCACGCCATCAGCCCAGCCTTCGAGTTCATCGGCCTCGAAACGCCCGGCGAGATTGTCCCAGCTCGAACGAAACAGCGGCCGCAACGCGTCGCGCTGGCGCATCAATTCGTGCAGCCGGCGCACAGAAGGTTGCGCTGGCACCAACCGCAGCGTTGCTGGGCGCGCGGCAGCGCTCACGGGATGCAGGCCTCGATCGCGGCGCTGAGCGCCTGACGAATATCGGGATTGTCCGTGATCGGCAGCACGATGCTCGAGCGCACGGCGGCCTCAAGCGGTAACCCCGCGCGCACCAGACGCCCGGCGTGGATCAGCATCCGCGTCGAGGCGCCTTCGTCGAGGCCATGGCCTTGAAGGTTGCGCGACCGCTCGGCGATCGCGACCAGCGTACCGGCCAGATTGGCATCGGTGCCGGATTCTCGCGCGACGATGGCGGCTTCGACCGCGGCCGGCGGATAGGAAAAATCGATCGCGAGGAAGCGTTGCTTGGTCGACTCCTTGAGATCTTTGACGGCGCTCTGATAGCCGGGATTGTAGGAAATCGTGAGCTGGAAATCAGCATGCGCCGGAACGATCTCGTTGTGCTTTTCCAACGGCAGGATGCGGCGTGCATCGGTCAACGGATGGATCACGACTGTCGTATCCTGCCGCGCTTCGACGATTTCATCGAGATAGCAGATCGCGCCATAGCGCACCGCCATGGTCAGCGGGCCATCGTGCCAGACGGTACCCTCAGGCTCCAGCAGATAGCGGCCGGCGAGGTCCGAGGCGGTCATGTCTTCATGCGCCGCCACGGTGACCAGCGGCTTGTTCAGGCGCCAGGCCATATGCTCGACAAACCGGGTCTTGCCGCAGCCGGTCGGCCCTTTCAGCATCACCGGCAGGCGCTGCGAAAACGCGGCTTCGAATATCGCGATTTCGTCGCCGACCGGCTGGTAATAAGGCTCTGCGGCAATTCGGTAGGCATCGAGGTTCACATGCATCTCCACGGATAATGCGTGGGGAGACCGACCGTCGATGTCAGGACTGTCGATGTTAAGATCTGCGCCCGCGCAACGGGTTCGGCAAACATCGCCTTATGGACGCGCCACAGCCCTGGAGCGCGCGGATCAGGCGTTACAGAACGCCTCAAGCGGTATTAGACCGCCTATTGCGGTTTTGCACAAGAGGGCTGCGGTGCGCTTTGGTGGTCCAAACCGGAATGATCTGCTAGGAATTATAAAAAACAACAATGGGAGATCGGCGTGAAGAAATATCAACTTTACATCAATGGCAATTACGTCGATCCCGCCAAGGGCGAATGGTTCGACTCGATCGATCCCTATCGGGGGGAACCCTGGGCGAAGATACCGCGTGGGTCAGCCGCCGATGTCGACGCCGCCGTGAAGGCCGCGAACGAGGCGATGTGGCGCGGTCCCTGGTCGAAAATGACGGCGTCGGCGCGCGGCAAGGCGATGCACAAGCTCGGCGACCTCGTGGCCGCCAACGCCGAGCGCCTGGCTGAAATCGAGGTGCGCGACAACGGCAAGCTGATGGCCGAAATGCTTGGCCAGCTTCGCTATCATCCGGAGTGGTGGTGGTATTTCGGCGGCCTCGCCGACAAGCTCGAGGGCAGCCTGGTGCCGATCGACAAGCCCGATGTCTTTGCCTACACCACGCACGAACCGGTCGGTGTCGTCGCCGCGCTGACGGCCTGGAATTCGCCGCTATTGTTCGTCGCCTGGAAATGCGCCGCGGCACTCGCCGCCGGTTGTGCTGTGATCGTCAAGCCATCGGAATTCACCTCCGCAAGCACGCTGGAATTCGCCGCGCTGACCAAGGAGGCCGGTATTCCCGACGGCATCTTCAACGTGGTCACGGGCTTTGGGCCCGAGGTCGGCACCGACCTCATTTCGCATCCCGGCGTCGCCAAAATCACGTTCACCGGGTCGGATACCACAGGCGCGAAGGTCTACGAGACCGGCGCGCGCAGCCTCAAGCGGGTCTCGCTTGAACTCGGCGGCAAATCTCCCAACATCGTATTCGAGGACGCCGATCTCGGCGCCGCGGCGGCCGGCGCGGTGTCGGGCATCTTCGCGGCGACGGGCCAGACCTGCATCGCCGGATCGCGCCTGCTGGTACAGAAATCGATCAGGGAGAAGTTTGTCGAGCGCCTGATGGAGCTGGCGCGGTCCGCCAAGATCGGCGATCCGATGGCGCCGGACACCAATATCGGACCCATCACGACGCCGGCGCAGTACAAGAAAGTGCTCGATTATATCGATATCGCCAAGGCGGAGGGCGCGCGCTGTCTGCTCGGCGGAAAGCCGGCGTCAGGCGCGGGCATCACGGGCGGTCAGTTCGTCGAGCCGACCATCTTCACCGATGTGGTCAACACGATGCGGATCGCACGCGAGGAAGTGTTCGGGCCGGTGCTCTCGATTATCGGCTTCGATACCGAGGAAGAGGCGGTCCGTATCGCCAACGACACCATCTATGGTCTTGCGGCGGGCATCTGGACCAGCGATCTCGCGCGTGCCGTGCGCATCCCGAAACTGCTGCGTGCCGGCACGGTATGGGTGAACACCTATCGCGCCATCAGCTACATGATGCCGTTCGGCGGCATGAAGCATTCCGGTCTCGGGCGCGAGAGCGGCATCGATGCCGTCCGGGAGTATCTGGAGACCAAGAGCGTATGGATTTCGACGGCGCAGGGCGCACCGGCCAATCCATTCGTCATGCGTTGATCGCTTAGTTCACGACCGAGGCGGAAACCGCTGCCGGCTCGGTCATGCCGCGGGCGCCGGTATCGGCGGTGGCTTCTTCCTCGTCGGCCAGAAACTTGTCGATGATGCTCTGGATCGACGACTTGACCTCGTCGGGGCCGCGATCGCTCATGTCGGTGTGCTGAAAGCCGGTGTTGATGACGGTGATGCCGGCCTTCTGGCAGATGTCGTCGTCGGGCACGACGCCGGGATCGGCCTTGAACACCGGGTCTTTCGAGCGGAACGACAGGATCTTGAACTTGCCGTCGGTCATGAAGGGAACGCGCAGATTGTCCAGCGTCACGACCTTCTTGATCATTTCAGGATAGCGCTTGGCGAAATACATCGAGATGTCGCCGCCATTGGAATGGCCCACCATGGTGAGGTGGCGGTAGTCGGAATTGGGCTGCAGCTTTTTCAACTGGTCGATCGCGAACATGATGTTGGCGATGCCGCGATTATACTGCATGCCGCGGCCGACATATTGCTCGCCGACTTTCGTCACCATCGGCTCGTCGGTTTCCAGATCGTGCTGGATGCTCACGACCATGTAGCCGCGCGCGGCAAATACGTTTGCCAGGAAAGAGTATTCGGTGAACTTGACGGTGTTGCCATGGCTGAGGATCACCACCGGCAGCGTGATCATCTCAGCCGTGGCTTCCCATTCCCTGTCGCGCCGGACCGCGATGTCCACCTCGACGGTGCGGTCGGTGCGCAGCGGATCGAACAGCGTCAGCGTCTTGTGGTGGATCGCCCATTTGCTCGCGGTGAAATAACCCACGATCACGACCGCGCACAGCGACAGCAGAATGGCAATTCCGCGTTTCATGGTCTGGTTTTCTCGGTCTGGGTGAAACCTGTACCGGCCCTTTTCCCCGGTTTTTGTCACAGTGGCGTGACACCGGAGCGACGCACCCGGAACAAGATGTCGTGAATGTGAGATCGGTCCGGCTCACGCGTTGCATGCAGGGCGAGCAGATATCCGCGATAAATCTGGTGATTGGCGATTTTGTTGGCGCGGCCAGCACAATCGCGAAGCTGGTAACATGGATGTGCCTATCCGTGGGATGGGCGCGGCTGCTTGGCAGTCGGCGATTCCCGGGGCTAGGGTGCGCGGATACGGGGGACGAGCCACATCCGGTTCGTCGTTAAATGGAGTTCTCTATGGATCGCGTCGCTAAGTATTGGCCGGAAACACTCAGCATTTTGCGCATTGTGATCGGGCTGTTGTTTCTCGAACATGGCACCGCCAAGCTGTTCGGATTTCCGCAAACGCCGATGGGCATGCCGGCGATGGGAACGCTGCTGTGGGTTCAGGGCGTGATCGAATTGGCGGGCGGCGTGCTGTTTGCGCTGGGCCTGTTCACCCGGCCGGTCGCGTTCATCCTGGCAGGTGATATGGCGGTAGCGTATTTCATGGCGCACGCGTCCAAAGGCTTCTTCCCGATCCTCAACGGCGGCGATGGCGCGATTCTGTATTGCTTCGTGTTCCTGCTGTATTTCGTGGCGGGGCCGGGCCGCTGGGCGGTTACGCCGGAGAAGTAGGTCGCGCTTGCTTCCATCCTTCGAGACGGCCGCGTTGCGGCCTCCTCAGAGCCTGACTGATAATTCGTAGGAGCCACCGTGTGTGGCTTTAAGTACCGGTTCCCGCGCAACTTTAGAATCGATTAGCGTGTGGTTCTGAAATTTTAGAATCAAGAGAAGCGAAGCCAAGTCGACTGCCGCAGGACAAAAATGCCAAAGTGCGGCCGTCCTGCGAATTATGAGTCAGACTCTCAGGATGAGGACGGAGTATTTCGGCAAAAGCGCTGACCTCATCCTGAGAAGCGATGCATGCGCGCTTTATCTTCTCCCCTCCTCCCGCGAAGCGGCGGGGAGGGGTCGGGGGTGGGGGGCTATCACCTCGCGCTTCTGTTGGCGGTGAATTTGTTGAAACACCCCCCAGCCCCGACCCCTCCTCGCCACGCGCTGCGCACGCGGGGGGAGGGGAGAAGGGTTCGCACGCGGCCGCCTCTCAAAGGATGACGCGGCAGGAACGTCAGGTCGACCGCAATTGCATCTGCTCCAGCACGCAGCGGCCGAGCAAACCGTAGGGACTGCCAAACGTCTCCATCATCTCGAAATGGTTGTAGTTCTCGTTGATGTGGAACTGCACCGGCTTGCTGGCGGCCTTCAGCGCGGCGGCGAAGTCGCGGGTCTGGCGTTTGAATTCGGGCGTCTCGTAGGTGCCATGTGCCAGCACCAGCGGCACGTTGAGCTGCGCTAGATGGCGCTGGGTGCTGAGAGCATCCTCCATCGCGTCGGTGAACTTCACATATTTCGAGCGCGCCGAAAGCCGCACCGGCTTGAGATCGTACATGCCGCTGGACAGCACCGCGCCCTTGATCGGGTTTGGAGCCAGGTCGAATTCCTTTTTCCAGTCGGTCAACAGCGCGACACCCGCAAGATGCGAGCCTGAGGAAAAGCCGGAGACGTAGACCCGATCCGCATCGCCGCCGAGCATGGGCGCATTGCGCAGGGTCCAGGCGATCGCGCGCTTGACCTGATCGACCATCGGCACGAGATCGCCATTGGCTTCATCGACCGAAATGAAATCCGGCACCACATAATGCGCGCCGGCATTCATCAGCATTTCCGCCGGAAAAGCATAGTCGGTCGCGGGGCGCTGATGCCAGGCGCCGCCGTGAATGTGGATATTAATCGGCGCATTTGGCCGCTTGCTCGAATAGACTTCCAGTTTCTCGATCGCGGTCGGGCCGTAGTTGAAGCGCTTGGGTTCGCCGAGACGCGCGCGCATGTCATTGCTGTTGGACGTATAGCGATCGGTGACTTGCTTGAGGTTCGGCGCGTATTTCGACTGGTCATAGGCGTCGTCGAGCTGCTTCTGGTCCATGTCGAGCCAGACCGCAGGTCCTTTTTCGGAAGCAGACGTCGCCGCTTGCTGCGCCGACACCGCGCCGGTAGCGGCGAGGCCCGCCGAAATGCCTGCAAGGATGGTTCTGCGATCGAGTTTCACGCCTTTATTATTCCGTTCAGTCATCTCATCCTCTCCGGGATTTTTGCGGCAGGAGTGAGCGGCCTAAGTGGCCGCCTCCCAGATGCCGTCGCGAACCTGCTTGCGTCCGAGTTCGCACAGCATATCGTAAAAGCGCTCCGCCGCCACACCGAGCGTGCGCGCCTTCGGCCGCGCCACCAGCCAGGTGATGAAAAGCCCCGCGATCGGACTCGCGGTGATCTTGTTCTGCGCCAATAGCTCGCGCACGCCGCAGGCCGGCAGCACCGTATAGCCGAGATCGGCGGTGACGAGGTCCGTCATCAGCGGCAGCGTGTTGGCCTCAAAACGCACATTCGGCTGCAGGCCATGGGCCGCGAGCCCGGTCTCGATGGTCAGACGCAGGCTGTTCGGCCGCGTAGTCAGGATCAGCGGCAATTCAGCCAGCGCCTTGATCGGGGTCTCGCGCCGCATCGACAGTTTCGCGCCGACGGGACCGACCAGCAGCATGCGTTCGCGACCGAGCTGTCGCGCCGCGACGCCCAGCGCCGGCTCATGGCTGTTTGTCACGGCGACATCGATCAAGCCGTTGGCGACGAGGTCGCGCAGTTGCGCGCTGGTTTCCTCGATGATGCGCACCGCAATGCGCGGATAGGCGGCGTTGAAGTTTTTGACCAGGGGAACGGCGATCAGTCCGCGCGGCGAGGGCGGAATGCCGAACGCGACTTCGCCGGTGGGCTCCAGCGAGACCGCGGCGACGTCGGTCTTGAGCGCGCGCAATTGCCGCTCGATGCTTTGCAGGCCTTCATGCAATTGCTTGCCGGCCTCGGTCGGCATCATGCCGCGACCGCCGCGCACGAATAGAGGGGTTTGAAACTGGTCTTCGATCGACTGGATCTGCCGGCTGAGTGTCGGCTGCGACACCCGCAGCGATTGCGCCGCGCTGGAGAGGTTGCCGTGCTCGATCACCGCAAAGAAGTACTGGATTTTCCGGATATCCATCGCGGCGGCCCTCGTTTTTCCACATATACGATTATTGAATAGATTGTATAGGAAAAATTCGATTGCTGCATGTCAGCGCCATTGCTACGTTTCATCTGCCGTGGACCTGCCGATGCAATGGAGCTTCGCCATGCGACTTGTTTTCCGATCCTGCGCGTTTGTCGCGAGCTTCCTGCTGGCGCTGACGTTTGGCGCGCAGGCACAGGAGCCTATTAAAATTGGCGTGCTGCTGCCGTTCACCGGGCCGCTCGCCAAAAACGGCATCGAAAACTGGGAGGCCATGCAGATCGCGCGCGACATGATCAATGAGCGCGGCGGCGTCAACGGCCGCAAGATCGAATACGTCCAGGGCGATGCCACCAATCCCAACGCGGCGATCAGCGAGACCGAGCGGCTGATCACCAAGGACGGCGTCAAGATCACCACCGGCTCGTTCGCCTCGCCGATCGCCATCGCCGTGAGCCAGGCGGCGGAACGCCACGGCGTGTTTCACTGGGAAACCACCGGCGCTGCCGAGATCATCACCCGCCGCGGTTTCAAATATACGTTTCAAGTGGGCGCGCCCGCGCGCAAATACGGCCAGGCTGCGGTCGATATCGTGCTCGACGATCTGGCCAAGCGGCTGAAGAAGCCGGCGGCCGATGTGAAGCTCGCATTGCTCTGGGAAAATCGCGCCTTCGGCAAGTCTGTTGGCGACGGCATCCGCACCTACTCGCAGGCCAAAGGCATCAAGCTGGTCTATGACGAGGGTTACGATCAGACCGCGACCGACATGACGCCGATCGTGCAGAAGCTGAAGGATGTTGCGCCGGACGTGCTGATCGCGATCTCCTTCCCGAATGATGCGATCCTGTTTCAGCGCAAGGCCAAGGAGCTCGATTTCAACGTCGCCGCGTTTATCGGCGTCAGCGCCGGCTATTCCGCGCCTGATCTAAGAGATTCGATCGGCGATTCCGTCGCCGGCATCTTTGTTGCCGACTTTCCGCCCAAGGTGAATGAGGGCGTGCTCAAGCCTGCGGTCAAGGAAGTCGCGCGGGAATTCTACAAGCGCTACGAAGCCAAATTGAAGCGCGCGCCAGCGGGCCACGCCGCGGCGGGCTTCTCCGCGGTGTGGGCGCTGTTCACCGAGGTGCTGCCGAAGGCCAAGACGTACGAGCCGGATGAACTGCGCGAGATCGCGCTGAAACTCGATTTGCCCGAGGGGTCGCTGGTCAACGGCTCCGGCATCAAGTTCACCAATTTCGATTGGCCTGATGATCCCAAGGACGCCGGACAGAACCTGAGAGCCTCGATCGGCGTCTGGCAATGGACCAAGACCGGCAACGAACAGGTGTTCCCGCCGGAACTCGCGACCCACGAGCCGGCGATGGTGCCGCTGCCGAACTGGAGCAATCGCTAGAAATGAGGCGGCTCTGCTGCAGCATCGGCGGTGAGCCCCCTCTCCCACCCAACTCGGGTATACCAGAGTTGGGCCAATTCAATTTATCGAAGTCGGATATGTCCGACTTCGAGTGGGAGAGGGTTGGGGTGAGGGGGGCAGGTCTATCGATGGTCCGTAACCCCTCACCCGGATCGCATCGCGATGCGATGCGATCCGACCTCTCCCACAAGGGGAGAGGTAAGTGGGCTCGCTGATGGACTCCCTTGACGCCGTGGGGTCCACGCCATGAGCACCCTTATCCAGCTCATCCTCTCAGGCATCCTCGTCGGCAGCGTCTATGCTTTAATGAGCATTGGCCTCACGCTGATCTTCGGCGTGCTGCGAATTGTCAATTTCGCCCATGGCGAATTCCTGATGATCGCGATGTACGGCGCCTGGGCGTTTACGCATCTGTTCGGGCTTAATCCCTACATCGCCGCGGTCGCGATCGTGCCGGCGATGTTCCTGTTCGGCGCCGTCGTGTATTGGCTCGTCATCAATCCGGCGCTGGACAAGCCGCATCTGGTGGTGGTGTTCGCGACCATGGCACTGTCGATCTTTCTGCAGAACGCAGCGCTGATGGCGATGACCGCGGACCTGCGCGACATTCCGCCGATCTTCAACCGGTCGATCGTGATCGGATCGATCCATCTCAAGGTCGAACTGCTGCTGGGCTTTGCGATCACGCTGCTGTGCACGTTTGCGCTGCAGTGGATGATCCGCAAAACCTATCTCGGCAAGGCGATCCGGGCGACCGTACAGGACGGCGAGGCCGCGATGCTGATGGGCATTCCGGTGCCGCGTATCTTTCTCATTACATTTGCGGGCGGATCGGCATTGGTGGGTCTTGCGGCCTGCGTGATGGTGCCGCTGTTTTCGGTGTTTCCGTCGGTCGGCTTGAATTTCGTGCTGATCGCGTTCGTCATCGTTGTGCTCGGCGGCATGGGCAGCATCGAGGGCGCGTTGATCGGCGGCATCTGTGTCGGCGTGGTGCAATCGCTGAGCAGCTATTATGTCGCGCCGGCGTTCGGGCAGATGTTCTTCTTCATTCTGTTTCTGCTGGTAATGATCTTCCGCCCCAACGGGCTGCTGGGCCAGCAGGGTGCCGCGACCATCGGCATGAACGAGTAGCCGATGTCAGCGGAAACGATTCCCTCACTCAGCCCCAGGCGCATGGCGTGGTTTCCTACGCGCGGGCGCATCTCGTGGTTCGAGATTGCGCTGCTGCTGATCGCCTGCGCGCTGGTGGTCTCCGGCATGGCGTCCAGCCTGCAGGATGTGCTGCTGCTGAGCTTTCTGTTCGGCGGTCTGGCGCTGGCCTGGAATATCGCAGGCGGCTATGCGGGCCTGATCTCGTTCGGTCATTCGGCATTCTTCGGTGTCGGCGCCTATGCGTCGACGATCTTGTCCACACGCTACGGCATCACGCCGTGGATCGGGATCTGGATCGGCGCATTGATCGCTGCCATGTTCGGCGCCGTGCTGGCGCTGATCTGCGCGCGGCTGCGCGGGCCGTTCTTCATCCTCTCGACGCTCGCCTTTGCCGAAGTCGTGCGCATCGGCGCGTTGAACTGGTCCTCGCTGACCGGCGGCGCGGAGGGCCTGTCGATCATGCCGGCACCGAGTCTTATCGGCATGGTGTTCGCCTCGAAGGCCGCTTACGCCGCGTTGATGCTGTTCTATCTCGTCGCGGTGTTTGCCATCACCAAGGGATTGGAAGCCTCGCGTTTCGGCTATTATTTGTTCGCGATCCGCGACAATGAGGATGCCGCGGGTGCGGCCGGCGTCAATCCGCTGCTCGGGCGCACCGCCGCGCTGGCCCTGAGCGCGGCGCTGACCGGTATCGGCGGCTCGCTGTTCGCGCAATATTTCCTCTATCTCGATCCGACCTATGTAATTTCGCCGGAACTGTCGTTTCAGTTCGCGCTGTTGCCGGCGGTCGGAGGTCTGGGCACCGCGATCGGCCCTGTACTCGGCTCGTTCCTGATCACGCCATTGTCCGAATTGTTGCGATCTTATCTCGGCAGCTCGGCAGTCGGGCTGCATCTGGTGATCTACAGTTTCGGGCTGATTGTCGTGATGCTGTATTTCCCGGCGGGTCTCGCCGGCGCGCTGGATAAATTGACCCGGCGAGGGCGCCCGCGATGAGTGCGCTGTTGGAAGTGCGCCATGTCAGCCGTTCGTTCCGAACCACGCTGGCGGTGGATGATGCCAGTTTCGAAGTGCAGCCCGGCGAATTGCTGGGTCTGATCGGCCCCAATGGGGCCGGCAAGAGCACGCTGTTCAATCTGGTCGCGGGCGTGATCGCGCCATCGTCCGGCCAGATCTTGTTCGATGGCAAGCCCATTCAGGGCTGGAAGTCGCACGACATCGCCCGCGTCGGCGTCGCGCGCACCTTCCAGATCCCGAAACCGTATCGGCAGTTATCCGTCATCGAGAACGTGATGCTCAGCGCCTTCCTGCGCGAGAAATCCATCGCCGGGGCGCGCAGGCTCGCCGAGGCGACATTGGCCGATGTCGGCCTCGATGCTTATGGCGGATCACCCGCAAGCTCGCTGACGGTCGGGCTGTTGAAGCGGCTCGAAGTAGCCCGCGCGCTGGCGATGCGGCCGAAACTCGTGCTGTTCGACGAGATCATGGCGGGGCTGACGCCCACCGAAGTCGGCGCGATGACGAAATTTGTCGCAGGCCTGCCCGCGCGCGGCATTACCGTGATCTGGGTCGAGCATGTGCTTTATGCGATCATGAAGACCGCGACGCGGATGGTCGTCGTCAACCGCGGCAAGAAGATCGCCGAGGGCACGCCGACGGAGTTGGCGCGGCATCCGGAGGTCGTGAAGGCCTATCTCGGCGAGGAGATGGACCTTGCTTGAGGTGAAACATCTCGATGCGTTCTACGGCGCCGTGCAGGTGTTGCACGACGTCAATCTGTTCGTCGGCAAGGGCGAGATCGTCGGCTTGGTCGGCGCCAACGCCGCTGGCAAGAGCACGCTGATGTTCACGCTGGCGGGGCTGCGCACCACTCATCAAGGCGAGGTGCTGCTCGACGGCGTCGCGGTCGATGATCTCGCGGCCTATGAACGGCCCAAGCGCGGCCTCGTTCTGGTGCCGGAACGGCGGCGGCTGTTTCCGTTCATGACCGTGCTGGAAAATCTCGAAATCGGCGCCTATGCGGCGGAGGCCCGCGCGGTCGCGCGGCAAACGCTCGATGAAGTCTTTGCGTTGCTGCCGGTGCTGGCGGAACGGCGCAAGCAGATTGCCGGCTCGATGAGCGGCGGCGAGCAGCAGATGCTGGCGATCGGCCGCGCGCTGATGGCCAAGCCGCGCGTGCTGCTATTGGACGAGCCGACCGAGGGTCTCGCGCCGATCTATGTCAAACTGCTGTTCGACCTGATCGTCAGCCTGCGCGCCAGCGGGCTGACCGTGATGATCGTCGAGCAGAACGTCCATCACGTGCTGCGCACCGCCGACCGGGCCTATGTGCTCGAAAACGGCCGGATCGTGATGGAAGGCAAGGGCGCGACACTTCTCAACGACGACCGTCTCAAAACCGCTTACCTGGGGCTCTAGTATGATTACCGATATGCATTGTCACTTCGTGCCGGAAGACTTCTTCCGGTTCGCCCAGTCGCGCGACGAGTTCGCGATCAAGATCAAGCGGCGCGAAGGCGACGCGGTCGATCTCGACATCAGGGGCATGCATTTCGGGCTCAACACCACGTTCTTCGAGATGAACAAGCAGCTCGAGCGGATGGCGCGCGACGGCGTCGAGCGGACGATTTTGTCGCTGGCCACGCCGTTCATCGATTATCACCTCGATGCGAAGATCGCGGTCGAAGCCGCGCGGGTGTTCAATGATGGCCTGGCGGCGGCGATCGCATCGGACCGCAAACGTTTCGGCGGCTGGGCGCTGCTGCCGATGCAGGACCCGGTCGCGGCCGCGCAGGAATTGCGCCGTTGTGTGCGGGATCACGGCTTTGTCGGCGGCCATGTCGCTTCCAACGTGCGCGGCGTCTATCTGCACGACGCGCAGTTCGAGCCGATCTACCGGGCGGCGGTCGATCTCAATGTGCCCTTGTTCGTGCATCCGGCCGATCCGCTCGGCAAGGACCGCACCAAAGAATATGAGCTGACCATCGTTGCGGGTTATCTGTTCGACAACACCATCAATATCCTGAAAATGATCTGCTCGGGCTTTCTCGATCGCTGGCCGGCTTTGAAACTGATCTACGCCCATGCCGGTGCGTTCAGCCTGCCGCTGCGCGCGCGCATGCAGCGCGAGGTCGATACCAATCCGCAACTGGCCAGCTCGCTGAAAATGCCGATCGGCGATTACCTGCGCCGGCTCTATTTCGACACGATTTGCTTCGAGCCTGCGATGCTTCGTTACGTGACCGAAGTGGTGCCGGTCGAGCATCTGATGCTGGGCAGCGATGCGCCGTTTCCGCTCGGTGAACCCAATCCGGTGACCTTCGTGAAGAATGCGCTGCCGGCCGATCAGGCCGAACTCATTCTCAACCGCAATTTCGATCGCCTGATAGGAGCCTGAGATGGATATTCGACGCCTGCTGGTGATCAAGGATGTGGTCTATGCCGAGGGCGGTCTGCCTGCGATGGCGCCGGTGACGCGCGCGGCGGCTTGCGCGGTGATTGCCAATCCGCTCGCCGGCCGGGCGCAGGAATATCTCGACGAGCTGATTCCGTTCGGGGAAGACCTTGGCAAAATGCTGGTGCAGGAAGCGCTGAAGGCGCTGCCGCTTCCCGCGCTGTCCTATGGCAAGGCCGCGATCGTCGGCACCTCGGGCGATATCGAGCATGGCGCGGCGATCCTGCATCCGCGCATGGGCAAGCCGATGCGCGAGGCGATCGGCGGCGGGCAGGCGATCATTCCCTCCAACGTGAAGATCGGCGCGGTCGGCTGCAGCATCGACGTGCCCCTGGGCCACAAGGACGATGTCTGGGCGTTCGACCAGATCGACACGCTCGGCATCACGGTCGCGAACGCGCCGCGGCCCGACGAGATCGTGGTGATCGTCGCACTCGCCGACGGCGGCCGCCCGCGCCCGCGCATCGCGAAGTCAGGCGCAGTGGCGCCGCATGCGCCGAGGTGACAGTGGTGGTGGACTCCCTCTCCCGCTTGCGGGTAGGGCTATCGCATATGAAGAAAGAGATTGGGCCTGCAGTCTTTGTGCGGCCATCCTTCGAGACGGCCGCCTGCGGCGTCCCCTCAGGATGAGGACTTTCTGTGCGGCTAAATCTTAAACCTTCATGGTGAGGAGCCTCGTCTTCGAGGCGTCTCGAACCATGAGGCCCCAGGCGATTGCCGCGGCGGGAAGTCATATGCGATAGCCCTGCGCTTGCGGGGGAGGGCCGGGGTGGGGGTGCTTCCGCAAAACGAAATGACCGAGGGGAGTATAGATTTCCCCCACCCGCCGCGCTCTTCGAGCGCGTCGACCTCCCCCGCAAGCGGGAGAGGTGCTATCGCCATCACACCGCCAGCCGCGGCAGCAGCTTCAGCGCATTGCCGCGTTCGATCTCGGTGAGCTGGGCGTCGGTGAAGACGCCGCTGCTGCGCAAGCCCTTCACATGTTCGATGCTGGTTCGATACGGGAAATCCGTGCCGAACACGATCTGCGAGGTTGGAATCACGGCCGAGAGCGCCGACATCGCGGCCTTGTTGGCGGTTTGCGCGGTGTCGTAATAGAACCGCGTCAGCTCGGCCAGCGTGCCATCGGGCACCGTGGCCTTGTATTTCGGCTCCAGCAGGGGATGACGGATCAGGCGCTCGATCAGGAACGGCATGGTGCCGCCGGCATGCGAGAAGATCCAGCGGATGTCGCGGAATTTCTGCGCGTTGCCGCTGAACACGATGTCGGCGATGGTGCGCGTGGTATCGGTGCCCCATTCGATCATGCCCGGCGGCTCGGTGCGCACCAGATTGACGCAGCAATCGGCCGTGGCCGGATGGGTATAGACCACGACCTTGCGCCGGTTGAGTTCTTCCATCACCGGCAGGAAGACGGGATCGCCGAGCCATTTGTCGTGGTAGTTCGTGAGCAGGCCGATGCCGTCGAGCTTGAGCGTGTCGAGCGCGTAGGCGATCTCTTTCAAGCTGCCTTCGGTATCGGCGAGCGGGATCATCGCGAAACCGCCGAAGCGGCCGGGATGATCCGCGATCAGCTTGGCAGCGTATTCGTTGCATTCGCGCGCCAGCTTGCGCGCGGGTTCGCCCGAAGTGAAATTGACGCCGGGCTGCGTGATCGAGAGCATCGCGACCGTGACGCCGGCCGCATCCATATCCGCCAGCGATTTTTCCGGCGTCCAGTTGCGCATCGGGCCATCGCCGAAATTATTGGCGACGGAAGCCGCGATGTAGCTCGGCGGCGACAGATGATGGTGGACGTCGATGCGATAAGGTTTTGTATCGGCGGTCTGGGCCAGTACATCCTGCGGACGAATGATCCCGGCCGCCGCGAGCGTCGCGGCACCTGCCGCTCCCTGAATGAAATTGCGCCGGCTCAGCGCCGCGCCGGATAACGAAAGCGTGTTGCTGCAACCGCAAACGCAGCCGCGCAGCGATGGCGCAATATGTTTTTCTGTTCTGTGCTTTTTCATCACATTTTCCCCTGTCGCTTCGTTTCTTCTGATTGGCCCCAAGTGAGGCTGCACTTTAGCGGTATGCGATTGCTGCAGACAATAGAAGCAGAGTCGTCATGGCCGGGCTTGACCCGGCCATCCACGTCTTACTTTCTGTAATATCGTCAAGGCGTGGATGCCCGGGTCAAGCCCGGGCATGACGGAGAGAACAAGTTCGGTCGTAATTGGCCCCGCCGCAATTGCGTCCTTGCTGCACTGCGGTGGCTTCCGGCTTATTAACAGGGGCAGCAACGTTGCCTCTTTCGCCGAATAAAATCGAAAGGACTTTCCGTCACGACTCCGCTATAGTCCCCACGTTAATTGGCTTCACAGAGGAGTGGAGTTCATGAACAAGCTCATTGAAATTCGCCGGCAGGAATTTCTCTGCCGCGAGCGTGCGTCACTCGATTCCGAACGCCGGATTTTCTGGCTCGCTGAAGCCGAACAGTGGGAGCAGCGCGCGCTGGACGAGATCGCGTATTATTTCCGCGAGTGCAATCTCGAAAGCGCTCCGGCCTACGCGGCCTGAGACCCGCGCTTCTTAATAAATGCTGTTGAGCAAAGGGCGGTCGCCTTACACTTCATGTCGTCCCGGCGAACGCCGGGACCCATAACCACAGGCCGCCGGGCCACGCACAGTTGTCAAACAGTGAAGCTAAAACGATAAGCTGCGGCGTATGGGTCCCGGCGTTCGCCGGGACGACGAGTATCGGGTGGGCCACGCGCTCGCTAGCGACGTGCCGCGCGGGCGCGGTATCTCTAATGATGCCGTTCCGGCTTGGTCACGGTCTGCCTGACTTCGGCGCCGCAATCCGAGCATTCATAGATGAAGTCGATCTTGGCGAGACTCCAATGCGGCTCGACGTCTCGCACGAACATCGGAAGCAATCCGATACAGCCGGGACATATCACCGGTGATGTCTCGGCTTCGTGATGCTGAATGTAGGCTGGCATGACGGCTCTCCTTTGGCGGAAGCTCGGTGATTTCAACCCCGCCTCAACCTAATCGCGCCGGTTGCAAGCCCCTCATCAACTCTTTCGAACGGATATAGAACAGCCGCACAATCTGCGTGGCTGTGACATTCATGTAACATCGGCGGTATCGTGAGCCAGTGTTCTGGCGGGTTTTTGGGCGGTTTGCGGCCCGATATCCATTCGCGACGGATGCGGCGGGCATGCTATAGGCGGCTCACGACGCACAAAAACAAGAATACGGAAGGATTGGGGATGACGGTGTTGCAGCAGGGCGTTTCGGGTGGGCTCAAAGCCGCCGGGGAGGCCGCTTCCGATCCGGTGCTGCAATCCGCGGTGCGCAAGGCCGCCGTGCGGTTCGTGCCGCTTTTGACCATCGCCTATCTGTTCAATTATCTCGATCGCACCAGTCTCGGCTTTGCCGCGCTGACCATGAACCAGCAGCTCGGGCTGACTGCCGGGCAATTCGGTTTGGCCGCCGGCATTTTCTTTCTCGGCTATTCGACGTTCGAAATCCCCAGCAATCTGTTGCTCTATAAATTCGGCGCGCGGCGCTGGCTGGCGCGCATCATGATTTCCTGGGGGGTAGTGTCGGCGGCAACCGCCTTTGTGGTCGGGCCGAACAGTTTTTACGGGCTGCGACTGGCGCTCGGCATTGCGGAGGCCGGATTCTTTCCGGGCGTGACGTTCTTTCTCGCGGCCTGGTTTCCCGTTGCCTATCGCACGCGGATGCTGGCCTGGTTTCTGATCGGCATTCCGCTGTCGTCGCTGGTCGGCAGTCCCATCTGCGGGTTCTTGTTGCAGATGGACGGCATCTGGGGCTATGCCGGATGGCAATGGCTGTTCCTGCTGGTGAGCCTGCCTTGTATCCCCCTCGGACTCGCGACGCTGTGGCTGCTATCCGATCGCCCGCAGGTCGCGACCTGGCTCACCCAGGCTGAGCGCGACACGCTGGACAAGGTGCTCGCCAGCGAAGTGCGCGAGCGTCCGCCGTCCTCGCTCTGGGGCGCGCTGAAGGACACGCGGGTGTTGATCTGCGCCGCGATCCAGTTTGGCTTCACGCTGGGATCCTACGGCATCGGCATCTGGCTGCCGCTGATGCTCAAGGAATATCATCTCTCGACGATTGCGATCGGCTGGATCTCGGCGATCCCCTACGTCTTCGCCTCGGCCGGCATGATCGTGTGGGCGCGGATCGTCGATCAAAAAGGCCAGCGTATCTTCAACCTCGCGGCGGCGTGTTTTATCGGCGCCATCGGCCTGATGGCGCCGGTGCTGTCCGGCTCGCTCTGGATTGCCGTGGTCGGCTTCAGCGTGGCGCTGGTCGGCGTCACCGCGGCGCGGGCGATCTTCTGGACCATCCCGACGCGCTTTTTGACCGGCGTCGCCTCCGCCGGCGGGCTTGCCTTCATCAACAGTGTCGCGACGACCGGCGGCTTCTTCGGCCCCTCGATGATGGGCTATCTGAAGGAGTTTTCAGGCTCCTACGTCGTCGGCCTCTCGGCCGTGGCCGCGATCATCCTGGCCTCGATGGTGGCCTCGCTGTCGCTGAAACTGGTGATTTCGAAGGAGTAGGGGGATTCGCCTCTCCCGCTTGCGGGCGGGGCTATCGCATATGGCTTTTCCGCCGCGGTAATCGCCTGGGGCCTCATGGTTCGAGACGCCTCGAAGACGAGGCTCCTCACCATGAGGGTTTAAGATTTAGCCGCGCAGAAAGTCCTCATCCTGAGGGGACGCCGTAGGCGGCCGTCTCGAAGGATCGCCGTACAAAGACTGCGGGACCAGCCTCTTTCTTCATATGCGATAGCCCTCCCTCAAGCGGGAGAGGGCGCACACTTCCGCTGTTGCTCACGCCCTTTCATGCTTCCTCAGATCCCGCGCGTGATCGAAACGGTCCGCCTGCAAATCCGCACCGGCATCCGCAACCTCGGGCAACGCTGCTTCGGCCAGGATTTCGGCGGTGATGTCGTCGACCGCTGAATCTGCCACCTCGTGGATGAAACTGATATTGCGGTATTCACCGGACGCGATGCGCGAGACGACTTCGCGGCGGGTTATTTCGGGGTCGACGATGGCCTCGCGCCCGCGCCGTCCATAATCGATCATCACCACGAAATACTGCATGCGGGTTCGGGCGGCCTCCGAAGGGATGGCCGCAATATTTCTGAAAATCGGAAACCAGTCAAGCGCTAAATTTCTGATAATCGGAAATAGAGCGTCCAACGCGTGCCGGAAGCCGCCTCCGGCCGCGAATCGCTGGGCGGGCAGGGCTGGCGTCGCCGGCCGGTTATTTCCTGGAGGCGCTATGGGCCTTGCGGGCGCGGGCGGCGGCCTTGGCGCGCAGGCGCTCGATCTGGCCCCGGGGAAGCGTGACGCATATCTCGCCGATCCACTCCACTTTGACGCCGGTGATCGGCTTGGCGTTGAAGCTGGTGAGGTTGACCACGGTAGGGGATTTGCCGCGCTCGACGGTCTTCAGATAGCGCTCGCCGGTCTTCAGCCGCACCGCGGCCTCTTCGCCGTAGAAGCTCGAGATCGGGTGGCGCTGATCGCGATAGACCACGATAATGTCGCCATTCTCGTATTTCGGCAGCATGGAATCGCCGGAAACCTCGAAGGCGATGGTCTCCTCGGCGATCGGGAACGGCAGCTCGATCTCGCCGAGGCCCTCCGGCGGCACCTGTTCGTGCTCCGGCTCGATGGTCGCGCCGGCGCCGACCCGGCCCATGATCGGGACCGAATTGAGATCGAGATAATCGATGATGGGCTGGATTTCCGACGCCTTGATCAGGCGGATATCGGACAAAATCTCCGACACCGCGCCCGGGCGCACGCCCATCGCGGCCGCCAGACCCCCCTTGGTCTTGCCCGGCTTCTTCAGTCCCCGTTCGATCATCTTCACGTCAACCATGACGCATTCTTTCCGAATTTCCGAAGTATAAGCAATTCCGATTTTCAGAAATAAGACTTGACTTATAATTCGGATTATCAGAATTTTGACGAATAGCCGCGCCGCCGTCATTGCGAGCGAAGCGAAGCAATCCATAGCCCGGTAGAAGCATGGATTGCTTCGTCGCTTTCGCTCCTCGCAATGACGTGGAAAATCGTGAGGAACAAAATGCAAACAAGCTGGGAGCCGGCACATTCCGATGCGCTGCGCGAATATCTCGCCAAGGGTCTGCCCTATTCGGAGATCGCGCGCCGGATCAATGCGGCGTTCAACACCGACTATACCCGCAACGCCACCATCGGCCGCGCCAGGCGGATGGGGCTGGCTGGTCTGGCCGAAAACAGCCGGCCGAGAAAGCTGCGCAAGCCGGGCCTGTTGCCGTTTCGCAAGATGCGCAAACACCGTGCGGCCAAACCCCGCCTGGTGCCGCAGCGGCCGGTTTTGAAGCGGGCGGCGGCGCTGAAATTGCGCTGCGTCGGGATCGAGCCGCGTCATCTTTCTTTGATCGAACTGAAAGCCCGCGACTGCCGCTACCCTTATGGCGGCGACAAGGATGGCGAAGCCATCACCTTTTGCGGCCATCCGCGACAGGAAGATTCGAGCTACTGCGCCGCGCATTTCCATCTGACGCGCAAGGTGGAGTCCGCGCCGGAACGCTCCGCCATCAAGGTTCTGCTGCGCCTCGTGGAGGCGGCATGACATCAAGCCATCCGCCGGCCTGCATCGTCGCCGCCAGAATCAGGCTGCTGTCGCCGCGCCATCGCCTGGCGCATCTGCGCGCGCTGATCCGGCAACAGCCGGATCATTCGACACGGCGGATTGAGCTGGCCGCGTTGCTCCGCGACCGGTTGATGCCGCCGCCGGCCGCCAACGAAAACCGCGCGCCATGAACCGTCCCTGGATGCCGCTCTATGTCGGCGATTATCTCGGCGACACCGGCCACCTCACCACCACGCAGCACGGCGCGTATCTGCTGCTGATGATGCATTACTGGCGCAAGGGCGAGTTGCCCGACGACGACCGGCAGCTCTCCAAGATCGCCAAGCTGCCGCTCAAAACCTGGTGCGACTACCGCGCGACCTTGCAGGATTTCTTCTACGAGGGCTGGAAGCACAAGCGCATCGACGCGGAGCTCGCCAAGATGATGCGTGTGTCTGAAAAGCGCGCGATCGCCGGGCAAAAGGGCGGACTCGGCTCGGCGCTGGCGCGCATGAAGCTGGAGAATGCTTCGCGTTCTCGCCCCGCGCCGCCGCGGGCAATTGCTGTGCAACCGTCAACCGAGGCCACGGCCGGCGCCGACCACTCACACTCAGACTCACATCAGAGTCTTTCTACGGATGAGAGTCCGGGCGAAACGCGAGGACGCGCGGCGAAGCCTGAGATCGCCGTCAGTCCGGAGTTGGCGGCCTATGTGGCCAAGAGAACGACGTAACCGGCGAACGCATTCCATCATCCATTCTTGATTCAAACTTGCAAAGGGAGACATCCGAGATGGCACGGGCCAAACGCAGCAAGGCGCGCACCAAAACAAAAGTCCATGACCGGCGATCGCAGGATCTGCCGCGCAACGCCGAAGTCGCGGCGGTCGAGGTCGACGATCCCCTTGCACTGGAGCCGGGCGAGAAGATCATCACGCTGCGTTCGATCCGCAACGATCCGCTCGGGCGGATGCACAGCCATCGCCATCTCGACGAGGCGCAGTACCAGAGCGGGCGGGCGTTCCAGGACGATTGGGAGAAGGCCGAGCGCGGCCCGCAGGCGGTCGACCCGACCCGGGAATATGTCGATGGCGGCGGGATGCGCGAACCGATCACCGAACGCCAGCGCAAGGCGGTGCTGCGGCTCAACCGGGCGGAGCGCGAACTCGGCGCCGACGGCTCCGCACTGGTGCATGAGGTGCTGGTGCTGGGCCTGACCATGGAGCAGGTCGGCCAGCGCCGCGGCCTGCGCGGGCAGCGCTGGATCGACTATTTCGCGCGGCGTTTCAAGGAGTGCCTGGACCGGCTGGCGCTATTGTACGGCTTCGCGACGGAGCGGGCGCCGGCCCAAAGACGGCCATCGGTGCCGTGTTGAATCAGAAACGGGCTCCAGTCTTTTGTTTTGACGCGTTTTCTACGCAGATAAGTCTACGCAATCTGCGTAAACTTGATTGCTGTGCGAACCGGTATCCACGGAGCCTGTCATCGGGTGCGCGTTCGCGCGACCCGCTGGCTCGAAAACGCTCCCGCCGGGCGGCGAGAGGTAATATGGTATCTGTCACAAAACCGAAAATTTGTGTGCGGACCAATGAACCTTTCAGACCCCAGGTGGACGAATGGATACTGGGGCATTGCAATTTCTCAGGTCTAGTGCAGCGCCGCTCTAGCGATCATACTCCGCTAGAGCGGCGTTGTGCATTTCGGGTGTCTTCCGGACGCGGACCTGCTCGGTTTTATGCCGGGTAATTTCTTGTCGGCCGCTGTCTTCCGCCGCCGTCTTGTCCTTTGCTAATGTCGCGCGCGTGGCATCGCGAAGGGGAGGCGCGGAGATGAAGCAGCGGCTGTGGTTTAGCCTCGCGCTGATCGCGGTGCTGTTTTGCTTCTGGCTGGTCCTGACCAAGCCGATGTGCCGCGACGGCTTCGCTGCCTCGCTCGGAACCCGCTCCGGATGGAGCTGCGTCGCCGACGGGAACTGAGCCCGAAAAAGCGCGCGTAATTCTAGGGGAACAAAATCCCCCGCCACGATTGTTTCCCGGCATCGTCCTGAAAATGCGCCAAGCTTTGACGTTTTCGGCCACAATCCGGATCGACCATCCGTCACATGAAAACGTTGGCCGTGATTTCGATTCTCGCGCTGCTCACGATCTCGGGGGCTGTGGTGTCAGATCTGATTCTGACCGGCGATCAGCAGGCGATGCGCAGGACCAATTAAGAGCATTTTTTTGACAGGCTTTGGGGGACAATCATGCTTTCGGTGGATCAATTTCTGAGACTGATCAGTGTGCCGGCCGTCGTTGCGGCATTTTTGATTGCGTCGCAGGTTTCAGGGGCGGGGATTTTCCATCTTCCGTCGGCACAGTTCGCCAGCGAATAGGCTGATAATAAGCCGTAAAATTCCGGTCTGATGTTTTGGCGCGCGTTGCCGCCCGCAGAAATGCGCCCGGCCCAAAATGGCGCCCGTTCACATCGCCTTTAAAGAGCTTTCGCCGCAATCGCAGGCCACGCAGAGCGTGGGGAAACCCCGATCTTTGGAACCGGCGGCCGGGACGAATGGAACCCGATGGAACCGAGTTTCCAAATATGGTTTCGCGCCGGTTTATTTTTTTCGCCAGAGTTGAGCTTGTTTTTGCAGTGCACACGCCGGTGAATTGAACGGATAATCGAGATCGGTCGACAGCGGCGCTTTGATCCGACTGCATTTTTTCCAAATCGAGCCCCATCGGCAAGCCGGATCATGACGCCGGCATGACAAAGTGTGCCGGGTTCCGGAAATGGAACAGCTCAGTTGTGCATAAAACTGGGCGCAACCTGTTTACTCAACCTTAGATCGGCGACCGTATTTCTACGGCGCTTGATGCCTTCGACACGATTCACGATCAACACGGTCCCAACAGGAGGTCGATTTGCGGCGTTGCTTTTTGAAGTTTTTGTCCGATCAATCGGGTGCAACCGCGATTGAATACGGTCTGATCGCGGCGGGTATCTCGCTCGCGATTATCGCGGCGGTGAATGGTCTCGGCACCACCCTCAACGCCAATTTCAGCACGATCAACAGCTCGTTGAAGTAGTTTCCTGTTCCCTTCTCAGGGGAGAACTTGTCAGGGAAAACCTTCTCAGGGAAAAACCTGGAAGACATGTGGTCCTGCCCCGCCGGATTCGACTCCGGCGGGGCATTTTTTTTCGCGCTGATCGCGCATGACGACTGAAGTAATGGCGGCCTTATCGAGGCTCTTCCAACCTCACTGATGCGGCACGATCGCGTACGTCGTGCTGTAGGGCTCGACCCGCAGCGAGGAATTGGCGATCAGGCCGATCCTGGCGGTCGGGGATTCCTGCAATTCGCCATTGGCGCCGCGGTGCACGTTGTACTGCCACACCGCCATGTCGCCCTTTTGCGCCAGCGCATGCGCCACCGCGGCGGCATCGGTGCCGCCGAGTGCCTTGAGCTCGTCGGTGGTCAGCCCGATGATGATTTCATCCTTCGATGTGACGACCTTGAACAAGGCGGTCTTGGTCTCCTGCGCCTGCG
The DNA here is from genome assembly GCF_018449695.1 of Bradyrhizobium sp. dw_411. Taxonomy (GTDB): domain Bacteria; phylum Pseudomonadota; class Alphaproteobacteria; order Rhizobiales; family Xanthobacteraceae; genus Bradyrhizobium. Next base: position 150,777 of record NZ_JAAVUY010000018.1, read on the forward strand.
CGTTTGAAACCTGCATGGAGGCGACCAGGAGGGCCGCCAGGGAGCCCCATTTGAGCATATCGCGCCGAGCGAGCATGTTGCTGTCCTTCGATGTTGGGTGGCGCGGGTCAGGGCTCTGACGCTGTCGGCGCCGGTGAAATGGTAAGGCGGGTCTTGTATGACGGGTCGTACGCTGCATGGGTCGCACCGGGGAAGTTCCGGGTTCACGCGGGTTTGCAATGCAATCGATCCGCCGGCGACGTACAACCCGCCCGTCTGGGGGTGAGGGGCAACGGGGGCTGCAAAGCGTCTCTTTGAACCAGTCGCGATGTTTTGCGACTTAAACCCGGGACAACAGGGGCAGTAATGGCGCAGGTTTGGCAGTGGATGGGCGTTGGGTTGGGTCTCGGCGTCGTCGCGCTTGGATTAACCGTTTTCTTTCGCGGTCTCTCGCTACCGCCTAATGCGCCCGAGCATCGCTCGCAGGGCGTCAAGGGCGAGGACTGGCGTACCTGATTAGGGGTGTTGATCTACCGTCGTTCCCTTCTTCATGGTTCGAGACGCGCGTAAACGCGCTCCTCACCATGAGGGTCTGAAATCCTGGCTCAAACCTGATCTTGGCTCGATCCTCATCCTGAGGAGCATCGCGACGCGATGCGTCTCGAAGGATGGCGGCATTCGACGCTTTCGCCACGCTCTCGCCGCTCAGCGCGCCCGTTTCTTCGGGCGCCGGCTTCCGGCAACGGCGCGCTTCGATTTGCGGACCGCGCGGGGCCGGCTGACAACCCCTCGCGGGCTTCCGGCAGGTAATTCCTTCGGCCGCATACCGCCTCGCCACTGCGTGATGCTGCAGCCGAAGCGGGCGCGGAACCAGCGCGCCATCGCGCTTTGCGCCGAGAAACCCAGGAGTTCGGCGATGCCCGCCAGCGGCCGGTTGGAGTCCCCGATCAGCCGCTCGATCAGGTTGGCGCGCTGGGTGTCGAGGATTTCGGTAAAGGTGGTGCCGCGCTCCAGCAGATGACGATGGATGGTGCGCCGGTCGACGCCGAAATGTTCGGCGACCCGCTCGATCGTGCAATGGCCTTCCGGTAACAGCGTGCGCACGAGCTCGCTGACCTTGTCGTCCCAGTGTTCAAGCCGTTGCTCGATCGCCTCCACCCTGGCTTCCACATAGCGGGCGATCATCGGATTAGCGTGCGGGATCGTGTGATCCATATCGGCGGCGGCGCAGACGATCGCATCGAAATCCGAATCGAAGATAACGTCGCACCCGAAGCCGGTTCGGTAGAAGCTGCGATCGTCCGGCCCGGCATGGGCGAAGTGAACTTCGAGCGCCCGCCAGTCGCGGCCGAACAGCGACCTGACGATGCAGTAGACCAGTCCCAGCGCCCATTCGGTCGATTGCCGCGGCGGACGCCGGCCGCGCAAAACCGGGTAAAGGATGACCAGATCGTCCTTATGCTCGATGGTCAGGCGCATCGCTTCATTGTGAATATGGATGTAGCGCGCCAATGCCTCCAGCCCGGCACCGACCGTCGCCTGTTCGCGCACGACCAGCGCGACCGGCCCGAGGTTGGCCAGGCCGCCCTGTGCCGCCATGCGCAGGCCAAACTCCGCGACGCCGGATTCGGCTGCGGATATCTCCATCAGGCGGCGGACGCCGCTGACGGGAATTCGCAGGTCTTGTTGTTCGAGGCTCTCGCGCGGCAGCCGTGCTTTTCGCAGCATCGCCAGTGGGTCGAGCCCGACCGAACGGGCGACCTCGGCATAATGCGTCAGGCAGGCGCTGCGGATCAGATCAGCCATGCGTCAAAATCTAATCCAATGTCCCGAAAAGTAAAACAATTGTCTCAATCCGTAAAACCACGGGCGTAGTTTTGCTGTACTGCAGCATCAGGCCAATAAGCGCCGCCCATTGCTGGGGCGCATGGCCTTTATCAAAGCTGTGCCCGTGAGGCCGGTTCATTTCGGTGAACCGGCGCTTTTCGTCTTTTGAATTCTTCCCCCTCTGCACGCCCTCGCGAAGGCGTGCGGCATGCATTGGGTTTTTTACAATGTCTGTTTCGAAAATTGTGTTGGACTGCTCGGTCGAATGCGCGCGCCTCGCGCGCCAGTGTAGCGACGAGAGGACCGCGTCCGCGTTGTTTGCGATGTCGGCGCGTCTGTTGTCGGCGGCTAATCGTGACGCCGAACTGCTGATGGACGAAGTGGATCAGGACGCGGGGCAGCACTCACTTCCGCTCGTGATGGCAGGCCGGACATGAACTCGCAAAAAATGATGCTGGCTCAATCGAACTTCCTCGGCGGCACCCAGGACGTGCCCCGCGACCGCGTCTCACGCGGCGAGATCTTCGTGATGGATGAAGATGTGGCGATGCGCGAAACTTTGTCGATCGCGTTGCAGGAAGAGGGCTATGACGTGGTCTGCTTCGCCGATGGCGCCGCGTTGCTGGCGCTGGCGCGCGAGCGCACGCCGGTCTGCATGTTCATCGAGGTGCGCAACCCCGATCAGGCCGGCCTCGATATTCTGAAAAAACTGCGCGCGGAAGATTATCCGGCGCCGGTCTTTATCATTTCGGGCCATGGCGATATTCCGATGGCGGTGGCTGCGATCCGCCATGGCGCGCTCGACTTCATCGAAAAGCCGTTCCGCAGCACCGACGTCGTGGCGCGGCTCAAGGCGGCGATGGGCGAGCTGTCGCGCTGGCAGCAGGCCGAGATCCGTTCGAAATCTCCCGTGCTGCAGTTTCCGGGCTGCGAACCCTTGACCCGGCGCGAGCAGCAAGTGCTGGAACGGCTGGCGGCCGGCGTCTCCAACAAGGAAGCCGCGCGCCAGCTCGGATTAAGCGCGCGCACGGTCGAGGGTCACAGGGCCAACATCATGCGGAAAGTCGGCGTCAAGAACGCTGCCCAACTGTTTCGCCGGATTCTCGGCGAGCGCTGAAGCGCCGGCGAACGCTGACGCGCCGCGCACATCGGGTTATCCCTGCGTTTTCGCAGGAAATCGCCCCGGAACCCCCTTATGTTCATTTTTGAACATAAGCCCGGAACGAATTCGCCCATCGTCACTTACCCTCCCGGGGACTGCGCCGCAGCGATGCGGCAAGGGGGAGAGTATCTTGGACGATCTGGTTGTGATTTTGGTGGTCGAAGACGATCAGGCGATTCAGGGTCTGATCGAAGAAGCGCTCAGCGATGGCGGATTTGAGATCACCATCGCCTCGTCCGGCGAGCAGGCCGTCGAACTCCTGAGCGACGCAAATCCGCAATTTCGCGCGCTCGTCACCGATATCAATCTCGGGCGGGACCGGATGGATGGATGGGACGTGGCCCGGCAGGCCCGGGAGAGCAGGCCCGACATGCCCATCATCTATATGACCGGCGACAGCGCCGACGAATGGGCCTCCAAGGGCGTTCCGAACAGCATCCTGCTCACCAAGCCGTTCGCGCCGGCGCAACTGGTGACGGCGGTTGCGCAGCTTCTCAATACGGGCACGCCGACGACATAGGCAAAATCGCGTGCGCCCGAGCGCACGCGGCTCATCGAATTCCAATTCAGAATCATACTCAGGCTAATCCTGCAGCCGGCGTCATCCCTTTGGGCGATGCTGTGTCGGCGGTCTCGTGCGATCACGGCAGATGACTGCGGGCCGATCACCATACAGGTGACGCCGGCGATCACCATCAGGTGAGATGTGAGGCATTTCACAGCCGTGCCGGGGCAATCGGGGCATGGAGGGGTGTCGCTACACACCCGAGGAGTTTCAACGATGAAACACGCCTCCTTCCATATCGCCGAAACCGTTTCGTCCGAGACAGTCCTTCGCGCTCAAAAGACCATTCGCAGGAATTTTTTCGCCGGGATTTTCGCCGCCCTGCATCTTTCGCGGCGGGCGCAGGCACAACGCGTTCTGCGGCAATACCGGGATCTGGTTGCCGATCCCAAAGATACTGATTTGCACAATTTGAATAAAACGATTGGAGCCAATAAAAATGCCGGTGAATGAACGGTCCTTATCCCGAAAATCATCGATCAGATTACCGGTACTGAGCGAAACCGCGCTGATCGCAATCATCGCGGTGGCATTTCTGGCGCTTCATATTCTGGCGGGCGTGATCTTCCTGAAGACATCAACGGCGACGCCGCAGCAGGAAGCCGTTCCCGCGCTGTACGATTAGGGCTGTTTCCATTTTTCGTGACGGCGCTTCGCGGCATCCTCTGGATGAAGTGTGAGCCTGCTCCAGGTTTCGAACCATGAGGGTCTGAGATCCTTGCACGGGCCTCATCCTGAGGGGCCGCGAAGCGGCGTCTCGAAGGATGGCGATAGACTGTGGCCCGATGGTTCGAGACGGCGCAAGAGCGCCTCCTCACCATGAGGGTTCTGAGATACTTGCACGGACCTCATCCTGAGGAACGGCCGCTTGGCCGCGTCTCGAAGGATGAGGTCGGAGCAAGCTTCGCGGCCTCTCGGGATGCGTGACGAGAGCCACGCGGTGTGGCACCATCGCGACATGCGTCTCAATAAATCTCTCGCGCGTTGCTGCGTTGCTCTCGCCATGGTCATGTTCGGCTTCGCCGCGCCGGCATGGGCAAACCCCGCCGATATCCTGCTGGTCAACGGCAAGATCATCACCCTCGATGCGACCTCATCCGTTCACGGGGCGCTGGCGATCGAGGGCGGGCGCATTGCCGCAACCGGCAGCAATGAGGCAATGCGCAAGCAGGCGGGGCCGGCGACCAAAATCATCGATCTCGGCGGCCGCACGGTAATCCCCGGCCTGATCGATTCCCACATCCACGCCATTCGCGCTGGCTTTCGCTACGCCACCGAAGTGCATTGGGACGGCGCGACCGACATTAAAGAGGCGATGGAACGGCTGCGCGTCGCCGCTGCGCAGACAAAACCCGGTTCATGGCTGATCGTGGCCGGCGGCTGGACCGCGCGGCAATTTCGCGAATTGCGCCGGCCAACTGAAACTGAGATCAACGTGGTGGCGGGCGAGCATCCCGTCTATATCCAGTTGTTTTACGGATCGATGCTGCTCAATGCCCGGGGGCGCGAACTGCTCGGCATCGGATCCGAGGAAGATCTGCTCGGCGCGAAATACGATCGCGACACCGGCTGGATCACCGGGCCGGCTTCGCTGATCACCTCGACCTATGCGCGCCTGCCCAAGCCCGACATGGATCAGGCGATCGACGGCACGCGGCGCTTCCTGCGCGAATTGAGCGGGCTTGGCATCACCGGCGTGATCGATCCCGGCGGGCACAATCTCGACCCCGAGGATTATGCGGCGTTGTTTGCGCTGTGGCGCGAACATGCGCTTCCGCTGCGCGTGGTCTACAGCATCTGCGCGCAGCGCCCGGGCAAGGAGCTGGAAGACTTTCAGGCTTTCACGCGCTTCCTGCCGATGGGCACCGGCGACGACTGGCTGCGTTTCAACGGCATCGGCGAAACCGTGACGTTTGGCATGTACAACAACGAGACGCCGACTGAAGCCAACAAGGAAGAGTTTTATCGCGTCGCGCGCTGGGCTGCTTCGCAGGGCATGACGCTAACGGTGCACTGGAACAACGAAGCCTCGGTGCATCATCTGCTCGATGTGTTCGAGCGGGTGAATCGCGAAATCCCGCTGGCGAAATTGCGCTGGTCGATCGCGCATCTGCATGACGCCTCGGATTCATCGCTGCAACGCATGAAGGCGCTCGGCGTTGGCTGGCTGATGCAGGATGGGCTGTATTTTGCAGCACCTTCCTATATCGCCGAGCGCGGGCCGGATCAGATGAGCCACACGCCGCCGATCGTGTCGGCATTGAAGCTGGAAATTCCCGTCGGCGGCGGCACCGATGCGAACCGGGTGATGGTGCCAAATCCGTTCGTGTCGCTGCGCTGGATGCTCGATGGCCGCACCGTCGACGGCATCGCGACGCGCGGGCCACAGGAAATCCCGAGCCGCGAGGCGGCGCTGCGGCTCTATACGATAGGAAGTGCCTGGTTTGCCCATGACGACAACAGGCGCGGGCGGTTGATGCCGGGAATGCTCGCGGACCTTGCAGTGCTCAGCGACGACTATTTCAGCGTTGAGTTGTCGCGCGTCGCGCAGATCCATTCGGTGCTGACGATGGTGGGTGGCAAGGTGGTCTTTGCTGCGGCGCCGTTCGCGGAGTTGGAAGCGGGGCGAGGGCAGTGAGTCGTGATGCTCGTCATTCCGGGGCATCGCGCAGCGATGAGCCCGGAATCTGGAGGACGCGACCCGCACGATTTCACATCGTGAAATTTTTTGAGATGCGATCCAACCTCTCGAGATTCCCCGATGTGCAATTGCACATCGTGGCTCGATGCTGCGCATCGCCCCGGAATGACCGTGATGGAGCGTCGATTGTTTCGCATCGTCAACATCACTCCAGAATCTTTCTAATTCTAAACTCTCCCGGATCGCTGCTCTTGCATTCTGCGTCCGCTATGTGTCTCTAGACACAACCGCCGCAGAGCGTGCGTGGGGAGCAAACTATGATTATGTATCTTATTCTGTTGCATGGCCTGCTTGCGGTCGTGCTGCTGGGGGGAATTACCCATCAGGCGGTGGCCGTGGCGTGGCCGTCCCGAAGCAAATCCGGCATCGCCAATTCGTATCGCGCCACCAACAGCTCGGTCTATACCAACGCCAACATCGTGCTGTATCTGGCCACCGCGATCCTCGGCGGCATCATCTATCCGGTCTACCGGGTCGGGGTGCGCTCGTTTCTGGAGAACGCGCGGTTGTTCGCGGCGACCGGCTCGTTCGAACTTAAAGAACAATTCGTCGCGGTCGGCGTCGGCATGCTGCCGCTGTACTGGCTATTGTGGAACCGGCCGCTGGAAGACGGCGCCAAACCGGCCCGCATCGCGGTGACACTGATTCTATGCGCCATCACCTGGTACGGCTTCCTGGTCGGCCACGTCCTCAACAACATCAGGGGCTTGTTCGGGCTATGAAGATGGAAAAAACCTTCCCGGTCTTTGCCGCGTCCTTTGCCATCATTTATGAGCTGGCCGTCTACTTCAACTGGGCGCTGTTCACCTATCACCCCAAGATCAACGAATGGCAGTTCCTGGCGCAGCCCGCCAAGAACGGCCCGCCGATGTACTGGTATGGCTGGCTCGTCACTTCGTTACTTGGTGCGATCGCTGTAAGCTTGGTAAGCTACCCCATCGTCCGCCGCGCCTCGACGCAATTCTGGCTCGGCTGGGTGGTTCCGATCGTGGTCGGGGTGATCTTCCTCTATCTCTTCCGCAGTTTCTTTCTGCACTGAGAAGGGGCCCCGCCGGCGATCGCCAGCGCCGAAGGGAATGGGTTGATATGTTGCGATGCAAATTCGCCGTTTCGCTGGCGCTCCTGATGGCTTTTGCGATGAGTTGCGCTGATGTCGGGAGTGCGCGCGCGGGTGAAGCCCTCGGCGAACGTGACGAAGCCGATGTCGGGCCCTATTTCTTTGGCGACGCCCATGAGGTCGGCACGTACAAGTTGCTGCAGAACGTGCGGGTGACGGTCGAATACAACGGCCGGCGGATGCTGATCAACACCAATTCGGACGGCCATTTCAAGCTTCCGAGTTTCGGCGCGGACACGGTCGCCGATGACGTCACGGTTTCCTGCACCAAGACCGGCTATCGCACCGTCGATATTTCCCGGCGCCGGATGGCCAATGACGGCGATGCGCCGGTTTCAGTCGATTGCCTGCTGGAGCCGGCGCCGTAATCCTTCAGGCCTCCCAACAATCTTCGGGTGAAACCAGTGCATGCGGCACTTGATCGCGCGGCGTTTTCGCGGTCAAATTCGGCTCCGAGCAGATCGGATGGGAGAACGACATGATCAGAAACATCGTATTTGCGGTAATTATTGCTACCTTTGCCGGCGGCGCGGCCTTCGCGCAGGAAACCTGCGAGAGCAAGGCGGTCGGCAAGGACGGCAAGGCGCTGGCCGGCGCGGCCAAGACATCCTTCATGAAGAAGTGCATGGCCGATAGCTGCGCCACCAAGGCGGTCAGCTCGGAGGGCAAGCCGCTGTCCGGTGCTGCGAAAAACAGCTTCATGGCGAAATGCGAAAAGGGCGCGTAAGGCCCCGCAAACCGACATCAGGGGCCGCCTCGTTGGGGCGGCCTCTTTGTTTTGAGGGTAGCTTGTCGCCAGGATGAGCTATCGGCTACTTGCTCC
>NZ_JAAVUY010000019.1 GCF_018449695.1 Bradyrhizobium sp. dw_411
CGCGGAAGCACCCCCACCCCGGCCCTCCCCCGCAAGCGGGAGGGGGAGTGCACTTCCGTCGTTGCTACACCGACTACTTCACCACCGAGAGCGTTCCGCCGACCGCCATCAGGTCGGCCTTCACCCCGGCGTCCGTCACGATCTCCGTGGCCTTTGCCAGATAGCTGAGGATTTGCTTGCGGTCGTCGGGCAGCAAATACGTTGCCCAGATATCGCGCGTGTCCTTCAGCGCGGCGCTCATCAGGCGCGCATTGTCCGGCCCCACTCCTTGCGCCACGATGCCGATCGCACTGGCCAGCAATTCCGCGGCGCCGCTGCGGGCCTTCAACAAGCCGGCTTCGCGGACCGGCGTGCGCTGTTCCGGCGTCAGCGCTTCCATGAACAGATCCAGCGCACGCGACTCGCGCGCCGCCACCCGGATCATGAAATTCATCGCCTGGGCATATTGGTTCTCATATTCCTTGAGATTGCGCAGCACGGTCATTTCATCGGGATCCGGGCCGGGCTTGGTGCCGAAATAGACGATCTGCTTGTTGGCGAGGCTTGCCGCCGTGAACCACTGCACCAGCCAGCCGACATCGGAAGCCGTGGGCGGCGGCAGCGCGCTCAGTTGCGCCAGATCGAAGACTTTTTGCAACAGATCGGATGCCGGCGGCTTGGTGTAATCGGGACGGCCGCCCTCCTTGGCGACACCGTCGAGATAGACCTGCAGCGCCTGCGCGGCTTCTTTCGCACTGGCCGCGCCTTGCGAGCCATCCTCCGCGAAGGCCGGCGACAGCAGCGCGATCAATAACACCAGGGATCGGAGAATCGGCATGGATGATATTTCCAACAATCAGGACTTCAGATCGGCGTGATCTTCGCGAACCTGACGACCTTAGCCCACTTCTCGGTTTCCTCGGAAATAAGCGAACCCAGATCAGACGGCGAGCCGCCCAGCATCGCGCCACCGAGATCGGCGAGCTTCGCCTTGAATGCCGGGTCGGCCAGCACCGTATTGGTCTCGATGTTGAGCCTCTCGATGATTGCGGCCGGCGTGTTTTTGGGTGCGCCGAGACCATACCAAGTGCTCATCTCATAGCCCGGCACGAAATCGACCAGCGGGGGAATATCGGGCAGCGTCGCCGAGCGCGTCGTCGTCGTGACCGCCAGCGGCCGCAATTGACCGGCCGCGATATAGCCGATCGACGAGGGAATGCTCGCGAACACCACCTGCACCTGTCCGCCGAGCAGATCGGTCAGCGCGGCGGATTCGCCGCGATACGGCACATGCGCCAGATTGACCTCCGCCAGCATCTTGAACAATTCACCGGCCATATGGACCGGACCGCCATTGCCGCCGGAACCCATATTGACCTTGGCCGGATTGGCCCTTGCATAGGCGATGAACTCGGGAACGGTTTTGGCCGGCACCGACGGATGCACCAGCATGACATTGGGCGCGCGCAATAGCCCCACGACCGGCATGATGTCGCGCGCAAAATCGAAGCCGAGCTTGTCGTAAAGCGTCGCATTGACCGCGTTCGCGGTTGTCGTCAACAGCAACGTGTGTCCATCGGCCGGCGCGTTCACGACGGTCTCGGTGGCGATGTTGCTTCCGGCGCCGGTCCTGTTTTCAACGACAAAGGGCTTGCCGAGCCGCTCGGCCAGCCCCTGCCCGGTCAACCGCGCGACAATGTCGCTGCCGCCACCGGCGTTGAAACCGACGATCAGCCGCACCGAGCGCGACGGATAGGCTTGCGCCGATGCCCGCCGCGCGAGCGCCGGCAGCGCAACGGCGCTGGCAGCGAGATGGAGAAACTGACGGCGCGGTAATTTCATGACGCAAACCTAGCCCAATCGCCCACGGATGCGAAAGGGTCCGTGACCACAGGGCTGCGGCGCTCTGCAGGAAGTGACATTCGCGAGGTAGACGATCACCGCTTCGCTCGGTATCGTCCCGCGCCAGTGTGGAAGGCCTGCAACAGAAAAGGCCAGCGAGGAAATGCCCATGTCTGAAAAAGACGCCAGTAAAGATTTTGAAATAACCCGCCGGAGCGCTCTCGGCGCGATGACTGCTGTAAGCGCCATGATCGCGAGCGGCGCCGCGCAGGCTCAAGCTGCCCCAAAAACCTTCGTGCTTGTTCACGGCACCTGGCACGGCGGCTGGTGCTGGCGCCGCGTCGCCGATGCGCTGGAGCGCAAGGGGCATAAAGTCTATGCGGAATCGTTGACCGGGCTTGGCGACCGCTCGCATCTCCTGACCAGGGACGTCAATCTCACGACGCATGTCAACGACGTGGTCAATCTCATCAAATGGGAAGACCTGAAGGACATCGTGCTGGTCGGTCACTCCTCAGCGGGGTTCGTGATCACGCAGGCCGTCGAGCAGATCGCCCCGTCCGTGGCCTCGATCGTCTATCTCGACGCCTTCGTGCCGCAGCCCGGCGACAATCTGATCTCGCTCGCCAACCCCGGGCCTCGCAAGGCGCTCGAAGAAGCCGTCGCGCGCGGCGATCTCGTGGCGAAACCTGTTCCGTCGGCGGCCTTCAAGGTCAACATCAAGGATCAGCCCTGGGTCGATGCCAAATGCACGCCACACCCATTGGCGGCCGTGGCCGAGAAAGTTACGGCCGTCGGTGCCCACGAGACAATCGCGCGCAAGACCTACATTCGCGCCAGGGGTTTCGACAGTCCGGTGTTCGACCAGACATTGGCGAAGATGAAGACGATGCCCGGCTGGAAAACCTATGAAGTGCCGTCGGGCCACGATGTGATGGTCGATATGCCCGACCGGTTGGTCGAAATCCTGCTCGAAGTAGCGTAGCGCCGTTATCGCGCATTTCGGAAGGGAAACCTCATGTCGCTCCGATACCGGACCGCAATCGTCGGATTGTTCGTATTGACCGGGAGTCTTGCTCTCGACATCGGATCTGCCTTTGCGGCCGATCTGCCGCTGATCCCCCGGCATTCCCGAACGCAACACAAGTCCACACCTGCAGCCGACACGGGCCGGCTCGAGGATTTTGCGAAAGGAGCCAACGCAGGCTGCACGGCGTGGACCGATGACTGCCGTTCGTGCGGCAAAAATCCCGAGGGTGTGGTCTGCTCGAATGTTGGTATCGCGTGCCTGCCGGCCCGGCCGCACTGCACGCGACCGTAACGCCGCATGCCTCGTCTGTCGGGAACGGCGTTGCGTGAGTTCGCCTGCGATGCAAATCTAAACAAAAATAACAACGGAGGAAAAAATGGTCGACCGTCGTACCTTCACCACCCTTCTCGCCGGAGCAATTATCGCCGCACCGAAAGCCTCGTTCGGACAGGGCGCCATGACTTCAAAAGCCATGACTTCCAAATCTGCGAAATCCAAAGATGTGTTTTATGCCAGCACCGGACCCGAGCTGACGCTCTATGACGTCGATGTCGATGGCGCCACCCTCACCAAGCGCGGTACGGTATCGACCGCGGCGAATATCCAGTACGCTTGGCCGCATCCGTCGAAACAATATCTTTATGTCGTCTCCAGCGATGGCGGCCCGGGCTCAGCAAGCGCGGTGGGCATGTCGGCGGGCGCCGTCGGCAACAAGCATGTCGCGACTGCCTTCAAGATCGATCCGGCAAGCGGGGCGCTGACGCCCCATGGCTCAACAGTGGCGCTGCCTTCGCGCCCGATTCACACCAGCGTCAATTTATCAGGCGAATATCTCCTGATCGCCTATAACAATCCCAGTAACGTCACCGTACATCGCATCAACAAAGATGGCACGATTGGCGACCGCGTCAACCAGCCCGAGGGTCTCGACACCGGCAAAATCGCTCACCAGATTCGCGTCACGCCGGACGACAAGAACGTCATCCTGGTCACGCGTGGCAATAACGCGGCGACCGACAAGAACATCGATCCGGGCTCGATCAAGTTTTTCAATTTCAAGGACGGCGTACTCTCCAACGTGGCCGCGATCCAGCCCGGCGATGGCATGCATTTCGGACCACGGCATCTCGACTTTCATCCGACCCAGCCATGGGTCTATGTCTCGATCGAGAGCCAGAACAAGCTCTATGTCTACAAGCGCGATCCCGTGACCGGCCTGTCGCGCGATCCTATCTTCATGACCGAGACGCTGGCCGATCCCGCATCGAAATTCGAACAGCAGGCGGGACCGATCCATATTCATCCCAACGGCCACTTCGTCTATCTCACCAACCGCGCCTATACGACTACGGAGGTCGAGGGCAAACAGGTGCTCGCGGGCGGTGAGAACTCAGTGACAGCGTATGCCATCGACCAGAAAACCGGAGAGCCGAAGCTGCTCAAAAGCGTCGAAGCCCACGCCAATTACCTGCGTACTTTCGGGATCGATCACAGCGGGCGTTTGCTCGTGACCGCTTCGGTCTGGCCGATGCCGCTGCGCGACGGGACGACCCAGCCTGCTGCACTCGGCGTGTTCCGGATCGGCGACGACGGCAAGCTGACCTTCGTACGCAATTACGAGGTTGACGCCTCGGCGAAGAAACAGCAGTTCTGGTCCGGGATGGTCACGCTGGCTTAAGTCGACAGCGGCGCGGACGGAATTAAGAATAGACTTTCAAGGAACCGCTAGGGAACCACTATGGCCAGACGCCTGATCGATATCTCCGTGCCGCTGCAAAACGATGTCCCGGCGGATCCGCCGGGCATCAACCCGCGTATCGAGTACCATGACCACCAGCAGAGCCTGCCGCGAATGCTGGGTTTCTTCGACGGTCTCAAGGCTGCCGATCTGCCGGAGGGACAGGCCTGGGCGATGGAAACCGTCCAGCTCTCGACCCATAATGGCACCCATCTCGATGCGCCCTATCACTATCACCCGACCATGAATCGCGGCGAGCGCGCCTGGACCATCGACGAGGTGCCGCTGGAATGGTGCCTGCAGCCGGGCGTCAAACTCGACTTCCGCCATTTTGCTGATGGCTATGTCGTGACCGCCAAGGATGTCGAGGCCGAACTCAAGCGCATCGGCCACACGCTGTCGCCGCTCGAAATCGTGGTGGTCAACACCAGCGCCGGCGCCAAATACGGCCAGCCGGATTTCGTCAATTCCGGCTGCGGCATGGGCTATGAAGCCACGATGTATCTGTTGGAACGCGGTGTGCGGCTGACCGGCATCGACGGTTGGAGCTGGGACGCGCCCTTCGTCTATACCGCGAAGAAATTCGCCGAAACCAAAGACGCCAGCCTGATCTGGGAAGGCCACAAGGCCGGGCGCCACATCGGCTATTGCCACATCGAGAAGCTGCACAATCTGGAACAGCTTCCCTCGACCGGGTTCACCGTGTCCTGCTTCCCGGTCAAGATCGAACGCGCCTCGGCGGGCTGGACCCGGGCGGTCGCCATCATCGACGGATAAGGTTGCCGTACCCGCCGCAGACGCCTGCCAGCAGCTTCGTCTGCTAGAGCCCTATCGGTTCTGACTAAATCAGAACCGATAGGGCTCTAGTCTTTTGTTTTGACGCGTTTTCTACCGCAGATAAGTCTACGCAATCTGCGTGAACTTGATTGCTATGCGAACCGGCGTCCACTTCGCTCGAAAACGCTCTAGTATCGCGCATCGCCACGCGCTGATTCGCGGTCCAGGCGTCTCACAACGGCGGCATCCGCATGAAGATCGTCATTCTGGCCGGAGGTCTCGGGACCCGGATTTCCGAGGAAACCGCGGTCCGGCCCAAGCCCATGATCGAGATCGGCGGCAAGCCGATCCTCTGGCACATCATGAAAATCTACAGCCATTACGGCTTCACGGATTTCATCATCTGCCTCGGCTACCGCGGCTACCTGATCAAGGAATATTTCGCGAACTACTTTCTGCACACCTCCGACGTGACCTTTCATCTGGCGGAAAACCGCATGGAAGTTCACCGGGAGACCGCCGAGCCGTGGCGGGTGACGCTGGTCGAAACCGGCGAACACACCCAGACCGGCGGCCGCGTCAAGCGCGTGCTTCATCATGTCGAAAAGGACGAGATCTTCGCGCTGACTTACGGCGACGGCGTCGCCGATATCGATATCGCGGCGCAACTGGCCTTTCACCGCGCCCATGGCCGCAAGGCGACTGTGACCGCGGTGCGTCCGGCGCGGCGCTTCGGCGCCATCGCGGTCGAGGGCGACCGGGTCCTGACGTTTCAGGAAAAGCCCGAAGACGATGGCGGCTGGATCAATGGCGGATTCTTTCTGCTGTCGCCTCAGATAGGCGAGTTGATCGCCGACGACGCGACCGTGTGGGAAGACCTGCCGATGCAGTCGCTCGCGCGCAGCGACGATCTTCGCGCCTATGTCCATCGCGGCTTCTGGCATCCGATGGACACCATCCGCGACAAGAACTTCCTTGAACAATGCTGGGCGTCGGGCGACGCCAAATGGAGAAAATGGTGATCGACCGGGCGTTCTGGCGCGGCCGGCGCGTTCTGCTGACGGGCCATACCGGATTCAAGGGCGCATGGGCGACGCTCCTGCTGCGTATGCTCGGCGCCGAGGTCTGCGGATTTGCGCTGCCGCCGGAATATGATGACGGGCTGTTCAACGTGGCTGGAATTGCCAACGATCTGCGGCACACGATCGGCGATATCAATCATGCCACCGCGCTGCCGCCGCTATTCGCAAGCTTCCGCCCCGAGATCGTGCTGCACATGGCGGCGCAGTCGCTGGTTCGACGCTCCTACCTTCAGCCGGCCGAGACCTACATGACCAACGTCATGGGCACCGTTCATGTGCTGGAAGCGATCCGGCACGCCGACAGCGTGCGCGCGGCCGTCATCGTCAGCAGCGACAAATGCTACGAGAATGCCGGCCTTGCACGCGGCTATGTCGAGAGCGACCCGCTCGGCGGATCGGACCCCTATAGCAGCAGCAAGGCCGGCACCGAGCTGGTCACGCAGAGCTATCGCCGCAGCTATTTTTCCGATGCCTCCGGGCCGCAAGTCGCCTCCGCGCGCGCCGGCAATGTGATCGGCGGCGGCGACTGGTGCGCCGACCGGCTGGTACCCGATGCCATCCGCGCGTTCCGCAACGGCGAAACGCTAAATATCCGAAACGCGCGCTCGGTCCGGCCCTGGCAGCACGTGCTGGATCCCTTGCTCGGCTATCTCCTCCTCGCCGAAGCGCTGATCAAGCAAGGGCCGCGCTTTGCCGAAGGCTGGAATTTCGGCCCGGGCCCCCGGAGCGAAGTCACCGTCGGCGAAGTCGCCGATCATCTCGTGCGCCGCTGGGGCGCTGACGCCAGTTGGGTCAGAGACACCGGCGAACATCCCCATGAAGCCGCGTATCTGCGCCTCGATTGCACCAAGGCCAATACCCAACTCGGCTGGAATCCCACCCTCCCGCTGGAACAGGCGCTGGACCTGACGGTCGAGTGGTACAAGCGCTTCAACGAGGGAGCTTCGATGCGCGATGTGACGATCGCGCAGATCAATCGGGTTCTGGATCGTTCAGAAACACCACCATCATGAAAAGCAACCGATGACCCATTCCGGCCTTACCGAAATCAGCCGATGCGAAGTGTGCGGTTCTGCAGCGCTGCGGCCGGTGCTCGATCTCGGCCGGCACCCGATGTGCGACGACCTCGTTGCGATCGGCGACGATCGTGTCTGCAGGGAATATCCGATCGAAATCCTGTTCTGCGATACCTGCCGCACCGCGCATCAACGGTTTCAGGTTCCAAAGCAGGATCTGTTTCCATCGACCTATCATTACCGCTCTCGCCAGACGCTCGACGTACTCAATGGCATGCGCCGCCTGGTCTCAGCCTGCGTGGAAAGATACGGCGACCTCCGGGCCAAGAAAGTGCTGGATGTCGGCTGCAACGACGGCAGTCTTCTTTCGATCTTCGCCGAGCATGGCGCCGAAACATTCGGCATTGAGCCGACCGGGGCCGCAGCGGATGCTTCTGCGGCGGGGCATCAGGTTTTGAATGCGTTTTTCGGCGAGGATGTCGCAGCCAGCTTTTCCGCTCAATTCGGGCAGCCTGATATTATCACTTTTACAAATGTGTTTGCGCATATCGAGGATCTCGCCGCCGTGATCCGCGCGCTGCGCATCCTGACCAAGCCCGCGACCCACATCGTGATCGAGAACCATTATCTTGGATCGATCATCGCCAAGCGGCAATTCGACACGTTCTATCATGAGCATCCGCGCACCTACAGCGCGACGTCCTTCGAGTTCATCGCACGGTCGCTCGGCATGTCCGTGTCGCATGTCGAGTTTCCCGATCGCTATGGCGGCAACATCAGGGTGTTTCTCAGCCGCGCGGAACACGACGGCGAAAGCAACAGCGCGCTGTTCGAACGCGAGCGCGGTTATGGCGACGAGCTGTCGCGGATGCCGCAGGAGATCGCGCGCTGGCACACCAAAAAGCTGGATGAAATCAAATCCGCCGTCGCCCGACATGGCCCGCTGGCCGGCAAGGCGTTTCCCGGCCGCGCGGCGATCCCGATCAAGATGCTGGGCCTCGATCGGAATCTTATCGACGCGGTCTATGAAAAGCCGGGTTCGGGCAAAATTGGACAGATGGTCCCGGGCACACGGATTCCCATTCTTTCGGATGACGCCTTTCCGGCCGCGAACCGTGCCCTGCCCCTGATCAACATGGCCTGGCATATCGCCGAGGAAATCGAGACCTATCTGCGCGGCCGCGGTTTTAGCGGAGAGATCATCAACATCATCTCGCCCCGCGATTTCGCCGCATGAATGGCGCGATGAAAGCCGGGATGAACGTTGCGATTCTTGGTTCCGGCTTTGGACTCTATGGCTACCTCCCTGCCCTCGCGGCGCTGCCATGCCGCGTCCTGCTCCCCGAGCGCTATCGCGCTGTGGTCGCGACCCGCGCGGAATTATCGGGCTTTGCCGCCGGGATCGATTGGGTCGCGGACGAGCACGCCGCGATCGATCGCGCGCAAGCCCTCGTCATTGCGCGCCGGCCCGCCGACCAGGCCGGCCTGATCGCGGAAATTCTCCGCCAGGACAAACTGGAGCGCCTGCTGCTGGAAAAACCGTTGGCGCCGACGCCCGCGCTTGCCGCGCAGGTGCAAGACCAGATTGAAGTCTCCGGGAAAATGCTTCGCATGGGATATATGTTCGGCTTCACCGATTGGGGCCGCGATCTCATGGGTCGATCGCCGACCGGCAACCTTCAGATCAAATGGACATTCCGCGCGCATCACTACAAGGCTAATCTGTCGAACTGGAAACGATCCAGTGCCGAAGGCGGCGGCGCGTTACGGTTCTACGGCATCCAGCTCATCAGCCTGTTGGCCGATTTGGGATTTGATCGCGTATTGGCGTCGGGTACGGTCGCCGCGCAGCCTGATGAAGCTGAAGTCTGGCGCGCGACGCTCTCGAACCACCAGGGCGCGCGCTGCGAGGTTGAGGTGGATTCGAATTCCGCACAGACGGAATTTTTGGTCCGTGCGCCTACGCTTTCCCTGGCGATATCGCTGCCCGACCCGTTTGGCGAAGCGTCTGACGCCACGCAGGATCGGCGGGTGCCGATCCTGTCGTCGCTGTGCCGGGATCTGCTGACATCAGAGCAAACGCCACATTTCTCCTATCGGAAAACAATCGCGCTGTGGCAGGCGATCGAGGACGTCACGGTTCACAGGATCGGTGAGCGGGGATAGAATGTCTGTGTTACTTCATGGTTCGAGACGCGCGAAGACGCGCTCCTCACCATGAGGTCCGAGTTTTTCCTGGCTCAGACCTCATCCTGAGGAGCAGCGCGAAGCGATGCGTCTCGAAGGATGGAACATCACCCCCTCGCTGGCTGCTTCGCGCACCAAGCCTGCCACATGCCGCGATAGGCGGCTTCCATATCGCGGGCGAAGGCCGGGTAGTCCATGATCGGGCTGTCGCTCATTTTTTGCCGCAGATCGTGCCTGATCGCCCGCAGCCGCGACGGATCGGTCGCGAGGCCCGCCGCGATGTCGATGTAGGCCTTCTCGTCCGCGGCCGACAATTCCGGCAAGCCCATATTGTTCATGATCGTCACCCCCATCCGCGCCGTGAAGTAAGCCCCGGCAAGCGAGACCACGGGAACGCCCATCCACAACGCGTCCAGCGACGTGGTGCCGCCGTTGAAAGGGAATGGATCCAGCGCGATGTCGATCTTGTTGTAGAGAACGTATTGGTTGGAAGGCTTGCGTGGCTCCAGGATCACGCGATCGAGCGGCAGGCCGAGACGCGCCAGACGCGCCTCTGTCTCGCTGCGAAATTCGGCGCCATCGATACCGGGAATCTCCAGCAACAGATGCGCATCGGTCACGCGCTTGAGGATTTCGGCCCAGCACCGCAAGGCCCCGTCGGTGACCTTGGTGAAATTGTTGAAGCAGCCGAATGTCGTAAATCCGTTGTCGTCGCGCGGCGGATGGTCTATCGGATCGGGGATGCCGGCACGGGGCTGATAGCAGCAGAATGTCGCCGGCAGGCGCCACAGTGTCTCGGTGTTGAGATGTTCGGTCATCCCGGGCGGATCGGCGTAGATATCGGTGATCCGGTAGTCGATCGCCTGAACACCCGTTGTCGTGGTGAAACCAAGCCACGTCGCCTGGATCGGTGCCGGCTTGCGCGCGAATACCAGTATCCGGTTGCGGAAGCTGTGGCCGGACATGTCGATGAGAATATCGATGCCGTCGGCCTCGATCAGATCGGCTGCGGCGTCATCGTTCAGCCCGCAGATATCGCGCCAATGGTCGAAGTGCGGCTTCAACCGCGCGGTGACCCCATCCTCGGCAGGCATATTGGCATAGGCAAAGAATTCGAAATCGTCTTTCCGGTGATGCGTCAGCAGCGGTTCAAAGAAATAATTGACCGCGTGAGTGCGAAAATCGCCGGACACATAACCGATCCTTAAGCGCCGGGCGGGATCTAGCGTGTTGGTGAAGGCGCGCGTTCGCAACAGCGGCGCCGCGACGGCAACGTTGAACTGGCGCGCCTGATCGACCAGCACTTCGTGCGGCACCTCGGCCGAATAGCCAAGCGTCATGACCAGATTGCTGTGGGCAAGCAAACAACCGGGATCGAGGCGCAGCGCGGTTCGATAGTTTGCGATCGCCTCCGTGATCTTGCCCTGAGCTTTGAGCGCGTTGGCCAGGTTGTTCCAGCCCATCGCGTAGTCCGGATTGAGCGCAAGCGCCTCCCGATAGTGCCGGATCGCTTCGTCCAGTCTGTTGGTCTCCATCAACGCGTTGGCGAGGTTGTTATGGGCTTCCGCGAGACCGGGATCCTGACGCAGCGCGGCGGTTGCGTGCGCGATGGCTTCAAGCGGCTTGCCCAGATCGTTCAGAAGCATACTCAGATTGTTATGCGCGTGGACATGCTCGGGATTTTGACGAAGCGCCGCGGTCAACTGAGCCAAGGCTTGGGCCGGGCGGCCCAGATCGATTAAAAGCGCACCGAAATTGGCCTGCGCGTCCGCTACGTTGACGCCAGCCGCGATCAATTGATCGATCATGCGGGAACTCTCGACATGACCGGGATCCGCCGGCAAGACCGCGGCATAAAGCTTTTCGGATTCCGCCGAACGCCCCTCTCTTTGCAGCGTCAGCGCATTCCAATAAACATTGGCGCGGTCGATCCGGGGTTTCAGTGCGTCCATCTCAGGCGATGAAAACCCGCGCGTCGCCGCATTCTCGAAGATCGTCCGGGCATCGCCGGCCTGACCTGCCAGCAGCAACGCTTCCGCGAACGAAAGCCAGTGCTGGCCCCGTTGCGGGTCCGCCTTCAGCGCCGCGGTCAGGAAGGCAATCGCGGATTTAGGCTTGCCTTGCCGGACCACCAAAGTGCCAAGCGCGTGATTGGCCTCGGCGTTACCGGGCTCCGATTGCAGGACGCTACGGAACAGCCGCTCGGCGCTGTCGGTGCGCCCGGCCTCGAGATGAGCCAGGCCCTTGCGAACCGCCTTATTGCCGGGGCGAGCGTTCATGTTCATCCGCGGCTCACGCTTTCTCTGATTGTTTTGTGCACCAGGCCTGCCACATGCCGCGGTAGGCGCTCTCGATATCGCGGGCAAACGCCGCGTAATCCATGATTGGGCTGCCGCTCATCCTTTGCCGCAGATTGTGCCGGATCGCCCGCAGCCGCGACGGATCGGTCGCGAGGTTCGCGGCGATGTCGACGTAGGTCTTCTCGTCCGCGGCCGACAATTCCGGCAAGCCGATGTTGTTCATGATCGTCACCCCCATTCGGGCGGTGAAATATTTCCCGGCCAACGACACGACGGGAACGCCCATCCACGTGGCGTCCAGCGTGGTCGCGCCGCCATTGAAGGGAAATGGATCGAGCGCGATGTCGATCTTGTTGTAGAGCACATACTGGTTGGATCTCTTGCGTGGCTCCAGGATCACACGATCGAGCGGCAGGCCGAGACGCGCCAGCCGTGCTTGCGTCTCCGCGCGGAATTCCGCGCCGTCGATGCCGGGGATCTCGAGCAGCAGGCGCGCATCGCCGACACGTTGGAGGATTTCGGCCCAGCACTCCAATGTGCCGTCAGTCACCTTGGTGAAATTGTTGAAACAGCCGAATGTCGTAAACCCGTTGTCGTCCCGTGGCGGATGATCGATCGGGTCGGCAATGCCGGCGCGGGCCTGATAGCAGCAGAACGTCGCCGGCAGGCGCCACAATGTCTCGGTGTTGAGATGTTCGGTCATCCCGGGTGGATCGGCATAGATATCGGTGATCCGGTAGTCGATCGCCTTGACGCCCGTCGTCGTGGTGAAGCCCAACCATGTCGCCTGAACCGGCGCGGGCTTGCGCGCGAACAGCAGCATCCGGTTGCCGGCCATATGGCCGGACATGTCGATGAGGATATCGATGCCATCGGCCTCGATCAGATCGGCGGCAGCATCGTCGCTCAAGGCGCGGATATCGCGCCAATGGTCGAAGTGCTGCTTCAAGCGCCCCGTGACGTCATCTTCGGCATGCATGTTGGCATAGGCAAAGAACTCGAAATCGTCTTTGGCGTGATGCGCCAGCAACGGCTCGAAGAAATAATTGACTACATGATTGCGAAAATCGCCGGAGACATAGCCGATCCGCAACCGCCGGCCCGGGTCAGGCACGTTCGCGAACGCGCGCGTCCGCAACAGCGGTACCGCGACGGCGTCGTTGAACTGGCGCGCCTGTTCGACCAGCATTTCGTGCGGCACCTCGGCCGAATAGCCGAGCGTCATGATCAGGTTGCTATGGGCCGGGAAAAAACCGGGATCGAGGCTGATCGCAGTCCGGAAGTTCGCGATCGCCTCAGTGAGCTTGCCCTGGCTCTTCAGCGCGTTGCCGATATTATTCCACGCTGGCGCATAGCCCGGCTTGAGCCGGAGCGCTTCGCGATAATGCCGCAGCGCTTCATCGAGCCGGCCGGTCTCCCGGTAGACATTGCCGAGGTTGTTGTGCGCTTCTGCGAGGTCGGGATTCTGACGCAACGCTTCCATGCCGTGGACCGCCGCTTCGTCCAGCCGGTTGAGATCGAACAGCAGCGCACCGAGGTTGTTATGGGCGTCAGCGGTATTCACGCCTGCCGCGATGACGGCGCTGTATCGCCTGATGGCTTCGTCGACCTGGCCGAGCGATCGATAGACATAGCCAAGACCGGTCTGGGCTTCGGGACTGCCCGGCTGCAGCGCGAGCGCGCGCTCAAAGCATTGCTTGGCCTCTTCGAGGCGCCCGGACTCGGCCAGCACGATGCCGAGACTGCAATGAAATTCGGCGACATCGCCCTTCAGGCGGATCGCCTCGCTGATCAACCGGATGGCGGCCTCGGCGCGGCTGGTCTGATGCGCGAGCTGGCCGAACATGTGAAGGCTATCGGCGTGACCGGGATCGGCCGACAGGATCGCGGTATAAAGCTTTTCGGCCTCCGTAAACCGCCCGGCTTTGTGGTGATCGCGCGCATGATGATGAAGTTCGGCGTGGTCGATCCGGATTTTCAAGGCGGGCGATGAAAATCCGCGTGCGATTGCACGGTCGAGAACAGCGCGCGCGTCGCCAACCGCGCCGGTCAGTAATAGCGCTTCCGCAAAGGAAAGCCAGTGCTGGCCCTGTTGCGGGTCCGCTTGCAGCGCCGCGGTCAGGAACGAAAGCGCGGATTGCGGCTTGCCCTGCCGAACCGCCAAGGCGCCGAGCGCGTGGTTGGCTTCAGCGTTACGGGGTTCGGATAGCAGGACACCGCGGAACAGCCGCTCCGCGCTGTCGATGCGGCCGGCCTCGAGATGAGCCATGCCTTTGCGAACCGCCTTGTTGCTGATGCGAGCGTCTGCGGTCATCCGCGGGGCACAACCTGTCGAAAACGATGCGCCATGCTTATCACTGATTCGGCAGCGCTTGATCTTCACACCCGTTCATGCCTGTGAGGTGGCTCCCGGCAAATATGACGATGGAAACACCTGCCGGTGTTGCCTCGCGCCAAACAACTTTTCCGGCGGAGGAGAATCATCTAGAGGTTGTCGTGCGGGAAACGTTGAAATTTACCGATGAATCGTCTTGAACGCCGGGCAGCCGCTCGCAAATCCGGGGCCGGTTCCAGCGGTAGCACCCCAACTATACCTGCTCCAAATATACCTGCTGCAAATACGCCCGCCGCAAATACGTCTGCCATAAGTACACCTGCTGCGCTTTGCGAGGCTGGCCTCAATCACATACGGGCCGGGCGCTATCTCGACGCGCAAACCTGCTGCCAGCAAGCGCTCGCCATAGATTCCAATCACGCAGACACCCTCTATCTGATGGGGCTGTTATCCTTCCAGGCCAAACAATACGATTTGGCCGTAGAGTGGATCGCCCGCGCCATTCGGCAGAATCCCCAACCGAAATTTCTTCTGACGCTCGGCGCGGCATTATGGCAGTCGGGGCGACGCGAAGAGGCCCTCAAGGCCTACGAGAAAGCGGCGCAGATCAACCCTGAAAATGCCGATTTGTGGAAGAATCTCGGCGATGCCCTCGTCGAGGCAGGGCGTCCGGCGGACGCGCTGCTGAGCTTTCAGCAGGCGCTCAAACTCGATCCCCATCGTTGGGACGTAATGCAGAACAGCGCAATCATCCTCCACAGATTGGGGCGGCTGGAAGAGGCGCTCTCCTGCTTCAATCTGTGCGACGCGTTGCAGCCAAACCACGTTCCGACATTGAGCATCCGCGCGATGTGCCTGTACGGCCTCAAAAGGTTCGCGGAAGCCTTGACCGACACGCGACGAGCGCAAGCGCTCGATCCGACCAATGCCGAGCCATGCAACAATATCGGCATTCTCCTTCGATCGCATGGCCGGGATGAAGAGGCGCTGGAATGGTTCGACCGGGCGCTCGTGCTTCGTCCGAATTTTCCGGATGCTCTTCACAACAAAGCCGTCGCGTTCACACAGACCAGGCGGTTCCACGACGCTTTCGCGATCTATGACGGTTTAAAGGCAGCAGATCCGAACGATGCCGTGGCGCATTTGGGGTCGGCCCATCTTCACATGCTGACCGGAAATTTCGAAGCCGGCTGGGCGGGACGCGAGGCGCGGTGGAAGGTTCCGCCGCTCTCGACCACCTATCCCAAATTCTTGCAACCCCTGTGGCTCGGAGATGGAGCCATTGAGGGCAAGACCATCCTCGTCGCCGCGGATGAGGGATTTGGAGATACAATCCAGTTCGCGCGGTACCTGCCGATGCTGGCAGAACGCGGCGCGCGCGTCGTGTTTGTTGTCCAGGACGCGTTGCGCCTTCTGTTGTCGGATCTCCCCGGAGTTTCCCACTGTATTGCGACCTCAACGATGAATACGTCAGCCGTGAATGCGCTGCCGGCGTTCGACATCCATTGCCCCATGATGAGCTTGCCTCTGGCCTTCGGGACCCGGCTCGACACCATTCCGTCGCCGGCATCGTATCTGCCTCGCCCTGCGGAGAGCCGCGTGCAAGCCTGGGAAGAGCGCCTTGGCCGGCACGACAAATTGCGGGTCGGCCTGGTCTGGTCCGGTAACCCAAACCACGCGAACGACCATAACCGGTCGCTACCCCTGCGCGCGCTGGCGCCTCTTTTCGACGTCGACGCAACATTTGTGAGTCTGCAAAAGGACCCGAGACCTGCGGACAAGGCGACGCTGCTCGAACGGGCCGACATTATCGACCTGACCGCTCATCTTACGGATTTCACCGAGACGGCTGCCTTGGTGTCCTGCCTTGATCTGGTGATTACCGTGGACACCAGTGTTGCCCATCTCGCCGCCGCCCTTGGATGCCCGACCTGGATTCTGCTGCCTTACACGCCCGATTATCGTTGGCTGCTCGATCGTGACGACAGCCCCTGGTATCCCGACGCGCGTCTGTTCCGGCAGACGAAAACCCGCGATTACGGCGAAGCGGTCGGCCGGGCACGCGACGCATTGCTCCCGCTTGCTTTCGCCCAATAGACCTTTCGTGGTTGCGGGAATTTTCCATCTTCGTGCAAGCATTTGAAAAATATCAACAAAACATCCACCGCTCGCTATTGCCTGTAAAATACCCACCGCTCTGCAGCGATTTCCCGCGCTAACGAATGCTCGACCGCGCCTCCCTACTTTAGTTTCGCCGACATGAACGAGCCGCCGCGGTGTTTCGCTTGCTGAGGACGCAGGCACCGCTAGAATGCCCCCAACATTAATGAACAAGGCCGATCAACAAGGCCATCAGTTACAGTGGAGAGAAACGACATGACAAAAACATCCCGATCGCCCCTATCCCGGTCCTTGTCGAGGCTGCTCGGCGCGACCGCGCTGGGCCTGCTCGCGACGGCGTCCGGTCAGGCCCTGGCCGCGGACCCGATCAAGATCGGCGTCATCGCCGAAGCGCAGGCCATCGCCGGCGCATCGATCCCGCAGGCCGCGCAGATGGCCGCCGACGAAATCAACGCCAAGGGCGGCGTCGACGGCCGCAAGATCGAAATCGTCACCTATGACAACCACTCCTCCTCGGCCGACTCGGTTCGCGCATTCCAGCGCGCGGTCAATGAGGACAAGGTCCACATGGTGATCGCCAGCTACATCAGCGAAGTGGTGCTGGCGCTGGAGCCCTGGGCGTCGCGCCTCAAGACGCCGTTCATCACGCCGGGCGCTGCGTCCAACGAGATCAGCAAGAGCGTCCACAATGATTACGAGAAGAACAAATACACCTTCCACGGCTATCTGACTTCCGCCGCGCTGGCGCTGTCGGTCTGCGACGCCGCCAAGGAGTTGCTGGCCGAGCAGAAGAACATGAAGACCGCCGTCATCATGAGCGAGGACGCCGCCTGGACCAAGCCGCTCGACATCGGCTACGAGGAATGCCTGCCCAAGGCCGGGCTGAAGGTACTCGATCACATCCGCTTCTCGCCCGACACCACCGACTTCACGCCGATCTTCAACAAGATCGAGGGCTCCAAGCCCGACGTGATCATCACCGGTATTTCACATGTCGGCGTGCAGCCCACCGTGCAGTGGAAGAACCAGCAGGTGCCGATCCCGATGCTCGGCATCGCCTCGCAGGCCACCAACGAAACCTTCGGCAAGGACACCAACGACGCATCCAATGGCGTGCTCTATCAGGGCGTCTCCGGCCCCGGCGTTCCTGTGACGCCGAAGTCGATCCCCTTTGCCGACGGCTTCAAGGCCAAGTTCGGCAATTATCCGTCCTATGCCGGCTACACGGCCTATGACGAAGTCTATTTTATCGCCGACGCCGTCAAGCGCGCCGGCACCACCGACGCCGACAAGCTGGTCGACGCGCTGGAAAAGACCGACTGGGAAGGCACCATCGGCCGCGTCCAGTTCTACGGCAAGGACGACCCGTTCACCCATTCGATCAAATACGGCAAGGGCCTGATCACCGGACTGATGCTGCAGTGGCAGGATGGCAAGCAGGTCAGCGTCTGGCCCAAGGAAGTCGCCAAGGGCACGCTGAAGTTCCCAAGCTTCATCAAGGTCACCTCGAACTGAACTCCGAACGATCATGCTCCCGGGTTTTTCCCCCGGGAGCTTTTTCGTATGTGCAGCTTTCCCCGGAAGTGAGGCAGCGGTGCTGCGGCCAATTTAGATGCTTGGGCCAATTTAAATGCTTGCCTTTCAGATTCTGATCGATGGTTTTGCCATCAGCGCTTTGTACGCGCTGGGCGCGACCGGATTCACCCTCATCTTCGGCGTCTCCGGCGTGCTTAACCTGTCGCACGGCGCCATCATGGTGCTGGCGGCGGTGGCCGCATGGGCCGCGGCCAGCGTATTTCATGTCAACACCTATGCCGGCGCGCTGATCGGCGTCGGCGTCGCGCTGATCGCCGCCATCGTCACCTATTTCGCGGTGGTGCAGCCGATCCAGAAATCGACGCGGATTCCCAACGAGGAGAAAGAAATCTTCGTTCTCACCGGCACACTGCTGTGGGGGATCATGATCCAGGAACTGATCGCGTATTTCTTCACCAACAACGCCAAGACGGTGCTGCCGATCGTCGAGGGCGTGGTCGCGATCCTCGGTGTGCGCACGCCGCGCAACGAAATCTTCACCGCCGTGGTCTGCTGCCTCGTGATCGGCCTGCTGTGGCTACTCGTGAACCGCACCCGCACCGGCAAGGCGGTGCTGGCAGCCTCGATGAATCCGCGCGGCGTCACGCTGCTCGGGCTTGAACTCACCAACATCTATGTCGTGGTCTGGGCGATCTACGGCATCCTGGCCGGTATCGCCGGCGTATTGCTCGGCATGTTCCTCGGCGTCAGCTCCTACAGCGTCGGGCCGCTGACCGCGAGCGCGTTCTCGATCGTGGTGCTGGGCGGCCTCGGCAGCGTGTCCGGCTCGCTGATCGCGGCGTTTGTCGTGGGCTATCTCGAGACCTTCACGGCCTATCTGATTTCGCCGGCCTACCGGACCATTCCGGCGCTGCTGCTGCTGGTCATCGTGATGTACATCCGGCCGCAAGGCCTGCTCGGGAGGCGATGAGCGTGGCGAATTTCTTCAAATCGCGATTGTTCTTTATCTCGCTCATTATCGTGATCATCGCCTCGACGCTGCCGCTTTACGTTTCCGGCTACATCCTCGGCCTGCTCACGGTCGCCTATTATTTCGGCGTGTTCGCGATGGCATGGGACCTGCTGTTCGGCTTCGCCGGTGAAGTCAATTTCGGCCCGACCTTCCTGATCGGTGTCGGCGCCTACACGGCCGGGATTCTCAACAATCAATATGGCTGGTCGGTTTATCTCTGCATTGTGCTCGGCGCGCTGGCCTCGGTCATCGCCGGCTTTGTGCTGGCGCTGCCGGCGCTGCGGGTGCGCGGGCCTTATTTCGGGCTGACCACGCTGGTTGCGGTGCTGATGCTGCAGAACTTCATCGTGGTGTTCGCTGATCTGACCGGCGGCGAAATCGGTCTCACCATTCCCGATGTCATCTCGATCGACGCCGGCGTCAATTACTGGATTGCGCTCGGTTTCATGACCATCAGCGCGATCATCCTCTACGGGCTGTCGCAATCGCCGATCGGTCTGGTGCTGCAGGCCAGCGGACAGGACCCGGTTCAGGCCGGCGCGCTCGGCTTCAACATCGTCAAGCACAAGCTCGCGGCCTTCATCGTCAGCGCTTTCTTCTCGGGGCTATCGGGCGCGCTGTTGGTGTTTTACTTCGGCACCGCCTCGGTCGGCACCGTCGTCGACGTCGCGGTCGGGGTCAACGTGATCGTCGCCGCGGTGCTCGGCGGCCGGCGCACGGTTCTGGGCGCCGCACTCGGCGCGATCTTCCTGATCGTGGCCGGTGAATTCCTGCGGCCGACCGGCGAACTTGCGACCTTCATCGTCTCGGCGGTTGCGCTATTGGTGGTGCTGTTCTTCCCCGGCGGCTTCCTCGGAGCGGCCCTGTCCCGCGAGGCGCGCTCGTGATGGACGCTGTGACCAACAATCCGCCTGTGCTCGAAGTCCGCGGCCTCGTGAAACGCTTCGGCGGCCTCACCGCCGTGAAGAACCTCAGCCTCGATCTGCGCGCCGGCGAGATTTTTGGCCTGATCGGGCCCAATGGTTCCGGCAAATCGACCGCGATGAAGTCGATCATGGGGATCGAACGCCCGACCGCGGGCGAAGTGATCTTCCAGGGCGAGAACGTCGCCGGCCTGCCCGCGCACAAGATTGCGCGCAAGGGCTTTGGGATGGTGTTCCAGCACTCGCGGCCGCTGAACCGGCAGACCGTGCTGGAGAACATCATGGTCGCGCTGTTGCCGGACAGCCTGTTCATGCTGTTCGCCGACAAGGCGCTGACCGAGCGCGCCAGATGGATCGCCAACCGCGTCGGTCTCGGCGCCGTGATAGATCGCCGCCCGCCGACCTTGCCGTTTGCCGATTTGCGCCGGCTCGAACTCGCCAAGGCGATCGCGCGCGACCCGAAAGTCGTGCTGGTCGACGAGCCCTTTGCCGGGCTGACGCTGGCCGAAGTCGGCACGTTCTCGGAACTGATCAGAAGTTTCCGCGACGAGGGCCGCGCGGTGTTACTGGTCGATCACAACGTCAAGAGCGTCGCCGCCCTGGTCGATCGCGTGCTCGCGATGTATCTCGGCGAGGAAATCGTCACTGGCCGCGCCGACGAAGTGATGCGCAACGAAACCGTGCGGCGGGTCTATCTTGGCGGCGCGATCGAGACGTCGGCGCGTCCGGAAACCAGCTTCAAGGACAAGGTGCCGCTGCTGCAGGTCGAGAATGTCAGCGTGCACTACGGAAAGGCGCAGGCGCTGGAGAACGTATCGATCCATGTCCATCAAGGCGAGTTCGTCTCGGTGGTGGGATTGAACGGCGCCGGCAAGACCACGCTGTTCAATACGATCTCTGGCTTCCTGCCCTATAGCGGCGAAATCGTCCGCGACGGCGAGAAACTCCGCGGCACCAGCCCGGCGCGGATCGCCCGCAGCGGTATCGTGCAATGCCCGGAATCGCGCGAATTGTTCGGCGAGATGAGCGTGCGCGAAAATCTCGATCTCGGCGGCCAGCACCTCACGGACGAGGCGCGGCAGAAGCAGCTCGAATGGCTGTTCGACCTGTTCCCGATTCTCAGGGAGCGCCAGGGCCAGATGGCGCAGACGCTATCCGGCGGCGAACAGCAGATGCTGGCGATCGGCCGCGCGCTGATGATGCAGCCGAAAATCCTGATCCTGGACGAACCGACGCTCGGCCTGGCACCTGTCATTCTCGAGCTGTTGTCGAAGGCGCTGGAAAAGCTGCGCCAGACCACGCCGATCACGGTACTGCTCGGCGAGCAGAACGTCACCTTCGCGCTGCCGCATGCCGACCGGGTCTATGTGCTGGAACATGCGCGGATCGTGTGGGAAGGCGATCCCGGCCGTTTCGCCGCCGAAGCCGGCGAAGGCTATCTCTGAAAAATTTAGTAAAACTTGGATGGTTCGAGGCCTTCTAGCCTCAATAGGCTTTGACGGTCCGGATTTCCATGGCCGGCCGCGCGAGCTGTGTTGGACCGGAGTCCGGCATCGCATAGACACCCGCAAATTCCGATTGCGCGGCTTCCGATATCCATTTGGATGAGGCCGGCTCCAGGATCGCCAGCGCGATTAGCGCCGCCGCCAGCACCACGGGGAACACAAAGAACCCGATACGCCAGCGATCGGAGAAACTCTCGCTCTTGCCTGATCTCTCGAACGAACCGTGCATGGTCGCCTCCACATTGAGGATGTACCCCACGCATGTCTAGCGCATGACGCGCCGGATGAATGTGAGATGCTTCACACCGAGGGAAATCAATGGTTGCCGCGAACCAGCGAATGCCCGCTGCTCCATCCTTCGAGACGCATCGCTTCGCGATGCTCCTCAGGATGAGGACCTCAGACCCTCAGGACGAGGTCTTTAATCCTCATGGTGAGGAGCGCTTCGGAGTTTATCATCGGGCCGCGCTTCGCGCGGACCCGTTGGCGCGTCTCGAACCATGAGAGCCACCGTCTCCCGCTAATCGTCTTCCCCGCCGGCACCGGCCAGCGTCAGCAGCGACTCGGCATCCAGCACCACGATGGCGCCGTGCTCGAGGCGGACCCAGTTGCGGGCGGCCCAGGCGCGCAGTTGCTTGTTGATGCTTTCCCGGGTCATGCCGACCATTTCGCTGATTTCCTGCTGGGTGATCGCGATGGTGCGGCCTTCGGGCGCGAGCTTGTGTTTTTCGGTCAGGCGAATGAGCGCACTGGCGAGCCGGCCCGGCAGATCCTGCAGAATCACCTGTTCGACCTGATCGCTGGTCCAGCGCACGCGCGCGCATAACAGCTCGATGAATTTCATTGCCAGCGCCGGCTGGCTGCGCACGAAGGGAATAAATTCGCGGCGGTCGATCACGAAAATCTCGCAAGAGGAATTGGCGGTGGCGTCGGCGGTTCGCGCCAGGCCATCGAGCAGCGCGACTTCGCCGAAAATCTCGCCGGGGCCGATCAGGTTGAGGATCGCACTGCGGCCCTCGGCCGAGGAAATACTGATCTTGACCGTGCCGCGGATCACCGCGATCAGGCTGTTGCCGGGGTCGCCCTTGGAAAAGATTGTTTCACCGCGCTTGAGCGTGGCGTGCTTGGCATAGCGGCAGAGCTGGTCGAACGCCTCGGGATCGAGGTCGCAGAAAATCGGGTGCTTGCGCAGCACCGTCAACTTGTTGCCCGAGCTTCCCCGCGCTTCAGCCGTCTTGTCCTGGGCCACGCCCATCAAATCTCCAGCAGCAAAGCCGGCACGACTCCGCAAAAAAGGGCAAATCACCGCATTCGGGCAGAGATGTGGGGCAGCACGCCGATGTTGCCGTTATCCAAACCCTAGACTAGCGAAAGATCATGACCGGACAAGCGTTTGGACGTTGCTCGGGCGCCGAATGGCAAAGTATTCGCAAATCATCAACCATGAATTTCGCGGGATAAATACTATTAAAAGTTGTTTTGATTAAATTTATCTATCTTGAGAGAGCGGGGACGGAAACGTCGTATTCATCAAGTTGGGGCAGCGTGCTTTTGCTTTACGGAGACAGCACGATGCCGCAGATCTGGATGACATATGACGAGATCGCGGGCCTGCTCGGCTGCTCCGCGGACGCGGCCCGCGCCAAGGCGGTGTATCGATCACTCGATCGCAAGAAAAGCCGCGATGGCCTGACGCGGGTCAAGCTCGATACGGAATGGATCGCACATTTCGTGGCCGCAATCCGCGGGAGCGATCCGGCGCTGGACCAGGCCGTCCGCGGCCTGCACACGATCCATGGCGAAATGGCCCGCGACGCCGGCCGGATCGCCGGCCTGGAAGCTGCACCCGATCAGGCCGGCTTTGCCGCCAAGCACGGCAGGTGACGCAAGGCTTGCGATAAAACAAGGCCGGAATAAAACCCGGATATCATCTCTCCGGGTAAAGCCTTAAAGCCCCACTCGTGGTTGCCGAATGGTTGCCAAGCCTTTTGGTGATAAAGCTTTTGGTGATCAGGTTACCAAGCGTTTTGGTTGCCAAGCTTTGGGCAAACGGGCAATTTACCCTCATGGTGTCGTCGCCATCGCGAAAACCTGCCGCCAAATCCCCTGCCCGCGCCACGCGAACACAACCGCGGCGTCCGCTTGCTGTGCGGCTCGAGGCCACAATGCCATGCGACGCGGCTTTCCGGGTTATCACGCGCCGCGGCCTGAAGGATTTGACCACCCATCACGCCGCGACCTGCTTGGGCGACGCCGACGCCTTGCATCACATGCGGATTGCGGTCACACGGTTGCGCACCGCGATGTCGTTCTTCTCGCCGATGGTGGCCGGCCCGCAACAGACGCGAATACGGGATGAGTTGAAGTGGTTGAACTCCCATCTCGGCGTCGTGCGCGACCTCGATGTCGCGATCGAGCGGCTAAAGGAAATCAATCAACAAAGCCAGCAGGCGGACGATCGATCCTGGAAACGGGAACGCGCCGTAAGCCAGCGGCATCTGGCGCGTGTGCTTCGATCGACCCGCTATCAGCGGCTGGTCAAAAGCACCGCCGCCTGGGTCGAAAAGGGAGCCTGGTGCAGGAAGACCGGCGCGCAAGCCGCCCAACAACGCGCCTGTCCGGTCGCCGACTACAGTACGCGGCAATTGGCGCGGTGGCAGAAGAAACTCGTGAAGAAGAGCCGCAAGCTGCGGGAATTCGGCACCAAAAAACGCCATCGGCTGCGCCTCCTGAACAAGAAGCTCAATTACGCCATCGAGTCCGTCACCGATCTGATTTCGGGCGATGAGATCAAGAAGCAGCAGGCGACGGTGAAATGCCTGCGCGAGGCGCAAAAATCCCTCGGGCAGTTGAATGACGATGCGCGGGGCCGGTCGCTGGCGGCGACGGTGGGGCGCGGCGGGGCGCTGGCGTCGGAGCCGTTTCTCAGCCCCAAGCGCGAGAAACGCCTGCTGCGAAATGCGGCTGCGGCTTACAAGCGACTTGCTGAGTTGAAGCCGTTGCGGATTTGAGAAGCTAACGCGGCACCACCGCGGTCGCCTCGATCTCGACCTTGGCGGTTTTCTCGACCAGCCGCACCACCTGGACCAGCGCCATCGCCGGATAATGCGCGCCGAAAATCTCGCGATAGATCGCGCCGAGCGCCTTCAGGCTCCCGAGATATTCGTCCATGTCGACGACATACCAGGTGAGACGCACGAGATGTTCGGGCCGCGCGCCGCCCTCGGCGAGGATGGCCGAAATGTTGCTCAGCGCCTGACGGACCTGCGCGATGAAATCCGCCGGCAAATGTCCCAGAACATCCCAGCCGATCACGCCACCGGTCACGACAAGGCGGCCATCGGCGGCGATGCCGTTGGCGTAGCCTCTCGGCATCGGCCAGCCACTCGGCTGCAGGATCTGCAAGCCCGTGGGCGGCGTCTCGTCCTTGGTCGCAGGCCGGACAGCGAGGCTGGGCCCTTTCGGCATGCTCACGGGTCATTCTCCTTCATTCAAGAATTCCGCCATTGCGAGCGCAGCGAAGCAATCCATCTCTCATACACAAAGGTTATGGATTGCTTCGTCGCTTCGCTCCTCGCAATGACGATCAAAAAATCATTCCGCGGCCATGCCGGATGAGGACGCACCGGTCTGCGCCATCTGCCGCAGCGTAAATCGCTGAAGCTTGCCGGTTTGCGTCTTCGGCAACTGGGTCACGAATTCGATCGCACGCGGATATTTATAGGGCGCGATCTCGCGCTTAACGTGATCCTGCAGCGCTGTCGCGAGTTCAGCATCGCCTGTGACAGTTGCGGTCAGCACCACATAGGCCTTGACGATCATGCCGCGCGCTTCGTCGGGCGCGCCGACTACGCCGCATTCGGCCACCGCCGGATGGGTCAGCAACGCGGCTTCGATTTCGGGACCGGCGATGTTGTAGCCCGAAGAAACAATCATGTCGTCGGAGCGGGCCACGAACGACAAACGTCCCTGCGCGTCACTCACGAAGGTATCACCGGTCAGGTTCCAGCCGTCGCGCGCGTAAGTCGTCTGCCGCGCATCCGCCAGATAACGGCAACCCGTGGGGCCACGCACCGCGAGCTTGCCCGGAGTGCCCACGGGCAATTCCTTCATCTCGTCGTCGACGATCTTCGCTTCATACCCCGTGACCGGACGACCGGTGGTGCCGGCAGCGGCATCACCGATCCGGTTGGTGATGAAGATATGCAGCATCTCGGTGCTGCCGATACCATCAAGAATGGTCTTGCCGGTCTTGCGGGTCCAGTCTTCGAACACCGGCGCCGGCAAGGTCTCGCCGGCCGAAACCGCCAGACGCAACGACGACAGATCCGCGCCCTTGTCCATCGCGCCCATCATCGCGCGGTACGCTGTTGGCGACGTAAAGCAGATCGTTGCTTTATAATTCTCGATGATCCTGACCATCTCGGCCGGTGACGCGTTTTCGAGCAGCGTCGCGGTAGCGCCGAAGCGCAACGGAAAGATCGCAAGCCCCCCGAGCCCGAACGTAAAGGCCAGCGGCGGCGATCCCACGAACACGTCGTCCGGCGTGACGCCAAGGGTTTCCCTCGCATAGCCATCGGCGATGATCAGGAGATCGCGATGGAAGTGCATCGTCGCTTTCGGTTCGCCTGTCGTGCCCGAGGTGAATCCCAATAGCGCGACATCGTCGCGGCCGGTCTTGACGGCGTCGAACTTCACGGATTTGCCGAGCGCAATCCGGTCGAGTTCGGCGTCATGGTTCGAGGTGCCGTCGAAATTCACGACTTGTTTGAGAAACTTGCTGGTCTTGGCGCAGGCCACCAGTTCATCGGCGATGCGGCTGTCGGTCAGCGCCAGCGCGATCTCGGCCTTGTCGATGATCTTGGTCAATTCGCCGGCGCGCAGCATCGGCATGGTGTTGACGACAACGGCGCCGGCCTTGGTCGCGGCCAGCCATGCGGCCACCAGCGCCGGGTTGTTGCCGGAACGGATCAGAACGCGGTTGCCGGGCTTGACGCCGTAATTCTCCACCAGCGCATGCGCCAGGCGGTTCGACCAATCGGCAAGTTCTTTATAGGTGCGCTGGCGGCCGTTGCCGATCAGCGCGACACGATCGCCATATCCCTTTTCGACGATCCGGTCGGTCAGTTCGACGCCGGCATTGATATAGTCGGGATACTGAAACTCCGGCCGGTCCAGCAGCAAGTCCGGCCATTGCTCGAACGGCGGCAGATTTCGCCGCGTGAAATCGTCGACATGCCCTGATGGGCCCAAGCTGGAAGTTTTACCCGACATTTCGCTCGTCTCCATCGTCCCGTCATTTCAGGATCAAAGGCTCAAGAAATCCAGGGCGTCCGGCAGCGCTCCATAGTCAATCATTTTATACTTAAAGTAATTTTGCGCAATGGGCCAAATCCGGCCGATCACACGCTTTTTGGATCGCAAATTCGCATTGCTTCCCATCCTTCGAGACGGCCGCTCGCGGCCTCCGCAGGATGAGGACCTAAGGTGTTGAAACAACACGCACCCTCATGCTGAGGAGCGAGCATCGCGAGCGTCTCGAAGCATGGCAACGGGCGGTTTATTGAGACTTGTACTAGCCCGCCGCCAATTCGCGCAGGCGCGAGACCATCAGCGATTCCGGATCGGCCAGCGGCGCAATCGCGGTGAAGTGATTGGCGCCGGGAACCGTGCCGAACCGGGTCGCAATCCCGGCCTTGCCCCAGACATCGACGACGGTCTGGCTCTGGCGGAAATATTCCGCGCTTTCATTGCCGCCGACCACCGCGTCGAGGCGGCCGTGTTTTGGCGCCGGCCACAACAGCGGACTCGCGGCCCTCGCCGTGGTCTGGTCGAGACCCAGCGCCTTGTTGATGGAAGTGCCGACCAGCGGTCCCAGATCAAACAGGCCCGAAATCGAGTAGGCTGCAATCACGAGATCGGCCGGCAATGACGCATCGAGCGCCGGCCAGTCGGTCGCCAGCATGCAGCCCGCCAGATGGCCACCGGCGGAATGGCCGCTGATGACCAATGGCCGCCCCAGCCGCGCCAGTTCACGCGTCGCCATCCGCATCTGTCCGATGATGTCTGCGACACTCACCTGGGGGCAGAGATCGTAACCGGGAATGGCAACGTCGATGCCATGGGCGTTCAGCCCAATGGCCAGATGACTGAAAAACGAAGTATCCAGCGATTGCCAGTAACCGCCATGGATGAAGACGACGATCGGGGCATTATTGCCTGCGGGGCTTTGG
The DNA here is from genome assembly GCF_018449695.1 of Bradyrhizobium sp. dw_411. Classification (GTDB taxonomy): domain Bacteria; phylum Pseudomonadota; class Alphaproteobacteria; order Rhizobiales; family Xanthobacteraceae; genus Bradyrhizobium. Next base: position 27,617 of record NZ_JAAVUY010000019.1, read on the forward strand.
CCATCGCCGGCAAAGAAATCGATAAGGTTGCGTGCGCTCGGGCCATAGGACGTGGTGCGCGGCGCATGTTTGTCACGATAGGCGGCGGCGTCCTTTGCCCACCCCGCGATCAGCGCCGGATTTTCCGGAACCCGCGCCCGGTTGTTGTATTCGACCTCGTAATCGATGCCGGTCACGCGATGCCCGCCCGCTTCTGCGCGGACTTCTGCGCCGAGGCCTTGGTCTTGGCCAGCAGGCGCATCAATTCGCGGACATCCTTGGGGCCGAGATCGGCGAAAAGATCAGCGATCCAGCTTTCATGTTCGGTGGCCATCTTGCGAAATTCGGCGCGGCCGGCTTTGGTCAGCCGGATCACCTGGACGCGGCGATCGGTATCCGACGTGCGCCGGTCGAGATGGCCGGATTCAACGAGCCGCTCGACCAGCCCGGTGACATTGCCGTTGGAAACCATCATCCGCTTCGAGACATCCGACAGCGTCATGCCTTCCGGCACCTTGTCGAGCTGCGCCATCAGATCGAAACGCGGCAGCGTGACGTCGAAGCCCTCGCGCAGCCGGCTGCGCACCTCGCCCTCGATCAGGGTGGTACAGGTCAGGAGCCGCAGCCACAGCCGAAGCTCGTTGCCGTGATCTTCCGGGAGTTCGACGGCCTTGGTCTCGGAATCAAGGATCATGTTGCAATCATACCTGCTTCGAACCGAAACGGGGCCCGGAACGATCTTTTGACCTTCAAATAATTCAGGGGATGCCGCAAGTCAAAACGCCGTTGGGCAGCCCCGATTGACGGGGTGAACAGCGGGTTTCCCAGTTGCTTTAAGGTTCAAACAATTGGCGCGCCGCTTGCATGGTTTACCCCAGACTTCGCAAGGTGGCGGCGCTGCTTGCGGCGACCGCCATCCTCAGAATAAGCTTCCGGCCCGAAGGCCCGGATCGTGTGACGCGGACCCGGCCACCTCGGCCGATCAGGAGAGAGATCATGAAACAGCAGTTGGGATTGGCCGGATTTGCGCTCGCGTTCGCTCTATCCGCCCATGCGGCGGCTGCGCAGGAAAAGATCAAGGTCGGCGTGATCCTCACTCTGTCCGGTCCGGCCGCAGGGCTCGGCCAGCAGGCCCGCGACGGCTTCGCGCTCGCGGTCAAGGATCTCGGCGGCAAGATGGGCGGCCGGGATGTCGAGGTCGTGGTGGCCGACGACGAACTCAAGCCCGACGGCGCGGTGAGCAAGGTCAAGGGCCTTCTGGAACGCGACAAGGTCGATTTCGTGGTGGGGCCGATCTTCTCCAATATCCTGCAGGCGATCCACAAGCCGGTGACGGACAACAAGACCTTCCTGATCAGCCCGAATGCCGGTCCCTCAAGCTATGCCGGCAAGAACTGCAACCCGTATTTCTATGTGACTTCGTACCAGAACGACCAGGTGCATGAGATCCTCGGCAAGGTCGCGCAGGATCGCGGCTACAAGCGCGTCTACATCATGGTGCCGAACTATCAGGCCGGCAAGGATTCCGTCGCCGGCTTCAAGCTCGACTACAAGGGCGAGATCGTCGAGGAATCCTACATTCCGCTCGGCACCCTGGATTTCCAGGTCGAGCTCTCAAAGATCGCCTCGCTCAAGCCCGACGCGGTGTTCACCTTCATGCCGGGCGGCATGGGCGTGGGTCTGGTAAAACAGTTCAAGCAGGCTGGCCTCGCCGATCAGATCCCGGTGCTTTCCGCTTTCACCGTCGATGAATCGACGCTGCCGGCGCAGCAGGATGCGGCGGTCGGCATGTTCGGCGGTGCCGACTGGGCGCCCAATCTCGACAATCCGCAGAACAAGAAATTCGTCGCGGGCTATGAAGCCGCCTATAACAGCGTGCCCGGCACCTACGCGATGCAGGGCTATGATGCGGCCTTGCTGATCGATAGCGCGGTCAAGGCGGTGAAGGGCGACCTGTCGAACAAGGATGCCGTGATCGCGGCGCTGAAGAAGGCCGACTTCACCTCATTGCGCGGCGGCTTCAAGTTCAACACCAACGGCTATCCGATCCAGGACTTCTATCTGACCAAGGTGGCCAAGCGCCCCGACGGCAAATTCCAGACCGAAATCGTCCAGAAGGTGTTCGAGAATTACGGCGACCGCTACGCCAAGGAATGCACACCGGGCAACTGAACAGGACAGCGCTTTTTGGCGTCCAGATAAATGATTGGAAGGGAACATCAATGAAGAGCGAAATCACCGGCATCACCCGGGCCAATGAGGGCATGCAGGGCATTTCCTGGAATATCCTCGGCCAGACCTATGTGCCGAAAAGCTGCACCGATCATTCCTTCTCCTGGCACGCGACATTCCCGCCCGGCACCTTCGTGCCGCCACACATCCATCCCGACCAGGACGAATATCTCTACATACTGGAAGGCAAGCTCGACTTCATGCTGGCCGGCGCCGAAGCGCAGGCCACGCCGGGCGATCTCATTCGCCTGGGAATGGGCATCCCGCACGGCATTTTCAACAAATCGGACCAGACCGCGAAAGTGCTGTTCTGGGTGTCGCCGAGCCAGAAGCTGTACGATCTGTTCTGGGCCCTCAACAACATGAAGGAACAGAAACCGGACGAGGTGGTGGCCTTGGCCGCCGAATACAACATCCACTTCCTGCCGCCCCCTCCGGGGGCGTGAGCGATCCCGTCATTCCGGGGCGATGCGCAGCATCGAACCCGGAATCTCGATATTCCGGGTCTGGTCCTTCGGACTATCCCGGAATGACGGCTTAGAGATTGAAGATCGTCATTGCGAGCCAACGGGTCGCGCGAATGCGCGCCCGATGATAAACTCCGCGAAGCAATCCATCGCGCAGCGTATGACGATGGGTGGATTGCTTCGTCGCTTCGCTCCTCGCAATGACGAGGAGCGAGTAACGCGAAAGCCTAAGCCCTCACCGCCGCCAGTCCCGGCAACGCCGCAAATCCCGCCTTGCTCGCATAGCCCTTCACAATCGCTTCACGCTGGCTGTAGCTCAGCACTTGGTCGATATCGGTGAATCCATCCGGCGCGATCTGTTCGACGGCGTCGATCACGCCTTCGGGGCCGCCGCGGCGGTTGGAGCGGACGACTTCCGCGGTCATCGGCAGGCGCTTTTGTTCGTAGGCCAGCAAGGCCTGGCGCGGATGTTCGGAGCGGGCCAGCAAGTCGGCGAGGCAACGCGCATCGAGAATAGCCTGCGAGGCGCCGTTCGAGCCGACCGGATACATCGGATGCGCGGCGTCGCCGAGCAGCGTGACGCGGCCGCTGGTCCAATAAGGCAACGGATCGCGGTCGCAGGTCGGATATTCGTAGAATTCGGACGTCGCCGAAATAAGACCGGGCACGTCAACATAAGGCACCGAGAACCGCGCGACATGCGGCATCAATTCGTCGCGCCGGCCCGGCCGCGACCAGTCCTCGCGGCGCGGCGGCGGCGTGTTGCTGTCGCCGACCTTCACCAGCACGGCCCAATTGGTCAAGCGGTTGGACGGGCTCGAGCCCTCCGCGATTGGATAGACCACGACCTTGGCATTGAGACCGCCGGCGACGATCATCGATTTTCCGGTGAGGAATTTCGGCCAGTCGCGTGCGCCGCGCCACAGCATCAGGCCGTTCCAGCACGGCGGGCCTTCGTTCGGGAATAATGTCTCGCGCACCCGCGAGTGAATGCCATCAGCACCAATGAGAATGTCGCCGCGCACGGTCGTGGTATGGCTGCCGGTGCGATCGAAGAAATGCGCGGTAACACCGCCCTCGTCCTGGCTGAAGGCGCCGAGTCGGCAACCGGTGTGGATCGCGTCAGGTCCGAGACGTTCTTCGACAGCGCTGTGAATCACGCTCTGCAGGCGGCCGCGATGAATCGAGAATTGCGGCACGTCATGGCCGGCATCGACGCCGCGGGATTCACGCCAGACTTCCTGGCCGTGGCGATTGAGATAATACAGATCGTCGGTACGGATCGCGATGTCGTCGAGCTTCTGCAGAAGACCGAGCCCGGCGAGTTCACGGATCGCATGCGGCAGCGTGTTGATGCCGACGCCGAGTTCGCGGATGGTGTCCGCCTGCTCAAACAATTCGCATCCGATGCCGCGGGCTCGCAGCATCAGCGCCGTGGTCAGGCCCCCGATACCACCTCCGACGATAATCGCCTTCATCGCACTACTCCACTCATACTTAACGCGCGCCGACAGGGCCTTTATCTTCTATGGTAAGTTCGCATAGCGCCTTACTCCGCCGCAAGCGGCTTTGTCGCCTCCGCCTTCAACTCCGCGCGGGTCTTGGGCTTAGCCTTAATTTTCAGGTCGTCGAAGTCCTGCCGATCGCGAACGGAGTTGCGGAAAATCTGCTCCTTGCCGGGCAAATAAGGCGGCGGGCAGAAAATATCATCGGCGCGGTACCACGCCGCCGCTTTCATCGTAAACGCGGGGTCAACGAGATGCGGCCGCCCCAGCGCCACCAGATCGGCGCGGCCGGCCGCGAGGATGGTGTTAACCTGATCTGATGTCGTGATGTTGCCGACGCACATGGTCGCGACGCGGGCTTCGTTGCGGACTTGCTCGGAGAATGGCGTCTGGAACATGCGGCCATAGACCGGGCGGGAATCACGCACGGTCTGCCCGGTCGAGACATCCACCAGATCGACACCGGCTTCGGCGAAGGCGCGCGCGATCTGCACCGCGTCGTCGCCGACGATGCCGCCATCGGCCCAATCGGTCGCGGAGATGCGCACCGACATCGGCTTGTGCGAAGGCCACACCGCGCGCAGCGCCTCGAATATTTCGAGCGGAAAGCGCAGACGATTTTCCAGCGAGCCGCCGTAATCATCCGTGCGCGTATTGGTGAGCGGTGAAATGAAGCTCGCCAAGAGATAACCGTGCGCGCAATGCAGTTCCAGCATATCGAAGCCGGCGCGCTCGCCGCGTTCCGCGGCCTGCACGAATTCCGCCTTCACGGCCTGCATCGCGGCGCGGTCCATCTCGCGCGGCACTTGGCTGTCCGGATAATAGGGAATCGGCGACGCCGACAGCACGTCCCAGCCGCCTTGTTCGAGCGGACGGTCCATGCCGTCCCACATCAGTTTGGTGGCGCCCTTGCGCCCGGCATGGCCGAGTTGCAGGCAAATTTTTGCCGCGGAATTAGTATGAACGAAATCGACAATGCGCCGCCACGCGGATTCCTGCTCGTCATTCCACAGGCCGGTGCAGCCGGGCGTGATGCGCGCATCGCGGCCGACGCAGGTCATTTCGGTGAAGATCAACCCGGCGCCGCCGATCGCGCGCGATCCGTAATGCACCAGATGGAAATCGCCGGGCACGCCTTCGGTCGCGGAATACATGCACATCGGCGACAACACGGCGCGGTTGGCGAGCGTCATCTCGCGCAATTTCAACGGCTGGAACATCGGCGCCGCGGGCTTCTCGACATCTACGTCGAGTCCGCCGGCGCGAACCTGTTTGGCAAAGGCCTTGTCGACCTCGCCGACGAAGTCCGGCGCGCGCAGCATCAGATTGTCGTAGGTGATCGCCTTGGCGCGCGTCATCACGCCGAAAGCGAACTGCACCGGATCGAAATCCCAGAACCGGTCGACATGCTCGAACCAGACCAGCGAGACATCTGCGGCGTGCTGGGTCTTCTCGACCTCCTCGCGCCGCCCCTCTTCATATTGCTTCAGCGCGGCCTCGACCGTCGGCGCGCGCAGCATCGCATCGGATAGCGCGATGGCGTCTTCCATCGCCAGCTTGGTACCCGAGCCGATCGAGAAATGCGCGGTCGCCTTAGCGTCGCCGAGCAGCACCATGTTGCCCTTGACCCAGCGCTTGCTGCGGATCATCGGGAAATTGCGCCACATCGAGCGATTGGTCAGGAGCGGATGGCCCTCGAGGAACCAGCCGAAAATCTCGGCCATGCGATCGGCCGATTGCTTTTCGCTGAGGCCCTTGAGCCCGGCGCGCTCAAAGGTTTCCGGATCGGTCTCGAAGATCCAGGTCGAGCGTCCGGCCTCATATTGATAGGCGTGGGCGATGAACGGGCCCCACTCGGTCTCCTGAAAGATGAACGTGAAGGCATCGAGCGGCCGGGTCGAGCCCATCCAGGCGAACACGTTGGAGCGCATGTCCACTTCGGGCTGGAAATGCTCGACATATTTGTCGCGGAAGCGGCTGTTGATACCGTCAGCCAGCACCACCAGATCGGCGTCGGCAAAGCGCGCTTCATCGTCGATGTCGGCCTCGAAGATCAGCGTGACGCCGAGTTCGCGCGCCCGCTGCTGCAGGATCAGCAGCAGTTGGCGGCGCGAGCAGCCGCAAAAACCGTTGCCGCCGACCCGGTGCACGGTGCCGCGGAAATGCACGGCGATATCGTCCCAATAGGCGAATTCCTGGGTGATGCGGCGATAGCTCGGGGAATCGTATTTCTCGAAATTGTCGAGCGTGGCGTCGGAGAACACCACGCCGAAACCGAAAGTATCGTCGGCGCGGTTGCGCTCATAGACCGTGATCTCGGCTTCCGGCCGCTGCTTTTTAAGCAAAATCGCCGAATAAAGACCCGCCGGTCCGCCACCGATGATCGCGATCTTCATGAGAGCCTCCGGTGCATCAGTTGAACCGTCCGAGATATTTTAAACCTAAAACAATTTCCCGGCAAGCCCCTTTGCCTGCAAGTTCTTCACCTGATTGTAACCGGCCGGAAGGCACCGGCGAAGATGGTTCGAGACGGCGCTATCGCGCCTCCTCACCATGAGGGAGGGGTGGGTGTGCCCCTGTAACAGCCCGCAAGTTGCTCATCCCACGACAGGTCCTCATCCTGAGGAGGCCGCAAAGCGGCCGTCTCGAAGGATGGCCGCAAACTCATGGTTCGAGACGGCGCTACGCGCCTCCTCACCATGAGGAGCCCCTCAATTCCCCTGAAACGCCGGTTTCACCTTGTTCGAGAACGCCTCGAAGGCGCGGGCGAAATCGGCTGTGGTCATGCACAGCGCCTGCGAGATCGCCTCGGCCTCGATCGCCTCTTCGATCGACATGGCCCATTCCATCGCCAGCATCCGCTTGGTCATGGTGTTGGCGAAGGTCGGCCCTTCCGACACCTGTTTGGCCAGAAGCTGCGCCTGCGACAGCACATGCTCCGGCGCGACGATGCGGCTGAAGAAGCCCCAGCGCTCGCCCTCCTCCGCGGTCATGAAGCGGCCGGTGTAAAGCAGTTCCGAAGCACGCGACTGGCCGATGATGCGCGGCAGGATCGCGCAGGCGCCCATGTCGCATCCCGCAAGCCCCACCTTGTTGAACAGGAACGCAACCTTGGCGCCCACAGCCGCGAGGCGCATGTCGGAGGCCATCGCGATGATGGCGCCGGCGCCGGCGCAGATGCCGTCGACCGCCGCGATGATCGGCTGCGGCGCGGCGCGCATCGCCTTGACCAGTTCGCCGGTCATGCGGGTGAACGCCGTGAGGCCTTTGGTGTCCATTTTCACCAGCGGGCCGATGATCTCGAACACATCGCCACCCGACGAGAAATTGCCGCCCGCGCCGGACACCACGATGGTCTTGACCTGATCGTCGAACGCGCAGGCGCGAAAGAAATCCGACAATTCGCGGTAGCTCTCGAAGGTCAGCGGGTTTTTTCGCTCGGGCCGGTTCAGCGTCACCGTCGCAACGCTGCCATCCACCTTGAGCAGGAAATGCTGCGGCGAGAAATCTGCCAGCGGCAGCGTGACGGGATTGGCTGGTTTGGTCATGGGATTTTCCTTCCTTCGATTCTTCCCGTCATTCCGGGGCGATGCGAAAGCATCGAACCCGGAATCTCGAGATTCCGGGTTCGTGCTTCGCACGCCCCGGAATGACGGTTGTTATAACCCGCGCACGACGCGCTCTTATACCTCTCCGCCGGCCACCGCGATCGCCTGTCCGGTGATCGCGCCGGCGCCCTCGCCGCTCAGCCACAACACGGTATCTGCGACTTCCGCCGGTGACACCAGCCGCCCCTGCGGATTGTGTTTAGCGAGTTCAGCCACCGCCTGCTCATGGCTGCGGCCGGTTTTTTTCATGATGTTCTCGATGCTGCCGGCGACCAGATCGGTATCGGTGAAACCGGGACATACCGCATTGACCGTCACCTTCGTCGTCGCGAGTTCCAGCGCCAGCGAACGCACCAGGCCGACCACCGCGTGCTTGGCCGCGCTGTAGGCGCTGACGTAAGCGTAGCCTTTCAGCCCGGCCGTCGAGGCCACCGCGACGATGCGGCCATAAGGACGCTGGCGCATCGACGGCAACACCGCCTGAATGGTGTGCACCACGCCCATGAAATTGACGTCGATCATGCGCCTGAACAACGCCACGTCGGACTTTGCGAAGGGCGCGGATTCAGCGGCTCCGGCATTGGCGACGAGAATATCGATCGGCTGCCGCGCGGCGGCCTGCGCGATCGCCGCATTGACGGCGGCCTGATCCGCGACATCGGCCACCACTGCGAAATGCGCCGCGCCCTGGGCGACCGCGTCATCCAGCGTGGCGCGGTCGCGGCCGAGCACCGTAACGGTGACGCCGGCGCGCGCCAGCCCGGCTGCGATCTCGCGGCCGATGCCACGTCCACCGCCGGTGACGAGCGCATGCAGGGAATGCGGCAGTGCGGGCATGCGCAGTTCTCCCCGAATGAATTCACCGGTGCGACGATTTTGCAGCGGACCGGATTGCATATATTTTAAACTTCAAGCTTTTGCAACTTGCAAGCTTTTGCAACTTGACAGCCCCTGCCCCGCAGGTAGCTTTTGCGCAGGTACGCAACAAGGGAGGACGATTATGGCGGCTCTCGAAAAAGGCATCACCAAGAACGGCACCGGTTATTCCGGCAAGACCTGGAATATCCTCGGACAGGTTTATTTCCCCAAGGCAGTCACCGATTCCACCTTCGCATTCGAGACCAATAGCGATCCCGGCCAGTTCGTCCCGGTCCACATCCATCCCACCCAGGAAGAATTCATTCTGGTGCAGGACGGCATTCTGGATCTGAAACTGGACGGCGTCTGGGTGCAGGCCCAGGCCGGCGATCTGGTCCGCCTGCCCCGCGGCATTCCGCATGGCTATTTCAACAAATCGGACAAGCCGGCACGGGCGCTGTTCTGGGTGTCGCCGACGCAGAAGCTCGAGGCGCTGTTCAATCGGCTGCACAATCTGACCGACGTCGCCGAAATCGTCCGCATCTCGGCCGAGCACGAAGTGAACTTCCTGCCGCCGGAGGCCAACGAGTAATACGTCACACGCGCGCCGCTGGCCGCCTGTTGTTGCTTGATATGACGAGTGGCCCCTTAACCGGGGCCATTTTTATGGGGCATTGCCGCCAAGACATTGCTTTCATGGCTTCCGGGCGCCCTCACCGGCTGCTATCGTCTCCCGATAATAAAAACAGTTCAGGGAGAAACTTCCAATGACAACCGTGCGCGACACCAACCGCCGCCGCTTCCTCCAATACCTCGCAACCAGTCCCTTGATGGCCTCCGGCGCTCTGTCGGCCTACGGCGCGGAAACCCCGTCCAAACTGCCCGATCCGAGACTGTGGGCGCCGCCCGGCAGCGGCGACCTCATCAAAAGCCCGAAAGACGCGATCAACGTGTTCGAGTTCGAACCGGTCGCTTTCCAGAACACCCCACCGGCGCATTTCGGCTACATGGCGTCCGGTCTGGACGACGAAGTCACGCTGCGCGCCAATCGCGAGGGCTTCCAGAAATTCCAGCTCAATCCGCGCCGCCTCGTCGACGTGTCCAAGGTCGATATGAGCGTCGAATTGTTCGGCATCAAATATGACTCGCCGATCTTCGTGTGCCCGACCGGCGGCAACCAGTTCTTTCACCCGGATGGCGAGATTGCGGTCGCCAAGGCGGCCAAGGTCGGCAATCACATGCAGATGCTGTCGACCTCGTCGAACTATTCGGTCGAAGACGTCACCAAGGCGCGCGGCGCACCGATCTGGTTCCAGCTTTATGCGTCGCCGCGCTGGGAAGTCGCCCAGGCGCTGATCAAGCGCGCCGATGCCGCCGGCTGTCCGGTGCTGGCGGTCACGGTGGATCGCGTTGCGGGCCGCAATCAGGAAACCATGTTCCGGCTGCGGCGCACCGATACGCGCGAATGCTCGGATTGCCACGACCGCAGCAGTTTTGCGGGGCGCTCGAACCGGCGGCATAATTACGACGGCATCGATCTCTCCGGCATTACCGGCGGCGGCGAATCCTCGAATCTGAACTGGGATACCGTCAAGCGGATGCGCGACGTCACCAAGATGAAGATCATCCTCAAGGGCATCGTAACCGCCGAGGATGCCGAATTGGCCGTGCAGAACGGCATGGACGGCATTCTCGTCTCGAACCACGGCGGTCGCGGCGAGGATTACGGCCGCTCCACCATCGATGCGCTGCCGGAAATCATCAAGGCGGTGAACGGCCGCTTCCCCGTGATCGTCGACAGCGGTTTTCGCCGCGGCACCGACGCGGTCAAGGCGCTTGCGATGGGCGCACAGGCCGTCGGCATCGGCCGGCCGTATCTGTGGGGTCTAGGCGCATTCGGCCAGGAAGGTGTCGAGCGCGTGCTCGAACTCGTCCGCACCGAAACCCGCGCCGCCATGCAGCAATGCGGCGTGCGCTCGGTGAAGGAGCTCAACCCGAGCTTTGTGCGCCGGACGGCCTGAGGCGTTCAGGCTGCTCTATGCTCGTCATGGCCGGGCATAGGCGAGCGGTAGCGACGCCGTCCTTCGGACGGCAATGCCCTGCTATGACAATGCGAGACGCGCCGTCTTTTAGACGACCCCGCCGAGATAAAGCCGCTTGACGATGTCGTTGCCCTTCAATTCATCGACCGAACCGGCCGCAACGACGATCTCGCCATGAACGATGATGTAACCGCGATCGGCAATCCGGATCGTCTGGTTGAAGTTCTGCTCCGCCATCAATACCGTCAGGCCAAGCTGCTTATTGAGTTCGCCGATCTTGGTGATGGTCTGCGAGACCAGCAGCGGCGAAAGGCCGACCGAGGGCTCATCGACCAGCAACAGCCGCGGCGACGACATCAGCGCGCGTGCGATAGCCAGCATCTGCTGCTGCCCGCCCGACATGGTGCCGGCGAGCTGGCCCTGCAGGCCTTTGAGGGTCGGGAACGTCTCGAAGGCGAGCGCAAGATTGCGGTCGATATTACGCCGGGCAGCCTTGCGGAAGGCGCCGAGCATCAGGTTTTCCAGCACGGTCTGCCGCGGAAACAGCCGCCGTCCCTCGGGCACCATCGCGACGCCGAGATCAACGATCGCCTCGGCTGACAATTTGGTCAGATCGTGCGCTTCGCCGTCGATCGTGAGCACCATGCTGCCGCGCTGCGGCCGGACCAGGCCCGCGATGCATTTCATCAGCGTGCTCTTGCCGTTGCCGTTGGTACCGAGCAGAGCGACGGTTTCGCCGGCCTCGACATCGAGCGAGACGCCGCGCAGCGCCTTCACGGCGCCGTAGCCTGCATCGAGGTTCTTGATGGCGAGGCTAAGTGCCAAGATAGGCCTCCTGCACGCGCGGGTTGGCCATGACTTCTTCAGGCTTGCCGATCGCGATGATCTTGCCGGCTTCGAGGCACATCACCCGGTCCGAGAAACGCATCACCGCCTGCATGATGTGTTCGATCATGATGATGGTGATGTTCTGCGCCGCAAGGCTCATCAGGAGATCCAGCACCTCGTCGACTTCCGAATTGGACAGGCCTGCCATGGCCTCGTCGGAAACCAGGAGCTTCGGGTGCGTCGCCAGCGCGCGGGCGAGCTCCATCTTGCGCAATTCCACCTGACTCAATTTTGCGGTCGACACATCGGCCTTCGAGGCGAGACCCATCCGCGTCAGGATCGACATCATGGTGTCGCGTTCCCGCCCGGCCGAGACCACCTCGTCCGCGCGCCCCGCAAAATCGAGCCCGACCATCAGGTTTTCGGCGACCGTCATGCTTCGAAACGGCCGCGGAATCTGGAAGCTGCGCGCAATGCCGCGGCGGGTGCGGATATGCGGCGGCAACCGCGTGATGTCCTCGCCACCGAATGTCACGGTGCCGGGCTCGGTGCGGAACGCGCCGGAAATGCAGTTTATCAGCGTGGTCTTGCCCGAGCCGTTCGGGCCGATCAGGCCGAAGCGCTCGCCCGGACGAATGTCGACGCTCACATTGTCGAGCGCGGTGAAGCCACCGAATTTCTTGGTCAGCGCGGATATCCGCAGCAGCGGCGGCTGCGCTTCAGATGTCTTGGCTTCAGGTGTCTGGATCTCCGGGGACATCATGCTTCGCCCTCGCCGCGATTGCCACGCGCCTTCCGGATGAGGCCGATAATGCCCTCCGGCGCGCCGACCACGAACAACACCAGCATCACGCCGAGTATCAGTACGTTCACCTCCGACGAGATGGTCACGGTCAGTAATTGCTGTGTCGCGCCCAGCAAAATTGCGCCAATGATCGGCCCCGCCCAATGCGCGGTGCCCCCGATCAGCGACATCGCGAGCACCGAGACCGAGTAATTCAGATTGAACGCCGACGACGGGTCGGCATATTGCAGATACATCGCGGCAGGCGCGCCGGCCGCGCACATCAGCGCTCCCGAGATCACACAGGCCAGCAGCTTCAGCCTCAGCGTCGGCACGCCGGTGCATTCGGCGGCGAGTTCGTCGTCCTTGAGCGCCTGCAAGCCGCGGCCGATCCATGAATTCTGAATGTAACGCGAGATCGCGACCGCCAGCACCACGAGCAGCGCCTGGACGAAAAACAGCATCTGGACATAGCTGGTGAACGGCGCCATCGGCGCCGGCTGCTGCATCTGGATGCCGGCCGCGCCGCCGACATATCGCCAGTTGGTGATCGCGGTCTCGATCACGATGGTCAGCGCGATCGTCGCGATCGAAAAGAAGATACCCTGCATGCGCAAAGTCAAAAGACCAAGCGCGAACCCCATCAGCGCGCCGACGATGGCCGCGGCGGCGATCTGGACGACGAGCGGCGCGCCAATCGACTTGAACAGAAATACCGCCGTGTAGACGCCAACGCCGAAAAACGCGCTGGTGCCGAAATTGACGTAACCGGCATAGCCGCCGAGCACATTCCACGCGATCGCGAGCACGATAAACTGCAGAATCACATAGCAGGCAAAGAACGGATATTGGTTGCCGATGAGCTGCGTCATCGCAAAGGCGGCGGCGAGAAACAGGATCGCCCCGATCCAGAAAGTGGTGCCGCCGCGATTCATGATCGTCTTCCGAACAGGCCCTGCGGCCGGACGGCGAGAACGCCGAGCAGCATCGCGAACGAAATCGCCGGCGCCCAGGAAGCGCCGAACATAGTCAGGACAACAGCCTCGACGACACCGAGGATGATCGCGGTGACGAGCGTCCCGCTCATGCTGCCGAGCCCGGCCATCACCACGACGCAGAATGTCCGCCCGATATAGGAACGGTCGAGGGTCGGATTGACGGGCGCGACGATGATCAGGAGCGCACCCGAGATCCCCAGCACGGCCGTTGAGATGCCGAACGCCCATTGCTTGATCCGGATCGGGTCGGCGCCCATCAGTCGCAGCGCCTCCTGATCCTGCGCCACCGCGCGGATCGCCCGTCCCATGAATGTTTTCGACAGATACAGTGTCAGCAGGATCGTCAGCCCGGCGGCGACCGCGAACGCGACCAGGAGCCGGTACGGAATCCGCATACCGGCGATCCGCCAGGCCTTGCCGATATAGGACGCGGTGACCGATTGCTGGTCCACGCCGAACTGCAGGATCAGCAGCACCTCGATGATGAAGGCAATGCCGAAGAAGAAGGCGATGCCGCGCACGCCGGCGTCGCTGCCGCGCTTTTCGAACGTCTCGTAATACAGCCGGTAGGCGACAAGGCCGAACACGAACAGCAGCGGCGTGATCAACAGCCCCGCCAGCAGCGGATCGACGCCAAATTTGTCATTGAGGTAAAACACGCCATAGGACGCCATCACCAGAAAAGCCGGATGCGCTACGTTGGGCACATCCAGCAGGCCAAAGGACAGCGACAGACCAAGGCTTACGGCGGCATAAAAGCAGCCGAGCAGCACGCCGCTCACCAGCGCATCCTGCAGCAGGTCAAGTGAAAACAAGTGAGGTCCCCCGTGACCTGATCTTACGCCGCTTCGCCGCGTTACGCACGCCCGACAACCCTAATTCCCGTGATGTAGGACGCATGGTGCGGCCAACTCCCAAGTCAGCCGTACCATGGTCAGAGATAAACCGTGAAGTCTAGTTCCGCGCAGCTTCAAACGGCGTAATCAGTTCGCCGGACTTCAATTTCGCCGGATACAGGATCACCTGTTTGCCCGACTTGCGAAACTGATCCATGTTCTTGTCGACAATGCCACGGAACTGGGCTTGCAGCGTCGCGTTTTCCTTGCGTTCGCCGTCCGCGGAAAATGCGATCGGGCCGACGATGGTTTGGTGGGTATTCTCGCGCAGATATTTGGCGATCGCCTTCTGGTCCAGCGATCCCGCCGCCTTGACGGCCTGCTCGATGAGCTGACCGCTGGCGAAGCCGAACGGCGCCAGATAATAGCCGAGCGGATCGACCTTCGCTTCCGGGGCCCGCTTCGAATAGGTTTCGAAGAACGCCTTGGTGCCGTCGAAAAACATCGTCGGTTCGGGGAGCCATGAATTGTAATTGACCACGCCATTGAGCAGCGAGCCCAAATTTTCCATGACCGCGCCGAATTGCAGGCCAACCATGCCGCCGCCGAAAATCTTGACGTTGTCGCCGACCCCGATCTCGTTCACGGCGCGCAAAATTCCGGCCGAATCCGGCGGATAGGACGCGACATAGACGATATCGGGCTTGGCGGCATTGAGCGCGCGAAGAATGCCGGAGAATTCCACCGTCGTTGGCGGATAGGATTGGTCGAACACGATCGGCATGTTCATCTTTTTCGCGACGTCGCGCGCGGTCAGTGCCAGGTTCTGGGCGAATTCCTGGTCCGCCGCGAGAAGTGCTACGGTCTTGCCGCCGGCCTTCTGGCCGAGATCGAGGAACGAGGCGGCCCAGCTGTCGGCCGGCCCCCATGGGGCGACGTTGAACCACATGTCGTGGCCCACTTTGCTGTTCACCTGGAACGCAAAATTGCCGATCAGGACCATGCCGCGTTGCTTGACCAGCGGCATGATCGGCGCGGTCGGCACGGTGGCATAGGGCCCGAACAACAGATCGACCTTGTCGACGTCCAACAGCTTCGAGTAGATCGCGGGCGTTTCCGAGGCGCTCGATTTGTCGTCATAGACGACAAGCTCGACCTTGCGGCCGAGCAGACCACCCCGGGCGTTGATATCGTCCCGCCAGATCTCGGTGCCGAGCAGCGAGGCCTTGCCGCCGCCCGCCAGACCGCCGGTCAGGGCCATGCTCATGCCGATCTTGATCGGCGCCTGCTGCGCGCCGGCGCCCGAGGTCAGCCCAAGCGTGGTGACGGCGATCGTTCCGCCGAGAAATGTCCTGCGTTTCATTGATGGTCCTCCCATTTGTCCCGTTTCTTGAGGCTATATTGGATGAACAAAGCGGACATCACAACATACCCTTGATCCCCTTTGGCCCCCTGAGCCCTTAGCATTTGGTTTACTGGCATGGGCCGCGTCAAATTCGCCCCAACGCCGACAGGATAACCTGCGGCGTCAGGGGGATCTCGGTAATAAAGGCGCCAAACGGCTTCAGCGCATCGTTAACTGCGTTGGATACCGCCGCCGCGGCCCCCGCGGTGCCGGCCTCGCCGGCCCCCTTGGCGCCAAGTTCGGTCTCAAAGGTCGGCGAAACCACGTGGCCGATATCGATATCGGGCATCTCGCCGGACATCGGCACCAGGTAATCGGCCATATTGGCGTTGGTGAGCTGGCCGCGCTCGTCATAGATGCATTTTTCGAACAGCGCAGCGCCGAGCCCCTGCACCACGCCGCCCCGGATCTGCTCATCGACCAGTTGCGGGTTGATGATGGTGCCGCAATCCTCGACCACCCAGTGCCGCAGCAGCTTGACGAATCCCGTATCGGTATCGACCTCGACCCAGGCCGCCTGCACGCCATTGGTGAAGGCGAACGGATATTCACGGGGCACGAAATGGCGCGTCGCCATCAATTCGGGCTGGATGCCCGGTGGCAGCGTATCAGGACGGAAATAGACGATACGACACAGTTCGCGCAATTCGATGCGCACAGCGCCGTCGTCCAGATTCACGATCGCATTGTTGACGATGTCGAGTTCGGCCGGCGAGGCCTGCAGGATCGCGGCGGCTACATCGAGAACATTCCGGCGCAATACTTTGGCGGCCTGCAGCGCGGCCTCGCCGCCGATCCCGGCCCCGCGCGAGGCCCAGGTTCCGCCGCCATAGGGCGTATTGTCCGTGTCGCCGAGAATGACGCGGACTTTTCCCATCGAGACGCCGAGAACGCTGCCGACGATCTGCGCGGTCAGCGATTCCGAGCCCTGCCCCTGTTCGGTGATGCTGGTCTGACAGATCACCGAGCCCTGGGCATCGAGCCGCACCGCAACGCCATCCTGCGAGGATATTTTTGCGCCGCCGACGCCGTAAAACGCCGCGCTGGGATTGGTGACCTCGATGAAGCTCGCAATGCCGATGCCGCGGTGAATGTTCTTCTTGCGCAGCGCCGCCTGCTCGGCGCGCAGTGCGTCGTAATTCATCATGCCGATCAGCTTGTCCATGGAAGCATGATGCGACAATAGCTCGAATTTCAGGCCCGACGGCGAGGCGCAGGGATAGGCATCATCTGCAATGAGATTGCGGCGGCGGATTTCCACCGGGTCCATGTCGATCTTCATCGCCGCGAGATCGACCAGGCCCTCGGTGACCGAGCAGGCGATGGGATGCCCGACGCCGCGGTATTGGCACATCACGTTTTTGTTCTGGAACACCACACGCGTGCGCGCGCGATAATTTTTGGTCGTGTATTGCCCGCCGACGAGATTGACGACCTGGTTGGCCTCGATCGCGCTGGTGCGCGGATACATCGAATACGGCCCGATGCCGGTGATATCGTCGATCTCGAACGCCATGATGGTGCCGTCACGCTTGACGCCGATCTTGCCTTTGCAGCGATGATCGCGGGCATGAATATCGGTATTGAAGCTCTCGATCCGGTCGGCGACATATTTGATCGGCCGGCGCAGCAACTTGGTCAGCGCATAGGTGGCCATTTCATCGGCGTAAACGTGAACTTTTATGCCGAAGGAGCCGCCGACATCCTTGCACACCACGCGAATCTGCGACTCTTCGAGGCCCAGATGAAGCGCCGCGATGTTCTGCACCATGTGCGGCGCCTGGGTGCCCTGATAGATCGTCAGCCGCGAATCTCCAGGATTCCAGTCTGCGACGACCGCGCGCGGCTCCAGCGTCACGCCGGTGTGGCGACCGAACACAAACTCCGCTTCGACCACCGCATCGGACTCGGCAAACGCCGCATCGACGGTACCGGCATCGAGACTGCGCTCGAACGCCAGATTATCGCCGAGCGAGGCATGAATCACCGGCGTCTGCGGATCGAGCGCGGTGCGCATATCCGTCACCGCGTCCAGTTCTTCATAGTCAACGGCCACCAGTTCAGCGGCGTCTTCCGCGACCGCGCGGCTGGTCGCGACGATGGCCGCGACGGCTTCGCCCTGCCAGCACACCCGATCGATCGCGAT
Organism: Bradyrhizobium sp. dw_411; assembly: GCF_018449695.1. Classification (GTDB taxonomy): domain Bacteria; phylum Pseudomonadota; class Alphaproteobacteria; order Rhizobiales; family Xanthobacteraceae; genus Bradyrhizobium. Next base: position 45,305 of record NZ_JAAVUY010000019.1, read on the forward strand.
CGCGCTTTGCGGCGCGGATTTAAGGCCCTTGAGATGCGTGAGTACGCCGACCCATGGCGTGATGACGGCGGCAAGCTCCGGGCCGGTCACCACAGCGATGACGCCGGGCAATTGCTTCGCGGCAGCCGCGTCGATGCCGATAATCTTCGCATGGGCATAGGGCGAGCGCAGATACACCACATGGGCCATGCGCGGCAGTTCCATGTCGCTGACATAAAGCCCGCGACCCTGCGTCAGCCGATCGAGATTGGGCCGCGGGACCGTTTTGCCGATATAGGAATTCGGCCGGTCGAGCACCGAGAGTGTTTCGGGATTGGTTGTTGTTGACGTCATGCGCCGCGGCCCGTGCGCGCCCGCGCGGTGGACGCAACCGCATCGACGATGGCCTGATAACCGGTACAGCGGCAGTAATTGCCGGAGAGATGCTCGCGGATACGCTCGCGATCAGGTTCGGCTTCCTGCAGCAGCAGGTCCTGCGCCGTCACCAGCATCCCGGGGGTACAGAAGCCGCATTGCAGCGCGTTACGCTCGCGGAACGCGGCTTGCAAATCTGATATTTCGCCGCTGTCGGACAGTCCCTCGATGGTCTCGATCGAGGCGCCATTGGTTTGCGCCGCCAGCATCAGGCAGGAGCGAACGATGTCGCCGTTGACGCGCACCGTGCAGGCGCCGCACACGCCGTGTTCGCATCCGACATGCGTGCCTGTCAGCTTCAGATGCTCGCGCAAGAAATCCGCCAGATTAAGCCGCGGCAACACATGCGCCTCGATGCGCTCGCCGTTCACCTGTAACGAGATCGACACAGCCGGGATCACAAGACTTCCCCCGCGCTGAGTTCGGGACGGCCCAGCAGCGTGGCGACGCAGCGCGCCAGCAACACCTTGGCTAGATGCCGGCGCATCGACACGCTGGCTTGTTGATCTTCCTGCGGATCGAGCTCTTCACCGAGGGTCTCAGAAGCTTCCAGCAGCACCGCCGGCGTGACGGCAACGTTGAGCAGTTTTGTTGCCGCCATGGCCAATACCGGCCTGTCGCCAACCGAAAAATAGGCCAGCCGCAGATCGGTCAGGATATCGCCATCGACGACCGCCTGTGCGGCGAGGCCGACGATGCCGTAATCGCCGTGCCGTCTTGCGAACTCGGAGAAGTAATGCGCGGAATTCCGTTGCGCGACGGGCACCTCGACGGCCACCAACAACTCATCCACCTCCAGCGCCGTCTCATAAATCCCCGTAAAGAAATCCTCGGCGGCAATTTGTCGTTCACCCGCCGGGCCTTCGACGATAATTGTAGCCTTCAACGCCACCATGGAGGCCGGCAGTTCCGCCGCGGGATCGGCATGCGCGAGGCTGCCACCGATGGTGCCGCGATTTCGAATCGCGGCATGCGCGACATGGGTGATGGCTTCGCTGATCAGCGGCGCGTGTTTGGCCACATCTGCCGAGTTCAGGAGATCGACATGGCGCGTCAAGGCGCCGATCCGCAACCTGTCGCCGGTCACGGCAATGCCGCGCAGTTCCGTGAGGTCGCCGATATCGACAATGAGTTCCGGAGAAATCAGACGCAGATTCATCGCGGGCATCAGGCTCTGGCCGCCCGAAAGCACCTTCGCCCTATCGCCATGCTCTGCGAGCAACTCGATCGCGTTTACAACACTGGTTGCACGGGCGTAGCTGAAAGCCGAGGCTTTCATGGATGTGACCTCCCCGGCCGAAAATTGGGTGTATTTTTTGTGATTAGACGGCGGTGCCCCCCAAAGGTCAAGTTTGTTTATCGAACGATTATTTCTGATGACTCGACTTTCGGATTAGTCATAATGTCGCAAACGCGCGCACGCTTTGGCGCACCGTAAAATTGGCTCCAGGGAGGAGCAGGCTCATGAATCTCGGTTTCTTTACCATGCCGATCCATCCGCTCGACAAGGATTGGCGGCAGTCGCTGCGCGAAGATCGCGAAGCCTTTCTGCTGGCCGACGAACTCGGGTTCACCGAGGCCTATGTCGGCGAACACGTCACCGACAAGGCCGAGAATATCACCTCCTGCGTCGCGTTCCTCGCCTGGATCGCCGCGGCCACCAAGCAGATCAAGCTCGGCACCGGCACCATCAACATGCCGAACACCCATCCGGCCACCATCGCGTCCAGCCTGGCGATGCTCGATCACATGCTCGACGGACGGCTGATTTTCGGAATCAGCCCCGGCGGATTGCTGTCGGATGCCGAATTGTTCGGCAATCTCGACGCCAACCGCAACGAGATGTTCCTGGAATCGATCAACCAGGTTCTGGAAATCTGGGCCAGCGAGCCGCCGTATAATCTGAAAGGCAAATACTGGAACGTCTCGACGGAAAGAACCCTGATCAAGGAAATCGGCCAGGGCTTTATTGCGCGCCCGCTGCAACGGCCGCATCCGCCCATCGTCGTCACCGCCGTGGCGCCGTTCTCCAAGGGCGTCACCGAAGCGGCCGTGCGCGGCTGGGAGCCGATTTCGGCGAACTTCCTGATGCCGGCCTGGGTCAAAAGCCATTGGCCGAAATATGTCGAGGGCTGCGAGCGCGGCGGCCGCCCGGCCGATCCCGCCAACTGGCGCGTGGCCAAGAGCGTGTTCGTCGCCAAGGATGCCGCGACCGCCAAGGCCTACGCGACCGACCCGGACGGGCCTTATTATTATTATTATCGCTCGCTGTTCACCAAGCTGAAGAGGAACGGCCGCATCGAACTGTTCAAGACCCGCCGCGACCAGCCCGACGAGGAAGTGACGCTGGAAATGGTCTGCGACAAGCTGATCATCTACGGCACGCCGGACAGCGTGGCTGATCAGTTGCTGGCATTCCAGGAAGAAGTCGGCCAGTTCGGCACGCTGTTGTATGCCGGCAAGGACTGGAAGGATCGCGAGCTTGGACGCCAGTCCATGATCCTGATGGCCGAGAAAGTCCTGCCGCAGATCAACGCCGGCGCCTCGAAAAAATCCAACGCGGCGGAATAATTCGCTAGCCGAAAATCCGCATCCAAAGAAACCATCTCACAAAGAAGATCAGCCGTGGCCCTTACCGATCGCATTCCCTATCAAGCGCAAATCGACCGTCCGAAACTGAAATTGCCCGGTGGCAAGAAACTCGCGGTGTGGGTCATCCTCAATGTCGAGGAGTGGCGGATCGAGAACGCGATGCCGCGCACCGTGCTGAGCCCGCCGATGGGTCAGCCGCTATTGCCTGACGTGCCCAACTGGTCCTGGCATGAATACGGCATGCGCGCCGGCTTCTGGCGCCAGTTCAAGGCGTTGACCGACCGCAACATGCCGGTGACGCTGGCCGCGAACGGCAGCGTCTGCACGTCCTATCCGCGCGTCGCCTCGGCCGCGCTCGAGGCCGGATTCGAATTCATGGGCCATGGGTTCCTGCAGGGCCCGATGCACAAACTGGAGAACCAGGGCGACGCGATCAAGCGCGCCGTTGACGCCATCGCCAAGTTCACCGGCAAGCAGCCGCGCTCCTGGGAAAGCCCGGGCCTGACGGAGACCAACGACACCATCGATCTGTTGCGCCTCAACGGCATCGAATATCTGGCGGACTGGGTGATCGACGACCTGCCGCAGGATATCGCCACACCCCATGGCACCATGACCACGATCCCCTATTCGGTCGAGACCAACGACATCGTGATCCATGCGCTGCAGCATCTGCCGTCCGAGCAGTTCCTCAAGCGCTGCACCGATCAGTTCGACCGGCTGTATCTGGAAGGCGACAGCAACGCGCGGATCATGGCGATCTCGGTGCATCCCTACATCACCGGTGTGCCGCACCGGATCAAATATCTGGAAGCGCTGCTAGACTATGTCATCAGCCATGACGGCGTGGCGTTGATGACCGCCAGCGAGATCGGCGACTGGTACCGCGCCGAAATGTCCAAAGCCAAATAGACATAATTGGAAAAACTATCAGGGATGGGAAACTGCGCATGATCAATGCCGCCGTGATCGGTTTGGGCTGGTGGGGACAGAACATCCTCCGGAATCTGCGCGACAGCGAGGTCATCAGGCCCATACTGGGCGTCGATCCCCTGGACTCCGCGCGTGCCTCGGCCGCGGACATCGGCGTCGAGACCGCGGCTAGTTTCGAGGACGCGCTGGCCAATCCCAAAGTTCAGGCCGTCATTCTCTCGACGCCGCAGGAACGCCACGCCGAACAGATCATCGCGGCTGCCAAATCAGGACGTCATGTGTTCTGCGAAAAGCCGCTGTGCACCACATCAGCCGATGCGGAAGCCGCAATCGCGGCCGTCAGCAAGGCCGGCGTCCAACTGGGCATCGGCCACGAGCGCCGGTTCGAGCCTGCCGTGATCGAGATGCGCAAGCGTTTCGCGGCCGGCGAATTCGGCAATCCGCTACTGGTGGAAGGCAATTTCAGCCAGGACCTGTTCCTGAAACTCCCGCCCGACAATTGGCGGTTATCCAAGGCCATCAATCCGGCCGGGCCGCTGTCGGCCACCGGCATTCACGTGGTCGATCTATCGATTGCGCTATTGGGCCGGCCGACCAGCGTCTGGGCGCGGCTGGGGCAACTCGGCAGCCATTTCGAGAACGGCGATACGCTCGCGATCACGATCGGTTTCGAGAACGGCGCCACCGCGCTCCTTGGCGCCGTGCTGGCGACGCCGTTCATGGGACGGCTGGCGCTGCTGGGCTCGAAAGGCTGGATGGAAATTCGCGACCGCAGCCATCCGCAGAACTCGACGGGATGGGACGTAACCCGCGTGCTGCAGAATGCCGAGCCGGTCACCTCGTTCTTCGGGCCGCATCCGGCAGTGCGTTCCAACCTCGAGGCCTTCGGCCGCGCGATAGCGGGTGAAGCCGCCTATCCGGTGACGCATCAGGAGATGCTCTCGAACGTACGCAGTTTTGAGGCGATCCAGCGATCGATCGTGAGCGGGAATATCGAGAAGATTTGAGGTCGCTGCTTGCTCCGGGGCCTTCATGGTTCGAGACGCGCGAAGACGCGCTCCTCACCATGAGGGTCTGACATTCACCCCAGTTCGAAGCTGACGCAAACTCCGGCCTCATCCTAAGAGCCTGACTGATAATTCGCAGGAGCCACCGTGTGTGGCTTTAAGTACCGGTTCCCGCGTAACTTTAGAATCGATTAGCGTGTGGTTCTGAAATTTTAGAATCAAGAGAAGCGAAGCCAAATCGACTGCCGCAGGACAAAAATGCCAAAGTGCGGCCGTCCTGCGAATTATGAGTCAGACTCTAAGGAGCGCGCACTTGCGCGCGTCTCGAAGGATGCAGCAACCGGGCTCCTACCCCACCACTTTCACCGGCGCGCGGCTGATCGCTACCGTGGCGCCGAACACACGCTCGAAGCCGGCCAGGAAGGCATCCAGCGCGTCCGAGATCATCTGCTCTTTGCTTTCAAGCACGGGCGATTCGTAGATGTATTTGCGGACGCCGTAATAGAAAATTCCGCTGTGAAACACCCAGGCCATTTCAAGCTCGGCCGCGGTCGGCTTGGTTTGCAGCGGCATGCCCGCTTCGTGACGGCATTCCCGGACGATGCGGGTCAGAATCTTGTCCCTGACGACGCCGACATACCAGCGGTTGATGTCGAGGCCCTTCAGGCCCGAATAGAGATAGATCCGTAGCCATTTGCGGTTGAAGATAACGTTGGTGTAGGCGTTGTAGAATTCGTAGAGCCGGTCGCGGATCGGCTTGGAACGATCGGCCAGCAGCTTTTCCCATCCGGTATCGAACGGCTCCAGATAGACCGTGCGATAGACTTCCTTGATCAAGTCGTCCTTGCTCGGGAAATAGCGATACAGCAGCGGCTGGGTCACGCCGAGCCGGCGCGCCAGATCGCGGGTGCCGCCGCCAAATCCCTCTTCCGAGAAGAATTCGGTGGCCTTGGCGACGAATTCCTTGCGGCGATCGTCCGGCGATAATCGTTTCTGCTTGGTACGCGCGCGCTTGGGCGTGGCTTTCTTTTTCATGATCCCGAAGTCACTGGAAAATTGTCCGCTCCAATAAATCGCCCGTAACCGCCGCGGGCAAACAAGAGCGGCTCCTGCTTATTATACGCATAGGCCTCGACCGCGCCGAGGAAAATGACATGGTCGCCGCCGTAATAGCGGCTGGCGGCACGACACTGGAAATTGGCCACACAGTCGGCCAGCAGCGGCGCATTGCCGAGGCCCGGCACCCATTCGACACCCTCGAACTTGTCCGCCGAGGATTTGGCGAACTTGTTCGACAGCGCTTGTTGCGACGCACCGAGAACATTGACCGCGAAATGGCTGGCGTTCTGGAAGATCGGCAACCCCTGCGAAAACATGCCGAGGCTCCATAGCACCAGCGGCGGATTGAGCGATACTGACGCAAACGAATTGCAGGTCAACCCGTAAGGTTTTCCATCCGCCGTCATCGCCGTGATGATGGTGACGCCGGTGGCATAGGTGCCGAGCGCGTTGCGGAAATCCCGGGGATCGATCGCCGAAGCGTCGCTGGACAATTCATTGGCCGGATCGGGCGTAATCGGATGCTTTGAGGCGTCGTTCATTCCCGGGCCTCAAAGCGTCAGGTTTTCGGATGGCAGGCCGAGCGCGACCCGTCCGTAATTGGTGCCGGCGGCGTCGAAGTTGAACGCAATGTGCGAATTGATCGCATGGGCATCGCGAAATTGCCGCTGCAACGCGCCTGATGTCGCGAGGCCCCGCGCGCCGCTCGCTGCAAACAGCAGCGACACGGCTTCGGTGCACAGATTGACCGAGAAAGCGCCGTCGCGCCGCATCCGGGTCTTGGCGGCGGTATCGGGCACATGGCCGCGCCGCGCATCGGCCATCGCGGCAATGCAGGTCGAGCGCATGATCAGGCGGGCGGCGTCGATCTTGGCGGACGCCTCGGCGATCTTGATTTGCGTGCTCTGGAGATCACCCAGTTTGGCGCGATTATAGGTCGAGGCGCGATGGCTCGCGAGTTCGACATAATCATCCAGACACGCCTGCGCGTTGCCTAGCGCGACGCCTGACAGCACATAGGGAAACAGCGAGAACACCGGGAGCGCGTACAATGCATTCGGATTAACGGCGCTGCCGGGTGTTGGGCCGCCGGCGAGTTCATGCACCCCGATCGTCATCGGCTCGGCCACGAAGGCGTCATTGACCTCGACGTCGTTCGAGCCGGTGCCGCGCAAACCCGTCGCGTTCCAGGTGTCTTTGATGGTGTAGTCGCTCTTGTTGAGCAGAAACACGCGGTATTCGATGCCGTCGGCCTCGTCATCGGAAGAGACCACGCTGGCCAGCATGTTCCATTCGCTGGAATCCACCCCCGACGAGAACGGCCAGCTTCCGCTCAGCACATAACCACCATCGACCTTCCTGGCGCGGCCGGCGGGAAAGATAAAGGACGACGCGATCAGCGCATTGGCGTCCTTATTCCACACCAAATCCTGCGCGCGCTTGTCGAACATCGCGAGCATCCAGTGATGGCTGGAGAGGTTGGCAAAATTCCACGCCGCTGACGCATCCGCCTGCCCGATCGCATCGGCGCAATCGACCAGGGCGACGTAATCGAATTCGGAGCCGCCGACGCGCTTGGGCTGCAGGATTCGAAAAAGACCCGCCTCGTGCAGATCGCGCTCGGTCTCGGTCGGCAACCGGCGCAGATCCTCGGTCCTGGACGCGCGGTCGCGCAGTTGCGGAACGAGTGCCCTGGCCTTGGCGATCATGGCCGCATAGGCGCTGCTGCCGGCGTCCGTTGCCGACGGCAGGCTGGAATTTGGCTTCAGACCGGTACCTGCCATCTCAGGCTCCCGCAATTACGCTCGCTTCCCTAAGCTCGCTTCCCTAAGCTCGCTGCTTGGCCTTCATATGCGGCCGATCCAGATAAAGCGAGGCCGCCAAGCCTTCCTGGTCCTGTTCGGCAAACTCCGTCAACAGCTTCATCTCGGGAATCCGCGAACGATCCAGCGTATTGACGTCGGGCCAGTCGATCTCGATCAGGTTACCCGAGGGGTCGCGCAAATACATCTGCACACAGCCATCCGGAAGCTCGTTGACCGGATTGCGAAAGGCCTTGGCGTCCAGCGCGCCCATCGCCTTGGCGGCGTCATAGGCGGCATGGAAATCATCCACATCCAGCGCGAAGTGCTGGTAGAGCGGAACCTGGTCCTCCAGCTCGAAGATATGCAATTGCAGATCGCCGCAGCGCAGATATTTGGTCTTGAAACCGAAATTGTAGCTGGGAATGGTCTGCATGCCCAACACGGTTTCGTAGAACTTGACGGACTCCGCGAGATTCTTGGTGCCGATCGACAGATGATTGAAGCCCGTGACTTTCATTATTCGCTCCCTTTAACCGTTGTTTATCGACCGATCACTTATTAAGGCGCGGTCCGCGATATCAGTCAATGAAATTCGACAGCGGGAACAACCGGTGCGTCAATCCGCCGGCAAAGCCTGCTTCAATCTGACCTCGCTGTCATGCAGCATGGCCATATCGAGACCCTGCCGGTCCAGCGCATCGGACGCGCACGTAAAAAGCCGATAGAACTGGGAGCCGTCATAGGCAACCAGCAATAAATCCACGCTGGCGTTAAGGGCCTCCACCACGGCCATGCAGACATTGTGGTTGTAAATCGCGCCCATCACCAGATCGTCTGTGATAACGACACCCCGGAAATTCCATTTCTGGCGAATGATGCCATCGACAACGCGCTTGGAGTGCGATGCGGGACGATCCGGGTCGATCGCCGTCACGGTGACGTGACCGATCATCAACTGCGCGTTCGAGCCTGCCAGAACTTCCCGGAACGGCCGCCAGTCGAACGCCTCCAGTTCCGCGAGCGGCGCGTCCAGATTGGCGCTGAAATGATGGGTATCGGCGCGCACACGGCAGAGGCCCGGGAAATGTTTCACGGTGCCGCGCACGCCCGATGCCTCGAGGCCCCGCACATAGGCCAGACCGATCTCAGCCACCGTGGCCGGGTCATCGGATATTGCGCGCTGGCCGGTCAGCGTGTTGAAATCAAGCCGGTTGCGCGTGGCTGCAGGCCGAAGATCAAGCACCGGGGCAAAATTCTGGTTCACACCGATTTGCGCCAATTCCTGCCCGTGGATATGCCCAAACGCTTTTGCTTCTTTCACCCTGATATCTGGCGGACGACCGGCCAACGTGGCCAGGGCCGGCAGTTCCGTCAAAGGCGGCGACAGATGCGAGACGATGCCGCCCTCCTGATCGGCAGCCACGATCAGAGGCGGCAAGCCCGCGACCCGCCGCCGCTCCTGAAGCGCTGCGATCTCGGATTTGAGCGTATCGGTCGTTCGCCCTGTGATATTGTGCCGGGCGACATAGATGCCGGCGATCAGGCCTTGTTCGGCGAGCGGCGCGACTTCGTCGAAGGACGTATAGCCCACCACAAAATGCGGCCCCAGCAAGTGTGCCTGCGCGACATCCGTGTGCAGGACATTTCGCTTGCAGACTTCAAACGCGGCGTGAGCGTAGAGCATCGACGGGAATGGCAGGCACCACAGCAGGATCAATAACCGTCCCGCTTTGCCGGCGCGCCAATAGCCCCGCCTGATCAGAAAATAGACAGCGAAGCCTGCGATCAGGAAAATCGCGACAGCGACGCCGTGCAGAAAATTCACATAAGGCTCGTGAATATTGAAGCCCGCGAAAACAAAAGCCGCACCGAACAGCCAGAGCGCGAGGGTGCCAGCGGTTTTTATCATCTGAACGAAACGATCATGGGGGCGAGGTTTCAGCGGATCGATCGCCGGTACCAAACCTGTTTGCGCGGCGCCAGTGCATCGGGGGCGACTGCACGGTAATTGCACAAAACTTCCGGCATTCTCCGAAAACCTCGACAGCATCTGCACATCTGCGAGCGATCTTCGATCACGCGATGATGATTGCGCATCGTCCGATCACTGGCTATTCAGGAATTGGACACGGCGTCCCAAGACAGCGATCAGGTTTGCAAGGAGAGATTTTCATGGACAAGACCGTTGGAATTGTCGGGCTTGGCATCATGGGCGGCGCGATCGCCGTCAACCTGATTGAGCGCGGATGGCGGGTAATCGGCTTCGATACTGACGCGGCCAAGCGGGCCGAGCTGGCGGCCGCCGGTGTTGTGATTGCTGACGACGTGGCGCATGTGGCGCGCGATACGCCGATCCTGATGACGAGCCTGCCCACGCCCGCCGCGGTCGAGAAGGTCGCGCAGGCCATCGCCGATTCCGGGCAGACGCCGCGGATCGTGGTCGAGCTGTCCACCCTCACCCTCGCCGACAAGCTGCAGTTTGAAACCATCCTGAAAAAAGCCGGCCACGTCCCGCTGGACTGCCCGCTGAGCGGAACCGGCGCGCAGGCCAAGATGCGCGATCTCATCGTCTATGCCAGCGGCGACAGCGCGGCCATCGCCCGCTGCACGCCATTGTTCGCGGATTTTTCCAAGCAGAGCGCCGATCTCGGTACGTTCGGCAATGGCAGCCGGATGAAATTCGTCGCCAATCATCTGGTGGCGATCCACAATGTCGCGACCGCCGAGGCAATGGTGCTGGCGGAACGCGCCGGGCTCGACCCGAAGATGGTGGTCGACCTGGTCGGCCCCGGCGCCGGTGGCTCGCGGATGTTCCAGATGCGCGCGCCGATGATGGTCAAGGGCGTCTACGAACCCGCCACCATGAAAGTCTCGACCTGGAAAAAGGACATGGCGATCATCGCGGAGTTTGCCGATGATGTCGGCTGCGTCACGCCGTTGTTCACACTGACACAGCCGGTTTACACCCAGGCGATGGCGATGGGGCTGGCCGATCAGGACACCGCCTCGGTGTTCGAGGTGCTGAAAAAAACCATCGTTAGCACGCCCAAATCCTAGCGGCCTAAGGCCGCATCCCAGCGATACCGCACTGCATCAAAAGCGGATTTGCAAGCAGATTGCGAGTGATCCGGCGTGATGGACACCCATAACCCCGGACCCGCAAGGCCGAAGATATCGACCGATTGCGTGGTTATCACTTGATCATTTAAGACTTCCGTCCGATAAATCGGTCGTCAAAAAACAAGAGCGACAAAAAGCCCAATCCAGTTTCAGCGTCCCGGGGGGAGTATCCATGACGATATCACGACGACAATTTGTCAGCGGTGTTGCAGGTGCAGGGTTCGCCAGCCTGGCGGCGCCAAATCTCGCTTTCGCGCAAGGCGCCGGGCCGATCCGGATCGGGCTTCTCGCCGCCAAGACCGGCCCGCTCGCCTCCGGCGGCATCGACATGGAACTGGCCCTGACGATGTTCCTAAAGGAGCGCGACAGCACGCTCGCCGGCCGCAAGGTCGAACTGATATCGGCGGATACCGCCGGCGTTCCCGCCACCGCGCGCACCAAGGCGCAGGAGCTGGTCGAAAAGAACAACGTCCATTGCATCATCGGCCCGCTCGCGGCCTTTGAGGCGCTGGCGATTGCCGACTATCTCACCGAAAAGGAAATCCCGACGCTTGGCGTCGCCGCGGCCGAGGACATGACGCAGCGGCACCCGAGCCCCTGGTTCGCCCGGGTCAGTTCGACCTCGTCGCAATGCGCCTATCCGCTGGCGGAATATTCGGTCAAGGAATTGAAGTACAAGAAGATCGTCACCATCGGCGACGATTTCGCCTATGGCCACGAAATGTGCGGCGGCTTCCAGCGCGTGTTCGAGGACAATGGCGGCAAGATCATCCAAAAGATCTTCACGCCGCTGGCGACGCCCGACTACGGCAGCTACGTCGCCCAGGTGAAGAGCGCGGACGCGATCTTCCTCGCCACCGCCGGCTCCAACGGCTTCCGCTTCCTGCGCCAGTTCATCGAATACGGCCTCAAGGACAAGATGGCCGTGATCGGCGGCATGACCGCGCTCGACGAATCCGTGCTGCGCAACATGGGCGACGAGGCGCTGGGGATCGTCACCACGAGCTGGTATTCGGCCGAACTCGACAATCCCGCCAACAAGATCTTCGCGCCGGCGTTCCGCAAGCAGTTCAAATACGACCCCGGCTATTACGCCGCCAGCACCTACGTCTCGGGCGAGGTGCTGGAAGCCGCATTGAAGGCCACCAAGGCCAATGTGGAAGACAAGAAGGGGTTGATGACGGCGATCCGCGGCAGCACCGTGAACACGGTGCGCGGCACGATCAAATTCGACGAATTCGGCGATGCGATCGGCGACGTCTACATCCGCAAGGTCACACGCAGCGACGGACGGCTGGTCAATTCGGTGATCAAGGACTATCCGAATGTCAGCCAGTTCTGGACCTACGACAAGGCCGAGTTCCTGAAAAATCCGGTCTACTCGCGCGACTTCCCGCCGGCCAAGAATCTGGAGCCGTAAGCCTGCTTTCGTTGCGGGCCGACCACCTCGCAACTTTTCGAACGAGATCGGCCGCCGATGCAATTTTGGATTATCCAGGGTCTTAACAGCCTGTCGCTCGGCGGCCTGCTGTTTCTGCTCTCGTCGGGCTTCTCGCTGATCTTCGGCCTGATGCGGCTGGCGAACCTGACGCATGGCGCGTTCTTCATGCTCGGAACCTATTTCGGGGCGATCTCGCTGCGGAATTACAGCGGGCTGAATATCTGGGTGGCGGCGCTCGGCGCCGGCATCGCGGTCGCCGCGATCGGTGGCCTGTTCGAGCGGCTGATACTGACCCGGCTGAAGACCAATCCGCTTGGGCAGGTGCTGGTGACGCTCGGCATGTCCTTCATCATATCCGATGCCTGCCTGATGTTCTGGGGCGGCGATTCGATTCCGGTGCCGACGCCGCAGAGCCTGCAGGCGCCGACCCGGGTATTCGGTTTCGTGTTTCCGACCTACCGGCTGGTGCTGGTGGGATGCGCCATCGCGGCTGCGATCGCGCTGTACTTTCTGCTGGAGCGAACACGTTTGGGCGCGATGATCCGTGCTGGCGTCGATGACCGGCAGATGGCGCGCGCGGTCGGCATTCCCGTCTCGAGATTGTTCACGATCGTGTTCTGTCTGGGCGCTGGAATCGCCGGCGCCGGCGGCGTGCTCGGTGGCCCGATCCTGTCGGCCTATCCCGGGCTCGACGGCGACATGCTGCCGCTGGCGCTGATCGTCGTCATTCTCGGCGGCATCGGCAGTCTTCTTGGGGCCTTTGTCGGCAGCTTCATCATCGGCTTCATCTATACGTTCGGCTCGGCGCTGTTTCCGGAGCTGGCTTATATCATCCTGTTCCTGCCGATGATCTTTGTGATCGCGTTCCGGCCGCAGGGTCTGTTTGGGCGTGTTGGCGCATGAAGTGGATTGCCGCTGCCCTGCTCGCCGTCGCGCTCGTACTGCTGCCATTTTTCGCGGGCGATTTCTACGTCAACCTAGCGAGCCAGATGCTGATCGCGGCGATCTTCGCGCTCAGCCTCAATTTGCTGGTCGGTTATGGCGGCATGACCTCGCTCGGACACGCCTCCTATCTCGGCGTCGCGGCCTATATGTCCGCGCTGCTGACGTCTCGATATGGCTGGGGGCACGGCGCGTCTGCCGTGTTCTCGATTCTGGGCACCACGGCGATGGCAGGTTTTTTCGGCGTTATCGCGCTGCGTGCGACCGGGCTCGGCTTTCTCATGATCACGCTGGCGCTGTCGCAGGTGCTGTGGGGGCTGGCCTATCGCATGTCCGGCGTGACCAACGGCGATAACGGTATCGGTGGCCTTACCCGCCCGATGCCGTTCGGCATCTCGCTCGATAGCGCGGCGGCGTTCTACTGGTTCGCGCTAATTGTGGCGTCATTCTCGTTCCTGATGATGACGGTTTTCGCGGCGTCATCGTTCGGCTCGTCCCTGAAGGGCGTGCGCGACCAGCCGCGCCGGATGGCGGCGCTCGGCTTCAATCCCTGGATGATCCGCTGGATCACCTTTGTCTATGCAGGTTTTTGGGGCGGCGTGTCCGGCCTGCTCTACGTCTATTACAACAAATACATCCATCCGACGTCGCTCTCGACCACGAGCTCGGCCGAAGCGTTGCTCGGCGTGATCGCCGGCGGATCGGGTACAGCAGCCGGTCCCGCCGTCGGCGCGGCGCTGGTGCTGCTGTTGAAGAATTACGTCTCGGCCTATCTCGACCGCTGGAACATGCTGCTCGGCGCAGTGTTCGTGTTCATCGTACTGGTGATGCCGACGGGCATCGTTCCCGGCCTGACCAAGCTGTTGCAAAGGAGGCCGCGATGACCTCCGTTGCGGCTGACCATGCGCTCGAAGTCATCAACCTGAAAAAGGCGTTCGGCGGCCTTGCCGTGACACAAAACGTGTCGCTCACGATCCGGCCCGGCGAACGCCGCCTGATTATCGGCCCGAACGGCGCCGGCAAGACCACGCTGTTCAACCAGATCAGCGGCGACATGCGGCCGAACTCCGGCCAGATCAAACTATTCGGCAACGACGTCACGACGCTGGCGCCCTATCAGCGCGCGCATCGGGGGTTGTCGCGGACCTACCAGATCATCACGCTGTTCGCCGGCGATACGCTGGAGCACAATGTGACGCTCGGCCTGCTCGGCCTGCGGCCCTCGCGCTGGCAGATGTGGCGGCCATTGGCGTTCTACAGCGATCTCGCCACCGAAGCGCGCCGGACCCTCGATGCGGTGGGACTGCTGCATCTGGCCGATCATCCCATCTCCGAGATCGCTTACGGTGAAAAACGCCGGGTGGAGCTCGCAATGGCGCTGGCGCAAAAGCCGCGCGTGCTGCTGCTGGACGAACCGCTGGCGGGTCTTTCCGACACCGAGCGCTCGACCGTCAAATCGCTGATCGCGTCGATCTCAAGGGAAACCGCCGTGATCATGATCGAACACGACATGGATACCGCGCTCGACCTGGCGGAGACCGTGACGCTGTTGAACTATGGCCGGGTGATCGTCGATGGGGAGCGCGATACCGTGATTGCGGATGAACGAACGCGCGAGGTCTATCTTGGCGTCTGACGCACTCAGCCTGACCAACGTGCATGCATTTTATGGCGACAGCCATATCCTGCACGGCGTCAGCTTTTCGCTGCGGCCGGGCGGCGTGCTAGCGCTATTGGGACGCAACGGCGCCGGCAAGACCACCTGCATCTCGACTGTGGTGGGTTTTCTCACCCCCCGAGAAGGCGAAATAAAATTGTTCGGGGAATCGATCGCTGGACTCAGCCCCGAGCGCATCTCACGGCTCGGGATCGGATTAGTCCCGCAAGGACGCCGAATCTTTCCCTCGCTGACGGTTCGGGAGAACCTGATCGTGGCGGGGCAGCGCGAGAACAAAAGCGAAAAGCCGTGGAATATCGAGCGGATTTATTCCATGTTTCCCCGCCTTCAGGAACGTCACACCCAGCTTGCGGGTACGCTTTCGGGCGGCGAGCAACAGATGCTGGCGATCGGACGCGCTTTGATGGGAAATCCCCGCGTGCTGCTGCTCGACGAACCGTCAGAGGGCCTGGCGCCGCTGATCGTCGCGGAAGTCGGCCGCACCATCAAGCGGCTGAAGGAGGAAGGGCAATCCATCGTGCTGGTCGAACAAAATCGCCAGCTCGCGCTCGAGGTCGCGGATCAGGCGGTCATTCTCAACACCGGACGCTGCGTGTTCGCCGGCGAGGCCAGCGAACTCAACGAAGATCTGATTGCGCAAAATCTCGGCGTCTTTCGCGCGCATTAAAACAACTATCCATCCCTTGAGGGCAGCAACATGAAAATCGGCGTATGCGGAACTGGACGAATGGGTGCGGGAATCGCGCAGCGATTGATTGCGGTCGGCCATGAAGTCGGTGTCTGGAATCGCGACGCCAAAAAGACCAAACCGCTGACCGACGCCGGCGCGAAGCTCTACGCTTCGCCGGCCGAACTCGCCGACGGTTGCGAGACCGTGGTCGTGATGTTGCTGAACGATGCCGCGGCCGAAGCGGTCTATCGTGGGCCGAACGGCCTGCTGAAAGCCGAACTTGGCGGCAAGCTCATCATCGACATGAGCACGTTGCGCCCGGACACCATGATCTCTCTCGGCGCAGCCGCAACTCAAAAAGGCGCGGGTTTTGTCGACTGCCCGGTCGGCGGCAGCACCCTGCCGGCCAGGGAAGGCAAGCTGCTCGGCCTGCTCGGCGGCGCCGACGCCGATGTGGCAAGGGCGATGCCGCTGCTCGAGCAGCTATGCCGCCGCATCGAACATGTAGGCGCGCTCGGCGCGGGCTCCACGATTAAACTAGCCGTCAATCTCCCGCTATTGGTGTATTGGCAGGCGTTGGGTGAATCCCTCACCATCTGCAAACCGCTCAATCTTCCGGCCGACCGGCTGATCGATATCCTCACGGACACCTCCGGCGCACCGCCCGCCATGAAAGGCCGCGGACCGGCGATCGCAAAGGCATTGGGCGGCGCACCTTCAGGTGAAACCGCATTCTCCCTCAGCGGGGCCAAAAAGGACCTCGCCACTGCCGTGCAATTCGCGGCCTCGATCCATGCGGAATTGCCGGTCGCGGCGAGCGCGCTGGCGTGCTTTGAGGAAGCCGAAGCCGCCGGCCTTGGCGACGCCGACGCCACCACCGTTTCCGTTCGCTGGCCCCAGCGTCCGGCAAAAAAATAATTGATGCCCGTTCCGTAATCACCCCCGAACAACAACGCAACAACAGAGAAAATTCAATGATCGACAGCATGAACCGCTACGGCCGCACCGCCGCCCGCAACCACGATGCCGACGGCCTCGCCCGCCGTCCCTCCTCCATCACGATCGATATCCACGCCCATATCGTGGTGCCGCAGGCCGCCAAGCTGGCGCAGCCGCATGTCGATCTCAGCCGCGTTCCGCTGGCGCATTTCGCCAACGCCGAGACCAAGGCCATCAACGCCCAGCAGGAAAAGGACGTCGGCGAGGTCATGACCACGATCGACCGCCGCCTGTTCGATCTCGACAAGATGGGCATCGACATCCAGGTCGTCGCACCAGCGCCGCCGCAATGCTATTATTCGGTCGATCCCAAAATCGCCGAACAGGCGCATCGCCTTGCCAATGACGGCGTCGCGGAATATTGCGCACGCAAGCCGGACCGCTTTGTCGGACTCGGCGTGGTGACGCTGCAGGAGCCCGAGATCGCGGTTCGCGAGCTCGACTACATCATGAATAACCTCAAGCTGAAGGGCGTCGAAATCCTGACCAATGTCGACGGCCAGGAATTGTCCGATCCGAAATTCCGTCCGTTCTGGGCCAAGGCCGAACAGCTCGGCGCCTTCGTCATGATGCATCCGAATGGCTTCACGCAGGGCGATCGCCTGACCGACTTCTATTTCAACAACGTGCTCGGCAATCCGCTTGAGACCACGCTGGCGCTGCACAAGCTGATCTTCTCGGGAACGCTGGCGCGCTTCCCCGATCTGAAGCTGATGGCGGTGCATGGCGGCGGCTATCTGCCGGGCTATTCAGGCCGCATCGATCACGCCTGGGGCGCGCGCAAGGACTCGCACGCCGATTTGCCGCTACCGCCGACGACCTATCTGCGGCAGGTCTATCTCGACACCGTCGTGTTCAGCTATCACCAGCTCGCCTATCTGATCGACGTGTTCGGCCCGGATCGCATCGTGATGGGAACTGATTATCCCTTCGACATGGCCGAATACAATCCGATCGGTCACGTCGCCGGCGTGCAGGGCATGGATGAGATTACGCTGGCCCAGATCGCCGGCGGCAATGCTGCACGGATTCTTGGATTGGATGTGTAGGCCGGGTTAGGCTTCCCGCCAGATGGTTCGAGACGCGCGGCGGCGCCGCGCTCCTCACCATGAGGGAATGGTGGATATCATCCCGAAGAATCCACGGACCTCATCCTGAGATACCCACAGTCCTCATCCTGAGGAGGCGCTCTTGCGCCGTCTCGAAGGATGAAGCGACAGTCACGCAAGACCGCCGGCGCGCTCAATGCTGCGCGCTGGCGGTCTTGTATCCCTCCTGCTCGAACGGATGCGACGACTTGAATGCCGGGATCGCAAAGCAGCGGTCGGCAAGACCGGCGACCAGCGGAAAATCCGTCAGTGGAATTTTGAGAAAATGCGCGCTGACCACCTGGCCGGCGATGCAAATATCAGCCAGACCCGGCTCTGCCCCCAGCGCAAATGGCGCCGGTGCGCGGCGCGCGAGCAGCCGTTCGTAGGTCGCGAGACCCTCAATGGTCCAATGCTTGCCCCACTCCTCGATCGCGTGGGCATCGGCGCCAAAGGCCTTGGCGAGATGCTTGCGGACCCGCGGCACCACCAGCGGATGGGCATCGGCGACCGTCATCAGCGCCAGCGAGCGGGCATAGGCGCGCTCCTTGGCGTCCTCGGGCAACAGCCGCGGCTTGGGCTGGATATCGTCGAGATATTCGATGATCGCGAGCGATTGAAACAGCGAATGGCCGTCGTGAATGAAGGTCGGCACCACGCGTTCGGGATTTACGGCCACATAGCCGGGCTCGAATTGCTCGCCGACGAGAATGTCGATCGGGGTTTCCTCGAACGGCAATCCCTTGAGTTTCAGCGCGACCCTGATGCGAAATGAAGCAATCGACCGCCAGAACCCGTAGACCTGTATGCTCATCGAAGAGACCTCTTAAATGCCCGACATTCAGCTTCGAAGCATTCATAGGCCAAAACCAGCCATCAAGGCTAGCCAGCTTCACAACACCCATGCCGGCTCGATCAATAAGCCGGCACAGGTCTTTTTCGAAAGACGCGCGCAGCCCTAGACCAGCAGCACCGTCGAGCCCGTGGTCTTGCGCGCCGCGAGATCGGCATGGGCCTTGGCCGCGTCCTTGAGCGGATAGGTCTGGTTGACTTCGATCTTCACCGCGCCGGATTGCACGACATCGAACAACTCCTTCGCCATCGCCACCAGGCTCTCGCGCTTGGCCGCATAAGTGTTCAGTGTCGGACGGGTAACGTACAGCGAGCCTTTTTGGGCCAGGATGCCGAGATTAAGCGGATCGACAGCGCCGGAGGACTGACCGAACAGCGCGGCGACGCCGAGCGGGGCCAGACAATCGAGCGATTTGAGGAAAGTGTCCTTGCCGACGGAGTCGTACACCACCGGCACCTTCTTGCCATCGGTGATCTCCTCGACGCGCTTCACAAAGTCCTCGCGCGAATAAACGATGGTGTGTGCAGATCCATGAGCCTTGGCGAGCGCGGCCTTCTCGTCACTGCCGACGGTGCCGACGACGGTGGCGCCGAGATGCTTGGCCCATTGACCGAGGATGAGACCGACGCCGCCGGCGGCAGCATGGAGCAGGATCGTGTCACCGGCTTTGACGCGGTAGGTCTGGCGGATCAGATATTGCGTGGTCAGACCCTTCAGCATCATCGCGGCCGCGGTCTTGTCATCGATCCCGTCGGGCAGCTTGAGCAGCCGATCGGCCGCAATCAGCCGCGCTTCGGAATAGGCCCCGACCGGGGCGGCGCCATAGGCCACACGGTCGCCCGGCTTCAGATCCGTGACGCCAGGACCGACTTCCTCGACCACGCCAGCCGCCTCGCTACCCAGGCTGCCTGGCAACTGCGCGGGATAAAGCCCCGAGCGATTGTAGATATCGACAAAGTTCAGTCCCACCGCGGTATGACGGATCCGCGCCTCGCCGGCTCCCGGCTTGCCCACGGGGACTTCCTCCCAAACCAGAACTTCGGGCCCACCGGTTTTGTGATAGCGGATGGCGTGCGTCATGAAACTACTCCTCACCTGAGATGACAAAAGCGAAAGACGTCTAAAAGCTGAAGACACGGCAACCGAACGGTAGCCGGCAACCCTGTGTACAATATGTCCCCGGTAGCGGCTACATCGGTGTGCCGGCGATTGCCTCATGTAGCGGCGGCCCCGCATGCGTTGTTCTACTGCACGCCCCTTAAACGCAAAAAAAGCCCGATGGCCGTGAGGCCACCGGGCGGATTTCACTATGTCGAAAATTTGCTACACGGCCTTGTGAAGGCCGGATCAAACACTCAGATCATCCACTCGTTCCTGAGCCCGATTTCGCACCCGCACTAAAAACGCCGGCCTTGGCGAGTGCTGCAATGCGGCCTTCGTCATAACCGAGGGTTTTGCGCAGGACGTCGCTGGTGTGTGCGCCCAGCATGGGCGCCGCGACGGGGTCCGCGGCCGGTGTCAGGCCAAGATGGATCGGCGTTTCGATGTTGGGGACGAAGCCTGCGGCCGGATGCGGAATCTGGCTGACGCGACGGCGCTCGCGAACTTCCGGAGAATTGAAGGCTTCCTCGACGGTGCGAAGATAGCCGACGGGAATATTGGCCGCCTTCATCCGTGCCATCCAGTTTTCGCGCTGATCCGAAGCAAAGATCCCGTTGAGGATCGCGCGCAACTTGTCCTTGTTGGCCGAACGCAACCGCCGGTCGACGAATTCGCCGCTGGCGAGGTCGGGACGGCCAAGCACCTCGACGACAAGACGCCGATACAGCCGGTCGTTGGCGCAGGCAATATAGAATGGCGCATCGGAAGCTTCGTAGAGGCCGACCGAGGGCGAGCCGTTCGGCGAATTGCCCTGACGGCTCGGATTCTTTCCGGTCATCAAATAGGCCATGCCGTAAAACTGGGTCATCGCTACCGCGATATCGAACAGCGCGACCTCGACATGCTGGCCGCGGCCGAGCCGATCGCGCGCATACAGCGCCAGCAGGATCGCGTTGCAGGCGGCCATGCCCGTCATCATGTCGACTGCGGGCGGTCCGGTCCGCACCGGCGGTCCATCCGAAAAGCCGTTAAGCGACATGAATCCGCTTTCGGCCTGCGTGATCGGATCAAAGCCCGGGCGCGTGGCGGACGGCCCCTGGCGGCCATAGGCCGAGATCGAGCAATAGACCAGGCGGGGATTGGCCGGCGCAACCGATGCGTAATCGAGGCCATACTTCTTCATCACGCCGGAGGAGAAATTTTCCACCACCACATCGGCCCGCGCGATCAGTTCGAGTGCAACCTCGCGCGCTTCGGGTTTGGTGAGATCGAGCGCAATGCCGCGCTTGCCGCGATTGAGGCTGATATAGGCAGCGCTTTCGCCGGCGAGATCGGCGTGTTCATAGTGCCGGGAGTCATCGCCGCCCTCGGGGTTTTCGATCTTGATGACCTCCGCGCCGAAATCCGCCAGCGTCTGCGTACAGGCAGGACCCGCGACGACCCGGGTAAAATCCACCACCAGCAATCCGTCAAGCGCGGTCGGCGCTCCCTTTTTGCGTGGCACCCGGTCCGGCAATGGCGGTCTGGCAGTCATGATCGGCTGGTCCCTTCCCTGCATCGATTGACGGCCGTCGAGGGCCATCTTTGACCTTCCGGAAGCGATGGGCCACCGGCGGTGATCCCATATACAGCCCTTTGTGATTTCGCCCAAAAGACTTATGCCGTCAAAATCGAAGGGTGGTTACAGCCTTTTTGAATAGGTGCCGTCGAGGGCATGAAACCAATCTCACCGCCGCGCCGGTAGGATCGAACATCAAGCGATCATCTTGCGCCAATACAGCGTATTCGAATAGGCCCATGGACAGGGCGGCAGATACAACCGATAGCCGGCACGGATGAAATTATTGGCTGAAGCCGGATTGTCGATCGTATCCGAAACCACGCAACGCCAGCCATTGTACCGCGACCGTGACTCCATCGCACGCATCAGCCGTAATTGAAGCCTGTGTCCGCAGTGCTTTTCCAGCACGCCGACACGGCAGATGTATCCCGCGTTATGAGCATGTGTTGAGGGAACGAGGCCGGCAAAGGCCACCGGCGTCGCGCGGTGAAAGGCGAGCCACCAATGCCCCCAATCGAAATCCGGAAGGCCAGCGCCGTTGAAGAACGTTAGTTGATGCAGATCCCGCAACGTATCGGCGATGTCATCGTCCTGACCGTCGACCTCACGGATCTTGTACATGGAGGTTCCAGCCAAAGATGGAGCGGCCGGCAAACAATTCGGCATGATGTCGCCCCACATCGCGAGCAGCTACTGAAAATTTATTTCGATCCGAGAAGTGAAGGCAGGGTCCGATCGATCGATTGCGCCAGGATCACCGCCGAGCGTTCATCGAGATGAACGCCGTCCGCCCAGCGCAAATCGTTTCTGGCATATTCGATAGGCAGCCATCGATCGGGCGCTGGAAATCTGGCGTGAACGATCGCGCGGGTATTCTTCGCCAATTGCGACTCTTCGAGCGGCTGCGAATAGGGAAGCTCAAACAGCAATACGCGCGATCCACGCCGCTCAATTGCCGCGATCAATTGCTCAAGCCGGTTCACATTGGCTTGCGTGACGTTGGTCGAATCCTGGACGTTGAACTGTGCAAGCGCTCGATCGGCATAGATCCGATTGTCGAAATCACTCGGTGGTTCCTTCAATAGCCGCTCAAGCCCGGCGGAGACCTGCGCATGCGTCAATGGGGCATGAAGCCAGTTCTCATAGGCCGCGACCGCGGCCCTGACGGGACGAAAAAACAGCGGCTCGGCATCACTGCGCCTGGAGTATCTCTCGACCACCGCGTTGTCCGGCGCTTTCGCCAGAACATTCGTCTCGATCAGGATGAGCATGGGAAGACGCGGCTGGTTGGCCACGATCTCCAGCCCGGTCAGGGGGGACCCTCCGGCCAGCGCCAGGTTTCGGAGACGAGGCGTCGTGAAATATTCCTCCTTGAGCCGGAAGGTCAGCGAGCTGCCGACAAAAACAATATCGGGAATGGGTTCCCGGGCATACCGGTTCAATGTGATCAGCGTGCCGTCGCGCGTTGTCGTCGCCGGCAACTGCAGATTGTTTCCGAACAAGGCGGTCGCCAGGCCGCACGCCAGCAACAATAACGCGGCACTCACAGCGCATTTTGCCAACCAGCGAACCGCAGACATCTGATCCATGCCCGCGCTCAAAACTGGAAATAGATGAAGGAGGTTTCGGGACCGGCCTCAAGATACATCAGCGCAGCCATCGATCCATACAGATACGGCTCCGCGCGGCGCAGCGACCGCTCGAATACCCCGCCCGATATAAAATGCTGAACAATGACCGGCAGTGAATAGAGCAACGCCAGGCTATAAAACAGCTTCGGCGGACTTGGATTCGTGCTCGCCGCAAACATGCCGGAGAGATAGCTGACCGCATGGTCGAAATTCGGCAGCTTGAAGAAAATCCAGAGCATGCTTACGCACATGAAGATGAAACACATGCGGGCCGCCCGAAACAGTGTGGAATTGATCAACTCAAGCGGCGCCAGCAACGGCCGCTCGATCACAAGCAGCACGCCGTGCAATAGTCCCCACACCAGATAGCTCGGGCCGGCGCCGTGCCAGAGGCCGCCGAGCCCCATCACGATCATCAGGTTCAGGCAGGTGCGCAGCACACCATGGCGATTGCCGCCCAGTGGAATGTAGAGATAGGTACGCAGCCAAGTCGATAGCGAGATATGCCAGCGGGTCCAGAACTCCGAAAACGATTTCGATATATACGGCAGATTGAAGTTGACCGGCAGGCGATAGCCGAACAGCAATGCGAGGCCGATCGCGATCGCCGAATAGCCGAAAAAATCAGCATAGATCTGGTAGCTGTACAGAAACACCAGCAACCAGCGATCCTGGGTCTGCAGCGTCTCGTAGAGCGGGAAATCCATGTAGGATGTCATCTCGTCGAGATTGTTCGCGACGTACAGCTTGAAAAAGAATCCCGTCAGGATCCATTTCGCGGCCTCGACGAATACGACGTCCCCGAGATATTTCGGCACAATCTGCGGCATGAACATTTCGGCGCGCGTGATCGGTCCCGAAACCAGCTGCGGAAAGAAGATGATGTAGAGGAAGACGCTGGTCAGATCCGGCCGCGGACCCTGGCGCCGGGTCAGGTCGACCAGGAGGCTGATATTGTGAAAGACGAAAAACGAGATTCCGATCGGCAGCGGCAATCGCAGCAGAAAATCGACAGGCGCAACGCCGCTCAGGTTCGACGCGCCCGGATCGAAAAACAGGAATTTGTATTTGAAGAACGCCAACAGCGCGAGGTTGAAGGCGATGCCGACCGGCAGCCAGAGCCGGCGATTTCGCAACGCCTGGATCAGGAAAAGATAAGTCCCGAATACGGCGACCGCCAGAAGCGGCAAAAGCTGGGGCTGGCCATAGCCATAAAAAAACAGGCTCGCGATAACCAGCCATTGGACCTGGAGCGTCCGGAGCGGCGGAAGATAATAAATGGCGAATACAATAGTTACGAATACGCCGAATTGCCACGATGTGAAGGTCATGCCGCCCCGTTGGTGAGGACAGCGAATCTAACACTCCGCCTGGATCGGGTACAGCCTGAACCACAGTATCGACGGCAGGAGGCCGACGGCACAACCTTAACGCAAGTACGCCGAACCGCAGTCAGCCGGGCAATTTGAGGTATCGCCTCGCCACCAAGCGTGTCATTTGCCAAGCATCGCCTTGACGCCGAGCCATACCGCCCCGACGAATCCGCTGACGATGATCGTAATGACGGCCTTGAAAGTATAACCCTGAAGGCCACGGAAGATGATCACCCCATCGCCGGGCGTTGCGATCTTGTCGCTGAACACCTTGAACCGATGCCGCAGGCCAAGACCGGCGATCTTGCTTTCGATCAGCCGCTTGGAGGATTGCGCCAGCGTCTTCTGCGCCTCGCGAATGCACACCGCCGAGGTGCCGCGCTCGGCCTGGCAGATCTCGACCAGAAGCTCGCCGAAGAAATGCGATTTTCCCGATCCGCGCCCGCCATGCACCGCCTTGTAGCGGGCCGGCGCCAGCAGTGGCTCAAATATTTTTGCTGTCGGAATTTTCAGGATGGACAATGATGCGCTCGATTTTGTGAATCAGTTCAAGAGGGCCTTCGCCGCCATTCTCGATCGCCTGAACGGCCTTGCCCCAGCCGCGGTCCAGGATGGCATTGGCGGCGGTCACCTTCGCGGCCGCCGTCGCGTCCTTGCTGCGCATCACACCGACCAGAACGTTCAGCGCGGTGCGCGTATGGCTTCGCGCCAGCGAGCGGATTTCGGTGACAGCTTTGGCTCTAGGCATGGATGTTCTCGACGAATACGGCGTCGCCTTCTTCAGGCGCGACGTATTCACACGGCGCGGTATCAGCGTGATCCATCACGAGATCGTCCGGCGGCGGCGCCGGGATTGAAAAGCCTATCGTGTGGCGTTTTCGATCTCGGCGCGGCACGAATGGAATGATCAGGGCATTCATGGCATGGCCTCCCACAGCGCGATCGCGAGCAGACCAGCCAGAGCAAGCGATATCAGATACGCGGTCATTTCTGGTTCTCTCGTGATCGCTGGCATGAAGGTTCGGACGGCGGCGCGCTTGCGGACGCGTCTTGCGACAAGGCGCTGACATGGGGAGATGCTGCGTCCCGAATGCGGCCGCCGCCCGATTCACAAATTTCGATTTAAAGGAAGATGCAAAAAGCCCGCGGCCGGTTTCCCGGCGCGGGCGCGATTGGTGCGGTCAACTGCTGCGAGACTGACACTATGCCGGTGATTTGCCCGACATAGCAAGACTTACGATCGGCGTCGGAGATTAGCGCCGAACGAACCACGGCTGCGTCGGATCATCGCGGTAATATCCGCGCAGTTCGTCGTCTTGTGGCGGCGGCGCGAACTGGTCCGGGTTCGAGGGGTCGACACCCATCAAGGCGGCGAGCCGGCCGGGAAGGCCGCCCGATAAATTTGCATCAGCGGCAGGAACCAGCGGCGCGGCCGGCGCACTTGTGTCGAACGCGGATGCTTGCGGTGGGCTGGCATCCAGTTGCTTGCGATATTCGAGATAGGCATCCATCAAGGAAAGCGGTCCCTGGGGATTCTGCAGCGGCGGTGCCGAAGCGGCGCCACTGAGGCCGCCAGTGACACCATCCGGGGAAACAAACGGCACCGGCGGGGCGCCGGTATCGAACGCGGAAGCACGGGATGGGTTGGCCTCCAACGGCTTCAGACGTTGAATATAATCCATGATGAGGGAGGCCGGCGATTTCTGGGGTGGCTGCGCAGTCAACCCCGGCGGAATAATCCCGGCACCCGAACCGCTTTCCGGAGAAGCGGCACCATTGCTGAAGGACTCTTCACCATCAAGAACAGACGGTGCCGCCGGCGCACCCGCGGATGCTTTCGATTTTCCGCCACCCCATAAGAGGCCTCCCAGCATCGCGAACCGGTTTTGATCACCAACCGCATCGGAACGATCGCGCGTGTCGAAGATCGGTGGCGGGGTCGTCCAGAGCGGCATCGGCTTGCCGCTGAAGATTCCAAGAGGACTTCCAGGTAGGTTCTCGGCCTCCTGCGCCGAAACAGGTAAATTTCGATTGCGCGGGGAAATGCCACGAGGCGAAGAGGTCTGATTTTCGAACAGGCCTCCCGATGAGCCTTGGCCATCGCACGAAACGACTGGCATCGTGGGTGATGCGTTGGCATTTACACGGACCAATCTCCGCACCGGGCTGCCGTTGGTCAGCGGTAACGACGTTGGCTGTGCAAAATTCACGGGATCGACGCCGTCGGCAGATGAAGCTGAATTACCGACATCGCTGTCGCTGCTGTTCTGCGCGACGACGCGCCTGCCCAACATAGGCACGGTCCGGGCCTCGTTGGCCGAGCCGGACTGCTCCGCCACTACTCGGTTATCGCCATTGAGCGCCTGCGCTTGATAGGTATTTGCACCCGCGCCATTGGCGAAATTGATAGCGAGATTGGTCCCGGGCCCGAATTGCTGCGCCCAAAGACAGCCCTGTGCAATACCTCCCGTTTCTATCTGTCGCCCAGCAGTTCGATCCGCTTCGTATTGAGTTTCGTACCTTGAAGGTGGCACCGGTAGCCCGGCATAAGAGGGATCGTCTCCTACTTTTTTATATGCGTCCCCAAGCTCGTGAGCGAACGCGTTCAGTCCTTCTTCGTCGCGCGGAGGCCCGTACATCGCGCAGACATACGCCCTGTCTTCCGGGTCTGCGAATTCAATTCGATAAGCATAAGAAGGCTGCCCGGAATCGGGATTGAGCAACTCCGACTTTCCATATGACAGCGTAAATTCGATGGTTCGACCAGGAGAATTCTCGTTTGGAAATCCACCGCCCGTGGAAAATTTCTTTGTCGTTGCCATTATGCTCTCCAGATAAATGCGAAACTTTCAAGGTTGATCCAAGCTCCATCCGGCGTCACTTGATTTCGACGAGGTACGGCCCCCGAGGCGTTGCCGTAACCGAGCTTCTTCGCGCAAAATCCAGGATCTCTGGATCCCTGGCGACGGCCGCAGCCACATCCTTCTCGACGCGTTCAGAGACGCAATCCTCCGGATCGCAATAGATGATGCTCCAGCCCTCGAAGTCCTGGAGACTGACGCCAGAACAACGCAATCGAACGGTTACGGCGGGATACGATGAAGAATCATCTGTCATCGCAAACGTATGTTCCCGATCGCAATATTTGTTTTTCACGTCGGACCAGATCATCGCATCCGGAGGGTCCACAGATTCGCCGACGATCACGGCAGACCGCAGCGGACCGGTGGGGATCGAACCGCCCGGGCTCCGCGACAAACTAATCTGGCCTGACGGCAAAACCCTCGATTCAGGCAACTCGTACGGCGCGACAGTGAAGACGTCGAATTCGCCGGGCGGCGGCACACAGCGGGATATTGCTTCCATCAAAGGATGACCAGGAGACCTCTGACTCCGAATCCAGGCGCGAAATTCTGCCGCGTCAACCGTTCCAAATGAGGTCCATTCCACAGAAGCGAGCGCGTGCAATACAGAACCTTTTTCGTAGATCAAAGGCAGCGCCGCCAGCGAAATTGTGTCGGCATCTTCCGATTCCGGTTTATCGCCGGAAGGAGGCAGCGGCTTTGCAAAATATGCATTCATTCTGGCTGCACGTCCTATCACTTCATCATTAGGCAGGGAGCGCTGCAGGATGCCTTCCAGGGCTTGCGTGCAAATCGATTTTTCGCGTTCGATCTGGCGGGCCGTACTATTCACCGTCAGAAAGACACGCAGATCAGGTAAACGATAAGTTATTGGGACAGCGCTGCATAATCCGCCGGTTTTCCCAGGCACTTCCTCTAGAATGGTACCTGCCCACGTCTGCGAAAACACCAGGTGGCGCTGGATGGCCACGCGGTCCTGAAAGTCAGGTGGATTGAGCGCGATATGAAACAACCCGACGAATCGCTCATTCGGTTGCAGGTTATGGGTGCCATTCCGGGGGATACATTTTCCCTCCTCCGACAACGACGAACTCGCCGTTGCGAAAAATCCGAGCAGCGCCAGCGCCAATATTTTGAACACAAAATCTCCCCGCACGCGCCGCCTCCAATTTGTCTGCCGACGCGACCGCTCGCGTGCATCCGCTCAAAAATACCCGACCTTCGGCTTTTCAGTCTCGCACCAAGCATAGTCTAACTTGCGGTGGGAAAACGACCAACAGGTCGGCCGGTTCGTGTCGAGGAGGCCAAACGGCGTCAGCTATCGCCGATAATTCGAGGAGTTTCCGTGCAGAGGCAGCGACGCAAATTTCATCGCCATCTCCCGTCCTTCATTCGGGTGGCTCGCACTGCTGAGGCAGCAGAACATACAGGCCCTTCGATCCCTCCAGGCTGCCCCGCACCAAAGCGGCCACATCCGCATCCCACGTCAGGTCTTGCACCTGCCGGCAAAAATTCTCGTAGCTGGAGCTTTCCGACTTCCTTACAGCCAACCCCAACCAGAGATCGCCAAACAACAAAGAAGTGTCGCAGAATAAGCCGGAGATCGCAGGGGTGGCGGACCTGGCACCGAGAGGAGATGGCTTGCTCGTATCGCAAGCGAGGCGATCTCCCAGTTGCGGATCAAGCCTTTTCGGATCGCCGGGGTTGAGACTCAGCATGATGAGGGCCGAAACCCCGTGATGTTCACTGTCGAAAAACAACACGCCGGCAGGCACGCGCGACGACTTCAGGGGAGTGACCAGTTGCAAAATCATCGGGTCCGGCACCGGAAGGCCCAAAGACTCGAGCAGCGCACCTCTTCCTAAAAACGTGATCAGCTTTCGCTCCCGGCTGCGCTGCAACCACACATCAAATTCATCAAACGGAAGGTTGGAGAAATCGTCCGATCCAACCGAGTGGATTTGCTGGAGCGTGGAGTATTTTTCGTAGATTTTTTGAAGGGCCAGCGGCTGCGCATAGATATAGGCAGGCCACCCATATAATTCATAATAGGCCTTATTCTTGCGCGTCGATCGAAAATCGCTTTCATTGATCGTTTGCCGAAGCAGATAGTCGATGGCACCGCGAAGGCATTCAAGACGCCGGACCGAGTTCGGGTGGCTCACCCGGATTGAAAAATCCCCGAACACATCACCTCGTTGCACCCTCCAATCGCACGACCGGAGCCTCGGCGACTGATTAAGGGGGTTCCGCAACAGCGCGGCCAGGACTTCCTGATTGATGTACTGCTCGCGGATCGATGATCTCTCCGGCATCGCCAGATGAAATGCAATCCAGCTTTCCTCGATCTCCGGAGATTGTCGCTCGGCGGCGATCTCGGTTGGTGTGTTGAGTGACGGGACTTGCCGAGATAGCGACCGCGCCTCAGTGCTCAGAAAAACGAGCGAGGCCGCAAGCGAGGCTGGAAAAATAATGCTTCGCAACGTCGGCTTCTTCCTTGGCGCCATCGCTGATTCATTTCGAGCCATGTGCCGTCTCGCCTTGGGTACCTTTTCTGTCGATTTTGACAGGCAAGGCGTCGGGCCACATTACAAATGAGTAGCTAACCTGGCCCATTCAACACCCGAATCTATTAAAAGCCATGGCGCGACGGTTCGATGACGGGTCCGAGGGAAGTCGGCCTCACTATGGTGGTGAGGCCGTGGCCAACATACAGGACGATAATATCCCTCGCGGGCACATCCAGAATCATGAGCGCCTCTTTACAGGGGATAGCGAACTCAAAAACGCGACCTAATTCATATTTGAAAAACGTCGGACAGACATCTTTATCGCACGCCGCACTTTCAACGCGGGTGATCGACATCGCGGCGGCGCCGAGCTGAAGCTTGATGGACTTGATCGGCACCCTCGCGTCTGGTTTCAATCCGAGCAATTGCGTCCAACGCGCCACCTCTTCCGGCGTCGCAGGATTAAATGAGTTGATGCCCTCACTGAGAGCCACGCAGGGGCTGGAGCTGATCACCACAGCAAAACCGCGAGGGCGCGGACAAGGATTTTCACTTGCCTGCCAACACGTGACATTCTGGTAGCCGGCCAATTTCCGGTTTCATAAAACTGATCACGCTCGGGGGACATGGCCTCTCACTCCGGTTGTTACAGTTGCGTCAAACATTGCCTCGATGATCAGTATATATGCTCAGGATGTTTTTAAACCACGTCCCGCGTAATCTTCGCGCACGTGCAGCGCGTTAGTCGCAGATAATTCGAGGAGTTTCTGTGCAGAAGCAGCAGCGCAAAACGCCCGCGGCCGGTTTTCCGGCGCGGGCGCGATCGTCGCGGTCAATTGCTGCGAGGCTGACAATGTGCCGGTGATTTGCCCGACGTGTCAAATTTTTCTCCGGGCCACGTTGGCACCGCGCCGGAACCTATCGGTGCCTCACGAATTTGCTTGATCGATACTGCAAAACCGCGAATGTTCCGCGGTATATTTCCGCTGGTCATACCGACCCGGCGCCAAAGGAATTTATGGCCAAGCCCGTCCGCCCGCAGCCCGAGAAGCCCGCAAACATGCTGTTTCGGCTGCTTGGTCCGGGTCTGGTGACCGGCGCGGCCGACGACGATCCCTCCGGCATTGCCACCTATTCGCAGGCCGGCGCGCAGTTCGGCTACGGGCTGTTGTGGACGGTGTTTCTCACCACCCCGTTCATGATCGCGATCCAGCTCGTCAGCGGGCAGATCGGCCGGGTCACCGGCAAGGGCCTCGCCGCCAATGTGATGAAGCTGGCGCCGCGCTGGCTGGTGCTGGCGCTGGTGTTTCTGCTGGTCGTCGCCAACACCTTCAACATCGCGGCCGACATCGCCGCGATGGGCGAAGCGCTGTCGCTGGTGATCGGCGGTCTCAATCACGAGCACGCGCTGATCTTCGCGTCGACCTCGGTGCTGCTGCAGGTATTCGTGCCCTATCGCCGCTATGCGCCGGTGCTCAAATTCCTCACGCTCACGCTGTTTGCCTATGTCGCGACCGCGCTGACCGTGAACATTCCCTGGAGCACGGCGCTGCTGGCCGCGATCTGGCCCAGGCCCACCCTCAATACCGACTACTTCCTGATGGTGGTCGCGGTGCTCGGCACCACCATCAGTCCCTATCTGTTTTTCTGGCAGGCTTCGCAGGAAGTCGAGGAAATGAACCAGGGCAAGATCGATCCCCCGCTGCGCGATATGCGCAAGGGCGGCGATCCGGAAATCCATCGCATCCGGATCGACACCACGGTGGGCATGATCTTCTCCAACGCGATCGCCTTTTTCATCATCCTGACCACCGCGGCGGTACTCAACGCGCACGGCGTCACCAACATCAATTCGGCGACGCAGGCCGCCGAGGCGTTGCGGCCGCTGGCGGGCGATTTCACCTTCCTGCTGTTTGCGCTCGGGATCATCGGCACCGGCATGCTGGCTATCCCCGTGCTGGCCGGCTCGGCCGCCTATGGCGTGGCCGAAGCGTTCGGGTGGCACGCGACGCTGGAAGCCAAGGCGCCGGACGCCGTCGGTTTCTACACCATCATCGCGGCGGCCACCGCGATCGGCTTCGGCCTGACGTTTACCGGCATCGACGCCATTCACATGCTGGTGTGGAGTGCGGTGCTCAACGGTATTGTCGCGGTGCCGATGATGGCGATGATGATGGTGATCGTCACCAACGCCGAACTGATGGGAAGATTCCGGGCCAAGCCGCGGCTGGTCGCTCTGGGCTGGATCGGCACCGGCATCATGGGGCTGGCCGTGATCGCGCTGTTGTGGTCATCGGTCGCGGGATAATCGCTTCTCTAAATCGCCACCTGCCGCCCGATCTCGACGACCTGGTCGTTGGGCAGGCTGAAGAAGTCGCTGACATGAACCGCATTGCGCTCCATCACCGCGAAGAACCGTTCCTGCCAGCCCGGCAGTCCCAGGCCGTCCTCGCGGCTGACCACCGTTTCGTGCCCAACGTAATAGGTGACATCGCCGACGTCGACCGTACAACCCAGCGATTTGCTGTTCAGGAGCAGAGCCGGAATATGCGGCCGCTCCATGAATCCAAACCGCGCCTCCGCGCGCCAGAAATTCGGCGCGACTTCCGTAAGCGCGATCCGGTTGCGCGACGACACCCAGGGCACCGGCAGGATTTCGACGCGCAGCACGAACACATGCTCATGCAGCGCGCGGTTATGCCGGACATGCCAGATCATGACCGGCGGCGTATCCTGCGCGGTCCGGGTCAGGAACACCGCCGTTCCGGGCACCCGCGGTACATTGTTGGCGACAAGCCCGGCCATGAATTCCGGCACCGGGATCAATTCCTCATGCATGCGCATCGAGGTCGCGACCGCGCCGCGATGCCAGATCCACATCACGCCATAGACGCAGATCGCGAGAACCAGCGGCACATATCCGCCCTCGGCAACCTTGGTCAAATTCGCAAGGAAGAACGCGCTGTCGACCACCAGAAAGCAAACCGCGACCGAGCCCGCCGCGAGCAGGCTCCAGTTCCAGATCTCTCGCATCGCGATAAACAGCAACGCCGAGGTCATCAGCATCGTCAACGAGACCGCGATGCCATAGGCCGCCGCCAGATTATCCGATTTGCCGAACGCGATGGTCAGTCCGACGGTCACGATCATCAATAGCCAGTTGACGACGCCGACATAGATCTGGCCATAGCCATCCGAAGAAGTCTGCTTGATCTGCAATCTTGGCAGCCAGCCCAACTGGATCGCCTGCCGCGTCATCGAGAACGCGCCGGTGATGATCGACTGGCTGGCGATGATGGTCGCGATCGTCGCCAGCACGATCAGCGGGATCAGCAGCATCGGCGGACAAAGCCGGAAGAAGATGTTGCCGTCGGTCGGCGCCCCCTCCAGCACCAACGCGGCCTGCCCGGCATAGTTCAGGATCAGGCTCGGAAACACGATGCCGAACCAGGCCATCTTGATCGGCCCGCTGCCGAAATGCCCCATATCGGCATAGAGCGCCTCGGCGCCGGTGACACAGAGAAACACCGCGCCCAGCACCAGAAAACCGGTCGCGCCATGCGAGAACAGATAATGCAGGCCATAAAGCGGATTGAGGGCCGCGAATACGCCGGGATGCTGCACGATGCCGGCGATGCCCATCACCGCGATCACCAGAAACCACAAAAGCATGATCGGTCCGAAAAAGCGCCCGATCGCGGCGGTGCCCTGCGACTGGATCGCGAACAGCGCAAGCAGGATGGCGACCGCGGCGGGCACGACATAGGGCTGCAGCGCCGGCGTCGCCATGTTCAGTCCTTCCAGCGCCGACAGCACCGAAATCGCCGGCGTGATCGCGCCGTCGCCATAGATCAACGCCGCGCCGAACAGGCCGACCGCGACGATGGTCGGCCGCTGTTGCTTCTTGACGCCGAGCAGCGCCATCAGCGCAAGGATGCCGCCCTCGCCGTCATTATCGACCCGCATCGCGAACGAGACGTATTTGATCGTGGTGATGATGACCAGCGTCCACACCACCAGCGAAAGCGCGCCCAGCACCGTCGCTGGGTCCGACGGGGATGCCGCCGTGCCCAGAATGGTCTTGAACGTATAAAGCGGACTGGTGCCGATATCGCCGAACACGATGCCGAGCGCGGAGAGCGCCAGCACCGGCATCTTGCCCTGGGGCAATTCCCGCGCCGTCTTGCCGATATCCGTAGCCTGAATGTCGCTCACCAATGGGTCATCCGATCGGGGGATATCCTGTCTTACAAACTATCGCGGCAGATTGCGACACCCAAACGACCGGACAGGAAACGACCGGACAGCGACCTGACCGGCGCTCGGACGCCCGCGCAAGCCACAAGGCGGCCTCTCCTCATCATCGGGGCCGTTTGATTCGCGCCAGCGCAAAGATTCGCCGTGCTGAGCTTTCGTCGCGGGAGCCCGGCTGATCGTCGTTTTCAGCCGCATCAGCAACAATCAGTCACAAAACCGTCAACATAAACCGGCGCGGGAATTTCGGGGGGCCCTGGCGGAGTCTTTTCAATGCGAACCTGCAACGGCTTCGCCCACACGAACGGAGAAGACCAAATGACCAAGATCAAAACGCTGAGCGCGGTGATCATTTTTTCCGCCGCCATTGCCACGCCCGTGTTCGCCGGAGACGTTACTCCGATAAAGCCGCATCGGACCCATCATGCCCGGGCTCACGCGGTCTATCGCGGCGCCTTCAATCAGGCGAGCGAGACCACGATTGTCACCCCGCACCGGGACGTGTTTGGCTATGATGGCACCGAACAATACCCGCGCCTTCTCTACTCCGGAAACTAATGCCAGCCGGAGGACAATGGGGAGCACCTCGCAAAGAAGTGCTCCCCGTGCCCTTTGCCTGAAGCCAAACAATTCCGATTTTTTTTATAGACACCGCAAAACCGCGAATGCTTGCGCCGGTCGCATTGGCCTGCGCCGCGATGAGCTACGCGTCGGCAGTCAGCGGCTTCAATCCCAGTACGCGCTGATTTTGGCATCGACATCGCTTTGCTGCGGGTTCCCGGCGCCCTATCGCCGCGATGCGCCGGCAACTCCAATCCCATACACTCGTCTTCGCTTATATTGCAACCGCGCTGACGGTTGGACATTTCGATGCGACGCACCGCAATTTGATACGTCGATTTGAGTCAAAAATTATCCACGAAAACCGATCACGAAATTTTTTTCGAGATCGCGGGAATTTTTTTGGGTCCTGGCCGAGTCTGATCTTTGCGAACCGGAGATCGGTCTCGCGCGCATACGCGCTTACACGACAAAATGGGGAAGGCCAAATGACCAAAATGGAAACGCCAAGTGCTGTGACAATTCTTTTTGCCGCCGTTGCCGGACCATGCGGCGATGACCGGACGCTGCGTCACGCGGGCTAACTCAGCCCGCCGAACACGACACAAGACACTGCAAACGACACTGCGACACGGCGCAAGCCGGTGATCCCGCGCGTCCTTGTATCAAGCGTCCTTGTACCAGGTGTCCTTGCACGAAGCAGCCTCAATCGTTTCGCGGAGATTTGTTCCGCATTTTTGGAGAACCAAAGTGAGAAAGACTTTATTGTCAGCCGCCGCCGTACTGGCTTTTACGGCACCGGGTCACGCCGATGAGCTATCGGATATCCGGACGCAACAGCTTATCGACCAAAATCAGGCGTTGACGAAGCGTCTTGCCGATCTCGAAAAGCGTCAGCAGAAGCTTGAAAAGACCTCCGTGGCGCAAACCCAGCCCGTCGCCGTGAAGGGCAATATCGGCGATGCCATGGCCGCCGACCTGCCCTACAAGGCGGTCGTCAAGGCTCCCCCGCCGGCGAATGACGATCTGTGCTGGCGTGGCGTTTGTCTGTACGGCAACATCGACATGGGTCTGTCTTATGAAAGCCACGGCGCTCCGCTGAGCGCTCTCGCCGGCGCCCCGCTGGACTATCTGGTCTCGAAGAATGCCGGCGGCTCGTATTTCGGCGTCGGCCCCAACCAGATGAGCAATTCGTATATCGGCTTGCGAGGCAAGCAGGAAATCGCGGATAATCTGTATGCGGTGTTCAACCTGCAGACGCTGTTCAATCCGGAAAACGGGACGAACACCAACGGCGTTGGCTCTATTGCGCAGAACAACGGATTGCCGCTGGCCTTGCAGAACTCGTACGGCGACTCGTCGAAGGCCGGACAGATGTTCAACAATGCGGCCTACGCCGGTATTAGCTCGCCGATTTACGGCACGCTCACCTACGGCCGGCAATCTGCGCTGAGCTCGGACCTGGTCGTCAACTACGATCCGATCTCCGGCTCGAACGCCTTCTCCGTGATCACCTTCCAGGGCGCAAACGGCGGTGGCGGCGACACCGAAGATCGTGTCTATGACAACTCGTTCGAATATCGGGTCAATGTCGGCCCGGTTCGCTTTGCCGTGGAAACCCAGCTTCGAAACGGCGGCAATAGCGGCACCGGCAACGCCTTCCAGGGCAATGTCGGCTTCGACTACATGGGCCTGTCGATGGATTTCGTCGGCGGCAAAACCTATGACGCGGTGTCCTCAGCGCCCCTCAGTGCTGCGCAGGTCAGCGGTGTCGGTGGGCTGAGCACCTTCTCCGGACCTCAAGGACTGGGAGCTGTGGCCGCGACCATCTCCGACAACACCGTGTTCCAGCTTGGCGCCAGATACACCATCGGGGCGTTCAAGTTTTTTGCCGGCTATGAGTATATCGACTACGCCAATCCGAATAACCCGCTTTCTCCCGGCGCCTTCATCATAGGCGGTTACACGGTGTTCGCGCCCAACAACACCAACTTCACGACCGACAAGGTCCTGCAGACGGTGTGGGTCGGCGGGAAATATTCGGCCACAAAAGATCTCGATCTGACGGCGGCCTATTATCATGAAAGCCAGAACAGCTTCATCATCGGCAACGGCAGCAATCCAACGGGCACATGCAGCAGCGCGGTTTCGGCGGGCTGCAGTGGCCAACTGGATGCGGTGTCGTTTGTTGCCGATTGGCGCTTTGCGAAGCACTTCGACGCCTATGCCGGTGTGATGTGGTCGCAAGCGCGCAACGGTCTGATCAACGGCTTCCTGCTCGCTACACCGGGCGTGAGCAAAATATCGGTCTACGACCCCGGCGTAGGCCTGCGCTACCAGTTCTGATGTAAATTCCGATTATCGGTAGCAAGAAGAAAGTCAGGGACATTTTGAAATCGATCTCCCGCGATTCCAGAATGTCTCTGACTTTTTTGCTCTCCTTTTCGCCGGAATACGGTTGGTGCCGGCAAAGCCCGTCACCTCTCAAGTCTACTAGCCGCCATCCGCCGTCGCGGTCAGGCTCCTGGGCACCAGCAGCAGTGCCGGCAGGATCATCGCGTAGACGATCGTGATTGCGATGACGCATACGGTGAAGCCGCCATAGTGATCGTAGAGATTGGTCCCGAGCACATCGCCAAATCGCGTAACCGCGAAATAGAGACTGCCGCACATCATCAGCATCGAGCCCTGCAGGCCGCGGGGACATGACCGCATGATCAGGTCCAAATAGGCGCCGGTCGCAAGGCCGCCCATCAGGCCGATCGGAACCGCGGCGATCAGCGCCCCTGTCACCGAGTTGATGAACAGCAGCGGCACCATCTGCGGGACGGCCGCCACCGTGCCCCACAGCAGCAGCTTTTTGAGCGGAAACCGGCGGCAGAGCCATCCATAGAGGATGTAGGCCGGAATGAAGGAGGCCGCGAAGATCGCGTTCCACTGCCCCCACTGGGCGTCGGTGGCATGCAGCGCGTTCTGCAAGTGATATTGCAGCGGCGTGGTCGATCCCGGCGCGAAATTCCACAACAGCCAGATCAACAGCGCCGGATAGATCGGCCAATGGCCGAGCAGCCGTTTCATGTCCTTGAGCGGTTGACCATAGGCACTGTTCTCGACACTGACATTGTCGAACACGTCCTTTGGCTTCCACAGCGCATAGAACGCGATCGCGGCCATGATCGCCGCACCGACCAGAAACAGGATGCGGATCGCCCGATCGGGGCGCTCAGTTTCCAGCATGCCGCTGAGCACGCCGCCCATCAATAGCGCGCCGACGGTCGGGACCGACAGGAACACGTTCCACACCGCGCTGATCTGACCTGTCATCGCATGCTGCTGGCCGATCGTCGTCGTCAGGCCCTTCTGGGCGCTGGCGACGAACAGAAACGATGCCGTGAGCAGCACGACCGCGACGATCAGCATCGAATAGGTCGTCGGCGTAAAGGCGAAGATGACATAAAGCAAAGCGGAAGTGCCGCCGAACAGCAGCATGAAGCCGCGGTCGCGCATGCCAAAGGGATTCCAGACATCGCGGATGAACCCGAACACAAAGGACAGATAGAGCGGGATCGCGGCGATGAGGCGAAAATGCGCGACCTCATGCGCTTCCAGGTGCAGGCGGTTCTTGAGCAGGAAGCTGATCGGAATATCGATCAGGCCGCCTGAGGGGTCGCCAAAGGCCAGCAGCACGATCAAGAGGCCGAGATAAAGGAAGATGGTTCGGCGCGCGGACGGCGACAAAGGGCTGGGCGAGGTTACGACGTCGATGGCGTTGTCGGCGGCACGGTCCATCGTCATGACGCGAGATCTGTCCTCTGGCGGCGGCAACGCGAGATTTTAAGGGATGGTGCGTTCCGAGCGCGGCATCGTACTGGCTTGGCGTGCGCTTTAACAGGGCTGGAGTTCTAACCGACGTCCTCTCGCCGGAGCGAGATGGTGCTCCCTCGCCCCGCCTGCGAGGAGAGGTTTAAGTTCAGCCCTACGCGCTTTTCGCTGCCGGCACGATGACATCATCGCCGGCATCCAGCACGACATCCGAATGGGTGTATTGGCGGAAGCTGCCGATGGCGGCGGGGCGTCCGAGCAGATAGCCCTGCACCTCGTCGCACATCTCCGCCTTGAGGAATTCCAGCTCGTCACCGGTCTCGACACCTTCGGCGAGTACCGGCAGGCCGAGGCCGCGACCGAGGCCCAACACCGCCCGCACGATGGTTGCGGCCTGTCCGTTCGAATTGACCGACTTGATGAAGGAGCGATCGATCTTGATCCGGTCGAACGGAAACGCCCGCAGGTTGGACAGCGAGGAATAGCCGGTGCCGAAATCGTCCATCGCGATCGCAACGCCCAGCGCCTTGATCTGCCGCAGCATCGCCAGCGCCCGGTTGAAATCGCGCACCAGCGCGGTTTCGGTGATCTCGATCTCGAGGCGCCGCGGCGACAAACCAGTTTCGATCAGGACCTGATGCAGCTCCTGGAAGAAGCTCGCATTGTAGAGCTGCACGGCCGACACGTTGACCGCGATCTTCAGCGGCTGTGGCCAGGATGCCGCCTCGCGGCATGCGGTGCGCAATACCCAATCGCCGATCTGCAGAATCGCGCCGGTTTCTTCCGCAATCGGGATGAACACCGCCGGCGAAATCTCGCCGCGGATCGGGTGCTTCCAGCGCAGCAACGCCTCGAATCCGACCACGGCGCCGGTTTTGGCGTCCTGCTGGGGCTGATACGACAGCCGCAATTCGTCGCGCGCCATCGCCAGGCGCAGATCGTGCTCGAGCAGGCGGCGCTCGCGAACCTCGGCGCCCATCCTGGCTTCGAAGAAGCGGTAAGTGTTGCGGCCTTCGGTCTTGGCGCGATACAGCGCCGTATCGGCATGCGAGAGCAGCGACTGGCGATCGGGCGCGTCGTCGGGGCAAAGCGCGATACCGATGGAGGTCGCGATGTGGCTGTCGGACGGCTCGCCCGAACCCGGCGCACGAAGCGCTTCGAGAATGGTCTCGGCAAACCGGCCGGCCGCCGCGGGATCTGCAATGTCCGGCATCACGATGGCGAACTCGTCGCCGCCGAGGCGGGCCAGCATCTGCCGCTCGCCAAGCACCGCGGAGACGCGCGAGGCCACCAGTTGCAGCACCCTGTCGCCGGTGGCGTGACCGAACAGGTCGTTGACTTCCTTGAAGCGGTCGAGATCGAGACACAGCACCGCGAGGCGATGGCCCGGGGCCAATGCCGCGATTTCCTGATCGATCCGCGCGTTGAAATGACTGCGGTTGGGAAGCGAGGTGAGCGCGTCGTGATGCGCCAGAAAATAGATATGCTCCTCGGCGTCCTTGCGGGCCTTGAGATCGCGAACCGCGACGACGTGATGCGGACGTCCGGCAAAAACGATCGGCCGCAGGATCAATTCGACCGGCGTCAGCGAGCCGTCGCGGTGACGCAACTCCATCTCGACGGGCTGGTTCGGGCGTGACAGCAATTCGGTGCGGCCGGCCTGATCGGGAAAGCAGCTTTCGAGTGTCTTGCCGGCAAGATCAGCCGTCGTGAAACCGGTCAGGCTGGAAAAGCTCCGGTTGACCAAGACGATCATGTCGCCGTCGCACACCAGAAGTCCTTCGACCGAGGCGTCCGCAAGATCGCGCATCCGGTCGGTTTCCAATTCAGAGCGGCGATGGTCGCGGATATCGAGTACCACGGCTGCCAGCGCCAATCCGATCAGGGCTACGCTGGCGACCGCCACGCCGATCGCCAGCAATGCAGCCGGTATCGCCGATTGCGAAACCTCGATGCTCGGATAGGGAATGATCGACACCGCACCCATCGCGGTGAAGTGGTGGCTGCAGATCGCCAGCGTCAGCAGCAGCGCGCCGCCGATCTTCCACTTCTCGTGATCGCCGTGCAGCCCGACCGGCAGCGCGATAGCGCCGATGGCGACGCCGAGCACGATCGATGTGATGACAAGCACGGGATCCCAGAACACGATGCCCGCGACCTCAAACGCGGCCATGCCGGTGTAGTGCATGGCAGCTATACCGCCGGCAACAATCGCGCCACCGATCCACGGCCCGTGACGCCAGTCCGGCGTGAGCGACACGGCGAGACCCGCACCGGTCAGCCCGATGGCGGCGACCAGCGACAGCAGGGTTAACGTAATATTGTAGCCGCTCGGAATGCCCGGCGTGAACGCGAGCATCGCGACGAAATGCGTCGCCCAGATGCCGAAGCCGGTGGATATCGCAGATACCGCAATCCAAAGGCTTCGCATGCGTCCCTGGGATTTGCGGGCATGACGAAGCAGGTTGATCGCGGTAACCGACGCCAGCACGCAGATGAATGCCGCGAGGCCGACGAGCCTCAAATCATGCTCGGTGGCGATGCAATTGTAGACCTTCAACATCGGACGGCTCCGCAACGACGGAGAAAGCTCCGACACTGCGAGCACTAGCCGCCACTCTGTGAAGGTCGCGTGAAATTTTGCGGTTAAGCAAATCCTAGCCCAATTACCGGGCACACATCTGTAAGTGTACGTTTTAAACCAGCCCCAACTCCGCCGGGTGGACACCGGTAAAGATGCGCTGGACGCTTGCGGTCTCCAGTCCGAACATGCGCTGGAACAATCCGCCGAACATTGCGCGGTAATCGGTCAGCACCGGATAGTCGCGGTTCTGAAACAGGCTGGCCTGATCGACCTTGGCCTGTTCGCCGACCAGGCGGCCGCCATTGATGCCGCCGCCCATTACCCAGTAAACGCTGCCATGGCCGTGGTCGGTGCCGCGATCGCCATTCTCGCGAAAAGTGCGGCCGAACTCGGAGATCACCACCACCACGGTGTCGCGCCATCCGGCCGGGCCGACTTCCTCGGAAAAGCCCGCTAGCGCACGGCCGAGTTCGCCGAGGCGATCGGTGAGATAGCCGGTCGCGGCGCCCTGGTTGACATGGGTGTCCCAGCCGCCGACATCGACAAAGCCGAGGTTGAACTGCTCGCGCATCAATTTGCCGATCCGCCGCGCCGACAGTTCAAAGCCGCGCGGCGACACCGCGCCACGATTGGCCGCGGTCATTTCCTCCGAGATCGAGCGATAGACATCGTCGCGGATTCGAAACCCTTCCGACACCGAGGATGCGAGGTCGCTCTGCGCATACATCTCCTTGATCAGCCGGGCCTGGCGATCGTCGACGCCGGGCTTGCCGACGCTGTTCATGCCGATATTGGGGACCTGCGACTTGCCGCGAAAGATCAGCGGCAACTGGTCCGTGAAGGAAATCGGTTTGACGCGCGTGAGCTCACTGGCAAGCCGGCTCATGAAGCCGGAGCGATAATCGCGCGAACCGCCGGCGGCCTGACCGAGCTCGATCGTGTCCTGAGTCTCGAAATGGCTGCGCGTCAGATCGTCCGACGTGCCGGCAAACGGCACAAATGCGATCTCGCGCCTGGCCCACAACGGATAGATGCTGTCACGCAGAGATGGATGCAGTCCCCAGTCCGCATCGAGCGACAAAGCGGCGTTGGGATTGCCGGTTTCGGGCTTGGCGATGCCGAGCGTCGGGCGCGACGCATGATAGAAATCACTTCCGACGGGCACCACGACATTGGCGGCGTCATAGGCGCCGCGCAAAAACACCACCAGCAATTTGGCGTCGGTGGCAGGTGCGGCCCAAACCCGGCCCGCGACCGTCAGCGGCGTCATCGCAGCGAAAGCCTTGATCAGATCACGGCGGTTCATGGTGTGATCTCCTCGGTGTGCTTGAGCGCGATATCAACGCATGAACTCGGGCGACGACAAAAATAAAGTATTCCAGTCCTGCGGCGAAATCGCCTGATCGAGCGCGGCCAGCGTGGCCGGACCCAGCGTCTGGCGCAGGCCGCCGAAATAAAGCGAATTCTGAATCAGCGGAAATGCCGGCTGATCGACCGCGTTCGGCACATCCGGCTTGAACAATCCGGACGAACCCGAGCCGATCTGGCGCGCGATCTCAAATCGCAGCGTCATCTGTCCCGGCCCGTTCCAGGAGGCGGATGCCGTGGCGTAACCATCCGGCGTCTCGTGGTTGAACAATCCCTCGCCCAACCGATTGAGCCAGCCTTGAATGGGGTTGGTGTTGAGGATCACCTTCTCGTCGTAGGCGAGGCGGACCGCCGAGAACACATATTGCACGGGGTCCTTGAACTTTACGCCGGGCTTTAAGGACGCCGTGAACTCCGGCGCATGCACCATCGCTGCCAGCACCGCGGCGATATCGCCATCGGTGGTCTTGAAGATTTGCGCCATCCGCTGCACCAGCGCCTCGGGCGGATTGTCCGAGACGAAATAGGCCGCGATCTGCCGGCACAGATGCGTCGCGGTCGCCGGATGATGCACCAGAATATCGATGGCGTCGTCGACTTCGGCGAGCCCGCGCCCCTGGATGGGATGGCCGAGGAAAACCTTGTCGCCGTAATCATGCCGCGCCGGATTGAATTCGAACGCGCCGTCGCGCACGAGCTGCGATTGCAGTTCCGGCTTGAGCTTGGGATCTTCCGGCTTCAGATCGATGCCGACGCCGGTCAGGATGCGGGCCAGCGCCTCGACATCGGCCTGCGTATAGCCGGAGCCGACGCCCATGGTGTGCAGTTCCATGATCTCGCGCGCGTAGTTCTCGTTCAGATGTCCCGCCGCGTTATCGGAATTGTCGAGATAGCGCAGCATCGCCGGGTGATGCAGCGTGGCCATCAGGAGACCCCGGAATTTGCCGAGCGCCAGCGGGCGAATGGCGCGGTCCTGATAGTCGCCGATCAGAATGCGGATGTTGGCCTTGTATTGATGCACGTTGAAATGATTGAACCAGAACCACGCCATCCGCTCGCGCAACTGATCCGGCGCATAGAGCGCGTACAGGATGGTGCGCGCCGCGGCCTGCTTCCCGCGTTCGTTCATCGCCTGCTGATAGACCTGCTGCGCGGCTTTCTTCTGCTCGGGATCGATGACTTGATTGGCGCTCTTGGCCTGCTGGTCGAAAGCCACCGCGATATCGAACGGCAGTCTGTGCACATCGGCCATCGCCTCGATCTGGTTGCGGACGGCCTCGGGCAATGTAGTGGTGGAAGCCGGATGCAACTGCTCGTTAAGCCAGCGCTCGGCGCCGATGGCCTGGAAATGCGCGGCACTTGAGGCGTTGATGCCCCAGGTCAGGCGATCAATCAGGATCATGTCGCGCGGATTCAGCTCGGTGGCGTGAGCGGAGGTGATACCGAGAATCGCGGCCGCCAAAACCCCGATGGACATGACAAGCGCGGACACGACAAGCGCCACGCAATGGAGCGCGGCCGCCGGACAGCCAAGACGGAATCTCTTTGCAGTTTCCTGTTCCATCCGATTTTACCGAAGATCGCAGCCGCACGCGCGATGTTCCGCACAATCTGCCCGGGAGCGCATGAATATGTTCTGAACAGAAACAATAGAAATCGCGGCGGGTTCCCGCATCTTCGCCCTGCAAACGATCGATTAACCGGTCCCCAAGCCCATGCGTCCGCCTCTGCCGCGACGCAAAGCGCCCGGGTTGTGTCAAAATCATCCGCCCGTGAGGGCGTGGGGAATGCCGGGTGCTCGCGCACCCGCAGCCGCGCGTGGTGTGTAGGTAACACGCGCGTTAGTCACCACGGATACGCCGAAACACCCGGCATTCCCGCACGCAATGGTTTTAACGGCTTATATTCGTGCTCTCCCCGGTGATCGGGCTTCCTTGTCACCGTCACCCGCGTGATGCGAAGCATCATCGCGAACTTGACGCCGGCGTCGAGGCGTCAGGACCACACGACTTCGCCGTCCGCGAAAACGCCGTTCGTCTTTCGGCATCGTCGCGTCCATCGCATCCCTGCCCAACGTTCGTGACGACCGCGAAGCGCCCCTCTTTCGGGCAGGAACGGCGTGAATATGATTCTGATTTGGGTCAGAGACAAAACGGAATATTTTTACGCGTCCATCTGGACAGCTAGCA
Organism: Bradyrhizobium sp. dw_411; assembly: GCF_018449695.1. GTDB lineage: Bacteria > Pseudomonadota > Alphaproteobacteria > Rhizobiales > Xanthobacteraceae > Bradyrhizobium. Next base: position 89,724 of record NZ_JAAVUY010000019.1, read on the forward strand.
TCAGCTTGAAGCGACTCCGTAAATTATTTTTTACGTGCAAGTCGGTTTGGTGCAGATTGGTGCCCAAGTGCAAAAGCGTTATGCCGTATCGCGACACAAATCCACCCTACGGGCTGTAAAAATGAAGTCAACAAGCCATTAAATTACTCTACGGGTCGGATACCGACCAGACGCCCGCTCGGGATTTCCTTCCAGAGACGAAACGCGCGCATTTTCACAGCCCGTAGGATGGGTTGAGCACTTGCGAAACCCATCACCTGCCGCATCTGCCATGACCACTCACCGAGGCCATGCCATCGGCTCGTCCACTATGTGATGGGTATCGCTGCGCTCCACCCATCCTACGGGCTTAGATCCGTTCGCAGGCTTGATGCAAAAGAAACCACCGAAAAAAATCGTGGCGGGAAGATTGGTTCCCGCCACGATCGGTAGCGAAGCCAGCCAATAAAGTTAACGCAAGCGCCGGTTATCTCAGCAGCCTGTAGGCGCGCTCGTCATAAAGACCGCCGCTCATCGGCTGCAATTCGGTACGGAAGGTGCGCGACACCGGCGAGGCGACGAACTTGCTTTTGTCGGACGGCGCGTTCCAGGCTTCGACGACCGTGAAATGATTCTTCCGGTTCGCCTGGATCAAATCATCGAAGCGGCGATTGCCCGGAGCGCTGCGGCCGGCCTCGACGAAGGCCTTGACCTTGGCGGTGCCCGGCTCGACCTGGGTCGGGATGATATCGACATGGGTCATGAGCACGATCGGATTGCCCGACAGCGGCGCCGTTGCGCCGACCGAGAAGGCGTTGTGAATGCGCTCGTCGTAAGGCGCGCTTTGCAGCGGCAGCAGCGCCGCGCGGTATTTGGTCGCGGTATCGGTGGCGGCAAAGGCCTGCTTGTCGGCCGGCGATTTCCACAGCTCGATCAGCCCGAAATGGCTGGGATCGGAAATCCGCTGCAGCGCCTCGATCTGGGTTGCGCCGGGAGCCTTCTTCGCCTCGGTTACGTAGCCGAGGATCAGCTTGCGCGCATCGGCCGTCGAACCCGGCGCGATTTCGACATAGGTGACAATGTAAACCGGTTGCGCAGCATCCTGCGCGCGCGCGGCGCTGCCATGGGCCAACAGACCGGCCATGATCATGACAGCCGCGACGAGGTATCGATGCATTGGGACTTCCTCCAGGTGGACGGACGGGACCTCATGGAGGTCTCCTTTATTGATTGCCCGCACAGTCCGTCACACATGCAGGGTTTTCACATCCGGGCGGGGATCGCCAGCGAACATGTTCCGCATTTTGATCGCACCAGGCGCCCCGGCGTCAAGGTGGTACCGGCGGGAATCGGCTCATCTTGTTGGAGAATGCTGGCGAAGCTCGCCGAAACCGGGCGATTCGTTAACCCGGGGTTGATTCTAGACCACCGTAAAAGGCACGAACGGAATACGTTCGCGGCGGGCCGCGCGCGGCACGAGGTCGCCGATCAGGGCCTTGAAATGCGCGCTTTCCTGATGCGCGCGCCAGCCATCCTCCGAAACGTAGAGTTCATAGATGAAAAACAGCAGCGGGTTGGCCGGCGAGCGATAGGGAATGAAAAGCTTCACCCCCGGCTCCGCCAAGGTCGGCGCGACCAGTTGCGCGATCAGCGCCGCGACCGCGTCGCCCTCGCCTTCCCGGGCCTCGATCATGACCGAAACCACAAAGCCGTCGTTCAGGTCGGCCGGCGTATAGCTGCTTTTCTTCATGGCTGATTCCTCGCGCTGGAATTCGTCCGTGCGGCTTGATAGCACGCCGTCAGCCGGGATGGTTCGCTAACAGCCGAAGTATCGCTGCAAAGACGGATCAGGCCGTCTTGTCGGCCGCAACAAAATGCAGCGAGAACTGCGCGCCGCCCAAGACCCGGTTCTCGACCGCGATGCTGGCGCCGTGCAGTTCGACAATGCGCTGCACGATCGAAAGCCCCAAACCCGTGCTGCCCTGCTGGTTGCGATCCCTGCGCCAGAAACGCTGAAAGATCAGCTCGCGCTCCTCGGGCGCGATGCCGGGGCCGCGGTCCAGCACCTTCACGGTGCCGCTTTCCTCGACCACGAATTCGACCACGGTTTCCGGCGGCGCATGCTTGATGGCGTTTTCCGCCAGATTGCGGATTGCGCGTTTCATCATCTCGGCATTGCCCTTGACCCATACGGGCGTGCTGACGCCGAGCAATGCGATTTCCCGGCCCTGCTCGAGCGCCAGCGGCGCGATGGATTCGGCCACTTCGGCGCAGACGCCCTGCGCATCCGCCCGCTCCGTGGGATCGATGGTGAACGCCTCGAGTTCGGCGATGTCGAGCAACTGGCCGACCACCCGGCTCATCGACTCGATATCCAGATGCAGCGCCTTGGCGATGCGCTGATCGTCCAGCGTTTCCACGCGGGTGCGTAAAATGCTCAGCGGCGTGCGCAATTCATGCGCGGCGTCGGCGGTGAATTCGCGCTGCACCCGAAATCCCTGGTCTAACCTATCCAGCGCCTGGTTGATCGCGGAGACCAGCGGGCGGACCTCGCTTGGAATCTCGCTCACCGGCAAACGCACATCGGTACGCGCGGGACTGATCTGCTGGGCGATCTCGGAAGCCTGCCGCAACGGCCGCAGCGCGCGGCGGAAGATCGCGATATCGGTGACCAGCAGCACCAATAATATCGGCAGCGTGATCCAGCCGACATTTTTATAGAAGTCATCGACGATATCGTCGATCAACACGTCACGGTTGGCCATGTCCTCGGCAGCCTGCACCCACACTGTTTTGCCGCCGACGGCGCGGCGCACACTGGCCCCTGAAATGACGGCGCCGGAATGATGGGTTTCCAGGAATTGAACCGCCGCCGCGCCCGGCTCTACGGAAAAGATCGGCGCATTATCCTTGAGCGACGAGAACAGCGTCTTGCCGCGCTCATCGACCACCGCATAGGAATAGCGGCCATAGGGCTGCGAATAGAGCCCTTGCAGATCGGGCGGCAATTCCAGCGCGAGGCTGCCATCGGGCCGCGCGACAAGATGATGCGCGACGGAAGCGGCCTGCTCTTCCATCGCATCATTGTGGATGTTGATGGTCGCGCGGTTGAGCAGCCATGACAGCGCCAGCGACATCAGGATCGACGTGATCGCCACCGCGATCACGTGCAGGATCACGATGCGTGAGATGATCGATTTAAACCGGATCACGCTTTTCCTCGGCGATGAGATATCCGACCCCGCGGATGGTGTGGATCTGGACCTTGGCGCCCTTGTCGGACAATTGCTTGCGCAGCCGATGAACATAGACCTCGATGGCATTCGAGGCGACGTCGCCGGCGAGGCCGAAGATGTGATCCTCGACCTGCTTCTTCGACACCACGCGTCCCTTGCTGCGCATCAATAATTCCAGCACCGCGGTTTCGCGCGACGACAACACCTGCGGCTGGTCGTCGATCGAGGCCTGGCGGTTGCGCAGATCGAATTCCAGATTGGCGATGTGCAGGGAGCTGCCGAGCTGCTGGCCGGGCCGGCGCAGTTGCGCCTCCAGCCGCGCGACCAGTTCTTCCAGCGCGAACGGCTTGACCAGATAATCGTCGGCGCCGCTGCGCAGGCCGTTGACGCGATCCTGCAAGCCGCCGCGCGCGGTCAGCACCAGCACCGGCGTCGGGTCCTTGCGATGGCGCAGCTCACGCAGGATCGCCAGGCCGTCGCCATCGGGCAGACCGAGATCGAGGATCACGGCCGCGTAGCTCGTCGTCAGCAATGCGCCGCGCGCCTCCGCGGCGGTGGCGAGAAGGTCGGTCTCATAGCCGGCGATCCCAAGGCCCTTGGCGAGCAGTTGGGAAAGTTGCGCATTATCTTCAACGACCAGCAATCGCATCGGCGGCCAACCAAAGGGGGCTATCGGGGTTTACCCGACCAGCTTTGCGGCCTTTTGCGGCGCCGGACAAGTTCGCAGATGTTAACGCAAGCGCCGTTGTAAGGCTGCTGTAAGCTGGGCCAGTCTAGCACGGCGGGATTGGATCCGATCTATGGCAAAAACGAAACTGCGCCCCCTCTCCCGCTTGCGGGGGAGGGCTATCGCATATGACTTTCCGCCGCGGTAATCGCCTGGGGCCTCATGGTTCGAGACGCCTCGAAGACGAGGCTCCTCACCATGAGGGTTCAAGATTTAGCCGCACAGAAAGTCCTCATCCTGAGGGGACGCCGCAGGCGGCCGTCTCGAAGGATGGCCGCACAAAGACTGCAGGCCCAATCTCTTTCTTCATATGCGATAGCCCTACGCTTGCGGGGGAGGGTTGGGGTGGGGGCTGCCGCAAACTCGCTGGTCGTGGGGATGATAGACTTCCCCCACCCGCCGCACTCAGGCGCGCAATTGCGCGCCGAGTGCGTCGACCTCCCCCGCAAGCGGGAGAGGTGAAAAGTAAGACGGCAAAAGGGCGCCAACCGCAGCCGATCGCCGCCATTTCCCGACCGAGATCCCTACTTCAGCGAGCTGTTGATGGCGGTGAACTTGCCGTTGAGCTTGGTGCCCAGGCCGTTCACGGCGCTGATGATCGCCAGCGCGATGCCCGCGGCGATCAAGCCATATTCGATCGCGGTGGCGCCGGTCTCATCCCGCCAGAATTTTGTGAGTAATCGCACGAACCCCTCCCCATTTCATATCCTGAACCTTCTGGATCGAAACGCGGGATTCTCTCGCGACTGGCTGTCTTTAGCGGGGGCGTATTGATCGAACTCTAACGAACAAGGTAAATGAAAATTAATGCTGGATGCGCCGTCAGCGCGAGCGCGTCGAATGATTGCTGCTTCTCGCGTGGCCTCATGATTCGAGGCGGCACTTCGCGCCTCCTCACCATGAGGGATCACCGGTCCTCATCCTGGCTCAGTCCTCATCCTGAGGAGCCGCGAAGCGGCGTCTCGAAGGATGGCGGCGATCATCAAGTGGAAATGCGCCCCGCTTACTTCCCCAGATACTTCCGCAAAATCTCCGTCAGCCGCTCCGGGCTCGTCTGCGGCGGCATGAAGCCGAGATACTCGCCGTCGCGGCCCATCAGATAGATCACACCGGTGTGGTCGATCGAGTAATCCCCGCCCTGCGCGTCCGGCACTTTGATGTAAAACGCCTTGTAGGCATTGGCGACCTTGCGGATTTCTTCCGGCGAACCCGTCAGGCCAACGAGGCTGTGGTGGAAGGCGCTGATATATTCCCCAAGCAGTTTGGTGTCGCGCTCCGGATCAACAGTGATGAAAACCGGCTGCACGCCTTCGGCCAAAGGCCCCAGCGCGTCCAGCGCCTGCGTGATCGCCATCAGATCGGCCGGGCACACATCGGGACAATACGTATAGCCGAAATAGACGATCATCAGCTTGCCGCGGAATTCGCTGTCGCTGCGCGGCTTGCCGGTTGTATCGGTCAGCGTAAACGGGCCGCCGACGGGGCCGCGGCCATACATCAGATCGTCCATCATCTGCGCGGCTGACGGCTGTTCCTCGGCTGCCGCCAAGCCGCCGCTGATGAACAAGCCACCAGCGAGCAAAAGCGCGACGACGATCAGCGCGCGCGCTCCCGAACGCCTCATGGCGTGCTTTCGCAATCAGATGCCGAACGTAATACGGGTGCCGGTGGTGGTGGTCAGCACCTTGCCCGGCAATTGCCGCTGCGCTTCCTGGGTGAAATTCAGCCCGCTGCAATGCATGGGAATCAGCACGTCCGGATTGAGCTTGCCGATCTCGCTGACCACCTGCGTCAGATAATCCGCCGGCGCCGGCCCCAGATGGAAGCCGCCCATGATGGCGTGAACTTTATCGACGCCGGAAACTTCCATCGCCTGCCGCACCGAATTGACGATGCCGACATGGCCGCAGGAGCTGATCACGATCAGGCCTTTGCCCTTTAAATTAAAGCAGGTCGCATGCTCGTGGATGTGCTCGTCGGGCACGATCTTGCCTTCCATCTCGGCCGGCAGATAGTGGCCCCAATTGCATCCGGCGCCGTCCTTTTGCTTGAACTCGACCATCGAGTTCGGCAGCACTTTCTCGATGCTTTTGCGTGCGATCTTTCCTGTGGTGAAAGCCTGACCGCCGATCACGACGGGGGATTCGCACAGCACCAGCTTGACGTTCTGCTTGGCGATGTCGCGGCGGTCGAGCATGCCGTAGTCGCTCAATTCGCCGCTGCCGCTGCGGGCATAACGCTGGCAGAAATTGTCCTCGCCGCCGGCATACATCGTGATGTCGGCCGGCAGGTCCTTGCGGTGCTTGTCGAGAAATCCAAGAAGCCCGCCCCAATGGTCGAAATGGCCATGGCTCATGATCATGGTGTCGATCTTGGAGGGATCGATTTTGAGCAATTCCATGTTGCCGTTGATGGCCTCGGGCGTCCAGCCGTAGTCGAGCAGGAAGGTGCGCTTGTCGTCGCCGCGCTGCGGCTCCAGCAGCAGCGACAGCCCCCATTCGCTGTGCAGCGGGCGCAGCGAATTCGAAGAGCGGCCGGGCTCGGTCTTGACGCCCGCCGCTTCCTGCGGGCGAAAGAAGATGTCGCTGGCGCTATCAACGATCACCCGCACCGAAAGCTTGTCGATCGTCGGCACCTCGATCGGTCCCGCCTTGGCGAACTCGATACAGGAAAATCCGCCGGCGGCGACCGCCAGACCGGCCGACATCTTCAGGGCGTCGCGTCGATTGAAATTCGGCATGGGATGCTCTCTCGGCTTGGCTGAAATTGCCGTCAGGGAATACAGGGCCGATCGGTCATGCTGTCAACATAAATGCCGTAACAGCCCCTGCTTTGACTATCCGTATCGGGAAACGATAGTAAGACAGGTGTTATTTTCTCTCACAAATAAAGGAGACAGCCGGTGACCTCCTCGTCCGAACGGCTGCAGGGTCAATCCTCCCTCACGGAAACGCGCTTCACCCGTCGCGACCTGCTGGTGGGAGCCGCAACTTCCGGCCTCGCTGCCGTCGCAGGCCGTGCCGGCCAGGCTCAGACAGCCACACAGCCTGCCGATCACACCATCCGGATCGCGCCGATTTCGCTGGAAATCGCGCCGAATAAAATCATCAAGACCACGGCCTACAACAATACGGTTCCGGGCCCGGCGCTGCGCCTCAGGGAAGGCCAACCAGCGACGATCAAAGTCGTCAACGATTCCGGCTATCCCAATCTGGTTCATTGGCATGGCCTGTTCATCCCGCCCGAGCAGGATGGCGCGATCGAAGAAGGTTCGCCGATCATTCAACCCGGAGAGTCGCTGCTTTATAATTTCACCCCGAAACCGTCGGGCACACGCTGGTACCACAGCCATGCGATGGCGATGACGGATCTGACCATCAGCACCTATTCGGGCGAGTACGGCTTTCTGATTGTCGATCCCGCGGCCGGCGATCCCGGACGCTACGATCGCGAGATCATGCTGGCCGCGCATCGCTGGGACGGGATGTGGGTCAGCGTGCAGGACCTTCGCAAGGGACCGCCGGCCGATAATGGTCTGGAGACCATGTATGGCAGTGCGACGCTCGGCGACCGCATGCTGGGGCATGGCGAGCCCATTCGCGTCCGCCAGGGCGAGCGCGTGCTGTTCCGGATGCTGAACGCCAGCGCCGCCATGAGCATCTCGCTGGCGTTGTCGGGACATCGATTTACGGTGATCGCGCTCGACGGCAATCCGGTGCCGAATCCGGTGAGTGTGAGCGCATTGAAGCTGGATGTTGCCGAACGCGCCGACGTCATCGTGGAAATGAACAATCCGGGGATCTGGGTGTTCGGATCGACCGACTACACGGATCGCAGCATGGGCATGGGCGTCGTCGTCGAATATGAGAACCGCACCGGCAAGCCGGTATGGGCGCCCGGCATCATCTCGCCGTGGGACTACACGATGTTCGCGCGCAAGGAACCGGCGGCGACGCCCGACGAGACCATCGATCTCAAATTCGAGAAGATCACCGGCGGCCGCGGCAAGTACAATCGCTGGACCATCAACGGCAAATCCTGGCCCGATACCAATCCGCTCATCACCGTGCAACGCGGCAAGCGATATCGCCTCGCGATGACCAACAAAAGCAATGACGAGCATCCGGTTCATCTGCACCGGCACTCTTTCGAGGTGACGAAGATCGGCGACAAGGCCACGTCAGGGTTGATGAAGGACACCATCAGCATGCCGCGCCAAACCACGGCCGAGATCGATTTCATCGCCGATAATCCCGGCGACAGCCTGTTCCACTGCCATCATCAGGACCACATGGACGAGGGTTTTATGGGGCTGATCACCTATGCGAAGACGTAAGAAACCGGGAACGCCTGCGACTTCATGACCTTCCCGGACTCGCGTCCAGGATAACCAGAAGCTCGTCCAGTTGCGCGAACGACTCGGGCATTCCATCCTCCATCCCGGCCATGGTACGATCAAGCGCTTCCTTCGAGGGATAGCGCTCGTGCAGCACCAGTATCGTCTTGCCAGCCTTTTCCTCGAAGGTCAGCGTGCTGATGGCCCCCTCGTCGCTCTCCTCATTGGTCCAGACCAGCCGCGCGTTCGGTATCACTTCGACGTACTTGCCGAAGAACGCCATGCGCTTTGATTCCCCGTGGCCGAACTCGAAGCGGTACCTGCCCCCGGCACGCACATCCGCCTCGCAGGAAAGCAGGACCATGCCGCTCGACTTTGGCACCCACCACCGCTTGAGCAGTTCGGGTGTAGTCCACGCTGCGAACACGATGCGCGCCGGCGCGTTGAAGGTTCGCGTAATGACCAGCTCATGCTCGGACTTGCGTTCCACCTTCGTGCCGTTATTCATGGCCGGCTCACTATCTCTTCCTGCGCCCATCGGCCTTCTCCTTTCGTTTCAGTTCCTCGACAACCTTGTCCAACTCGTCGAAGCGTGCGGCCCAGAGCTGACGATAGCCCTCGATCCACGCCGCCTCTTCCTCCAGCCCGCGCAGGCCGAGCCTGCAGGTCCGCACGCGCCCGACCTTTTCCGTGGTGACGAGCCCCGCCTGCTCCAGAACGCCGACATGCTTCTTCATGCCCGTGAGGGTCATGTGGAACTTGTCGGCAAGCTCCGTGATCGAAGCGTCTGCACGCCCGAGCTGCTCCAGAACGCCGCGCCGGGTGGCGTCCGAAAGCGCGGCGAACGAGGTATCGAAGCGGGTTTGATGATACTGAACCATATGGTTCAGTATGTAACACGCGCATTGGCGGCATGCAAGGAGCGGCCGGACGCGCGCCATTGGCCGCTGCCTGCACTCCCAAATCGACCTCATTTCGATGCAGATTCGGTCGACTCGGCGATCCCTACGCCCTAAGTGTTCACAGCCCGGATTAGAGCCTAAAAGGATTGTCCATGAGTTTTGTCGATCGCACTCTCCGCCGCCTGTTGCCCGTGCTTGGTCTGGCGGCATTGGCCGCCGCCGCGCCGCAGCAGGTTCGCGCGGAGGCCGCCTATCCGACACGGCCGGTGCGCATTGTCGTGCCGTTCGCGGTGGGCGGCGTCGCCGACACCACGGTGCGCACGATCGCGGAAAAGCTCGGCGACAAGCTCGGCCAGCGTTTTTACGTCGACAATTTGCCCGGCGCCGGCGGCATTGCCGCGGCGCGGGCCGTGATCGCCTCGCCGCCCGACGGCTATACGCTGACAATTCTCGTCAACGGCACCGCCGCCAGCGTGTCGCTGTTCCAGAAACTGCCGTTCGATCCGGTCAAGGATTTCGCGCCGATCTCGACGCTGGGCTTCTTCGACCTGGTGTTCTGCACCGGCGCAACATCGCCCTACAAAACCATTGCCGACTTCATCGCCGCGGCCAAGGCCAAACCCGGCGGGCTGAATGTCGGGACCATCAATATCGGCAGCACGCAAAACCTGTCGGCCGAATTGTTCAAGACCGCGGCCGGCATCGACTTCACGGTGATCCCGTTCCGCGGCACGCCCGAGGTCGAGGTCTCGCTGCTGCAAGGCAATATCGCGCTGATGATCGATATGTATGCGACGGTCAAAGGCAACCTCGCCGACGGCAAGATTCGCGCCCTGGCATCGTCGGCCAATGAGCGCTGGGAAAGCACGCCTGACGTCGCGACGTTACAGGAAAGCGGCGTCGCCAATTACGATGTGGTGTCTTGGAACGCGCTATTCGCGCCGGCCCGCACGCCGCCCGAGATCATCAAGACGCTCAACACCGCCCTGCAGGGCATCCTCGCCGATCCCGAGCTCAAAAAACGCCTGATCGATCTTGGCATCGAGGCCAAGGCGAGCACGCCGGAGCAACTCTCCGACCGGCTCAAATCCGATATCGACAAATGGGCCAAAGTGATCGAGAAGGCGGGAATCCCAAAACAATAGTTTCCCACGCAACAACGCCTCGCAAGATCCCGGTCCCAATTCGAAAGATCTGACCATGACCGCACCCAATCCCAAACAGTGGCATGTCGGCCTCGTCGGCTACGGCGAAGTCGGGCGCATTCTCGCCGAAGATCTGCGCAAGCAGGATGTCAGCGTCACGGCTTATGACCTCAAACTGCGCAGCGATCAGACCGGCGGCGCGCTGCGCGATCATGCCGGCGCGCATGGCGTCAAGCTCGTGTCGTCGCATGCCGACCTGGCCGCGCAGTCCGATTTCATCGTGTCGGCGGTTACCGCGAGCCAGGCCGTGCCGGTCGCGCAGGCCTGTGCGCCCACGGTGAAATCCGGCGCGTGGTTTCTCGATTTCAATTCGGCCTCGCCCGGCGCCAAGCAGCGCGCGGCCGCGCTGATCGACGGCAAGGGCGGGCGCTATGTCGAAGGGGCTGTCATGACCTCGATCCCGCCCTATCGCATCAAGGTGCCGCTGTTATTGGGCGGCGCCGGCGCGGGCGAATTGGCGCCGCTGCTCATTGAATTGGGCTTCGACGCCAAGAAAGCCAGCGACCGGCTTGGCGTCGCCTCGGCGGTGAAGATGTGCCGCAGCGTCATGATCAAGGGCCTCGAGGCGATGGTGATCGAAAGCTTCACCACCGCGCGCGCCTACGGCGTCGAGGATGCGGTGCTGGCGTCGCTGAAGGAGACGTTTCCGGGCATCGACTGGGAGAAGCAAGGCGCTTATTTCTTCCAGCGCGTGATCGAGCATGGCCGACGCCGCAGCGAGGAAGTCCGCGAAGTCGCCGAAACCGTGCGAGAGATCGGGCTGACGCCATGGTCGGCGCAGGGCACCGCCGAGCGCCAGGCCTTCGTCGCAGACTTGGCCGATGAAGGCGTGTTCGGCGCCAGGGGCACGGCAGAATTCGCCCGTAGCCCGAACTGGCGCACCGAAGCCGACCGCATCCTCGCCAGCTTCAAACAAAAGAACAACGAAAAGAAGAGCGACTGAATGAACGCGCCTGCAAAATTCGAGAAGACCCCGGGCTGGCTCGACTGGTACGCCGGCCCTTCAAAACCCCGCTTCAAGGTGCCGGAAGGCGCGGTCGACGCGCATTGTCATGTGTTCGGTCCCGGCGCCGAATTTCCCTATGTGCCTGAGCGCAAATACACGCCCTGCGATGCGTCGAAGCAGCAACTGTTTGCGCTGCGCGATCATCTCGGCTTTGCGCGCAACGTCGTCGTGCAGGCGACCTGCCACGGCGCCGACAACCGCGCGATGGTCGATGCGCTGAAGCATTCAGGCGGCAAAGCGCGCGGCGTCGCGACCGTGCGGCGCGACGTCAGCGACACGGATTTGCAGGCGCTGCATGCGGCCGGCGTGCGCGGCGTGCGCTTCAATTTCGTCAAGCGGCTGGTTGATTTTACGCCGCGCGACGAATTGATGGAGATCGCCGGCCGCATCGGCAAGCTCGGCTGGCATGTCGTGATCTATTTCGAGGCGGTCGATCTGCCGGAACTGTGGGATTTCTTCACGGCGCTGCCGACCACAATCGTGGTCGATCACATGGGCCGGCCCGATGTGAGCAAGCCGGTCGACGGGCCTGAATTTGCGCTGTTCATGAAATTCATGACGCAGCATCCCAACGTCTGGTCCAAGGTCACCTGTCCGGAACGGCTGTCGGTAGCGGGACCGCCGGCCTTGAACGGCGAGCAAAACGCCTATCGTGACGTGATCCCGTTCGCCCGGCGCATCGTCGAGACGTTTCCGGATCGCGTGCTGTGGGGCACCGACTGGCCGCATCCCAACCTGAAGGGCCACATGCCGGACGACGGCCTGCTGGTCGACTTCATCCCGCACATCGCGGTGACAGCCGAACTGCAGCGAAAGCTACTCGTCGACAATCCGATGCGGCTTTACTGGCGAGACTAAACTTGACCTGAATCTGACCGGCAACCCGAACAACAAACTCTGACGCGGAACGCTCTTGGTTCAGCGCGTCAGTGCATCGTCTCGCAGTATTCGTCCCGGCCGACAAATGAAACGGCTGCATAAAGCTGATGCAGTTCCGCTTCGAGATGCTCGTTGACGAGCAGCAGCGCTTCAAGCGCGCCGCGCATGTTGCCGTCGCACGCTGCGACGATCTTTTCGATAGCCATTTCAGTCCGTTTCGAGGCCATATCCCAAGTTCCCAAATAGTCGCCCAATAAATACCCTGGCCACTATCTTGCAGGGAATGGGGCGGAATTCGGCACCCAAAACGATGATTTGGTGACGCCACAGAATATCCACCGGGATTTTACGGGAGCCGGCCGAGGGGAACTTTTTCAGGGCGTTTTCGCACGAAAGCCAGGAGATTGGGGCCGCGGCGGGCCTTTTTTGGGTGGCCGCGACCGCCCTACGCGGCGGCCGCCATCGCCCGCGGATGGAGCACATACTCCTTCAAAACCGTGTCCTTGGTATCCACCTCAACCAGCGATACGTCATAGGTCCAGAGGTCTGCGAGGTGCTGGAGCACGCGCCTGGTTTCGGTCTCGTTCAACTGGGCGCCCTTCACCACCACATGCCGCAGCATCAGCCGGCGGTCGCCGGCGAGATCGACATCGACCACTTCGATATTGGGATCGATGTAGCCGACATCATATTGCCGCGCCAGTTCGCGGCGAATCCGGCGATAGCCGCGCGCATCGTGAATCGCGTCAACGAGAATGCCTTCGCTATCCGCGGGATCGTCGTGCAGATGAAACAGGCGCAGGTTTCGGATCAGCCGCGGGCTGAGAAACTGGCTGATGAAACTCTCATCGCGGTAATTGGCCCAGATATCGCGCAGCACGCCCATCACGTCGCCCTTGCCGGCGATTTCGGGAAACCACTCGCGGTCCTCGTCATCGGGATCGGTGACGATGCGCTCGATGTCCTGCATCATCGCAAAGCCGAGCGCATAGGGATTGAAGCCCGAGAAGCGCTGGTCGTCGAATTCCGGCTGAAACACCACATTGGTGTGCGACTGCAGAAATTCGAGGAAATTGCCGTCGGTGAGCCGGCCCTGCTCGTGCAGCCGCGTCATGATGCGGTAATGCACATAGGTCGCGGTACCCTCGTTCATCACCTTGGTCTGGCTCTGCGGATAGAAATACTGCGCGATGTGGCGCACGATCCGCAGGATTTCGCGTTGCCAGGATTGCAGGCGCGGCGCGGTCTTTTCCAGGAAGTACAGGATGTTTTCCTGCGGCAAACCTAAGAGCTTGCGGCGCCGTTCGACGTTGAGCAGTTCCGCGCTCTTGATCGGCCCGGTCGGAATGGTGCGCCACAGATCGTTGAACGCGCTCTCTTCATGGGCGCGGCGCTCGCCGGCGCGCTTTTCCTCGGCGCGCAGATCGAGATTCTTCTTGCCGGGATAGCGATCGATGCCATGCGACATCAGCGCATGCGCCGCATCCAGCGTCTGCTCCACCGCGACGCGGCCGTAACGCTCCTCGCATTGTGCGACATAGCTCTTGGCGAAATCGAGATAATCGAGAATGCCCTGCGCGTCGGTCCATTGCCGGAACAAATAATTGTTCTTGAAGAAATGATTGTGGCCGAACGCGGCATGCGCGATCACCAGCGTCTGCATGGTCGCGGTGTTTTCCTCCATCAGATAGGAAATGCACGGCGAGGAATTGATCACGATCTCATAGGCGAGTCCGCGAAGGCCCTTGCGATAGAACGCCTCGTGATGCGCGAAATGCTTTCCGAACGACCAGTGCTTGTAGAACAGCGGCATGCCGGACGAGGAATACGCATCCAGCATCTGCTCGGCGGTGATGATCTCGATCTGGTTGGGATAGACATCGAGCCCGAGTTCGTTCAGCGCGACTTCCTCGCAGGCGTCGTGAATCCGCTGCAGGGTCGGGAAATCCCAGTCCGCGCCCTCGAACAGGCGCTCGGCTGATGCCGTCTCGGCTGTCGCAGTGTCTGTCATGGCGCGGCTTTCTCCTGCGGTGCGCGGCGCTGGAACAAGTCATGAAACACCGGAAAGATTTCGCTGCGGTCGCTGACCTTGCGCATCGACAGCGGCGCGCCTTCGGCACGCAGCTTCTGATACAGCGACCACAGCGAGGAATCCGGCATCTCGAACGTGCTGCCATTGGACTCGCCGACTTCCAGATAAGCAAAGAACTGGCTGACCGGAAGGATCATTTCGGTCAAAAGCCGCCCGGTAACGGCGCCGTCGGAAATCGAATTGTCGCCGTCGGAGGCCTGCGCCGCGTAGATGTTCCAGTCATCGGGACGGAATCTTGAACGGACGATCTCATGCATCGCCTGCAGCGCGCTCGACACCATGGTGCCGCCCGAAGCCGGGCCATGGAAGAAGGTGTCCTCGTCGACCTCTTCGGCGCGGTCGGTGTGGCGAATGAAGACGATCTCGACATGCTTGTAGCGCCGGGTCAGGAACACGTAGAGCAGCATGTAGAAGCGCTTGGCGAGATCCTTCATGTGTTCGGACATCGAGCCTGAGACGTCCATCAGGCAGAACATCACGGCCTGCGCCACCGGCTTCGGCGTATTCTCGAAGCGGCGATAGCGGATGTCGATCGGATCGATGAACGGAATGCGCCGCATCTTGGCCTGCAGCGCTTCGAGCTGCGCCATCAGCTCGTCGCGGCGCGCGCCTTCACTCTCGGCAATTTCGGCCTCGAGTTCGGCAATGGTCTCCGGCCGCGGCCGCCGCAACGCCACCCGCCGCGCCATCGCAAGACGCACCGTGCGACTGACCGAAATATTCGCCGGCGAGCCTGACGTGGCGTAGCCTGCCCGTGACAGACTCGTACTTTCGACATCGGCGAGCTTGCGCTTGGCGAGATCGGGCAATTCGAGATCGTCGAGAAACAGATCGACAAATTCGTCGCGGCTGAGAACGAAGCGGAACGCATCCTCGCCGTCCCCCTCGCCTGGATCGGACGCCTTGCCGCGGCCCTCGCCGCCGCCGGAACGCGGCAGCCGGTCGCCTTCGATGAACTTCTTGTTGCCCGGCAGCACCATGTCGCGGGTGCCGCCTTCGCGGTGAAAGCGAGGCTCGTTCATTCCATCGAGGGGAATGGAAACCTCGCCGCCCTCCAGGACATCCTTGATGTCGCGGTCCTGGGAGGACTTCTTGACGGCGCCCTGCACCAGGGCCTTGGCACGGCGCAGGAAGCGTTGGCGGTTTTCCAGGCTCTTGCTGCCTGGATTTAGTCGCCGATCGACGATGTGCATGGCCACCCTTGCATCTGCCTCAGCCTCAGCCGGCTTGTTTCACACGCATGTACCATTCGACGAGCCTGCGAACCTGGCGCTCGGTATAACCGCGCTCCACCATTCGCGCGACGAACTCGCCGTGCTTCTTCTCGGTATCGCCGTCCTTCTTGGAACCGAACGAGATCACCGGAAGCAGATCCTCGACCTGGGAGAATATCCGCTTTTCGATCACTTCGCGGATTTTCTCGTAGGAGGTCCAGGACGGATTCTTGCCGCCGTGCTGGGCCCGCGAGCGCAGCGAGAACTTGACGACCTCGTTGCGGAAGTCCTTGGGGTTGGCGATCCCCGCGGGCTTCTCGATCTTGGTCAGTTCCTGGTTGAGCAGTTCCCGGTTGAGCAATTGGTTGGTGTCGGGGTCCTTGAAGTCCTGATCCTCGATCCAGGCGTCGGCGTAATCGACATAACGGTCGAACAGGTTCTGGCCGTAATCCGAATAGGATTCCAGATACGCCTTCTGGATTTCGTTGCCGATGAATTCCGCATAGCGCGGCACCAGCTCGGCCTTGATGAATTCGAGATAGCGCTTCTCGATTTCCTCGGGCAGTTGCTCGCGGCGGATCGACTGCTCCAGCGCATACATCAGATGCACGGGATCGGCGCCGAGTTCCGACGTGTCGTGGTTGAAGGTCGCGGCCAGCACCTTGAACGCGAACCGCGTCGAGACGCCGTCCATGCCTTCGTCGACGCCGGCGGCATCCTTGTACTCTTGAACGCTGCGCGCCTTGGGATCGGACTCCTTCAGGCTTTCGCCGTCATAGACCCGCATCTTGGCAAAGGTGGTCGAGTTCTCGTGCTTGCGCAGGCGCGACATCACCGAAAACCGCGCCAGCGTTTCCAGCGTCGCCGGCGCGCAGGGCGCGGCGGCGAGTTCGGAGCCCGAGATCAGCTTCTCGTAGATCTTCTGTTCTTCGGTGACCCGCAGGCAGTACGGCACCTTGATGACGCAGATACGGTCGATGAACGCTTCATTGTTCTTGTTGGACTTGAAGCTCTGCCATTCGGATTCGTTCGAATGCGCCAGGATCACGCCGGTGAAGGGGATCGCGCCGATATTCTCGGTGCCGATGTAGTTGCCTTCCTGGGTCGCGGTCAGAAGCGGATGCAGCATCTTGATCGGCGCCTTGAACATCTCGACGAATTCAAGCACGCCCTGGTTGGCGCGGTTAAGGCCGCCGGAGTAGCTGTAGGCGTCGGGATCGTTCTGGGCGTAGGTCTCGAGCTTGCGGATATCGACCTTGCCGACCAGCGAGGAGATGTCCTGGTTGTTCTCGTCGCCCGGCTCGGTCTTGGCGATCGCGATCTGGCGCAGCCGCGACGGCTGGATCTTGGCGACGCGAAAGCGCGAGATGTCGCCGCCGAAGGCTTCAAGCCGCTTGTAGCACCATGGGCTCATCAGTCCCGTGAGACGGCGGCGCGGAATGCCGTACTTCTCCTCGATCATCGGCCCGAGCTGGTCCGGGTCGAACAGGCTGAGCGGGCTCTCGAACACCGGGCTGAGTTCGTCGCCGGCCTTGAGCACATAGATGGGATGAACTTCCATCAGCGACTTCAGCCGCTCGGCGAGCGACGACTTGCCGCCGCCGACCGGGCCCAGCAGATAGAGAATCTGCTTGCGCTCTTCGAGACCTTGCGCGGCATGCCGGAAGAAGCCGACGATGCGCTCGATGGTTTCTTCCATGCCATGGAATCCGGCGAAGGCCGGATAGGCGCGCATGGTGCGGTTCAAAAAAATACGGCCAAGGCGGGGATCCTTGGCCGTGTCGATCATTTGAGGCTCACCGATCGCCGCCAACAACCTTTCGGCCGCATTGGCATATCGCATCGGATCTCCGCGACATGACTCCAGATATTCCGCCATCGACATGTCGGTCTCGCTACGGGCCTCGAAGGACCTAGCGAACGCATTGAACAGAGAATCGTTGTACATGAGTCCCTCTCCTCGTCTGGTTGGCTGCGCTACTGGACGGGCGTCATACTCCTGCGTCATTGGAGTGCTACCCGCCGCGAATCAGCATCAGCACATGAACGTATTGGACACGCGTCTGACTCTCTGACGCAATGCAATACTTGTGCTAGAGCTGTGGTGATCGACAAAAATAGATGGATTTTCTGCAAGATGTCACCGTGCCGCAACATCCGGATTACTACTGAAGTCCGGTTTTTGCGCGTTAAACGGTAACAATTAAGGCGTCTGCCGTTCGGCAACTCGACTCCTTCGGGAACTCTGGGGTGCGACACCCCGTCCCAACCTGCCATGATACGCAAAACAACGTACTCGCCTCGGGGGTGTTCCCCGCGCTTTGTCGTTAAAGCTTTCGACCCTCAAGCTTCTGGTCATCCAAGCTTCAGGCCGTTAACGTTTCAGCGTCGGCAACACCGCCTTGTTCATCAAACATATAGTGCCGCGATCAGGTCGCACTCATGGCCGCCGCACGCACGATCGCGTGAACTGACTAAAACCAGGGCGCGCGCTGCCGCGTATCTACGCCAGTCAGAACGATTTGCTGGTCGCCCTGAGCCTTCTTGCCAGGACGCGCATCACCTTGAGCGCAAAAAACGGAGTCTGGCCGACCAGAAAAAGAAATTGTTTTTCCGAGATGGGGACAAGCTCGACATCGGTCTTCGCCACCGCGGTCGCGCTGCGCGGCGCGTCGTCGATCAGCGCCATCTCGCCGAAGATTTCATTGGTCGAGAGCTCGGCCAGCTTTCGATTGCCCGACTGGATGGTGACCGCGCCGCTCTTGATGACAAAGAGCTGTTGAGCTTCGTCGCTTTCCCTGAAGATGACTTCACCGGCCTTGAACGAGTGCGCCTCAATTCCATTGCCGGTCAACACGCTAAAATCAATTTCCGAAATCGTCATGCCCCACCGCGCCCCGCGTGATGCTTTATTCGTTGCGTTCGATCGTCATATTTCTATCATACCGGACCGCGCTCGTCATCAGTGAGTATCGCCTCCTGCTCGCCGGTCACGAGGATCGATTGGCCCCTGTGAGTTTCCAGCTCGCGTCGCCGGGCGGGAGCGGCGTTGTGTCGTGTCGTCTCCTCTTGTCCTGGCCAGGCACGACGAGGCGCACAAGGAATTCAGCGGGTCTGACGGCACCGATTGAAACGCGATCGTCTGGCTGACTTTCCGCGCGTGCGACAACGAGGCTGCTTGCTCCCAAGTTGCATCGGCGGCAAAATCAGCCGGCAAACGTAAACAGCGAACCAGAGCGTCAGCATACCTGACTTGCTTCGTCTGAGGCGCTGCGGCGGTCGAGCCTGACGCGACGTTTGATCGGCGCGGGGGCGCTTTTTTCCAAAACAGCGTCCGTTACGGCTCAGGGGGACGACCATGACGTCGCTGAATCTGCCGCTATGGCTGCGTCTGGTTCTGCTTCTCGGCGCGATCGGTCTCGTTTCAGGCGCGAGCCTGCTGGCCTATCGGTACTATACGCGTCCGACGACATTGACCGTCGCGGCCGGTTCGATCGACGGCGAGGCGGCCAGGATGATGTCGGCGCTCGCCAGCCGCCTCGTTGCCACCAACGCACCGGTGCGGCTCAAGGTCGTCGACAGCGGCAACGCCATCGAAGCCGCCAAGGCGTTTGCGGCCGGCAAGGTGGATCTTGCTGTCGTTCGCGGTGATGTCGGCGACTTGTCGCAGGCCCAGGCCGTCGTCGTCGTGAGCCATGTGGTCGCGCTCCTTATCGCGCTGCCCGGCTCTTCCATCAGCAGCCCGGACAAGTTGAAAGGCCACCGCATCGGCGTGATCGGCGGCGACACCAATGCCAAAATCGCCGACGTGCTGAGCAAGGAATATGGGCTCGATCGCAACAAGACGTTCCGGGATATCGTCCCGCAGGACGCCCGGCGCGCGCTTGAATCAAAAGAAGTTGCCGCGCTGCTGGTCGTGATCCCGCTGACCGAAAAATATCTCTCCCAGGTTCGAAGCTTCCTGCAACAGGGACCAAAGGCGTTGCCGGTCCTGATCCCGATCGAATCCGCAGGTGCGATCGCAGAAATCGAGCGTGCTTACGAAAGTTTTGACGTGCCCAAGGGCACCCTGCGCGGCGCCCCGCCCGTTCCCGAAGATGACCTGACGACACTGCGCGCCACGCTCTATCTGGTCGCGAACAAGAAGCTCGGCACCGATCTGGTCACCAGCCTCACGCAGACGATCATGCGCGTGCGCCGTGATCTGCTGACCGAGCAACCGATTTTCGCGCAAATCACAGCACCCAGCACCGACGCGGACGCCTACCTTCCGCTGCACCCCGGCGCCGCCGCCTTCTACAACGGCACCCAGCAAAGCTTCATGGATGAATATGGCAACTGGATTTACCTGACGCCGATGTTGCTGGGAGGCGCGGCCACCGTACTGGCCGCCGCCTGGAAGTTTCTCGGCCTCGGCACGCCCATACCAACGCAAGGTCCGCTGGATTCGCTTTACGCGCTGGGACGCCGGATCCGCAAGGCCGGCACCGAGGCCGAGCTGTCGGATATCGAGGAGGAGATCGACGACATCCTCAAGGCGCAGCGCGCCAGATCCGCCGGTGGCGACGAGGACGCCGTCGATGACGCCACCCTGAATGTAACAGCCCATCGGCTGGAGAATTTGATTCACGACCGGCGATCGATGCTGGCAAGACCGGCAACCATGGCGGCGTCCTGACCAGGCGGCAATCGGCCACTGGAGACAACGGAGACATCGATGAACGACCTCCTGATCTCGCTGCTCGTTTTCGCGGTGATCTTTGGCGGCGCCCTTGCCGGGATGGCCATCCGGCCGCTGTTGGCGGAAAGCCATCTGCAACCGGACTCGAAAGACGTCGTGAAAATGGCAACCGGCCTGATCGGCACATTGGCCGCATTGGTATTGGGTCTGTTGATCGCATCGGCGAAGAGTTCGTTCGACCAGAAAACCACCCAGGTCAGGCAATTGACCGCCTCGGTCATCCTGCTCGACAATCTGCTTGCGCAATACGGGCCGGACGCAAAGCCGGTCCGTATTCGCCTGCGGCAGGCCGTCCAACCGGCGGCGGACCGCATCTGGAATGAACAGAAAGCTTCACTTGGCAGGCCCGTTCCGTTCGAATCCAGCGCCCAGTCGTCAACCTTTGAAACCGAGCTGGAACGTCTGTCGCCGGGCAACGACACGCAACGCGCGCTGCAATCGCGCGCCGTCGCAACCTTTGCCGAAGGCGCACAGACCCGGCTGCTGCTGTTTGCGCAGGCCGGCGGGTCGATCCCGGCGCCGTTTTTGATCATTCTGGTTTTCTGGCTCAGCGCGATTTTCGTCAGCTTCACCTTGTTTGCAAAAGCCAATCCGGTGGTGATGGCGTCGCTGTTGGTCTGCGCCGTGTCATTCGCCGGCGCGATCTTTCTGGTCCTGGAGCTGGATAACCCCTTCACCGGGCTGATGGGGATTTCGAGCGCGACCCTGCGCGACGCGCTTGCGCCGCTCAATCCGTAAAGGTTTGCCGCAAGGGTTCGCCGCAAGGGTTTGTGGGATGGCTCTCCCAGCCCGGTGTCGCCATCGGCCCGCAGAGCCCCTCCCCCGAACGGCCGATGGTCCTTCAGACCAATGGCGGGCGCCCCACCCGCCCGGTAAGAGTTGATCGGGAACACAGGTACCGTTAGTAACTGCCTTTATGGCTGCCAAACCCCTATGTTCGTCCAGTCCGGGATTTCAGGCGATTGCCGGTACTTTTGCCCGGGGGACCCGATGACGCCCAGCGCAGACCTGTCGCAGACGATGGACCGCATTCTCAATACTGCGGCGGACAATCTGCGGGTCGCCAAGATCCTGGTGCAGCTCGGGCTCGATCCCAACAACGTCACCTATGACGCGATCTTCAACCGCCTGCTGGAAATCTTTCTGGCCAACATCACCCTCGCCAACATGTTTGCGCTGATCGGCGCCATCTTCTTTGTCGCCACCTTGCTGACGCAGACCATGGTGCCGTTGCGGGTGGCGAACATGATCGGCTGCGCCTTTTTCGCCGCGTTCGGCGCGCTGGCCGGGAGCATCACAACGTTCTTTCTGTATCTCCTGATGGTCCCCATCAACGCCTATCGTCTGCGTCAAATGCTCAACCTCGTGAAGAAGGCGCGCACCGCGACCCAGGGCGATACCTCGATGGAATGGCTGAAGCCGTTCATGACCGAGCGCAAATACCGCAAGGGCGACGTGTTGTTCAAAAAGGACGAGGTCGCCGACGAAATGTTCATGACCTTGACCGGGATGTTCCTGGTCAAGGAAATCAACGTCGAGCTGCCGCCGGGACGGCTGATGGGCGAACTCGGATTCCTGTCACCCGACAACAAGCGCACCGCGACGGTGGAATGCATCGAAGACGGTCACGTGCTGACCATCACCTATGAGAAGCTTCTGGAGATTTATTTTCAGAACCCGCAATTCGGCTATTACTTCCTGGTCCTGACCAGCCATCGCTTGCTGGAAAACATCGGGCGGCTGGAAGATATCGTCGCGCAGAACAGGATCGCGCAAGCGAGCGCGGCCGCGAGCGATCCTGAAATCATGAAAAACACCAAGCAGAAATAAACGCGCCGCCAAAGCCCCTTCCAGGTGGACGACGTCACCACCAGGCGCTGTCCGATGACTTCGCAGGCGGTCGTGCAACGCTATTGCCGTTGCTCGCCGGTCCGGCGGTGACATGGGCATAGAGCGAGGCAAGCTGCGTCAGGCCGACGTCCTTGTAGGTCAGGATGGCGACCGCGCCTGAAAGCGTCAGAACAGTGATGTAAAACACCGCCACGCCGCGCAGCCACGCGCGGTAGGTGGCGCGCTCTTGCGGATTGGCGTCACGATAATTGGCCGCCGACAATCCGTTGGAACAGTGACCCGCATCGTCGCCATCACCAAGCATGCCAACCTCCATAGGCCGAAGTTGCCGCCGAGAATATGATCGGTGAATACCACTTTGCTCGGCTGGTGAATGTGAACTCGTTCACACCGGTGCAAACTCGTTGGTGCCCGGCCCCGCGACCGCCAATTCGAAAAAAATCCGTCGCACTTTTCGAAAATTGATGGCTATATTGAAAAGTTTTCTGATTTCATTTGCGAAATCGTAATATCGGCGTCCTCTGAATATTCCGATGCACAGGCCGCGAACCGACGCCGCCCGTGCCTGGAATTGCGCATGATCGTTCTTTCAGGGAGGATTTCGGATGAATTTCGTGGCCGCAGTGTTGCTTGTGCTGTCGGGCCTTTTCTACGCCGCCGATCATCATGAGATCGGCTCGCTCGGCGACCAGATGTGCCGTTATGGCAGCACGTTTTGCGATCACCCCAGTTGGGTTTTCGTCGGCGCCGTTCTCGCCGCGCTCTGGGGCACGTTCGTGAGCATTCGTTAGTTTACCAGTTCGCTCGGATCGCCGTGGTATCTGCGGTGCCCTGATGGTTCAGACCCGCGAAGGATGCAGCTACCGCGTCACGGCCCGCTACCGCGTGACGGGATCAGCGGGCTGTGCGGGCTTTGGGCCCGGCGGTGTGGGTTCGATTTCCCGCTTCGGTTCGGTCGGCGTCACCTGCGCGCCGACGGCGTGGGCGGCGGCGCCGGTGGTCTGGTAATTGGCGACTTCGGCAGGCTGCACCTGGGGATGGTTCCACGGCCCGTGATCGACAAGCAGCATCGCGAGCAGGCCGAACACGGCGACGGCAGACGCGACCGTCACGGGTTGAACACCCCTGTATCTCGGCTTCGGCTGTTTCTCTGGCTGTTTTCCGGCCATGCTTTCCTCACCTGAAGATTTCCCTTGTGAGGTCAATCGCGCGCGGCGGCGATGGTTCCAGGTTCCGTCGGCGTTCCCTACCGTCCGATCGCGTTGGTCGGCGTTGGCCGATCGGTGATCTGCTGGCCGAACAGGCTGCCGATCAGTTCGACCGCGGTGCGTGCGGTACGGCCGCGCTCGTCGAGGAACGGATTGAGCTCCACGATATCGACGGACCGCACCAGTCCGGAATCATGCAGCAACTCCATTATCAGATGCGCCTCGCGATAGGTCGCGCCCCCCGGCACCGTGGTGCCGACACCGGGCGCCAGACCCGGATCAAGGAAATCCACATCGAAGGAGACATGCAGCACGCCACCGCGCGCCTTCACCTTGTCGATGACGCGGCGGATCAGGACCCCGACGCCGAATTCGTCGATCTGGCGCATATCGGCGACGCTGATCCGGCGCTCGCGCAGCAGGTCCATTTCCAGCCGGTCGATCGAGCGCGCGCCGAAACATTCGAGCTGGTCGGGGTCGATCGAGGCGCGCGGCTCCTGCCCGAGAAGGCCGTCGAGCCCGGGCTCGCCGCACAGAAAGGCCGCCGACATCCCGTGCATATTGCCGGTGATCGTCGTCGCCGGCGTGTTGTAATCGGTATGCGCATCCAGCCACAGCACGAACAGCTCACGGTTCTGCTCGCGGCAATGACGCGCGATCCCGTTGACCGATCCCATCGAGAGCGAATGATCGCCGCCGAGAAAAATCGGGATCACACCGGTGCGCGCGAGCTGATAGGCCTGCGCGCTCAGGGTGCGTATCCAGCGCTGGATTTCCCGGTAGTGTTTTGTATTCTCGGGCACGGCGTCGTCGAGCTCGGTGACCGCGTCGATTCTGAGATCGCCGTGATCCCTGACCTCAAAGCCGAGCCCGCCAAGCAGCGTCACCAGTCCGGCGGTGCGCAACGCCGCCGGCCCCATCAGGGTGCCGCGCTGCGACGCGCCGATCTCGATCGGCGTGCCGAGCACGGCGATTTGCTTCGGCATGTCTGAGGTGTCGGCGTCGATCACGAAAGGACCTCCGGGCTGATCCAATACCTGCAACGAATCTTCGCCGGAGGACAGCGCGAAGTTTCAGCGTCCCGCCCACACTCCACCATAAAAAAAGCCCCGGACGATGCCGGGGCTTTTGGACTTTCAGGTTTTTGGACCGCAAGTTTCGGGAGAACTCAGTACTTCGCGACCACCGGGCCGTTGAAGATGTAGTTCAGGCCGACACGCACAATGTTGTCGGTGAAGTGCGACGAATAGGAGACTGCGCCGGTGGTGCGGACCGGCACCAGAATTCCGGTGGCGACGATCGGACCGGCGCTGACGGTGCCGAGATCCATGTAGAGATATTCGAGCTTCCAGGTCCAGTTGCTGACGATGCGGCCTTCGACGCCGGCACCGGCGGTCCAACCCGACCGGGTCGACGACGTGCCGGGGAACGTGACGGTGGTGGCAATGCCTGCGGCGGTGTTTCCGGTGACGCTGCCATCGGTCTTGACTTGACCGTAGGCAAAACCGCCGGTCCCGTACAGAAGCAGGTTCGGCGTCGCCAGGATGCCGGCGCGCGCGCGCGCGGTGCCGAACCAGTCCAGCTTCTGGGTCAGAGTGGATGTAATGTTGCTGCCATCATTGGCGCAGGCCACGCAGGTGAAGAGCGACGATCCACGCTCGCCACTGCCCTGAATGTCGGTTTCGAGGCCGAACAGCCAATTGGACATTTGCCAGTTGTAACCGAACTGGCCGCCGCCGATCACGCCATTAACGTCGTTGTTGGCCGAGCTGGTGACCAGGCCCACGCCGGTGGTCGCGCGCGAGAGCGTCTCGCTATTGTTCGACCTGCCCCAGCTATAGCCAACGTTGCCGCCGAGATAGAAGCCGCTCCAGTTGAAGCCGGGATCCACATAGACCGGCGCCTTGGTGTAGGTACGGGCGGGCAAATCCGCTGCCGATGCCGCGGTGACGCCAGCCAGCGCGAAGGCAACAAGGGCGGCTGCCGCAATGAATTTTGCATTTCGCATGATTTGATCTCCAATAAGAACGCCGTCGGAAAACTTGGAATTCACCGTAATCATCCAGCCGCGCGGCGCTATTGTTTCTCGATGTTTCCAGACAATATCGGGGCGGATTTTCGCCTTGTGTTGCATAAAAAGCGCGGAATGGAATCGGTCTAAACTGCTTATTTATCAATCATTTACCATCACAGAAATGTCGCACGAAGCGTGCGGTATTGCGTGACGGATGAGACGGCGCGGTCGCCATTTGCAGATACGCGCAGATTACGAATCAGCCGATAGTGGCAATCTGGAAATCACCGACGCCGATCCTGCATCGAACATCCACGCATCGAACGTCCAAGCACCGAACGTCCAAGCATCGTGACCGCCCGCAAACAGAACGCAACTTCTCCCCCTGCTGCCGATGGCAGCGGCTGGGGTCCCCGGCTGGCGCAGGAAGCGCGGCTGCGGCAGCTCGAGAAAATGCTGGTGCACCGGCGCAGCGACGCCGATGCGGCCGATACCGAAATCGAACGCGCGGTGCTGCTCGGCGCGCTCGACCGGCGGCAGGAAGCGCAGCAGGCTTTCATCGAATTGTTGCAGCGGCTGCCGACGCATTTCAGCGCGCTCAACGAATTCGGCACATTGCTCACGAGCATGGGCGCGATCGACGCCGCCTGCCGGGTCTATGCGGAAGCGATCACGCATCACCCCGAAAATCCGATGGGCCATGTCAATCTCGCCAATCTGCTGTTGCGCGCCAACAAGCACGAGCAGGCGCGCGGGCATTATGAAGCGGCGCTGAAAGCCGATCCGGATCACGCCGGCGCGCATCAGGGCCTCGGCGCGGTTCTGGCCGACAATGGCGATCGCGATGGCGCGCAGGAACATTTTCGGAAAGGCTTTCGCGGTCACGCGATCTCGACATTGCCCTATCGCGGCACCAAGCCGCCGATCGCGCTGTTGCAACTGGTCTCCTCCGGCGGCGGCAATATCCCGACCGCGTCGTTTCTGGACGACTGCGTCTTCCTGACCTCGGTGATCGTGACCGATCATCTCGATCCGTCGCTCCCGCTGCCGCCGCATCAACTGATCTTCAACACCATCGGCGATGCGGATCTGTGCGAGCCCGCGCTCGAGGCAGCGACACGCCTGATTGCGCGCAGTTCGGCACCCGTCATCAACGATCCCGGCGCTGTCATGAAGACCGGCCGCATCAGCAATGCGCACAGGCTCGGCAGCGTGCCCGGCGTCGTAACCCCGCGCACCATCGCGATCCCACGCGATGTCCTTGCCGGCCCCGGCGGCACGGACACGATCGCGGATCGTCAATTCAGCTTTCCGCTATTGCTGCGTTCCCCCGGCTATCACACCGGCCGCAATTTCATTATCGTCGAGAACGCCAGCGATTTACCCGCGGCCGCCGCAAGCCTGCCCGGCAGCGATCTGCTGGTGATCGAATATCTCGACGCCCGCGGCCCTGACGGCAGCGCGCGCAAATTCCGGGTGATGATGATCGGCGGCAAAATCTATCCGCTGCATCTGGCGATCTCGCGCGACTGGAAAGTGCATTACTTCACCTCCGACATGGCCGACAAACCGGACCATCGGCTGGAGGAAGCGAAGTTTCTCGCCGACATGCCGGCGGTGCTCGGCGACAAGGCCACGCGCGCGCTGGAAGGAATCCGCGACGCGCTCGGCCTCGATTATGCCGGCATCGATTTCGGTGTGAATGCCGACGGTGATCTCCTGCTGTTCGAAGCCAACGCCACCATGGTGATTGCGGTACCCGACAATGACGAGCGCTGGGCCTATCGGCGCACCGCGATTACCAGAATACTCGATGCGGTCGTGGCGATGATCCGGCAGAAAGCCGCTGCAGCCTGACGTGGCCTGACGGACCTTGGTCGCATGCCGCCGCCGGTGGCTTTTCGCCCGCAGCCCTCGACATTTCCCCCTCGATCGACCAATAAAAGCCTGCTTTCCGCACCTATGCGCCAAACGCATAGGTATCGCGGGGCACAACAGGTTTCGCAAAATTAATCCAGCGCCATCCGGTCGGAACTCGAACCTGGCGCGTTTCACTCATATCTAAAGAAGTAGAGAAGTGACCGGGACGGAAACCATGAAAAGGGCGTTTGCCATACTGGCCTGCGTCTGCGCTCTCATTGCCGGCGTCTATTTTGCCGCCAGCAAATGGGCCATTCGACACGACACTTTAAGCCTCTACGACACCGCGCGGTCGCGGCCGATCGCGGTGGATCTGGCCGTGCGCCGGGATTTCGAGGCGCGGGCCGATGCCGGTTACGCCAACCTTGCGGTCGCGATCATCAGCAACGGCAACACCGTCAAGAACACCGAGTATTCGTTTCTGGCCAACGTGCTTGCGGCGCGGGGATATCTGGTCGCGAGCATTCAGCAGGATAATCCCGACGATCCGCCGCTGGTGACCACGCCCGGCATGCCCTATGTCGGCCGCGAGCCGGTCTATCATCGCGGCGAAGCCAACATCCTGTTCGTGCGCGAGCAGTTGCAAAAGCTGGAGCCGAACGCCGACTACGATCATTTGACCATGGTCGGCCATTCCAATGGCGGCGACGTCTCGATGTATTTCGCGTCCCACCACCCGGAGCTAATCTCGAAGGTGATCACGCTGGATAATCTGCGCGTGCCGTTCGTGGTCAGCGACAAGATGAAGATCCTGTCGTTCCGCTCCCACGACCCGAACTTCCAGACCGATCCCGGCGTGCTGCCGACCCCGCAGCAGGCCAAGACGGATGGTATCGATATCGTCAACACCCAGTTCCAGCACACCTGGATGAGCGACCGCGGCCCTGACTCCGCAAAGGAGATGATCCAGTCGACGCTCGATCACTTCCTCGGCGACAGCGCCGCCAGCGATCTCTCTCCAGCCCCGACCGACAAGCCGCTGATCGGCCAGTTGGGACCGGGACCTTATCCATAAGGTGTTTCGAACGCCTGTCTCGAAACCCCGGACGCGAAAAGACCGCCAGCACGCGATGCGCACTGGCGGCCTTTGGTTCGATGGTATCAACCGTTTCCGAGCGGGATGGCCACGTAGTGCGAGCCGTTGGCGGAGCGAACGCGCATCAGAACGCTGTTCTTGTTATCGGCGTGAGCGGTTTTGACCGCCTCGCTGATATCGCCGGGATTCGTCACGCTCTTTCCCGCCACTTCAAGGATCACGTCACCCTGCTTGAGGCCGCGCGTCGCCGCGTTGCTGTTCGGATCGACGCCGGTAACCACGACGCCGTTCTTGCCGGCGCCCGCGACCGAGCTTGCGGGCGCGACCGTCAGACCAAGCCGCGGAACATCGGCGCCGTGATCCGGAGTTGCGTTCGCTTCCTGCGTCGCCGGCAACTGACCCAGAGTCAGGTTGACGGCCTGCTCCTTGCCTTTGTGCAGGACGGTGAGCTTGACCGCCGCGCCGGGAGCGAGAGCGCCGATGCTACGGGCGAGTTCGCGGGGATCCTTGACCGCGTCACCGTTCACCGAGGTGATGACGTCGCCGGATTCGATGCCGGCCTTGGCCGCGGGGCCATTGGCCTGGGGCTCCAGCACCATCGCACCTTCGGCTTTCTTCATGCCGAGATTGTCCGCGATGTCCTGCGATACCGGCTGAATCTGAACGCCGATCCAGCCACGGGTGACGCTTCCGTTGTCCTTGAGCTGCGCGACCACGTTCTTCACGGTCGGAGCGGGAATCGAAAACGCGATGCCGACGCTGCCGCCCGAGGGAGAATAGATCGCGGTGTTCACGCCGACGACTTCGCCCTGCATGTTGAAGGCCGGTCCACCCGAATTGCCTTTGTTGACCGGTGCGTCGATCTGAATGAAATCGTCATACGGGCCATTGCCGATGTCGCGGCCGCTGGCGGAAACGATGCCGGCGGTGACGGTCCCACCGAGACCGAAGGGATTGCCGACCGCGAGCACCCAGTCGCCGATACGCGGCTTGCCGGCGGCGAGCTTCGCATACGGGAAGTCGGCGCCGCCTTCGACCTTGATCAGCGCCAGATCCGTGCGCGCATCCGTGCCGATCACCTTGGCAGTATAGGTCTTGCCATCGTCGGTCGTGACTTCGACCTTGTCCGCGCCGTCAACGACATGGTTGTTGGTCACGGCAAAGCCGTCCGGCGAGATGAAGAAGCCCGAGCCCTGCCCCATCATGACGCCATGACCGCCCTGACGGCCGTGCATTCCCGGCGGCGTGCCTTCGGGCCCGCCAAATTGACGGAAGAAACGCTCCATCGGCGAACCCGGCTGATCCGATCCGTCACTGCGATCGCTGACATCCGCGACCTTCTCTTTCATCGTCACCTTGACCGAGATTACCGACGGTTTGACGCGCTGTACGATGTCGGCGAAGCCTGTCGGCTGCGCGACTTTGCCGACATCGGTGTTGACCTGGGCATGTGCCGGGCTGATGCCAAAGCCGCCGGAAGTGGAATCGAGGCCATAGGCGGCGACGCCCAGACCGGCAACGACCGAAGCCATCAGCGCGACCTTGCGCGCGGAGAACAGACGGCGCCGCGCGCCTTGATGGTAGGGAACGGAAGAAAAATCGGATCGACGATCTGTCATAGCAAGTCTCCATGATTGAGGTCATCGCGCGGATCGCGCCAGATGATTGAGCTCAAGATGGAGTTTGCCGCCTTACCGCGTGCTGGCCGGGGAATTAAGGTTTTGCAACGAACATTGGCGTCCTTGTAATAAATCGCGTCCGACTGTCGCAGCATTGCGATACAACGGCGCCCGCGCCGCTGCCAATCAAGCAAGCCGGCCTCAACACCGGCGTCCGGCCGGTTTGCCAACACGCCAAGGTTTTGTGAATATCGTGGCTGAGACAGATTGTCGCCCCTGCAACCTGCGGTATAAGTCCATACGCGGAATGGGCATCAAAAAATGAAGAAAATATCCGAGGCCAATCGGGATCGAGGCGGCGCCCAATCTCGCTGCAAATCTGGTGGCAAGTCTGCTCAACCGTCTCACTACCGGTTTTTTGGCGCGGCCATCCTGATCGCGCTGACTGCGTGCCTGTCGCCGCGCGCGCAGGCCGGCGATCTCGATGATTGCAACAGCAGCGCGGCGGACAAGATCGAGGCCGGCTGCACCGCCATCATCAACAATCCCGAGCGAACGCCAGAGGACGGCCTCAAAGCCCTGACCAACCGGGCGCGGCTCTATTCCAACCGTGCGAAATTCGATGCCGCACTGGCGGACGCCGCGGCGGCGCTGCAACTGAACGCCCAGTCCGTTCCCGCTCTGCTCATTCGCGGATATGCCTACCAGCGCAAGAACAATCTTGATGCGGCACTGGCGGATTTCGATCGCGCGGCCGAGATCGACCCGAAGAATCTGGGGCCCTATCTGTCGCGCGGCAATCTGCGGCTGCTGCAACGAAACTGGACCGAGGCGCAGAAGGATTTCGACCAGGCGCTGACGCTGCGCCCGGACCTGTCGCCGGCGCTGGTCGGACGCGGCCGGGTTTACCTCGAGACCGGTCAAACCGACAAAGCGCAGGCCGATCTCGATGCCGCGATCGCCAGTGCCATCAACTCGCCCTATGCGTATTACTGGCGCGGCCAGATCTATCGCCGCAGGGGCGATATCGATCGCGCCATCGAGGATTTCAGCCGCGCTGCATCGCAGGCCCCGCCGAACGATACCGGGGCCTATCTGGCACGCGGTCAGCTCTATAGCGCCAAGGGCGACTATGCGCGGGCGATTGCCGATTTCGACAAGGTGCTGTCGATCATGCCCGACGACAAGAACGCCCAGCAATTGCGGCAATCGACACTGGCGTTGCAGGCCGAGATGGCGCGCATCCACGACAAGCCGCCGGCAACCGCGCCGGCCGCGATCCCGCCGGTCGCAGCCGCGCCCGTGATGCCGCAAGCCGGCGCGACTGCGGCCTCCCCGGCAAAAGCGCTGACCGACCAGGCCAAGCTTCTGATCGACCAGCGCCGATATGCCGAGGCGCTGCCGCTGCTGGTTCAGGCGCTCGCAGCCGACCCGCATAACGAGGCTGCGTTGCGGATGCGTTATCTGGCGTATACCGGAACGGGCAAGCCCGCCGATGCGCTTGGCGACATCAAGGAACTCGTCAACCTGCATCCTGCCGACGTGCCGCTGCTGGTGGGCCGCGGCCTGACGCTGATGGCCTTGAAGCAGACCAATGAGGCGACCAGCGATTTCGAGCGCGCGATCGCGATGGACCCCAAAAACGCCTTTGCCTATTACGGACGCGCAATGTTGAAGCGTCAGCAAGGCAAGCCGGCCGACGCCCTCGCCGATTTCGATCGCTCTGTCCTGCTCAATCCCAAGGACGCCAACGTGCTGTTTCAGCGCGGCGTCTCATATCTGGCGCTGGCGCAGACCGACAAGGCGCTGCTGGATTTCGACCAGGCGGTGACGCTGAACCCGAACAACGACGATGCAAGGGCCGCACGGGGACTGGCGCTGCTGATCAAAGGCAATGCCGCCGAGGGCCTGCCGAACATCGACCGCGCGCTGGAGCGCAACCCCAACAATCTGATGGCGCTGCTCGGGCGCGGCGTCGCGATGCTGACGACAAGCCAATTCGACCGCGCGATTCTCGCCTTCAATCAGGTGATCCCGCGGCTGGCCGACGATCATGCGGCGCGCGTGCTTCGTGCGCGGGCCTATATCGGGAAAAACGACACCACCGACGCGATGACCGATCTCAATTACGTTTTGACCTTCATGCCGGAAAACCCCGAAGCCCTGACGTTGCGCGGCGAGGTCCGGTCATCGCTGCGCGACTATGGCCCGGCGCTGACCGATCTCAACCTCGCGCTCGACAAGCAGGAAACCGTCGAGGGCTATTTCGCGCGCGGCAAAATCCATGAACAGCAGGGCGATGTCCCCCACGCGACCTCGGATTTCCGCCGCTCCACCGAATTGAAACCGAAGGGCGTGTTCGACCTGCTGGCGCAGGCGGAGGCCAAGAAGCGAATTCAACAGATGATAAAACGCGTGCCGTGCGGCAACGCCGGCTCGGCCAATAATGACGGCGCCTGTTTGTGAGGGGCTGACAAGCTCAGGCCGTCGTCCCGGCAAAGTTGCGTAGGGTGGGCAAAGCGACAGCGTGCCCACCATCTTGCTGCACGGAACGAACGGTGGGCACGGCGCCAACGCGCCTTTGCCCACCCTACAAACTTCGCAAGAAATTTTTTGAAGGGATGGATTGCCGGGCATAGGCGAGCGGAAACGACGCCGTCCTTCGGACGGCTACGCCCGGCAATGACGATGCCGATATCCCCTAAACTGCAAATCCCTGCCGGCGATGCCGACAGGGATCAGCAAGAAAGATGACAGACGGCGGGCGGCGAAGCCCGGTGGCCCGTCAAGGACCTGCATCACAATTGAAAGCCCGCGCACGCATCCGCGCAAGATTATTTGTTGGGCAAGCAACTGTTTAAATAAAAGACTTCGGGGAACCAACCCCGATGCTGGTTTTCGTCTCGCCCGCGAACCGCAGGTGTCAGAGCTTGATCTTGGTTGTATCCCTGGCGGCATTCATCACCCCGCTGGAGATCTGGCGCATATGCTCGCCGGCATTGGTGAACTGGCTGCGGAGGAATTCCGACTGGATCTGCATCGCCTGCTGCAGATCGGTGGCGTGCACCAGTTTGCGCGCGTGCTCGAAGGCGGCCTTCAAATTCTGTTCGGTGAACGACAGCGCCTGTTTGGAAATCTCCGTTCCCGGGCTCGGTATCGATGTCACCGACTTGTTGGCGGCGTCGAAGAACATCCCGAATGCCTTTTCGGCCTGGTCGATGGTTTTTTCAGCCAGATCACGCAGCTCGGTCGGGACTTCCAGTTTCGGTTCAATCATGGGCGCCGTCCTCCTGTTTTGCCGGGATTACCACATTTTTGACACGGTGGCGAACCGGACCGCCTCCAACTTAAGGCTTGCCTTTGTGCCCGAGCGAGGTCGTCCGCGCGCGAGCCAGCCGTGATCGGACCACGCCGCAACCGGTCACTCAAGTTCAGATTGCATTCAGCTTTAGCGCTCTAGCTTCGCCGCAGCCTCGCCTTGGGGCTGGTTTGAAACAGGAGAAGCAATGACTTTAAAGCCATTGATGACCGCCATGGCGGTCGTGGTCGGGATTTCGGGAATGGCGGCGATCGGCACGACACCCGCCCGGGCTCAAAACGCGGCGGTGGAGGCGGAGATCCTCGGCTTCCATCAGCTCTGCGACAAGGGCGACCGCAAGGCCTGCGTCCGTTTCGGGATGCTGATCGGTCAAAACCAGCAGCGTCACGCTGATTGGCGCCGGGCGCATGCCGACTGGTTCTGGTGGGAGCACTAAGACCGCTGGCAGCATAATCCTGCAGGCGCAGGGTATTTAAAGCGCCGCATTATGAACAACGCGAGATATTGAAACAAAGAGGCCGCCTCTCCGGGCGGCCTCACTTCGTTCGCTCGCAGAACATCGCCTGCAAAAAAACTTACACGAAACTTACAACAAACTTGCATACATGCCGTTCGCTTCAGCGCGGATCGGGCCGTCCGTTGACGCCACCGGGAAAAGGCGGCGGGTCGCTCGCGAAACGCTCGACCAGTTCGATCACTTCAGCGCGTTGCCGGGATGAAAGCCTGACGAAGGCGCGGAGCAACCGCAGGCCTTCGACCGTTTCATTGGATGGAGATCCGAGCTGCTCTCTCAGATCCGATATAAATGAGCGATTTTTCATCTCGCGCCTTTACCGGGTCGACCAAGTTGAAAGTATGCCAAGAAACAACCCCCACGGCAAGGTAAACCGCAACGCCGTTTGTCGCGGGATGAAAAAAAGTTTCATCCGGTGAAACTGGACGCGCGGCTGTAATCCATCACGTGATGTGCATGCCATCCATCGATGCGAAACATTCATCCGCCCAACAGTCGGATTCATGAACAGCCTCGCGCGCGCGGACGATATCGCCAGGATATCGCCAAAATCACGGCAATCCCGGAAAAAAATTCCGCGGCCGATCCGGGAACGCAAATCCGCATCGCAAGTTCTACGCCCGCATCACACATCCAGAGCAGGAGATTTCTCATGCGATCCAAGCTTGCTATTTCGGCCCTCATGATCGCGTCGTTGTTCGGAGCGACAGCGATCGCGTCGGCACAGACGCAGCCGGCTGCCGGCGCGTCGAGCGAAGGCAGCGCCGGACCGGGCGGCCCCAACATGAAGTCTGGCAATATGAAGTCGGACAAGACGAAAACCAGCAAGGCAAAGTCAGGCACCACCACCGGCATGAGCTCCGGTTCAAAAAAAGGCAGCGCAGCGCCCGCCGACGACGGCGAAAAATAGCAAACAAACAACGCGAATGTGCCGCTCAAAGGGCCCCGCGCGAAGCGGGGCCTTTTTTGCGTGACCACGCCGGGGATGAGACGGGAGCCAGCTTCACGGTCTCTCAGGACGGAGTCTTGCTAGACCCTCATGGTGAGGAGCGCGTCTGAAAGATTGTTTGTTCATCCGATGCACTCAATGTCGCCATGTTGTCGCCGGCAACGCATTTGATTTTGGCGGTGCGTTTCGCATTGTTGCGAAATTTCACGTTAGTGTGACCCGTTCGGCCACCAATTTTCCGGCACCGCGAAATAAACGCGGCTCGCCGATGTTCCCATCATATCACCCCCCACGAAAGATTTTCGTAATGCACACGGCTGCCCTGGTCTCACTGGCGACATCGGTCCCTCCGCACACCTTTTTGCAAAAGGACGTGCTGACGGCGGCATGGGATGTGTTCGGCAGCCGTTTTCCGGACTATGACCGCTTCGCCGGCATTTTCGCCAATACCGGAATCGTCAAGCGTCACGGCGTCAAGCCGTTCGAATGGTATCTCGAACCGCGCGGCTGGCCGGAGCGCACCGCGGCGTTTCTCGAAGGCGCCGAGGCGCTGTATGTCGAGGTCGCCAACAAGGCGCTGGCGGATGCCGGCCTTGCCGCCAGCGATATCGACACGGTCGTAACGGTTTGCTCGACCGGCATCGCGACGCCCAGCCTCGACGCGCGCGTCGCCCGCCGCATCGGTTTTCGCTCGGATGTAATGCGCGTGCCGGTGTTCGGGCTCGGCTGCGCCGGCGGCGCCTCCGGCCTGTCGATTGCTTCACGGCTGGCGCAGGCGCGGCCCGGCAGCAATGTGCTGATGGTCGCGATCGAGCTGTGTTCCCTCGCGCTGCGTCATGATGAATTGACCAAGGCCAACATCATTGCGGTCAGTCTGTTCGGCGACGGTGCCGCAGCGGCTATCCTGCGCGCGGGCGACGGTGGCGCGACGCGGATCGAACACAGCGGCGAACATCTGTGGCCCGATACGCAGGGCATCATGGGCTGGAGCGTCGACCCGCAAGGCTTCGGCGTGATCATGCGCCGGACCATCCCCGAATTCGTCACGCAACATCTCAAGCCCGCGCTGACGCAGATTCTCGGACGCATGCAGTTGACACCAGACGATATCGACCGGTTCATCTGCCACCCCGGCGGCGCCAAAGTAATCCAGGCGCTGGAGACCACGCTGGCGCTGGATCAAGGCACGCTCGAACACGAACGCGACGTGATCGCCGAGTTCGGCAACATGTCCTCGCCTACCGTATTGTTCGTCCTCGAACGCACGCGAGTCAGGGGCTTGCCGGCCCGCTCGCTGCTGACCGCGCTCGGGCCCGGCTTTACCGCGAGCTGCGTTTCGCTGCGGCACGCCGCGTGAGCGCGGCGGAATTCATCCTCGGCCTGGTCACGCTGCAGCGTGTTGCAGAACTCGTTCTCTCGCACACCCATACGCGAAGACTCAAGGCCCGCGGCGCCGTTGAGGTCGCCGGGGGGCACTATCCGCTGATGGTCGCGGTGCACACGGCATGGCTGATCGCGCTATGGGTGTTCGGCCGTCAGCAGCCGGTCAATGTCGTCGCGCTGATATTTTATCTGCTGCTGCAAGGCCTGCGTGTCTGGGTGATGCGCACGCTCGGCGCGCGCTGGACCACGCGGATTATCGTGCTGCCCGCGGCGCCACTGGTGGTGGCGGGACCCTATCGCTTTCTGTCGCATCCCAATTATGCTGTGGTGATCGGCGAGATCGCCATGCTGCCGCTGGTGCTGGGACTGCCCGGGATCGCGGCGATCTTCACGATTCTCAACGCCGGCATTCTGACGATCCGCATCCGCGCCGAAAACCGCGCGCTGGCCGCCTCGCGCGAACTCGTTGCACGGCCCGCGCTGTGAGCGCGATCGTCGCCACCGAGCCATCTAAAGAGCCATGCGCAAATCC
The DNA here is from genome assembly GCF_018449695.1 of Bradyrhizobium sp. dw_411. Classification (GTDB taxonomy): domain Bacteria; phylum Pseudomonadota; class Alphaproteobacteria; order Rhizobiales; family Xanthobacteraceae; genus Bradyrhizobium. The sequence goes on from NZ_JAAVUY010000019.1 coordinate 126,386, forward strand.
TCATACCGAACCCGGCGAGGCCAGTGTCGCGACCTGGCTCGGATTCATCCTGATGTGCCTCGGCATGTTCATGGCGATCCTCGACATCCAGGTGGTCGCGACCTCGCTGCCATCTATTCAAAATGCGCTCGACATCTCGCGCGATGCGATGAGCTGGATCCAGACCGCCTACTTGATCGCCGAGATCACCGCGATCCCGCTGACCGGCCTGCTGACGCGGGTGCTGACCCTGCGCTGGCTATTCGTGATCGCAATCGGTCTCTTTACACTGGCCTCGATCGGCTGCGCCTTCAGCGATAATTTTGCCGTGCTGATCTCCTTTCGCGTGTTGCAAGGCTTTGCCGGCGGCACGCTGATCCCCGCGGTATTCTCCGCCGTGTTTCTGCTGTTTCCGCTGCGGCTGCATCCGGTCGCGACCACGCTGGCCGGCATCATGGCGGTGCTCGCGCCCACGATAGGCCCTGTCGTCGGCGGCTGGATCACCGAGACCTGGTCGTGGCACTGGCTGTTTCTGATCAATGTCGCGCCGGGTGTAATCGCAGCCGCTGCAACGCCGTTCCTGTTGCCGCGCGATAAGCCGCGCTTGTCGGATTGGGTCACGCTCGACCTGATAGCGCTGGCGCTGATGGCGATCGCGCTGGCCGGCCTCGAGATCGGGCTGAAAAAGGCCCCCCAGGAAGGCTGGCTGTCGCCGATCTGCCTCGTGCTGTTCGTCGCGAGCGCCGCCGCCGCAACAGCGTTCACGCTGCGAAGCGTGAGGGCGCCCCACCCCGTGGTCGATCTGACGACGCTGCGCGCGCCTGCTTTTGCAGTCGGCTGCGCGTTGAGTTTCTGCCTTGGCGTCGGATTGTTCGGTTCGGTCTATCTGATGCCGGTGTTTCTCGCCTATGTCCGCCAGCACAACGCCTTCGAGATCGGCACCATCATGCTGGTGACAGGCGTCGCACAACTGATCACCGCGCCGCTCGCGGGCTGGATGGAGAGCCGCACTGATCCGCGTTATCTCTCGGCGGCAGGCTTTGCGCTGTTCGCGCTCGGCCTCGGCATGAGCGCGTTCCAGAGCCGCACCGCCGATTTCGACGAGATGTTCTGGCCGCAGGTCGTGCGCGGGATCGCCATCATGTTTTGTCTATTGCCGCCGACCCGGCTGGCGCTGGGCACGTTGACCGCCATTCAAGTGCCGGATGCCAGCGGGCTGTTCAACCTGATGAGAAATTTGGGCGGCGCGATCGGCATCGCTGTGATCGACACCATTATTTACGGCCGCACCGGCGGACATGCCGACGCGCTGCGCGACCGGCTGATCGCGGGCGACGTCACGGCGGCGCAGGCGATCGGCCTCGATGTGCAATTGTTCACCCATCGCCCGCCCAATGCGACCGACGCCGTGGTCGAGGCCTATCTGCGCCCGATGGTCGAGAAGGCAGCGTTTGCGCTCTCCGTCAACGAAGCCTGGATGCTGATCGCATGCGTGGCGCTGATCGGCCTGCTGCTGGTGCCGTTCGCGGGCAAGCGGCCAGTCCCTTCTTCATTCGATCACGCCGTCCGCGCGGGCCAGGAATGACGGAGAAAGCTCGAGGCCGATAAGCTTGGCGACCTTGAGGTTGACGATCAGATCGAATTTAGTCGGCTGCTCGACAGGTAGATCGTTGGGTTTCGCCCCCCGCAGGATTTTGTCGACGTAGTCTGCCGCACGCCGGAATAAATACGGCGTATTGGGCCCGTAAGACGTCAGCCCACCGCTATCGACATACTCTCGAAAGCCATACATGGTTGGCAGGCGCTTGCGCTGGGCAAGTTCGTTGATGAGAACGCGGTTGGTATTCACGAGCAGATTTGGCGGAACATAAATGGCTTGCGTTTGCGGATCGAGCGACGCCAACGCGGGCTCGATGTCGCTTGCACGGTGAATCGGAACAGTCACAACCTCCAGGCCAAAGCTCTTGCTGGCGGCATGGATCGCACCGACGTCCAGCATCGTTCCGGCGTAATCGACATAGGCCAGGATCCCCAAATTCCGGATCGCAGGAATGGCTTCCTTTAAAAGTTCAATTCGCTTGCCAGCAAGGTCCGTCGATTGAATGGACATGCCGGTAATGTTGCCACCTGGTCGTGCCAGACTGGATACCAGACCCGTGCCTACCGGGTCCGACATCAAGGCAACCACAACAGGGGTTTTGGAAGTGGCCTTCCTGGCTGCGTCGCCGCCCACCGTGACGAGAACCTTTGCATCAAGATTGACCAGCTCGGCGCCTATCTCGGCGTAACGTTCTTCGCTTCCCGCAGCCCAGCGGTACTCAATCCTGACGGTCTTGCCATCGACCCAACCAAGTTCGTCGAGGCGCCGGACAAACGCCGTTGTCCATGGAGTCCAGGCCGAAGGTGTTGCTGCACCCATAAACCCAACGATAGGCAATCTCGTTGGCTGCTGCGCGCGAGCGGCGATCGACGATGCCGCAATTCCACCGATTCCCGCCAAAAACTCGCGCCGTCGCATGCGTCATTCCGCCGTTGATCGGACACAACCTTACAGCAACGCCGCCGAGGCGTGAACGGACGCGGTGACGCAGCGACGCGACTTCCAGGTTCAGATGGATCGGGTGCTCGGTCTGACCTGTGTAGTGGCGACGCCGGAGATTGCGAGCAGTCCACCGATAATCAACTTCAGAGTCACGCGATCGCCAGGGAACAACACGCTCGATATCAAGGCGAACACCGGCAGCGGCAAGCCGAAGGAGCGACGCGGGCCGTCGAGCAACGCCCGATCAGCCAGAACCAAAGCGATGCGACGATCAACTTCCGAATCGTGGCCGGCCATTTTCGTGGCGTGATAGCCACGCAACCAGAACACATCCATCGCGCGTCCGATCGCGAACCCCGTGTCGAAGCTTCGAGGACGTCCGCGGGACGAGGCATGGGGTCTGGCGATAGATGGATCGATCGGTCCAGATATCGCGAGGCAGATCGCAGCCGCCAACCCGGATGAGCCGGTCTAATCCCCGCAGATGATGCGGAGATTAGACCCTCTATTCTCCGCATCCGGCCTCGCTAGAAAAGTAAGTGTCTGTAATTAAAGGAAATACTACTTCGGACGATTTCCAGCCTTTCCCTCTTGAATCCCATTCAGATGTAATTTAGATATATCTTGTTATTCGATATATCTAAACTGCATCTAAGGAAAACAAACATGCACTTCTTTCGACATCGAGACCACTCACACCAAGACCACGACCGGGATCATGAACACCGCGGCCGCCGCCATGGCTGGCATTTCGGACACCGTTCCCATGACGACGGCGACGGCAGGCACTCCCATGAAGATGGCCGCGGCCGTCACCGGCGCGGGCGCTCTGGCCGGATGTTCGATCATGGCGAATTGCGCCTGGTGGTGCTCGCACTGATCGCCGAGCGTCCGCGTCATGGCTACGAGATCATCAAGGAGATCGAGGACCGCGTCGCCGGCACCTATAGCCCAAGCCCCGGCGTGATCTATCCGACCCTGACCATGCTCGAAGAGCTCGGCCATGCCACCGTCGCGGAAAGCGAAGGCAAGAAGCTCTACACGATTACCACCGAAGGCACCGCCTACATCGAAGCCAACAAGTCGGCCGTCGATCAGGCCATGGCGCACATGCAATCGGTAAAATCGGCGCATGGCGGCGGTCCCGCGCCGGAGATCCTGCGCGCCCGGGTCAACCTGAAGATGGCGCTTCGGCTGCGCGAGGCCCGCGGTCCCCTCACCGAGCAGCAGATCCGCGATATCGCCGCGGCACTCGATGCGGCTGCCGTCGCGATCGAACGCAGCTAAACCCGACGCCTTAACGGTATCGTGAAAACAACGGGCAGATCAGCTACGCGCTGTACGCTGATCCAAATCCCGAACGGCTGTGGTACGGACCTGCGCAATAGATGACCTACGCTTCCTCGCCCGTACCCGACTCTCCCACCGTGGAAAATGTGTTCCTCAAGATGCTGCCCATTTCGGCGGCAATGCTTGTGGGATTCCTTACCATGGGCATCTCGATGCCGGTGCTGCCGCTGCATCTGCATTACACGCTCGACATGAGCCCGGTGGTCGTCGGCTTCGCGATCGGCTTCCAGTTCGCCGCAGCGCTGCTGTCGCGGGCATGGGCCGGCGGATTGGCGGATACGCGCGGCTCCAAGCGCGCGATGGTGATGGGCTTTATGTCCGCATCGGCTGCCGGTGTCGCCTATCTGGCATCCCTGGCTTTCATCGGCACGCCGGTCGTCTCGCTCGGCGTACTGATGCTCGGCCGCCTCCTGCTCGGTTGCGGTGAAAGTCTTGTGATGACCGGCGCGCTCAGTTGGGGCATCGCGCTTGTCGGCGCGCGCAATTCCGGCAAGGTGATGGCGTGGGTCGGCGCGGCAGTGTACGGCGCCTTTGCGGCCGGCGCCCCGCTCGGCACCTTTGTCTATGGCCGTTACGATTTTATCGGCATTGCGTTTGCCACCATCATCATCCCGCTGCTGGCGCTGGGTTTCATCGTCCCTGTTGCGCCAAACGTGGTGAAGCCGTCGCATCGCGTGCCGTTCTACAAGGTGCTCGGCACCGTGTGGGTGCCGGGACTGGGCATGGGCCTGAGCTGCGTCGGCCTCGGCGTCATCTCCACCTTTATCGCGCTGTTGTTCGCCGGCAGGAACTGGGGCAGCGCATCGCTGGCCTTCACCGCGTTCGGCGTGGCGTTCGTCCTGGCGCGAATCTTTTTCTCCCATCTGCCCGATCAGGGCGGCGCCAAGGTCGCGCTGGTGTGCGTGCTGGTCGAGGTCGCAGGCCTGTTGCTGATCTGGCAGGCCGGCAGCGCCATGATCGCCTATGCGGGCGCGGCGCTCACCGGCTTTGGCTATTCGCTGGCCTTCCCCGGCTTCGGCGTCGAGGCGGTGCGGCGCGCGCCGCCGCAATCGCGCGGCGCCGCGATGGGGGCTTTCGTGGCCTTCTTCGATATCGGGATCGGCCTGACCGGCCCCACGGCCGGCGCGATCGCCGGCGTCGCCGGCCTCAACGCGGTCTATCTGGCCGGCGCCTGCGCGGTCTCGCTCTCGGCCCTCGTCGCGGCCTATCTGATTGTCAGCAAACCGGCCTAGATTGCCGACCGTTGCGGATGCCGGAAATTGCCGCCAGACTGGCCTGCGACCCGTAAACGGGAAGCCGTCATGAATCAGCAACCTCTTTCCGCGACCTGCCAATGCGGCCAGGTGAAATTCGAGACGGCCGGGCAGCCGATCCTGACGGCTGTCTGCTATTGCACCAGTTGCCAGCAAGCCGGCCGCCAAATCGAACAATTGCCATCCGCGCCTGAGGTGCTCGATGCCGATGGTGGAACAGGCATGAACCTGTTTCGAAAGGATCGGGTACAATGCGCCGCGGGGCAACAGTATCTGCGGGAGATCAGGCTCAAGCCTGACTCCCCGACCCGGCGGGTCGTCGCCACCTGCTGCAATTGCGCAATGTTCCTCGACTTCACCAAAGGTCATTGGTTGTCGATGTATCGAAACCGATTCCCGGCAGGCGGCCCGCCGCTTGAAGTGCGGATCATGACCAAAGAGCGCCGCGCCGGCGTCGAACTGCCCAAGGACGTGCCGAGTTACGAGACTCACTCCGGCAAGTCGATGTTGAAACTGGTCGCCGCCTGGATGGCGATGGGTTTCCGCAGGCCGCAAATCATTTGGGGTAAATCGCAATAGGCAGCGTGCCCGCATGATTCACGCCGGGATGCGCATCCTCAAACCGGTTTGGCGGATAATGACGAATCATCTAGTGCAGGATCAGTTGTCCCCTGTGAAATGCGCTGATGAACCGCCGCAATCGCCGGGCCGCCGCCCCGCCACCTAAGGCCAACGCAAAGGCCAATGCAAAGGCCAGCTCAAACGGGCCGCCCGCCAGCGCATCGGCGGCATGCAAAACCGGCTTTGGCCATCTGCGCGCGGGACGATATCTCGACGCGCAAATCTGTTGCCAGCAGGCGCTCGCAGCCGCCCCCGATCACGCCGACAGCCTGCATCTGATGGGGTTGTTGTCGCGCCAGGCCGAAAACCACGATCTCGCGGTGGAGTGGATCGCCCGCGCGATCCAGCAAGACCCCAAGGCGGAATATCTTTCAAGCCTCGGGGGGATACTGCGGCAGCAAGAGCGTTTTGAGGAGGCCCTCAAGGCGTACGACAAGGCGGTCCAGCTCAAGCCCAAAGATACATCGCTGTGGATCAATCTCGGCAATGTGCTGTCCGATCTCGCCCGGCTGGACGACGCGCTGCTGGCCTTTCAACATGTGCTCAAGCTCGACCTGCGCCACTGGGATGCGGCCTACCGGTGCGGGTTCATCCTGGAAAAGCTCGGACGGTATGCCGAAGCGCTAACCTATTTTACTCTCAGCGACGCGCTGAAACCGAACCAGGCTCCCGTGGTGCAAATGCGGGCCCTGGTTCTGCAGAAGATGAAACGGTTCGAGCAAGCCCTCCCCGAAAGCCTGCGGGCCTACGAGCTCGATCCCGGCCGCGCCGACACCTGCAACAATATCGGCGCCATCATGCAATCGTTCCGCCGGGACGAAGAGGCGCTGGTGTGGTTCGACAAGGCGCTGGCGCTTCAGCCGGACTATGTGCCCGCCCTGACCAACAAGGCCAATTCGCTTCAACAGTTTCACCGGTTCGATGAAGCCGCAGCGATCTATCGCCAGATAAAGACGATCAATCCTGGTCACGCGCTGGCCGACTGGGATCTGGCGCTGATCGACATGCGGGCTGGCAATTTCGAGGCCGGCTGGGCCGGCCGCGAGGCGCGATGGAAGGCCCATAAGGTCGGCTACCCGAAATTCCCGCAGCCGATGTGGCTGGGTGCGGAAGATATCGCCGGCAAGACCATTTTGATCTGCTCGGATGAGGGCCTCGGAGATTCAATCCAGTTCGCGCGTTATGTGCCGATGCTGGCGGCGCGCGGCGCCCGTGTCATTCTGGTGGTGGACGACGCGGCCTATCCCCTGCTGTCGGCACTCCCCGGCGTTTCGGAAAGTTTTCGGACATCGGACAAGGTGTTTCCGGCGTTCGACATGCATTGCCCGACGTCGAGCCTGCCGCTCGCTTTCGCCACGAGACTGGATACGATTCCAGCCGACATACCGTATCTGCCCGCTCCCGCGCCAAGCCGCGTGCAAGCCTGGGAGGACCGCCTCGGCCCTCACAGCAAATTGCGGGTCGGGCTGGTGTGGTCCGGCAATCCCCTTCACAACAACGATCACAATCGATCGGTGCCGTTTCAAATCTTTTCGCGTCTCTTCGATGCCGATGCGACCTTTGTCAGCCTGCAAAAGGACGCGCGGCCCGATGACAAGGCCGCGTTGTGTGAATGTCCCGGCATCATCGACCTCACTTCCGAGCTTACCGACTTCAACGAGACCGCGGCGCTGATCGCTTGCCTCGATCTGGTCATCACCGTTGATACCAGCGTCGCCCATCTCGCCGGCGCGCTGGGCTGCCCGACCTGGATCCTGCTGCCCTACACGCCGGACTATCGCTGGCTGCTGGATCGCGATGACAGCCCTTGGTATCCGACCGTGCGGCTGTTCCGGCAGAGCGCGGCGCGGGATTATGCCGAGGTGCTGGATCGAGTGCGGACGGAGTTGGCGGCGCTGTGCGCGGAACGCAATCCAGATGCCCAAATCTCTCGCCGGCAGGCGCCTGATCCCGGCGCTGATGACGCCGACAGCCTGCACCGCACGGGCGTGCAGTTACTGCAGGCCGGACAATACGATCAGGCGGTGGAGTGGATCGCCCGCGCCATCCGGCAAGACCCCAGGCCGGAATATCTTTCAAGCCTCGGGACCACGCTGCAAAGACAAGGACGTTTTGAGGAGGCCCTCAAGACGCTAGACAAGGCGGTCCAGCTCAAGCCCGAAGATACATCGCTGTGGATCGATCTCGGCACTGTCCTGTCCGATCTCGCCCGGCTGGACGAGGCGCTGTTGGCCTTTCAACACGTACTCAAGCTCAACATGCGCCACTGGGATGCGGCCTACCGGTGCGGGTTCATCCTGGACAAGCTCGGACGGCACACCGAGGCGCTTACCTATTTTACGCTCAGCGACATGCTGAAGCCAAACCACGCACCCATCGTGCAAATGCGCGCCATCGCGTTGCAGAAGCTGAAACGGTTCGAACAAGCCCTTGCCGAAAGCCTGCGGGCCTACGAGCTCGATCCTGATCGAGCCGACACCTGCAACAATATCGGCGCCATTCTGCACGCGCTGCACCGCGACGAAGAGGCGCTGGTCTGGTTCGACAAGGCGCTGGCGTTCAAGCCGGACTATATGACCGTGTTGTGCAACAAGGCCTCTTCACTGCAGCAGGTTCACCGGTTCGAGGAAGCCGCCGCGACCTACCGTTACATGAAGACAATCGATCCCGGTTACACGCTGGCCGACTGGGATCTGGCGCTGATCGACATGCGGGCCGGCAATTTCGAGGCCGGCTGGGCCGGCCGCGAGGCGCGGTGGACAGCCCATCAGGTCAACTATCCCCGATTCCCGCAGCCGATGTGGCTGGGCGCGGAAGATATCGCGGGCAAAACCATCCTGATCTGCTCGGATGAAGGCATCGGAGATTCAATCCAGTTCGCGCGCTATGTGCCGATGCTGGCGGCGCGCGGCGCGCGTGTCATTCTGGTGGTGGTCGACGCGGTCTATTCCTTGCTGTCGGACCTTCCGGGCGTTTCGGAATGCTTTCGGAAATCGGACAAGGAGTTTCCGGCGTTCGACATGCATTGCGCGACATCGAGCCTGCCGCTGGCTTTCGTCACGAGACTGGATACGATTCCAGCCGACATACCGTATTTGCCGGCTCCCGCGCCAAGCCGCGTGCAAGCCTGGGAGGACCGCCTCGGCCCTCGCAGCAAATTGCGGGTCGGACTGGTGTGGTCCGGCAATCCCATTCACAGCAACGATCACAATCGATCGGTGCCGTTTCAAACCTTTTCGCGCCTTTTCGATGTTCATGCGACCTTTGTCAGCCTGCAAAAGGACGCGCGGCCCGATGACAAGACCGCGTTGCGTGAATATGCCGATATCATCGACCTCACTGCCGGGCTCACCGACTTCAACGAAACCGCGGCGCTGATCGCTTGCCTCGATCTGGTCATCACCGTCGACACCAGTGTCGCCCATCTCGCCGGCGCGCTGGGATGCCCGACCTGGATTCTGCTGCCCTACACGCCGGATTATCGCTGGCTGCTCGATCGCGACGACAGCCCCTGGTATCCGACCGTGCGGCTGTTCCGGCAGAGCGCAGCGCGGGACTATGCCGAGGTGCTGGATCGGGTGAGCGCGGAGTTGGCGGCGCTGTGCGCGGAACGAAATCCAGATGCCCCAACCTCTCGCCGGCAGGCGCCTGATCTCGGCGCTGATGACGCGGACAGCCTGCACCGCACGGGCGTGCAGTTCCTCCAAGCCGGGCAATATGATCAGGCGGTGGAGTCGATCACCCGCGCCATCCGGCAAGATCCCAAGCCCGACTATCTGGCGAGCCTTGGCGCCACGCTGCACCGGCAGGGACGGCACGAGGACGCGCTCAAGGCCTATGACAAGGCGATCCAGCTCAAGCCCGAGGATGCCGGATTATGGCACCGCCTCGGCAATATCCTGCTCGAGCTGCAACGCCTCGACCACGCGCTGTTGAGCTTTGCGCATGTCCTCAAGCTCGATCCGCGGCATCAGGATGCGGCCTATAAAAGCGGCGTACTCCTTCAGCACATCGGGCGGTTCGACGAGTCCATCGCCCACCTCGATCTGTGCGACGCGCTGCTGCCGAACCATGCCCCGACCCTGCAGGCGCGCGCGCGTACGCTGTTCAGCCTGAAACGGCTCGAAGAAGCGCTGGCCGAGAACCGGCGAGCGCACACGCTCGATCCCGGCAATGCCGACACCTGCAATAATATCGGCGCCTGCCTGCAGTCGCTGGGCCGGGAAGAAGAAGCCCTGTCATGGTTCGACAGCGCACTCGACCGCCTGCCGAACACGACAGAAATCCTGAACAACAAGGGTTTGATGCTGAGCCAGCTACAGCGCTTCGACGAGGCGTTCGCGCTCCATGATCAGATCCGTGCCCTGCAGCTCAATGACGCCACCACGGACTGGAATCTGGCCCTGCTGCAGATGCTGACCGGCAATTTCGAGGCCGGCTGGGCGGGGCGCGAGTCGCGTTGGAGAAAATCCGATCCGCCGCCTTACCCGAAATTCAGCCAGCCGATGTGGCTTGGCCAGGAGCCGATCGAAGGCAAGACCATTCTCGTCCATGTCGACGAAGGGGCCGGCGATACCATCCAGTTCGTGCGCTATGTGCCCATGCTCGCCGAGCGTGGCGCCCGCATCGTTCTGGTTGTCGAGCGCCATCTGCATGCCCTGATGTCTGGCCTGCAGGGCGTCGAGCAATGTCTTTCGTTCCCGAACGATCCGCTGCCCGCATTCGACATGCACTGCCCGATCGGAAGCCTGCCGCTGGTGTTCGGCACGCGCCTCGATAGCATTCCGTCGGCGACGTCCTACCTGCCCCCTCCGGCAGAGGGCCGCGTACAATTTTGGGAAGCGCGGCTTGTTCGTGAAGCGCGGCTTCTTAGAAAGGCCCTTGGACCTCACGACAGGCCGCGGGTCGGCTTGGTGTGGTCTGGAAATCCGAGCCACAGGAACGATGTCAACCGGTCGACATCCCTGCGGCTGATGTCCCGCATTCTCGATGTCGATGCGACGTTCGTCAGCCTGCAGAAAGATCCGAAACCCGAGGACAAGGCATTCCTCGCGCAGAGCGGCATCATCGATCTCACTGCCGAGCTGACCGATTTCAGCGAGACCGCGGCGCTGATCGCTTGCCTCGATCTGGTCATCACCGTTGACACCAGCGTCGCCCATCTCGCCGGCGCGCTGGGCTGCCCGACCTGGATCCTGCTGCCCTACACGCCGGACTACCGCTGGCTGCTGGATCGCGATGACAGCCCCTGGTATCCGACCGTGCGGCTGTTCCGGCAGAGCGCGGCGCGCGACTATGCCGAGGTGCTGGATCGGGTGCGGACGGAGCTGGCGGCGCTGTGTGCTGAGACACTTTCCGGTTTGCTCAAACCATAGCACGACGCCCGGCGATCTCATGGTTCGAGACGCGCGAAGACGCGCTCCTTACCATGAGGGTCCGAGAACTTGTCTTGGCTCAGACCCTCATCCTGAGGAGCGCGCTCTCGCGCGCGTCTCGAAGGATGCAGCCGTGGAAAAGATTCTAACCCACCCCCGCCCGCCCAGCCAGCATCACGCGGCGATGATGGATCAGATTATCCAGCCGCTGCGCCGCTGCGATCAGCGCCTGCGCTTCGGCGGCGCCTTCTTCCTGTCCGGCGGTTCGCGCGAGCTGCGTGCGCAGCAATGAATCGACCTCGTTCTCGATCGCATTCAATTCGCTCTCGTCGGTAACGCTGCGAATCCTTCCCGGCAGCGCACAAAACGCATCCAGCGTCGGATGCGCGGCCTCATTGCTGCGCACGCCGAGAAAGCGCCACGCCGCGGCAAAGATCGAGGCCAGCGCGCCGAGCGCCATCGGCGTCAGATAGATCGCGTTGCCGTAGCGATCCATGAAGCTTTGCTGGGTGCCGTTGAAAAACGCCGCGGCGCCGGGATGCGCCGAGATATAGGCATCGGCATCGAGTTCGGGCGCGGCGATCCCCGCTAGCTGCGGGTCTTCGCCGACGAGATCGCGACGCACGCCCATGATCCTGCGGGCGAGGTCGGCGATCACATCGGCATTGAGATGCCGGTTCGCGACCAGATAATACGTCACCCGCAAGGTCGTGACGTCATTATCCGGCACCGGCGGCGCACCGCGCAGGGTGCCTTTCGGGATATCGAAGCTTTCATAGGGCCCCTTGGTATCGGCGATCGCACCGGCGGAATCGATCGGGATCAAGACCGGCCCGGCGGTCGCGCTTTCCTTGAACAGCCCCCTCACCAGCGACAGATACCGGTCGGTCAGCGGCACCACCAGCAACAACGCCGCGACTTCCTTGGCCTGCACCGCGCGGCGCGCATCGGATGGCATGATATCCTTGAACGTCACATTGGAACGGCCGAGGTCGTATTCCTTCTTCAGCGCCTCGACGACGCCGTGATTGATTTCGCCGCCGACCACACCAACGGTGTGATCGCGCAATTTGGCGATGCTGGTGATCGACGATCCCGGCGGCGCCACGATCATCACGACGCCATGCGTCGTCATGGTCACAGTGCGCGCCTGCGAGAGATCGCCGACATCCGCCCGCACCACCGCGAGATCGGCCTTTCCGGCCGCGAAGGCTTTCGCCGCGTCGAGCACGTTGCCGGAATTCTCGACCTTGAGCCGCACGGGTGAATCGGTGGTCGCGAGGCGGCCGGCGATCAATGACGCGGTCTGTCTGGCCTCACCGTCCAGCGAGCCGACCGCGACCGTCAGCGTCACCGGCTTTTCGTAATAGCGGTACGCGACCAGGCCGGCGCCCGCGACGATGCACAACACGCCCACCAGGAGGACGGCGCGAACCCAGAACGGCAATTCCACCTTAAGCGATTTCATGGTCACCCGGCGCAGGGAATCCTTGACGCGACGATCAGGGGATCGGTCATGCCACATCCGGTTTAGGTTCGAAACAGCCGGATTACAAATTGGAAATAACGGAACAGGCCGCTTGTGGCGCCGGGCACGGGCGGACGCCGGTGCGGGACGCGGTTGCGGCGCCATATCTTTCGAAGTTTCGATTTGGATTTTGCAGCGCGGCGCTCGGCGCGCAGCAGCGATGGCGACAGGCAGTGATAGCGCGACCATGACATCATCTTCATCGAACCCTCCATCGCAACATCGATTGGTGGGACGTGAATGATGCGCCGTTCGAACCGCGCGCGTTACAAATTGGAAATCATTACAAGTTGGAGAGCAGGGCCGTGTTATGCGCGATCGCATCGCAAGAACACCCATGTCCCGAAGGGTTTTTCAGGAAATTGTTCACCCGCATTAAACCTGCGTAATACACCGAACCCGTTTCTCGCTCGCTACCTCCAACAGATGTTCGACGTTAAATCTCAGGAGGAAAATCATGAAACTTGTTTCTGCACTTGTTGGCCTCGCTGCACTGAGCGGGGTTGCACTATCGAGCGGCGCCGCGTCTGCGCAGACGACTGTCAACGTACCGGCTGGTTACGTCTGCAACGAATACGGCCATTGCTGGCACCGTCATTACGGCTACGGCGGTGGCGGCTACTACCATCCGCATTATTGGGGTGGTGGTTATGGTGGCTGGCACCGTCACTGGGGCTATGGCGGCGGCTACGGCTGGCATCGTCACTGGGGCGGTGGCTACGGCTGGCACCGCTGGCATCAGTGGTAATCGCGACGAGAGAAAGGGGCTTCGGCCCCTTTCTTTTTGAGATGCGCGAACATTTTGAGACGCACGAACATCAAGAATGTCGTCATTGCGAGCGCAGCGAAGCAATCCATGCCTCGGCAGACCGTGCTGGCTCAAGATGGATTGCTTCGTCGCTAACGCTCCTCGCAATGACGGATGCGCCAGACGGGCCTCATCGCCTCCCCCTTCCCGCTTGCCAAGCCCATTCCGCTGAGGCAGGTTTCGCGCGGCAACAAGTCCGGCGCCCATGATCCGGACATCACAGGGAGAACGGTCATGCTGACACGCCGAGGCTTTGCGGGCGTTGCGTCCTGCGCGCTTTGCTCGATTACCGGATTTTTGGCCACCGATGCGTCGGCGCAAACGCCGCCCGCCACCACGCCCGGCGTTTCCCGCAAGATCCTGTCGCGGAGCGACGGCCCGGCGGCCGGATATGAGACACTGCTGGTCGCGATCGAGATCGAAGCCGGCGTCACCATCGGCCGCCACACCCATCCCGGCATCGAATCCGCCTACATTCTCGAAGGCGGCTTTGAGCTGCCGATCGAGGGCCTGCCGACCAAGATGTACAAGCCCGGCGACGGCTTCGTGGTCCCGCCCGGCGCACCGCACGCCGGCAACAAGAACGGCGACGTCAAAACGAAAATAGTGAGCACTTATATTATCGAAAAAGGCAAACCGCTGGCCTCGCCGGCGTGATGTGATCTGGGCATAGCAACAATTGGAAACCAAAAAAGAATGGCCGCGGCTTGGGACATAGCCGCGGCCGTTGTGTTTTCAATTCCCTCCCCCCGCAAGCGGTAGGGCTATCGCATATGAAGAAAAAGATTTGGGCCTGCAGTCTTTGTGCGGCCATCCTTCGAGACGGCCGCCTACGGCGTCCCCTCAGGATGAGGACTTTCTGTGCGGCTAAATCTTGAACCCTCATGGTGAGGAGCCTCGTCTTCGAGGCGTCTCGAACCATGAGGCCCCAAGCGATTACCGCGGCGGAAAGTCATATGCGACAGCCCTGCCGCAAGCGGGGCGAGGTAAGAACAACAGCCTCACTGCTGCTGTTTTTCCCAGAACGACAACAGCCCCTGCGAGGCCGAGCCGCCGATCACGCAGGGGATGCCGATCGCGACCTGGCCTAATGCCGCTGCCGAGACACAGCCCAGCGCGACCGCGCCGACGCCGACCTGGCCCCAGAAGTCGAGGTTGCGACGGGAATCCGAACCCTTGGCCTTGAGTTCATCGACCGCGGCGAGCGCGTCCTTGCGCACCGCGCCGAGCTGCACGGTATCGGCCGCCTGCACCACTTCGGTGAGCGGCCCCTTCACCGCCGCCGGCTGCACCGCGAGTTCGCTGCGCAGATATTCGCGCAGGCCCGCATCGCGCACCGCGTAGCTTGCCAGCGTGTAGCGCGCCATGCTGCCGACGGTCAGCTTGTCGACGGTGTCGCGGCTCTTGCTCCAGGGCAGCATCTTGATGATGTGCAGGATCGGCACATAGGAGCCGGTCGCGAAATAATAGCCCCACAGCGTATCCAGGAGATCCTGATTGCCTGCAAAGGTCTGCGTCAGCTTCAGCGTCTTGTCGTCTTTTGAAAAGGGATTTTTGGTCAGCGCGCCGCGCAGCTTTTCGAGCACGCCGGGCTTGGTTTCTTCCAGCGGAATGTCTGCCAGCACCGGCAGCGTGCCCGCCAGATAACTGTCGATCATCACCTTGCGGCCCGGCATCTTCGGCGCGACCTTGCGCAGAAGATTGCGCCAGTCTGATAACCCCGAATAGGCGATCGCGCGCACGACCACCCATTCGTCTTCCGGCGGAACGGGAAACAAACTCGTGACAAGCTGCTCGGCCTTCGCCGGATTCGATCCGATCGCGCCGGCGAGGAAGCCGAGATAGATGCCGGCATTCTCCGGCTCTTTGAAGCTCTGGGTATGAAACAGCACGCGCATCGCGGCCGGGACATGCGCGTAATCGGGCTTGGCGCGGTAATTATAGATCCATTGCTGGACCACGCCGAGCGAGGCGCGCGGATCGACCTCAGGCGTGACCGCGGCCTGAACAGGCTGGATCAGCGCAAACAAAGCGACGACGTAAGCTGTGTAACGCATGTGATGCTCCCAAGAAACTTCTGGAGTCTCCGCAGAAGCGTTGGCACCTGCGGCACGCGCAGCGCAACGTTTTCCGCCTCCTTGGCTAGGCGGCATTTGAAGCGGCTATACGACAAATCTGGGGAAGCCCGGTTCGGCGCCGCGTCGAAATTATGGCGAGGAAATTATGGCGGTCGTTAACGCCCAAGGCCACAACTCACCTCACCCCAGACATTCTTTCGCCTTGCGCGCGCACTTCGATTGTAGCGGGACAAGCGGGATGACAGGCGGGACGCGATGAGGTCACGCAGTGCGTGGGGCCGGCAAGGTAGCCGGCCAGGCGTTATGGCTGCGCTGGTGAGTGCAGCGCTGGCGTTGTGTTCAGTATCAGCGCTCGCCGGGGAAGCACCGGCCAGCGACATTGAAGCGAAAGCGCGCGAGCTTGTAACGGTCCAGGGCAATCGCCGCATCGATATCGCGACCGTGCGTTCCTATTTTCATCCGACGCCCGACGGCCGCTTCGATGAGGCCGCGCGCGACGATGCGCTCAAGGCGCTGCTGGCGACAAACCTGTTCGACAAGGTCACCATCGAACGGACAGGCGAACAACTGATCGTGCATCTGGCCGAGGCGCCGGTGCTCGATCACGTCGCGTTCGAGGGCAACAGGAAGATCAAGGACACGGAGCTGTCAGCCGCGGTGGACTCCAAGCCGCGCGGCACGCTGCTGCGCGCGATGGTGCAAGGCGATGTCGATCATATCCTGGAGGTCTATCGCCATGCCGGCCGCGACGATGTCAGCGTCAGGCCTGAGATCATCGACCGCGGCCATGACCGCGTCGATCTCGTCTATGTCGTGACCGAGGGCGCCAAGACCACGGTGCGGCAGATCGAATTCACCGGCAACAAGGCGTTTGGCAAACGCCAGCTCAGCGCCGTGATCAAGACCTCCGCGACCACATTCCTGAGTTTTCTCACCGGCGGCGATGTCTACGACCCCGACCGCGTCGCTGGCGACCGCGAGCAATTGCGGACTTATTATCGCAGCAAGGGCTATGCCGATGCCAGCGTGACCAACGCGGTGGCCGAATACGATCCGGCGATTCATGGCTTCACGCTGACATTTTCGATCGACGAAGGCCCGCTCTATCGTTTCGGCGACGTCACCCTCGTCTGCAACGTGCCGGGGCTCGATCCCGAAAAACTGCGGCGTCTGTTGCTGGTGCGCTCCGGTGCGCTGTTCGACGGCAATGCGCTCGACAAGACAGACGAATTGCTGGCGCTTGAACTCTCCAGGCTCGGCTATCCCTTTGCGCAGGTGAAACCGCGGACCACGCGCGATGCGCAATCGCAACATATTGATGTCGCGCTGGTGATCGATCAGGGCGCGCGCACGTATGTGGAGCGCATCGATATCCATGGCAACACCCGCACCCGCGGCTACGTGATCCGCCGCGAATTCGATATCGCCGAGGGCGATGCCTACAACAAGGGACTGATCGACCGCGCCGAGCGCCGGTTGAAGAACCTGAACTATTTTAAAACGATCAAAATCACCAACAAGCCGGGATCGGCGCCCGATCGGCTGATACTCGATGTCGAGCTGGTCGAACAGCAAACCGGCGACTTCAGCGTGGCCGGCGGTTACTCGACGGTCGACGGCCTGCTGGCCGAGGTCAAGGTCGGCGACAGCAATTTCATGGGCACCGGCGACACCGTGAAGTCCACCCTGACGCTGGGCCAATATACCCAAGGCGTGGATCTCTCGGCGTCGGAGCCGTATTTCCTCGGGACGAAAGTTTCCGCCGGCGTGGATTTCTTCGCCAGGAACACCGACTCCAGTTCGTATCAATCCTACGGCACGCAGAATTACGGCGCGATGATCATGTTCGGCACGCCGGTCAATGACCAGCTCGGCGTGCAGTGGCGCTATTCCATCGCGCGACAGAATGTTACGCTCGATCCGGCCTCGCTCGCCGCAGCTCCTTCGCTGGCAATTCAGCAGGCCGCGTTGGCCGGCCCGCAATGGGTGTCGGCGGTCGGCGACACCGTCACCTACAGCACGCTCGACAACGCCAAAAATCCCACCAGCGGACTCAATGCGCAGTTGAAGCAGGATCTCGCCGGATTGGGCGGCGACGTGAACTTCCTGCGCACCACCGAAGACGTGCGCTATTACCAATCGCTCGGCAACGACCTCACCGGCATGGTGCGCGCGCAAGGCGGCTACATCACCGGCTGGGGCGGCCAGCAAGTGCCGCTGATCGACAGCTTCTTCGGCGGCCCAAGCCTGGTGCGCGGATTTGCGCCGAATGGTTTTGGCCCGCGCGATCTTACGCCGGGCACGACAATGGATAATGTCGGCGGCAGCCTGTATTGGGCGACCACAGCCGAACTGCAGAGCCCGATTCCCGGCGTCCCGCAGGAATATGGATTGAAAGCCTCGGCCTTTGTCGATGCCGGCAGCGTGTTTCGCTATGTCGGCTCGACGACATTTCCGGGCTCGTCGCAATCGCTGCAGCTCGCCAATGGCAACATCGTGCGCTCCTCGGTCGGCGTCGGCCTGACCTGGGGCTCGCCCTTCGGCGGGCTGACGGTGAGTTACGCCGTGCCGGTGACGAAGGCGAGCTACGACGTCGTGCAGCCGCTTGGCTTCAGCGCCTCGCCGTTTTGAGGCGTGCGATCATCGAGCCCGGGCGCGCGGACCCTCAAGAGATGACGGGTGCCATATTACCCATGAAGATATATCAAAAAGCTATTAACTTTTTACGCGTACAGTTTGATTTTGGATAACTCATCAGCCCCGTCGATGACATCTGGGGCTTCGATGACGCAAGCATTTTTGATCAGTTGAACCTTCAACGGCAATGGTGCCGGCCATGACCAACACCACATGCGCAGAGCTGGTTAGCGACTTAGAAGCAACAGTATCCAGCGGCTCGCCCGAGCGCCGCGTTCTGATGCTGCAGCGGGTGTTGCATCTGTTTCTTTCCAGCGCCGCCCGGCTCAACGAAACCCAGATTGGCGTCTTCGACGACGTGATGGTTCGGCTGATCGAACACGTTGAAGCGCCCGCCCTCGTTCATCTCAGCGCCGCACTGGCCGCGTCAAGTTCGGCACCGCAACAGGCGGTACGCCGTCTCGCCTGTCACAAGGACATCGCCGTTGCCGGACCTGTTCTGCTTCGCTCGTCCGCGCTTTCCGATGCGGCGCTGGTGGAGATCGCGAGCCGTCTCGGCCGCCAGCATCTCCTCACCATTTCGTGCCGGCGAACAATCGGAGAAGCGCTTACCGATATTCTCCTGAAACGCGGCGACCTCGATGTCTGCCGCGCGCTTGCCAAGAATGCGGGCGCGAAATTCTCCGAAGCCGGCTATGCGGCGATCGTTGCCGCGGCCGAACCCCACAAGGACATCGCGGATTCGCTGGTGCTTCGCCCGGACCTTCCTGCCGCGATGCTTCGCGAACTGCTCTCGAAGGCGACCGATGCGGTGCGGCTGGCGCTGCTCAAATCCGCGCCGCCCAAATTGCGTCAGAGCATTCGGGAAGTGCTGGATGACATCGCAGCCCATGTCTCCCAAAAAGCAACGGAGCCGGTCGTCTACTCCGAGGCCCATGCCAAGATTGCCGCGCTCAGCAATTCCGGCAAGCTGACGGATTCCGTTATCAATCGTTTTGCGATGCGACGCGAGGCCACCAACGTCATCGTGTCGCTGTCCGTGCTGTCAGGTGCCCCCATCGAGGTTATCGCGCCGTTGATGGAAGAAAAGAGTTGCGACGGCCTGATCGTGGCCTGCCGCGCTTCCCGGCTGGACTGGCAAACCGCGCTGTCGATTATCCGCAGCCGCAGCATGCCGCAGTTGACCGAGCAGGAACGCACGATTGCGAAGGAAAAGTTCGAAAAGCTTTATTTGTCCACGGCCCAGCAGACCATCCGCTTCGGGCTTTTGGGTAGCGCGGCGACCAAGCCAGATGCGACCGGGAGGGCGGTCGCCACAGCGGGAGCAGAGCGATGAGGGGAGAACATCGAAAGGCCTCTCGTGTTGAACTTGAGCATGCCCATACCGTCAACCTGATGGGAGTCGACGGGACATGGCGGCGAAGTTGCAAGCTGCTGGATATTTCCGACACCGGCGCCAAGCTTGCGGTCGAGGGTCCGGTAAACGTGTTGCAGGCCCGCGAATTTTTCCTGCTGCTGTCGTCTACCGGGCTCGCCTTTCGCAGGTGTGAACTGGTCTGGATCGACGGCGATCAGGCGGGCGTTCGTTTCGTTTCAAAGAGTCCCAAGAAGAAGGCCAAATCGGCAAATTCAAGGAAGGCAGAGCAACCGGCTTCGTAACGAAGCGATGATGGTGATTTCACATGCAAATGATTTCTTCGCGCGCCATTGATTTTATAGATGCGCAATCTCTTACGTCAGGCGAGGCCCTCGAAGTGTTGTTTCGGGATGGCGACGGTTGTTTCCTGCTTTATCTCAGTGACGGTGAGTGCGCATCCGCCGCGCAGGAGCGCGTCCTGCTGCTTGATCTGCGGGAGGCGCTGATATGGCTGAACGAACCTGCGCAAGAACAGGGTTCTTTTTGGGAATAGGCGCAGGAGACCGATGATTCGTTAACGAGACCGATTATTATGCCCGTTCATGTTGTAGCTGATAGTTCCGCCAAGCTCGCCGGCATATGCGCCGTGCTTGAGCGAAAATACAAGGTCACCTCGGAATTGCTGACGGCCGCCAAGGTCGGGCGCGGCAACTGCCGCGCCGTCGTGGTCAAGGCGGATCTTCGCGTTGTCGAGAATATCGAGGCGCTCAGGACAACGCTCGGCAGCCTGGCTCACGTGAAAAAACGCATCTTCCTGCTGGATCAGAAAGTCAACCTCGGTATCGCCCAGGCCTACGCGTTGGGCGCGACACTCGTTCTCGCGGGTCCGGTCGATCAGGCCAAATTGCTTGCGGCGCTGGCGGACCGGAGCGATCCCGTTGTCGGTGCGCCAGTCGCCACCAACGAAGATACCGATGCTTCCTCTGCTGGCGCGACGGCAATGGCTTCGATGTTCGAGGCGGTGGCAACCGGCACGGCGATCGACGTTAAGGGCGCCCGGGACGCGGGCCGCAAGATCGCGGAGCGTGTCGCTGAAAAAGGAATGTCCGACTGGCTGACAACCGTTCGCCGCCACCACGAAGGGACGTTTCAGCATTGTCTCCTGGTCACCGGCGTCGCCGTCGATTTCGGCTTGAGCCTCGGTCTGGCGAAACGCGACATGGAGCGATTGTATACGGCGGCGATGTTTCACGATTTGGGCAAGGCGACGATTCCGCTGGCCGTGCTCGACAAGCCCGGGCGTCTCGATCCGCAGGAGCGCGCGATTATCGAAACCCATCCCGCTCTCGGATATGATGCGCTCAAGGGCAACGAGGAAATTTCCCCTGAAGTCCTCGACGCGGTCCGTCATCATCACGAACTTCTCGACGGCAGTGGATATCCCGACGCGCTTTGCGCCGAGAGCATCAGCGATATCGTCCGAATATTGACGATCTCGGATATTTTCGCCGCGCTGATCGAGGACCGGCGCTACAAGGCGCCGATGCCCAGAGGCCAGGCCTACGACATCCTTTGCGGGATGCAGGGGAAGCTTGAAAAAGTACTCGTCGCCGCTTTCAAGCCGGTGGCGCTGGATCGATAATTCTTCAGCGCGTGACCGCATCCATCCTTCGAGACGGCGGCAACAATCTCACGCTATCCCGGCTCCAGCCCCTTCGACTTGAACACCGCCAATGCCGCCGGGCTTTTGAGGAACTGGCCCAGCGCCTTCGCCGCGTCGGAAGCCTTGCTGCCGGCGCCGATGCCGGCGGTGAATTTTGTCACGCTGTTGAATTCGCCCGGCAACGGCCCGACCAGTTGCGCGCCCGGATCCGGCACGATTTCCGACGCCTGCGCGACGCCGATCTCGGCTTCGCCTTTGGCAAGGACTTCAGCCGCCTGCGCACCCGGCACCAGGATAGTCTTCGATTTCAACTGCTCGGTAAGACCAAGCTGATCGACCACGCGCGCGAAATAAACGCCGCTGGCGCCGCCCTTGGCCGGGTCGGCATAGACGATGGATTTGGCCGCGAGCAATGAGCGCTTCAACGCATCGACCGAGGAGATATCCGGCTTCGGCGCACCCGCCTTCACCGCGATCGCAATCGGCGTTCCCACAATATCCGTAATGCTGCCGGGCGCGATCTTGTCCGCTTTCTGCAGGTCATCCATGACAGGCCGCGACAGGATGATGAGGTCGGCGGTCTCGCCGGCGAGGATCCGCTTTTTGATATCGGCGATCAGACTGTAGCCGAGAGTGAGCTTGTTCCCGGTGGCACGCTCGAATTGCGGCGCGATCTCGTCCAGCGCCGAGGTCAGCGCCACCGACGCCAGCACCTTGATCTCCACGCCCTGCGCCGCCGCGCGTTCAGCCGTTCCGATCGACGATAACAGCAACCCTACCGCGACTGCCGCCGTCAATGAGAGCCTGATCATGGTCGTTCTGCCCCAGTCTTGTTGTTATGCGTTGGGCGCGAACGTAGCGCACCAATTCAATGCGGACAACTCGGACGCCCGCGCACGCTAGTATCGGTTGTATCGGTTGCCTTTTGCGACAGAGCAGGCAAGCTCCTAACAAGACCGACAGCCGCGCGCTGAAGCGGTCGCACCCGGGGGGCAGATGCACACCAACTATTTGGCCTTGGCGATCGTGATCGGATACATGGTCGGCCTGGGCTTGCTGACCAGCGTGATCCAGCGCTCGGTCAACACCACGACGACGTTTACGTCGGGCACATCTGGCCATTCCGGCGTTCCCGCGGTTCTGGTCGGGTTGATGCTGATGTCCGAATTCATCGGCACGTCGGCCAGCGTCGGCACCGCGCAGGAAGCATTCAAATCCGGCATTTCGGCCGCGTGGAATATCATCGCGCTCGCGCTGGGGTTCTTGTTCTACGCTTATTTTCTCGCCGGCAAATACAAGGAGTCCGGGCAAAACACCATCTCCGGCGTGTTCGCCGACGTCTGGGGGCCGCAAACCAGGCTTGCGACCTCGTTGGTGATGATCTTCGCGCTGCAGATCGTCGGCGTTGCGATCTATGCCGGCGGCGGTACCATCCTGAGCGGGCTATTGGCGGTCGATCGCACGCTGGCCACCGTGATCTGCGGCATCGTTTCCGTGCTCTATGTGTTCATGGGCGGAATGAAGTCCGTGGTCTACACCAACGTGATTCATTCGCTGATGAAGTATGTGGGTGTCGCCGTCGCGCTCTGGTTCGGGCTGACAAAAGTCGGCGGCTTCGGTGAATTGCAGGCGCGAGTGCCGGCCGAGATGTTTTCCTGGACCAATGCCGGCTGGGGACAGATTTTCGCCTGGTTCATCGCCGGCATCGGCGCCACCTTCTCCACGCAATACGTCATTCAGGCCATCAACACCGTCGAGACCCGCCAGAAGGCGAAGGCCGCGAGCCTCTACACCGCCTTGTTGCTGGTGCCGTTCGGGATCGCCACCGCCTTGGTCGGCGTCTGTTCGCTGGCGCTGTTTCCCACCATCAAATCCATCAACGCGTTCTCGGCGCTGATTACGGATATGAACGGCGTGATGGCGGGCGTAGTTGCGGCCGGCATGGCGGCGTCGCTGTTCGGCACCATGGCCGCGATCAGCGTGGCGACCGCGACATTGCTCTACAAGGATTTCTACGTCCGCTTCGTCGCCAGGACAGACGGGAAGCACGACGACGAGAAACGATCTCTGACGTTCATTCGCATCACCACCATCGTCGCTGGCCTGTTGCCGATCGTGCTGGCGATCTACACGCCGAACATCCTGCAGATGACATTTCTGGCCAAGGCGATCCGCGCCTCGCTCTCGGTGCTGGTGCTGCTGGTGTTCTACGCGCCGTGGTTCGGCACCCGCACCGGTGCCCTGCTCAGCATCGTCATTTCACTGGTCGCCACCATCGCCTGGTTCCTGATGGGCAACCCCTACGACATCGACCCTGCTTACGTGGCGCTGGTGATCCCGCTCATCATCATGGGCCTGAGTTCACTGGTTGAGCGAGTCCGAGGGACCACGCCTGTTCCAACTGAAACCATCCGATCCGCGCCGGACTAAGCGCCTGGCTCGGCACCGGCCTTGGTCAGGCTTCCGGCTTCGGAAATCGCGACGACAGCCCGAACGATCTCGCCGGGTGATGACGGTGCGGCGTGCGGTCGCACGGCAAATTGGTTCGCCCAGGATTGTTCGCCTCTGAACATTCGCAGAATGCCGACCTTGCGAATGCGGCCTTACTCGTCGATCTCGCGAAGCTTCTGTTCCAGTTCGGCGATCAATCCGTTGATGCGTTGCGCAGTCTCGGCGTCGGCTTGTCGCGCCAGTGCGCGATATCTGAGGATCTTGATTTCCAGTTCAACGCGCTCGTTTTTATGTGCCATCGTACCACTCCCCCTGATATGACGGGGAAGCGGCGAAATTGTTCAGAAGAATTTCAAGTCAGCGAAATTCAAGTTATCGTTGCGCGGGATTGGCGGTCTGCACGATTTGATATTGGACGCCGCGATGTTCCACTGGGCTACTCCGGTTTCGGGATCAGCTTGCCGTCCTCGATGATGTGTGAGGTGAGCCGGGCACGCGGGGTAGCGCTGAGCTTCGCCACCAACCTCGATCCGGTCCAAAGCTCGATATCGTGGCGGTCAACAAGGCGCTGCGCTTTCTCGGTGGCCTCGGCATCGTCGGCGCAAACCAGCGGTTCGAATCCTGTGAAATGCCCATCGCTGCCGACGGTATACGCGCGATACTCCGGCATCACCGGGGTGTCCGCAGGCCCGGTGACGACAACCACTCGTTCAGATGGGCGGCAATATCGAGCTGGCGGAGCCGTTTCAAAACACTGTCGCGGACCGGACCGGGAGGCGCCTGGGCAGCTTCCGCCTCAAGGCGCTGCTTCTGCTTTGCGAGGTGGTCGATAAACGGTGTTGTGTCGAGCTTGAGCCTTTGAGGCATGGCACTCCCCTGCGCTGGGCGGGAGCATGACCGGACTCTCAGTCACCGATGAAAGCCGAGGCGGTGCGGTGATGTGGGTCAGTTTGCGCCAGTTATGTGCGGGAGTCGACATAAATTCGGGTTCCCATGCCGGAACCATTCCGCGCTACTTCCAGGATGCGGCACCGGCTTTTTCGCGCTCCGGGACAGAAGCAGCCCACGCTCCCGGTGACCGGTGGCTGCCGCTACGGCGCCGCTTGTTCGCGCATAGTCTCGTAGCATTCGCAGGAAACTTCTTTCAGTCTCTCCAGCGCGACGATCTTGATGGTACCGCGCGAGTAGCTGATGGCGCCGGCATTTTGCATTTTCATGGCGACATCGGTAATCGACGTCCGGCGCACCCCCAGCATTTCCGAGAGAAATTCCTGTGTCAGAGGCAGGATGTTGCTTTCGGCGCGGTCATAGGTTTGCAGTAACCAGCGGCACAAGCGGGCCTCGATGGCATGCGTGAGATTGCAGGCGGCCGTGATCCTTGCCTGCGACAGCAGCACCTCATTATATCGGATGCAGAGATCCACAATGGCCGGCCTCGATGCGGCAACTTTCCTGAACTGAGCCGCCTGTATGCGGGCAACCACGCTCTCCAGTTGAGCGACGGCCTTGACGTGGGATCTGTGCAGACCCAGACCCGCCATGGCCCCGACAACACCCTCCCGGCCGACGGTCGCGGTTTCGACGCCGTTGCCGTTTTGCAGGACGCTCAGCAGCGATATCATGCCGGATAACGGGAAGTAGACCTGATCGACCTCGTCATCGGCATCGAACAGCAACTCGCCTTGCGCAAGATGCTTGGTGACGAAGTGGGCTCTCAAAACTTGAAAGTCGCCAAGAGGTAAGCTCGCCAACAGCTTGTTGGCTTGAGCGTCGCGCGTTTGCGTGTCCAAAAGAAAAAAATCCCGCCCGGTCGGTCTGGGCCGTCTCCCGCAGGGGTTGACGTGGCGTTCCGAGGCGACGCCTCCACGGTCAGGAATTCCAGCAAGAAAGCTTTATGCCGATGTCTGTTCGGCAGCCGTCACAGGCGGATGGCCCGACTTTTCGGGCGAGGCACGAAGTGGCTTGGGCCTTATTCCACCATCTGTCAAAGCATAAAAGCAAAGCGCTCAACGCCCGGGAGTTCCTATTGTCCCGATTATTAAGCGATCGAACCGGCTCCTGTGCCGACGACCGGACATAATCGGCCTTCACTCGCTTTTTCTTCATGGCCGGGACAAGCCCGGCATGACGTGCTTTGCTGGAAAACCCCAATTCTATTGGCTTATTTTTTCAGCCCCTGTTCTCCGCCCTTGGCGCCGTCTCCCCTCTCTTGCGCCGGAACTTCCGACTGCTCGGTCCAGACCGCGACGCAGCGTTGCAGATCCCTTAAATTCTGATGCATCTGTTCCAGCGAGAATCGCAGCGTGAAAAACCGCTCGATGGCATCGGCCGGCAACCCGCGCGTCAGGCCCTCGGCGCGGCACCCCGCGACTTCAGCGGCATAGGCTTCCAGCTCGGCCTCCAGCGGCTCGATCGCGGGCGGGTTATTGCCGGTTCGAAGCGTGGCGGCGCTCGCCCTCAAATAGGCAGCGATGCTGTCGCTGACGCGCCTTAGCGGTCCGGCGAGGCGTTGCTGCAGATTGGCCGGCAGCGGGATCACGCTGGCGCGTCCGACCATCACGAGGTCATGGCGCAGGCGCAGCACCGTTCGCAGCAACGGCCCGGTATCGGGGCCGCTGGACAGCCGCGCGGCGCGTTCGCGCTCGGCCTCCGCGCCGGTCGCGTTCAGGCCCACCATTGCGGTGCCGATTCCGTCCTGCAGAGCATGCAGCGCGTCGTTGTCGCGGCCCCGGGTCAGCCCGCACAGCAATTCATCGAGCGCGGACGCCATCAATTCCAGCGCCTGCGCCGCCTTGGTGCGGACATGGCTGTGCGCGCGCGAGGGCAGCACCAGAAACGACACGAGCAGGCCGGAGAGCGCGCCGACCGCGACTTCGAGAACGCGATCGATCGCCGAATCCAGCGGATTGCCATGGTTCATGGTCGGCAGCAGCAGCACGATGATCGCAGTGACGGTCGCGACATTCAGGCTGGGATTGATCGCGGCCATGAACGCCAGCGGCGCCACCGCCAGCACCAGAACCGCCAGCAGCGCGCCTTCGCCGGAATGCGGGATCATCACCGCGATAAAGGCGCCATAGACCGCGCCGCCCAATGTACCCACCAGATAATCGCGGGTCGCCTTGAGCGATCGCCCGACACTCATTTGCGTCACGATCAGCGAGGTCAGCACCGCCCATAATGGAAGCTTCAGCCCCACCGCCAGCGCGATCACCAGCGCGCTCATCGCAGCGACGGTGACCCGGATGCCAAGGCCAAGTTCGACCTTGCGGGACTTCAGCCACGCCCAGATGCGTTTAAGAAATGCGGTCATCAGGTCGATATCCAACACCGGAAATTCGAGAGCAAGTCGCCAGTAGCGAGTAGCCCGCATGAGCGCAGCGACATGCGGGGTGATAAAGCAAAGACCCCGGATATCGCTTCGCTCATCCGGGCTACGCGAGTCATATGTCGCAATGTGCCACGGACATAGCGAGCCAGCAGCCTAATCCTCGATCCCTTCGCGTCCCTCGATCGACATCATGGTCGCGGTCAACACCGCGATCAGCTTTTCCTGGCCCTTGCTCTGCGCGAACACATCGGTTTGCGCCAGCGTCAGGGTGCGGCCCGGCTTGATCACGCGGCCGCGCGCGATGATGCGCTCGCCGACCGCGGGCGCGACCAGATTGATCTTGAATTCCGCGGTCAGGATCGACGTCCCTGATGGTACGAGGCTAAGCGAGGCGTAGCCCACCGCACTGTCCGCAATCGAGCTCACCGCGCCGGCATGAACGAAGCCATGCTGTTGCGAGATCGCCGGACTTGGGATGAGGATGATCTCGACCGCGCCCGGCGAGATCGCGCCGAGCTTTGCGCCCAGCGTGGTCATCAGGCCTTGCTTGGCGAAGCTGGTTCGAACGCGTTCCAGGGAATCCATGATCTACCTAAATTATATACCCAAATCCAAATTGCGCGGCTGACGATTCTAAATTAGGCCACGGTGGGCCGAAACGGCAAGTGGCCGCCTGCGCCAACCCAAGACAGCCTTAGGGGCAGCCTCAGAAGAGGGGAACGGCTTGTTAAATTCACTCCTGACATTCGGCATTCTCGTTGTCGCGACCACGATGGAATCATTCGGGGATGCGACCATCAGAATAGGCTTGTTCAACCGATCCGGCGCCACGCAAGCTGCGACCCTTCTGGGTGGCGGACTTTTGCTGTTCGGATATGGCGCGCTGCTGAATTTCGCCCCGGTGCCGTTCGAGCGCGTGGTCGGACTCTATATCGCCACGCTCTTCTGCGTGTGGCAGGTGGTTTCGTTCGTCACGTTCCGCACCCTGCCCGGCGCACCCATCGTGGTTGGAGGACTTCTGATCGTTGCCGGTGGTTTGGTTGTCACCTTCTGGCCGCGGTGAAATCGAATGGGGTCACGGCTGCCTCTTCCGGGGCCTTCATGGTTCGAGACGCGCGAAAACGCGCTCCTCACCATGAGGGATTGAGAGCTTGCCTGGCTGAGACCTCATCCTGGCTCAGG
>NZ_JAAVUY010000002.1 GCF_018449695.1 Bradyrhizobium sp. dw_411
GAGGTGACCACCGATACACCAAGCCGCACGATCCGCGTCACCCGATCGAGTGATCCCAGATGCTGCCGCGCCACGGCGAGACCGTTGAGGGCCGCAAGACGCGCTGCTTTTTGTCCGGTTTCGACATCGAGCTCCGCGCCGATCCGCCCGATGAATTTTGCCTCGCGGCCTTCCGTCGGCAACATGCCGGTCAGGAAAAGCAGGTTTCCGGTCTGCACGGCTTCCACATAAACACCGAACGGTTGAGGTGGCGCCGGCAGCTTGATGGAAAATTCCTTCAACCATCGCTCGGCGCTGGCTGGCCTGGCGTTTTCGAGAACTACCATTTGCCGACATGTGCGCCGCCATCGACGTGCAACACCTCCCCGGTGACCTGGCCGGCTTCGCTCAGATAGACGATCGCGTCGACGATATCTTTGACGCTGGAAATCTGCCCCATCGGCTGCAACGTCTTGAGGACATCCTTGGGATTATTGGTGTGCATCGGCGTATCGACGATACCCGGCGCGACCGCGTTCACGCGGATACCCTGTTTGGCGTATTCGATCGCCAGACTTCGGGTGACGGCTTCGAGGCCGCCCTTGGTGATCATCGGAATTGACGCGTTTGCTCCGGCGATCGGGTGCCCCGCCATTGTCGATGAGATATTGACGATGCTGCCGCCGGATTTCTGAGCCAGCATCCGCTTGATCGCAAGCTGGCTGATGAAGAGAAAGCCCTCGATGTTGACGGCGGTCAACGCGCGCAGGTCGTCGATGGTGTATTCGACAAAGGACTTCGAGAAATAGATGCCGGCGTTGTTGATTAGCGCATCGATCGATCCGAATTTGCTGACGGCCGCGCCCACGATCGCCTCTGCCGTTTTGGCTTCGGAGATGTTTCCGTCGACCAATGCCAGTCTGTCCGACGCCTCGAACTGGTGCGATCTGGTGATGGTGCGGGAGCTCGCTACCACCCGATAGCCGCGATCCAGAAAAGCCCTGACGGCGCCGGCTCCAATCCCCTGCGATCCCCCGGTCACGATCACCGTTTTCTGCGTATTTGAAACTTCCAGGCTCATCGTCCTTCTCCAGTTCGATTGAATCCAGTACGCCAGCGCACTGGCGAGGCCCGACGATTGCGGTTCCGATCGCCGTAATCTGCGACGCAATCCTTCGATCTGCCATTCAGCCTTGGGAAGGGGCGACTCATATCAATGTATGAGTCGGGCGGTCGCGCGAAATGGTCGCGACTAACACTAACGTATGGCGCAACAGAACCTGCGTTGAATGGTCCGGCCGTGTTCGGACAAGTACTGAGGCCGACAGGGGACGGATCGTCTCATCCATTTTCAGGAGCAAGCAAATGAGCAAACCCAACAGCGACCGCCAGATCAGGCTTGAGCGGCATTTGCCGTCTTACTGGCGGGTCACGTTTGATCTACCCCCACTGAATATCTTTGGTCCGAAAGAGATCCCGCAATTGGAAGCGATCATCGAGGCCATCGAATCCGATGATCGTGTGAAAGTGGTGGTTTTCGACAGCGCGATCGAAGGTGTCTTTCTGACGCATTATGATTTCCTGTCGAAGCTTGAGGAAACGACGAGCCTGCCGCTTGGCCAAACCGGCCTGCAGCCTTTGCCGGACATGCTGGCGCGCCTCAGCCGTGCGCCCGTGGTTTCGATTGCATCCATTCGCGGGCGCGCGACCGGCGTGGGGAGTGAGCTTGCTCTCGCCAGTGATCTGCGGTTTGCGAGCCGGGAAAAGGCCATTCTGTCGCAATGGGAGGTCGGCGCCGGATTGGTGCCCGGCGGCGGTCCGATGGCGAGATTGCCGCGTTTGATGGGCCGTGGCCGGGCGCTGGAAGTGCTGCTGGGCGCTGACGATATCAATGGGGATATCGCGCAGATGTACGGTTATGTGAACCGTTCGCTGCCGGATTCCGAGCTTGACGCGTTTGTCGATGCGCTTGCAGTGAGAATTGCATCTTTCGATAAGCATGCGATCGCTGAAACAAAACGACTGGTCAATATCGCCAGCCTGCCGCCCGACGCCGAAATCGCGCCGGAATGGGACGCTTTCATTTCGTCGCTGCAGCGCCCCGCCACGCAGGCGCGAATTAGCAAGTTGATGGAACTCGGCTTTCATCAGCCGGGCGACGTCGAGACGCGGCTTGGCCATTATGTCGGCCAACTCGGGAATTCGTAGCCGTGGAAATTCGGGGACTTCTCAGCCTGACGCGCCGGGAGTTTCTCGGCACGGCGAGCTGGTATAGAATGCCGCTCGCCGATATCTCTACGACAGCATAGGGAGCGAACATGGCTGAAGAGCAAACCCCGCCCGCCGGGCCGGACCTCGCACAAGGCGTTGCATCAAGCGACTTCACCGGCGAGACCTTGCTTGGACATGTCGGCGATCAGGATGTGTTGCTGGTGCGCTCGGTTGCGGAGGTTTTTGCGATCGACGCACATTGCAGTCATTACCATGGGCCGCTCGCAGAGGGACTTGTGGTCGGGGAGGGCATTCGTTGTCCCTGGCATCACGCGTGTTTCGATTTACGCACCGGAGAAGCATCCCGCGCGCCGGCGCTGACGCCGCTCGCGGTCTGGCAGGTGGAGCACGAGGGCGATCGCATCTTCGTTCGACAAAAGCGCGAGCAGCCGAAGTCCCGCGGCAGGGAAGCGGGCGGTGCGCCCGGCAGGATCGTGATCATCGGCGGCGGTGCGGCCGGCTTTGCCGCGGCCGAAATGCTGCGGCGGCAGGAGTTTGGCGGCGATATTGTAATGCTAAGCGGCGATACGGCGCCGCCGGTCGATCGACCGAACCTGTCAAAGGACTACCTGGCCGGCAGCGCGCCGGAGGACTGGTTGCCGCTGCGGCCTGACAACTATTACGCGGAAGCCGGCATCGACCTGCGGCTCAAAGCTGAGGTGACCTCCATCGATGTTGCTGCACGCAATGTTGTCGTCGCTGGCGGCGGCAATATTCCCTATGATCGTCTGCTGTTGGCGACGGGTGCTGAACCGGTTCGGTTGCCTATCCCCGGTGCGGACCAGCGGCATGTCCATACGCTGCGCACGCTGGCGGATTGCCGGGCGATCATCGATTCTGCGAGCGGGGCGCGCCGCGCGATCGTGATCGGCGCCAGTTTTATCGGTCTTGAGGCGGCGGCGGCTTTGCGCGCGCGCGACATCGAGGTTCACATCGTCGCCCCCGAGCAGCGGCCGATGGAACGCATACTGGGTCCCGAGATGGGCGATTTTGTCCGCGCCTTGCATGAGGAGCACGGCGTCATCTTTCACCTTGGGGATACCGTGGTCGCGATCGACGGCCAACGCGCGACGCTCAAGAGCGGCGGCGTGCTGGAAGCGGATCTGATCGTTGTCGGCGTGGGGGTGCGTCCGCGGTTGGCGCTGGCCGAGCAGGCCGGCCTTGCACTTGACCGTGGCGTCGTCGTGAACGCATTTCTGGAAACAAGCGCTCCCGGCATCTACGCGGCGGGCGACATCGCGCGCTGGCCCGATCCGCATTCCCTTGAAAACATCCGGGTCGAACACTGGGTCGTCGCTGAACGTCAGGGACAGACCGCCGCGCGCAATATGCTGGGACAGCGCGAAACGTTCGACGCGGTGCCGTTTTTCTGGAGCCAGCACTACGACGTGCCGATCAACTATGTCGGTCACGCCGAAAAATGGGACGAGATCGCGATCGACGGCGACATCAAGGGCAGGGATTGCCTGCTGAAATACAAGAGCAAGGGTCGCGTGCTCGCGGTGGCCTCGATCTATCGGGATATGGCCAGTCTTGAGGCTGAATTGGCGATGGAAAGAGCGACGGCAGTTTAATCTCCGTTCTCTGGTTCGGCGGTGCCGCGCATTTCCGGCGGCAGCGCCGCGCAGCACGATGTAACGCAGCAAAAGCACGACAGAAGCAGCATCGATAAACGCATAGGAGTCACTTGTCTGGAGCAGCCGAGTGACTCCTGGCGACTTGCTTTTGCCGCCCGACCGTCAGCCGCTTCGTCGGGCCCTTGTAGAACGACCAATCGAGGCTCCCATGAACCAGGCAGCGAAAATCCCCGATCTTCAGTTCAAAATTCCCGTTCGGTTTAATCCCGCGGTGGAACGGCCCGAGCCCGATGAAGCCGAAACTATTCAGGGGCTGATCTCAACCATGCGTTACGTCAATGAAAAGACGCTGGCCGATGGCGGTCATGCGATCAGGAGCGTTCACGCCAAGAGCCATGGAATTTTGCAGGGCTATCTGGAAGTGGACGCGGGCTTGCCGGCTGAACTTGCCCAGGGCCTGTTCGCAAAGCCACGTCGCTATCCTGTCGTGATACGGATTTCCACGGTCCCGGGAGATATCCTGGATGACAGCGTATCCACGCCACGTGGAATGGCCATAAAAGTGATCGGCGTGGAAGGCGAGCGGCTTGAAGGATCCGAGAAAGACGTTACGCAGGATTTCGTGCTGGTCAACGGTCCGGCCTTTGGAGCCCCGAATCCAAAGAAATTTCTGGCGGTTATAAAGCTGCTGGCAAAAACCACCGATCGTGCACAAGGGCTCAAGAAGGCGCTCTCCGCGATCATGCGCCAGGTCCAGAAGGTCATTGTTGCGGTCAGCGGGCAACCGAATGTGACCGTGGCGACCCTTGGCGGCCAGCCGGAAACCCATCCTCTCGGCGAAACCTTTTACAGTCAGGCCCCAATTCGATTTGGCGACTACATCGCGAAGATTTCCGTGGCGCCTGCATCGCCAGAGCTAAAGGCCATCACGCAGGCGGCCCTGAACGTCAACGGCGTTCCCAACGGAATTCGAGCGGCAGTCGTGGAGTTTTTCAGAAAAAATGGCGGTGAATGGGAGGTCAGGTCGCAGCTATGCACCGACCTTGAACATATGCCGATCGAGAATGCCGCGGTGGTCTGGCCCGAGGAGATCAGTCCGTTCCGGCGTATTGGCTGCATAACGGTCGCGCCGCAGTTGGCGTGGAGTGACGCCAGGTCGTCAGCGGTCGATGACGGTATGTCGTTTGCTCCCTGGCACGGGCTCGCCATGCATCGGCCGCTCGGCGGGATTATGCGCGCCCGAAAGGCGGTCTATGAAGCGGCCAGGAAATTCCGCGCCGAGAAGAATGGCCGCGTCATCCGGGAGCCGCGGGAGATGGCGTCTTTTGAGGAGTGAGTGTCGCCGGCGCGGTGGCGTTGGCCGCGAAGCGACCTCTCCGAGGGCATGCAGGACAAGTATCTTTGTATAGATGGCCGGAGCAGCGTCCGGTTATACGATTGCGAATGGCATCGTTCGGCCTCATTATGCGCCTTTAAGGAAGTCTCCAAAGCGACCCCCGCAACGCAGTAGAGGAGGAGAGACATGACGGTTTCGACGGAACGTGCAGTGCTTGCCGGCGGCTGCTTTTGGGGTGTTCAGGATCTGCTGCGCCGATATCCCGGCGTGATTTCAACGAGGGTGGGCTATACCGGCGGCGAAGTGCCGAACGCGACCTATCGCAACCACGGCAATCATGCCGAGGCCATCGAGATCAGCTTTGATCCGCAGATCATCAGCTATCGTCAACTGCTGGAGTTCTTTTTCCAGATCCACGATCCAAGCACGCTGAACCGTCAGGGGAATGACAGGGGCGCGAGCTACCGCTCGGCGATTTTCTATACCAATGACGAGCAGAAGCGGGTCGCGGAAGATACCATCGCCGATGTCAATGCCTCCGGTCTTTGGCCGGGCAAGGTTGTTACCGAGGTGGCCCCCGCCGGACCGTTCTGGGAAGCCGAGCCCGAGCATCAGGATTACCTGGAGCGGTATCCGGATGGCTATACCTGTCACTTCATACGGCCGGACTGGAAGCTGCCGCACAGACAGGTGGCCGATCAGAAGGTGGCGGCGAGATAAGCGATCGGTAAGGCCATCCTGGCGTCCTGACGAACGGGGACCTGAACGCAGCATGGATTTTATCGAACTGGACGGCGTCGCGCTGCGCTATGAGCTAAGCGGCAAGGGCGACCGCACGCTGGTGCTGGTGCACGAAATGGGCGGCTCGCTTGAAAGCTGGGACGAGATCGTCCCGCGTTTCGCAGGATCCTGCCGCGTGTTGCGTTACGACACCCGCGGGGCGGGGCTGTCGCAGAAAGTACGCGGCATGCTTGCCCTCGATACCATGGCTGCCGATATTATCGCGTTGCTGGATGCGCTCGGGATCACCGGCAAGGTCGCGCTGGCCGGCGTCGCCGTCGGTGGGGCGATTGCGTTGCATTTCGCCGCCCGGTACCCGGAGCGCACAAGCGCCGTCGTGGTGGGTAGTCCGGCGACCGGCATCGCGGCGGATCGCCGTGCGGCCGCCCTCGAGCGCGTCGCGCAGATCGAGGCCGCCGGTATGGCATTGGCCGTCGAAAGTGCGATGCTGAATGGTTACGCGCCGGAGCTTCGCGGCGATCTTAAGCGCTTTGAGCGTTTCCAGGCACGCTGGCTCGGTAACGACCCCGGCAGCTATGCGGCGATCTGGCGGATGCTGGCGGGCGCCGACATGCAGAACGAACTGGCCATGCTTCGTTGTCCGGTGCTGGTGATCGGCGGCAGTCTTGATCGCGTGCGCCCGCCGCCAATGGCCGAAGCCGTTGCCAAAACCATCCCCGGCGCGCGCTACATCGAAGTCCGTACCGGGCATTATATGGCGGTGCAGACGCCCGATCTGATCGCTGATTGCATCCACGATTTCCTGAAATCGGTCGGCGCTTAATGTGTCCGGCCATGTCTTCATCACAGCAAGGGCTCCCGGCATGAACCCGGTACCAGCACAGCAGATTCCCGGCGTCTATCACCGCAAGATCGGCGACATCGTCGTCACCGCGATCAGCGACGGTTATCTCGACAGCACCCTCGACGTGATGCGCAATGTCGATCTCGAAAAGGCAAGCCAGATCCTGCGCGATGCCTTCCGGCCGGCGCGGCGCACCAGCGTCAACACATTCCTGATCCATTCAAAGGGCCGCCTGGCGCTGATCGACACCGGGTCCGGCAATTATATGCAGCCGACCGCGGGCTTCGTTCAGCGCAACCTCGCGGCCGCCGGTATCGATCCCGGATCGATCGATACGGTGCTGCTCACGCATATGCACCCGGATCATTCGGCCGGGCTGACCGACATGTCCAACGACCAATTGCTGTTTCCAAATGCGGAACTCGTCATGCACGAGAACGAATTGCCGCACTGGTTCGACGATGGCGCGATGGCGAAGGCCGATGAGCGGGCAAAGAAGCTGTTTTTCCAGGCGGGCCGCGAACAGGTCGCGCCGTACAAGAAGCAGACGCGGCTGTTCAAGCAGGGCGAAGTCTTTCCGGGCGTGACCGCTGTGCCTAGTCACGGTCACACACCGGGTCACACCGCCTATCTCGTGTCATCTGGCAATGAGCAGTTGATGATCTGGGGTGACACGGTCCATGTGCCGGAAGTGCAAACCGCGTTGCCGGTAGCGGGCATGGCCTTCGATACCGATCTCGACGCAGCCGCGGCTTCCCGCAAGCGCATGTTCGATCGGGTCAGCGCCGACAGGGTGTTGATCGCCGGAATGCATCTGCATTTCCCGTCCTTCGCGCGGCTCTCCCGGCGCGGCGACGCCTATCAGCTTTATCCGGAAGCATGGGTCCACGCGATGGAAGCACCGAAGATCTAGTTTCGTTTGTCGATCCGGGCGGTTGGCTGGATCTCAAATCGAACCAAGGCGGTCGTCATGGGCAATCGACAGCAGCGTCTCCTGCAGCTTGTTGGCCTCGGTGTTGCCGACGACCTCGGCGAATTTTTCCTGTGCCTGCAGCCAGAGCTTGCGGGCTTTTGCCTGAATCACCTTGCCCCGAACCGTCAGCACCACCTGTCGCGACCGCGCATCCTGCGCGCTCACAGCCAGCGCGATATATCCATCGCGTTCCAGCGGATCGAGCGTATGGCCGAGGCCTGACCGCTCCATCACCATCGCGGCGGCAAGCTCCGTCACCGTCGGCGCCTTGTCTCCGCGCTTCTGCAATTCGGTCAACAGGCCATATTGCGTGATGGTAAGCCCCGTCGGGGCGAGCGCGGCATCGTAAAGCTGCGACAAGCGCCGTGACGCCTTGCGCAGCGCCGAAGCGTGACAGATCGATGTATCGCCGTGGTTCGCCTTGCTCATCGGAAAATTCCTCCGAGGGATAGATATAGGAATATGCGGACATCTGGAAATAACAAACTTCATAGGTGAGAGAATCTCATCAGAACTCGCCATAAAAACATTAGACTCATATAAGGCATATGCCTATATATAGACTACGTGTTTTACAGCGACTGAACGGGAGCATGATCCATGTCGACTGCATTTCAGGAGAAACTTCGTACATGGACCATGGTCGCCGCCGGGGTCGGGGCGTTGTTGTGCGGATCAGGGATGGTCGGCACCGCGACCGCCCAAAATTCCGGACCATGGGGTGGGGGCGACAATCCCGCCGCCAAACAGGCCGATGTCGATTATGAGAATTACACCTTCAGAAGCGGCGAGAAACTCGACAAGGTTCGCATCCACTACGCGACCATGGGGACGCCGCATCGCGGGAAAGACGGCGAAGTCGACAATGCGGTGCTGGTCCAGCATTGGACCGGGGCCGACAGCCGCGCGGTGCTGACGCCGCTCTACACGAAAAGCCTGTACGATCCCGGTCAGCCGCTGGACGCTCAGAAATACTATCTGATCTTCACCGACAATGTCGGCCATGGCCGGTCGAGCAAGCCGAGCGACGGACTGCGAACCAAATTCCCGAATTACGGCTACCTCGACATGGTGGATCTGCAGCACCGGCTGGTGACCGAGACGCTCGGCATCAAACGCCTTCACGCCATCCTGGGGATGTCGATGGGCGGCATGAACGCGTGGCAATGGGCGGAAGCCTATCCCGATGCGATGGATGGCGTGATGCCCGTCGTGACGCTACCCATCAAGGTGTCGGGGCGGAATCTGATCTGGCGCCGGATGGCGATCGATTACATCAAGGGCGATCCCGAGTGGAACGATGGCAACTATAAAGGCTCGTTGAGGGGCTGGACCCAGGCCTATGAATTGCTGCGCCTGATGATCGACGGCGTTCCGCATATGCAGGCGATTGCGCCAGATGGCGCCGGTGCGGACAAGTTCATCGCCGAAGCCAAGGCGCAGTCGGCGGCGGCAAATCCCACGGATGTGCTCTACTCGCTCAAATCGTCGGCCGATTACGATCCCGAGCCGGAACTCGGCAAGATAAAGGCAAAACTGTTCGCGTTGAATTTCGGTGACGACGAGTTCAATCCGGACGAATTGAATTTACTCGAGACGTTGACGCCGCGCGTCAAGAACGGCCGTTACGTCGTGCAACCGGGCTCGCCGGAGTCATTCGGCCATCTGACGATGGCTCACCCGGAGCTTTGGTCAAAGCATGTCGCTGAGTTCATGCGCGAACTGGGCGATTGATCCGTCGCTGACCCTGGCCTAACCCGAACCGATACGTTTCCTGAGTTCCGGTTGCCGCGCGAGAACATCGCCCAGCCACGGTACGGTTCGCTCAGCCGTGTCCAGGGCTTGGTCTGCTGAACGGTAGGTGACGTCTGAATAGTACTGCACCGGCGTCCATTCCCCGCGGTCTTCGACGTCTCGCCGAAATTCCTCGAACCCGTAGCTGCCGTCCGGTCGCGAGAAAATATCGACGCATCGGTCGTGGTCGGAATTCTCGACGCTGACAAAGACGGTCCATGATTTGTCGATGCGCTTTGACATGAAGCCTTTCATGAGTTCGTCGCGAAGTCGGCGCAGGGTGGTCGCGCTTGCTGCGCCAAGCGCGGAGACATTGATTTTTACCGAATAACCCTTAAAAATCGCGGTGCGCAGCCTGCCCGTGGTGCTGATCCGGATGGCAAAAGTGTTGCGGCTTTCGCCGGACCGCGCAATGCTTTGGGTATTGGTGCCGGCCTGCCTGCCGGATATCGTCGATGGTCTGCGGATCGGCTTTTCCCTGTTGTGGTGATGGCGATTGCGGCCAACACATTGATGCTGCGCTTCGGCGGGCGCGTTGCGCGCCGCACGGACTGAATTGTTTTCTCGCGACAGGAGACACAGCATGGCAAATCCAACAACAATCCTCAAGACGATATTCACCAAACGCAAGGCGACGATCCTTCCGGGCGCCGCGAACGGCCTGTTTGCCCGGATCATCGAGGATCTCGGCTATGAAGCCGTGTATGTCACGGGAGCGGGCGTCGCCAACATGTATCTCGGCGCGCCCGATATCGGCTTGACCACGCTGACGGAAATAGCGGGCCACGTCGCAGCCATCGCCGACGCTGTTGCGGTGCCGTTGCTGGTCGACGCCGATACCGGCTTCGGCAATGCAGTCAATATGGTGCGTACCGTGAAGGTGCTGGAGCGGGCGGGCGCTGCCGGACTTCAGATCGAGGATCAGGTTTTCCCGAAGAAGTGTGGTCATTTCGACGGCAAGGCGGTCGTTCCCCTGGAAGAGATGCTGTCGAAGATCAAGGCCGCCGTCGATACCCGCCGCGATGGCGATCTGCAGATCGTGGCGCGCACCGACGCGCGGGCGATCCTCGGGCTGCAGGCCGCGATCGATCGGGCCGGTGCGATGATCGAAGCCGGCGCCGATGTGACCTTCGTCGAAGCGCCGATCTCTGCCGAGGAGTTGGCCGAGATCGCCGGCGCGCTTTCCGTACCGCAGGTCGCTAACATGGTGTTCGGTGGCCGCACCCCGGAATTGGGACGGGAGAAATTCGCAGAACTCGGTTTCGGCTGCGTGCTTTATGCCAACGCTGCCTTGCAGGCGGCGCTCAAAGCCTCGCACGATGTGCTGGCCGCGTTGCAACGCGACGGCTCGCTCGCTTCCGTGGCCGATCGTCTGGCCGATTTTGAAGTCCGGCAGCAGGCGGTCGCGAAACCAAAATACGACGAACTCGAGCGCCGCTATCGTTCATGATGGCGTCGGCGGTAGTTCAGCCGCCAAATTGCTGAAGCGTTGCCGAGCCTCGCACCGACCATGCCGTCATGCGGCGTTCAAAGATATCGAAAATCGCATACATGCCGACGCCCATGATGCCGACGACGAAGAGGGCCGCGAATACCAGCGAGACGTTGAAATTCGAGCTCGCGATCAGCATCACATTGCCGATGCCGTTGTTGCCGGCAACGATTTCCGCGATCACGGAGCCGACAAACGCCAGCGTCACCGCGATCTTCAACGAGGCGAAGAAATAGGGCATCGATCGCGGGATTCCGATCTTGACCGTCATATCACGCTGCGAGGCGCCGAGCGACCGCATCACCTCCAGCAGTTCCGGTTCGATCGTCGCAAATGCGGTCGCGATATTGGCGACGATCGGGAAGAACGAGAGCATGAACGCAGTGATTACCGCGGGCACGGTGCCGGTGCCGAACCAGATCACGAAGATCGGCACCAATGCGGCTTTCGGCACGCTGTTGAAGCCGACCAGCAATGGATACAGCGCGCTGTAGGCGAGGCGGGATGAGCCAACGACAATCCCAAGCGCCATCCCGAACACCACGGCGACCACGAAACCCAGCAGCGTCGTGGAGAGTGTTGCGAGGCCGTTGATAAATAGCGCGTAGCGATAGGTATACAGCGCCTTGAGCACTTCCCAGGGGGTCGGCAGCACGAACGTCTTGATGTCGAACGCCACCACAGCCAGCCACCAGGCGGCGACCAGCACGGCCGCGGTCAGCCATGGCGCAAGGCGTTGCAGCGAATTGGCGCTCATGGCTGTTTTCCCGGGCCGATGTGGTTGCGCAGGTCCTGGACCAGTTCGACGAAATGCGGCTGGAAGGTCGACGCCAATGTGCATGGGCGGGGCAGATCGACGGAGCGGCTCTTGATGATCCGGCCGGGCCGCGCACTCATGACGTGAACGGTTTGTGCTAGAAAAACGGCTTCACGCAATTCATGCGTCACCAGCACGATCGTGCATTTGCGGAAAGCCCATAATTCCTGCAGCACGTCCCACAACTCTTCGCGCGTAAAAGTGTCCAGCGCCGCGAAGGGTTCGTCGAGCAACAGGATCGAGGGCTCGTGGATCAGGGCGCGACATAGTTGCGCGCGCTGCTGCATGCCGCCCGACAATTGCCAGGGCATGCGATCGGCGAAGTCCGACAGGCCGACCTTGGCTAGCAGGGTTTCCGCGCGGTCGCGATTTTGCGCGCGGTCCTCTTTCTGGCGGCTGCGGTAGGGCTCGACGATCTCCAGCGGCAGCATCACATTGTCGCGGATGTTGCGCCACGGCAGCAGCGTCGCGTTCTGGAAGGCCATGCCGACCGTCTTGAGCGGCCGTATCACTTCCTCATTATCGACCTTGACGCTGCCCCGATTGGGCCGGACCAGCCCGGCAATCAGCTTGAGCAGGGTCGATTTTCCGCAGCCGCTTGGCCCGACAAGGGCGAGGAATTCGCCGTGCGCGATGCTGAGATTGGCCGAAGACACCGCCAGCGTGCCTTCACCCGGGTTTGAACCAGCAGATCCATAGATCAGATCGACATCGGTCAGCTGGATAAACGTCATGGATCAAATTCTCGGGGTAAATAATCGCAATGCTACTGGATCATTCGATCCTTGAGCGGCGGCAGAAAGGACGGATCGAAAACTTCCGCCACGGTGGGTTGTCTCGGCAGATTGTAGGCCTTGGAAATGACCGCAATCATCTTGCCAAGCCGCTCCGCATCCATGTCGCCATAGCCGGATTTTTTAACATTCTCGGTGAGAATGCAGCAGTTCATCGCGACACGAAGCCGCTCGCGCTCGATATCAGCATTCAATAGCGGCTCGAACGCCAGCGCGGCTTTCACGCCCAGCTCGGGATCGCGGGCGACGTCCTGCAGGCCCTTGACGGTCGCGCGCAGGAAACCTTTGACGGCTTCGGGCTTTTCTTTGAGGAAGCGCGGCGATGCGGCAACGGAATTGCCATAGAGCTGAAGTCCATAATCCTTGTACATGAAGTAGCCGATGTCGGATTCCTTGACGCCCTTGGCTTGCAGTTCCAGCAGCGAATTGAAGATTTGCCCGGGGATCGCGTCGACCTTGCCCTGCACCAGCAGGACCTCGCGAAGGCTCGGCTCGATATTCTGGATCTGCATCGAGGAGACATCGATGCCGGTTTGGCCGGCGAACACCGGAAACAGCTTGAATGTGGCATCGTTGGCCGCCGATCCCAGTTTTTTGCCATTCAGTTGTTTGGGATCGGTGATCCCGCTCGATTTCAACACGATGATCGCAGCCGGAGCCTGCTCGTATCCGCTCATCAGCACGGGAAAAGCCTGACCCGGGTTTTTCGAGTTGAAATCCAGCACGACATTGATGTCGGGGAAGCCCATGTCGTAGGTGTCGGATGCGAGCTGGCGGACCACTTCGGCCGAGCCCTTTCCGCGATCGATGCTGACATCGAGGCCTTCGGC
Source organism: Bradyrhizobium sp. dw_411 (assembly GCF_018449695.1). Lineage (GTDB taxonomy): Bacteria > Pseudomonadota > Alphaproteobacteria > Rhizobiales > Xanthobacteraceae > Bradyrhizobium. The sequence continues at coordinate 13,449 of NZ_JAAVUY010000002.1, forward strand.
CTTGTAGTAGCCCTTCTGCAGCGCGACGAAGAAAGCGCTGTGGGTGGCGCCGGGAATCCAGTCGAGCGTGAAACGGATTTTTGTTTGGGCGCTGGCGGCTTGGGGCGCCGAGATGATCGCGAGAACGGCCGCGATGATCAAAGCAAGACCGCGTCGGTATGTCATGCTATTCTCCTGAAAGGATAATGGAGAGAGATTCCCGGGATCAGGCCGTCACGCCGGCGTTACCCAGAATTTGCCGTGCCCTGGTGCGCTGCGCGTCGGAAATCGTCAGGCGTTCGGCGAAATTCTCATTGAGCGGTGCGGTCGCATCGATGCCCATTTTGGTGACCGTAAAGGTCTTGGGATCGGAGGTCGGATCGATGATGGCCGATTTGACGCCCGGCACGAGGAAGATGTCTTTCTCGGCGCGGACTCGCGTAGCGACGGCCCACATCACATCTTCCATGTCGAAGATGTCGACGTCGTCATCCACCACAATGACGTGCTTAGTGTAAAGTTCGGTTCCCAGCGCGGTCAGCATCGCCATCTTCGGCTCGCCCTCTGCAATCTTCTTCATCGAGACGATTGCAAGAAACGCGCCGCAGGTTTTGTGCGGGACGTGCACCGCTTTCACATTGGGCAGGTTGCGGCGCAGCGCATTGAGGATTTCACCCTCGCGGGTGATGCAGGAGATCAGGATGTGGTCGCGCGACATGCCGGAAACCACGCTGTGAAACAGCGCGTCGCGACGCATCCGGACCCGGTGCGCGACAAAGACATTTTGCGTGCTGCGATAAGAGGCATATCCGGTGAATTCCCCGAACGGACCCTCCGGCTCGTGCACGCCTGCGAGAATCTCCCCCTCGATGACGATTTCGGCGCCTGCCGGGACTTCGATATTGTTGACGCCGCAACGCGCCAGACGATACGGCTCGCCGAACAATCCGCCGATGATTTCGTACTTTCGAACATGAGGCGGATAGGCATAGACCATCGAACCCATGTAATGCAGCGGATGGGTTCCGATCACGATCGCGGCGGGAAGCGACTGGCCGCGCGCTTCGGCGCGCCGATGAAATTCATACATGCGCCGGCGCGAATGCAGCGATATTCCGAGCCGGTTCTTGCCTTTCAGCATCAGCCGATGAAAGCCTGTCGTGTCGACGCCGGTTTCGGGATCGCGCGCGCAGATCTGGCCCGCGGTGATATAGGGCGCGGCGTCGACTGAAAATTGAAAGGGAATCGGCAGTTGGGTGAGATCGACCTGATCGCCCTCCAGCACGATATCGTCCCACGCCCCCCTTGAGACCACTTCGCAGGGAATGTAGTTCTGGCACCGATCGCGAAACGCGGTGGGCAGATTGCGGGCTTCGGCATTGAGGCAGTGCGCCAGCAGCTTTCGATTACCGGCAATGTTGGTCACAACAGGGGTTTTGGTGCCCTCGATATTTTCAAAGATCACAACCGGGCTCTTGCCGAGGCGATCCAGCTCAAACACTACCGAGGTCATTTCGAGGTTGCGGCTGACCGGCTCCCGGATTCGCAGAATTTCTTCGGGAAATTCCTGTTCCACGGTTTCAAGAAATCCACGCAAGCTTTGATTGTCGTTGGTCAAGGTCAGCTCCTTCCGTGAAATTCATCTTATCAGCTTATATGATAAGTCGGGTCTGGCGAGCCTGTTTTGCAGGTACTTCACCCGTTATGACGCTCAGATTCTGGGCTGACTGCACAACGCAAAGGCAGGCGGTATGCGCGGATGGGGCGCGATGCGAATGCGGTAGCCGGTCCGGCAACGCGGTGCAGTTCGCGGTTGTGGGGGAAGCGATTTATGTGTGAAATGTTGCAATGAAGTTACGAGAACAGAATCGTCATGGTCGCTAAAGGCGCCGAGCAGGCGCTCTCACCGCAGAGCCTCACCGATCGCATTACCGTGACGTTGCGCGAGCACATCGTCGGTGGCAAATACGCGCCGGGGCGGCAGCTTCCCGCCGGCAAGGATCTTGCCCAGGCGTTCGGTGTCAGCATCACCGTGATCCGCGAAGCGCTGTCCCGCCTCAAGGCAGACGGTCTGGTCGCGTCGCGACAAGGCAAGGGGGTTTTTGTTGCGAATGATTCAAAGGCCCGTCCGTTTCGCCTAGTCAAGTCGAATGGTACGCGGCGGGCGCTGCTGGAAATCTTCGAACTGCGGATGGGGGTTGAAGTGCAGGCGGCGAGCCTGGCGGCGAAGCGACGGACCGCGCGCGATCTCGCTGTCATGACCAAGCATTTAAAGGCGATGCAGCCGTCGCCAAAGTCGTTCGATCAGGCGTTGGTGGCGGACCTCGCTTTTCACCGTGCGATTGCAGAGGCGACGCGCAATCCCCTGATTGTCAGCTTCATGGAATTTCTTCAGCCGCATCTGCATGAGTCGATTGCGCTGGCGCGCAGCAATTCGGCACGGAGGCCGGAAACCGAAATCGCGGCCTATCAGGAACACCGCGAGATCTTCGAGGCCATCAAGGCCGGGGATCAGCGGCGCGCACGGACGGCGGTGCGCCGCGTGCTGGATGGCAGTTTGCGACGGCTGAGCGAAGGCGGACAGTTGCAGGCGGATTTTGGGTCGCGAGCCGCGGAGTATGCGCCTCGGCGGCAGGTACGATCGATTCGTGCCAAAACAGCATCGAACAAAAGATGATGCGACGACGATCGGAGCAATTCGGGATACCCCTGACTTGCTCCGATCGATCAACGCTTCCTGTTACTTTGCTTTCAGCTCGCTCAGATCATATTTCTCCGACTGACCCGGCTCCGAGATCGCAGGAACCTTGATCTGACCGGACTTGATGGCCGCCATCAAGGTCTGCACATCCTTTGCCACTTCCGGCGGGATGGTTTTGGAGAGTTCAGGATTCATCGCGAGATCGCCAATGCCGCCGGCCATGCCGACAGAATAAACCTTGTCGGCAACGAGCTTGCCCGAAACTGAATTGCTGACCATTTCCTCGACCAGCAACGGAATGTTGGCCAGCGCGCTCGCCAGCACGGTTTTCGGCGAGAGTTTTGACTGATCGGAGTAGGACGCGATCGCCAGATTGCCATTCGTCTCCGCGGCGGCGTAGATGCCGCGCGACGCCTGATCCGTTGCACTGTAGATCACGTCTGCCCCGCTATCGATCTCCGCTTGGGCGGCTTCCTTGGCTTTGCCGGCATCGTCGAAGCTGTTGATGTAGTTGGAGTAGGTCTTGATCTTCGGGTTGCCGTAGCGGGCACCGAGCCGGAAACCTTCGGCCTGCCAGGTGATGTTGGAGAAGTTGTAACTCGCGACGACCCCGACCGCGCCTGATTTGCTCATCTTCGACGCCAGATAGCCCGCCACGAAGGAAATGTCCTGCATTGCCGGAATGTATGTCCAGACGTTGCCTACCGATTTGGGTGCGACGACGATCAGGAAGTTGGTATTGGGGAAATCCTTGCCGGCATTATACGCAGCGTTCGCAAAGGTCCCGCAGTGCAGGACCACCGTCTGATAGCCCTTGGTCGCGTAATCACGTGCCGCGACTTCGGCCTGTGACGGCGACAGGTTCTCACTGTAATCGACGGTGATGTTGGTGCCGGATTTTGCCAAGGCGTCTTTAGCGGCTTTTACGCCGTCATAGCCGGCCTGGCTCCACGAGCCGTCGTTGACCTGACCGCAGGGGATATAGGCGACTTTGGCATCCTTGGCCCAGCCGGCGGTGGTCCCAAGAATAGAGACGGTTCCGATTACCAATGTGGCCCGCAAGCGCTTCAAGTTTTTCATTTCCATGTTCTTATCTCCTGGTTGTTGGACAAACCTCACGAATTCTCCTGAGGGAGCGGATGCACGGCTGCACTGTCAGCCGGTAGCAATTTTCGGGCTTTGCGGGAGAAATGCCGCAGCGGATAAGCTTTGTTGATTGCTGCGGGGTATCCGGCCCGGCCGGCCACAAACGCCACGACAACGATCGTGAGGATGTACGGCATGCCGATCAGAAACGGGCTGGGGATCGGCACGCCGCTGACCTGAAGCCGCAACTGAAAGGCGTCGACAACACCAAACAACAACGCGGCTGCCGCGACGCGCCAGGGGCGCCATCCGCCGAACACGACGATCGCCAATGCAATGAAGCCGCGGCCGGAGATCATGCCGTCGACATAGGCGCCAATCTGAATCACCGCGAGAATGGCGCCAGCCAGACCGGCCATCGCGCCGCAAATTGCCACCGCCTGAAGCCGCAGATACCAGATGTTGATGCCTGCACTGTCCACGGCTTCGGGATTTTCGCCCGCGGCGCGGACGCTCAATCCCCACTGCGAATGTTCGAGCAGCAGCCAGAATACGGGGATCAACAGATACACAACGTAAACGATGGGAGATTGCGCGAAGAACGGCCGGCCGATGATCGGCAGATCGCTCAGCCAGGGTACCCGGAAAATCGGGATCGCAGTCAACTGCGCCACGACGTGGGCGGATGAAAAGATGCTGGCATAGGCAAAGCTTGCAAGGCCCAGCAGCAAGATGTTCATGACAATTCCGGTAACGACCTGATCGGCGCCGCGAAAAATGGTGAGAAATCCGAAAATGAGACTGGCCGCGAGGCCGGCTGCGGCCGCCGCAAGCAATCCTGCCCAGCTCAGTCCGGTCCAATAGGCGACGAGGAAACCGACGATGGCGCCAAGCGCCATCATGCCTTCGAGGCCGACGTTGATCACGCCGGCACGTTCGGACACCGCTTCGCCGAGGCTGGCAAATAATAATGGCGTTGCGACCCGCACGCCCGCAGCGAGCAGGGGGATCCAGAAGCTGAGTTCAAGGAACGATGAAAATGTCATGCCCGCCGCTCCAGCATCCGCGTCGAGAGCACCAGCAAAATCAACACAGCTTCCATGATGGAGACGAGCGAGACGGGAATCCCCATCGCTCTCTGCATGCCGCCTGAACCGACATTCAAGGCCGCCAGCGCAAAGGCGATGATCACGGCCCAAACTGGATTAAGCCGCGCAAGCAGCGCGACGACGATACCCGTAAATCCGAAACCGGGAGAAAGCCCGTTGGGCAGATTGTGGTAGATGCCGGCGACCTCTCCGAATCCGGCGAGACCTGCCAGGCCGCCGGCGCAAGCGAAGCTCAAAAACCGTATTTTGGTGACTGGCATGCCGGCATATCGCGCCGCGTCCACATTCTGGCCGATGGTCCGCAGCCGATAGCCGAACACCGTCCGACGCAGCACAAAAGACAGAATGGCAGCCGCCGCAATCGCGACCAGAAAATTGGCGTTCAGGCGCGTGCCCGAAATCAACACCGGAAGAAATCCTTCCGGCACGATGGGCGCGGTCGCGGGGGTTATCCCCGACGCCCAGGGGCCGCCGACCAGATAAGTTGCAATCGTCACGGCGAGGAAATTCATCATGATGGTGACGATCACCTCGCTGGCGCCGAACCGCAGGCGCAGCACGGCGGGCACCGCAGCCCAAGCCGCCCCGGCAGCGAATGCCGCGACAGCCATGGCCGGCAGCAGAGCCGGCCCAGGCAATCCAAATCGATTGAATCCCAGTCCAACCGTTGCGATGGCGCCGAGGTAGAGTTGACCGTCGGATCCCAGATTCCATAAGCCGCATCGGAAGGCGAGTATCACCGAAAGTGATGTGAGAATGATCGGCGTCGCGTAAACGAGATCTTCGGTGACGGCATTGACCGAGCCGAAAGCGCCTTTGAGGATTTGCGCGTATGCGGCGATCGGGTTGATCCCGATCGGCAACAGCACCAGTCCCGTCAAAGCCATCGACGCCACAACCAGTCCCGCTGCCAGCCCTAAAGGCCGCCAGCGGTTGACAGCGGGAGCATCGACGTGCGCGTTCATTCGGCACCCGCAGGGGCGTCAAAGGAGCCGAGCATCGCTGCGCCGATCGTTTCGATCGAAGGTCTGTCCGGTAACTGCGTGACGCGCCCCTCCCGCATGACCACAATGCGATCACTCAGCGCGATGATTTCATCGAGTTCTGTCGAGATAAGTAGAATGGCAACGCCGGCCGAACGCTGTTCGATCAGTTGCCGATGAACGTAATCGATGGCGCCGACGTCCAGCCCCCGGGTGGGCTGCACCGCAATCAGCATTTTGGGGCGGCGGGCGAGTTCACGTCCCAGAACGAGCTTTTGCTGGTTGCCGCCGGAGAGGCTGCGCATGGGAGCTTCGCGTCCGCTGCAGCGGATTTGGTAGTCGTTGATCAGCCGGTCGGTAAATTGGATGACGGCGCCTTGATCGATGACGCCGCGTTTCTGAAAGGCGGGCGTTTGGTGATCCACCAAAATCGCATTGTCCGTCAGGGAAAAATCCAGCACCACGCCATCGCGATGCCGGTCTTCCGGGATATGCGCGACGCCCGCTGCCAAAATGCTGGCGGCCGGCGAATTGGTGATGACGTTTCCGCACAGAAAAATATCACCGGCTGAAACCTGGCGTAATCCGGCAATGGCTTCTGTCAGCTCCTGCTGCCCGTTACCTTCGACCCCGGCAACACCAAGAATTTCACCCTCTGCGATTTCCAGATTGATGTTCTGCAGCATGGTTCGGCCCGCGTGGCCGGCAATGCAGATGTCTCGCAACTCCAGAACGGTGGGACCTGGGAGCACTTCCGGCCGGCTGACGGACTCAGGCAGGCTGCGTCCCACCATGTGCATCACGAGCTCTGCGGAAGTGATCTGATCGGTCGGCCACGTTCCGATCAGGCGGCCCCGGCGCATCACGCTGACGCGGTCGCTCAGCCCCATGGCTTCGGGCAGCTTGTGGGTCACGATGAAGATGCCATGCCGCTCTTGCGCGAGTTCACGCAGCGTCAAACCCAGGGCCTTTATTTCCTGCGGGGTAAGAACGGCCGTCGGCTCGTCCAGGATCAGGATACGGGCCCCTCTCACCAGTGCTTTGAGGATTTCGACGCGCTGCTGCTCGCCAACCGAGAGTTTGCTGACGGTTTTCTGAAGATCGACTTCGATGCGATAACGCTCGGCCAAGGCTGATATCTCGGCCCGAGCGGCGCGCCGGTCGGATAAGATCCCACCAAACCGACGGTTTCCGAGGATCAGGTTTTCGAGCACGGTCAGGTTCGGCACCAGCATGAAATGCTGGTGCACCATCGCGATACCGGCCGCGATAGCATCGGCAGGCGAAGTAATTTTCAGAACCTTGTCGTCAATGGCGACATGGCCCGCGTCCGGCAGTTCCATGCCATAGAGTATTTTCATGATGGTCGATTTGCCGGCGCCATTCTCGCCCAGCAAAGCGTGAATCTCGCCCGCCTTCAGATCGACGGAAACGTCGTCATTGGCGACGACAGCTCCATAACTCTTTGAGACCTTGAAGGCCTCGAACCGCCAGCTTTGCGCCGAAGTCTTTTCGGATATCGCGATGTGTCGCAATGGCGAACGGGAATTCATGGCGATTTACCTGGAAGCATCGGCGAGGCAGGCCCGTGGCGGTGTCAGCGAACCCCTATGACGTCGATTTCGATCAGCGCGTCCTTGATCAGAAGTCCCGTAGTTCCGATCGTGGTGCGCGGCGGAGGCACGGCGAAGTATTCCCGCCATACTTCATCGAATCCCGCGAAATCATTCAGGTCCATCAGGAACACCTGGGCCTTGATGACCTGTTCGAGCGAGCTGCCCGCGGCGGCCAGTGTTCGCTTGAGGCTTTCCATGATGTATTTGGTCTGAAGCTTGATGTCCGATCCGTAGAACGGGAAGTTCGGGTCCTTGCGCGCTTCCTTGGGTACGCCGGTCTTGAAGTCGGTGGCGAGCTGGCCTGCGGCAAAGATAAAATCACCCACCGTCACGGCTTCGGAATAATTGGCGAGGGGTCTCGGATTGCCGGTGTCGGCGACCACTTCGTGACGGGTCGTGCCGCCCGGCACATACGCAATGAGATCGATTTCGATCAGCGAATCCTTGATCAGGAGACCGGTGACGCCGACCGTGGTGCGCGGAGGCGGCACCTTGAAGTACTCGCGCCACACTTCATCGAACGCGGCGAAGTTATCGAGGTCGGTAAGAAACACCTGTGCCTTCACGACATGATCGAGCGTCGTGCCCGCGGCCGCGAAAGTCGCTTTCAGATGCTCCATGACGAAACGGGTTTGAAGCTTGATATCGGAACCGTAGAACGGGAAGTTCGGGTCCTTGCGCGCTTCCTTGGGCACGCCCGTCTTGAAGTCCGAGGCAAGCTGGCCTGCCGCAAAGACCAGATCGCCCGCGCGTGTCGCTTCGGTATAGGCAGCCAGCGGCTTGGGATTAGCCGAACTGATCGCAATCAAACCGCCGCTTTCCGGCAACGCGCTGATCAAATCGATCTCGATCAGCGTATCTTTTACCAGCAGGCCGGACGTTCCCACCGTCGTGCGCGGCGGCGGAACGGCAAAGAACTCCCGCCACACTTCGTCGAAAGCCGCGAAATCGTTGAGGTCGGTGAGGAAAACCTGCGCCTTTACGACATGCTCGAACGAGCTTCCCGCGGCCTGAAGCGTATTTTTGATGTTGTTCAGGATGAAGCGGGTCTGAAGTTTGATGTCAGACCCGTAAAACGGAAAGTTCGGATCCTTGCGGGCTTCTTTCGGCACGCCGTTCTTGAAGTCGGATGCGAGTTGCCCCGCCAGAAACGTCAAACCGCCCGCGACGGTCGCTTCGGTATAATGGGCAAGCGGCTTCGGATTATTTGATGTGACGGCACGGTGCTTGGTCATGGCGTTACTCACGGTTGCAGCAAGCGAGACAAACGGACGGCGATCGATTTTCGAGGCCAAGCCTAATGAGCCGACGATGGCGCTACAAGATCAAATTGCATGCGCATGCATCGGCTATTTGGTTATTTTATTCGCAGAAAGCCGCGAATATCTGCAGTTTTGGATGAGATTTTGATCAATCCAGGCATCTCACGTGGGGCGTTTAACGTCATTGCGTGAATGCGAATGCATCTAAATCGCGTGGAGCGGAGCATTCCCGGTCGTTTGCAGGCTCAAAAAATCGCGGGCTGAGATGTCCGGCAATTCATGAAATCCAGTCAGAGATGGGGTATTCGTGTGCCTGCTTGGATAATCGCTGGCGCAGTGACTAAATGCATTCGTATGCATTGTTGACGCGATTTTTGGCATCCACTAAGCATGACAACCAATGAGCGAAGCCGATTCCACGGAAAAAAGCGGGTTGAGCGGCAAGCGGAGCGGGGACGAGCAGTTGCGGAACACAATCAGGAACGGGTGTCGCCGAACTGCGGGGCTGATGCGAGATGAATGAATCGACACGCGCTAAACGGCAGAGCCAGCGTGTGACGGCTGACGAAGTCGCCCGCGTCCTTGGTGTATCCCAATCCACCATCTCAAGGGCCTTCACCGCGACGGCCAGCATTTCCGATGAGATGCGCACCCGTGTCATGGCGACCGCGGCTGAACTTGGCTACCAGCCCAATGTGATCGCCCGCAGCCTGATGACGCGGCGAACCAACATCGTCGCGATCGTTTTACCCAATCTGACCGACCCGTTTTACGCCGTCATACTGGATGAACTGACGCAACGGCTCCAACCCCGTGGTTGCCAGACCTTGCTTTTCGTTCCGACGCCTGGGCAAGAAGTGGACGAGATTCTCCCGACGCTGCTGCAGTACCAGGTCGATGGTATCATCATTACCTCGGCGACCGTTTCGTCTTCCATGGCGCGTGCTTGCGCCAAACGCGAAACGCCTGTCGTGCTGCTGAACCGCTATGTGCCGGGTTTAGAGATTCATGCGGTGTCGTGCGACAATGTTGCGGGCGGCCGTCAGATGGCCGAGTTCCTGCTGGGCCAGCACCATCGTCGTCCGGCCTTCGTCACGGGCCAGCTTAGGGCTTCCACCAGCATGGATCGCCAAAGCGGCTTTGTCGCGCGGTTGAAGGAGGACGGTGTCGAGTGCCTCATCGAGCAGGGCGGCGACCATACTTATCAGGCCGGTTTCGATGCCGCGCTGCGATTGATGCGGCAGTCCAACCCACCTGACGCCATATTTTTTGCCAGCGACATCATGGCCTTTGGCGGCATGGATGCACTCAGGCGCAATGGCTTCATCATTCCGGATCATGTTTCGATCGCGGGCTTCAACGGCGTGCCGATGGCCGCGTGGGCTTCCTATGATCTGACCACGATCCGTCATCCTTTTTCGCAGATGGCCGATGCGGCGCTCGAGCTACTTGGTTTCGGCGATGCGGAGGTAGCTTCGTCGCCGACGACCCGTCTCATTCATGGCGAGTTGATGGATCGAGGCTCTACCATGTCGCGGTCGCCAGAACTGAAACGTGTCCGGGGATGAGATGTCGCGGCCGCAGGCGATTGCTTGAAGCTTGACGCCAACCGCCGGGGACTGAACGTCGTGGCTTAGATCGCCGGGACGCCGGGATCAAACCGCAGGGCAGTTTCGGCCCATTTCGCTACCCGAAGCAGATGAAAGTCCTGCCGGTAGGCGCCGACCAGTTGCACGCCGAGCGGCAAGCCGTTCTTGCCAAAGCCTGCCGGTAACGACACCGCCGGGGCGCCGAGCAGGGTCCATGGCGCGCAATATTCGGCGTCGCCGGTATAGCTCAGGCCCTTCGGTGCTTCGCCGAATGCGGGCAAGGTCACGACGGCGTCGAAGCCCGCGATATCGGCTGCGAGGCGCGATCGCAGTTTTTCCTGTTGCGCTTTGGCGGCGAGATAATTCCAGGCGGCGTGGACCTTGCCGGTCTGGACCGCGGTTTTCAGATGATCGCTGGTGCGGTCGGGATAGCGCGCAATGAGATCGCTGAAGATCAGCGCAGCCTCGCTGGCGAGGATGGTGTTGATGGCGTTCCAGTTGGTTGAATCGAGCTCGGCGAGTTCAAGCTCTTCCGCAATGGCGCCTGCATCGCGCCATTTGGCAATTGCCGCGTCGAACAGCTTCTGCTGTTCGGGGTCGGCCTTTGACCATTTATCGAACCGCACGATCGCAAGCCGCGGCTTTTCCAGCGGCGGTACGCCCTCGGCGATATCGACCTGAAAGCCGGGAAGCGGCCGGCCGTGCAGATCGAGGTCGCTGGAAGCGGCGAGCAGTGACAGCGCATGGGCGACATCGTCGACGCGCCGCGCGAAGAACCCGACGTGATCGAGCGAGGGGCTGAGCGGATGCACGCCGGTGCGCGGGATCGCGCCGAAACTCGGCTTGAGGCCGACCACGCCGTTGAAGGCGGCGGGGCGGATCACCGAACCCAGCGTTTGCGTGCCCAGCGCCAGCGGTACCAGGCCGGCGCCCACCGCCGCCGCGGAGCCCGAGGATGAGCCGCCCGGCGTGTGAGCATGATTCCACGGATTGACCGTGGGACCCGGATGACGCCAGGCGAATTCCGTCGAGACGGTCTTGCCGAATATCGTGGCGCCGAGGCTGCGCAGGCGTTCGACCACCCAGGCGTCTTTGGCTGGAACGTGATCTTTGTAGATCGGCGAGCCGTTCGTGGTCGGCATATCCGACGTCGCGATGATGTCCTTGATCGCCACGGGAATGCCGGACAACGGACCCGGCCGGCGCGACACATCTGCGGGGAGATATTCGAACGCTCTCAGCTTCGGCTCGACGGCTTTGGTTTTCTCCAGGCACGCCGCCGCATAGCGATCGGCAGCGGCTGGATCGCCCTTGAACTGACGCAGAAGTTCAAGAACTCCGGCCGGAGCAGCGCGTGTTGTTGGGTCGGTCATGTCTGGAAATCCCTTCGATGAATTGGTTCAGACCAGCGATCACGCCTTTGAGGGCGCAATATGGCTGGTGAGCCGGCGCGCGATGGCACGCCGTAGGGCGTTGAATTCCGGCGACGACACGTCGCGCGGCCTCGTCAGTTCGATACGGAAATCGCTGTCGATCCGCCCGGGGCCGGCGCTCATGACCAGCACGCGATCCGCCAGCAGCACGGCTTCCTCGACCGAATGGGTGACAAAGATGGTGGTGACGCCGGTGCGGGTCCAGATCTGCAGCAATTCGTGTTGGAGCTGCTCGCGGGTCAGCGCGTCGAGCGCCCCAAACGGCTCGTCCATCAACAGGATGTTGGCATTGTTGGCCAGCACGCGTGCGATCGCGACGCGCTGCTTCATGCCGCCGGACAACTGGCTCGGATAGCGGTCGGCGAAAGGCGTAAGACCAACCATCCTGACGAATTCGTCGGTGATCTTCTCGATCTCGCCGCGCAGCAATTGGCGCTGCCGTGGCCCAAAACTGATATTCTCCCGCACCGTCATCCACGGAAACAGCGCGTAATCCTGAAATACCATGCCGCGGTCGCTGCCCGGGCCGGTGATGGTCTTGCCGTCAATCAAAGCCTCTCCCGTAGATGGCTCCTCGAAGCCGGCAATGATGCGCAGCAGCGTCGATTTCCCGCAGCCGGAGGCGCCGATCAGGCAGACGAACTCGCCCTGCGGTATCGTCAAATCGACCGGCGCCAGCGCCTCGACCTCGTCGTCGCCGACGGCGAAACGCTTGGTCACGCCGCGGACGGTCAGGGTTTCCGGGTGAAGGGCATTACTCAAGATGTTGCGGGCTCCAACTCAACAGGCGGTTGCTGATCGCGACGATGATCCGGTCGGTGACGAAGCCGCAGGCGCCGATCACAATCATGCCAGTGATCACGAGATCGGTGCGCGACAGCGTGCGGCCGTCCATTACCACCGAACCAAGCCCGGTCGGAACGCCCGTCATCTCGCCGACCACGATCAGGATCCAGGCGAAGCCGTGCGCTACCCGCAACCCGTTGAAGATCGCCGGCAGCGACGCCGGAAGCACGATTTGCCGGAACATGCGGGTCCCCGCACAGCCGAGCATCGAGGCCGCCTCAAACAATCGTGGATCGATCGAGCGCACGCCGAATATCGTGTTGAGCAGGATCGGATAGAACGCGCCGAGAAACACCAGGAAGATCGCCGCGTTCGGCCCGAGGCCAAAGAAGATCATCGAGAGCGGCAGCCACGCCGTGACCGGGATCGGCCGCAGCAGCGAGATCGTCGGATCGAGCAATTGCCGCAGCAGCTTGATGCGCCCGATCAACAGCCCCAGGGGAATGCCGACCAGCGCCGCGAGGAAAAATCCGCCATAGACGCGCTGCACGGATTTCCAGACATGAATCAAAATCGTGCCGCTGAAGGCGTCGTCGTAGATGCCGCCGAACGAGAAATCGTACATCATCACCGCGACCTGATACGGGCTCGGAATGAGCCGCGTCCCCGTCATCGCGACGGCACGGTCCCAGATCAGAATCAGCAAGATCGGAAAGCCCGCGCCAAGTACGATGGCACGCAGCGTTTCCAGCCGCTGCCGGTTGCGGCGGCGACTGGTGATCGCTGCAACCGGTGCGCTGGGTTGCGCACCTTCGGCCGTGACGGTGGCGTGGTCGTTCACGTCGGACTACATGAACTGTTCGGTGATCGCCCGCGCCATGTCCGGGGCCTGGCGAACCTGCTTCTTCTCGACCATCAGCGCGCTGTAGGACTTGGCGCGCTTGATGAACTCGTCATCGATCTTCCAGGTCAGCTCGACATTCGGTACCGCGATCTCGATCGACTTGCGCTGCTGGCCGAGCTTCTGCATCGCGACCTCGATCATTTCTTCGGGATGCGCCATCGCGTAGTCGGTCGCCTTCTTGTGCATCTCGATGATCATCTTGAGCCGGTCGGGATTCTCCTTGATCATCTTTTCGCTGGTCGAGAGGATCATGTTGAGCGAGCCGATCGATGTCGAATAGGGATATTCGATCAATCGACCAGTGCCGTTGGCAAGGCTGATGCCCGGGCCCGGTTCGGCGCCGACATAGGCGTCGATATCGCCACGCGCCAATGCGCCGGCCATGTCGCTGAACGACAGACGGATCGGCTGAATATCCGCGATCGACATGCCCTCGGCCTTGAGCCGCTCGAGGATCACGACTTCCTGCGTCGAGCCCGGGAAGATCGCGACGCGTTTGCCTTTCAAATCCTTGATGGTCCTGATGTCGGATTTGGCGTCGGCGATGATCCCCATGCCGCGATTGGTCGCCGCGGCGACGATCACGACCGGCTCACCCGCGGCGGCGCCGAGCAGGAACGCGGCAATGCCGTGGATGCAGGTATCGACCGTGCCGGTCAGCACCGCGTTCTTGCCATCGGTCGGGCTCTCGAACGGCACCACCTCGACGGTATAACCCGCCGGCGCAAACTTCTGGTAGAAGTAGGGCGTGATGCCGTGAATAAGCTTGAGCGTGCCGACCCGCAGCACCTGATCATCCGCTTGGGCTTGCGGCGTGGCGGCGAGAAGCGACAGGACTCCCAATGACACGAATAACAGACGCGACAGCAACGAATTGGGCGCAACAGACATAACGACCCTTTCAAAGGACGATCTTGAAGCAACCCGGCGGCGCCACCCTACAGCAGGCGTCAGATCGAGTGAACTAAATTGCGGGTGGCTTCGGGGGTATTCCGGGTCGACTTATTCGTGATCGCATCCATGGTTCGAGACGCGCGAAGACGCGCTCCTCACCATGAGGGATCGGAGATATCAGCCTGCTCAGCCCTCATCCTGAGAGCCCGCCGAAGGCGGGCGTCTCGAAGGATGAAGCCGAAAACTCGCTGATCCAGCCAAACGCGTACCGTCTAAGGCTTGCCGGCCTTGAACGCGGTGAGAACCTGCTCGCATTCAGTCTCCGATCGTACACACCAGGCCTGCTGCGCGGCCACGGCGCCGGATTGCAAGGCGGCGATGATCTCGGGTGCAGGATGGCTATCGATGATCACGCCATTGGCGCGCATCCGCGCATAATTTTCTTGCAAGCGCGTGGACAGCGCGACCCACAATTCGGTCTCGGTCTGGCGGCTTGCCGCATCGACGGCGTCGCGCAGCTCCGGCGTCAATCCATCATAGACCGCCTGATTGACGCTCGCGACCGACATCGGCAGCGTGTAATTGATCTCGCTGAAGCAGGGCAGGAATTGCCACAGCGCGCGACCGGCGCCGCCATCGCCCGACGACAACACGGCGTTGATGCTGCCGTCGACCAGCTTCGGCATCGTATCCGCGAAGCTGATCGATACGGCCCTGGCGCCGGCGCCGGCAAAAATCTCGCGCGAGATCTTGTCGTAGGTGCGGATCGACAGGCCGGACAGATCGGCCGGCGTCTTCAGCGGCGTCTTCGACCAGATGCCGGAGGGCGGCCACGGCGTCAGATAAAGCAGCCGCTGGCCTTTATTGTGGAGTGCCGCTGCGATGTAGGGCCGGGCGAGATCGGCGAGCCGCTTGGCGTCCGCAATCGACGTCACCAGAAACGGCAACGAAGGCAGTGCGAAGATCGCGTCTTCTGCTTCGAGCGCCCCGGCAAAGGCGTCGCCGGCCTGAACGCGGCGTTCCGCAATGGCGGTCAGCATGTCGGCCGATCGAATACCCCTGGAGGCATCGAAGCTCGGATGGATCAGCAGCTTTCCGGCGCTTAGTCCGGCGACATGTTGCGCGAATGTCGTGACGCCAAGCCCGGGCATGGCGCTTTGCGGATATTCCGTCGGCATGTCCCAGACGGTTTGGGCGCGGGCAGTGAGGGGATAATGCAGCAGCAGGGCGCCGGTAAGCATTTGAAGAAGTCGCACAGTTCCTCCGGTCACACAGGCATACGTGCAGTGCACGCTTCTTGGTAACGAGGATCGGGCGGCGCGTAAACTGCCCGAACTGGCCCAATTTCAGGGGTTCGGACCGCCGATACGGTAACCTTGCCCACAAGTTCTACTGGCATCGCAGGGAACGCTTCCTAGATAATCGGGGTTGCCTGTTTGGGTATTTCAGGAGGCCAGTATGGTCCCGAGGAATTTATTCATTGCGGTTATTTGCGCGGGTGTCATGGCCTGGAGCGGTCTGGCGCGCGCGGAGCAATACCGTCCAGGCGAATTCCTGACACTGGATCTGTCGAAAGCGGTGCTGTCGCCGAAGGCGCTTGGGCCGGCCTCGGGATTCACACCGGGGCCGCTCGATGTGAAAACCGATAATGGCAGCGCTGGCTTCCACGCCAACACAGCAACGGCCAACACCGAAACCGCCAACGCACAACCGGCCGGCACCGAACCAAAAGCGGCGCCCACCATTACGGTTCACAAGGCCCGCATGGTGCAGGCGGAGAAGCCGCGCGGTTCGGCCAGAACCAAACTGGCAAAACGCCACGGCAGCCCGCTCGACGCGCAGGCGTTCGATGCGAGGGTGCAGGTCTGGCCATGCAGGTCCGGCGGCATCTGTAATTGGAAGAAATAGGACTCCGTCATTCCGGGATGGTGCGAAGCATCGAACCCGGAATCTCGAGATTCCTCGATGACGAGGCCTTTTTACTCGTCATTGCGAGGAGCGAAGCGACGAAGCAATCCATTCTTTCTTTGTGCCGCGCTATGGATTGCTTCGCTCCGCTCGCAATGACGGTCCTTGAGACCCCAGAGTCATCCCCCTGTCGCAAAACCTTGGGCCCAGAGTCAAAAAACCTTCGGCTCTGAGTCAAGTTGAGCGGGCACCCTCCGTCGTGATTCGACGAGGTGGCCACCATGGCGATTGCGATCCGCGCGCGAAAGACGCTGACAAGGCGTGATCTGCTGGTGCGTTCCGCATCCACGGTCGCGCTCGCTGGCGTGGGAAGCCTCGCGAAACCTTATCTCAGCCGCGCCGCGGATCGCCCGCCTGTTGTCAGCGGCATTCAATCCGGCGATGTATCCGATGGCTCCGCGGTGGTGTGGGCGAGGGCGGACCGGCCGGCGCGAATGCAGGTGGAATATTCTACCGTCGAAAGCTTCAAGACCATCTTCGGCCAGGCGTCGTCAGACGCGCTGCCAACCCATGATTTTACCGCGAAAGCGCTACTCGCCGGGCTTCCGCCCGGGCAGGATATTTTCTACCGGGTGCGGTTTGAGGAGTTCGCCGAGGGCGTATCCGGCGAAACCCAGACCGGACATTTCAAGACGGCGCCGGCCGAACCAGCTTCAGTTTCGTTCGTCTGGTCGGGCGACACCGCAGGCCAGGGCTGGGGCATCGATCCCGCCCGCGGCGGCATGCGAACCTACCGGACCATGCTCGAAAATCGTCCTGATTTTTTCATCCATTCCGGCGATCACATCTATGCGGATTGCACGGTGCCATCAGAACAAAAACTGCCGAACGGCGAGATCTGGCGCAACATCATCACCGAGGAGAAATCCGTGGTGGCGCGCAGCCTCGCGCAGTTTCGCGGCAATTATAAATACAATTGGCTCGACGACAATCTGCGCGCCTTCCATGCGCAGGTACCGATGTTCGCGCAGTGGGACGACCACGAAGTATGTGACGACTGGTCGCCGGTCGGCAGCGTCGATGCCACCGGCTACGCGGAGGACGGCACCTCCAATCTGGTCTCGCGTGCACGTCAGGCGTTTTTCGAATTCATGCCGATCCGCGCGACCCCCGAACAGGCCGGCCGGGTCTATCGCAAGATTTCATATGGGCCGCGGCTCGATGTTTTCCTGATCGACATGCGCAGCTACCGTGACTCGACCTGGAACAAGCGCGACGATCCCGGCGAGGCCTTCATCCTGGGATCGGCCCAACTGGCCTGGCTGAAGCGCGAACTCGCGGCTTCCGACGCGACCTGGAAGGTGATTGCCGCCGACCTGCCGATCGGGTTGATAAGCCTGGACGCTGTCGCACTTGGCGATGGTCCGCCGGAGCGGCGCGAACACGAGATCGCCAATCTCTTGTCGTTCATGAAACGCGCCGGCGTCCGCAATACCGTATGGCTGACCGCCGACATGCATTACACCGCCGCGCATCACTACGATCCCAACCGGGCTGTGTTCAGCGATTTCGAGCCGTTCTGGGAATTCGTCTCCGGTCCGTTGCATGCGGGGACCTGGAGCCCCGGCGAACTCGACAATACCTTCGGGCCCCAGGCAATATATCAGAAGGGCTGCAGCGCCGAGCAGGGCGAGAATTTAGCGCCATGTTTCGGTCTGCAGTTTTTCGGCCGGGTCGATATCGACGGCGCATCAGGGGTCATGACCGTGACTCTGAAGGACGTCGATGATCGCTCGCTATGGTCGGTTGATATCGAGCCGCGGCCGGATGCACGGCCGGGACGGATGTTGGCGGAACATATTTAGGCGCGGAGAGGCCTAACGCGCCACGATCATATAGCCGCCAAAGACCAGCAGCATCGACAGCAGCACGAGGATGCACACCACGGCGGCAACAATCGCCAGCAATTGGTGGCCCTCCAGCCATTGTCGCAGCGCCCTGACCATCGCTTCTAACCCGATCTTGATTTGGACTCTGCGCTTCCGGCAGACTATGAAGCAACTGTCACACTGTCTCTTCCGTCAGGTCAATCCGACCCACTTCATATGACGGCGCCGGCCCCTCATCCGGCGATTTCAGGTCTTCAGGAGTTATCATGGAACAATTGCATACCCAAGGCATCAGCCTGCCGCGGCTTGGGCTCGGCACCTATCGATTGCAGGGCGACGCCTGCCGTGCGGCGGTCGAAAGCGCGCTCGGTCTCGGCTACCGGCACATCGACACCGCGGAAATGTACGGCAATGAGGAGGCCATCGGGGCAGCCCTCGCATCGACCAAAGTCCCGCGCAAGGATCTGCATATCACGACGAAGGTCTGGAACGAGAACCTTGCGCCGGATGCGATGCGCCGCTCGTTCGACGCCAGCCTGAAAAAGCTGCGGCTCGATCACGTCGATCTTTATCTGGTGCATTGGCCGGCGAAGAACATGGACCTGCCGGCGATGTTCGAAACGTTGCAGAAACTGAAGCAGGAAGGCCGCACCCGCGCCATTGGGGTCGCCAATTTCAACATCGCGCTGTTGAAGACCGTGGTCGAGGAGATCAAGGCGCCGATCGCCTGCAATCAGGTCGAATATCACGTGATGCTCGATCAGACCCCGCTGCGCCAATATATGGCGTCGAAAGCGATCCCGCTGGTGGCCTATTGCCCGCTGGGGCAGGGCCGGGTAGCTTCGGACGAGACGCTGATTGCGATCGGCCGCAAGCACGGCGCCAGTGCGGCCCAGGTGGCGTTGAAGTGGCTGCTCGATCAGGACGGTGTCGCGGCAATTCCGAAGGCCTCACGCGCCGAAAGCCAGAAGGCCAATCTCGACGCGCTCAATGTCGGGCTTGACGAGGAGGATCTGAAGGCGATCGCGGGCCTGCCGAAAGACAAGCATTTTGTGAATCCCGGCTTTGCGCCGGCGTGGGATTAAATCGCTCGCCGTACGCTATTCATTCAAAAGCCCAAAAGAAAATGGCCCCTTGCGGGGCCATTTTTGTCTTACGCCTTAGCGATCGTGATGACGGTGCCGCATGACCACGACGCGATCATGATGGTGACGATGCCAGCCGTGATCGCGATGCATTTCCGCACGCGCGTTCATCCGGTCGTGACCGTGCCTGATCACCATTTCCTCGGCACTTGCAATCGACGGTGCGGCAATGGCGATGGTGCCAAGCGCGGCAATGATAAATCCAAACTTCTTCATGATGTCCTCCTCATTTGATCGGGACACCAACATCGGGTCACGGGGAACGTTCCAGACGAAACCGGAAAGAATTCTGAACAGCCATTCATCCGGTCATTCGATGATGGCCTGATACACCAGCGCATTGATCTTTTGGCGATAGTGCCAACGAACAGGGCCGGGCGCCGCGGAGAGATACACGACAGCGAGGTCTTCCTTGGGATCAACCCACCAATCGGTGCCGCTGGCGCCGGGCCAGGTGAATTGTCCAACCGATCCCATCAGCCGGACCAAGCCGGGCGTCGTGCGCACCGCAAGCCCGAGGCCGAATCCGAAATCGGCGCGGGTCGGATCGGCGTTGCCGACCAGATTCTTGATATTTGGCCCAAGCTGATCGGACAGCATGTATTCGATGGTCTTGCGACTCAACAGACGCGCCTCGCCGGAGCGGCCGCCGTTCATCAGTAGCATCGCAAAGCGCAGATAGTCGGAGGCGGTCGAGGCCGCGCAGCCGCCGCCGCATTCGAATTTGAGCGGTTGCGTCAGTTCGGGGCTGCGCGCTTGCGGCCTGCCGGTGTCGGGATCGATCGGCAACGGTTTGGCGTAGCGCGCGGCCTTGTCCGCGGATATCGAAAATCCCGTATCGGTCATGCCAAGCGGCGCAAACAGATTGGCCTGCAGATATGTTCCAAGCGATTGCTTGCTGATCTGTTCGATGGTGAGGCCGAGCACATCGAGACCGAAGCCGTAATCCCAGACGGTGGCCGGCTGGTACAACAGTGGCAGCGATGACAATTTGTCGATGAAACCAGCGCCATCATAGTCGCGTCCGGCATCGCTGCTGCCGGCCGGGTACATCTTGTGCACCAGCGTGTTGCCGCGCCCGCCATAGACAAGTCCGGAGGTGTGGCGCATCAGATCCTGGATCGTGATCGGACGATTGGCTGGCACGGTTTCAGCGGTCGGTTCTCCGCTGGCGTCACGCACGGCAACGCGCATCTGTGCGAATTTCGGGAAATATTTCGCGAGCGGGTCGTTCATCAGGATCTTGCCGCGCTCATACAGCATCAGCGCGCCGACTGTCGTCATCGGCTTGGTCATCGAGGCGATGTTGAAGATGGTATCGGTGGTCATCGCGACGCCGGCCGCCTTGTCGCGCCAGCCATAGGCATCGAGCATCACCAGTTTGCCGTGCCGGGCGATCGCGATGACAGCGCCGGGAATGCGTCCGGCGTCAATGTCGGCCTTTAGTGTCTCGCCGATCCGCGCCAGCCGCTCGCTGGAGAGGCCGACTTCTTCGGGTTTGGCGCGTGGCAACGGCTCGTCGGCGAAGGCAGCTCCGGACGCCAGCAGACACAAGGTGGTCGCGAGAATTTTAAGTGCCGGCATGGACGTCTCCCGTGCGGGCTCTGCGGCCCTCGATAATCGTGTCGCAAGACTATGGCAGCCAGTCCGCAGAGACCAGCGGCGTTTGCGCGGTGTCGGTCTGCGGCTTGCGCAAATCCGCTGCCCGGCGCATCATCAAACGATAAAAATAACCTTTTAGAAATAACCCTTGGGGGAGAACGCCAGCATGTCCGCATTGTCACGCCGTCATTTTCTTGCGCTTACGGGCTCAGCGGCTGTCGCGACAGTATCAGGGCGCTCCCCGGCCGATGCGGCGATGGGTCCAAATGACAAATTCGATCTGGTGATCAAGGGCGGCGACGTGCTCGATCCCAGCCAGTCGCTGCGCGGCAAGCGCGACATCGGCATCCGCTGGGGCGTGATCGAGGCGATCGAGCCCGAGATTCCCGCCGCGCGCATCTCCAAGAGCATCGACGCGTCGGGCAAACTGGTCACGCCGGGCCTGATCGATCTGCATTGCCATGTCTATCCCTACGGCTCGGCGATCGGCATTCCGGCCGACGAACTGGTGCAATTTCAGGGGACCACCACGGTGGTGTCGGCCGGCGATGCCGGCGTCAATAATCTGGCGGCGCTGCGGCGTTATATCGTCGCGCAGACGCGGGCGCGGATGTACGCGTTTCTTCACATTGCCAACAACGGATTGTCAGCCTTCCCGGTCGCCGAGCTTTATAATATCGACAATGCGCAGGTCGAAGCTTGCGCGATGGGGCTGGCGGAAAATCAGGACTTCCTGATCGGCGTCAAGGTGCGGATGTCGGAGAACGTGATCTACAAGCACGGCCTCGAGCCGCTCAAACGCGGCATCCAGGCCTGCGAGATGTGCGGCTGGCCGGCCAAAATGATGGTGCATATCGGCGGCGTCGAGACCGGCGCGCTGATGTCCGATATTCTGAATCTGTTGCGGCCCGGCGACGTCCTGACCCACGCTTATTCCGGTGCGCCGAACAATGCCGGTGTCTTCACCAACATCGTGCAGGACGGCAAACTGTTGTCGGCCGCGCTGGCGGCCAAGCAGCGCGGCGTGATCTTCGACGTCGGCCATGGCGGCGGCAGTTTCGACTTTACCGTGGCCGAGGTCGCGATCCCCGGCGGCTGTACGCCGGACACCATTTCGTCCGACATGCACGTATTTTCCGGCAATACGCCCGGCATGCCGTTCCTGCCCAATGTGATGGGCAAGTTCATGGCGATGGGTTTCTCGCTGGAGCAGGTGGTGACGATGACCACCACCGCGCCGGCGAAGATCATCAACCGGGCGCCGAAAATCGGCACGCTGCAGGTCGGCGCGCCCGGCGATGTCGCGATCATGGATCTGGTGGAAGGGCCGGTGTCGTTTGTCGATACCCGCAACAACAAGCGCGAGGGCAAGGTCTCGTTGAAACCGGTACAGACCGTGATCAACGGCGTGCCGTTCGGACGGCCCTATCAGTCGCCGTTTGCGGTGAGGTAAGGGACTTACCCCAACAGCTTCTGAGCGCCTTCCCATAAATGGCCCACCACTTCGCCCGCAGGCTGGGCGCGGGCGAGCCGGCCCGATTGGCCGGCCCATGCCTGCATGCGATCGATGTCATTGGCTTTGACGGCCTCGTCGCGCATCGCCTGCGTCAGTCCGCGTTGCACGGGGTAGGGCGCCGGCTTCGGCGCGTCAGACGAACCCGCGGCACGCGTATAGGCAGTCGCGATGGTGCGGCCGGGCCGGCCCGAGAACGCGCGCGTCACCATCGTATGTTCCGGCAGGGCCTGTCCGATGGCATCGGACCATGCCTGAGGCAGTTTGGCCTCGGGGCAGCGGAGAAAACCGCTCCCGATCTGAACGGCGGATGCACCCAACAGCAATGCGGCAGCGACGCCACGCGCGTCGCCAATGCCCCCGGTCGCGACGACGGGAATATCGACCGCATCGACCACCGCCGGGATCAGCGCAAACAGGCCGACCATATGGGCTTCGGCGGTCGCGGCATCGAAGGCGCCGCGGTGACCGCCGGCCTCCATGCCCTGTGCGACGACCGCGTCGGCGCCGGCATCCTGCGCGGCCCTGGCTTCGGTCACCGTGGAAATATTGGCAAACCACTTGATCCCTTTGGCCTTCATCCGGTCGACAAAGGTTTTGGGATAAAGCCCCATCACCGACGAGATGATCGGCGGTGCGGCCTCCAGCATGGCATCGCATTGCGCTTCGAAATCCGGCAGTGCTGGATCGCCAGCCTGCGGATGGACCTCCGGCCCCCACTCGCCCAGGAATGTGCGCACGGCGTTTTCGGTTTCGGCATGGCGGTGCGGCTTGGGATCGGGAATCCACAGATTGAGCGCGAAGGCGCCGTTGCTTTTGGCGCGAACTTCCGCAGCCCACGCTTTGATGGCGGCCGGCTGCATCAGCAGCGCGCCACAGGCTCCGAGCCCGCCGGCATTGGCGACGGCGATGGACAGCGACGGCGGGCATGCGCCTGCCATCGGCGCGAGCAGGATCGGCAAGCGAAGCCCATAGGCGTCGGCAAACGTCTGCGCGTGCGTCAGGGCCGGATGGCGGGTCGTCATGGCGAACACCTGATCGGTTGTATGTCGGCGATGCGGCCGGCGGGGCTGCATTCGCGGGCCTTGGCTACCACGATTTGGGATTGTGCGAAAATCCGCGACGTCCTGACAGCAAGTACCGCGGCGATCACCAGCGCCCCGGCGGCGATCAGCGATGCCACGCGAAAATCGCCAAGATGCTCCGACAGGAATCCGGCCAGCGTTGGTCCCGCCATCTGACCGATCGCGAAACTCGCGGTCATGCGGCCAATGGCCTGATGGGAATTGCCGGCGGAGAGTATTGGTGCGGCGATCAGTCCGAGCGCCGTCACGCCGAGGAACGTTCCGCCCAGCAACAGCGCCGACAGGCAGATGCCGGTGATCGTCATCCATTCGACACTGGCGGCAACGCCGACGGCTTCGATCAGGCAGGCCACCGCAAACGCGTTCATGATGCCGATCCGCTTGCCGAGCCAGACCCAGATCGTGACGGAAGGGATCGCGGCTATCCCGACCACCATCCAGGCCCAGGGTTCGAACGCGTGAACGGCAGGCGTGAGCCGTATGATGGCAATCAGGAACGTCGTCGTGATGACGTAGCCGAAACCGAACAATCCGTAAGCCAGCGTCATCGTGCCGATGCCGGATGGACCGTTGCGCGCGGCGCCCGGTTCAGGCGTCGCGGCGACACTGTGCGCGGCCGGAATCAGCGTCGCGGCGACAATCGTCGCCAGTAGCGCAATCGCGCCCGAACCGATCCAGAGGTTTCGCCAGCCGATGCCCGATGCCAGCATTGCGGACACTGCGATGGCCGAGATCACGATGCCGAAGCCGACGCCTGCGAAGTGAATGGCTGACAGCGGTCCCCGCCCGGACAATGCCAGCCGCTCCAGCACCAGCGTGGACGCGCACACGATCACGAAGGCGCTGGCGGCACCGCCGATGAAACGAAGCACGGCGAACGAAGCGATATCGGACGGCACCGCCATCGCAGCGGTCGAGACCGCGCTGATGGCCAAGGCGGCCAGGAGCCAGAATCGCGGCCGGCGCACCGCGAACGGCAGGCCAGCGAGCACCGCGCCGATGAGATATCCCACAAAGTTGGCCGAGGCGATCAGCCCGGCGTTGGATTTGCTCCAACCGAGCGCGCCGATCATCGAAGGCAGGATCGGTGTGTAGACAAAGCGGCCGATGCCGAGTGCGGCGGTCATTGCCGCCATTCCGCCGAAGGCCAGCGCTATCGAGCTATCCCGTTGCATGATGTTCACCGCCGCTATTGTTTGCGGCGACACTAGAGCAAACGGGATTCCGTCGGGTAATGGTTTGATCAGATGGCCGCCATCGCGCCCAATGATGGCAGGTGGACTATTCAGCCGCCGCCATCGTCAGGGCCGGCCGGACCAACTCCATGAAGGCGCGTAGCGCGCTCGAGGCAAAGGCTTCGCGATGCCGGATAAAGACGGTGTCGACTTGTCCCTCGTCGCCCGGCAGCGGATGAACGCGCAGCCGTCCGCGCTCCCACACCGATCCGAGCAATGCGCGCGGCAGCAAGGTCACGCCGACGCCGGCGCTGACACAGGCGATGATGGATTCGATGGTGCCGAACTCCAGCAGCCGCGTGCCGACAATGCCGCGCCGCGCCAGCATGGTTTCGAGTTTCTGCCGGTACGAGCAACCGGCTTTCAATACCACGATCTTGAGATCCGGCTTCTTGCTCAAGGATTCGAAGCTCGCAATCGAAGGACCGGTCAGGATCACCAGTTCTTCCCGGACGAAGGGATCGGTGAGCAGATCCGGATGGTTGACCGGACCGCAGACATAGGCGCCGTCGAGCTGCCGGTCGAGCACCTGCGCGATCAACTCGGCCGTGGTTCCCGTTCGCAACGACAGATCGACCGCCGGATAGGCCGCGACGTAACGCGCCAGCGCCGGTGACAGATGCAGTGCCGCCGTCGTATCGAGCGAGCCGATCATAAGCGCCCCGGAAGGCGTCCCCTCGTCGGCGACGGCGCGTTTGGCGTCTTCTAGGAGGCGCGCGGCACGGGCCGCAAAGGGAAGCAGCCGCTGGCCCGCCGCGGTCAGCGTGACCCCGCGATGGGTTCGCTCAAACAATGCGAATCCGACTTCATCCTCGAGCGACCTGATGCGCGCGGTGACGTTGGATTGCACGGTGTTGAGCTCATGCGCGGCCTTGCTCATGCTGCCCGTGCTGGCCACGGACTGGAACATTCGAAGGTCGGCAGCGTCCATCTCGCGAGTTCCTTAAGGGTGGCGTGATCTTACAGGATTGCCGTAAATCCCGCCATGCCTGCAGCCGTCAGGCACGGCCGCGCTTCTCGATATTGGCGCTTCGTTCCGGCACACCGAATTCCCGGTGGCAGACCTCGGCCAGCAGAGCTATGCCCTCGCGGATTTCTTCATGCGTGGGACTGGCGAAACACAGCCGCAGCCGGCTGCCGGCATAGGCCTTGTCGACCGACCATTCCGGTCCGGGATTGATGGAGACGCCGGCCGCCAGTGCAGCCTGATAGAGCTTCAGCGTATCGACCTGATCGGGCAATTTGACCCACAGGAAGATGCCGCCCTTGGGGTCCTCGAATTCGGCCGAGGTGCCGAATTGCTCGTTGAGCGCTTCCATCAGCGTCTCCAGCTTGGCGCGCAAGCCCCGCGTCAGTTTCGGCACATGGGTGCTGAAATGCGGCGCGCAATATTCCGCGAGTACCATCTGTTCCAGCGCGCCCGAACCGGCGTCGGTTTTCAGCGACAGCATCCGCGACATCACGCCCCATCCGGCCACGATGTAGCCGACGCGCAGCGCCGGTGCGATCGATTTTGAAAATGAGCCGATATGGATCACGTTGCCGGTTTTGCTCATCGCGTGAATCGCCGGCGGGCGTTGGCCGTCCCAGATCAAATCGGCATAGCAATCATCCTCGAAGATCGGCACGCCATATTGTTCAGCCAGCCTCAGGAGTTCGGTGCGGCGCGCGACCGGCATGATGGTGCCGGTCGGGTTTTGCACGGTCGGAATGGTGTAGATATATTTCGGCGTGATGCCGCGGCTCTTGAGGTCGGCGAGCGCCTCCGCCAGCGCATCCATCCGCATACCCTCATGATCGAGCGGAATACCGACGATATTGACGCCGAGCCTTGTCAGTCGGTTGATCGAGCCCTGATAGCTGTCGCGCTCGATGATCACGGTATCGCCGCGGGCCAGCAGCGTGGCGTTGACGAGGTCGAGCGCCTGCAGCGAACCCGAAACGATCAGGATCTCGTCGGCGGTGCAGGCGATACCGGCGTCGGCTTTCAGTTTCGCAGTGAGGAATTGGCGCAGCGGCAGATACCCCTGCGGGCCGCTGGCGAGCCCATAGGTCGCCAGTGTCCTGCCTTCGCGCTTGAGCACGGCATTGACCGCGTCGATCAGGCCCTCGAGGGGGACCTGATCCGGATCATTGTTGCCGCCAACGAAGCTGTATTTCGCCAGCCCGGTCCATTTCGCCGCAGCCGCGGGCAATCCCGCTGGCAGCAATGGCGCGAAATCAAATACAGCAGCGGTCATGAACGGCGTCTCCCTTGTTCTTTATTGGTTCCGACCATATGCAAATTGGCATGGTTTGTCGCCATCGCCGCCACGCCGCCGGAGCCGTTCTGCCCTGCGTAATGAAGCTGGCGCGGGCTTGCTAACCCGGCTAATGCTCGCCCCGCACAATGTGAGACCCCTTGAATGGCCGACCCGATCCAGGAAGTTCTGCATGCCTTCGCCAACGGCGAACTCGTCGTCGTGACCGACGATGACGACCGCGAAGGCGAGGGCGATCTGATTGTCGCGGCGTCGCTCTGCACCGCCGACAAGATGGCATTCATTATTCGTCATACCTCCGGCATCGTCTGCGCCCCGATCACCACCGAAGACGCGCGCCGGCTGCGGCTCGATCCGATGGTGGCGCACAACGAATCCAACCACACCACCGCCTTTACGGTCTCGATCGATTACAAGCCCGATGGCGGGACCGGGATTTCGGCCGACGAGCGCGCTTCCTGCTGCCGCGCGCTGGCCAATCCGAATGTCGGCGCCAATGATTTCGCGCGGCCCGGTCATGTGTTTCCCCTGATTGCGCGCGACGGCGGCGTGCTGCTGCGTTCCGGCCATACCGAGGCTGCGGTCGATCTCTGCAAGCTGAGCGGTCTGCCGCCGATCGGCGTGATCAGCGAGTTGATGAACGATGACGGCACCGTCATGAAGGGCGAGCAGGTGGCGCGGTTCGCCAAGGCGCACAAGCTCAAGCATGTCACCATTGCCGACATGATCGCCTATCGGCAGGGCCGCGAAAAGCTGATCGAGCGGGTCTCGACCTTCACCACGGAAAGCCCGATCGGGCCGTTGCAGGGCTACGCCTATCGTTCGCCGTTCGACCCGATCGCGCATGTCGCGTTCGTCTATAATGGTGTTGGCGATGGCAAGAACGTGCTGACCCGGTTTCACAAGCCCAATATCGTCAGGGATATGTTCACCGGGCCGAAGCGCATGCAGGCCGTGCTCGAACATTTCAAGAAGGCCGGCAGCGGTGTGCTGGTTTACCTGCGCGACGGCGCCGCCGGCGTTCCCGTGGCGCCCCTGCCGGAGGAGAAATCCGCCGAGGCCGATCGCAACCGGCAATGGCGCGAAGTCGGCGTCGGCGCGCAGATCCTGCGCGATCTCGGCGTCACCTCGATCCGTCATCTCACCTCGTCGGCGCATGACTACAAGGGATTGTCCGGCTTCGGCATCGAGATCGTTTCCAACGAAATGTTCGAAGGCTGAACATTTGTCATTCGGGGGGCGATGCGAAGATGCGAACCCGGAATCTCGAGATTCCGGGTTCGATGCTGCGCATCGCCCCGGAATGACGGAGAAGCAGGTACCGTCCAATTCAATTGCGCTTCGGCCTTTGGCGCTTTAATTTGGTCCACAACCGATAGAATGACGCGAAAGGGATTTTCATGAGCGTTCGCCCTCAGTCCAAGGACAAGCCATCCCCGGTGAATTTCCAGTGGGATGATCCGTTCATGCTCGACGAGCAACTGACCGAAGACGAGCGCATGATCCGCGACACCGCGCGCGCCTATGCGCAGGACAAGTTGCTGCCGCGCATCACCAAGGCCTATCTCGAGGAAAAGACCGACCGCGAGATTTTCAACGAGATGGGCGAACTCGGCCTGATCGGCATCACCCTGCCGGAGGAATATGGCTGCGCCAATGCGAGCTACGTCGCCTATGGCCTCGTGGCACGCGAGATCGAGCGCGTCGATTCCGGTTACCGCTCGATGAATTCGGTGCAGTCGTCGCTGGTGATGCACCCGATCTATGCTTACGGCGACGAGAACCAGCGCAAGAAATATCTCCCGAAGCTCGCCACCGGGGAATGGGTTGGCTGTTTCGGCCTGACCGAGCCCGATGCCGGCTCCGATCCCGGCGGCATGAAGACCCGCGCCGACAAGACCTCCGACGGTTACCGGCTGACCGGCACCAAGATGTGGATTTCCAACGCGCCGATCGCCGACGTTTTCGTGGTGTGGGCGAAATCGCCGGAGCATAACAACCAGATCCGCGGCTTCATCCTCGAGAAGGGCATGAAGGGCCTGTCGGCTCCGAAAATTGAAGGCAAGCTGTCGCTACGCGCATCCGTCACCGGCGAAATCGTGATGGACGGCGTGGAAGTTCCGGAAAGCGCATTATTGCCCAACGTGTCGGGCCTGAAGGGGCCGTTCGGCTGCCTCAACCGCGCCCGCTACGGCATCTCCTGGGGCGCGATGGGCGCGGCGGAAGATTGCATGGCGCGCGCGCGGCAATACACGCTCGACCGCAAGCAGTTCAATCGCCCGCTGGCGGCGACGCAACTGGTGCAGAAGAAGCTCGCGGACATGCAGACCGATATCGCGCTCGGCCTGCAGGGCTCGCTGCGGGTCGGCCGCCTGATGGACGAAGGCAAGATGGCGCCCGAGATGATCTCGATCGTCAAGCGCAACAATTGCGGCAAGGCGCTCGACATCGCACGCATGGCGCGCGACATGCACGGCGGCAACGGCATCCAGATCGAATATCACGTGATGCGCCATGCCGCGAACCTGGAAACCGTCAACACCTACGAAGGCGCTCACGACGTCCACGCTTTGATCCTCGGCCGCGCGATCACCGGTATCCAGGCGTTTTCGTAAAGTACACTCCGACCTCATCCTGAGGAGCCCGCATCTTGCGGGCGTCTCTAAGGATGGCCGCGCGACAGATCGTGCCCGATGCTTCGAGACGGCCCTGCGGGCCTCCTCAGCATGAGGGGCCGGTGGTGAGTGCGGCGTTGATATGGATGACAGATATGGCCGATAACGACGACATCCCGTTCAACCGCGACTTTCCGCTCAAGCCCGGTGTCGTCGACGAAGTCCGGCCGGGCGTGCGGCGGATTCTCTGCAACAATCCGAGTCCGTTCACTTTTACGGGCACGCTGAGTTACATCGTCGGCAAGGGCAAGGTCGCAATCATCGATCCCGGTCCCAACGACGAAGCGCACGCGGCGGCTTTGTTGGATGCGGTGCGCGGTGAAACCGTGACGCATATCCTGGTCACCCACACCCACCGCGACCATTCGCCGAACACCGCGCGGATCAAGGCCGCCACCGGCGCGACAGTCTATGCCGAGGGGTCGCACCGGGCCTCGCGGCCCCGCTTCGAGAGCGAGAAGCACAATCCGGAATCCGGCGCAGACCGCGACTTCCGGCCCGACGTCACCGTGCGCCATGGCGAAATGATCGAAGGCGACGGCTGGAAGCTCGAAGCGGTGGCGACGCCGGGTCATACCGCCAATCATCTGGCGTTCGCCTGGCCGGAGCGGAAGATCAATTTCGTCGGCGATCACGTGATGGGCTGGTCGACCTCGATCGTGGCGCCGCCGGATGGATCGATGGTCGACTACATGGCCTCGCTCGATCGGTTGGCGCAGCGTGACGAGGATTTGTATTTCTCGGGCCACGGTCCGGAAATCCCGGAAGGTCCACGCTATGTGCGCTTCCTGATCCGGCACCGTCAGGCGCGCGAGGCCTCGATCCTGCATCGTCTGGCGAAGGGCGAGGCGGATATTCCCACCATCGTGCGCGCGATCTATATCGGCATCGACCCCAGGCTATTGAACGCTGCGGGTTATTCCGTGCTGGCGCATCTGGAGGATCTGGTGGGACGCGGGATCGTGGCGACCGACGGCGATCCGGTGATCGGCGGGACGTATCGGCTGGTTGGCTGACCCGTCACTTCTTCACCACCTTCGGCGGCGCCTTGGGCGGCAGTTGCGGTTTCTTCGCCGCCTTGAGGTTGGCATTCTCGGCGGCGTTGTTGATGTCGTCGATCAGCTTGGTGATGCGGGCGGCGTTGCTGCCGAGATCGCTCTCGAAATAGCGCGAGGACGAGCGAATATCGACGCGGGAATCGTCATCGCCATCGGATGTGATGCGGATCGATACGTCCTCGCGAAATCCCATGATCGGCGAGCGCGCCACCGCCTCGATACGGGCTATCCGGCGCGGTGGCTGTGGCGGACGTTCGTCGATCACAAGCCATTTGCGCCGGTTGACGATTTGCAGCGTGATCTCATAGGCGCGCTGCACCGGGACCTCGAGCTCGACGGTTTCGATGTCGGGATAGGCGAGCCGCTGCTGTTCGGCGGAATATAGTCCGGCATAGACGGCGGTGTTGGCGCCGTCGCTGGCGCGCAGCCGCGCCAGCGCCTCAAAACGCGGCGGGTCGATCGGATCGGTGGTGATGTCGTGGATCGCCGGCAGTTTGCGATATTGCAGGCCGAGATAGGCGGGATAGGCCAGCACGACCGCGTCGATCAGGAGCGCCAGCAGGATGCGGCTCATGCCGCGCGAGCCGTTTTGCCAGATCGCGACAAAGGCGGCGAGGCCGAGCAAAATGGAAAGGCCGGCGAGCGCCAGCGCGCCGAAGAAGGTCGCCAGCGCCGGCTTCATCTCGAGAAAACCGAAACGAACGATGATGATCGAGATCACGACCGCGACCACCGAGAACACCGCGAAGTTGCGGGCCCAGGACGCAAGACCCGACACCGGCTCCGACTGGTAGGGGGCGGAAAACCTGCGGGCCATGGCTTCAATTCTGCCGGGTTGGAACCTGGCCCTGCGAAATGCGCAGGGCGCTCAAACTGGCCCGTTTGAGACCACGGACCTGCGGCAAATTCAAGGGATTTTGGCCGTCGGGGAGCGCTCTCTTCCCCTCTCCCCTTGTGGGAGAGGGTGGACGCGATGCCCTGGCATCGCGGACGGGTGAGGGGTCTGTCTCCGCGGATAGAGACCCCTCATCCGGCGCGCTATGCGCGCCACCTTCTCCCACAAGGGGAGAAGGGAAGAAGTCCTACGCCGCCGCGTTCGGGAAGCTGTAGGCCTTGAACTGGTCGCGCAAAGCGGTTTTGAGGATCTTTCCGGTCGCGGTGTGCGGGATGCCTTCGACGAAGGCGACGTCGTCCGGCATCCACCATTTGGCGATCTTGCCATCCATGTATTTGAGGATGTCCTCGCGCGTGGCGTTCTGGCCCTGCTTGAGCTGCACGATCAACAGCGGCCGCTCGTCCCATTTGGGATGATGGATGCCGATCACGGCAGCTTCGGCGACCGCGGGATGGCCGACCGCCAGGTTTTCCAGATCGATCGAGGAAATCCATTCGCCGCCGGATTTGATAACGTCCTTGGAGCGATCGGTGATCCGCATATAGCCGTGCTGGTCGATGGTCGCGACATCGCCGGTGTCGAAAAAGCCGTCATCGTCGAGAATGTTAACATCGACACGGAAATACGCTTTTGACACGGATGGGCCAGAGACCTTCAACCGGCCGAACGTCTTGCCGTCCCACGGCAGATCCTTGCCGGCATCGTCGGTGATCTTCATCTGGACGCCGAACGGCGGGTAGCCCTGGGTCTGCAGGATGTCGAGACGGGCCTCGCCGGTGAGTTCGTCGAAGGGCGGCTTGAGCGCGGCGAGGGTGCCGATCGGGCTCATCTCGGTCATGCCCCAGGCGTGGCGCGCCTTCACGCCCATATCGAGGAACGCCTGGATCATCGAGCGCGGCATCGCCGACCCGCCGCAGACCACCATGCGCAGATCCGGCAATTTCAGATTGTTGGCGGCCATATGATTGAGCAGCATCAGCCACACCGTCGGGACACCAGCGGTATGCGTCACCTTTTCGGTGCTCAGGAGTTCATAGACCGATGCGCCGTCGAGCTTGGCACCGGGCAGCACCAGCTTGGTGCCCATCGAGGGCGCGGAGAACGCGATGCCCCAGCTATTGGCGTGGAACAGCGGCACCACCGGCAGCATCGTATCGGCGGCATTGGCGCCCAGCGAGTCGCCGGTATTGGCCATCAGTGCGTGCAGCACGTTGGAGCGATGCGAATACAACACGCCCTTCGGATCGCCCGTGGTGCCCGAAGTGTAGCACATCGCGGCCGCGGTATTCTCGTCGAAGGTCTTCCACTTGAAATCGCCGTCGGCTTCCGCGATCCAGTCTTCATAGGCCACCGCGTTCTTCAGCGTGGTCTGCGGCATGTGCGCCTTGTCGGTGAGCACGATGTAGCGTTCCACGCTCGGAAGCTTGTCGGCGATTTTTTCCAGGATCGGCACAAAAGTGATATCGGTCATGACCACGCGATCTTCGGCGTGATTGACGATCCAGGCGATCTGGTCGGG
This sequence comes from Bradyrhizobium sp. dw_411, assembly GCF_018449695.1. Classification (GTDB taxonomy): domain Bacteria; phylum Pseudomonadota; class Alphaproteobacteria; order Rhizobiales; family Xanthobacteraceae; genus Bradyrhizobium. The sequence goes on from NZ_JAAVUY010000002.1 coordinate 46,576, forward strand.
GAACAGCCGCGGGTTGATGGTATGGCAGATCGCGCCGATGCCCATGATGCCGTACCAGGCTTCGAGATGGCGCCAGGTGTTCCATGCGATGGTGGCGACACGGTCGCCGAGCTTGATGCCGTCGCGATCGAGGCGTTGCGAGACTTTCAGTGCACGATCGCGGATTTCAGCGTAATTGGTGCGGTGGATGGGACCTTCGACCGACCGCGTCACGATCTCCCGCGTGCCGTGTATTAATGCGGCATGCTCGATAATCCGGTGACACAACAAAGGCCAGTCTTGCATCAATCCGCGCATACGGAAGTCCCTCCGGGTCGTGTTATCGCTTGCCGCAAATCTTCGCGGCTTGGCATGAACTTTAACGCGCCAAAAACACGCCGCAATAGGCCTTCTGTCGGCTTGCGCTGCAGCGCAGCGAGCTTGGTTACCGTCGTGGCCTTGATGCTGTATGGGCAAACCGAACCCGCCGCAGCCGCGCGCAACGCTTCACGCGCCGCATCAGGGAGCCCTTGGGGTACCCTGTTCAGGGACTTCGGGCCGAAGCCGCGCCGGAGCGCGCGTGCGACACCGGTTCCGTTGCCGAGGCCGCGTCCGGCAGAGGCGCCGGCAGCCGGGGCGGACGAGCCTGTGGACGGCAAACAACCACCCGCCGAGGCGGTCAAACCGGCCGAGCAGGCAGCGCCTGTGCCTGTGCCTGCGCCCGGGCCTCAGCCATCGGCCTGCCGGCTGGCGCTATCGGAGGCGATCGCCATCGCTCCCAGCATTCCCGATATCCACGGCGCCGGCGGCTGCGGCGGCACCGATCTGGTTCGGCTGGAGGCCGTGGTGCTGCCGGACAAGCATCGGGTCACGCTCAAGCCCGCGGCGATCCTGCGTTGCTCGATGGCGTCGGCGATCGCCGACTGGGTTCGCACCGATGTCGCGCAACTGGCCACGAATCTCGGCAGCATCGTCACGGACCTCGACAATTTCGATTCGTTCGAGTGCCGCGGCCGTAACCGGGTCGTCGGCGCGCCGCTGTCCGAACATGGCCGCGCCAATGCGCTCGACGTTCGTTCTTTCAAGCTCGCCAACGGCCGGTCGATTTCGCTGACGGATCGCACGGTGTCCCGCGAGTTGCGCGAGAGCGTGCTGCATTCGGTCTGCGCGCGGTTTTCAACCGTGCTGGGGCCGGGCTCGGACTGGTATCACGAGGATCACATCCATCTCGATTTGATGGCGCGGCATAACGACTACAAAATCTGTCAGTGGAATGTCTGGGATCCGATGCCTGCGACCCCGCCGCTGCTGCCGGTCGCGCGTCCGGACGAAGCCCCGCAGCGCGAAGCGGCCAAAGCCGACGCCGCGAAACCGGACGCTGTCGTTGATCCGGTCGCGCCGGATGCCGGCGCCGAGCCACCGGCCGGCAAACCGCCGGCGAAGAAGCGCAGATGACAACGGTCCGAATGATAACCGGCAAAATAAAAAGCGCCGGTAAACCGGCGCTTTGAAATCGCAGATCGAGAGTAGCCGTGGCGGCTACTGATACCGTCCGCCGCCGACATTGGTGTCGGTTTGCGAGGCTACCTTCGGGGCAAATGGCGAGTCGCCATGGTGCGGTTCCAGCACCACCACGATGGTGCCCATCTTCACCCGATTATACAGGTCGATCACGTCCTCGTTCGTCATCCGGATACAACCGGAGGAGATCGATTGACCGATATATTCCGGCTGGTTGGTGCCGTGAATGCGGAACAGCGTGTCCTTGCCGCCCGAATAAAGATAGAGCGCCCGCGAACCCATCGGATTATCGGGACCCGGCGCCACAAAAGTGGGAACGCCGAGACGCTCGATTTCACCCTTGGTCGGATGCCAAGCCGGCCACTCGGTCATGCTGCCGACCTTGGCGATGCCGGACCAGGCCATCGCTTCTTCGCCGACCGTGATGCCGTAGCGGAGAGCCTTGCCGTCGTTCTGCACGAGATAAAGATAATGATTGTCGGAATCGACCACGATCGAGCCGGGCGCTTCCTTGCGGTGATAATCGACAATGGCGCGGCGATAGGGTTCGGCAACGGCCACGTTCTCGTATCGAATCTTGGCCAGCAATTCCTTGTCACGCGGCTTGAAATTGGCGGTGTTGGTCGCCTCGTAGTTGGCGGTTTCCATGCAGCCCGAGAGCAGCAGGCCGGCAGCCAGAACGCCCAGTTTTAATTTCAGCGACGACATGATGTACTTCCGGTTGAAGTGCTGCGTCTGCGGCGCCCCTATTGCGCCTTACACGCGACGATTCCATTAATATCAGTCTCGCCGAAATTGGCAATAATTCCAGCGCGTTTAGATGGGTTCTCCCGCGACGCGGGACGCTGGCTGTGTCTTTTTTGTCGCAACTCTATGGTGTTCCGTCCCATTTTTGGGCAGGAGAGCCGAGGTCGCCGAATGGCCGCCACCCTGTGGCCATCGGGCTGCCGCAAATCGCCAGCCGTTCACGCCCGCGTCATGAAGCGCTTGCCAGAATCGAGCTAAGTCCCTTGGGTGATTGTCACCCGTCCAGTTTCGGAGTCCCTTCATGTTTTCGGTGTTCATCCCCTCCGACTCCTCGCTGAAAAAGGCTGTCTCGGTCGATCTCAAGGCGTTACCGGAAAGCGCTGTCTGGATCGATATGGTCAAGCCGAGCCCGGAGGAGGACCACGCGGTGGAAGGCCTCGCCGGCATCGCGGTTCCGACCCGCGAGGACATGCAGGAAATCGAGATTTCCAGCCGACTCTATATCGAGAACGGCGCGCGCTACATGACCGCCAGCCTGATGTGCGCGGCCGACACTCAATCGCCGCGGATCACGCCGGTGACGTTCATCCTGTCCGGTCATCGCCTGGTGACGGTGCGCTACGACCTTCCGGCGCCGTTCACGCTGGTGGAGAACAAGCTGGCACGGGGCGCCGCACCGGGAACCAATGGCGAGACCGTGCTGATGGAATTGCTCGACGCGGTGATCGATCGTTGCGCCGACATTCTGGAGCGGGCCGGCGCCGACGTCGATACGGTCAGCCACGCCATCTTCGAACCCGAGGGGGCTGCGCGCACCGGCCACGCCAAACGCTATTCCGAGATTCTGATCCTGATCGGGCGCAAGGGCGACCTCACCTCCAAGGTGCGCGAAAGCCTGGTTTCGATCGGCCGCCTCGTCACCTTCATCACCGCCGAGGCCGAAGGCGTCAAATGGTCGAAGGAGATGCGCGCGCAGCTCAAGACCATGCAGCGCGACGTGTCGTCGTTGACCGATCACGCCTCCTATCTTTCCAACAAAATCACTTTCGTGCTGGATGCGATGCTCGGCGTCGTCAACCTCGAGCAGAACAATATCATCAAGCTGTTTTCGGTGATGGCGGTGGTGTTGATGCCGCCGACCCTGATCGCCTCGATCTACGGCATGAATTTCAAGGTCATGCCGGAACTCGAATGGGAACATGGCTATCCCCTGGCGGTTTTGATGATGCTGTTCGCCGCAATTCTTCCTTACTTCATCTTCAAGTGGAAAAAGTGGCTTTAGGACAAGCCATTTAGCCGCACGGCAAAGGTTAAGAAAGCAGTTCCGCTTCGCGCGGCCGCTGCCTCAATTTGTCTGCTAAAATTTGAGCGTTGCGCTGAACGTTTGCGCGACGGCTTTCTGCGATAACGCTGTTTCAAGTCGCGAGGAAAGCAATGGTTGAGAAACTCATAACGCAAGGGCGCAACGTCATCGACTTCGCCCGCTATCAACAGGACCGCAACGCTGCAGTGAGGGAACTTGCTGTGTCGGCGCGGACCTGTCGGCATTGCGGCGCGGCGCTATCGGAAGGCGAGAGCGAGGACGAATGCTCGAGCGCCTTCAATATCGAGGCGCGCGATCTGCGCAGCGGCCCGCGAAAGTTTCGCGCGGATTGATGGAGAGTGTCACCGCACTTCCCGCCCTCATCCTGAGGAGCCATGCGGAGCATGGCGTCTCGAAGGATGGCCACAGCGTTCGTCGTCATTGCGAGGAGCGTAGCGACGAAGCAATCCATTCTGCTTTTGCTGAGCTATGGATTGCTTCGCTGCGCTCGCAATGACGATTGGGGTGCTCTGACCCCTACACGTGCTGGCCGCCGTTGATGTGGATCTCGGCGCCGTTCACATACGAACTGGTCTCGGTGCACAGCACATAGATGATCTTGGCGACTTCGTCCGGGGTGCCGAGGCGATGCAGCGGGATCTGCTGGTCGACGATCTTCTCGGTGCCCGGCGACAGGATCGAGGTGTCGATCTCGCCCGGTGCGATCGAGTTGACGCGCACGCCGATGCGGCCGAAATCCGACGCCATCTCGCGGGTCAAAGACGCCAGCGCCGCCTTCGAGGTCGCATAGGCCGCACCCGCGAACGGATGCACGCGCGAACCCGCGATCGAGGTGACGTTGACCACCGAGCCCTTGGCGGCTTTCAATTCCTCGATCAGCCCGCGCGCCATCATGATCGGCGCGAAGAAATTGACCCGGAACACATGGCTCCAGGTGTCGATATCGGTATCGACCGAGCCGAGCCGTCCGCCGCCGGCCGCCTTTGGCGAAATCGCGGCGTTGTTGACCAGCGCATGCAGCTCGCCGCCTTCCAGCCGCTCGCGAATTTCGGAAATCGCCCGCGTGGTGTCGGCGTGGTCGGCAAGGTCGACCTGGATGTGATCCTCGGGTCCGGCGCCCCACGGGCACTGTTCCGGGAACGGATGCCGCGAACAGGTGAGGACACGCCAGCCGGCGCTGGAAAAGCGGATCACGGTCGCATGGCCGATGCCGCGGCTGGCGCCGGTCAGAAGCAAAGTGCGCCGTGGCGTATTGGCGGTATTCATGGGAGGGACGTCCTTGCTCGGGTCATTACGGATATAGCCGCGTTTTGGACCATGGCTGATCCGCCGCCGCGCGGCGGAATTCGATGCGGTCGTGCAGGCGGAACGGGCGGTCGTGCCAGAATTCGAACCGCAGCGGGGCGATGCGCCAGCCGCTCCATCCCGATGGCCGCGGCACGTCGCCGATAAGGTATTTGGCGGCGAATTTCGCGATCGCCTGTTCGAAGGCAAAACGGCTTTCCAGCGGTTGCGATTGCTGGCTGGCCCAGGCGCCGATCTGGGCTTGTTTCGGGCGGGTCGCGAAATAGGCGTCCGCCTCCGCCTCGCTCACTGGTGACACATTGCCGCGGATTCGCACCTGCCGGCGCAGCGATTTCCAGTGAAACAGCAAGCCCGCCTTGGGATTGGCGGCAAGTTCGCGCCCCTTCTGGCTCGCGATATGGCTGTAGAAAACGAAGCCCTGGGCGTCAAAACCCTTCATCAGCACCATTCGCACGTCCGGCAGGCCGTCGGCATCGACGGATGCCAGCGACATCGCGTTGGGGTCGTTGGGTTCAGCCTTCACCGCCTCGGCGAACCAGTCGCTGAACAGCGCAAATGGCTCCTCGGCGGCGGTGAAATCACCGGATGTTAAGGGTGTCGGGTGTTTGATGGAGGTCGTGTCCGTCATCCAGGGAGTTCCGAGTTGCGCCCGCCCGTGGCCCAGAGCGTGTTGCAGCCCCTATATAGGCTCAACCTATATAGGGCATGGGGGCGCGTTGGCCTATCGGCGATCGGGCCGACCGGCGCGGTGATGACATTGATTCTAATTGGCGTCTCCTCCGGCGGCTGCAGCATGTCCCGCACCGAGGGCGCCTTCGCCAAAATGGGCGACAGCGATGTGACCGGCTCGATCAGCCCGACCCCGGTCAGCGCCGTGGTGGCGACGCCGACCGAGACCGATCTGGCCTTTGCGCGTAACGCCGCTTCCGACGTACTGACCAAGGGCGACAAGGATTCCAGCCAGCCCTGGGAAAATCCTGAAACCGGCGCGCGGGGCTCGGTGACGCCGCTCGCCAAGGCCTATGCGTCGGAAGGACGGACCTGCCGGGATTTTCTGGCGAGTTACGTCAATGGCCGGTCGGAAAGCTGGCTGCAGGGCGCCGCCTGCCAGTCCAGCCAGGGCCGGTGGGAAATTCATACTTTGAAACCCTGGAGACAGGGTTAGAACTACACTGGGACCCGTTGCAAAAATGCCACGAACACCCCAGATGAAAACCGAAGCGGGCCATCAGGCCCAAACTTAAGATCACACGTTTAAGATCAGATTTCCCTGAAGGAGACGAGACGGATGCGCGACCCCTATGAGGTCTTGGGGGTGCCGCGGGGCGCCAGTGCTGCGGCGATCAAGAGTGCCTATCGCAAGCTTGCCAAGAAGCATCACCCCGACGCCAACAAGAACGATCCGAAATCCGCGGAGCGCTTTTCCGAGCTGAACTCGGCCAACGAGATCATCGGCGACGACGACAAGCGCAAGCAGTTCGACCGCGGCGAAATCGACGCCGAGGGCAAGCCCCGTTTTCAGGGCTTTCCCGGCGGCGACCCGCGCGCGCGCGGCGCCGGTCGCGGCGGCTTCGAGAGCCAGACCTTCCGGACCGGCGGCGGTGCGGGCGGCTTTGGCGGCGGCGGCGGTTTCGAGGACATTCTCAACAGCATGTTCGGCGGCGCGGCGGCGCGAGGCGCCCGGCCTGGCCCGGGCGGCGGCTTTGAATTCGACCCCGGTTCGATCGCGCTCGATCTCGATCTCAGCGTCGCCATGACGGTGTCGCTGGAAGAGGCGGTCAAAGGCGGGGAAAAGCGTGTTCGCCTGCCGAACGGCAAAGAGCTCAACGTCAAGATTCCTGCCGGCGTCACCGCCGGCCAGCAGATCCGCCTGAAAGGGCAGGGCGAGACCGCGGCGGGCCACAAGCCTGGCGATCTCCTGATCACGGTCAGCATCGCGCCGCACGCCTTTTTCAAGGTCGACGGCAGCGACCTGCGGGTCGATCTGCCGATCACGCTCTATGAAGCGGTGCTCGGCGGCAAGGTTCGCGTGCCGACGCTCGGCAGCGCGGTCGAACTGTCGATCCCCAAAAATACCTCAAGCGGCCGGACCTTCCGTCTCAAGGGAAAAGGCCTGCCGAAGGCCGCCGGCACCGGCGACCTGTTCGTCACCACCCGGATCATGCTTCCGGACGGGAACGATGCCGAACTGGAGGCGTTGATGGAGAAGTGGCGCGACGGACATCCCTATAATCCGCGCAGCAATCTATAGCGTTTTCGAGCGAAATGGGACCGGTTCGCGTCAAGAAAACGCGTCAAACAGAAGCGTTTTGAGTGGGTTTTGGGCTAGATGAGTTGAGGATCGCATGGCGGTGCGATCCGAAGGGGTGCAGCCTCGACCGGGGGACCAGCGCGGTAAAACCTCGATCGAGGCTGCTCGCGTCGATCGGCGGATCGAACGCGCCGCAGTTTCGCGTGATCACCCGGTGCGATTTTGAGACGCGCCGATGTCTTGATTCCAGATTCTTGATGTCGGAATTGGGACACCGAGCGGTGTGCCCTTATCCGTGGCTGTTCAGCCGCCGCTCTTCTCGGTCTGGTCATAGACCAGCCTGGCGACCTGATTGAGCCGATCCTTGTCGACCGGACCGCTCAGCACGTAGCCGACCCCGCCTTCGGACCAGTACATCGCCCCTGAGTTGTCGGCAGCAGTATAGCGCATCTGCGCGGTGCCGGTTTCGGAGCGCGAGGTGTAGAGCGTGAAGCGTTCGCCCGAGGCGTTCTCATACATCAGGAACGAGGCGGGGCCGGTCGGGCCGGGCAACAGCCGCCCGCCAACCAGCTTCAGCCCGGTCGCGTCCAGTTCGGGGGCACGGACGTCCCAGCCGCAGCGCTTGGTCAGCCATACCTGCAGATGCGCGCGCTCGTCGCCGGGCACCTCGACCGGATGGCGCACTTCGACCACATACAGCCGATGCGCATCCAGTGCATCCAGCGTCAGGTTCTGGAACGGCGACGGCGACGCCGCCACGCCGCGCGCCAGCCAGCCGGAGGCGCCACCGCAGATAAAGGCCACCAGCGTCGCGGCGATCGCGCCATAGATCCACGAGCGCGGCCGCTGCACCAGCCGTTCGAGCTCAAGCCGCTTTGGCACCGCCTCGTCAGCGACGGAGTCATACCGCGCATGCAGCGCGTCCGACATCGCGCGCCATGATTGCACCCGCGCCGTGTCTTCGGGATGCGTCGCCAGCCAAGCCTCGACATCGCCGCGGCGTTCCGCCGGCAATTCATTGTCGACATAGGCATGCAGCTCGTCTTCGGTGACGGGAATCATGGGCTCGGTCATTGTCTTTGTCTCTCGGTCGAAATCATTCCGGTGTTCTCCCCCTCAGGCCTTGCAGGTGAGAGGAGAAAAAACCGTCGCCTTGTTATCGCTTCCCCGAAATTCATATGCGCCATATCGCTTGCTATTATGCCGGTCATCATTTCACCTGCCGCAACACCGGGCGCTCGCCCTCGAGTGAAGCCTTGACGTGAGCGCGGGCGCGCGCGAGACGTGACATCACGGTGCCGATCGGCACCGCCTGGATGTCGGCGACCTCGCGGTAGCTCAATCCTTCCAGCATCACCAAAAGCAGCACCGCGCGCTGCTCTTCTGCCAGGGTTGCCAAGGCGCGGGAAATATCGCGGCCTTCGGCTTCGGTGCCGCTGGCGTCCGGATTGTTGTCGAGCAGCGGCATGAATTGCGGCCGCCGCGCCAGCGATCGCCGCCGGTTCTTGTTGAGGTTGGTCAGGATCGTGTAGAGCCAGCTTCGAACGTCTCCACCGAGAAACAATCGCTCCGAACGCAACGCTCGTACCAGCGTGTCCTGCACCAGATCGTCGGCGACGTCGGCGTCGCGCGTGAGTGCACGCGCGTACCGGCGCAGGGCCGGAATCATGGCTTCAACACTCTCTCGAAACGCGGTCATTGCAGCTCGATCCTGAATCATCCGGACGGTGTTCACTATCGGCTACCTTGACATCTCACACAACTAACACCGGCACGGCGCTGCTATTCCGGCTGTTAAGGTTTCCGGCGCAAACAGCCTGAACCGGGGTTCTGATTGGGGCTGTACCGGCCGCGGGGGCTGGTGTACCTCCAGACCGGCGGTGGGCGTTGAGCGTTGAATGTGGCATACCAGCGCAAATCGATTGGAACAGCGGATGGCGCAAAATTCAGGTCTGATGCAGGGCAAACGCGGGGTGATCCTCGGCGTCGCCAACAACCGTTCGATCGCCTGGGGCATCGCCAAGGCCTGTCACGCGGCGGGCGCGGAAATCGCACTGACCTGGCAGGGCGACGCGCTGAAAAAGCGGGTCGAGCCGCTGGCCCAGGAAGTCGGCGGTCTGCTGCTCGGGCATTGCGACGTCACGGATTCCGCCACCATCGATGCGGTATTCGACGTGCTCAGGGAAAAATGGGGCAAGATCGATTTCGTGGTGCATGCGATCGCGTTCTCCGACAAGGATCAACTCGACGGTCGCTATCTCGAAACCACGGCGGATAATTTCTCCAAGACCATGATGATAAGCTGCTACTCGCTGACCGCGATCGCACAGCGCGCCGAAAAGCTTTTGACCGATGGCGGCTCGATCGTGACGCTGACCTATTACGGCGCCGAAAAATGGATGCCGCATTACAATGTGATGGGCGTTGCAAAAGCCGCGCTCGAGGCGAGCGTGCGCTATCTCGCGGCCGATCTCGGCGAGAAGAACATCCGCGTCAACGCGATCTCGGCCGGGCCGATCAAGACATTGGCGGCGTCCGGCATCGGCGACTTCCGCTACATCCTGAAATGGAATGAATACAACACACCGCTGCGCCGCACCGTGACCACCGAGGAAGTCGGCGACAGCGCGCTGTATCTGCTCTCGGACATGTCGCGCGGTGTCACCGGCGAGGTGCATCACGTCGATTCCGGCTACCATGTCGTCGGCATGAAACGCCCGGACGCGCCGGATATCTCGCTGGCGAAAGATTGAATGGTTTCCGTCATTGCGAGGAGCGCAGCGACGAAGCAATCCATTCTTTCTTTGTTGCAGCATGGATTGCTTCGCTTTGCTCGCAATGACGTCGTTTAGAAGAGTTTTTGATGTCCGCGCCGACCATCTATTATATTCGCCACGGTGAAACCGAATGGAATGCGCAAGGCCGGTTCCAGGGCTCGCAGGATATTCCGCTCAACGATCTCGGCCGCAAGCAGGCCGCGGCCGCAGGCTCAATTCTGACCGGCCTGTTTGAGCGCGATGGGCGCAGCGAAGCGTCGCTGGCATTCGTGGCAAGTCCACTCGGCCGCGCCCGTTCGACGATGGAACTGGTGCGCGGCGTACTGAAATTGCCGGCGAGTGAATATGCGGTCGACGACCGGCTGCGCGAAATCGGCTATGGCCGCTGGGAAGGCTCGACGCTGACCCAGATGCAGGCGTCCGATCCCGAAATCTTTGCCGCGCGCCAGAGCGACCGATGGAGCGTCCCGCCGCCGGACGGCGAAAGTTATGCGGCGGTGCAGGCCCGGATGAGCGACTGGTACGCGCAGCTTACGACCGACACGGTCGCGGTGGCCCATGGCGGCACCGCGCGGGCGCTGATGGTGACGCTGGGTGTTGAAACCCCCGACAGCGCCGCCGAACTGACGATCGAGCAGGGCGCGGTGTATGTGTTCAGCGACGGCGCGCTGCAGAAGTATAGTTAACCGCAGATAGTGGCGCGTACTCCATCCGCCGTCATGCCCGGCCTTGTGCCGGGCATCCACGTCTTCCTTATGGACGAGCCACAAGCAAGGCGTGGATGGCCGGGACAAGCCCGGCCATGACGAGAGTGGATCATTTGACCCCTCTTCCGGGGCGCGTTACGACAAGTCGGAATTGACTTACATTCGGCGATCGAGCCCACACCATGTCCTTCAACACCTTCGGCCACATGTTCCGGGTCACGACCTTTGGCGAGAGCCACGGGATTGCGATCGGCTGCGTGGTCGATGGCTGTCCGCCGCTGCTGCCGCTGACCAATGAAGACATCCAGCACGATCTCGACCGCCGCCGTCCCGGCCAATCGCGCTTCACCACCCAGCGTCAGGAAGCCGACGCCGTAAAGATCTTGTCCGGCGTGATGGCGCATCCGGAAACCGGCGAGCAGGTGACGACGGGAACGCCGATTGCGCTGTTGATCGAGAACACCGATCAGCGCTCCAAGGACTACTCCGACATCAAGGACAAGTTTCGTCCGGGCCATGCCGATTTCACCTATGAGGCCAAATATGGTCTGCGCGATTATCGCGGCGGCGGCCGTTCTTCCGCGCGCGAGACCGCCTCGCGCGTCGCCGCCGGCGCCATTGCGCGCAAGATCGTGCCCGGGGTGAATGTGCGCGGCGCGCTGGTGCAGATGGGGCCGCACAAGATCGACCGCGACAAATGGGACTGGGACGAGACTCTGCGCAATCCCTTCTTCTGTCCCGACAAGGACAAGGCCGCGTTTTTTGAAACCTATCTCGACGGCATCCGAAAGAAAGGATCGTCGATCGGCGCGGTGATCGAGATTGTCGCCGAAGGCGTACCGGCCGGACTGGGCGCGCCGATCTATGCCAAGCTCGACGGCGAACTGGCCGCGGCCTTGATGAGCATCAACGCGGTCAAGGGCGTCGAGATCGGAGCGGGATTCGGCGCGGCTGAATTGTCCGGCGAAGAGAACGCCGACGAAATGCGGATGGGCAACCAGGGCGTCAGTTTCCTCTCCAATCATGCCGGCGGCATTCTCGGCGGCATCTCCACCGGGCAGCCGGTGGTGGCGCGCTTTGCGGTGAAGCCGACATCGTCGATCCTCTCCCCACGCCGCACCGTGGATCGCAAGGGCGCCGACACCGACATCCTCACTAAAGGCCGCCACGATCCCTGCGTCGGCATCCGCGCGGTGCCGGTCGGCGAAGCCATGATGGCCTGCGTGCTGGCGGATCATTTCCTGCGCCATCGCGGGCAGGTGGGCGGATAGAAGTCAGAAGGCGCATGGCATGAAGCGGGCTCTGGCTGGTTTGACAATGATCTTCGCGGTGGCGGTTTGCGCTGGCACGCAAAGCTACGCGCAATACCTGACCGGTTCCGCGCGCGAAGACTTCATCAAAAGCACGGCCAAAAGCTGCATGCAGACCAAGCCCAACAACAAAGAGACACGGGATATTCCGGACTCGCTGTTTGAGGGTAACTGCCGCTGCTATGCGAATGCGCTGGCGGAAAAGCTGACCGTCACCGACATCCGCTCGGGCAACACCGCCGCGACCGCCCCGATCATGCAGGCCGCCGCGGCGACTTGCTACCGCAACATGAAAGCCGAAGCGGCCGGCCTGTACAAAGCCGGCCAATATCCGAAGCAATAGAATTGGCGGCGTGTAGCAGAGTAGGGCGGATTAGCGCTAGCGTAATCCGCCGTTACGCCCACCACGTGGCGGATTACGCCTTCGGCTAATCCGCCCTACGGGCTTCTCGCTCATCAGGTCGTCGAATTGCCGGGCAAGGACGCGTTTGACCGCGCGTGCCGTCACCATCTTGCTTGAGGAAGCTATCGAAGGACGATCCGATGGCATCAGCTTTCTTTTTTGTAATTCTCTTCATGCCGGCGCGCTCGATCGCTAAGCTCTTCATTGCGTTCGAAAGGCCAGAACGGCTTCTAGATCAGCATCCTCGAGATAAAGGTATTCCTGAAGAATGCTCTCTCGCGATTGGCCCGCCGACATCAAGCCAAGAATATCTGCGACCGTAACGCGCATCCCGCGAACGCATGGACGGCCATGCATACGGTCAGCGTCGATCGTTATTCTTTTCAAAAGGTCTGGTAGCGGCAATACCATGCTCCAACAGTAGCACATTTGTCAGCCGGGTGCGGGCAGTGCGCATTTGTAACAAAACTGTCTTGGGACATTCGGCAATTGAATCGTAATTTCGCTGGTATCTCCGCCTTGACCTTCCCGTAACTTGCGCCGCAAATATGCTCCTGATGAACGCCCTCGAATTGCACAAATTGAGAGACTGGCTGATCGACGGCGCCCGCTCCACATCCGGGTCGGCCCAGATGGTGTCACATCTATGCGAGAGCCTGGTCCAGGCAGGCTTGCCGCTCTGGCGTGTCGGCATCTTCGTCCGGACCCTGCATCCCGATATCATCGGCCGCAATTTTATCTGGCGGCCCGATGCCGAAGTCACCATGGGCACCACGAGTTTCGAGGTGCTGGATTCACCGGAATATCTGAACAGCCCGCTGGCCATCGTATTCGGCGAGGGCCGGGAGGTCAGATGCCGCATCGACGATCCGGAAAGCAAGCGCTTTCCCTTTCTCGATGACATGCGCGAAGAAGGGGTGACCGATTATATCGCGCTGCCGATGATCCAGAGCGACGGGTCGGTTCACGCGTCGAGCTGGACCACCAAGCAGCCAGGCGGCTTCACCGATGACCAATTGTCCGGTCTTCGTTCGTTGATATCGCCGCTGGCCCGGCTGATCGAGGTCACCCGTCTGCAACGCACCGCCTCGGTTCTGCTCGATACCTATGTCGGCAACCGCGCCGGCGAGCGGATTCTCGGCGGCCAGATCAGGCGAGGCCACGCCGAAACCATGCATGCGGCGATCTGGCTGTCGGATCTGCGCGGTTTTACCGCGCTGTCGGACCGGCTGCCGGCCGAGACCGTGGTCGACATCCTCAACAATTACTTCGATTGCCAGGTGGCCGCGATCGCGGCGCGTGGCGGGGAAGTTCTGAAATTCATGGGCGACGGATTGCTTGCGGTGTTTCCGATCGCCGAGCAGCCCGGCGATACGGAGGATGTTTGCACCCACGTTCTGGCCGCCGCGCGCGAGTCCCGCGCCAGCGTCGAAGCCATGCACTTTCCGGTCGGCGAAACCATCGAGCGCTTTCGTTTCGGGGTCGCGCTGCATGTCGGAAAAGTTCTGTACGGCAATATCGGCGGTGGTAGCCGTCTGGACTTCACCTGCATCGGACCCGCGGTCAATCTGGCGGCACGGCTGGAAAAGATCGCGGGCCGGCTCCATCGCACGGTGGTGGCGTCAACCGCCTTCATGCGCGCCTGCGATGACGGCTGGGACGATCTCGGCGAATTTCCGATCGCGGGATTCTCAAAGGCCGAGCGCGTTTACGGATTGCTGGACGAGGTCGCAGTCCCGGCGTGATCCGAGTGCTTATTCTTCCGGCTCGGTGGTGAACAGTAGCGGGTAGCCTTTGGCCCGGCCGGCGTCGGTGGCGCGCGTCGCTTTGGTCTCGGCAACGTCCTTGGTGAAGACCGCGACCACGCAGACACCGCGCTGGTGCGCGGTGATCATGACCTTGTGGGCCTGGTCCTCGGTCATGCGGAATTCCGCCTTCAGCACGGTGACGACGAATTCGCGGGGCGTGAAGTCGTCGTTGACCAGGATGACCTTGTGCAGGCGCGGCCGTTCGGTTTTGGGCCGTACCTTGGTGCGCGGCTTGGTGACAGCGTCGATCATTCGCGGGGCACCTCCTGACGTGCAGCGACCGTTGATCCGTCATTCCGGGGCGATGCGAAGCATCGAGCCCGGAATCTCGAGATTCCGGGTCTGGTCCTTCGGACCATCCCGGAATGACGGAGAATATAAAATACATCCTCCGAACCCGCTGCGGAACCATCCGTTTCGCGATGGCTTCATTGCAGCGGCGGCACCGTGCGCAGATAGGCGATGATATCGGCCAGATCGGTTACCTTCAGCGCGGCATAATATTTATACGCCATCGGCGGCTTGAGCGCGTGGCCATCGCGGGAGACACCATGGGTGATGGCGTTGCCGACTTCCGCATCGCTCCAGGCGCCGATGCCGGCCTTCGGGTCCGACGTGATGTTGGCCGCGGTCGCACCCGGCGTTCCGTCGGGAGCCGGGAACACCCGGCCGCCACGGCCGAGCCCGCCTTTGAAATCCGAGACGCCGCGCGACCACGCGGTGTGGCACTCCATGCAATGGCCGATGGTGACCAGATAGGCGCCGCGCCCGACAGGCTCAGCGAACATCGCCTTGGTGAAGCCGGCCTCGGCGGCGGGGTAGGGGTCGCGACGCACCGGGGCCTTGTAGACGGGGTCGGTGACTTCGTTTCGGATCGGCTTGACGGTGCGCAGGTAGGCGACGACGGCAGTGAGGTCTTCCGGCGTCAGCGCCTTGTAGAAATTGGCCGGCATGATCGCCGCCAGCGCTACACCGGCGAAGTGGCCATGGTCGGGGCGGATGCCCTCGACCAGCGCGCGCTTGATCTCGGCATCGCTCCAGCTTCCGATTCCGGTTTCCTTATCCTGGGTAATGTTCGGCGCGGTGGCGACAAAGGCCGGCGTGTCGAACGTCAGCCCACCGGAAAATGCCTTTTCGGCGATCATCTTGCCGGTCGCGTCGCGGGGCGAGTGGCAATTGCCGCAAGCCATGATGGTGTTGACCAAATAATCGCCGCGCTGTGCCGGAGTTTCAGCCAAAGCTCTGTTAAACGCAGCGCCGCTGAAAGCGCCAAGCAGCCATACGCAGCCCACGATGCAGATCCGAAACATGATGCCCCCCTGTTGAGGCGGGCTGTATCGCACGAGAATCCCGTTGCCGCAAAATTCTTTGCGGAAGATCGGCCATGGGGGGCGGCTGATTAAATCTCGCGCAAAACGGGATTTAGGCGGCATCGCGGCTAACCCTCTAACTCGCAAGCCCGCTTCTAACTCCAAGGTTTGCTTCAACTCGCAGGTCTGTTTCTAACTCGAATGTGAACGTCACATGATGTTCCCGCTTTTCGAAATCCGCTTTGCGTGTCAACATCGCGTCACACGACGGGAGGGCCGCTATGCGCTGGTATGTCTCGATCGGAGCGGTGCTTGTCGCGGGAGCGCTCGCCGGAGGTGACGTCGCGGGCATTGCGGCGCCAAATCCGCAAAGCCGGCTCAGCCATCAATCGGCCGCGAAAGACGACGCGCCGTTGGTCGATGTCGAACTCGTTCTGGCCGTCGATGTCTCCTATTCGATGGATATGGACGAACTTGCGATCCAGCGCGAAGGCTACGCGCAGGCGATCGTTTCCAAGGAATTTCTGCAGGCGCTCAAGGCCCTGCCGAACGGCAAGATTTCGGTGACCTATTTCGAATGGGCCGCCTCGAGCGATCAGAAGATCATCATCCCCTGGCGGGTGATCGATGGTCCGGAAACCGCCGATGCGGTTGCCGAGGAAATCCTGAAAACCCCGATCCGCCGCGCCTCCCGTACCTCGATCTCGGGCGCGATCTATTTTGCGATGCCGCTGTTCGACGAGAATCCGTATCGCGGGCTGCGGCGCGTCATCGATATCTCCGGCGACGGTCCCAACAACAACGGTTCGCCGGTGACCGGCGCGCGCGACATCGCGCTGTCGAAGGGGATCACCATCAACGGTCTGCCGATCATGGTGAAGGAGCCGTCCTATTCGACCATGGATATCGAGAACCTCGATTTTTACTACGAGGATTGCGTGATCGGCGGTCCGGGTTCTTTCGTGGTGTCGATCAAGGACCGCGACAAATTCAAGGAAGCGATCCGCACCAAGCTGCTGCTCGAAGTCGCCGGCCGCACGCCGGAACGCCCGGTTGTCCCGGTCGCCGAGAAGTCCGTGGTCGAGAGAGAGCCGCGGGTGTCGTGTTTGATCGGCGAGAAGATCTGGCAGGACCGCTGGGGAAGGTAACGCAAACCCTCATGGTGAGGAGGCGCCAACGGGTCCGCGCAAGGCGCGGTCCGACGATAAACTCCGCGCCGTCTCGAACCATGGGATTGTAGCCATCCTTCACGACGCCGCTTGCGCGGCTCCCCAGGATAAGGATGTCACTTCCTGAACCGCGCCACCAGCTCGACATGCGGCGTATGGCGGAACTGGTCGACCGGCGTCACGCCTTCGATGGTGTAGCCGCCGTCGATCAGGATCCGCGCATCGCGGGCGAAGGTCGCGACGTTGCAGGACACCGCGACCACCACGGGGATTTTGCTGGCGGCGAGTTGCTGGGCCTGCGCCTGCGCGCCCTGGCGCGGCGGGTCGAATACGACGGCGTCGTAGTCGCGTAATTCCTGCGGCACCAACGGACGCCGGAACAGATCGCGGCTCTCGGCCTTGATCGGCTTCAGGCCGGATGTCGAGGTCGCCGCCTTCTGAAGTGCGGTGACCGCGCCGGCATCGCTGTCGAAGGCCGACACCCGCGACTTCGCGGCCAGTCTCAGCGCAAACGGTCCGACTCCGCAAAACAGATCGGCGATATGTTTGGCGCGCTTGCAATGTTCCGCGACCAGCGCCGCCAGCGCCTCTTCGCCGGCGACGGTGGCCTGCAGGAATGAACCCGGCGGCAGCGTCACGCGGGCGGTACCGATCGCGATCGTCGGCGGGGTTCGCATCAGCACCAGCTCGCCATGGCGGGTCAGCCGCGCGAGCCCGCGTTGCTCGGCCAGTCGCGATAGTGTTGCGATCATGGCGGTCGGCAGCGGCCCGGAGCCGCGCACATCGACATCGAGGCCGTTGTCGGTGGCCGTGATCTGGATATCGAGCGGCTTGCCGATCGCTATCAGCAGCTCGGCGATCGCCCGCGCCGCATCCAGCGCGCCGCTCAGGCCGGGATCGAGGATCGGGCAGCGATCGATGGGCACGATGTCGTGTGAGTTGGCGGCGGCGAAGCCGACCTTGAGCGCGCCTTGCGAGTCCTTTTGCGAGTCCTTTCGCGCGTCCTGGCGGGCGTGCAGCGTGATCCGCCGGCGGCCTAAACCGTGGGCATCGACCAGCGGATGCACCTCGCAGGCGATTTTTGCCTGAGCGAGCGTCGAGACTACCAGTTCACGTTTCCACGCGCGGTAGTGGTCGGGCTGCCAATGCTGGATCGCGCAGCCGCCGCAGCTTCCAAAATGCGGACAGAATGGTTCGATCCGCTCGGGGCTGGCGTGTTCTATGGCGAGGAGCCGGCGGCGGTCGGGATGATTGCCGGGCACGGGCGCCACTTCGACGGTCTCGCCGCCCAGCGTGTAGGGCACATATATGGTGTGGTCGCCGGCATGGGCGATGCCGTCGCCGAGATGACCGACGTGATCGATGACAAGGCGTTCACCCACGGCGCGCGCCGATGAAAAATTCGATATTTCCGTCCCCGCCCGCGATGGATGATGGAAACACGCTGATATCCGTGCATCCCAGCGACGCTGCGAATGCCGCGATGTCGTCGCAGACTTCCTGGTGCACCTCAGCGCTGCGGATAATGCCGCGCTTGGAATGTTTCCGCGCGGCCTCGAATTGCGGTTTGATCAGCGCCAGCAAATACATCGGCGCGGCGGCGAGCGACAGGGCCACGGGCAGCACAGTCTTCAATGAAATGAAACTGACGTCGATCACGACAATATCCGGCCGCATCGGCAGGCGCTTGCCCTCGAAGGCGCGAATATCGGTCTCCTCCATGGAGACGATCTTGGGATGGCCATGCAGCGAGGGGTGCAGTTGCGCGCGCCCGACATCGACAGCGAATACCATGCTGGCGCCATTGGCCAGCAACACTTCGGTAAACCCGCCGGTCGATGCGCCGACATCGAGGCAGACATGATCCTCGATGTCGATCGGGTATCGCTCCAGCGCGCCCGTCAGCTTGACGCCGCCGCGCGACACAAAGGGATGCGCCGGCTGCGCCTGCAGCACGGCGTCGGCGGGAACGCCCTCGGACGGCTTGACCACCGGTCTGTCATTGGCGGTGACGAGGCCGGCCTCGATCGCGGCCTGGGCTCGCGCCCGGCTTTCGAACAGGCCGCGCTCGACCAGCAACAAATCCGCGCGCTTGCGAGGGGGCGTATTGGCCACGGTTCAATCCGATACGCGTGTAGAGCAGATTGCGGCCGCAACAGCCGCAAAAGCTGGCCGGATCAGGCCAGCTTCACCGTTTCGGCCTTGAAGTCCTTGCCGAGAGCTTCGAACACCTTGGCGACGATGCCCTTGGCGTCGAGACCGGCGCGGGCGTACATCGCCGTCGGCGAGTCGTGATCGAGGAATACGTCGGGCAGCACCATCGAGCGCATCCGCAAGCCGCCGTCGAGCATGCCGTGATCGGACAGCGTCTGCATCACATGGGAGCCGAACCCGCCGATCGAGCCTTCCTCGATCGTGAGCAGGATTTCGTGCTCGCGCGCGAGCTTCAGCACCAGGTCGAGGTCGAGCGGCTTCATGAAGCGCGCGTCCGCGATGGTGGTGGAGAGGCCGTGCGCGGCCAGCTCATCGGCGGCCTTCTCGCATTCGGCCAGACGGGTGCCGAACGACAACAGCGCGATCTTGCTGCCTTCGCGGATGATGCGGCCCTTGCCGATCTCAAGCGGGATGCCGACTTCCGGCATTTCGACGCCGCGGCCTTCGCCGCGCGGATAGCGCAGCGAACTCGGGCGATCGTTGATCGCGACTTGCGTTGCGACCATGTGAACCAGTTCGGCCTCATCCGACGCTGCCATGATGACGAAGTTCGGCAGGCAGCCGAGATAGGCGTTGTCGAACGAGCCGGCATGGGTGGCGCCGTCGGCGCCGACCAGTCCGGCGCGGTCGATCGCAAATCGGACCGGCAGACCTTGAATCGCCACGTCATGGACGATCTGGTCGTAGCCGCGCTGCAGGAAGGTCGAGTAGATCGCGCAGAACGGCTTGTAGCCTTCGGTCGCAAGACCCGCGGCGAAGGTCACCGCGTGCTGCTCGGCAATGCCGACGTCGAAGGTGCGGTCGGGGAAGGCCTTGGCGAAGATGTCGATGCCGGTTCCCGACGGCATCGCCGCGGTGATGCCGACGATCTTGTCGTCCTTCTCCGCTTCCTTGACGAGGCTCGCGCCGAACACGTTCTGGTACGACGGTGCATTCGGCTTGGCCTTGGCCTGGGCGCCGGTGGCGACGTCGAATTTGACGACCGCGTGGTATTTGTCGGCGGAAGCTTCCGCCGGGCCATAGCCCTTGCCCTTTTGGGTGACGACATGGACCAGGATCGGGCCGTCCTTCATGTCGCGGACGTTCTTCAGGACGGGCAGCAGATGGTCGAGGTTATGGCCGTCGATCGGGCCGACATAATAGAAGCCGAGTTCCTCGAACAGCGTGCCGCCGCCGACCATGAAGCCGCGTGAATATTCTTCGACACGGTTGGCGCGGTCGGCCAGCACTTTCGGCAGACGCTTGTTGATCTGTTTCGCGGCGTCGCGCAGCGAGCGATAGGTCTTGCCCGAGTACAGCCGCGACAGATAGGCCGACATCGCGCCGACCGGCGGCGCAATCGACATGTCGTTGTCGTTGAGAATGACGATCAGCCGGGAATTCATCGCGCCGGCATTGTTCATGGCCTCGTAGGCCATGCCGGCGGACATCGCGCCGTCGCCGATCACGGCGATCACATTGTTATCGCCGCCGGAGAGATCGCGGGCTACCGCCATGCCGAGGCCGGCGGAGATCGAGGTCGAGGAGTGGGCGGCGCCGAACGGATCGTAATCGCTCTCGGTGCGCTTGGTGAAACCGGACAGCCCGCCAGCGGTGCGCAGCGTGCGGATGCGGTCGCGCCGGCCGGTCAGGATCTTGTGCGGATAGGCCTGATGGCCGACGTCCCAGATCAGGCGATCGCGCGGGGTATCGAACACGTAATGCAGCGCGGTGGTCAGTTCGACGACGCCGAGGCCGGCGCCGAAATGGCCGCCCGTCACCGAGACCGCATCGATGGTTTCCTGGCGCAGCTCGTCAGCGACTTGCTGGACTTGTTCCACCTTGAGCCGGCGCAGATCTTCCGGTGTCTTGATGGTGTCGAGGAGCGGCGTTTTACTAAATGTGGTCACGGCGATATTCCAATTTTGCATGTCGGGAAAGCGGCCCGACGTGTGATGGGTTGCGCGGGTTCAGCGCAAAGATAATCCAGACGCCGGATGCCACCTGAGCAGGCCAAGGAGCACACCAAGGCCTGTTTCAATAGTCTAGATCGGCTCCGGATCGTTCAATGTGATGTACATCACCTTTGGTGACTTCACCCTTCCCAATCATTTTTCCAAGCTATTTGAGACGCTTACCGCCATCCCAAATCGGCGGAAGGGCGCCCCTCATCAGCCCACAGAACCCCAAGCTTTACACCAAAGCGGCAGCCAAAGCCAACCCGCAAGGACATGCCAAGGATATGCCAAGCGTATCAGGCCGGCGTGCATGATGGTGATGGAACCCGGGATTTCAATCGCAATGGGGCATCCCGGAGGGCGATTGTAGCAATATCGACGGCATCCAGGCGGCCGATGGCGCCTTTTTGGCGATTTAGCGCGCCGCCCGCTGGCTCCCGGCGATTAACTATCGCCGCAGAGAGTCGCGTAATTGCATACCCCCCAAATGATCTTGCCAAATGATCTTGCCAAATGATCTTGCCAAATGATCTTGCCAAATGATCTTGCCAAATGATCTTGCCAAATGATCTTGCAATGATCCTTCCGTGAGGGGGAAGTTACTGCACGTCGAGCGGTTCGGTCCCGACGGCCTGGCCGCTGGCGTCGGTGGTGATCTTGTCGACCCGCGCTTCGGCCTGCCGCAGCAATTCTTCGCAGCGCCGTTTCAGGGCTTCGCCGCGCTCATAGATGGTGACGGATTCTTCCAGCGGGACCTTGCCGTCTTCCAGCCGCTTGACGATCGATTCAAGCTCTTCGATCGCGCGCTCAAAGCTCAGCTTCTTGACGTCCGCCTGGGTGTTTTCGGCCATATTGTGCTTTTCCGGATGCGCCCTTTGCCGGCGCGGATTCGAAGATATTTATGCGGGCATATTGTGGCGAGATTTCCAGGGAAGTTACTTGCTGGAAATCACGCGCCCATCAATGCGGTGACATGGGCCGCGACTGATTCTTTGAGGCCCTGCAGATCATAGCCACCCTCGAGCACCGACACAATTCGGCCACCGGCGCTGGCGTCGGCGAGGTCCATCAGCTTGCGCGTGACCCAGCCGAAATCCTCGGCCTGCAGATTAAGCGAGGCGAGGGGATCGCGATGATGCGCGTCGAAGCCGGCCGAAATGATGATCAGTTCGGGGCTGAATTTCTTCAACTGCGGCAGGATCACATTCTCGAACGCGGCGCGGAATTTGGCGCCGCCGTCTTCGGAGGCCAGCGGTGCGTTCACGATATTGTCGTGCTCGCCGCGTTCGCCGCTGGCGCCGGTGCCGGGAAACAGCGGCATCTGGTGCGTCGAGCAATACATCACGGTCGGGTCGGCCCAGAAGATGTCCTGGGTGCCATTGCCGTGATGGACGTCGAAATCGACCACCGCGGCGCGGGCGATGCCATATTTGCGCTGCGCGTGGCGCGCCGCGATCGCGGCCTGGTCGAAAAAGCAGAAGCCCATCGGCTTGTTGGTTTCGGCGTGATGGCCCGGCGGGCGGGTCGCGACGAACGCATTATGATGCGTGCCCGCCATCACCGCATCGGCCGCGGCCACCGCGCCGCCGACGCCGCGCATCACCGCTTCCCAGGTGCCCGGCGACATCGAGGTGTCGCCGTCGAGATAGACAAGGCCGCTGGCGGGCGCGATGCGCCTGAGTTCATCGACGTAATGCTCGTCATGGCACAGCGTGACCAGATCGAGCGACCCCTCCGGCGCCGTATCGCGCACCAGCGCATCGAACTGCTTTTGGCCGAGCACCTCGTTGACCGCGCGAATCCGGTCCGGCCGTTCGGGATGTCCCGGCGGCGTAAGATGGTCGAGGCTGGCGGGATGGCTCAGAAGAAGCGTCATGCGATACCCCGGCGCGTTCGACGCGCTTTTCGAGAAGGGGGTAACTTAAGGGTTCGTTGCTGGTTGGGAAAGAGCCGGGGTGACGGCCGGAACGTCACCGCACCTCGTGTGCCGGAGAAGTCGCTGCGCTTATTGCGCGGGAGGTGAGGGGAGAATAGAATTTTGGTTTCGGCCAGCCTCGGAGAACGAGGAATGCTTCCAGCGGATTCCGTTTTGCGGTTGCCCGAGCCTCCCGTGGCCATGTTCAGTGCGCCGGGCCATCGCGACACCATCTGGTCCGATGTGAAAGGCAGCGTTGTCCATTCGAAAATGATCAAATGGACCGGTGGCGTCGCTGCAACTCACGCGATCGGCAAGGTATCGGGCGCCGCCGAAGTCAGGACGCGGTCGCTGGAGTTACATTTCTCGTGGAACTCCGGTGTTGCGGAGGCGGATGCGGAATCCGGCAAGCGGGTCTGGGCCTACAAGAACCGGCCGCGCTACAGTCTTGTTTTGCCGCCAGGCACGAACGTGGAGTTCAGAATCAAGGAGAAATCGAACTACCGCTTTCTCGCGATGGAGTTCGACCCTGAATTTTTTCTGAGAGCCGCGGAACTCGAGCATCTCGGTTCGGTCGAATTTGCCGAAACCTAGGAGCACGATCACCCGCTGACCTGGCATCTGGCCGAGGCCATCTTTGAGGAGTGTGAAAGCGTAGCCCGGCAGGGATTGCTCTATTCCGAGACGGCGGCGACTCTGCTGGCGCTACATGTCGTCCGCAATCTCTCCAACCGAAGCCGCCCAACCAGTCTGCTCCGTCGCGGCGGACTTCCGCCTACAATTCTCTCTCGTGCCTGCGACTACATGAACAGCCGCCTCGGCGACGATATCGCGCTTTCGGAACTTGCCGCCGTCAGCGGTCTTTCGGCGGGGCATTTTGCATTCGCCTTCAAACAGTCCATGGGAATTTCCCCTCATGGCTGGCTGCGTCGTCAGCGGATAGACGTGGCCAAGACGCTACTCCGCAATCAGCAACTGAGCCTCTCATCCATTGCAACGAGCGTCGGCTTTGGCAATCAAAGCGCCTTTGGCGTGGCGTTTCGCAAGGAGACGCGGATGACGCCGACCGCGTGGCGACGGCTTCATTGGTCGTAATCACTGTAGCCAACCAATCGCTACTATTTTTTTCCGGAGCCCATGCTGTTGCAACATGGTCCGCGTGACCTGCCATGCGTGCCGGCGCAAAGGCGTCTTTGCCTGCCTGACCGGCTTTCGTCCAAAACCGAGGTGTTTCTCGTCAGAACAAGATGAAGAGACCATCGCCGATCCACGGATGCTTCGCAAAGATAGCCGGAATACGTACCTTCACTTCCACAATGAGCGTTCCTTGAAACGTCATTTGGCTTTGTGGTGGAGAGCAGACGATGCAGCAATTCGCGCGTATACTGACGGACAAGGGCGCTGTTCCCGTCATCTTGAAAGGAACGGCGCATCTCGATTTGCGTCCGGTCGTGTCCGACATCAGCCCGGATACGATAGAAGGCGGCGCGTTGATCGATGTCGATATCTCGCGCCTTTCCCCTGTTGGCGGCGACTTCACCTACCTCGCGCCCATCAACGGCATGCGGCAGATTGCAGCGACGGGATTCAATTACAAAAAGCACATCGAGGAATTCAAGATGAAGCCGCCCAAGGAGCCGGAGGTGTTCCTGAAGGCGATAACGTCGCTGACCGGACCTTTCGATCCGATCTCCCGGGGCGGCGATAACAGCGTGAAGCTGGATTGGGAAACGGAGCTTGCGATCGTCCTCGGTCGCGAGACCAGGAACGTTTCCACTGCCGAAGCGGCGGGCCATATCTTCGGCTATGTCTGCATCAACGACATCTCCGACCGTGCAACGCAAGTCGATGAAGAAGGCCAGCAGCATTTGGTGCGCGCCAAGTCGCGGCCGACCTACAGTCCCGTCGGTCCCTATCTGGCGACCGGCATCGATGGCATGAAGCTCGACGTCTGGACGAAACTGAACGGTCGATTTGAGCAGCAGGGCAACACGAGCGATATGCTGTTCAGCGTCAACGAAATGGTGGCTTATTTTTCATCGCATATGACGCTTCTTCCCGGCGACATCATCGCGACGGGTACGCCGCCGGGCGTCGGTTTCGGCAAGAACCGATTTATGGCGGTCGGTGACGTGCTTGAGTGTGGCATCACCGATCTCGGCGCCCAGCGACACGATATTCAGAGCTAGGAGCCGCGCGGGAGAAGCCGTCATTCCGGGATGGTGCGTAGCACCAGACCCGGAATCTCGAGATTCCGGGTTCGATGCTTCGCATCGCCCCGGAATGACGGAGCTCTCAGTTCACCCGCCCAATCCGGTCGGCCTTCACCGGCGCGATCGGGCTATTGGCCTGGAAATAGGCAAACAGCGCATCGGCGTCGTAGATGCCGATCTGCTGCGCGGTGCCGTCTTTCAGCGCGGTGAACCCATCGCCGCCGACCGAGAGATAATTATTCACCGTCACGCGGTAGCTCGCGGCGGGATCGATCCGCGCGCCATTCAGCGTCATCTTGTCGGCCGCGACGCGCTCGCCAAACGGCTTGGCGCCGTCCCAGGCATAGGCAAAGCCCTTCGAGACCTGCAGGATTCGGGGCCGCTTCGGATCGAGCCATTGCTGTTCGAGCATGGTCCTGATCTGGCTGCCGGTCAGAGTCAGCGTGACCAGTTGGTTCCGGAACGGCTGGCTCGCGAACACATCGGCATAGGTCACCGCGCCGTCGTCCTTCTTTGTAATGTCGCTGCGCACGCCGCCGGGATTGGTGAAGGCCATGACAGCAGCGCCATTGGCGGCGGAACTGGTCGCGGCCAGTTGCGCATCGGCGATGATATCGCCGAGCGCGCTCTCGCCGGACTCATTGGGCGCGCGCGACAGCGTCTCCACGATCGATCCCGCGCGGCGGTTGGCGATCGGCGCGGCGAGCTTCTCGTAAGCGTCCAATAAAGCGGTCTGTTCGGGATCGCTGGCGTAGCTCGCTATGCGGACAATGACATTGTCGGCCTTGGCGCTGACGATGTCGCGCGTCGCCGGATCGAGCTTAAGGTCGATCGCGGTGACGATGGTGCCGTATTTGTCGCCTGACGTGACCAGCCGGCCGTCGATCTCGCAGACATAGGCTTGATGGGTGTGGCCGCTGACCACGACGTCAACCGCGCGATCGAATTTTTTGACGATGTCGACGATCGCGCCTGAAATCCCCGGACACTCATTGTAATCGCCGGTGGGCCAGCCGCCCTCGTGGATCAGCACCACGATGGCCTCGACGCCACGCGCTTTCAGTTCCGGCACCAGCGCATTCACGGTCTCCGCCTCGTCCTTGAATTCCATGCCGGCCGCGCTGACCGGCGAGATGATGCCGGGCGTGCCCTTTAATGTCAGGCCGATGAAGGCCACCGGAATGCCGTCGAATATCCGGATCTCATAGGGCGGAAAGACAGTCTTGCCGGTATCGGTCATGACGGTGGAGGCGGCGAGATAGTGGAATTTCGCGCCCAGAAATGGATGCGGCCCCTGGCATTTATCGGTGGGATGGCAGCCGCCATTCTGCATGCGCAGCAGCTCGTCCTTGCCCTCGTCGAATTCGTGATTGCCCACCGAAGCGACTTCGAGCCCCATCATCGAGAGCGCCTCGATGGTGGGCTCGTCGTGAAACGTCGCCGACAGGAACGGGCTGGCGCCGATCAGGTCGCCGGCCGCGACGAAGATCGTGTTCTTGCGGCCCTCGCGCAGTTGCCGCACCAGCGTCGCCATATGCTCGGCGCCGCCGGCCGGCACCATGATCTTTTTGGTCTTGTCGGCCGGATCGGCAATCCGGATCCCGCCGCTCGGCGGGCGCAAATTGCCGTGGAAGTCGTTGATCGCGAGAATGCGGACATCGACGGGGGCGGCGGTTTGGGCGTTGATTGGCGAGGCGGTGCCGAACGCGAGTGTCAGTACAGCAGCGGTCAAATGTAGTGAAAGCAAATGTTTCATGACTTTATTATAGATCGCGCGCGCAACAATTTCACGAAGCTTGATGCACGACGAGGCCGGGTCGTCGCAGCATCGAAAATGCGCTCCCTCTCCCGCGCTTGCGCAGGGCTATCGCATATGACTTTCCGCCGCGGCAATCGCCTGGGGCCTCATGGTTCGAGACGCCTCGAAGACGAGGCTCCTCACCATGAGGGTTCAAGATTTAGCCGCACAGAAAGTCCTCATCCTGAGGGGACACCGCAGGCGGCCGTCTCGAAGGATGGCCGCACAAAGACTGCAGGCCCAATCTCTTTCTTCATATGCGATAGCCCTACCCGCAAGCGGGAGAGGTGACCAATCATCCCCTTTTCCTCGAAAAGAACGCCTTGAACGCCGCGATCGCTTCCGTCGAACGCATGCGTTCGCCAAACAGATGGCTTTCCTGATCGATCCGGCGGGTCAAATCTTCCGGCGGCAATTTCAGCAATTTGCGCGAGATCGCGACCGCCTCGGCCGGTAGCGCACAAATCTCGCGAGCCACCTTGCGGGCCTCGCTGTCGGTGTGACCGTGCGCCACCACTGCATTGACGAAGCCGGCGGTGTGGGCGTCCTCCGCGCTCAAGGGGCGCCCCATCACCAGCATGGCGAAGGCGCGCTGGTGTCCGATGCTGCGCGGGATCAGCAGGCTGGAGGCGCCTTCCGGCACCAGACCGAGATGGATGAACGGCGTCGAAAATGTCGCGGCCGAACTTGCGACCACGTAATCGCAATGGAACAGCATCGTGGTGCCGATGCCGATCGCGATGCCGTCGACCGCTGCGATCAGCGGCTTGGTGTTGTGGGCCAGCGAATACAGAAACGTCACCGCGTCGGACGCCCGCGGCGTGTCGGTATTCGTGGTGCCGTCTTTGAGGAAATCCTCCAGATCGTTGCCGGCGGTGAAGACGCCCGGACCGCCCGAGATCACGAGGCAGCGGATCGCCGGATCGGCCTGCGCGCTGTCGATCGCGGCACTCATCGCGCGATACATTTCGCGGGTCAGCGCGTTCTTTTTTTCCGGCCGCCGCAGCGTGATCACGCGCGTGGCGTCTTCGTCGGTAACGATCAGGTGCCCGGTCATAATGCGGCCTTCGCAAGCGGGAGGGGAAGCAGCGAGTCGGCAACAGCTAGCCTACATCATCTCCCGCAACGTCCAAAAGCCGGGTATGCCGGCCCTGAATGTGACGCAACGACGCGTGGGGTTTGTAGGGACTTCGTAGGGTGGGTTAGCGAAGCGTAACCCACCGTAACCTATCATCGCGTTGCGAATTTAATGGCGGATTACGCCTTCGGCTAATCCGCCCTACGGACCGGATTCGCGTCATTTTCCCGCGCGCGTGTGATTTCGTTCACATTCGCCGCAAGCAACCCGCGCTACAACAAGCATTCGAATTGCCAATGAAGGAAATTCGCCAATGCTCGCCGAGAAGTTCTTGCTTCTGCTTGAGACGCTCAGGAGCCGCGCTCAACCCGACGGGAGCGAGCGCGTGGTGAGTTCGTCGCGCCATATCCCGGTCGAACTGCCCGAGGTAAAATCCCCACCGTCGCAACCCGTGCAATAGCCGAGGTCTCTTCACTCACAACCCAGGAAGACGATTACCCGGTCGCAATCCGCTAGCCGCGGTCTTTCTTGGCTTGCGGCGGACGCTTCGGTTCGGGCTGCGTATTGCGAACCGCCTCGGTCAGCATCTCGCGAAGCTGAGCTTTTGTTTTGGGCGGTTCGCGCGTGGAGGTTTTTGTCCATGTGGCCATGAACATTATATGGGGACGCCGCCGTCGGTATTAAACCCCTGATGGAACTCGATTAGTTGCTGCAGACGCCATAGTTCCCTTCGCGCTGAACAGGGAACCCGACAAGATTGGTTAATGGCAGGAACTAATCCGGCCATCGTAGCTTATCGCGCATACCTCACAGACCGGGAGACTGCCATGAAGATCGCCAGGATTCTTTCGGCTGGTGCCGCGGCGGCACTCATCATCAGCTCAGCGGCTTTGGCGCAGCAGACACTGACGGGAACGATCACCGGAATTAACCGGCTCAACGACACCATCGCGATCCAGCAGACGCAGAGCGGCACCGTTGGCGCGAATACCGGCGGCGCCGGCGAAGAGTTCAAGGTGCAAAAGGGCCTGTCGCTGGAAGACTTGCATGCCGGCGACAAGGTCAGCTTCACGGTCAGTGAGACCGGCGGCAGCAAGACGGTTACGAAACTGCAGAGGCAGTAGATATTCTGAAGCTGCAACTGATGGTTCGCGGGGTGAGGAAAGGCGCATTTGCGCCGTGCCCACTGTCTTCCGATGGCATACGTTGGTGGACACGCTTCGCTTTGCCCACCCTACGTCCTCTGCGCAAAAACTAATTTCTCTTGCCGGATCAAGATGATTCCGTGTGTCCAGTCGGACGCGCAAAAATAAACTCCTTCGCAAAGCAACCCAAATCAAAGCAGAATCCGCGCTGTCTCGTCCCACTCGAGGGGCGTATCGCGATCGTCACGGACGCGGGGCGGGATGCGATGGACGCAGATGTGCCTTTGACGAATGGCACTGAAGCGGACGGCGAAGTCGTGTGGTCCTGACGCCTCGACGCCGGCGTCAAGTTTTGCGGACGTTTTGCGAAGCGACGGTGACAAAAGAGCCCGATCACCGGGGAGAGCACGAAGGAAACCGTTAACACCATCGCGTGCGGGAATGCCGGGTTCTCCGGTGCACCGTGGTGACTAACGCGCGTGCTACCACCCACTACACGCGCGGCTGCGGGTGCATCGAGCACCCGGCATTCCCCACGCCCTCTGGTTTATGGGCGGAAATTTCAGGCATGACTCGGGCGTGATGAGCCGCGGGAATGAGAAGGTGTGTCTGTCTCTCACACCGTCGTCCCGGCGCAGGCCGGGACCCATAACCACAGGACGTTGTGTTGCGCGCAAACCGTCGAACAGCGTCGTTGAACTCAGGCGACACGGCGTATGGGTCCCGGCTCAAGGCCGGGACGACGAACGGGAAATGCAGAACCTGCGATCTTTAGCCCAGCAACACCGCATCCGCGCCGTTCACGGCCTCGGCGCTGTCCATCACCGTGCGCTCCAGCGCGCCGGCCTGCACCGAAATGTTTTCGGCAAAAAATCTCGCCAGCGTGACATAGCGCTGCGGATCGCCGACGCTCTCGCCGAGATCGCGCATCGCGAGCGCTTCGCCGGCCAGCATGCAGCCGCCCAGCGTCGATCCGAACAGTCGCAGATAGGGCGTCGCACCCGCAAGCGCGTCGTTCGGCGCAGAGGCGACGCGCTCCAGGAGCCATCGGCTGGTGCGATCGAGCGATCCCAGCGCGTCGCGCAATTTGGCGCCGGTCGTGCCGAAGGCGGGATCGTTGGAGGCCTCGACCTTGCTCACGATATCGGACAATTCACTGAGCAGCGCCCACACCGACTCGCCGCCATTGGCCGCGAGCTTGCGTGTGACCAGATCGATCGACTGGATGCCGTTGGTGCCTTCATAGATCGCGGTGATGCGCGCATCGCGATAATGCTGCGCGGCGCCGGTTTCCTCGATAAAACCCATGCCGCCGTGAATCTGCACGCCGAGCGAGGTTACTTCATTGCCGATATCGGTGGAGAAAGCCTTTGCAATCGGCGTCAGCAACGCGCCGCGGGCCGCAGCGGCGGCGCGAACTTTCGCATCGGTCGCGCGGACCGACACATCGAGCGCCACAGCCGTGGCGTAGCAGATCGTGCGTGCGGCCGCGGTCATCGAGCGCATCTGCATCAGCATGCGCTTGACATCGGGATGCACGATGATGGGGTCCGAACCGCTGCCTTGCTTGCCGATCGCGCGGCCCTGGCGGCGCTCCTGCGCAAAGGCCAGCGCCTGCTGATAGGCGCGGTCGGCGATGCCGACCCCTTCGAGGCCGACGCCGAGCCGGGCCTGGTTCATCATCGTGAACATGCACAGCATGCCGCGATTTTCCTCGCCGATCAGGTAGCCGATTGCGCCGCCCTTGTCGCCCATGGTCATGGTGCAGGTCGGCGCGGCATGCATGCCGAGCTTGTGCTCGATGCCGCTCGCATAGATGTCGTTGCGCGCGCCGAGCGAGCCGTCGGCATTGACGAGAAACTTTGGGATCAGGAACAGCGAAATGCCTTTGGTGCCCGCGGGCGCATCAGGCAATCTCGCCAGCACGAAATGAACGATGTTGTCGGTCATGTCGTGGTCGCCATAGGTGATGAAGATCTTGGTGCCGGTGATGCGATAGCTGCCGTCAGCAGCGCGTTCGGCGCGGGTGCGCAATGCGCCGACATCCGACCCGGCCTGCGGCTCGGTCAACTGCATGGTGCCGGGCCATTCACCCGACACCAGCTTTTCGAGATAGATCTTCTTGAGTTCGGCGCTGCCATGGGCGTCGAGCGCCTCGATCGCGCTCAGCGTCAAGAGCGGGCAAAGGCCGAAGGAGATATTCGAGGCGCTCCAGATTTCGGTGCAGGCCGCATTCACCGCGAGCGGAAGGCCTTGGCCACCGAATGCTTCGGGTCCCGACACGGCGTTCCAGCCGGCTTGCGTCCAGCGCTTGTACGCGTCGGGCCAGCCGGGCGCGGTGGTGACCTTGCCGGCGTCCAGCTTGATGCCGTTTTCGTCGCCCACTCTGTTCAGGGGCGCCAGCACATCGGAGGCGAAACGCCCGGCTTCCTCCAGCACGGCGGCGGCAATATCGCCGTCGAAATCACCGTAATGGCCGGCCTTGAGGGCCGCCTGCAGGCCGGCACCATGGTTGAGGGCCAGCAGCATGTCATTGATCGGCGCGCGATAGGTCATGACCGTGGTCTCGCTTCAACTGGGAATGGCAGGGTGCCGTCTTCCCACGAAACCGCCATTGCCTCAACTCCCCGCTGGGTGCGGCGAACTGGCTGGGGCAGGGCGGATGGTGCGATTTGGGGCCGGGGAAGGCCCGCTCGGAGGGCAAAAATGCCGCTATTATAGAGAGAGAAAATCCGGGTGCGGATTAAGGCGAAAATAGCGGTTCTGGCCGGTTGAAATGGCTCAACTCCCCCTATAGACCGGCGTTGCCAGAGGGAATCCGCGCGGCTATCGTCCCGCCGCTTTCCAGACAGGTTATTGGGGCGTCGCCAAGTGGTAAGGCAGTGGATTTTGATTCCACCATGCGGAGGTTCGAATCCTCCCGCCCCAGCCAGGCATTTGATCAATAAAATCAGACACCTGATGCATGGACTGTTTTTCATTCTGAATGCGTTCGAAAAAAATTCTCCAACGGACATCTTCCAACTGCGGCTGAAAATCAGATTACTCGATTAGACTACGCAAGAGCTGAAGTCTGTAGCGTCGGGTTGAAACTTTGGGGCACGGGCCCGGTTTACCTGCTGCACCGGCACGTTGCTGCATCGTACAAAATATCGGGCCGTTAGTTCGACGTCTATTGGCCTTTGGCGCGTCGAACAATTGGGTGTTTGCGGCATTCTGGGCAGCACTGGTGATCTCAGCTCTGTTCGGGCCGCTTGTTGGACATCAAATTGATCGAATGGGCGGCGATGTTCTGTACGCGTCCAACATCATCCTGGCCGCTGGTCCTGTCTCGCGGTGTTTCATCGTCCCCGCTCGTCATGGCGATTGCATGGTTCATCCTCGGTGTGGGCATGAGCATGGCTTTACAACGAGGCATTTGGTGCGCTCGGTCGCGTCTACGGCGCAACGCATGGGCGAGGGCATCGAACTCGATACAAATTCATCAAAATGTTCAAAGTCACGATACGGGCCGAAACGTGACTACTGTTTAATAACGCAGGAATTTATCAGTGCTTGAATGGGCTCGGCAAAGATTGGAATTTTCGCTATAATTTCGCCGTCTTCGGTTCTAAATTGGATCATAACGCGCCAAAGTTTCGAAGGAGGCACGACAGCTCCGATGCCTACTGATGCCTGTATTGCGCGTGTCAAATCGTCTTCTGTCTGAACTTTATTCAGATCACCAAGAACGATCAGCTCAAATTTATCATTGAATTCCAACTCTGACACGTATCTGTCGATGGGCTGTTCGTCATTGAAGCGACACAAAACCGGTGCTGCGTTGGGCACTCCT
This sequence comes from Bradyrhizobium sp. dw_411, assembly GCF_018449695.1. GTDB lineage: Bacteria > Pseudomonadota > Alphaproteobacteria > Rhizobiales > Xanthobacteraceae > Bradyrhizobium. The sequence goes on from NZ_JAAVUY010000002.1 coordinate 79,322, forward strand.
GGATTGTGTATCACACGCATCGCCTTTCCATCGGCATGAACAATTAGACCCGAAAATGTGACCGCCGCCTTTTCTGCAGTTTCCAACGATTTCAATTGCGCCGCCGCCATCATTCTTTTGAAAGGATCTTATAACTACGTCGGTTTTATCGGTCATTTCGTTTAGCAGCCTTGGTTCTTGCCGCTCTCTCTCTCTATGGCTGCCGCTCTCTCAGTCGCTTCTTTTTCAAGCCTCAACTTCTCCGCCGCGGCCCGCTCGATGGCTGCTATCTTTTCCGCCGCTTCTTTTTCGATCCTCACTTTTGCCGCTAATTCGTCTGCAGCCTTTGTTGCCGCTGCCTTCTCCGCCGCAATGCGGTCTGCTTCCGCCTGATCGACAACGACTGGTTGCTCGGCTGGGAGCGGCGTTACCGCCTGCCGTTTGGAATCGTCAGGTAATTTATTTGCGGTCGTCGGTGGCTCGCTTGAATAAGTTTTAGAGTTTCCATCATTAACCCGATCTGAGACCACCTCGGTTGACGATTAATCATATACTGATGGGTTGGCTGCCAGAAATCTCAATAAACCTTTCCATCTGCGCCCCAGCTTGCGATCCAAATGAATCCCGGGCCACCACTCAAACGATAGATTGGCAATCCGAGCTGCGCAGTTCTACGAAAGCTGCCAAGATAGCTAACCAAAAATCCTGCGCGAATATCCCTATTCGCGGCAAGCTCGCTCACGGGCGACGGTGCAAGCGGCTCTACTTTTATTTGTCCCCAAATCGGAATTATGCCAGACAGGACAGGCGAGCCTTGAGTAATTTTTAGAATTTGCGGAACGCCATATTTCTTCGATAGACGCCCGATGTCTTCATCCGCTTCACCCAGTCGGAAAAAGGCTGGTTCCAAACTGCGATTCAAATATGCGCAGAGTACCATCTGCGGCGTGCAGCATCGTGTAGTTTGAGACGAATGGTCCGCGAGACTCGTGCTCGTCTACTTTTTTCCTGCAGATAGTGAAGCGTTGAAATTGCTCGCTCGCAGAACAAGCGTACGCTGCGTATGCGCTGGTGCCATACTCAACTTTACCGCCGAGCGACATCCCATCAATTGAATAACTCGTCGTAGCCGAAACACTGCTAGCGGCCCGTTCAGCAGAATTGGGACTTCTGCACGAAGAGCGTTCGGCGAACACGCGAGGATCGGATGGATTAATGCCTTTTACCTGAACATGTTTGTAGCGCAATTTAAGATATGTGTATCGGTGGGAAACAAGAAGGATTACATCTCAGGAGGTGTCTGACCGTCGGTCCCAAGCTGAGGGTATTTGGAGCTTTTCAGCGAATCTCACCAAATCTGCAAGGGATCCGGCCTCCATCTTGTGCATGATTTTGCTGCGATGAATCTGGAGAGTGACCTCACTTATACCAAGCTCCGCGGCGGCCTGCTTGTTGAGCAGGCCGCTGACCACCAAAGGCAGCACTTCGCGCTCGCGGGGGGTGAGGCTTGAAAGGCAGTGCTGCAGCTTGGTCAGTTCGACTCTCGCCAAGCGAGATATGCGATCCTGGGCGATCGCTATACGGATCGCTTCTAACAATTCCGACTCAATGAACGGCTTGGTCAGAAAGTCGATGGCTCCGTTCCTAATGGCTCGCACCGAAGCTGGAATGTCCCCGTGTGCGGTAATGAAGATGATCGGTGGGTGCTGTTCACCGGCGATTTGTTCCTGAAAATCCAGGCCGTTGATGTCCGGAAGCTCAACATCCAGTAACAGGCACGAAGGCAAATCGAGCTTGGAAAAGTTCATATATTCAGAGACCGCGCCGAATGAGACGGCACGTAGACTTCGTGACGCCATAAGCTCGCATAGAGCCTCGCGCATACGATCGTCATCATCCACTATGAAAATGGTATGGTCGTCTTCGATCATTGGGAGTCGTCCGCGTACGCGGGGATAGTGAAAGAAAATGTTGTTCCTCCGGAATCGTTTGCAGTGGCCCACAGCCGGCCACCGTGCTTCTCAACGATAGAGCGGCAGATGGCGAGCCCCATACCCATGCCCTTGTTCTTTGTCGTGAAGAAAGGCTCGAAGATTTTCTCGATATCTTCGACGCCTATGCCATGATCCTGTATCTCGACCAGCACCATGTGAGGTCCATCGAGTCGCGATCGGACTAATAGCGGCTGCGTTGCTTCGTGCTCTGTATCGATCGCATCAATGCCGTTACGAAGCAGGTTGACAAGAACTTGCTGCAATTGCGTGCGGTCAGCCACGATCCGAGGCAGGTTATCTTCCAAATTGGTCTGAAAACTCACGCCCTTTGCGATGGCCTCGTCGTGCATCAGTTGAAGTACTTCGGAAATGACTTCGGTGAGGTTTAGTCCGGTCTTGATTATGGCGTCTTGCTTGAACAATGCGCGGGTGCGGTTCACAACCTGCGCAGCCGAGCTCGCGTCGCGAACGATACGCTCCATGACGATTAGCGCGCGGGGGAGGTTGGGCGGCTTCGCTGAAAGCCATTGCTGGCATGCATAACTATTGGTGACTACCGCTGCCAAGGGCTGGCTGACCTCATGGGCGATCGAAGCCGACATTTCTGCCAGGCTTGCAGCCTGTGAAGCGCGCGCGAGCCTGTCCAGCGTGGATCGAAGCGTGTCTTGGATACGCGTCGCGTCGTCGATATCCACAGTTACGCAATACCACTGGAGGATTCCTCCCTTCTCGTCACGCAGCGCCTCGCCACGTCCATCGACCCAGCGAAACACGCCGTCGGCTCGGCGAAGCCGGTACCGGCAGGTGAACGCCTCTCCGGTCACGACGGCGCTAGACCATATGCGCGCCATCATCGGAATGTCAGCCGGATGAACAACAGATCGTATCGCTACCGACTGGCGGCTCTTTTTTTCCGGATTGTCGAAACTCTCCAGGGTCAAACCGATGTAATCTATCAGGCGCTTGTTCAGGTAGGACGGTTCTCCGTCCGGCGTGGCGCACCAGACCAATGCCGGCATGGTGTCAACAAGAAGACGAAGCTGCTGCTCGCTCTTGCGGAGCGCTTCTTCCGCCTTTCGCTGATCGTCAATGTCGATCGTTGTGCCGTACCAGCCGGTTATCCGGCCGTCTTGATCGCGCGATGACCGGCCCGTGTTACGAAACCAGCGATAGATGCCGTCGAATCGACGAACCCGATGTTCAGTCTCGTAAGGCGCGCCGGTTTTAAGACAATGCAACCAGAGCTCCACGGCATGATCGACGTCATCGGGATGGACCAACTGCCTCCATCCGAAATCATCCGAGCCTTCGATGCGACTCATAGCTTCGGGGGGGATGCCGACATAATCCATAACGCTCCGATTGACATATTTGAAGTTGCCTTCGGGGTCGGTGGACCATCCCAGTCCAGGCATGCTCTCCACGATTAGGCGCGTGTCGCTCTCGACGCGATGCGATGAAGTTATGTTCTGAAAGTTGCGGATGAGCAGGCTGATAGCGAGCGCCGATGCAAGGAAGGTGGAAAATCTAATATAGGTCTTGAGTTCTGCCTGGATTTCCGATCCGGGGAGGAGAAAGAAAATGCCAAGGATGCAAGCAACGAATCCGATGGCGAGCGGTGTCGGCCATCTGTCGGCGTAAACGCATATCGCCGCGATAGCGGCGAGTAAGGGAGATGGCTCGCCGGATAGCCAAGCCAATACCAGGCCGCCGCATGAGGTTGCAATTATCCAGCCGTATCGCCCTATCGAAGATGATACTTCCATCGCACAAGGCCTCGGCCGCTCTGCTGTGTCGGGGCAGCAATTCTTGGGAAGCATATTTTAGTGCTGCGCGGCGTGGCCCCGCCGGAGAGCGGTTCGGATCACGCTCACGTCTAATGGAAAGATATAATAGACGATGGTTTGGTCGAGAGCTAGGCTCGTCCGTGCCGTGTAGTCTGAGCGGACGCAAGTCTGTTGTCAGGCGTTGGCGTCGGAGGCACCCAGGGTGCGAAAGTGGTGGTGGCGTGAACCACCAGACTATTGCTGCCGGGGTCTTTTTTGGCGCCTTGGCGGCTTTCGTCCCGCGTCTTTGCTGAGAAGAAACTGTCGAACCATTGCTTCTGTTTCAGAGTTCGACCGTAGCTGGCTATTTGGATCAGTCATTGGAGGTTCGCGAAGGTGCTCGCTCAAGGCATACCGCTGTCATGGGTCTCCCGGCATTGCGCGGGGGTCGTCGCGCATGGCGTGCCGCCTGACGTCCTGTTCCAGGAATGCCTTATTGACCGGCGGTTCGGCGATGACCGTGACCAGATTTCGTTCGCTCAGTTCGGCCTGTTGTGGCTGAATGCAGGGCTCGTGGTCGAGGACGAAGGCCTGGGGCTGACCAGGAAAGGAATGCCACTGGGATTTAGCACGCTCGCGCTTCGCGTCATGCTGGGCTGCGCAACCGTTGAGCGGGCAATCACGTCCATTATACGGTTCTACAAATTCGCTCCGGTTAGGTTCAGTCTGACGTTCGATGGTGATGAGGCAATTTTGGCCGCATACAGCGACGACGACGACAGCGGCCCGAATGCGACGATTGTCGAGGAACTGCATCTGACCTTCCTGTACGGATGCCTGAGCTTGTTCCTTGGCCGTCCGCTGCCCGTGCGCATGTTCCAAACGCGAGATCGCTGCCATGCAAATCTCGACGGATTACACTGGGCAACATTCGCAGCCGTACGTTACGAACGACTGGCGGCCCTGCGATTCACAAAATCGATCCTGTCGGCGCAGCGTGTCACGGCCGGAACGGACGAGGTCTATTGGGATATGGTCCGCCCGTGGCTGATGCTAAGTGAAGCGAAATCGACCCTGAGCGAAGAACGCTGGGTTACGCTCGGGGACCTGCGCCTGGACGCACTTGCGCGGGAGGCCGGCGTCAGCCTCTCAACCGTCCGCCGGCAGATGACATCGACGCATGGAGGGTTCCGGCTGGTGCGAGAAAGGCTTCTTGTTGAGGCAAGCACTCAGCTCCTGACCAGTTGCTCACGAAGCGTCGAATCGATCGCCGCCCAATTGGGCTATTCAGATGCGCGCAGTTTCAGACGATTTCTCAAGGGCGCGACGGGAAAGACACCTGACGCATTGCGCGCGGAAGGTCTGCGCCCTCAGATGGGCGTCCTGACCCCGGAGATATTTGACAGGGCCCGGGAGGCCGCACTTAGGCGGAGCGCTTAGTCGAATCTGTCCCCATCGCCCGGAATGCGTTGAGCGGATACGTCCTTGTCGGTTCGACCGGCGCATGTTTCAGGTACCGCTTGAGATGCCCAGCGGTCCTCAGGAATGCCGTTTTCAAGCGAGACCGGAGCGAAGCATGACAACGTTAGTTGGCCTGTCGAAGACGTCGTTTCGTTCTTCCCCGTCCATCTCGCTCCCGCGGTCACCCGATTGCGGCAAATTGTCCTCGTTAAGTAAGCACTTCAAGGACCGTGATGACTTGGATATTGGGACAGGTATCGCATTTGGTCCGTTCCGTTTGTTGGTGACGGAACGCCTTCTCGAGAAGGCAGGCGTTCCCGTTCCTTTGGGCAGCCGCGCGCTCGACATCCTGATTCTTCTGGCAGAACGTGCAGGTGAGGTGGTGAGCAAGAGGGACTTGATCTCTCGGGTGTGGCCTGACCTTACAGTGGATGAAAACAGCCTGCGCGTTCATATCGTCAGCCTCCGCAAGGCGCTCGGAGATGGAAAGGCCGGGGCCCGTTACGTGACCAATGTCACTGGCCGCGGTTATTGCTTCGTGGCGCCAATCACGCAGGCGGTTAAGTCGAAATTTCCCTCAATTAGAGAAGCCGCGGGCTCCGAACAGCCGCAGACACTTCCACTTCGCTTGAGCAGGATGGTCGGACGTGACGCGACCGTGCGTACGATTTCGGAGCGGCTTGAGGCGCAGCGCTTTGTGACCATCCACGGACCCGGCGGCATCGGCAAGACCACGGTCGCGGTGTGGGTCGGCCACGCCCAGCTTGCTGCCTTTGAGGGAGCCGTATGCTTCGTTGATCTCGGGACCCTAAAGAATCCCAGTCTCGTGCCTAGCGCGGTGGCTTCCGCGCTTGGACTTCCCGTTCAATCCAGTGATCCGACTCCAGACCTCATCCACTTCCTGAGAAATCGGCGGATGCTGTTGATCCTCGATAACTGCGAACACGTTATCGATATCGCGGCTACGCTGGCCGCGCGTATTTTCCAACAAGCCCCACGTGTGGCCATTCTGGCGACGAGTCGAGAAGTGCTGAAGGTGGAAGGCGAGCATATATATCGGCTCTCGGCGCTGGAGTGCCCGCCTGAAGGCATCGAACTGACGGCGGCGCAGATTCTTGCCTTCCCGGCAGCGCATTTATTTGCCGAGCGGGCGGCAGCGGGAGGCTTTCAGTTCAGGCTCACCGACGAGGATGCCGCGATCGTTGCGGAAATCTGCCGCAAGCTGGATGGCGTAGCGCTAGCGATTGAACTTGCCGCAGGACGGGTGGACACTTACGGGCTCCTTGAAACTGCGGGTCTCCTCGATAACCGGCTCAGCCTGTTCTGGCATGGACAGCGTACGGCGCTGTCGCGCCATCGAACATTAGCCACGATGGTCGACTGGAGTCACGATCTCCTGACGGATGTCGAGCGTACAGTGCTCCGACGCCTTTCGATTTTTGTCGGCTTCTTCAAACTCGAAGCGGCGCAGGCGGTGGCGGCCGACGACCTTGACGCGACGCAGATCGCAGACGCAGTAGGGCGGCTGGCTGCCAAGTCGCTCATATCCGTCGACGCTTGCGGACCGACGATGCGGTATCGGTTGCTCGACGCGACGCGAAATTACGCCTTCGCGAAGTTGGTCGATTGCGGCGAGGAAGATGCGGTCGCACGGAGGCATGCCGTTTATTGTCGAGCATTTCTCGAACGTGCCGACGGCGATGACAATAGACGCTCCATTTATATGGAGCATCTTGGCAATGTGCGTGCCGCACTGCAATGGAGCTTCGATCGGGGGGATGTGGCGCTCGGCATCGCTCTTGCTGCTGTAGCAACTCGCCTATTCCTCGAACTGTCGCTTTTGAATGAATGTCGCCGCTGGACCGAGCGAGCGCTCTCGATGCTAAATGATGCTGCGCTCGGAACACAGGATGAAATGAAACTCCAGGAGGCGCTCGGCCTGTCGCTGATGTTCACGATCGGTAACAACAAGCAGGCTCATGCTGCGCTTTCGAGAGGTTTGGAGCTCGCAGAGAAATTTCCCGACCGCATCAACCAATTTCGGCTCATTGGCCGGTTGCACCTGTATCATCGAAGAGCAGGCAATCTCAGGCTTATGCTCAAGTTTGCAATGCGGGCCATGGCCATAGCGAAGCAAATGGCCGATCCGGTTGGAATAGCCGCCGCAAATTCGCTGGTCGGCGTCTCACGTCATCTCGTCGGCAACCAGACCGACTCCAGAGCTCACCTGGAAATGGCGCTGGTGCGGCTGCCTTTTTCCAATCGTACCAAAGCCAGCGATTTCGGCTTTTATCGCGAGCGTGCGCGGATCGCTCTGGCCCGGACGCTTTGGCTTCAGGGTTATCCAGACCAGGCGGTTCGAATCGCAAGACAAGTGGTTAGCGAACCCGCGACCTTTGAACCCGTGACACTCTGCATCGTGCTCATTTGGGGCTTTTCTGTTTTTCGCTGGACTGGCGATTGGGCGAGTGGCGAGGAATGCGTTGAACGTCTGATTCCGCACGCCGAACGGCATTCTCTGACGGCGTATCGGGCCGTCGGTTTCGGCCTTGCGGGCGAAATGTTGATCAAACGTGGAGAAATCGAGGCCGGTATGGATCTGCTGCGGGGCTCCATGCAAACGCTGCACGCGGATCAATATACGTTGTATGCGACGGAGTTTAACGCCGCTTTGGCGGACGGCTTTGCAATGACGGGTCGCATAGACCAGGCACTTGCGACCATCGACCAAACAATCGCTCGTGTAAGCCGCGATGGGAATTTTCTGATGCCGGAGCTGTTGCGCGCCCGGGGAAAGCTCCTCGAGCAAACTGCGGATGAGCGGGGAGCCGAAGCCTGCTTCCTGCGTTCGATCGAATTGGCTGGACGGCAATCGGCGCTATCCTGGCGCCTCCGTGCGTCGACCGACCTTGCCCGACTGAGGTTTAGTCGAGGCCGCTGCGAAGAAGCGCGAAAGTTATTGGCTGAAACCTATGCCTGTTTCAATGAAGGATTTCATACGGTCGATCTCAGGGCCGCAAAGCAGACGCTTGAAGACATGAGTCAGACGATCGTCGGCTAATAAGCGTTGGTATTTGAATCAAGGGCGCGCGCCTGAAAGTCGCGGCCATTCAATCGATGTTGTCGGCAGAAGCGGGCAAACAATCGATCCTTCCTCTTCTTTGAGTGACGAATTCCACACCGATTTGGATCGGCAGTGGCCACGAGCCTGCAAGGTCGGGCTCATATGTTGCTTTCAGCAACAACAGCCAAGCGTCCCGGATCGATCCGGACATCCGACGCACAAAGATTCACACTTCTTAAGTCGCGCCCGAAGGCTTTTCGTGGGAATAGCTCACATCCGGAAATTCAGCAGCGAAGTAAAGTTTACGTCGTAGATTATCCATTTAACTCAGAGATCAATCCCATGAGCTTAATAGAGCAGCCAGTAAATACGGGGATGACGGGAAGGGCAGGCCTGCAACGGGCCGCTGACTTCCAGGCCGTTCTCCTCGGTATGATTGCACATGATCTTCGACAGCCGTTGCAGGTAATACAAAACGTTGGCGATCTCCTTGGCGTCGGCATTCGAACAAAATCCGAACAGCGTCTGTTGCGAATGGGTCGGCACGCGACCGATCGCCTGACCAGGCAACTCGATCAACTACTGGGTGCTCTGCGTCTCCACGATCACTGCGGGGGCGTAAAGATTTCGGCCGTCGCTCTTGAGCCGCTATTTTGGCAGGCTTGTCGTGAAAACAAGGAATTTGCGTCGCAGAAAGGCGTGGAAATCAGCGTATGTCCGACGACGGTGTCGGTGATGAGCAACGCCGTGCTCCTCACCGGAATCCTTCGAAATCTGGTCAGCAACGCCGTCAAATATACCGAGCCCAAAGGCCGGGTTCTTATCGGGTGCCGCCGTTCGAGCGAATATGTACGTATCGATGTTTACGATACCGGGATAGGCATCACGCAGGATCAATTGCCTGGAATTTTTGAAGCGTTCCATCGTCTCGACTACGCACGCTGTAGCGGTATTGGCGTTGGTTTATTCATCGTGCGGCGGACCGCCGACGTGCTCGGACACGGCATCGACGTCAGCTCGGTCGTCTCCCGCGGTTCGCGCTTTTCCATATCAGCAGCACGAGCCGACTAGCGCGGCGACGCCTTCGATGAGCGCCTTTCCCGCAGGCGAACATCCAACTTAGAGGTCGATCCAGTGGCACTCCCATCCATCCGCCGAAAGATGAATATCAATCTCGAACGTTTGCAACGAGAGAGATCGGCAAGCGGAGACCGGCAGGAGAAACGAGCCACGGCGCGTGGGGAGGGCTCGTCCTCGAGATCGGGTATCACTCAAGATACATTCGTCCAGCCCCTTACGCGGGCGATGAAGGAGCGGCTTTGGGAAAAATTTCAAGAGAACGAGGATATCCTCGTCAATGCACTATTCATCATAGTCGAGTCGGTCACCAGCCTCGATCGCGCCGCAAGAATTGAGGCCCCTCCGCTGGGGCCAGATCTGCCGCGCGTAACGCTGCGGCGCGTAGGCTCACTGGAGCTTGATCTCCTCGATCGCACGGCGAGACGTGGCGAACGTACAATCGAATTGCTGCCGCGGGAGTATCGGCTTCTCGACTTCATGATGCAGCGAAGCAACGAGTTGCTGACTCGTGCGATGCTCTTCAAGGAGGTTTGGAACTATAAATTTGTTCCCACAACAAATCTGGTGGACGTCCATATGAGCCGATTGCGTCGCAAGGTCGACATGCCCAATGAAGCTCCGATGATCGAAAGCATTCGCGGTGCTGGCTTTATTCTGCGGGCGTGGCCGTGAAACATATTCGATCGGGCTGGAGATTGAACCAACCTTACGGCGATCGACGGTCATAGGATTTTGCTTAACAGCTTTCGCTATCTCATCCGGGCTCTTACGTGGCAACGACGTCGCCAAGGCTAAGGACTATATTCGCCACGTCCGCCTTCGAACGCCGTGGTGAAAGAAAACGCTAATCGTTGGTTGGCTCCGAGGGAATCTGGATTGCGCCGGCTCTCGATACTGCTGCGGCCGTGACGATCCTCGCGTTGGCGCGATCCTGTGGATCGTCATTCGAGCTGAAGCTGTTGAAGCTGATAACAGCCGTGCCCACGACCGCCAGAAGGGCGGCTACCAGTATGGGTACTGTTCTTTGATCGTGCATATGTCTCTCTCACCAATCCGCTGCCTCTATGCGATTGACGTCCGTAAGCCGGCCCTCTGATCAACAGCCTCGGCAGATTCCTTCTATCATCTTGTCGACCGTCGCTTCTTCGCGGTCGATTTCGGGACTGGTTCCAAGTAGTGGCCCTGGCACGGGGCCGCGGCCGATGCCAGACGACGAAAGCGCCGTGCCCAACGAGTTGGTGCCGGGCGCAGCGGCACTGCTGCCAAACGCACCACCCATTACGGACATCTGGTGCGATCCCATGCCGCCGCCCCGGGCAAACGCGGCGGTGGTCGAAAAGCCAACGCACAGGACGACACAAAAAATGGAAAGCTTTTGCATGTTGGTGCTCCTACGAATACGCGATCACCGTGATGGTTGATCGCCGACGATGTATCTGATGACGATGTATCTGATGTAGGTTCGAAATTCGCCACCACCATTAAATTGGACTTCATTAAATCCCGGTATAGCGCTTCGCGGATCCGCTAGTCATGCATCACAGTGGGCTCAGTTGAAGAGTCGAGCGCGAACTCCGGGTCAGCAAGCTGAAGGCTTTCACAGTTGACAAGACTTGCAGCAAGGTCGGCCGCGACTATCGTGACCCAATTAAATTTACGTTCAGAATGCCCGCAGGATCATGCCACCATGAAATCTCGGGCAAGCGAATTCAGGAGACGATGCATCGTTCGGATCGATGCAGCATCTCCGGGACAATCGAGCGTCACCGGTCAAGGGACATTCATTCGGCAGGCGCGGGAGCAACGCGGCTGGGCGCTGCATGACCGGATGCCGCATGCTTCCTGTTCCTGAAGAGCCAGCTCTGCAGCCGGTCGAGGTAGATGTAGACGACCGGAGTCGTATAGAGGGTGAGAACCTGCGATACGGCGAGGCCGCCGACGATTGCATAGCCTAGCGGTTGGCGGATCTCCGAGCCGTTTCCCGTGCCTAACATCATCGGCACGGCACCAAGCAGCGCCGCCATCGTGGTCATCAGGATCGGCCGAAAGCGCTTGATGCAGGCCTGGTAGATAGCTTCTTCGGTTGTCAGTCCTTGCTGCTCGGCTTGTATGGCGAAATCGACCAGCATGATGCCGTTCTTCTTGACGATGCCGATGAGCAGTATGATCCCGACGATCGCGATTACGCTGAGGTCGTAGTGAGCCGCCATCATTAGCAGGAGTGCGCCAAGTCCGGCCGACGGCAATGTCGAGATGATGGTGATCGGATGGATGACGCTTTCGTAGAGCACGCCGAGGATGATGTAGATGACGAAGAGCGAGGCGGCAATGAGGATTGGCGTGCTCGAGAGGGATGCGCCGAACGCCTGGGCGTTGCCCTGAAAGCTCGTTTGCAGCGAGAGCGGCGGGTGGAGTTCTTTTTCAACCGCCTGGATACGGCTCACAGCCGCGCCGATCGCGGTGCCCGGCGCGAGATTGAACGAGATCGTCACCGATGGAAACTGGCCCTGATGGTTGACCACGAGTGGAGCGACCTTCACCACTGAATCGACCAACGTGGACAGCGGCACCTGCTGCCCGCTTGATGACTTCACATAGATGCCGTTGAGCGCTTCAGGTCCGTACTGGAATTTGGGATCGACCTCGAGGACGACATGGTACTGCTGCAGGTTGGTATACATGGTCGAGACGATACGTTGGCCGAAGGCGTCGTCGAGCGTGTTGTCGATCGTGTTGGGCAAGATGCCGTAACTCGAAGCCACTTCGCGCTTGATCGTGATGTCGAGCATCGGCCCGGCATTAAGCTGGTCGGTGGTGACGTCGGCGATGCCGGGGATTGCCTTGATCCGGTCGTAGAACAGCGCCGTCCAATGGCCGAGTTCACCGGGGTCGGCGTCGTTCATGGTATACTGGAACTGGGTCTTGTTCAGACGTGCGCCGACGGTAATGTCCTGTGCAGCCTGCATATAGAGCGTGATTCCCTGGATCTTTCCGAGGCTGGTCCGCAGCCGCGCTATCACTTTCTCGATCGGGTCGCGTTGGTTTGCGGGCTTGAGCTGAATGAAGACACGGCCATCATTGAGCGTATAAGTACCGCCGCCGGCACCCACCGCAGCACCGGTCGCCGCGACGGCGGGATCTCGCGCGATGGCGTCGAGCAGGGCTTGCTGGCGCTCGGCCATGGCCTGGTACGAGATATCCTCCGCCGCCTCTGATTGGCCGAGTATCAATCCGGTATCCTGCTGGGGAAAGAAGCCCTTTGGGATGACGATATAGAGATAGCCTGTGAGCGCGATGGTGCCGAGCATTGTCATGAGCGTGATGAAACTGTGCCGCAGCGCGATCTTGAGGCCGGCCTCATAGATGTTGAGCAGGCCGTCGAAGCCGCGCTCGGACAGCCGGTAAAGCCATCCGTGCTCCGTGCTTTCCGGCTTCAGCAGGTAGGCGCACATCATCGGCGTGAGTGTCCGCGAGATCACCAACGAAAGAACGAGAGCCACGCTTACCGTCACCGCGAACTCACGCAACAGCAAGCCGACATAGCCACCCATCAGGAACAAAGGAATGAATACGGCGATAAGCGAGAATGTGATCGCCATGACGGTGAAGCCGATCTCGCCGGATCCCTTCATCGCCGCATCGTATGGCGAGAGACCTTCTTCCATGTGTCGCACGATATTTTCGATCTCGACCACCGCATCGTCGACTACGAATCCGACCGCGATCGACAAGGCCATCAGAGAGAGGTTGTCGAGGCTGTAGCCCAATTCGTAAAGGATCGCGAAAGTACCGATCAGTGACAGCGGTACGGTGACGGCCGGGATAATGGTCGCCCAGAAATTGCGCAGGAATATGAAAATCACCATGACGACGAGGGCGACTGTCAACAGCAACGTGAACTGCACGTCGTGGAGCGATGCGCGGATGGTCTGGGTGCGGTCGGAAATGACATTGACTTTGACGGCGGCCGGGATCGAGGCCTGCAATATCGGCATCATCGCCTTGATCCGCTGCACGGTCTCGACGACATTGGCGCCTGGCTGGCGCTGGACAGACAGAAGGATGGCCGGTTTGGTGTTGTACCAGCCACGGATCAGATCGTTCTCTCCTGCACTAATGGCACGACCGATGTCGCGAATGCGGACCGGCGATCCGTTGCGATAGGCGACGACGAGATCGGCGTATTCGTCGGGGTGGAAAAGCTGGTCGTTGGTATTGAGCGTGTAGGTCTGGCGGGGGCTGTTGAGCGTGCCTTTCGCAAGGTCGACATTGGCCTGACCGAGTACGGTGCGGACATCCTCGAGGTTGATGCCGCGAGCAGCCAGCGCCTCCGGGTCAACCTGTACGCGGACGGCCGGCTGCTGTTGACCGCCGATGCCCACGAGGCCGACTCCGGATATCTGCGAGATCTTTTGCAGCAGGATATTCTGCGCATAAGCGTCGACGACGGTCAGCGGCAAGCTGTCGGACGTGATGCCGAGCACCAGGATCGGCGTGTCGGCCGGGTTGACCTTGCGGATCGTCGGCGGATACGGCAGGCCCACCGGCAGATACGGTGTCGCGGCGTTAATTGCCGACAGCGTGTCGCTGACCGCCCCGTCAATTTGGCGATTCAAATCGTATTGCAGGGTGATCTGGGTATAGCCGAGCGCACTTGCGGATGTCATCTGGGTCAGGCCCGGGATCTGGCCGAACTGCAGTTCGAGCGGTGACGCCACCGTGGAGGCCATCGTCTGCGGGTCGGCCCCCGGCAACTGGGCCGTGACGGTAAGCGTCGGATAGTTGACGTTCGGCAACGCCGCCACCGGCAAAAATGGATAAGCGACCAGACCACCCACCAGCAACGCCACCATCAGCAGGGCCGTCGCGATCGGCCGTTCGATAAACGGTGCGGAAATGTTCATGGAATTGGCGCCTGCATTGCGTCCTGCGCGGCCACTTCCGCTGCCGCCTTGCCGTGCACCATCGTGACACGGGTGCCCGGCTGCAGCTTGTATTGCCCGTCAACCACGACTTGCTCGTTGGCCTCGAGGCCGGATTCGATCAGCGCCTGACCGTCGCTGATCTGCGCTACCTTGATCGGGTGTATGGCCACGGTATTGTCGGGATTGACGACGTAGGCATAAGGTCCGTCAGGACCTTGTTGTACGACCGCCGCGGAAACAGTCAGGCCGTTATGCCTGGTCTCGACGAGCAGCCGTGCATTGACGAGTTGACCAGGCCACAGCCGACGCGATTTGTTGGCAAAATTCGCCTTAAGCTGGATCGAGCCCGTTGTCTGCAGAATCTCGTTGTTGACAAGGCCCAGCACGCCTTGACCCAACCTGATCGTATCGTCCTGGTTGTAGGCGACGACGGGGAGCGGTGCATTGCTTTGCTGCTGTCGCTGCTGGATTTGCGGCAGAACCGTCTCCGGCAGCGTGAAGATCAGCGAAATCGGATCGGTCTGCGTGACGACGACGAGCCCGTTTGCGCTCGAAGGGCTGATGATATTACCGACATCGATCTGACGGATCCCGGCCACGCCATCGATCGGCGACGTCAGGCGCGTGAAGCTGAGTTCGACCTGCGCGGCGTCAATCAGGGCCTGATCCGACTTGATCGCCGCCTGCAACTGGTCGACTTGCGCCTTCTGGGTTTCCAGCAATTGCGGAGTGGCCCACCCCTGCTGCCCCAATGTGGTGTAACGCGTGAGATTGGCCTGGGCGTTCACGAGCTGGGCCTGATCGCGTTCCAGGTTTCCGGTGTCTTGATCGATCAGTGCCTGATAGGGGCGTGGATCGATCTGGGCGAGCAGGTCGCCGGCATGCACGGCCTGGCCTTCGGTGAAATTGATGCTGATGATTTGCCCCTGGATCTGGGCGCGCACGATGTCGGTGTTATACGCGATCACCGTGCCGACGCCGCTGAGATAGATCGGCACATCATGCTGGGCGACCGTTTCGGCGACAATCGGCACTGCCGGGGATAGAGCCTGTCCGGTAGCTGCCGCCTTCTCAAAGGGCATGGCATGCGTGAAATAGAGGAGACCGCCGGCTATGAGAACGGCAGCCAGCAATGCAGCGGGAATCGCGATTTTCTTTTTCATGGTTGGCTCTTGCTCGGAGAATTGAACCGTTCAGCAGTTGCTCGGATTGATCGAGTTCAGGCACGGGAAGAAGTTTGTCGTCGGAGAGGTAACAGTTGGTGGAGATGTGACGGTCGGTACTGTGGGT
The DNA here is from genome assembly GCF_018449695.1 of Bradyrhizobium sp. dw_411. Lineage (GTDB taxonomy): Bacteria > Pseudomonadota > Alphaproteobacteria > Rhizobiales > Xanthobacteraceae > Bradyrhizobium. Next base: position 94,881 of record NZ_JAAVUY010000002.1, read on the forward strand.
ATGACCGGGCTCGGCGCCATGGTGCCTGCAATGGCAGATGTGATCGGTACCGCCGCGGCGGAGCTGACGCCGAGATTGCCGATCTCGGTCGATCCCAACGGAATCCCGGTTCTGGCGATGCCACCTGAAACAACCGGTAACGTTGATGTCGGTGTCGACATTGGCGTCGAAGACGACGCAATGCTGCCCGAGCCGGAGCCGCACATTCCTGACATCCCCGAAGTTTCCAGCATCCCTGATGTCGTCGGCACTCCCGACGACATCGAGATACCCGCGGGGGCGGCGGGCGGCGCGGTTCCGAGAGACATGCCACCGCCATCGAAGCTTGCAGTGGATCCGAACATGGAGGACGGCGCACTTCCCAGGGTCGAGCATGTCGTGCCGCTTGGCGTTGCAATTGTGCCGGTTGCGTTGGCGGGAGCCGGACTGATACCGGGGGATACGATTTCGGTGGAGCCGAGGGGAATGCCGGTCCGGGCGACGGCCGAAGCTGGTCCCATGCCAAGTGGCGATGTCGCGCCGATGATGGGGGTCGGCGTGGCCATTCCCGTAACTTGAGCCGTGGCGACGTTGCAGACGAAGAGCATTGGAAGAGCCGCAAAAATCAGCGGGATTCGCTTCGGCCTTCTTCGTTTGAAAGCCGCGTCGCCGCGGTGAGTACCCGCATCGATCGGCTTTGCGACGATCTTGCTCGGTGTGATTTGATCGGACATCAGTTACTCCTCGGTGATGGCCCATGGCTCGCCGTCGGCGCTTTTACGCTGAGGTTGCTTGGCCGCCTTTCGTACCTTCTCGAACGCGCGCCCCTCGATTTGCCGGACGCGCTCACGCGACACATTGAAGCTCGTCGCCAGTTCGTCGAGCGTAAGCGGCTCTTCGGCGAGAAACCGCGCCTCGAAGATGCGACGTTCGCGGTCGTTCAGGACATCGATTGCGGCGATGAGTGCCCTGTGTCGGTATTCCTGTTCGTCATGGTCGGCGATGATGGCTTCCGGCGAAGGTGATTGATCGACGAGATTGTCCTGCCATTCGCCGGCTTTTCCATCATCACTGATAGGGGTATTGATCGATTTGTCACCGCCGAGGCGTCGGTTCATGTCGATGACATCCTGGTCGGTGACATCGAGACTTTTTGCGATCGAAGCGACGTGATCGGGATGCAGATCGCCGCTTTCGAGGGCGTCGATCCTGCTTTTCGTGGAGCGCAGCTTGAAAAAAAGTTTTTTCTGGTTCGCGGTGGTGCCGATTTTAACAAGCGACCACGAACGCAGAATATAGTCCTGGATGGAGGCCTTGATCCACCACATCGCATAGGTGGCGAAGCGAAAGCCTTTTTCGGGCTCAAAGCGGTTCAACGCCTGCATCAGCCCGACATTGCCTTCGGAGATGATTTCCGAAAACGGTAGACCGTAACCGCGATAACCCCTGGCGACTTTTGCGGCAAGACGCAGGTGGCTCGTGACAAGCTGGTTCGCGGCATCACGGTCACCGCGGTCGCGCCACCGTTTGGCGAGCTCATACTCCTGTTCCCGCTCGAGCAACGCAAAGCGCCGGATGTCGCAGAGATAACCTTTGTCGGGTCCGTCGTTGGCAAACGCGGGTTTTGTTCGAGCTGTGAGGCTCACGGATTGTCCCTCAATGCTCATATCAATCTCTCCATCGTTGGAAATGGAATAACTTTGATCGTTCGAAATTCGATCGGATCATTAAATGATAGGTGCAGCGCGCGGAGCTGCCATTAAATTGAAATTAACGACCGTAAATTCGAATTAACGCATGTATCTCGTATGCTGCTTGGCGGATTTCCGATCGCCGTTGATTGGCTGCGGGTTCACCGCTAATGAGCGCGCGCAGGAGACCGATCGAACTGCGCCTCGTATAACGTCGAGTCGAAGCCACCGCGTTCGTGGGTTGGGCTCGCCTGGCAGAGTTGACGTTATTCGCCAATTCTCCAGGTGGCCCAAGATCGGTCTGCTACTCAGTAAGCGCAGACATATGGCAAGCTGTATGACGTGTAATATGGGTCATACGGGCAGCCGGGACCGTAGCCATAACTGTAACCGTTGTAGCCGCCGCTGAAACGACGTCGTCCAGCGCCGAGATGATCGGGGTCCAGGCGGGCCATGTGATCGCCGCCAGCTCCATCGACGTGATCTCCGCGAAGACCTTCGGCGTGGCCGCCGTCAAAGCCGCCGATGTGACCTTCACTGAAGCCACCCATGTGACCGCCGCCGAAGCCGCCACCACCGTGTCCTCCGCCTCCGCCGCCACCGCCGCGGGCTTGTGCACCCGTGGCAAGAAGGCTGCCGGCAAGCATGACGCTTGCCAAAATCATCGTTACTCGTCCTCTCATGACACTCTCCGTTGTGACGGGCGGACCTTCCGCCCGGTCGTTGTCAGACGTTGGCGTGTCTCAGCATGTTAAACGCCAGCATCGCGATGGACTGGAGATGGGAATGCCTGCTGATCGCTTCTACTAAATTCGCGTTAATCTGCACGAACACAAGGCGCGCTCAAGCCAGGACAGCGCAGCTGAAGCTGGACGACGCAAGCGTATGGAGGATACTTGGTATCATCCAGGCCAGCTTCGGAGGGAGGAAGAAGCGGCCGCTGAGCTATCAGCAGGCGCTCAAGTTCAATCCCGATGACGGGGACAAGGCGTATAAGTCCGGCCTTCTTCTGCGTGAACTGGGGCGGATCGAAGAAGCCTTGGCCTGCTTCAACCTGCACGAAAGGATCGCGGCCGGCAGCGCTCTCAAGCCGCTGATGCATGCGTTGGTCTTGTTCATTCTCAACAGGGTCTAGGAGGGCTTGGCCGAGATCAAAAACGCCCACGCACTCGATCCGGCGAACGCCGAAATCTGCAACTATGCCGGTCTTTTTCTCTCCCGGCTCGGAAGAGATGACGAGGCGCTGCTGTGGTACGACCGGTCACTCGATCTGCAACCCGGCTTTCCGAATGCCTCGGCAATGACAGCAAGCTGCAGGTAGGTCTGGTCCGGCAATCCGGGCCATGTGAACGATCGTAACCGGTTGATCGGCGTTTCTCCGGCTGATGTCCCGCTTTCTCGACGTTGACGCGACGTTCATCAGCTTGCAGAAAGATCCGAAACCCGATGGCCGGGTACTACTCGCGCAGACCGACATCATCGACCTCACTGCCGATCTCACCGACTTCCACGAGACCGCGGCGCTGATCAGCTGCCTCGATCTGGTCATTACCGTCGACACCAGCGTCGCCCATCTTGCCGCGATGCACATGTAACAAAGTCACGTCAGCGCTTGAGTATATGAAAAAGTTTGCCGCTATAAAAGTGCCTCTCCTCCCTTAACCATTGCGGCCATATCGCCGGCTGCGGCGTTAGTGGATTATCCGTTAGTGGGAGAATAAGGTGCTTGAGTTCAATACCCGGTCCAAGTGTGGCGGCAAGGTCTTCAGGCCGCGGATTTAAATAGGCATGCCGACCATTGATTTCACGTAAGGTTATAAGTTCGGGCAACAAGTCGAAAGGCATGTGGCGCGGCTTTTGGCGGAGCAACTGGTCAAGCGCGGCCTTCCGATTATTACGGGCAGTATTGATTGCCCGTGCGGAACTTCCCGTCCGCTGCGAAGCGTAAGGATCAGATATCGGTAATGCTACGAGAAAGCTGTTTGTTTCAACATTCATAGCAGACGATGACCGAACATTCCCCTCAGCCGCTCCCAATCAGCCGAAGCTCCAGAGAATCATATCGCCAGCCCAATGAGCGGGGTTTTTGAAGGCGTCCAACCAGCGACCGTTTACGTCAGATGCTTGGCAAAAAAAGCAAGTGAAAGCTTCAATGCCGCAGCCGACGATTCAGGCACGAAGTTGGCTCGCTCATCACAGTTAAAACCGTGGCGCCCCGGATGGATGTGCACAGGAATGTCCGGATAGGCTGAGCGGATACGCTCGACATCGCTCAAGGGAATGCTCGCATCGGTGTCGCCGAAGTGTAACATCAACGGAGCTTTAAGAGGCTCTCCCAGGTAGTCGACAATTTGACTTCCATAATAGCCGACCGAGCAAGCAACCGCCGCAAGACGCGTTGCACTTAGGAAAGCGAGCGTTCCTCCCCAGCAATAACCAATGATTCCGAGCTTGCCGCGCGACTTCACATGATCGATGGCCGCCTGCGTGTCGAGCAGACTGTCCGCGGGCTGCACCTGCGCTCGCATCCGCCGGCCGCCTTCGATACCCTCTGGGCTATAGTCGAAATTGACGCCGGGCTCGATCCGGTCGAACAGGCCGGGAACGATGACATCATAGCCGAGTGCCGCATACCGGTCGGCCACGTTCCGAATGTGGCTGTTGAGCCCGAAGAACTCGTGCAACACGACCAGCGGCGCCACCAAGGGCGCGGTCGGTGACGCGCAATAGGCAGAGAGCCGATGCCCGTCGGCCGCCTGAAGAACAATCATCTCACCCATTTTGTCACCCACATCACCCGTCGCAGCATCAAACACGCCTTGTTATTATCATCTATTATCGTATTGTGGTATTTAAGGCAAGAAGCTGATCAATGGCACACGGGGGAATCGCGAATGAGCAGTCTCAACAAGATGTTGGGAATTATGACTCTGTTCAGCGACCAGAAGTTCGCTTGGACAATCGAGGAGATGGAGGCCCGGCTCAGCCTCCCCCGATCGACGCTGTACCGCTACTTGCGCGAGCTTGTTGACGCTGAGTTTCTGACCTCTCTGCCGGAAATGGGGTACACGCTGGGCCCCAAGATCATCGAGCTGGAAAGCATCGTCCAGCGGCAGGATCCATTGATCACCGCCAGCCGCCCCTTGATGAAGGAGCTGGTCGCGGAATTCGGCGGCGTCGCGGCATTGTGCCGGAACTACCGGCAGAAGGTCTTGTGCGTTCATCAAGAGCAAGGCGCGGACGGGTTCCGCAGCGGATATCTCAAAGGGCAGTCCAGGCCGTTGCTGATGGGCTCGGCGTCGCGGGTGATCTTCGCGCACTTGCCGAACCAAATGGTCGCCAAGCTATTTGACGATCACGCCGATGCGTTTCGGCTCGCGGGACTGGGAAGCGATATCGAAGCGGTTCGTCAAAGCCTGAAAACGATCCGGCAACGCGGCTGGGATGTCACCATCGGACAGGTGACATCCGGCGTAACCGGCGTCGCCGCGCCGATCTTCGATGGCCGCGAGAATGTGGCCGGAAGCCTCAGCGTCGTCCTGCGCAGGACCGATCTTTCGGAAGAGCGCCTCTCCGTCATTGCGGACAAGACCACCTTCTGCGCGCGCGCCATTACGCGCGCGCTCAGCGATTCAGGCGAGGAAGAGAGTAATCCGAACGTGCGGCCCGGTCGCTCACTCAGTCGTCTTATTCCCACAATATAGAATTACATTATAATTTTCTTGACGAGTTTAAAACCCGCCGATAGGCTTCCTCCGGCATCAAGCGATGCAGCAAGGCCGGTGGATAATTTCGTCATGACTGAATCGAGGACCGGCTGATGTGGCGATCGAAACGGCGCGTGGGTGCCCTGGTGGCGGCCGCACTCGCCGCCTGCTCCGCCACTGCTGGCATGGCGCAGGCGCAGCAGAGCGTTTCCATGGGAGTGGTCGGCTCGATCAGCGACGCACCGTTTTTCATCGCGGAAGCCAAGGGATATTTCGTCGACGAAGGGTTGAAGGTCGAGATTTCAACCTTCGATTCCGCGGCCAACATGATCGCACCCATGGGCATGGGACAGTTGGATGTCGGAGCCGGCGCCGTCTCGGTTGGTCTGTTCAATGCGATCGAGCGGGGACTGGGAATCAAAATCGTTGCTGACAAGGCGCGAAACTCCCCCGGCTACAGCTACTCCTCGATCATGGTCCGCAAGGCGCTGGTCGACAGCGGCAAGGTCAAATCCTTTGCCGACTTCAAAGGGCTCAAGGTTGCCGTGGCGGGACCCGGCATCACCGACCTTTCCACGATCGATCAGGCGATGCGCAAAGGCGATCACACCATCGACGACGCCGAAATCGTTTTTCTGGGCATGGGCCAGCATGTCGCGGCCTATGCCAACGGCGCGATCGACGCGAGCCTGACGGCGGAACCTTCCACCACCCGCATTCTGGATCAGGGCACGGCGGTGCGCTTCGCCAGCGTGGCGAGCTTCTATCCAAATCAGCAAACGGCGGTCGTTCTGTTTTCCGAGCACTTCCTGAAGAATGCCGATGCCGCATCCCGCTTCATGCGCGCCTATCTGAGGGCGGCGCGCTTCTATAACGGCGCCCTCAAGGACGGCCACTTCTTCGGCGACCAGGGCGAGGAAGTCGTGGACATCCTTTCTCGCTACTCCATCGTCAAGGACAAGGCGTTGCTCCGGCGAATCTCTCCCAACGCGATCGACCCCAGCGGCCAGCTCGACATGAACAGTTTGGCCATCGACCTCGCCTTTTTCGTGCAGCACGGCTGGGTCAAGGACCCTGACATCCTCAAGCGGGCCGTCGATCTTTCGGTGGTTACGGCGGCGAATGCCCAGCTCGATAACGGTGCCCATTGATACGCCTGGATTACACGGAAGCAGAACAGCAATGACGGACATGCGCTACCAGGTCGCCATCGTAGGCGGCGGCCCCGTCGGCGTGGGACTGGCGGTCGATCTCGGGCTGCGCGGCGTCTCATGCGTGTTGCTGGAGCGGCGAAACACGATCCAGCGCATTCCGAAAGGTCAGAATCTGACTCAACGGACGCTGGAGCATTTTCAGGTATGGGGAATTGCGGATACGTTGCGCGCCGCGCGGGTGATGCCGCCGGGCTTTCCGATCGGTGGCGTGACCGCCTACGGGAATCTCCTGTCCGAATACTGGAAGGCGCCCCCTGGCCGGGAAGTCGTGCGCGCCTTCTACGCCCAGGACAACGATCGGATGCCGCAATATCAGCTCGAGCAGGTGCTGCGCGATAAGCTGCAGACCGTGCAGGGCGTCGATACCCGCTTCGGCTGGACCGTGACCGCGCTGGAGCAGGACGCAGCGGGTGCGCGCGTCTCGGCAGTCGCCGACGATGGACGAAACCTGACGCTGGAGGCCGATTATATCGTAGGCTGCGATGGCGGACGGTCCACCATTCGCGAGCTTGCCGGCATTCAGCGCTTCGGGACGGATTTCGAGCAAATGATGGTGCTCGTGGTGTTCCGTTCGCGCGAGTTGCATGAACGTCTCAAGCGCTTTCCGGGGCGTTCCACCTACCGGGTGATGAGTCCCGCGTTGCAGGGCTTTTGGCAATTTTTCGGCCGGGTAGACGCAGATGAAACCTGGTTCTTTCACGCCCCCGTCCCGCGCGCGGCGCGCTCGCAGGACTTCGACTTCAAGGGACTGCTTCAGGAAGCGGCGGGGTTCGAGTTCGAATGCACCTTCGAACATGTCGGCTTTTGGGATCTCGCGGTGTCCGTCGCCGATGAATATTGGGCGGGACGCGTCTTCATTGCCGGCGACGCCGCGCACAGCCACCCGCCCTATGGGAGCTTCGGCTTGAACAACGGCCTGGAAGATGCCGTCAATCTGAGCTGGAAGCTGGCCGCCACGTTGCGCGGCTGGGGCGGCAAAGACCTGTTGCCGTCTTACAGCCTTGAGCGCAGTCCGATCTTCAAGGAACTGGGCGAGGACTTCATCGCCGCCGGCATCCGGGCCGAGAAGGCTTTCCTGGAAACCTACAGCCCCGAGCGCGACCGGGTGGAATTCGAACGCGAATGGAGCAGGATAGACGCCGACGACGGCACGCGGGTACGAGACTATGAACCTAATTACGAGGGCTCTCCCATCATCTGGGGACCGCCGGATGGAAGATGTCGCGCCAGCGGGACGCATATGCTGCGCGCCCGGCCGGGGCATCATTTGGCGCCGCAACGCCTTTCAAACGGACAAAGCATCTTCGATGTCCTTGATCGCGATTTCACGTTGTTGGGGTTCGATGCCGATGACGATGCCGTCAAGGCGTTCAGCGACGCGGCTGCGGCTTTGGGCGTCCCGCTCAAGCTGGTCCGGGATACGTCGGCGGAAGGCCGGGAGGCCTACGAAGCCCGCCTGGTTCTCGTCCGTCCGGACCAATTCGTTGCCTGGGCCGGTCAGGAGACTCCAGCCGATGCTGGCGCCATTCTGTCGCGTGCCATCGGCCGGTGTTAGACAGTGACGGGGTTGTCAGCATCATACGGTCGCGAGGCTGGGACGGCTATCCGTATCAGGGACTTGATGTGCTGTTACGGCGACTTCGTCGCGCTCGATCGAATGACGTTGGACATCCCCGCCGGGCAGTTCTTTGTTATCGTTGGTCCGTCGGGATGCGGGAAGACGACGCTGCTTCGAATCCTTGCCGGCCTGGATCAGCCGAGCAGCGGCACAATCGAAATCAGTGCAAGCGGTCAGGACAGACCGGGCAACGCCATGGTTTTCCAGGGTGACTCGCTCTTCCCGTGGATGACGGTATGGGACAATGCCGCCTACGGCCTGAAAATGCGTCGAGCGCCGCCGTCCCAGATCCAAGAGGCCGTTAGCCATTATCTTGATCGGACCGGACTCACCCGATTTGCCAAATTGTATCCGCATCAACTCTCCGGCGGCATGCGCCAGCGCGTCTCTATCGCCCGCGCCTTCGCCAACGATCCCGACATTCTTCTGATGGATGAGCCCTTCTCGGCGCTGGATGCGCAGAACAGGCTGCTGCTGCAAGAGGAGTTGCTGCGCATTTGGGAAGAGCACCGCAAGACGGTGGTGTTCATCACCCACAGCGTTGACGAGGCGGTGATCCTGGGCGACCGGATCATGGTGATGACGGCGCAGCCCGGATCCCTCAAAACGCTCGTCGACGTCAGCCTGCCCCGCCCGCGTGACATCATGGAGCTGCAGCGGGAACCGGCCTATGGCGAACTCGTCCATAACCTTTGGACCAGTTTGCGCGAGGAAGTGAACCGGGCAAAACAACAGACGGAGGGCGGATGAGCAGCATTGGTCTGGAGCCTGCGTCCGCAAGGCCGGTTAAACGCGCGCCGTTATTGTCGAACCACACACGCGAACGCATTATCGGCATCGCGTCGCCCGTCGTGCTGTTGATGCTGTGGGAAATTTCCGCGCGTACCGGCGTGATCGATGTCCGGTTCTTCCCGGCCCCGTCGGCTATCCTGTCGAGGATGGTGTCGCTGCTTCGCAGCGGCAGTCTGGAGCGCGACACGTGGCTGACGTTGCAGCGATTGTTCTGGGGAACCCTTACCGGCGCCGTCCCCGGACTCGTGCTCGGCATCGCGATGGGATTGAACAGAACGCTACGCATCATGACGGAGCCGTTGATTGCCGCGATCTATCCGGTGCCGAAGAGTTCCATCGTACCCCTGGTGCTTCTGATATTCGGCCTCGGTGAATCTTCGAAGATATTCATGGTCGCGATAGGTGTTTTCTTCCCCGTGGTCATCAACGCCTGCACCGGCGTTCTGGGGATCGATAAAATCTTTCTTGATGTCGGCCGAAACTACAAGGCAGGGCGCTGGAATACGTTTTGGACGATCGCGCTGCCGGGCGCTTTGCCCGTAATCATGACCGGCGTTCGGTTGGGGATCGGCATGGGATTGGTATTGATCGCCATTGCCGAGATGACCGGCGCCCGTAACGGCCTCGGCTTCATGATGTGGAACGCTTGGCAGACTTTCTCCGTCGAAGACATGTATGTCGGCCTGTTCGCCATTGCCCTGATCGGCTTTGTATCGACTTTGGCGTTGAACGAGCTGGAGCGGCTGCTGATGCCCTGGCGTTTCAACTGATCCGCGCCTCAGGACTCGCGATCAGAGCGGTGCCCTGAAGAAAAGGATGCGGCGAGATGGACCGAATCCTGTTGAGATCGGTCCTCCAAAGGCTCCGCAGCGAACCCGCGGCTGGCTGAGCTCAGCGAGCCTCCGGAACCTGGCGGGTGGCGAGGAATTCATCGAAGGTCTCGCCACGCATCGAGGCGTAGACTTCGAGATTGGTCTGGCCGACCAGTCGCGCGAACTTCTCGAGGACGAAGAAATTGGCGCCATGCTTGATCAAGCCCAGCCAGTTTCGGTCGCGCACCAATGCGGTCTCCTCCTCGGTCAGCCCGGCCTTGCGACAGGCTGCGGCTTCGTCCTGCTCGAACTCCGCCCGGCTTGCCGGCGTCTTCATGTTCCAGAAGAACCGGTTCAGGCGAATGGATTCGGTTCCGGTCTTGATGTCGAAAGCATAGGTCCCGGCGATATCCTCGATCCCGGTCAGTTGAGGATTCTGTGAAACGATGGCGTTGTTCTTCGCGGTCTGATCGTTCTCCTCGAACACCAGCACGGTCATCGCGGTCGTGGTCGCCAGATAGTAGTTCTGATGGACCTTCTTGATGTCGTTACTAAGCGCGCCGCGCATCGCCAGCCACATGATGACTTCAACGCTCTCGGCGCCGCCGAGACGGATGTAGTCGACATGCTTCATCTCGGCGAGCACCATCGGATCCTTCTCGATCAAATCGATGAATCGCATGTCCCAATCAGTATCGTTGTAGCCAGTTCTTTCGCCATGGATCTGATGTGAAAGACCGCCGGTTCCAACCACGACGACCTTAAGATCTTCAGGATAGGATTCGATGGCACGTCGCAGCGCCTGGCCCAGCCGGAAACACCGCATCGCCGTCGGCAGCGGATATTGGACGACATTGACCTGGATCGGAACCACCGCGCCGGGCCAGCCATCCTTATGCGGCCAGAGCAGCGGTAGCGGCGAGAACACGCCGTGATCCAGCGGCCGGTCCTGAAACACCGACAGGTCGAATTCCTCGTTGATCATGCTCTCGGCGATGTGCCGCGCAAATTCCGGATGCCCAGGCAGCGCCGGCAGCGGACGAAGACCCGCGCCCTCGTCGGCCACGCCGTAACTCGGCGCCACGCCGATCGCGAAGGTGGGATACAGATCGTAGAAGAACGCGTTGAGATGATCGTTATAGAAGAACACCAAAACGTCGGGCTTCTTCTCCTGCAGCCAGTTGAATGCCGGCTCGAAACCCTTGAACAGCGGCGCCCATGCCGGAAAATCCTGCCGGTTCTTGTCGTAGGCCACCCCGATCGTCGGTACGTGGGAAGAGCCGATGCCGCCAATAATTCTTGCCATCTGTCGTTCCTTCTTGCTGCGCCGTATGAGCACCAGCCTGCGGCCGAAGCGCCGTTGCCCAACGCCGGGCTTACACCACCAGGTCGTTGAGTACATCTTCCATGGTCATGACATCGCCGAAGCTCTGAAACACCGTGGAGAAGCCGATATTGTGATCCTCGATGAAGCGCGCCGCGTTGGCGTCGGGGACCATCACGACACGGAAGTCGAGCATCATCGCATCGCGTGCCGAGGTTTCGCAGCACATGTTGGTCAACATCCCGGTAATCACGACGTTCTTGATTCCCGCTTCCTGCAACTTCTCGGGTAGCTCCGATTTTGACGGCATGAACGCGCTGAAGCGTGATTTGCTCGCATGGATGTCCGTCGGCAGCGCGTCGAGCGTTTGATACAGCTCGTGCCCCTCAACGCCCTCGGTCAAATTATCGCGATGGCGGGCGGCATTCTGCTTGCTGAAAAAATAGTCATGGTAGAGCGGCCACAGGCTTTTCCCGTTATCGCCGGCCGTCATCTTGACCCACGCCACCTTCGCTCCCCGCTCGCGGAACTTCGCGGCCAGTTTGTTGATGTTCGGCACGATGGCAACCGCAGCCGGGACATCGGAGACATAGAATTTCTGCATATCGATGACCACCAGCGCCGTCTCGCTGGCTTCGAAGCGGTCGAAAACGCGCAACCGCCCGCGTTTTTTCATAACCCGATCGATCACGTAAGGCGGCATCTCGTAGGCTGCGGGTGATGTCATCTTGATCCAGTCCCAAGGCTCATCGGTTGCGCATAAGGTCAGGTAAATTAGCTTGCCCGATGGCGCTGCCTAGCTGCAAATCCCACCGGATGATATCTAAATTCGTTATATGATGACCTTGACGGCCAAGTCCGGCGGCGACGGAGTTCAGCCAGCTTTTGTTAAACATCAGAAATCTTCGCGCTTTCGTCTCGGTCGCCCATTCCGGAAGCGTCATTCAATCGAGCCGGCTGATCCGGCGGGCGCAATCCGCCGTGACGCGCTCGATCAAGGAGCTCGAGGCAGAGGTCGGCGTCCCGCTGTTCGAGCGGCGATCCCAGGGCATGCTGCTGACGGAAGCCGGACGCGTCCTGAGAGTCCGGGTTGAACGCGCGTTCTTCGAGATGGAAACGGCGAAAGCCGCCATCAAGGACGCCCTGTCATCGCCCGGCCTGATCGACAAGGCGCCGATCTTCTCGCTCGCGATCAGCCGGCAGCGGCTGCTGGTGTTCGCCGAGCTGGTGGAGCAGCATCATATGGGCGCGGTGGCGGACAGCCTCGGTATTTCGCAACCCGCCGCCAGCCAGTCGCTGCGGGAGATCGAGACCAGCATCGGCTGCCGGCTGTTCATCCGCGGCCCCGGCGGCATGAAGCCGACGCCGCTGGGGGCGCTGCTGGGCATGCACATCCGGCGTGCCCTCGCCGAGATCCGCGCCGGCGAGGTCGAGATCAGGTCGCTGCGCGGCGCGATTGCCGGCAGCGTCGTGGTGGGGACATTGTCGCTCGGCCGCACCCGGCTGCTGCCCAAGGCCATCATCCAGTTGACGCAGGCCTATCCAAATCTCACGATTTCAACGATCGAGGGTGCGTTCGAATACCTTGCGATGCGGCTTCGCGCCGGCGACGTCGATTTCATCCTTGGCGCCCTGCGCCCACAGGAACATACGATCGGCCTAATGCGAGAAGTCGTGGCACACGACGTGCTGTCGCTGGTGGTCGGAAAATCGCACCGGCTCGCCAAGAAGCGGCAGCCTTCGTTTTCCGATCTGATGTCCGCCGAATGGGTGCTGCCTCCACACGGCTCCCCGACGCGAGAGCTGCTCGCAGGCGCGATGAAAGCCCATGGTCTCCCCGAGCCGAGGGTCACCGTGGAGACCGCCGATCTTGCCATCACGCGGGGAATCCTGCTCGGCAGCAACATGGTGACCGCGGTTTCCGCGCACCTGTTCTACGAGGACATTGAGGCCGGAAACCTCAAGGTGCTACCTCTGGCGCTGCCGGAGACGGGCCGGCCGATCGGCATCCTGCAGCGGTCGACCAGCAGTCCCTCGCTCGCCGCCCGGCTGCTGATGGCCAATATCAGGGCGATCGGAGAACTTTGACCGGGCTATGCCAGACGCCGCTCAGAGCGGATCGAGTGGCGTGCCGACATATCGTTCGGCGATGGTGGTCTGGGCTGCCCGGGAGCCGAAGATATATTCCAGCTCCGCGAGTTGAAGGTTGCGTTCAAACGGCGAATGCTCCGGAAATTTGTGCAGCAGCCCGGTCAGCGTGGTGGAGAACCGCACCGTTTTCCAGACCCGATCCAGGCACTTCCCGGAGTAGCCATTAATGCGGTCGCGGTTGCCGGTTCGGTAGAAGTCGACCAGCGCCGCCGCCATGACGCGGACATCGGCCACCGCCAGGTTGAGGCCCTTGGCGCCCGCCGGCGGCGTGATGTGAACGGCATCACCGGCGAGCAGCAGCCGGCCATATTGCATCGGCGAGGCGACGAAGGAACGCAGCCGGGCGATATCGCGCTGGAATATCTCGCCCTCGACGATTTCGTCGCGATTCTCGTCGAACATGCGCGCATGCAGTTCGTCCCAGAAGCGGTCTTCGGACCACGATTCATGATCGTCATTGGCATCGATCTGCAGATAAAGCCGGGACACGGTGCCGGAGCGCCGGCTGCACAGTGCAAAGCCGCGGTCGCTGTTGCTGTAGGTCATGTCGGCAAGCGGCTTCGATCTCGATAGCACGCCGAGCCACGCAAAATCGTAGACGCGCTCGAAGTCGGTGATCCGCCCGGCAGGTACCGCAGCCCGGCTGACGCCATGGAAGCCGTCGCAGCCGGCGACGTAATCACACTCAAGCACCTCGTCCCGGCCGTCATGGTTGAAATGGATCTTCGGCCGATCGCCATCGAGATCGGATATCCCCGACACCTTTGCATCGAACAGCAGCGGCTGCGAATCCTTCAGTCTCGCTTCGATAAGGTCTTTGACCACTTCCTGCTGGCCATAGATCGTCACCCGCTTGCCGGTCAGCCCGGGAAGGTCGAGGTGGATGGTCTTGCCGCGAAAGCGGATGTCGAGGCCTTCGTCGACCATGCCCTCGCGCCGCATCCGTGCATCAAGGCCGAGATATTCAAGGGTTTCGATCGTCCCCGGCTCGAGTACGCCGGCCCGCACACGGCCTTCCACATAAGCGCGACTCCGGGCCTCGAGGACCACGCAGTCGATGCCGGCGCGATGCAGGAGATGGGACAGAAACAGCCCGGCAGGCCCGGCGCCGATGATACCAATTTGAGTTCTCATATTCGGGATTCTCTTATTCTTGTCGACAACCGGGGATCATGGCCGCCGCCGGTTCGGCCGGAGCGATTGCAGGCCTCAAGGTCCTGCGCGAACACGGACCGCGCAAGGCATAAATACTAATACTCCGATCTAACTTGGTTATTGGCGATGACAAGCGGCGACGGCCCGCCGCCTCCTGGAATTAAGCGATCCCGATAAGCATTTTCGATACCGCAGTTCCCATTTTTCATTGGCCCGGCATGGCCGATAACTGAAATAATTCGGCATGGAAGTCAGCAATCATCTGCGACCCCCGCTTGCTGGATTCGAAGTCGCAAGACTTCGAAATTGCTGATCATGAAGGCTGGCCTGCCTCCTTTCTTTTCTGGACTTCTCTCCCGCGGGCTGCCTCCATCATCGTCAGCCAAGAACAGCCGCCGCAGAGTTTCATCTGCGACTCTCCCCGACCTGATCTGAAAGAGACGTCACGATGCGCGACCATTCGATCTGGACCTTCGAATACTGCGCGGGGAAACTTCCCGGTGATTTTATGGGAGGCACCCCGATCCGCAGCAATCAGGGCCTCGTTGACATCACGATGGTTTATTCGCTGATCCGCACGGCGCCGGCGGCCGAAGTGCCGCTCAATATCCTGGTCGACACCGGCTTCCTGTCCGCCGTCTCGATGACCGGACGCGCCTTCGAGGGCAATGAGCATCCATCCACGGTATTGGCCAAGGTAGGGGTCGGCCCCGAAGACATCGATATCGTCGTGCTTACGCATCTGCATTTCGATCACGCCGGCGCGTTCGATGCATTCCCGAATGCCCGCATTCTGGTGCAACGCCGTGAATATGACGGCTGGAAAGAACATCTTGCCGCGATGCCTGACAAATCGCAGGGCCGGCAACATTGGGAACTGTCGTCGATCGATCTCGATGTGATGGCGCGCTTCGACGCCGCGGTCGACGCCGGCCGCATCGAATTGATCGATGGCGATCTGGAGATCAGCCCCGGTATTCGCTGTCACCTCGCGCCCGATAACCACACTTTCGGCATGCAATGGATCGAGATCGAAACCGCCGACGGCCCTTATGTCATCGCGAGCGATTGCGTCTATCTGTACCTCAACATCGAACGCATGTGGCCGCCCGGTTATGTCCAGGGCAATAGCTGGAACCTGATGAAGACCTATCGCCGGCTGCTCGAAGCGGTCGGCGCTGACAATCTCGATCGCATCATTCCCGGACACGATCCGCAGATATTCAGCCGCCACCCAAGCTGGATCCGCGGCCTCCACCCCGTTGCGGAAGTTCATCTCGCGCGGGGCGAGCCGACCCGGGTGCATGCTGCCCCTTCCATCACCTCGACGAGCCATGGAGAAGTTGCGCGATGAAATTTGCTGCGTTTGGAATTGCGACAGCGTTGCAGTTTGCCGCGACGGTGTCCGGTTTCGCCGCCGATCCCATTCGAATTGGCGACATCAACAGCTATTCGGCGATTCCGGCATTCACGATTCCATATCGTAACGGCGCGACGCTGGCACTCGAAGAAATCAATGCTGCCGGCGGCGTTCTGGGCCGCCCTCTCGAACTCGTCAGCCGTGACGACAACGGCAAGCCGGAAGACGCGCTGCGCGCCGCCAACGACCTCGTCTTCAACCAAAAGGTCGTCGCCCTGAGCGGCACCTTCTTTTCCAATGTCGGACTGGCCGTTTCGGATTTCGCCAAGACCAACAAGGTGCCGTTTTTGGCCGCCGAAGCGCTCAGTGATGCGCTGACCTGGCAGCAAGGCCATCGCTACGCTTTTCGGGTCCGCTCCAGCACCTACATGCAGGCCGCGATGCTGGCCGAGGAAGCCGCAAAATTGCCGGCCAAGCGCTGGGCCGTGATCGCGCCGAACTACGAGTTCGGCCACGCCGTCGTCAACGCCTTCAAGAAGCTGCTGTCGGAAAAGCGCAGCGACGTGGAATGGGTGTCAGAGCAGTTTCCGACCCAGGGCAAGATCGATGCCGGCGCGACCCTGCAGGCGATCGGCGCGGCGAATCCCGACGCCATCTTCAATGCCATGGTGCTGCCCGACCTCGTTCGTCTGGTTCGCGAAGGAAACGATCGCGATTTCTTCAAGGGCAAGGCCATCGTCAGCGTCATGACCGGTCAGCCGGACTTCCTCGATCCTCTCAAGGACGAAGCGCCGGTTGGTTGGATCGTCACCGGCTATCCCTGGGGCGAGATCACGACGCCGGAGCACACGGCGTTCCTCGCCGCCTATCGCAAACGCTTCAACGATTATCCGCGCGCCGGATCGGTAAGCGGCTACACGACGATTAAGGCCCTCGCCGCCGCCATGGTGCGCGCCGGCAAGACCGATTCCGAGAGTATCGTTGACGCCATGAGCGGCCTCGACGTCGAAAGTCCGTTTGGTAAGGTAACGTTCCGCTCCATCGACCATCAATCCACGATGGGCATGTATGTCGGCAGGATCGCCCTCAAGAACGGCGTCGGAACGATGTCCGATTTCCACTATGCCGACGGCGCGAAGTACCTGCCCCCCGACGACGAAGTTCGCCGGCTACGTCCACAAAACTGATCGAATCGGACAAACAGCGCGATGTCGCTTGGCCTCTTTCTCGCGCAAGCCCTCACGGGGCTGGCATCCGCAGCGACGCTGTTCCTCGTTTCGGTCGGACTTTCGCTCGTCTTCGGAATTACCCGGGTTGTCAATTTCGCTCACGGCGCGTTCTTCATGGTCGGCGCCTATGTCGGCTACACGCTGACGAACTACTTTGCGGCCAGCGATGCCTTGTCCTACTGGCTTTGCGTTGTTGCCGCCGCCGTCATCGTCGGTGCGATCGGAATGGCGGTCGAACTGCTGTTGATGCGACGCATGTACAAGGTGCCGGAGCTGTTTCAGCTTCTGGCAACATTCGCCGTTTCATTGCTGATTGACGACATCCTTCCGATCATCTTCGGCCCGGAGGACCTGCTTGCTCCGCGGGTGAGGTCGTTGCGGGGCGGTATCGACCTTTTCGGCGCGCGGATGCCGGTCTACGATCTGTACATGATCGCAGCCGCGGCGATCGTGCTCTTGCTTCTTTACATTGCGATCACGCGCACGCGATGGGGCGTTCTCATTCGCGCGGCCACCCAGGACCGCGACATGGTCGGCGCTCTCGGCGTCAATCAGGCATGGCTGTTCACCGGTGTATTCACGCTCGGCGTATTCCTCGCCGGCCTTGCGGGCGCGCTGCAACTGGGGCGCACATCGGCCAATCTCGGCATGGGCACCAGTGCGATCACTGAAGCTTTCGTCGTCGTCGTTATCGGCGGCATGGGAAGCGTTACCGGCGCACTGGTGGCAGCGATCCTGATCGGTGAACTCTCCGCGCTCGGTGTCGCATATTTTCCGCAGCTTAACCTGGTCCTGATGTTCCTGATCATGGCTGCCGTTCTCGCTGTGCGGCCATCGGGCCTGTTCGGCAAGCCCGAGGCGTTGACACGCCAGCATGAATTTTCGGACGAACCGCCGCTGCGGGCCATCAGCCGCCCGCTGGCTTTCGCCGCGATTGCGTTGCTCGCGCTGCTGACCATTGCACCGGCCGTACTCGGGACTTACGGGCTCAGCGTCGTCGTCGATGTCATGATTGCGATCGTGTTTGCCGGCAGCCTCTATTTGATACTGGGGCCGGGCGGACTCGTGACCTTCGGCCACGCCTGCTATTTTGGCGTCGGTGCGTATGCCGTCGCTTTGGGGATACGCTATGCCGGTTTGTCGTTCGCGAGCGCCCTCGTGCTGGCACCGCTGGCGGCGAGCCTGTTCGCCCTCGCTTTCGGCTGGCTGTCGGTTCGCGTCTCCGGTGTCTACTTCGCCATGCTGACATTCGCATTGGCGCAGATCGTCTGGTCGGTCGTGTTCCAGTGGTACGATGTGACAGGCGGCGATAACGGCCTGATCGGACTTTGGCCAACCAGCCTGTCGCCGCTGGTTTTCTATTTCGTCACGCTTGCCCTGACCGCGGGATCCATCGCAATCCTCGGCTGGATCCCGCACAGCGCGCTCGGCTACGCCTTGCGTGTCACGCGAGATTCGCCGGCGCGGGCAGCGGCAATCGGCATCGACGTACGCCTGGTACGGCTCTTCGCGTTCGTGATCGCGAGTCTTTTTGCCGGTCTGGCCGGCGGCTTGTCGGCTTTCGCCAAAGGCAGCGTGTTTCCGACCGCGATCAGCATTGGCCGATCGATCGATGGTTTGGTCATGGTACTGATGGGCGGTGTCGAGTCGATTGCCGGACCGGTGGTGGGGGCGGCCATGTTCTACCTAATGCAGACCGAGATACTTCGCTATACCGACCGATGGCGGCTGGTATTGGGGGTATTGATCATTCTGATCGTGCTGGTGTTCCCAAAGGGAGTCGTTGGCTCTATCAGCCAACGGCTGCGCGGAGAGGAATCCCGATGACTCCGCAACATCCGACCGCACCGCTTTTGCAGGTCCGAGACCTTCTGGTGCGTTACGGCGAAACGCTCGCCGTGAACGGCGTCAGTCTTGATGTCGAAGCAGGCAAGCTGATCGCCATCATCGGGCCGAATGGCGCCGGCAAGAGCACCTGCTTCAACGCGATCAGTGGTCAACGGCCGCCCAACGCAGGCGAAGTGTTGCTGGACGGAAAAAGCATCTCCGGCCTACTCCCCGAAACCATCTTTAGCCTCGGTGTGGGCCGCACGTTTCAGGTTACCGCGACTGTGCCAACCATGACGGTTCGGGAGAACGTGCAGGTCGCGCTGATATCTTATCACCGGCGGACGTTTTCGCCGTGGGTCTCGGCGCGGCGATTGTATCGCGAGGAAGCCGACCGCTTGTTGGAATTGATCGGGATGACAGGCCAGCGTGACCGGGCCTGTGGCGTGCTGGCTTACGGTGACCTGAAGCGGCTGGAGTTGGCGATCGCGCTCGCCAACGCACCGCGTTTGCTTCTGATGGACGAGCCGACCGCCGGGATGGCTCCGGCGGAACGCAACGAACTGATGGCGCTGGTGGCGCGTTTGGCCGCTGACCGAGGCATCGGCGTGCTGTTCACGGAACACGATATCGACATCGTTTTCTCGCTGGCGCATCGAATCGTGGTGATGAATCGTGGACAGTTGCTGGCGACCGGTACCCCCGATGTCATCCGCGCCGATCCCAGGGTCCAGGAGATCTACCTCGGCAGAGACGACCATACCGGGTCCGCAGAGAAGCAACCGTCATGACGTCGTCGCCGCTTCTCGAAGTCTCGGGCCTGGTGGCGCGTTACGGCAAGGCCCGCGTGCTTGACGGCCTTGATCTGACAGTAAATCGCGGCGAGACGGTTGCCATCCTCGGCCGCAACGGCGCCGGCAAGTCAACCTTGATGAAATGCATCATCGGGCTGATCACCGAGAAGACCGGATCAATCCGCTTCAACGGCGCCGAAATCGCTACGCTGCCGCCCTATAAGGTCAGCCGCGCCGGCATTGGCTATGTCCCGGAAGAACGGCGGATCTTTACCGAGTTGACGGTCCGCGAAAATCTTGAGGTCGGCCGGCTGCGTGGACGCAGCAACACGCGGTGGCCGCTGGACCGCATCATCGAAATATTTCCCAATTTGAAGAGGCTGCTGGACCGACCGGGCGCGCAGATGAGCGGCGGGGAACAGCAAATGGTCACCATGGCGCGGACGCTCCTCACCGGTCCCGATCTCATTCTGCTGGACGAGCCGTCGGAAGGCCTGGCGCCGGTCATCGTCGATCAGATGGCTGGAATGATCCGGGATATGCAGGCTTCTGGACTCTCGATCCTGATTTCCGAACAGAACATGCGGTTTGCCAGCAAGATAAGCCAGCGTGCCTACCTGCTCGAGCGCGGCGAAATCAAATTCTCCGGCCCGATGCAAACAATTGCGACCAATCAGGAATTGTATCACGCCCATCTCGCGGTGTGATCGGCTGACGACGTAATCAGGACTGCTGCGTTTCAGCAACGAACTTGCGAGCCTGTCGAGATTGCACGATCGCGATTAACTAATTGGCGCCATTCACTCCCGTGAAACCCTTATATCAGGGGGCTTAATTCTCCTGAACTTGATGCGGTGCCACAAGGCGTCTCGACGATTGTTCGGGCGGGCCGCAACCATAGGCACTCGAAAGTGGCAGCCACCCAGGCGGTGTTACAAGAGTGACGAGGAGATTCGGCCGGACTTCGGAGGTAGGGAGCAAACCCGCGCCCGTGGGCCCCAGCGTTCACACTTGATAGGTCGTTATGTTCATTCTGAATCGTCAGCTAACCTATTGATACATATGGGGTCAAATTCCGCCGGTTATTCAGAATGCGCGTTGATTTCATTGAAGGTCCTGCCTGATTTTGATTCCACCATGCGGAGGTTCGAATCCTCCCGCCCCAGCCAGGCATTCCGGGGTTTCCCCCACGTCCTGAAGAGACCCGAGAATAGGCCGGAAATACGGGCTTTTCGCGTATCTGATTTTGTCTCTGTGCCCTGGTTCAGCGATCTCAAGGGCGAAATCTGCGAAAGTCTCCAGCCTTGTCCGGGAATATTCCCGTTTTGCGGAGACTATCGGCAGAGACAGGTTTGATCGCGACTGCCGCCTGACCTGGCACACCGTTTAGACCAAGTCTCTGCTCCCGAATACGTGGATTTGGGAGTGCTTCGTCGTAACTGCCACGCGACCTTGGCACTCCGTTTCGAGCAAGTCTCTGCTCCTGACCACGTGGATTTGGGAATTTTTCGTCGAAACTGCCGCGCAAGCCGCAGTGCGATACGTCTAGTTCTTCCCCGGTTGCAGGGAGACGGGGCAAATTTCGTTGCGTGGCCCTCCAAAAACTAACTTTCGATCCCAAACTCATTTGACTCCAACAGCCTACTCAAGGTTGTTTGTTCTCCATGCCGATTATGCGCGATTTACCCTTGCGGTACTTTGACTTGCTGCGGATACATGGAAAACCATCGGATTACGCCGTAATCCATATCACTACGAAATGGTTGGGCGATGAAAATTGAATTTCTCAATCCCCAGGGGCCGCAGCCGACCGAAATGGTTGGGCTTACCGAACTGCGCACCAAGTTGCCGTCCTCGTGGCGCGGCTTCGCAAATTTTAATATGCGTAATACACGCCAACGAGGGCAGGACCGAGAAATTGATGTCGTGCTAATCGTTCCTGATAGACTAATTCTTGTTGACCTTAAGCATATGAGGGGACGAATCGAAAGCCGAAGCGGGCGTTGGTATAAGGGCACGGAGGATATTGGCCAGTCGGCTGCGAACAAGGTACGAGAAAACGCTAAGGTGTTTGCGGACCTAATTCGCAAGCAGGTATCTCAGATTCCCGGCTCACCTCCGATAGAATCCGCGGTCGTATTCACGCATCATGACGTTGATTTGGGTGGATTGACTCAGAATGAAAAGGACAGGTGTTTCAAACTTGTTGATTTTCTAAGAATTGCGAATCCAAGCGAGTTCGCTAAACCGTTTACAGCGCGCAGTAACTTTGGCGCTGATGAAACTCTAAATTCAGGCCCATACTTTCAAGCGCTTCAAAAACTTTTCACGAATGGGAAGTTTATCGAGCCTCGAAAAGCCAAGTATCACGGTTTCATTCCTACGGGCGACCCGGAATTCGAGCATGCTTTATTTGAGGAGTACGCTTGCAACGACGTGGCCGATCCTAATTACGCCGGTCTTCTTCGCATTTGGGATTTTTCGAAGGATCCTGACACCTTTGCTCTCGAAGAAGAACGACGTCCCGTTGCAGAACGAGAGAGAGCGCTTCTGGGGTACGTTCGGACACAGAACCCGAATTTCTTTGATAATTACGTTCTTCGGTCGATCGCTCATGATCGTGATTACAGTCTTCGTTATACCGAGATTTTCGAGCGACACGACGAACTGGCTCGCCTAACGCGCCTCGCGGGCAGCATGGTTGATTTAGAAATTGAGCGACGGATAGAACTATCCCGCTTATTTCTTGACAGAGTTGCATCACTGCACCGCATGCGCATTGCACACCGCGACCTGGATCGTCACTCCGTTTGGGTTAATGAACGAAGGAGTAGCATTGTCCTGTCGGGATTTGGAGCGTCACACTACCCGGAAAGGCAAACCCTAGGGGACCAGCGCGCCAAGTTGCTCGCTAGCGGACATCGGGTCCCAGAAGATACAGGGGACGGCAAGCCTGGGACCGTATTTCAACAAGACGTATTTCTGGCAGCAGCAACGGTATGGATTTTACTAACAGGAGAGCGTTTGCCCGCTTTAAACGGTGTGCCCGTTTGGAGTGCGTCGTTGCTAGAAGCAAACAAAGAATTGCCCCCAGAGTTAGGTCCTTGGTTTGACACTTCTATGTCGATCGACGCTGCTGATCGATATGTTGACGGGGTTGAAGGAGCCGAAAAATTCGGCGAAGCCCTAGCGAAAAATAATCGAATTGCGCTTGACCAACAGCTCAATCGTTTCGTCAGGGAGGTAGATCCGTTGGTGGATTTTCCTGTCCTTCCCAATGGATGGATCGTCAAACGGCCCTACCGCGTGTTCAAAGCTCGATACGAATCTGAAGCCTCCACGGTATTAGTGAAAAGTTGGCCGAGCCAATATCTCGGCGACCGGCGCAAATCTGCAGCTCGTCTTCTTGATTTCTTTGCCCGTACGGAACGGCTAGAGGTGCTTGCTGCCGATTGGGCTCCGTGCATTCGGCTTTCTTGTCTATGCATGGACGGGCTCCTGTTGATCCAAGATTGGGTTGAAGGCGAAACTCTTGCCGCCCCATCAACTGTGGCCCCGTGGTCCTTAGACATATTGAAGGAATTCCTTCTCAAGTTTGTCTTAGCGGTAGAGGAGCTCCACAAGGCCGGCCTCGCACATGGAGATCTTAAACCAAGCAACGTCGTCGTTTCTTATGGTGTGGATGACGACAACGCGCCCCGTCCAGTGCTTATAGATTTGCTGGATTACTCTCCCGAGGGCGCGGGAGAGCGGATGACCTTGGCTTACTGCCCGCCTCATTCGGCTGATGATATTCAACTGAGAGACCGATTTGCCGTAGGCCAAATCGTTCGCGAGCTAGTAGCGAGCTTCGCTGACAGAGACCAAGGACTAGTACAGAAGATCCTGGCCGCTGTAGATGCATGTGATGCCGGGGATGAACCTTGGATTAGTCTCCGTCCGCTGCGTGATGCGCTGACGACTACTACGAAGCTTCACGCTCCAATCGCTGATTTGATGCATCTGTCAATCGAGATTCGTAACCCCTTGGCTGAAGGTCCGATGTTGGCAGATAACGGTTCGTTTCACGTGGTTACAAAGTTCGCCGAGAGCACGATTGTCGTTTACGGCTTCGATCAGAAGGTTGACATCAAGATTGACTTAGCCGACGGCATTCCTCGATATGCCGGCACGTATTCATTCAACACAATGGAAGCTGATTGGGCTCTCAATCACTGCGATTTTTCATTTAAGGGCGAGGTCAAAATTTCGCGTTCTGCTACGCCGAGGTTTTCGGGCTTCGAAGGATTGCGTCCTCATTTAGCAAAGATTGCAGGCTTCAACCCGGATTCGACGGGTCCAATACAGTCCGCAGTCCTGGGATTGCCAAAGCCCATTCAAGAGGTCTCGCCCGAAGCCACAAGAAAGACGGGATTGCTGCAGTTAGCGAAATTCCCGGTCGTCCGTTTTTGGCAAGAAACTATTGCAGTAGAGGAGAGCATCCAACCCGAGCTTACTTTGGTGGAGGCTCCGAGAGAAACACACGAGCCTGGGATAATAATCCTGTCATGCGCTGAGGCGATCGGTGACCTGTCCGACTTCGGGGATGGTTCAGCTAACGTAAGCGTCACATGGAATGGAATAAAGGTTGGCGATCTAGATTCGGAGCGTTCAAAAGGAGATTTAATCACTATTCGGAATGCGCGGTTTTACAACCGGCTCCGTACGGGTGATACGCTCAAGATCCAATTTTCGAACGATTTGGCGAGCTTTCAGCGGAGGTCGCGTGCGGTAGCGCGAATTCTGCAGGGTAAGGGCCAACTTACAAATCTAGTCCAGTATTTCGATCCGCAAGCTTCGTTAACGCCCGAAGTTATGGCGGAAGCCATAGAAGAAGGCGCCCTTGATGATTACGGATTAAACGACGATCAAGAAGAGGCCTTCCGCCATCTTTGGCGTCACGGACCTGTCGGACTTCTCCAAGGACCACCAGGCACCGGAAAGACGCTATTCATCGCGAGCTTTGTTCATTGGGCCCTCAGTAAAAAAGGCCAGATGCGAAATGTGCTCGTGCTTTCGCAATCTCATGAAGCCGTCAATACCGCTGCAGAGCGCATTCTGAAGGTTTTTGGCGAACTCGGAGGGGAGGTCGATCTTCTCAGGATTGGACAGCACGACAAAATATCGCCTCCACTACTTCGCTATCACTCGCAGTCAATTCAAGATCGTAATCGGGAGCTATTTCAGGCCGAAATAAAGGAGCGTCTAGCAATAGCAGCAAGAAAATTGGGGCTTAATCGATCTTACGTTAAGGAGTCTTACGAAGTTGAGGCCACCTTTGGAGCTTTAGTACGGCAGATCAATCTTTCGAGTCAGGATGCGCAGCAGAACGATGCAGATGCTGTTCGGGCGGCACGGCAGCGGTTGGGCTCACTCGAAGCTTCGTTTCACCGACTAGTCTCTGAAAAGGCGACGCCCTACGACGGATTACCGAGCGAAATCCTTGAGGATATTCGCGATGATACTGCCCGACGTCACGTCGTTTTCGACCCTGATGCTCGACGGAGATTTTTGAAACTTGAAGAATTATCTCGAAAATGGGTTTCAGTTTTAAATACGCGCAACAGAAATTTGGAAGAATTCTTTGCGCGGAGCCGTAATTTGGTTTGCGGGACGTGCGTCGGGATCGGTCGTCAGGGAATGCGAATAGATCGCGGGACTTTCGATCTAGTGATCATTGATGAAGCTGCCCGCTGCACTCCCGGGGAACTAGCTGTTGGTATGCAGTCCGGCAAACGCGTGCTCCTAGTCGGTGATCATCGCCAGCTCCCCCCGCTATTCGGGCATGAACTTTTGAGTGAGGTCAGCACAAAGCTTCCTGGCATTGATAAAAAGGAACTTCAAAGAAGCGATTTCGAACGCGCCTTCGGGTCAAGCTACGGAAAATCCAATGGGCGAACGCTTCGAAAGCAGTACAGGATGGCGCCCGAAATTGGAGCGATTGTATCCGATGTTTTTTATCCAGGAGAAAAACTGGAGACTTTGCGAGGCGCGCCTCATGTAATTTACAGTGAATTGCCGGCCCCGTTGGACCAACAAATTCTTTGGATCGATACAGGAAGTCCGGGGAAGGGCGGGCGCGAGACTGCGTCGGGCACCAGTTTCACGAACCGAAGAGAGGCGGTAATCATCCTTGAGCTTTTACGTCGTATTGCAAGATGCAAATCATTTATGGACAACGCCGCCCAAGCTCTAGAGCTGAAGGATGGGGAGCCACTGGTTGGTGTAATCTGCACATATGCCCAACAAGCAGAGCTTCTTGAGAATATGCTGCTCGCGTCAGATGTGCCGCCGGCAATTCGCTCGTTAGTTAAGATAGATACCGTCGATGCCTATCAAGGTAAAGAAAATCGGATAGTTATCCTTTCGCTCGTCAGAAGTAACCCCGAGAGTAATATGGGTTTTGTACGAAATCAAAACCGGATCAACGTGGCCTTATCAAGGGCTATGGACAGATTAATTTTAGTTGGGGCGGCTGCTATGTTCGAGCATACTCACAACCCGCTTCGCTCTGTGGTCAAGCGGCTGCGAATGATCCATCGAATTCGTTCATCCGCGAATGTCTTAGGATTATAATGGCGAGCCAAAAGGAATATTTGGAAGCGACTGAGAAGGCGTTAGCTGCTATCGAAATCGAGCAGTTGTCGTTTGTCGTTCGTGCGCAGAAATTTAGAATAACTGCGACGGTTATGAAGCGTACAGCTATGCCTCTTGCAACTGAGTACGCTGTGCGCCTTGTACATCTTGCGCCCGATATCGGCGCAGAAGAGCTTGCAGGCTTTTTCGGCTTTGGGGCTCCCGAGACCCAAGTATTGATTCAAGATATGCTTGAGACTCAGCTCGTAACGGAACGGGACGGCAGATTTTCGCTGTCTACAAAGGGGCGTGAAGCCGTATCGCCAATGTCCGACGACATTGAGCTTTTCGAAGTGGACGAAATAAATGCGATTCAATGTTTTGATCTGATTGCCTTCGCTCCGGTGGATGACGCAGACCTCAATGCGGCGGAGGCGCGACGCGTACCTGAGATCACCATACCGAATCGGGAACGTGCTGCCGCGGCAGTAGTTGAAGCAAGGCAGGCATTTGAGACGCACTTTGCAGAGTGGTATCAGCGCAACGATAGACGCAAGCGCATTGAGGACATACAGCTACATGCGGTGGATGACATACAGCCTCTAAGAACTTTTGGTGCTCCGTTGCATTTTCCAATCCGTTATCGGCTCGATGACCCTGCGTCAATCGAAGCTGATTTCGCTTTTCTACGGAATAGAGGGAGGCCTGCCTCGCGAAACGCGCTGATAGAAGCATTGAGTGCCTCTATTCAAGGACTTTCCTCTCCACCGGATCATGCGGATGGATTTCATTGGTTGTCCAACGTGGACGCAGGTCTTCTGACACGCTCAGGTCTTCGCGATTTTAAAGATCAAGCAACTTGGGCTCGGCTTTGCGCCGATCCGAGTACGCGTTCCTTCGGCGAGCACGGCTCGCAGGTAGTTCGGCTATTTGGTTCTGTGACGGGAGCACTGACGCGCGCCACCATTATCCAATGGGCAAAAACAGTCGCAACTGATCGCCCCGAATTGCCCACGCCTATTTTTTGGTTGCCACCACGGGCATCGTATTGGGGCCGAAGTGTTGCGTTTACGGAATTGGTTCGGGAAATGGCTAGCGCTGATCCAGATGGTATCGTCCTTCTAGCAAGGACAGATGGGTCGTCTCGGGAGGCGTCGTCTTGGAGGCGTTTCTTTGGTCCAAGAGAAAGTCGATCTCCGTTGTTCAATCGCTGTTTTATTGTGAATCCAAAGATACCGGATTCGGTGGAGATTATTATTAAGCCTGGCGCGTGGGGATTGGTATTGGTGCACACACCGGAAATTGCGACGGGCTTTCCGCTCCCCATGGGATATATAACTTCCGACCCTTCGATCGCGATGGAACTGCGGCGTTCTCTTGCTGAAGTCGTGGCTGCCTCCGACGGTTCTAAAGCAGTGTTATGGTCGAGCGGCGCCGAACGTCCAGCGATGGCCTTGGCATACATCGATTTGGCTCTTGGAATTGGCGAAGCGTGACCGAAGCCCGTTTGGACAAGCGGGAAGCATAATCTTTGAGTGTCAGATCTCAAAGGCGATTTATTCTAAGACTTGATAAGAGCTCGACCGCATTAGAAATCTGCTTCTCTTCGAAATCGCGGTTCCGAGTGGCCGGCTTCCAATTGTCCTCGACTCTCTTTGTTTGTTCTACCATCGCTTCTAGAGCAGCACTCAAAGCATCCACGATGTATGGTTCTCTCGGTAATTCCGATGCACAAAAAGAGATGATCTTAAGAACCTCGTCGATCTCACCTCGTTTCGCCAAGAACTTGAAGAGCACAGAGAAAAGGCGTTGAGGTCGCAAGAAATCAAATATCAAGAATGGCTCGGCCGCCAGACGATCACATAGGAAATCTCCAAGTTCGCGCGGCTCGTACCCAAATGTGATCCATCGCTCCAATAGTGCAAAGACTATACTTTTGATTCCAGAATTTTCCTGTTCCTCCCCACCACGTTGAAAAATCCAATTCAATGCCACTTCAGGAACGCGATCGTCAAATGGGGTTCGTTCGTTCACGAAATGCCATATCTTAGTCCAATCTGATTTGCCGAAATTTGATCGATTGCTAAGCCAGCGAACAAGGTATTCATCGCTGTAGTTCGATATCGAACCGTAGATTCCACTTTCGGAAGCTTTGGGCTCGTCCGGTTCTAATGGATCAATTTCGGACCATATCTTCTTCTGCTTCTGGAAGAGGTGCAGTTCTGAATCGACCCAGAATTTTATTTGATCCTTTTCGTAAAAAACAGTGTCGGCGACCGCTCTCCAAATATCGTAGGAAGGGTTCAGCTCGGCTGACTCGATACGGTTTAATTGTGATTGAAGAATGGGGATGTTCGCTATCGCTTCTTGATGCTTCGCGATGTAGGCGAGTATCTCGCTAACATTGCCACAGACGATATTTCCGTCATAGGATCGAAATGCAATTAAGCCCTTATCGCCAACCGTTATCGTGTGCGAAGATTCGAAAGGGATTAATGGATAGTTCTCATATTCGAGAAATGGGACGACTTCTTTTACTTGCAAATACTCGTCCATTTGTTGGACGTACGGAAGATTGGTGTTGGGGGATGAGAGGAGTGGTATCAGAACCCCCGGATTTCCCTCAGAGATGTCTAAAAACATTATGAGGCTAAACATTGTAGTAGCCACGACTGGAATAGAAATTATCGAGTTTCTCGTAGATGGAATGGTAATAAAACTCCTTGCGAAGTGGATAAACGGGATACGTTAGAATCTCTGCGCCAAGTGCCGAAATTTTCGCGATATATTCTTCGTTTGAAAGATATGTCTCCGGAAATATCGCTAGAATGGGTTTGCGATTTGTCAGATCGATGTCAGCGTTGAATTGGACTTCAATTGCAAATCGGCGATCGTCAAAACGTTTGTCTTTGTGTTGAATTAATTTGTGAAGAGCTTTCATTTCTTCATCTAAAACGTCGACATCAAACATCGCTTCGAATTGCTCTTTCGGTCGCGACGCGAGGCGATAATAGCTGCGAGCACTGTTGAAGAACGTGCCAATTATCTTATGCGGCGCTTCGACATCCGAACTCGTCTCAAAGTCGTTTAGCTCCATCATGTTTATGTAGTTGGGATATCGCTTTGCCGCAAAGGCTCCGGAATCGAAGGGAAAAATTCTCTTCGCTCCTTCAGTGAAAAAGCTAAAAACTAAACAAGTTGGTAATTCCCAGTATTCCGCCTCCTGTTCCAGGTCGCGCTTGTAGGCAGCTCGCCCCACAAAAAAATATGAAAGCCTTTCCCCAGCAAAAACGTTGCATCGCTGTGTAGTCAGCTGACCGGAATTTATGATCTTTTTCAGGTAATACGACTCAGTAGTGTGGACCAGAGGCAGCGGCTTAGCTTTGGTGATGCGGTTTCTTTGCAAAAACTGCGAGAGAGCTGACATAGAGTCTCCGATCATGTCCTCACGACAACATAGAGCGATCGAGATATCCTGGCGTGCAACTGCGCTTCTAGCTTCTTGAATATTCAATCGACAATACCAACGAGTCGATCGTATCTTACGATAGCTTTGATGGTTTATTTCCGAGGTAATAATCTTAGCAGAATTCGACCGAGCTGGAAAACCTTCGATCTGATTGAATAACTTGCGCTTTATTCGTGTCTGGGTCGCGACTGTCGAGGTGTCGCTGTGCCATGGTCAGGGAGAAAGTGGCAGCAGCCCAATGTTCCATAACCTTCGATGCCGAACTTCATGTCCGCTTTCGAAGGGGAGAGCGGACTCCGCTCGCTCCTTCACGCTATGTCAGCTTTTGACCCGGAGAGGACTAACCGCCCATTCTCCCGCCTCTTGACGGAAGGGCCTTCGCGTTGCCTCGCAAACCCCACAAAAGCAGTGAGGACGCCAAGATAATGGCAAGTCCGATCAAGACGAATCCTGTGGTGACGAGAACTTCCTGGCTCGGCGCGGCACTGTGCCCCCCGGCGGTTATGGGGGATAGTGCTGCCGTGCCTAGAATGGCTGCAGTAGTGGTCACAACCCAATTGCCATACGTTCCGCCCAACAGCGCCCAGTAGGCTATCTTGGTTAAAAGGGATGACAGCCTCACCTCATTCCACATGGCGCCGACTGCGAGAAGCAAAATTCCATTCATGACTCCTTCCAAGTGGGCAGCAAGCGCCATTCGCACGTTGGTAAAGTGCTGCTCGGCCAGGCCGGTAAGGAGCCCAATCAAGAACAAAGTGATTCCATGGAAGAGAAGTCGTCGCCGATACTCCATTGGGCCTCGCCAAATCTCAAGATTCCCTCGATCGTAGCCGTTGTCCAGTAACAATTGAAAGATAGTCCGGCTGCGACCTAGTGTCCGGATCTGGCACCGAACGGACGTTGCGGTTCAACTGCTTGATGTCCGATGGTGAGGGAAGAGCGGAAGAGGCACGCCGCCGTTCGGCTTCCGCAAATGACCCTAAGCCGACTCTGACGCACCGCCAGCCATCGGTAAAATATTATTAGTGGACCCATAGCAAAAAGACGAACCAGCAGTTCCGACGGATCAAATTTTCAGTATCCGGCTGAAGCGCACTTAAACCGACGAAGGGAACGCAAGCACTCCCGCTGTGGGGGGCCGGTTACGGCGCGCTTCGATAGAAGCGGCGATTATTTCACCAGCGGTACCGCAAGCTGGCAAGCACTTGTCGGCGCAAACCGTAAACACAGGCATTGTCGAAAGCCTGAACGGTACATTGCGAGACATAGATGCGATCGAACAAGTTCGTCGCATTGACGCTGAAACGCATGCCCTTGAACCGGCGGTCGAGATTTTCCAGCTCATAATGAAGCGCGGCATCGACCAGCGTATAGGACGGAACGTCAAGCAAGGTATTTCCCGGGTCACCCCAAGTCTGCCCGGTGTAACGGATACCAAGCGCGGCGCCAAAGCCGTTGAGCGAGCCTCCCCGGAAGGTGTAGTCGGCCCAGAGAGCGCCAATGTCGTTAGGTATCCACGTTGGCCGCTTTCCCAGATCGATATCAAGGCTGTTGGTAACGGTTGCTTTCATGTGTGTGAAGCTACCGATGAGGTCGAGCCGATCGGTTAAGCTGGCTTTCCCCTCGATTTCAAATCCCTGTGTATGGACGGCACCGATCTGGCTACGGAAGGTTGGATCAACGGGATCGATCGTCAAAACATTTTGTTCGGTCAAATCGAATATCGAGGCCTGGATAAATATCCTAGATCCCTTGGGCTGATATTTGACACCGCCTTCGTAGAGCTCGCCGGTCGTCGGCTTTAACGGCGCAAATGCCGAGGTAGTGCCCACATTCGGGGTAAAGGAGGTCGCGTAGGTTACGTACGGCGCAATGCCCGAAGCAAATTCATAAATCGCTCCGATGCGGCCGGTGGTCGCCTGGTCGCTTTGTCCCACGCCATCCGTCGTGGAGGCGATGCGATCAAGCGTATTAGTATTACTGTGAGCCATGTCATACCGCAGCCCACCGACAATCGACAGGCCGCCGATTTTCATCTGCTCCTGGCCGTACACGCCGTTCTGCTGCAACGTTTGATGCGTGCTGGTGTTCGTCAACGCGTTCGGATCGTCGAATGGATTCTGGATCGGAAAGCCATAAGTCGGATTAAACAGCGAGATGTCTGGGGCGCTGCCGGGTGAGCCGGTAAATTGCGAGGCCTGAGCCAATTTCTGGTCATAGCTGGTGGTCTGGTTGTCGAACCCGATCAGCACTTTGTGAGAGACAATACCCGTGTCGAAGTTGAACTCACCCTGCGTATCGCTGGTGAACGCACCGAGGCGCTCTCTTGTTGCCTGTGCGTAGCGAGACAGGGTGTCATAGTCGCCGTTCGCGAACAGATTGTTGGCCAGAAATAGTGGAAAAACCTGATTTAGCGTTCCTGTCGTTTCCAGATAACGCACATTTTCCCGAAACGTGAAGACATCGGTGAACTTGTGCTCGAACAATGACGTGATGCCGTATTGCGTTCGTTCACTCGTATCGAAATTGGGATCGCCGGCGTAGAAACTCGTCGGGATCCGGCCCAGCGGGTTGGAGCCCAACGACCCATTGAACGGAACGAAGTTGTAATAACCCGTGCTCGGATCTTTCTGATAATTGGCCATCACGGTCCAAGTGGTCTGGTTGTCCGGATGCCATGTCAGCGCGGGGGCAATATAGTAGCGCTGTTCCTTGACGTAATTGACCTGGTTATCAGCATCCTTTGCAAAACCGGTGATGCGGTAGAGAAAATCGCCGTTTTTGTCGATTTTACCGGTCGAATCAAAGCCGCCCTGGATACGGTCGTAGCTTCCGCCCTGGAGGACGACTTCGTTGGACGAAACGTCCGACGGCCGTTTGCTTACAAGATTTACAAGCCCAGCTGGCGATGATTGGCCGAACAGCATCGAGGCCGGTCCCCGAAGCACTTCGACGCGCTCCATGCCGTACAGTTCGGGCTGAGGCGTTGCAATGACGGCCGTGCTGCCCTGTAATCGCATCCCATCGAGATATTGATCGAGAATGAAGCCCCGACTGTACATAATGTCGAAGCCGCCGAAGTTGCTGCGGTTCTCGCCGGCCACGCCAGCCGTGTAGCGAAGTGCTTGCTTGGTGCTGCCGGCTTCCTGCGCCTCTATTTGGTCACGCGTGACAACCGAAATCGATTGCGGTGTCTCGATTAGCGGCGTGTCGGTCTTGGTCCCTGTTGCGCTGCGCGTGGCAACGTAGCCATCGACGTGTCCGTAAGCCGTTTCCCGAGGCGTCGCTCCAGGGGCAGTCGCGACAGATGGTGTTGCTCTGGTCGCTGTGTGGCGTGAGTGCCTTGAGCTGCTTCTGCCTTGAGACACAACAGTCGGACGCGCTGGCGTGGGTTTCGCTTGTCGCTGCTTCGGCGCCTCGACTCTGACAGGTGGAAGCGAATTGCCGCCAGAGGGTGAATCGGAGCTTTGAGCGATCGCAGTCGATACGAACGTAAAGATTGAAGCGCTCGCAAGAAAAGCGCGCGTAAAAATTGCCCCGTGCGACACCTTCACAACCCCAATTATTCCCTTCTCCAATCCATAAGGTTCACTCGAAGTGTGAGCAACTCGCGCGTTTTGAATTCTCTCTAATCTAAAATGGCTCTAATTTTGAAGCGATCTAAAATTTTCTGAATGTGTCAGAGCATGGATGCTGGCTTCGTCTGGCTTCGTAATGTCAGTTGTTGCTGGACGGTGCGCTAAAGGCGAGATAATGACGGGCGTAGCAGACATCGGATGTCGTGATGCCATTCTCGGGTTTTCGGCGCTGGATATGGGTGCATACTTGGTCGAGTCTCATTTGTACGCTATTCTTGCTTTTGGCATGCGTGACTGGGCTGCCGCTAATTTTTCATGAAGAGATCGATACCTGGCTCGAGCCGGGATTGCCGTATGCATCGCTGCCAGTAAATGCGCCGCGGGCAAGCCTCGACGTGATCACCGCCAGAAGCCATGAACGATATCCGCAAGAGATCATTCTGTCGGTGACGATGGATGACGATGAACCAAAAGTCGTCGTCTTCATGGCGTCGTCGTGGCAGGCGTTCCTTAAAGATACCAAGGTCGCTCACGCCTTGAAATTCGACGCACGAACGGCTCAAATCTTGCGCGAGACCAGGCTTGGAGAACTGACGGCGACCCTGACGGGCTTCATCCTCAAACTTCATAAAGACCTGTTTGCGGGCACCATCGGGGAGTATCTGCTGGCGGCCATGGCAATCCTGTTTCTTGTCGCGCTAGTCTCCGGCGTTGTGGTCTATGGACCTTTCATGCGTCACCTGGATTTCGGCACCCTCCGGGTGGCGCGGTCGCGCCGACTGAAATGGCTCGATGTACATAATCTTCTAGGGGGCTTGGCGTTGGTGTGGATGGTCGTCGTCGGTGCTACCGGCATCATGAACGAGTTGTCGACGCCGCTTTTCGACCTGTGGAGGTCGACTGAAGTACGATCCGCGCTCAAAGCACGCACCGGCACGCCGGTGTTGTCCTCAGAGTTGGCGCCGCTGCAGGCTGCGTATGAACGCGCAGAGACCGCGATGCCGGGAAATACTGTATCCAGCGTGATTTTTCCAGGGTCCAGTTTCAGTACGCCGTACCACTATGTGTTTTGGGCAAAGGGGCAACAGCCGCTGACCGCCAGGTTGTTTATACCGATCTTGATTGACGGACGAACCGGAAGCTTTGATGGCACGGTGCACATGCCTTGGTATTTGCGCGCGCTGGAAATATCGAGGCCGCTGCATTTCGGCGATTATGGTGGACTTGCGTTGAAGTTAATCTGGGCCTTGTTCGACCTTGCGACGATTGTCGTTCTGGCGACCGGCCTTTATCTTTGGATGACAAAAGCCTTCCGAAAATCATTTGCGAGGGACAGAAACAGCCCGATATCTGTCATTCCGGCCGCGGCTGCGAAATGAAAGTCTCGCGCCGGAACCTTTCGGTCTGGTCGATATATCGCAGCCTGACATTGATGGGAGCCGTGACCGCCATTGGTCTGGCGAGTGCTTTGCTCGGCAATGAGTGGTGGGACTATACGGCTTGGGTGCTACTCATCATTCCCGTCGCGGCGTTTGGATATTTTTTCTTCAAACGAGATAGGGCTACCTGATCCATCGCTGACGCCTGCCGTGGCACTGCCAGATTCTCGTGGATGATTCGATGTTCAAGCCCCGGCTGCACCGCGGTGCAGTTGACGCTTGTCAGATCGTTCTGAGCTAGTGTTCGCATCTGCTTTGACAAACCGACTGTTAAAGGGCGGACAGAGCATGTCCGCTCTGCCCGGGTATTTCAAACATCAACTTGGTCCGCTATTGCGAGCGCGTCATCGACCTCAATGCCAAGATACCGAACCGTACTTTTGATCTTGGTATGTCCGAGCAGGAGCTGGACCGCTCTGAGATTACCTGTCCGCCGATAGATCAGAGTGGCTTTTATTCTTCTCAATGCATAGGCCCGAATATTCTCGGGTCCAGTCCCATGCTGCCGCGGAGACGAGGCGTGCGTATTGGCGGGTTCAGGGCTATAGCCGACATCAAGACCCAATGACCTATGGATGAACGAAATCAGGAGAGCAGACTTCGGTGCTGCGTCCATGGTAATGGCAGCAGTTTCGGAATCCGCGCGAGCGACGATCTCGCTGAATGTCGTCCTTCCAGGATTGAGAACGTGACGCTTGGCGAAAGAAACGCGAGCCGAAGATTTTGACGAATGACCTTGGGATGAAGGCGGTTCGCTTCGGCAAGCTGTTCAATGGAGTCGTATGTGCCATCTTGAAGACATTGCACCCAGACGTGCGCACGTACGATAGTCTGAATCAAACCTTCGTTCCGTTTGGCCTCCGATCCGTCATTGCCTTCCAGAAGAACTGAAGTTCCTCTCGTCTCGGTCGATCGCGCAACTTTGATTTTCGTGGCAACGTCGTCTGCATCGTTCCCGGCCGCAATCGTGATTTGCAGGTGGTCTCGATTGATGACGATGCGTTCGAGCATGTCGATAGAGACCGCTCCTCTCTCAAATTTGTCGCCTTTATGATGGGCAAGTGCGGTCAAAACCGCGCTCTCTATTTCCGTCGCGGCTATGCGACTGACGGACCCGACTGCTTCCTTCCGTCCTCGCAGTAGCGCGGAACTGACATAGAAACGATAGCGAACGCCGTTCTTACTCGAAAAGCTCGGACTCATCCGGTTGCCGCGATCATCATACAGCCTGCCGACGAGAAGAGCGCCGCTCTCGGAGCGTTTTATTTTCCGGCCTTGGGTCTTAGCCTTTAAGAGCTGCTGGACCCGTTCAAAGGTCGCGTGATCGACGATTGCCTCCTGTTCGCCTTTGAACCATTTTCCTCCGTGATGCATCTCCCCGAGATAGATGCGGTTTTTGAGAAAGTAGGCGAGAGGACCATATGTAAAGGGAATGCCGCCGTTGTATTTGACGACCTTGGTATGGCGCCGCTTGGTGACAATGCCCCTGCGGTCCAGGTCCGCAACCAGTTTACTGAAGGATTTTAGATCGAGATACCGCTTGAAAATGGTCCGAACGGTTTCTGCTTCGGCCTTATTGGTGACGAGCTTCTTGTCCTTGGCATCATAACCAAGAGGGACTGTCCCCCCGGTCCATTTGCCCTTGCGCCGGGACGCCGCGATCTTGTCCCGCACCCGCTCGGAAGAGAGTTCCCGTTCGAACTGGGCAAAGGACAGCAGCACGTTGAGGGTCAGTCGTCCCATTGAGGTGGTGGTATTGAACTGCTGGGTCACTGCAACGAACGAGATCGATTTGGTATCAAAGGCTTCGACCAGTTTGGCGAAATCTGCCAGCGAACGAGTGAGGCGGTCGATCTTATAGACGACCACCACATCAACCCTGCCAAGTTCGATTTCCCGCAGCAACCGCTTGAGAGCAGGCCGCTCCAAATTGCCCCCAGAATAGGCGGGGTCGTCATAATGTTGGGAAATGGCTTTCCATCCCTGCGAGGCCTGACTCTTTATATAGGCCTCGCAGGCCTCTCGTTGCGCGTCCAGCGAATTGAACTCAAGCTCCAGGCCATGTTCGGTGGACTTGCGGGTGTAAATGGCGCAGCGTAAGACTTTGGGGTTACCTGGCATCGGTGCCCTCCTTACCTGATGGCGACCGTAGCCCGAAGAAGCGCGGGCCATTCCAACGGGTGCCGGTAATCGTGGAAGCAATTTCAGAAAGACCCGCGTAGGTTTTGCCGTCGTAGGCAAAGCCATCGGCCTTCACCACGACGCGGTAGGTTCTGCCCTTCCACGTCCGCACCAGTTCTGAGCCCGGCTTGATCCGCCGCGGCAGTTCCAGCTGGCCATTGGGTTTTGCCAAGGCGGCTTTCACCAATTGGTCGAGCAGTCGTCGTGTCGGGGCCGACAGACCGCCGTAAGCCTTCTCCTGGATCCGGTGCGCGATGCTCCGCCGGAGCAAGTCCGGACCGAAGGCTTTCGGCGGCTCGGCCTTAAACAACTCGCGATAGCGCCGACGCAGTTCGACAATCGGCGTATCGGGCAACCGATCCAGCTCCGCGTCGACGGCGGGATCAGTTGCCCCCTGTTGATGTCGTTCCGGCATCATGCGCCTGCGGCGGATTTGGCGATGCGGTAAATGCGCTCGTCGCCGACCTTCTCGGACGCCAGATTCAGCTTGAGCTTTCTCTTGACCACGCCCGCGAAGAAGCCGCGCACCGAATGCTGCTGCCAGTCGGTGGCCTTCATGATCGCAGCGATCGTGGTGCCTTTCGGCTGTCGTAACATTCCCAGCACAGTCTCCTGCTTGGATGGGGCAGGCGGCTTCCTGGCGGAGGTCGAACTCTGGGTAGGCGGACTTGTCACGGTTGCTGCCTTTGACTTGGCAGTGCTGCGCTTCTTTGCTGGACTGTTTTTGGTGGTTGAGGTCTTGCGAATGGACTTTGCGCGTCCCGATTTAAGTTTGGTAGGCATCTGACTTCCCTCATATTGACGACAGCATCAGGTGCTGCCACCGACACGACCCCGCAATCGGGCGGGGCGGTCGGTCGAGGAAGGAAACCGATAGCTACTCTCGGGAAAGCCTATTGAGCAGCGAGGCCACGTCTTGCAGTCGCCCTGTCTCATAAATGATCTGTTCGATATCCATCGAAACCGTCACGCCCTCGGCGATGCTGCCCGCCAGCGCGCAGGCCTCGGCTGCCTTGGCGATCCGCGCCGCCTCGTCCAGCCGACGATGGATTTCGGTAAGAATGATGGTGATGGTCTTTTCGGCAATTGCGCGGTCCATGCTGTCCTCCCGTTGCGAGGGACAGTAGTGCTCGACAATCCCGGGCAGTCGAGCAAAACCGGAGCAATCTTGTGGCTCTTATCAGGCCTCCCGAAGCACTAAATGCTCGAGCCAAAGTTGGGCGAAGCGGCCAGGAATAATCGTGGAAATGCCTATTTAGCGGAGCCTTTGTGGGCCGATTTCGTTGGGGTTTCCCCCGCGACGAACTCCCGGAAGAGCTTTCCCGGATCGCCGCCTACAGCCCGCACGATCGCGATAAATTCGATCATATCAATCCGGCGTTCGCCACCCTCATATTTGGCCACAAACGACTGCGGTTTACCGAGCTTTTTAGCCAATACCTGTTGGCGAATTTCGGCTTTCTTCCGCAGTGCGACAAGCAGCGCGATGAGGCGTTCATATTCCGGGGATTTGAGGGACTTCTGCATATGCCGCCAAGGCCGTGAATCGGCGGCAGGAAATCTGATCCCATAAAAGGATTATCCCAAAACTGGATATATTCCGAAAAGCGAGCTATGTGTGCCGGGACAACTTTGAGGGCGGGAGCCTGACGGTTCCGATCACAAAAAGGGAGATTTCGGCGTGGCGAGTTTCTTCAAGCTTTCCGGAAAGGCAATTTGTCTCGCGGCAATACTGATCCAATCGTTACAAGGATCCGCCCAAGCGCAAGACCGTCAATTTCGCTTTCAGCTCAGCGCGAGCTCCGACCCGTATCCTACTATTAGAGGGCTGACTGATTTGCCGGATGGAACCAAGGTTATGGTGACGCTTCTGAAACCGCATCTCCCGGACGGTCAGCAACGAATGGCGAGAGGTCTACCAGCTTGCGAAGACATGTGTGGTCCGGCCGAAGTTCGGCAAAAGCCGTATGTTGACCCGGTGGTGAGGAACGGCAGTTTCATTGCGGGTCCTTTTTCGTTTGGCGATCACCCCCTAAAACCAGACACCTATCCCATCCGCATTACTATCGTTCCTGAGAAGATCACCGAAGCTAGTTTGGATGCGATGAACCATCCGGTTTATTTCGGCGAAATCCGGATACCTGGTGACGGCGACCGCGAACAACCTCCGAAAAAAAGAGAAAACTGGCAGAGCATCAATCTTCCACCCAACCTTGACGGCAAGATGTACGCCTACGATAAAAACTCGATCGCTCTCACGAGGGACGCACGCGGTGCAATCTCTGGAGCCGAAATGTTGGTTCGCGTAATACGCGGTGACGAATCCATTCTTGGAAAGCAGGTATTGTTCAGTTTCTTATGCGACGGCAGCAGACTATTTCGGATCAATCACTCCAGCCCTATTTCGTTCCAATCTCGGTTACCCACTCAAGAAGGACAACTGGCAAATCTTGCTTGCGCAGCGGCTCGATGCGAGATTTCCAGACAGCAAAACAATGGCAGCTCTTTATGTTCTAGAACTGACAATCGCTAATGCCGCCTCCGCGACGGCGATAGCAACCCATTGTTCTTTCCATGGCTAGTAGATCCGCTGCACCATCGAACGGTACACTTCGGCCAGTTCGTCAGGAGACGCGTCAACCGGAATTTTGGTCGGTACCTTAGAGGTTTCTGGAATCTCGTCGTACAATTCAAGCAAGAATCGGGCTGCTCTCAAATCGCCTTTTAGTCCTGATTTGAGGACCTGCTTAAATAGCGCTTCGAGTGCAGTTATCGTCCGCTTTTTGCCGCCTATTTCGATCGTAAGCTTCTGCTCCAAAGCTTCCTTGAGCATGGCATTTTGATCTTTTTTCTCGCGCCGCCTTCCTTTCGGATTCCCGCTCTGACCAGGCTTAAATCGTGTCGATTTAGGCGGGCGTCCCCAGCCGACTTCATAGTCGGTGCGGCTACGTCTAGCTGGTGCTTTTCGCATTTTTGTGACTCCTGCGCGGCTTCAGAGGGTTGGATAATCCATCGCAAATTTCGTCGAACGTTTTTCCGGTTGATTCGAGAATAGCGTCCTCTCTGGTGGCTCGCTGCCAACGGCGTATTGTGACGTCGACGTATTTGGGATCAATTTCGATGCAGTAGGCTCGACGCCCCACTTGTTGCGCGGCCAGAAGCGAGCTACCGGATCCTGCAAAACTGTCGAGAATGATAGATCCCCGGCGCGAGCAGTCCTTCATTGCATCCGCAATGAGCGCGATGGGTTTTACCGTTGGATGCAACTTCAGTTCGTCCATCCGGCCGGCCTTAAAGGAATTTGCACCTGCGTAGGTCCATACGTTGCTTCGGTTCCGGCCGTTTTGTCCGAGTTCAAAAGTGTTGATGTGTCGCGCTTTGCCGCGTTTATAAACGAACACCATCTCGTGTTGATTGCGATAAAAGCTGCCTTGCCCGGCATTGGTTTTGGTCCAGACGCAGATATTTTTTAGTTCGTCAAAAATGCTTGCGCCGGCGTCGAGCAATTCCGGGGTGTGCCTCCAGTCCATGCAAATGTAAACGATTCCACCGTCCTTCACGTTCCGCGCGGTTGCACCAAGCGTCTCTCTCAGGAATTGAGTGAATTGAGGTGACGTCATTTCGCCGGACGCGTGGGCAAATTCTCGGTGCTTGGTCTGTCCGCGCCCACCGACGTGGCCGTTTACCTTGACGTTGTAAGGCGGATCGAGAAATGCCATCTCCGCGGTTTCAGGTCCCATGAGGTTCGCGTACACTTCCCGATCACGGGCGTCGCCGACAATAATCCGATGATCGCCGAGGACAAAAAGATCGCCTGGCTTGGCAACGGCGACCTCTTCGGGCTCTGGAATTTCGTCCGCCGGATCTGAGCGGCGCTCGACAAAGTCCCCCATTAATGAGTCAATTTCGCCGGGATCGAAGCCAGTTATGTCAAGATCGAGTCCAATCTCGGGGAGAGCGATCTGGAGTGCTTCCAGTTCCAACGCAAGCAGTTCGCGATCCCAGCCCGAATTTTCCGCGAGCTTGTTGTCGGCCAACATGAACGCTCGGATTTCAGCTTCACTCAAATCTGTGACGGCGATCGTTGGTACTGTTTTGAGACCAAGCAACTTCGCACTTGAAGCGCGGGCGTGACCGGCAATGATGTTTCGACGGCCATCCACGATGATCGGATTTATGAAGCCAAACGTTTTCATGGCTTGCGCGAGTTGTTCGATTTGCCGCTTTGAATGAGTGCGAGCGTTTCGATCCATGGGCTTCAGCGCACTGAGTGGCAGCATTTCGATCTGTCGCGGACTGATGCGATCCTCGGCCGCCAGCCGGACAGCACCCACATGTCGCGGTTTCAAAGTCCGTGCTTTAGAAACCTGAATATGGGTTTCATTCGGGCGAAGTTTAGAAAGTGAAGCAGCACGTTTCATTTGTCACCTTTGCCGGTAGCTAGTCTGGGTTTATCCGGGACGACCGCGCTTCTGCGGCTTTGTTAGCTCCAGTTTCTGCGTCAGCTCGTGGGCGAGGACGGTTAGCT
Organism: Bradyrhizobium sp. dw_411; assembly: GCF_018449695.1. Classification (GTDB taxonomy): domain Bacteria; phylum Pseudomonadota; class Alphaproteobacteria; order Rhizobiales; family Xanthobacteraceae; genus Bradyrhizobium. Next base: position 136,344 of record NZ_JAAVUY010000002.1, read on the forward strand.
CGAACATGCTTGAGCCCCCTCCGACGCCTTTGGTCGTTTCGAAGATCCAACTGGTTGCCTTCTCCAGTCTGGAATGAACGGCGCAGGCATAAGGTGCGTTTTCCTGCTCCGCTGACATTTTATAATGAGAGACGATACTCAAAAAGGCTGGCTTCGTCGTCTCGAAGACAGCAGATCCGGGGACGAATTTTTGCCTCAATACGTTTCGATCAAACAGAGTTGCCGGATCCATTTTCAAAATTCGTCCGTGCTCCTTTTCGAGTTCAGGTCTGACATGTCGCAAAACCGACACCGCGAACCGTTGTGGCCAGTTGTGCCACATCAGCTGAAGGCCCTGCAGCAGTGCGAAAGCTTCGTATGCCGAAAACCAGACCTCGAACCCTGTGCCTGGAGGACTTTTATCGAAGAAAGCATAGTTTCGGGCTTCGCGATCGTCCGAATTTGGAGCGCATCCCAAGAGTCGATCCGTGTCGAGTAACCGCTTGATGCGAGTTCTCAACGCTAAACTCGGTCGATTGGTGCCCCGCTCAATCAAGTCTGAAATCGCCGCTTCGATTTGGTTGCGCTTGTACATTGAAACCTGAATACGACCTTCAATTTGATTTGTCAATCGCTAGCGGGAGAGGCAGGGCGAAGGAAAGTGCTGGTCGCGATATGCGTGTCGTCGAAGTCAACGAGCTTGCAGCTTCAACTCTTCGGCTCGCTGCAAGTCACCTAATCAACTTGATTTCTCATTTGAAAATATAATTTCAAGATAAAATTCAAACGGATGCTGCTGAGGTTTCGCTACAAACACAGGCTATTGCAGCGACGACAGATCTTGGTTCATCGAAATCTTGATTTTGCGGTTTGAAAAACAATCAAACTCGCTTGAAATTGAGACACTCATAAATTCGCACAATGGACGTTTATGGAATTGCGCTTGGCCCGGAGACGACTACTGAAGGCCATCCGCTCTCCCTAAAAGTCTCCCGACGAACTCCTAAAGGTCTGTAGTTCAGATCTACATGCTGTCTACCACCCTCGCTTGATCTCTACGCCGAGATAGTTTGAATCATGCGCGCCGGAATTGCGCAGGGTGTCCCCGACTACGAAATGGACTGCTTCGACGGCAAATGCGGTGGCGCGGTCGATAGTCCAGTCTACCCGAAGCTGGCCATAGCTTCCCGTATAAGCGCCCGGCCTGCCAGCCGTGTTCGCGACCGGTATATCCGGTTGGGTGTAAACGGCGTCGGCGGTGTTCTCCCGCCATTGGGCGGCAGCCGCGAGCGTCACCTTCACCGACTGCGACGGATGCAGTGTCAATGACGGCTTGACGTGGATGAAGTTGACGTACCCGGTATAGCCCGCGAGCGTCAGGTAATAGCCGTTCGGAAACAGCGGATTGAACGTGCCGAAGCGATGGCCGGCGAGGCCGCCGTCGCCGGAAGCGGCGTCGATCTGTATTCCCAGCCGCGGGCTCCAGTTAATCTGGTTGAATGTGTACCCGGCCATTGAGCCGAATGCCCAGGCCTCGATTTGGTCTATCCCGATGTGCCCGGTCTGGTTCATCGCCTCGATGTCCCAGTCGAAATGATTGACCGTGCCGTTCGAACGCAGATCCAGGATATCGCGGTTCTCGTTGCCCGCGGCATTCGGAAAGCGCACGTCAGCCTGGGTGAAGTTGGCATAAAAACCGGTGAGGTTGATCGTGTCCGTAAGCTTTCGCTCCAACCGCACGCCACCAAAAGTCTGCTTGCCGTTGCTGTAGTCGTCGAACACTTGGTTATCCTGCACCTGCACCGGATGGCTGTAGAAAGTGATGAAGCGCCAGGGGCCGTTTTCATAATCGGCCCAGCCCGCGTCGTAGGATTGACGGACGTTGGGACCATCGCGAACCGACACGAAGCGCTGCAGGTCGAAGGCGAATTGCTGACGTCCCAGCCGCAGCTTCAACGTGCCGTCGGCGACAGGCTCGGTAAGCGCGACGAAAGCCTGTTCGAGGTCGAGCCGGTCCTTGTCGACCGGAGAGATCATGGTCTTCCAGGGCGCGAAGTCGCTCTGAAACTGTACGAACACCTGCACCTGTGATGCGATATGAAGATCGGCATGCAGTTCATTACGGTTGATGACGTAATCCTGGTTCTTGTTGGCGCCGGTGCCGAACCCTTGCGCGTTATTACCTTCGAATCGTTCGCGGGTGTCCGCGCCGAACGACAGATAGGTGTAGGGATCGACGCTGGACAATCCGATATATTTGAACTCGTCGAACGGCTGCCGTGCGACGCGCGGGTCTGATAGCACCGACCAGTCCTCCTGCCATCGATTGAACAGGATCGCCGGGCGTTGGGGTACAAGGGTGCTATCGTCCGCTCGCGCGGCGAGCGGTACGGCTGCACAACACAGCACCGCGGCGGCACATCCCCGTCGGGCTCGAAACAAAAGCTCCGACCAAGAGGCCGCCATCTAAACTCCTATTTGGGCGCAGTCGCATGAATCTCGGCGATATATCCGCCGGGGAATTGTACTATAGCCGCCATGCGGCCGCCTGATCCATAGGGCTCGACCAGCGTCGTAACGCCGGCCGCCCTGGCTTTCGCCAACGTTCCCTGAAGGTCGGCAACCTCGTAGCCTGTCAATTCGCGGCCATAGGGATAAGGCAACAGACCGTCCGTGATGAGCACGGTGATCCTGCCGAACACGGATTCGATGCGGACCCGGCGATAGGTGTCCTTGGGTCGGCCGATCTCGACGCCGGGGGCGCGCACCTCGTCGGAGACGACCTTGCCGTGCGAGAAACGCAGGAAACTGCGAACGAAGGCGTCGGCGCGATCCGGCGAAACGTAGACGCGGTTTTCCGGGACGGTCTCGTAGGCCGCGTAGTTGGGTTTGGTCGTATGCCAGTAAATCTGCATGTTGACGCCACCCGGCCACTGGATCACCGCATCGCGACCGATCGGGTCAGGGAAAGCCGATACCAGAACGTCTGCGCCGGCGGCGCGCGCGGCCTTAAGCGCCGCATCCAAGTCCGTGACGAGATAGCCAGTTCGCTCGGCCCCGAACGGATAGGGTATCGGTGTCCTGAAGCCGAACAGCGAAACCGTGCCGACCGGCGTCTGGATCAATTGCGATGAGGTGCTGCTTGGGGTCGGCGTCACCGTCACGACAACCTGCTTGGTGCTTTGGCCGCCAAAAGTGGCCGTGAAGCTCGCGACGAATTTATCGACATCGTCAGGCGCGACATAGACATGCGTGGTGTCATACTGCGCGCTGACCCCCAACAAGGGCGATGCATCGCGTGCAAGCGCGGCATGGCCGGCGCCGAGGGCAGCGACGATGGAGACTAAACTGACAAACAGGCCGGACCGGACCATGGGTAAGCTCCTTGACGGGGGTAAGCGTGCAGGGAAAGTGCCATCGCCTTTATCCAGCTTTGGCGTGGGCTGCTTGCATCGAAACCAGGACAAGTCCGGCGATCAGCCCAAGATGTTCAAAAAACGCGTTCAATTCCATGAAGCGCTCGTGGCCGGTCATTATCCAGAAACTGTTCGCGGTCGCCATTGCGACAGCGGTCAGCACGCCAAGGCCGCCGGCACCGAACCATACGAACCTCCCGGATATTACCAGCAGTGAGCCGCCGAGTTCGACGGTTAACGCCAGTGCCGCCCAGAGCCAGCCGGGATAAAGCCCGAAATGTTCCTGTTCTGCGATCGCCGCGCTGAAGTCGGAAAGTTTTGTCAGGCCGCCGATAATGTAAGCGGACACCAGCGCGAGACGTGCGGCATGCCACATCCATGGCCACGCGAGGACAGACCAAACCCATCCCGGCGTGTCGGCGCGCGCGTTCATGTCAAACTGCCCAGCAAGCGCAGCCCAGCGCACCCCAGAAGCTCTTGAGGTCCGCGATCGGCAATTTGGCCGACCAAGCCGTGGCGTGATCATGGCCATGGATGGTGCAATTATTGGCGCAACCGCACTGGCTCATCGCCTGCATCCGCATCGCCGTGGCGGGCTTATCTTGCGCGGCCCAGGCAGCATACCCGCCAAAGCTGCGCACCGGCGACCAGTCCGGCATTGCCGGCGGCGGCGCGGCCTTGTCATGGGTTTTGAAACCGCCCGCAGCATAGACGATTCTGCCGCCGACGATGGTCAGATCCGAGGTGATGTCCGCGATCTCAGCCTCACCGCAGGAAAAGAAATCCCGGTCGGGCACCACGAGGTCAGCCAATTGCCCGACTTCAATGCGGCCCTTCTTGCCTTCTTCATTCGAGAACCAGGTGACGTTCTCCGTCCACATCCGCAGCGCGGTCTCGCGATCGAGACAATTGCGTTGCGGGGTGATCCGCAAACCGCCAACGGTCTTGCCGGTGATCAGCCATGCCAGCGACACCCATGGATTATAGGAAGCGACCCGCGTCGCGTCGGTCCCCGCCGACGTCTTGATGCCCTTGGCCAGAAACTTTGCGACCGGAGGCGCTGCCTCCGCTGCGCCGAAACCATAACGCTCGACGAAATATTCGCCCTGATAGGCCATGCGGTGCTGAACGGCGATGCCGCCGCCAAGCGCGGCGATGCGGTCGATCGACTGGTCCGAGATGGTTTCGGCATGGTCGAAAAACCAGTGCAGGCCCTCAAGCGGGATGTCTTGATTGACCTTCTCGAACACGTCGAGCGCGCGCGAGATGGTCTCGTCATAGGTGGCGTGCAACCGCCACGGCCACTTATTCTGCACCAGAATCCGGACAACTTCTTCCAACTCTCCCTCCATCTCCTGGGGCATGTCGGGGCGGGCTACCCGGAAATCCTCAAAATCCGCGGCCGAAAACACCAGCATCTCACCGGCGCCATTGTGCCGGAAATAATCGGTGCCCTGCTTGTATTTCGAGGTTTTGGTCCAGTTGAGAAAATCGTCCTTCTCGCCCTTCGGCTTTTGAGTGAAGAGATTATAGGCCAGACGGATCGTGAGCTGCCCTTCATCGCTGAGCTTTTGAATGACGGCGTAGTCTTCTGGATAGTTCTGGAAGCCGCCACCGGCATCGATCGCGCCGGTAACGCCGAGGCGATTAAGTTCGCGCATGAAATGTCGGGTCGAATTGACCTGGTATTCAAACGGGAGCTTGGGACCTTTCGCCAGCGTCGCATAGAGGATGTTCGCGTTGGGTTTGGCCAATAACAATCCGGTCGGATTGCCACTAGCGTCGCGGATGATCTCGCCGCCGGGCGGCTCCGGCGTATCCTTGGTATAGCCCACCGCCCGTAACGCCGCGCCGTTCAGGATCGCGCGGTCATAGAGATGCAGCAGAAAAACCGGCGTATCCGGCGCGAGTGCGTTGAGCTCATCGATCGTCGGCAGGCGCTTTTCCGCGAATTGATGCTCGGTAAAGCCGCCGACCACGCGCACCCATTGCGGCGCTGGCGTGATTGCGACCTGACGCTTGAGCATATTCATCGCGTCGGCGAGCGAGCGCACACCGTCCCAGCGCAGTTCCATGTTGAAGTTGAGGCCGCCGCGGATGATATGGAGATGATTGTCGATCAGCCCCGGCAGTACGCGCTTGCCCTTGAGGTCGATCACTTCAGTCGAAGGCCCCGCTAGCTTCATGATCTCCTGATCGTGGCCGACGGCGGTGAACACGCCATCCTTGATCGCGACCGCGCTCGCCGTGGGATTGCCGCGGTCGAGGGTCGTGAACAGACCGCGGTGCAAAATGAGATCGGGTGACGATGAACTCATGAACGTTTCTCCTCGGAAGCGACGGGGGCGACGCCTGCTGTGTCGGCGTGACGGCCTGGTAGCAGACCGAACAGATGCGGAGCGCAGCGGGCCTGGTGCCAGGCAGCGGCGAGCCCGCTGCCTGACAGAAGTTGTGTACCCACCGGGATAACCTGCTCGCCGACGAGAATGCCGAGCAGACCGATAAGGGCGACCAGCGGCGGCGCCGGCGAGCGAACGTTGAGGAGGCTATAAATGATGCCGACCAGAATTCCGGCACCGGCAGATAGCAGATAGATTTTCATGTTTCCTCACCGCGGTGCGGCGTTTTCAAGCGGCTTTGGGACCACCCTCGGACGCATGCTCGCCAAGTGCCCATTTCGAGAAGCGCACCTGAATGCCGTAAGGCGAATGCGCACGGAGAATATCCATCACGCCCTCATAGGTTTCGGAGCGCGCCCAGTCCTGCTGGAGCTCGAACACATACTGACATGACGTAATCGGGATCGCACCGGCCTGTACCGCGCGATCCATCGAGCGGTTATGCGCTTCCATCGACAGGTCGCCGCAAGCGTCGGCTGGGATGTAGATCTCGTAACCTTCCTTAAGCATGTCGAGCGTCGGGAACATGACACAAGCTTCGGTCCACAGGCCGGCGATGACGAATTTCTTGCGCCCGGTCGCGGCGACCGCCTTGCGAAAGTTCGCATTGAGCCAGGAGTTCATAGAGGTGCGGTCGATGACGTCGTGCTTGGGAAAAAGTTCGATGATCTCGGGCATGAACGGGCCCGAGAATGAGTCCTTGGCGACGGTCGTCAACACCGTCGGAATCTTGAACAGCTTGGCGGCCTTGGCAAGAATCTGGACATTGTTGAATGTCACGATGCGGTCGTGCGATTGCACGCCCTGGTACATCGCGGGCTGATAATCGATCAGGGCGATCGCGCTGTTGTCCGGTGTCAGCATTTCAAGCTTCGACATTTTCTTTCTCCAAGAAAGGGCTTCGCGCCCGCGATGACATTTGAAAATTCAAGTTGGTCGGCAGGCAATCTATTCACGTGGCGGATCACGTCTTGAATGAATGGCAACTATTTTTTCTGTTTGTCGCCGGACAAGCTCTGCGGACAGCGCTCAATCGCGCAGGCGTCGCCACGCTGCCGGGCTGAGACCCGCTAAGGCCGTGAATACCCGAGTGAGATGACTTTGATCCGCGAAGCCGCAGCGGATCGCGATATCGGCGATTGGTAACGAGGTTTCGCGCAGCAGTTGCCTGGCTTGCTCGATCCGGTGCTGCTGCAACCAACGATGTGGTGCAAAGCCGGTGCTCGCCTTGAAAGCCTTGGTAAAATATTGCCGAGACAGGCCGCATTCCCGTGCGACATCGGCAAGAAGGATCTGTCCGCTGCTGTTCGCGACCAGCATCTCCCTAGCCCGACGCAATTGCGCGCTGGTTAGGCCCCCCTTTTTGACGGAGGCCGGCGGGTTGCCGCCATCGCCATACTTGCTGGCGAGATAGCTGCAGACCGCCAGCATGACGTAGTCCAGGAACAGTGAATTAGCCTGCCCGGGTTGTTCGAACGCCGGCAGCAGTGCTGCGGTGAGATGAACCAGTACGGGATCGACGATCCCTGGCGTGCAGGCCAAATGCGCCAGCCGCCGACTGCCCGCATCATCGGCGAGTTCATCGAAAGCGGTACGCGGAATGTGGAAGGTCAGCGCTTCGTGAGGATGGGTGATGAGCGCCGAGAATTCACCGGTCAGGTTAACGATGCGCATCGCATTGGTGTCGTAACCCTGCGTGAGCAACGGTCGGCCGCCGCTCCACAATTCATGATACGGCAGTCGCGTCAGATATTGTGCGACGATGAAGCTGTCTTCCGGCGGGATCTGCGGCGACATGCCGATTTGCCTGGGGCCGCAGGAGATGCGTGTCGCGGCGACGTTGGATGAACGCAGCGTCTGTGTCGTCAGTATCGGCGCATCGTGCAGCCCGAGGCTGTGTGCTACCGCGTCGCCGAACACCCGTCTTTCGTTCATGGTGCGTCCCCGTCAGGCCGATGTGATATCGACGGTGGCTTTGTCGCGTGCGAGCCATTCCCGCGCGACGGTAACATCGGCTTGCGACAGTTGATGTCCAATCGGAAGTACCCGGCGGGTGACATCTGCACCGGCCTTGGTCAGCATCGCGGCCAGTCGTTCGCTATTGGCCGGCGGGATGATCGGGTCGTGCTGGCCGGATACCAGCAACAGCGACTGGTTCGACAGATCGACCTCGGGCGGCTGTGCCAATGGCACCATCGCGCGCAACAGGATGCCACCCTGCAGCGTAGCTGGACGCAGCAGCAGCATCGCCGCGGCGATATTGGCGCCGTTGGAGTAGCCGAGCGCCAGCGGCGCTGCCAGGCCATAGGCCTCGTGGGCGGCCCCGACGAAGTCCGCAAGCTCATTGGCGCGGCGGATCACGTCGGCCTCGTCGAACACGCCTTCGGCAAGGCGGCGGAAGAAACGCGGCATGCCGTGCTCCAGTACTTGCCCGCGCACCGATAGCAGTGCCGCGCCGGGGCTGATCATCCGCCCGAGCGGCAGCAAGTCGTTTTCGTCGCCGCCGGTGCCGTGCAGCAACAGCACCGGCGCGAGGTCGGGGCGCGTCGCCGGTTCAAAGCGGTGGATGAAAGAAAGATCGCGGGCCATCACGCCACCTTTTCGTCCAGTGCCGGCAACACGGCTGCGATTTCCTTGCGGTGCGGCTCGAGGAATGCCGGCAGTTTCAGCGCCTGGCCGAGCGATACAACCGGTTCATCCACCGCGAAACCCGGTATGTCGGTCGCGATCTCGAACAGGATGCCGCCAGGCTCCCGGAAATATACCGAGCGGAAATAATTGCGGTCCTTCTGCTCGGTCGGGTGCATGCCGTGATCCTGCACCAGCTTGCGCGCCATCTCGCTTTGCGCGGCATCGTCAGCGGCGCGGAACGCGATGTGATGCACCGAGCCGCGGCCCTGACGGCCGGGCAGGAAACCCTTGGCCTCATAAATATCGACAATCGCGCCCATGGCATCGCCCGATGTACGGTAGCGGATGACCGAGCCCTCGCGGGTGGTCTCGGCAAACCCGAACACGTCGGTGAGGATCGCGCCGGTTTTGGCGGCACTCTCGAGCAGCAGCGTCACGCCATGGAATCCGCGGATCGCGTGCTCCGCCGGAACTTCGCCATTGCTCCAGCCAGCCTCGTCCTCGGCGCCGGCCACGCCGACCAACGCGAGGCTCATGCCGTCGGGATCGGTAAAGGAGAGCACGGCTTCGCCGAAACGCTTCTCCAGCGCCTCATGGACGACGCCCTTTTCGATGAACCGATGCGTCCAGTAGCCGAGCGAGCGGGCCGGCACGCGGAAACTCGTTTGCTGGGTTTGCCCGACACCGCCGCGGCCGGGTGCAGCATGCTCCCACGGGAAAAAGGTGAGGATGGTGCCGGGATGCCCGGTCTCGTCGCCGTAATAAAAATGATAGGTTCCGGGATCGTCGAAATTGACGGTCTTTTTGACGAAGCGAAGTCCGAGCGTCCGGGTATAAAAGTCATAGTTGCGCAGGGCATGACCCGCGATGGCCGTGACGTGATGGATGCCTGACATGGTCTTCCTCCTGAGCTGAGGAGGCGCTCCGCCTCCCGTTGAGGAGATAATTGGGCAGGCTAAATTCAAAGACAATCTGGCATTTCTTGACATTACTGTCTATGATTTGAGGACAATGGATAAGCTCAGCAGCCTTCGCGCCTTCGTCAAAGTCGTTGAGCTCGGCAGCTTCTCGGAAGCCGGCCGGCAATTGCGCCTGTCGCGCTCGGCGATCTCGAAATACGTCAGCGACCTCGAACAAGAGCTCGGTGTCCAGCTTCTGAATCGCACCACGCGGCACGCCAGCCCGAACGAAAACGGCCAGGCCTATTTCGAACGCGCGCTCGGAATCCTTGCCGAGCTGGATGCAGCCGACCGCGCCGTTGCGCAGGCGCAGGCGACACCGCGTGGGTTGTTGCGCATCAATGCGCCGATGTCGTTCGGAACGCTGCAGCTTGGGCCAGCGCTCGCCGATTTCATGGCGCTTTATCCCGAATTGAAGATCCATCTCGTTCTCAGTGATGAGCAGGTCGATCCGGTGCAGGGCGGTTACGACGTCACCTTGCGCATCGCCGACCTCGAATCCTCCAGCCTGATTGCACGCAAGATTGTGGAGATTGACCGCGCGATCTGCGCGTCGCCTTCCTACCTCGACCAGCACGGCGTGCCAAAGCATCCCGCCGACTTGCGTAAGCACGCGCTGTTGACCTACGGCTTCCTGCTCACCGGCAATCAATGGAAGCTCACCGGCGAGGATGGCGAGCACTGGATCCAGCCGGAATGGACGCTATGCGCCAACAACGCGGAAGTATTGCGCGACGCGGCAATCAAGGGGCACGGTGTGGCCCTGATCCCGGTGTTCATCGCAGGCGATGCCCTCAAAAAAAGAGCGTTGCAGGCAGTGCTCAGGGATTATCACGCGCCGCCCTTGGCGCTTTACGCGCTTTATCCACCGACGCGGCATCTCGCGGTGAAAGTACGGCTCTTCATCGATTTTTTGGTTGAGCGCTTCGTCGGAGAAGCAGACTAAATCGTCGCAGAGATGGTCCGTCTGCTCTTGCGCCGTGAGGTCGAGGGCGTCCAATGCCGGGTAAAAATACCCGCATAATGGACGTTTATGGAATTAGCGTAGCACAGAAGCCGCGGGCTTTCGTCTGGCGAGTGCTCGTGATTTTGCGCGAGCGATGTCCGTTGTTGGCGTAGCAGGCGTTTAGTTCGACAGAATTTCGCCTTCGCAGATTTAGCTACTTCTGAATGACTGGTTTCTGCAGCCGTCGCAATTGTGGAAGCGAGATTGGCTTGATTTGGCTCGAGTCGCGCGTGATCCGAACTAGAACGTTCAATTTCGCACCGATACCTCAACCATTTGCCGTGATTGGTGAGAGTTAGATTTTTCCAAGATGGGAGAGCGGCCTTTATCAACATCTACAAATTCAGTTGACTACTCTCCGAATTCTCGAATATTTTCTACAGGCAAAAATAAATTCCACTGACCGGAATGATCTGAAGTGCTCTCAATCGGGCGATCGTGAAAATTGATTGCAAACTAGACGAGCGCGAGCACGTGGCTTTGCTGGAGATTGAATCGTGCTTCAAACAACCACGAGTGTATCCGGCCCTGAACTTGCCGTGAATTCAAACCCGTCACGCGTATCAATCTTCTAAATCGAGTTGAAAGCAAACATCAGGAAACATCATGTCTGACGCGACGTCGCCGCTGCTTCCACCAGCCAGGATAGCGCTTATCGGTCTCGGAAACATGGGCGCGCCGATGGCGCTGCAGCTCGTTAAGACCGATTATCAGGTTTGCGGCTTCGACATTTCGCCGGATGCCCGCCAGCGTTTCTCGTCGATGGGAGGCGGGGTGGCGTCGGAAGTCGCTTCGGCGGTCGCGGGCGCCGATGCGATCATTACGCTGCTTCCCGACAGCAAGGCCGTCAGGCAGGCGCTCGATTCGTTTATCCAATCCGTCAAGGCCGATTGCGTCATCATCGACATGAGTTCTTCGGATCCCGTCGAAACCAGGAAGCTCGGTCAGGAACTGATCGGCAAGGGCTTCGGGTTCATCGATGCACCGGTTTCCGGCGGCGTGAGGCGCGCGGTGGATGGCACGCTGACCATCATGGTAGGAGGCAGCAGTGCAACCATCGACCGCGCAGAGCCCGTGTTGCAAGCGATGGGTAAATCGATCTTCAGGACCGGAGATCTTGGATCCGGTCACGCCATGAAGGCGCTCAATAATTACGTTTCCGCGGCCGGGCTGCTCGCTGCGGTCGAAGCGGTTGCGATCGGAAAGCAATTCGGCCTCGATCCGCTGTTGATGACGGACGTTCTGAATGTGTCGACCGGACGCAACAACACCACGGAAGCGAAACTGAAGCAGTTCATCATTTCTGAAACCTATAATGCAGGTTTCCCGCTCAAGCTGATGGCCAAGGATGTCGGCATCGCCAATTCGCTCGCCCACGCGATCGACGTGCCGGCGCCACTTTCCGACGCCTGTTCGAAGCTCTGGACGGACGCATCAAACGCTCTCGGCAATTCCGCCGATCATACCGCGATCGGCAAGCACATCGCCGGCCTCAATTCTCAAAAGGGAGACTAGAAATGAAACCCGACATGACCATGAAGCAGCTGTTTGACGAAGGACTGAAGAACCGGCGCGAGGTGCTGGGCGCCGAATATGTCGACCGCTCGATCAGCAATGCCAATGATTTCACCATGGCGTTTCAGCACATCACTACCGAGTGGTGCTGGGGCTATGGATGGGGAGACGACACACTTCCACGCAAGACCCGGAGCATGCTCAACCTCGCCATGCTCACGGCGTTGCATTGCAGCGCAGAAATCAAGCTCCACGTTCGCGGCGCGATCAACAACGGCGTCAGCGTAGAAGAGATCAAGGCTATCCTACTGCATGCAACGATTTACAGCGGAATTCCAGCCGGGCTTGAGGCATTCAAGGCAGCCAACGAGGTGTTGCAGGAGATGGGTCAGGTTCCCATGAAGCCTTAAGGCACGGCCTTTCAAGCACGCGCATCGTTCCATCTCACAGCGGGACCAGGCATGACGTCAACATCCACCGGGAGAATGAAGGCCTGGGCCGAGGATCGAATCGGGTGGGTCACCTTTGACAATCCGGCCCGGCGAAATGCGGTCAATATCGATATGTGGAACAGCATTCCCGATATTGTCGCGAAGTTCGTCGCCGATGACAATGTGCGCGTGATTGTTCTGCGGGGTGAGGGCGACAAGGCCTTTGTTTCGGGCGCGGATATCAGTCAGTTCGAAACGCAGAGGTCTTCGGCGGAAGCGGTGGCTTATTACGAGGAGATCGCCGACCGGGCCAGCCGGGCCATTCACGAATGCGACAAGCCGACGATCGCGATGATCCATGGCTATTGCATCGGCGGGGGAGTCGGCGTCGCGTTGTCGTGCGATCTGCGTATCGCCGCGTCCGATGCGTCGTTTTCGATACCTGCCGGGCGCATGGGCCTCGGATATCGTATCAGCTCGGTCAAGAAGCTGGTTGATGCGGTCGGTCTCGCCAAGGCCAAGGAAATCTTCTTCACAGGCGATCGTTTCGACGCCGAATATGCGGCCAAAATCGGCATGGTCAATCGGGTCGTGCCGAAGCAGGAACTCGATCCGCATGTCGCGGCTCTGGCGTCGCGGATCGCCGCGCAGGCGCCACTGACGCTGACAGCTTTCAAGAAGACCGCAACTATGTTGCTCAGATCGTCGCCGGAGATGGTCACCGCGGAATGCGACGCGCTCATCCGCGGTTGCTTTGAAAGCGCCGACTATGCGGAGGGTCGTCGGGCATTTGCTGAGAAGCGGGCCCCGGTGTTCTCGGGCCGGTGACGATGGCTGGCCGACGGTCCAACTATTCCAATTCGTGCTCTCTGTTCATGCGGGCACGCTCAAGATAAGGAGCTACCCCAGATGCTATTCTCGGAAGACCAGGTCGCTATCCGCGATATGACGCGGGACTTCGTCAAGAGCGAAATCGTGCCGTTTGCTGCGGAATGGGATCGTCAGTCCAGCATTCCGAAAGATGTCGTCCAGCGGGCCGGCGCACTTGGCCTGTTCGGCGTGAACATGCCGAGCGAGTGGGACGGCGCCGGCGCGGATTTCAAATCCTATGTCCTTGCCGTCGAGGAAATGGCGTTCGGTGATGCCGGTTTCTGCAATATGGTCTGCGCGACGAACTCGTATGGCTTCAAGGTCCGGGACTATGGCACGGATGATCTAAAAAAGCGCTTTCTCTCCCCCGTCGCGGCAGGCGAAGCGCTTGGGTGCATGCTCCTGACCGAGCCGCAGGCGGGATCGGATGCCTCGAATCTGAAGACGCGCGCGGTTCGCCGCGGCGATAAATACGTCATCAACGGCACCAAGGTCTTCATCACATCCGGCCAGTCCGCCGGCTACGCCTGTATCATCGCGGTCACCGATCCCACTGCCGGAAAGGCCGGAATTTCGGCGTTTCTCACGAAGACCCATATGCCCGGGTACAATGTCATCCGGGTCGAACACAAGCTTGGGCACCGCACCAACGAGACCTGCCAAATCCTGTTGGAGGATATGGAGGTCCCTGCGGAGGACATGCTTGGTAACCCCGGAGACGGCCTGCGCATTGCGTTTTCGGGCCTGGACAGCGGAAGAATTGCCGTGGCGGCACAGGCGATCGGAGTGGCGCGCGCTGCGTTCGAAGCAGCACTTGGATATTCGCATGAACGCGAGGCTTTTGGCAAAAAGATATTCGATCATCAGGGCATTGGGTTCAAGCTTGCGGAAATGGCAACCGAGATCGAGGTTGCCCGCGCGATGTGTCATCACGCAGCAGATCTCAAGCAATCGAAGGTCCGATGCGTGAAAGAGGCCTCGATATCGAAACTCTATGCGTCGCAAATGGCGGAGCGGGTCTGCTCGGATGCGATCCAGGTCTATGGCGGATATGGATTCATCAATGACTACCCAGTTGAAAAATACTATCGCGATGCCCGCGTCTACCAGATCTACGATGGCACCAACGAAATCCAGAAAATCCTGATTTCGCGCGAACTCGCGGCCGGTCATTAACCTCAGCCGCGCAGGAGGATCGGCGATGCCGGAAGTGCTTCCCGTCTACGAACTTTATGCCATCCGCTACGCAACGCGTGACGCGAAGCGTGCCGAGCACTTCATTGGCGGGGACTCCAGGGATGAGCCGCTGAACATGGACTACGTGATCTGGGTCGCGATCAGCGAGGGCAGGGCTATCCTGATCGACAGCGGATTTTCCGAGGCGGTCGCGAAGCGAAGAAAGCGTCCATTTCTCCGCTGCCCGATTGAATCCTTGAAGCTGCTCGGCGTCGATCCGTCAGACGTGAAAGACGTGATCCTCACGCATCTTCATTACGACCATGCCGGCAATTCCTCTCTGCTGCCCAACGCCAATTTTCATCTGCAGCAGGCCGAGCTGAACTTCGTCGTGGGACCGAACATTCGCTATCGCTATTTCTCTCTCGGATTCGAGCAGGATGACATTCTCGACATGGTCAGGCTCAACTTTGCCCAGAGGCTGAAGCTCTACAACGGGCCGTTCAGATTTGCTCCGGGTATCGAGTTGGATGTCGCGCCCGGACATTCCGCCGGTCTGCAATATCTCCGCATTCACACCCAGCGCGGGTGGATCACGCTGGCCGGTGATGTCGTTTCCTTCTTTGACAATCTGAGGCGGCACCGACCATTCGTGGCGGCCGTCGACGTTGCCCAGATGCTGCAGTCCTACGACAAGGTGCGGGCAACGGTGCCTTCTCTGGATTACCTCATTCCGGGCCACGACCCGCTGATCATGCTGAATTACCCGGCGCCGAAACCGGAATTGCAGGGAATCGTGGTTCGGCTCGATCTGCCACCGACGATCTCGATTCCCGAGAAGACGCGCTGAGGGTTCCACTGTCCTCTTGGCGCCAAGGGGCGCCACCGGCGACGGGCCAGGAACGTAATCAGGATGAACTGGTTTCAGCCTTGTTCAAATCGACGTCCTTGGTTTCCGGTCCCATCAAGGCACCGATCAGGGACAGTACGGCGCCCAGTGCGACCAGCACGAGGACCGTCAGATTCTGCGGCATGATCTTGGAAAGCATTTCCTGATAGAAACCGTAGAATGATGGAATGATGACCGGCAGTGTGAAGGCCATGCCGAAGCCGCTGGAACGGACGCGGGTCGGAAAGCGCTCGTTGAGGTAGCAGGTGGTTAGCCCCCAAACCGATGTTAACGGGACGATGATGAGCGACGCCAGTACCGCGATGAGCCAGAAGTCTCGGGGCGCGCTCAGCAGCAGATAATAGCTATACAGGCCGACCGTGCCGCTTAGGATCGCCATGATGATAATCATGGCCCGCCGGCCGATCGTCTGGCTTATGATCCCGACCAGCAGATAGCCGGGCACCAGCGCGACCGATGCAATCATCATGACAACCGTCATTTGCTGCGGCGTGAGATGCACGATGCGGATGAGCGCGCCGGGCAGAATGCCGGCGGCGGCGGAGATCGTCGTCAGCCAGAAGCCGGTGAGAACGATGAATACCTGCATGAAGTGCCGGAAATTATCGCCCGAGAAAATCACTTCAAACGGATTGCGCCGTTTTTCGACCTTGACCCAAAGCGTCGACTCTTCCACCGAGGATCGAAACGGCAGGATGAAAAGCAGCGCCATCAGTCCGCCGATAAAGAATGGAATGCGCCAGCCATATGCCACATAGGGCGAATCCAGGCCCCCGGTGGTTGGAAACCACTGCAACATAAGAAACGTGAGAGCAGCGATCAGGATGTAGGCGAAGGGATATCCCGACTGGATAAGCCCGGAATAAAGGCCTCGTTTTTCCTTTGGCGCGGCCTCCATGGCCAGCACATTGGCTGCGGTGTATTCTCCACCGAGAAATATGCCGCTGATGAAGCGCAGCAGAATGAGCAGATAGAGGCTGGCTGGTCCCCACGTGCTGTATCCGGGCAACAAGCCCATCAGGATGGTGCAGATGCCGAACCCGGTTACCGCAATCATGGTGATCGGCTTGCGGCCGATTTGATCTGATAGATAACCGAAGATGACCGAGCCGAGCGGACGACCGAGCAATGTTGCTGGCAGGACCAGTGTTGCAGCGACCGCCGCAACGGCAGAGGGCACGTCCGGCGGCTGGAAATAGATATAGGCCGGGGCAAGGACGATCGCGGGCAGGAACACGTCGAACATGTCGACGAAAAATCCAAAGAACGCACTCGTCGCCGCTTTCCTAGCCTGTAGGTCGCCTGTTGTCTTCAGGCCAGCAAGGCTGCCTTGCATTGCCATGTTTCAATCCTCCGCCCTTCGCATGCCGACGCGTTTGCTCGATTTCCGATTTTTTCCAAGCTTCTCGTTCTGAGCGGTCGCCGTCAAGACATAATTCCGAACATCGGAATTTGTTTTTGCTTATTGAACATTTATAGGGCGGAAGTTCTGCCGGTCAGGTTTGATACGTTGTTTCGTTCTCTGTCCAAAAGCGTAGCTCGTGGCGGCGTAGCGTTCGGCTGGCGCTGTTGACACCTCCACGCCGCGTTATAAAATGAAAAGACATTCCGATAAACGGAATTTCGGCATTCGCCTGAGAAAGCCAGAGCCGTGGCAGCAAGCGGAGATTCAAAAACATGAAAATGGCCCTCGAAGGGGTCCGCGTGGTCGATTACAGCCGCCTGTTGCCAGGACCATGGTGTACCCAGACGCTCGGTGATCTCGGCGCGGACGTCATCAAAGTGGAGCAGCCCGAGATCGGCGACTACGGTCGTTTCAATCCGCCGAACTACAAGGTGGGCGGCGTTTATTTCGGCAGCATCAACCGCAACAAACGCAGCATCGCGCTCGATCTGGACCGGGCCGACGATCGGGCCGTCGCAGTGGAACTCAACGCACAAGCCGACGTCATCGTCGAGGCGTTTCGGCCCGGCGTTACCAAAAAGCTCGGGATCGACTACGAGACTGTCGTTAAATCAAATCCGAACGTGATCTATTGCTCGATCACCGGCTTCGGCAACAATTCGGCGCTCGGGCGGGTGCCCGGCCATGATCTGTCGATTCAGGGCGTTGCCGGTACGCTGGGCAAGCATCTCAAGACCGGCAGCGCACCGCCGATGCCGACCTTTCAGGCCGGCGATTTCACGGCGGCGGCTTTTGCCACGATCAGCGTACTCGCCGCCTATATCCGTCGCACAGCAACCGGCGCCGGCTGTTACATGGAAATTCCGATGTATGACAGCTTGATCAGCGTGTCCAACGTAGCGCTGTCCGGCGCGCTGGCGCGGCTCGCAGGTCATTCCGGAAAGCCGGAAATGGAGCCGTGGGGGCGTAACCCGCGTTACAACATTTATCCGACGCGTGACGGCAAATACGTCACGGTTTGTCTGCTGGAATATCGCGGCTGGAAGCGCTTTTGCGAATATATCGGTCGACCTGAACTGGCCCCGGAGGAAAGCTGGGCGGATCGTCATTCCGATCACGGCGATCGTGCCGCGAGCTTTCGCGAGGCGATCGCCGGATTCTGTGCATCACGCGACCGCGACGCACTGGCAGACGAAATGGCCAAGGTCGAGATTTCGATTTGCGCGATCTACGCTCCGGACGAAGCCGTGGCATCCGCGCACGCGGTTTCCCGCGGCACCGTGGCTTTTACCGACCATCCGGTCGAAGGGCGCATCCCGCATCTCGTCGATCCCTTGACCCATGCCGGGCTGAGTGATCCGAAACGCCGTCCATCGCCACAGCTTGGCGAACATAGTGACGAGATACGTCGTGAACTTGATGAGGCCCGGTCGGCGAATGCCGGCCGCGCGACTCGGACACAACCATGACAGAGACTGCCGGTCAGGGTGACGCGACGGGATTGGCCTTGTCCGGGGTTATCGTGCTGGAACTCGGGGGGCGGATCGGCGCGGGTG
This sequence comes from Bradyrhizobium sp. dw_411, assembly GCF_018449695.1. Classification (GTDB taxonomy): domain Bacteria; phylum Pseudomonadota; class Alphaproteobacteria; order Rhizobiales; family Xanthobacteraceae; genus Bradyrhizobium. Next base: position 154,597 of record NZ_JAAVUY010000002.1, read on the forward strand.
TCTGCGGGTCGCTGCTGGCGCAGCTCGGTGCAACCGTTATTCTGGTGGAGGGCGGCGATGATCGTCTGGGCGGCAAATGGCGCCGTCGTGCAGCGTGCGCGGCCGGCAAGGTCAGTCTGAAGATCGACGCTTCCGAAGCGGCTGATTGCGATTTACTGCGCAATGTGATCGAGCGCAGCGATGTGGTTCTGCTGTCGAGCGATACTGACCATGCGTTTGCCGAACTGACCGGTTCCATCACCGAACGCGACCGGATTGTCTGCGATGTGACGGCCTACGGACGCGACGGTCCACTGGCGGGACAGGACGATTCAGAGTGGCAGATTCAGGCTTTGACCGGCATTGTCGAAACGACTGGATCCGGCGAGGGGAGGCCGACGCCGATACCACTGCCGATCGTTGAATACATGACGGGCGTTTATGCCGCGGGAGCCGTCGTCGCGGCATTGCGGGTCAAAAACAGTACCGACCGCGGTCAGTTCATCGATATGGCACTGTATGATTGCGGGTTCGGTTCGATGGCAACGTTTCTGCCGCGTATTCTCACCGGCAGCGTCGAACCGATTCGGCGCGTGGGCAACCGTCATGCCATGATCGCGCCCTGGAACGTTTATCGGGCAACCGACGGCTGGATTCTTGTCTGCGTCGGCAGCGACGGACAATGGCAGCGTTTGTCCGAGATCATGCACCGTCCGGAACTGCGCAATCCGCCTTTTGCCAAGGTCGCCGACCGCGTAGCCAATGTCAGCGATGTCGATGCGGCCATGCAGGCATGGATCGGAAAACTGACGATCGACGCCTGCATGACGTTGCTGAACGAAGCGCAGATCGCCTGCGGGCCGATTGTTCGCATCGCCGATGGTTATCCGCACGAACCGAATCTCGATCATCGGGATATGATCAAACGCATCGTTGATCAGGCCAATGGTCTCGATACTTTCGTGGCAGGCTCGCCATTGCGTATGGATGCGTCGCCCGGAAGGACGCCGTCCGTCATACCCGCGCCGGACAGCGGCCGCGAGCAAGTTCACCGGCTTCTGGCCGACAAAGGCGCCCGTAGGCCGAAGGCGGAACATACGGCGGCAAAGGCTCCGGCGCTGGCCGGCATTCGTATCGTCGAGATCGGCCACTACACAACGGTCCCGCTCAGCACGCGGATGCTTGCAAGCCTTGGCGCGGAAGTCATCAAGATCGAGCCGCCTGAAGGCGAGGCCACCCGGCCATGGCCGCCGACGCAGGCAGGGCAGGGCTATTTCTTCACCTATATGAATTCGGACAAGCGCAGCATCGTGCTCGATTTGCGCAAGGACGCCGATGCGGCAATTCTGCGCGATCTGATCAAGACCGCCGATGTCCTGATCGAGAACCTCAAGCCCGGCGCGCTTGCCAAGCGGGGATTTTCCGCGGCCGAAGTGGCGGCCCTTAATCCTCGAACCGTGTTGTGCTCGGTTTCGGGCTTCGGTGCCAACTCCCTGTATGCCGGCCGTCCCGCCTATGACAGCGTGATACAGGCCATGTCGGGGCTGATGGACATGGCCCAGTCAGATGGCGTTCCGATGAAGACCGGCATTTCCACGGCCGATCTGCTGGGCGCCGAGATGGCCGTGCTGGCGGTGCTCGCGGCGCTCGCACACAGGGATCGCACAGGCCGTGGTCAATATATCGATCTCTCGATGCAGGATATCGCGGCGTGGCTGACCGAACCGGCATGGAACGACACGGATCTGCCTGCGCTTAGCATGGCCGCCTGCTCTGACGGTTTTGTCCTGGCGGAATGCGATGCCGACCGGCTGGGTGCGATGAAAGCGGATCGCAGCCGTTCCGAATTTGACATGAAGCGCGATGACCTTGTTGCCATCCTCAAGGAGAGCAATGTCCGCGCAGCGCCGGTTCTTTCCGTCCGCGAAGTAGTCGCGGCGCCGCAGACGGCCGCGCGACGGCTCTGGTTTACGGTGACGGAAGATGGTGCATCCTGGCCGCTCCTCGCGAGTCCCTTGCGCCTTACCGGTACGCCGCCGGCAGTGCGCAAACCCATGCCGGCGCTGGGCAAGGACAACCAATCCCTGATCCGGCACGATCGAGCTTTATCCGCGACATAGCCTCAAAGGGATATCGATGTCCTCGCTTCTTTTCTCGCCTTTCAAGTTGCGTGACCTTGTACTCGCCAATCGAATTGTGATTTCGCCGATGGCGCAATATTCGGCGGTCGATGGGTGTGCAGTTCCGTGGCACATGGTGCATCTCGGGCATCTCTCTGAGTCTGGTGCGGGACTTTTGATCATCGAGGCGACGAGCGTGCGACGCGACGCTCGCCTCAGTCCCGGCGATCTCGGCCTGTGGAGCGACGAGAACGAAGCAGCACTGGCGCCCATCGTCGAATTCTGTCGCTGCCATGGCGGCGCGCGGATTGGAATTCAGCTTCAGCATGCCGGGCGCAAGGGTTCGGTCACCGTGGCTTGGGAAGGGCAACGCGAAATCCCGATCGACAAAGGCGGTTGGCCGATCCATGGCGCCGATGAGATACCCTATCCAAACCGGATGATGCCGGTCGCACTCGATTTGACGATGATCGGGGAATTGATTGCGGACTATGCCGCGGCGGCGCGGCGCGCGCATCGCATTGGTATCGATCTGATCGAGATTCATGCTGCGCACGGCTACCTTCTGCATAACTTCCTTTCGCCGCTCAGCAATCGACGCCAGGATGCCTATGGCGGTGATCGCGAGGGGCGCATGCGTTTTGTGCTTGAAGTATTCAAGGCCATCCGGGACGCTTGGCCTTCACACAAGCCGATTGGGGTACGTCTTTCAGCAACCGACTGGGCTGATGGCGGCTGGACGATCGAGGACAGCATCGTGTTCGCCCAGCGGCTGAAGACGCTTGGTTGCGATTACGTGACTGCCTCGAGCGGCGGCACGGTACCGGAGCAGAAGATTACGGTCGGACCAGGCTACCAGGTGCCGTTCGCGGAACGCATTCGCAAGGAAGCGGACATCCCGACCATGGCCGTCGGGCTGATCACACAAGCAGCCCAGGCGGAGGAAATTCTGTCCTCGGGGAAAGCCGATCTCGTCGCGCTCGGACGTGGTATGTTATATAACCCGCGTTGGCCATGGCACGCCGCGGCAGAATTGGGCGAAGAGACATTTTATCCGCCGCAATATGAACGATCGCATCCGTCCATGCGCCGGGGCGACTTTCTCAAGCCCGCGCGACAGGCTTAACACCAATTGCTGCGACGATGTCCGGCGCAGCGATTACGTAACCGGCGTACGGCTCGCAACGCGGGCTGATGCGCGGCATACAAGTTCCGAGAATATTTTCTGTTTATTACGGGAGAAGCGGACCTTCGGAATGGTGAAGCCGATGGATCCGATCACATGACCCGGCGAAGTTTCGATCGGGGCGGCAATGCCGATGGAATCCGGTAATTTTTCGCTTTCGGTGACTGCAAATCCGTCCTGCTTCACGATCTGGAGCCGCTCGTAGAACGCCTTGCGCGTCAAACGCCGGCCGGTAGCCGGCGAGGCTTGCGAGGCCACAAATACCTCTGCCTGAATTTCCTCGGGCAGAAACGCAAGGATCGCAAGCCCGGTGGCGCCCCATTCGAGTGGCAAATTTTCGTGCAGATTGATGCGGTAGCGCAGCGGCTGGGGGCTATCGCTTTTCGCGGTATATGTCATTGCGCGTTGCGCCGGCAGATAGGTCGCGAACAAGGCGGTTTCGCCGGTTTCCTTTGTAAGCTCGTCGAGCAAGGGTTGCACTAGCGATGAAAAAGATGTTTTGGCCGAGACGAGATTGGCGAGCCGCGACAACTCCGACCCGATGGCATAGCGTCTTCTGGCGGCATCCTTCTGAACGAAACCCTCGCCAAGCAGCAAATCGAGGAGACGATGCGACGTGCTCATCGGAAGCTGCAACGCATCGGCTACATCCTTGACGCCGACGGAGGACTTGGCCTCGGCGACGATGCGCAGGACCGACAGGGTTCGGGCGACGGTTCCCAGTGCGTCACTCATGCGGCTCCTCCCACCTTGGCGGTCAATGCCGGGTCAGACAGGCCTGAGAGCTCGCGTGCACTGTTGATCAGTTCCTTCCCGATGGTGGCGAGCCGTTCGTTGCGCCATCGAAATGGAGGAATTGTCACCACGACCGAACCGATGACTTGCCGTTGAAAGCCAAATACCGGCGCGGCGACGCCGAAACCGGAGCCGGGGACGCGCTCGCCGCGGGACGTCGCATATCCTCGTTTGCGAATCTGGCGGATTTGACGTCGTAACTCGGTTGGATCGACGACCGTGGCTTCTGTGAGGCGGGGCAATAACGATTTAAGGACGCGATCGATATCCGCGTCCGGCAAGAACGCCAGGATTGCCTTGCCGCTGGCGCCGGCGTGGATACCGTCCCGGGTGCCGACTTCATAATTGTAGCCGAGCAGATGGGGGCCGCGCTCGACGACGGCGACGATTTTCGTAAACGTATCCGGGTCGTAAAGACTAAGCGCGCAGGTTTCCTCGACACGCGCGGCCAGAGCCGAAACCCGCGGTCGCATGCGACCGATCAGTGACCCCGATCCAAGCACGCGCGAAGCAAGCCGAATGCACTCCGTGCCCACACTGTAAACCCGGGCCTGCGGATCATAGGATGCCATGCCATCGCTGGCGAGGAGCTGCAGCAACCGGTAGACCGTACTGACGTTGAGGTTCAACTCGGTCGCAAGCTGCTGGACGCCAACCGGCGTATCGTGTTCAGCAAGCCGCCTCAAAATGGCGGTCGCCTTGAGAACGGGGCTGTCGACCATACTTCTCTTAATCCCGATGAATGGAATTTAGTATCATTGATTGAGGTTGATCCGCAACGTCTGGCAACTGCCGGTAGTGGATCATCGACCGCGTTACAGTATTTCCGCTCACGCAGTCTGTAGCGCAAGCCTTGCATGGCCGAACGTCAGGCACGAATTGACAAATCGTGCTGATCCAGCAAAACTAACAATGAAATTGAATTCCGATGAACGGAATTTTCCAATTGGCTGGCTCCAGGCATGCGGCTTGTGCGGCATCGCCAGATGGAAAGGGGGACGGCACGATGCAATCAAGGTCTGCCCAAAAACCGGCAAAAGACGCGCCTGTGGCGGAGCAGAAGCCGGCGCTTGCCGGTATTCGCGTGCTAGATCTTACTCAGGTCCTGTCCGGGCCCTTTTGTACGCAGATGCTGGCCGACCTTGGGGCCGAGGTCATCAAGGTCGAAGGTCCGACAGGCGATATTGCCCGGAGCATGCCTCCCAGTTTCATCGGCAACGACAGTACCTATTACGTCGCCATCAATCGCAACAAGCGCAGCGTCGTGCTGGACATGAAGACGGCCGCGGGATCAGATGCCGTGCGGCGTCTTGCGCTCGTCTCCGACATTGTCATTGAGAATTTTCGGCCTGGCGTTTGCGACCGGCTGGGATTTTCGGCGGAGAAACTGCGCGAGGAAAAGCCTTCGCTCATCTGGTGTTCGATCAGTGGGTTCGGTCAGCACGGTCCATATCGTGACAAACCGGCCTACGACATGATCGTGCAGGCATTGTCGGGCGGCATGAGCCTGACCGGCGAGCGTGACGGCACATCGGTTCGTGCCGGCATTCCGATCGGCGACCTTGCGGCCGGCATGTACGCGTCAACGGCGATCCTCGCGGCCTTGCATCGGCGCGAGGTTACGGGCCGCGGCGAAACCATCGACATCTCGATGCTCGATTGTCAGGCGGCGCTGCTTTCCTATCAAGCCTCGTTCTATCTGGCTTCGGGCCAGGTTCCAGGCCGGCAGGGCCGCGAACACGATTCAATCGCCACCTATCGGACCTTCAAGGCAAAGGACGGGATCGAGCTTGTGATTGCGGCTCTGACGGAGCGCATGTGGACCTCGCTATGCGATGTGCTTGGTGGGCCAGATCTCGTTAACGATTCCCGGTTTCTGACCGCACATCAACGATCGATCAATCGAAACCAGCTGTGGCCAATCCTTGAAGATCTGTTTCTGGCGCGGAATGCTGATGAGTGGCGGCAGGCGCTAGACGCGCAGGGTGTTCCTGTTGCCATCGTTAACACGGTCGACCGAGTTGCAGTTGATCCTCAGATCAGGCACCGCGGCATGGTATTAGACCTTGCGAGCGAAGATGGCCGCCAAGCTCAGGTGATGGGCGATCCTATTTTCATGAAGGAATCCCGGCGCAGCTCGCATACATTCCCCCCTGCTGCGGGTGAGCACACCGAAGCCATCTTGAGGGAGCTGCTGGGCATGAATGCAGATGAAATCGATGCGATGATCGCTTCAAAGAGTGCCTTTGTGCGCGAAAAGGTGACACAGACGACATAACTTTATTCGTGTGCGAATTGCGCAAGGTGCGGGACTGTTGCACGTTCCATGTGAGGTTGCAGAGCTACGCGAAATTGTTGGATGGCATATTCCTGTCAAGAGCGTTGCGCGGGGCAGGGGGTTCGTACAAGATCGTTGGCAACAACAAGCTATCGCCGTTGGGCTAGGCGCCGGAGTTCAATCCACCAGACGCTGCGGAGAGAAAACAGGGGCGGCTCATCCTTAACCAGACAGGAGAAATCAAGTGCTCGACAAGACCAAGCAAGATCTTAAGAAAGTTCAACTGCTGCAGCCGCAGGACGCCACCGGAGAAATCGCTGAGATCTTCGAGGACATCCGTCGCGTAAAAGGGCCAAATTTCCTTACGCCGACTTGGGGCTTCTTTGCACTCGATATCGATCTTCTGCGGCATTGGTGGGGTCTGACTAAAAGGTTGCAGATGGCGAAAGGCGCACTAGACAAGCCGTTGCTGAACAGCATTTCCCTTGTGTGCGCCGCGGAAGTAGATTGCCCGCGCTGCATCAACAACCACCAGACGCACCTGATCGAACACTTCGGCATGACCGAAGCCGACGTTGTGGAAGTTCTCAATTTTGAGAAATCGACGAAGGTCGATGCCAAGACCAAAGCCGTCCTGCGCTTTGCCAGAAAGGTCGCTTTCGCGGAAGGAACGACCGAGGAGGATTTTCAGGAATTGCGCCGTCACGGCGTCAGCGACGTCGGCGTCGTCGAAATCGTCTCGATGGCGATGATGGAATCAGGCATGGCGCGTCATGCCGTTGGCGTAGCGCCTTTCGAGAATGGCGACGAATGGCCGAGGGAAAACCTGCCCAGCCAGCATTACGCCGAAAACGTGAACCGGTGAGATTGAAAGGCCGCGCAGTTCGACATGATGGGTGAATCGATCAAAGGCGCCATCACGGTTGTCGGCGAATTTGTTTCCGCCGACATCGTGCTGCCGGCGCGGTATTCGTTTCTGCCGCCGGCAGAGATGGCCGAGCATGTCCTGGGCGAACTCCCGGCGGAAGTGAATCGAGGCGTTCGTTCGCGGCCTATCATCGTTGCAGGTGAGGCATTCGGTTATGGTACCGGCCGAGAATCTCCGGCGCGTGCCTTGCGGGCTGCGGGCATCAAGGCCATCGTCGGAGGTCCTTTCGCCCGGATGTTCTTTCGCAATGTGGTCAACAACGGCGTGTTGGCGATAGATTGCGCCGACATTGTCGGCTCGGGAATCGCAAACGGCGACGAGATCGAGATCAATCCAGCGACCGGCGGGATTCGCTGGAATGATCGCGTGTTTCACGGAATGCCGACGCCGGCGATCATTCAGAAGATCGTCGCTTCGGGCAGTTTGATCGAGTACGGCCGCGCGGCGCTTGCCGACATGGCGCGAGCCAGCTCGTGAGACTGGCCCAAACCACGGCTGAAAAAATACTGGCCCGGGCCAGCGGACGCGACTTTGTCGTTCCAAATGAGATCGTCGAGGTATCGCCCGATTTCTGTTACTCCCACGATTACGCGGTTTTCGCCATCGACGCGTTCGAACAAATGGGAGCGACCAGCGTCGTCAGGCCCGAACGCAATGTGATCTGCCTCGATCACGGATTTCCAGTCAACAATGCGCGCGATGCGAATAATCACGTACGCATCCGTGAATTCGTCAAGAAGCAAGAGTTTCTTGCGTTTTTTGAAGGTGGCACCGGGATCGCCCATCAGGTCATGATGGAGCGGGGCTTCGTCGTTCCCGGCGCGCTGGTGCTGGCTAGCGATTCACATACGCCATCTGGCGGTGCGCTGGGTGCGCTAGCGATCGGTACCGGCGAGAGCGAACTGGGCTTTGTCTGGGCTACGGGCCGCACATGGCTCAAGGTACCGCCAACGATCCGCGTCGTGATGGCAGGGGCGCTGACACGAGGCGTTGCCGCCAAGGACGTCGTTCTGACCATTGTCAAACAACTTGGTGTTCTGGGGGCGGGCTACAAGATTATTGAGTACCAGGGAGATGCCGTCAGTTCTTTCTCGGTGTCAGAGCGATTTACGTTCTGCAACATGAGTGCCGAGGTGGGTGCAAAAAGTGGCATCTTCCCGAGCGATGATGTGACCGAGGCATTCGTGAACGGCCGCGCACAATTTCCATACATGGGCGTGCGGTCAGACCCGGATGCAAATTATGCCGGCGAAATCACGCTGGATCTGGCGCAGATTGAGCCAATGGTCGCGCTTCCGGGACGCGAAGATCGCGGTGTTGCGGTCAGCGAAGCTGCGGGAAAGAAAATCAATCAGGTGTTCATCGGCTCCTGTACCAACGCGCGGGTGGACGATCTGGCGATCGCGGCTGGTATTTTGAGAAACAGGCGTGTTCATCCGGACGTCCGTCTGCTGGTCGTTCCGGCGTCGCGTGCGGTGGGAATCGAAAGCGCACGCAATGGCGATCTGGCGACACTGTTGGAAGCCGGAGCTACATTGATGCCGAGTGGCTGCGCGGTTTGCGCCGGCGCGCACCAGGGTGTGCTTGGCGACGGGGAGGTCTGCCTGTCGACCAGCAATCGCAACATGCCAGGCAGGATGGGCAATAAGAACGCCGAAATCATGCTTTGCAGCCCGGCGACTGCGGCCGCGAGTGCGGTGGCCGGGTGCTTAACGGACGCCCGCACGCTGGATTAGCGCTTCTTTGGGGGGCGCCGCTACCGGCGACCGCCTCCGGAGCCCATAAATCAATTGATCTGGTTCCCGGCCATCTTGTGCCGGATTTCTGTCAGATCGGCCAGATGATCGAATGCCTTGAACCGGTCGAAGATATCTTCGTTACCTTCCGCGAGGACTGGCTGTACCAGCGACGAGAATTTTCTTTTCATGTCCTCCCAGCTCATCGGACGCCCGGGGTTACCCCTGGCGAGCGGCACATGACAGAGGTCTTTCTCTCCATTGGAGAAAGCGACTTCGACGGTTGCTGCGGTTTTGTCGATCGTGGCGTCGGGGACGAGATCCACGCGGCTGACGAGACTCTGAATACGGGGATTTTCCAGAGTCTGCGACGTAAATTCACGCTGCGTCGGGATGTAGCCTTCGAGAGCTAACGCCGTGCAGAACGCCAGGCTGAACTTTCCCTCAAATGGCGTTTTGGGATTTGTGATGCCAGCGAGCTGGATGCATAGCGGATCGACATGCACCGTGACGCGTTTGACTTCGCGTGATTGCAGCCGGGTATGAAGATCGCGTCCGGCGTCGATCGAAGGGTGGGTCAGAAGGCAGGATGCATAGGGCTTGAAAGTGTTTCGTTTGATCTCCCAGCCGTCGGAGAAATCCAGTTTCTGCGGCGAAACCGCTCGATCCTGCACCAGCGCCCTTGCCAGGCCGCCTTCTGTTTCAATCAAATTCGATGCGCCGTGATACCCTTCCCGCGCCATTTCGGCGGCGAGGACTCCGTTGAAGGCAGCTTTTCCCGCATGAAAGGGTTTTGCCGTCGTTCCGAATGAACCCGTCAGGCCGGCGACCTGGGTGGCGGCGAGGCCAATGGCGATCTTGAGCTTTTCGGCATCCAATCCGTACAGTACGCTGGCGGCGACGGCCGCGCCGATGCAGCCGAAAACGCCCGTCGAATGGATATGCCGCTCGTTGACGGCCACGCCCAATCCGCCGGATCCAAGTCGTCCGCCGACCTCAAAGCCGATCGTGAACGCCGTGATAATATCGCGGGGGGACGATCCCAAATGCGATCCGACCGCAAATGCTGAGGCCCAGGTCGGACCCGTCAGGTGCGCGATCGATCCCACATGCGTGTCGTCGAAGTCGAGACAATGCGCCATAGTGCCGTTTACAAGGGCCGCCGCGGAGGGCGTTGACTCGCCAGCCAGAAGAATCGGCGCATGTCCCTTCGCGTTCCACGCCAGCACTGTGCGCTTGATTGCCTTGACGGCGTCTTCGTTCGCCGCTCCCAGGGCAACCCCGAACCAGTCGACCAGGCAAAAACGGGCGGCATTCAGTACGTCTTCGGGAAGGTCTTCATATTTGGTTTCAAGCGCGAAATTGGCGACCGCGTCGGCGTTTGTGAGATTGGAACCTATGGCCATTCAATGTCTCCTGCTTTTTCTTACGCGCGTTTTTGCGGATAGGCTTCGGTCTGGCTCAATAGATCCTGATGCTGCCCAAGCGAGGGAGCGGGCCCTCGCGGGCCAGTTGTCAATCCCGAGGACGCCAGCGGATTAGCAATCACGGGAATTCGTCCTTCGATCGGATGTGGCATCCATTCAACCATATTCCGGGCGGCGACGTGCTCACTTTGGACGGCCTCGTCCGGACTGTAAACCGGCATGATAGGGACGTCGTTCTTGAGCATCCAGTTCACGAGGTCATCGCGGGATTTCGACATGCAGAGGTCGCTGATGGCCTTGCGATATAGGCCGGCCCGGTCTCCATGCACGGTATGGCGGTGTTCCGGACCTTCGTCGGGCGAAATGAGATCGTCCCGACTGATCAGCTTGCAAAACGAGTTCCAGATTCGCGCTTCCAGTAGCGACACGGCAACGGCTTTGCCGTCCTTGGTCTTGTAGGTGGAGTAGCGCGGATTGCGGCCCCAGACTTCCATGGTGGTCGTCACCGGGAATCCACCGGTGCGTGCGAGCGCCGCGCCCGAGACGATGTTGGACATGCTGAACAGGCTGTCGAACATGGAGATGTCGAGATAGCAGCCTTCGCCCGTCGTGCGCTTGCGATGCAACGCTGCCATGACGCCGGCGATAGCGTAAGCTGCTCCGGCATAATCGGCGGCCTGGAAACCAGGCACAGGCGGTAATTCGTCGCTGTCCAGGCCGGTGCCCATGATGCCAGTGACCGATTGCACGACCAGGTCGTGTCCCGGAATATCGGAGAATGGTCCGGTCTGTCCGAATCCTGTGACCGAGCAATAGATGATGTCCGGCTTCAGTCGCTTAGCAGTATCATAGTCGATCTGCAGGCGCTGCGGCACACCACGGCGATACGATTCAACGATGACGTCCGACTGCGCGATCAGCCTGTGGGCGGCGGCACGATCCTCTTGTCTTGATAAATCGAGCGTGATGCCGCGCTTGTTGCCGTTCACGGTGTTGAAGTAAACGCTGCCTTCCCTGAAATTTGGCTGGTTGTGGCGGCCCAGATCTCCGACCCCGGGCTGTTCGACTTTGATGACGTCGGCTCCGAAATCGCCGAGCATCTGCGTGCACCATGGGCCCGGCAACATTCGGCTGAAATCGAGTACACGAATGCCCGAGAGAGCACCCGAGGCCACCGCATTCGGCTTTTCACGTACGTTCATTGAATGACTGTCCTGTTGGCTTTGTTCGCGCCTGGAGAAAATCAGCCGCCTGTGAATTTTGTTTCGCGCAACGCTGTGATGCCTTTACTGCAAGCTCGTCGATACCTTTCCAGCCGATAGGGTATTTCGGCCGATGTCGCAAGGAAAGTGTCCCTGCGCGAATTGATGTTCAGATTACGCCGTTCTGGAGATCGATTTCCTGCATCAGCCATTTTACAAAGCCCGCGGCTTTGCGATTTTTCACGGCGCCCCTTCGCCAAAGCGCAAAATACGCAAGTTGCCGCGTCAGCGGGCGGTCGAACAGCGGCACAAGCGTGCCGGCGGCAATGTCGTCCTTGAGCAGGAATAATTGTCCCATGGCGATACCGAGCCCCTCAATGGCGGCCTCATAGGCCAGCATCGAATTGGGATACAGGGTGCCTTCCGTGAGCAAATCGGGCCGGTCCGCGGCTGTCAGCCAATCCGTCCAGTCTTTGCGGCGATAATGCGAATGCAGCAAATGCTGCCGGCGCAGCCCTTCAATCGATCTTAGCTCCGGATAACGCCGCAACAGGCGCGGGCTGCATACCGGCTGGATCACATCTCGAATTAGAAGTTTCTTCTCCACACCGCGCCAATCGCCGCGGCCAAACTGAATGGCTAGATCGATATCCTCGCTCGCAAAATTCACATTGGCAACCGAGGCGCTGAGCCGGACGTTGATGTTCGGATACGCGTTCTGGAATTTTGGAAGCCGTTTAATCAGCCACTTGGCGGCGAACGTCGTATAGATGCGAAGCCGCAGAGGTTCCGCCCGCGGATTCATCAACGCCGTGCTCGCCGCGCTGATCATGGCGAAAGCCGGCGATATGCCGTCCCGATAAATACGCCCCTCCTTTGTCAGCAGTACGCCGTGGCGCTCGCGGACAAAAAGCTGTGTGCTCAACGATCCTTCCAGCGTCGCGATCTGCCGGCTGACGGCTGATTGGGTCACGCCCAATTCGGCGGCGGCGGCGGTAAAGCTTTCGAGCCGCGCGGCCACTTCGAATACACGCAACGGATTGAGGGGCGGAATGATTTGCACGGGCACCGGACATGTTTTGGTATGACTAAAAGTCATAGCACCATAAGCTCTGCGAAGTTGCCAATCAAGATGTCCCGGGTCAGGTAGGCTGACTGGTAAATCGCGGGCCGCCCAAATCGTTGCGCGCGCCCCTGCTTGGATGGCCTTTTATGGATTTTGACTTCACGCCGGAACAGCGGTTGTTCGCCGATTCCGTTCGGCGCTTCGCTGAGACCAACCTGGCAAAGGACGCACTCAAGCGCGCTCATACGCCGGGCTTTCCGTTCGATGTTGCGGCATTGATGGCCCAACAGGGCCTGCTCGGCATCACCATTCCGGCCGAGGATGGCGGCCAAGGCGGTTCATTGATGGATGCCGTGATCGCGATCGAGCAGGTCGCGTCGGTTTGTCCACGCAGTGCCGATGTTATACAGGCCGGCAATTTTGGGCCGATACGCACTTTTGCGGAATACGCCACTGCGGATCAGAAGTCGCGCTTCATGGGTAGCTTGATGGCAGGGAAATCCGCCATCAGCCTCGGTATGACCGAACCCGAAGCCGGATCGGCGGTCACCGAGTTGCGCACGATGGCCAGGGCCGAGGGCGAAGAGGTCATTCTCAATGGCACTAAGATCTTTTCGACCCATAGCCCGGACGCCTCGGTCTTCCTGATCTACGTTCGCTTCGCACCCGGAGTCGATGGCATTGGCTCGGTGCTGGTGGAACGCAACACCCCGGGATTCGCCGTCGGCCAGCCCTCCGGCTTCATGGGCGGGGAACAATGGTGCCAGCTCTATTTCGAGAATTGCCGCATTCCGGCAGCCAACGTGCTGCTCGGGCCGGGCGGTTTCAAGCAACAGATCGCGGGCTTCAATGTCGAGCGCATCGGCAATTCGGCGCGCTCATTGGCGCTCGGCCGCCATGCCTTCAATCTGGCGCGTGAATACGCCACCGTTCGCAAGCAGTTTGGGCGGCCGCTGTGCGAGTTCCAAGGCCTGCAATGGAAATTCGCCGATATGGCGCTAAAGCTCGAATCCGCACAGCTATTGCTTTACCGCGCCGCAACCAATGCCGAAGGGCGCCTGCCGTCGGCCTACGAGACCACTATTGCAAAGCTCGCCTGCAATCAGGCAGGTTTCGATGTCGCCAACGAAGCCGTACAGATCATGGGTGGCCTTGGTTATAGCGAAGAATCCCTGGCCGAGTATTGTATGCGCCGGACGCGTGGGTGGATGATCGCCGGCGGTTCGATCGAGATGATGAAGAACCGGGTCGCTGAAAGTGTCTTCGATCGTCGCTTTGACCAGCGCGCGCCGAAGGCGAGCGGCAAGAACAGTTGAGGACCTAACTCATGCTGCAAGCACTCGACGCCGCGGCGAAGCAGACGACGCCAGGCCACGGCACCGAAGCGATCATCGCTCTGGTGCAGAACCTGAAATGGGATGCGCTTGACGCGGATGTCAGGCACGCGGCGAAGCGGCACTTTCTCGACACGCTTGGCGTGGTTATCGCCGGATCGAGCGGCGATCTCGCCGGCCGTGCCGAAGCCGTGCTGGCCAAAGTTCGCGCCGCTGGCAATGTTCCCGTGCCCGGCCGCCAACGCCGCGCCGATCTGCTTGATGCCGCCTATATCGCCGGCACGGCCGGCCATGGCATCGAACTGGATGACGGCTATCGGCAAGGCTCCGTGCATCCCGGCGTGGCTACCGTTCCCGCGATCATCGGGCTCGGGTATGAGGCCGATATCAGCGGGCGCGCCGCACTTGAAGCGGTCGTGGTCGGCTATGAAACCATCATCGCCATTGCCCGGGCCTGCCATCCAGATTTACGCCAGCGTGGCTTTCATCCGACCGGCACAGTCGGTGTATTCGGTGCGGCCGCCGCGGCGGCGCGTCTGCTCGCGCTGCCGGCGGAACAGGTCTCCAGCGCGCTCGGCCTCGCCGCCAGTAGTTCGGCCGGGCTATTTGCCTTCATCAATGGCGGCGCGGATGTGAAACGTCTGCACGCGGGTCATGCTGCCCGCGAAGGTTTGCAGGCCGCCCTTCAAGCGCAAAGCGGTATCGAAGGTCCATCGCATGTGCTCGAGGCGCGCGACGGATTCGCGCAGGCATTTGCGTTCGGCCGCAACGGCAAGCCCCGCGACATTGAATTGCCGCCTGCGGTCCCGTTCGGAATCACCGATTGTTACGTCAAGCCGTATGCCTGCTGCCGTCACATTCAGCCGGCAGTGGAAGCGCTGATCGAATTGATGAACGATAACAAGCTTTCGTCGGATGACGTCCGCAGCGTCAAGATCAATACTTACAGCATCGCCGCAGAGCATGCTCACACCGGGTGGCAGGACTACGCCAGCGCGCAACTGAGCTTTCCCTACATCATGTCATTGGGAATGAAGCATCGCTGGATCAAGGTCGAGCATTTCGAGGATAAGACCCGCCTGGATCCCGAAATGGCGCGACTGGCCGGTTTGGTGGAGGTCAACGCCTCCGCCGAGATGGATCGGCTATATCCAGCCAATCGGCCGGCGCATGTCACTATCACGACGGGTCGCGGAAAATTCGAGAAGCAGGCGATGGAAGCGCTCGGCGCCCGTGAAGTGCCGCTGGACGATCGCGGCCTCGGAATGAAGTTTCACGATCTTGTCGATCCCGTGCTTGGACGCGAACGGGCCGACCAATTGCTCGCAGGGCTGTGGCGGCTGGACGAACTCGACAATATCAGCGATCTTCTCGACGTGACGGTGCGCTAATCGTTCGTATCGCCATGAAAGATTAGCCCTTCGTCAATCCGTTTGGCAGACGAAGGGCAATACCCCTAGCGCTTTCGGAAACGCCGGAAGTTCGGCGGGCGTTTCTCCAGGAATGCGGTGATGCCTTCCATGTTTTCCTCGTTGCCGTAGATCGAGGCCAGCAATTCCGAGGTCGGGAAGTACGACGCGTAGAATTCCTGATCCGATCCCGCATTGAGCGCAATCTTGGCGATGCGGATACTCTGCGGGCTCTTGTCAAGGATCTCACTGCAAAGTTTCGCGACTTCCTCGTCGAGCTTGTCGGCGGGGCATACCTGATTGATGAGCCCCATATCGAGGGCTTGCTGCGCGGTGTAGAGCCGGCAGGTGTACAGCATTTCGCGCGCCTTGCGTTCGCCGACATAGCGCGCCAGCAACTGGCAGGCGCCCCAGATCGGTACGCTGCCGACGCGCGGGCCAACCTGGCCGAACTTCGCGTCTTCGCTGGCCACGGTCATGTCGCAGAACAGATTGATCTCGTTACCGCCGCCAACGCAGAAGCCGCGGACCTTGGCGATGATCGGCTTGTCCATCATCCGCATGGTTGAAGATAGCGCGAACAGCCGCCGCATGTGGGCGCGCCCGATATAGGGCTTGCGGGTCGACTGGTCGCTGACGTCACCTCCCGAGGAAAACGCCTTGTCACCCGTGCCGGTTAGAACGACCACGCCGACTTCCGGATCGTCGGCGGCGATCTTCATCGCTTCGGTGAGTTCCTCATAGGTTTTCGGCCGGACGGCGTTGCGCACTTTAGGCCGATTGATGGTGATGGTGGCGATGCCCTCATTCGTCTCATAGAGGATGTCTTCGAACATGACTCGTTTTCCTGGCTGTTTCCGGCGGGTATTTTTATTTGGTTTCGCAGGGTGGATAAAAATCCACTAGGCGAACCGTATGCCGCAGACTAAGATAAACTCCGGTTCTGCTGCAATGCCAAACTCGCTTGGGTGCGCGGCGGATTCGCTGGGCGGGGGATGACGAGGCTCGACGGGATGACGGCTTCGAACGCAATGGCTGGGCTGGATTCGAATGCCGGGTTTCCCGCACTCGCTGCGCGCACAGCGGGAATGGGAACCCCGCTTGTGCTGCTGCATGGCGGCGTCGGATCGGCCGCGCATTGGGAGCGCAACATCGACGAATTGTCAGCCGCGTTCTGCGTCATCGCTTTCGATCTGCCCGGCTACGGAAATTCTCCGGATGTTCCAGCGACGATAACGACTGACGATTATATCGCCTGGGTAAGCCACGCCGTCCTGGCGACGGCGCCGAAGGGTTGTCATCTGGCCGGTTTCAGCTTTGGCGGTGCGATCGCGGCTCGCATTGCGGCGAACCTTGGCGATAGAGTGTTGGGGCTGTCGTTGCTGGGTAGTGCGGGATTTGGCGCGCCGGTCGGACGTTTGGTACAGGTCACAAAGGTGCCGGGTCCTGAGGCGGGCAGACCGGCGCGCCGCGCCGCCGCTGCCGCCAATCTCGGCCAATGGATGCTCTCGACTGAGCCGCCGCCGGATGATCCGGTGGTCGACACACAACTGACGAATCTCGACCGCACGCGGTTCGACAGCCGCCGTATCAGTTTCAAGCCCACGCTGCTCGACGATCTCGCCCGTATCACGGCGCCGGTCCAACTGATTTGGGGAACGGTAGACAGGCTGGCCTATCCGTCGATTCAATCACGTGCCGATAGCTGCCGCGCGGTGCGGCCGGATATCAGTGTTGTCCTGGTCCCGGATGGCGGGCATTGGGTCCAATACGAGAAGGCCGAAGCGGTCAATCGGCTGTTGATGAATTTCCACGGCGCCTGAAGGAAACGATTATATATTTGAAATAATACAATCACTGGCATTAAAGATTTGCGAGCCCACTTGTGGGTAGTGGAACACAGCCGTTTTTGAGAGGCGAAACACAAGATGATCCGAGCCGTAGAGCGCGCTTTTGCGATCTTTGAGGCGTTCGATCCTCAGCACACGATGCTGACGCTTCAGGAAATCGGCCAGCGCATTGGTCTTTCCAAGGCGACGACCTATCGGCTGGTGAATTGCCTGCACGATCTCGGCTATCTGGTTCGGCTCGAGGACAACCGATATTGCCTGTCATTGAAATTGACGCGGCTTAGCGGGCTGGTGCGAAGCACGATCGGGATTCGCGAAATCGCCCGGCCGATCATGCGCGATCTGGTACAAAAAACCCTGGAAACCATCACGCTGAATACGGTCGCCCAGGGGCAGCGGCTTTGTATCGAGGTGTTCGATACGCCTTCGCCTTTGATGAGCATCGTACGCGAAGGTGAGCAGACGCCATTGCTGCATGGCGCGACCGGCAAGATATTGCTGGCCTATCTCAGCAGTTCCGAAATCGACCGGATTTTCCGCGAGGCGCCGGCCAGCAAGCGGCCGAATCGCGCCTTGCTGGAAAAGCAGCTCGCGCGCTATCGCGAGCAGGGTTATGCCTTGACGAGCAGCGAGCGCGTTGCCGGCGTCACGGCCATCTCGGTTCCGCTTCGCGACGGCAACGGGCAGGTCCGATATTGCATCAGCATCACGGGGCCTGCAATCCGCATGGATCGGAATGTCGATACATTCGTCGCGCTGCTGCTCAACGCGAGCAAGGTCGTCTCCGGCCAGATGGGCGCAAGGGCCGATGAGATCGGCGATGGAAACCCCAAATCCGAAAAGAAGCCGCCGCGCCGCAAAAGGGCCGCCGGCTGATCAGGCCCGACGCTTCCCCTGAATCCTTGCGGCGATGCTACTCTTCGCCGCTGCGGCTTGCGGTCGCCAGCCATCATTTAGTGCCTTAAACTCGGCCACTGCTGCGCGGCGCCATTGGGTCGCGCGTGCGCAGTAATCCATGCCTTTTGCGGCTGGCGGCCCGCGCGCAAATGACTGGATTTTGCTGGACGAAACCGGTTTCATGTTTTAGATTTTCCGTATCGGCCTGCAAGAGCCCCCGGAGGAAACCCATGAACCTGTCCCGCACGTCCGTGATGGTTGCATTGAGCGTGTTTGCGGCGGTCATTTCACCCGCGCCAAGCCGCGCGGAAGATACCATCAAGATCGGCGCGCCGTTGTCGCTTTCGGGAAAATTCGTATCGTACGGCGCTGCCGCCAAGCGCGGCGTCGAGATGGCCGTCGATATCTACGGCGGCAAGGTTGGAAACAAGAAGATCGAAATTCTGTTTCGAGACACCCAGTCCGATCCGCAGGTTGCCGTGAATTCCTTCACGCAATTGCTGTCGGAGGAAAAGGTCAATTTTCTGATCGGTCCGATTGCAACGCCGATGGCCATGGCGGGCCTGCCGGCGTGGCGTCGTACCAGGGCACTCTGGGTCGTGCCGGGAGCGACCACACCATTGCTCGAGGAAGAGGCCGGCAAGGAGCCGATGCTGTTTCACACCTTCCCTTACGGCTATTATTACCACCTCGCACTCGCGCGCAGCCTGCGGGAGAAATTGGGTCCGGGCAAAACAGTCGCCATCATTTATTCCGACGATGCCTATGGCCGTGAGCATCTTCCTTACGCGCAGAAATATTTCACCCAGGAAGGCTTCAAGATCGTCGCGGAAGAACTGGTCCGTGCAGGCGCGACCGATCTCAATCCTGTGCTTGCCAAGATCCGTCGCGTGAAACCCGACCTCCTGCTGGGCCTTGTGCAGACCACAGATGGCATTCAGCTCACCAAGCAGGTCTATGTTCAGCGTCTCAATATCCCCTATCTCGTCGGCACAGCGTATCCGCAGCTCAAGCAATGGCAGGACGCCTCAGGCGAAGCGCAGGAGGGTTGGGTCGGCGTTACCACCTATATCCCGGGTCTCAAGGCCAAGGCCGATCCGAAATATCCCAAGCTCTTCATGGACTCAGACGTTTGGAAGGCGGAGTTTACCAAGCGATATAACCGCGAGCCTGAGTTCATTGACGTCGGTGCCTATGTCTCCACCTGCATGTTGCTGATCGCGATCGAAAATGCCGGTGCTGTGGACGACAAGGAAAAAGTCGCGGAAGAATTGAAGAAGTTGGACGTGCACACGATGATCGGCCGCGGCCATTTCGAACCGAGCCTCGGCGGTACGCTCAATCAGGCGTTTGCCGACGTTGTCGTCCATCAGCGTGTCAAGGGCGCCGACGCCATCCTGTATCCGAAGGAATTCGAGACGGCGGACAAGTTCGAACAGGCGACATACGCCAAATAGACTTTTGACGATGTCGATGAGGGATTGAGGTCTCGGCGGGGAGGGCTGTATGGCGCGACCCGCGAGACAAGGTAACCGCAAGCGATGGCAAGTCTGATCTTTCAAATAGTGGTTGATTCCCTCCTGCTCGGGGGCGTCTACACATTGATGGCGGTCGGGCTGTCGCTTGCCTTCGGGGTCACACGCATCATCAATTTCGCGCATGGCGATATCGTCATGTATGGCGCCTATGCGGCGTTCTTTGCATTTGTCAGCCTGAATATCGATCCCTTGCTCAGCCTATTATTTGTCGCGATTTTGGGTGCTATCGGCGGCTACCTGCTGTTCAAGCTCACGCTAGACCGCATTTTGGATGCGCCCGGCATCAATCAGGTGTTGTTGACGTTCGGTCTCGGACTCGTCTTGCAGAATGTGGCGGTGATCCTCTGGACCGGCGATGAGCGCTCGACGACGCCGTCCTATGCGTTCGACTCCTGGTTCCTTTCCGACGACATCGTGGTGGCCAAGGGACGATTGATCGCATTCGGTCTTGCGGTCGCTTTCGTGGTTCTGTTGCTCGCCTGGCTTCGATGGAGCGAGCTTGGTCGCGCGACCCGGGCGGTTTCGCAGAACCGCGCCGCGGCTTCGCTGATGGGTATCAACGTCCGCGCCATGTATGCGCTGTCGTTCGGGCTTAGTTCCTCCTTCGGTACCGCAACTGGCGCGATCATGAGTTTTCTGTTGCCGATTACGCCGTTCATGGGTTTCCCAATTCTGGTGAAGGCTTTTGCCATCATTATCCTGGGTGGGCTCGACAGCATCGTCGGTACGGTCATTGGCGCATTCCTGCTGGCGACGGCCGAAACGACAATCGCCTATGTCGTGCCGCAAGGCATCGGTTGGGCCGAGGGGGTTGCATTTTTCCTGCTAGTGATCGTGCTGATCGTGCGGCCCACCGGCATTCTCGGCACCGTGGGGCGCGACGCATGATCGCGGTCCGTGGGTGGATCATCATTCTGGGGTCACTCGTTGTGGCGCTGGTGGCGCCGCATTTCCTTCCGCCTGGATTTAGCGACTGGCTGACGCGGCTATCGACCTTGATACTGGTCGCGGCTAGCTGGAACATGATGGCGAATGCCGGGCTGATTTCGCTCGGTCATTCCGGTTTCTGGGGCCTTGGCGCCTATTCGGCGGCTCTGCTGGCGAATGCGTTTCATATCCCGTTCTGGCTTTCGATTGTTCCAGCCATGTTGCTCGGCGCGTTCTTTGGCGCGTGCCTGGCGTATATCACCGGCCGTTTGCGCGGACTGTTCTTTGCGATAGCGACGCTTGCGACCTCGGAAGCGCTGCGGGTGGTTGCGCTGATGGTGCCGAAGCTGACCGGCGGCGCCGAAGGCGTCTTCGTATTCGACCAGATCAGGCCGGACCGCATCACCATGACCAGCTTCTCGCTTTGTCTGGCCGTTGCGACGGTGGCAACTTCATACTTTCTTTCGCGCTCCCGATACCAGTATGCCTTGCGGGCGATGCGCGACAGCGAAAGCGCCGTGCAGATGCTGGGGGTCAATCCGGCGCGGTTTCGAATTGGCGTGACCGCTTTGTCCGGAGCGATCGCGTCCTGCGCGGGCGTCATCACGGCCTGGTTTACCGGCTATATCGATCCCGGCTCCGCCTTCGATCTTAAGATCACGATTTCCGCCCAAATCGCCCCGTTGTTCGGCGGTCTCTATACCGTCACCGGTCCGGTCGTCGGATCAATCGCAATCCTGGCACTGTCGGAGTTGACGCGTTTGTATTTCAACTATTCCGGCGGCGTCGGGTTGCTGGTCTATGGCTGCATCCTCGTATTCGGCGTCTTGATGATGCCATCCGGGCTAGTGGGTTTGTGGAAGCGCCGCAGAAAGCCTGTCGTGACCGACGCTGCCGTTCCAGCGAGGGCCAAATGACAGCCGCCATGCTCGAGCTCGACAATATCAGGGCCGGCTACAATGACGCGATCGCCGTCGAGAATATCAGCCTGACGGTCGGGCAAAGCGAGGTGGTGTGTCTGCTGGGGGCGAACGGTGCCGGCAAAACCACCACGATGCGGGTTGTCACCGGTCTTATTCCGCTATTGGGAGGCACAATTCGCTACAATGGCGAAGACATCTCGCAGATGCCGCCGCATGAGCGGGTGACCGCCGGTATCTGCCTGTCGCCGGAAGGACGTCAGGTGTTTCCGGATCTGACGGTGATGGAAAACCTCTCGCTCGGCTCGTTCAACCGACGTGCGCGGCGGAACCGCGCGCAAACCCTCGATCAGGTTCTGACCTTATTTCCAAAGCTGGCCGAGCGCAGCGGGCAGGCTGCGGGCTTGATGTCAGGCGGCGAGCAGCAAATGCTTGCGATCGGCCGCGCGCTGATGGGGCAGCCCAAACTGCTGGCGCTTGACGAGCCTTCGCTGGGCCTGTCGCCGAAGATGGTCAGCACGGTTTTCGAATCCATTCAGACGATCGCCAGGAGCGGCATCACCATCCTGCTGGTCGAGCAGAACACGCGCGCCGCCTTGAGCATCGCGCAGCGCGGTTATGTGCTGTCCGCAGGGCGGGTGGTGCATGAGGGCACCGCGGCCGATCTGGCGCAGTCCGAAATGGTTCAGAAAGCGTTTGTCGGCGCGGCCTTCACCAAGCAAAGTGTTCGTAAGAGTCGCCGCGAGCGCCGACTGGCCGAAAGCAACCCGGGAGGCGCTGGTGCTTAAGATAAGAGGCGTGTCTAAGCGCTACGGCGGCGTCGCGGCGATTTCCGATCTATCGTTCGACCTCGCGCGCGGCGAGGTGCTTGGTGTGATCGGCCCCAATGGCGCCGGCAAGACCACCTTGTTGAACTTGATCACCGGCTACAACGCGCCGAACGAGGGATCGATCTTGCTCGAAGGTCGCGAACTTCGCGGCCTCGCGCCTTATGAAATCTGTCGACTAGGCGTCGCGCGCACATTTCAGGTGGTTCGACCCTTTGCCGAAATGACCGTGAACGACAATGTCATGACGGGTGCGCTCTTCGCGTCGGACAAATGGATATCGGCACAGGATGCGGCGCTGCGAGCGGAGCGGGCGCTCGACATGGTCGGTCTGCTGCACAAGCGCCAGGCCCTTGGCAGCGACCTGACCATTGGTGAAAAGAAAAAACTCGAGCTAGCGCGTGCGCTGGCGACGAAGGCGAAGTTGCTTTTGCTCGATGAGGTGATGTCAGGGCTGACCGGTTCGGAGATCGACGCGGTAATGGATGCCATCGAGCGCGTGGCGGATTCCGGGGTGACGATCCTGATGATCGAACATCTCGTTGGCGTCATCCTGGCGCTGGCGGATCGTGTCCTGGTGCTCAACTTCGGACGCGAACTGTTTCAAGGAACACCTGAAGAAGTTATCGCCCATCCGGACGTGATCGAATCCTATCTCGGGCAACCGCTCGAGCGACTTCAGACCTGACGCTAGATAAACTCCAACAGCGGCTTGATCCGCGATCGACGAGGTCCCATGCCATCAACTCTTTTTTCCAAATTCAAGATGCGCGATCTGGAACTGGCCAACCGCATCGTTGTCTCGCCGATGGGGCAGTATTCCGGCGACAATGGTAACGCGACCGAATGGCACATGATGCATCTCGGCCATTTGGCCGTATCGGGCGCGGGCCTGTTGATCACGGAAGCGACGGCTGTCAATCCGCAAGGCCGGCTGAGCAAGACCGATCTTGGACTTTACTCGGACGAAAACGAAGCTGCGCTGGAGCACGTGATCGGATTTTGCCGCCGAAACGGCGGCGCCAAGCTCGGCATTCAACTCTATCATGGCGGTCGCAAGAGTTCGATTACGACGGCATGGGAAGGGCAGAAGGCAATCCCGATCGACAAGGGAGGCTGGGTCACCTACAGCGCGACGGATACGCCCTATCCCGGCCGCAATATCCCGGAAGCGCTGGATGAGGCCGGTATCCAACGCGAGATCGCTGCTTTCGTGAAAGCTGCCGAGCGCGCCAACCGCATCGGTTTCGATATGATCGAAATCCACGGCGCCCACGGTTATCTTATTCATAATTTTCTCTCGCCATTCAGCAATACCCGAACCGACGGCTATGGCGGGTCGTTGCAGGGCCGCATGCGCTTTCCGATCGAGATCTACGAGGCTATTCGCAAGGTCTGGCCGGATCACAAGCCGCTTGGCATGCGCATATCTGCCACCGATTGGGTGGAAGGCGGCTGGACGCTCGACGACAGCGTCGTGTTGGCCAAGGAATTGAAAAAACGCGGCTGCGATTACATCACGGCTTCGAGTGGCGGCTCGGTTCCCGAGCAGCAGCTTCAGGTCGGGCCGGGCTATCAGGTGCCGTTTGCCGAAAAGATACGGCGCGAATCCGGGATGACGACGATGGCGGTCGGTCTCATCACCGAGGCACGTCAGGCGGAAGAGATCGTGGCCAGCGGTCAGGCTGACATGGTCGCGCTTGGCCGCGGCATGCTGTTCAATCCGCGCTGGCCGTGGCATGCCGCGATGGAACTGGGTGAACAGGTGTACTATCCGCCGCAGTACGAGCGCTCGCATCCGAAGATGCGCGCCGGCGACTTCCTCAAGCCTCGTGCAGAAAAATAAAAGTCCTCAGCCGCGAACGATCAGAGCGTCGACGGCGATCACGCCCTGATCCTTTCTGCCGACGATCAGCGGGTTGAGTTCGGCTTCGGTGATCCGGCTGCCGGCAAGCTGCGCCAGCCTCGACCATGCGCTGACGGCTTTGGCCAGCGCCGGCAGGTCGCCTTCCGGCAGGTTTCGATAGCCGCGCAGCGGCGCCAGGCCGCGAACCTGCTCGATCATCGCGCGCGCGCCGTCGACACTGATGGGGGCCAACG
This sequence comes from Bradyrhizobium sp. dw_411, assembly GCF_018449695.1. Taxonomy (GTDB): domain Bacteria; phylum Pseudomonadota; class Alphaproteobacteria; order Rhizobiales; family Xanthobacteraceae; genus Bradyrhizobium. The sequence goes on from NZ_JAAVUY010000002.1 coordinate 179,116, forward strand.
CCACCACCACATCGCGATATATTTCCGCCAGCACGCCGCCGACCCCGACCGTGATGGTGGGACCGATCCGCGGATCGACACGGTAACCGACCAGAACTTCGGCGAGGCCACGGCGCATCTCCTGGATGACGAAGCCTTGAAGCCGCGCATCCGGGCGGCGCTGTTTCACGGTGTCGCGCATCTGCCGCAAACCGGCCCGCAACGCGTCGAGATCGGCGACATTGAGCAGCACGCCGCCGGCTTCGGTTTTGTGCGCGATATCGGGCGAGACGATTTTGACCGCCACGGGGAACTGCAATCCAGCCAGCAGCCGGTCGAGATCCGCTTGGCTGACGTCGATCATGATCTCGACCGAACGCGCCTGAGCAATGCCAAACTCATCCAGCAATATTGTTGTTTCGTTGGCGATCCCGGCTCGCTGGGCAATGGCGGTAAGTGCCTTGCTGGCGGCTAGCGCCGGCGGGACCCCATGCACCGGTGCCTGCCAGTTGAAATAAGCGCGCATTGCATCCGCACAGGCCTCGGGTGTGCGGAACACCGCGATCGATGCATCGGTCAGCAAGCGCGAAGATTCTTCCGCATGAGGGGTCAGAAACACCGCTACCGGCTTCGCTGTTGCCTTGGCGCGCTCGATGATCGGCAGCACGGCGCGGTCGGGCCGGAATTGCGATGACGAGCCGACCACGGTTATGACCGCGTCATTGTCCGGCGAGGCCATCACGGCGTCCATGACGCCGCCAAAGACCCTGGGATTGGTGCCTGCCAGCGTCAGGTCGATCAGCGGCGAATCCGATATATGGATGTTATCGACTGCGAGGCTTTCCATGACTGCGGGGCTTGGGCCGGTTACGGCGATGCCGCGCAGGCCGAGATTATCGACCAGCAATGCGCCGCCGCCGCCGGTCGTGCCCATGACAGTGACGCGTCCCCGCGCGGCCGGCTTTCGGCCGATGACCAGCGGCGCCATTTCAATGAGCGTTTCCAGCATATCGACACGGATCACGCCGTTTTCGCGAAGGAAAGCTTCGATGGCCGCGTTATTGCCGGCGATGGCGCCGGTATGTGACGCCGCCAGTTGATTTCCGATGGCGCTACGTCCGAGCAGGAAAGCGATAATCGGCTTGTTGGCCGCATAGGCGCGGCGCGCCATCGCGGAAAATGCCTGGGGATCGCGGATCGTCTCCAGGAACAGCAGGATCGCGTGCGTGTCCGGATCATCGACGAGCAAGTCGCCCAACTCGCCGATCCCGAGGTCCGCTTCGTTGCCGACCGATACCATCTTGGCAAAGCTCAATCCGCGACTCTGGCCGCGCGACAACAGCGAGCCGAGCAGGCTGCCGCTCTGCGACAGTAGCGAGATATGTCCGGTCAGCAGCTTCGGTGTTTCAAGGGCTTCGTTGGCCGATATGGCCACGCTCTGATTGGTATTGATGACGCCGAGGCAGTTGGGCCCGAGAATGCGCATGCCCGTGCTTTGCGCACGTTCGAAGATGTCTTGCTGGCGCAGCCGGCCGGCGTCCCCGGTTTCGGCGAAGCCGGCACTGAGGATGGTCGCGCACCGCACGCCGTTGGCGGCGCATTGCGATACCGCTTCCGGCACCAGTTTTGCGGGCAACATGATGAAGGCGTGATCGACGCGGTGCGGAATGAGATCGGCGGAAGGGTAGGACGTCTCCCCGAAGATCTCCCGGTGGGTCGGATTGACCGGAAAGATCTTGCCGGTGTAGCCATGCTTGCGCAGATAACGTTGCGGCAGCGACGTATGCTTGTTGACGTCGCCTGATGCGCCGATGAGGGCAATGCTCTCGGGTGCGAATAACGCCTTTGCGAGTTCCGCGCCAACATTCGCGGCCTTGATCTCTTTGTCCACTTCGAATTCCTGGTTTCGAGCTATTCCGCTTCAGTCCCGACCGGAGCGTCAGCGCCCCTTGAAATTGGCTTTGCGCTTTTCGAGGAACGCGGAGATTCCTTCCTGCTTGTCCTCGGTGCCGTAAATCGTCGAGACCAGGAAGGTTTCGAATTCCAGGCCAGAGGCGAGATCCATCTGCATTCCCCGGCGCACGGCGCGCTTGACCAGCGCAAGACTGAGCGGAGCGCGTGTCGCATAGAGTTCGACCATCTTTTTGGCTTCGGCCAGTGCCCCGCCTTTGGCAGTCAGGCGATTGATCAGGCCCATGCGATAGGCGTCTTCCGCCGAAAATGGCTCTGCTGCGAACAGGATTTCGAGCGCATAGGCTTCGCCGACAACGCGCGGCAGGCGTTGCGTACCGCCGGCGCCGGCAACCGTGCCGATGCGCGCACTGGTGATGGCGTAGGTGGATCCGGTTGCGCCGACCCGCAGGTCGCAAGCCAGCACCAGTTCGCAGCCGCCCGTCATGCAGAAGCCCTCGATCGCGGCAATTACCGGCTTCTTCGACACCTCCAGCGCATCGCAAACCCGGTGCCAGCGGCGGAAATAGTCCATGCCCTGTTCGGCGGTCTTGACCTGCAATGCCTCGTTGAGGTCGGCTCCGGCGGCAAAATAGTCGTTTCCGCCGGTGATGATGATGCCGCGCACTTCGGCGTCGTTATCCAGCGCCGCCATGGCGTCGATCAGTTCGTCCATCATTTCGGTGCTGATCGCGTTGCGGACTTTCGGCCGGTTCAACGTGATGACACAGGCGGGGCCGGATTTTTCGATACCAAGCGTGTTATAGGCTTTCACAGCATTGCTCCCTGATGCTTTCTTCTTGGTTTACGCCGATCGCCGAGGGCCATCGCAGCCGGCCTGCCTTTGGATTCAAACCAGGGGGCAGGGCACGTCTTGCGACGGCAATTGACGCCCCCATGCGGACAGGAATAATCTACGAAATGAAACTGGGTTCGTCTAGCGAAATCAGGCCAGTCTGACATTGGCTTTGACCGCCGGATGAGTTCGAATACCTCTGGCGGCTTTTGCGTCCCAAGGAGGAGCGCGGTCGCACGGATCGGGAAGGAAGCAAATATGGAACCGTTCGCAAAAGACCGTGTCGCACTGATTACAGGAGGTGCACGGGGCATCGGCTATGCCAGCGCCCGTAATCTATCGCGCGAGGGTGTGAGGGTCGCTATCGTCGATATCAACGGTGACCGGGTGAAGGAATCGGCGCACAAGCTGACCGAGGAAACCGGCACCCCGGCCATTGGCATCCAGGCTGACATCTCGCTTGAAAGCGACGTCGCCGGGATGGTCGCCGAGGCAAACGCAGCTTTCGGCAAGATCGACATTTTCCTCAACAGCGCGGCCATTCTTGCCGACAACCTGTTTCTGGATTCTACGCCAGCCGAATGGGATCGCATGTTCAAGATCTGCCTGACCGGGCCGATGCTGTGTCTGCGCGCGATTCTTCCCGGCATGGTGGAGCGCAATTATGGCCGCGTGGTCTGCATGGCGTCGGATTCGGCGCGGCTCGGCCAGGCGCGTCTGTCGTACTATGCGGCGGCCAAAGGCGGTGTCATTGCCTTGGTAAAGTCGGTCGCGCAGGAAGTCGGCCGGTCCGGCATCACGCTTAATGTCGTGTCGCCGGGCGCCACCAATACCGAATTGCGGCAAGAGCGCGAAGCATCGATGCTCAAGCAGATGGGACCGGAGAAATACGACCGCCGCGTCAAAACCGTTCTGAAGATGTATCCGGCCGGCCGGATCGGTGAGCCGGAAGATGCAGCCGCGATGATTACGTTCCTGCTCAGCGACCAGGCATCGTGGGTGACCGGCCAGGTCATCAGCGTGAATGGCGGATTTGTGATGGTATGATGCATCATGGAATTTGAACCCACCGAAGACCAGGCTTTGCTGGTCGATTCCGCGCGGCGCATGGTCGAGACGGAGATCAAGCCGATCCTCGATGGCAATCCGCACGATCGTCCGCTCAGCAAAGCGGAAATGCTGAAGATTTTCGCGGTGTTTGCCCGCGAGGGCCTGACGGCTCCGCGATTGGCGGTCGAAGCGGGTGGCTCGGGCCTGAAGATGCTCGACTACGGCATGATCTACGAACAATTGCCGCCGGTGGTCGCGATCTCGCTGCTGTCACACGAGGTGACGATCACGCGCATTCACGCTGAAAGCACGCAAGAGCAGCGCGACCGTTTCCTTCCCGATGCGATCGCCGGGCGCAAGATATGCTGCACCGGCTCTACGGAACCAGATACAGGGTCCGACCCGCGCGGCATCAAAACCCGGGTGGCCGAACGGAACGGAAAGCTGGTAATCAATGGCCGCAAGATGTGGATCACTAACGGCAGCATCAGCGATATCGCCGTCATCACCTGTATCGGCGCCGATCCAGCTGCGGCAGCCGGCCAAAGCCAGATGCGCCGCATCGCCATTGAGCGCAAGACGTCGCCCTATGAGGCGCGGGAGATTCCCTGCGTCGGCCTTCAGCAGGGCCACCTCGCTGAACTGCTGTTCGACGATGTCGCGGTGCCGGCGAATAACGCGCTCGGTTCAACCGGCGATGCCGCGCGGGTCTTGACGGTGACGTGGAACGTGAATCGGCCGCTGATGGGGCTAAGCGCCGTCCATCTGGCGCAACGGGCGCTCGATGCGGCGGTTGCCTATGCAGGAATGCGCAAGCAGTTCGGTCGCCTCATTGGCGGAAAGCAATTGGTGCAAGAGCGGCTGGCCGATATCGCGACCGCGGTCGAGACCAGCAGGCTACTTTGCTACAAGGCCCTGGCCGAAGTCGATCGCGGCGTTCGCAGCAACGGTCTGTCAGCAATGGCCAAGCGTTATGCGACCAACGCCTGTCTGCAGGCGATCTCGCTGGCGATGGGGGTGCACGGCGCGATGGGCATCAGCCGTGAAATGGGGATCGAACAATTTTTCCGAGACGCGCGGATGCTGGTCGTGCCGGACGGAACGAATGAAATCCTGGCCTTGATGATCGGCCGCGAACTGACCGGAATTGATGCTTTTCGGAGCTGATTGCGCGGATCAGGGGCGGGGCCGCGCGAACTGCGCGTTCGCTGCACCCAGTACCTCGATCGGCCGCAGTTCGTAGTTCCGCATGCGGGACAGCCTGAACGGCAGCTCAAGCAACGGCCACCGGCTATTGCCGGCATCCACCATGCGGATGAAGCTTCCCTGGCGTTGCTCCGACAGGCCAACTTCATCGACAGTGCGAACCGGCGCAGCAGGAATGTCGGCCTTCAGCAAGGCGCCGACGACCTCATCACGGTTTCGTATTCTGGCATCGATGTTAGCCTCCTTGAGGCAGGTCTCGATCGTGACGGCATCGCCGATGGCGGCGATCTCGCCGTCGCGGCACGGCAGGACCACATGCGGCGATCGGCTCTCGCTTCGCCAGGCGGTGTGGGTCAGCCAGACCACCACATCCTGCATCGCCAGATCGATGAAACTGCCATGACCACCGGTGGCGTCGCGTTGTTCCAGCATTGCCAGAATGCAAAAAAGTCCCATCATGCCGCCGGCGGCATCCGCAATCGAGATACCGATCTTGGTCGGTACATCGTCGGCGCGGGTGAGATCCATCAACCCATACATGGCCTGAACGACGGTGTCGAAAGCCGGGCGGCCGGGATACACCGAATCGGCACCGTAACCTGAGATAGCGCAGTAGACGAGTTTCGGATTGATCTTGCGCAGTTCGTCCCAGGAAAAGCCAAGGCGCGCCAGCGAACCCGGCTTCAGATTTTCGACCAGTACGTCCGAACTGCCGAGGAGATCAATAAAGACCTCCCGATCGGTAGGGTTGCGCAAATCGAGGGCCAGACTGCGTTTGTTAGTGTTGTTGAGCGTAAAGAAATAGCTCTCGCCATTGAGATGCGGTGGCCATGCGCGGGATGCTTCGCCTGTTACCGGCTCGATCTTGATCACTTCGGCGCCGAGCGAGGCCATATGTTTGGTCGCAAGCGGTGCAGTCGTGTACTGGCCGATTTCGAGTACTCTCAAGCCGGCGAGCGGCTTGACCTGGGAAGCATTGCCGTTCACCGCATGTTGTCTCTCAGGCAGGCTGCGAACGAAGTCACGATCGGCGTCGCGTGCAGGGAAATGGGATGCCGGCCGGCCGATGACGAGCGGCGGCCCTGGAATATCGACGTTCTCGCCGCTTTCTGGGTTGCGCAACCGGCGAACCATGCCGCGATGTTTGACATTCGGATCGAGCGACAGCGCATCGACCACGGCGATGGGACCAGCGGCGATATCGACACGCCCGAGTTTTTCGACCACGTCTTCCACTGTCCTGGCGCCGACCCATTGCTGGACGATGGCGTCAACGTCATCAACTCGCTTGACGCGATCGGCCAACCTGGCCAAGTCGCCCTTGGCCGCGAGTTCCGGAAGACCCATGACGCCGCACAGCCGCTTCCACTGTTCGTCATTGGCGGAACACAGCAATAGCCAGCCGTCGGACGCCTGATAGGCGTTCCAAGGTGCGCACATCGGATGCCGATTGCCGCCCCGCGGCGGGACTTTTCCCTCGAAATGAAACGGCAAGAACGTCACAAGCCCATTGATGCCGGTGCCATACATGCTGCATTCGACGTGCTGGCCGCCACCATGCATGCGCCGCACGCGAATCGCTGCTGCCACAGCCGCCGCGGCGTAGAGGCCCGATCCCAGATCCAGAATGGCGGCGTCGGACAGCGTCGCGGTGCCTTCAGCGGTTCCGGTTACCGCGGCGATGCCGGTCAACGCTTGCACGAGCTTGTCGTCCAATAGTTCTTCGTATGGTTGCCGCTCGGCGAGCGCGGTGATGTCGCAGACGATTTGATCGGCCCTTGCAGTCCAATCGACCGGAAGCTCACTGGGCAGGTCGCTGGAAACGAGTATGACGTCTGCCGCATCGAGCGCGTGCCGCAGCAGGAGCGCATCGGACGCATCGTCCTTGCGGATCACCAGGCTGCGCTTGCCGGCAACCGAGACGTTGCGGTTGATGTATTTTCCGATCGGTGGAAAGGCGTCTGGCTCGACGACAATGACAGTCGCGCCAGCCATGGCAAGCAACGAGCCGCAAGCCGCTGCCCCGATGCGGGCACCGATCTCCAGGACAATCAAGTCGTCGAATGGAAGAATCCTGGCCGAAGAGCTCATCGCAAAAGTTCCGCCCTGCAGAAACAGTTTTATCAAGTGAGATTACATAATTCATAGATCGTTTGTCTACTTTTGGCTGCGCTCCAAATCGCCGGGTGGTTGCGCTCGGCGTCCCCGACCCGGTCGTTCGCTTGCCGAACGTATCTTTCATGAGAGGCCGAATTTACGGGCGAGCGCCCCTTCGGCGCTCGCCCGCCGGATACGCACAGCGCGATGGATACCGCGCCGATCGTCTCGATCGTTCTACAAAATCGACAATGGAGTCTAACGATCGACTAATGACGTCCGGCCGTTGCGACCTTTTGAGTGTCCCAACAATGGATCTTAAGAGCACTCAAATTCCTGTTCCTGAATTTTAATTCCCTGTTCTTCAAACCATTTTCCCTGTTAAGCTGAGTAGGGAACTATTGAAAAAATGGCTCCAGTGCAGGGGATTTTCATCACAGGATCGGCCCCTTGGAGGCCGAAATCACGAAATTCCCTGTTAAGTTCCCTGATAACAGGGAATTTGCCCAGAGACGGGTTCGATCAGCACTGCGCCGCCAGCCAGGCAGCCCGCTGGAACTAACGGCTGTGAGATGGTAACTTCCCTGCGCATGAAAAAATCCGATATAATCTGCCTGAAATGCCACGCGGGCTACCGGCGCGTTGAGCTTGCGTCTCGCGGTAGGGCGGGTGAATTCCGGTGCTTGCTTTGCGACCAGGTTCTTGAGGTGTTCGATGGCTCACGAGAGATCGCGATCCGTCTAACAGTCCAACCAGAGAAAATCTTCGAATAGTACTCGAAGCTTTCTGTCACCATATTTCGCTTAAATTTGGCGCCTATGGCGGCGCGAGCGTTGATGGCTTCTAGCGACTGTCCCCGCTCTCACCTTACTGCCCGAGAGCGGAGATATTTCTACGATATCGATGCGGTGGCGGTTGAAGAGCAATCCGCTGTGAGAGTGGTCACGGCATAGAGACTAAGCATGGCGACCGGTTGGTCGCGAGATTGCCAGTTCGATATTCTCGAACGATCTGCGTCAACCGCCTATTTCTTCGAGGACGTAATCTCGAATGACGCGGAAGCGAGAATCGGCTCTGTCCTGGCGAAACAGGGCGAACCGGTCGATAGCAAGCTTGTGGAGACTCATGTCGGAGAATCGGCTTTTTAACATCGCCATCGCGTGCTCTCGCCGCTCGGCGTCGAGCCTGCCTGTTAGCGTCATGTGAAAGCGAAACTCTTCCATCACGTAAGGGTAGCCCCAGCGGTCGAGATAGTCTCGTTGTCTTGGCGTGAGCTTGGCCGGATTTCGCCTGATACGATCTTCCGGAGTCAGGGGAGCACGAAATGAATCGAATTCGCGCGTAACCTCGGCGGCAAGGTGCGTTAGGTCTGCCGAGGGCGAGGCCGGAATCACGGCAATGAAGCCATCGATGGAGTCCACAACGGGGTCAATGACCGGAATTTGCCGCGCCGTCGCGGCGAAGGTCTCGCAGGCCGCAGCGAGATCAGCCTCAGTCTTGCCGTCCGCGAGTGTCATCGGCGCTTTCAAGGTGGCGTGAAAGCCATATTTTCGCGGATCTGCCGTGATGTCCAGCCAGTCCGATCGGCTGAACGTTATGCCATCCGGAAAAGGCAGATCAGCCCCGTCATAAGCATCGTAGCCGAGTAGCTCCGTGCCAAAGCGGCCGAGTTCGCTGTCTCGCGCCGGCGCGTAATAGATTGCATAACGTGGATAGATTCCCATCGTCGCAGGATAGACCTCAATCACGCCATCGCAACCGTTTGGCGCGAGATTGCGGGCGATTGGATCAGGCGGCTCGCGTCCGTCAGATGGACCAGACGTCCCGCGGCGACGACCGCAACAATGCGAGGCCGCAGTTGGATTCTGTCATCGACAAGGACGATATCGGCGCGCTGGCCTTCCGCGAGCACGCCGCGATCGTCGAGGCCTGCCGCTTGCGCCGGCGCGGATGAGATCAGGTTCCAGGCCGCGAGCAACGGCAGCACGCCATCGGCGACCAGCCGGAAGGCCGCCAGCAATGGCGCGGGATAGTAGTAGTCGGATGCGAGCACCGAACACAGACCCTTGGCGATCATGTCGGACGTCTTGGTCCAGCCGGTGTGGCTGCCGCCGCGTACAACATTAGGTGCGCCGAACACGATGAAGTCGCCGGCCTCGGCGGCCTCGCGTGCGGTTTCCTCGTTGACCGGAAATTCCGCAATACCCACGCCCTGTGCGCGAAAATCCTTTCGCATGACCGGACTGTTGTCGTCATGCGAGAGCATCCGCACGTTGGCCTTAAGCGCTGCTTGCGCCAGCCTTGCAATCGATGCGGGCACTTGGTCCGCGCGGGAAACGATCCGCTCCACAAGGCGATCGAACGCTTCGCTCGAAAGCCCGCTCCGTTCCACCATGCGGCTGCGCTTGTGCGGCTTGGCGAGGCCTTCAACGGTCGAATCCATGTGGTCGTTGAAGGCGAACAGATCAATCCGTCCATCCGCAAGCCAGCCAGCGATCTCAGCCTCCGCATCGAGATTGTAGGTCTCGTGGCGGAGATGGAATCTGGTATCGGCGGCCAGTTGCGGCCGCATTGCCTCGATCGCCTCAAGCAATAGCCTGGCATTGTCCCCGCTGCGAAGGCCTGGCTCCCAGGACCATGTCGTGGCGTGATAGACCGTTGTAATCCCGTTGCTGATCGCTTGATGGTCGCTGTCGATCAGCGCCACGTCGACGGGAAAATCGACGCCAGCGCGGGGCATCATCTGCCGCTCGAAGGCATCGCCGTGCAGATCGACAATGCCTGGCAGAACCAACAAGTCACTTGCATCGATACCCAATGCGCCGTGGCCCTGATCCGATCCCACGGCGACGATATCGCGGCCGGAGACATGCAGCGAGGTTTCGGTGATCTCGCTTCCCAGATGCGTGCGGCCACCCTGGATAAGAAGATCAGTCACGACATTGCCCGTTCGGTGTGAGTGCGCTCGACACTATGTCCGGCCTCGTATTTCTCCAAAAAGGCGTCGATCTGAAGTTTCCGGAAATCGGGCAGCGCCCGGCGCAACGTTTCATGGTCCCACTCCCACCATGCCAGTTCGACGAGTCGGCTTGCGATCGCCTCAGGGAATCGCCGCTTGATCGGCCGCGCCGGGTTTCCGCCGACGATCGTGTAAGCAGAGACATCCTTGGTCACGATCGCCCCGGCCGCGATAACGGCGCCGGTGCCGACGCTGCGGCCCGGCAGCACGATCGCGCCGTGCCCGATCCACACATCATGGCCGACATGAACGTGGTGCGCCCTTCGCCATGCGAACAATTCGGCCTCGTCGTTCTCCTCCGGGAAATATCGGCTGGCACGATACGTGAAGTGCGCCTGCGAGGCGCGGTGCATCGGGTGGTTTCCCGGATTGATCCGCGTCATCGCCGCAATCGAGCAGAACTTTCCGATCGTGGTGTAGGCGATCTCGGAATCGTTGACGACATAAGAATAGTCGTCCATCGCCACTTCGAGCAGATTGGTTCGCGCGCCCACCTCGGTATAGGCGCCAAGCCTGCTTTCGCGCACCACCGCCGTTGGATCGATGGTCGGTTGAACGGAAAGCATCTTGCCGGCCATTTTGGCTCCATCAGGGACCGCTGGGGTTCAGCCGTCGCGCTGTCTTCGAGGGACTTGAAGACAATTACATGACAGGCGCGTGACAGGTGCGAACGGACATCGCAGATGTGGACGATCGTCGCACCGCAGCACGGCTGTCACACAACTGTTAAACGCCGGCGTTAGCGATTGAGACCTGACCTGCGCTTACTTGGCTTGCGCTTGGAGCATGGCATGCTGGTGGTAGATGGTTTGACGTGCCGCTTCGGCACAAAGGCCGCGGTAGACAATGCTTCGTTCGCAGTCCCGCCCGGTAGCTTTGTCGGCGTGATCGGCCGGTCCGGTGCAGGCAAGTCGACGCTGTTGCGGATGATCAATCGCCTCGCAGAGCCCACAGCAGGCCGTATCCTGTTCGAGGGCGTCGACGTCACGGCGCTGCGCGGGAGAGATTTGCGGCAGTGGCGTGCGCGCTCGGCGATGATCTTTCAGCAATTCAATCTGGTCGGCCGGCTCGATGTGCTGACCAATGTATTGATGGGGCGGCTTGCCGGCATCCCGTCATGGCGCTCGTTGATACAGCTTTGGCCGGAGGAAGACAAAGCGCTGGCATTGTCGGCGCTTGAACAATTCGATGTGGCCTCGCTTGCGGCGCAGCGCGCTGATCAACTGTCGGGCGGCCAACAACAACGCGTCGCCATCGCCCGCGCGCTGGTTCAGGAGCCGGATATTATCCTTGCCGACGAGCCGATCGCCTCGCTCGATCCGCGAAACACCCGGATCGTCATGGATGCGCTGCTGCGCATCAACAAGCATTTCGGGATTACCGTGCTTTGCAATCTGCACTCGCTCGATCTGGCGCGAAACTATTGCGACAGGCTGATCGGCATGTCCGCGGGCCGCGTGGTTTTCGACGGCGCACCGGCGGCGCTGACGGATCAAATTGCGCGCGAATTGTACGACCTCGAGGCCAATGAGGTGATGGGGTCGGCGTCCGAAGATGCGACGGCCGGTGTGGACGTGCCGGCCCTTGGAGCCGCCGAGGCGGCCTGAAGAATTCTTATTCCTGACAGCGTTACGCAAAATCCGATTGCGCGACTTTAACTTATCAAGAGGACGTCATGATCAACCGTCGAATTCTTCTCACCGGCGCTGCGGCGCTGGCGTTTTCCGCAACTGCGGCGTCTGCGGACGACTGGAAAGCCAAATACCCTGAAATCACCTTCGCGGTGATTCCGGCTGAAAACGGTTCCGGTGTCACCGAGCGATTTACTCCCTTTGTGAATTATCTCTCGAAGGAACTCGGCATCAAGGTGACGCTGCGTGTCGCTAATGACTATGCCGCCGTGATCGAAGGCCAGCGCGCCGGCAACATCCACATTGGCTATTACGGCCCCGCGTCATTTGCGCGCGCCCGCCTGACCGGCGTCAAGACCGACGCCTTCGTGATCGACGTCAACAGCGACGGCTCCAAGGGCTATTATTCGGTATTCTACGTGCTCGCCAAAAGCCCGTACCAGAAGCTGGAAGACCTGAAGGGCAAGAATCTCGGCCTGGTCGATCCCAATTCGACCTCCGGCAACAACATGCCGCGCTTCAAGATGAACCAGATGGGCATCGATCCCGACACCTATTTCTCGCAGGTCGTCTTTACCGGCAGCCATGAAAACGCGGTGCTGGCGCTGGCGCAGGGGACGGTCGACGTCGCCGCCAACTTCTGGAATAACGACGACGATTCCAACCTGACCCGCATGCTCGCCAAGAACATGGTCAAGTCGAGCGACGGCACCCCGCTGAAGAAGGAAGATTTCCGCATCATCCTGAAATCCGACATCATCATCAACTCACCCTATGCTTACCTCAGCGACCTTCCCGAGGACATGAAGGCAGCGATCAAGCAGGCGTTCCTCGACGTGCCTCAGAAGGACGCTGACGCCTTCAAGAAGCTCTCCGACGGCAAGAACCTGCCGTGGCAGCCGGTCGCCAATGATGACTACAACAAGACCATCGAGCTGATCAAATTCGTCGATCGTCTGCGCAAGAAGGCGTCCTGATCGCAAGGTCAGCAACTCTAGCCGGGTCGATGGACCCGGCTATTTTATTTGTTCGATGCTCTCAAGATTGAGCCGCCAAGATTGAACTGCCAAGATTGAACCGACATGGCCGTCGCCGTTCCCATTCTTCCCAGCCAGCAGCTTGCCGCGCTGAACGACGCCTATCGCAAGGCGGTCGCGAAAAAGCGCCTGCGCCTGACGCTGGGAATGGCGGTATTCTTTGCCGCGCTGGTGGCCGCTTCGATCGGGGCGGAAGTGAACCTGCGCACGCTGTTCACTTATTTCGGCCATTTCGTCAGCTATTTCGATCGTATCCTCACGCTGGAGGACGGAACCCGGGTCTGGACCAATGTCGGCGAATGGCTGTGGGGCTGGCGCAAATGGTCGCTGTTGCTGGGCGAGACCATCTTGATCAGCTATGTCGGGACGCTGTTCGGCGCCTTGCTGGCCTTTGCGCTCAATTTCCTCGCGGCCGAAAACACCTCGCCGGCGCCCTGGTTGCGTTTCGTCATCAAGCGCCTGCTGGAATTCTGCCGTACCGTTCCGGGTATCGTGTTCGCGCTGATCTTTGTGATCGCGTTTGGTCTGGGTCCGATGGCCGGCGTGCTGGCGATCGCGCTGCATTCGATCGGCGCGCTCGCCAAGCAGTATGCCGAAATGGTCGAGAACATCGACATGAAACCGGTCGAGGGTGTGCGTTCCACCGGCGCGAGCTGGCTGTCGTGCATGCGTTTTGCGGTGCTGCCGCAGGTTGCCGCCGGATTCGCCAGCTACACGCTGCTGCGCTTTGAGATCAACGTGCGCGAAGCCTCGGTCATGGGCTTCGTCGGTGCCGGCGGGATCGGCACCGAGCTTGTGATGGCGGTGCGCAAGTTCTATTACTCCGACGTCAGCGCCATCCTGCTGATGATCGTGCTCACGGTGTTTGCGATCGATATCGGGACCGGATGGGTGCGCGAACGCCTGCTCGGCAAAGATCGCCGCGCATGAGCAAATTACCCGCGGCCCAAACCACCGAACTGCGTGCGCGTTACCCGCAGGTGTTCGACCGCCCGGTTTCGGCGCGGCTGGCCACGCCTGTGATGCTGCTGGCGGCCATCGCGATCTTCGTGTTCGGCCTGGTTCATCTCGGCTTCTCGCCGGCGCGGATGCTGGGCGGCATGCATCAGCTCGGCTGGATCTCGATGATGATGTTGCCGCCGGATCCCGGCTCCTCGCTGCCGCTCTATCTGAAGGCGCTCGGCGAAACCCTCTCGATCGCGCTATTGGGCACCACGCTGGCGGCGGTTCTCTCGCTCCCGGTCAGCCTGCTGGCGGCCAAGAACATCGTGCCGTCGAATATCTTCCGCTTTCCGGTGCGCCGGTTCTTCGACGCGATCCGCGGCGTCGATACGCTGATCTGGGCGCTGGTCTGGATCAACGTCGTCGGCCTCGGCCCGTTCGCCGGGGTGCTGGCGATCGCGACCTCGGATTTCGGCGCCTTCGGCAAATTGTTTTCGGAAGCGATCGAGGGTGCCGACCGCAAGCAGGTCGAAGGCATCAGGGCCTCCGGCGGCAATGCGCTGCATGAAATCCGCTTCGGCCTGCTGCCGCAGGTACTGCCGGTTATCGCCGGGCAGGTGCTGTACTTCATCGAATCCAACACCCGTTCGGCCACCATCATCGGCATTGTCGGCGCGGGCGGCATCGGCCTGCAACTGGCCGAACAGATCCGGGTGCTGGAATGGCAGAAGGTGTCGTTCCTGATCCTGATGATCCTGGTCGCGGTCGCGGCGATCGACTGGATTTCCAGCAAGCTACGGTTTGCGATTATCGGCCGTCGCGCGGTGGCGTGACGCCGCGAAAATGCGCTAGCCGTTCTCGACCACGAATTCGATCCGCTCGGCGGCAAAACGCGAGCGCTTGGTCACCAGCGGCTTGCCGTCGATATCGACGTCGGTGCTGTCGACCACCAGCACCGGACGGCCCAAGGCCAGATCGAGCCGCGCAGCGTCGGCAGCGTCGGCAATGGCGGCGGTGATCCTGGTGGTTCCGCGGCGATAATCGCGCACGCCGTAATGCGCGAGCAGCTTGGTCATCGAGCGCGTGGCGCCGAAGACGCGTCCAGCGTCCGGAAAGCGGGCGGCTGCCAGCCAACTGGTGCTGACGCAAATCGGTGTGCGATCGGCGAGCCGCAGCGCCTCGATCCGGATCAGGGCCGCGCCGGTCTTTAGTCCCAATTCCCGCGCCAGCTCCTTGGTGGCGACATCTTCCGAGGCGTCGATCAACTGGCCGCGCGGTTCCTGGCCGCCGGCGCCGACGATCTCGGAAAACCGCGTGCGCGAACGCAAGGGGTAGGCGAGGCGGGGCGCCTCCACATAGGTGCCGCTGCCGCGCTCGGCGCGCACGAAGCCACGCTCGGCCAGGGTCGCCAGCGCGCGGCGAACCGTGTGGCGATTGACCCGGTAAATCTCGGCGATTTCGGTTTCACCGGGCAGCTTGTCGCCGGCCGCATAGGTTCCGTTGGCGATACCGCGCTCGATACCGTCGGCCACCTGCCGCCATAACGCCACGCCTGAGGCGCTGTCCTGCATTGTCATCGTCTGCGCACCGAAAAGTCGGGGAAGGGCTTCGTAAAATTCTTGGCCCTGTCACCAAACAGTCATGGCGTTGGATTATCAAGTTGTCTAGTATCATAGACAACTTGATTCCGGCAAGCGGCAAGGTCGATACGATGGCGGTGGACCACACAGACAATCAGGCGCGGCGCCAGGCGGCCATGGCCGTGCTGGCGCATGCGGACGCCGCCGACATTGCCGCGGCGCTCGATGCGCTGGACCTGCCGGTGCATGAAAACCTGCGCGAACCGGAAAACGGTCTCGTGATGGTGCGGGGCCGCACTGGCGGTGATGGTGCGCCGTTCAATCTCGGCGAAGCCACGGTTTCGCGTGCCGCGGTGCGGCTTGCGACCGGCGAACTCGGGTTCGGCTACACGCTCGGCCGCGACCGGCAGAAGGCGCGGATGATCGCGCTGTGCGACGCGCTGATCCAGAGCGCCGATCACGCCGATACGATCGAGACCAACGTTCTGGCGCCACTGCGTGCCGCGACCGCCGTTCAACGCAATCACAGAGCGGCGCAGACCGCAGCAACGCGTGTGGATTTCTACACGATGGTGCGTGGGGAGGGCTGAAGATGACGACATTGGCCGAATTGCCCGCAGGCTTCGCCGACAAGGTGTTGTCGTCGCAAACGACCTTCCGTTCCGTCATGGACGCGATGGCGCGTCCCGGCAGCGTGCAGACAATCACGGCGGCTGCCGGGACCCCCGGGACGATGATGCGCGGCACGGCAGCGATCGCGTTGACCTTGTTCGATCATGACACGCCGATCTGGCTCGATCCCGTGATGTCCGAAACCTCGGATGTGGCCAGATGGCTTAAATTCCATACCAGCGCGCCGGTGATCCAGGATTCTTCGATCTGCCATTTTGCCCTGATCGGTGCCCCCTCGGCACTGCCCGGTTTCGACCGTTTTTCGTTCGGCAGCAATGAATATCCCGACCGTTCGACCACGCTGATCCTGCAGGTCGAGAGCCTGACGCAGGGACCCACTCTCGAATTGCGCGGTCCCGGCATCGATGGTGTGGCGACCTTGCAGGCCACGTTTGCGCCGTCGGATCTGTTCGAACGGCTCTCCATCAATGCCGCGTTGTTCCCGCGTGGCATCGATGTCGTGCTGGTTCATGACGACGCGATTGTCGCGATACCGCGCACCACGCGGCTGGCTGCCAAGGGAGATTAGCCGATGTATGTCGCGGTCAAGGGCGGCGAGCGCGCCATCGAGAACGCCCATCGGCTGCTGGCGCATGAGCGTCGTGGTGATCAGAACGTTGCAGAAGTCTCGCTGGCGCAGATCTCCGAACAGCTCAGCCTCGGCGTCGATCGGGTGATGACCGAAGGTTCGCTGTATGACCGCGAACTGGCCGCGCTGGCCATCAAGCAGGCCCGCGGCGACATGATCGAGGCAATCTTCCTGCTTCGCGCGTTCCGCGCCACGCTGCCACGGTTCGGCGCCACCGAGCCGGTCGATACCGGCCGGATGACCGTGCGGCGGCGGATTTCGTCGACCTTCAAGGACATCCCAGGCGGCCAGATTCTCGGCCCCACTTTCGACTACACCCACCGGCTGCTCGATCCGCAACTGGCCGGGGTCTCCACGCCCGAGGCGCCTGCGACCGCGGAACCGTCAGCGGCGACGATGCCGCGTGTCACCGACATTCTCGGTCGTGATGGCCTGATCGAATCTTCGCCGCAAGCCGATGCGGACTTGCCGGTCGGGGATCTGACCCGCGATCCCCTGAGCTTTCCGGCCGGTCGCGATCTACGACTGCAGAATCTCGCACGCGCTGACGAAGGGTTCTTGCTGGCGCTCGGATATTCATCGCAGCGCGGCTATGGCCGCAACCATCCTTTCGCGGGCGAAATCAGGCTCGGCGAGGTCGAGGTCGAATTCATGGCCGAAGACGTCGGCTTCGCGGTCCCGCTTGGCGCGATCACGCTGACCGAATGCCAGATGGTCAACCAGTTCAAGGGCTCGGCCACCGAGGCCCCGTGTTTTACCCGCGGCTATGGTCTCGCGTTCGGGCAGAGCGAGCGCAAGACCATGTCGATGGCGCTGGTGGACCGCGCGCTCCGCGCCCGCGAATTGGGTGAAGAAATCATGGCACCGGCGCAGGACGAGGAATTCGTGATGTCGCATTCCGACAATGTGCAGGCGACTGGCTTCGTCGAGCATCTCAAGCTGCCGCATTATGTCGACTTCCAGTCCGAACTCGGGCTGCTGCGCAAGCTGCGCAAGGAATTCAGCGACAATGCTGCAGAAATATCGCCGCCGCTGCAGGAGGCCGCCGAATGAACGCGCCGGCTTACAATTTCGCCTATCTCGACGAGCAGACCAAGCGGATGATCCGCCGCGCGATCCTCAAGGCGATCGCGATCCCCGGCTATCAAGTGCCGTTCGCCAGCCGCGAAATGCCGATGCCTTATGGATGGGGCACCGGCGGCGTGCAGGTGACCGCCGCGATCCTCGGTCCCGACGACGTGTTGAAGGTGATCGACCAGGGTTCTGACGACACCACCAACGCGATCTCGATCCGCAAGTTCTTTGCCAAGACCGCCGGCGTCGCGACCACCACGAGCACCGCCGATGCCACCGTGATCCAGACCCGGCACCGGGTCCCCGAGGCGCCGCTGCATGCCGGACAGGTGCTGGTCTATCAGGTGCCGATCCCGGAACCGCTACGCTTCCTCGAGCCGCGCGAGACTGAGACCCGCCGCATGCACGCGCTCGGTGAATATGGCTTGATGCATGTCAAGCTCTACGAGGACATTGCCCGCTTCGGCCATATCGCGACGTCCTACGCCTATCCGGTCAAGGTCAATGCGCGCTACGTGATGGACCCGTCGCCGACGCCGAAATTCGACAACCCGAAGATGGACAATTGCGCGGCGCTGCAATTGTTCGGCGCCGGTCGCGAAAAGCGCATCTACGCGATCCCGCCGCATACCTCGGTGGTATCCTTGGATTTCGAGGATCATCCGTTCACGCGCTACCGTTTTGACGCCCCGTGCGCGCTGTGCGGCAGCGGCGATTCCTATCTCGACGAGATCGTCACCGACGATCAGGGCAGCCGGATGTTCGTCTGTTCCGACACGGATTTTTGCGAAAGCCGGCAGGCCCAGGGTCATCGCGGCAGCGAAAGTGCGGCTCCCCACCGGGAGAAGCTACATGGCTGAGCACAACGACATGATTCAGGACAATGACAGGCCGTTGCTGGTCGCCGAAGGCCTGGGCAAATCCTACGGCCGGCTCGTCGCATGCCGCGACGTGTCCTTTGCGCTTTATCCCGGCGAAGTGCTGGCGATCGTCGGCGAATCCGGTTCGGGCAAATCGACGCTGCTGCAATTGTTGTCGGCGCAGCTCGCGCCCAGCGCCGGGCATGTCTCGTACCGGATGCGCGACGGGGTGATGCGCGACCTTTCTGCGCTGGGCGAAGCCGAGCGGCGATTCCTGTTTCGCACCGACTGGGGCTATGTCCATCAAGACCCAGCGATGGGCCTGCGGATGGCGGTGTCGGCCGGCGCCAATGTTGGCGAGCGGCTGATGGCTGTGGGGTGGAATCACTACGGCCGGATCCGCGATACCGCGTCGTCCTGGCTGGAGCGCGTCGAGATCGGCCTCGATCGCATCGACGATGCGCCGAAAACCTATTCCGGCGGCATGCGCCAGCGGCTGCAGATCGCCCGCAATCTGGTTACCGAGCCGCGGCTGATGTTCATGGACGAGCCGACCGGCGGCCTCGATGTCTCGGTGCAGGCGCGCCTGTTGGATCTGATGCGCAATCTGGTCAGTGAACTCGGACTGGCCGCGATCGTGGTCACCCATGATCTGGCGGTGGCGCGGCTGTTGTCGCACCGGGTGATGGTGATGAAGGGCGGTCGTGTGATCGAAACCGGGCTGACCGACCAGGTGCTCGACGATCCCCGCGAGCCCTATACGCAGCTTCTGGTTTCCTCGATTTTGCCGGCGTGAGCACCAACATGACTGCAATGATCGACATCAAGGACGCGCAAAAGACCTTCATCATGCATCTGCAGGGTGGGGTGGAATTGCCCGTGGTGAGCGGCGTCTCGTTTCACGTCGACCAAGGCGAATGCGTTGTGCTGGCAGGGCCCTCGGGCGCCGGCAAATCCTCGATCCTGAAGATGATCTTCGGCAATTACCGCTGCGACGGCGGCCGCATCGGTATCCGCCATGAAGGGACGCAGATCGATCTGGCCACGGCCGAGCCGCGGCAGGTGCTGCGCGCGCGCCGCGCCACCATCGGCTATGTCAGCCAATTCCTGCGCGCGGTGCCGCGCGTAGCGACCATCGACGTGGTGGCCGAGCCCCTGATCGTCAACGGCATGGCGCGGCCGGAGGCGCAGGCCAAGGCCGGCGCGCTGCTGCGCCGGCTCAACATTCCCGAACGATTGTGGGCGCTGCCGCCCTCGACTTTTTCCGGCGGCGAACAGCAGCGGGTCAACATCGCGCGCGGCTTCATTTCCGATCTTCCGATTTTGTTGCTGGACGAGCCAACCGCGTCGCTCGACGCCGCCAACCGTGCGGTCGTGGTCGAGCTGATCGACCAGAAGAAACACCAGGGTGTTGCCATGGTCGCCATCGTCCATGACGACGACATCCGAAACCTGATCGCCGACCGGATTGTCGACGTGACCTCGTTTGCATCGGCCAATTGAAGAAAGACAATTGAGATGACATCCAAGATGACATCGCCCCGTTCCGAAACCGTCATCGGCAATGCCAGGATTGTTCTGGCCGATCGTGTGATCGAGCACGGCTGGGTCGCGGTCACTGGCGGCCGTATCGCCGAATTTGGCGAAGGTGACGCGCCTGCAGGCAGCGAGGATGCGGCCGGCGATCTGATCATGCCCGGCTTGATCGAGTTGCACACCGATCATCTCGAGGCCCATTACCAGCCGCGCCCGAAAGTGTTCTGGGATCCGCTCGCGGCGGTGGTCTCCTATGACGCGCAATTGGCGACATCGGGCATCACCACGGTGCTGGATTCGCTACGGGTCGGGAGCGACGAGGGCGTCACCGATGGCAGGTTGGCCGAGGCCATCACTGCCGCGCGGGAGGCGGGCCTGTTGCGCTCGGACCATTTCCTGCATCTGCGCTGCGAAATTCCGATGCCGAACGTGCTCGACCAGATGCACGAACTGATCGGGCGACCGGACGTGCGGCTGATGTCGCTGATGGATCATACGCCGGGGCAGCGCCAGTTTCGCGACGAAGGCAAGTTGCGTGAATATTATCGCGGCAAGGGCGGCTCGTCCGATGCCGAGCTCGATGTGATGTTCGCGCGGCGAACCGCCTATCAGAAGGTTCACGCTGCCGACAATTTGCGCGAGATCGTGACGCAAGCGCATGCGCACGAAATTCCGCTCGCCAGCCACGACGATACCACCGGGGAGAACGTGATTGACGCCATTCGGGACCGGGTTTCGGTGGCGGAATTTCCGACCACGATCGAGGCGGCGCGCGGATTGCACGAGGCGGGCATCGGCATCCTGATGGGCGCGCCGAATGTGGTGCGCGGCGGATCGCATTCCGGCAACATCGCCGCGGTCGATCTTGCCCGGGAAGGCATGCTGGATATCCTGTCTTCCGATTATATTCCTTCGAGCCTGCTGATGGCGGCGTTGCAATTGCCGGGGCATGTGCCGGCGATCGATCTGGCTTCCGCGGTGCGCACCGTCACCAAGGCGCCCGCCGAGGCGATCGGTCTCGCCGACCGGGGCGAGATCGCCGCGGGCAAGCGGGCCGACCTGATCCGCGTGCATGTCGCCCGCGACGTGCCGGTGGTGCGTAGCGTCTGGCGGGAAGGGGAGCGCGTGGCATGATAGAAGCTCCCGAAAATATAGATCATCGTCCAGCTACTGCCGCTACCGGCCGGCTTGTTCTGCTGGTTGGACCAAGCGGCGCGGGCAAGGATACGCTGCTCGGGTTCGCCAAAGCGGCGTGTGCCGAGGATCCCGGCATCGTGTTTGCGCGCCGCGTGATCACGCGCGAAGCCTCCGCGGCCGAGGACAATGAGGAAGTCAGTCACGACGCATTTGAAGCGGCGAAAGCGCGCGGCGACTATGCGGTGCATTGGGAAGCGCACAACCATCGCTATGCTCTGTCGCGCACGATCGATGATGAATTGGGGGCGGGGCGAACGGTGGTCGCCAACGTATCGCGAACCGTGATCGGCGCGATGCGCCGCGCTTACGCCGATGTCGTGGTGGTTCTGATCACCGCGCCGCCCCAGGTCTTGGCCGAAAGACTGGCGAAGCGTGGACGCAGCAGCGACGGAAGACTGGAGAATCGGCTGGGCCGCATCGTCGACGATACCAATACCGCCCCTGACATCACCCTCGTCAATGTCAGCAGCGCCGAATATCACGCGCGCCAGTTGGTTCGGATCATCAAAGGCGAGTGCCGGAACGGATAGGAGACACGCGGAGATGTCCATTATCGCGACGATCGAGCAGCTCGAGACGATTTATGGCCATCCCAACGACGCCTCAACCGTCAAGGTCGCAGATTACGTCACACCGGCCTATCGAATTCTGATCGAGAAGTCGCCGTTTGCGACGCTGGCGACATGCGGACCGGAAGGGCTGGATTGCTCGCCGCGTGGCGATCAGGACGGCTTCGTTCGCATCCACGACGACAAGACGCTGATGATACCGGACCGCCGCGGCAACAACCGCGTCGACTCGCTGCGCAACATCGTGCGCGATCCCCGCATCGCATTGCTGTTTCTGATCCCGGGTTCCGGCAGCACGCTGCGCGTCAACGGGCAGGCGCTGGTATCCGCCGATCCGGATTTGCTGGCGTCGTTCACGGTGGAAGGAAAGGCGCCACGAACGGTTGTCATCATGACGGTGCAGGAGGTCTATTTTCAGTGCGCGCGCGCCATCGTTCGCGCCGACCTCTGGAATCCTAACAAGCGCGTCGATCCCCGGTCGCTGCCGACGCCGGGCCAGATCCTAGCCGAAATGAGCGACAACCAGGTTGGCGGGGAAAAATACGATCAGGAGTGGCCGGAACGCGCGCGCCAGACGATGTGGTAGGTTGCAGCCCATGCCCAAAACCAGGCGCAAGGCGAAGCTAGCTCCGCGATTTTACTGACAGCTGTTCCGGTCGTCCCATCCACCGCCGGATCGAAAAGCGGACCAGTGCTGATAATCGGTCTGCTCGTCGTTGGGATTTCCCGGCTCCTGGCCGCAAAAGCTTCTTGCACTGTCGTCAGTTGAGTTATTGGCGCTACGGAATTGCTCGCTCGCGGCTGCGGGCGCGCGGTGCGCCTTGTGAACGTGATAATTGGACGCTGTCGCCATTTGACTCGCCGATCCGGTAATCAGCAACGCGCCGAGAATGGTCAGAACTGTCTTTCGCATGATTATCTCCGTTAATCTGACACTCGGTCGAGGTAGGATTCGTATGGAATCGAGCAATCGAGCTGCGCGAGCAGCATTGCTGGATCTGTGTTACCACACGCTCATCCACCCGGTTTCTGGAAGAGTACTGAAAGATCAAAATGACCAATGGCTTGAACGCGGAAGGGCAGCGAATTCGCTCGTTGACGACCCGCGGTGTGATGGTTCCGCTGAAATTTACACTTGGAACGAGTGCGGCGATCGTCAGGTCCGTGCCGCTGCTGCTTGTCGATTTGCTCAACGAAGATGGTGTGACGGGCAGAGCTTACGCGTTTTGCTACCGGCCCTCGGGAGCGGTTGCGATGTCGTCGCATCTCTTCGAAGCGGTCGATCTCTTGAAGGATAAGAATACGACGCCCCTTGAAGCAATGCAGACCCTTTCGCGTCAGTTTGCGCTGCTTGGGGTGACCGGCACCGTCCGGATGGCACTTTCGCTGTTGGACATGGCCATGTGGGACGCGCTCGCGCAGATGCAGCGTGTTCCGCTGTCTTCGCTCCTCGGGTCCAGCCCGAAATCGCTCCGCGCCTATGATAGCCGCGGCCTCGGGCTGATGCCGCCGGATCTCCTTGCGAAGGAAGCCACAGCCCTGCTGGAGAGCGGCCTTCGGGCTGTTAAGCTCCGGCTGGGATACCCGTCTCTTTTCGAGGACCTGGCCGCCTTGAGCGCAGTTCGCAGGAGCATTGCCGGCGGCGATGTTGCGATCATGGTGGACTACAATCAGGCGCTGACAAGTACGGAAGCCATTCTTCGCGGAAGGGAGCTGGAAAAGGAGGGAATCTATTGGCTCGAGGAGCCGATTGCCCACGATGATTATGTGGCGAGCGCCGCAATGGCGCGCGAATTGAAGGTTCCGATCCAGATCGGCGAGAACTTCAACGGTCCGGAAGGCCTGCTGCGTGCCGTCAATGCTCAGGCGAGCGATTACGTGATGGTCGATGTCGCGCGGATAGGTGGCGTAACCGGCTGGCTGCACGCAGCCGGCATCGCCGCGGCCCACGGCATTGAAATGTCGTCGCATCTGATGCCTGAAGTCAGCACGCATCTCCTTTGCGCAACGCCTACCGCCCATTGGCTTGAATACGTTGACTGGGCGGATGCGATTATCGAGGAGCCGTTGAAAATTCGCGACGGACTGGTTGTCACCTCGGAGAGAGCCGGCAGCGGGATTGTGTGGGATGAAGCCAGGTTAAAGCGGCTCGATACGATCTGAGTTTCGATGAGAACAATTCAGTCGCCAGTGCGGGAGCCCAGCGGCGTGCGGATCGAGTTTGCGTTCGATCCGCGCCTTGAGGAGTCGCGCAAAGCGCAGTAAGCCGCTTCAGGCGGCAATTGTCGCGGAAGAGGAGGGCCTATCGTGAGTAATCCCAGTATCCTGGTGCTCGGTGCCGGAGGAATTGGCGGCTATTTCGGCGGTCGTTTGGCTGGGAGTGGTGCCGATGTCACGTTTCTTGTCCGTGATGGGCGGCGTAAGATTCTTTCCGAGCAAGGGCTGCGGATCGAAAGTCCGTTCGGGGACGCGCAACTGGCTGTGAAGACCGTGGTCGCGTCGGAGGTGGCACCAATTTACGATGCGGTCATTTTGACCTGCAAGGCGTACGATCTCGAAGCCGCCGTGGCCGCGATCGCACCGGGCTTAGCGCCGGATGGTTACGTATTGCCTTTCCTGAATGGAATCGCCCACATCGACGTTCTGAACCAAAGGTTCGGCCAGCACCGTGTACTCGGCGGAACCGCAAAGATTCAGGCAACGCTTACGCCGAGCGGCGCAATTCGCCAATTCAACGATTGGCGGACGCTTACCTTTGGCGAACAGTCCGGCGAAATGACCGAACGCGTGAAAACGCTGGCAGCCTTGTTTGCTGCTGCGAAAGGCGTCGAAGCCTTCGCGGTCACCGACATCGTCCAGCGGATGTGGGAAAAGCTGGTTCACCTCTCAACCGCGGCCACAATGACCTGCCTGATGCGGGCGAATGTCGGAGAAATTGTCCGCACTCCCAATGGCCGCGAACTTTTCCTCGATCAGCTTCAGTGTGGCGCCGCCATCGCGGCCGCTAACGGTCATACGCCCAGCGATGACTTCATGAGATTGTGGAAGGAGACGTTCTCCCAAGCGGACTCGCAATACGCGACGTCGATGCTGCGCGACATCGAACGTGGTGGCCGAACGGAGGTCGATCACATCCTGGGTTTCATGCTCGACAGGGCCAGCGAGGCCAAAATTGCGCATCGTACATTGTTGCTCGCCTATACGCATATCAAGGCCTTTGAGCAGCGGTGTGCCGCCGGTCGTTTGCCTGCGCAAGCAGATACAGGCGAGTCCCATTAACGCGGTCGCAAGCAAATAATAGACCTCGTTAAAGCGATTTCGAACTGGAACTTGTCGGTGAATATCCGGTGCGCGGCTTCAACGGCCTGATCGAGCTGTTTGCGTATCACGGCTGAATTGGATCGCGACCATCAAGGGCAAGTCAGTCCCGTGGCATCTCGATATCGAAGTGACCTCGCATCTCGTCCACCACCTTGATGAGCGCCGATCGGATTATTGCAGCTGTTGAAGTCCTCGTCGATCCCGGTGCAAAGCTCACCATCGCGTTCCAAGGGTGATAGCCGTAAACCGTTATCGCCATGCCATGCTTCGGTGCGTCGGGAATCCTGGACAGGGCGTCCAGGATCAGGCTCTGCAGTTGGTCGGCCGTGCGCGTACGGGACTGCGGGGTTGCTATGATAATTTCCGGGATTGGCTCGGCTGCGGGCTGCTCCTCGGTGGGTTCGACTGTCTCCGGCGCCATCGACTCGAAAGTCGGCTCAGTGGCCGTTTTGGGAGCGTCATCCTCTGCTTTGGGGGTGTCGCTATTTTCCGCCGTCCTCCCTCTATGTTCCGGGTTCATCGCCCTTTTGATCATAGCCAACAGGCCATCATCAGCATCTTCGTTTTTATTCACTTCAGACCACTTTCGAGCAAAAGGTACCTAGGTGCGACGGCACAGTGCAAAAGCTATCGACACCAGTATTATGATATCCGCCACCAACATCCAATGCGGGTCGGCAACGCCGCTGCTGGTGGTATCCGAATAGATGTCACTACACCCTGTTTCTTCATTGTGCGGGAATAGGTCCGTCAGGTATCGTCCTGACAAGAATGGCCGGCGGCAAGCATCGCCGGCCCCTTGGGAGCTAACGTCAGGCAGGGGCAAGCGTCGCCGAAAACGAGCGTCGTTCCCCGTCAACATTCCGTCGGACCGCCAGAGTTCGAGGAACGGGGAGGAACGTCATGTCGGGACTGGACCATATCCAGACAAGCATCGGGACCGAAGGTCTTGCTGCACGGGCCGCCAGCACGGTGCGCTGGCGGATTTTCGGCATCGTTTTTGTGCTTGTCGTCATCAACCTGATTGATCGCGTGACGCTGTCGATCGCCATGCCGACAATCGCAAAGGAATTTTCGCTCGAACCGGCCATGCAGGGTCTCATCCTGAGCGCGTTCTTCTGGAGCTATGCGCTGCTGCAGATTCCGGGCGGTTGGCTGATCGATCGCTTCGGACCCCGCTCGTTGATTACAGGTGCCACGGTTGGCTGGGGTCTCTTTCAAGCCATCGCCGGCGTTGCCAGTGGCGGGATTTCTCTCTTGATCAGCCGCGTCGGTCTCGGCGCGGCTGAGGCGCCCCTGTTCCCGGCCGGTGCCAAGCTCAATTCGATCTGGCTTTCGTCGAAAGAGCGCGCACGGGGGGCCGTGCTGATGGATAGCGGCGCTCCGCTCGGCGCAGCCTTCGGCGGCGTCATCATCGCCTGGTTGATCCTCTCGCTCGGATCATGGCGGACAGCTTTTGTCGTCGCCGGCATCGCGACCATGCTGCTCGGAGCTCTCGCCTGGTGGTATCTTCGTGACGAGCCTGCCGATCATCCCGGCGTCAATGCCGGGGAACTCTCTCTCATCAAGGCGGCCGCGTCGGCGTCCCAGGTCGCACAGCGCGATGCTCCGCGTACCATCGCGCCGCGTTCGCTGGCCGCCATTCTGGTCGGCCGCATGAGCTGGGCCATGATCAATTTCGGCCTGCTGACCTGGGGTCCAAGCTATCTGGCGCAGGCGCGCGGCTTCGACCTCAAGCAAATGGGCGGTGCCACCTTCGTCATCTTCCTTGGCGGAATGTTCGGCTCCCTCACCAGCGGCTTTTTGGTCGACAAGCTTCAGGAACGTGGCATGCGGCGAGGCACCGTCTACAAGTGGGCCCTCGGCGTGTCAGGTCTCGGCGTCATGCTGTCCTTCTTTGCACTCCCCGAAATTTCGGACCCGGTGGCGGCAGTGGCATTGCTGTCGTGCACGTTGTTTCTGCTCTATTTCGGCAGCCTTTATTGGAGCTTTCCCGCCATTCTTGCGCCACATGACAAAGTCGGCATCGTCGGCGGCGCGATGAATTTTGCGGGAAGTTCCAGCGGCATTGCGATTCCGATCATTACCGGGCTGATCCTTCAGTCTACGGGAGCCTACCTGATGGTGCTGTACTTCTTCGCAGGCTGTGCCGCCCTTTACGTGATCGGTTCGCTGCTGATCGATTTCCAGAGTGCCGAAGGGCGTTGATACGGAGTACGACATGCCAGATCGACCGCTCTGGACCGGACCGATTGTGGACGCTCACCAGCACTTCTGGGATCCGGTTGCAAATAACCACCCCTGGCTGAAGCCCGACAGCAACATCCCGTTTCGCTATGGCGACTACTCGGCCATCAAGCGCCGCTATCTGCCCAACGACTATCTTGCCGATGCCGCCGGGCACCGGATTTCCGAGACGGTCTATGTCGAAACCGAATGGGACCCGGAAGCTCCAATCGACGAGACCCGTTACATTACCTCTGTGTCGGAGTGCTTCGGCCTGCCGAATGCCGTTGTCGCCCAGGCCTGGCTCGACCGCAGCGACGCACCATCGGTGATTGCGGGGCAGGCGGCCTTTCCGCTGGTGCGCAGCGTTCGCCACAAGCCGGGAGGTCCCGCAACCCCCGATGCGGTCGGAGCGGAACGCACGCTGATGTCGCATGAAGGGTGGCGAAAAGGATATGCGCTGCTGGAGCGCCATGGACTGCATTTCGATCTGCAGACCCCCTGGTGGAATCTGGATGAAGCGGTTCGTCTCGCGCGTGACTTTCCGCGCACCCTCATCGTGCTCAATCATGCAGGCCTGCCGTCGGACCGGAGTCAGGTGGGCCTCGCGGGATGGCACGCAGCCATGGGCCGCTTCGCGTCCGAACCCAATGTCCGGGTCAAGATTTCAGGCCTCGGACAGCGTGGCCGTCGCTGGTCGGTGGAGGACAACCGCTGGATCGTGCAAGAAATCATCGCGATGTTCGGCGCCGGGCGCGCGATGTTCGCGAGCAACTTCCCTGTGGACAGCCTCTGCGGTACGTTCGACACGATCTTTTCGGGCTTCAAACAGATCGCGTCGCAATATTCCGAGAGCGAACAGCAGAGCCTGTTCTGCGAAACGGCACGGAACGTCTACAAAACCTCGATGCTGCAGGCTAGCACTGCCGCGCAATAATCGCTGCCAGTCAATAACATTCCAAAAAGGCTGATGACATGAACCCTGCTCAAATCTCCACGGCACGCCGACCACGAATCGCCTTTGCCATCGGCTGTCCGGCTGGTGTCGCCCCGGAACTGACCGCCCGCCTGCTGGCCGACCCCGAGGTGACTGGAGCCGCAGAGATCGTTGCGATCGGCGATCGCCGTGTGCTCGACCGGGGCGCAGAGATCGCGGGCGTCAAGCTGGATCTGAACGACACGAAACCAGACGCGGCTCTGCCGTCCAGGATAGATCGTCCCGTTTTCGTGGATTTGGGGAATCTCGATCCGGCGACGATTCCGGTCGGGGAGCTTTCCGAGCCGTCGGGCAAAAGCGCTATCGCCAATTTCAAATACGCCATTGCGCTTGCCGCGCGCGGCGAGGCCGATGTCGTTGCGTTCAGCCCCTTCAACAAGGCTTCGATGCGGCTTGGCTATCCGGCTTACGAGGATGAAATCGTCTTCGTGACGGAGATGTTGGATTTCAAGGGGACGGCAAGCGAGTTCAATGTTTTGCCCAATCTCTGGAATGCCCGTGTCACCTCGCACGTGCCGATTTCCGCGGTTGCGTCGCTGATCACCTTCGACAATGTCTTGCGAGGATTGCGTCTGACGGATCAGGCGATGCGCGAGGGCGGCTTCACAAAGCCTCGGATCGCCGTGGCAGGCCTCAATCCGCATGCAGGCGACGGTGGCAATTTCGGCCGCGAGGAAATCGACGTGATCGAACCGGCTGTGACGAAAGCCTTAGGCGAAGGCATTGAATGCTATGGCCCTGTGCCTTCCGACACTGTGTTTGTGCGCGCGCGCAAAGGCGAATTCGATGCGGTATTGACCATGTATCACGATCAGGGACAGGTTGCGATGAAGCTGATTGGATTTGACCAGGGCATTACGCTCTTGGGCGGCTTTCCGTTTCCGCTGCTGACCGCGGCACACGGTTCGGCCTACGATATCGCGGGCAAGGGCGTCGCCAATCCCGGAGCTCTCCGCGCCGCGTTGCTGCTCGCCGCGAGGATGGGTGCAAGGCGGATGGCTGCAAAGGCCGCAGCCTGAACGCGAAGGCTGGCGCGGTACGGAAGCTTGCTGTTTTCGTGTTGTCTACACGACATCCCTTGACAATAATTCCCTGATACCTTCGATCGGCACTATGTCGCCAACCACGCAGTCCTGTTTCAGGGAATTCGACGTGGCAATGCGCTTTCGTTTCGGTCGCTCAGCCCGCGCGCCCGAGCGTGAACCTACCGGATATCGATCTTGAATCTGACACATGAAGACGACCCCCCCGACGAGATTTCACGGATCGAAGCCCAGATCGAGGAGCTTGCCGAAGTCTCCGAGCGATGCCGAAAGATTATATTGTTTTCCAAAACAGCAGTCGCCGGCGGCGTCGTATTGCTGCTCTTGATGGTACTTGGTCTATTCGGATCCAGCCAAGTCGTGGCGATCGGATCGATTGCCGTCGTACTGGGCGGGATCGTATCGCTCGGATCGAATATCAGTACGTTACAACAGACGATGGCTGCGATGAGCGCCGCCGAGGCGCTCCGTTCGGATCTGATCGGCAGGATCGACCTCCGCGTGGTCAGTGACAAAAAGTTCTGAATCGGATTTGACGTGCAGGGCGCGTTTGCCGATCGCGGCCAGCCGCTGCCTCATGATGCCTGCTCATACCTTGATATGATCGGCTTCCGCCCTGGGTTGTATGGTTCGGCAGTGATGTTGCGGATATCCCTACCTTGAAATTGAGGGAAGCCCGATCAAATCGCGTCGGGATCGCCTTATACCTGAAGCGTCTGCCCTGGAAGTCGCCGATGCGATGGCTGGGAGGATGCTTCTCAAGGAGGTCGAAATGCTGCTTCGCCTGCCAATCGTCATCCTGACGACGCTTTCACCCGTCGCCATTTCCGATGCGCCCCCCCGATTCGATATCGCGAAGGAGTGCCGTTTCGAAAGCGAATCCTCCAAAGCTTTCGACCGGTGCTCTCGTGATGAGGCTGAAGCGCTTCAGCAGCTTGAAACGGAGTGGCCGCAATTTGTCGGCGCCGACAGGAGCGGCTGTGTAGTCGAGGCAACGGTTGCTGGCTTCGCGAGCTACGTTGAACTGCTGACTTGTCTGGAAATGTCAAGGGATGTCGGCAACGGCAAGACCAATCCCCGTGGGGCGCCCGGGGCGCAGTCGACGCGTCCTCCGTCCGAATTGAGCGTCGTCGATAAACACGACTGATTTGCTTGAGAAGCGATCTTCCTTGGGAGGGAATGTCCGATGCCTGCTGACACCGTCGAAGACAAGAGCGTGGCAGCTTCGATCGAGGCGCCCGCAATAGGCAATACGGATGCCAAGGTCGATCGCGATGCCACATCGCCACGGGTGGATGTTGGCTCAAAACCAGCTTCGAAGCGAGAAATCACGCGGCAACGAACATTGCTGATCGGTGTGCTCGGCGCTGCGGTGATCGCGGCGGCGGTGTTCGGCGTTCCCTGGATCCGGTTCGTGCTCAGCACGGTTTCGACCGACGACGCCTTTGTGAACGGGCATGTGACGTCCGTCGCCCCCCGCGTCCACGGTCAGGTCGCCCGGGTTCTGGTGGATGACAACAACCGCGTGCACAAAGGTGATCTTCTTGTCGAGTTGGACAAGGAACCGCTCCGGGACGCCGTCGCTGTGAAGAAGGCGGCCGTCGATACTGCTGGGGCCGATCTCCAGGTAGCGAAGGCCACGGTTCGCGGTATCGAGGCGCAGGCCTGGAGCCGTCGCTGGCAATTGCAACAAGTCGTGGAGAACGTCGAAAACCAGATAAGCCTGCTGCATGCCCGCGTCGCCGCGCTCAGAAAAGCGAAGGCCACGCTTGTACTCGCGCAGCAGGAATTCGACCGGACGTCGCAGTTGGTCGTATCCGAGACGGCGAGCCGCGAGCTCTATGACCAGCGTCAGGCGACATTGTCGATTGCCCGGGCGGGTGTCGTCCAGGCATTGGCGGATGCGAACCAGATCCGTGTCTCGTTGGGCCTGTCGACACAGCCCGAAGACAGCGCGGATCTCGACCGGGTACCGGCCAACCTCGATGAGACGTTTTCTTCGGTCCTGCAGGCGCAGGCGGAACTGATTCAGACCGCGGCGGAACTGGGCGTTGTACATTCCTACAATCAGTCTCCGAAGCAGATGCTCGAAGCGTTCGAAAAGGGCGGGGTTGACCGCACGTTCGATCAACTCGCCCCGGTGGCGCCGCCTGTTAAGCAAGCCGAAGCCAAGCTCGAAGCTGCCAAACGCGATCTGGCTCTGGCTGAGCTCGATCTTCGCTATGGCGATGTCGTCGCGGAGATCGACGGCGTCGTCACGCGCCGGAACGTCAATCCCGGCAATGACGTTCAGGTCGGACAGAGCTTGATGGCGATCCGATCGCTCAGCGAGATCTGGATCGATGCGAATTTCAAGGAGACGCAACTGCGCGACCTGCGCATCGGTCAAGCCGCCGATCTCTATGTCGATATCTATGGCGACAAGCAGGTATTCAGTGGCCGGATCACCGGCTTTACGATAGGCACCGGATCGACGCTCGCATTGTTGCCGCCGCAGAATGCTACCGGCAATTATATCAAGATCGTCCAGCGGCTGCCGGTCCGGATCGAGCTTGAGGGTTACGATCCGGACAAGAAACCGCTGTTCATCGGCGCATCGGTTGTCCCTTACGTTTATCTGAACAAACCGGTGAACGGGCCGAATGCCGGGGCATTTCTTCGGGCCTTCCAGCCGCAATCGCAGGGCAGCGCTT
Source organism: Bradyrhizobium sp. dw_411 (assembly GCF_018449695.1). Taxonomy (GTDB): domain Bacteria; phylum Pseudomonadota; class Alphaproteobacteria; order Rhizobiales; family Xanthobacteraceae; genus Bradyrhizobium. The sequence goes on from NZ_JAAVUY010000002.1 coordinate 211,180, forward strand.
CGGCCGCGAGCGCGTCAGGCACCGGCAAATGACAGACCTCGCCCTTTCACCTTCAAGGCCACGGGCCGCCGTAAACCCGTGGCTTGTCGCCGCCGTGGTCATCATTCCGACTTTCATGGAGGTGCTCGACACCACCATTGCCCTGGTCGCGCTGCGATACATTGCCGGCGGTCTTTCGGCCACGGTCGACGACGGCGAATGGGTCATCACCAGCTACTTCGCCGCCAATGCGATCATCCTGCCGATCAGCGGATGGTTGTCGGCTCGGCTCGGGCGCCGCAACTATTTCCTGCTGTCGATCGCAGTCTTTACTCTCGCGTCCGGCGCATGTGGCATGGCCACCAGCCTCGGCCAGTTGATCGTGTTTCGCGTCGTGCAGGGCCTGGCGGGCGGTGGTCTTCAGCCCTCCAGTCAGGGCGTGCTGCTGGACGCCTTTCCGGTCGAGAAGCAAGGCATCGCGATGACGCTGTTTGGCCTGGCTGCGCTGTTGGCGCCGGTGGTCGGTCCGACCCTCGGCGGCTGGATCACTGACAGTTATTCGTGGCGATGGGCGTTCTTTATCAACCTGCCGATTGGCCTCGTGGCATTTGGTGCGTGCTATGTCATGCTGCACGACCCGGAATACCTCGTCAAAGAGCGCAAGGAGTTGCGCAAGCAGCCTCTGCGTTTTGACGGAATCGGCCTGTCATTGCTGGTGATCGTCATGGTCTCCTGGGAGGTGATGCTCAGCAAGGGACAAGAGTGGGACTGGCTAAGCGATCCGTTCTGGCGCGTGCAGACGCTGACGATTTTTTTCGGATTCGGTTTGATCGCGCTGATCTTCTGGGAATTGCGCAACCCCAATCCTGTGGTCAATTTTCGCCCGTTAAAGGAACGAAATTTCGCGGCCTGCTGCGTGATCATCTTCGGCGCTTTCGCCATCCTTTACGCCGCCAGCACATCATTGCCCGCCCTGCTGCAATCCCTGTTCGGCTATGATGCTTTCAGCGCGGGACTGGTCATGTCGCCGGCGGGGTTTGGTGCGCTGTTGGCGATGCCGTTTGTCGGCATGGCACTTGGCAAGGGAGCGGATGCCCGGTGGCTACTCGCGGGCGGCCTGCTGACCATGGCGATCGCAAATTACTGGATGTCGCAGATGAATATCGAGATCAGCCCCGGCCAGGTGGTCTGGCCCCGGGTGTTGCTGGTGTTTGGACTCTCGATGTGCTTTGCGCCTGCCAACGTCGCGGCTTATCTCTATATTCCACCAGCGCTGCGTGGCGCAGCCGTCGGTCTGCTCAGTCTTTTGCGTAATGAGGGAGGCAGTGTCGGCACCTCGATGGCGCAGACCATGCAGGAGCGCCGTGAACAATTTCACGTCCTGCGGCTCGGCGAGTTCCTCGATTCGTTCAATGCAGGCGTGGTTTCTTTCCTGGCGCAGGCTCGCGGCGTTTTTCTGCAGCAGAGTGGCGATGCGTCCGCAGCCCAGCAATTGGCCTTGCAGACGCTCGAGAACTTGCGGCAGCAGCAGGCATCGTCACTGGCTTATTTCGATGTCTTTTTCTTGTTGGCCGTGGTGACGCTGATGCCGTTACTCGCGGTGCTGCTGATGAAGCGTTCGGTGGCTGAGAAAGGCGCCCGCATCGGCGGTGAATAACAGTCGTCGCCTCGCGATGCCAGCTCATACCTTGATATGATCGGCTTGTGCCTAGTGTTGGATGGTCGAGCACGCCGGTGGCCTGCACAATGGCGTGACCCTTCAACAGAGGACGAACGGAAATGTGCAGGCCTTTCTCATCGCCGACCTGGCGGGGCTTGCGCGAAACACCGGCACCGGCCGCCCCGATCCGTTCAGCCCGAAGGCACTTTTTTAACCGGAATCATCTGGCATCCGCAGATTACACTGACCGCCTTTCGCGCCATCTGCCGCAGCTCCGCGCGGGGCGTGCCGGCACGGACGCGGACAGCGATGCTGTGCATCGTCGCGGAAGCCAGGATTGCGAGCGCCGTCGGATCGGCATCGTCCTTCAACTCGCCTCTGTCACGCGCGGTGCGGAAACGCGCTTCGAAATCGGCGTCGATCGAACGAAGTCCTGCCGCAACACTCTTGCGGATATCCGGATCGTCGACGGTTTCGGTTACCGCGGTTCCGATCACAAAGCAGCCGCGCGCGGGTCCTTTACCCGAAAAATAGATCGACAGTGCCGCCTCGTAGGCTGCCATCAGGCTTTCGGCCAACGGGCGATCTTCGGCAAGGGCCTTACGCGTCGCCGCAAGGCTGAGTTCCCAATAATGCGCGAGCGCCTCGAGATAGAGCGCGCGCTTGTTGCCGAAGGCCGCATAGAGGCTCGGGGGATTCATGCCGGTCGCGGCAGCAATGCTGTCGAGCGAGGTTCCGGAATAGCCGGTTCGCCAGAAGGTGTCTGTGGCACGCTTGAGCGCGGTGTCGGCGTCATAGGCCCGCGGCCGTCCGCGGCGCACTGGTCCGGTTTCGCTGTTTTTTTGTGCCATGTCGCCAAATATCCCGGTTGCCGAGGGTTCATACCATATTTGTACGAAACACTACAAAATAAATCGGCAGCTACCTTGTTTGTAGCGCCGTCGTATTGTATTTGTATGAAACGTTACAAAATAAAATGGGCGAGGGCTTGCGATGGGGATTAATATTGCAGTGGAGACGCAATTCGATCGCGTTGTCGATGGCCCGGCACCCGACCGGGTGGTCGCAATGCCGATGAAAACAATCAGGGAGCGGCTGCGCCGGCCCCTGTTGCTGGCGGTGCCGATTTTGTTGGCTGCGTTCGGCGCCGCCTGGTACCTGGTCGAGGAGCCTTATGTCTCGACCGACGATGCGTTCGTTCGCGCGGCGAAAGTGACCGTGAATGCGCGGGTGGCGGGGCAGGCGGTCGAAATCGCCGTGCGGGACAATCAGCGTGTCCGGCAGGGACAAGTCTTGTTTCGAATCGATCCCGAGCCCTACCAGATTGCGATCGATCAGGCCGAAGCGCGGCTGGCGAGCGCGCGCCTGCAGATCGAATCGCTCAAAACGACCTATCACCAGCAGCAGGCTGAACTGCAGTCGGCCAGGGATTCCGGGGCTTTTGCCGAGCGCGAGTATGATCGCAAGAAAGCGCTGGTCGCAAACGACTTCACCCCGCGTGAAGTGTTCGACCGGACCGAGACTGATCTGAAGGTTGCCCGTCAGCGCGTTGCATCGATCGAACAGCAGATCGCCAATACCATTGTCGCGCTGAACGGCGATCCGAACATCGAAGTCAACAGCCATCCGACGGTTCGTGCCGCCAAGGCGCAGCTCGACCGTGCGCGGCTTGATCTGTCCTATGCAACGATCACCGCGCCTGACGATGGGATCGTGACCAGAGTCGAGGACCTCCAGGTCGGCAGCTTCGTCAATCCCGGTGCCGCCGTGTTCTCGCTGCTGTCGAGCCACCGGATCTGGATCGAGGCGAATTTCCGCGAAACCGGCCTGACCCACATGCGTCCCGGCCAGGAGGCGACGATCGATGTGGATGCTTATCCGGATCGCACATTCAAGGCGCACATCGTCAGCATGAGCCCGGGCACCGGATCGGATTTCGCCGTGCTGCCGCCGGAGAATGCGACCGGCAATTGGGTCAAGGTTGTCCAGCGCCTGCCGGTGCGTCTCGAGCTCGATGAGGTCGATCCGAACCGTCCGCTGTTTTCCGGCATCAGTGTCACCGCGCGGGTCGACACCGGCCATCGACGGACCTGGCGCCACCCGCTGCAGTTCGCGCTCGCGGCGGACGGCAAATGATTATCGCCCTGCCATCGAGCTCCGCAATCGACGGTCGTCGCGCCATCATCGCTGCGGCGCTGATGGCGACTTTTATGGAGTCGGTGAATATCTCCATCCCGAATGCGGCCCTGCCGCATATCCAGGGAACGTTGTCGATGTCCGACGACGAGGTCGGCTGGGTGTTCACCGCCTATATCGCGGCGGGCGCGACCGTTATGCCGATGGCGCGCTGGCTCGCGGGGCGTTACGGCCGCAAGACAGTTTATCTGGTGTCCCTCGCGGTCTTCTCGCTCGGCCTGATGCTCGACACGCTCGCGACAACTCCCATTCAGTTCGTGTTTGCCCGGATCGTCCAGGGGGCCGCGAGCGGCCCGCTCGCGCCACTGTCACTGGCGATCTTGCTGGATGTACTGCCACCGCCGCACCATAAGCGGGCCGGACTGGCTTGGATCGTGTGTTTCTTGCTCGGTATCAGCACCGGGCCGAGCATCGGCGGCTGGCTCAGTGAATATCACGGCTGGCACTCTATTTTCTATTTCAGCCTGCCGATCGCAGGCTTCATCGCTCTCGCGATGGCGCTCTCGCTGCCCGAGAAAAAAGCCGCGCAAAATCCGCCCTTCGATTTCTTCGGTCTGGCGCTCTTCTCGCTCGGCATGCTCGGCCTGCAGATGATGCTTGACCGCGGCGAGCGGCTGGAATGGTTCGCCTCGCCTGAAATCTGGGTCGAAGCGATTGCGTCGGTGCTGGGATTCTATCTTTTCGTCATGCACATCCTGACGACGGATGTGCATTTTCTCAATAAAGCGCTGTTCAAGGACCGCAATTTCATGCTTTCGGCGATTATGTTTTTCGCCGTCGGCTTCGTCCTGCTGCCGACCCTGGCTTTGACCTCGCCAATGCTGGAGGATTTGCTCAACTATCCCGTCGATACCACCGGGTATCTCACCCTCGCACGCGGTGTCACGCTTGTGGGCGCCGTGGTGCTGATGAGCTTCGCCCCGGCGTGGATCGATAACCGGCTGTTCGTGACCGTCGGTCTGGCGTTGGTGATCTATGCCAATTGGTCGATGCTCGGCTATTCACCCGCGATGGATCGGCGTCCGGTGATCATGGCGATCCTGTTCCAGGGGGCGGGTCTCGGCATGTTGCTGCCGTCCCTCACCAAGGCGGCGTTCGGCACGCTCGATCCGACCTTCCATCCGGAAGGCACCGCGCTCTTCGGCGTGTCACGCGCCTATGGAGGCGCGATAGGCATCGCGATCGTCCAGATCTTCTTCTACATCAACACCCAGGCGATGCATCTGGCGCTGGCGAAGAACCTCACGCCCTACCGCACCGCCGCTCATGTGGCGGGTTCAATCGCCAAGCCGGGCCTCGCCGCACTCAACGACATGATCACCCAGCAGGCGGCGGTCGTTGCCGTCATCGGTCAGTTCAAGATCCTGATGTTCGCCATGCTGATCGTGAGCCCGCTCGTGCTGTTTCTCCGCAAACCGCGGCCGGCCAATTAACACCGAAGGCGTCCCATGCTTCGCACTTGCTGCATCAAATAAAGGAATGTTCCCATGACGACACCTGACACGCTTCGCCACACGACCATTCGTCTTAATCATGGATCGGTTTTGATGCCCGCCGCGGGGTTTGGCACCCTGATCCCTGATCCCCTGGTGACCAAACAAGCCACCAAGACGGCATTGGAAGTCGGATTTCGGCACTTCGATTGCGCGGAACGCTACCGCAATGAAGCCGCGGTCGGCGAGGCGATGCAGGGAGTGTTCAGGGCAGGGACCGTCCGGCGCGAAGAGGTGTTTGTTACTACCAAGCTGTGGAACACGAACCATCGTCCGGAGCGGGTCAAACCTGCTTTCGACGCGAGCCGTCAACGGTTGAGAATAGACACCGTCGATTGTTACATCATCCATACTCCCTTTGCCTTCAAACCCGGCGACGAGCAGGATCCAAGGGATGAGCAAGGCCGGGTGATCTACGATTCCGGCGTGACGTTACTGGAGACATGGCAGGCGCTGGAGCGCCTCGTGGATGACGGGCACTGCAGGTCGATCGGCCTGTCGGATATTACGCTGGAGAAGCTGCGGGAGATCGTTTCGGCCGCGCGGATCAAACCGTCCGTGGTGCAGGTGGAATCCCATCCCTATCTTCCCGAATGGGAACTGCTCGATTTCTGCCGGGAGCATGGCATCGTACTGCAGGCGTTTGCTGCGGTGGGACACGCGATGGAGCCGAATCTGCTGGAAGATCCAGTGATTAAGTCCATCGCGCAACGCGTGCGCAAGACGCCGGCTCAGGTTGCGCTGGCCTGGGCCGTACAGCGCGGCACCGCGTTCCTGACCACCTCGACCAAACCGCATCGCATCCGGGAGAATTTTGAGATTTCGGCTCTCCCTGACGACGCCATGCGGGAGATTCGGGACCGCATTACAACAAATGTCCGATTTAACTCGGTGGTGGAGACCGGTGTGCCCGGATTTATTCCGCGGGTGGGGTGAACTGGACCAGGAGAAGCCGTGGTAAGGTTTTAGCGACTTTAAGTGAGGACAGATAACACCCCCGTATAATTTCTCGACACCCGAACGCATGTAACACTGAGACCAGAGGAACTCGTCCGTCAGCGCACAGGCAGGAGATCGGTCATGGATGTCCAGAGGAAGGCGACGTCATTCGCCACATTCAAGTCCGCCCTAGCTGGATTGAGCTTCGGCAACTGGTCGCTGCTTTTGGTCCTCGGTGCGTTGCTCGTGTTTGCCATCATTGTGTCCTATTATGGCTGGACCTCGGCGGCAGGTACCGATGTTCCTGAATCGGGTTACCTCGCCATGGCACTCGGAATCATTTTCGCGCTCGTGATTGGCGTAGGTCTGATGGGCTTGCTGTTCTACAGCAGCCGCTACGGCTACGACGAGTCGCCCGAGCTTGAGCGAAATGACGCAAACCAGGAACCTGCTGCGATTCCATCGGGCGTCGGGGAGTTGGCTCCTCCAGTCAGGCGAGATGTCTGATGACCGGAATTGACGAACGCACAGCCGCAAACATGGACGTCGCGCTCGAAGAGGTGTTCGCGGGCCTGCCTCACGGCGGAGATCACGAGAGCCGAAAGCATGTCGCCAAAAAGCTGATACAAAGTGCCAAACAAGGCAATGTCACACTGGATGGATTGAGGGCCGTGGCGCGCGAGGCGTCGCAGCAATTGTTAACCCGCAGATCAGCCTGATATTGCGGCTATGACAAGGTTGTGACGCTGTACCCCCGCAACTGATCGAGCTCGATCTTTCGCAAATTACAGCCGGCTCCATTGACGCCGTCGAGTAAGGATACGACATATCCGGCGGTGACGATCCAGGTCACTGCTCAGGAGCAAGATATGAACGCGCCGCCAAACATCGATCCCGTTACCGCGGATTCCGTCGGCGACGTGGTGCATTGGCTGACCAACGACGCACGCGATGAGCGCTTCATTGACAATATTTTTGCCGAGATGTGTGTCCGGCTCCAGGCAGCGGGCACTCCCGTCAAGCGGGCGTCGCTTCACGTCATGATCCACCATCCCCAATGGCTTGGCGCCCGGATCGTATGGGTTGACGGCACGCCCGGAGCCGAGATTGTAAGACTGGACTACGATGTCGGGGGGCGGCCCGAATACATCAACAGTCCGGTCAATGAAATTCGTGACGGCGCTGTCGAGGTGCGTGAGAATCTCGAATGCGATCCCTCGCTGGGCCGCAAGCACGCCGTCTATGACGAGATGCGGGCGAAGGGCCTGACCGATTATGTGGCGTGGCCGATCTACCATTCGCTGGGCAAGCAGCATTTCGTGACCTTTGCAACCGACCGGCCCGGCGGGTTTGACGATGCGCATATCGCTGCGCTGTTGAGACTGTTGCCGGTTCTCGCGCTGGTCAGCGAAATCCGTATCAAGAACCGGCTGGCGCGAACGCTGCTCGAAACCTATGTCGGCTCGCATGCCGGCGAGCTCATTCTGGCCGGCGCCACAAGACGCGGAACCGGGACGACGGTGCGCGCCGCCATCATGATCTGCGATCTGCGTGATTTCACCGGGATTTCCGACAACTGGCCGCGCGACGACGTCATCGATCTTCTCAACAGCTATTTCGATGCGATGTCAGAGCCGATCGAGCGGCATGGCGGGGAAATTCTGAAATTTATCGGGGACGGTTTGCTTGCCATTTTTCCGCTGAGCGAGCCGTCAGCCTGTGCAAATCTGCTGCGTGCCGTGGCCGAAGCCCGTCGGGCGATGGCTGCCCTGAACGAAAAGAACGCTGAAACCGGTCGTGCGCCGCTGAATTACGGCATCGGCGTCCATGTCGGAGACGTCATGTACGGCAACATCGGCTCGCGGACCCGGCTCGACTTCACGGTCATCGGTCCTGCGGTCAACATGGCTTCGCGTCTCGAAGCCCTCACCAAGCAATTGGGCAAACCGGTGCTGCTGTCCCGCGCGTTCGCCGATCTCGTTGAAAGCGATTTCGCTCTGGAGCGCGTCGGCGAATATCCGGTCCGTGGCTTCAACGACCCGATCGAGCTGTTCGCGTATTACGGCTGAATGCCGATCCGCGTCAGACCGGGATAAGTCCACGTGTCAGTTCGGCTTTGGGGTCCATATTTTGGCGTCGGCGGCATTGACCTTTACCGGAAGCAGTCGTTCCGCGAAAAACGCGTCGGCGATGCGCTGCTGCTCCGACAATCCAGCCGGGGTCACCACGCCTACTCTGTAAGAACGATGGCTGTTGGCTTCTTCCACGGTCGGTGCGTCAATTCCCCACAGACCCGTCAGCAACCCGGCCGCGTCCTTTGGATGCGCCTTCACCCATTTGCCGGTCTCGTCCAGCTTGCGGAAGATGACGTCAAGAACGTCGCTGCGCCGGTCCGCGTAAGCCGCGGACGACAAATAAAATCGCTTGTAGCTCGCAAGCCCGTTGCTGCCGTCGGACAGAATGCGCGCGCCCGATTGGCGCTGGGTGCTGCTCAAAAACGGATCCCAGGCAACCCATGCGTCGACATTGCCGCCGGTGAAGGCCGCGCGGCCGTCCGCCGGCGTCAAATAGGCCGGCGAGATATCCTTGAAGCTGAGGCCCGCCTTGGCGAGGGCGGCGAGCAGCAGGAAATGACTGCCGGCACCCTTGGTGACCGCGACCTTCTTCCCCTTCAAGTCGGCGATCGTCTTTATCGGCGATTCCGCTCCGACCAGAATGGCCTGCGCCGAAGGCGAAGCAGCTTCCTCGGCAATGTAGGCGAGCCTGGCGCCGGCAGCCTGTGCGAACAAGGGGACGGTATCGGCGACGTCGGCGCCGAAATCGATATTGCCGGTATTGATCGCTTCAAGTACCGGCAGACCGCTGGTGAATTCATGCCAGGAGGTGCGCACGCCCAGCGGTGCGAGGGCCTTTTCCAGCTCGCCATTGGCCTTCAGGATCGCCATCAGCGTCGAGGATTTCTGATAGCCGATGCGCACTGTATCGGATATTTGCGCCTGCGCCGACGTGACGGATACAACCGCGGCGGTAGCAATGGATATGATGGTCAATATCGCCCGGTTAATCATAAGGTCTGCTCGGCTGACTGGTTGATTGAGGCTAAAGGCCACACAATCCCAGTCAATAGACCTCAGTCAATAGATTCGCCGTTCGTTATCAGGGCGCGATCCGCACGACGATACTATACGTGTTATCATTCGCAGTAATAAATTCCACGCGACGTCACAGGCATGGTGGCCACTGTTTGCGGAGAGCCTCTCGCATCATTGATGTCGACGCGGCATCCTCGAAAACCATCGGGACTTTTACGATGTGCCTGGTGTGCGGAAAGTTTGTTTTGAGGGCGATCCCCGGTCAGGATCACAAGAAGGCCGTACCGTCACAGCCGGTAGCACCAAAACGCATTGTCACTGCAATCGTGCCATCGATGCAGCTCCCGGGACATTGAAAATGTCCCGGGACCACGCTGACGGGGTAAACGGAAAACGGTTTGGATACGCCCCGTCGCCCCGCTGGCCTGCATTAATTTCCGGAGTAGAGGAGCCGCGGATATTCTTCCGTGCCGTCATAGCCGAAGGGGTCCCGTGCAGCGGTTTTCGGGGCGACATAGGCGGGCTCATTCACCTGATTGTACGCTCCGCGATAATTCTTGGCATGTACGCGGACGTGATGAGTCGTCTTCGGCGCGAGGGTTTCCGCATCCTGAGCGAACGCCGGCGTCGCAACTGCCGCGCCAAGAATGATCACAGCGCTTAGTGTCTTCAAATTCGTCATTGAATTGGTCCTGTTTCTGTTGTGATGACGAAGCAAACATAGAATTTCATTTCATAGTCTCCATTAAATTCGGAGTTAAAGACTTCAATCGCGTGTGATCTGAGAATGAAGCACTTCAAGCGCGCGTGATCTGTGAATGATCGAGCGTGAAGTGCCGGGATTTCCGGGTGCCGTTCGATTTTCGATTCGCGCGAAACGGCTTTAAAACAAGCCATAGACGGTTCTTTAACGAATTTGAAATCGCAACGATTGCGATCTTTTATGAGGCTGCGGGGCCTCGGCTGCCGAGACGAAAGCAACGTGTTTAGCGACGACAGCAACGCGAACCAGTCGAGAGAATGCGCGACTGATGAAAGGCTCTGCGCTGAGTCTCAAAGGACGAAGTAATTAAAATGGAAGTTGCGACGGCATCGAATACGACATTCGATCTGAGGGAGAACGGAATTATGCGCCAAGAGGCGACGCCGCTTGCGAGTGGCTTTCGCAATGTTGGCCGCGATCATGACAAGTGGCGAACGCGCCAATCGAGTTCTCCTGTCGCGATTGGTGGAGGTCCCGCGCAAGCCCAGTTGCGCCAAGCAAGCATGTTCCATCGCATTCGACGTGTGAGCCTGTATCCGGTTGGAGCAGGAGCGGACTCAACTTGCGCCTGCGGCCAAGCCAGGCTGCGCCCCGGAGCCAGGCATCCGCTTTGTCAGGTTTTTTCGGGGAGAAAACGGCTTGGTGAGCGTGCCGGAGTACGATATTGGTCGTGCTCAAAATTAACGAGCCACGCCTGTGGTTCGGGGAGAGGAAGCCGGGCCTGCAATTTCCGTTATCGGCGAGCTGCGAAGGGCCGCTTCCCGCGTTGACGAACTCCCTGAACTCCTTTAGCAGCGACTAAATCTTATTAGGGAACCAGTGATGTCCGATAGCTCCAAATTGATGGTTTTGCTGGCTTTTTTGGCGCTGTCGGTTTTGCCGGACTCTGCCTATGCGCAATCCACCACCAGCAAAGACACCGCATGGGCCGCCCTTGACGTGACCGGGGCGATAAACAGCGCGATTGAAGAAAACAAGGAAGCCCCCGATTTGCGCGACAAGGTGGTGCGCCGCTTTGCCGAATGCTCGCTCTTGTACGGGGGGCTTTCGACGCTGACTTCCAATGCCGACGTGAAGAAAAATTACATCGAAGCCCAGCTGGCAACCATGGAAATCGAATCGGCGATCGCCAAGCCATTACAGTCGGAAAAGAGATTGGAGCTTGAAGAAACCGCTCGAAAAACCGTGGCGTTGATGTTGCGTACCGTAAAGGCGCAGGGCGACAAGGAAGTAGGCCCGCTCGTCAAGAAGTGCAAAGCGATAAATGATTTGAAGGAAATCAAAAGCGCTGTGCAGGAGCTTTCATCCCAGTAAAGCCGTCTAGCAAGGCTTGCTTCGCTTTAAAGGCTTGCTCCGATTTATAAGGCTTGCTCCGATTTAACCACTGTCATTATGGAGCATAAAAGCCGGTCAAGGCGCTATGCGCTATCTTCTTGGTCGTGCTGAAGGCAAATCCTGGAAGGGAACTGACCGATGAGAGACCAAAGCTTCCTGCAGTGGCCGTTCCTCGAAGACCGCCATCGATCGATCGCTTCCGGTCTTGAGCTTTGGGCAGAGAACAATCTGGCGGGGGACAATCATCACCTCGACGTCGATAAAGCCTGCCGCGAGTTGGTCGCGAAACTCGGCGAAGATGGCTGGTTGAAATACACCGCGCCCGGCGAGGACTCAGGGAGTATCGACGTCCGGACGCTCGCCCTGATACGGGAGACCCTGGCTCGTCATTCGGGTCTGGCGGATTTTGTTTTTGCCATGCAGGGCCTGGGTGCGGGGCCGATCTCGCTATTTGGCGATCGGGAGCAGAAGGCGCGGTGGCTGCCCCGCACACGTGCGGGGAAGACGATTTCCGCCTTTGCGCTGTCGGAGCCCGGTTCAGGGTCCGATGTGGCCAACATGACGACATCGGCGCGCCGGGACGGCAATGGCTACGTCCTCGACGGCGAAAAGACCTGGATCTCGAACGGCGGCATTGCGGATTTGTATGTCGTGTTCGCCCGCACCGGCGAGGCGCCGGGCGCGCGCGGTCTTTCGGCTTTCGTCGTCGAGGCTGACAACCCCGGGCTGGCGATCGCCGAGCGCATCGAGGTGATCGCCCCGCATCCGCTGGCGCGCCTGACATTCAGCAATTGCCGCGTGTCTGCGGATGCGTTGATCGGCACGTCAGGCCAGGGCTTCAAGATCGCGATGGGCACGCTCGACGTGTTTCGCACCTCGGTGGGCGGCGCGGCGCTGGGCTTTGCGCGGCGCGCGCTGGCCGAGACCGTCAGGCGGGTTACGCATCGTCAGTTGTTCGGCGCGCCGCTGGCTGAACTGCAAATGATCCAGGGGCACATCGCCGACATGGCATTGGAGATCGATGCGGCGGCGCTGCTGATTTACCGTGCCGCCTGGACCAAGGACATGGGGGCGCCGCGCGTCACACGCGAAGCCGCGATGGCAAAGCTATACGCAACAGAAGCGGCCCAAAGGGTGATCGATACCGCGGTGCAGATTCACGGCGGCGACGGTGTGCGCTCCGGCCATCCGGTCGAGACGCTTTACCGGGAAATACGCGCGCTTCGCATCTATGAGGGGGCTTCTGACGTGCAGAAGGTCGTAATTGCGAGGTCGCTTCTGGCAGGGGCTGCAGGGCGCTGACGAGACACTAACAAGGCACTAAAAAGTGACCATTGAAGTAGCGGGATTGGCGCTTTCCGTGCACATTGATACGTTCACGACGGCCATTTGTCGTCTAAAAGGGATTCAATAAAAACCATCTTCGAACCAAACTAGGGGGGCTAAATGACTGGCGTGAGTGCACCGTCGAATGCTGTGACGGACAATGTTTCATCTCATTCGGCGCTGTCGCGGCGCCATGTTCTCGCCGGCGCCGCCGCGCTCGGCGCGTCCTGTTTGCTGCCGAACTGCCGCGTGCATGCGCAGGGCGCCCCCCACAAGGTCATCGATACCCACCACCATTTCTATCCGCCGGCCTACCAGAAGGCCTGGCTCGATTGGGAAGACGCGCACAAGGTTCCGCATTTCGCCAACCAGGTCGGCTGGTCGCGCGAAAAAGGCGTGGAGGAGCTTGATAAAAACGGGGTCAACAGCGCCGTGCTTTCGATGGCGTCCACGCCCGGCCTGTGGTTCGACCTCGATGCGTCCAATGCGTCGAAGATGGCGCGAAGCTGCAACGAATACGGCGCGGAGATGGTGCGCGACTACAAGGGCCGCTTCGGCCTGTTCGCGACGCTGTCGATGCTCGACACCGATGCGACCCTGAAGGAAATCGAATACGCGTTCGATACCCTCAAGGCCGACGGCGTCGGCCTGCAGACCAATTACGGCGACAAGTGGCTCGGCCACGAATCCTACAAGCCGATTTTCGAAGAACTCAACCGGCGCAAGGCCGTGGTCTATGTCCACCCGCTGGTGGCCGCCTGCTGCGGGCAGCTCAGTGTCGGTGCTTTCCCGGCAGTGATCGAAGTGCCCCATGACACGACGCGAACGGTCACCAGTCTGCTTCTGAGCGGCACGTTGGCGCGGCTGCGCGACATCAAGTGGCTGTTCTCGCATGCGGGCGGAACGGTTCCGATGCTCGCCGGCCGGATCGATGCATTCTATAGCCAGCGGGTAGGAACGGCCGGCAGCTTCGCGCCGGACGGCATCATCACGGAGCTTCGCCGGCTCCATTACGATACGGCGAACGCCACCAGTGCGCCGACGATGGCGGCGCTGCGCGAACTCGTGCCGGCGACGCAGATTACGTTCGGCTCGGATTATCCTTACTTTCCGGTCAGTCAGATCGAAACGATCAGGAAGATGGCGTTGCCACCTGGTGACCTCCTGGCGATCGAAAGCGGAAATGCGACGCGGCTGGTTCCGCGGTTGGGCGCATGATTCCAGCGCTGTTGACTTGCTGACGGCGTCGCCCGACGTCGGATTTTTCACAGGCAGCCAGCTCGCCGACTGGTACACGGCCGCAGCGCCGCCGCCTGTCGCGCGCTGAAGCGGATTGGAGTCTTGTCCGGGAGGGAAGGCCAGGGCGTTCGGTGGCCTTGGTCTTGGCCCTAAGCGGCCTTGCGCGCGCGGTGCGCACATATCAATTGCTTCAGTTCCGCCGCCGGCTTCGCTGCGCTGAACAGCCAGCCCTGCATCTCGGTGCAGCCGAGCGCGCGAAGCAGCTCTCTCTGCTGCTCCGTTTCGATACCCTCCGCCGTCGTCGTCATGTCGCGGGCCGCGGCGATATTCACGACGGCCTGAACGATGCACGAGGAGACGCCGGGTTCGGTGATATCGCTGACAAAGCAGCGGTCGATCTTGATCTTGTCGAACGGAAAGCGTTGCAGGTAGCTCAGCGACGAATAGCCGGTGCCGAAATCATCCAGCGCGATCCGAACCCCGATGGCCCGGAGCTGATGCAGGATCGCGAGTGCGGCGTCGTCATCGCGAATCAGGACCGCTTCGGTAATTTCGAGTTCCAGCCTGTTGGCTGCGAGGCCGGATTTCCCGAGCGCTTCGACGACCCGTAGCGCCAGGCCACTGCTTTTGAATTGAACCGGCGAAACGTTGATCGCCACCTTGAGGCCGTCAGGCCAGGTCGCGGCTTCGGCGCAGGCCGTGAACAGCACCCATTCGCCGAGCTGGTTGATAAGACCGGTCTCTTCCGCCACTGGAACGAAGTCCACCGGCGAGATCATCCCGAGTTCCGGATGCCGCCAGCGCAACAGCGCTTCGCAGCCCGTGATCGTGTTGTCCTGGAGGCTGACGATAGGCTGATAATGCAGCTCGAAGCCACCATCGACGATGGCCTGGCGCATATCCAATTCCAGCGCACGGCGCGCTTTCGCGCGGGTGTCCATGTCTGCCTCGAAAAAGCGGTGGGTGCGCCGCCCGGCCGCCTTGGCGCTATACATCGCGAGGTCGGCGTTCTTCAGGATTTGATCCAGATCGGTGCCGTGCTCGGGAGCCAGCGCGATGCCGATGCTGGCGTCTGCGACCAGCTGATGACCGAGACATTCATAGGGACGGCGGATCGCTTCGTATATCCGTGTCACCAGCCTGGTGACTTCTTCCGAGCCGCTTATGGCGGGTTGAACGATCGCGAATTCGTCGCCGCCCAGTCTCGCAACGAAGCCATGGCCCCTTACGCAACTGCTTAATGCTGCGGCCATGGCCTTCAACAATTCATCGCCGACCATGTGGCCGAGCGAATCGTTGATGCTCTTGAATTCGTCGACGTCCAGATAGAGCACGGCCAGCTGCTCGCCGGACTTAATCCCGACAAGCTGCCGCTCGAGATGCTCGCGAAACAGCACGCGGTTTGGCAGATTGGTCAGGGCGTCGTGATGCGCCATATGGGCGATCCGCTGGTCCGACTGTTTGCGCTCCGTGATGTCCTCGTGGGTGCATACCCAGCCGCCACCCGCCACCGGATTATTCGCGATCTGAATGATCCGGCCTGCGGCGGTCGTTATGATAGTGACGAACAACTTGTCGTGCTGAAGGGCGGCACAATATTCGTCGATATCGCCCTCAAAAGATCCCATCTGCTTGCGATGCGTGGCGATGTCGCGAAAGTTCGCGCCTCGCTTCAGCACATCGGGTGACATCCCGTACATATCGACATAGCGCTGATTCCAGATCACGAGTCGTGCCGACGAATCGAACAGCAACAGGCCGTGTGTCATGTTGTTGACGGCGATATCGAGCCGCTGTTTTTCCAGCGCCTGTTTTTGAAGCAGGAATTGATGTTGCCGGGATAGCTGCCGGACGATCAGGCCGAGTATGCCGGCAATCACCAGCATCGACAGTGCCGCTGCGATGACCAGGAACTGGACTTGTTCATACCAGTCGGAAAGCACCACCGACACGGTCGATGCCGCAATGACCGACAGCGGGAAGTTTGCCAGCGACTGGATCGCGGCAATACGGTCCTTGCCGTCGACAGTGCTGGTCAGGCGGATGGTGCCGTGATCCGAATGCGACAGGACCTGCTGGAAGACGGGCGCCTGTTTGAAACTGCGTCCGATCATCGCATCGATATGCGGATACCGCGCCAGCAGGGTGCCGTCCCGATGAACGATCGAGATCGCTTCGCCGTCGGCAAGCGAGACGGTGGCCAGGAAGGCTTCAAGGTTGGCAGGTCCGATTCCGCGCGAAATGACACCGAGGAAGCTGCCATCATTGCTGACGAGGGCGTGGGAGACCACGATGCTCCATTGGTGGGATATCCGGCTGTGCAACAGCTCAATCAAGGTCTGGGTCGGCGCGATGCCGGCTTTGAACGCCTTGAAATAATTTCGATCGGAGACGTTGACGTTCGCGACCGGCCATACCTCCGATGAGTTGATGAGCTGTCCGTCGGCGTCAAACACGGTGATGCCGGCAAGGTCGGTATAGGCGCTGATTTTCGACATCAGCATAATGTGGGTGTCCTCGCCCGACATCTGCTGTTTGAAGATTTCGGGAGAATCGAAGCCGGCCTGGATCTGCCGGCTGATCGTCATCTGGACGGCGTCGAAGTCGCGGAACAGTTGCTCGAAGTGGACAGCGAGCAACTGAGCGGTGTTTTCAAGTTGACGCTCGCTGTTCTTCAGCGCACGCTCGCGGAAACTGCCGATCATGATCGCAGTGCCGACGGCTATTCCCACCATTAGAAACAATCCCGCGGCGATCAGCCGGTGGATCGGATTTCCTCGGGTATAGTTCTCGGGATCGACGGTGGCGTTTCTGTTTATCAAAGCGAGCATGGCAACATTCTGTGCCCTGGTTGTGTTTATAACCTCTAGTTGAAGCAAATGATTGTAAGCGGCGGATTGCTGACCGCGCTAATTTCGCGGAATGTGAACGACATACTTAACTCGGGCTTAAGGAATGATCGGAGCCGCGTAAAATTACGTGCAACGCATGGTGTTTGCGCGATCCGGGACGATCATCGGAGGACAATGCAACGGCGGTCAGGTGTTCAGTTTCATGCCGCTGTTCGACTAAGGAAGTATTCAGCAACGGTATCCCGTTGATCTCGAAGTCTGGCGTCTTAACGCGCCGACGCGCGTTTTTTAGTCCGCCCGCAAGTGATGGCGCCGCAATTTTTCGCGTTGAATGCAACGTAGCGCGCGGTCGGCGATTCGTTTGCTGGACGCGCCGTAATCGACGACATGAACCGTGAACCGGCCACGCTGATCGCCGAGGACGGCAACGCCGGCCACCGTCTCGCATCCGGGCCAGAGTCGGAGCTGCTGGAGACAGTCCCGGGTCAGATCGGCCCGGCTGATTTCGACGGTGTGCTTGAGGAATCCCATGGCGCAAATCCAAACGCCTTATAGTTGCACTGAGCCCGGCGGCCTGTCCTCATGATAATACTTGTGCGGCAATCGTGTTTCCCGATGGCCGCGCCAAAAGGGCGGCGGCCGGGGCTGGCCGGCCGATCCAATGGCACGCGGAGTTTGCAATGCGGAATCTACACTGAAATAGCTGTCAAACCCACCCGATACGCGGGTTATAAGCGGCTCTGGCCTTGATTCGGCTCGGGTCGGAGCGGGAATGCCTGCTCATGAGGCCTTGACGGTCAACGACCTCATCGTATGAAATGACCCCATGATCCTAGGCCGATCGATTTTGCTGCTACTCGCGATTGCTTCTCCGGCGATGGCGGAGACGATGAATTTTGAAAGCTCGACGGCCATATTGGGCGCAAGCTGCGGCAAGGATATCGACGCCAATTGTCTGGGCGTTAATCTCGACCCGGTTCGCCTCAAGGAGTGCCTCGCCCGCAATCAGGATGTCGTGTCGCCCCAGTGCAAGGCCGACTATGCCAGAGCGTTCGATGCGATTCAGAAGCGTGTGGCCGCGCGCGCGGCGGTGGGCAAGGCATGCGAGCGCGACAAGCCAAAGTTTTGTGGCGATCCGGAAAGCAGCGCAGCCAGTTTTCCCGACTGCCTGTTGAAGACGCGCGGGGTCAGCGCCAAATGTGTCCAGGCGGTTCGCGAAGCGGGGTATCGCTGATGCGATCTGACATCAATGGCCTGCGCGGTATCGGCCTGCTGGCGGGATCCGCCATGATGTTGGCGGTAGTTGTCATCCCGGCGTATTCGCAGGATGCGATCACGGCCGATAGCATGGTCAGTCAGCTCGCCGGTTTGGATTCCAGTCCAGATTTGGATATCGTCGCGATGCGCCAGCGCGCCTTTGAGCGCGTCAAGTCGAAGGCGGACGGTCCGCCGCTAAGGCGGCCGCTTGTTGCGGCAGAACTGAACAAGCTGCCGCACTTCAATGTTGATGTTAAGTTCAATCCGGACTCTCCGATTATCCGGCCTGAATCCTACCAGACGCTCGGGCGTATCGCCGATGCGCTCTATGATCCATCGCTAACGCCGTATGGCTTCCTGATTGTAGGTCATACCGAATCGACGGGCAAACGCGACGTCAATCTGACGCTAAGTCAGCGGAGAGCTGACGCGATCCGTGACGTGCTGGTGACGACGTTCAAAATATCGTCAAAGCGCATCCAGGCCATCGGTCTGGGCGAGGAGCAATTGCTGGACGGCGCGCGTCCGACCGCGCCGGTCAACCAGCAGGTTCAGGTGATGACCGTTCGGAAAGCGGTTTCGAGCGACGTGGATACCGGTTCGCGTAAAGAAAACGTGTCAAAACAAAAGACCAAATCCCGGTCCTGATTCAATCGGAACCGGACTCAAGCAGCAGTGAGACGTGCGGGATTTACGCCCGCGGCCACAATCGTTCGTCCGGCGGGGCGATCTCGGTGACGAGATCCCGGATCAGCGCCTTCTTCGGCAATGGCGCCAGCGCCGTGACGCCTTCCTTCAGCCGGACCGTGCAGGCGTAATCGACCTTGCCGTCGATCAGCATCATGCATTCCTTGCAGGCGTTGGCATTGATGCAGGAGAACCGAAACGCCAGCGAGGGATCGGCTACGAGCCGAAGCGCGCGCAGGCCGTCGAGCACGGACTGGCCATGCTCGAATGCGACTTCGAAGCTTTCGAGGCGCGGCGTCTCGCCGGGCACGCCGCGCTGGATGGCGAGTGTTGCCTTCATGCCGCGGCCCTCCCGGTTACTGGTGCACTGCGGCTGAGTTCGATCTTGCCGTTCGACAACGCCACAATCTGGTTGACGCCCCAGCTCTCATCGAGGCCGGGATAATCCTCCCGCTGATGGGCGCCGCGGCTCTCGGTGCGGGCGAGCGCCGGCACCGTGACGGATTGCGCGACCAACAGCATGTTGCGCAGGTCGAGCCAGTCGACCAGCACGGGATCGAACACCGCCGCGGACGAAACCGGGACTTCGCCGATTTCGGCCTTCAGCCGTTCGATAGCTTTAATGGCCGAACGCAGCTTCGGTTCGGTGCGGAACGGTCCGACCAGGTCGGCCATCAGCCCCTTCAATTCGGCAACGACCGCTGCGAGATTGGGGACGTCGCGTTTGTGCGCGCTGCGTAAGAGATCAAGCGTGGGGCCTGCGGCCTGCGGCTGCCACTTTGTTGAGGAGCTTTGCAACGCGCGCTGCGCCGCGTTGCGGCCGGCATGGGCGCCGAACACAAGGGCTTCGGTGATCGCGTTGCCCGAGAGCCGGTTGGCGCCATTGGCGCCGCCGACGGCCTCGCCGCTGACGTAGAGACCGGGCACGCGCGTTTGCAGTGTCTCATCGGCCCGCACGCCGCCCATGTGGTAATGAGCGATCGGCGCGACCTCGACCGGATGCTTGGCCAGATCGATGCCGTTGGCGGCCAGCCGGTCCACCACGGGTCCGAAGGCGCTGCGGATATCGGCCTCTGGCAGATGCTGGAAACTCAGATAGGCGCCGCCGGCGGGGCTGCCCCGGCCGGCCTCGACTTCCCGTGTGATGGCGTAGGTGGCGAGATCGCGGGTCAGCACGTAGCGCCCGTCGCTGCGGGTGTCTTGCGTGGCGTAATCCTGTTCGAACTCGCGCATTTCGGCGTTGAGCAGCTTACCGCCCAGCTTGTAGCGGAACGGATCCCACATGATCGGGTCCATTCCGACCAGCCGTGGCGCGAGATGCCCGATCGGGAAGAACTGCACGAACTCCATGTCGATGAGTTCGGCGCCGGCCCGCAGCGCCAGCGCATAGCCGTCGCCGCCCATGTTGGATGACGCGCTGTTGCGGCGGTAAAGCCCGGTCAGTCCGCCGGTCGCGATCACCACGGCCTTGGCCGCCAGCGTCACGGCCTGTCCGGTCGTCAGATGCAGCGCGGTCGCGCCGCAGGCTTCGCCGTTGCGAAGCGCGATATCGACGATCATGAGGTCGCCAATGCGGCGGATACCGTTCGCATTGTTCAATTGCGTACGCAGCGTGCGCGATACCGCGGGGCCGGTGGAGAGGAAATCGACATAGGCGCAGCGCGGCCGGTCATGGCCCGGCGCCTGTGCCTGTTTGATGTGGCCGTCTTCGCGCGCCCAGCCGACTTTCCAGCCGTCCATCTCGCGCAGCCGCCGGGGTCCGTCCTCGCACAGCAGCGCTGCCATGCGCTCATCGCAAAGCCCGCGTCCGGCCGCCAGCGTATCGGACAAATGATATTCCCAATGATCCGGCGTCTGTTCGCCGAGCGCCGCCGCGACGGTCATTTGCGCCATGACAGTGGCGCCGCCGCGCCCGATCAGGCTGCGGTCCGCCAGCACGACCGAGGCACCGGCTTTTGCGGCTTCGAGGGCCGCATACATGCCGGCGCCACCGGCACCGATCACGAGGACATCGGTTTCGATATGCGTCGGCGCCATAGCGTCATTGTTTGCAGCAGCCGTCATGATCGTTCCAGTTTCGTGTTGGTTTTGGCGATTGCGTACGGCTCATACCGACGAAGAGACCACATCAGGCTGGGTCGAAATAGTGGATCTCCATCAGGAGACAGCCGGTTTCCGATTTGAACGGACCGTGAAACGCGCCGGGCGGACGGCAGGCATAGGTATTGGGCTTGAAAGCCTCGCCGCCCTTGCCCTCTTTGTCATTGCCGACGGTGAGATCGCCCGAGAACAGGAAAACCTCCTCCCAATACTCATGGACAAAGGGCGCGGTGGTGTAGACGCCGGGAGCGAAACGAAGCAGCCGGGTCCGGCTGCCGCGCTTGTTCACCTCATCGAGCGCGCCCGAGAGGATTTTTTGCTGGATACCGGCAGGATAACCCACGGGCGTTTCCCAGCCGCTGGACATGTCGAGCGTGTGGAATTCATCGTGGGCTTTGTTGACGGCCATTGGTAACTCCGAATTGGTCAGGCGACGGCGCGGGAAGGCGGATTGGCCTGCGCCGCAAGCTCGTCCGCAAGGTCATAGCTGGAAAGCATACGGTCGAGCAACGCTGTTGCAGCCTTCCAGTCGTAGGTGCGAAAGGCGTGGCCTTTGGTAACGAAGGTAGCGCCCGCATAGAACATCTCGTATTGCGCGTGGCGCGAGGCGAATTCGGAACCGACCGCATCCCACGCCATTTTATAGAATTTGACCCGGTCGACCGCGCCCGCGGCCGGGGATTGCTGGGTCTTGCCGATCAGGCCGGCAATTTCCGGATTGCCGAAATCTTTCACAGAGGAGGGCAGCATGATCATTCCGCCGCCCGCCAATTCGCGCAGCGTATTGATCACTTTCGCGTAAAGTTGCTGCGTCAGGGTCTGTGCCGCGTACAGCATTTGCCGGTCGGGAACGAAATAGCGGCCGCGCTGCAGGCCCTTGGTTTCCATCGCGACCACGAAGGCATCGACCATGCTGGCCTCGGCGGAAAGCTGGCCGAGCATTTCGCGCACCTGCGGGAAGCCGACGATGCCGTTGATCTCGGCGGTACGGTGGGCGATGCCGACCAGGAACCGCAGTTTCACCGCAAGGCGGATCTGCGCCTGATAGTTCTGGTAGACATGGGCCGGCGTCGCATGAAACTGCTTCTGGCACATCTCGATATTGTCGGCGATGAAGACGCGGTCCCAGGGTACCTTGACGTCGTCGAAATAAAGCACGGCGTCGTTTTCATCAAAGCGGCTGGCCAACGGATTATCGAACACCGACGGCGCCGCGGCCTCGTATGATTTCCGGGAAAGGATTTTCAAACCCTTGGTATTCATCGGAATGGCAAAGGAGAGGGCGTATTTTTCGTCGCCCGCCTGCAGCGGCTGGATGCAGGTCACGAACACTTCATTGGCCATGATGCCGCCGGTCGCGAGCATCTTGGCGCCCCGGATCGTCAAGCCGGCGGCGTCGCGGTCAACGACCCCTGCGGTCAGATAGGGATCGGCCTGCTGGGCCGCGCTCTTGGAGCGATCGGCCTGGGGATTGATGATCACATAGGTGAGGTAGAGATCATTGTCGCGCGCATGGCGATAATAGTCCGCAAGCGCCTTGGCGCGGGCAGGATCGTAGGCCTCGAACACATCGAGTCCCATGAACATGCCGGAGATACAGGACGCGACGTGGTCAGGCGCGCGCCCCATGAAACCGGCATGCAGTTCCGTCCAGGCCTCAAGCCCCTTACGCCGCACCACGAGTTCGTCATAGCTGGCCGGCAACTGCCAGATCCTGTTGGCGCGCGTGCCTGTTTCGGTTTCGAACGTCATCAGTTCGCGGTTCTCGGGCGCACTCTGGAAATCGAACATGTGGCCGATGGAGGCGACCGCACCGCGATAGGCCGGATGAACCGTGACGTCCGCAACGCGCTCGCCGTCGAGATAGATTTCGCGGCCGTCGCGCAGGCTCGCGAGATGCTGTTCACCGGTCTTGATCATGGTCGGCCTCGATGATCGGGCTGCAGAATTAGCTTTATAACAAAGCTATATTGATTTGTGCATCGATTGCTGTCAAGTGTAATGGCCCGCGATGCAGGGCCCGACGCAACTTGTTCCGGCGCTGATCGCTCGCTACAAAATCGCAACCGCCGAGCGGAATCGGCCGAGCAGGAATCGAATGGCTGAGAAATCGAGATCTCGACCGGTCGCGCCGCAACCCACGGTTTCCCGGCCCGAATTGCTGGTCGATAATTCCGACCAGGCCTTCCGCCAATTCATCCATGATACGCTGGCCTTTTCGGCGCGGCTGCAGCAGGTCCGCAGCCTGCTCGGGCAGGTGATCGGTCTTTCCGGCACGCAATACACGGTCCTGATTGCGATCGCCCACCTTCACGGAGGCGACGAGCGGGTCGGCGTCAACCTTGTCGCGGATCATCTGCATTTCAGCGGGGCGTTCATCACGATCGAAATCAACAAGCTGGTGGCGGCGGGGCTGGTTGAAAAGGAAACCGACCCCGTTGACCGCCGGCGCGTCGTGCTCACGATCACGCCGAAGGCGCGCGCGCTTCTCAACGAATTGGCGCCGGTGCAGCGGCCGTCCAATGATCTCTTGTTCAGCAGCCTTTCCGCAAAGGATTTTGAGCGGCTGCGCAAGATCATGTCCGGACTGGTCGAGGCTGCGGATCAGGCGATCAACCTGCTGGAATATACCTCGCCGACGGCGACGGCGCGTTCGGCCAAATAGGTCCGTATCCAAGCAGGTGCTAGTTGGCATGATGGGGCGGCTTCGTGCCTCCGCCAAGGAAGGCTTCGGATACCGCGGCATTTCCGGCCAGCTCGCTCGCTGTCCCGGATATCACCATGCGTCCGGTTTCGAGCACATAGGCGCGGTCGGCAAATTTGAGCGTCTGGCGCGCTTTCTGCTCCACCAGCATGATGGTCAGGCCCTCTGATCTCAGATTGCCGATCATGCTGAACACATAATCGGTCATTTTCGGCGCGAGGCCGAGCGATGGTTCGTCCAGCAACAGCAGGCGAGGCTTGGACAGGCACGCCCGCGCAATCGCCAGCAATTGCTGCTCGCCGCCGCTAAGCAGACTGGCCAATCGGCTGCGTCTCTCCTTCAATATTGGAAAGCGTTCGAACATCTGACCGACATCCGCCGTCGCCGCCCGCCGGTCGGTCCGGCAATAGATGCCCATCAGCAGGTTTTCTTCGACCGTCATGCGCGCCAGGATGCCACGTCCCTCCGGCACCAGCGAAATACCAGCGCGCAGATTGTGCTCGGCCGAATTGGGTTTCAGCACCTGATCCCTGAAACTGATCTCGCCGCGAAACGGCAGCAGGCCGGCGATCGCGCGCGCAATCGTGGTCTTGCCCGCACCATTGGCGCCGAGCAGCGCCACGATTTCCCCCTCGCGGATATCGAGATCGATCTCGCGCACTGCGGTCACGGCGCCATATTGAACCCCGAGGCCGCGGATTGCGAGCATCACGCTTCCTTTCCGAGATAGGCGTCCATCACGATCGGATCGGATTGAATCTCAGCGGGCAATCCCTTTGCAATCAACACGCCGAAATCCAGCACGTAGAGATAATCGCACAGGTTCATCACGAAACCCATGTCGTGTTCGATAAGCAGAATCGTGAGGCCGCCATCGCGCAGGCGCAGCATCAGGCGACGAATGTCCTCGGCCTCGTCGTGATTCATGCCCGCCACTGGCTCGTCGAGCAGCAGCAGCCGGGGGTTGGCCGTGAGCGCGCGCGCCATTTCGACCTTGCGCTGCGTGCCATAGGACAGCGAGCGCGCGATTTGGTTGCGTACGTCCTTGAGCCCGAAGAATTCAAGCACCTCTTCGGCACGTGCGATGGCGGCGCCATCGGCCCAACGCGTCGGCAAGGCCCTGCGCCACAGCGCGCCACGGCCGGGCTGCGCCACAAGCAAATGTTCCCAGACGGTCATGCTGGAAAATAGCCGGATGTTCTGGAACGTGCGCACCGCGCCGGCCCGCGCGATCCGGTACGGCCGCCAATGCGTGATTGGCTGCCGGTCGAAATTTACGTCACCGCTATTGGCGCGGTAGGCGCCGGTGATGACGTTGAACAACGTGGTCTTGCCGGCGCCGTTGGGGCCGATCACGCCGACGATCTGGCCTTGGCGGACCTCGCAGGACAATCCCGAAAGAGCCTTGATCCCACCAAAGGATTTGGTGACATCGCTCAATTGAAGAAGAGGCGCGCTCATGCTGCCTGCTTGCGAAATGTAAAACGACGAAGCAGCGAGCGGTCCAGAATTCCCTGTCGCCGGATCAGCAGCACAATGATGAGCAGGGCGCCGAAGGCCGCGGGCCGCCAATCGTCGAGCGCGCGCAATTGTTCGGGCAGCAGAACCAGCAATGCGGCGCCGACGAGCGATCCCGCGCCGATGGTCGATCCACCGAGAATGACCGCGAGAACGAAATCGATCGAGCGTTCGAATCCGAAATTGCCGGGCTCGATATAGACATGATGATGCGCGAACAACCCGCCGGACACCGCCGCTACCGCGGCACTCATGCCGAACGCGCCGATCTTGGTCATGGTCGTGTTGAGACCGATCAGATTGGCCGCCGTCTCGTCGTCGGCGACCGCGCGCATCTCGAGCCAGGCCCGGGACGATTCCATCAGCCAGACCAGAACCAGTATCAGCCCGACCCAGATCCAGACATAGGTGACCGACACATGGGCCATGCCATGAAAGCCGCCTGCACCGCCGGTGATCTCAAGGTTGAGAAACAGGCTGCGGATCATCTCGCCAAACCCCAGCGTCGCCATCGCGAGAAAGATTCCCTTTAGCCGCAGCGCGGGAAATCCGATCATCACGCCGATGATCCCTGAGCAGAGGGCCGCGATCACCAAAGCCGATGTTAGCGGCACGCCTGCGACCACGGTCAAATAGGAGGCCAGGTAAGCCCCGATCGCCATGAAGCCGGCATTGCCGAGTGACAATTGGCCGGTCGCCAGGATGACGTAGACGCTCAGCGCGCCGAGCGTGAGAATGCCCACATCCGCCAGCAGGCTCGCGGTATAGGTCGACATCACACCCGCTGCCCCTGATCCGCACCGCTGCCGCCCAGCAAACCCTGCGGGCGAAACAGCAGGATCGCGATCATGAATCCGTAGACCACGAAATCCCTGATCTGGGAGCCGCCATAGGCGACGGTGAGCACTTCCGCGATGCCGATCAGCGGACCTGCCAGCAGCGCGCCCCAGATTCGGCTGGTGCCGCCGATCACCATCACCGCGATTGCCTTCAGTCCGATCTCGACGCCGACATAGGGTGTGATCGCCGCATAATGGATTGCAATCAGCACGCCGGCCGCGCCCGCCAGCGCGCCCGACATCATGAACGCGGTCAGCGTGATCCGGCTGCCGGAGACGCCGAGCAGGCGCGCGACGTCGCGGTTCTCGGCAACCGCGCGCAGCGCCCGGCCCATCGACGTGCGCTGCACGATGTAGGCCATGACGGCAACCAATACGATCGTGACGCCGATAACGATCAATTGCAGCTCGCCAATGCTGACCGGTCCAAGAGCGATACGCCCGCCGAGGAATTCATCCGGCAATTGCAGGGGATCAGAGCCCCACATATTGGTCGCGATGTTCTGGAGAATGATCGAAAAGCCGAGCGTGCTCAGCATCGGCGTGACCAGCGGCGCATCGCGCAGCGGCTCATAGCCGATCTTCTCGATCACGGCGGATATGGCCGCGGCCCCCGCCATGCCGGCAGCCACGGCGACCGGCAACGACAGATGCGCGGTGATGACGGCGAATCCGAGATAGCCGCCGATCATGAAGAGTTCGGCGATCGCGAGGTTCAGGATGCCCAGAATGCCCATCACGATGGAAAAAGACAGTGCGAGCAGCGTATAGACTGCTCCCAAGGTCACGCCATTCACCAGTTGCTGCAGAAGCATGGAGACGCCTGCTCTCGCCGGGCTATATCAAAACGTTCGATCAGCAGGCCGGATGACCCGGCACCGAACTGCATCCCTGCACCTTGGTCGTCCAGGCGCCATTCTGGCCCTGCAGCACATAGAAGGCCTTGATGGCATCGCCGTCGTCGTTGAAGCTGATCGGGCCGCCCAATCCCTTGAAGTTGTCGAGCTTGACGAGGTAATCGCGAACTTTGGTGCGGTCCGCTTCAAGGTCTTCCGGCTTGCCGGTCACACCGGATTTTTTGGCGGCTTCGACATACATGCTGACGATCTCGTAGATGTTCGCGTCATACATGCTGGGCTCGATCTCCGCCGGCAAACCGGATTCCTTGCGCAGCATCGGTTGCAGCTCCGCCACGAAGGGCGCTGCAAGACCGCCTGTCATCGAGGCGTAGAAAGTCGCGGGCGCGACAATCGGCAACTCGGGCGCCGCTTTCAGGATCGCCGACGAGATCAGTTGCGTTGCGCCGACCACCGGCTTGATGAACCCCTGGCGCTTCATCTCGCGCAGCACCGTCACGGCCTGGCTGTAGTCCGCGCTCAGAACGACGCCGTCCGGGTTGAGCGACTTCATCTTCGTCACCTGGGCGCTGACGTCGAGGTCGCCGGTGTTGAAGGATAGCGGATCGGTTTCATTGACGATCGCGATGCCGTTGTCCTTCATCATCGCGGGCATGATCTTGGTGCCCACGGTCGCGGCCGTCGCGTCCTTGGCGTCGAAGATAATGGCAACGGTCTTGATATCGAAGGTTTTCTTGTAATAGGGCACCGTCGACTTCGCGAGGATCGACTCGTCGATCGTGTTGCGGAAAGCCCAGGGACGGTTGGCCTTCGCCACGCCGGGCTTCGACGAAGCCTGCGACATCGAGACCACTTTCATCTCGTTGGCGACCGGGAATGTCACCTCGGCGGCGCTGCTGGTGAGGGGGCCTGCGACCGCGATCACCTTTTCATCGCCGGCCAGCTTGCGCAGTGAACTCGCCGCCTGCGCCGGCTTGGTTGCATCATCCAGGATAATGACCTTCAGCTTGGCGCCATTGATGCCGCCGGCCTTGTTGACTTCCTGCTCCAGCATCTTGAGCGTCACGGTGTTGCTGCGGCCCCATTCCGCGAAGGGTCCACTGCTGGGGACGATCGCGCCAATCGCGACGGTTTGCGCTTGCACGGAGCCTGCGACCGCTATTTGTAGGATCGCTGCGGCGAGAAGAACGGACCATTTATTGCGAGGCGAATTCATCGAATACTCTCCCAGAATTATGCGGCTCAGATCATGATTCATCAGTTTTAGCTGCGCCTATACGTGCATAGACCGTGCCATCGGGGTCTTCGGACTAAATCATCTCCCAGAATTCGGCCAGGAATTCAGCCGAGACAAACACATATTGGACAGCTTTGAAAGTTAGATTTATTACAAAGGTATCTCAGGGGCGGCGGGCCGTCCAGCAGGCCAGAGCCGCGGCTACGACGATCCTCTCTTGCGGGCTGACTTTGGCGGTACATCGAGCTTGGTGATGTTCGGCTTGGCGCTGGATTCCGATAGATATCGTTGCAGCGCCATCGCCTGTTCGCTCGATGTGACGAGACGTTCGACCATGTCGACCAGCGAGGCAAATTCCCTGGCGTTAAGGCAGCCGAACTCGACATCGTTGACCTGCCGCTGGATCGGTGCGAGCCGTTCCAGCATGTCGCGCCCGCGCGCCGTGACGCTCAGGCACAGCCGGCGCTTGTCGACGGGATGGCCGGCCTTTTCGATCAAGCCCTTCTGCAGCAGCTTGTTGGTAATGACTGTGGTGAACGCGCCGCTAAGATGCAGGTGATCGGCGACGTCCTTGACGCTGACATTGCCGTCTGCCGAAAGGTGTCCGATCGAAATCAGCATCGTGTATTCGATACCGGCAAGGCCGATCAGCGCGGCGTGGCCTTCGCGCACCGACGAATGACGGGCCAGAAAACCAAAGAGGTTATGAACCAGACTGCGGAATTTCTGGTCGGAGCCGTCAATCAGCAGTTCCGGCCGCGCGACTGTCAGTGCGGCTTGTCGCGCCGGTTTCGGCGGCGGCGACTTGATCTTTGAGGAGGCCGCCAGTCGTTCTCGTGCCATTCGTTTCAGCTCACGGTATGCGGTTTATCTTGATGTCGCGGTCAGTGCGCGGCCCCTGAAAAATCCCGCGGCAGTTTGCACTGCGCGACTTTGACGTCGCGTATCGATGCCGGCGTGTTGCGGCTACGGCCGACGAAGCGCGGCACGCCGTCGGTGAAAACCGCTGATACCGCGGGCACGTCGCCATTGCGCAGCGCGGAGAGGGCGTCGGGCTGAGAGCCGCCGGCGCAGGCGTCGATCAAGACGACATCGGCGTCTTTGCCCGGTTGAAGCAATCCAGAATTCAGCCGGTATACCCGGGCATTGTTGCCGGTCGCCGCCGCGATCGCCTGTTCCGGCGGCATGTTGCCGAGGCTCGCGAGGTGACTGATGGTGTAGAACATGCCGAGCGGCATGATGCCGCTGCCGGTCGGCGTATCCGTCGCGATCAGCAGCCGCTCGGGCTGGCCGGCCTCATCGAGTAATTTCGCCGTCAGCAAGGCGGTGCGCAGATTGCCGGCGGTGCAGAGTTGCAGCGCGATATCGCTTTCGTTCACCAGCCGCGCAAAACCAGCCTCGGGCATCGCGACCGGACCGCCATTGACGTGGAAAGACACGGTGGGATTGGAGGCCAGCACATGCTCGGCCCATATCCCCGACGATCCCGGAATCGAGGAGCCGCCGGTGTGCATGGTCGTCACCATCCCCAATCGGCGAGCGACCTGCATCAGCGGCGCATAGTCGAAGGGAGTTTCGAACGCGCCAAAGCCGGCTTTCGCCAGCCACAAGCCCTGTGCGACCAAGTCTTTGAGATCGGTTTCGCTCAGGCCCGGCTCGAGAATGATCGAACCCGCGTGGACGCGCATCCCGCCGGGCCGATAATCGAGAAAGCAGGCGCGTGCAGCCAGCGCCAGGGCTTTCACGCCTGCAGCATCCTTTGGGCGGCCGGGGACATGCACTTCCGATGCGGTGATCGATGTGGTGGTGCCGCCATGCAAATAGCTTTCGAGATACCCGACCACGCGCTGGCGTGGAGTGTAGTCGCCGAACGTAATGTGGACATGGCTGTCGATCAGACCGGGGATCGCCGTCGTCCCGGCTGCGTCAACGACAACGTCGCATCCGGCCACCGTATCGGCCGACAGCGTTCCTACAGCGGCAATCGATCCGCCATCGAGCAGGATGCTATCGCCTGATGCGAACGGTTGCTTCAGGTCGCCGGTGACGATGGTTCCGATATTGACAATCGCGGTACGCACATCGTTCCCCTGTTATCGCAGGCCGTCTTTGCCGACGACGTCCTTTGCCGCGAGCCCGCCGACGCGGGCATTGAGCCGGCCGCGATTGGCGAGACAAACGATCAGCGCGATTTCGTCCGCGGCCGGCGCATCCGGCGGCAGCGTGATCGTCATGCCGTCATAATGCGACCGGACATAGAGCGCGTCCTTGTGGGCGAGGGGAATATCGATCTGGCTGCCCGGCGCGGCGAGCTTGGTGAAAGAGGGTATCCAGGCCTCCGCGCCGCCGACGGCGTCACGCAATGGTGCGGCGAACGTCGTGGTCAGCATCGCGTTGGCGTGTTCGAGTTCACCGCCGAGGCCGACAATGCCGCCCTTGCCGTAACTCTCCGTTTTGTAGGAACCCATGAGATCCGTCGCGAGTTTTGACAACACGCGGCCGATGTGGACGCTGGCTTCGATCGCCTCGGATAGATTTTCCTCATACTTGCCGGCATAGGGATTGCCGACGATGGCGATGGCCGCGACGCGCCGAAGCGGCTCTGTATGGCGATGGCCGGCCTCGACGTCCTTGTGATCGCAAAAGGACAGCAGGCGGCGAATATCGAGTTTCATGGGAGGCCTCGTGTCATCGGGAAGATACCATCTCGAACCGGCATCAGGCTGCCTGACCTGCGCTTACTCGGGAATCGGCCAGAGTGTAACTGTCCGACAGCCGCGTTGCCATCGCGGTCGCGCGATCCCAATCATAGGTGCGGTAGCTGTGACCACGGGTGACGAACTGCGCCCCGGCATAGAACATTTCGTACTGAAGATGACGCGAGGCGAATTCCGATCCCACGGCATCCCAGGTCAGTTTCAACAGCTTGACGCGGTCTTCGCCGCTCATGACGGGGGACACCTGCGTCAACGAAATCATGCGCGCGATATCGGGATTGTCGAAATCGGCCGCGGAGGAAGGCAGCATCATCAGCGCGCCGCCCGCGAGTTCCCGGATCGTGCTGATGATGACCGGATACATCTCCTGCGATTGCACCTGTGCCGCATACAGGAGATGCTTGTTGGGCAGGAAATATTCGCCGCGCATCGCGCCGCCGGCTTCCATGCCCAGCATCATCCCTTCGATCAGAGATGCCTGCGACGCCAGCTTGCCCAGCACGTCCACGACCGGCGGGAAATTGATGGTGCCGATGGTTCGTGCAATGCCGCGCGCGAGGCCGACGAGAAAGCGCAGCTTCACCGAAAGCCGGATCTGGGCCTGATAGTTCTGATACACGTGAGCCGGCGTATCATGAAGCTGGGCGCGGCACATATCGGTGTCGCGCAGCACGAACACGCGATCCCAGGGCACTTTCACGTCGTCGAAGAAAACGAGCGCGTCGTTTTCATCGAACCGGGTTGACAGCGGATTATCGAATTCGCTGACCGCGCTGGCTTCGAAGGATTTGCGCGACAGCAGGTTGATGCCTTTGGTGGCCATCGGCAGCGCGCAGGAGAAGGCGAGATGTTCCTCTCCGGGCTTCAGGGGTTGCCCGGAACTGATGAAGATCTCATTCGCCATGATAGCGCTGGTCGCGAACAGCTTGGCGCCGCGGATTGTGATTCCCGAAGAGTCCTGATCGACGATGCGGGCCACCATGTCCTCGGCGCCCTTGCCCTGATCGCCAAATGCCTTCGACCGGTCGCCTTGGACGTTGTTGATGACGTAAGTGAGGAACATGTCGTCCTGGCGAACGTAGTCGAACCATTCGCGAAAGGCCTTGCCGTACTTCTCGCCGTGGCGATCCAACACGTCGATCCCCATCATGATGCCGGACATCGAGGAGGCGACATGGTCGGGGGATCGCCCGAGAAAGCCGCAGGATATCTCCGCCCATTCGACCAGCGCTTTGCGGCGCTCGACCAGCTCGTCATAGCTGCGCGGCAACTGCCAGCACCGGTTGACGCGGCGGCCGCCGCCGATATCGAAGGTCATGCGTTCGATATTTTCCGGCTTGGACTGGTGGTCATAGAGCGCGCCGGCGGATGCGACGGCATTTCGATAGGCCGGATGTTCGGCAACGTCGTGGATCAGCTTTCCATTGAGATAGACCGACCGGCCGTCGCGCACGCTTTGAATGTGCTGTGCGCCGTTCTTTACGGAGAGGGGTTGCTTCGATCCGGGACCCGTCATCGCGGTGCTCCTCCATGGCCTGCGGGCTCGTATTGGCCGCGCACGGTGCGAATAGCGTCGGAGAATAGCTAATTTAAGAAGCTATTTCAATCCCCTCTTTTTCGAGCTGATGGCCGGATCTGTCTCAACCGGCTAGCCGGCATCCTTGAAACTGAGCAGGCGGTGGATCATCCGGATATTCGCGTAGTCGATCATCTTGCCGTCGACCGTGACGGCGCCCTGTCCGTTGCGCTCGGCTTCCTGCAGCGCTGCGATGGCGCGATGCGCATAGGCGATCTCTTCGTCGGACGGGATAAAGGCGTCGCGGGTGATCTCGATCTGGCTGGGATGGATGACCTGCTTGCCGTCGAAGCCCATCGCGGCGGCTTTCATTGCGGTGGAGGTCGTGGCCTTCGCGTCACGGAAGGCGCCGCAGGGGCCGTCGATGGCGCGCAGCCCAAAGGCGCGCGCCGCCACCAATAGCCGCATCATCGGATAGGCAAAGAGATCGAGCGGGACTTCTTGATAGCCGTCGGCAGCGCTGGCGACATGCCGATATCCTGACGGCGACGCGCCGATTTCCGCGCTGCGTGCGCCGATCGACGCCGCGAAATCGCCGACGCCCAGATGCAGCGCTGTCACCAGGCCGCCCATGGCCGCGAGCGTCTCGACATTGACCAGCCCGCGCGCGGTTTCGATCAGCAATTCGATCTCGACAGGCGCATCGCGTTGGCCCGCGGCGGCCATGATCCATTGGCTGATTTTCGCGACATCGCTGACGGTCTCGGCTTTCGGAATAATGAAGGCATCGAGCCGCTTCAATCCACCGAGGGTCTCAATCTCACGCTGGATCGACGGGCTGTCGATGGCGTTCAGCCGGACGGAGACGGTCTTGCGACCCCAATCGAGTGTGGTCAGCGCGTCCGCAGCAGCCGCCAGCGCAGCGGCTTTCTCGGCCAGAGGGACCGCGTCTTCGAGATCCATGAACACGGCGTCCGCAGCGGATGCCGCGGCCTTCTGCACCAACGGCGTGCGATGGGCCGGTACGGCGAGATAGCTGCGGGTCAGTCGCGGTGCGGTCATGGCTGAGCCTTCGTCGACAGGCCGAGTTCGGCCAAAATTGTCTCGGTGTGTTCGCCGACGGCGGGAATATCGCCCATCACAGGCGAGACACCGGGGATGATGATCGCGGGCAGGAAACTGGTTAGCGGCCCATTGGGCGAGCCGACCTTGCGAACACGGTCGCGGCTGTGGAGCTGCGGATGCCTGAGGAAGGCTTCGACGGTGTTCATGTTCGCATTCGCGATCGACGCGTCTTCGAGCCGCTGCATCACCTCGGCGGCCGAAAATTTTGCGAAATGCTGCTCGATCAGCGCCTCCAGCACATCGCGGTTTTGCATGCGCTGCGGATTACTTGAAAAGCGCGGATCGCTCGCCAATGCCGCGTCACCTAAGACCTGCGCGCAGAGCGCGATCCATTCGCGCTCGTTCTGGATACCGAAGAACACCACGCCGCCGTCGCCCGCCTTGAACGGCCCGTACGGCGCGATGGTCGCATGACGCGTACCGGTGCGCACCAGCGGCTTGCCGGCGCCTTCGGTGTAATAGGCCGGATAGCTCATCCACTCGGTCATGGAGTCGAACAGGGACACTTCGAACGCCATGCCCTTGCCGGTGCGCTCGCGGTTGAACAGCGCCATCAGCACGCCGTTGACAATATACATGCCGGTGGCGGTATCGACGACGGCGATGCCGCATTTGGCGGGCTGTTCCTGGGTGCCGTTGATCGACAGGAATCCCGCCTCGCATTGCACCAAGAGGTCATAGGCTTTTTTCTGGCTGTAGGGGCCACCGCTGCCATAACCGGAGATGTCGCAGGCGATCAGGCGAGGGAAGCGCTCGACCAGCGTTGCGGCATCCAGACCCAGCCGCTTGGCCGCGCCCGGCGCCAGGTTTTGCAGAAAGACATCCGCCTGCGGCAGCAACGCATCCAGCACTTCCTTGCCTTCATCGCTTTTCACATCGAGCGCGAGGCTTTCCTTTGACCGGTTGGTCCAGGCGAACTGGCTCGACATCCCGTTCATCACGTAATCGTAGTCGCGGCAAAAATCGCCTTTGCCCGGCCGCTCGATCTTGATGACGCGCGCGCCCCAATCGGCAAGGTGCCGGCTGGCCAGCGGTGCCGCGATGGCTTGCTCCAACGAGACGACGGTAATGCCGGACAGGGGCAAAACGGGCTGTCCTGCTTTCATGGCAGCTTCTCCAGAAGAACTTTCAAGCGGATTTGTTGCGCGGCCAGATGGTCATGACCGGACAACATGCTAGACTAGCTCGCACTGGCGGGCCTCATTATCAAGCCGATTTATCCGCATGGCATGGTGGGGCAGAAAGCGCTGATCAAGGCGCCCGACAACAGAACAGGGAAGGAACCCGCACGTGCAGCCAATCATGCGCAGCGCCATTTTGTCGGGCTTGGTCGCGGTGGCAATGGCCATCGGCAACCAGGCCAGTGCCCAACAGCCGATCATTATCAAATTCAGCCATGTGGTGGCGCCGGATACCCCGAAGGGGAAGGGCGCGCTGAAATTCCAGGAGCTGGCGGAAAAATATACCGGCGGCAAGGTCAAGGTCGAGGTGTTTGCCAATTCGACCCTCTACAAGGACAAGGAAGAGCTTGAAGCGCTGCAACTCGGCGCTGTGCAGATGCTGGCGCCCTCGCTGGCGAAGTTCGGCCCGCTCGGCGTCAAGGAATTCGAGGTTTTCGACCTGCCTTACATCATTCCCGACAAGGCTGCGCTGGCGCGCGTTACCAAGGGCAAAGTCGCCAAGGAATTGTTCGCCAAGCTGGCGCCAAAGGGCATCGAAGGCCTCGCTTATTGGGATAACGGCTTCAAGATCATGACGGCCAACAAGCCGATGCATCATGTCGCCGATTTCCATGGCATGAAGATGCGGATTCAGTCCTCAAAGGTGCTGGAGTCCGAGATGCGGGCGCTGGGCGCCATTCCGCAGGCGATGGCTTTTTCCGAAGTCTATCAGGCGATGTCGACCGGCGTGGTCGATGGCGCAGAGAACCCGCCGTCCAACGTCTATACGCAGAAGATGCACGAGGTCCAAAAACACGCAACGATGTCCAACCACGGTTATGTCGGCTACGCCGTGATCGTGAACAAGAAGTTCTGGGACGGGCTGCCAGCCGATATCCGGTCGCAAGTGCAAAAGGCGATGGACGATGCAACCGACTACGCCAACGGCATCGCGCAGCAGGAAAACGATGACGCGATCGCAGCGATGAAGAAGGCGGGCACCATGACCTTCTATGAGCTGACGCCGGACGAAAAGGCCGAATGGATGAAGGCCATGCAACCGGTGGCGGACGAGATGGCGTCCCGCATCGGCAAGGATTTGATCGAGCAATTCCGAAAAGAGGCTGGCGGCGGAAGCTAAGCCGCTTTTTGCGGCGACGCTGCCCTAAATCAGGGCGCGTGACGGCACCGATGTTTTGTCAGGCCGATGCGCGCGACGCTCGGCGAAGATGCAGGCGTGACCATCCGCAATTTCGGCAGGTATTCCCGTCGCGCGCAGGTTCGTTTGCCGCTATGCGGCGCTTGGCGCTGTCGCACGTCCCCCGATCTGTTGCATAGTCCGTTCAGCGGTGGCCGGCTTCGGCACCTTCGTTCTGTCATCGCGGCGACGCCGCAGAGAGGAAAACCTGTGTCAGCAGAAATCAACATCTATAATCCCGAAGAGCTTGGGCCTCCGATGGGCCAATACACCCATGTGACGCGCGTGAAGGCGAACGAATTCCTGTTCATCGCCGGGATGCTGTCAGGCGATTCCGCGGGTAATGTCATCGGTGAGGGCGATTTCGATCTCCAGACCCGGCAGGTATTTCGCAATATCGAGGCCGCGCTCAGATCAGCCGGAGCGTCCTGGGGCAATGTCGTTCAGTTCACGACCTATCTCGTCCACTCGCAGGACATTCCCAAATTCATGGAATTCCGCCTGCGCGAATTCCCGAAGATGTTTCCGAACGGAAAGTATCCGCCGAATACCTTGCTGATGGTCGACCGGCTCGTGAAGGAGCCTTTTTTGGTCGAAGTGCAGACCATCGCGGCGGTCTGATCGCGGCTGGTCCGCGAGTTGCAGGGAGAAATGTCGATGACGCAGTCCAAACGCAGGGAATTCAGGGTGGCCGGGCTCCCGGCCGCGATCAGTCATTATACCGATGCGGTCCGGTTCGGCGACATCCTGTTCGTCTCCGGGCTGACGGCGCATGACGCGGCGGGGCAACTCGTTGGCGGAGCGGATGCGGCGGCGCAGACCCGCCAAATCCTGAAGAATCTGACGCTCGTGCTCGATGCGGCGGGAGCGACCATGGCCGATGTTCTCAAGGTGACGGTATTCCTGACCGACATCGATGATCGCGCCGTGATCAACCCGGTGCGGCGGGAATTCTTCGGTGACGCACGGCCGGCCAGCACGCTGATCGAAGTCAGCAAGCTGGCGCTTCCGGAGATGAAGGTCGAGATCGAGGCTGTCGTGGGATTGCCGGGAGCGAGCTGACGATTGGTGTGCAAGGATATTGGAAAAGGATATCGGAAGGTGAATATGAAGTTTGAGCTGAAAACAAGCGCTATCCTTGCTTCCATCATTTTCCTGGGCGGAGCATCCGTTCAGGCGCAGACGCCAAATAAGCCGATCAAGATCGGCATCCTCAGCGACATGTCGAGTCTTTACGCGGACCAGGCGGGTGCGGGGTCCGTCGAGGCCGCCAAGATGGCGATCGAGGATGCCGGCGGCACGTTCGGCGGCCAGCCGATTGAGCTCGTCTCTGCGGATCACCAGCACAAGACCGATGTCGGCACCTCCATCGTCCGGCACTGGTTCGATGTCGATGGCGTCGATGTGGTAGCCGACATGCCAAACTCGGCGGTTGCACTTGCTGTGCAGCAGATCGTCAAGGACAAGAACAAGATCGCGCTTTACGTCACCGCAGCCACGACCGAACTAACCGGCAAGCAATGCTCGCCGAATGGAATCCAGTGGGCCTATGACGCCTATTCGAATGCGGCCGGTCTTGCCAAGGCACTCGTCGCGAAAGGTGACAAGAGCTGGTATTTCCTGACGGTTGATTATGCGCTCGGTATCTCGCTGCAGAACGAGGCCTCGAAGGCGATCACGGCGCTCGGCGGCACGGTGGTCGGCAGTGCGCGCCATCCGCTGAATAATTCCGACTTCAGTTCCTTCCTGCTGCAGGCACAGGCGTCGAATGCGAAAGTGATCGCGTTTGCCAATGGAGGTTCGGACACCATCAATTCCCTCAAGCAGGCGACGGAATTCGGCTTGACCAGGGATCACGTCATCGTTGCACCCCTGGTTTATATTTCCGATATCCACAGCATGGGCCTGCCGGTGGCGCAGGGCCTGACTTTCGTCGAGGGATTTTATTGGGATCTTAACGACGATACGCGCGCGTGGTCGAAGCGGTTCTTCGAACGGCGCAAGGCGATGCCAACCATGACCCATGCCGGGGTTTATTCGGCGGTGTCGCATTATCTCAAGGCCGTCAAAGCGGTCGGGACTTCCGACAGCCAGGCGGTGCTGGCCAAAATGCGTGAAATGCCGGTCGATGACTTTTTCTCGCGAGGCGGCACGATCCGAAAGGACGGCCGCATGGTGCACGACATGCTGCTAGTGCAGGTCAAGACGCCGGTCGAATCCAAATATCCCTGGGATTATTACAAGGTGCTCGCGACGATCCCCGGCGATCAGGCGTTCCGTCCGATCGCGGAAAGCGAATGCCCGCTGGTGAAACAGTAACCTTCGAAAAAAAGGACGTGGATGGCCGGGACAGGCCCGGCCATGACGAGCTGGATGATCGGTTCTGGCGCGATCTGGAGTTCGGCTGGGATGTTTGCTAGGACGTTTCGACTTGATATCGGCGTCGATTGGCGAATTCGCAATGAAGCTATTCATGTTTTACGTCGGCGGCGACTGCGGCAATGCGAATGTCGAATTGCATGACGTCCGCTTCTCGATCGGCAACACGCCGGAAGATTGTTACGAAGATTTGCGTCAGCAATGGTGGGGCACCCCCAAGAGCCTGCATCTGGATTGCTGGGGACCGGTGGAACAGGCCGACGGATTCGATGTCACGCTGACGACCGAACCGTCAGGCGATCAGGCCCTCAAGCTCTTCTTCGTCAATCTCGGCGGATATAGCCCGCTGGATTTCGCCGAGCTGCACAAGAACGTCCTGATCGTGGCGCCGGACGCCGCATCGGCCAAGCAAAAGGCGCTGACGCAAACCAACGGCTGGTCGCTGCCGCACAAGGATCGCCTGTTCGAGGTTGAAAAGGCCATGGACCTGACCGCCTTGTTGCAAAGCCATGGGCGCTTTATCAGTCTGACGCCCGCGACGACTTCAAAGCCGTTCGCTTTCGAATGCGATTATCGGCCGATCGCCTGAGATCGCGTTTCACCGGCTCGCGTCCATGCTCTCCAGGAATTCCTTGACGCTGCTGACCGCGCCCGTGTTGGCCGCAATGTATCCGGGCAGGGTGGCGATCCCGGCGTGAAATTCCCCACCCTTCATGACGTCGAGCACCCGCTGCATCGGCTCGGTTTCCAGAAACGCGCGTTTGCAGACAAAGAAATAGTCTTCAGTCAGAATCCGGATGAAATCCAGGCCGAACTGACGCGCCGCGGCTTCGACGCCGAAGCTTGCGTCTGCCATGCCGCTGGCGACATAGGCCGCGACCGCGGCATGGGTGAACTCCATCTGTTGTCCGCCCATGATTTTGGCTTCGTCGATACCGTGCAGCGCCAATAGCTGGTCGAACAAGATGCGCGTGCCGGAATCATGGTCGCGGTTGACGAAGCGGGCCTTGCGATCGACGAGGTCTTGCAATGAGGCGATGTTGAGCGGATTGCCGCGCTTGACCATCAGCCCCATCTCGCGCGTGACGAAGCTGATGACGCGGTCTTCGCGGGGATCGAGCCATTCCTTGCAAACCTGGATGCCCTGGGCGCGCAATTCGCCGCGCGGCAGATGCACGCCCGAGAGGTCGCAGGCGCCCTGTGCCAGCGACACCAATGAATTCTGGTTGCTCACGTAACGAAGATCGACACCGATACCGGGCTCACGGTCGAGCAATTCCCGCAGTTTCGAAACCGCAAAGCCGTGGCTGGCGTGAACGCGGATCACCGATGGGCGCTGGTGCAGAAACGGCTTGATCTCGGTGGCGAGCTCCTGCGCCAGATTTTCCAGTTGCGGGCCGAGGCGCGCCTGCATGCGCTCGCCGGCCCAGACCAGCTTTTCGCCGAATGCTGTCAGTCTGGTGCCCTTGCCGCGTTGGGTTTCGACCAGCGGCACGCCGAAAAAATCGGACCATTGTTCGACCAGGTTCCAGACGTGCCGGTAGGAGAGATGGGCGTGCTCGGCCGCGCTGGTCAGTTTTCCGGTTTTTCGGATCTCGTTGAGTATTCCGAGCATGACAACCGCGGTCTGCGGGCTGCCCTCTTTGCGAAATCGCCAGACAGTTTCGATCTCGATATCCAGCATGGGTGTCTCAGTATTATGAATTATGCTTCATATATGTGTGAGCCATAGGCACACAATATCATATTTTATACTGCAAATATCCTCCTAAGTTAAAGAACAAGAACCGGAGGAAATATGATGTCGATTGCATATGACTATGCCCAAGACCACTCAACCGTCATTCCAGCCTCCAGGGACAGGCTGCTGCTGATCGATGGCCGACGGGTCCCGTCCGCCTCGGGCCGCACCTTCAAATCCATCAATCCCGCGACCGAACAGGTCATTGCGACCGTCGCTGAAGGCAACGAGATCGATGTCGATCTCGCGGTTGCCGCGGCACGCCGTGCCTTCGAAGGCCCCTGGCGCACGATGCGCGCCTCCGAGCGCGGTCACATCCTGCTCAAATGGGCGGATCTTCTGAAAATCCATGCCGACGAAATCGCCGAACTCGAAAGCCTCGACGCCGGAAAGCCTATCTCAGCGGTGCTTCGGCAGGACCTGCCGGCGGCGATCGATACGCTGACATACTATGCCGGTTGGGCGGACAAGATCAGCGGCGAAGTGGTGCCGACCCGCGACGATGCGCTGACCTATACCATTCGTGAACCTGTCGGCGTGGTGGCGGCGATCGTGCCCTGGAACTTC
This sequence comes from Bradyrhizobium sp. dw_411, assembly GCF_018449695.1. GTDB lineage: Bacteria > Pseudomonadota > Alphaproteobacteria > Rhizobiales > Xanthobacteraceae > Bradyrhizobium. The sequence continues at coordinate 251,656 of NZ_JAAVUY010000002.1, forward strand.
CCGCTGATGATCGGGATGTGGAAGCTGGCGCCGGCACTGGCCTGCGGTTGTACGATCGTGATGAAGCCGGCCGAACTGACGTCGTTGTCGGCGCTGCGCATCGGCGAACTCGCACTGGAGGCGGGCCTGCCGCCGGGCGTGCTCAATATCGTCACCGGTCCCGGCCGGGTGGTCGGCGATGCCCTCGTCAATCATCCCGACGTCGACAAGGTGACGTTCACTGGATCGCCGGGTGTTGGCCGCGGCATCATGAAGGGCGCGGCGGGTAATTTCAAACGCGTGTCGCTGGAGCTCGGCGGCAAATCCGCCAACGTGATCTTCGACGATGCGGATCTGGATGCGGCATCCAAGGCGGCCGCGGCCGGTATCTTCTTCAACGCCGGGCAGGTGTGCTCGGCCGGCTCGCGCGTGCTGGTCCAGGAGAAGGCGTATGACGAGGTGGTCGAGCGGCTGACGGCGCGGGCGAAATCGCTGCGCATCGGCGACCCCAGCGATCGCGCGACCGTGCTCGGGCCGGTGATCTCCGAAAAGCAGATGAAGAGCATTCTCGATTATGTCGATATCGGCCAGAAGGAAGGCGCCATGCTGACGACCGGTGGCCAGCGCGTCGGCGACCGTGGCTATTTCATCAGCCCGGCGGTGTTTGCCAACGTCGCGCACGAGATGCGTATCTCGCAGGAAGAGATATTCGGCCCGGTGGTCAGCGTCATCAAATTCCGTGACGAAGCTGACGCGCTGCGGATTGCCAACGGCACGGCCTATAGCCTCGCCGCCGGCGTCTGGAGCCGTGACATGGGACGGGTGCAGCGCTTCACCAAGAAGGCGAGGGCCGGCACGGTCTGGATCAATACCTACGGCTATACCGATGTGCGGTTGCCGTGGGGCGGCGAGCGCGATTCCGGTCTGGGCCGCGAACACGGCACCGCCGCGATCGATAATTTTACCGAGCCAAAGGCCGTCTGGATGAACCTCAACGTCTGAGGATTCGGCTCTCGCAGGAGGGATCGGTGAAAGATCAAACGCGGGCCGCAGGGCCCGCGTTTTCGTTTTGAAAAAGAAAAAGCCGCCAAGCGAAATGTCATCGCTTGACGGCTTTGCGGCTGGGGGGGACCGCCCGGACGGGGACATGTCCGGTGCGGCGTTGCTAGCATCGCCTGACGGCGGCCTCTGTGAACGAGATCACACGTCGTCGCACAAAAGGCCGTTGTCCATAGTTTGCCGTATCAGGTCTTGATCCAGACCGCCTTGACGTTGAGGTATTCTTCCAGATGCTGCTTGCCGGACTCGCGGCCGTAACCGCTCATCTTGTAGCCGCCGAACGGCACCGCCGGGTCCATCGCCTGATAGCAATTGACCCAGACCGAGCCGGCACGCAGCGCTTGGGCGACGCGGTGTGCCTTGCTGACGTCCTTGGTCCAGACTCCGCTACCCAATCCGAACGTGGTCGCGTTGGCGCGCTGGATCAATTCGTCGCTGTCCTTGAACGAGATCGCCGAGATCACCGGCCCGAAAATCTCCTCCTGCGCGATCCGCATATTGTCCTGCACGTTGGCGAACACGGTCGGAGGCACGAAGTATCCCTTCGACAGTGCACCTTCGGTCAGCCTGGCGCCGCCGGCCAGCGCCTGAGCGCCTTCCTTGCGGCCGATGTCGAGATAGCCGGAGACGCGCTCCATCTGCTGCGCCGACACCAGCGGCCCGATCTGGGTGTTGGGATCGAGGCCGTTGCCGACCTGCAGCTTCTTGCCATATTCAGCGACGCGGCCGACGAATTCGTCATAGACCTTGCTTTCGACGAACAGCCTTGTGCCCGCGCTGCAGATCTGGCCCGAATTGGCGAACACCGCCATCGCCGCGCCTGGCACCGCCGCATCGAGATCGGCGTCGGCGAACACGATGTCCGGCGACTTGCCGCCGAGTTCGAGCGACACCCGCTTCAGATTGCCGGCGGACGCCCGGATGATGGATTGTCCGGTGACGTGCGAGCCGGTGAAGGCGACCTTGTCGACGCCGAGATGCGAGGCCAGCGCCGCGCCTGCGGTATCGCCGAATCCCGGCACGACGTTGACGACGCCGGGCGGAATGCCGGCTTCCATCACGAGTTCGGCCAGCCGCAGCGAAGTCAGCGGCGCTTCCTCGGCAGGCTTGAGAATGACGGTGCAGCCGGTCGCAATCGCGGGGCCGATTTTCCAGACGCTGGCGCCGAGCGGGCCGTTCCAGGGAATGATCGCGCCGACGACCCCGACGGGTTCTTTCAGCGTGTAGGAAAAGATATCGCCGGGGAGCGAGTTCTCGATGGTCTCGCCGTGCAGCGACGTGGCCTGCCCCGCGTAATACCGCAGCATCCCGAGCACGCGCTGCTTGTTGCCGCGGGTGCGGCTGATCGGCGCGCCCATGTCGAGCGTGTCGAGTTGCGAAAGTTCCTCAAAATTCTTCTCGACGAGGTCGGCGAGCTTGAGCAGCAGATTCTGCCGCTCGAACGGCTTGACCTTGCTCCACGGTCCCCCAAAAGCCCGGCGGGCTGCCGCAACTGCGCGATTGATGTCTTCGGCGTCGCCCTCGGCGACGGTGGCCAGCAGTTCGCCGGTTGCGGGATTGTGCGTCTCGAAGCGTTTGCCGGATGCGGCGTCGATCCATTTGCCGTCGATCAGCATCTTCTTGTAGGAGCCGTCGGCATAGGGATGGCGTGAGATCGGCACAGGATGCGCTACGTTCATGATGTTCTGCTCCCTTGGCATCGGACCTCTTGGCGAAGGTCATTTTTGTAAATTCGTTGTAGCGGCAAGACTACATTGAGTTTCGTGACGAGGTAAAGGCGGCGAGCGGGCGATCGCGCATGCCGGAACGAACACCTCATATGCTTATTTTGCGGAAGCCGCTGCCCGATTTTGGTGCTGTTTCAGGCATTTGAACGGCTGCCGGGCATATTGCCAGCGGGTGGAATGCAGGCTATCGTTATATCCAATAGAATATGACGTTTCCTGGAACGATTCTTGTGTCTGACCTGTCTGTCGTCCATCACCATCATCGGACTGTGACGAGTGCCCTGTTACCTCGTCTGGGAGGCGATCTGGCGCCTCTTGTCGTCACCGACGTAAAGGGCCGAAGATCCAAGATCTGGGATATCGCGCCGTCGCTGCATTGCTCCATCATCGGGACGTGTTTGTCCGCCGCCGAGTTGCGTCAATTTTTCGCCAAGCTCGGTGACACCGAGGCCAAAACGGCGTCCGACAATATCCTGCATGGCCGCGGCGTGCGGGCCGCGGGCAAGCACGACCTCGTCGGAAAATTATTGAACAAGATGCTGGACAATCGCCATGAGGCATTGATCCGGCGTTTTGCCAAAGTCTCCAGCGTGGCCGACGTGCGAGCGCTCTGGCTTGAGGCGTTCGAGCAGGGGAATATCCCCGGTGGCTACTGGGCCGTTCTAACGCATCCCGCGACCGATCGTCCGCTTGTCGAGGATGCGTTTGGTCAGGTCCACATGCTGTCGCATATGGTTGGCTCGTCCAATCGGGTCGACATCACGCGGTTGCGTACGCTCGAGCTTGAACTCGGCGACCGCGACGAGAAGATTTCCCGGCAGGAGGCGCGCCTCTCCGAGAGCGCGCGCGAGCGCGCTGAATTGGTGCGCAAGGTCGAAGGCCTCGAAATGGAGGTTCGCCGGCGCGAATCGACGGAACGAACCGCTGCGGAAGTGATATCGGGCGCCGTGACCGCCGCCACGCTGCTGCAGCGGCTGGATGCGGAGAAGGCGCATGCGAGTGCATTGGCCGCACGGGTCGCGGAGCTCGAAGGCGAGCTCGAAAAGGCGCACAAGTTTTCGGCGGCGCTCAACAAGCAAAACGACCAGCTTCAGCGCGAAGTGGTGGCGCTCGAAGCCGAACTCAAGATCGATGACGCGGACGCGCCGGCCGCTAAGGTCGAACGCGATCTCGACGGCCTGACCGTGCTGTATGTCGGCGGACGCCCGGGGCTGATCGATCAGTTGAAAGCGGTTGTCGCGAGGCGAGGCGGAATATTCCTGTCTCACGACGGGGGCATTGAAGAAAATCTCGCGACCTTGCCGGGTTTGATAAGCCGGGCCGATGCCGCCTTCTTTCCGATGGACTGCATCAGCCATTCGGCGGTCGGGCACGTCAAGAAATATTGCCGCGACGGACACAAGCCGTTCATGCCGCTTCGAAGCGCGAGCGTGGCGAGTTTTGTGGCCGCGATCGACCGCCGCGATGTCCTGAAAAGCCCGCAACTGGCCCAGGTCTGAATCCAGCACGCCAATTTTTGCGCTGCCGGCCGCCAAACTCCATCCTGAAAAAGAAAATGTGATCCCGGAAACGGGATTGCGGAAGAGCGCTTGACGGCTGGTGTGGTTACAATCGAACGCGATAGGGATCGATGATCGATCCGGCATTGATGGCCATGGCCATCAAGCGAGGAACGGATGCGACAGCCGCTCAACTGGAACAAAGCCGCCCTCGCGCTGGTGTGCGGTCTGGCCTCGATAAGCCCGGTACTGGCTCAATCGCCGCCGCTTGAAGGACAAAAAGCGTTCGGCGATTGGCGTGCCGACAAGCCCGGTACGGTCAGACGTCTAACCCCGGCCGATCTGCCCAAACCCGGTGCCACGCCCTCGACCGCCAATGGCTCTCACTCGGTTCCGCGCCCGGCCTCTGCTACGCCGCAGGCGCCGGCGGGATTCAAGGTGGAACTGTTCGCCGAGGGATTGAGCGGCCCGCGCATCCTGCGGGTCGCTCCCAATGGAGATATCTTCATGGCGGAAACCCGTGCCGGCCGCATTCGTATTCTGCGTGCGCCTGACGGCGGATCGAAGCCCGATGTCAACGAGATCTACGCCAGCGGGTTGAAGCAGCCGTTCGGGATCGCGTTCTTTCCGAGCGGCGACAATCCGCAGTGGGTCTATGTCGCCAATACCGACAGCGTCGTTCGCTTTCCCTACAAGTCAGGCGATATCAAAGCCTCCGGAAAGCCCGAGGTCGTCGTCGCGGCATTACCCGCGGGAGGCGGGCATTCGACGCGAGACATCGCCTTCATCAACGGCGACAAGCGAATGCTGATATCGGTCGGCTCTGCAAGCAACGTTGCCGAAGGCATGGGCGCTCCGGCGGGCGGACTGCCAGTATGGAGCAGCCAGCATCCACTCGGCGCAAGCTGGGGTTATGAGACCGATCGCGCCGCGGTGATGGCTTTCGATCCTGACGGCAAGAACGCCGGGCTCTTTGCCACCGGTATCCGCAATTGCGTCGGCCTCGCGGTCCACCCCACAACCGGCGACGTCTGGTGCTCGACCAATGAGCGCGATGGTTTGGGCGATGATCTCGTCCCTGATTACGTGACCCGGGTGAAAGAAGGCGCCTTCTATGGATGGCCGTGGTTTTACATCGGCGACCATGAGGACCCGCGCCACGCCGGCGAGCGGCCTGATCTGAAGGACAAGATCACCGTTCCCGATGTCCTGATCCAGCCGCACTCCGCCTCGCTCGGATTGACGTTCTACAATGGCAACGCATTCCCGGCCGAATATCGCGGCGACGGTTTCGCGGCCGAGCATGGCTCGTGGAACAGATCGAAGCGTACCGGTTACAAGATTGTTCGCATTCGTCTTAAGGACGGCATTCCAACCGGCGCCTATGAAGATTTCATCACAGGTTTTGTGGTCAACGATTCCGATGTGTGGGGCCGTCCGGTGGGCGTAGCCGTGGCTCACGACGGCGCGCTGCTGATTTCTGAGGACAGCAGCGGGACGATCTGGCGTGTGACGCATTGATGCTCAGGGTTGGCCCGAGCCGCCTGCAGAACCATAAACCTGACCCGTAGCGTAACTCGCGTCGGCAGCGGCCAATTGAACATAGATCGAACCCAGTTCAGCAGGTTGGCCAGCGCGGCCGAGCGGTGTCTGGCCGCCGAATTTTTCCAGCTTCTCCATCGTCGCACCGCCGGACACCTGAAGCGGAGTCCAGATCGGGCCCGGCGCGACGGCATTCACGCGGATGCCTTTTGGGGCGAGTTGCTTGGCGAGCGACTTCACGTAATTCATCGTCGCGGCCTTGGTCTGCGCATAGTCGTACAAGTCGGGCGAGGGATCATAGGCCTGCTCGGAGGCCGTTCCGATGATGACTGAACCGGGCTTGAGATGCGGCAGCGCCGCCTTGATGATCCAGAACGGCGCATAGATATTGGTCTTCATCGTCGCGTCGAAATCTTCGGTCGTGATATCGAGGATCGATGAGCGCGTCTGTTGCCGCCCGGCATTGTTGACCACGATATCGAGGCCGCCGAGACCCCTGACCGCGCGATCGACCAGCTCCTGGCAAAACTCCTCATCCCGCAGGTCGCCGGGGATCGCCACGCCGATCCGGCCCTCGGCCTTGATCAGATCGATGACTTCCCTGGCGTCGGGTTCTTCGCTGGGGAAGTAGTTGATGGCAACGTCGGCGCCTTCACGTGCGTAGGCGATTGCGGCTGCGCGGCCCATGCCGGAGTCGCCGCCGGTGATAAGCGCCTTGCGGCCCGCCAGACGTCCCGATCCCCGATAACTGGTTTCGCCATGGTCCGGTCGTGGTTCCATCCTGCTGGCAAGACCGGGCCACGGTTGCGACTGCTTCTTGTAGGGTGGCTTGGGATATTTGTCGGCCGGGTTCTGCAACCCATGCTCGGGCATCGGTTCGGCTTCCTGCACGCTGGCGTGAGCCAGCGAAGCCGCGGTTTCCAATGCGGCCGTGCCGGTCGCGCCGACAACGGCCCGGCGTGAGACAGGAGATTTGGCGCTGATGGACATTCGAAACTCCCGCTGATGACCGATGACAACACCGGCCGCCGGCTTTCGTTTCGCCCGGGATTCGGAGAACCGTCGATGAGCGGTGGGCTCTGCGAACGTCGGCGCTCCGATGACGCTCGGTCGCTTGGCTTAAACCCTCGCCGATTGCGGCAGCCATTCTGGAATATTGCCGGACACGACGTCACTTTGCGAAATGTCATTTTCCAGATCGTTCGCCTCGGATGTTCCCGCCTTTTGCGCCAGCGGAACCGACAGGCGGCAAATCAGACCTTCCGAACGCCAGTCAAATAGCGCTTCGCCGCCGAGCTGCGATTCAATACTCGTCATCAGACTTCGGGTTCCAAATCCCCTGACTTCCGGCTTCCGGACCAAAGGTCCGCCGGTTTCTTCCCAGGACAGTACGAGTGTGTTCGCCTGGACCTGCCATATGATCGACAATTGCCCCGACAGGGTGGAGAGCGCGCCGTATTTTGCGGAGTTGGTGACTAGCTCGTGCAAGGCCAGCGCCAATGTCTGCGCGGTGGCCGGCTGCAATTGAACCTCCGACCCGCTGACCTTGATCTGGCCGCCGGCGGAATAGGGCGCAAGTTCTTCAACGATGAGCTTCTTGATTTCGGCGCCCTGCCAGCTCGACAGTGACAGGATGGTATGGACCCGGGCGAGCGCGTTGATGCGTCCTTCCACCGCCTGGACATAGGCTTTGACATCGCCGGCGCGGGTCAACCGGACGATCGACTGGGCGAGCGCCAGGGCATTCTTGGCGCGATGGTCGACTTCCCTTGTCAGCAGGTTCTGACGCTCCTCGGCGCGCTTGCGTTCGGTGATGTCGACGGTCACGCCGCTGACACCGACTACGCGGCCATCCCTGTCGAGCGTCGCGGCTGCGGTTCCAACGCACCAGCGAATCTCGCCGTCCGGCCGGTTGATGCGAAATTCCGCTTCATAGGATCGCGCGCCTTTGGCGAACCGGGCCATCGCCTTGCGTAATTGGCCGACATCGCCGGGATGGAGCAAAGCCTGAACGCTGGCGGGGGTCGCGCGGAAGGTTTGCGGATCGACGCCGAAGATCTGGTATTGGCCTTCGTCCCACATCCAGTCGCCGTTGACCCAATCCCAGTCCCAGGACCCCATCTTGCCGGCGGCGATCGCCATGCTGCGCCGTTGTTCGCTTTCGACCAGCCGGGAAGTCGATTCCTCCAGCTCCGCGGTGCGGGCGCGAACGCGATGCTCGAGTTCGGCATTGAGCCGTTCCAACTGTCTCGTTTTTCGATAAAGCTCCGCGAAGACCTTGATCTTGGCGCGCAACACTTCGGGAACAACCGGCACCGGCACATAGTCGACCGCGCCCATCTCGTAACCGCGCAGGCGATCGAGATCGCTGACTTGGATGGCCGAAATGAAGATCATCGCCGTTTTCTGGAAACGGGGATGTTCGCGGATCATCGCGGCCAGTTCGAATCCGTCGAGTTCCGGCATGCACACGTCGACCAGAATGACGGCAACTTCATTCTTGAGGAGATATTCAAGTGCTTCGCGGCCCGAGGTGGCCACCACGAGGTTTTCCCCGAGCTCTTTGAGGATCACCTCATAGGCCAACAGCTTCGCCGGCTGATCGTCGACCAGAAGGATATTTACCTTTTCATGGTCCATCATCGTGTATGCCAATCAGCGGTGAAGCCACATGCGTATGGCAAGAAGCAGTTGTTCTGTATTGACCGGCTTGGCGAGATAATCGGAAGCGCCGGCCTCCAGGCATTTCTCCCGGTCGCCCTTCATCGCTTTCGCGGTGAGGGCGATGATCGGGAGCCGGCGGAAGGCCGGGTTCTCCCGAATGACCCCCATGGTCTGGTAGCCATCCATCTGCGGCATCATGATATCCATCAGGACGATGGCGATCTCCGGATTGGACTCGACCAGCGTAACGGCCTCGCTGCCGGTCGTGGCGGTGAGAACCTTCATGCCGCGACGCTCCAGGACGCTGCTGAGCGCGAAGATGTTGCGGGCGTCGTCGTCCACCAGCAATGCGGTCCGGCCCACCAAATCCTCGTCGGAACTGTTGAGCTTCTCCAGCATTCGCTGCTTCTCGATGGGCAATTCCGTGATCACACGGTGCAGAAACAGCGACGTTTCGTCGAGCAGGCGTTCCGGCGACTCGACGCCCTTCACCACAATGCTGCGCGCCATGGTGTGGAGTTCCGCATCTTCTTCGACCGAAAGTTCCCGGCCCGTGAACACGACCACAGGCACAGTGGACAGTGAATCATCCTTGCGGATTCGGTCAAGCACTTCGAAGCCACTCATGTCCGGCAATCGCAGATCCAGCACTACGCAATCGCAGGGGTTCTCCCGCAACGTCGAGAGCGCGCCGGCCCCGGTACCGGTGGTCACGATCTCAATGTCCTTGTGATCCAGCAGTTCCCTTATACTCATCTGTTCCGCGGCATTATCCTCAACAATCAGCAGGCGCTTGCGGCGCGGCCTGGCATATTCCTTGATCTTGGACAGCGCCGCACTGACGTCTTCGGTCGTCGTCGGCTTGTTGACAAAGGAGAACGCGCCCCGCGCCAGCGCATGCTGGCGATCCTCGTCCAGCGTGATGATCTGGACCGGGATATGCCGGGTCAGGGGATTATGCTTGAGCTGGCTCAGCACCGTCCAGCCCAGCATATCCGGCAGGAAAACGTCGAGCGAGACCGCCGCGGGCTGGAACTGCTTGGCAAGATCCAGCGCCTCGGCCCCACGCGCGGCGACCAGGACCTTGAAGCCCTTGTCGCGCGCCAGATCGATCAGCACCCGCGCATAATGCGGATCGTCTTCGACGATCAGCAGAATGGTGTCTCCCGGCTCGAGATGGAGCCGATCGTCGGCCAATTGCTCGATCACCCGCTCCTGTGCCGCGACCTGCAGCACCGGCGCGGTATTGTGGGAGGTTCCGGCATGGACGCGCGGCGCCACCGTCGGTCCGGAATATTTCAGCGGCAGATAGAGCACGAACGTACTGCCCTGGCCGGGCGTGCTGCGCAGGTGGATTTCGCCGCCGAGCAGACTTGCGAGCTCGCGGCTGATGGCCAGGCCCAGACCGGTGCCGCCGTATTTTCGGCTGGTGCCGGCGTCGGCCTGCTGGAACGCCTCGAAGATCAGCTTCTGCTTTTCAAGCGGAATGCCGATGCCGGTGTCGGTCACCTCGAAGGCGATGACGCCCGGCGCGTGATTGAGAACCGGATGTTCGGCGCTCCAGCCGCTGGCGGCCGCCGAAACATTGAGGCGGACCCCGCCTTCGGCCGTGAACTTGAACGCATTCGACAGCAGATTTTTCAGCACCTGCTGCAGACGCTTGGAGTCGGTGACGATGCTGCGTCCCAGATTGGGATCGACCTCGACGCTGAAGGAGAGCCGGCGGTTATCCGCCTCATGCCGGAACGGGCGTCCCACCGTCTCCAGCAGATTGGTCGTAAGAATTTCCTCGGCGTCCACCGTTACGGTTCCGGACTCGATCTTGGAGAGATCGAGGATGTCGCTGATCAGATTGAGCAGATCGGTACCCGCGCCGTGAATGGTTCGCGCGAATTCGACCTGCTTGGCCGACAGATTGCCGTCCGCATTTTCGGTGAGCTGCTGGCCCAGGATCAGGATGCTGTTCAGCGGCGTGCGCAACTCGTGCGACATGTTGGCGAGGAATTCCGACTTGTATTTCGAGGTCAGCGAGAGTTCCGTCGCCTTTTCCTCGAGCGCGCGTCGCGCCTGCTCGATTTCCTGGTTCTTCCTTTCGACTTCGACGTTACGCTCAGCAAGTTGCTGGGCTTTCTGCTCAAGCTGTTCGTTGGTCTGCTGCAACTCTTTTTGCTGTGTCTGCAATTCACCTGCGAGCTGCTGGGACTGTTTCAGCAGGCCTTCGGTCTGCATCGTCGCCTCGATACTGTTGAGCACAATGCCGATGCTGTCTGTGAGCTGCTCGAGGAACGTCATCTGCGAGGTCGTGAACGAGCTGACGGAAGACAGCTCGATGACGGCCTTGACCTGGTTCTCGAACAGAACCGGAAGCACGACCAGATTCTTCGGCATGACCCGCAGCAGCGCCGAATTGATCGGAACGGCGTCGAGCGGAATATCCGATACCAGCCGTTGACGCTTGTCCATCGCGCATTGACCGATCAGACCGTCGCCGAACTGAATGGAGGACGGATGAGGATTGGCGCCATCGCCGGCATAGGTCGACAGCAAATGCAGGCTGGGACTTTCTTCGTTCTCAACCTGATAGATCACGCCCATATGGGCGTTCACCAGCGGCGTCAATTCGGTCAGCAGCAAGCGGCCGACGGTGGTGAGGTCGCGCTGACCCTGCAGCATGTTGGTGAACCGGGCGAGGTTGGTCTTCAGCCAGTCCTGTTCGGTGTTCACGTCGGTGGTGAGCCGCAGATTGCCGATCATGGTGTTGATGTTGTCTTTGAGCTCGGCGACTTCGCCGCGGGCGTCGACCTGAATCGAACGCGTCAAGTCGCCCTTGGTGACGGCGGTGGCGACCTCGGCGATCGCGCGCACCTGGGAGGTCAGGTTGGCGGCCAGAAGGTTGACGTTGCCGGTCAGATCCTTCCACGTGCCGGCCGCCCCGGGCACGTTGGCTTGACCACCCAGGCGGCCTTCGACGCCGACTTCGCGTGCCACGCTGGTGACCTGATCGGCGAACGTCGCCAATGTCTCCGTCATGTTGTTGATGGTGTCGGCGAGGGCGGCGACTTCGCCCTTCGACTTCACGGTCAGGTTTTGCTGCAGGTCGCCGTTGGCGACGGCGGTCACCACCTTGACGATGCCGCGCACCTGCTCGGTCAGGTTGGCCGCCATGAAGTTCACGGTGTCGGTCAGGTCCTTCCAGGTTCCGGCGACGCCGGGCACTTGCGCCTGTCCGCCGAGTTTGCCTTCGGTGCCGACCTCGCGCGCCACGCGCGTCACTTCGCCGGCAAAAGCGTTGAGCTGATCGACCATCGTGTTGATGGTATTCTTGAGTTCGAGAATTTCGCCCTTCACGTCCACCGTGATCTTGCGCGACAAGTCGCCGCGCGCGACGGCCGTCGTGACTTCGGCGATGTTGCGGACTTGCGTGGTCAGGTTGGCCGCCAGCAGGTTGACGTTGTCGGTCAGGTCCTTCCAGGTGCCGCCGACGCCGGGCACCACGGCCTGACCGCCAAGCCGGCCTTCGGTACCGACCTCGCGCGCGACGCGGGTCACTTCGGCCGCGAACGAGCGCAACTGCTCGACCATCGTATTCAAGGTATCTTTCAGCAGCAGGATTTCGCCGCGCACGTCCACCGTGATTTTTTTGGAGAGGTCGCCACCCGCGATCGCGGTCGCCACTTCGGCGATGTTGCGGACCTGTGCCGTCAAGTTGGAGGCCATGAAGTTGACGTTGTCGGTGAGGTCCTTCCAGGTGCCGGCGACCTCCGGCACTTCGGCCTGACCGCCAAGCTTGCCTTCGGTGCCGACTTCGCGCGCCACGCGGGTCACTTCGGAGGCGAAGGCGTTGAGCTGATCGACCATCGTATTGATGGTGTTCTTGAGTTCGAGAATTTCGCCCTTCACGTCGACCGTGATCTTGCGCGACAAGTCGCCGCGTGCGACCGCGGTGGTGACTTCGGCGATGTTACGAACCTGGGCGGTCAGATTGCCCGCCATCGAGTTCACGCTGTCCGTCAGATCCTTCCAGGTGCCGGCGACACCCGGCACGTTGGCCTGGCCGCCGAGGCGACCTTCGGTGCCGACCTCGCGCGCGACGCGTGTCACCTCACCGGCGAACCGGTTGAGCTGATCGACCATCGTGTTGAGGGTTTCCTTGAGCTGCAGGATTTCGCCGCGCACGTCGACCGTGATCTTGCGCGACAAGTCGCCGCCGGCGATCGCGGTCGCGACTTCCGCGATGTTTCGAACCTGCGCGGTCAAATTGCCGGCCATCGAGTTGACGCTGTCGGTGAGATCTTTCCAGGTGCCGGCGACGCCGGGCACTTCGGCCTGACCACCGAGCTTGCCGTCGGTGCCGACTTCGCGCGCGACGCGGGTCACTTCGCCGGCAAAGGCGTTGAGCTGGTCGACCATGGTGTTGAGCGTTTCCTTCAATTGCAGGATTTCGCCGGACACGTTCACCGTGATCTTTTTCGACAGGTCGCCCTTGGCCACGGCGGTCGCGACTTCGGCGATGTTGCGGACCTGGCCGGTCAGGTTGGAGGCCATCGAGTTGACGCTGTCGGTGAGGTCCTTCCAGGTGCCGGCGACGCCGCGCACCAGCGCCTGGCCGCCCAGCTTGCCTTCGGTGCCGACTTCGCGCGCAACGCGCGTCACTTCGCCGGCGAAGGCGTTGAGCTGATCGACCATCGTGTTGATGGTGTCTTTCAGCTCGAGAATTTCGCCCCGCACGTCCACCGTGATCTTCTTCGACAAGTCGCCATTGGCGACGGCGGTGGTCACTTCGGCGATATTTCGAACCTGCGCCGTCAGGTTTGAAGCCATCGAGTTGACGCTCTCGGTCAGATCCTTCCAGGTGCCGGCGACGCCGAGCACGTTGGCTTGACCGCCCAACCGGCCGTCGGTGCCGACCTCGCGCGCGACGCGCGTCACTTCGCCGGCAAAGGCGTTGAGCTGGTCGACCATGGTGTTGAGCGTTTCCTTCAATTGCAGGATTTCGCCGGACACGTTCACGGTAATCTTCTTGGAGAGGTCGCCGCCAGCGATCGCGGTCGCGACATCCGCGATGTTGCGGACCTGCGCGGTCAGGTTGGACGCCATGAAGTTGACGTTGTCGGTGAGGTCCTTCCATGTGCCGGCGACGCCGGGCACTTGCGCCTGACCGCCGAGTTTGCCCTCGGTGCCGACCTCACGCGCCACGCGGGTCACTTCGGAGGCGAACGAATTGAGCTGATCGACCATCGTATTGATGGTGTCTTTGAGTTCTAGGATTTCGCCGCGGACGTCGACCGTGATCTTGCGCGAGAGGTCGCCGCGCGCCACGGCGGTGGTGACGTTGGCGATGTTGCGGACCTGCGCGGTGAGGTTGCCGCACATCGCGTTCACGGAGTCGGTAAGGTCCTTCCAGGTGCCGGCGACGCCGGGGACGATAGCCTGGCCGCCGAGTTTGCCGTCGGTGCCGACCTCGCGCGCCACGCGCGTCACTTCGGACGCGAACGAGCGAAGCTGATCCACCATCGTGTTGATGGCTTCCTTCAACTGCAGAATTTCGCCGCGCACGTCGACCGTGATCTTCTTGGACAAGTCGCCATTGGCGACCGCGATCGTCACTTCGGCGATGTTGCGAACCTGGCCGGTCAGGTTGTTGGCCATCGAGTTCACGCTCTCGGTGAGGTCTTTCCAGACGCCCGTCACTTCCGGCACCTGTGCCTGGCCGCCTAGTTTGCCTTCGGTTCCCACTTCGCGGGCGACGCGCGTCACTTCCGAGGTGAATACGCTGAGCTGCTTGATCATCGTATTGACGATGTTGGCCGACTGTAAAAATTCGCCGCCCAGTGGGCGGCCGTCGACATCGAGTTTTACGGTTTGCAACAGATCGCCCTGCGCGACGGCGGCGACCGCCCGGGTCACCTCGCGCGTCGGCCAGAGCAGGTCGTCGATCAGCGTATTGACCGAGCCTTCCATGTCGGCCCAGGAGCCGCCGGGCAGATCGAATTTGACGCGTTGCCGGGTCTTGCCCTCGCGGCCGACCACCTGGCCGACCCGCTCCAGTTGCAGCGCCATTCGCTGGTTGGCGGCGACGATTTCATTAAAAGTGTCGGCTATTTTGCCTTCGATCCCCAGATGATCGCCGGTCATCCGGACCGAGAAATCACCGCCCCGCATCGCCTGCAGCGCATGCAGCAGATCCTGCAGCGGATCGGAAGCCCCGTTCGCCGGAGGCTTGCGCTTGGGCGTCCTGCGAAGAGTAGCTGCGGAATCGAGATCACTCATGGCATCCCCCAAGTGGAAGTCACGCGACTAGTCTGGCGATATTGGTGAATCAATTCACAAGCCACAGAATAGAGGCGCCTATACAAATGCCAGATCAGTAGAAGATATGGCCCCGCGAACATGGAACTCGGCACGTCCGACCTAAGTTCCCCAACGCATCGAGCTGCAATTGGTTCCAACAGCCCCCAGAGAAAATATAGCCAGTCCAATCCGGGGGTTAGGGGTGGGCTTCCGGTGGACACCGGTCGTTAACGATTGCGAGATCGGGCGCCCCGTTGGCTCAATATTTCTTCACCAGAGATGCGAAGGCGATCCAGAGCCCGACTGACACAAGTCCGAACGACCCGAGCAACACGAAGGCTGCGTTATAGCCTGCGGTTTGCGCGAGCCAGCCGCCCAAAAGTGGGCTTAAGGATGCGCCGAGGCCCTGAACTGTCAGGACCGCGCCTTGGCCGAGATTGATCCGGCCGGTGCCATTCAAAGCGCGCGCGACGAGGCCGGGAACTGCAACGCTCTGCAGCCCCGCACCAACCCCATCGAGAATCTGAACGGGGATGACGCCCAGCCAGCCCACAAAGAAGTAAGCAAGTACTCCCCGCAAAGGTAGCGCGGCAAATGACACCAGCAATATCGGCCAGTACCCCCGTTTTTCCGCCACACGCATGGCCACGATCGATACGATCGTCATCACCGCTTGCGCGATGACCACGGTTGCCGCTACGAAACTCGGTCCGTCGGCGCCGCCAGTGGCTACGGCGGCAAGGCCGTACAACGGGAGAATGGCGGCGTTGCCCAGATGAAATGCCGCCAGCGCCACGCTCAGGACCAGCAGCGGCTTGTGTGTCAGCAAGACGTAGGATGCGTTGGGCTGGCTGTCCGGATCGGCTTCGCTGGTGCCTCGTGCGGCCCGATTGTCGATCGATTTCGGCGGGATCATCAATACGCAAACGATCGATACCATACCGAACGCGGCGGCGAGGTCGAATACGGCGGTGTAGCCGAAGGTCCATCCAAGATAGCCCGACAGTGCCGCGCCGACCACATTGCCGGCGTGGTTGAAGGCCTGGTTTCGCCCGATCTGCCGGTTGAATCCGCGTTGCCGGACAATACCAAGCGTAATGCCGGTCACCGCGGGCACGATGGCGGCACCGGCAATCGCGGTCGCGACCTGCGAACCTGCCACAATCCAGAAATCCTGCGACAGTAGAATGATCGCCGATGCGCTCACCACACAGATTCCAGGCACGATCACCCACGCGCGCTTGAAGTTTGTCGTGTCGATCAATCCGCCGATGGGGATAGTGATCAGCATTCCCGCGACGCTGCCGATTGTCATCGCCGTGCCGATCAGGCCGCTGTTCCATCCGCGCCCCAGCAGGAAAACGCCGAGGAACGGGCCGATGCCCGACTGCATGTCCGCCATGACGAAATTCAGCGCGAGCAGCGGCCAAAGCTTTTGAGAGGAGGATGATTTAGATCTGGAATGGGACGCTACAAACCATTTCCCGATCGAACTGACGACGTGACCAGGAAATAATCTTTGTGACGCAAGCCAGTTCATGGATTCCGTCATTTAACGACCAGGTGGAATCGACAGCGGCGAGACTGCGCCCGGCACATTCATCTCTCGCGCATCAGATACGTCTTAAGAACAGCCACAAGCGATGAAAGAAAATCCCCGGATAAACCAGGAATCGATCTTCCGTCAGGCGATCATGGGGATGCCGTAATAGTCGTTGACCGATTGCGCGCGTGCAGTGTCAGACCAGTTCCAGGCGTTGTCGTTGCCGTATCTCGGTGCGCCTTCCAACTGCTTCAGCGTGATACCGGTGACATAACCACCGAGCGCGGTGTCGTATTTCAGCGACTGCCAAGGCAGCGGATAATGATCGTCACCGATTCCCAGAAATCCGCCGAAGCTCAGAACCGCATAGGAAACCTTGCCGCTCATCTTGTCGATCATCACGCGCTCGATCGAACCGATCTTCTGGCTGTCGGCGCCGTACACCGGGGTTCCTTCGACCTTGTCGCTGCCGATCAGGTTGCCCATTTCCCGCGCTTCCATTTCTCTTGATTGCATTGCCATCCGAGACCTCCGAGGTTGTGAAACGAAAACGGACGGGTGAAAGGATTGTTCCGGAAGGCAAAGTGCTGCAGGTCCTAGCGACGCCGCGCGACCGCGATCCCGAACAGGAACGCGACAAACAGGCTTGCAAGCGGTGCCTCCCGCGTGACCGCGCTAATGGTCGACAGTGCCGTCCCCGGCTGCCGCGCGGCCGCCAAAGCGTCCGTCAACTTTCGGGTCGCTGCCTGAAGACTTTCGGTAAGCTCGGTAATGGTACGCGAGGTGTCGGTTGCCGTGTCCATGGCCCGCTCCGCGAGGTTCGGTTCACGCGGTGCCGCAAATGTTTCGATGGTCATGTCATTCGCCTTCGATCTCAGACCGGTTTTAAGGAAGTGAAGAGGCCGCCGCCTTTGGGCTATCCTCGCGAGCGCTGGTTGGAATAGCGGGTCAAAAAGACCTTTGGCTATCCGCGACAGCGCCGTATTGAACGGCGAGCGGCGACCTCATAAAGGAAATGCGATCACGGCAACTTGGTTCCAGGAGATCAGCCGTCCCGATCCAGCGCGAAATCAGTCAGGAGCTGCGAACTCGAGCCCGCGATCAGATCGCCGATCAGTTGCGCGGCGAGAAAGCTGAAGGTGATTCCGTTGCCGCCATATCCATAGGCGGCGAAAATGCCCTTCGCACCGGGCACGGGACCGATCAAGGGCAGTCCGTCGCTGGTGGTGTCGAAGGTTCCTGACCATCGATATTCGATGTCGAGATCAGCGGCCGGCCAAAGCGCGGCAAGCTTTTGCGCCAGCACGCGGGCCTTCTGCGGGATCAGGCGATCGCGCGCCTCCGGCTCGACCACTTCGTCGCTATCCTCGCCGCCGATGATAATGCGACCGGCGGAGGTGGTTCGCGCATAGAGATAGTCCTTGCTGTCTTCCCAGATCAGCGCGCCTTCCTTCCAGAGATTTTGCGGCTGGGGCTTGGTTGCAATTGCCCAACTCGAAGACACCGTTTGAATGGTCGAGTGAACGATCGCGGGTATGACGTAGCCGGTCGCAAGAATCACCGAGCGCGCCTCGATCTGACGGTCGTTCTTCAGCTGAATGCCGACCGAGCGCGCGGCCGCGTCGAAACCGATGGCTTCCGCTTCGAAGACACGGGCGCCTCGGGCGGCTGCGGTCTCAAGCATGCCCTTGGCCAATTGCGATGGATCCGCGTCCGCCGCACCTGGCGATACCAGCGCGCCGGCGCGCGCAATTCCGAAGACATCCAGAAGCATTCGATGATCCAGGAATTCACCCGGCAAACCCGCGCGTTCGCGAAGTTGATGTTCCCCGAGCAATTCCTTGCTGGTATCGCCCGCAGCCAGATACAGCGATGGCTTGTCTCGCAGTTCGCAGGAAATACCCAGTTGATGGACCAGCGACTTCAAACCAGCGACGGCATGTAAGCTCGCGTGGTAAGCGCGCGATGCCCGTTCGAAGCCGTAAAGGTCGGTCAGTTGAGTAAGGGAGCGATCGATTTCCCACAGCAGCATCGACGTGCTAGCGGCGGTGCTGCCGCGGCCGGGAAGCTCGCGATCGATGACAATGACATCAAGGCCCTGGCGGGTAAGCCGCTCTGCGATCAGCGACCCGGTAATACCGCCGCCGACGATCAGCGCATCGCATTTGACGTTTTCATCGAGTTCAAGCCGGACGGCTTGCTCGGGTGTCGCATACCATGGCGACCGGCCGCCGCGCAGGTCGGCCTGTTCGGTATCCTCTGAATCGAGAACGCTGATAATAACCCTCAAATGAACTTGAGCAGCCGCCGGAACGGTAAAGGCGGCGTTGGCAAATTCTTAACAAGCGCGATCCGGTCTGGTTCCAGTTTCCTAGCCCTGCGTGCGTGCGGCAAATCCAGCCGCCCGGTTCAAAAATTCGTTCTGTTACATAACCATAATACCTCTGACGCAATGAAAGGGAATAAACTCGATCCAGATTCATCGATCTAGCGGAGGTAGCCATGAAGAACGCGTCTCACTATCGCGCATTGGCTTCGCTGTACCGTCAGCAGGCTGCGTACAATCCCGGCCAGAGCTGGCATCTGCTTGGACAGGCAGAACGCTGGGAACATCTCGCCGAGCAGGAATTGGCGTCCCACTTCGAGGACTGCAACGAAAGCAACTCGAACGTTCAAGCCGTCAGGCGCGACGCCGCCTGATCGAACGCCCGCGACGGGCAGGCGATCACTAGCCTGTCACTCATAGAACTGTGGACGTCCACAAGGCGCATAGCACTGCTGTCAGTCTGGGTTCCGGCTTCCGGACGTCTATGACCTCGCCGGTCTGCGGTCGTAACAAAATCTTGTTCCGTAGCTGGAACCTTTCGCAGGGACGGACGTCAAGCCGAGTGCTACCTGTCAGTAGCTCGATGCTATTGGGGCGGAATTCCCGGATGACAGACGGTTTGCCTTCGGCGCTATCCGCCGTTGGTTTTATGCGCCCGGACAGTGGTGCGACCTGGATTCCCCGGCCCGAGAATCATTTCTGCAGCACGCCGCAATTCAACGCAGCAAGAATGCGACAGAACGCGCATTGAGCGAAGCGTAATGCTACGTGGATCGACGCCGTCGGTTTGAAGCGCCAGAGGGGGACCATGAATCGCAATACTTCCTCGCAACCGTCCCGGCGGTTTTTGTTGGCCTCCGCTACCGCATTTTTTTTCGTGGGGACAGGTCTGGCACGTGCGCGCACTCTCGGCGGCAGCCTGCCTTGGGAGCCGGGAACGGCAACGCCACCAACACCAGTGCGTCCCGGTCCTTGGCTGTTTTTCACCGCGGACGAAGCTGCGATAGTTGAAGCCGCGGTCGATCGCCTGATCCCGCCGGACAATCGCGGGCCCGGCGGCAAGGATGCCGGGTGCGCCGTGTACATCGACCGGCAACTCGCAGGCCCCTATGGCCGTTCCGAGGGCCTCTATACCAGGCCACCCTTCATGGCGGGCGCAGCCACGCAAGGCTATCAAATGCCCGACGCGCCCGCCGCGCGCTATCGCATGGGCCTGAGAGCGCTGGCGGACCACATCAAAAGCAACTTCGCAGGAAAATCTTTTCGCGATCTCGCGCCTGAGGATCAGGACAAGGTGCTCAAAGGGCTGGAGTCGGGATCTATCGCGCTCAAGGACGTCAAGAGCGCGGATTTCTTTACGCTGCTCTTGGGTAATACCCAGGAAGGCTTTTTTGCCGATCCGATCTATGGCGGCAACCGCGACATGGCGGGCTGGAAGCTGATCGGCTTTCCCGGCGCGCGTTACGATTATCGCGATTGGGTCGAGCGCCACAACGAAGCCTATCCGTTGCCGCCCGTGAGCATCATGGGCCGCTCCGACTGGACAGTGAGAGAATAGCAATGGCCCGCAAACTGCCTGCCAAGGACGTCGTGATTATCGGGCTCGGCTGGACCGGATCGATCCTTGCCTATGAACTCGCCAAATCAGGGCTGAACGTGGTTGCGATCGAGCGCGGTCCGTGGCGCGACACCGCAACGGATTTCCCGCCCGCCTATGCGCAGGATGAATTGCGCTACGCGGTTCGGCTGGATCTGTTTTTGCGTCCCGACCAGCAAACCATGACGTTTCGCAACAATGCGAGCCAGACGGCGATGCCGATCCGCAGTTTCTCGGGCTTCCTTCCGGGCAACGGCGTCGGCGGCGCCGGGGTGCATTGGAACGGACAGACCTGGCGCTTCCTGCCGACGGATTTCAATATCCGCAGCCATCTTGAAGAACGCTACGGCAAGGACGCCTTGCCGGCTGATATGACAATCCAGGACTGGCCCGTCAGTTATGACGAACTCGAACCCTATTACGACCGCTTTGAAAAGCTCTGCGGCACTTCCGGCAAGGCCGGTAATCTTCGCGGGCAGAAGCAACCCGGCGGCAATCCGTTCGAAGGCTGGCGCTCTTCGGAATATCCGACGCCGCCGCTGAAGCAGGGATTGGGCGCGACGCTGTTCGCCGAAGCGGCGCGCAAGACCGGTCATTCGCCGTTCCCGCAGCCGGCTTCCAATCTCAGCGAAGCCTATGTCAATCCGCTCGGCGTGAAACTCGGGCAGTGCACCTATTGCGGTTTCTGCGAGCGGTTCGGTTGCGGCAATTATGCGAAATCGAGCCCGCAGACCTGCGTGCTGCCGGCGCTGATGCGATTTCCCAATTTCAGCGCACGGACTGAATCCGAGGTCACCAAAATCAATCTGGACTCGACCGGGAGACGCGCGACCGGCGTGACCTATGTCGATACCTCAGGCGAAGAGTGGGAACAGCCCGCCGATATCGTGCTGATGTGCGCGTTTTCGTTCTTCAATGTGCAACTGATGTTGCTGTCGGGCATCGGCAAACCCTACGACCCGCAAACCGGGCAGGGCGTCGTCGGGCGCAACTACGCCTATCAGACCACCTCCAGTGTCAGTCTGATTCTCAAGGACAAGATCCTCAATCCGTTCATCGCGACCGGCTCGCACGGCATGATCATCGACGACTATAACGGCGACAATTTCGATCACACCGGGCTCGGTTTCTTCGGCGGTGGCTATATGGGGTTCGGGCAGACCGGTGCGCGCCCGATCCAGACCCGGCCGGTGCCGAAGGGTACGCCGAAATGGGGCGCGGAGTGGAAGAAAGCGACAGCCGAGACCTATCAACGCGGTCTGAGTCTTGCGACCCACGCCAGTTCGTACAGCTACAAGGACTGCTATCTCGATCTCGATCCGACCTACAAGGACCGGTTCGGCCGCCCTTTATTGCGGATGACGTTCGATTTTCACGACAATGAACTGAAGATGTCGGCCTTCCTGACCGAGCGCCTCGCGGAGATTGCGAAAGCAATGGACCCCGTCGAGATGACGGCAAGCCCGCGCAAGGGCCCTTACGACAGCACCATCTATCAAACCACGCACAATACCGGCGGCACCGTGATGGGCGCCGATCCCTCAACCAGCGTGCTCAATCGCTATTGCCAGAGCTGGGACGTGCACAATATCTTTGTGCCCGGCGGCGCCTCGGTGTTCCCGCAAAATCACGGCTACAACCCGACCGACACGGTCGGTGCGCTCGCGTACTGGACCGCCGACGCTATTCGCAATCGCTATCTGAAAAACCCCGGTCCGTTGGTTTAGTGAGGGAATGATGCGCCGTTCTCTCACAGCCGCCGCCTTGTTCGTCAGCCTGACCAATGCTGCCTTTGCGCAGGATACCCAGAGTTTCGACCGCATCGAACGCGGACGTTATCTCGCAACACTCAGCGATTGCGCGGCCTGCCACACCACGCCTGGCGGCGCGCCGTATGCCGGCGGTCTCGCGCTGCAGACCCCGTTTGGCATATTGGTGGCGCCGAACATCACATCCGATCCCGACACCGGAATCGGCAACATGACCAACGACGAGTTTCTCGCGGTGCTGCATGAGGGCCGCGGTCACGATGGCAAGCGGCTTTATCCGGCGATGCCATATCCGGCCTATACCAAACTGAGCGACGACGATGTGCTGGCCATGCGTTCCTATTTTGCGACGGTCGCGCCGGTCAGCAACAGGGTCGTGTCCAACCAACTGCCTTTTCCGCTGAACATCCGCCTCGCGATGGTGTTCTGGAACGGGCTCAATTTCGCATCCGGGCGCTACCAACCCAATCCGAAGAAATCCGCGGAGTGGAATCGCGGCGCCTATATCGTCGAGGGTGCAGCGCATTGCGGCACCTGCCACACGCCGAAGACGCTTCTCGGCGGCGACAAGAATAATGTCGCGTTGACCGGCGCCACGCTTCAGGGCTGGTTCGCTCCCGACATTACCAACGATCCGCGCAAGGGCATTGGCGGATGGTCCAGGGACGATCTGGTCCAGTATCTCAAAAACGGGACCAACAAGTGGACGTTGGCCTCGGGCCCGATGGCCGAGGCGGTGTCCCATTCCACATCGCATATGACCGACGGCGATATCGTGGCCATTGCGACCTATCTGAAAGACAGTGGCGCAGCCGGTGCGGGTTCAAAGCCGGAGCCGGTCGCGGCCAGCAATGGCGCGATGCGCGCGGGTGCGGCGATCTACAAGGACAGTTGCGCCGCGTGCCACAAGGACACCGGCGAAGGCGAGGTCAATCTTTTCCCGCGATTGGCCGGCAGCGCGCTGGTGCAATCGGACGATCCGACCACGCTGGCGCGGGTGGTTCTGCATGGCACGCGCGCGGTTTCCACGCCGGGTGCGCCGACCGCGCCCGCGATGCCCGGGTTCGATTGGCGGCTAGGCGACGCGCAGGTGGCGGCGGTCCTGACCTATGTTCGCAACGCCTGGGGCAATGCCGCCGTGCCGGTCTCGGCTGACGCTGTCGCGAGCCAGCGCGAGGCCCTGCGCAAGTCGCCGTAGAGCGTTTTCGAGCCAACGGGTCGCGCGAACGCGCGCCCGATGACAGGCTCCGTGGATACCGGTTCGCGTGAAGAAAACGCGTCAAACAAAAGATAGAGCCCGGTTCTGATTCAATCAGAACCGATAAGGCTCTAAACTCTCAGCAGCAATGCGAGTCGCTTACATAATGATGGGCGATCGCGTCATCGAGTACGGACAGCGCCGAGATGAGGGCTGTGCTTTCCTTGATGCCCGATCGCATCCGCGACAGCACTTCCTGCCGGATCGCGGGGAAATCGACGCCCAGCACGCGTCCGTCCCGGACGATGGTCCGGCCCCCGACGATCACCTCGCGAATGTGCCGCGCGGTGGCGCGCGAGAACAAGAGATCGAGCGGATTGATATCGTCCCGAAGGTTTTCATTGTTGAGCGCCGCCCAGTCCAGCAACAGCATGTCGGCCGCGGCGCCGGCCTCGATCAGGCCGCTATCCCCAATATTCGTCACGGCAAAGCGGCCATTGCTGACGGCCGTTTGAATGGCCTGCTCGCGGCTGATGGTGCGGTCGAATCCCGTCCCGGCATGCAGATAATAAGCGAGCCTCAATTCACGTAGCGCGTCGTCGTCGTCGTCGAAGGCCTTGCCGTCGATTCCAAGCGCCGTCTTGCAGTTGTGCTCGATCATCGTCTTCCGGGGGGCAATGCCGGAGTAGAGGAAAAGATTGGAACTGGTATTGACCGAAATCGTCACGCCACGTTCGGCCAGCAATGCCAGTTCATCCGGTTTCGCCCACACGCAATGCGCCAGCGTCAATCGCGGCGACAATAGGCCGATTTCGTCGAGCATGCGCACGACGCCGCCGGGATAATTGGCATCGGCGAATTGCCGCTGATATTTCGTCTCCAGCAGATGCATATGGACGCGCCGGCCGGTGCGGTGCGACGCCTCCGCAACGGCTTGCAGCAATGCGTCGCTGCACCATTGCACGCCATTGGGGCCGTATTGAACATTGAAGCCCGGCCCGTCCGCGGCGGCGGCGACGTCATCGATCAGCTTGATGTAGTCGCCCGGCGACAGCACCTTGTAGATCAGGCGCCGCGCGGCTTCGGCGCGGGCATCCGGGGGCAGGCTGGCGAGCAGGGCTTCGGACCCGTGATAGACCAGCGGATTGCGGTCCTTCATCGACACCGCAAAGCCGACGCGAACGCCGACGTCGCGGGCCGCGCGCGCGATCTCGGCGGCTTCGGTCGGAAGATCGGTCAATCCCTGCGCACGCGTATAATGGACCATGATGGCGCCGGTGCCGCCGAGCGCGCCATTGGCGAAATTCACAGCCGCGGCGAGATAGGGATCCACCGACGGAAACAGCGCGAAATACGGCAGCCAAGATTCAAGCGGCTTGGCATCGCCGCCGATTGCGCTGGTAGAGACGGCGCGTCCGTGATCGTGGGCATTGACCAGCGTAGGCATTGCCAGAAACCGGTCGGCGGCCGGCGTTGTCGTCGGCTCGATCGACGCGAAGCTATCACCCGATATCGTGATCGCCTGGGCGCCCGTCAGCGTCCGCGCGGTGCCGACGACATGGCTGCAGGCGATGGTGCGCGAAGCGTCGTTCTTCATATCGTTCTTCATGGACTTATTCCTGGTGGAACGCGGTCGGCCTTCGCAGGCAGAAACGCGTGGTCGAAAATATCGCCGGGATTGGGCACCCGCGGCAGCTCGAACGATGTCGCGATGATCGAAATCGCGGATTTCAGCCGCTCGTCACTCACATCACCCAGGCCAAGGTCGCGCGCCTCCGGCGTGTCGATCAGGGTCTTGTAAACATATAGCAGGCGGCGCTGTTCGATGTCGCTCTTGATTAGCGGCTCTTCGGTGGCCAGAAGGTCGATCGCCGCGCCGGGATGCTCGACCGTTTCCTTCAAGGCCCGGTTGATCGCGCGCAGCAGGCCTTTGACCGCCTCGGGATGCTCTTTGGCGAGTTTCGGCGAGACCATGATGCCGTTGGAATAGAGATCGAGACCCAAATCAGAGTAGTACATCCAGCGGAAATCCTTGTCGGGGTCGAGCTTGAGCGAGACCAGGTTCATATAGCTCGTCGCGGTGAAAATCGCGACGGAATCGACCTGTCCCTGCAGCAGCATCTGCTCCTGGATGCTCGGCGATACCTGCGTGATGTTGATCTTGCTGTAGTCGACGCCATTTTGTTTGGCCAATAGCGGCAGCAGTTTGAACGAGGCGCCGCCGGCGGGCGAACCGAGCTTTGAACCCTCCAGATCCTTCACACTCTTGATCGCGCTTCCCGCCTTGGTCAGCAGGGCGAACGGGGCCTTGCTGTAAATCATGTAGACCATGACAGGCGCTTCGCCCGGTTTCATGGCGGCGTTCTGGATGATGGCGTTGATGTCGCCGAAGCCGGCATCATAGGCGCCGGACATGATTCGCGTTACGGTGGTGGCCGATCCTTCGCCCTGGTCGATCCGGACATCGAGATTTTCCGCGGCGAAATATCCCTTCGCCTTGGCCCAATAGTACCAGGCGTGAATCCCCTGAAGCTTCCAGTCCAGCGTGAACTTGATCTTGACCGGCTCGGCCGCGTGGCCGCCGGTCGGCGGCAGGAGAAGACAGCTCGCTATCGCGAGGGCAGACAGAAGCCGGCGCATTGACCCAATCTCCGTTGGTTCAGCTATTCGTGGCGGAATGAGCGCCGTCTACGAAGGGCAGACTTTTTAAGAGCAAGACCTTCGACGAGCGCCGGTCTTAGTCTGAGGTTTGGGGATGGGCCTTTCAACAGCTAAAAATCTGGCGCGGCGGTGCCAAAACAGCACCGCCTCAGACGGAATTTTTCGGTCGGCCGGCAAGTCGGCTGGCAAGTCTGTCGCGAGTGGTCGATGCGGTGATCCCGGTCTCCAACCTAGGTCCGGCAGTGGCGAGCCAACATGAACCCAAACCGGACTTCGCCAGCGCTTAAAGTCCACGCTTGACATCGGGCGGGCTGCAGACTGTGCTAGCGCTGATCTGCGCTCCTCAACGGACCGCGCCGGCCGATCGATTTGCGCCAGCAAGCCGATTCTCAAAAACAAAAACGAAACGAAAAAGAGTGGTGGAGACAAAATGGACCAGATCGAGGTAGCGGTCATCGGCACGGGTTGGTGCGGGGGAATTCGGGCCCATGCCTGTGCGGCCAATCCGCTGGTGAGTGCCGTGCACATCGCCGAAAATCGCCCGGAACGATTGAAGGAAGTTGCCGATTCGATCGGCGCCAAATCGGCCACGTCGGATTATCGGACCTTGCTGGACAACAAGGACATTTCGGCGGTTTTCGTCTGCGCGACGCCGGAGACGACGCATTTCCCGATGGCGCGGGATTTCCTGCGCGCCGGAAAGCACGTCTTTCTCGAAAAGCCGATCGCACTCGAACTCGATGAGGCGGATGAGCTGATTTCGATCGCCCGCACCAACGGGCTGAAATTCACCATCGGCTATTCGCAGCGCTACAATCCAAAATTCGCCTACGTCAAACAGTGCATCACCGACGGCACCATCGGCAAGCCGGTCAGTGCGCTGGTCAGCCGGCATATTTCACGCAGCCTCGGCAAGAAAATCAGCGGCCGCGTCAAGCTCTCGCCCGCCGCGATGGAATCGACGCACGATCTCGATTTCGTGCTGTGGTGTCTTGAGCCGGCCAAGCCAATTCGGGTCTATTCGCAGGTCAATTACGGCGCGATGCGCGAGTCCACCGGCAACGATATCCCGGATCTGCAATGGATCACCGTGACCATGGACAGCGGGCTTACTTTCGTTGTCGGGGGCGGCTGGAGCCTGCCGCCGGGCTATCCCAATTTCTCCTCGACCTGGATCGAACTGATCGGGACCGAAGGCGCGCTGATGGTCGACGACACCCACCGCGACGTGATGCTGAATACGATGAAGGGCGGCGCGGTGTTTCCGATGTCGACGATGCCGGGCGAACCGGTCGGGCACGTCTATGCGGGCCCGATGGCGACCGAAACCGTGCATTTCGTTGAGGCGGTGGCGCTGGACCGGCCGGTGCTGGTGACGCCCGATCAGGCGCGTCGTGTCATGGAGCTCTATATCGCCGCCGACCTGTCGGCCGAACTCAACGAGCCGGTCACGCTCCCGCTTGAGAACAAACGGCCGGCGAAAGTGGCCGCGGGGCGATAGGGTTTCGTTGATTGGATTATTCAGGAATGCGCGCCGGAAATAATCCAGTGCGATTTCCATGTGTGCGATGGGGACGGTCGCCCTGATCAGGGCGACCGAAAAAACGACGGGCCAAAACCGTCGGACAAAAAAATAAATGGAGGTTTCATGCCTGCGGATATTACGGCGCAGAGTGGCGTAGCGACAGCGTTCGCCGGCGCGAGGCGTACCCACATCAGGTGGTACGTGCTGTTGCTCATCAGCCTGATGTACATGATCACCTATATGGACCGCAGCAATATTTCGATTGCAGCGCCGGCGATCGCCAAGGAATTCGGTTTCAGCAAGACCGAAATCGCGCTGTTCTTCAGCGCATTCGCCTGGGCCTATGCCGCGGGGCAGGTGCCCGGCGGCTGGCTCGCGGATTTCTTCGGGCCGAAGCGGGTTCTCATGGTGATCGTCCCGTTCTGGTCGCTGATGACGGCCGCAACGGCCTGGGCGTCGAGCACGACGTCGTTTTTCGTGGTTCGCTTCGTATTTGGTCTCGGAGAAGCCGGTGCCTTTCCGACCGCAAGCCGCGCCATGCAGCTATGGTTTCCGAAATCCGAGCGCGGTTTCGTCCAGGGCATGACGCATTGTTTCAGCCGGCTCGCGATCGCCATCACGCCGCTGGTCGCGGTTGTGATCATGAACGCGTGGGGCTGGCGCTGGATATTTTACATTTTTGCACTGCTGGGCATCGCCTGGTCTCTGGTGTTCTTTTATTTCTATCGCAACCGTCCGGAGGACGAAGAACGCGTCAACAGAGCAGAGCTCGCGCATATTCGCGGCACATTTCCGAACGGCGAAATCATTCCGGCCACGACAAAAATCGAATCCGCGGTGCCGTGGCGGACGATTTTCACCTCACCGAACATGTGGTTTATCGCAGCGGCCTATGGCTGCTTTTTTTATGGGGCTTATTTCTACGTCAGCTGGTTTCCGACCTATCTGCTTGAGTTTCGTCATCTCTCGCTGAACTCGGTCGGCTATCTCGCATCCCTGCCGCTGATCTCGGCGATGCTCGGCGATCTCGTCGGTGGTATTTTGACCGATCACATCTTGCGCAAGACCGGTAATCTGAAATTGGCACGGCGCGCGGTGGCGGCGCCAGGTTTGGCGCTGGCCGCGCTGTTGCTGATCCCGGCCGGCACCACTGACAGTGCGATGACCGCGGTGCTTTGCCTGACCGCTTCGAACTTCTTTCTGGAATTGGTGCTCGGGCCGGCTTGGGCGGTGCCGATGGATGTCGGCGGGACATCCAGCGGAACGGTGACCGCCGTCATGAACATGGTGGGCGCGATCGGGGCTTCGATTTCGCCGCTGGTGTTCGGCTTTCTGGTCGAGCGAGGCTCCTGGGTTGCGCCGTTCTACGTCACCGCCGGTGTTCTGACCACGGGAGCGCTGATCTGGATTTTGCTGATCGATCCCGAGAAATCGGTGGTCGATCGCTGACATTGCCGGGTTGGGCTGGTGCGGCTCGTGTCCGTCGCCTAGTATCCAGGGACAGGTGGCCGAATAATCGAAATGGGATTGTTCACGAGATCACCGTAGTAAAAAGGGGGGATTGAGATGCAAAGATCAGCCGTCATTGCGTTTTGTTTCGGATTGCTGGCAGCACCTGCTACCGGCCTTGCGCAGCAGCAACAGCCCGAAAACATCGTTCTGAACGAGAACGACACCAAGCAATTGTCGCCCCATGTGTGGGCATTGTTCGGCAATCCCAATATCGGGATCGTGGTTGGCAGCAAGGGCACCCTCGTCATCGATACCGGTCTCGGCAAGCGTAACGGCGCGACGGTCGCGGCGGCCGCCGCAAAACTGCGCAAGGGCGGCAATCTCTATCTCGCCACTACGCACTTTCATCCCGAGCATGTCACCGGCCAGGCCGGCTTTCCGGCCGGCACAGTGGTGATCCGGCCGACCGTCCAGCAAAAGGAACTGGAAGAATCCGGTATAGCCTTGATCGATTTTTTCCGGTCGCGCTCCGACGTCAACAAGGAATTGCTGGTCGATGCCGGCATCGACAAGGCCGACATCCTGTTTGACAAGGAAATGACGCTGGACCTCGGCGATGTCACGGTGCGGATGATGTTTTTCGGGCCGACGCATACCAATGGCGACATCATCTTCATGGTCGAGCCGGACCACGTGATGGTCTCCGGCGATATCGTGCAGAACAAGTTCGTCATTCTGCCGATTGGAACGCAGACCAACATCCGGGCCTGGATCGGCGTGCTCGACAAGGTCGCCGAGTTGAAGCCGACGCTGATCCTGCCCGACCACAGCCAGCCCGGTGACAGTTCGATGTTCGCCGAGCAGAAGGCCTTCATGGTCGATCTGCTGGACCAGGCGCAGGCGGCGAAGAAACAAGGCAAGAGCGTCGAAGACACCGTGACTGTTCTCACCGAGGAATTCAAAAAGAAATACGCCGGCTGGCAGCGTCCCGGCAATCTCACGCGGGCGATCACACAGGCTTACAAGGAAGCGCAGTGAGACGCGGTTCTTAAGTCCGTAATGCCCGGCACAAGGCCGGGCATTACGGAAGAGATCTCAGCGGATATCGCGGCGGGATATCATGCCGCCTTCACGCTGCACAGGCTCGTGAATAGACAACGCCGATCGCAAAGCGTTCTATCCCTGAAATTATAACGAAGTTTTTCATTCCCTGGGGAGCGATATGAAACGCACTTTTGTTCTGGCTGCGGGCTTGCTCTGCAGCACTTTTGCGCAGGCCGCCGAACCCGTCAAAATCGGCATCACCACCATTCTCAGCGGGCCGATGGCCGACCGCGGACAGTCCGAGCAATATGGCGCGCAGATCGCTCTGGACAGCATCAACCAATCGGGCGGAGTGCTGGGCCGGCCGGTCGTCGCATACTATGCCGACAATGCCTGCAAGCCTGATGTCGGCGTGCCCGCGACCAAGCGGCTGCTCGAACTGGAGCACGTGCCTGTTATCATCGGTGCGCTCTGTACGCCTGTCACCCATGCCATCATGCCGATGATGAAAGAAGCAAAAGTGCCGCTGGTGATCGCGACCTCGGCCGGACAGGATTTCGTCGATGCCTCCGGCGTTGGCGGCAATGATTATGCCTTCAAGACCATTCCGTCGGAAGTGGATATTCAGGGCGGTCTGGTGCAGTGGCTGAAATCGCAGAACATCAAGTCGATCGCGATCGTCGCCGATGATGGCGAGTTTCAGCACGCCAATGCCATTGCGCTCGTCAAGGCCGCCAAGGATGCCGGGATGACCGTCACCGCCGATGAGGTCATTCCAAAGGACACCAAGGATTTCTCCGGTATCTTCACCAAGCTGAAAGCCGGCGCGCCCGGCGAAGTCGTTGCGATTCTGGCAGGCTCCACGCCCGGATTTTTCCAGGGCTATGAAGCCTCGGGCTGGAAAGTGCCGGTCACTGGCCGGTTCGATCTCGCAGGCGCTGCGGCTGCGGTTTCGCAAGCGTTTCGCGATGCGGGCGGATTGTCCGGCATCACCGGCATCGCCGTGTTCACGCCCGCGCTGGACAAGCCCGACGTGCAGGCCTTTGTTGCGGTCTACAAGTCACGTTACGGGCTGGTGCCGACGCAACGTTCGTTCTTCGTTTTTGAAGCGACGTATCTCGTGGTCGATGCGATCCGCCGGGCCGGATCGGACCAGCCCGACGCAATCAAGCAAGCGCTGAAGACCACGACGATGCCGTCGCGGCTCGGCGGCAGCTATTCGCCTGACGACCACAATCACGCACATACGCCGCTGCAGATCCTGGGCTACAAGGACGGCAAGCCGGCCGTGATTGCGACGGAGTAGCTGGTTGGTCTTACCTCTCCCGCTTGCGGGGGAGGTCGCGCGAAGCGCGGCGGGTGGGGGAAATCTATCATCCTCGCCTGCGTTTGCTGATGCGCCCCCACCCCAACCCTCCCCGCAAGAGCGCAGGGCTATCGCATATGACTTTCCGCTGCGGTAATCGCCTGGGGCCTCATGGTTCGAGACGCCTCGAAGACGAGGCTTCTCACCATGAGGGTTCAAGATTTAGCCGCACAGAAAGTCCTCATCCTGAGGGGACGCCGCAGGCGGCCGTCTCGAAGGATGGCCGCACAAAGACTGCAGGCCCAATCTCTTTCTTCATATGCGATAGCCCTACGCAAGAGCGGGAGAGGGAGCTCACCTCCATTACCTGCGCTCGCTGAGATAGCCGACCAGCGATGTCTTGATGCTCGCGACATGCTCGCGCATCAGCATTTCGGCGCGCCATGGCTCGCGCGCGACGATCGCCTCATAGATGCGGTGATGATCGTCGTGGCGGCGGCGGACATCGTGATATTCGAACACCACGATGTTGCGGCTCGACGATACCGGGACGTGATGGCAGATCCGGATCATCTCGGAGAGCATGCGGTTGCGGGCGGCTGCAAGCAGGGCGTCGTGAAAGTCGCCATTGATATCGCGATAGATGGTGAGATCGCCGGCTTCGAACGATCCGCGTTCAAGCAATTTGTCGCCGGCGGCAAGGCTGCGCTCGATGATTTCCCGTTCCTGCGCGCCAAGCCCGCGCTCGGCGGCAAAGCGGACGGCGACGCCTTCCAGCGAGGCGCGGATGTCGTAGGCATCGACGATGGCGGGAAGCGGAAATTCGCGCACCGTGAAGCCGCGGTTGGGCGCGTAATCCAGCAGGCCTTCACCGGCCAGCGCCTGCAAGGCCGCGCGTACGGGGGTGCGCGACACCGAGAGCGTCTTGCTGAGCTGGACCTCGTTGAGCCGCTCTCCGGCACTGATCGAGCCCTCCAGGACGGCCTCTCTGACCCTGTCCATCACAGAAAGCGCGCGGTTGCCGGCGCGAGGTCCGCTGGTAGATTCGGGAGAAGTCCGGTCGAGCTGGTCCGTCATGGGGAGGGGCCTATCTCTGCCTTAAGTGAATACACTTTATCAGTTCGATGAACCGATGCCAGTGAGATTGCCGCCTTAAATTTGGATTTTGAGCTGCATCAATAACGATCTTAGTGCCAGAATTATATGCGGCAGCGAAAAGTGTATGTAATTTATATTGACTCACCGGCGGGTTCGTCGAACCATGAATGACCTGATCTAGGGGTGGCGTAGGGTTATGGCGGAAGCAAAAAACGACATCAGCGAAAGCGCGATTGAACTGATTACCGCCGACCGCGGGCCACATTACGAGCCATTCGGCTGGCACCATTGGCCGGAGCATCCCTGGCTTTCCTATCAATTCCGCCGTGGCCTCGGCGAAACCCAGGAGGGGGGCGGCAGCGTCAGCGAGGTGATGCAGGCAGGGTCGCGGATGATTCCGGGCGATCTCGAAAGCTGGCACGCCGAGTGGATGCGGATCGGCGACCGCAACTGGAAGCGCGGACTGACTGAAGAGGCCGCGGGTCATATCCGGACCGCGATGAACTGCTTCCTGCGCGCGGCGGACTATTACCGCCAGGCCGAGTTTCACCTTGAGCCCGACGATGCGCGACGGCTACCGACCTTCGAGAAGATGGAAGCCTGCTCGCACAAATTCATCGGCCATCTCAATCCGCCGGGCGAGGTGGTCGAGATTCCCTATGAGCCGGGCAAGCCGATGTGCGGCTATTTCATCCGCGCGCCGTTTCCCGGCGACAAATTGCCGGTGCTGATCTGCATGGGCGGTCTCGATTCGATCAAGGACGAGATGTGGTTCATGCAGGCGCATGGCTGCCTGCAGCGCGGCATCTCGGTCCTGATGATCGATGGGCCGGGGCAGGGCGGGACGCTGCGGCGGCATAAGGTCGTCACCCGCGCCGACAGCGAAGTGCCGATCGGCAAATGCATCGACTGGCTGGAGAAGCGTTCAGATGTCGATCCCAAACGTATCGCGGTGTGCGGTTCCAGCCTTGGCGGTTACTATGCAGCCCGCGCTGGCTGCTACGAGCCGCGGCTGGCGGCGGCGATCTCGCATGGCGCGATCTGGTCGGTGCACGACATGTGGAGCACCAAGGGCGACGATTTCGGTCTGGCCATGCATATCCGCTGGGTATTCGGCGCCAGGTCGATGTCCGAGGCCCATGAACTGATGAAGCCGTTTACACTGAGGGGTCATCTGGAGCACATGCGATGCCCGTATCTGGTGATGCATGGAGGCCATGACGTTCTCACCGTGACGGCAGCACGCAGCACCTATGACTATGCCAAGGCGCATGGCGTCAATGCGACGTTGCGCGTGCTTGACCCCGAAGAGACCGGCGCCGAACATTGCCAGCACGATAATCCCACGATTGGTCAGGAAGTGCTGGCCGACTGGCTCGCCGATCGCTTCGGCATCGATCAGCGCGCGCTGATGAAAACATGCTGGAGTCCGCTGCTATGACCGGCCCCATGATCCCGCGCGAGCGCAGCGACTTCTCCGCCATCGTCGATCGCCCGGCGCTGAAACTGCCCGGCGGGGCCCGTGTCGTGGTCTGGACCATCGTCAATCTGGAAGTCTGGGATATCTCAAAGCCGATGGCGCGGCAGGTGATCCCGCCGCCGACCGGGGTTCCGCTATTGCCCGACGTGCCGAACTGGAGCTGGCACGAATACGGCATGCGGGTCGGAGTATGGCGTTTCTTCGATCTCTACAAGAAGCTCGGCATCGCGCCGACGCTCTCGATCAATGCCCGCGTCTGCGAGGATTATCCCCGCGTCGCGCAACAGGCCAAGGACGCCGGCTGGGAATTCCTGGGGCACGCCTATGAGCAGGGGCCGATTCACAAGGACCCCGACCAGAAGGCGATGATTCATCGCTCCATGGACGTGATCGAAAATTTCACCGGCAAGCGGCCGGTCGGCTGGCTCGGGCCCGGCCTGACCCAAACCCTCGATACGCCGGAATTTCTCGCCGAAGCCGGTGTCAAATATATTGGCGATTGGGTCTATGATGACGAGCCGACCGTGATCCGCACCGCCAAAGGCCCGCTGGTGACGCTGCCCTACACCATCGAACTCAACGACATCCCGATGATGATGGTGCAGCATCACGAGAGCGATCATATGCTCAAGCGCAGCATCGACTGTTTCGACCGGCTCTATGCCGAGAGCGCGCAGCGGCCGAAGATCCTGTCGCTGGCGATCCATCCCTACATTTCCGGCCAGCCGTTCCGGATCAAATATCTCGAAGCGATCTACGATTATGTGAACAAGTTCGAAGGCGTCGTGCACTGGAACGGCGAGCAGATTCTCGATTGGTATCAAGGCCAGATCGCGGGCAAGCCGCCGGCATGAAGCAGCGATGAATACGTTTCAGCTTTTCAACGGACTGACCTTCGCCGCGCTGTTGTTCGTGGTCGCGAGCGGCTTTACGCTGATTTTCGGATTGCTGCGCATCGTCAACCTGGCGCATGGCGCGCTCTATCTGTTCGGCGGCTATATCGGTTATACGGTCGCGACCAGGACCGGCAGCTTTGTGCTCGGCGGCATCGGCGCGATGCTCGCGATCGCAGCGATTGGCTTCGTGCTCGATCAGGGCCTGCTGCGCTTTGTCCGCGGCAATGAGCTGCGCCAGGTTCTGCTGTCGCTAGGTTTTGCCTTCGTGCTCAACGATCTGGCGCTGGTGATCTGGGGCGGCGACAGTTTCACCGTGCCGATCCCGCAAGTGCTGCGCGGCGGCATGCGGGTGTTCGGCGTGTTCTATCCGACCTACCGGCTGTTTGTGCTGGTCACCGGCATCGTCGTGTTCGCGGGATTGTGGGGACTGTTGAACCACACAAGGCTGGGCGCGCTGATCCGCGCCGGCGTTGATGACGCCGAGATGGTGGAAGCCTCCGGCGTCAACATTCGCCGCGTCTTCCTCGTCACCTTCCTCTTGGGCTCCGCGCTGGCCGGTCTCGGCGGCTTGATGGGCGGCGCGTTCCTGTCGTTGTATCCGTCGGCGGACGCGGAAATTCTGGTGTTCAGCCTCGCGGTGGTTATCATTGGCGGCCGCGGCAGTCTTGTTGGCGTCGGCGTCGGCAGTCTTTTAGTGGGCCTTCTCAACACGCTGGGGCAGGTGATGTTTCCGGAACTCGCTTATTTCGTCATCTTCGGCCCGATGGCGGTGTTGCTGGCGTTCCGGCCGCTCGGCCTGTTTGGGAAGGCCGCCTGATGACGACGATCGCGACGCAGCCGGCATTGCAGTCGCGCACCTTCGCCGGCATGACCGGGCGCGCGGTCGCGGTCGCGGCGATCGTAATCGCCGTCGCGGCGGCGCTGCCGCTGGTGCTGAGCAATTATCAGGTCGGGCTTGCCACCGAGATCCTGATCTTCGGCGTGCTGGCGATGTCGATCGATATTCTCGCCGGCTTCGCCGGGCGCACCTCGCTCGGGCACGGCGCGATCTTCGGCGTCTCGACCTATGTCGTGGTCTATGCCACCGCGCAGGCCGGGCTATCGCCCGCAACATCTTTCGCGCTCGGCATCGCCGCCGCGACCCTGGTCGCGGTGGTCTTTGGGTTGCTCGCAGTGCGGACGTCAGGCGTCTACTTTCTGTTGCTGACCTTGGCGCTGGGCATGATCGTGTGGGGCATCTGCCTGCGCTGGACCCAGGTCACCGGCGGCGAGAACGGCATGCGCGGTGACGTGCGGCCGGAGTGGCTGGTCTCGCACCGGGCGTTCTATTGGGCGGTCCTCGCGGCGGCGTCGCTGGTGAGCTACGCGATGTGGCGCTTTGTCCGCTCGCCCTTCGGCCTGACGCTGCTGGGTATCCGCGACAGCGAAAGCCGCATGCGCAGCCTCGGCTATAATGTCTCGGTGCATCTGTTTGTCGGCTTCGCGGTGTCCGGCTTCTTCGCCGGGGTAGCCGGCGCGCTCTATGCGATGTTCAACAATTTCGTCAGCCCGTCCACCGTGGCGCTGGCGCAATCGGTCGAGGGCGTGCTGATGATGATCGCGGGCGGCGTCGGTACGCTGTTCGGCGGCTTCGTCGGCGCCGCGGCCATCATCGCGCTTGAGAACGTCGTCAGCTCCTATACCGAGCGCTGGCAGATGGTGCTCGGCATTACCTTTATCCTGATCATGATTTTCACCCCCGAGGGCATCATCGGGACGCTGCGCGCCATGCTCAAGCGCAAGGAACGTTAAGAGGCGCGTTAAAAGCAGCGTTAATCCAATGCTTCCACGAAAGGACGTCGCTATGCATCGCAGGCAATTTCTCAAAACCTCCACCGCCGCCATCGCCGCAGCCGGCGTCGGCACGTCGCCCTGGCGCAGCGCGTTGGCGCAATCAGGTCCGATCAAGATCGGCCTGCTGGCGCCGCTCACCGGCGTCGTCGCCTCAGGCGGCAAGGAAATGGTCGAGGGCGTGCAATTCTATCTCGACCAGGTGAAGAGCGAGATCGCGGGCCGCAAGGTCGAACTGGTGATCGAGGACGATGCTTCGAACCCCGATACCGCCCTGCAGAAGGCGCGCCGTCTGGTCGAGCAGGGCAATTGCCACATGCTGATCGGCAATTTGCTCGCCAATACCGGGCTTGCGGTCGCCAATTACGTCAAGGGCACCGGCACGCCCTATTTCATCCCGATCATCGCGGCCGACGATCTCACCCAGCGCCAGCGCATCAAGAACGTGATCCGCGTCGCCGGGTATTCGGCCAGCGCGTTTACCCATCCGCTTGGCGACTGGGCCTTGAAGCAGGGCTACAAGAAGATCGCCACCGTCAGCCAGGATTACACTTTCGGCCACGAACAATGCGGCGGTCTGGCGCAAGTATTCACCGAAGGCGGCGGCGAAATTGTGCAGCAGTTCTGGCACCCGCTCAACACCGCCGACTTCAGCCCCTATCTCGGCCAGTTGGCCGACCTGAAAGTCGATGCGATCTTCGCGATGGAAACCGGCGCCGACGCCACGCGGCTGATTCAGCAATATTCAAGCTTCGGCCTCAAGGCCAAGACGCCTTTGCTGGCGGCGATGAACGGCACCGATCAATCCGTGATCCGCACGCTCGGCGAGGAATGCGAGGGCATCATCGCGCCCGCGCATTTTGCCGAAGGCTCGGACAATCCGGTCACGCAGAAATTCGTCAAGGAGTATGAAGCGAAATACGGCAAGATTCCCTCGCTCTATGGCTTCTCGATGTATTCCGGCGTGATGTGGGTGGCCGAGGCGCTGGAGAAAATGGGTGGCAAAGCCGAAGACCGCGAAGCGCTGATCGATACCGTGCTGAAGACCGAACTGACCGGCTCGCCGCTCGGCAAGACCGTCAAGCTCGACAGCTACGGCAACCCGATCTATGACGTCCAGATTCGCAAGGTCGTCAAACGGCCCGACGGCAAATACTGGAATGTGCCGGTGACGTCCTACCCGAACGTCTCGCAATTCTGGACCTACGATCCCGAAACCTACATGAAGCAACCGCCTTATTCGCGCAGCTTCCAGGGCATCAAAAAAGCTTGAGCCCATACCTAAGGGGCGCGGCCTGCGCCGCGTCCCGTTGACCGGAAATGATTGTGTCCGAACCTATCTTGACGCTTGCTGACGTGGTGGTTGCGTTCGACGCCTTGCGCGCGGTCGATGGCGTCAGCCTGACCGTGCCGCGCGGCCAGCGCCGTGCCATCATCGGTCCCAATGGCGCTGGCAAGACGACGCTGTTCAACGCTATCGCCGGCGCGCTGCCGCCGACCGGCGGCCGTATCGCGTTCGATGGCCACGACGTCACCAAGCTGCCGCCGCATCGCCGCGCCCAACTCGGCATCTCCCGCACCTTCCAGATCACCAATCTGTTTCCGCGGCTGAGCGTGCAGGACAATATGGTGCTGGCGTTGCGCGGCCGCTCCACGCGCAAGTTTTCACTGTTCGGCAAGCCCGATGTCGATGGCGCCGAAGCGCCGCAAATCGCCGCCGCGCTCGATGCGGTCCGGATCGCGGCCCGCGCCGACGTCATGGTGAAGGATCTGTCTTACGGCGAACAGCGCCAGCTCGAGATCGCGCTGTCGCTGGTGACGTCGCCGCGGCTATTGCTGCTCGACGAGCCGGCCGCCGGTCTTTCTCCGTCGGAGCGTTCGATGGTCGCGGAGATCATTCGCGCGCTCGATCGCGATATCACGGTGGTCCTGATCGAGCACGATATGGATCTCGCGCTTGGCCTCGTCGATCTCGTCACCTGCATGTTCGAGGGGCGCGTCCTGGTTGAAGAATCGCCGGACGAGATCCGCCGCAACAAACAAGTGCAGGAAGTCTATCTGGGGCGCCCGCGTCATGCTTGAGGTTCGCGATCTGAACAGCGGTTATGGCGAGGCGCATGTGGTGCGCGGCGTCTCGCTCGATGTTGGCGCCGGCGAGATCGTCGCTTTGTTGGGCCGAAACGGCATGGGCAAGACGACTTTCATCCGCTCCATCATGGGCCTGACGCCGCCGCAGATTAACTCAGGTTCGATCACCTGGCGCGGCGAGAGCCTGGTGGGGCTTCGGCCGCACGATATCGCCGCGCGAAAGATCGCGATCGTGCCGCAAGGTCGTCGGCTGTTTCCGTCGCTGACGGTGATCGAACATCTGACCATGCTGAAAAGTGCGCGGGCCAAAACCGGCTGGACGGTCGATCGTGTGTTCGGCATCTTTCCGCGGCTGGCCGAGCGCCGGCATCACCGGGGCGGGCAGTTGTCCGGCGGCGAACGCGGCATGCTCGCGGTCGGCCGTGCGCTGATGATCGACCCGCAACTGATCCTGATGGACGAACCTTCGGAAGGCCTGGCGCCGGTCATGGTGCAGCATCTGGAAGAGATCGTGCTCGGTCTCAAGCGCGAAGGCCTCTCGATCCTGCTGGTCGAGCAAAATCTCTACAGCGCGCTCGCGGTCGCCGACCGCGTCTATATCCTGGAAACCGGCAAGGTCGTGCATCAGGGCGATGCCGCTACCTTGTCGCAGCAGACGGATTTGCTGTTCCAGCGGCTCGGCGTGCAGTGACGATGTTTTTGAATCGGCCGGGCTCTCATGGTTCGAGACGCGCGAAAACGCGCTCCTCACCATGAGGAACAGAGATTTCGTCCTGGCTCCGACCTCATCCTGAGGAGCATCGCGAAGCGATGCGTCTCGAAGGATGGACGTAGAAACGCGCCAATAAACATTCAGGCAAAGTCCGAATCGATCGGTTTCCGGGCTTTGGCACGCCCCCGGGCTCCCTTTGGGGTCTCTTGCAGGGCTCCCCAGGGACCACCATTTAACGTCGGAAGGAATTTTGCCATGTTGGATTTTACCCGCGACATCCCTGACGACGAACACTCATCGCAAGCGACCCTGCGCGCCGCCGCCCGCGACCAGACCCTCCTCGATGCCTATTCGAACGCCGTAATCGACGTGACCGAACGCGTCGGTCCGGCGGTGGTCCGGGTCGAAACCGG
This sequence comes from Bradyrhizobium sp. dw_411, assembly GCF_018449695.1. Classification (GTDB taxonomy): domain Bacteria; phylum Pseudomonadota; class Alphaproteobacteria; order Rhizobiales; family Xanthobacteraceae; genus Bradyrhizobium. The sequence continues at coordinate 291,355 of NZ_JAAVUY010000002.1, forward strand.
CTCGAAAACCCCCGATACGCGCGAGCGCGGCGGCCTTGGCTCCGGGATCGTGATCTCCCCGGATGGCCTGGTATTGACCAATAACCACGTGGTCGGGTCGTCCAAGCAAATCCGGCTGCGCGACAATGAAGGCATCGTCACCGATGCGCGCGTGCTGGGCGTCGATCCCGACACCGATCTGGCGCTGCTGCGCGCCGACGGCGTGCGCGATCTGCGCTACGCCTCGCTCGGCGATTCCAAGACCTTGCGCCGCGGCCAGCTCGTGGTCGCGATCGGCAATCCCCTGGGGTTTGAGTCGACCGTGACGGCCGGCGTGGTGTCGGCGCTCGGCCGTTCGATCCGCTCGGTGAGCGGCCGGACCATCGAAGACGTGATCCAGACCGATGCGGCGCTCAATCCCGGCAATTCCGGCGGCCCCTTGGTGTCGTCTGCGGCCGAGGTGATCGGTATCAACACCGCGATCATCAATGGCGCGCAAGGCATCTGCTTTGCAGTCGCCAGCAACACCGCGCAATTCGTGTTGTCCGAGATCATCCGCCACGGCTATGTCCGGCGCGCCTATATCGGCGTGTCCGGCCAAACTGCGCCGATTCCGCGACGCCACGCTGTCATAGCCGGCGTCGAAAACAAGATGGGAGCCTTGCTGGCCCAGATCGAGCCGGACAGCCCGGCGGCGCGCGCCGGATTGTTGCCCGGCGATGTTGTGATCAAGCTCGACGGCGTCGAGATCAACGGCGTCGACGATCTGATCCGCGCACTCGACCGTGACCGCATCGACCGCACGCTGGAAATGGACGTGCTGCGCATGGGCCGCTTGCGGACGATCGACATTCATCCGATCGAGCGCAAGCCGGCGGCGAGGTAGGCTGCAAGGTTTTGATCGGTCTGTCGGCGGGTCTCTTACCTCTCCCGCTTGCGGGGGAGGTCGACGCGCTCGTCAGAGCGCGGCGGGTGGGGGAAGTCTATCATCCCCCACGAACGGCGAGTTTTGCCGAAGCGCCCCCACCCCGGCCCTCCCCCGCAAGCGGGAGAGGGAGCGCAACTCCGTAGCTGCTGCCACGCCTGGCCTCCTGTGGCAGGTCTTATTTGGATGGTGCTGGTGAATCCAGAACATGCGGAAAGTATTCGGCGTCCCAAGCGTCCGTTCGAAAGAGGATTTTCCCGGACGTTAGAAGCTTGTCGTCTGACCTATAGGGACGATCTGATGTCTTTATTTCACTGAAGGATCCAAGATGAACATGGTCGTTCTTTTCGGAAAGTCCTTGCAGTTGTTTGACCAAAATGTCCCGGCCTTCAGGGTTTAGCCATATTTCTAATTCGCCCTGAGCGTTTAAATTCACGGTGATCCGAGCGGACATGTCTTTCCTCTAATCCCTCACACATGCACCGCCGCACGCACACGTCCCGCATTACCGAACACCCGCAGATAACGTTCAACCTCGGCCGCGCTGCCTGTTGCTTTTTCCGGATTGTCGGAAAGCTTCACCGCTGGCCGGCCATCGACCGACGTCACTTTGCAGACGATCGAGATCGGATCGAGGTTGAGCGAGCCGTTGGGCGCGCATCCCACGAAATCGTTGGTCAGGTTGGTGCCCCAACCGAAGCTGATCCTGACGCGGCCTTCGAAATGCCGGTAGGTTTCTTCGATCGATCCGACATCCATGCCGTCGGAAAACACCAGCAATTTTTCCCGGGGATCGCGGCCTTTTTGTTTCCACCATGTGATGATCTCCTCGCCAGCGGCGATCGGCGGCGCGCTGTCGGGCCGAAAGCCGGTCCAGTCGGCGACCCATTCGGGCGCGTCGCGCAGGAACGGCTTGGTGCCGAAGGCGTCGGGGAGGGCCACCAAAAGATTGCCGCCATAGGTATGGCGCCACTGGTCGAGAATGCGATAGGGCGCCCAGCGCAATTCGGTATCGTCGTTCGCCAGCGCTGCAGCTACCATCGGCAATTCATGGGCGTTGGTGCCGATTGCTTCGAGATCATTGTCCATCGCCAGCAAAACATTCGACGTGCCGGTGAAACACGAGCCGAGGCCTTCCTTGACGGCCTCGACGCACCAGCGCTGCCACAGAAAGCCGTGGCGCCGCCGCGTGCCGAAATCCGACAGCCGCAACCCCTCGAGCTTCTGCAGGCGTTCGACCTTGCTCCATAGCTTGGCCTTGGCGCGGGCATAGAGCACGTCGAGCGCGAACCGGCCCTGGCCCTTCATCACCTGGCGCGAGCGCAATTCGTTGAGAATGGCGAGTGCGGGAATTTCCCACATGGTCGTGTGTGTCCACGGACCATGGAAATGCAGTTCATATTGGCCGTCCACCTTGTGCAGCTCATATTCGGGCAGGCGGAAGGTGGCGAGCCAGTTGATGAAGTCGGGCGAGAACATCTGGGTCTTGCCATAGAACGTATTGCCGGCCAGCCAGATCAGCTCTTTCTTGCTGAAACGAATCTCGCGGGCGTGATCGAGCTGGGCGCGCAACTCGCCCTCGTCGATGATGTCGGCCAACCGCACATGCCGGCTGCGATTGATCACCGAAAAGGTGGTGCGCTGCTCCGGATAGAATTCCCGGATCATCTGCAGCATCAGCAGTTTGTAGAAATCCGTATCCAGCAGGCTGCGCACGATCGGATCGAGCCGCCAGCCGTGATTGTAGGTTCGCGATGCAATGTCTGTGACTGCCATGATCAGACTTTACCCCGACGGGAGGCCTGCAACCAGTGGGTTTCAACCGGACATGGCAGGTCAGCGGCTATCTGTGCGCTAACTCTGATCCTTGCCGAATCCGGCTGACTGCTTCCGGGACACCGGTCCAGGCCGGGTTTTTGGGTGCGAATTGTTGCCGCAGGTAGGATACGAGCTCGGCGATCTGGCCGTCGGTCATGCTGTCCTTGAAGCCCGGCATATAGCCGAGATCGCTCGACACGGGATCGGCGATGCCGTGCAGGATGACCTGGATCAGATTATCCGGCACTACGGCGTGCACATTGCTGTTCAGCGCCAGCGACGGCCGGCTGCCGAACAAAGGCGGGCCGCCGACCTGATGGCACACCGCGCAGGCGCCTTCGTAGATCCGGGCGCCGACCGCCGAGGCGGAAACCGCCCTCGTCGCGGTCAGGCTTTCAAGTTTGGCAGCAAGGACTTCCTGTTCAGGTTGCGAGATCGCGTTTTCATTGAAGGAGCCGAGATAGACCGCCATGGCGCGAATATCTTCGTCAGGCAGCGCGGCGAGTTCTTTCACGACGGGCGCCATCGGACCGGCAGCGACGCCGTGAAAACGAGACTCGCCCGACCGCAAATAGGCGAACAACTCATCCTCGCTCCAGGGGATCGGCGCCTGCGACAGCGACGTCAGCGGCGGGGCTTCCCACCCCTCCGCGAAACCACCGGCCAGATAGGCTCTGGCTTGCTCCGCGCCGAGCGCGTTGCGCGGCGAATGGCAGGCGCTGCAATGGCCGAGGCTCTCGACCAGATAGGCGCCGCGATTCCAGACTGCGGTTTTTGTCGCGTCGGGTTCGAATGCGCCCTCCCGATGGAACAGCGCGTTCCATCCGGCCATCAGCGGACGCCAGTTGAACGGAAAGGCAAGTTTCGTTTTGGGATTATCGACGCGCACGGGTGCCTGCGCCATCAGGAAAGCATAGAGCGCCTGCAGGTCGGCATCGGTGGTTTTGGTGAAATGCGTATAAGGAAAGGCCGGATAAAGCTGTCTTCCGTCGCGATGGATACCCTCGCGCATCGCGCGCTCGAAAGCGGGATAGGACCATGCGCCGATGCCGGTTTCGACATCGGGCGTGATGTTGGTGCTGTAGATAATGCCGAACGGTGTCTCGAGGGCGAGGCCCCCGGCGTTGATGATCCCTTTGAGGCTGGAGTGGCAGACCGCACAGTCGCCGAGTGCGGCGAGTTGCTGGCCGCGCGCGATGGTCGCCGCTGAAAAGACCGAAGCATCCGGCCGCGCGATCGGCGCAATCGCGCGCCACGGCAATACGGCGGCGGCGACGCTGATCGCCGCGGCAATCAATGCCGCCGCACCCGCCAACACGCCGCGGCGTTTTGCGAAGGGATTTGACGGCGAGGGGCGTGGAATTGCATCCGGCGCTTTTGATGCGCCCGGCAGGACTGCCTGTGTCGCGCCCTGCTGCTCCCGTAATCCCGCCAGAATCCGTTCGGGCGTGAACGGCAATTCCCGAAACCGCACACCGGTGGCGTCATAGATCGCATTGGCGATCGCGGCGGCGCTGGGGACGGAAGCGGATTCGCCGACGCCGAGCGGCGGCTGATCCGGCCGTGGCAGCATCAGCACGTCGATATCGGGAATGTCCGGGAAGGTGATGATCGGGTAGGCGCCCCATTCGCGGCTGGTCACGGCATTGCGGTCGAACGAGACTTCTTCCATCAGCGCGCGGCTGGTCGACTGGATGATATTGCCGTGGATCTGATGACGCACGCCATCCGGGTTGATCATCAGGCCGGAATCCTGGCCGGCGATCACGCGGGTCACGCTGACATCGCCGGTCGCCTTGTTGACGGCTACGTCGGTGATCCAGGCCGACCATGCCGCGCCATAGCCCGGAAATTTGCTGTGAACATACAGCGCGTAGGCAAAGCCGCGCCCGCGCACGATATCGCCCTCAGGCACAGGTTCCTGCCGGACCGGGCGCGGCGTCCAGTTGCCGCGCTCGGCAACCGCATTGACGAGATCGACCGCGCGGGGATCGCGCAGATAGCGCAGGCGATATTCGATCGGATCGACGCCGGCTTCGGCCGCGAGCTCGTCGATAAAGGATTCGTGGGCGAACGTGTTGGGGAGCGCCGAGACGCCGCGCAGCCAGGAGGCGCGCACGATCGGCGGCATGTCATGCGCGACCACGCGCATTGCGTCGTAATCGTAAGGCGGGATCGCAGTGCGGTCGCCCATTTCAGATATAATTGGAATCGATGAAACCGCGCCGGTCAGCAGCAGCGCCAAGGTCGGAGCGCCGTTCGAGGGATAGCGCGTCGCGAAATCATAACCGGCGACGCTGCCGTCGGCGTTTAATCCGCCCTTGACGTCCATCAATTGCCCGGTGCCTTTCGGCTCCCAGGCGTGTTCCTGCTCCCTGGTCAATTGCACGCGGACGGGACGGCCGACCGCGCGCGACAGCAGCACCGCATCGGCCGAAACATCATCGGCGCAATTGCGGCCATAGCAGCCGGCGGCTTCCATCCGGATTACGTCGATTTCGGATTCCGGCCGTTGCAGCAGCAGTGCCAAATCGGCGCGGAGCACATGCGGGTTCTGCGTGCCGGACCACACCCTGATGTGACCATCGCTGTAGTCGGCAACGGAACAGGACGGCCCAATCGAGCCGTGCATCTGATAAGGCCAGACATAAGTCCGCTGCATCGGCTTCGCAGCGGCGGCGAGGGCGGCATCGACATCGCCCTTGTCGATCAAAGTCCGGGGCGTCGAGGGATTGGCGCGCAGCGCGGTCTCGATGTCGTTCAAATCGGGCAGCGTCGGCGTCGGCTTCCAGGTGATCTTGAGTTGGGCTGCCGCCTTGACCGCGCTCTCTTCACGTTCGGCGATGATGCCGACGAAATCGCCGATCCGCACCACGGCGACCACACCCGGAATATCGCGGACTGAAGATTCGTCGACCGCAATCAGGCTGGTGCCGACAAACGGGCCGGCATCCACACCCGCATAAGGCGGCCGCACGACGCGGCCATGCAACATGCCGGGCACGCGCATGTCGTGCACATAGACCAGTTCGCCGGTTGCCTTGGCCGGCAAATCAACCCGCGGCATCGACTGGCCGACGATGCTGTAGGATTCGACGGACTTGACCTTGACGTCATCGGCCAGCTCGAGGCGGATAATCTCGTCGCCGATCAATTCGCCGAAGCTGACGCTGCGGTTATGGCCGCGGATCAGGCCGTCGTCGATCGCGAGATCTTGGATCGGGAGTTCAAGCCGTTCCGCGGCGCGTGCCAAGAGGAATTGTCGCGCCTGTGCGGCGGCCTTGCGCAGCGGACCCGCCGAGATCTGGATGCTTTCGCTGGCGATGGTCGGGCCCTGATTGGGAACCCGCGAGGTATCGCCGAGCACCACAACGACGCGGGCAAAGGACACATCGAGTTCTTCGGCGACGATCTGCCCAAGCGCGGTGCGAATGCCGGTGCCGAGATCGACATGGCCGTTGAAGGCCGTCACCGAACCATCGGCGGTGATGGTGATAAACGTTTCGAAGATGGCTTTCGCGCCCACCGTGGCCGGGCGCACGATCGACAACGATCCCGGCTGCGATATCAGGTCTTCTGGCAAGCTTGTTGCGCCCATCAATCGCGCGCCTCGGCGGCATGGCCCGCCGCCCGCATCACCGCGCGCACGATTTCAATATGCGCGCCGCACCGGCACAGATTGTAACGCAGCGCTTCAAGCGCTTCGTTCTCGGTCGGTTGCGGGTTGCGCATCAGCAGCGCCTTCGTCGTCATGATCATGCCGTTGAGGCAGTAGCCGCATTGCGCGGCCTGCTCTTTGATAAAGGCATCCTGCACCGGATCGGGATCGCTGCGTGAGCCCAGACCTTCAAGCGTTACGACGTCGCGGTCGACGCAGCCGCTGATCGGGATCACGCAGGCGCGGGCGGCGAGGCCGTCGATCAATACCGCGCAGGCGCCGCATTCGCCAAGCCCGCAGCCGTATTTCGGTCCGTTCAGGGCAAGGTCGTTGCGCAACACGTACAGGAGTGCGGTATCGGGAGCAGCATCGACATCATGGATCCGGCCGTTGACGGTCAGGCGGATCGTGGCTGGTGTCATGCTCACTGCGTCAAGCTCATGGGTTCCGGCGAGGTGATTGCACTGCAAACATCGCTCAAACGCTTCCCGAAGATACCGTTTGCATACAAACGTGCAAGCGGGCCTTTCTCTATCGCCAAACCTGCTGCCCTGTTTATAAACAGGGATGAGCTTTTATTCGGCAAGGGCGGTTTTCGCCGCGAACGCCGCTTGACAGGTTTTCGCGGTGCGCGCAAGATCATTCGTATACGAACGAAATCGGCGCGAAATGTCAATTCCCGACGCCGGCTGACCATGGTGCCGGGCACCCCGTTTGGCCATTCGACAGTTTGACGCTGGCCTGTGAGCTTGTTCATGCTGACTGATGCGACCGCTGCCGCCACTGACAAGATCCGCTGCGATGCGTGTCCGGTCATGTGCTATATCAAGCCCGGCGCGGCCGGCGCCTGCGACCGCTATGCCAATCACAATGGCGAGCTGGTGCGCGTCGATCCTCACATTGTTCTGGAGCGCACGGTGTCCCATGGCGGGCAGATCGTGCCGTTCCAGGCCACCGGCGATTGGGACGGCAAGATCGTCCACGAGCCCAGCGTGTTCGTCACCGCGATCGGCGCCGGCACCACCTATCCCGATTACAAGCCGGCACCCTTCATCGTGTCCTCGGAGATCGACGGCGTCGATATGGTCACCGTGGTGACCGAAGGCATTTTCAGCTATTGCGGCGTCAAGGTGAAGATCGACACCGACCGGTTTCTCGGGCCGGAGACCGCGACCGTCCGGGTGCAGGGCGAGGCGGTCGGTCACGTCACGACCAGCGAATATGGCTCGCAGATGCTGTCGCTCGGCGGCGTCCATCATCTGACCGGCGGCTCCAAGAAGGAAGGCCGCGTCACCTGCGATGCGCTGATGGACTTGAGCAATTGCAAGCCGGTCGAACTCACCATCGATGGCGGCGCCAGCGTGGTGGTGCAGGCCGGTTATCCGCCTATCGTCAACGGCGTCGCCGAAGAGCGGATGCGGGTCGGCTGCGGTTCGGCCACCATCGGCATGTTTGCCAAGCAATGGCAGGGCAAGGTCGATGAAGTCGTCGTGGTGGACGACCACATCACCGGCGTGCTCAGCGAACATCAGGCCGGCAAGCTGCTCGATATTCCCGACACCGGCATCAAGATGAAGGGACGGCGCTCGACGCCGGGCCGTTATTTCCAGGTCGCCGAGCCCGGCACCGGCTGGGGCGGCACCAAGATTTCCGATCCGCTGACCGTGCTGGGGCCGTTCGACCCGAAAACCGCGCGTCCCGGCATGACCATGCTGATGGTCTCGACGACTGGCGAGCACGCAGCCTATTACGAACTCGACGAGGCGCTGGAGCCGGTCGAAAAGCCGATGCCTTCAGATCTGCAATTGTCGGTCGAGCGCATCCAGGAAAATTGTGAGCCGGCGCTGTGCACCGTGCTGTTCATGGGCGGGGCGGGTGGATCGCTGCGGGCCGGCGTGACCGATAATCCGGTGCGGCTGACGCGCTCGGTCAAGGAGGCCTTGACGCGGGTCACGTCCGGCGGTGCGCCGGTTTATGTCTGGCCCGGCGGCGGCATCACCTTCATGGTCGATGTCACCCGATTGCCGGCGGGCGCGTTCGGCTATGTTCCGACCCCGGCGCTGGTGGCGCCGATCGAATTCACGTTGCGGCTGTCGGATTACGCGGCGCTCGGTGGCCATATGGATCATGTGCGCCCGCTGGCGTCGCTGAAAGACAATACCGAGATCCGCCAGATGAATCCGGCGCCCGCATCGGGATCGCGCTCATGACGCGGCTGCCGCAGATCGGATGGCTGGCGGATGGCAGACGGCTTCATCTGCAGGATGGCCCGATCGATCTGATCATCGAGGCGCGCGGCAGCGAAGATCATCTGCGCGCGGCCTATGACGCTGCGGCGCGCCGCTTGACGGGCCTGCTCGACGAACTCTGCGGCGAGCTACCGCTGCTGCGTAGCGCTGTTGATCCCAGGCAATGCCGGTTGCAAGGCGCGGTCGCGCGCCGCATGCATAAGGCCGTCGCGCCATTCGCGGCGGATCATTTCATCACCCCGATGGCCTCAGTAGCCGGAGCGGTCGCCGAGGAAATCCTCGGCGCGATGCTGCGCGCGGCGTCGCTTGAGCGCGCTTATGTCAACAATGGCGGCGACATTGCGCTGCATCTGGCTGACGGCGCGCAGTTCACCGTGGGTCTGGTGGATCGCCCGGATCGTCCCGGCCTGATGGCCACGACCGTGATTGTATCAGATGATCCCTCGCGCGGCATCGCGACCAGCGGATGTCATGGGCGCAGCTTTTCGCTCGGGATTGCCGACGCCGTGACCGTGCTGGCGCGAACCGCCGCGCAGGCCGATGCCGCGGCCACCATCATCGCCAATGCGGTCGACTTGCCCGGTCATCCCGCCATCGTCCGCTGCCCGGCCGATGAGCTGCAGCCCGACAGCGATCTCGGCACCCGATTGGTAACACGTCACGTCGATGTATTGGAACAATCCGAAGCCATTTCGGCGCTCGAAGCCGGCGCAGACACGGCGTGTAGGCTGCTGGCGGCAGGCTTGATCGACAGCGCGGCTCTGCGTTTGCAGGGCGAAACGCGCGTCGTCTCGCCGCGGAAATTCCGCGCCGAAATGCCGCCTGCGGTATCGCGCCGGGAATTGGAAAGTGCGATACATGCGTGAGGTTGATGTAAAGCGGGAAGGCGGAAAGCGATGAGCGCGGTCATTCGCAAGATCGTCACGGTGGTCGAAGAGACGCTGCTGGAGATGGGCCAGACCGTTTCGCCGCCGACCCGGCGCGCCGCGGCGATCGCCGTAATCGAGAATCCGTTTGCCGGTAAATATGTCGAAGATCTCAGCCCCCTGATTGCGATCGGCGAGGAACTCGGCGAACTGCTCGCCAAAAGGGCAGTCGCGGCGCTGGGAATCGATGGCGCCAAGGCGCACAGCTACGGCAAGGCCGCGGCAGTCGGTGAAAACGGCGAACTCGAGCACGCGGCCGCGATCTTGCATCCCAAGATGGGTGCGCCGGTGCGCACGATCTTGGGCAAGGGTGCGGCGCTGATCCCGTCATCGAAGAAGCGCAGCGGGCCCGGCACGACGCTGGATATTCCGCTCGGCCACAAGGATGCGGCGTTCGTGCGCAGTCATTTCGACGGGATGGAAGTCCAGATCAACGACGCGCCGCGCGCCAACGAAATCATGGTCGCGGTGGCGATCACCGACAGCGGCCGTCCGCTGCCGCGCGTCGGTGGCTTGAAGATTACCGAGATAAAAGGTGAAGACGGTCTGCGATAGCTGATTTTTTAACATTGGAGATATCGGATGCAACGAAGCAAACGTCTCTTGGCGGCCGGTCTGGGCATTGTGTTCGCCGGCATTGCCAACGCTGCGATGGCGCAGAGCGAAATCAAGATCGGCGAAATCAACAGCTATTCGCTGCTGCCCGCCTTCACCGAGCCCTATCGCAAGGGCTGGCAGCTCGCGGTCGAGGAAATCAACGCCGCCGGCGGCATCAACGGTAAGAAGCTCGTCGTGGTTTCCAAGGATGACGGCGGCAAGCCCGCCGACGCGCAGACCGCCGCCAACGAACTGGTTTCGAGCGAGAACGTCGTGATGCTGACGGGAACGTTCCTGTCCAACATCGGTCTGGCGGTCAGCGATTTTGCCAACCAGAAGAAGGTATTCTTCCTCGCGGCCGAACCATTGACCGACGCCATCACCTGGGCCAAGGGCAATCGCTACACTTTCCGTCTGCGGCCTTCCAACTACATGCAGGCCGCGATGCTGGTGGAGGAGGCCGCAAAGTTGCCGGCCAAGCGCTGGGCGACGATCGCGCCGAATTATGAATACGGCCAGTCTGCGGTCGCGGTGTTCAAGAAGCTGATGTCGGAAAAACGACCCGACATCCAGTGGGTCGATGAGCAATGGCCGCCGCAGGGCAAGATCGACGCCGGTCCGGTCGTCCAGGCCGTCGCCGCCGCCAATCCCGAAGCCATCCTCAATGTTACCTTCGGAGCTGACTTGGTGAAGCTCGTTCGCGAAGGCAACACCCGCGGCCTGTTCAAGGATCGCACGGTGGTGAGCTTCCTGACCGGCGAACCGGAATATCTCGATCCGCTCAAGGATGAGACGCCGGAAGGCTGGATCGTCACGGGTTACCCCTGGTACAGCATCAAGACCCCGGAGCATGATACGTTCCTCAAAGCCTATCAGGCCAAGTACAATGACTATCCGCGGCTCGGCTCGATCGTCGGCTACGAGACCATCAAGTCGGCGGCCGCCATTCTCACCAAGGCCAACTCCACCGATCCGGAAAAGCTGATCGCTGCGGCCGAAGGCCTCGCGGTGCCATCGCCGTTCGGCGAGATCGTGTTCCGCAAGATCGACCACCAGTCGACTTTGGGCGCGTTCGTCGGCAAGACCGCGCTGAAGGACGGCAAGGGCGTGATGGTGGATTCGGTCTATCGCAAGGGCGCGAATTATCTTCCGAGCGATGAGGAAGTGATGAAGCTGCGCCCGAAGGAGTGAGTTTGCTCATTCTGAGGAGTTGAAATCGTCATTGCGAGCGCAGCGAAGCAATCCATCTTGCCGCGCAAAGGAAGAATGGATTGCTTCGTCGCTTCGCTCCTCGCAATGACGAGTTCTTTTGAAACTTTGCCACACTCTTCCTCATCCTGAGGAGCATCGCGCAGCGATGCGTCTCGAAGGATGAAGCAGCGAATGACGCCTTAACCGCGAATGACGCCCCAACCCGGACCCCTATGGCCTTTTACTTCGTCCAATTCCTGACCGGTCTTGCCAGCGCGGCGTCGCTGTTTCTGGTCGCATCGGGCCTGTCGATCATCTTTGGCGTGACGCGGATCGTCAATTTCGCGCATGGCGCGTTCTATATGCTTGGCGCTTATGTCGCGTTTACGCTGACCGAACGATTTTCCGGCGCGATCGGGTTCTGGGGCGGCATCGTGGCTGCCGCGCTGATCGTGGCCGTGATCGGCGTGCTGGTCGAGATGGTGCTGCTGCGGCGGATTTATCACGCGCCGGAACTGTTTCAGTTGCTGGCGACGTTCGGCCTGACATTGATGGTCGAGGATCTCGTTGTGCTGATCTGGGGACCCAGCGATTTACTGGGCCGTCGCGCGCCGGGCTTCAAGGGCGCGGTGGATTTCTTCGGCCAGAACATTCCGTCCTATGATCTGTTTTTGATTGCGCTCGGCCCGCTCGTGCTGGGACTGCTGTGGCTATTGTTCCAGCGTACCCGATGGGGCGTGCTGGTGCGCGCCGCGACGCAGGACCGCGATATGGTAGCGGCGCTCGGCGTCAACCAGAAATGGCTGTTCACCAGCGTGTTTGCGGTCGGCGTGTTTCTCGCAGCGCTTGGCGGCGCACTTCAAATTCCGCGCGACGCGGTGCATCACGCGATGGATCTGCGCATCATTGTCGATGTGTTCGTGGTGGTGGTGATCGGTGGCCTCGGCAGCATCATCGGCGCCTTCGTCGCTGCGGTGCTGGTGTCGGAATTGAACGCCTTCGGGATTCTGGTGTTTCCGAAGATCTCCATCATCCTGGTATTCCTGGTGATGGCCGCGGTGCTGATCGTAAGGCCTTGGGGTCTGTTCGGTAAGGCCGAAGCGCCCGCGCGCCGTACGCCCGGCCTGACGGTGAATCCCTGGCGGCCGCTGACGTCGAACGAGCGTCTCGCCGCGATCGCCGCGCTGCTGCTGGCTGCGGCACTGCCATTGATCAGCGGCAATTACGCGCTGACGGTCGGTTCGGAAATCGCGATCTTCGTAATCTTCGCTGCGAGTTTGCATTTCCTGATGTCGGTCGGCGGCCTCGCCTCGTTCGGCCATGCCGCCTATTTCGGGCTCGGTGCTTACGGCGTCGCATTCCTCGCCAAGATGGCGGGCCTGCCGATGATCCCGTCGCTATTGCTCGGCCCGCTGCTTGGACTTGCCGGTGCGGCGATATTCGGATTCTTCGCGGTGCAACTGTCTGGCGTGTATTTCGCGATGCTGACGCTGGCCTTTGCGCAGATCGTCTGGTCGGTCGCGTTTCAATGGGTTTCGGTCACCGGCGGCGATAACGGCATCCTCGGGGTCTGGCCCGAACCGTGGGCGGCGTCGCCGTCGCATTTTTACTGGCTCTCGCTCGGCATCGCCGCGCTGTCGGTCGCAGCCCTTCGGGTCATCGTGTTCTCGCCGTTCGGTTTCGCGCTGCGGGCAACGCGCGACTCGCCGTTGCGGGGCGAAGCGATCGGGATCGACGGCAAGCGCATCCAGTGGACCGCGTTCGTCATCGCGGGCACCGTCGCTGGCATAGCCGGCGCGCTGTTTGCGTACCTGAAGGGCAGCGTCTTTCCTGACAATCTCGGCATCTCGCTCTCGGTCGATGCGCTGGTCATGGTGCTGCTCGGCGGCGTCGAGACGGTGTCCGGCGCGATCGTCGGCGCTGTCGTCTACAAGGCGCTCAATATCTGGCTGGTCAGCCAGACTGATTTATCCAAGCTGGTGCTCGGCAGCTTTATCGTCTTGATTGTGGTCGCCTTCCCGAAAGGCATTGTCGGGATACTGGAAACTCTTCGGCATCGCCGCCGATCGGATGCGCCCAAGCCGGCGGTACTCGGGATCGAGAGCGCCGAATGAGCATCGCGCCCACATTGCTGTCGGTCGAGGGCCTGAGCAAATCCTATGGCGGCGTTCATGCCGTGCGCGGCGTGTCGTTCTCGCTCAAATCAGGCGAAATCCTGGCGCTGATCGGCCCCAACGGTGCGGGCAAAAGCACGTGCTTTGACATGCTCAACGGCCAGAACGTGCCGGATACGGGCCGGATCAATTTGCTCGGCGAAGATACCGCCGGCAAGAAGCCGCGCGCGGTCTGGCGGCTCGGTGTCGGCCGCACCTTCCAGATCACCGCGACATTTCCGACCATGACGGTGCGCCAGAACGTCCAGGTCGCGCTGGTCTCGTATGGACGGCAATTGTTCAATCTGTGGGCCTCGACGCCGAAATACGCGCAAGAAGAAGCCGGTCGCCTGCTCGAACTGGTGGGTATGGGCGGTTACGCCGAGCGCCCCTGCGGCGAGCTCGCCTATGGCGACCTCAAGCGGCTGGAGCTCGCGATTGCGCTCGCCAACCAGCCCAAACTTCTATTGATGGATGAGCCGACCGCCGGCATGGCGCCGCGCGAGCGCATCGAATTGATGCGGCTCACCGCGCAGATCGCCCGTGAAAAATCGATCGGCGTGCTCTTTACCGAGCACGACATGGATGTGGTGTTCGAACATGCGGATCGGATACTCGTACTCAACCGCGGCACGTTGATTGCCGAGGGCTCGCCGCAGGAGGTCCGGCGCAATCCGCAGGTCCGCGCGATCTATCTCGGCGAGGGCCTCCTCTACGACGCCAGCCATCACGATGGAGCCCCGGCGTGAAGCTCAGCGTGCAAGACCTCAACAGCCATTACGGCCCCGCGCATATCCTGTTCGATATCGCGCTCGAAGTCGGCGAAGGCGAAGTGGTCGCGCTGCTCGGGCGCAATGGCGCCGGCAAGTCCACGACCTTCCGTTCCATCGTCGGCCTGGTCAAGCAGCGCACCGGCCGCATCGTGTTCGAGGGCAAGGACGTCTCGGATCAGCCGACCCATGCGATCGTCAAGGGCGGACTTGGTTATGTGCCGGAAGAACGGCGCATCTTTACGGATTTGACGGTGGAGGAAAACCTCGAGGTCGGCCGCCAGCCGGCGCGGCCGAATGCGCCGACCTGGACCCGCGAAAAACTGTTCACGCTGTTTCCGAATCTCGGCGAGATGCGCAGCCGCCAGGGCGGGCGCATGAGCGGCGGCGAGCAGCAGATGCTGACGATTGCCCGAACCCTGATGGGCAATCCCTCGCTGGTGCTGCTTGATGAACCCTCTGAAGGGCTGTCGCCGAAGATCGTGGAGCAGATGGTCGATGCGATCCTGACCATGAAGAAAGAGGGCGTTAGCATGCTCGTTTCCGAACAGAACCTGCATTTTGCCAAATTGATTTCCGATCGCGCCTATATCATCGAGCGCGGCCGTATTTGTTTTAGCGGCACGATGAGCGAACTCGACGCGCGGCCGGATATTCGCGACGCGCATCTGGCGCTGTGACCAAAGCCGGCAAAAGATCGGGAAGAAGACAGGGGCGGAGACAGATATGACCAGGAGTGTTTCTCCGAAACGCAGCATAAAACCGCCGCGGCCGGGCTATGTGCTGGAGGAGCAGATCGGCTTCATCCTGCGCCAGGTCTGGCAGCGCCACGCCGCGATCTTTGCCCGGGAGATCGGAATCAATCTCACGTCGGCGCAATGGGCGGTGCTGGCCAAGCTTACCGAGACCGGGCCGTGTTCGCAGAACCAGCTCGGGCGGCTGACCGCGATGGATGTCGCGACCATCAAGGGCGTGATCGACCGGCTCACCGCGCGCGGCCTGACCGAAACCAGCGCTGATCCGGAGGACGGCCGCCGCCTGTTGGTCAGCCTGACACGCGCGGGCCAGCAGACGGCGGAGAAAGCTGCGCCCAGCGCACTCGCGATCACCCGGGAAACGCTGGCGCCGCTCGATGCCAAGGAGCGCGAGACGCTGGTGGCGTTGCTCAGCAAATTGCGGTGAGGGGTAGGTTTCTTTCCGGATCTTTCGAGACGCATCGCTTCGCGATGGCGCTCTCACTTTAATGCCGAATACAACAAGTGCGTACCGTTGAAGACCAGGAACAGCGCGAATAACCCGGCCAGCATCCGCGATGGCAGCCAGTGCGCTACGGCGACACCAAGACGCACCGTCAACAGGGTTCCGGCGATCAGAGCGACCAGCGCGGGCAAATTGATGTAACCCAGCATCCAGTGGCCGAGCGGCACGTTGCGGCCTTCCCATGCATAGCCAAGCGCGCCTGCGAGGCTGACCGGCAGTCCGATCGCGGCCGAAGTGCCGATCGCCAGTTTCGGCTCCATGCCGGATGCCTTGAGATAAGGCGTGAACAACGTCCCTCCGCCGATTCCGGCGAGTGCGGCGATGCTTCCAAAAGCCAGACTAAAGACGTTCAGGGCGAGGGAGTGCCGCGCCACTATCTGCAAGGCGGCCAACTTCGACACATCGGTGATCATCAAGGCAGCCGCGACAAACTGGAAACAGGCCACGAAGGTGAGTAGCGGAATGGCCGGCGTTTCCGCAGCCACCGAACTCCCAAGGGCGACACCGGCGACCACCCACGGCGCGACGCGCCGAAGCATCTCGATCGAGGTGCGGCCCCGGCGATAATGGCTATAGGCGCTCTGCGCCGCCGAAAACACGATCGCCGCCATCGACGTGCCCAGCGCCATTGCCACCGTGTGCTGTGTGGCGATCCCGGCGGTCTTGAACGCGTATACGAGCACGGGGACCATGATCAGGCCTCCGCCGATGCCGAACAGGCCCGCGAAAAACCCGGCTGCAATACCGCTCAGGGTAAACACCGCGAGCGTCAGCTCGATGCTCACGCTGGCCTCCATCGTTGAAGTCTGGTGACCTTTCCGCGATTGACATGCGGAATAAAGCCTTCGCTTTCGGCCCCGATTTCCCGGGGCCGATGCCGTCGAATCAAAAATGTTCAGCGAGAGCTTGCCGTTTTTCGAAATGCGTTACTGAAATACAATCGTCGAAGCAAAATCGCCGAGCGCCGTCCCCGGCGACACGGAATCGAAATAGACCACGATCAAGAACACGATCGCGAAAATCGAATAGCCAAGTATAATCGGCATATCGTAATTTTTGACTTCAACATCTTCGAGGTGGTGCTGAACAGTAAACTGTTCTGTAATTGCCATCGTTTAATCCTCCAAAAGAAGATTGCGTGGACGGTATATTTCAGCGGGAGTGCGGAGCAGTTGCAATTAAGTGGCGCGCATCTCTCATCGCAGAACATATCTCGTAATGTCGCCGCCGAATGTGAACTCGCTCTCATTTGCGTAACTAAAATTTCTGCCGAATTTTCGGGCGGTCCGGAGTCAAGTGATTTGCCCGTCGGGTAGTTTTGGCGACCGGTGTGTTACGCGTGTCCAGCCGTCATGCTGCAATTTTTTTAAATTTTTCTGCTTCGTCGCGCACCCAAATCAAATTTATAATGCACACTGTCTCGCCCCACTCGAGGGGCGTATCGCGATCGTCACGAACGCGGGGCGGGATGCGGTGGACGTGGATGCGCCTTTGACGAATGGCACTGAAGCGGACGGCGAAGTCGTGTGGTCCTGACACCCCGACGCTGGTGTCAAGTGAGTGGCGAAGACGCCACTGATGACGGTGGCAAACAAGCCCGGTCACCGGGGAGAGCGCGAAGGAAACCGTTAACACCACCGCGTGCGGGAATGCCGGGTGAACCGGTGTATCCGTGGTGACTAACGCGCGTGTTACCTACACTACACGCGCGGCTGCGGGTGCACTGGGCACCCGGCATTCCCCACGCCCTTTGTTGGGCGGAAGTTTTGCAATAACTCGGGCAGATCGTGCCGCGGGGACGCGGAGGCATGTTTACACGAGGCGTCAGCACGAACATCACTCGTCATGCCCGGGCTTGACCCGGGCATCCATCAATCTACGTAAAATTTTTGTAGGTGATGGATTGCCGGGTCAAGCCCGGCAATGACGGAGGTGAGTTGTTGTTGCCCCCCTCAATGCCCGACAATCTCCGGCACCTTTGTCGCCGGCGGGGTGTTGCGGCTGCGGTGGGTGCGGACGATGCCGTCGATGATGGTCATGCCGATGCCCGGGAGATCGCCGAGTTGAACGCTGTCGAGGATGTTCTTGCCGGCGGAATGTTGCGCCCGGTCCATGATGACGAAATCCGCCGCACGCCCGACTTCGACAATGCCGCAATCCAGCGCGCGCATCCGCGCGGTGTTGCCGGTGGCAAAGCAGAATGCGAGTTCGGCGGGTACATCACCCAGCGACGACAACAGCGACACCATGCGCAGGATGCCGAGCGGCTGCACGCCGGAGCCGGCCGGCGCGTCGGTGCCGAGAATCACGCGGCTGAGATCACCCATCTCGCGCGCGACCCGCAGCGTGTACAGCGCGGCTCGCTCGTTGCCGTTATGAACCAGCTCGAGCCCGCGTTTGCAGCCTTCACAGATGCAGCGGATCTGGCTGTCGGGCAGGGCGGTGTGGCCGCCATTGATGTGACCTACCACATCGGTGTCGGCTTCCAGCACCACGTCCTTGTCGATCAGGCCGGAGCCGGGAATAGAAGGTCCGCCGGTGTGGATCGTGCTTTGGATGCCGTACTTGCGCGCCCATGCCACCATCTTGCGCGCGGTCGGGCCATCCTTGACGCCGCCAAGCCCGACTTCGCCGAGCAGCCTGACACCGGCGGCGGCCAATTCCTTGAAATCTTCCTCGACCATGCCGGGCTCGATTACAGGTGCGCCGGCGTGAACCTTGACGCCGCCGGGGCGGAGATTATCGAACGCGCGCTGCGCGAAGATTGCCATTGCCTTGACGCCGACCACATCGCGCGGCCGGCCGGGCATGTGAACCTCGCCCGCCGAGATCATTGTCGTGACGCCGCCGTTGAGAAAACTGTCGATCCAGCCAATTTGATTCTGCCGCGGCGTCCAGTCGCCGGCGACAGGATGAACATGGCTGTCGATCAGGCCGGGCGTAACCGTTGTCCCGTTGGCATCGATGATGGTGGTCGCGCCTTCGGTATTGATGTCCTTGACGCGTCCGATGGCGGTGATCCTGCCGTTCTCCGCCACGATGGTGTCGGCGTCGAGAATGGGTTTCTCCATCATGCCCGAGAGCAGCAGGCCGATATTTCGGATCACGAGCTTGCTCGGGCCGGTGGCCTGGGGCTGGTCATGGGACATCGGTTTTTCTTTCTTGTTCAAGGTCTTCTGGAAGCTGTGCGCCATCTTGCGCGCGGCTTGACGCCGGGATCAAGAAGGATTATTCATTTGTATACAAATGAATGTGTACGAATGAGTTTAGCGGTATAATAGTCCGGCCATTAGCAGGGCCCAACCAGCGGAATTCTTCAGATGAGCAGCTTCAACCAGGAGAGCGTTCTCAGCGTCCATCACTGGACCGACACGCTGTTCAGCTTCACCACCACCCGCGATCCCTCGTTCCGTTTCCGTAACGGCGAATTCACGATGATCGGCTTGAAAGTCGGCGAGAGGCCGCTGCTGCGCGCCTACAGTGTCGCCAGCGCCAATTACGAGGACCGGCTGGAGTTCTTTTCGATCAAGGTGCCGGACGGCCCGCTGACCTCGCGGCTCCAGCATTTGAAAGAAGGCGATGAGATCATCGTCAGTCGCAAAGCCACCGGCACGCTGGTGATCGACAATCTCGAGGATGGCCGCAATCTTTATCTGATCGGGACCGGCACCGGGCTGGCGCCGTTTCTCAGCGTGATCAAAGATCCCGAAACCTATGATCGTTTCGAAAAGGTGGTGCTGCTGCATGGTTGCCGCCACGTCGCCGAACTCGCTTACGGCGAGATGATCACCGAGCACCTGCCGAACGATGAGCTGATCGGCGAACTCGTGCGCAATCAGTTGATCTATTATCCGACGGTGACCCGCGACCCCTTCCGCAACCGCGGCCGGATCACCGATCTGATGAGTTCCGGCAAGCTGTACAGCGATGCAGGTCTTGCCCCGCTTGAAGCCGCGCATGACCGCGTCATGATCTGCGGCAGCCCGGCGCTGGTTCAGGACACGCGAACGCTGCTGCTCGGCAAGGGTTTTTCCGAAGGCAATCACGGCGAGCCGGGCCAGTTTGTGCTCGAAAAGGCCTTCGCCGAGCGCTAGCAACCGTGGTGGCCGGTCCCAACCAGCCACCTGATTGGCGGTACTATCATGGGGACGGGCGCCCGAGGCCAGCCTGATAAATTTCTTGTGAAGCGTCTCGCAGCTCAAAAAATTGGCGACTGTGCTTTGCTTGCACTCGGCGTACGCACTTCAGGTTGCTAAAAGAGAATCGCGCACAGCGTGAATCGGAAGATTCATCTGAGGGCATGAAAATCGAGAATCCGGCGGTTGCGTCCAGCGCGGGACGGCACCAGTTCTCGGGCGTCATAAAAGCATTAGATCCCGGGAATAACGCTGTTCCCATTGGGGTCTAGTGAAAGCCGGCAGATTTGTGCGGCGTTCTGACGCGCTTTAAGAATTCGCAATAAGTTGGATCATGAATAAAGACACGCAACGTTCGCCTGACAGAATTGATTGGGATATCCGCGCAGCGGACGCATTGGAACGAGCCCGCCTGTTGCCCCCGGGGCCGGAACGTAACGAGGCCCTCAAGCGGGCAAGCCTGCTTCGCTGTTCGGCGGATTCGCGCGGACTGACATTTGCAAAACGCGGCAGGCCACCGAAATAAATTCGCCGGACGTCGATTTCCCGGCTTTTGGTTTCGAGAATCAAATTAAAATATGCAGCGAGAAGACCTTTCGATCTTCTCGCTTTTTCTTGGTTAGCAGGTTGCGTTCAGCAGCCGCGGCAAATGCCTTTGATCGCGCGTTCCACATTTGCGTCTTCCGGGTCGAGACCTCGCTGAGAGAGCGAGGTGGATTCTGGAACATCGGCGACTCCAGGCTGGCGGTGGCCCGTCGGCGCCGACCACGGTCTGGTCGTTGTTTCATTTCCCGACGCCACCGAGCGGCTGGGCGGCGCAAAGGCCATCGCGAACACGGGTGTTGCGAGCGTTGTTAATAGAATGGCGCCCGCACTGAGGATGGTAAATTTGGTCATTGGATGTCTCCATTGCCGTTGCGCATAAGCGCGAATGCCAAAAAGACTCCCGATGGATTTCCGACATTCCTGAACAGCCGGATATTGAAACGCCTTCACGCCGAAACGACGTTCACTTCGAGGTGTTGCCGCAGTGCAGATGTTTTGGCGAGGATGTGATCGGTGATCGTTCAAAACGGAGGAAATCAAATGGTGTCGATCGACCCACTGACCGCGACCGCTGTGGTGATCGCAACGGCAGCCACCGACGCGGTCTATGTGATGTTCACCGCCGCCGTGGTGGCTCGCCGGCGTGTACCTGCGGCGAGCTGGAGCAGCATCTGGTACCTGCTCTCTTCATATGCGGTGATCAGCTACACCGAAAATTGGGTCTATGTCGCCTTCGCCGCGGCAGGGTCCTGGATCGGCGCGTTTGCGTCGATTTCATTTTTACACAGGCCACCCGGCGGCCCGCCGGTCGGTGCAGGTCCGGAATAGGGCCATGCGATAAGCAAGGTCAGATGGCGCTGGCTTTGTCATCGGCGCCGGGTAATTTGTCGGCCATCAACGGACTTCCGAAAGTCCGGCCAGGGAGGAATATCGGCCATGATGAACCGACGCCAATTGGTGTGCGCGACCAGCGCTGCGGCACTGCTTGCCCGCATTCCAAATGCATTTGCGGCGACCTACGATCTGATCATCAAGGGCGGGCGCGTCATCGATCCCTCTGTCAATCTCGACGCGACGCGGGATGTTGCGATATCCGGCGGCAGGATCGTCGCGGTCGCGGCCAACATTGCGGGCGACGCGACCGAGACCATCGATGCGCGCGGCAAGATCGTGGCCCCGGGCTTGATCGACATTCACGTCCACGCCGGCCGCAGCAAGGAAGGCCCGCCGATGATCCTGCAGGACGGCGTGACGGCATGGGTCGATGCCGGTACCGGCGGGGCGGACAATATTGACGCGGTGGCCGCGATTGCGCGCGGCGCACCGCAGATGGGCCGCTGCCTGGTCAACATCGCGCGTACCGGCGTCTTGTCGCCGGCCGGTGAATTGCATGATCTCAGCGCGGCCAATGTGGCGTTGGCGCGAGGAGCCATCGAGCGCAATCGGGACGTCGTTGTCGGCGTCAAGGCGCGCTTGTCGGAGAGTGTCGCTGATGCCAACGACCTCGAAGCGCTGCGCCGCGCGCAGGAGGCCGCCGGGCCTCTGCCGGTCATGATCCATGTCGGTCAGAATTATTCGCCGATCCGTTCCATTCTGGCGCTGCTCAAACGCGGCGACATTGTCACGCACATTTACGCGCCGGGAAAGAATGGCATCCTCGACGACAAGGGAATCCTGTTTCCAGACGTGATGGCCGCGCACCGGCGCGGCGTTCTCTTCGACTTCGGCAATGGCGTCGCCGATCATTTCGATTGGGCTTCGGTCGAGAAGGCGACCCAACAAGGCCTGTGGCCCGATACGTTCTCTACCGACTGGGGCCTCACGTCGAGGACCACGGGGGTTGTCGATCTGCCGAATGTGATGTCGAAGTTTCTGATGTTCGGCATGCCGCTCAGCCAGATCATCGCCTGTGCGACAATCAATGCCGCGCGCTGCTTCCCGGCCTTCGATGACCGCGGCACGCTTAACGTGGGCGCGCCGGCCGATGTGGCGATCATGGAGCTGCGGGAAGGGTCGTTCGAGTTCCTCGATAATTACAAGGGCGTGCGGACGGGGCGCCAGCGGCTGTTCCCGTCCGAGACGGTGCTCGCGGGCAAGCGGGTGCAGCACGCTTAGTGGTTCAGCCGCCCAGATAGGCCTCTCGGATGCGCGGATCGTCGGCAAGCACTGCCGAGGGGCCCGACAATGTGATGACACCGGTCTCGAGCACGAAGGCGCGGCTCGCGATTTCCAGCGCCATTGCGGAATTCTGCTCGACCAGCAGCACGCCGAGACCGGTGCGCTTGTTGAGTTCGAGGATGCGGTCGAACACCTGTTCGATCACGATCGGCGCAAGTCCGAGCGAGGGTTCGTCCAGCATCAACAGGCTCGGCCGCCCCATCAGAGCGCGGCCGATCGCCAGCATCTGCTGCTCGCCGCCCGAGAGCGACCAGCCGCCTTGCTTGAGCCGCTCCTTGAGGCGCGGGAACAGATCGAACACCAGTGCGAGATCTTCGTCGACCTCGCGCTTTCTTTGGGGACGCGCCGCGGTGCCGGTGATAAGATTTTCCAGCACGGTCAGCCCCGGAAAAATCCGCCGCCCCTCGGGGCAATGCGCGAGGCCTGAACCGACGATGGCTTCGACCGCGGCGTTCTGGATGTTTTCGCCCTTCCAGGCGATGGTGCCTGAAGTGGGACGCACCAGCCCGGAGATGGTGCTGAGCGTCGTGGTCTTGCCGGCGCCATTGCCGCCGATCAAGGCCACGATCTCACCCATCTCGACGCTGAACGAAATGCCTTTCAGCACTTCGATGTGGCCGTATGACACGTGCAGATTATCGATCTTAAGCATGCCGGTGCCGCCTGCCGAGATAGGCCTCGATCACCTGCGGATTGCGTTGAACTTCGGAAGGCGTGCCCTCGGCGATCTTCTTGCCGAAGTCCAGCACGGTGACGCGGTCGCTGATGCCCATCACGAGCCTGACATTATGTTCGACCAGCAATATCGTGATGCCGCTGCTTTTGAGTTTGGCGATGGTGTCGAGCAGCGTCATGCTCTCGGTCATGTTCATGCCCGCGGCCGGCTCGTCCAGCAACAGCACCTTCGGCTTCGATGCGAGTGCCCGCGCGATCTCCAGCAGACGTTGTTGCGCGTAAGGCAGTTGCGTCGCGCGATCTTCGGCGCGACGAACGAGGCCGACGATGTCAAGCGCTTCACGTGCATTACGATCGATATCGGATTCGCTGAGCTTGTGCCGCACATTGGCTGTCAGGATATTGAAAAGCGACGTCGGACTATTGCAGGCGGCTGCGACTTTCACGTTTTCGATCACGCTCAGATTATCGAAAATCCGGATGTTCTGGAATGTCCGGGCCAGACCCAGTCGCGCAATCCGGTGCGGCTTGAGCCGGAAGATCTCCTGGCCGCCAACGCGAATGGAGCCGGCGTCGGCATGCGAAGCGCCGCTCAGCGCGTTAAGTAGCGTGGTTTTGCCAGAACCATTGGGGCCGATGATGGCCTGCACGATGCCCGGGGGTACATCGAGATCGACGCCGTCAAGCGCGACCAGTCCGCCAAACCGGCGCGTCACTCCCCGCGCTGAAATGATCGGTTCCGGGGTCAATTGACGCTCGCCCGGCGTAGCGGCAGGAGCGATGCCAGCGACGCCAAACCTCCCGGGGCTAGCACGATGACGCCGATCACGCCGAGGCCGTAGAGCACGAGATACCATTGACCGAGGAACCGCAACGCCTCGGGCAGAATGGTCAGGGCGAGCGCGCCGATAACGCAGCCGAAGATCGATCCCATGCCGCCGACAATGAGCATGGTCATCAGCAGGATCGCCTGGATGCTGGAAAAGCTGTCAGGGCTGATGAACCGGATCGAGGACGCATAGAGACACCCGGCAAGACCCGCGTAGACGGCGCCGATCATGAAGGCGAGCAGCTTGGTGCGAACCGTATCGACACCGCTTTGCTCGGCGGCGATTTCGCTGTCCTTGGTGGCGATCATCGCGCGGCCGAGCGTCGAATGGCGAATGCGCGCGGCGATCAGGATCGCAAGCGCGAGTATCGCGATCAAGAGATAATAATGCTGCACCTGTCCCTGCGGCCCGAATCCGAAAATGCTGATGCCGGGGATCGCCCGCAAGCCGGAGGTGCCGCCGGTGACGGGCTCCCAATGCACGATGATCAGCCGGATGATTTCGCCAAAGCCGATCGTGGTCATGGCCAGATAGTAGGTTCGCAGCCGCATGGTCGGCAGGCCGAGCATGAGGCTCGCAGCCATCACCACGAGAGCCGACAAAAAGGGCGTCGTGATCCAGGGCAAGCCGGCCTTGGTGGCGATCGCCGTGGTGTAGGCGCCGAGCCCATAGAACGCGGCCTGTCCGAAATTGATCTGGCCGGTCCAGCCCGTCACAAAATTCAGTCCGATCACGACAATCGCATTGAGAATGGCGATGTTGAGCAACTGGATGATGTAACCGTCTTGGGCGATCGCGGGAACGGCGAGAGCGACGGCACCACACGCCGCGAGAATGGGCCAAATTTTCATCTCAGACCTTCTCGCTGCTCTTCTCGCCGAACAGGCCGCGGGGCCATGCGATCAGAACGGCGATCATGACAATGAAGGCATAGGCGTCGCGAAAGTTGGACGAGATGTAACGTGCGCCGAACGTCTCGATCAGACCGAGGAACAATCCGCCGATGACCGCGCCCGGCAAATTGCCGAACCCGCCGATCACGCTGACGACAAAACCCTTCAGACCAAGACTGCCGCCCATGGTTGGTTCAGCCAGGAAAATCGGCGCGACCAATAATCCCGCGATTCCCGACAACACAGCGCCGAAGGCAAAGGCCACGGCGATGGTGCGATTGACGGAAATGCCGACCAGCCGCGCCGTGTGCAGGTCTTGCGCGGTCGCTTGCATCAGAATTCCGAACCGGGTTTTGGTCAGCAACAGGAATTGCAGCAGCAGGATCACCGCAAGCGTGCAGAAGATGAAGAGCTGGTGCATCGAAATGACCACGCCGGCGAAGCGCAGCGGCGGGCCGTGAATTGGCGATGGCAGCGAGACCGGCAGCGGTCCCCAAATAATCAGCGCGAGGTTTTCCAGCACAATCCCCATCGCGATCGTGGTCAGGATCACCAGAAACGCAGGTCGCCCGCGCAGCGGAAAGTAGACCAGCACCATGAACACGATGCCGACCAGCGCCATCGCCACCATGGTGATGGCCCAGGCCGCCGCCACCGGCAACTCATGCGTGACCGCACAACTGATGCCGATGAAGGCGCCCAGCATCAGCAACTGGCCCTGTGCGAAGTTGACGATCTGCACGGTGTTGAAGATCAGCAGCAGGCCGAGGGCGACGAGAGCATAGATGCTCCCGAGCGCCAGGCCGTTGACGATGAGCTGGCCCATGAAGGGATCAGTATCCGCTTTCTTTGATCGGACCGGTCAATTCAGGCGTCTTGCCCTTGTTGCGGTAAATCCCGAGCGTGTGGGCCAGATCACCGACGGCATCGGCCTGGTAGGAGATCAGCATGCCCTTCCAGTCCTTGGTTGCGGCGAACGCGTCGCGGATCGCCGCTTTGTCGCAGCCGACCTTTTCGATGATCGATTTCAGCATATAGACGGTGTCGTAATACGACACCGTGAAATTGTCGGCGGGGACCTTGTACTTGTCTTGAACGCGTTTTGCCCAATCCAGGATTTTCGGATCGGTCGAAGTCTGCGGGATCATGCCGCCGATCGCGTAACCGCCGTCGGCCTCCGCGGCTGAGAGGTTATTGAGCGTGGTCTGCGCCACGATGCTGGCGTTGCCGATGGTCGGGAGCTTGATGCCCAGATCGCTCATCTGCTTGATGACCAGCGTCACATCGGCTGGGCGGCCGAACAGGATCAGGCTGTCGGCGCCCTTGTCCTTGATTTCAAGCAATTGCGCGCTCATGTCCTTGTCGGACGGTGCATAGGACGTCACGGCGACCGGCGCTACCTTAAGCTTGGCGAGCGAGGCCTGGATGCCCTTGGAAGCGCCGAGGCCGTAATCATCCGCCACCGCCATGATGCCGGGCTTGGTCTTGCCGAGCGACTTCACCAGATATTCCGGGATGAGATCGGCAAGCTGTCCGTCATGGACATGGGTGCGGAATAGCCATTTGCTGCCCTGCGCAGTGACTTTCGCGTTGGTCGCGCCGACCAGGAAAGGTGTTTCCGATTTGGTGACGACCTCGGTCTGCGCGAACACGTGCGGGCTGATCATCGACCCGAATACGACAATCGGCTTGCCTTCGAGAATGCGGTTCATCACGTTCAGCGCGTCGGTGCTGGAGGCGCCGGTATCTTCCGTGGCCAGTGCCAGCTTCTTGCCGCCGATACCGCCATTCGCATTGATTTCATCGACCGCGAATTCGACGCCATTGCGCGCTTGCGTGCCGAGCAGCGCCGTATTGCCGGTGAGGGCCGTGGTCAGGCCCAATGGAATCGGGGAGGGGCAGCTTGCAGGTTCCGCAGCCGCTTGATGCGCTGTTGTCATGGATAGACATATGGCCGTCGCACCCAGGATCGAGTTCTTCACGGCAATACGCTTCAAGGCAAGATAAGACATCACGTCCCCTGTTGTGTCGTGCAAATGGGATCATCAGCGGCGGCAGGCTTGTCGGGTTTAGGCGACAAGCCTGCCTTTCGCTTATGAACCCCTGTTATGAGCCGAAAATTCCCTGCGTGTATGGCATTCGCGGGGAATTTTCGTGCATTATTTGGCTCCTGTTATCACTACCGAGGGCGCCGTCACCGTTCGTCCACCGATAGCCAAATATACGGCTCCGGCGATGACGATGCCGAACAGCCAGCTGAGATCCGCGCCACCGAGCATTCCCGATATCGGTCCCTGCAAGGCCGGGACGAGTCCGTCTTCTACCGACCAGCCGGCGACCAGGCCAATCAGGAATGCGATGATGCCGCCCCAGTTGATGTCTCCATAGATGCTGGTTTCCGGCGAAGCGTAGAGTTCGGGCACGTTGATTTGGCTCTTCCGCTTGATGAAGAAGTCGGCCAGCACGACGCCTGCCCAGGGGCTCATCCAGAGCAGCAGACTGATCATCCAGTTATCGAACGCCTTGGCGAACGACGGCGCGAAGATGAAGTAGACCGTCACCAGATAGCCGACGACACCGACGATCAACGCCAGCGAGGTCCGCGATAGACGCACACCCATGCTGAGCGCAGCCAGCGCAGCAGAATAGACGTTCAGGATGTTGGTCGCGATCGGACCGTGCAGCACCATCAGCAGCACCAGGATGCTAGCGGCGCCGCCGAACACCGCGCTGACCATCTTGGCCGGGTCGGTATCCAGTGTAACGCTCGCGATCGTCGCGCCAAGGATGGCAAGCCACACCGACGGAACATACATGCCGATATAGCTGTACCAGAACACAGACTTCGAGGAAGTGCTGCGCGGTACGAAGCGCGAATAGTCCGAAGCCCAGGTGACCCAGGAGATACCCCAGCCGACGCCGATCGCCGTCATCAACAGCGACAACATCGCCAGATGCGCACCCGGCGGAAGGGTGCTGGTCAGATTCCAGTTGACGACTCCCGGCTGGCTCCAGGCAAGCACGCTCATCAGCACCATGATGGCGACGGTCACCGGCACGGTATATTTTTCAAACGTGCGGATCGCGTAGAAGCCGTAGATGCCGATCCAGACCTGGATCACCATCACGAGGGTGATGATGATGAAGGTCACCAGCAGCGAGTCCGGTATTCCGAACTGCGCCAGAATCGCGGTCGAGATCTTGACCGGGAAGTAGGTGTTCACCCCGATCCAGCACAGCGTCATCAGGAACATCAGCAGGCTCGGCAGATAGGCGCCGCGGCGTCCGAAGGCGGAACGGCTCAGGACCATCTGATTGACGCCGGTCTTGTGGCCCATCACCGTGAACGCGGCGAAGATCGCGCAGCCGAACAAATTGCCGATGACGATGACCCAGATGGTCTCCCACAGGCCGAGTTTGAGAATGATGCCGAGCGCTCCCAGCGCCCAGTTGACCGGTGCGATGTTCGCTCCGGCCCAAATCCACATTTGCTGAATGCCGGTCGAGTCGCGGTCTGAGTCAGGGATAGGTTCGATACTATGTACGTCTGCCCGTAGTTCTGAATCTGTCATGACGCCCTCCGTTGAAAAAATTCAGATAAAGCGCAGCAAGAATCGTACCAAGGGAAGCGATCTTCATCGGCCCCAGATGCGTCTTATGGTCTCCTGCACACGCCTGCGCAGAAGGCCGATCAGCAAAGACACTCCGTTTAGATCCTGTGATCCGTCGGCTGCTCCGTCCACCGGAACGCCCGAAAGATGGCGGTCGAGATTGCGTGCGAAGTCGGCGGTTAGCCGGGCGGCGAGATCGCGCACCAGGCCGTCACGCGCGATCTGCGCCAGCATTCCCTTAAGGCTGTAGCCAATCGAAAGTTCGACGCGCGTGGCCGCGCCCTGTTCGATCGGCACAAGCCGATAGCGAATCTCGCCCTGGGTGGAAGACCGGCTGCGCTGATCGCTGCCCATTCCGACGATCCGGCCAGTGAGGTCTTCGGGGACGCGTTCGATGCGCGCGGCGCCGCGGAAGTTGGCCGAGATCGGCCCGAGCTTGACGCGGATCATGCCTTCGACGCGCTCCGGCGTCGGCGTCCCGATCAGTGACGTGCCGGGCAGGCAGGCGGCGACTTGCGCGACATCGCCGAGCATGTCGAAAACCTTGGCCGGCGGAAAAGCCACCGTGAATTGATCCTCAAAGACCTTCGCGGGCGTAAAGTTCGGTATCGCCATCGCGACACTGATCTGATCTGGCGTTTCAGTCTTTGCCGCCGCTCTTGCAGTCGTCTCCGAGACAACAGGATTGGTGGCGTTGCCGGATCCGGCAGGGCCGAGTGCCTGGCGGCCGCCACCGGGGATCGGCGTGATGCCGCGCTCGCGCCGTTGGTCGATCACCGTGCGTACAGCCCGCACGATGCCGACATAGCCCGTGCATCGACAGAGATTGCCGCTCATGCCGACGCGGACGCTGTGCTCGTCGGAGGTCGGCAAACGCAATACGATATCGCGCGCGGCGATCAGCATCCCCGGCGTACAGTAGCCGCATTGCAGGGCATGTTCGCGGGTAAAGGCGGCGCGAAGCTCGGTGGCGATCTCGTCGTTATCGAGACCTTCGATCGTGGTTACCCGCGCGCCGTCGCAGGCCACGGCATAGGTGATGCAGGAGCGGGCCGGCATATCATCGAGCAGCAGGGTGCAGGCCCCGCATACGCCGTGTTCGCAGCCGAGATGCGTGCCGGTCAGATTGAGATTGTCGCGCAGGAAATCAGCCAGATGGGTGCGCGGCTCGACCGAAGCCTTGACCGGACGCGTGTTGACGGTGAGCCCGATCATGGTCACGCGGCCGCCTCATTGATCGCGCGGCGGAGTACCGCGACATGAATGTGCCGGTCGACTGCGTTCGCGACCCCGGCTTTGATCAGTATGGCGTCGGCCACGCGCGCGTCGAAATGCTGCTTGAAGTCGCCGGTGACGCGCCCGCCAAAAAGAGCCGACGCGTCGCTGAGAACGATAGGCGCTGTTTCCAGGGCGCCCAGCACCACCCGCGCCGTCGCCCGCTCCGGGTCGATCAGCACCGCAGCGATGGCGTGGGCGAACTCGCCGATCTTGCGGCAGGCCTTGACGTAACCCCAGTGCGCCGACGGTGTCATGACGGGCACCCGCACCGCCTCGACGATTTCGCCGGGCTGTAGCGCGGATTCGAGCGCGCCGGTGATGAAATTCTCGATGGGAAGATTGCGAACGCCCGCCGCACTTCGCAGCGTGATCCTTGCCCCCAGTCCTGACAGCGACGAAACCCAGTCCGCGGCGGGATCGGCGTGACTGAGTGACCCTCCGATGGTGCCACGATTGCGAACGGCCCGGTAGGCAATGGCGCTTGCCACGCGCTGCATGGCGCCACGCGTGACATCGGGTATTCGCCCATCCTCGACGTCGCCATGGGTCACGCAGGCGCCGATCACGAGTTCGTCGCCGTCGCGTTCGGCGCGCTTCAACTCGGCAAGCCCGGATATGTCGATGATGGTGTCCGGTTCGACCAGTCGCAAATTGAGCATCGGGCCCAGTGACTGACCTCCGGCGATAATCTTTGTCGTTCCGTCCGCCTTGGCGATCAGGGCCAGCGCCGTGTTCAGATCGGTGGGGCGTTCATAGGCGAACGCTGCTGCTTTCATGCCGCCGATCTTTCGGCATCGCGCGCTGCCAGCATGGCCTCGACAATTCGGCGCGGCGAAATCGGCGAATGCAACAGCTCAACCCCGAGCGGACGCAGTGCGTCATTCACGGCATTGGTGATCGCGGCCGGTGGCGCGATCGCGCCGCCTTCGCCGACGCCCTTGACGCCGAACATCGTGTAAGGCGAGGGGGTCTCCATGTGATCGAGGCGCGGCTCGGGGACTTCGGCCGGGCCAGGCAGCAAATAGTCGGCGAGCGTCGTCGCCAGTGGCTGGCCGGCGCTGTCGAACGGCATTTCCTCGTAGAGCGCCGTTCCGATGCCTTGCGCGAGACCGCCATAGATCTGGCCGTCGACGATCATCGGATTGACCAGCACGCCACCGTCTTCAACGATGACGTAGTCGAGGATCTCGACCTCACCGAGGTCAGGGTCGACCGCGACGGTCACGGCATGCGCGGCGTAGCTGAAGGTGCCGCTGTCGCGCTGTGGCTTGTAGCCGGTGGTCGATTCCAGTCCGGCGGGATCGACATCAGCCGGCAAATCCTGCGGGCGCCGGTACCAGGTATGTGCGATTTCGGCGAGCGCGATGCTGCTGTTGGGCCCGCATACCCGGCCGTCGCGCAACGTCACGATCGCCGGATCGAGTTGAAGCAGCTTGGCGCCGATCTTCTTGGCGCGTTCGGCAATCTCGATGCAGGCGGTCGCCACCGCGCCGCCGGCCATCACCATCGAACGCGAACCCCAGGTGCCTGTCGAGTAGGGTGTCATCGCAGTGTCGCCATGCACGACGCGTATCAGCTTGGTTTCGATACCAAGGATTTCGTAGGCGACCTGGGCGAGCGTAGTCTCGAGACCCTGGCCGTGCGAATGAACGCCGACGCGGAGTTCCAATCCGCCGTCGGGTGTCATGCGCGCAGTGGCCTGCTCGTGTCCGGGCACCATCGGAATGCCCCAGCCGGCATAGACCGATGTGCCGTGCGCGGCCTGCTCGCAATAGATCGACAGGCCAACACCGATCAGCCGGCCATCCGGTTCCTTTGCGCGCTGGCGTGATCGCACCGATGGGATATCGATGGCCGCAAGCGCGCGGTTCATGGCTTCCGGATAGTCGCCGCTGTCGAAGTGTTTCTTGGTGATGTTGTCGAACGGCATCTGATCCGGTTGGATCAGATTGCGCAACCGGACTTCACCCGGCTCGATGCCAGCCGCGACGGCCACGGCATCCAGCATGATCTCCAACGCGAAGCAGACGCCGGTGCGGGCAACGCCGCGATACGGCAGGATCGGGCATTTATTGGTCGCGGCCGAAAACGTCCGGCAGCGGTAGGCCGGCATCACATAGGGGCCCGGCAGGATGCTCGCGACCTGCGCCGCCTCCAGACAAGCAGAGAACGGATAGGACGAGTAAGCGCCGGAATCGACGGTGGCCTCGCAATCGATCCCGCGCAGGCGGCCGTCGCGATCGGCATAGACCGTGATCTTGTAGTGATGCTCGCGGCAATTGGCGCTTGCGATCAGATGTTCGCGCCGGTCCTCGATCCAGCGCGCGACATAGCCTTTGCGCAGCGCGAGCCAGGAAAGGCAAACTTCTTCCGGCAGCAGGATTCCCTTATGTCCGAACCCGCCGCCGATATCCGGCGATACGATACGGATCTGGCCTTGATCCACGCCCATGCAATCCGACAGGCCGTTGCGCACGATGTGCGGCATCTGCGAACCCGTGTAGAGCGTGAGCTGGTCGAGGCGGTGATCGAAAGTAGCGATCACGCCGCGTCCCTCGAGCGGCGACATGCATTGGCGCGCGGTCGATAGTTCGCGCGTCACCTTGATCGGCGCATCGAAGGCTTTCGTAATATCGACCTCGAAGGAGCTTTCGAGAAAGACGTTGTCGCCCCAATGTTCATGGACCAGCGCCGCGCCGGGGTCACGCGCGGCGAGCATGTCGTGGATGGCGGGGAGTTCTTCGAGATCCAGCGTCACGGAAGCCGCGATATCCTCGGCCTCGGCCCGCGTCGGCGCTACGCACATCGCGACGAGTTCGCCGACATGGCGCACCTTGCCGGTCGCCAGAATGGGCTGTTCGGATATCTTGAAACCTGGAAGGCCGGATACGGCCCGGATCGGCTTGATCCCGTCAAGGTCCGCGGCCGTAAAGACCACGTCGCGATAACGCTCCGGCACATGGATGGCTTTGATCCGGGCATGCGCCAGCGGGCTGCGGACGAAGGCGACGTCCTGCAGACCCGCGAGCCGGATATCGGCCACATATTGGCCACGCCCGCGCATGAAGCGATCGTCTTCCTTGCGAAGCATACGCGCCCCAACACCTTGCTTGGTGTCGGGTGCGGTTTCCGAAGCAGGATCGCTTTCAGCGTGAGACATGAATGGCCGTCTCCACGGTCTGCGGTTACGCCGCCACCGCTTGCGGCAGAATCGGAGCGACGGCGTCGTGACGTACACCGGCGCGCAGGCAGAAGGCGGGTTGCAGCAGGCTGTCTGCGACCACTTCCGTATTCTCATTGTCGCGCAGGATATAGCGGCCGGGCTTCTGCGTGAGCACGGTGACGTCGGCATCCATGCCGGGCCGCAATGCGCCGATGACGTCTGAAAGTCCCAGCAATTCGGCGGGATTCGACGTCACCATCGGTACCACCTGCTCGAGCGTCAGGCCGAGCGCCATCATCGAACTCATCGCCTGCACCAGGCTGAACTTGGCCTGACCCGCGAACGGATGGTTCTCGTCATCGGCATGCTCGTCGGGCGTTCCGGCCGGCGCGGGAATATGGGTGTTGTAGCCGTGGATATCGGCTCCGAGCGTGGTCGGAACGATACCGGCCGCGATCGCCTTGCGAGCCAGGCGGTAGGAGAAGTGGCTGCCGTGGCCGACATCGATGCGCAATCCGCGATCGAGTGCGGCCCGAATGACCGGATGCACTTCACCCTCGCGATTGACGAAGCCACCGGGATGGCGCGTGAACGGATGGGCCAGTACGTCGCCGGAGCGAAGCAGCGGAATCACCCGCTCCAGAATCGTATCGACGTCCTCGCCATTGTTGCCGCTTTCCGGCAAACCCCAGAGCTGTCCGAAATGCACATAGACCGGGAGTTCGGTGCGACGCCCGATCTCGGCCGCCATCTCCATCACGCGAATGCCCCAGCGCGCGAAGCCGCCGATCTCGGCATGGGCCTTGATGCCGCGAACCAGGTCACGGTTGGCGAGCGCGGCCTTCACCGTGGCGTCGATATCGACGCCATCGGGGCTGTAGAGATTGGGATAGTAATGTCCCTCGAGACCGCCGACCAAATAGGCGGAGAGAAACGCGTAAGTGCGTGACAGCGCCTTTTCCGCGATGAAGTGCCGGAAGCCGGGCAGCGTCATGCAGGACGGTCCGCCCTGATCGACCAGCGTGGTGACGCCGGACTGGACGCCGACCATGTCGGGGTTCACGCCGAAGCGGCCAGTCACATATTGATAGACATGGGCGTGGGTATCGATCAGCCCGGGCAGCACGATCTTATCGGTCACATCCACGACTTCCCTGGCGCTGGTCGGCAGGATGTCGGACTGAATGGCAGCGATCTTGCCTCCGCGAATGGCGACGTCCTTCAGGCCGTCGATGCCTGAGGCCGGATCGATGACGCGTCCCCCGCGCAAAAGCAGGTCGAATGTGGTGCTTACAGACATGGCCGATCTCCTATCGTTAGCGCGGCAAGGGCCGCTGGCTAATTGCGAAGTATGCTTCGCATTTTCATACAGCAACTATCATGCCATAGATTGCATCAAATTCATGCAGCCTAAGCAAGGACAGAGTGGTTAAAGATGGCCAAGAAACCGGTGCAAAAGAGCAGCAACTCCTGGCCGCTCGGTCAACGGCCGGGGTTTCTGATCCGGCGGTTGCATCAAATCCACGTCGCGATTTTTCAGAAGAAATGCGCCGCCTTTGACGTCACGCCGCTACAGTACAGCCTGCTGTCGGCCTTGGCCCGGCGCGGCACCGCCGACCAGACCACTCTGGCGGCCGACGTCGTGCTCGACCGCACCACCACCACCGGCGCGCTTAAGCGCTTGCAATCCCGCAAGTTTATTGAGCGCTCGATCCATCACCGGGATCGCCGGGCGCAGATGTGCCGGCTGACCAAGTCAGGCGCGGCGTTGCTGCGCCAGATGGAAGCGGCGGCGCGTGCCGCACACCGTGAAACTGTGGCCGACCTGAGCAAGCCAGAGCAAAAGCGGCTGATTGCAATGATGCAGCGCATCGTAGCTGCAAGTTCAGATGACGCGAAGGCAGCGACAGCCACCGATTGAGGGGGGCGATCGCCGGCGCATCGGTCCGGACGATTACAATCTGTGCAGCCGTGCCTCAAAAGCAGCACGGTTGGAAAGTGCACGTCGACGCCGGGCCGCACCCCCCGATCAAAATGCGCAGTACTCTTCGCATTTTTCGGGTGACTGGAGGCGGGCAGGATAGCCGATTTTCTTCCGCAATCCCTAGGCGCTGGCCAGATCGTCGCCATCAGGCAGCCCGGGGCCATGAGGCAAAACGCCCTCCACGCCGCCGTCGGTCAGGTCTGGCATGTCCTTTGCTCCATACCCTGCATTGAGTTGGTGGCTAGGGTTCCGCATCCGCATCGATGGCTGGTCCAAGAGCTGCCGCCTGAGCAGGAGAAATCTGCACAGGGCACGGCGGGATAAAATCCCGGGAGACCTCAGTGGCCAGGAATTGGCATGTCTTTGGTCTATGCCAATTCCAGGGTTTGCGAACCTTGAGTGGAGTTGGCGATGAACGTCTCACCTGTCCAAAAACTGGCAATGCCGACCGCTGCGCAACCGCCGATGAGTCCCGCGTTCGGGGCCGGTTGGGTTTCGAGCTGATGCCAGCTTTTGCGGAAGCGATCGAACGGCGGTTTGGCGATGGCGGTCCGTCTGGCGAGGGGGCAGCCGACAACGAGTTCATCCGTCGCGTGCTCTCGCGAAAGACGGTGCGCCGTTACAGCGACGTGATCCCGAGCGATGGCCTACTCGATCTGCTCGTCGCCGCGGCCTTGAGCACGTCGGCGAAATCGGATTTTCAGCAAGCGTCGATCCTGCGCGTCACAGATGCCACGCAGCGCGCCGCGATCGGCAAGCTGTTCCCGAGCATGCCGTGGATCGGCGCCTCACCGGTGTTCTTCGTGTTTCTGGGCGATGCGCGGCGATTGCAGCGTATCGGCGAATTGCGCGGCAAGCCGGTGCGCAACGGAACGCTGGAAGGTTTCTTTAATGCCAGCGTCGATGCGGCGCTGGCGATGCAGACCATGATTCTGTGCGCGGAATCCGCGGGGCTCGGTGTCTGCCCCATCAGCGTCCTCCGCAACGAGGTCGACAAGGTCGCGGACATTCTCGGTCTGCCCGCTCTGGTGTTTCCGGTCGCGGGACTTTGCCTCGGCTATCCCCAGAGTGAGGGCTACGTCAGCCTGCGGCTGCCGCGCGAGATCACGACGCATCGCGATCGTTACGATGACAGCGCGCTTGCCGCGGCCATTGATGGCTACGACCGCCGGCGCGATGCGGTGCACGCCATACCCCGGGAGCAACAGCGCTCCAACGCGGAATTCGGCGAGGCGGATTTTTACGGCTGGTCCGAGGATAAGGCCCGGCAGGCCGCCAAGGCGGAAGGCGCGGCGTTCCCGCCCTATCTGCGTTCACATGGGTTTAGCTTCGACTGAAGGGACCACCACGACCACGATACTTCGCACGTTTTATTTTGCTGGCTGTGACAGGCCATTACTCAACGGAGAGGAAGACTGATCATGAAGACGCATTCGATCGCCTGCACCAATTCCTTGTCACGGCGCCTGCTGCTCGGCTCGATGGCCGCGTTGTTCGCCATGCCGATGATGATCGGCAATGCCAAAGCCGCCGGCCTTGAAGAGATCAAGAAGCGCGGTCTCATCGTGGCGACCGAGGACGATTTCCGTCCCTTCGAATTCGTCAAGGACGGCAAGGCAACCGGGTTCGACAATGAGCTGATCGAAGACATGCGCAAGGTTGCGCCATTCGAGATCAAGCAGGAAATCCTGCCCTGGACCGGCATTCTGGCCGGCGTCAGCACCGGCAAGTACGATGCCGCCATTACCGCGGTGCTCATCACCAAGGAACGCAAGCAGTCGCTCGAATTCACCAGCCCGATCGCGGACGCCACGCATTATTACGCCAAGCGCAAGGACGACAAGTCGATCAACTCGATCAAGGATCTCAACGGAAAGACCGTTGGCGTTCAGGCCGGCAGCGCCATGCTGGCCCGTCTGCCGGAACTGAGCGCGATGCTCGAGAAGGAAGGCGGCAAGCTCGGCAAGGTCGTCGAATATACGTCTTATCCTGAGGCCTATCAGGATCTGGCGCTCGGCCGGGTCGATTACGTCGTCAATACCGTCATCAACCTGCAGACGCTGGTCGCCGAAAAGCCGATCTTCGAGGTCGGTCAGGCTGTCTCCGGTCCGTCGTTCCCGGCCTGGGCTGTTGCGAAGGATAACAAGGAACTGCTAGCCTTCCTGAACGACTTCATCGCCAAGGAAAAGGCCAGCGGCCGGTTTGCCGAGCTGCAGAAGAAGTGGTTTGGCGAAGCGTTCCCGAACCTGCCGGTTGCGTTTGAGCCGCAGTTCTAACGGCCGATCCGGTCTGTCATGAGCGCGGCTGATATCGCGGCGATCTTTCAGGGTGCCATCGTGACAATAACATTGTCAGCGATCGGCATCCTGATCGGACTGCCGATCGGTCTTGGCCTGGCGTTGATCCGCTGGGCCGACGTTCCGGTTTTAGGCCGGATCGTTGCGCTCTATGTCAGCATGCTGCGCGCCACGCCGCTGGTCACGCTGCTGCTATTGTTGTTTTTTGCGCTGCCCAATATCGGCGTGCCGATGAGTCCGGTCTCGGCCGCGATCCTTGGGCTGGTCATGAGTACGTCGGCTTTCAACTGCGAAGTATGGCGATCTGCGCTGATGAATTTTCCCAAGGACCAGTACGAGGCCGCGCAGTCCGTGGGCATGAACGCGGGGCAGCGTTTTCGCAGGATCGTGTTGCCGCAGATCGTGCCGGTGAGCCTTCCTGGCCTAGTCAACGAAATGTCGCTGCTGATCAAGGTCACGCCGGTCCTCGCGGTGGTCGGCGTGGTCGACATCACCCGCGCCGCGGTCAGGATCGGCGCCCAGACCTATGAACCGCTGCCGCCGTTTCTGGTCGCGATTGCCATCTATGTGCCGATCGTCTTCGCACTGGTGTCGTTGCAGCGCTGGATCGAGCGGCGCCAGACCAGGGCCGAGGCGCTGGCATGATCCATGATTTCGGCATTGTCTGGAGCGAACGTTCGCTGCTGTTGAGCGGGCTCGCCAATACGGCGATATTGTCGGCGCTGTCGGCGATCGCAGCGCTGCTGCTGGGATTCCTCGTGACCCCGGCGCTGATGTCGAAACGGCCGGCTATTTTTGGTTTGGCGCGCCTGTTCGTCGATGGCATGCGATGCGTTCCGTTCCTGCTGTTCGCTTACATCATCTATTACGGCCTGCCGTCGCTGGGCCTGCGGCTCGACAACTGGAGCTCGGGTCTCGCGGCGCTGATCATCTACAACACGGCTTATATGGCGGAGATTCTGCGCGGCGCCTGGGCGGTGCAGCCGCGCGAGCCGATTGAGGCCGGCATCGCCTTTGGTTTTTCGGAGCTAAAGCTGTTTCGCCGCATCATCCTGCCGCCGCTGCTGCTGTCGGCGGGACCCGTGATCGGCAATCAGATGATCCAGATCGTCAAGGACAGCGCCTTTCTGACCATCATCGCGCTGCCGGAATTGACGCACGCTGCGAGTTCGATCCAGTCGCGGCATTATATTCCATTCGCGGCCTTCATTACCGCGGTGTTCCTGTATTGGGGGCTATGTCTCGTGATCGAAGCCGGGATAAGTTCGATCGGCCGCGTTGCCGAAGCACGCCGATAGGAACGCGCGATGGCTGAAACCAACAAAGTTCTCGACGTGGCCGGGGTTTCGAAGCGGTTTGGCGCCAACGAAGTTCTCTCCGATGTCAGCCTCCAGGTCGACAAGGGGGAGACGGTCTGCGTGCTCGGCCCCTCCGGCTCGGGCAAATCGACGTTGCTGCGCTGTATCAACTGGCTGGAGCGGCCGGACGCCGGACAGATCTATTTAAACGGCGAGCGGGTCGGCATCAACAATGCCGGCATCGTCATGGGCGATCGCGACCTGTCGAAGATCAGGACGCGCATCGGCATGGTGTTCCAGCATTTTGCGCTGTGGCCGCATCTGACGGTATTGCAAAACCTGATGGAGGCGCCGGTTCAGGTACAACGGCGGCCAAAGGCCGAGGTGCGCGACGAGGCACTGGCGTTGCTGGCGAAGGTCGGGCTCAGCGAAAAATGCGATGCTTTTCCGGCCCGATTATCGGGCGGACAGAAGCAGCGCGTTGGCGTCGCGCGGGCGCTGGCGATGCGTCCGGATCTCCTGCTATTCGACGAGCCCACCAGCGCGCTCGATCCCGAACTGGTCGGCGAAGTGCTAGTCGTGATGCGGGAACTCGCCCATGAGGGCATGACGATGGTGATCGTCACCCATGAAATGGCTTTCGCGCGCGACGCGGCGACTCGCGTGCTATTTCTGGATCGCGGAAAAGCCGTCGAAACCGGATCGCCGGAAAAGTTTTTCTCCAATCCCGAAACTGAACGCGCCCGCCAGTTCATCCAGCGCTACGCTGGGGACGTCGCGGGCGGCAGACGCTAAGAAAAACCACACTGGCAACAAAAGACCTGAGAACAGAAGACACTGAGAACAGAAGACCTGAGAACAGAAGACCTGGAGGACGTCCACCATGCATCCCATCTTTCACCTTTTGCCCGATGCGCCGAAACCGGTCGCGCCTTACAGCCACGCGGTTGAGGCGGGCGGTTTTGTTTTCGTGACCGGGCAGCTTGCGACCGATCCGGTTGACGATTCACTCCCCATTCCGCCCGGCATCGAGGCTCAGACGCACAAGGTGATGGATAATCTGACCCGTGTGCTCAGGGGATGCGGGCTGACGCTGGCCAACATTGTTTGCGTGCGCATCTTCCTGACTGATTTCAACGGCGACTATGCCAAGATGAACGAAATCTACGCGACCTATTTCGCAGCCGACAAGCGCCCGGCGCGCACCACCGTCGGCGTGACCGGTCTGGCCCGTGGCGGGATCATCGAGATCGACATGATCGCCGTGCGGCCATGAGGTGCCAGCCATGACCCAATCTCTCATCGAAATTCCCGCGAGGCGTGGCAAGGCTGCCTTTGTCGCGGCCGGGCATGTCGTCACCATCATCAATACCCATGGCGAACAGGTGGTCGACACCTGGGCTTTCAACCGCAATGATCTCGGCGAGTTCATGTCGAATGAACATACCCGGGCGCACAGCCTGCATCTGGTGCCGAAGCCCGGTGATATCCTGCGCACCAACAAACGCCGGCCGATCCTGACGCTGACCGAAGACACGTCCGGAGGAATTCACGACACGCTGATCGCTGCCTGCGACCGTTATCGCTATGCATTTCTCGGCGTGGAGGATTATCACGACAATTGCACGGATAATCTCTTCGCGGGAATGCGTGAACTCGGTCTGGAGCCAACGGAAGTGCCGAGCCCGCTCAATCTGTTCATGAATATTCCCTGGAGCGCTGACGGCCAGCTCGGCTTCGAAGCGCCGCCCCGGCCAGTACCCGGCAGTTACGTTCGTCTGCGGGCCGAGATGGATCTGGTGATCGCCTTTTCCGCCTGTCCGCAGGACATCCTGCCGATCAACGGCAAGGCCGGAAAGCCGGTCGAAGCGCATTTTTCGATCGCCGAACAGTAGATCAAAGTCGGAGCAACGCCATGATCACGGCACAGACCAAGCAAGAGATTTCCGAGGCCAATCGGCGGCGTTACGAAGAACTACGGGCGGCGGGACAGGAGCTGACGCCGAAAGGCTTGCCGGATGTCACGCCGCTCGATGGCGTCCCGATCGTGTCCGACGCCGTGATCGGCCGCGAGCAGGTTCCTGCTGGCTGGTACACGACGGTTCGATTGAAACGCGGCGAGGCGCTACGGGTCGTGGACGATTCCGGCCGCGCCAGCGTGTCGCTGATCGGCTGGCGCGAGGAAGACACTTCCGAGCGGGTCAATTGCGCCGACACCGTCAAAGTACAGTGGAGTGCGGCGATCTCGAAAGGCCGCGTGCTGCTGTCGGACATGGGACGGGTGTTTCTGTCGCTGATCGAGGACACCAGCGGTGCCCACGATCTGCTGGTTGGAGGATCGACGCCGGCCTCGACGCGGGCCGCGTTCGGCGCGACCACGCGTAACACGCATGAGAATTTCCTGGCCGCCGCGGCCAAGGTCGGGCTCGGCCTTCGGGATATCCCGCCCTGCGTGACGTTTTTTGCGCCGGTATCGCTCGATGACAACGGCTGCTTCCTGTGGGTATCCGGCCGCAAGCGGCCGGGCGACTTCGTCGATCTGCGAGCCGAGATGAATCTGGTGCTGGTGTTGTCGAATTGCGCCCATCCGCTCGACCCGGCACGGCCGGCCGCGACCGATCCCGTCACGCTCATTCGCTACCGCGCGCCGTCACCGAAACCAGACGATGCCTGCCGGACGACGTCGCCGGAAATCGTCCGCGCCTTTGAATTCACCGATCGGCTCTACGCCTGAGGAGACGCTTCCATGACTGGTCTCGCATCATCGGCACCGGATATGTCCGACGCTGTCTATTCCCATGACATTCCGGCAGAGCGGCCGTGGTCCCGTGTGCTCAAGCAGGGGCAGACCTTGCGGATCATCGACAGCGAGGGACAGCAGGCGGTCGACGCGTTGCTTTATTGCGCGGAAGATCCGGCAGAGCGTTACAGCAGCCAGGATACGCTGCGGGTTCAGGGATCGGCCTATATCGAGCTTGGCACGCAACTGATTTCGAACAAGGGCCGGGTGATGGCCCATCTGACGGCGGATTCCTGCGGCCGGCACGATACGTCGGCGGGGTGTTGTTCCTGCGAAAGCAACGCTGTGCGCTTCGGCGAAGAGACCAAATATCAGCACGCCTGCCGCGAGAACTTCATCCTCGAGCTTTCGAAACATGGCCTGACCAAGCGCGATATTGTCTCGAACCTGAACTTCTTCATGAATGTGCCGATTGATCCCTCAGGCGCATTCACGGTCGTCGACGGTATCTCGGCGCCGGGAAATTATGTCGATGTCACGGCCGATATGGACGTGCTTTTCGTCATCTCCAATTGTCCGCAGGTCAACAATCCCTGCAACGGGTTCAATCCGACCCCGATACGGGTGGTGATCTGGGATGCCCGGGAATCCTGAACAGACAGACCCCCGCCGCAGAACGTGTGGCGGTGGGATGATGCGCGGAATAAACGCAGTGCAGCGGGTGTTTGGCGGTTTGAAATTCTTGGTCAAATCGAGAGTACTGTTTGTGATTTTCCTGTTTGTGGCATACCGTTTGCTTGATACCGGCATGGACTTGGGCGCCGAGAGCGCCGTTGTTTTTGGTTCACGGCCGCCACAATGAGCTGACCCGAGCCAGCACAAAAGTCCTCCATATTGAAATCTGAAGGGGAGTATCTGAAATGCCCACACGTCTCACGCGCCGCCAAGCTCTTGTTCTTCCAGCCGGGGTCGCATTGGGGAGCCTCGTCGGGCGCTCTGCGATGGCGGCAGAACCCATTAAGATCGGTCTGGTTGCCGCACTCTCCGGGCAGTCCGCCAAGTCAGGCGAAGGGATTACCCGCGGGATCACCATCGCGATCGACGAGATCAATGCGCGCGGCGGTCTGCTCGGTGGGCGCATGCTCGAACTGGTGCGCCGTGACGACGAATCGAACCCTGCCAAGGGCCAGACTGCGGCGCGGGAATTGATCGACAAGGAAGGCGTCGCCATTATCTTCGGCGGCATCGACAGTCCGGTTTCGCTGGCTATCGCGCCGCTGATGAACACCGCGAAAGTGCCCTTCATGGGCGTGTGGGCGGCAGCGACCAACATCACCCGCAATGGCGCCAATCCCAACTTCGTGTTCCGTGTCTCTGCGGTCGACGTTCTGGTGGATCGCGCATTGATCAAGCATGCGATGACCAGCTTTAGCTCCAAGAAGCCGGGGCTGATCCTGGTCAATAACGGCTGGGGCGAATCCAACCTGGCCGGCCTGACCGCCGCGGCGGAAGCTGCGGGCATCAAGCTCGCGGCTGCGGAAAAGTTCGACGACAAGGACGCCGACATGACACCGCAGTTGCAGCGGCTGCGTGAAGCGGGTGCGGATACGTTGATCCTGGTCGGTAATGCCGCGCCGGGCGCGCAAGTTGTCAAAGGGCTTCAACGCTCAGCCTGGACGGTGCCGATCGTGTCGCATTGGGGCATTTCAGGCGGACGCTTCCCCGAGCTCGCCGGATCCTGGGCAGGCAAAGTGCATTTCGTCCAGACCTACAGCTTCTTCGGTTCGCAAAACGATGTCGGCAAGCGTGTGCTTGCGGCGATGATGGCGAAATATCCCGATGTCAAAGGCCCCGGCGACGTCACCCCGCCGGTCGGTGTTGCGAACGCCTATGACGCGATGCAGTTGACCGCGCTTGCGCTCGCCAAGGCCGGCTCGACCGATGGTACCAAACTGCGCGAAGGTTTTCTTGGCATCGAAAGCTATCAAGGCTTGATCAAGAACTACACCAAGCCCTTCACGGACGACAACCACGACGCCTTGAATGAAAATGACTACGTGATGGTCCGGTATAATGGAGACCAGATCGAGCCCATCACGGGCTGATCGATGCTCGCGACCGCCATTGTTTCAGGATTAAGTCTCGGCAGCATCTACGGCCTGATTGCGCTTGGTTTCACCTTGACGTTTGCCGTCTCCGGCACGGTGAACTTCGCGCAGGGGTCGTCGGTGATGCTGGGCGCGGTCCTGTGTCACACGCTGGCGGTTGGCATGCGCTGGCCGATGATATCGGCGGTTCCCGTGGCGCTGTTGGCCTGTGCCATTTGGGGCCTGGTGGTCGAACGGATCGCAGTCCGGCCGTTTGTCGCGCGCGGGACCAACTCCTGGCTGATGGCGACCGTGGCGCTTGGCATCGTGCTCGACAACGTCGCGATGGTGCTGTTCGGCAAGGAGCCGCGCGCGCTTCCATCCGCCCTGGCCGATGATCCCTGGGTCATCGGCAATGTCGGCATCTTTCCGCTGCAGGTTCTGGTGCCGGTGGTCGGATTGGGTCTGGCGCTGCTGGTCCATCTCGGCATGCATCGAACGGCACTGGGGCTGAAGCTGCGCGCGGCGGTCGAGAATCCGGACGCCGCGCGGCTGATGAGCATCGATGTAACGATGCTCATTGCGCTCACCTATGCGGCGGCGGCGCTATTGGCCGGGATCGGCGGCATCCTGATCGCGCCGCTGTACAACGTCGCGTATGACATGGGCACGTTGTTCGGCATCAAGGCGTTCGCGGTCGCGATCCTCGGTGGTCTGACCAATCCCTGGGGCGTCGTGATCGCCGGATTGGCTTACGGCCTGGTCGAAGCCTGCGCCACGACATGGCTGGGTTCGGGAAGCACCCAGATCGTCACATTCACCGCCGTTATCGCCGCACTTGCGCTGGCGCCGTCGGGACT
The DNA here is from genome assembly GCF_018449695.1 of Bradyrhizobium sp. dw_411. Lineage (GTDB taxonomy): Bacteria > Pseudomonadota > Alphaproteobacteria > Rhizobiales > Xanthobacteraceae > Bradyrhizobium. The sequence continues at coordinate 335,457 of NZ_JAAVUY010000002.1, forward strand.
ATTCGGTGGCCGGGCCAAGGTGCGGGTATGAAGGCCATCTTCTTCGTGATTGCGGCGCTGCTGGCGGCCGGCGTTGCCGCAACCTGTCTGTTGGCGCCTGGCTACTACGCCTATCTGATGGGAACGCTGGCGACCACCGCGCTGGTCGGCGTCGGCCTCAACGTGCTGCTTGGTCTCGCCGGGGAAGTCTCGCTCGGGCAGGGCGGCTTTCTGGCACTTGGTGCCTACGGCGTCGGAATCCTCACGACCAAGGCTGGCCTGAATTTCTGGGAAGCGTTGCCGCTCGCCGTCTTGCTGGTCGCAGCGATATCGGCCGTGCTCTCGATCCCGGCGCTGCGGGTGACCGGTCCTTATCTCGCCATGGTCACGATTGCTTTCGGTTTCATCGTTGAATCCGTTTCCGTGGAGTGGCAGGGCCTGACCGGTGGCGCCAGCGGTCTCGCCGGCATTCCGGCGCCGTTCGGCACCGGCGGCACGGCGTTATTGGCCTGTGCGCTCTGTGTGCTGGCGCTTGTGCTGTTTTACTATTTTACGCGCAGTCCGCTCGGGCTTGCGATGCAGGCGACGGCTGCAGCTCCGGCCGCAGCGCGCGGCATCGGGATCAGCGCGTTGCCGGTGCGCACGGCAGCGTTCGTGCTGGCCGCTGTCGCGGCGGGGCTGGCCGGGGGATTGCAGGCCGCACTGACGGGTTTCATTGCGCCGAGTTCGTTTCCGTTTTCGCAGTCGATCCTGTTCCTGTTGGTGGTGGTGCTCGGAGGCGCGGGCCGCACGCTCGGCCCGCTGGTCGGTGCCGCTGTGGTCGTGCTGCTGCCGGAATTTCTCGCGAGCCTCGCCGAATATCGCCTGCTGGTTTTCGGTGCCGGGTTGCTGATCGTCTTGTGGATCGCGCCGGATGGGATTGCCGGCGCGATCGCGCGGCTGGTGATGCCGCAAGCATCTGTTCCCCATGCAAGGCCGGATATCGATCTCGCTTTAGCGCATATCGCGGGCTCCAGCGGCAGTCTCGTGGCCGAAGGCGTTCGTGTCGCGTTCGGCGGCGTCGTTGCGGTGGCGGGTGTCGATCTGACCGCGCCGCCGGGCCGTGTGACCAGCGTGATCGGTCCCAACGGCGCTGGCAAAACCACGCTGCTCAATCTGGTCAGCGGCTTTCAACGCCCGGACACCGGAAAGGTGCATGTTGGAAGCGCCGATATCACGGGCCAGCCGGCCTACGATGCCGCGCGCGCGGGCCTCGCCCGCACTTTTCAGACCGCGCAGCCATTTGGTGGTCTCAGCGTATTGGACAATGTCCGCCTTGGATTGCTGCGCGGCGCCTGGCGAGGCGAAGCGCCGGAAGCCCTGGCGCGGGCGTTGCTTGCATTGGTTGGCTATACGGGTTCGGAGACACGGCTTGCCGCGACGTTGCCGCATGTCGATCGCCGGCTTGTCGAGATCGCCCGCGCCTTGGCGACCAAACCCGCCGTGCTGCTGCTGGATGAGCCGGCCGCCGGGCTTGATGATGCCGACACCGCGAAACTGGGTAGCCTTCTTCAACGACTGGCGCGCGCCGGGCTAGCCGTCGTGCTGGTCGAGCATGACATGTCGCTGGTGATGTCGATCTCGGACGAGATCGTCGTGCTCGACGCGGGGCGACGTATTGCCTCGGGCGTGCCGGCTGCGGTGCGCGCCGATCCCGCGGTCAAGGCGGCCTATCTCGGGGCCACCACATCGATCGAGCCGCTGGCCCCGCGCCCGGCCGGTGCTCCCTTGCTCGATGTGCGCGATCTCAACGCCGGCTACGGACCTCTCGGCGTACTTCATCAGATCGGCTTGCGGGTCGGCCGTGGCGAGACCATCGCGGTGCTCGGCCCCAACGGGGCCGGCAAGTCTACGCTGATGAAAGCGCTGAGCGGGCTGATCCGCCCGGTCGAGGGCGCGATCGGCTTTGGCGGTGTCGAGCTAGCGCGGCTTCCGGCGCATCTGGTCGCGCGCGCCGGTTTGATTCTGGTGCCCGAGGGCCGGCAGGTATTCCCGCAACTGACAGTCGCCGAGAACCTCCGCCTGGGCGCAACCCGCCGCGGCGACTTCGACAATGCCGAGATCGAGGCCATGCTTGAGCGATTTCCGCGATTACGCCCGCGCCTTCATACGGCGGCGGGTCTGTTGTCCGGCGGCGAACAGCAGATGCTGGCCGTAGCGCGCGGGCTGTTGGCGCGGCCGGATATCCTTTTGCTGGATGAGCCGTCGCTGGGTCTGGCGCCGGCGGTCGCGGCCGAGTTGTTTGGACAGTTTACCCGGTTGCGGGAAGAGGGCATGACGTTGTTGATTGTCGACCAGATGGCGGATCATGTTCTCGCCATTGCGGATCGCGGCTATGTGATATCAGGTGGTCGTGTGGTGGCGCAGGGCGCACCTTCGCAATTGCGGGACGCAATGCTGGACGACGCCTATCTGGGTGCCCATCCCGCTGTGGTGAATTGATGGATCTGATCATTCGTAACGCCGCTGTGCTAAGTGGCAGCGAGCTTGCCGTCGTCGATATCGGTATTGCCGGCACCACTATCGCCGCGATCTCGCCATCGCTGAGCGCGGATGGACGCGAACTGGATGCGGCGGGTTGCCTGGTCATCCCGGGCATGATCGAGACGCACATCCATCTCGACAAGACCTGCATCATGGACCGCTGCCGCCTCGAGGAAGGCACCGTTGCTGAAGCCGTCCGGGAAACCGCCGCTGCCAAGCGCGGCTTTACCGTCGAAGACGTGTATGCGCGGGGCAAACGCACGCTGGAGCGCTGCATCACCCAGGGCACGATGCGGATGCGCACCCATGTCGAGCTTGATCCCGGCATCGGCATGATCGGCTTCGAGGCGGTCGATCAGTTGGCGCGCGATTATGCCTGGGCGATGGACCTCGAATTATGCGTGTTCCCGCAGGAGGGGCTGACCAACAATCCTGGCACCGAGGAATTGCTGATCGAAGGTCTGCGCCGCGGCGCGCGGGCGATCGGGGCGGTGCCGTATTTCGACACCGACCCGCGTGCCCAGATCGATCGTATCTTTGCGATCGCGCGCGACTTCGACGCCGAGATCGACATGCATCTCGATCTTGCCGAGACTACGCAGGGCATGCAGATCGAATATGTCTGCCGCAAAACCGAGGAATTCGGCTGGGGCGGGCGCGTTGCGGTCGGCCACGCTACCCAGATGTCGCTGCTGCCACCGGAGCGCTTTGGCGCCATCGCAAAACAACTGGCGAGCGCGGGCGTCGCGGTGACGATATTGCCGTCGACCGATCTGCACTTGATGGGCCGCAGCCATGATCATGCGGTGCCGCGCGGCGTGGTGCCCGCCGAACCACTGCGCAAGGCCGGCGTGACCTGTTCGATCTCGACCAACAATGTCCTCAATCCGTTCACGCCCTATGGCGACGGCTCGCTGATCCGGATGGCGAACCTCTATGCCAATGTCTGCCACGTTGCGCGGCCGGCCGACCTCGCTGGTTGCCTCGACATGATCACGGGCTCTGCGGCGCGGCTGATGCGGCTCGACGATTACGGTATCAAGGTCAGCGGACCGGCCGACCTCGTCTGCGTGGATGCGGGCAATCCCGCCGATGCGGTCGCGACGCTGGCGCAGCCGCTGTGGGGCATCAAACGCGGCCGGGCGTCCTTTACCCGGCCTCGTCCGCAAATCCATCAGCCGCACTGAGAGCGTTTTCGAGCGAAGTGGATACCGGTTCGCGTGAAGAAAACGCGTCAAAATAAAAGATTAGAGCCCGGTTCTGATTCAATCAGAACCGATAAGGCTCTAAGAAGCGGCGATTACTCCGCCGCCTTCGCGGTCTTGTCCATGAAGATGCGTGTCGGGGCCGGGAAGCCGCAGGATGTGCCGTCGGTGACCTTGACCTGGTCCTCCCACGGCAGCCGGAACGTGCCGGCGACCATGTCCTGCATGAAGGTGTAGGGGCAATCCATCGCGCCGCCCTTCACCGCGACATAACCGCGGTGCCAGAGCTGATAGATGTTGTTCTCGACGCCCCAGTGAATCCGCGCCTCGCGCACCAGATCGGGGCGGACCTCGGCGGTGATGATTTCGTCGGCCCGTCCGGTCGTGCCGTGGGCGATGACGCTGCCGTCGAAATTCACGATCATACCTTCGCCCATGGAATCGAATGAGCCGTCCGATCCGCACATGCAGACATTGGCTGTGACCATCAGGTTCTGGAATGCATTGGCCTGGTTGGTGAAGCGCCAGCTATCGCGGATCGGTGCGGTGTAGCCGGCAGTGCGGATCATGATCTCCGCGCCCTTGTAGGCACATTCCCGCGCCATCTCCGGGAACATGCCGTCATGGCAGATGATCAGCGCGATCTTGGCGCCCTTGGGACCTTCGATCACGGGAATGCCGACATTGCCGGGTTCCCACGGCTCGACCGGGATCCAGGGGTGGAATTTCCGGTAGTACAGTTTGATCTCGCCCTGATCGTCGATGATCAGCCCCGAATTGTAGGGATTGCCGTCGGGGTTGAATTCCATGATCGAGAAGCAGCCCCAGATCTTGTTGTCGATGCAGGCCTTCTTGAAGGCGGCGAGCTCAGGGCCGTCGAGCCGGCACATGATTGCGGGATTGGTGTCCATCGATAGGCCGTGCAGCGAGTATTCCGGGAACACCACGAGGTCCATGGTGCCGAGATTGCGGCGGGCCTTGCCGACCATGTAGACGATCCGCTCGGTCTGGCGAGCCAGGTCCGCAGTGGTGACCACAACGGGCAATTGCAACTGAACAAGGCCGATGACCACGCCTTCTGGGGATTTGTTGAGGCCGCCGAGTCCGTTCATGTCTTAACTCCTTCGAGATGTCCGTGCATCGTTGCGCGAATATTCCGGGACGAAACAAAGCCGATTTTCGCCAGGAGCAAAAGATCATATTTCAGGCGACAGGTCCGCGGATTTTCTTGAGCATTCTCATGGAGGAGAGGCCAGCTTTTATCGCGCGATAAGGGTTTCGAAACGGGCATGGGAGCCCGGCGGGTTTGCGGTCGAGAAGGCTCTCGCGGGAAGCCGGGATGGCGGGTATAGGTCGTCCCGGAATCGCCGTTACAGCCATTTTGAAAGAAGAGAATCCAATCATGTCGAATGTATCCAAAGGCCAGCCAGCCAGTCTGCGGGTTGCGATTGCCGGACTCGGCCCGATCGGAACGAAGGTGGCGCAGGCGCTGGACCGGGGCATCGATGGATTGGTCCTCACTGCGGTGTCGGTGCAGAACCCCGAGAAGCACCAAGGCTGGCTCGGCAAGCTGGCTACTCCGCCCGCGATTTTGCCGATCGAACAGCTCTCCGAAGCCGCCGACATCGTTATCGAATGCGCGCCCGGAAAACTCCTGAGATCGATCGTCGCGCCCTTTGTGACCAAGGGAAAAACCGCGATCGTTCTCAGCGCCGGTGCGCTGCTCGAGAATGAGGACCTGATCGCGTTGGCGAAACAAAATGGCGGGCAGATCGTAGTGCCCACAGGCGCGCTGATCGGGCTCGATGCGGTGACGGCGGCTGCGGTCGAGACCATCCACTCGGTCAGGATGGTGACACGAAAGCCGGTTCAGGGATTGGCCGGCGCGCCCTATATCGTCGAAAACAACATCGACATCGAACGCATCACCGAGCCGCTGCGAATATTCGAGGGAACGGCGCGCGAAGCCGCGAAAGGATTTCCGGCCAATCTCAACGTGGCGGTGGCGCTGTCGCTGGCTGGCATCGGCCCCGACCGGACACGGCTGGAAATCTGGGCCGATCCCACGGTGACGCGCAACATCCATCGTGTCGAGGTGGAATCCGATGCAGCCCGTTTTTCGATGTCGATCGAAAACATCCCGTCGGAGAATCCGAAGACCGGGCGCATCACCGCGCTCTCCGTCATCGCCTATCTGCGCAAGCAGCGTTCTGCGCTTCGCGTCGGTACCTGAGATAAAGGCCTATTTGGTGCCGTAAGCACGGTCACCCGCGTCGCCGAGGCCGGGCAGGATGAAGGCATCCTTGTCCAGGCCTTCGTCGATCGCGGCGAGCCAGATCGGAACATCCGGATGAATGCCGCGCATGCGCTCGATGCCTTCGGGTGCGGCGATCAGGCACGCGAGCCGGATGTCGTTGGCGCCGCGCTCCTTTAACCGGTCGACCGCGGCGACGGTGGAGTTCCCCGTCGCCAGCACCGGTGAAATCACGATCACCAACCGCTCGTGCAGATCGCTCGGCGCCTTGAAGAAATATTCCACGGCAACGAAGGTCTGCGGATCGCGATAAAGCCCGATATGGGCGACGCGCGCATTCGGCACCAGATCGAGCATGCCGTCCGCGAAGGTGACGCCGGCGCGCAGCACCGGCGCGAACACCAGTTTCTTGCCCGCGATCTGCGGCGACTTCATCGGCGTCAGCGGCGTTTCGATATCGACATCGGCCAGCGGCAGGTCGCGGGTGATCTCGTAACACAACAGCATCCCGATCTCCTTGAGGAGCTCGCGAAACGCCTTGGTCGAGATGTTCTTCTCCCGCAGCAGCGTCAGCTTGTGCTGCACCAGCGGGTGGCTAACGATCGTGACGCCGTCCATGGTGTTGATCCGATCTAAAATACCGTGCCGTCGCTGATGACTTTGATGGGCGGCGAAGCATCGGCGCGGCGCTCGCGCGCCAGCAGACGGCCCGCGGCCCAGGTCCCGCCTTCGAGAATTTTCGCCAGAGGCAATGAGGTGGCATCGAGCCCAAGCCGTTGCCGCAAGCCATCAGCAACACGATCCAGCAGCGCCACAGTCAGCGCGCGCCATTCGACCACCAGCGATGACGCCACTTCATGATCGCGCTGGGCGTCTTCGGCATCGCGAAAGCCGAGCACGCCGATGTCGACGAACAGGCCGCCATTGCGATATTCGGCGAGGCCCGTGAGGCCGTCGATGTCAGTGATGCGGATACCCGCCGTTTGCAGCGGCTCGATCAGGGAATAGGCCAGCCATTGCGACAGCTTGTGCAGCGGCATCAGACCGCTGGTCGCATCCATCGTCGTCAGCGCCGGATGTTTCCAGCAGTCGCCGAGCGCGATGCCGCCAAGCGTCAACCGCGACGGCCAGATTGGTCCGAGCTCCCGCAATAGTTCGGAGAGGATCGCGGGGGCGGGGAGTTGCTGGTTCTCTGCTTGCGCCGCCAACCGATCGAAGAGGCCGCCGGGCCTCGGTTTATCGAAGCTGCCGAACACGTCGGCTTTTGAGGCCACCAGCGCGCCAAGGCGGCGCAACAGGTCAACGCGGCCTTCAAGGCCGACCAGCGGGTTGCTGTCCGAAACCTGCAGGCCGCGCTCCAGCTCGGCGACGGAAAAATTCGCCAGCACCTCGGCATCAGCCCGCAACGGTTGACGCGGATCGGCAGAGAAAGCACCGGCCGCGAACATCGCAAGGCTGGCCAATCCCAATCCTTCCGAGCGGCCGATCGGCGTTCCGGTTTTCGGATCGTGATAGCGCCATGACGGGCCGGCGCCGGCGTCAAGAAAGACGCTGACGATCGCCAGATCGAATTCAGCCCGGGCGCGGGCGGCGCGATCGGGCCAATGAATCTGGTTAGCGATATCGGCCCAGCGATTGTCGCCGTTCATGACGAAGTGCCGCCAGCGCGAATGGAACGGCACCTCGAACGAGGGGTAGGCCTTGCGCGTCGTTTGCAGCACCAGATCGACCGCGTCGTCCATGCGGTCGAGATGGATGCGGAAGTTCGGCAGTCTGTCGTCAAGGCCGATCGCCAGCATGCGATGCGCGCGCTCGCGAACCGCCCTGGCATTCAGCAACGACAACGCGGCCGACGTCTCGGAATTTGCCACGGACACGGCCGTCCTCTCTCAGTACTTCTCGAGCGAGCGGCCGACCGAATTGATCAAATCCTGCGGCTGTGGCGGCTCCGGCGAATAATAACCGGCGGCCTTCTTGGCGGCGATTTCGACATGCGCGTCGGTCGGCACCAGTTCGTCGGGGATCGGCACGCGTTCCACGATCTCGATGCCCTGGCTGGTCAGCGCGTCGTGCTTCATGTCGCTCATGGAAACGAAACGATCGATGCGCTTGAGGCCGAGCCAGTGGATCACGTCCGGCATCAATTGCTGGAAACGCGCGTCCTGCACCCCGGCGACGCATTCGGTGCGTTCGAAATATTGTGCGGCGGCATCGCCGCCTTCCTGGCGCTTGCGGGCGTTGTAAACTAGGAATTTGGTGACTTCGCCGAGCGCGCGGCCTTCCTTGCGATTGTAGACGATGATGCCGAGACCGCCGGTCTGCCCGGCGCGCGCGCATTCCTCAATGCCGTGCAGCAGATAGGGCCGGCAGGTGCAGATATCGGAGCCGAACACGTCGGAGCCGTTGCACTCGTCATGGACGCGGCAGGTGATGCTGGTGCGATGGTCCGGCAATTTGCTGACGTCGCCGAACAGATAGGCCGTCATGCCGCCGATCGGCGGTAAAAACACCTGCAGATCGGGCCGCGTCACCAGCTCGGGGAACATGCCCGCGGTCTGCTCGAACAATTGCCGGCGCAAATTATTTTCGGTGGTGGCGAAGCGTTGCGCCATTCCCGGCAGATACCAGACCGGGTCGATCGCGATCTTGACCACGGAAACGCTGCCGCTCTTGTGCACGACTTCATTGTCTACCTTGAGCCGCCCAGCTTCGATCGCGGACCGCAGTTCGGGCAGATCGAGACGGGCGCGGGTGATCGCGATGCTGGGACGGATATCGATGCCTTCGCCGATTTCCTTCGCGAAGTTTTCCGCGGCGAGATGCCCCCACGGATCCAGCGAGACGATTTTCTGCGGATCGCTCCATTGCGGGAACGGCCCGATCGTCTCAGCGGGATGGGTATTGGTGAGATCCGGACGCCGGATCGGGTTGAGCGCGCCGGATGAAACGGCCAGTGCGCGATAGACCGAATAGGAGCCGCCATGGGTGCCGATGACATTGCGATCCTGCGGACGCGATACCGTGCCGATGATCGGCCCGCGTTCGCGCGCGCTGGCGGCGCCCCAGTGGATTGGGTAGGTATGCTTGGCACCCGGCGCCGGATGCGACGTCAGGCGGATATGGTCAATCCGATTTGAACCGGTCATCGTAACAGACCCCCGAAATGGCGACGGCCCGCCTAAGCAGACGGGCCTGGTCACCAACGATGGAATTTAACGCTGCGGCGACAGCCGCTGCTTCGAACTATATAGCCATATTGCGGCCGAATACAACGGTGATTCCCGTGCTGCTTTCGTTGGGAGGCGTGTTGGGACAGACGGCCGTTAACTTTTAAGGTGCCGCCGCCGGCTTGATGTCGGCCGTATGACGCGACGTCTCGCCTAAATTTCGCCGATGGATTAGCATTGTGCAGTGCGCTCAACGCGGAGCTCTGTCGATGCTGGATATCCTGGTCAAGAATGTCGCTTTGTGGGGCTCCGAAGGCCTGTGCGATCTCGGAATTGCCAACGGCCGTTTCGTGAGTGTTAGCCCGGGCGGCGCTTCCTCAGCCGCCGCCTTGACGCTCGATGCGGAGGGCCGAATGGCCGTGCCGGGCTTTGTCGAGCCGCATATTCATCTCGATAAGGCGCTGATCTCCGAACGCGCGCCGGTCAATCGCTCCGGGACGCTGACCGAAGCCATCGAGATCCTGTGGGAGCTCAAACGTAATTACACCGTGGATGAAATCGCGGATCGCGCCTCGCGCGTTCTCGCGCGGGCGCTGGAAAATGGCGTCTCCCGGTTACGCAGCCATGTCGATGTCGATCCGATCGGCGGCACACGCCCGGCCGAAGGCGTGATCCGCGCACGTGAACGGTTTGGCGATCTGATCGATATCCAGATCGTGGCGTTTCCCCAGGAAGGCATCGTTAAATCGCCGGGCACCGAAGCGCTGATGCGCGAGGTGATGAAACTCGGCGTCGATGTCGTCGGCGGAATGCCATTCAATGAAGCCTCGCCGCAAGACAGCCGGCGGCATATCGAGATCGTGTTTGACATCGCCCGGGAATTCGACGCCGACATCGACATGCATGTCGACGAGACCGACGATCCGGCGGCGCGGACCCTGGAAGTGGTGGCCGAGTTGACCATTGCCAATGGCTGGCAGGGCCGGGTGACCGCGGGGCACACCTGCGCATTGGCGGGTTATCCGAGAGACTATGCCGATCATGTGATCGGCCGGCTGCACGCGGCCAATGTCAACATGATCGCCAATCCCGCCACCAATCTGATGCTGCAGGGCCGCCTCGACGATTATCCCAAGCGTCGCGGCGTGACGCAGGTCAAGGAGCTGCTGGCGGCGGGCGTGAATGTCGCCTGCGGACAGGATTGCGTGCATGATACTTTCTATCCGTTCGGCCAGAACGATCCGCTCGAGATTGCCTTCCTGCTCTGCCACGCCTCCCATATGAGCCAGCCGGCCGAGATTCTGACGGTCATGGATATGGTGACCGGCAACGGCGCGAAAGCTTTACGATTGCCGGATTTTCGGGTCGCGGTCGGCGGCGTTGCCGATCTGGTGGTGCTGGATGCCCACGATGCGCGCGGGGCTTTCGCCACACGGCGGCCCCGCCGCTGGGTGATCCGGAAAGGGAAATTGATTGCCGAAACTCAATTCGAGACGCGCCGCTATTTCGATATACCGGCGGCCAGATAGAGGATTTTGAAATTGGATTTTCGCCAGTTGCGCTATGCGCTTTCGGTCTACAAGGAGCGCAGCTTTACCAAGGCGGCGCGGCGGCTAAATATTTCACAATCGGCTGTCAGCGAGCAGGTCAAGCTGCTCGAAGAAGAAATCGGCTTCGAACTGTTCAACCGCACCTCCGGCGGGATCGAATCCACCGACCGCGGGCGAACTTTCCTGTACGAATCCGAACGCGTGATGGGTGATCTGCTCAGCCTCTCCGATACCGCCCGCCGGTTGCGCGGCGCGTTGTCCGACACGGTGACGATCGGCATGGGGTCGGGCATGGCCCAGATCTTCATTCCGCGCATGTTCACCGATCTTAAATCCGATCTTCCGGGCGTACGGCTGGATATTTTGACCGCGCCGACCAAGAATATCTTCAACGAACTTCATGAGGAGCGGATCGATGCCGGCATTGCGATTGAATCCGATCCCGATCGATTACCGGCCGGATTGATATTCGACCGCCTGATCGATGCCGAGATGGCGTTGATCACCCATCCGAAGCACGCTCTGGTGCGCTCAAAACAGCCGATCGATATCGGTCGCCTGCTTGCCGAGCCCTTCATCATGAGCGAGTTGACGGTGGGTTACGGCCAGGTGGTGTTCTCGCTGTTCACGGATTTGGGAATCAGGCCCAACATTCTTGCGGTGGTGGATAATATCGAGACCATCAAGATGATCGTGCAGTCGGGCGGCGGCATTGCGATCGTTCCGCGCGCTTGCGCCGAGAATGAAGTGACGCTGGGATTGCTGAAAGCGCTCACGATCACGCCTGCGCGAAATGTCGCATTCAGCCTGTTTCGTAGGCGTGAGCCGCTGTCACGCCGCAAAGAAACAGCATTGCTTAAACTGCGCGAAATGCTCAAATCCGGCTGATCGGATTTTCCGATAATGCCATCGATAATCGGCTTTTGACTTAGGCCGAGCGTCGGACCCATGCTGCCGCAGTGCGGTGGTTTGGCTGACGCGCGCACGTCCCCGTGAATTTATCGATGGTACCAGGCATGTCATCTCCATCTTTGGCCGCGCGATTTCGTATCGGCATCGATACCGGCGGAACTTTCACCGACATCGTGTCGGTCGATACGCAATCCGGTGCAACGCAAGTCACCAAGGTTGCGAGCACGCCGGCCAACCCCGCGATCGGCCTGTTGCGCGGGGTCAACGAAATTCTCGCTGCTGCCGGTGCGACCACGGATGATGTCGCAGGTCTGGCCCACGGCACCACGGTTGCGACCAACGCGCTCCTGCAAGGCGAGATCAATTCACTCGGCCTGATCGTCAATGCGGGCTTCCGTCACATCCTTGAGATCGCCCGGCAGTCGGTGCCCGAGGGCTACGGAAATTCCTACTTCTGGGTCAAGCCTGATCGGATCGTGCCGCTGCAATTCGTCCGGGAAGCCGGCGGCCGGCTGGATTTTCGCGGCAACGAATTGCGTCCGCTTGATGAAGCCAGCGTGCGCGAGGCGGCACAGTATTTTCGCGCGCAGGGCATTCGCGCCATCGGAATTTGCCTGTTGCATTCCTATGCCAATGATACGCATGAGCGCCGCGCCGCGGAAATCGTCGCCGAGGAATATCCGGACGCGACCTTGTCGCTGTCCTGCGTGGTGCTGCCGGAATATCGCGAATATGAACGCGCGGTGACCACGTTGGTGGATGCCTTCGTCAAGCCGCATATGGAACGCTATCTCAAGCGCGTGCATCAGGAGCTTGGCGCGGGCTTACAGGACAAGCCGTTCCTGGTGATGCAATCGAGCGGCGGCGTCGCCAGCGCCGATCAGGTGGTGCGCAAGCCGATCACCACGGCACTTTCAGGTCCGGCGGCCGGGGCGCTCGGCAGCGCCGTCATTGCCGAGATTGCGGGCTTTCCCGATCTGGTCACGCTGGACGCCGGCGGCACCTCGACAGATCTTTGCTTGATTGAAGGTGGCAAGCCGCATGTCACCAATGGCGGATCGGTCGGTCCGTTTCCAGTGCGCATCCCGATGATCGACATCGAGACCATCGGCACCGGCGGCGGTTCGATCGCCTGGATCAGCCGCGAGGGGCACCTCAAGGTCGGCCCGCGCAGCGCCGGCGCCGAACCCGGGCCGATGTGCTATCCGAACGGCGGCAAGGAGCCGACCATAACCGATGCCAATCTGGTGCTGGGACGTATTCCACCCTCGTTGATCGGCGGCGGCATTGCGCTCAATGTCGCGCGTGCGCGGGAGGGGATCGCGGCGCTTGCCGCGCGGCTTCCGGGCAACATGAGTGTCGAGCAGCTCGCCAGCGGCATTATCGAGATCGCGAACTGGAGTCAGGCGAACGCAATCCGGCAGATGACGATCCAGCGCGGCATCGATCCGCGCGCCTTTGCGCTGCTGTCATTTGGCGGCGCGGGCCCGGCGCAATCCGCCGCTGTGATGGATCTGCTGGCGATGAAGGCCTGCATCGTGCCGCCGAACCCCGGCAATCTTTCGGCGTTCGGCCTGCTTGCGGTAGATTGGCGCACCGACCACATCGTCACCAAGGTCATGCACGAAGATGTCATCGATCTGGCCGATGTCGCGGCGCGCTATGCCGCGCTGGAGCGCGATGCGGTCGCGACACTGGAACGTGACGGCATCGAAGCCTCGCGCATCAGGCTGGTTCGCGAAGCCGATATTCGCTACGCCGGCCAGTCGATGGAGGTGCGGGTTACCGCGCCGGGCGGCGCGGTCGATGCGACATTTTTGTCGGGACTGATCGGCGCCTTCAATGCGGCGCATCGCAGGACGTTCGGCTATGATTACGCTGGGCAGCAGAAGATCGAACTGGTCAATCTCTGCGTATCGGGCTTCGGTCTGATTGAACGGCCGCAGATGCCAAAACTTGCCGGAGGCACGGGCAATACCGCGCCGAAATCGAGCCGGGCGGTTTATTTCGGCGCAGGGTTTGTGGACACACCGGTGTTCGACCGCGCGTCGCTGCCGCCGGCGGGCCGGGTCAATGGACCCGCGGTCGTCGAGGAGTTCGGTTCCACGACGGTGGTATTTCCCGGCCAATATGTCGAAGTCGATCCGCACGGCATTCTGGTGATCCGCGCCCTTTCTTCGCAGGACAAATCTTCGCAGGAGTTGCCGCGATGAACATGCATTCCACTTCGCATCCGTGGCCGACCGCACCGTTGCGCGAGACCGTTTCGGTCGATCCGATCGTGCTGCAAATCGTCGAGGGCACGCTGAATTCGATCGAGGCCGAAATCGAATATGCCATCGAGCGAACCGCGCGCAGCCCGATGATCCGCGAAGCCCATGATTTCCGGGTCGGGTTGTTTGACCGTTACTGCCGCAAGCTGACGGGCCGTTCCTATTCGGCGATGCCCAATGGCGTGGTGCGGGATTTTCCGCCTGAGACCATGAAGCCCGGCGACGTCTTCCTGATGAACGATACTTATTTGACGGAAGGCAGCATCGGCCACTTGCCTGACCTCTGCAGCACCGTGCCGGTGTTTCACGGTGGTGAGGTGGTCGCCTATATCCAGGCCTTCGGGCATCATGATGACGTCGGCGGCCGGGTTCCGGGCTCGATGCCGGGCACTGCGGCGACGGTGTTCGAGGAAGGCATCGCGATTCCGCCGGTCAAGATTTACAGCGAGGGCGTGCGCAACGATGCGGTGTTCACCATCGTTCGCCGCAATACCCGCGTGCCGGAGATGCTGTCGGCCGATCTCGACAGCGAGATCCAGGCCTGCCTGATGGGCGCGCGCCGGATGGGCGGGCTATTCGAGCGCTTCGGCCGCGAGCAGGTCGAAGCCTGCTTTCAGGCGATCCTCGATAAATGCCGCGACATCTACCGCAATGAGCTGCTCGCCAAGATCGCCGACGGCGAATATTCCTGGGAAGACTACGTCGAGCATGACGGCATCACCGATCCGAAGCTGCACAAGATCGCGCTGAAGATGACCAAGAAGGGCGGCAAGATCACGCTCGACTTCAATGGCACCGATCCGCAATCGACCGGACCGATCAACTGGCCGGCGGACTATGCCGACGGTGCCTTCCTGATCAAATGGATCGCGCCGATCCTGCGCAATCTGGCCGATACGCCCGAGCGCGCCGCGGAAATTCATGTCAATGAAGGCGTGTGCGACGTTTTTGAGGTGATCTTTCCCCCGAAGGGTACGCTGATCACGCCGGAATGGCCGGCCGCGACGAATGCGCGGTCGTTCGTGTTGTTGCGCGTTCTCGGGCTGCTCGCAGGCGTGGTGGCACAGGCGGTCGATGGCCGCATGCCGGCTGACCAGGAAACCATCCGCTACACCGGATTCTTCGGTACTGATCTGGACGGCAAGTCGTTTCTCTCGCGCGAGGTGCTCGGCGGCGGCTCCGGCGGCCGCTATTATGCCGATGGCAATGATGCGATCCATATCGTACCGGATTCGCGCAATCAGCCCGCGGAATTCACCGAGACGCGGTTTCCGTTGCTGGTCGAGAAGCTGGCGTTGCGTACCGATTCTGGCGGCGCCGGCCTGCGCCGCGGCGGGCAGGGCTACGAGAAGCATTACCGCGCGCTGGTTGATTGCCGCACGATTGTGACGGCGGACCGGGTCCGGCTCGGCTGCTACGGTTTGAACGGCGGCAAGGCCGGACAGCCATTTTGCGTCACGGTGGACGCGGAAGGCGAGGGCTACGATCTCGGCGGTCTCGTTGATGGCGAAGCTGTCCTGAAAGGGCAGGTCGTTCGCGTGGTGACGACCGGCGGCGGTGGCTGGGGCGATCCGCTGCAGCGTGAACTGGAGCTTGTGTTGCGCGACGTGATCGAGGGCCGGGTGTCGCTCGCCAGTGCCGAGAACGATTATGGTGTGGTATTCACGGTGGCAGGTGCAACCGGCCAGCCGGAGATCAACGAGGCCGCGACCAAACAGCGCCGGGCCGATCTGGCGAAGGCGCAAACTGCCACGCCTGAGATGATCGACCGTGGGATAGGCTATGAAAAGATGCTGCGCGGCGAACATCGGCCGCGGATGCGATGAACCGATTTAAGTTACGGTAGGGATAGCGGAGTGCCCACGAATGGCGATTGAAGTTGCGAAGGTCGAACTGAAAACCGTTCAGGACGCGAGCGGTCTCGAGGAATTGATCACGTCCGGCAAGTTCCGCGCCGACGAAGTCATTGCCGTGATCGGCAAGACCGAGGGCAATGGCGGCGTCAATGATTTCACCCGCATCCTGGCCGACCAGGCGTTCCGGCGCGTGCTGCTCAAACATGGCACGCGCTCGGAAGCTGAGATCCACAACATCCCGATGGTGTGGTCTGGCGGCTGCGACGGCGTCATCACGCCCCACGCCACGATTTTCGCGCGTAACAATAAGACCGGTCCCGCCGGCAAGTCGCGGCTGGTGATTGGTACGGCATTGAGCGCGGAATTGCTGCCGGAGGATATCGGACGTCCCGCGATGGTCCAGAAGGTCGCGGACGCGGTCAAGGCGGCGATGAAGAATGCCGGGATTACCGACCCGAAGGACGTGCATTATGTCCAGACCAAGACGCCGCTGCTGACGATCGAGTCGGTCCGCGACGCCGAGTCGCGCCACCAGACGGTGGCCTGCGAGGTGCATGACTCCATGGGCGTTTCCAATGGCACCACCGCGCTCGGCATCGCCGTGGCGCTGGGCGAGGTGTCGATGCCGAAAGCCGAGCAGATCTGCAAGGATCTCGATCTCTACTCGTCGGTGGCGTCGTGCTCGTCCGGCGTGGAACTGACCCAGGCGCAGATCGTACTGCTCGGCAACAAGGCCGGCGCCGGTGGCCGCTACAGCATCGGCCATTCCGTAATGCGCGATGCGCTGGATATCGATGGGATTTACGATTCAATTCGGGATGCCGGCATCGAATTGCCGGAACGGCCGCGATCGGAAGACCTCAAGGGCCGGGTCGTCAATTGCTTCATGAAATGCGAGGCCGACCGGACCGGCAAGCTGCGCGGCCGGCGGCAGATCATGCTCGACGATTCCGATGTCCACCATCACCGTCATTCCAAGGCTGCGGTCGGCAGTGTGGCGGCGTTGGCGATCGGCGATCCCGCTGTGTTTGTGTCGGTGGATGCCATGCATCAGGGGCCGCATGGCGGCGGTCCGGTGATCGCGATTGTTGAGCTGGACGAGTAAAACCGGCACGTTCCTTGCTCGAATATCGGTGCCATCGGCCATCGGCCATCGGCTGGATGGCCCGGTAATTTGGAAGACGGGAGCGCGTGATGAAATCGCTGAAACTTACGATCTGTGCCGCCGCGGTGATGGTTCTGGGCGCCTTCACGCCGGACCGGGCGGTGGCGCAGGACAAGGTTTCGGTCGGGGTATTCCCGATCAGTTCGTCTTTGCCCTATTTTGTCGCGCTGGAGCGCGGATTCTTCAAGGAGCAGAACATCGAGCCTGAAACGACCAGGCTGATGGGCGGCCCGCCGAATGTCGCGGCGATGATGACCAATCAGATCGAGGTCGCGGCGGTTCTGGTGACGCTCGAAGGCCTGAACGCTGATGTGAAGAAGCCCGGCGTCGCGATGTATATCGGCATGCACAGCCAGACCAAGGTCTGGAAGATGGAACAATTCGTGGTCCGCAACGGCTTCAAGGCCGAGACCATCGCCGACCTCAAGGGCGCGAAGCTGATGTCGGCGCCGGGGCCGGCCAATCTCAACACCGCCAAGGCGATCCTGGCCAAAAATGGCTTGAAGGAGGGTGATTACACCATCGATCAGCTCGACATGGGGCAACATGTCAATGCCATGACAGCAGGCACCTTTGATGGGGGTTATACGCTTGAGCCCAGCGCCTCGATGATGATCAAGTCCGGCGTCGCGCGGTCGCTCGAGGCGGGGGTGATCTCGAAATATATCCTCGGCGACGAAGCGGCCAACGCCTATGCGGCGGGTTGCGCGATGACCAGCGATTTCATCCAGAAGCGGCCTGACGTAGCAAAACGTTTCGCCGCGGCGTGGCGCAAGGCGATCGATTACATCAACGCGAATCCGGAAGAAGCACGCAAATATCTCGCCAAGAACACGTTCACGCCCGACAATGTCGTCGATACCGTTCCGATGCTTGGCTATATCATGGTCGGCGATATGACGCCGAAACAGGTCGGCGAGTTGCAGAAATTTGCCGATTTTGGAAATTCGATCGGGGTCGTTCCGGAAAAGCTGGATGTCACCAAAATCCTGCAGAAGTACTGAGGCGCCGGTGACCGCACAGCCTGCTGCAAAGATGGAACTGTCCCGCAATGCCCATGAGGCCGCGCGGCGCACCGCGCCGCATGTCACAATCCGCGGACTGAGCAAGCATTTTTCCGACGCCACGATATACGACAATTTCGACTTCGATATTCCACGCGGCAAGCTGATGTCGGTGTTCGGTCCGAATGGCTGCGGCAAGAGCACGCTGATCAACATGATCGCGGGGCTGATCCCGGTCGATGCCGGGGAAATCCTGTTCGACGGGCAACCGCTGAGCCAGATCAAATTCGGTTACGTGTTCCAGAATTACCGCGAAGCGATGTTTCCCTGGCTGCGGGCCTTCGACAACATCGCCTATCCCCTGAAGGTAATGGGGGTGTCGAAGTCCGAGCGTACCGCCCGCGTCGAGAAAATCGTCGCCAATCTCAATGTGAAGATCGACCTCAATCTCTACCCCTACCAGATGTCCGGCGGCCAGCAGCAACTGGTCTCGATCATGCGCGCGCTGATCGTCGAGCCGGAAATCCTGTTTCTCGATGAGCCATTCTCCGCGCTGGACTATGAGATGACACTATTCATGCGCGAACAGCTGCAGCGTGTTTTCGTGGAGACCTCGACGACAACGGTTCTGGTGTCGCACGATCTGGAAGAGGCGGTATACCTGTCGGACCGGATTCTGCTGCTGTCACGCCATCCCGCACGCGCGGTGGAATTCGTCCATTATGACGCGCCGCGGCCGCGCACTCTCCAGACCATGTCGGAAGCCGACTTCATCAGCACCAAGGCGCATTGTCTCGAAGTATTCCAGCGCGAGGTTCGCAAGGGATGATCGCGCTGAAACGCCTGCAGATATTGCTGCCCTTTGTCGGCATCGCCGTGCTGCTGGCGGTGTGGTCGCTGACGGTCTGGGCTCGCATTGTCGATCCGGTCCTGCTGCCGTCGCCGGTCTCGACATTCCGCGCGATGTGGATCGGGATGACCAGCGGCAAGCTCGGCGTTGACTTCCTCAAGACGGTCGAACGCACGATCTATTCCACGGCGATCGCGGCCATTATCGCGATTCCGTTCGGCATTCTCCTGGGCTCGTCGGAAAAGGTCTATCGCTCGGTCGAGTTTGTGATCGATTTCTTCCGATCGACGCCGGCCTCGGCGATGTTCCCGTTGTTTCTGGTGCTGTTCGGGGTCGGTGATCGCACCAAGATATCGGTGGCGGCGTTCGGAGCGGCGCTGGTGATCCTGTTCAACGTCGCCTATGGCGTGATGAATGCGCGCAAGACACGAATTCTCGCGGCGCGCGTGATGGGCGCCTCCCGTCTCAGGATATTGTGGGATGTGATGTTGCTGGAATCACTGCCGCAGACATTCGTCGGCCTGCGCAACGGCGTGTCGCTGGCGCTGGTGATTGTCGTCGTCGCCGAGATGTTCATCGGCTCGACCGATGGCCTCGGCCAGAGCGTGTTCGAGGCCCAGCAGCTATTTAATATGCCCGACATGTATGCGGCTATTTTCGCGGCCGGGGCGCTCGGTTATGGTCTCAATCTCCTGTTCCTTACGATCGAGCGCCGCTTCGTGCATTGGTCGGGCAAATAGGAAATCCATATGAGCGAAAGTCTCAGTCGCAAGACCGCCGTCGAACTGGCGTCGATGATCGCCAGCAAGGCCGTGAGCCCGGTCGAGGTGCTGGACGCCCATCTCGCCACCATCGCCCGCGTCAATCCGAAACTCAACGCCATTGTGACGCTGGTGGCCGACGCGGCGCGGGCGCTGGCGAAGGACGCCGAAGCGGCGGTCATGCGTGGCGACGCGCTGGGTTCGTTGCATGGACTGCCGGTTGCCATTAAGGACATCACGCCGACCGCGGGTATCCGCACCACCTACGGCTCGCCACTGTTCAAGGACAACGTCCCGTCAGAGGATGCCGAAGCGGTGCGGCGCCTGAAAGCCGCCGGCGCGATCGTGCTCGGCAAGACCAACACGCCCGAATTCGCCGCCGGCGCCAATACCTTCAACGAAGTGTTTGGCGTGACGCGCAATCCCTGGAATCCGGCGCTGAGCCCCGCGGGTTCTTCCGGCGGATCGGCGGTTGCGGTCGCGACCGGGATGGTCCCGCTGGCGCAGGGGACTGACTTCGGCTGCTCGATCCGGATGCCGGCGTCGTTCTGCGGCATTGTCGGCATCCGGCCGACCCCGGGATTGACGCCGAACCTGCCGATGCCGCTGGCGTGGGATCCCGGTCAGGTTCATGGGCCGCTGGCACGCACGGCCGAGGACGCCGCGTTGATGCTGGACGCTATCGTCGGTTTCAGCCGCGCCTCACCGATCTCGGTCGCGCCGCCATGGGCGAGCGCCCGTGCCATTGTCGCCAAGGTTCATGACGTCAAGGGCCTGCGCATCGCGTACGTATCGGATATCGCCGGCATAGGCGTCGAGCCGGAGATTGACGATATCTGCCGGCAAACCGCGATGTCGCTGCGCGATGCCGGCGCCACGGTAGAGGAGATCGCGTTCGATATTTCCGACGGCAAGTCGCCCTACCAGGCGTGGCGCGGGCTTTGGATGGTCGGGCAGCAATTCGCCAATCTCCACCATCTGGAACAATTCGGCGTCAACCTGAAAGGCAACGTCAAGGCTGGCTTCAAGGTGACGCCGCTGGATTTCGCGGCGTCCGAACAGAAACGCGCGGAGTTGTTTGCGCGCTTTGCCAAATTCTTCGAGCAATATGATCTGTTGATCACGCCGCAATCTCCGGTGAAACAATTTCCGGTGGAGATGAATTTCCCGACGCTGATCAACGGCAAGAAGCTCGACAATTACACCGACTGGATTGCCGGCTCGTTCCTGATCACGCTGATGAGCCTGCCCGGCGGCAGTGTGCCGGCGGGGCAGACCAGCGACGGATTGCCGGTCGGAATCCAGGTCGTCGGACCGCGCTTCGAGGAACCGTTGATCCTGTCGGTCATGAAGATCGTGCAGCAAATCCGGCCCGTCGGTTGGCCGCCTCACGCCTGAGCCGCGGCGATCCGTGCGGTGAAGTTCTCAAACGAAGCCGGGGGCCGTCCCAGCAGCCAGCCCAGCACGTTGGGATTGCCCTTGAGGCCGTCGCGCGCATAGGCGCGAAACATTTTTGCCAATGTCTCGCGGGCGTAATCTTCCAGGCCGGCGCTGCGTGTGCGCGCATCCCAGCTTTCAACGGTTTCGGCCTCGGCGTGAATGGGTTTTTTCAATGCCCGGCCGAACGCCTCCGCGATCTCGATCTGGCTGAGTGGCGGCGTGCCCACCAATTCGTAAGTCGCGCCGGCGTGATTGGTGCTCGTCAGCACCGTGGCTGCGGCCTCGGCGACATCTTCGAGATCGACCAGGCTCAGCCGCGTATCGATCGGGTAGGGCACGCGGTAGATGCCGTCGCGAACCATGCGGTCCCATTCACTAAGGCTGTTTTGCATATAGGCCGTCGGCTGCAGGATGGTGATATCGAGCTTGGAGCTGAACAGCATTTCCTCAACCCGCAGCTTGTTCCAGTGGTGCGGCATCGCCTCGATCTGCGGATGCAGCACGGAATGGTAGACGAAGCGTGATACGCCGGAACTCGTCGCGGCATCGATCAGCGCTGTGGCAAACGGCATTTCATGCGGACTGACGTTCGGGCAGATGTGATAGATCGCCTCGATGCCGTGGGTGGCGCGGGCGAGGGCCTGAGGATCGTCCATCGTGCCGATCACGACGTCATCGGCGCCGATCGTCTTCAAGGCGGCCTCATGCGCCGGATTTCGAACGAAGGTGCGCACCAGCGCGCCTCGCGCCACCAGCGCCTTGAGAACCGCCTTGCCGGTCTTGCCGCCTGCGCCTGTGATCAGGATCATTGGCCACTCTTCCGGGTGAGTTCAAACACACGGCTCGGGCTGAGCGGAATTTCGAGCAATTCGACACCGCGCTCTTTCAGGTCGAGCGCATCCTCGATCGCCTGCGCGAACATCGGGCCGACCGGGATAGCACCGGCCTCACCGGCGCCCTTTATGCCCATGGGGTTGAGCGGCGACGGGGTCACGGTGTGGCCGAGTTCCATCCGAGGAACCTCGAGCGCGGTCGGTAGCAGATAATCCGCAAGCGAAGCATTCAACAACTGCCCCTGGTCGTCGAAGGCCAGTTTTTCATAGAACGCGTTGCCGATGCCCTGCGCGACGCCGCCATGGATCTGGCCGGCCAGAATCATCGGATTGATCACGGTGCCGCAGTCGTGCACCACGACGTATTTCAGGACTTTCAGATCGAAGGTCCTCGGATCGACTTCGATGACCATGGCGTGGACGCCGTTGGCGGTCGCGCCCATTGGCGGTCCGAAATATTGCGTTGATTCCAGTCCCGGTTCGGTGCCCGGCTGAACCGCTCCGCGCATTGGATTGGCCTGATTTGCGAGATCGCCAAGCCGGACGAATTTCTCGGGGATGCCGACGATCGAAACCTTGCCGTCCTCGAGCACGAGGTCTTCTTCGGAACATTCAAAGAGGTCGCTGGCGAGCTTGAGCGCCTTCTTGCGCACCACCTTGGAAGCTTCGTTGACGGCATTGCCTGCAACCACAGCGCCGCGGCTGGCGAAGGTGCCGGCGCCCCAATAGAACTGATCGGTGTCGCCGGTCACGACATCGATGTCGGTGACCGCGACCCCTAATTGATCGGCGGCGATCTGGGCAAAGACGGTGAAATGCCCCTGGCCCTGGGTGCCAATGCCGGTTGCGATGCTGACCTTGCCGTTCGATTGCACCTGAACTTTTGCGCCCTCATATGGGCCGATGCCGGTGCCCTCGACATAGCAGGCGAGCCCAAGGCCGAGATGGCGGCCTTGGGCTCGTGCCGCAGCCTGCTGTTCCTTGAAGGTTTTGTACCCGATCGCTTCCAGCGCCATATCGAGCACCGGCTCGTAATTGCCGCTATCATATTCAAGCGGCTGGAAATCCTGATAGATGATTTCGTTCTTGTAAGGGAACGCATCGGCCGGAATAAGGTTGCGCCGGCGGATTTCCGCGCGATCGATCTTCAGTTCATGCGCGGCGAAATCGAGCAGGCGTTCCATGACAAACACGCCGTGCTGGCGCCCTGCGCCGCGATACGGGGTCACCAGCGTCAGGTTGGTGAACACCTGCGTGAAGGTGCTGTCGTAGTTCGGCACCACATAGGGGCCGAGCAGGGTGCATTGGCTGTTGATCGGGACCGTCAGCCCGTAGGGATCGTAGGCGCCGCCGTCATGCAGGAAGACGTCCTTGATGCCGAGGATTTTGCCGTCGCGGCTGAGCGCGATCTCGGCATCGTGAATCTGTCCGCGCTCGTGCGTTGTCGCAAAGAAATGCTCGAGCCGGTCCTCGATCCATTTGACCGGCCGGTTGAGCTTCATCGATACCCAGGGCAGCAGCACTTCCTCGGGATAGAACATCATGATCTTAGGCCCGAAGCCGCCGCCGACGAACGGCGCGATCACGCGAACGTTGCGCTCGTTGAGTCCGAGCATGGCGGCAAGCCCGTTGCGGACGAACACCGGCGCCTGGGTGGTATCCCAAATCGTCATCTGGTTGGCGCGTGCGTCCCACTGCGCGACCACGCCGCGGGTCTCGATCGGCGAGGAAATGCCGTGCTCGTATCGAAAACGCCGCTTGATGATGCAATCGGCCTTGGCGGCTGCCGCGGCGTAATTACCCTTGGTCTGCCGGACGTGCGCCGACACGTTGGAGCCGACGTCGTCGTGAACCAGCGCGGATCCCGCGCGCAGCCCCCGTTCCAGATCGACCACGGCCGGAAGCTGCTCAAGTTCCACGTCGATATCGTCGAGCGCGTCCTCGGCGATATAGCGGCTCTCTGCGATTATGATCGCCAGGGGTTCGCCGACATGGCGGACCTTGTCACGGGCCAGCGGGACTTGAGTCCGCTGGTTGAAGACAATGCCGGCAATCGGGGGCGGCGGCACGAGAAGCGGGCCGGGCTTCCAGTAGTCACCAAGATCCTCCGCGACATAGGCGGCAACCACGCCCGGCCGCTGTCGCGCTTTTGATACATCGATCTTGCGAATCTTGGCATGCGCAACCTGGCTGCGCAGGAACGCCACATGCAACAGCCCGGGCAATTCGACGTCGTCGATAAACAACGCCTGTCCGGTGAGAAGGCGACGATCTTCGTTGCGCTTGATCGGTTCGCCGAATGTGCGGGTAGACATTCCCGTCAACCCCGCATCCGCTGCGCCGCTGCCATCACGGCATCGACGATGTTCTGGTACCCGGTACAACGGCACAGATTTCCCGACAGCGCCTCGCGCACCTCATCTTCACTGGGCGACAGGTTCTCTTCAAGGAAGGCGGTCATTGTCATGAGAATGCCGGGCGTACAGTAGCCGCATTGCAGGCCGTGGTGATCATGCATCGCCTGCTGCAGCGGATGGTACGCGCCGTCCTTGTCCGTCAGGCCCTCGATGGTCGAGATTTCGTGAGTCTCGGCTTGCACCGCCAACATCAGACAGGAGCGTACCGGCTGGCCGTCGAGCAGGACGGTACAAGCGCCGCAAACGCCGTGCTCACAGCCGACATGCGTGCCGGCGAGCGCCAGATCGTGGCGCAGAAAATCGCTCAGCAGCATGCGCGATTCCACGCGACGCTTGTAACGCACGCCGTTGACCGACACTGTGATGTCGTGATCGTCAGTGTCCATCGCGCGCCCGTTGAAAAGCTGTTTGCAGGGCTCGCTCGGTGAGAACGCCCGCGACATGGCGCTGATAGTCCGCCGTGGCGTGAACGCTGCCGCCGGGATCGATCATCGCCTGCACGGATGCTGCGACATCGCAGATCGCTTTTTCGGTCGGTGCGCTCCCGATGAGATGATCGGCCGCCGAACTTGCATCGATGGGTGTCTCGCCCACGCCGCAAAACGTCAGCCGGATGTGGGTGCATTCATCCTGATTCCCCAGCGTCATCATGACGGCGATGCCGACGATCGCGAAATCGCCGCGCCGCCGCGCGACCTCCATGAAGCAGGATCCGGTGCGCGGCTTCGACAACGGCAGTTCGACTTCCACCAGCATCTCATCGGGCTGAAGATCGGTGGTGAGGGCTCCTAAGAAAAAATCCGGCGCCTCGACCGAGCGCGTTTGCTTGGTGGTCTGAATGTGGAATCTGGCCCCGAGCGCCAGCATGATGGCGGGAAGCTCCGATGCTGGATCGGCGTGCGAAAGATTTCCCCCGATCGTGCCGCGGTTGCGGATTTGCGGATGCGCGATATGCGGCAACGCCTCGGCAATCAACGGAAACATTCGCGCAAAGCCGGCATCGCGTTCCAGGTTGCGATACCGGGTCAGCGCGCCGATGCGGGCGCCGCCGGCATCGCCGGGCCGGATGCCGCCGAGGCTTTCGATCCGATTGAGGTCGATCAGGATGGCCGGCTGGGCGAGACGAAAATTCATCGTCGGCATCAGGCTTTGTCCGCCGGCCAGAAACTTGGCGTCATCGCCGTATTCAGCCTTGAGCGAGAGCGCATGCTCGAGCGAGGCAGCGGCGATATATTTGAATGGAGCAGGCTTCATGGCGCTCGCGTGCAAGCAATCGAAATGCGGCCCTGCACCATAGGCGAAACGCCGCCTGCAAAGTATGAGGCGGCACCTTGCGCAAGTCAAAAACCGACCGGTTTTTCGGTCATCTGAAAAACCGATAAGGGCATGTTTGGCCCCGATGGTGATGCTTGCCCACAAATATCTCTGCATGCGCAAACATTGTGCGCGCTATTTGCTGCGCTGTTTGCCAGTATTTACGCATGGCGCTGGGAATGCCGAAAGCATTGAAGCTGGATGATCCGGACGTTACGCTACCGCGTGACGTGCGAGAGTCGTTCGTCGCTTCGAGC
Source organism: Bradyrhizobium sp. dw_411 (assembly GCF_018449695.1). Classification (GTDB taxonomy): domain Bacteria; phylum Pseudomonadota; class Alphaproteobacteria; order Rhizobiales; family Xanthobacteraceae; genus Bradyrhizobium. Next base: position 361,217 of record NZ_JAAVUY010000002.1, read on the forward strand.
GAGCTGGTAGGTATGAACAACACAGCGGATGCCCGCATTGAATCGACAGCCTCGCCACAACGGCTGGCGGTGGACGTTCGCGATGTTTCGCTGACGTTTGAGACCGCCGACGGCAAGGTCGACGCGTTGTCGAATGTCAGTCTGCAGATTGCAGACGGCGAATTCGTTTCCTTCATCGGTCCTTCCGGCTGCGGCAAAACCACAATGCTGCGGGTGATCGCCGATCTGCAGCAGCCGACGTCCGGAACGCTTCTCGTCAACGGCATGAGCGCGGAGCAGGCGCGCCTTGAACGCCGATACGGTTATGTGTTTCAGGCGCCGGCGCTGTTCCCGTGGCGCACGATCGAGAAGAACCTGAAGCTCCCGCTGGAGATCATGGGTTTTTCCGATAGCGAGCAAAAGCTGCGCGCGGCGCGCTATCTAGCGCTGGTCAATCTCACCGGCTTCGAGCGCAAGTTTCCCTGGCAATTGTCCGGCGGCATGCAGCAGCGCGTATCGATCGCCCGCGCGTTGTCGTTCGATCCCGCGCTGTTATTGATGGATGAGCCGTTCGGCGCGCTCGACGAAATCGTCCGCGATCACCTCAATGAGCAACTGCTGCAATTGTGGGACAAGACCGGAAAGACGGTGTTGTTCGTCACCCACTCGATTCCCGAAGCGGTGTTCCTGTCGACCAAGATCGTGGTGATGTCGCCGCGGCCCGGCCGGATCATCGACATCATCGATTGCAATTTCCCGCGTGACCGCACCCTGGAAATTCGCGAGACACCAGAATTCCTCAAGATCGCGCAGCGCGTGCGCGTCGGCCTCCGGGCAGGGCATTCCTATGACGAATAGCGCGCTCGCTCTGTCCGCATCAGGTGGCGGCACGCTGCGGCAGCATCCGCTGTTCGTGCGTTACGCGCCGATCGCGACAATCGTCCTGGCGCTGATCGTGATCTGGTACATCGCCGCAGTGCTCATGAACCTTTCGCTGGTGCGCGATGGGTTCGAGCGTGAGGAGACGCCTTACACGGTCTCCGAGCTGATCGAGGGGACCATGAGCGCGGAGCGGCCGCTGCTGCCAGCGCCACATCAGGTGATCAGCGCCTTTGTCGATTCGGTTTTCGGCTATGCGCCGACCGCGCCGCGTAGTCTAGTCTATCATTCCGCGGTGACGCTTTCGGCGACGCTGCTTGGTTTCCTGCTCGGTGCGCTGCTCGGGATTGGTCTGGCGCTGATGATCGTGCATAGCCGCGTGCTGGAGAAGAGCCTGCTGCCCTGGATCATCTGTTCGCAGATGGTGCCGATCCTGGCGCTGGCGCCGATCTTCGTCGTGGTGCTCGGCGCGATCGGCTTGCAGGGTCTGCTGCCGAAGTCGATCATCTCGGCCTATCTGTGCTTTTTCCCGATCACGATCGGAATGGTGAAGGGATTCACCGCGCCGGATCCGATGCAACTCGACCTGATGCGGACATGGTCGGCGACGCCGCGGCAGGTGCTGTCGAAGCTGCGCTGGCCGTCGGCCGTTCCTTTTCTCTTTGCCAGCCTGAAGGTCGCGATTACGATCTCGCTCATTGGTGCTATCGTGGCTGAATTGCCGACCGGCGCCGAGGCCGGAATTGGCGCGCGGCTGCTGGCAGGTTCCTACTATGGCCAGACCATCCAGATTTGGGCTGCGTTGCTCGCGGCGGCAGTCCTGGCCTCAGGCTTGATTGGATTGGTGGATCTGACCGAGCGCGGTGTCGCGCGACAAATGGGGACGCGGTCTTGAACCCAGGCAGGCGCAGATTGGGCTTTATCCTCGCGGCAGCCGCCATGCTGCTGGCGCTGGTTCTGCCACTGTCCGGCGAAATTGTTCCCGGCCTGCAGGCGCGGCCATCCCTGCTGGTGCTCACGCTGGCGGCGGCGCTGTTGTTCGCTGTCGCTGGCTGGGCCGGCGGGATGTGGGCGACCAGCCTGGGTGCCGCTGGTGTATTGTGCGCGGCTGCGACGACGCTGGCCTTGTTGCGCGATACCAACATCAACGGCTCCGCTTCGGTTGGCTTCTGGACGATCGTGCTGGCGGCCTGGCTCGGCGCGATACTTTGCGTGGTGGCGCTGGCGTCGATGCGGCCGCGCCATGACACTTCGCGCCGTACGCTCAATCTCGCGATTCCGCTGCTGTTCGGTGCTGTCGTGTTCTATCTCTGGGAAGTGCTGGTCCGCGGCTTCGGCGTACCCTCGGTGATCCTGCCGGCCCCCAGCGCCGCGGCGGTACGGTTTGCGTCGTCATTGCCGACGCTCGGCGAAGATTTCGTCCAGACCTTTATTCGCGGCGTGTTGATCGGCTACGCGATCGGCTGCGGGGCGGGTCTTTTGGTGGCGATCGTCGCGCAGCGTTATGCTTTTCTGGGGCGCGGCCTGCTGCCGCTCGGCAATTTCTTTTCGGCGCTGCCGCTGGTCGGCGTGGCCCCGATCATGGTGATGTGGTTCGGCTTCGACTGGCCATCGAAGGCCGCGGTCGTGGCGCTGGTGACGTTCTTTCCCATGCTGGTGAACACGCTGGCGGGATTATCCGCGGCCGGACATATGGAGCGCGACCTGATGCGATCCTATGGCGCGGACCATCGGCAGACGCTGACCAAGCTCTATCTGCCAGCGGCGCTGCCGTTCATTTTTAATGCCTTGAAGATCAACGCCACGCTGGCGCTGATCGGTGCGATCGTCGCCGAGTTCTTCGGTACGCCGACGCAAGGCATCGGATTTCGCATCTCCACGGAGGCGGGGCGAATGGCGATCGATATGGTGTGGGCGGAAATCGCTCTCGCTGCGATCGCTGGAATGGCGTTCTACGGACTTGTCGCGCTTGCCGAGCGCGCGACCACTTTTTGGCATCCATCCTATCGAACCTGACTCGGCGGGTTCTTACAGCTTCGGAGTATCGCATGAAGAACATAGTGGCAATCGCAGCAGGCGTGACGATGGGTTTGTCGTTGGCGACTGCGCAGGCGGCGGACACCGTCACCATCCAGCTGAAATGGGTCGCGCAGGCCCAGTTCGCCGGATATTTCGTGGCCAAGGAAAAGGGCTTCTACAAGGACGCCGGGCTCGACGTCACGATCAAGCCGGGCGGTCCGGACGTCGCACCTCCGCAGGTGATCGCCGGTGGCGGCGCCGACGTGGTGGTCGACTGGATGCCGTCGGCGCTGGCGTCACGTGAAAAGGGCGTGCCGCTGGTCAACATCTCCCAGACCTTCAAGAAGTCCGGCCTGATGCTGACCTGCCGCGCCGATACCGGCATCAAGAAGCCGACCGATTTCAAGGGCAAGACCATCGGGGTCTGGTATGGCGGCAACGAGTATCCGTTCCTGTCCTGGATGTCGAAGCTGAACTTCAAGACCGACGGTTCGCCGGCTGGCGTCAAGGTCATCAAGCAGGGTTTCAACGTCGATCCGATTCTGCAGAAGCAGGCCGATTGCGTTTCGACGATGTCTTACAACGAGTATTGGCAGGTGATCGACGGCGGTTACAAGCCGAGCCAGCTCGTCGTCTTCAAATATGAGGACGAAGGCGTGGCGACGCTGGAAGACGGTCTCTATGTGCTGGAAAAGAACCTGAAGGACCCGGCGTTCGTGGCCAAGATGGCGAAGTTCGTCAAGGCTTCGATGAAGGGCTGGGACTACGCCAAGAGCCATGTGGATGAAACCGTGAAGATCATCCTGGCGGGCGACTCGACCGGTGCGAAAACCGCCAAAGACCAGACGCGGATGATGACCGAGATCGGCAAGCTGCTCGGTGCCGCCGATGGCAAGCTCGATGTCAAGGATTACGACCGCACGGTTGCCGAGTTGATGGCCGGCGGATCGGATCCCGTCATTACCAAGAAGCCGGAAGGCGCTTACTCGTTCGCCGTCTATGACGCGATGAAATAATCCGGATTACAAAAACGGATGCCAGGCGGGCGGCCGGCCAGTTCGGCCGCCCGTGCCTTGAACAAGAAACGACGATTGCGCAAACTTCATAGTCGACATTATCGACCGGGAGCGAACTGCCATTGCCGGCGGTTGGATTGAGTATGCATCCCGACAATAAAAGCAGAACCTATTTCGTCGTCGTCAGCCGTCGCGGCGACGGCGCTAATCCTTTTGGCTGGGAGATCCAGCGCCGAAAAGAGGCGATGGGCGTCAAGATTTCCGGCGATGGCTATCGCTCGCATCGGGCAGCGCAGGAAGCCGGCAGCAGCGCGCTCAACAGGTTTTTGAACGAACTATCCAAAGAGGCGGATTAGAGCGTTTTTGAGCCAACGGGTCGTGCGAACGCGCAGGATCGCCGGCCATTAAATTCCGAACACCGAGCAATCCTATTGTGGCGGCAGCGGCAGAACAGCCGGCTGCAGCGACGACAATTGTCCGTTCGGATTCCATCCGCCGCCCAGCGCCTGGAACAGGCTGCTGGCCGCGAGCAGCTTGGTCAACCGCACCTGCGCCAGATTGTTCTCGTTGGTGAGCAGCGTTTGCTGGGTCTGCAGCACCGTGATGAGATTGACCGTGCCGGCGCGTAATTGCGTTTCGGATACCTCGAATGCCTTGCGGGAATCGGCCACGGCCTGGGCTTGCAGGCGCTCCTGCAAGGTGGATTGCGATAGCGCGACGAGGGCCTTCTCGACGTCGGCGAACGCCGACAGCACCGCCTTGCGATAGGCCTGCAGGTTCTGCAGTTGCACGCCTTTCGCCTGTTTCAACTGGCTCTCCAGAAGAAAGCCATCGAAGATCGGCTGCGTCAGGCCCGCGGCCAGCGTGTAGAACCAGGCGCCCGGTCCGAACAGCGAGGCGAGGGCCGCGCTCTGGACGCCTGCGGTCGCCGTCAACTGGATCTGCGGGAAGAATGCGGCGCGCGCCGCTTCAACGCTGAAATTGGAAGACGCCAACTGGGCCTCGGCCTCACGGATATCCGGCCGCTGGTTAAGCAGTTCCGAAGGCAAGCCCGCCGTGACACGCGGAATCACGATTTGCGTCATCGTGCCGCCGGTCACTGTGAAATTCGCCGGCGCGCGTGCGACCAGAAGCGCCAGGGCGGCGATATTCTGGCGCAGCGTGATTTCAAGCGGCGGAATGGCCGCGCGTTCGGTCGATACCAGCGCTTCCTGTTGCGACAGGTCGAGTTGCGAAGCCGTGCCGCCGTTAAACTGCTGCTTGATCAAAGTGAGAATGCGTTCGGCCGCGGCGAGATTGCGGCGTGCGACGCGCAGCTGGTCCTGTGCGGCGAGGACCTGGAAATAGGTATTCGCGACGGTCACGATCGCCGTCAAGGTCACGACTTCACGGTTGTACCGGGCGGCGGTCGCGGTCTCCTGGGCGGCGAAAAGCGTCGCGCGGTTCTTGCCCCAGAAATCGATCATATAGCTCGCAGTCAGGCCCATGCTGTATTGCGAGAACGTCGACGCGCCGCCGATGCCGACGCCATTGGTGTTGACGCCGGCCGTGGAGACATGCTCGCGCTCCGCCGTTGCCGTGCCGGTGACCGTGGGCAGCAACGGCGCGCCTGCCACGCCCACTTGCGCGTCGGCCTGTTCGATCTGGGCAATGGCCACGGCGATGTCGAGATTGTAGATCTGCGCCGCATCCATCAGCGACGTCAGTTCGCTGGAGCGAAAGCCCCGCCACCAATCCAGCGCCGGAAGGGCGGCGTCAGGTGCCTTATGGCCCCCTTCGCGATACGTCACGGGCACTTCGAGATTGAGATCGGGTTTTTCGGTCCCAAGGATACAGCCCGACAGCGCAGGGCTCAGCAGCAGGACAGAGAGCGCGGATGCCGCACGCATCTTGCTGCCAAACTTACGCAAGGTTCGTTGGAGAGCCTGGCCGATCATCGGTTTTACTATTGGCATGTTACTATCGAAACTCATTCGCCCGGTTGCAGCTTGGTATCGGGCGCGAGCGGTGCAGCACCGCCATCCCTCAGACGTTGGCCCCAGGACCGGAGCCTGTCCATATACAGGTAGATCACCGGCGTTGAATAGAGCGTCAGCACCTGACTGAGGATAAGGCCCCCAACAATCGCAATGCCCAGCGGCTGGCGAAGCTCGCCGCCGTCGCCGATGCCGATCGCAAGGGGCAGGGCGCCGAGCAGGGCCGCCATGGTCGTCATCATGATCGGCCGGAACCGGAGCAGGCAGGCTTCGTAGATCGCATCCAGCGGACTGAGCCCGCGCCTTCGCTCGGCGTCGAGTGCGAAATCGATCATCATGATGGCGTTCTTCTTGACGATGCCGATCAGCAGAATAACGCCGATCAGCGCCATGATGCTGAATTCGGTCTTGAACGCCATCAGGGCCAGAAGCGCGCCGACGCCGGCGGACGGCAATGTGGACAGGATCGTCAGGGGGTGAACGTAGCTTTCATACAACACGCCAAGCACGATGTAGATCGTGACCAAGGCGGCGAGGATCAGGAAAGGTTGATTGTTGAGCGAGTCCTGGAACGCCTTTGCCGTGCCCTGGAACGTGCCGCGAATGGTGGCGGGCACGCCGATTCGGTTCATCGCGCCTTCGATCGATGAGACCGCGGTGCTGAGCGACACATTGGGCGGCAGGTTGAACGAAATGGTGGTCGCGACCAGCAGGCCCTGGTGATTGACGGCGAGCGGGGTCGCGCCTTGCGTAAAGCGCGCCACCGCGGACAGCGGAATCATCGTCTCCGCGCTGGTGCTGACTGCCGAGCCGGTGGAGGATACGCCCTTGCCGGTGGCGCCGATGGAGTTGTTGGCGAGATTTCGAGCGGCCTGCGCGTTGGCGGAATTGGCTGAAGTCGATTTCCCGGCAACGATGGTTCCCGCGACCGCGTTGGTCGCCTGCGATCCGCCGACCGAGCCGCCGGAGGTGCTGACGTAGACGTCTTTGAGCGTTTCGGGATTTTGCCAGTATTGCGGCGCTACTTCCATGATCACATGATATTGGTTACGCGCGACATAGATGGTCGACACCTGGCGCTGGCCGAACGCATCGTAGAGCGTGTTGTCGATCTGGCTGACGGTGATCCCCAATTGCGCGGCGGCGTCGCGGTCGATCACGAGGTCGGACTCGAGCCCCTTGTTTTGCTGGTCGCTGTTGACGTCGGTGAGGATCGGATCGGCCTGCAGCGCCGCGGCGATCTTCGGCGCCCATTCATTGAGTTCATCCAGTGTGGTGCCCTGCAGGGTGAACTGGTATTGCGCATTGCTGGCGCGGCCACCGACGCGGATATCCTGCACCGCCTGCAGGAACAGGGTCGCTCCCGGAATAACCGCCATCTGGCGCCGCAGCCGCGCGATGACGCCATCCGCGGAAATCGAGCGTTCACTGAGCGGCTTCAGCGAAACGAACATGAAGCCGGAATTGGTCTGCCCTCCGCCGGTGAACCCGACGACCGCATCCACCGCGGGATCGTTCTTGATGATGGTGACGAATTGCGTCAGCTTCTGCTGCATCAATTGAAATGAAATGCTCTGGTCCGCCTGGATCGAGCCGGTCAGCCGCCCCGTATCCTGCTGCGGAAAAAAGCCCTTCGGAACCACGCCATACAGATAGAAATTGAGGCCCAGCACCGTGGCGAAAATCAACATCATCGAGGCCGGATGGAGCAGCGCAACGCTCAGGCTTCGCCGATAGGCGTTCAGCATGGCATCGAAGAAGCGCTCGCTGGTCCGATAGAGCCAGCCATGTCCCCCGCCGTGGTCATTGCGCAGCAGCACGGCGCACATCATCGGGGTTGTCGCCAGTGAAATCACCAGCGAGATCATGATCGATATCGAGATCACCATCGCGAATTCGCGGAACAGGCGGCCGACAATACCGCCCATCAGCAGGATCGGAATGAAGACCGCGATCAGGGAGATGCTCATCGACAGCACGGTAAATCCGACCTCGGCGGCTCCCTTGAGCGCCGCTTCCATCGGGCTCAGCCCGTTCTCGACGTAGCGGGTGATGTTCTCAAGCACGACGATGGCGTCGTCGACCACAAATCCGGTCGCGACCGTAAGCGCCATCAGCGAGAGATTGTCGAGGCTGTAGCCCATCAGATACATGGCGGCGAAGGTCGCAATCAGCGACACCGATACCGCGACGACCGGTATCAGCGTGGCGCGCAGGTTCCGCAGGAAGGCAAAAACCACCACGATCACCAGCAGCACGGCGAGGATCAGCGTGCGCTCGACGTCGCGCAGCGATGTGCGAATGGTGGTCGAACGGTCGACCGCCAGCCCGATGTCAATGGCCGGTGAAATCGAGGCCCGAAGCTGGGGCAGCAGTCCCTTCACCAGATCGACGGTGGAGATGATGTTCGCGCCCGGCTGCCGGTAGAGGATGATCAGGACGGCTGGTTTGCCGTTGGCGAGACCGGCGTTTCGGAGGTTTTCAACGGCGTCGGTGACGTCGCCGACATCGGAGAGATGAACCGCCGCGCCGTTCCGGTAGGCGACGATCAGGGATCGGTAGTCGGCGGCCTTGTTGGCCTGGTCGTTGGCGTAGATCTGGTAACGCTGGTCGCCGACGTCGATGCCCCCTTTGGGGCTGTGCGCGTTGGCGCCGGCCAGCGCGGCGCGCACGTCCTCCAGGCCGATGCCGTATTTGTAGAGCGCCTGCGGAATGAGTTCGGCCCGGACCGCAGGCAGCGAACTGCCGCCGACCACGACTTCACCGATGCCCTCGACCTGCGACAGCTTCTGCGCCAGCACGGTCGAGGCCGCGTCATAGAGATCGCCACGGGTCATGGTGTCGGACGTCAGGGTCAGGATCAGGATCGGTGCGTCGGCGGGATTGACCTTGCGGTAGGTCGGGTTGGACCGCAGGCTGGTCGGAAGGTCGGCGCGGGCCGCGTTGATCGCGGCCTGCACGTCGCGCGCCGCGCCATTGATGTCACGGTTGAGCCCGAACTGCAGGGTGATGCGGACGCCGCCGACCGTGCTCGACGAGGTCATCTCGGTGACATCGGCGATCTGCCCGAGATGCCGCTCCAGCGGGCTCGCGACGGTGGTCGCGACATCCTGCGGACTGGCGCCCGGCAGGGTCGCCTGCACCGAAATGGTCGGAAAATCGACCTGCGGCAACGGCGAGACCGGCAGCTTGAAAAACGCCACAACTCCCGCCGCCGCAAGACCGAAGGTGAGCAACGTCGTTGCGATCGGCCGCCGAATGAAGGGGGTTGACGGTCCCATGGCTCAGTTCAATTCGTTCGCAGGGCCGGTTGTGCCCGAATGTCCGGCAAACCGTGTCGCCAGCCGATCGAACCAGAGATAGATCACCGGCGTCGTGAACAGGGTCAGCAACTGGCTGACCAGCAGGCCACCGACGATGGAAATGCCGAGCGGGTGGCGCAATTCGGAACCCGCACCGGTTCCGATCATCAGCGGCAACGCGCCAAGCACGGCCGCCATGGTGGTCATCAGGATCGGACGGAAGCGCAACAGGCAGGCCTGGTAGATCGCTTCCCGCGGCGGCTTGCCCTCATTGCGCTCGGCGTCCAGCGCGAAGTCGATCATCATGATCGCGTTCTTCTTCACGATGCCGATCAAGAGGATGATGCCGATGATGGCAACGATGGTGAGCTCGTCGCCGGCCGCCATCAGCGCCAGCAGCGCGCCGATGCCGGCGGATGGCAGCGTGGAGAGGATGGTGACGGGATGGATGAAGCTCTCATAGAGCACACCCAGCACGATATAGACCGTGATGATCGCCGCTAGGATCAGGAAAAGTTGGTTGGAGAGCGATGATTGAAACGCCAATGCGGCGCCCTGGAAGCTGCTGATCACGCTGGCCGGCAGGCCGATATCGGCTTGCGTCTGCTTGATCGCCGTCACCGCATCGCCGAGCGCGGCACCCGGGGCCAAATTGAACGATACCGTCGATGCAGGGAATTGCCCGAGATGGGAAACCTGAAGGGGCGCGGTTTCTTCCCGGAATTTGGCCATCACGGAAAGCGGGACCGGCGCGCCACCCACCGACGAGGGCAGATAGATATCCGACAGCGATTGCAGCGAAGTCTGCAGGCTTGGATCGGCCTCGAGGATGACGCGGTACTGGTTCGAGTTGGTAAAGATAGTGGAGACTATGCGCTGGCCGTAGGAATCATACAGCGCATTGTCGACGGTCGCGGGCGTAATCCCGAAACGCGCGGCCTGATCTCGATCGATCTCGACAAAGACCGAGAGCCCCTGATTGGAAATGTCGCTGGCGACATCCGAGAGTTGCGGCAGTTCCCGCAGCTTGTCGATCAGTTTGGGGGTCCATTCGGCCAACTGCACCGGATCGGCATCCTGCAGGATGAACTGATACTGCGTCTTGCTGACGGTGCCCTCGATCGTGAGATCCTGAACCGGCTGCTGATAGAGCGTGATGCCGGTCAGGCCCGCCGTGCTGTTCTGGATGCGCCGCATCACCGTGGTGATGTCGGATTTGCGTGAATCATGGTCTTTGAGATTGATCAGGATGCGGCCGCTGTTCAATGTCGTGTTGGTTCCATCCACGCCGATGAACGAGGAAAGACTGACGACGTCGGGATCCCTCAGGATGATGCTGGCGAGTTGCTGCTGCCGCTCCGCCATCGCGGCATAGGAAGCGGACTGCGGCGCCTCGGAAATCGCCTGAATGACGCCGGTGTCCTGTAGCGGAAAGAACCCCTTCGGAATCACCACATAGAGCGCGGCGGTCAGTGCGAAAGTGCCGAGCGCGACAAACAGCACGAGCGTTTGATGATCGAGCACGCGGGTCAGCGCGCGTCCGTAGACCGCGATGATCCAGTCGAAGCCTTCGCGGCTATAGCGCTGAAACGCGTTCTCATGCGTATCGGTCTCGGGCTTGAGCAGCTTGGCGCAGGCCATCGGCACCAGCGTCAGCGAGACCACCGCCGAAATGAGAATAGTCACCGACAGCGTGATGGCGAATTCCCGGAACAGGCGCCCGACGACGTCGCCCATGAACAGCAGCGGGATCAGCACCGCGATCAGCGATACCGTCAGCGAGATGATGGTGAAGCCGATCTGCTCGGAGCCTTTAAGCGCGGCCTGCAACGGGCTGTCGCCCTCTTCGAGGTAACGGGAGATGTTCTCGATCACGACGATGGCGTCGTCGACCACGAAGCCGGTAGCGATGGTCAGCGCCATCAGCGAGAGATTGTTGAGGCTGAAGCCAAACAGATACATCGCGCCGAGCGTGCCGACCAGCGACAGCGGGACCGAGAGGCTCGGGATCAACGTCGCCCGCGCATTGCGCAGGAACACGAAGATCACCAGCACCACCAGGACGACGGCGAGCGTCAATTCGAATTCCACATCCTGCACCGAGGCGCGGATGGTGACGGTTCGATCGGTCAGAATGTTGACGTCGATGGCGGCCGGCAGCGAGGCCTGCAATTGCGGCAACAGCGCCTTGATGCCCTCGACTACGGCGATGACATTGGCGCCGGGTTGCCGCTGAATATTGAGGATGATCGCCGGGGTTTCGTTCATCCAGGCGCCGAGCTTGTCGTTCTGGGCGCCGTCGATGACGTTGCCGACGTCGCTGAGCCTGACCGGCGAGCCGTTCTTGTAGGCGACGATCAGTGATTTGTAGTCGCTGGCATTCCGGATCTGGTCGTTGGCGTTGATGGTATAGGCGCGCATCGAGCCGTCGAAGTTTCCCTTCGGCGTGTTGATGTTGGCGTTGCCGAGGGTGGTGCGCAGATCGTCGATGTTCAGTCCGTAGGCGGCGAGCTTGCGAATATCGGCCTGGATACGGACGGCCGGCCGCTGGCCGCCGCTGATGCTGACAAGTCCGACGCCGGGAAGCTGCGAGATTTTCTGCGCCAGCCGTGTATCGACGAAATCCTCGACCTGCGTCAGCGGCATGGTCTTCGACGTCAAACCCAATGTCAGGATCGGCGCATCGGCCGGATTGACCTTGGCGTAAATCGGCGGCGCCGGCAGGTCGGCGGGAAGCAGATTGCCCGCGGCATTGATCGCGGCCTGCACTTCCTGCTCGGCCACATCGAGGGAGATCGTCAGCCCGAATTGCAGGGTGATGACAGATGCGCCGGCCGAACTCACCGAACTCATCTGGTTGAGATTGGGCATTTGCCCGAACTGCACCTCCAGCGGAGCCGTGACGGACGACGTCATCACGTCCGGACTGGCGCCGGGATAGAAAGTCTGGACCTGGATGGTCGGATAATCCACTTCGGGCAAAGCGGCGACCGGCAGGAATTTGAACGCCAGCAAGCCGGACAGCATGATGGCGATCATCAGTAGCGTCGTTGCGACCGGCCGCAGAATAAACGGCTGCGACGGACTCATTGTTTTTGTCCGTTTTCCGACCGCCGCTTCTTGCCGCCGCCCGACTTGTCCGGATCTCCGGTCTTGCTGGGATCTCCCGCCTTGCTGGGATCTGCCGGCTTTGCGGAGTCGGCCTCGCTCCGGACATTGATTTTAGCGCCGTCACGCAGCTTGTCGGCGCCGTCGATCACGATGCGATCGCCCGGCACGATCCCGGAGATAACCTCCACGCGTTCGCCCTCGGTCACGCCGAGCTTGACGGGGCGGACGGAGACGGTGCTGTCGGCATTGACGAGATAGACGAACGTGCCGGGCACGCCGCGCTGGATGCCCGCGGTGGACATCGTCGTGACGTCCTTGTGCGTATCAACCAGCAGCCGGATGTTCACGAACTGGTTCGGATAGAGCAGTTTATTGTCGTTGGCGAATTGCGCGCGCGCCTTGATCGTTCCGGTGGTGGGATCGATCTGGCTGTCGAAGGTCTGCAAGACGCCGTCGGCGATCTTGCTGGCTCCGCTGCGATCATAGGCCGCCGCGGGCAGCACGGCGCCACCCTGCATCCGCTTCAACACCGTCTGGATGTTGTCTTCGGGCAGCGTGAACAGCACGCTGATCGGCTGCAATTGCGTGATCACGACGAGACCGTTGGCGTCGCCTGGTGTCACGTAGTTGCCCTGGTCGACCTGACGCAAGCCGACGCGGCCGTCCAGCGGGGAAACAATATGGCAATATGCCAGGTTGACCTGGGCGGCCTTGACCGCGGCACGGTCGGCTTCGACCGTTCCCTGATCCTGCGCGACCAAGGCGATCTGCGTATCCAACTGCTGACGGGGCACGGCGTTCTGCGCCGCCAGACCCTGGTAGCGGGTCAGGTCGACCTGGGCACCCTTGAGCAGCGCTTCGTCACGCGCCAGATTCCCGTTCGCTTGGGCCAGCGCAGCCTCGTAGGGCCGGGAGTCGATTTCCGCGAGCAGGTCACCCTTTTTGACGTCATCGCCTTCCTTGAAGGCGATCTTCTGGAGGTAGCCGCTGATCTGGGTCCTGATGGTGACAGTTGCGAGCGAAGTCACCGTGCCCAGGGCGTTGAGGTTGATCCCGATGTCGCCCTTGCCGACCACCTCGGGCACGATTGACATTGGCCCGGCATTGCGGCCGCCGCCGGCCGGCGCTGGCGCGCCCACTTGCTTGCTCCACCAAACGACGCCGGCGACCACCAGCACAGCCAGAATGGTCGTCAGAACAAGCCAACGGCGCGACCGGGGCTTGTCGGTCTGCGAAGGTCCTATTGAGGGATCTTCCTTGAGGGTCTTAATCGGTTGGTTCATGAACCTGCCATCGGGTCGGTGTTTTTCAGCGGTTTCAGCGATGTTCCGCGGTTTGTCGTTCGGGCTGCCTTAGAGGTTCTCCGGCCATCGCATTTGAACGACTCCGCAGGATGTTGTCGCATTAACAATCGGAAAGAATTGCGGTTTTCCGCTCAAAATGAACGACGGCCAGTCCGATCGACATTTTGGCCGGTTCGCTCAAATACTGGGGTCGGCTAACAATCAGCCCCCGATATTTTGTACCTATCCGGGGTCCGCCACAAGGCCGCGCGGCAACGCAGAAGCAAGGTCTTCGCATCTGGGATTGGGTTCCAATGAAAGCGTGATGGCTTTATGCGGGCTACCCGAAGGAATCGCCAAAACCGTATCCCGGAAACAGGCAGTGCCATCCGCTCTGAGCCGGATCGGGCTTGCGTGGTTAAAATCGGCGAAAGGCCCGATATCAGGCAGCAACATCCCACAATCTGGATGAGCCGCGTATCAGGGTCGTGCGCCCTGCCGGCGTCATGACGGGCAAATTGTCGATCATCACCGCGAGGCGAAGTGCGATCAACTGCTCGAGAACGGAGCGATTCAGTTTGGAAAACCCCGATGCAGGCACGCGCAGCGCCTTCAGCGTTTCCCATTGATCGGGCGTGAGGTCGTAGTCGATTTGCGTATTCATGCGATCCCAAGCTCATACTGAGAATCATGGCGTTGGCTTTCGTGGCCGTCTTACAAAGCCAGCGTGAATGGGATGCGACCGCAATGCGTCGGGATTTCGGTCTTCGCGAACAACATTTCTTGAATCGTTGTGAGTTTGAAATATCCGGTAACGCGGCTGTCACATCAACGTGTCAATGGATTGTATCGATCACCCCGAATCAGGTGGCGCGATAGTTGATGTCGTTGCCCGATTGGATGAACATCCTGAAAGCCACCGTGTTGCCAAAACCGCCTGGCGGCGGTGTCCGACTGAAGGGCTTAGGTGTCGTTCTCGGACTGGTCATTGCTGCGGTCGCCATTTTTGTGCTGACGCACACAATCAAGGCCATCGACTACAACGAGGTCTTCGCGGTGGTTCGCCGCACACATCCGGGCCTGATCGCGCTGGCCGCGATGCTGGTGGCGACTTCCTATCTCAGCCTGACGCTCTATGACCTGCTGGCGCTTCGCACCATCGGGCGTCCGGAGGTGACGTACCGGACTGCCGCTCTCGCGAGTTTTACCAGCTATCCGATTTCGCACGGATTGGGTGCGGTCTCGCTGGTGTCGCCCGCGATCCGTTATCGGATTTATTCGTATCACGGCCTTGGTGTACTGGATGTCGCGAATATCGCTTTTCTGACCGGACTGACCTTCTGGCTGGGCAATTTGACGGCGTTGGGATTCGGCCTGCTTTATGCGCCGGACGCCATCGGCGTCATCGACCATTTGTCGCCGCAGCTCAACCGATGGCTGGCGGCCGCATTGCTGATCGCGGTCTTCTGTTTCCTGACATGGACCTGGCTTGCTCCCCGAAATATCGGGACCCGGCGATGGCCGGTCCGGCTCCCGACCGGACCGATGGTCCTGCTGCAGATCGTGATCGGGCTTTTCGATCTCGGCGCGGCGGCGCTGGCGATGTATGTGCTGATTCCAGCCGAACTGAATATCGGGATATTTCCCGTCACCGCGGTGTTCATCGCAGCCACCTTGCTCGGTTTTGCGAGCCATACGCCGGCGGGCATCGGTGTGTTCGATGCAACGATATTGCTTGGGCTGGGCGGGGACGACAAGGAGCCGCTGATTGCCGCACTTCTGATGTTCCGGGTGTTGTATCACTTCCTTCCGTTTGTGCTGGCGCTCTGTTTGTTCGGCGGCGTGGAAGGATGGAGAAGTTGGCGCGCGAGGCGCAGCAACTGAAATCGCGCGGCCGCTATCTCACGCCACTTTCTCACATTGGCGAATTGAGCTTGAGCCCGACCATCCCGGCGACGATCAGCGTGAGACAAAGGATGCGAACGGGATCGGTGGGTTCGCTGTAAAGCAACATTCCGACAATGATGCTGCCGGCGGCGCCGATTCCGGTCCACACCGCATAGGCTGTGCCGAACGGCAGCGTTCGCAGAGCGAGGGCCATCAGCCCGAAGCTGAAGGCGATGGCGACCAAAGTTCCGGCCGTCGGCCAAAACCGGGTGAGGCCATCGGAATATTTCAGACCGAGCGCCCACGCGATCTCAAGCAGTCCTGCCGCAAACAATGCGAGCCAAGGACTAATAAGATTGCTCACGATATTCTTGGCTCCGATGGAAACGTCATCACGGCGTATTGCGCATAGCCGCGAAACGGACGTTCGAATTTCAGATCGGCGCCCCGGGCCTCAGCCATGTCAGACAATACGCGCTCGAGATCGTCGCGCGGGGTGACGTCGAACATCGCAAGCCATTGCAGCAGGAACGCGCGGGCGACACCCGGCAATCGCTCTTGAGCGCCGAAATCGACGATGTGCAAGCGACCGCCCGGCTTGAGGTGAGCGGCGGCGGCTTGCAGAACGCCGCGCCAGTCGGGGATCATCGACAGGCTGTAGGAAATCATCACATGGTCGAACCGGGAGATGCGGAACAGATTTTGCGGATTGAATGTGGTCCCGTCGCCGTGCGCGACGCGAACGCGACCGGTCTGACCGGCCCGCGAGATGGCCGAGATTGCGGAAGTCAGCATTTCCGTCGAAACGTCGACGCCGAAAAATCGCGCCTCGGGATAGAGCCGGCCCGCCAGCACCAGGTTCCTGCCGGTGCCGCAGCCGATTTCCAGCACGCTGGTGCCCGCGCCGGGTTGCAGCCCCGATATCAACTGGTCACGGCCGAGAAGATAATAGCGCCGCGTGCCGTCGTAGATGTGGCGCTGCCGGCGGTACATCCGGTTCATGCGGCGCGTGGCTTCGACCGGCCACGACTGATCTGCGCCGACATCCTGAGAATACGCAGACATCCATGCACCTCATCTGGCCCGTGATCGCTTCCTCCTTGCGATGTTCACGCGACAAGGATGTGACAGATGACGGCGCGCGGCGGGGGAGCGTAAAAATACCCGTAATGCACAGGCGTGCCACTTCCTCAGGCTGTCGCAAAACTGCAGCGCGGGCGCGATACCGTTGTCAGATTGTTGATTCGAGGAATGGATGAACACGCAGCTTATCGCGGACGCGGTCCGCAACTCCAGGACCGAGGGTGAAGCGACTGTCTGGGACAGGCTTTTCGCATTCTGGTTTCGTCGTCTGGTTTATACCCAGATATGGGAAGACCCCGAAGCCGATCTGGCCGCGCTGCAATTGCCGCTGGGCTCGACCATCGTCACGATATCGTCGGGTGGATGCAATGCGCTGTCGTACCTGACCGCGCAACCGGCCCAGGTCTACGCGGTCGATCTCAATGAAGCGCACCTTTCGCTGCTCAAGCTCAAGCTAGCCGGTATTCGCGCCTGCTCGGGATACAACGAGTTCTGGCAGTTCTTCGGCAATGCCGCTTTGCCCGCGAACTCGGAGCTTTATCGCGAGCGGCTGCGGCCCGTGCTGGATGCGGATGCGCGCGTTTACTGGGACAAGCGCAATGTCGTCGGTCGTCCGCGCCACGCCTATTTCACGGACGGGTTTTATCGCCACGGCATGCTCGGCCGTTTCATCGGCATTGCCCATGTGCTGGCGAAACTGGCCCGGATCGATCTCTCAGCATTGCTGAACGGCAAACCTGATGCGCCGCAACGCGTGGAAGCGCTGGACCGTCTGCATCGCCTGTTTCATTCGCCGCTGGCCCGGCTGATCATTGGCACGCCTGCGCTGCTGTTCAGCCTTGGGATTCCGCCGCAGCAACGCGTTCTGCTAGGCGGCGGCGCGCCGCTCAACGAGGTGCTCCACGAGCGGCTGTTGCGCCTGATCAACGCCCACCCCAATGAGACGAATTATTTCGCCTGGCAGGCGTTGCATCGCAGCTATCCCGGTCCCGGCGATCGCTGCCTGCCGCCCTATCTGCAACGCAGCCAGTTTGAGCGGATGCGCAACGGCGCGGGCCTGATCATTCCGGTTCACGCCAATCTTCGGCTGTTCCTGGAAAGCCTGCCGGCCCGCGAGGTCGACGCGGTCGTGCTCTTGGACTCGCAGGACTGGATGGCGCCGGATGAAATCCGCGCGCTATGGAATGCCATCGATCGTACCGGCAGCGACAATGTTCGCGTGATCTTTCGCACCGCCGGCGTGGAGTCGCCGCTGGAGAGCCCGGAGCTCGCGTCGCTACGCGAAATCTGGTGCCGTGATGAGAAGCGAAGCGCGATCGGCTTTGCGCAGGATCGATCGGGGATCTACGGCGGCTTCCACTGCTACGCGAGACGCTGATCGAGCGTCTCGTTTACAGGCCGTCGGCCGCGAGCCACGCCGCGATCAGCGTGCGCTCCTGCGTGGTCATCTCGGTGACGTTACCCGGCGGCATGGCAGTCGACCACGCCGCGTTGCGTCCAATCAGCCGGGCATTGCGGCGGATGTGTTCGGGCGTATCCAGCAGAATGCCCTTTGGCGCGGTCACAATCGATTCCCAGACCGGCTCCGCGCCGTGACACATGCTGCATCGGGATAGAACGATGTCCTGAACATTGGCGAAGGTGGGCGCCGTGGATAGCGCGCCGGTCGTGGCATTCCGGGGACCGGCCGCCGACAGCAGCATGATGGCGATCATGCCGGCGGCCGCGGCACCCCATACCCACCACGGCGATTTGTGCCCCTTGTGCCGTTCGTTGAAGAAATGCCGGATAATCGGACCCAGCGCGAGCACGATGGCCACGATCACCCAGTTGTAACGCGTCGCAAACAACAGCGGATAGTGATTGCTGATCATCAGCACGATCACCGGCAAGGTCAGGTAGTTGTTATGGACCGATCGCTGTTTGCCGGCGAGGCCAAGTTCTGGGTCCGGCTTTTGGCCTGCCAGCAAAGCCGCGACGATTTTCTTCTGATTGGGAATGATCGTCGCAAATACGTTGGCGACCATGATCGTGCCGATGATCGCCCCGATCTGGTTGAACGCACCGCGCCCGCTCAGAACATGCGTGAAGGCGTAGGTCAGGCCGACAAGGAATACGTATCCGCCGATTGCAAAGGGCAATTCGTGGCGGGCCAATCCGGATCGGCAGGCGCCTTCATATAATAGCCACGCGATAATCAGGCTGCCCAGGCTGAACATCCCGGCTTGCAGCGGCGTTAAATTGAGAATCGATTTGTCGACCAGGAACAGCTCGGCGTCGAGATAATAGACCACGACCATCAGCGCGAAGCCGGACAACCACGTGGTATAGGCTTCCCATTTGAACCATGTCAGTTCGTCGGGCATGCTGGCCGGCGCGACCAGATATTTCATGATCCGGTAAAAGCCGCCGCCATGGACTTGCCACGCCTCGCCGTAGACGCCTTCGGGCAGATCGCGGCGCGGCTGCAGGCTGAGGTCGAGATGGATGAAATAGAACGAACTGCCGATCCATCCGACGGCGGCCACGACATGCAGCCAGCGCAGTATCAGGCTCGCCCATTCGGTTAGTATGGATTCCCACATCATCGTTTGTCGCCTTCGTTCGATGGATGGACCGGAACACCTTTAATTGATCCAGTGCAGTGTGTTACATTTTTTGCGGTGAGGACAATATGTCCGGGACGTTTTTGTCTGCGTTTCCCCCGATACGACCGGGTAACAAGCGGCGATGCCAAACGAGCCCGTAACCGTCAGCCGGCGCGATCTGCTGTCCCTGATCGGAACGCTTTCCGGCAGTGCCGCCATGTATCAGGCGATGACCAGCCTGGGGTTCGCGGCCGACTCCGGTTACAAGGGGCCGATCAAGCTCGACGGCGATCCGAAGGGCGCCTCGGTGCTTATCCTCGGCGCCGGGCTGGCCGGCATGACGGCCGCGCTGGAATTGCGCAAGGCGGGATACCGCGTCCAGATTCTGGAATTCAACAGCCGGGCAGGCGGCCGTAACTGGACCTTACGGGGCGGGGATTCCTTCACCGAACTCGGCGGCGTCACACAGACCTGCGAATTCGAACAAGGCCTTTATCTCAATCCCGGCCCGTGGCGGATTCCGCGTCACCATCGCGCGGTTCTGGATTACTGTCGGCGGCTCGGCGTCGCGCTCGAGCCGTTCACGCAGCTCAACCACAACGCTTTCCTGCATGCCACCGGCGCTTTCGGCGGCGCGCCGCAACGCATTCGCGAGATCAAGGCCGATTTTCAGGGGCAGGTTTCCGAATTGCTTGCCAAGGTTACGCAGCAAGGAAGACTGGACGAGTTGGTCACCAAAGAAGACCGCGAAACCCTGATGCAGGCGCTGCGGTCGTGGGGCGCGCTCGACCGCAATTACGCTTACAAGGCCAATCTCAATTCCGCGGAGGCTCGTGGCTACGTCAAGGATCCCGGCGGCGGCCTCACGGCCGTGCCGATCCCGAGCGAGCCGATCGCGCTATCGGATATTCTCAAATCGCGGCTCTGGCGCCATCTGCAGAATTTCGCGCGCTACAATTTCCAGACCACGATGTTTCAGCCGGTCGGCGGCATGGACATGATCGGCAAGGCCTTCGTCCGGGAAGTCGGTGAGGTCATCCGCTACGATGCCAAGGTGACCCGAATTCAGCAGGACGAGCACGGCGTCACCGTCACCTATACCGATCTCAAGGCGCCGGGGATGCCGCAACAGGCCAGGGCGGATTGGTGCATCTGCACCATCCCGCTGCCGATTCTCGGTCAGTTGCCGGTCAATGTCGGCGGGCGCATGAAGGCGGCGATCGACGCCGTGCCTTATTCGTCCTCGGTCAAGATCGGCCTGCAGTTCAAGCGCCGCTTCTGGGAAGAGGATGAGGCGATCTATGGTGGCATCAGCTACACGGATTTGCCGATTCAGCAGATCGCCTATCCGAACAGCGGCTATAACAGCGGCGGCAAGGGCGTGCTGCTGGGCGCGTATATTTTCGGCCCCAACGCGTTCGAGTTCACGTCGCTGCCGCCGGCCGAGCGGATCGCCCGCGCGGTTGAATTCGGCGCGGCCATTCACCCGCAATACCGGGCGAAATACGAGAATGGTGTCTCGGTCGCATGGCACCGCATGCCCTTTACGATGGGCTGCGCCGGCGACTGGAGCGAAGCGGCGCGGGCCGAGCACTATGCCAACCTCTGCCAGATTGACGGTCGTATCGTCCTTGCAGGCGAGCACGCGTCCTATATTCCGGCCTGGCAGGAGGGGGCGATCCTGTCATCGCTGGACGCCATCGCCCGGCTGCATGAGCGCGTGGTCAAGGCGTGAGGCGGCGCGTTGAAGCGGAGGGCCGTTCACATGATGCACCCTAGCGCAAATCTTCGCCGCGCCTTCACCGCGACGATGTCAGCGGCGCTGCTTCTGCTAACCGTGCCCGCCTATACCCAAGGCGCCGGAGACCCGGTTTTCAGTCCTGGCTACAGATTTGCCGAGAAAACCGGCGAGCAATTGTTCGCCAATGTCTGCCGGGCCTGCCACATGTCCGACGCCAAGGGCGCGACCGGCGCTGGAACCTATCCGTCGCTCGCCGGCGACAGCAATCTGGTGTCCAGTGGCTATCCGGTTGGTATCGTCGTCAACGGACAGCGCGGCATGCCGGCCTTTGGCGAGGTGATGAGCGACGATCAGGTGGCCGCCGTGGTGAATTACGTGCGGACGCATTTTGGAAATTCCTATCAGGATGCGGTGACCGCTGAAGATGTCCGGGCGGTTCGCCGGTAAAGATGGACAGCATGCCTTGCCCGGCATCTCGCCAGCGCACATGTTAGCTGTCTGAATTTGCCGAGGTCAGCGGTAGTCTTGGGAGCGCAGGATGTTTGCAGCCGTCGTATGTAGAAGCTTCACATCGTCCCTTCGTATTGCTTGCCTCGCTACGCTGGTCTCAATCCTCCCGCTCGCGCCGCGCCCCGCGGCGGCCGAAGGGCTGAGCCCGCAACAGCAACTGGCCTTCGACATCTACAAGGAGCTGGTCGAGATCAACACCGTGACCGCGACGGGGGACACCTCGCGGGCGGCTGAAGCGATGGCGGCGCGTCTGCTGGCGGCTGGTTTTCCGGCCGCTGACGTTCACGCTTTCTCGCCCGCGCCGCGCAAGGGCAATCTGGTCGCGCGGCTGCGCGGCACCGGCGCTCGCAAGCCGATCCTGCTGGTGGCGCATCTCGACGTGGTGCCGGCCAGCCGCGAGGACTGGTCGGTCGATCCGTTCAAGCTGACCGAGAAGGACGGCTATTTCTACGCGCGCGGCAGCGGCGACGATAAATATATGGCGGCGTCCTTTGTCGCCAATCTGATCCGCTACAGACAGGAAGGCTACAAGCCCGATCGCGATATCATCGTCGCACTCGAGACCGACGAGGAAATCCTCGACCACGACGCTCTGGGAATCCAGTGGCTGCTCAGGAATCATCGCGAGCTGATCGATGCGGAATTTGCCTTGAACGAGGGCGGCGGCGTCGGTTTGAAAGACGGCAAGCCGATCAGGAACAGCGTCCAGACCAGCGAAAAATACTCGGTGACCTTTCGGTTCGAGGTTAAAAATCGCGGCGGCCACAGCGCGGTCCCGATGAAGGACAATGCGATCTATCGCCTCTCGGAGGGGCTCGCACGGCTCTCCAAATTCGACTTTCCGCCAAAGCTGAATGAGACCACGCGCGCCTTTTTCGAGCGATCCGCTCAACTCGAGGGTGGTCAGACCGCGGCCGATATGCGCGCGATGTCGGGCGATCGGCCGGATCAGGCTTCGCTTACTCGGCTCACGGCCAATCCGTTCTACAACGCGATATTGCGCACCACCTGTGTCGCGACGATGCTGGAGGGCGGGCAGGCCTTCAACGCGTTGCCGCAACTGGCGGGCGCGACGGTCAATTGCCGGGTAATGCCGGGCGAGACCGTCGACGAGATCAGGACAACCCTGACCAAAGTGCTGGCGGACGATCAGATCGCGATCACGCAGATCGATCAGCCAGTGCTGAGCGCGCCGTCCGCCCTCAATGAGGAGATCATGGGATCGATCGAGAAGCTGTCGCAGCAGTTTTGGCCCGGAGCGGTCGTAATCCCCACCATGATATCAGGCGCGACCGACGGCAGCTATCTGCGCAATGCCGGGATTCCGACCTATGGCCATTCGGGTTTGGCCGGCGACATCAACGACAGCCGGATTCACGGCAAGGACGAACGAATTGCCGTGAAATCGTTCTACGAGGGCGATGAGTATCTCTACCGGCTCGTGAAACTATTATCCGGTGGATCGTAGTCGAGGCTCGCTGTTACTCAGCCAGCCCCGAATACGGTGTTGCCGGCACCTGCGCCTCGATGGCCTTTTCATCGGCGATGATCTTCGGCTTGCGCAGCCAGACATAGATCTGGGCCGCGATCAGCACGACGCAGATCAAGAGGAAGAACGCGCTGATCGGACGCTCGATAAACGTCATCAGGTCGCCGCGCGAGATCAGCAGGCTGCGCCGGAAGTTTTCCTCGAACCGCGGTCCGAGCACGAAGCCAAGCAGGATTGGGGCAGGGTGGAAATCCAGCCGCAGCAGGATGTAGCCGACCACGCCGATGAACGCGGTCTCGCCGACCTGGAACATGTCGTTGCTGGCGGCATAGACGCCGATGCAGACAAAGAACATCGCGCTCGGATAGAGGTAGCGATAGGGAATGCTCAGCAGCTTCACCCACAGGCCGATCATCGGCACGTTGAGAATGACCAGCAGGATGTTGCCGATCCAGAAGCTGGCGATCAGGCCCCAGAAGATATCAGCGTGCTGGCTGATCAACTGCGGGCCGGGAACGATGCCGTGAATGATGAGCGCGCCCAATAGCAACGCCATCACGGTGTCGCCGGGAATGCCCAGGCTCATGGTTGGGATGAAGTCGCCCTGTACTGAAGAGTGCGTTGACGCTTCTGGGCAGGCCACGCCCTCGATCGCGCCGTGACCGAAGCGCTCCGGCGTCTTGGATATCTTCTTCTCGGTGGCGTAGGAGACGAACGAGGCGATGGTCGGTCCGGTGCCCGGAATCAGCGCGCAGAGGCTGCCGATAAAGGTGCCGCGGATCATCGGCCAGAACGCCAGCTTGAGATCGGCCTTCGACGGGAACATGTCGGAGATGCCGACCTTGGCGTATTTCATGTCGACGGTTTCGGTATTGTTGATGCTGTTCAGGAACTCGGCGATACCGAACATGCCGAGCGCCAGCGCGATGATTTCGACGCCATCGAACAATTCGGTAATGCCGAAAGTAAACCGCGGCTGTCCGGTCTCGATATCCGATCCGACAATGCCAATCAGCAGGCCGAGAACCGTCATCGCGATGCCCTTGAGCGGCGATCCCTTGGCCAAGGTCGAGCCCGCGAGCAATCCGACCAGCATCAGCGAACATACTTCGGCAGGGCCGAATTCGAGCGCCATTTTGACGAGGAACGGCGCCAGAAAGATCATTTCGGTGATGCCGAAGGACGCACCGATGAAAGCCGCGATGATGGTGATGCCGAGCGCGGTTCCGCCCTTGCCCTGCTTCGTGAGCGGAAATCCGTCCAGACACGTCACCGCATGCGGTGGATGACATGGCAGGTTCAGCAGGATCGAGCAGATCGCACCGCCATATTGGGCGCCGTAATAGACGCCCGACAGCATCAGGATCGCCGGCACCGGCTGCATTCCGAAAGTCAGCGGCAGCAGGATCGATATCGTCGCAACCGGGCCCATTCCCGGCAGCACGCCGACGAGATTGCCGACCAGCACGCCGAGGAAGCAATACATCAAATTGTGCGGCTCGAGCGCGACGCCAAAGCCGTACCAGAGATCGGTGAGTGCAGTGGAGATCACAGGTTGACCCCGCGCAGCAGTTGGAAGGGAATGTTGAGCAGATAATGGAACAGCAGCACACCGAATACGGTGACGCCCGCCGCCAGTATCGCCGATGATTTATAGGTGGCAGTCTTGTCGCCCAGTGCGCAGACAAAGACGCAGGCGAACACCGCCGGGATCATGCCGCCATACAGGCCCAGCACGATAAACAGGACAGGCCCGCCGAGAATGCAAAGCCAGCCGAACCATTGCGGATTGTCCGGCAGAAAGTTCTTGTCGTCGGGTTCGGACGACCCCAAGGCGGTTCCAGCGATCAGAAGGCCAAGGAATGCCAGAACGACACCCAGCACGACCGGCATGAAGCCGGGGCCCATCCGGGCGAGCGTGCCGAATTTGTAGCCAGTGCCGGTCACCGCGGCTCCTACTCCAATCAGAAGCATTAGGCCGCCAGCATAGTAATCACGCTTCCAGGCGAACTTCTTCAACAACGGCGTCTCTCCGGAATTTTCTTTGATTGCGGACCCTACCTGTCGTGGCGAGCCCTGTCGATATCGCCCCGTCTCACTTTTATGCCGGAAAGGGCCCCCTGTCCGGCGAATACCTTAGCCCGGTTTATCGGGCGATAAAATCAGCCAAATTGGCGCGGTCCGGCACCTGCCCCCAAGAAAGGGGACCATGAAGCCGACCGGAGCGAAAACCAGAGGGCCGATAGCCGTCGGTCAATTCCGATACGACGGATCGACGCGGTCGAGTTTGCGCAGCAACGCCGGCCAGGCCAGTTCTCCGTTGCGATTGGGCAGCTCCGGGCGCGGCTTCATCTTGTCGAAGGTCTTTTCCAGGACGTCCTGCGGCGGCAGTGTGAGCTTGGTATTGCAGGACAACGCCATCACCTGGACCTCGCAGGCGCGCTCCATCCGAAACAGCAGGTTGAATGTCCCAGGAATGGTCCGTCCCACGACCAGCAATCCGTGGTTGCGCAAAATCATCGCTTCATGATTGCCGAGGTCTCGCACCAGCCGTTCGCGCTCGCCGAGTTCGTCGGCGATGCCTTCGAAGTCATGATAGGCGATGTGCAGAAACCGCATTGAGGTCTGTGCGAGCGGCAATAGCCCGCATTCCATGGCCGAGACAGCCATGCCGGCCGGCGTATGCGTATGCGCGACGCAGTCGACATCGTGCCGGGCCATATGGATCGCGCTATGGATGACGAAGCCGGCGGCGTTGACGCCATAGTCCGACGCGTTGAACAGCGTGTTGCCGTCGAGATCGACCTTGATCAGGCTCGACGCATCGATTTCTTCGTACAGCATTCCGTAGGGATTGATCAGGAAGTGGTCATGCGATCCGGGAACGCGGCATGAAATGTGGTTCGCGATCATCTCCGTCATGCCGTACATCGCGGTGAGACGGTAGCAGGCCGCGAGATCGACGCGCGTTTGCCATTCCTCGGCGCTGACCTGTTCGCGGACCGATTTGACGATTTTGATGGCCGGAGAATTCACGGGGGTCATGGCGTCGTTCCCTGGGATGGTTTCTTCATCGCAGGTTACGCGCAACGTTGACCGCGCCGCAAGCGGCTCAGGGCAATCCTGCAATGCGGGCATTGCAGCGGCAGGCAGGAATGGTGGGCGCGTTAATGACCGGCGGGCGGCGGCCCCGCTTCCTGAGATCCAGATCGGGAGAACGACATCCCGAACAATCCGCTGCGCTGTACTTCGGGTTCGGGCGGCGGCGTATATTCAGCCTGCGGGGGTGGCGCTGGCGCGACCGGTACCGGCAAATTATCGCACTTCATCGAGTAGACCAGCTTGCCGTCCGCGGTGCGGCCGATCGGCGCGCAAACGTCGGCGCGCGCGGTGACGGCCCTGGGCGCCGGTTTGGGCTGAGTGGTCTGGGCCCACGCGGGTGACGCGATCAGGAGAATCGCAAATACAAGCTTCTTCATCGGGGTTCTCTCGCCAAATATCCGCAGGTGGCCGCCATTGAACCGGATCGGCCGGGGTAAGTCCATGGGATGTCTATCGCCGTTATTTGGCCGAAGTGGGGCCTCAATCGGCCTTTGCCGGCGGCCCTAAAGGCCCTAGAATTAACCATCGGCTGGAATGCTCCTTGCTTACCAAGCATACGACAGGTTCGGCCGCCGTCGATTTTCAAACATCTTCCTTCCAACGCAATCACGAGTATCCCTGAATGAGCCAACTCATTGTCCACGCCGGTGACTTCACGTTCCAGGCACGTTTCGAAGAACAACTGGCGCCCAAGACCGTCGCCGCCTTCCGTCGCGCGATGCCGTTCGAGAGCCAGGCGATCCATGTTCGCTGGAGCGGCGAGGGGGTCTGGATGCCGCTCGGCGATCTCGATTTCGGCGTGAGCTATGAGAACCACACCAGCTATCCCGCACCCGGCCAGATCATTCTCTATCCCGGCGGCATCAGCGAAACCGAGATTCTGCTGGCCTATGGCGGCGTGCATTTCGCCAGCAAGATGGGACAGCTCGCCGGCAATCACTTCATCACGCTGACCTCAAATCTCGAGAACTTGCCCGCCTTGGGCAAGACCGTGCTCTGGAAGGGCGCGCAGAAAGTCCGCTTCGAGGAAGTGTGATGGCTGAAGCCGGATATCCCCGGGATCTGCGTGGCTATGGCCGCAACCCGCCCGATCCGCGCTGGCCCGGAAATGCCCGCGTCGCCGTGCAGTTCGTGGTGAATTTCGAAGAGGGCGGCGAAAACAACATCCTGCATGGCGACCGCGCATCCGAGGCGTTCCTGTCGGATGTGCTGGGCGCGCAGCCCTGGCCCGGCCAGCGCCACGCCAATATCGAATCGATGTTCGAATACGGCTCGCGCGCCGGCTTCTGGCGGCTATGGCGGATGTTCACCGATCGCAAGCTGCCGACCACGGTGTTCGGCGTTGCGACAGCGCTGAAACGAAATCCTGACATCGTTGCCGCGATGAAGGAGGCGAATTGGGATATCGCCAGCCACAGCCTGAAATGGGTCGAGCACAAGGACATGTCGCAGGCCGAAGAACGCGTCGAGATCGCGGACGCGATCCGCGTGCATACCGAGGTGACGGGGCAGCGTCCTTTGGGCTGGTACACCGGGCGAACCTCGATCAACACCGTCAAGCTGGTGATGGAAGCCGGCGGTTTTCTCTATTCCTGTGATTCCTACGCCGATGACCTGCCCTATTGGATCAAGGGACCTGCCGGACCGCATCTGATCATTCCCTACAGTCTCGATGTCAACGACATGCGCTTCGTCAATGCGCAGGGGTTCGGCGGCGGCGATCAGTTCTTTACATATCTGAAGGACAGTTTCGACGTGCTGTATGCGGAAGGCGAGACCTCGCCGAAGATGATGTCGGTCGGCCTGCATTGCCGGATCGTCGGACGCCCCGGCCGCGCCGCATCTTTGATGCGCTTTCTCGATTACATCATGAGTCACGAACGGGTCTGGGTGCCGACGCGGCTGCAGATCGCGCAGCATTGGCATGCCCATCTTTCGCATCTGGCGGCCAACGCGCCGAATATCGGATAGTCAGGACATCATGTCTCAAAGAACACTTGTCGACCTGAACGCCTGCAGCAAGGCCGATTTTGTCGAGGCGCTGGCGAACATCTTCGAGTATTCGCCCTGGATCGCCGAGCAGGCTGCAGCGGCGCGTCCGTTCGCCGGGGTCACCCAGTTGTTTGCGGCGATGAAAGATGCGGTCGATCGGGCGGCCCCGGAACTGCGCCTCGCGCTGATCAGGGCGCATCCCGATCTCGCCAACAAGACGCAGCGCGCCGCGGGACTCACCGCCGAATCCAATGCCGAACAGAACAGCGTCGGTCTCGACCGGCTGTCGGATGCCGAATATGAGGCCTTTGAGCGGGTCAACAACGCCTACCGCACCAAATTCGAATTTCCCTATATCGTCTGCGTGCGCCGCCATACCAAGGATTCCATCCTGCGCGATTTCGAGCGCCGCCTGCCGAACGATGCAAACACTGAAACGCAGAAGTCGATCGAGGAGATCTGCCGGATAGCCGCTCTGCGCGTCGATCAGCTCGTGACTGCGGACGATCGGCTGCAGGTGCAGGGACGGTTGTCGACCCATGTGCTCGATACTCACAGCGGCAAGCCGGCCGCCGGGATAGTGGTCGAATTGGTTGAGCTATCGAACCTCGGCGCGAGCCGGGTGGTGACGCGTGCGGTCACCAATTCAGACGGCCGTACCGATCAGCCGTTGATCGGCGGCCGGCCGGTGCCGATCGGCCGCTACGAATTGACCTTCAGCGTCGGCAGCTATTTCGAGCAGCGGCAGGTGCCGATGTCGGACCCGCCGTTCCTCGACCAGATTCCGCTGCGGTTTTCGGTCAGCGATCCCGAAGGCCATCTCCACGTGCCGCTCTTGGTCACGCCCTGGAGTTATGCGACCTATCGCGGAAGCTGATCACACATGCTGCGCCGATGACGCGATCGCTGCAGCATCCGCCTCGGCGGCAGCCTTGCTGCTGATGCCGTTGAAGAACGCATTCAGGATCACGGCAACCAGCGCGCAGAGCAGGATGCCGGATTCCAATAACGGTTGCAGGTCGTGCGGCAGGTTGCGGAAGAAATTCGGCGCGGCCAGCGGGATCATGCCGAAGCCGACCGAGATCGCGACCACGAACAGATTATAGCGGTTGTTCTTGAAGTCGACCGCGGTCAGGATTCGTGCGCCTGTCGCGGCGACCATGCCGAACATCACGAGACCGGCGCCGCCCAGCACCACCAGCGGGACGGCTTCGACAAGCGCAGCCATCTTCGGCACAAAGCCGAGCAGCAGCATGATGGCGCCGCCCGCGATGGTGACGTAACGCGACCGCACGCCGGTGACGCTGACAAGACCGACGTTCTGCGAGAACGATGTGTAGGGAAAGGTGTTGAACAGGCCGCCGAGCAGCGTGCCGACGCCGTCGGCGCGCAGTCCGCGGGACAGCGCGTCGCGGTCGATCGTCCTGCCGGTGATCTCGCCCAACGCCAGGAACATGCCGAGCGATTCGATCATCACCACGATCATCACGATGCACATGGTCACGACCGGCACGAGATGGAATTGCGGAATGCCGAAGTGCAACGGAAGAACGATGTCGCCCCAAGGTGCTGCGGCGACCTTTTCAAAATGCATGACACCGAGCGCGCTGGCCAGGATGGCGCCCGCGATAATGCCGAGCAGCACCGAGACGTTGGCGATGAAGCCGGTGCCCCACTTGATCAAGCCGAGGATGATCAACAGCACGAACAGCGCGATGCCCAGCCCCTGCAACTGGCCGTAGCCCGGATTGGGAAATGCGCCGGGTACGCCGTCGACGACTTTGGTCAGGGTCGGTATTCCGCCACCAGCCCAGTTGATGCCCACGCGCATCAGCGAAATGCCGATCACCATGATGATCGTGCCGGTCACCACGGGCGGGAACAGCGGCAACAAGCGGCTGATGAAAGGCGCGGCAATGATGCCGAAGATTCCGGCAGCGATGACGGAGCCATAGATGCCAAGCAGTCCGATATCCGGCGAGGTAGCCATCGACAGCATTGGGCCTACCGAAGCGAAAGTAACACCCATCATCACCGGCAGCCGGATGCCGACGCCGGGAAATCCGATGCACTGCACCAATGTCGCCAGTCCGCAGGCGAACAGATCGGCGCTGATCAGGAATGCGACGTCTTCGGGCGACAATTTCAGGGCCCGCCCGATGATCAGGGGTACTGCGACCGCGCCGGCATACATCACCAGAACATGCTGCAGCCCAAGCGCCAGCAGGCGAGGGGTCGGCAGGATCTCGTCGACCGGATGGATGGTTTCTGTGCTCATGAATGTGCTCCCCAGCGTTGGCCCGCGCCCACTATGACAAAACCAATACAAGGCCCGTGCCAAGAGGCATTAAGAGAATTTGTTTCCCGATATAGCCGCCCCAAAACCACTCGAATGGCACGAACGTTGCTCGTGATCAGGCTGGACCGGGCGCCAGAGCTTCGCGAATGCACCGGTTGAACCGGAGGTTTTGCCTGTGCCGCTGATCAAGAACCGATACGGAAAAGGCCGGGTCCGCGTAATGCGGATTCATCGCGACGGCGACCGGCATGAGGTCAGTCAGCTCAACATCAAGGCCATGCTCGAGGGTGATTTCGCCCGTGCCTACACCGGCGCCGATAATTCCACTTCGGTGTCGACGGACACTATCAAGAACGTGGTCAACGTCGTCGCGCGTGAGAACACCGGACTGAGCACCGAGGAATTCTGTCAGGCGCTGGCCAAGAAATATCTCGATCTGTATCCGCAGGCCATTTCCGCGACGATCACGGCGCACGAGACCAAATGGAGCCGGCTCAGTTTCGGCGGCGAGCCGCATCCGCATAGTTTTATTCTCGACAGCAACGGCAAGCCGACGGTCGAAGTGATGGCGACCCGCAGCGGATCGACGATGGAGTCGGGGATCGACGGCTTCACGTTCATGAAGTCGACCCAGTCGGGCTGGGAGAATTACTTCAAGGATCGTTACACTACGATCCCGCCGACCAATGACCGGATGTGCGCGACCAGCATGGTCGCGTCGTGGAAGTGGTCGGGCAAGCCATCGAGCTATCCCGCCACCAACGCGAAAATTCTTGCGACGTTGCTGGAGGTGTTCGGCACCACCTATAGCGCAAGCGTGCAGGACAGCCTGTATCGCATGGGCGAAGCAGTGCTGGCCGTGGTGCCGGAAATTTCCGAGATCAGCATGGCCTGCCCGAACATGCATTTCATCCCGATGAATCTCTCCGCATTCGGCCTGGATAACAACAACGACGTGTTCTTGCCGACGGACGAGCCGCACGGCCAGATCGAATGCACGGTCGGCCGGGGCTGATTGTGCAAGCGGTGCGGTCGCAATTCCATCTTAAATCAAGTCTTGTTAAATCAAGTCTTGTTAAATCAAGTCTTGCCGAATTTCTCATGCAGCGCCGGAAACAACCGGTCCGGCTTGAACGGCACGCTAGTAAAGCGGATTCCGGTGGCATCGGCGATCGCATTGCCGATGGCTGCGGCCACTGGATTGTAGGGGCTTTCGCTCATTGACTTCGCCCCCATCGGCCCGATCGAATCCACGGTATCGGCGAACAACACCTCGGTGCGCGGGATATCGGCATAGGATGGCAGATGATAGTCGCGGATTTTCGGATTGGTGACGCGGCCGCCCTCGTCGATCACCATTTCTTCGTATAGTGTGGCTCCGAGTGATTGCGCGACGCCGCCCTCGACCTGTCCGCGGCACTGCATGGGATTGGCGACCCGGCCGGCATCGGCGGCATGCACGCTTTTGAGGATCTTGATTTCCCCGGTGCCCTTGTTCACGGCGATACGAAAGCCCTGAACATTGAAGGCCACCGACCGCGGCGTGCCTTGCGAGTTTCCGCTCGCGCTGAGAGCCTGTCCCTGCTTGCGCGCAGCCTCTGCGATTTCGGCAAAGGACAAAGTCTGCTTGCCGCAGACTGCCGAATTATTTCTGAGAATGCAGCTTTCGGGGCTGGTCTTCATCGCCGTGGAAGCAAAAATCCTGATCTCATCAGCCAGATTTTCCGCCGCGGCCTGCGTCGCGCGTCCGGCGACGAAGGTTCCGGTGCTGCCATAGGCGCCGGTATCGTGACCGCCATGGGCGGTGTCGGATTGC
Source organism: Bradyrhizobium sp. dw_411 (assembly GCF_018449695.1). Classification (GTDB taxonomy): domain Bacteria; phylum Pseudomonadota; class Alphaproteobacteria; order Rhizobiales; family Xanthobacteraceae; genus Bradyrhizobium. Next base: position 393,289 of record NZ_JAAVUY010000002.1, read on the forward strand.
AGCAGCCGGATTTGATCGACGGTCGTCGCGAGCGCGCTCGCGGCGATCTGGCGATGCACCGTCGAGGTGCCATTGCCGAACTCCGCCGTTCCGACCGTGAGTTCGAAGCCGCCATCCTCACGCAGCGTGATTTTGGAATCCGAGATATGTCCGGCCGGCGGCACGGTATCGATCATCGTGAGCGCCATGCCTTCGCCGATCAGCCATTCGGCGGAGAGATCGGTTTTCGGCCCCTGCACCTGCATCGCGCGCTCGACCAGATCGAGACATTGATCAAGCCCGTAGCTGCCATAGATGACGTCATTGTGCTCCCCGCCAGGAGGCGCCACCATCGGGTCGCCCAGTTTGACCGCGTTACGGCGGCGGAATTCGAAGGGGTTGATGCCAAGGCCCCTGGCGACTTCGTCGATCGCCGCTTCCACCGCGAATTGCGTTTGTGGCAGGCCGTAGCCCCGAAAGGCGCCTGCCGGCACGGTGTTGGTGTAGACGGCGACGGCATCGACCTTCTTGTTGGGGCAATTATAGACGCTGATCGACTCGCCGCAGGCATGAAACATGACCGGGCCAGCATGATTGCCGTAAGCGCCGGTGTTGGACAGCACGTTGAGTTGCAGTGCGGTGAGTATGCCGTCCTTGTCGGCGCCCGCCGTTACCGTGATCCGCATCGGGTGCCGGGTGGAGGTCGAAATGAATTGCTCCTCGCGGGTCAGTTCAAGTTTCACCGGCCGTCCGGTCTTGATGGCGGCAATCGCGAGGATATCCTCGACGAACATTTCCTGCTTGCCGCCGAAGCCGCCGCCGACACGTTCGCAGAACACCCGGACCTTGTCGGGCGGCAGATCGAAAATCTCCGACAGCGCGCGCCGGGTCAGGAACGGCACCTGCGTACTGGAGCGCACGTTCAGGACACCGCCGGAATCGACCCAGGCTATTCCGCCATGGGTTTCGAGCGCGGCGTGCTGGACGCGCTGGGTGGTGAAGGTTCCTTCATAGGTAAAGGCCGATTGCGCCAGCGCGCTGGCGACATCGCCGAACTCGCCGTGGGTTTCGGCTACGATGTTGCGTTGGGCATCGGCGACGCGATTTTCTTTGGTCCTGTCGGGATGGATCACGGGCGCGCCCGGTGCGATCGCCTGCGCCGGATCGATCACCGCGGGCAAAATGTCATACTCCACGACGAGACGGCGGCATCCTTCCTCGGCGGCTGCTTCGGTCTCGGCAATGACGGCGGCAACCTTTTGCCCGATGAAGCGGACGACGTTGTCGAGTATCCTGGTGTCGTCCGGATCCATCCAGCTCTTTTCGTGCCGCGCGGTCGAGAACAGCCGATCCGGCACGTCTTCGAAGGTGAGCACCGTATGGACACCCGGCACTGCCAGCGCCGCAGTCTTGTCGATCGAAATAATTTTTGCGTGCGGATGCGGCGAGCGCAGCATCTTGATCTGCAGCAGGCCTTCGATCGTCGTGTCGAAAGTATAGCGCGCGGCGCCGCGCACCACCTGCGGGCCCGCGGGGGCGGGCAGGCTGCGGCCGAACGCGGTGCCGGCGCTGGCGTCCTCGATATTGGTCTTGCCGTTGAGGGCATCCTCGATCGAGCGGTAACCTGTACAGCGGCAGATGTTTCCCTTCAGCGATGCGCCGAGATCCTGCCGCTGCGCCTGATTGAGCGATGCGCAGGTCAGGATCATGCCGGCGGTACAGAATCCGCATTGAAACGATTGCGCATCGAGAAATGCCTGCTGCATCGGATGGATGCCGCCCTCGGGCGCGAGCCCTTCGATGGTGGTGACGGCGTGGCCCTCGGCCCGGAAGGCCGGGATCAGGCAACTGTGGACCGGCTCGTCGTCGATCAGCACCGTGCAGGCGCCGCAATCGCCGGCATCGCAGCCTTTCTTGACGCCGAAATGCCCAAGCTCACGCAAAAACGTGCGCAGGCATTGTCCGGCCCGCGGCGTGTTTGGAAAATCCTTGCCGTTGATCTGAAAGGCCATGGTTACACCAGGCCCTGCAGTTCGGCGCGAATCTCTTCGGCGAGGCGCTGCGTCATGTGTTTGCGCCAGGCCGGCTTGCCATGGATATCGGTGTGATAGAGGTCGTCGGGAATGCGCGCGCGGATCGCCTCGCGCAATTCGCGCGTGTCCGGAATCCCGGGAAATGCGAGCTGAATTGGCCGCGCCGTCGATGCCGTTACCGTCAGCAGCATGGCGCCGTCGCTGCCGAGGCTGCCGATCAGCAGTGCCGCGGAACGGCCGACGGGGGTCAGCGAGATCTGGCGAAATGCCGTGCGCCGTTTCAGCGCCACCAGCGGAATTTCGATTTGGCGCAGCAGGTCGCCTGACGCAAGGACGTTGCGATTGTTACCCGTGACGAAGTCGGCAACGCTGACACGTTGCTCGCCGCCCTCGGCTTTCCAGATCGTGCAGACGCTGTCGAGCGCCGTGGTCAACGAGATCATCGGGCCGGCGGGCAAGGACATGCAGATGTTGCCGCCGACGGTGGCGGTTTTCCATATCTTGAAGGAAGCCAGGAACGCGCGGCAGCATTGGTTGATCAGGGGGGCGGCGAGCCATTCCGGCGGACAGGCCAGGGCATCAAGCTGCGCGACCGTGCAGGTCGCCGCGATCGCGAGCCCGCTCTCGCTGATCGTCAGCGCCGGCCATTTGAGGTCGGTGAGATCGATCAGCCGCGTCAGGTGCGCCTGGGGTTCTGAGAACAACCAGGTCCCGCCTGCGAGCCAAGCATCGCCTGCCGTCCAAACGGGCAGATGTTCCCGCTTCTGCGGACGGGCAACCTCTTTGATAGTGTTCAGGTCCATGGATATGTTAGCGCTTTCAACAAGATGCATCTCTCTTTAAGCATTCTTGCAAGACCAGCGCCAACTCTCGCATGGATTCGGCTGGTCTTTGAATTGCAAGGCTCGGAATTGCAAGGCTTGGAATTGCAAGGCTTGAATTAAGCGGCTGGAATATGAAGGCTGAAGTTACAAGGCCGGCGTGAATTGGGAAGGCTTGGATTATGGACCATAAGCGGGCGATCTGGATCAAAGACCCTCTGGCCATTCTCGCCGACGGGGCCGAGCGCGGCATCGTCGTTCAGGACGGCAAGATCGTCGAGCTGGTACCCAAGGGCGGCCAGCCGACCCATTCGGCGGCATTTTTCGAGGCAGGCGACCATGTGGTGCTGCCGGGCCTGATCAATACCCATCATCATTTCTACCAGACGCTGACGCGGGCGCTACCGGCCGCGATGGACCGCGAGCTGTTTCCGTGGCTGCAGGCGCTCTATCCGGTATGGGCGCGGCTGACGCCGGAATCTCTCAATCTCGGGGTCACGGTGGCGATGTCGGAGCTGCTGCTGTCGGGCTGCACCACCACGACCGATCATCATTACGTGTTTCCCGGGGGGCTTGAGGAGGCCGTCGATATCGAAGTCGGCGTCGCGCAGCGGCTGGGAGTCCGTGTGTTGCTGACCCGCGGGTCGATGAACCTGTCGCAGCGCGACGGCGGGTTGCCGCCCGACAGCGTGGTGCAGGACGAAGATACCATCCTCGCCGACAGCGAGCGCGTCGTGGCCAAATATCATCAGCGTGGCGAGGATGCGATGGTGCAGATCGCGCTGGCGCCCTGCTCGCCGTTCTCGGTCACGACATCGCTGATGAAGGCGACCGCCGCGCTGGCCGACAAGCTTGACGTTCGCCTGCATACCCATCTGGCGGAGACCGAGGACGAGAACAAATTCTGCGAGCAGATGTACGGCTGCCGGCCGCTCGATTATCTCGAACAATGCGGCTGGCTCAATGCGCGGACCTGGCTCGCCCATGGCGTTCATTTCAACGCGCAGGAAATGAAACGGCTGGGCAAGGCCAAGACCACCATCAGCCACTGCGCCTGCAGCAACCAGCTTCTGGCGTCCGGCTGCTGTCCGGTCTGCGACATGGAAGAGGCGGGAGTCGGGATCGGCCTTGGCGTCGACGGCTCGGCGTCGAACGACGGGTCCAACCTGATGCAGGAAGTGCGCGCCGCCTTCCTGCTGCAGCGCGCCCGCTACGGCGTCGGCCGTGTCAGCCACAAGGACGCGCTGCGCTGGGCCACCAGGGGATCGGCGGCCTGTGTCGGCCGTCCCGAACTCGGCGAGATCGCGGTCGGAAAAGCCGCCGATCTGGCGTTGTTCAAGCTCGATGAATTGCGTTTCTCCGGCCATGGCGATGCGCTGGCGGCGCTGGTGCTGTGCGGGGCCTATCGCGCCGACCGGGTGATGGTCGGCGGCAAATGGGTGGTGTCGGACGGCGTCATTCCCGGACTTGATGTGCCCGATCTGATCCGGCGCCACAGCGCGGCGGCACATGCGATGCAGGTTGGATAGAGTTTTTTAGCCACATGAAAAAGGGTCCGGGCATTGCTGCCCGGACCCGATGATTTTCTCGGAAGCGCCGACGTTACTTGCCGGGGATCTTGTCGTCGATGCCCTTGACGTAGAAGTTCATGCTGAGCACCTGGCCATCGTCGAGATGGTCGCCGCCCTTGCACTCAACCGTCTTGCCGTCCTGGTCGACGATCGGGCATTTGAACGGATACAGCTTGCCTTCGGTGATTGCGGCTTCGGTATCCATCGCCAGTTTCTTCACGTCGTCGGGCATGTTGGTGTAGGGCGCCATCACGACCAGCTTCGACTTCAAGCCACCCCAGACGTTATCCGTGGTCCACTTGCCGTCGAGTTCGGCCTTGACGCGGTCGATGTAGTAGGGCGCCCAGTTGTCCATGATCGAGGTCAGCTGCGTCTTCGGACCGAACTTGATCATTTCGGAGTCCTGGCCGAACGCCAGCTTGCCGCGCTCGGAAGCGATCTGCATCGCAGCCGGCGAGTCGGTGTGCTGCATGATCACGTCAGCGCCCTGGTCGAGCAGCGCCTTGGCGGCGTCAGCTTCCTTGCCGGGGTCGAACCAGGTGTTCGCCCAGATGATCTTGACCTTGATATTCGGATTGACGGTCTGGGCGCCGAGGATGGTGGCGTTGATGCCCATGATGACTTCCGGGATCGGGAACGACGCGATGTAGCCGAGCACGCCGGCCTTCGACATCTTGCCGGCGATCACGCCCTGGATGTAGCGGCCTTCATAGAACCGGCCATTGTAGATGCCCATGTTCTTGTCGGTCTTGAAGCCGGTAGCGTGCTCGAAATGCACGTCGGGATATTTCTTCGCGACTTTCAGCGTCGGATCCATGTAACCGAACGAGGTGGTGAAGATCAGCTTGTTGCCGGCGCGCACGAGCTGTTCGATCGAACGCTCGGAATCGGGACCTTCGCTGACGTTCTCGAGATAGGTGGTCTCGATCTTGTCGCCGAATTCCTTCACCAATGCCTGGCGTGCCAGTTCATGCTGGTAGGTCCAGCCGAAATCGCCGACCGGGCCGAGGTAAATAAAGCCTACTTTGAGCTTGTCGGCGGCGGATGCGCTGAACAAGCTTGCTCCGGCAGAGATCATCACTGCCGTCGCCGCGATGAGAAGCTTTCTCATGGGTTTCTCCTGACACTAAGGGGTGGACTGTCAACCCCGATGCGCCCACGCCCCATCGTGTGCGTATCGGGTATTCATTCATCGATCGGGTACGAACACCGTTCCCAGCGCCGCGGGAGCGGTCGAACCGCCGGTCCGTGCGCGCGAAATCAGAACGAGGACGATGACGGTTGCGAGATAGGGCAATGCCGACATGAATTGCGAGGGGATGCCGAGGCCGAGGGCCTGGGTATGCAGTTGAAGGATGGTCACCGCGCCGAACAGATAGGCGCCGATCACCAGCCGGCCCGGCCGCCATGATGCGAACACCACGAGCGCCAGCGCGATCCAGCCCCGGCCGGCGGTCATGCCGGGAATGAAGAACGGCGTATAGGCGAGCGGCAGGTAAGCGCCCGCGAGGCCTGCGCAGGCGCCGCCGAACATCACCGCGAACATCCGGATCCGCAGCACCGGATAACCCAGCGCATGCGCCGAAACGTGATTGTCGCCGGCGGCCCGCAGGATCAGGCCCGCTTGCGTGCGGTAGAGAAACAGCCAGACGCCGATCACCAATGCCAGCGACAGATAGATGAAGCCGTCCTCACCGAACAGGATGCGCCCGGCGAAGGGAATGTCGGTGAGCCCCGGGATATAGAGATGCGGCGCCGGTGTGATGCGCTCACCGACGAAGCCGGCTCCGATCAGGCCCGAAAGCCCGATGCCGAGGATCGTGAGCGCAAGACCGGTCGCCACCTGATTGACGGCAAGGCCCAGCGTCATGAGAGCGAAGATCAGGGACATCAGGGTGCCGGCGACGATCCCGCACAAGGCTCCGACGATAACCGAGCCGCTAAGCCATGCGCCGCCAAATCCGCAGGCCGCGCCCATGATCATCATGCCCTCGACGCCGAGATTGAGCACGCCGGCGCGCTCGGTCACCAGTTCCCCGATGGCCGCGATCAATAGCGGCGTCGATGCCGCCAATACCGAAAGAATGATGGCTTCAAACAGCGCCACTGGACACCTTTGGCGACGGGAAGATCAGACGGAACCGGTAGAGAATAAGGGAATCGCAGGCGAGTACGTAAAACAGCAGGATGCCTTGAAACACCTTGGTGACGTCGAGCGGAATTTTCATCGCAATCTGGGCCTGTTCGCCGCCAATGAAGGTGAGTGCGAGGAAAAGACCTGCAATTAATATTCCAACCGGGTTCAATCGGCCGAGAAACGCGACGATGATCGCGGTGAAGCCGTAGCCGGGTGAAAAGCCGGGCTGCAGGTGTCCGACCGGTCCGGCCACCTCGATGATGCCCGCCAGTCCCGCCAATCCGCCCGAGATGGCGAAGGTGAGCAGGATCAACTGATTGGAATTGAAACCGCCGAACCGCGCGGCGCGCGGCGCGGCGCCGACGACGCGAATTTCAAATCCTTTAATCGTGCGGCCGAGCATCACGGCGACGGCGGCCACCACGAGCAACGCGATGATGGCGCCCAGATGCAGCCGTCCGCCACTGACCAGAAGCGGCACCGTTGCGACGGGGTCGAACTCCGCCGTGGTCGGAAAGTTGAAACCGTTCGGATCGCGCCATGGCCCGCGCACCATGTAATCCAGAAAAAGATCCGCGACATACACCAGCATCAGGCTGGTCAGGATTTCGCTGGCGCCAAATTTCACCTTGCAGATCGCCGGTATCAGCGCGTAGAGCGCGCCCGCCACCGTGCCGCACACCAGCATCGCGGGCAGCACCCAATATCCGGCGTCGGTGCCATGGGTTACGACCGGGAGCCAGCTGCCGGCCACCGCGCCGATCAGAAACTGTCCCTCGGCGCCGATGTTCCAGACATTGGCGAGATAACAAAGCGACAAGCCGACGGCGATCATCACCAGCGGCGTGGCCTTCACTGCGATTTCCTGCAGCGAATAGCTGTCACTCAGGGGAGCGATGAAATAGGCGTGCAGCGCCAATATGGGGTTCTTGCCGAGAATGGCGAACAGGATGGTCATGGTCACGATGGTCAGGCCGATCGCGATCAGCGGCGAAATCAGCGCGATGGTGTTGGAGCGCTCGGCGCGCTTCTCAAGCACTAACTGCATGCGGCGCTTCCTTTTGCTCCAGACTGCTTCCGCCCATCAACAGGCCGAGCTTCTCACGCGTCGCTTCCGCGGTCGCCATCGGCTGCGAGAGGTGGCCGTGGAACATCACGGCGATCCGGTCGGTGATTTCGGCGAGTTCGTCGAGGTCCTGGCTGGTCACGAGTACTGCGGCGCCACTCGCGGCGAGGTCGAGCAGGGCCTGCCGGATAACGGCGGCCGCGCCGGCATCGACGCCCCAGGTTGGCTGGCTGACGACCAGAACCGCGGGGTTACGCAGAATTTCGCGGCCGACGATGAATTTTTGCAGATTGCCGCCGGACAGGCTCGCCGCTTCGGGATCGCGTTTGGCCTTGCGCACGTCGAAGGTTTCGGTTGCGCGATCGACGGTCGATAATGTCGCGGCGGTATTGACGAAACCATGCTGCACCATGCCGCTGGCAGCGTGGCCGGTCAGCAAGGCATTCTCCGAAAGCTTCATGCGGGGCGCGGTGCCGTGACCGAGGCGCTCTTCAGGCACAAAGGCCGCGCCCAGTTTGCGGCGCAGCGTGATGGACAGATGTCCCGCCGCGTGGCCGTCGATCACGATGGTGCCGGGGTCCGGGCACTGGCGCTCGCCCGACAGCGCCGCGAAAAGTTCATCCTGCCCATTACCGGCAACGCCGGCGATGCCCAAGATTTCACCACCCTTCAGCTCGAGCGAAATATTCGCGAGTCGCACGCCGTGGGGATCGTCGGGCTCCATGTTCAAGTCGTTGACGACGAGGCGCGGCACCGTGGTTTTCCGGCCCGCGGCCGCTTTGACTTCCTTGATGTCGGCCCCGACCATCATGCGCGCCAGCGACGCGGCGGTCTCCTGCTGCGGGTTGCAAGTCGAAACCTTCTTGCCGCCACGAAGGATGGTAGCTGTGTCGCAGAGGCGCTTCACCTCTTCCAGCTTGTGGCTGATGTAGAGGATCGCGCGGCCTTCCGCCTTCAGCCGGTCCAGCACGATAAACAACTGATCGGCTTCCTGCGGGGTCAGCACCGCTGTCGGCTCATCGAGGATCAGGAATTTGGGATTCTGCATCAATACCCGTACGATTTCGATGCGCTGGCGCTCTCCCACCGACAATTGCCAGACCTCGCGCTTGGGATCGAGCGGAAGCCCGTAAACATTGGAGACTTCCTCAAGGCGCGCGGACATGTCCTTGAACGATTCCTTGCCGTCGAGGCCCAGCGCCACATTTTCGGCAACGGTGAGATTGTCGAACAGCGAGAAATGCTGAAACACCATGCCGATGCCGCGCGCGCGCGCTTCGGATGGTCCGGAGAGAACCATCTTCTCGCCCTGCCAGCGCATTTCGCCTTCGCTCGGCTGGATCAATCCGTAAATTGTTTTGACGAGTGTCGACTTGCCTGCGCCGTTTTCGCCGAGCAGGGCATGGATCTGCTGCGGCCAGATATCGATGTCGATCGCTTCGTTGGCCAGAAAATTTCCATAACGCTTGGTCAGCCCAACTGTCTGGAGCAGGGGTGTTCCGCCGGAATGCAGGCCGGTAGGCGTCGGGTCTAACATTCGTTGCCACGCGTATGAGGAATGGGGTGCCTTAATAGTGAGCTAGTTTAGACTTCGGCGTAAGTAGGGAAAAAGCGCCAGCGTTTGCCCAACTCTTTGGCACTTGCCCGGCAGTGATTCCCCGGGGACGCCGTTGCGCAGTCTAGCGCCCAATGTGTCCCCGGAGCCTCATTCCGTCCGGTCAGGGGTCGAAATCCCCAAAAATCCTGTTGCAAAATTGTGACGGTCGATTCCAAATCGAAAGCGCCCACCAGGCCTGCCGCGAATGTGAGCGGCCCTGTTTTGTCCTCGTCAGAGGCCACAGGACATCGGTTTTTTGCCGGCGGATTTGCTGCTCATGTCGCGTCGGACTATCGAAAATAACCAGTAAACATAGGCACATCTGCCATTCTCAGGCTTGCCGGAGGCAATTTCGTGCGTTGCAATAATTCGTGCCGACCGGGCTTAACTCGCTGATCTACGGAACCTTATTGATGAAACTTGCGGCAGCCCATGGAAAAACTTGAGGCTTCTCAGAATTAACGAACGGCGCAAGTGTCCGGCTCAAGGACCTCGATCAATGTGGATCGTTCAACTTTGGGGGTAATCCGAATGTCCTATCGTACCAAAGCAATTGCAGCCGCGATGCTGTCACTTGCCTCTTTTGTTCCTATGAGCTTCGCAAGCGCTGCGGACCTTCCCGTCAAAGTGAAGGCCAAGCCGATTCCGGACGTTCCCTTCTTTCTCGTGATCGATGACCGGGTAACCTTCTCCTATATCGGCAAGGGCACCGATCCGGGCGTATGGTCAGTCCGTCCGAACGGTACCAACAACGGCGACACGGCCAAGAGCGTCTATTCGTTCACGCATTTCGACGTGTGGGCCTACGGCACCAACTTCTTCAGCGTGAACCTGTTCAAGTCGGACCACAACGATCCGGCCGGCCCCTGCATCAACGCTGGCGTTCTTCCCTCCGGTGTTGCGGCGAGCTGCTCCGGTGCGACCGAGTTCTTCGGCCTGCTCCGCAGCACTTACGGGTGGAACGAAATCTTCAACACCAAGGCTTTCTCTTATGGGCCGCTGCATAACATTTCGTTCGAAATCGGTGCAGAGGGCGAGACGGAAAATAACTATTTCGCTCCCAACAAGCGCGCCTTCGAAGCCGGTCTGCAGTTCGCCTTCGATCTTCCCTACAAGGGCTACTTCAACGTAGCGCCCTTGGCCTATAAGGAACTCAACCGTAACTCCTTCAGCCAGTGCGGTAGCTTTACCGCTGCCGGCGCGGTACCGGGTGTTAACTGCAACCTGGATGGTGAAGTCAAATTCAACACGACTTGGGCCGTCGAAATCAATTACTACATGGATCTCGGCTTCCTGCCCGAGAGCATCAACTACTTCGCCATCAGCGGCCGTGCCGGTTGGTATGGACCGAAAGGCGACGACGCCCACCTGGTCAATCCGCTCGGTGGCGTTCAAAGCACCGCGACCAAGACCGAGCTGAACAGCGAACCGATCCGTCTGACCTTCGACGCCTCCAAGGCTTTCTGGGGTCCGAAGTACGCTCAGTTCGTTACCACCTGGGTGTCCTACCGTTACTGGCAGAACAAGTTCGGCCTCGACCACAATGCTGAACTCGGCGTCTGCAATACGGGAACAGCCCTTGTGTATCAGAGCACCCATAGCTGCACCGAATCGAGCTACCAGGCTGGTGTGACTGTTAAGTTCTAATCACCTGATCCTCTTCAGGTAAGTAAATGGCGCCGCGATGAACTCGCGGCGCCATTTTCGTTTCGGACGTCTTCTCATTGCGCGATCATCGGATGACCATAATCGTGCGGTGCTTTTGCGTAGCCTTTGGGGCGGCTTTCGCAGCTCAGGGGTTATTGACCGATCGCCTGATCGCGGGAAAAATTGAACGATCCTGGAAGGAGCCATGTATGAGAGCCATCTACGCCGCAGCGATGATCGCGATACTGGTCGCGCCCGCATACGGCCAAGGACCTGCCCCCGGACCGCCGCCCGCACCACCGAAATCCAGGCAGGAACTCGAGGCGGAACGCACGGCCGACCAACGTTACAAAGATTCGCTGAAGAACATTCCTGACAAGCCTGCAGCCGACCCGTGGGGCGTCGCGCGGAGCGCGGATACGCCTAAGGTCACCGCGAAAACCCATCCAGCAAAGCCACCGACGAAAACCGGCAATACGACGAACTAAAATCGGGATGGAGCAGCCGGATCGCGTCTGGGGCAGGCTTTAGCTGGAAACGCCTTATTTCTCCCAGACGCCGGCGTGCAGCGCCTCGGCTTCGTCTTCAAGCATTGGTCCAACCACTTCGGTGGCGCGTTGGCCGCTTGCCAAAACCTGACGGCAGGGCAGATCGAGGGTTGGGTTTTCCGGATGGTTGCCGGTGACGGCGCGCAGCCGATGTTCGCTCAGGCCGTACACCAGGCGGCCAATTCCAGCCCAATAGATCGCGCCCGCGCACATCGCGCAGGGTTCGGCGGACGAATAGAGCGTGGCCTTGCCGAGTACCGCCGGACTGAGGGTCGTGCAGGCCTGCGTGGCGAGCAGGCGCTCGGCATGGGCAGTCCCGTCATGCGACGGCATGTAGCCGTTCTCGGCTTCAAGCAGGACGTTGTTGTTCTCATCGACAAGGATCGCGCCGAATGGATGATTGCCGTGGGTGATGGCGCGGCGGGCGACATCGAACGATCGGCGCAGAAAAAGCTCGTCGAGTTCAGATGTGCTGGGATTTGGAATGCCGCCCATGATCGTTCCTGCCGCTTCGCGCATCATGCAGAGGGCCGCCGGGGCAGGCAAGCCACACGGCGTTTTCAAGCGGGGTGGATTGCGGCCAGCGTCAAGAAAAAGCGTCTCATTTTCAAGCGCCGAAGCATAGGCCGGGATCAGTGACCCGCCATGTGCCGTCCGATTTCGGTCAGATCGGCTTCGCTGGCGCGGGCTTCATAGACCAGTTGACCGTGGAACATCACCAGCAGGCGATCCGACAGTTCGAGCAGCTCATCGAGGTCCTCGCTGACCAGCAGCACCGCGGCGCCGCGGTTACGCGCGGCCATGATCTCGGCGTGAATTTGCGCGACCGCGGCGAAATCCAGTCCGAAGCAGGGATTGGCGGCGATCAGGACTTCGACTTCGCCGCCGAGTTCGCGCGCCAACACGGCGCGCTGGACGTTGCCGCCCGACAGCGCCGAGATCGGCGTATCCGGCGTGCGGGTCTTGATCTTGTAGAGCCCGATCTTCTTTTCGGCATCGGTACGAAACGCCGCGCGATTGAGCCACCATCCGCCGCTCGCGAACGGCTCGCGGTCGAATTCGCGGAACGCGATATTGTCGGCGACGCTCATGCCGCCGACGCAGGCGTTTTTCAGCGGCTCTTCCGGCAGCAGCGACATCTTGTGCCGGCGCATTTCCTCGCGGCTGGCGTGGTAGACGTCGCCGATGACGCGGATTTCGCCGCTCTCGGCTTCGCGCTGGCCGGCGAGCACCTCGACAAGCTGGCGCTGGCCATTGCCGGAAACGCCGGCAATGCCGACGATCTCGCCGCCGCGCACCGCCAGCGATACGTCGTGAACGGCAATCGCACCGGCATCGTCAAGCGCGTTGATTTTGCTGAGTGCGAGCCTGACGTCACCGACTTCGCCGACCCGCGCCGGCTGCAGCGTCAATTCTTCCGCGCCGATCATCATCCGTGCCATGCTGTCGGGCGTGAGATCGGCGACGTTGCCATGTCCCGCCAGCTTGCCACGGCGCAGGATCGTCACTTCGTCGGCGAACGCCATCACTTCGCGGAATTTGTGAGTAATCATCAGGATCGTCAGGCCGTCATTGACGACCATGGCGCGCAGCATGCCCAGCACTTCGTCGGCTTCGCCCGGCGTGAGCACCGATGTCGGCTCGTCCAGGATCAGAAAGCGGCGCTTCAAATAGAGCTGCTTGAGGATTTCGCACTTCTGCCGCTCGCCGGCGGAAATATCGGAGACCCTGGAATTGAGCGGCACTTTGAATGGCATGCGCGCCAGGAACGCCTCGAGTTCCTGCTTTTCCTTGGCCCAGTTCACAACCGCAGGCACGTCGTCGCGCGCCAGCACGAGATTTTCGGCGACCGTCATTGCGGGCACCAGCGTGAAGTGCTGGTACACCATGCCGAGGCCGAGCGCGTGCGCGTCCTTTGGGTTGGCGATCGCCTGTTCGCGGCCACCGACCAGCACGTCGCCCTCGGTCGGGTGATAATAACCCATGATGCATTTGACGAGTGTGCTCTTGCCGGCGCCGTTTTCGCCCAGCAGCGCGTGGAAGGATCCGGGCCGCACTTTCAGTTCGACATTGTCCAGGGCGACGAATTCGCCAAAGCGCATGGTCATCGCGATGGCATCGACGCCGAGCGCGCCGCTCGGGAGCGGGATTTCGCCGATGATCATGACAGAGCTCCGATCAGCGCGGTGGACGTCGCCACCGCGCCGAACACGCCGCCCTGCATCTTGATCATCTTGAGCGCGTGGTCGTGATTGCTCTTGTCGGTGGCCGCACAGCAATCCTCGATCAGCACGCATTCGAAGCCGCGGTCGTTGGCCTCGCGCATCGTGGTGTGAACGCAGACGTCGGTGGTGATGCCGGTCAGAACGATGTTCTCGATGCCGCGCAGCCGCAACATCAGTTCGAGGTCGGTGGCACAGAACGATCCCTTGCCGGGCTTGTCGATGATGGGTTCGCCCGGCAGCGGCGCCAGATCCGGGATGATTTCCCAGCCGGCTTCGCCCCGGACCAGCACGCGCCCGCACGGGCCGGGGTCGCCGATCCCGGCGCCGATCTGCCGCGACCGCCAGCGCTTGTTGGCGGGCAGATCGGTCAGGTCGGGGCGATGTCCTTCGCGGGTATGGATGATGTGGAAACCCTGGGCGCGCATCACGCCGAGCAGCTTTTTGATAGGCTCGATCGGCGCGCGGGTCAGCGACAGGTCGTAGCCCATCTTGTCGACATAGCCGCCGACACCGCAGAAGTCGGTCTGCATGTCGATGATGATGAGCGCGGTGTTTTCCGGACGCAGGTCGCCATTGTAGGGCCACGCATAGGGCTCGGACTTCAGATAGCGCTCGGCCATGTCACGGTCTCGTCTGTCAGTGAAGGGTCATTTGGTGATCGAAAGTTCAGCTGGCGCGCCGGTCAGAGTACGCTTCGGCGAGCAGGTAATGATCATGATCGCCAGCGTCAGAATGTAAGGCGCGGCGTTGAACAGATGATATCCCGAGGTTACGCCGACCGATTGCAGCGCCGGTCCGAGGGCCGCGGCGCCGCCAAAGGCGAGCGAGGCCCACATGCATAGCAGGGGGTCCCATCGTGCAAAGATGACCAGCGCCACCGCCGTAATGCCCTGGCCGCTGGAGAGGCCTTCATTCCAGCTACCGGGATAGAACAGCGACAGGAACGAGCCACCGATTCCGGCAAGGAAGCCGCCGACCATCGTCGCGCGCAGGCGGATCGAGAGCACCGAATATCCCATCGCCCGCGCCGCGTCGGCACTTTCGCCGGCGGTGCGGATCAGCAGGCCCCAGCGGGTCGTCTTGAAGGCCCAATACAGAATTGGCGCCAGCGCAATGCCGATCAGGAACAGCACGTTGATCCGCAGCGCGGCGCGAACCTGCGCAATGTCGCTCCACCATCCGAAATCGATCGCGGGCAACCGTGCCGCGGTCGGTTCGATCAGCGGCTTTCCGAGATAAAAGGCCAGCCCGGTCCCGAACAGCATCAGCGCGATGCCGACGGCGATGTCGTTGACTCTTGGTAGCGAGCAGATTCCGGCGTGGAGCGCGCCGAGCAGCGCGCCGGTGACACCGGCGGCGAGCACGCCAAGCCAGGGCGAACCGGTGAGATAGGAAATGCCATAGGCGCTCATTGCGCCCATCACCAGCGTGCCTTCAAGGCCGAGGTTGATACGGCCGGAGCGTTCGGTGATGCATTCGCCGAGGCTGACGAACAGGAATGGCGTCGAGACGCGGATTGCGCCGCCAAGCACCGCCAACGGGACCGTCCAGAGACCTATCGTGCCGTCCGCCATCTCAGGATTTCCCTTTCAGGAAGCCAATACGTCCATACAGCGCATCGCTCGCGAGAACGAAAACGAAGATAATGCCTTGCAGCACCTGAACCGAAGCATCGGGCAGGCCAAGCCGGCGCTGCAACAGCCCGCCGCTGGCGCTGATGCCGCCGAGCAGGATCGCCACCGGAATAACGGCCAATGGATTCTGCCGCGCCAGGAACGCGACCAGAATGCCGGTGAAGCCGTAGCCGGCCGCGAGGTTGGCGTTGGTGCGGCCCTGCACCGCGGCGACTTCGACCATGCCGGCAAGGCCTGCCGATGCGCCGGCCAGAAAACAGACGGTCATGATCAGTTTGCCGACGCCGAGGCCGACGATCTTGGCCGCGCGGATATTGCCGCCGGCGACCCGCGCCGCAAAGCCGAACACGGTGTGATAGATCAGGATGTAGGACGCGACCGCGGCGATGATCCCGAACACCAGTCCCCAATGCACGTCGGTGCCGGGGATCGAGCCCAGCATATTGGCGGCGCCGATCTCGCGGGTCGATGGCTTGTTGAGGCTGGTCGGATCGCGCATCAGGCCCTCGACCAGATGGTTGAGGATCGCCAGCGCGATATAGACCAGCAGCAGGCTTGAAATCGTTTCATTGACGCCGCGGTACTGGCGAAGCCCGCCCGACAGCATGATCCAGAGTCCACCGGCAACCATGCCGGCAGCGGCCATCGCCAGTTGCACGGCCAGCGGCGGCGCCCATTGCATGGTCAGCGCGATGCTGGTCGATGCCAGCGCGCCGATCAGCAGCGCGCCTTCGCCGCCGATGATGACCATGCCGAGCTGTGCGGGCAGGGCGGTGCAGAGTGCTGTCAGGATCAACGGCGCCGCGCGGGTCAGCGTGTTCTGCCAGGAGAACCAGGTACCGAATGCACCCTGGTACATGTAGAAATAAAGATCGAGCGGGTTCTTGCCGAATAAAGCGACAAAAACCCCGAACACCCCGAGCGCGCCGACAAGCGCCGCGCCCGGAATGAGAATGTATTCGATGGTCCCGCCGTGCCGCTGCAAGAAACCGGGGTCTGCAGCCGGAGAAATGGCAACGGCTTCGGCGGGATCAGCAACTTCTGATGTCACGAAGTGGCTCCGATGACGCCTTCCACCAGATAATCCATCTTCTCGAGCTCAGGATCCTTCTGGCCACGATCGGTGCCGGCCGTGATCACGGTCTTGCCCTTGTTGTCCATGATCGGACCCTTGAAGATGGTGTAGGTGCCGGCGATGAGCTTGGCCTTCATCTCGTCGGCGTGCTTGCGTGCTTCCGCCGAGACCGCCTCGCCATACGGCGATTGCTTCACGATCTCTTCCTTGAAGCCGCCGCGATAGAAGTTCGGGATGGCTTCGCCGGCGGCGATCATCTTGATGAACTTCGGATACAGCGCTTCCCAGTTCCACTCCGCACCGGTGAGATAGGCCTTCGGCGCGAGCGCCGACTGATTGACGTGATAGCCGCACACCATCGCGCCGCGGCGCGCGGCGTTCTCGACCATGGTCTTGGGACCGTCGACGTGACAGGTCAGAACGTCAACGCCCTGATCGATCAGGCTGTTGGTGGCTTCGGCTTCCTTGACAGGCATGGACCAGTCACCGGTAAAGATCACTTGTGTCGTAGCTTTGGGATTTGCAAGTTTTGCGCCAAGCGTGAACGCGTTGATGTTGCGCAGAACCTGCGGGATCGGCTTGGCCGCGACGAAGCCGAGCTTGCTGGTCTTCGATGTGTGGCCGGCGACGATCCCCGAAATGAATTGCGCCTCGTCGATGTAGCCGAAATAGCTGCCGGCGTTCTTCGGATCCTTGTCGGTCCACAGGCCGCCGCAATGCTCGAAGCGAAGCTTCGGAAACTTGTTCGCCATCTTGATCATATGCGGATTGTAGTAACCGAACGAGGTCGGAAACAGCAGCGACGCGCCGTCGAGGTTGATCATCGACTCCATCGTCTTTTCGACGGCGTCGGTTTCCGGAACCTTTTCTTCCTCGACCACCTTGAGGCCGGGCATTTTCTTCAATACGGCCGCACCCGCAGCGTGCGCCTGATTGTAGCCATAGTCATCGCGCGAGCCGACATAGATGAAACCGATCGTGGTGTCGGCCGCGAAAGCCGAACGCCCGCCGAGCGCGGTGCCGAGCGTCAGCGCGGCGCCGCCTTGCAAAAGATGCCGTCGTGAAATCCTGCCAAAATCCATTGGTTGCTCCCTTTGGCGGATGGACCGCCGCTAATACGCGGCTTCGCCAACCCGGCGGAGCCCAACAGACCTTTCGCAAGCTTCGTGCCAGAGCCGCTTTGGTGGGCATTGTCTTGTAAAATATTGATATTATTTAGTATTTTATACTACTGAGCTCCCGTATAAAACTTGTGCAGCTCAGTGAAGATTAAAATATAGGCTACTTTTTTGGATTGTATGCAAGGGAGTTAAGCAGGCATTAAGCCGGATCGGGCCCCGCCGTTGCGATCCCGGCCGACACCTCAGCTCATTTGCCGACTGGTCAACCGGGCTGAGACTGCTACCAGTCGGGGAATAATGGCCCCCGTCGGATTCGCCGGTCCGCTGGCACCGTATTTGTATCGATCGGCCGAACAGCGCGCGGATCGGCTGCATCACTGGAAGATCATGAGTGAGATGACTGCGGACACTGCCGGGTTCAAGCATTCATCGCTCGGCGATGAGATCGTCGAGCGGATCAATCAGCTCGGAAAAATCTCCGAAACGCCGGAGCATCTGGCGCGCGTTTTCCTGACCTCAGAACATCGTGCGGCGGCCGATCTGATCCTGAGCTGGATGCGCGATGCCGGTATGCAGGCGCATCTCGATGCGATCGGCAATGTCTGCGGCCGTTACGAGGGCGAGCGTCCGGGCCTGCCATGCCTGATGCTGGGTTCGCATTACGATACCGTCCGCGACGCCGGCAAATGGGATGGGCCGCTCGGGGTGCTGACCGCGATCGCTTG
This sequence comes from Bradyrhizobium sp. dw_411, assembly GCF_018449695.1. GTDB lineage: Bacteria > Pseudomonadota > Alphaproteobacteria > Rhizobiales > Xanthobacteraceae > Bradyrhizobium. The sequence goes on from NZ_JAAVUY010000002.1 coordinate 411,468, forward strand.
TGTCGCCGATCTGCACAAGAGAGGCCGGCGATTGCCGTTCGCGATCGAAGTGACCGGCTTTGCCGACGAAGAAGGCGTCCGTTTCGCCTCGACGCTGCTGGGCAGCCGGGCCATCGCCGGGACATTCAATGAGCGTGTGCTGACTTCAAAGGACGCCGAGGGCATTTCGATGCGCGAGGCGCTCACGCAATTTGGGCTCGATCCCGATCACATCGGCGCGGCGGCGCGGGCGCCCAGCGAATTGCTGGCCTATGTCGAACTGCACATCGAGCAGGGGCCGGTGCTGGAAGCCGAAAACCTGCCGGTCGGCGTCGTCACAGCGATTGCCGGCGCGACGCGGCTGGCGGCGAACATCACCGGGATGGCCGGCCATGCCGGCACGGTGCCGATGCTGCTGCGCCGCGATGCGCTGACGGGCGCTGCGGAATGCATCACCACGATCGAGGAATTGTGCCGCACGGACGACGGCGGGTTGGTCGGGACGGTTGGATACATCCACGCCATGCCCGGCGCGACCAATGTGATCCCGGGGCAGGTCGCCTTCACCATCGACCTTCGCGCGCCGACCGATGTGCATCGCAAGCGCGCAGTGACCGATATCGTCCGCAATATCGATGCGGTCGCCAAACGCCGCAATCTGGTGCTGAAGGTCGACGTCACCCATGAAAACCGCACCGTGCCATGCGCGCCGTGGCTCAAGGCGCAAGTCGCGGACGCCGTCGCGGCCGAAGGCTATCGGGTGTTCGAATTGCCGAGCGGCGCCGGCCATGACGGCATGGCGATGATCGACATCGCCGACGTCGCAATGCTGTTCGTGCGCTGCCGCGGCGGCATCAGCCACCATCCGGACGAGCATGTCGAAGTGGCGGATGTCGAGACCGGCGCGCGCGTCCTGTTGCGGCTGATCGAAAACTTTCGGCCTGCCGCGAAACCCGCCAAGGTGTGAAAAGGACGCGCCGTGAAGCGTGGCCTTGATCCCTAACCCGCGGTGACGTCGACCACGACATCGCCGTCGAGAACGTGCCTGGCTTTTTCGCGATCCAGATCGCCTTCCCAGGCGGCCACCACGACGGTGGCCACGCAATTGCCGATCAGGTTGCCCAGCGCGCGCGCCATGCCGATGAACCAGTCGACCGACAGCACCAGCACGAGTCCGATCGCCGGAATGCTCGGGACCGCGTTGAGCGTGGCTGCGAGGATCACGATGGCCGAACCGGGAACGCCATGCGCGCCCTTGGAGGTGATGAGCGACACCCCGAGCACCAGCATGAGATCGCCGAACGACAGCGGCGTGTTGGTCGCCTGTGCGATGAACACCACCGCCAGCGTGAGGTAGATCGAGAACGCATCGAGGTTGAAGGAATAGCCGGTGGGAATCACGAGCCCGACCACCGAATCCTTGACGCCCATCCGCGTGAGTTTGCGCATGATCTGCGGCAGCACCGCATCCGACGACGCGGTCGCCAGAACGATCGTCAATTCCTCGCGCATGTAAGAGAGGAATTTGAGGATATTCAATCCGGCCAGCGCCATCACGCCGCCGAGCACGCCGAGCACGAAGATCGCCAGCGACACATAAAACAGCGCCACCAGCGAGACCAGTTGCTTGAGCGAGCCGACGCCGTATTGCCCGACCGTATAGGCGACCGCGCCGAGCACGCCGAGCGGCGCCAGCCGCACGATCAGCCCCATCACCCGGAACAACACGGTCGAGACCGCATCGATCAGCGAGGAAATCTTCTCGCCCTTTTCGCCGCCGACCAGCGCGAGACCGACGCCGAACAGGATCGCGAAGAACAGCACCTGCAGCACGTCATTGCGCGACAGCGCGTCAAAGGAAGTCGTCGGGATGATGTTCAAAAGGAAGCTGCCGATGCCGCCACCCTTCAGCTTGTGAGCGTTGTCGGCGTAGGTGTTGAGAGCCTTGGCATCGAGTGTGGAAGGATCGATGTTCATGCCGTGGCCGGGCCCGAACAGATAGGCCAGCAGTAGTCCGACAATCAGCGCGACCGTGGTCATGGTCTCGAAATAGATCAGCGCCTTGACGCCGACGCGGCCGACTTTCTTGAGATCGCCGGCGCCCGCGATGCCATGCACCACCACGCAGAATACGATGGGCGCCACGATCATCGAGATCAGTTTCAGGAACGCGTCGCTGAATACTTTCAGGCTGATGGCGAAATCGGGAACCGCCATGCCAAGCACGATTCCCAATAGCAGCGCGGCAAGAACTTGAACAAACAGAGACGTATAGATTGGCTTTCGCGCGACCGGCGCCGTGGCAGTGATTGTCGTCATCAAAAGCTCCCCCGTAAATTTAAGACGTCTTAAGCGGCAAACGCTGAGCGACAAGCAACAAACGTTCCACCGGATATGCCAGCGTCCAGCAAAGCCGATTTTCCGGGATGGCAAAAGGCCGATTTGGGGGCGGGGAGGAGGCGACCGCTTTCGATCAGGAATCCCGATCGGGTGCTCCAGCCATGGCGGCCTCGAATTCCGCCAGCGTCGGGGTCAACATCTCGAAGCGGTCGCGGATGGTCGAGCAGGTATTGCCGCCGAGACGCGCGATGGCGTCCAGTTTGGCGGGATCTATGTGCATCCGCTCGGTGTCGATAATGTCATCGTGGTAATGCGCGAAGACGATTTCGCCCAGAATGATCTGGCGCGACTTGCCGAGTTCCAGTGTGACGTGGCGGCGGCATTCAAAGGACGCTGGCGCTTCCTTGATCCAGGGCGACGCGACCGCCGAGCCCGGCATCGCCGTTAAGCCGGCCGCCTGCAATTCGTCGCGCCCGGCCGCGAACGGCACACTGCAGACATGCATCGCTTCGGCGATCGCGTGCGACACGATATTCACGGTGAACACTTCGGTCAGGCGAATATTGAGCGCGGTGTCCTTGAAAGACATGTCAGGATGGTTTTCCACCCCCAGCGCCAGGATCGGCGGATCCGCGGACAGGCAGTTGAAAAAACTGAAAGGGGCCGCGTTGATGCGTCCTTGCGGATCGACCGTGGTCACCAGTGCAATCGGCCGCGGCACCACAGTGCCGATCATCAGCTTGTAACGGTCACGCGCCGACAGCGTCCGGAAGTCGAACGTGACATCTTCTGGGGGAACGATAGCGTCCATCATGGGCTTTCGATTATTTTCGGTCACTTGCTCTCGATGGACGGCGCACCGGCATGGGCCTGCAGGAAGCGTTCCTCCCACCACGAGAACAGGAGGTCGCGCAACGCGGCCGCGTCATCGTCGCCGTAAATGTCGGTTCGCTTGACGGCCTTGAACATCGCGAGTTCCTCCGGCGTCAGCGCGATCGGCAATTCCGTGACGACGATCGGCGTGTTCGGAAACTCCGGCTTGTAAGCAGGGTCGCGGCGCAGCGGCCGGTCGCTTTTGATCGCGGGATTCTTGAAGTCCTTTGGCGTGCGCTGGCTTGCGAGCGTGGGCGTCCTGGGTACGCTGGCCAGATCGGCGTCGGTCGCCGCGAACACCGTGAGCTTGAGCGGCTTCAACGCAAAATTGCTGGTCTTCATCACATCGGCACCGCACACATTGGGCACCGCCAGCACATCCATCAATGCCAGCAGGTCGACATAGTCGCCTTTCCTGGTGGTCTGTCGCGTCATGAAGGCGTGGCCGTCCTCGTCGACGCCGGTGCACATGAACAGGTTGAAGGAGTCGTGCACGTCATCCGGCGTCAGGCCATATTCGCGCTGCGCCTCGGCCTGGATGTCGTGGCAATTGGTATGCACGGCGAAGCCGTAGGCGGCTTCATAGACATAGGCGCTGCAGCGCGGAAACAGCACGTCGTTACGCCCGACGGTGTCTTCGAGAATATAGAGCATCGCCCGCTCGCGCGGCGGCGCCGACCACATGAAGGTGCCGGTGGTCGGATGAAAGCCGTGTACCGTGCGGGTGCGGCCGCAATGCATGAACTCTTTATAATCATGCAGGTTGAAACAGTTGAAATCGGCGCATTGGCCGCCCTCGACCTGCTCGATGCGCAGGATCTGCCCCTTCAGGAGCTCGATCGCCTTGCCGGTGCCGGGCTCCATGACGAATTCGGAAATGACCTGCCGGGAAGTCATCGCGCGCCTCCCTTGGCGGCATCGCCCTTGTGCGCGGCGGCGTATTCGCGCAGCGCCAGCCGCACCAGCGCGATGCGGTCGGCGGCCACGCCTTGCGCGATCGTGCGGTCCATCAGTTCCAATTGCTGCTGGTTCAATCGCAGTTTGACGATCGTATCGGTCATGAAGCTTCCTCTCAGCGTCAACCAGGCTCGCCAAATCCTGTATACAGGATTTACAATACGTTCCCGGTTTTAACGCCCTCGAACTCGTGTTGGAGCACGGGCCGGCATCCGCCAGGCGAACGCCGATGCCCCAAGGGATCTCAATATCTCCCGTTTTAAAGGCTATTCGAAGCGCAAAGTTTGGGCGGGCTGCTGCCAATTATTCGAGCGCATCGAACAAAATTGCCGCATCTTGTGTACTCAATGCTGAATTATCGTATGCGAGATTTCCGCCGAGTTTTGCGGATCCGGCCTCGCAACGAGATTTGGGATGAGCAAGAAATCCAGCCGCGTCGATTTTGCCTGTCAGGCCTTGCGCCAGGCGATCATCGAACAGGCGCTGCCGCCGGGCACCAAGCTGCCGGAGGATGAACTCGGCGCGCGGTTCGGAATGAGCCGCACGCTGGTGCGGGCGGCGCTCGCGCAATTGCAATCCGAGGGACTGGTCGATGCGCCGCCGCGGCGCACCGCGACCACGGCAAAGCCGACGCTGGAAGAAGCCAAGGAAGTATTCGAGGTTCGCCGCACGCTGGAGCGTGAAGTGGTCCGGCTGGTGATCGCGCGCTGGCGGCCGGAATTCGGCGCCGAACTCGAAGGCCACGTCCGTGAGGAAGAAGTCGCGCGCAAGGCCGGCGAGGCGCGGGTGTCGATCCGGCTGGCCGGCGAATTCCATATCAAGCTCGGGGAAATGTCGGGCAACCGCCTGTTGCGGCGCTATCTCGGCGAAGTGGTGTCGCGCTGTTCGCTGATCCTCGCCCTCTATGGCCGGCCCCATTCGGCCGACTGCGCCGTCAACGAACATCGTGAGATCGTGACGGCGTTGCGCGGTCGCAATGCCGAGGCGGCGATTGCCGTGATGGATCATCATCTCGGCTCCGTCGAGCACCGCGCGCTGCTGGATCAGGGTCGCGATGCGCAATTTGACCTGGGCGCCGTGCTGTCGCGCTACGTCCAGACTTCGGAAACCGGCAATCCGCCAAAGGTCGCGCGGTTGTCGAGACGAAAAGTGAAGGCGGCCAAATAACCCGCAGCAACATCTTTCCCGCCGCGCCCGCGAGGCCCGGCTATCAAAGGAGTTTGTCCATGACCAAGCTTTCGCTCTCTCGCCGTACCTTTCTCGGTGGCGCCGCCGCCAGCCCCTTCGTGCTTTCGGGTCTTGTCGATCCGGCACGCGCCGCCGGCATTACCGTCGGCATCGTCTATGTCGGTTCGCGCGCCGATTACGGCTGGAACCAGGCCCATGCGGTCGGCGCCAAGGCCTTGAAGGAAATTCCCGACGTCAAGGTGGTCGAGGAAGAGAATGTGCCGGAGACGGTCGCGGTACAGAAGACGATGGAGTCGATGATCAATATCGACGGCGCGTCGCTGCTGTTCCCGACTTCGTTCGGCTACTTCAACCCCTTCATGGTCGATGCCGCGCGGAAATACCCCAAGGTCGAATTCCGCCACCCGACGTCGCTGTGGCAGCCCAATAAAGATCCGATGAATGCCGGCGGTTATTTCTGCTATCTCGACCAGGGCCATTACGTAAACGGCATTGCCGCGGGCCTGTCGACCAAATCCAACAAGATCGGCTACATCGCCGCGAAGCCGATTTCGCTGGTGCTGCGCAACGTCAATTCGTTCATGCTGGGCGCGCGCAAGGTCAATCCCAATGTCTCGGTCCAGTTGATCGTCACCGGCGACTGGTCGCTGCCGGTGCGTGAGGCCGAGGCCGCCAACGCGCTGGTCGACGCCGGTTGCGACATCATTGCCTGCCACATCGATAGCCCCAAGGTGGTGATCGAGACCGCCGAGAAGCGTGGCGTCAAGAGCTGTGGCCACAATGCCGACCAGGCCAATCTCGCGCCGAAGGGGTTCATCACCGGCGCCGAATTGAAGTGGGGCACGATCTATAAGAGCTTCGCCGGCATGATCGCCAAGGGCGAGAAGCTGCCCAATATGGTGATCGGCGGCTACGACAAGGACATGGTGGCAAGCACGGCGTTCGGTCCCGGCGCCAGCGAAGCCGGCAAGAATGCCGCGATGGCCGCGATCGCCGAACTGAAGGCCGGCAAGCCGATCTTTACCGGCACGGTGAAGACCAACACCGGCAAGGTCGTTACCAGCAAGGACACCGGACTTTACGATCCGTCGCTCGAATCCACCGATTATCTCGTCGAAGGAATTGTCGGTACCGTTTGATTCAACGGAATTTTTGGCGGCAGCAATACGCTGCCGCCATCGTTCCGGCGTCATGCCAAACGTGTTGCATGGTCGTGGAATTTCGCGAGGCCGCGGTGCCGCGTGGATGAAGTTTTGCGGCGTGCCTACGCAACGAACACACGCAGCATCCCGCTTAACGAATAAGCAAATGCTCGCTGGAAAGGTTGCGCTTAGAGAATAAGCAGACGTCACTGCTGAAACCAAACGATTGAATCTGCGCGAGATTCCAGAACGCGCCGACGCCGAACGTCGTTGTACACAATGGCACGGGCTTTGCTTAGTACCCTTCGAGAGTTCTCTCGTGTGGGGGCATGTGCTTATGGCGAACTCAAAGCAACTATCCAGTGGCACCGTCGTCGCTGAGCCCGAGCCGATCAGTCTCAACTGGTCCGCCACGGCCCTCGTGATCATCGACATGCAGCGCGACTTCATGGAGCCCGGCGGCTTCGGCGAAACGCTCGGCAACGACGTCTCACAACTGGCCCGCGCCGTGAAGCCGATTGCGTCGGTGCTGAGTGCGGCGCGCGATCTCGGCATGCTGGTCGTGCACACCCGCGAGGGCCATTCGCCGGATCTTTCCGACGCGCCGCCTGCGAAGATCGAGCGTGGCGCGCCGAGCCTTCGCATCGGCGATCCCGGCCCGATGGGGCGGATCCTGATCCGCGGCGAGGCCGGACACGATATCATTCCGGCGCTGTATCCGCTCGACAGCGAGGTTGTCATCGACAAGCCCGGCAAGGGCGCATTCTACGCCACCGAACTCGGCGACATCCTGCAAAAATACGGCATCGAGAATTTGCTGGTGTGCGGCGTGACCACCGAGGTCTGCGTCAACACCACCGTGCGCGAGGCGAACGACCGCGGCTATCGCTGCGTCGTGCTGTCCGACGGCTGCGCATCCTACTTCCCCGAATTCCACGAAATGGGCCTGAAAATGATCAAGGCCCAGGGTGGCATCTTCGGCTGGGTCAGCGACTCCGCCGCAGTTCTCAAGGCAATGACACCGGAGACTTCACACAATTTGGCAGCAGGAGCATCACGATGAGCACGAGCACTACGGGGACTGCCGGCTTCAAACCGGTATTGTGGACGCCGGGCGACTGGAACGCCTTCTTCGGATTCGGCACCAATATCCTGGTCAATATGCTGGTGCTGACGGGGCTGTTGCGCTTCGTGCTGAAGATGCCGGACTCGCTGGTGTTCGGTCGCATCCTGCCGGCGCTCGGCCTGATGATGTGCCTGTCGACGCTTTATTACGCCTTTCTCGCCTATCGGTTGGCGCAGAAGACCGGCCGCAATGATGTCTGCGCGCTGCCATCCGGCGTCAGCGTCCCGCATATGTTTATCGTCACCTTCGTGATCATGCTGCCGGTCGCCATCAAGACCGGCGATCCGATGAAGGCTTGGTCGGCTGGTCTGGTCTGGGTGTTCTTCCAGAGCTTCATCCTGATGATCGGCGGATTTATCGCGCCTTTTATTCGCAAGATCACCCCCCGCGCGGCCCTGCTCGGCACGCTGGCCGGCGTCTCCGTGACCTTCATCTCGATGCGTCCGGCGCTCGAAATGTACATGACGCCGCAGATCGGTCTCGTATGTTTCGCCATCATCCTGATGGCTTGGTTTGGCGGTGTGAAATTTCCCAAGAACATTCCGGCCGGCCTTGTCGCCATCGTGGTCGGCATGATCATCGCATGGGGATCGAACCTGTTCGGGCTTGGACTGGGTGGGCTCAGCGTCAAGGGCGTCGGTGATGCCTTCGCGGGCTTCGGCTTCTCGGTGCCGCTGCCGGCCTTCGGGCAGGTATTCTCGGGCTTCGAATTCCTTGGCGTCATTCTGGTGACGGCGATCCCGTTCGGCATCTACGATCTCGTCGAAGCCATGGACAACGTCGAAAGCGCCGAGGCCGCGGGCGACGAATATCCGACCACGCGGGTTCTGACCGCCGACGGTGTCGTCAGCCTGATCGGCTGCCTGATGGGCAATCCCTTCATCAACGCCGTTTACATCGGCCATCCCGGATGGAAGGCGATGGGCGGCCGGATCGGCTATTCGGCGGCGACCGGCCTGTTGGTGATCGTGCTGGCTTGGTTCGGCATCATCTCGGTGCTGCTGGCGCTGGTGCCGGTGGTCGCGATCTCGCCGATCCTGCTCTACATCGGCATGCTGATTGGTGCGCAGGCGTTCCAGACCACGCCGGTCAAACATGCGCCGGCCATCGTGCTGGCGTTGACGCCGCATCTCGCGGCCTGGGCCAAGCTGCAGATCGACACCATGCTGGGTGCGACCGTCAACGCGGCACAAGCTGTTGGCGGTCTGGCGGCCGACAAGGTCGGCGACGTCAAGGCGGCGGCGATTGCCTCGTTGCCACAACAGGGCGTGATCTATCACGGACTCGAAATCATGGGCGGCGGCTCGATCGTCGCCGGCCTGATCCTCGGCGCGATCGGCGTGTTCGTGATCGAACGCGACTTTGTGAAAGCTTCTGCCTTCGCGTTCGCCGGTGCGGTGTTCACTTACTTTGGCTTCATGCACGGTGAAGCCGTCGGCATCGGTGGCGGGTTGGGCGTAACGCCCGGTGTCGCGCTGTCCTATGCCGTCGTCGCGGCCGCTTTCCTGGCGGTGGCGAAACTCGGCACCAGCACCGTCTATGTTCCGGAACACGATATACCGCACGCGGTACCGGCTGAGTAACAAAAGTCTGACGGCGCATCGCGACGGCGCTGTGAACGGAGTTCGACAACGAGAATAAGGGGAGGAGACGCCAACTCAAGGCGTCTCCTCCCCAAATTCGTTTGCCGGCGACTAGAGTATAATGCGACTGGAAGGGAGGGGAGCCGCCCAACTCATTGCGTCAGAAATTATAGCCAAACCGAAGTACCGCCTGGCGCCGCTCGAAATTGGTCAGATCAAGGGATCCGGGCTCGCTTGATGCGCGCCCCGCAACCTGGAGACTCCACGCGGCCGACATCCAGATGCGCTCGTTGAATTTCGCATAAAAGGTCGGACCGATAAAAAATGCCTGCCCGGCAGGCGCGTCAAATCCAAGACTATCGAAGCTGCGCAGATAGCGTGCCTCCGCTCCGACCAGAATTCCTGGCCTTACCTGCAACGTCAGCGCGCCCGAAATCCCGAAATCGGATTGGCTTTGCCATGCGCCGGTAATTTGTTGTCGCTGCGTTTCGGGCTGATAAATCAGATTGAAGGCCGCGAAAAGCCGATTTGCGATAAGTTCCCTGTCGACGGCTACCAGAAAATCGACACCGTACTGTCTAACCGGATCGCCGCTGATGTCGTCGATATGGCCCCAGTGAGGATCAACGCCAAGAGTGAGTCCGATTGGCGCTTGCCCGCGATCGAGCAGGCGATACCGAAATTCAACCGATAATCTATCGAGCCCCAATTGCTGCCGATCCTCGAGGCCGGGCACGCTTGAAATTTTGTAATAATCGACACCGATGCCAGGTTCGATCGAGAAGTTCTGGAATGGAATAAATTTGAGTCCCAGTGTCGGTGAAAGAACCTTGTAGGTACCGTCGCTCTTGCCAAATCGGCCAACCGTCTCAAGTTCTCCCTCGACCTCTCCGACGTTGTTCACGTCGGTACCGAGGGTAAAGCCAAACAGATGCGTTGTTTCAAGGTCCTCGGCCATCGCGACAGCCGGCATGACCATGAGTCCGATAGTTGCCAGCGCGATTCTCATGTGGTCCTGACAATCAATTCTGTTCATCCTAGCCAACAGAGACGATCTGTGGCTTCCGCGTTGATCGTAGTTCTGCAAGCGCCCGCATGACGACGATGCCTGCGCCTTGCAAAGCTAGGCCTGCCATGATCGCTGCGACGATCACGTCGGGCCAGCCGCTGCCAGTTCCGAACACGCCGAGCGCCGCTAGCAGCACGGCGAGATTGCCGAACACGTCGTTTCGCGTGCAAATCCAGGCTGAACGCATGTTGGCATCGCCAACCCGATGCTTCCACAACAACCCGAAAGAAACGGCATTGGCCACAAGTGCCGCTCCGCCGATGGCACCCATGGTGAAGACTTGCGGTAACGTTCCGTGCCAGGCATGCCAAGCGGTGATGCCGCTCACCCATACACCGAATAGTCCCATCGAGACTCCCTTTGCGAGGGCGGCAGTGGCACGGTATCGCAGTCCCATCCCCACCACATAAAGGCTGATCGCGTAGTTGGCGGCATCGCCCAGAAAATCGAGCGCGTCCGCCTGGAGCGAAGCGGAACCGGCAGTAAGGCCTGCGCCGATCTCGACTGCAAACATTGCAGCATTGATGGCGAACACGGCGTAAAGGACGCGCCGATACGCGAATTGGCGCCCAAGGTCACCACCGGCATCAGGCTCGTGATGATGTTCGCAACAATTGGCACCCATATTCGCCTCCTTGTTCCTCTCCTTGGCGCAGGAACGGCCGATATGGTAGTCTCAACCTTGTAGTCACTACAGGGTCAAGGGTATGGCGAGATTTAGCATCGGTCAGGTAGGGGAGGTTACGGCAACGAAAGTGGAAACCATCCGCTACTATGAACGGATTGGTCTGCTGCCGAAACCGGATCGCACCGGCGGCAATTACCGCAGCTATGCCAGCGAACACGTGGACTGCCTAGCCTTCATCCGCAGAGCGCGTGAACTTGGTTTTTCCATCGAGGATATACGCGAATTGCTTGATCTTGCAGGGCACCGGGAGAGCCCGTGTGCGGGAATCGACCAGATCGCTGCGCGTCATTTGGTGGCGATAGAAGGGAAGATTGCGACGCTCAAACGGCTGCGCCGCGAACTTCACGATACCCTGGCGGCTTGCGCGGGCGGGCGCATTGCGGAGTGTCGCGTCATCCAGGCGCTATCCCCGCACCCGATTGCTCGAAAGAAGACAGGAGTAAAGAGCAACATCAGGGTTTGACGGGCGAGATCGAATGACAGAAGGGGCTGATTACCTCACTTCTATTTTGGCTTTCTCGGCCACGTCTTTCCACAGAGAAATATCCCGCTTGATAAAATCGGCAAAGGCGTCCGGTGAGCTGCCGACGGGCTCGATCGCCTGTGTCGCCAACAGCGCTTTGGTTTCGGGATCGTTGAGAGCCTTGACGATCTCGGTATTGAGTCTGGCGACGATGGCCGGCGGTGTGCGGGCCGGCGCCAGTATGCCGTGCCACGCCAATGCGTCGAATCCTGCATAGCCGCTCTCCGCAATCGTCGGCACATCAGGCGCGATCGGCGAGCGTTCCTTGCTGGTGACCGCCAGCGCGACCAACGCGCCTGATTTGACGTATTGCAGCGACGAGATCGGATCGGCGAACACCACCTGCACCTGTCCGGCGAGCAGATCGGTCACGGCCAGCGCGGTGCCGCGATAGGGAATATGTGTCATCCGGATGCCGGCCCGGCCGGCGAATAATTCAGTGACCAGATGGTTGGACGAGCCGACGCCCGTGGTGCCGTAATTCAATCCGCCGGGCTTGCTCTTGGCGAGCGTCACGAACTCCTGCAGCGTCTTCACGCCCAGCGCCGCATTGACGACCATCACATAGGGATAGGTTGAGGTCAGGGATATCGGTGCGAAATCCCTGATGGGGTCGTAGGGCAGGCTCGCGTAAACTGCCGGATTGATCGAAATCGGCCCGGACTGGCCCAGCAGCAGCGTATAGCCGTCCGGCTCGGCCTTGTTCGCTGCTTCCGTGCCGATGATCGCGCCGCCGCCGCCGCGATTCTCGACCACGATGGATTGTCCGATGGTCTTGCCGACGCGCGAAGCGATGACGCGCGCGGTCGAATCCGCCGCGCCCCCGGCGGCAAACGGCACGATCAGATGGATCGGGCGCGAGGGATATTCGTCGGCGCGCGCTGTTTGCGTCGCGCAGATGATCGCGAGCAGGCAAAGGCACGCAAAATACTTCGACCGGCTTCGCACGGTTCCGCCCCCCAAATCAGGTGTTCGTCTGCACCATTATTGGGGCGCACCATAGGGCAGAAATTCCTACCGGGTCTACCAAACCCACCGTTGCGCTTTTCCATTTCCCTGCGATGCTCCGCGCAAATTTCAAAAGGGTGGAATATGCTGCACAAACCTGGGGTGACCGAGAGTCTGGCTCAAAATATTGTTGCAACGCGGTGGGAGGATATCCCCGCGCCGGTGCGGCATCAGGCCAAGCGCTCGTTCATGAATTTCTTTGCGGTCGCGCTCGCAGGCTGCCGTACCCAACCGGTCGAGATCGCGCTTCGTTCCCTCAGCGAATTTTCCGGCGGTAAACAGGTAACTTTGGTGGGACGTTCCGAGCGCATCGATGCGTTGAGCGCGGCGTTCCTCAACGCCGCCGGCGCCAATGTCTACGACTTCTGCGACACCCATGTGCGAACGGTGATTCATCCGACCGCGCCGGTGGCACCGGCGCTGCTGGCCTATGCCGAATTGCGGCCGGTGAGGGGCGCCGATTTGCTGCTGGCCTTTATTCTCGGCAATGAAGTGGAAGACCGCATCGGCAATGCGATCTCGCCCAGCCATTACAACAGGGGCTGGCATATCACCTCGACCTGCGGCGTGTTCGGCGCGGCCGCCGGCGCCGGCAAACTCGCCGCACTGGACGCGCGCCAGATGGTGTCGGCGCTCGGCACCGCGGCGACGCAGGCCGCGGGGCTGTGTGAATGTCTGGGAACCGCAGCGAAAAGTGCGAGCGTCGGTAACGCCGCGCGTAACGGGTTGTGGTCGGCGCTGCTGGCAGAGAAGGGGTTCGACGGACCGCCGGAGCCGCTGGCCGGCGTACAGGGCTTTTATAGCGTGCTGAACGAGACAGTCGATTTGTCGGCGGTTACCGACGGCTGGGGCGATAGCTGGCAGATCATGGCGACGTCTTACAAGCCGTATCCCTGCGGCTTCGTGATCAATCCGGTGCTCGATTGCGTGCTGGATTGGCGACGCGATCATCCGGCGGAGGTCGTGACCGCCGTCGTGGTGCGAGGCAATCCGCTGCTGGCTATCCGCACCGACCGGCCTGACATTTCGACCGGCCGCGAGTCGCAGGTGAGTGTGCAGCACGCGGTCGCCGCCGCCTTGGTCACCGGCAAGGCCGGGGTCGAGCAATTCAACGATGCTTCCGCCAGGGATCCCCAAGTGACAGCGCTGCGCGGCAAAGTCGAGGTGCTGCGCGACGAAAGCTTTTCCACCATCGCGGCCGCGGTCGACATCACCACGGCCGACGGCAAGGTCCACAAACTGTCGCAAACCGCCGCGCGCGGCAGCGACGTCAATCCATTTGCCGACAGCGATCTCGAAGCGAAATTGCGGACCGCCGCCGCGGGCTGGGATTCCTCCCACGACATCACGCCGCTGATCGAGGCGATCTGGGCGCTCGATCAGAGCGCGGATGTTTCGAAATTGGCATCGCTGGCCGTGCTAAGGTAGTCTACGGCCGCACCGCTGGCGTCTCGATCGGCATGTCGTGCGCGCGCGACATCAGATAGAGCTCGAGTTCGACCAGCTCAGGCGCGCCGTAATCGTAAATCTGCGTCCGCATCCCCGTCATGCAGTTGCGCAGGCGGCGTTGCAGCGAGCCCAGCGATTGCCATTCCAGCCGGTAGAGCGGATAGCCGGTCGGCAGCGCCTGGGTCACCGCGGAGCCCGCGAGATGCTTGTCCCAATTATCATTGTGGCAATTGGTGCAGCCGAGATTGAGCTGGCCCTGCCGGCGCATGAAGGTATCGCGTCCTTTGGCAACGAACGGTTCCAGTTGCGGGTCGGCGCCGGCCGTAATGGGCATGCCGCGCGACTGCTGCGCGACAAAGGCCGTCAAAGCGAGCAGGTCGCGGCTCTCATAAGGTAGCGGCGTCGCCTGCTGATGTTGCGCACGGCAGAGATTAATGCGCTGTTCCAGATTGACGGGGCGTCCGAGCGTCTTGTCATAGGCGGGATAGCGCGCCGCGAGGCCCTTCATGCTCGCGCGCGCGTCCTCATGGCAATCGGCGCAGGCCTTGTCGGCGGTACCCGTTTTGCGTTTCCACAACGCTTCGCCGTCGAGTACCCACAGCATGCCGGGATTGGCGGTGTCGTCGTCCTGGATCGCTTTGGTGTCCGGCGACATGAAAGTGTAGCCGGAGCGGCGCTCGGCCTGCGGGATTTCGGTGGCGCAGAGGCGAGGGACCGCGAAGCCAGCCGCAAGCAGCAGGCCTGCAACGGCTATCGTCCGGATCAATTTCATTCGACGGAAATGGCGGCCGAAGCGGTTTCGGTAAAACCCTGGTCGCCGATCCATTCGAAATCGAATTTGCCGCTCTCGGTCGCTACCGTAAAGAAGGTGATGAACGGGTTCGCGGCGATCGCCGGAAACAGGTCGGCGCGAAACACCTCGACGCCGTTGTAGCGGCAGCTAAAGCTGGTGATGATATCGCGCGGCACCAGCTCGCCGGTCGCGGTGCGGCGATAGCCTGTTTCCATGATGTGCGACATCAGCGTCTTGATCTCGATGATGTCGCCGCGTTTGGCCTTCTTGGGAACATTGATCAGCGCGGAAGCCATCAGATCACCTCCTCGGTGCAGGCCGCGAGCGTCACCACGACGTCGGCGCTGACGGACCAGAACGACCCGTCGGACAGTCGCGCGATCGCGACGATCTTCTGCGTATCGGCCAGCCGAATCCGCGTGGAAATCTGGGCGCGGCCGGATCGTGGTCCGAGATAGAAATTGCCGACATTGGGCTGCGGGTTCTTTTCATTGAAGACGTGAATGCTTTTCACGTAGTCATTTTCCGTCATTGGGCTGGTGACGGTCACCGTTAGCGGCACGGTGTTGCCGTTTTCGACCAAAGGCGGCACGTCGATCTTGATCTTGCCGGTCTGCACGGTAGCTGTACCGACGACATTGCGGATCGCGCTGGCCAGCATCGCGGGCGTTGCCTCGGCGGGCGTCACCGTAACGATTGGAATGACACCCATCACTGCCGCACTACCGGCGAGGCTTAGAAATTGGCGGCGCGATGAATTCTTCGGTTCGTGCATCGTGTTTTCCTAGTCGCGCAGCGTCGCAAGATACGCCACGATATCCTCAATCTGTTCGGCGGTCAGGATCGGCTTGCCGCGCCACGCTGTGCCGACGCGCTCCAGTCCGTCGACGCGATAATAGGACGGCATGATCGTCGCGGGATTGAGGCGCGACGCTTCGACCAGCCGTAGCCGAAGCTGGCCTATCGACCATCTGCTGCCGGCGCCTGCCAGGCTCGGCGCAAGATCGCCCTGAAACTTCTCTTCCGGAAATGGTCCGCTATGGCACAGAATGCAAGTGCTGGTGCGTTCCAGCACCAATGCGCGGCCGTGCACCGCATCTCCCGGCGCGCCCGTCAGAGATTCGGCAATGGAATCTCCCGTGATGGTGTAGGGCCGCAATTCCTGCGCGCTCGCGGCACGGGCCAGCGTGAGCCCGGCCGCGGCAAGCCACATGATATGAATTGCCGACCTAGCCAAAGGTTTCCGCCGTGATGGTGTGGAACCAGGCCTGCGCAATTTCGGCTTCCTTCAGCCGGATATCGCGCGGTGCATCGACCGGGCTAGTGAATCCGGTGCCTTCGACCTCGGCAAAGATATCATCGTGCGGCTGATAGGTGCCGGACAGCGAGAACGCATAGCCCGGCGCGACGGTGTTGTAGCAGGTGCCGTCCAGTTTCGGCGCCGCCGGCGATTTGCCTGCGATCAGGCTTGCGACCGCGGCGGCACAGGCCTTGGCCTCGGCGTTGGCGGCGGAGGCGGATTTCGGGATGCCGCCGCCGATGCAGGCATCGCCGATGACGTGAATATTGGGTGCCAGTTTTGAGGCGAATGTAACGGGATCGATCGGACACCAGCCGGTATTGTCGACCGTGCCCGCGATGCCGGCGATGGTGCCGGCCTTCTGCGGTGGAATGACATTCGCAACTTGAGCTTCGTAATTGCCGAAGTCAGTTACCAGCGTGTTGGTCGCGGGTTCGACCGATACGACGCGGCCACCTTGAGATAGCGATATCCGTTCGATCATGCCGGGATACAGTTCCTTCCAGGCGTTTTCGAACAGCCGCTGCTGCGGAATGGTGTCCTTGGCATCGAGGATCAGGATCTTGGAGCGTGGCTTCTTCGCCTTGAGATAATGCGCAATCAGGCTGGCGCGTTCATACGGGGCGGGCGGGCATCGCGAGGGGCTCGCCGGCACCGCCAGCACCACCACGCCGCCATCGTCCATCGCTTCGAGTTGCCGGCGCAGCAAGACAGTCTGTTCGCCCGCCTTCCAGGCATGCGGCATTTTTAGCGCCGATGCTTCGTCATAGCCGGGCAACGCCTCGTATCGCAGGTCGATGCCGGGCGATAGCACCAGGCGATCGTAAGAGAGCGTCGTGCCGTCGGCGAGGCCGACCGTACGCGCTTGCGGATCGATCCTTACGGCTGCCTGCGCGATGACGCTGATGCCATCGGCGGCGATCTTGTCGTAAGTGAATTGCTGCGCTTCGATGTCGCGCAAGCTGGCGATCACCTCATTGCTGAACGGGCAGGCGGTGAAAACCTTGTTCGGCTCGACCAGCGTCACCTGCAGTTTCGCATCGATCCGTCGCAGCGCACGTGCACACGCGGCGCCGCCGAAGCCGCCGCCGATCACGACAACCCGCGCGGCGGATTGCGCGCGGGAAGGGTACGGGGAAGCAAACGACGCTGTTGTCGCGGCGATGCCACGAACGACGTTTCTCCGCGTCATCAGGCGCAGCGCGTCCATGAGCATGTCCGAAGATGATGCGGCGGCCCGTTGGGGCCGCCGCGTGTGAGGTCAGGCGAAGGTGATGTTTTGATCCCTCAGCGGTACCGAGCGCAGGCGTTTGCCCGTGGCTGCGAAATATGCATTCAGCACCGCAGGCCCTGCGACGCAGATCGTCGGCTCGCCGACGCCGCCCCAGAAACCGCCGCTCGGCATCACGATCGACTCTACCTTGGGCATCTCGGCGATCCGCATCGAATTGTAATTGTCGAAATTCGACTGTTCGATGCGGCCGTCCTTGACGGTGCAACCGCCATAGAACAGGCCCGAGAGGCCGTAGACGAATGAGCCGGCAATCTGCCGTTCGATCTGCGCCGGATTGACCGCATAGCCCGGATCGGTCGCGGCAACGATGCGATGCACCTTGATCTTGTTGCCGTCGGTGACCGAGATTTCTGCGGCGCCGGCAACGTAGCTGCCATAGCCCATATGCTGCGCGATCCCGCGGAACACGCCTTTCGGTGCGGGCGTACCCCAGCCGATTTTTTCGGCCACGGCATTGAGCACCGCAAGATGCTTCGGGTTCTTGGTCATCAGCTTGCGACGAAACTCGAGCGGATCCTGGCCGGCCGCATTCGCCAGCTCGTCCATGAAACATTCGAGGTAGATCGCATTCTGGTTGACGTTGACGCCGCGCCAGAAACCTGGCGGGACGTGCGGATTGCGCATCGAGTGATCGATCAGCAGGTTGGGAACCGAATATCCGATCGCCGCTTCGCCGGTCGGATTGAGGCCGGCGAAGGTAGCCGGATCCTTGCCGTTGACCAGCGCTTCGGGGCGCAGGCTGAACAGAATGGATTGCCCGGAGATTCGCATCCGCAACGCGGTCAGATTGTTGTCGGCGTCAAAGGCGCCGGTCATCTTGACTTGCGTAATCGGATGATAGGCGCCGTGCTGCATATCCTCTTCACGCGACCACAGCAGTTTGATCGGCGTACCCGGCATCTGCTTGGCGATCGCAATGACCTGCCGGACATAGTCGGTCTGGCCACGACGGCCGAATCCGCCGCCGAGCATCTGCTTGTAGACGTCGCATTTGTCGGCCGGCAGGCCGGAAGCTTCCAGCGTGGCCGCGAAAGCCGCTTCGCCGTTCTGCGTTCCGCACCAGACTTCGCATTTGTTTTCCGTATAGAGCGCCGTGGCGTTCATCGGCTCCATCGGTGCGTGGTTCTGGTAGGGATAGTTGTAGACGGCTTCGACCTTCTTGACGGCCTTGGCGATCGCGGCCTTGGCGTCGCCATTCTCGTTGCCGACAAAGGCCGGCTGCGAGTCGTCGAAACCTTCCTCGAGCCATTTGGCGATCGATGCACTGGAAACCTTGGCGTTCGGGCCTTCGTCCCAGACGATCGGCAGCTTCTCCAGCGCGGTCTTGGCGTGCCACCAGGTATCGGCGACAACCGCGACAGCGTAGTCACCGACCGGGACGACCTTCTTGACGCCCTTCATGCCCGTGACTTTGGCTTCGTCGTAGCTCTTCAGCTTGCCGCCGAACACCGGACAGGCCTTGATCGCGGCATTGAGCATCCCCGGCAACTTAATATCGATGCCATAGGTCATCTTGCCGGTGGTCTTGTCGACGGTATCGAGCCGCTTGAGGCCCTTGCCGGCGATTTTCCAGTCCTTCGGGTCCTTCAGTTTGACGTCGGCCGGCGGCTCGATCTTGGCCGCGGCTTCGGCGACCTTGCCGTAGGTCGTGGTGCGACCCGACGGCGTGTGGGTGATGATGCTGTTGGCTGCGGTGCATTCCGAAGCCGGCACCTTCCACTCGTTGGCAGCGGCCTGGATCAGCATCACGCGCGCGGTCGCGCCGCCCTTGCGGACGTATTCGTTCGAGGTGCGGATGCCGCGGCTGCCGCCGGTCGAGAAGTCGCCCCACGCACGTTTGCGCGCGACGCTCTGGCCCGGCGTTGGATATTCGGTGGTGACTTTCGACCAGTCGCATTCGAGTTCTTCGGCGACGAGCTGGGCGAGGCCGGTCAATGTGCCCTGGCCCATTTCCGATCTCGCGATGCGGATGACGACGGTGTCGTCGGGCTGGATCACGACCCAGGCGTTGATTTCAGGCGAGCCGTCGGCAGCGCGCACGACGGTCGGGCCGCCAAAGGGAATATCGAGGCCGAGCGCGAGGCCGGAGCCGACAGCGGCGGTGCCGATCACAAAGGAGCGGCGGCTGAGAGTTGGCATCTGGTTCATGGCTGCCCCCTCAAACGTCTGAGGCGGCGTGAATCGCTTCACGCACCTGTTTGAACGTGCCACAGCGGCAAATATTGGTGATGGTGTCGTCGATATCCTGGTCGGTCGGCTTCGGATTGTCCTTGAGAAGCGCGGCCACCGCCATGATCATGCCGCTCTGGCAATAGCCGCATTGCGGGACGTCGTTGGCGACCCAGGCCTGCTGCACCTTGTGCAGGACGCCGTTGACGGCGAGGCCTTCGATTGTGGTGATTTTCTTGCCGACGGCTTCACTGACCAGCACGCCGCAGGACCGCATCGCGACCCCGTCGACATGGACGGTGCAGGCGCCGCATTGTGCGATGCCGCAGCCATATTTGGTCCCCGTGAGCCCTACATTTTCCCGTATCGCCCACAATAGCGGCGTATCCGGCTCGACATCGACGTCGAAAGTCTTCCCATTGACATTGAGGTTTGCCATCGCGTTCCCCTGATTTTGTCCGATCCATCGATCGAACGTCTGGTTAGCCCAATCCATCGATTGAACTTCGGGGGGATGTTGGACTGGATTCTAGAACAGTTCAAATCAAGAATTGGCGTTCGCCCGGGGGAATAATTTGATCTGGCAGGCGGTTGCCTCCGGGCCGCTGCCTCGGCGGCCTTCCGCTACCTTTGCGGGCCCGCTCGACAGCCGGCTGGCACTAGTAACCCGGGAATGCATTGCGGTTATGCCCCGATTGCCGCTATCAGGGCGCACAAATCGTCTACAAACCGACCCGTTCGGCTGGCGGCCGGGCGTCGGTTTCAGCAGCACTTCAAGGAATTCATCATGCGTATCGTCGTTCTGCCGGGTGACGGCATCGGGCCGGAAATATCAGCCGCGACATATAATGTCTTGCGGGCCGCCTCGGAGCATTTCCAGCTCGGCATCCAGACCGATGAGCATGAAGTCGGTCATGCCAGCCTGAAGCAATTCGGCTCAACGATCCCGCCCGGGCTGCTGGAAACCGTGCAGGCCGCCGACGGTCTGATCCTCGGGCCCGCCGCCACCTTTGACTTCAAGGACGAGCAGCGCGGCGAGATCAACCCGTCGAAATACTTCCGGAAAAACCTCGATTTGTTTGCCAATGTGCGGCCGGCCCGGACTTATCCCGGTCTGCGCAACCGGCTCGGCGATTTCGATCTGGTGGTGGTGCGTGAAAATACCGAAGGCTTCTATGCGGACCGCAATATGGAGCAGGGCAATGGCGAGATTCTCGTCACATCGGACGTCGTCATCTCGCTTCGCCGCATCACTCGGCACTGTTGCGAGCGAATCGCGCAGGCGGCCTGTCAGCTCGCGATGCGCCGGCGCAAGCACCTCACCATCGTTCACAAGGCCAATGTGCTGAAAATCGGCGACGGCATGTTTATCGATATCTGCCGCGAGGCTGCGCGCGGCTATCCCGGCCTTGAGGTCGATGACATCCTGGTCGACGCCATGATGGCGCATGTGGTGCGCCAGCCGGATCGATTTGACGTGATCGTCTCGACCAACATGTTCGGCGACATTCTCTCGGATCTGACCGCCGAATTGTCAGGCAGCCTTGGCCTTGGCGGCTCGCTCAATGTCGGCGCTAAACACGCGATGGCGCAGGCTGCGCACGGCTCGGCGCCCGATATCGCCGGGCGTGATATCGCCAATCCGTTCTCGCTGATTTTATCGACCGCGTTGCTGCTGGCCTGGCATGGCGAGCGCACTGGTGCGCCGCGATTTGAATCGGCCGCCCGCGCCATCGAAGGTGCCGTCGCGACCGCGATCCAAAGCGGCCGCGCGACCAAGGATGTCGGCGGCAAGCTCGGCACGGCCGCGACCGGCCAGGCCATTGTGGATATTCTGCAGTCAGACAAGGCGTAAGTGATGCGTTGACCGGAGTGGGGCTGTCGAATCAGGATTGCCGCAATAGCGATTTCACTCGGCGATCGCACGAATGACTTTCGCCGGGTTTCCTCCGACAAGCGTATTGGGGGGAACGTCTTTGGTAACGACGGCGCCCGCCGCCACAACCGAGTTTTCTCCCACCGTCACGCCGCCGATGATGATGGCACCAGCGGCGATCCATACGTTTCTTTCAATCACGATGGGCTTTGCGATGGTGAAATCGCGCCGCCGGGACGGCTCAACGGGATGGCCCGATGTGATGAGGCTGACGTTCGGTCCGATCATCACGTCGTCGGCGATGTCGAGCCCGCCAAGATCGTAAAAAGTGCAGTTCTGATTGATGAAGACATTGCGCCCGATGCGGGTGTCGGCCCCGCCGGTCGCGTAGAATGGCGGGATCAGCAGAAAACTGTCGTCCACCTTCCTGCCGATCAGTTCACTGAACAAGGCCCGGACTTCGTCAGCATCGTTGAACGTCAAGCGGTTGAGTTTAGCGGTGATCGCCATCGCCCGTTTGACGCTGGCCGACATCGCAGCCGATTCCGGCGTTCTCCGGGGAATGATCGTAATGCGATCGTCATTCGCCATTCCTGATATTCCTCCGGGGCGGCTGTGATTCGCCAAATATAGCCGCCTCGGCCCATGTGCGCGCAGACGAATTTATCGAGGCGGATCAGTGTGATTCCATGTGTCCAGTCGGATGCGCAAAAATAAATTGCTTCGCGTTTTACCCCAAATCAAATCAGAATCCGCCTGTCTCGTCCTACAGAGGGGCGTATCGCGATCGTCACGGACGCGGGACGGGATGCGGTGGACGCTGATGCGCCTTTGACGAATGGCGCAAAAGCGGACGGCGAAGTCGTGTGGTCCTGACGCCTCGACGCTGGCGTTCAAGTCTTGCGGAAATATCTGCGAGGCGACGGTGACAAAAGAGCCCGATCACCGGGGAGAGTACGAAGGAAACCGTTAACACCATCGCGTGCGGGAATGCCGGGTTCTCCGGTGTACTCGTGGTGACTAACGCGCGTGCTACCACCCACTACACGCGCGGCTGCGGGTGCATCGAGCACCCGTCATTCCCCACGCCCTCTAAAGAGAGAGCGGAACGAGGAGAGCAGAACTCGGGCGAATTGCGCCGCGGGAATGTGAAATGCTGTTTGAAAATTGAATTCGTCTTCTTCTCCCCTCCCTCCGCGCGCGTCAGCGCGTGGCGGGGAGGGGTCGGGGGTGGGGGGTCTATCGGCAAACTCGCTGGCAGCGGTATTCGCAGCACCACCCCCCCACCCTTGATCCCTCCCCGCCGCTTCGCGGGGGGAGGGAAAGCAGAAAAGCAATCCACACCTTCTTTGTTGCACCATGGATTGCTTCGCTTGCGCTCGCAATGACGATTCTCTGTTCCGCGTTTTGGCTGTTTGAAATTCGAATAGATACTATCGCTCCTCTGCAACAGCGAGCGCGACTCTCTCCCTCGTGGTGAGGAGGCGCTCTTGCGCCGTCTCGAACCATGAGTGCGCAGTGGCTCTCATCCTTCGAGACGGCGCTTCGCGCCTCCTCAGGATGAGGTCGAGACACTTCAATCAGATCCCCAGATACGCCGCCTGAACCTGCTCGTTGTCAGCGAGTTCCGCGCTGGTCCCCTGCATGGTCACGCTGCCGCTTTCCAGCACATAGGCGCGCTGCACCAGCGACAATGCGCGGCTGACGTTCTGCTCCACCAGCAAAATGGCGGTGCCCATTTTGTGGATTTCGCCGATTTTCTCGAAGGTCACGTCGGTCATCACAGGGGCGAGGCCGAGCGAAGGTTCGTCAAGCATCAGGAGCCGAGGCTTGAGCATCAGGCCACGGCCGACTGCGAGCATCTGCTGCTCGCCGCCGCTCATGGTGCCGGCCAGTTGCTTCTTGCGGTCGGCGAGCCGCGGAAAAATGCTGTAGACCAGATCCAGCGTGCGGCTGCGTTCCAGCTTGGCTTTCGGGACATAAGCGCCGATCTCGAGATTTTCCTGCACCGTCATTTCAGGAAATACCTGGCGGCCCTCCGGCACATGGGCAATGCCCAGTTCCGGAATTCGATGCGGCGGCAATGTCGAGAGGTCGGTCCCGGCAAAAATGATGGTGCCCGACGACATCTTCACGAGCTTCGAGATCGCGCGCAACGTCGTGCTCTTGCCGGCGCCGTTGGCGCCGAGCAGGCCGACGGCTTCGCCTTCGCCGATCTCGATGCTGACATTGTGAATGGCGGGAACGGAGCCGTAACTGGCGCTCACACCTGACAGTTTGAGCACTAACTCTCTCCCGATGTTGGCGGGTGCACGTAGGAGCCCAGATAGGCACGAACCACTTCCGGATTTTCGACGATCTCCTTGGGCGTGCCCTCCGCGATCTTCTGGCCGTGATCGAGCACCACGATGTGGCGGGCGACGGCCATGATCGCGCGCATCACATGTTCGACGATGACGATGGTCAGGCCGCGCTGCGACAGCTTTCCGATCAAGGCCACCGCCTGATCGATCTCTGAAGGATTGAGTCCGGCCATGACTTCATCGAGCAATAGAAGCCTCGGCTGCGTCGCCAGCGCGCGCGCCATTTCAAGCCGGCGCTGGTCGATCGTAGTCAGATCCTTTGCCGCGGTTTTCTCCTTGAGCGAAAGACCGACGAACTCGATCGCCTCGCGGGCTTTCTCACGCGCGACGCTGGCATGCCTGTCGCGCAGGAACGCGCCGGTCATGACGTTATCGAGCACCGTCATCGCGCCGAACGGTTTTGCCACCTGAAAGGTGCGCACGAGGCCGTGGGCGCAGATGTCGTGGGGCTTTAATCCCGTGATGTCCCGCCCGAAGGCCGACACCGAACCGGAGTCCGGCCTGTGGAAACCAGTGATGAGATGGAAGCTCGTGGTCTTGCCGGCGCCGTTGGGCCCGATCAATGCGACGGTTTCATTTTCCTTGATGGTAAAGGAGACGTCCTGCACGGCGCGCAATCCGCCGAACCGCTTGCTGAGACCGCGAATAACCAGCGCGTCCGTCATGGCGTGGCCCGCGCCGGTTTGCGGCTGGCGAAGCGATGCCAGGCTTCGCTGATCATGCCCATCAATCCGGTCGGCCGCCACAGGATTACGGCCATCAGGATCAGGCTGTAAACCGTGAGCTGCACACCGCCGATCGAGCTGCCGAGCCAGCTTTGCAGCAGCGTCGACGTTGTCTCTAACAGGACGGTGCCGATCACCGGGCCCCACAACGTGCCGATGCCGCCGACGATCGAGACCAGCGCCGCCTCGATCGAGATGTTGAAGCTGAACGCCGTCGCAGGATCGATGAAGTAGATGTATTGCGTGTAAAACGTGCCGGCCAGCGCGGTGAGAAAGGAGCTGATCAGATAGATGTCGCGCTTGATTTTTGGAGCGTTGACGCCGATCGCCTCGGCGGCGTCTTCATCCTCGCCGATCGCGACGAGGTAATAGCCCATCCAGGAGCGTTCGATGAGGTAGGTGATCGCAAGGCCCAGCACGAGCAGGCCGAGTGCCACGTAGTAATAGGATGCTTTGGTTTCGAACTGCATCATGAGCGGCGCGCTGCCGAGATTGGGGATCGTAGTTCCCTCGGCGCCCCAGGCGAAATCGCGGAATTTGAGGAAGATCAGCATCAAGGCCTGCGCCGTCGCGATGGTGGCGATGGTGAAATAGGGGCCGCGCAGTCGGAAGCACAGCCAGCCGATCGGCAGGCTTGCCAGCATCGCGACCACGCCGCCGGCAATCATCCCGATCCAGGGCGAGATGCCGTAATTGATCTGCAGGATCGTCGAGGTGTAGGCGCCCAATCCAAAATAGGCGGCATGGCCAAGCGAAAGCTGCTTAGCGTATCCGCCCATCAGGTTCCAGGCGACGCCGATGAAAGAAAACAGCAGGATCCGGATGAAGATGTCGATCGCGAACGAACTTTTCACGACCATCGGCAGGGCGATCAGCACGATGATGCCGATCGTCAGCCAAAGCAGGCTTTGGGCGCGTCCGGTCATCGCGCGCGCCCTCCGCCAAGGCCGGTTGGTTTGAAGGCGAGGGTCAGCAGCAGCATCGCAAACACCACGATCAGGCCGGAGTCGGCGCCGACGAATTGGATGCCGAGGGATTCGGCCACGCCCATCATCAGGCTGGCGACCAGCGCGCCGATCACATTGCCGAGCGTGCCCAGCACCACAGCGACAAAGGCCATCAGCACGAACACCTGCCCGACAAAGGGATAGGCCGAATAGAACGGCATCAGCAATGAGCCGGCCGCGCCCGCCAGCGCCAAGGCAATGCCTAGCGCGACGCAAAACACCCGGTTGGGGTTGATCCCCATCAGCGTCGCGACGTCGCGGTTCTGGGCCGCCGCACGCATCGCCTTGCCGAGATCGGTGGTGTGTAGAAAAACCCAGAGCGCGCCGCTCAGCGCCATCGCCACCACAAAGGCGATCAGCTTCGCGACCGGGATATAAAGCTCTCCGAGGTGAAGCGCCTCGTCGGAATAGGAGGTGTGGACGGTGCGGTAATTCGCCGAGAACAGCATCAGCGCGAGATTAAGCAACAGCAGCGACAGCGCGAACGTCAGAAAAATCTGCGGCATGTCGTTGGGGCCCAGCACCCTGCGGATCAGGAAATGCTGGACCAGGACGCCGATCACGAACAGCACCGGCATCGATACGATCAACGATACCAGGGGATCGATGCCGAACTGGCTGGAAAGAAAGAAGCTGATGTACATCCCAATCATCACGAATTCGCCCTGGGCGAAGTTGACGATCTTGACCACGCCGAAAATCAGCGTCACGCCGATGCTGACGAGCGCGTAGATGCCGCCGATGAGCAGGCCGTTGATGACGGCCTGGGCTATTGTCTCCCACATGGCGTTTGACCGGTCAGGTTTTCAACAGCGGTGCGCGCTTGTCTTCTTCCGGATAGACGCTCGCGAGATCGCCGTTCTGCCACTGCACGCCGACCGGATGGGCGTGGATGTTCTTGCCGTCGGGTCCGAACTTGACCTTGCCGCCCGGACACATCGCGGCAAATCCCGACGACACGTCGGTCGCCGCGATGGCGTCGCGCACCTTCTGCGGATCGGGAGAGGCGGCCCGTTCGAGCGCATCGGCGATGATGAAGGTCTGGGCGACGAGGCCGCCGGCATATTCGAACAGGAATTCGCCGGTGCGCTTCTTGTATTCGGCGTTCACCTTTTCGGAGTTGGCATCCATGTCGTGGTTCCAGTGCGCCACGCCCTGCAGGCCTTCGCCGAGTTTTCCGACATTCTTGTAGAAATCCGGAATGACGAAACCGCCGGAGCCGCCATTGATCGCGATGTTGAGGCCGACCTGCTTGACGGTCCGCACGATCAGAATGAGATCGTTGAGATAGGAGACCGAGAACAGCGCGTTGGCGCCCGCCGATTTGACCTTGTTGATCAGCGGGCTGGCATCGGTGAAGCCGGCGGAATAAGGCTCGAACAACACGATTTCAACGCCTTCGGCAGCGGCCTGCTCCCGCAAGCCGTTGGAGGTCGAAGTGCCGAATGCGGTGTTCTCGAATATCACCGCGACCTTCGGCTTGTCGCTGACCAGCCGCGACATCCGCAATTGAGCTTGCGCAAATTGCGAAGCGCGGGCGAACGGCGTGAAGGTGTGGGTGCGGCCCTTGTTGAGCTGATCGGAACTGGAGCCGGTCAGAAGCGGCACCTTGGCGCGCTCGGCTACCTCGCTGGCGATCAGCGTCAGCGCGCTGGCGAAGCAGCCGTGGATCGCCGACAGCTTGTTGCCGGTGATGAGTCGGTCCGTTTCGGTGCGGGTCACAGTGGTGTCGCTCTGAACGTCCGAGATGATGAGATTGAGCTTGGCGCCGCCGAGCGACCTGATGCCGCCGGCGTCGTTGATCATGTCGACTGCGAGCTTGGCGGCTGCGACGCAACCGATACCGATTTGCGCCATGCTTCCGGTGGTTGGATAAAGCGCGCCGATATTGACGGGATCCGCGGCCCAGCCGCGCAACGGCACGGCGCCGAATGCACCGGCGGCGAGAATGCCGCCTGTCTTCAGGAGAAACTCGCGGCGGCCATGCCGCTTCGACAAGGTCTGGCTCGATGCAGCCGAACTTTCGCTCAGGCCGGCCTTGCAACTGACGGAATCCTTGCGATCTTTCTTCATGCCGTTTCCCCCTGCGCGATGGCGGTACAAGTCGCTGTCCGCCGTTTTGCAGGATGCTAGTCCCAACCAAAATTGTTTACAATACTGTTATCGATATTATCTTCAGAATTGAAAACTTTTGGCGGCTTGCTATGCTGCAGGTTGCGTCGGAGCGGCAGACACGCCCTCTAATCGGGGAAATGATGGCCGGAAAACCTTCCAGACAGGCGACAGCCCGAACGCCTAAATCCCTGCCGGTACCAAACCCGCCTGCGCGAGAACCGGCGGCGCTCCTCATTGCCAAGCGCATCGAGGAGGACATAGTCCTTGGGCGGCGTCAACCGAAGGAGCGTCTGGTCGAACAGGATCTTTGCGACCTGTTTGCGACTCATCGTGGCGACGTCAGGCTGGCGCTGTTCGAGCTTGAGAAAAAGGGTCTGGTCGAGCGCATCCCCAATCGCGGCGCGCTGGTTCGTGGCTTAACTCCTCTCGAGGTGAGGGAAATCTACGCGGTCCGCGAAGAACTGGAATTGATGGCGGTCCGCATCATTCCGTTTCCTGTCGCCAACAAGGACATCGAGAGGTTGGAAGAACTGCAGCGGAAACACAGCGCGGCGGTTGCCGCAGGCGACCTTCTGACGGTCTTCTACAGCAATCTCAGTTTTCATCAGGTGTTGTTCGGTCTCTGCGGCAATGCCTGCCTGATAGAAACCATCGATCTGCTGGCCCAGAAGGCCTACGGCATCAGATCGTATGCCAATGCATTTCCGCAATCGCTCGATCGTGCGCGTCGCGATCATGTTGAAATGATCAAGGCGCTTCGCGGTTCGCGCCGCGAAGACTTGATCAAACTCACCCGGCAGCATCTGAAGGCATCGCCGGAAGCCTATATCAAGGCTTACGAGCGACGCTTTGGCAAATCCGACTTGGCGCCGGTGCATTAGCCCCCGGCGGCAACAGCTTTATTCCGCGCTGCTCACCAGCTTGATGCGTGGTTCGGCAGCTTCCTTCAGACTGCGATAGGTGGCGAGGTAATCGAGCGCCATACGGCGCGCAGTGAACCGTGCCTCGAACTGCTTGCGGACGGCACCTCGGTCCAGGCTGGACAGGCGGCCGACACGCGCCACCGCGCTGATTTCGTCCTCGACGATGAAGCCGGTCAGACCGTCATCGATGATTTCTGCGACCGAACCGCGATTATAGGCAATGACAGGCGTTCCGCAGGCCATTGCTTCGATCATGACCAAGCCAAACGGCTCGGGCCAGTCGATGGGGAGCAGGAGCCCAATCGCGCCGCTTAGAAAGTTCGATTTTTCGTGGTCGCCGATTTCGCCGATATATTCAACGAGCGGGTGATCCATCAGCGGGCGGATGATTTCGTCGTAATATTCCTGGTCGGCGCGATCGATCTTGGCGGCGATCTTGAGCGGAATGCCGCAGCGGATCGCGATCTTGATGGCACGATCCACGCCTTTCTCCGGCGCAATTCGCCCGAGCACGGCCAGATAACTGGGGGCCACCGGCTGCGGCGTCAGCAGTCTTTCCGGCAGGCCGTGATAGATGGTGCGAACAAAATTGGCCTGCGGCACCGGACGCCGCTGTGCGTTCGAGATCGAAATCACCGGTATGGAAGAGAAGGTCGTAAAGACCGGTTGGTGTTCGGGCAGATCAAGCCGGCCATGCAAAGTTGTCACAAACGGCGTTGGCTGGCGGTGAAATAGCGAGAACGGATAGTAGTCGAGGTGAAAATGCAGAAAGTCGAATTCCTCATCGTCGCATTTTTGCCGGACGCGCTCCAGCATCACCATGTGCAGCGCGTTCGGGTCGCGGACGGATCCATCGAGACGAAGCGCCTTCGGCCACGTTGCGTCAAGTTTCGCTGAGGTTTGGGAGTCGCCGCTGGCGAACAGCGTTACTTCATTTCCCAATGCTACCAGTTCTTCGGTCAGCCAGTGTACCATCCGCTCGGTTCCGCCATAGAGTTTCGGTGGAACAGCCTCCGTCAGCGGAGCAACTTGCGCGATGCGCATCTATCCGTCTCCCGTTTGTCATGAGTGAGTAAAAAACGCCCCGCCACGTCGTCAGCACCGGCATGCCGAACAGGGAACGTTTCCGCATGTGCGAAGTTCCCAGATGATGCGCACTTCTTCCACCAGCGCACTTCCTCCACAGGATGGTCTTGTTGATGCCATCTCGTCCGATCAGGTTTCAATCGCGATCCATGCTGCAAGATTTTCGCGCAGCAATTGGGGCAGCATGATGGGAACTACGAGGCGGCGTCGGTCATTCAATCCGGCGGGTTTTTCTTCAATTCCAACGGGGTTTGCAGTCACATGGACAGCCTTTCAGGATATGCCAGTCGCCCTTTTCCGTTCGTGCTGCGCTATATCCGCCAGCGTCTTGCATCCCACGTCGTCATTCTTGGAGCGGTCGTTGCTGCGGTTGCTTGTTCGGTAGGCACGCAGTATGGCGTGAAGTATCTGGTCGACGGTTTATCAGCCGGGCCAACGGGTGCTGGCGGCGTATGGCTGGCATTCGTTTTTCTCATATCGTTGATCGCCGCTGATAATTTTCTGTGGCGGATCGCGAGTTGGACCGCGAGCTTCACCTTTGTCGGCGTGACCGGCGATTTGCGTCGCGATATTTTCCGTCACCTGACGGGTCATGCGCCGAGCTATTTCTCCGACCGCTTGCCGGGCATGCTGACCAGCCGCATTACGGCTACATCAAATGCCGTCTTCACCGTCGAGAACATGTTCGTCTGGAACGTACTGCCGCCATGCATTGCGACGGTTGCTGCCATCGCCCTGATCGGAACCGTCAGCCTGCCGATGGCGGCCGGTCTGATCGTCATCGCCGGCGGCATGGTGGTTGCGATGTTCCATCTCGCCGCGGCCGGCAAGCCCTTGCATGATGACTTCGCGGACAAGGCCGCCGCCGTGGATGGCGAAATGGTCGATGTCATCAACAATATGCCGCTGGTCCGGGCGTTCTGTGGTCTCAGCTTCGAGCACGACCGCTTTGACGCCACCGTCAACCGGGAAACCACCGCGCGTGGGCGAAGTCTGCGCTATCTTGAAAAACTGCGGCTGACCCATGCTGCCGTTACTGTTGCGCTGATCATCGCCCTATTGGCGTGGGCGATCACGCTGTGGCAGAGCGGCGGCGCCAGCACCGGCGATGTCGTGCTGGTCTGCACCCTCGGACTTTCCATTCTGAATGCAACGCGCGATTTGGCCGTAGCGCTGGTTGATGTCACCCAGCACGTCGCCCGGTTGACCGAAGCGATTGCCACGTTGCTGTTGCCGCATGAATTGCGCGACCACCCGGAGGCCGAGCCGCTGGTCAAAAGCGGTGCCGCGATCACATTCAACAACGTTTCGTTTCGATATCCGGGTGGGCTCAGCGTATTCGATAAATTCAGTCTTCGGATTCAGCCGGGACAACGAGTCGGTCTGGTCGGTCAGTCCGGTGGCGGAAAATCCAGCCTGTTCGTTCTTCTGCAGCGGTTCTACGACGTCCAGCACGGCAGCATCACGATCGATGGTCAGGATATTTCCCGCGTTACCCAGCAAAGCCTGCGCGAAGCGATATCGGTGGTGCCACAGGACATTTCGCTATTCCATCGCTCGATCATGGAAAACATTCGATACGGACGGCCGAACGCGACCGACGACGAGGTGCTGCGCGCGGCGATCGCGGCGCGCTGCGATTTCGTCGAAACCCTGCCGGATGGGCTCGCGACCATGGTCGGGGATCGCGGCGTCAAGTTCTCGGGCGGCCAACGGCAGCGGATCGCCATCGCGCGCGCGTTCCTGAAGGACTCGCCAATCCTGCTGCTGGACGAAGCGACCGCGGCGCTCGACAGCGAATCGGAGGAGGCGATCCGCGAAGCGTTGAGCCGCCTGATGCGCGGGCGTACGGTTATTGCAATCGCGCACCGTTTGGCAACGCTGCGTAATTTCGACCGCGTCGTGATGCTGAAATCTGGTAAGATCATCGAGGACGGCCCGCCCGATCGCCTGATGCAGGGCCAGGGTCCTTATCGAGACTTGGTTACGCAGGAAATGAGCCGTCTCGCCAAGCACGCCGCCTGAAGCCCCTCTGACGTGTTGTGTCCTAGTGCGTCGATCACCAAAGGCAGGAAACCCGCGCGAGGTCAGATGTCAGCCGAAGCCGTAACCCAGATCGTGACGTCCCGTACCGTCGAATTGGTCACGGAATCCCCGTTCTACATCCCGATGACCGGACCCGCGGCGAGGCCGCGGCGCTCGCTCAAGCATGATGACACTTTCATCGTGCTCGACAGCCACGGCGACATCGGCGCGTCCGCCGGCGGGCCGGACGGTCTGTTCAATGCCGACACTCGGTATGTTGCGCGGCTGGAGCTTGTTCTGGATGAAGTCCAGCCCCTGCTGCTTGGATCGAATTTGCGGGATGACAATTCGTCATTAACGGTCGATCTCACCAATCCCGACGTCTACCGCAATGGCCGGATCGTGCTGCAGAAGGACATGCTGCACATCGTGCGCACGATCTTTCTGTGGCGCGGCACGGCCTATCAGCGCATCGGCGTTCAGAATCATGGTGATCGCCCGGCGAGCTTTGACCTGACATTGCTGTTCGACAATGACTTCGCCGATTTGTTCGAGGTGCGCGGCGAAAAGCGGCCGCGACGAGGCGTCGGCACCAGCAAATTGCTTGGTCCCGCCGATGTCATGTTCGAATATAACGGGCTCGATGGCAAATCGCGCGCCACTGCACTGCATTTCGATCCACGGCCGACGCGCATCGCGGTGAATGCCGCGACCTATCACCTCGACTTGGCGCCGCAACGGAGCAGTTCGCTGTTTGTCGCCGCATCCTGCAACAAGCCGGCTTCGAACAAGTCGGTGCCGTTCTTTCGCGGACTATTGGCGCATCGCCGCGAGATGCGCCAATCGAACGCGGGTGCCACCAGCATCGAAACCTCCAACAACATCTTCAATGAGGTGCTGTGCCAGTCGATGGCCGACCTCAACATGCTGATGACGGACACCCCGCAGGGGCGATATCCCTATGCCGGCATTCCCTGGTATTCGACGACATTCGGCCGTGACGGCATCATCACCGCGCTGCAAATGCTGTGGATCGACCCGCGGGTTGCGCGCGGCGTGCTGAAGCGGCTGGCCTTCTATCAGGCCAAGACGGTCGATCCGCTCGCCGATGCTGAGCCGGGGAAAATCCTCCATGAGATGCGCGGTGGCGAAATGGCGGCGCTGCGCGAAGTACCGTTCGCGCATTATTATGGCAGCGTCGACTCCACACCGCTGTTCGTGCTGCTGGCGGGTTTGTATGTCGAGCGCACCGGCGACGATGAGACACTGGCCGAGTTATGGCCTTCGATCGAAGCGGCGTTGTGCTGGATCGACGGGGCAGGGGATCCCGATCGCGACGGATTTGTCGAATATCAACGCGCGTCGGAACAGGGCCTCGCCAACCAGGGCTGGAAAGATTCTTACGACGCGATCTTCCATGCCGACGGGCGGCTCGCGGAAGGCTATATCGCACTGGCGGAAGTGCAGGGCTATGTCTTCGCCGGCAAGCAACTCGCGGCGCGTTGCGCGTTGCGTCTCGGACATCCGGACAAGGCGCGGCAGCTTGAGACTGAAGCCAGGCTTCTTGCTGAGCGCTTCGAAGCCGCGTTCTGGTGCGATGAACTCGGCACCTATGCGCTGGCGCTCGACGGCGCCAAGCAGCCGTGCAAGGTGCGGACGTCCAATGCAGGCCAATTGCTGTTCACCGGTATCGTGCGCGCGGACCGGGCCCGAATGGTCGCGGCCGATCTGATGCGCCCGCATTTTTTCACCGGCTGGGGCATCCGCACCGTGGCGCGCGGCGAGGCGCGCTATAATCCGATGTCCTATCACGATGGTTCGATCTGGCCGCATGACAACGCGCTGATCGCGCTCGGATTGGCCCGTTACGATCTCAAACACGCGGTCGACAATGTATTCGAGGCCCTGTTCAGCGCCGCGACCTACATGGATCTGCGCCGGCTTCCCGAACTGTTCTGCGGTTTTCGGCGCGAGAAGGGACGCGGACCGACGCTCTACCCGGTCGCCTGCGCGCCGCAAGCCTGGGCCAGCGCGACGCCGTTCACCCTGCTGGAGGCCGCCCTTGGTCTGGAGTTCGATGCGCGGCGCGGCGAGATCCGGCTGCGCAACCCGCATTTGCCGGGGTTCCTGAACGAGGTGATCTTGCGGGAGCTGCAACTGGGTCCCTCCAGTGTCGACCTACGGGTCCGCCGGCACAACGACGACGTGTCGCTCGAGGTGTTGCGCACGCGCGGCCAAATTCAGGTTTCCCTCGTCCTGACGCAGTAGAGCCGGGGGAAACTTCGGCCGGGATTCGAACTTTTGTCATCGGTCCGGCTTGGTACGGGGGCCCGCGGCGCAGCGGGGCCGGCTGACTGCGCATGAATGATTGCCGAGTACGCCAACGCAGCCTTCCGATCGTGGATTCAGGAGACGACATGCGCACGAAATCTTTGTTCATGTTGATGGTAGTCGGTCTTGCCGCCCTGTCGGTCGCGGCATCCGAGGCTCAGAACGATGCGAGTGCGCCGCAGCCGAAGAGCACGCCTTCGCCGGCGCCGCCACCGTCCGTCACCATCATCGGCGCCAGGGATGCGCACGGCGTGCTCGGGCGTGACGTCCGCAGCACGACCGACGAGGACATGGGCCGCATCGTCGATGTCATTGTCGATCGCGCCGGCATGGTCCGTGCGGCGGTGATCGACTTTGGCGGCTTTCTCGGCGTCGGCAGCCGAAGGATCGTGGTTGACTGGAACGCGCTGCATTTCGGGCGCATCGCCAACAAGAGCGACAGTATCACGCTTGAATTGACCAAGGAGCAGGTCAGCGAGGCGCCTGAATACAAGGAGGATACGCCCATCGTGGTGCTCGGTGCGTCCGGTACGCTGCAACCATTGCAATTCGATCATTAGCGGAGAAATATTCTGTTCGCGCGATTGCCCCGACATTCGATTGACCCAACCGACGATGACCGTGACGAACAAGCGGCCGTCGACGACGGTGTGGTTATGTCGGCAACGGAACCGGTAACGCCCGAGCCAGCGCCTACTCCGTCGCGCGCCAGTCTGCGCGGGCTCGACTGGTTCATTTTCTTTCTGGCAGATGTGCAGACCGGCTTCGGTCCGTTCGTTGCGGTTTATTTGACGACGCAGAAATGGACGCAGGTCGAGATCGGTTTCGTGCTGTCGATCGGCGGCATCGTCGCACTGATCGGGCAGATGCCCGGCGGCGCCATCGTCGATGCGGCGAAGTCCGAACGGCTGGTGGCCGGCCTTGCCGTCGCGGCCATCGGCGTCAGTGCGCTCGGCTATGTCGTATGGCCGATCCTGCCGATCGTGATTGCCGCGGCGACGCTGCATGCGGCCGCGAGCTGCGTGCTCGGTCCTGCCATTGCCGCGATCAGCCTCGGTCTGGTGGGGCCGCTTGCGATCGGCGAGCGGTTCGGGCGCAACGCCCGCTTTGCATCGCTCGGCAATGGTGTCGCCGCCGCCGTCATGGGCACCTGCGGTTATCTGCTGTCGAGCGGCTCGGTATTTATCGTTACCTTCCTGCTGGCCATTCCGACTCTGCTGGCGCTGGCGCGGATTCGCGAACGCGAAATCGATCCGGCGCGCGCGCATGGTTTGGCGCCGCGCGAGACACCCGATGCCAAAGCGACCAGCGTTTTCGATCTGGTGCGCCAGCGGCCATTGCTGATCTTTGCCGCCAGCATCCTGCTGCTGCAGCTTGCTAATGGGGCGATGCTGCCATTGATGGCGGGTGTCGTGACCACCCGCTCGAGCCGCTGGGCACCAGTCCTGATCGCTGCGTGCATCATCGTGCCGCAGGCCATTGTCGCGCTGAGCTCTCCGTCGGTCGGACGCAAGGCGCAGCAATGGGGACGGCGGCCGTTGCTGCTGATGGGGTTCGCCGCGCTGGCGATCCGCGGCGTGCTGTTTGCGACCGTCAGAGATCCCTATTTGCTGGTCGCGGTTCAGGTGTTCGATGGCGTCACGGCGGCGGTGTTCAGTGTCATGATCCCGTTGATCGTAGCCGACGTCGCATTCGGCAGCGGCCACTTCAATTTCGCTCAGGGTATCGTCGGCACCGCGACCGGCATCGGCGCTTCGCTGAGCACCGTGCTGGCCGGCTATGTCAGCGACGAGTTCGGCAGCAGCGTCGCCTTTAGCGGGCTTGCGGCCGTCGCGGCGACCGGGCTGGCGCTGATCTGGTTCGTGATGCCGGAGACCCGGCGAAGCACGGCATGATTTCAAGACGGCGACAACGCCTTGCGATAAAGCGCGCCGTAGCAGGCCGCCGAAATATCCCAGCTAAAAGATCGCGCCATTGCGCTGCGGCGCATCGAGTCCAGGCGATCCTTGGTCCCGAAGGCGGAGAACGCGCGGCGGATGCCACCGAGAAAAGACTCGGTCGAAGGCTGGCTGAACAGAAATCCGGTTTCCCCATCGGTGATGGTTTCCGCCAGCCCGCCGGTCTGATGACCGATCGGCAGCGATCCGAACCTTTGCGCATACATCTGGCTCAGGCCGCAGGGCTCGAAGCGCGACGGCATCAGGGTGAAATCGCTGGCGGCAAAAATCCGCCGGGCCTGGCCGTCATTGAAGCCGATCACGACACCGATCGCATCCGGCCGGCGGCGATGCGCGTCGATCAAGGCTTGTTCGAGCGCGGGCTCACCACTGCCGGTCACGATGATCTGTCCGCCGGCGTCAATGATCTCATCGGCGGCCGACAGCACGAGGTCGATGCCTTTTTGATGAACGAGACGGGCGACGAGGCCGAAGATCGGCCCGCGCGACACTGCCAGACCGAATTGGTGGCGGACATAATCCGAATTGGCGCGCTTGCCTTCCCAGTCTCCGGCGCCGAATTGCTGCGCCAACTGGGCGCACACCCGTGGGTCCCAGCTCTCGTCGATGCCGTTCAGGATGCCGGTCAATTGCCTGGCGTCGGAGCGGCGTTGAAGAAGGCCTTCCAGTCCGCAACCGAGTTCGGACGTCGTAATCTCCCGGGCATAGGTCTCGCTGACCGTGGTCAGATGGGACGCGTAGACCAGACCGCCTTTGAGAAACGATAGCTTGTCGTAGAATTCGAGGCCGTCGATATGAAAGGAGTCTTCCGGCGCGCCGATCCGTCGCAGCGACTCCTTCGGGAAAAGACCCTGATAGGCCAGATTGTGGATGGTCAGGATGGTCGGGATTTTGGTGCCGTTCCAGGCGAGATAGGCCGACACCAGCGCCGACTGCCAGTCATTGGCGTGAACCAGGTCGGCTGCCCAATTCTTGTCCAGACTGCCTGCCGCTAATTGGGCAGCGACTGAGGCCAATCGCCCGAAGCGGATGTCGTTGTCGGGCCAATCCCGGCCCGCCTCATCGCCATAGGGATTGCCCGGGCGTTCGTACAATTGTGGACACAGGACGACGTAGACCGGCAGACCGTCCTTGGTCGATGCCAGCCCGAGCGAGCAGGCCGGCATTTCCGCCAATGCCGGGCATTGGCCAATGATTTCAAGATGTGTGAGTTGTTCGACGACGTCGCCATAACCCGGCAGTAAAACCCGAACATCGCCTTGGCGGCGAAGCGCCCGGGGTAGGGCCGCTGAAACGGCTGCAAGACCGCCCACCCGGACGAAATCATCCATTTCAGTCGTAACGAACAAGACCCTCAAGAAAACGCCCTCACCCACGGGGAGCTAACTCTGACTATGCAAGAATGGTTCCAGTTTCTCCTTGAATTAACTGGGAGAATTCCCGGGACCGTCATCGGCGGTTTACTCCGCCTTTGTCCAAGAGGCTTTCCCGGCGCGGTAGGCCCATCTAGGGTCGCGCCAAGGCTGAAAGTATAAAGGCCAAAGGGAGTTCTGCGATGACCATAGAAGGAAACGATGAGGGGATTACGACACGGAGTTTCGAGGGTCTTCGCGTGCTCGATTTTTCGACCACGATTGCCGGCCCCCATTGCACGCGGATGCTGGCGGACATGGGAGCGGAGGTCATCAAGATCGAATCCGTCGAAGGCGAGACGATGCGAACCCGGCCACCGGTTCGCGGCGGTTGCAGCAGCACCTTCGGTCAGCTCAATGCCGGCAAGAAGAGCCTGGTGCTCGATCTGAAATCGCCCGATGCCGTCGAGGCGATCCGCCGGCTTGTCGCGAGCACCGATATCGTCGTGGAGAATTTTCGCCCGGGCGTGATGCGGCGGTTGAAGCTCGACTACGCCTCGCTGCAGCAACTCAACCCGAAACTGATCTATTGTTCGATCTCCGGATACGGCCAGACCGGTCCGTCGGCTGAATTGCCGGCCTATGCGCCGGTGATCCATGCGGCCTCGGGCTATGACATGGCGCATTTGTCGTACCAGCCCGGGCGCGACCGGCCGGATTATTGCGGCATCTATCACGCAGACGTGCTGACCGGCGTCTATGCCTTCGGCGCCATTTCGGCGGCGCTGTATCAGCGCCATGAGAGCCGGAAAGGCCAGCACATCGACGTATCGATGTTGGAGTCGATGCTTAGTCTGACGCTGAACGAAGTGCAGTGGTCGCAATTCGAGGTGGCGCCGCCGAGCCGTCCGATGTTCGGCCCGGTCGAGACCGCGGACGGCTATGTGATGGTGGCGATCGCCAGCGAGAAGACGTTCCAGGGTCTGGTTACGGCCGCTGGCCATCCGGAATGGATCGTCGATCCGCGCTTTGCGCGATATGGCGACCGGCGCAGCAACTGGAAGGAATTGATGGAGGGCATCGAGACCTGGTCGCGCACCCTCAATACCGAAAAATGTCTCGCTGAAATGAACGCGGTGGGCGTTCCCTGTTCGGCCTATCGCACGGTCGCGCAAGCCTTGAATGATCCGCAGATCGCGCATCGCGGCGCGCTGGTCGAGGTGGAAGACGACAGCGGTAAATTCAAGGTCCTGAACATGCCGTTTCGCATGTCCGGAACCAATGTCACCGCCGGAAAGCGCGCGGCGACATTGGGCGAACATACGGTTGCACTCCTGAAAGAGAGCGGTCTTTCGGACGAGGCCATCGCTGCCTTTGCCGGCAAATCGAAAGTGGCGGAACGGCGCTGAGCACATCCTTTGCCGACAAGCCGTTTGCAGCCAAGCCTTTTGCGGCCTTGTCGGCGGCCGCATTTCCGGCCTATCTAAAATACAAAGCCATCGACGGGAGAGAAACACATGAAAAGCTTCCAGGTCACCGATTTCAATGCCCCTTTGCAGGAAGTGGATCATCCGACACCGCAGCCATCGGGCACGCAGGTCCTGATCAAGGTGAAGGCGGCGGGTGTCTGTCACAGCGATCTGCACATCTGGGAAGGCGGTTACGATCTCGGCCATGGACGCAAGCCACTGTCGCTGAAAGATCGCGGCGTATCGCTGCCGCGCACGATGGGACATGAAACCGTCGGCGAAATACTGGCGTTCGGGCCGGATGCCAAAAATGAGACCGGCGGCCTCAAGGTCGGCGACGTCGCGCTGGTCTATCCGTGGCTCGGCTGCGGCAAATGCGAGACCTGTCTCGCCGGCGATGAAAACATGTGCCTGAAACCCAATGCGCTCGGCGTCTATTGCGACGGCGGCTATGCCGATCACATGACGGTGCCGCATCCGCGCTATCTCTTGAATCTGAAGGGCCTCGATCCCATCACCGCGGCGCCCTATGCCTGTTCCGGCGTCACCACCTACAGCGCGCTGAAGAAGGTCGAGAACGTGTTCCACACGCCGATCGTTATTTTCGGCGCCGGCGGGCTTGGCCTGATGGCGTTGTCGCTGCTCAAGGCGATGGGCGGCAAGGGCGCCATCGTCGTCGATATCGATGCGCGCAAGCGTGAAGCGGCTGAGGCCGCGGGTGCGCTTGCGACCGTCGATGGCAGCGCGCCCGATGCGCTGGAGCAATTGACGAAGAAAGCCGGCGAGCCCATTCGCGCCGTGATCGATCTTGTCGGCAACGCCAAGACCACGCAGCTCGGGTTCGACTGCCTGACCAAGGGCGGTAAGCTTGTCATCGTCGGCCTGTTCGGCGGCGGCGCGCCATGGGCGCTGCCGCTGATCCCGATCAAGGCGATCACGATCCAGGGCAGCTATGTCGGCAATCTCCGCGAGACGCAGGAATTGCTCGATCTGGTGCGCACCAAGCACATTGCCCCGATCCCGGTAACGCCGATGCCGCTCGCCAAGGCGAACGAGGCGCTGGTCGATCTGCAAAAGGGCAGGCTGGTCGGGCGTGCGGTGCTGACGCCGTAACTCCGCTCCTACTGCCGTCATTCCGGGATGGTCCGAAGGACCAGACCCGGAATCTCGAGATTCCGGGCTCGATGCTACGCATCGCCCCGGAATGACGGTATACCCGCAGTGACGATTGTTATTCGCCCCATCCAAGGAATCCCCATGTCTGCCAATAACGCGTTCCATATTGCTGTGCTGCCCGGTGACGGTATCGGTCCTGAAGTGATGGACCCGACGCTTGAGATCCTGCGCAAGATCGAAAAGACCTCGGATCTGAAGTTCCGCTTCACCGAGGCGCCGGCTGGCGCCAACCATTATCTCGAAACCGGCAAGTCGATGCCCGAGAGTACGGTTCGGCTGTGCGACGAGGCCGACGCGATCTTGCTCGGCGCCTGCGGCCTGCCGTCGGTGCGCTACCCCGATAACACCGAGATCATGCCGCAGGTGGAGCTGCGCTTTCATTTCGATCTTTATGCAGGCGTGCGTCCGGCGCGGCTCATTCCGGGCGTGCCAAGCCCGATCGTCGGCGCCGATCAACGCGGCATCGACCTCGTGG
Source organism: Bradyrhizobium sp. dw_411 (assembly GCF_018449695.1). Taxonomy (GTDB): domain Bacteria; phylum Pseudomonadota; class Alphaproteobacteria; order Rhizobiales; family Xanthobacteraceae; genus Bradyrhizobium. The sequence continues at coordinate 451,830 of NZ_JAAVUY010000002.1, forward strand.
TGATCCGCGAATCCACCGAGGGCCTGTTTGCCTCGATGGGGAAGGGGATCGTCACCGACACCGAGGCGCGCGAAACGCTTGTCATCACGCGCAAGACTTCGGAGCGGCTGTTCGAGTTTTCGTTTCGCCTCGCCGAGCGCCGCAAGGCGCGCGGGCGCGCCAATGGCGGGCTGACCTGCGTCGACAAGGCGAATGTGTTTAAGGCGTTCGCGTTCTTCCGCGAGATGTTCAACGACGCGGCCAAGCGCCATCCTGACGTGAAGACCGACCGGCTCTATGTCGATGCCTGTTCGGCGATGCTGGTGAAGCGTCCCTGGGATTTCGACGTGATGGTGATGGAGAACATGTTCGGCGACATCCTCTCCGACATGACGGCGGGCCTGATCGGTGGCATGGGCATGGCGCCATCGGCCGATGTCGGCGATCATCATGCGGTATTCCAGCCGTGCCACGGCACTGCACCCGATATCATGGGGCAGGGCAAGGCCAATCCGACCGGCATGATCCTCTCCGCCGCGATGATGCTGGACTGGCTCGCCGACAAGCACGGCCTTGAGGGCGCCGCAGAAGCCGGCGAACGCATCGAGCGCGCGGTCGACAAGGTCTATGCGGATGGCATCAAGCCGATGGAATTCGGCGGCGGCAACGGCACTGCGGATATTGCCAAGGCGGTGTTGGAAGCGTTGTAGGCGCATCGCGGGGCTCGTCAATCGTAGGGTGGGCAAAGCGCAAGCGTGCCCACCATTTTACTTAGCGGCATGGTGGGCACGGCGCGGTGCGCCTTTGCCCACCCTACGGTAACTCGTCGTTGCGAGCGCAGCGAAGCAATCCATAGAGCAACAAGGAAGCAAGAATGGATTGCTTCGCTGCGCTCGCAATGACGACAGAACACACCTCCGCATTCCCGCGACGCAATCCGCCCGAGTTATGCCTGTAGCTTCCGCCCTCCCTTGAGAGGGCGCAGGGAATGCCGGGCGCTCGGTGCGCCCGCCCTCGCGCGTGCAATGGCAGAAAGCAAAAAGCACACGCGTTAGTCAGGTCACACCGGAAACACCCGGCACTCCCCGCGCGATGGTTTACGGCTTATTTCGCGCTCTCCCCGGCGATCGGGCTCTTTTGCCGCCGTCGCCCCGCGGATAAATTCCACGAAACTTGACGCCAGCGTCGAGGCGTCAGGACCACACGACTTCGCCGTCCGCTTTTGCGCCGTTCGTCAAAGGCGCATCCGCGTCCACCGCATCCTGCCCCGCGTCCGTGACGATCGCGAACCGCCCCTCCTGTGGGACAGGACGGTTGCGAACATACCAATGATTTGCCATTTCTGAAAAACAGAATATTCTTCATCGAAGGGCTGGACAACCCACCCAAATCAATGATCGCGCAAATAAGCGTGCGCCGCGTTATCCCAATTGTTCGGCGCGGCGCAGGCTGCCGATCATCGAGACTTTTACGAGGTACTCGCGGGTCAAAGCAGGATCGGCGGCGGTTTGCCGGAGCAAATCCCGGAATTCATTGTCGTCGGCTTCGAGATTGTGCTTGTTCTGGATCGACTGGCGCTCGACATGTTCTTTGGTGACGAGCCGGCGCTGCAGGTCGAAACGGTCGAGTTCGGCGTCGGGTTTTTCCCCGTACCAGACCTGTGCGAGGCGTTCGGTCAAATTGATCGCGTCGTGAATGCCGCCATTCATGCCCATGCCGCCGAGCGGATTGTTGACATGCGCGGCGTCGCCGATCAGGAACGCGCGGCCGCTGCGAAAGGCGCCGGCGACGCGCTGGTGCACCCGATAGAGCGTGGTATGGGCGATCTCATAGCGCTCGATGCCCGGCACCACCTGCGCCATCAGCGTTTGCGCGAATTCCGGCGATAGCGCGAGTTCGTCGCTTTCCTCTGCCGCGATCCGGAACATCACGCGCCAAAGTTTGGGTATCTGCAGCAGGAAATGCCAGCGCACGGGATCGGCCAGATAACTCACCGGGTCGAGATGAGGAATGACGCTGTAGAAATCAAAGGGCGTGCTGACCACGAGATAGCGATCGGGCCAGGTAAAGCCGTCGAATGCAATGCCGAGCGAGCGGCGGACGTCGCTGCGCGCGCCGTCGGCGCCGATCAGCCAGCGATAATCATGCGTCTCGCTCTTGCCGTCGCGCTCGACCGTCACGGTGACGCTGTTGCTGTTCTGGGTGACCGCGTGAACCGGACTGGCGAAAGCGATCTCGAAGTTCGGATTACCCCGCAGCTTGTCGCAGATGATCCGGGTCAGCTTCGACTGTTCGCATTGCAGCCGGAACGGATGCCGGGTCTGGTCGGCAATGTCGCCGAAATCGAATTTTGCGATCAGTCCGTCGCGGCGGTTGCGGTACTGAAACGTCGGCGCGATCAGGCCCTGCGCGATCAGCGGCTCGACGACGTCGAGATCGGCCAGCATGTCGAGCGTCGGCGGATGAAAGGTCGAGGCGCGGGATTCGGTGCTTAAATCAACGCCGCCTTCCAGCACGGTGACGGGAACGCCATGACGCACGAGATTGGCCGCGGCCACGAGGCCCACCGGACCGGCGCCGGCGATCAGAACCCTTTCAGAGACGGTCATGTATGTTTTGGTACCTGGAATCTCAAATCGGTATTGCAGCCCATCCTTCGAGACGACCGCTTCGCGGTCTCCTCAGGATGAGGTCGAAGGTGTTGAAGCACGACAGCCTCATGCTGAGGAGCGAGCATCGCGAGCGTCTCGAAGCATGGGCAACAAGCGACCCACTGATCCGGCATATTCGGTACCAGCATTCTTGTTGTTGGTTCATTCCGCCTTGATACCCGCGGCCTTGACGATCGGCCACCATTTTTCGATCTCGGCCTTCTGATAGGCGCGCAGCGCTTCGGGCGTTTGCTGTTCGGGCGGATAGATTTCCTGCCCGATATCGCCGAGCCGCTTGCGTACGGTGGGGTCGGCGAGGCTTTCCACTACGGCGCGGTTGAGCTTGTCGATAATGTCCTTGGGCGTGTTTTTCGGCACCCACATTCCGTTCCAGACCGGCAGATAAAGACCTGGCAATCCGGCCTCGTCGACGGTGGGAATGTCCGGCGCGGCCTGCGCACGGGTCTTCGACATCACAGCGTAGGGGCGGATGGTGCCTTCCTGAACATGGGGCAACGAGCTCGACATTTGATCGAAGATCAGATCGATCTGCCCGGCCACCAGCGCCTGCATCGCCAATGAAGTGCCGCGATAGGGGATGAACTGGATATGCGAGCCGGTCAGGGTTTCAAACAGGATGCCGCCGAGATGCGTCGCCGCGCCGACCCCTGACGTTCCCGCCATCACTCGCTCCGGGTTGGCCTTCACCCAGGCGATCAGCTCTTTGAGGTCCTTGGCCGGCGCGTCCTTGCGGGAGACGACGACGGAGGGATTGTTGGCCAGCAGCGCCACCGGCTCCAGATCTTTCAATAAATCGAACGGCAGATTGTAGATCGCGCCGGTCAGCACATGCGAGTTCATCGGCCCGACACTGAGCGTGTATCCGTCGGGCGCCGCGCGCACGACGCGTCCGACACCGAGTGTGCCGGCTGCACCCGTGACGTTCTCGATGATGACGGATTGCCCGAGCAGAACCTGCATCCGGGCGGCGATGATCCGCGCCAGCGTATCGGTCGGCCCGCCCGCGGAGAACGGCACCACGATGACGATCGAATGCGAGGGATAATTATCTGAACGTGCGGGCCCCGGGCCAATAAGGCAGCAGAGTGCCAAAAGGCTTGAGAGAAGAATCCGCTTGCTGATCATGTTGTCCTGTTAGCCGGCCGCATCAGTTGCGAAGCTAGAGCGTTCCCGGCCACGGGGAAAGATCACATAAACAGCACGGTGATGCCTTTTCGGCGTCACCGCGGTTCATGCCGAGGGGGTCTATCGCCCCGTAAAATTCGGCTTGCGCTTCTCCATGAAGGCGCGGCGGCCTTCGCGGAAATCTTCCGAGTCCATGCAAGCGGTGCCGATCTCCTTGATCGCTTTCTTGTCGCGCTGGTCGGGATCTTTCAACACCTGCGCGATGGTGATCTTGGCGGCTTTGATCGCCAGCGGCGCATTGCCGGAAATGGTGCGGGCAATTTCAGTTGTCGCATCCCACAACTCTGCATCGGGGATCACGCGATCGACCAGGCCGATCCGGCAGGCCTCGGCGGAGTCGATCCGCATGCCCGTATAGAGCAACAGCCGCGCCCAGGACGGCCCGACCAGTGAGACCAACTGGCTGAGACCGTTATAGCCATAGGCGATGCCGAGCTTGGCGGCGGGAATGCCGAACTGGCTGTTGTCGGAGGCGAGGCGGATATCCGCCGCCATCGCCATCTGCATGCCGCCGCCGAGGCAAAAGCCGCGGATGCAAGCGATGCTCGGCTTGGGATAATCCGCCAGCAGCGCGCGCGTCGCGTCGCTGCGCTTGCTGTATTCTTCCGACGCCTGCGCGTTGTGGCGGTTTTTCTCGAACTGGCTGATATCGGCGCCCGACATGAACGCCTTGTCGCCGGCGCCGGTCATGATCACGACGCGAATATCCGGATCGTCGCGCAGCTCGATCAGGGCCGCGCCCAGCCCTTCCCACATCTCGATCGACATCGCGTTGCGCTTGGCGGGATTGTTGAAGGTCACGACGCCGACGCCCTCGGCGGCGTTCATCAGGATGGTGCCATCGGCGTAGGATTTTTCGGTGGGTGTTTTCGGGGTATCGAGCATTGGAGGCTGCTTTTTGTTGATTGCGATCGGATGCAGCCGCAATGAAGCATTGCTTCAGTATTTCGGCAATGGGTGGGGAACGCAGCCCAAACCGTCATTCCGGGGCGATGCGAAGCATAGAACCCGGAATCTCGAGATTCCGGGTCTGGTCCTTCGGACCATCCCGGAATGACGACAACTTTTACTGCGCCAGATGCGCCGTCAACGGATGGCCGCCCGCCTTGTTGAAGAAGGCGGCTTCCTCGGCAGTGGCTTCGAGCAGCTGTTCGTCCTGGTTGTAGATATCGTTGCGGAACTGGATGGTCTGGTCCTTGGTCATCCAGGCCGTCAGATAGATCCAGGCCACCGGAACCTTCTTGGGCAGGGCGATTTCCTGGTGCTGGCCGGTGGCGATGGCCGCGTCGATTGCGGGCCGGGTCCACTTCGCCATCTCTTCCTGCAGCAGCCAGGTCGCGAGGTCGCGGACATTGTCGACCCGCGAACAGCCGTGCGAGTCGAAGCGATAGTCGTCGCTGAACAGATTGTGCTGGTTGGTATCGTGCATGTAGACCGAATAGGGATTGGGCATATCGATCTTCACCGCGCCCAGCGCATTCCACGCGCCGTTCTGCTGGCGCACCGTGAAATTCGGCGTCCGGCTGCCGGACCAATCCACCGATGCCGGATCGATCGGCGCGTCGTGTCCGTCGAGTACTTCCATGTGCATGCGGGAGAGATAGGTCGGGTCTTTACGCATATGCGCGGAAATTTCCGTCTTCGCGATCGAGGACGGCACGGTCCAGGTCGGATTGAGGATGACGCTGGTGATTTCTGTGGTGAGGGTTGGCGACGGCTTCTCGGTCTTGCCGACGATCACGCGATAGCGCCGCACCACCTTGTCGTTCTCGACCGCCTCGGCAAAGGTCGCGGGCAGGTTCACCACCACGTAGCGCTGTCCGAACTGGAAATTCATATTGTCGAGGCGCTCCAGCGAGGCCTCGAGCTGCTTGATGCGCTTCTGCACGGGAACATTGAGTGCCGTCAGCGTGCGCGGGGTCATGGTTCCCGTGGGCGCGAGGCCATGGCGCGACTGGAAGCGCATCAGGCCCTCGGCGAGAGGTTCGTCAAACGGCCCGGTGGCGTGGTCGGGGGCGAGATCGCCGCTGAGCATCAGACGTTTGCGCAGGAGATCGTCATTGGGGCCGGCGGTGCCGATCGCGAATTTGGCGTCGGCGGGGATTGTCGGCCAGCCGCCGCGGACCGCGAGGTCCGAATAACTGAGTGCGGCTTCCCGGATGCGCGCCGCGGTGCCTTCATCGTAGGTCGGCTCGTGCGAGAGCGCCAAGGCGGCTGCGGAGCGCGATTCGGGAGTCGATGCCGCGGCCTGCTTGATCGCTGGCACGCGGGGCGCTGCCGGGGTCGCGGGTTTAGCGGCGACTGGCCCGGGGCCGGCGGCGACTTCGATTTGGCCAAATGCCGGCGGGATCGCCAGCGCCGATGGGATCACAAGCATCGTGGCGACGGCAACGACGGTCATTCTTCGCATGGTGGATGCCCCTGGAATGCGCCGCGTGGCGCTGCGATGAGATCGACAGGCTCGGAAATCAACAGGCCCGGCCGCCTGAGCCGCACGAAATGGGTGGAGGCGGTCCGCAATCGGATTTTCGCAAATCTAGCCTGCGAGAGTTGCATTCTGATTAAGTTAGAATTGCTGATTAAGTTGGTTTTGCGGCTGCCGCCCTGCCCGCATGCCCCGAGCGAAGGTTGGCGGCTTTCATATGTCGCGGCGGCGGCTAATATGGTTCGCAAGACAGGTGCCGATTAAGAACACGCGTCCGGGAATCGCCCGACGCTATAAACCTGTCGTGGTTATTGGCAGCGCATCCCAACGGCTGGGCGCCTTCAGCCATTCTCGACGGCAATACGCTGCCGCTCGATCCGCTGGCGCTAATCGATCGTATTCGCGGCGCTTCAAGTGAGAGCGGCCTGGCTGCAATTAGCCAAGCCGATCTCAGTCAGGCAGGGCAGGCCCGGCGCTAGTCTTCGTTGGCGGCAATGGATTCCATCAAGGACACCAACTGACGCTGGACGGTCTGGTCCTTGATCTTGCTGTAGGCCCGCAGCAACCGGAGGCTGAACGCGCTGTCCAGAAACAGCAGGCTCTCGACTTCGCGCGCCTTGCCGTCGCCGTCGTAGAAGAACGTGACGGGGACATCGAGCGCGGTGGCGATCTGCTGAAGACGGGCGGCGCCGACGCGGTTGACCCCCTTCTCGTATTTCTGAACCTGCTGGAAGCTGACGCCGAGTTGGTCACCGAGTTCGGCCTGGGAAATCCGCTGCTCGACACGGCGCAACCGAATGCGCTTGCCAAGTTCGATATCCGGCTTGCCGGCGCTTCGCTGCTTCATCTTCTTTGCGACTGATTTGTTCATAACTGCTTTTACCGTCCTTCGGTCATGAAGCCCCCCAAACAAATGGGGAAGGGTCAGGGTTTCCCCTTATATACCGCTTTGGCCTCGCTTGAATGGGTCAAATCGTCCTTACTAAACCACAGGTAACAGATGCATATTGATGGATGACGGTTGTGATCCGATTATGAGAGGTACAATGTTCCGTACCTCGCCGTCATCCCGCTTCCAGAGCAATGCTATCGCCAGCGGCCAGACGCATGCACATCTAGACTTGGCAGAATATTATACGAACCACAACTACGGCGGGTTCAAGATCGCTCCATTTTTGAACGTTTATAATTAGCGCCGAAAAGGCGCCCTGCGACAAAATGTCAGGGAATTTGCGGCCCCAGTCAGCCTTGAAGGCAGGCCGGACGCCCTCCGGCAACCCGGCGGCCGCATGGTGCCGGGCGCGACGAGGCGATGCCGTTCAATTGCGCCCTGCCGGATCAGGAGTTTTTTTAAAAGGCCCCAGGTTTGGCATTCGAACACGGCGGTGATCGTGCTATTCTCCGCCACATTCTACGTGGACGAACCAAAGCGCCGGCAGCGCCGTGGATGCCGGTTGTTTGCGGGCAGGGCGGCCCGCCTATCGAGCTTGATCGAAGCAGCAACAATGTCGCATACTTTTGCAGCAAAGAAATCGACCGCGTCGTTTCGAGACTATCCGGACCATTTGGAGCGGAGGGGGGGTTATGGAAAAACCGACTGGATCGCCTGGATTTTACCTAGCAAGCTCGGTAACGGAAAAAACGCTGGTGGCTAATTCAGAAGAACGACTGCTTTCGATTCTGGCCACTCTTGAGGAGTGTCAGGCCGCACTTGTCGCCAGCGGTAATCGCGAGACCGCGCAATTGGTGTCCGTGGCTATCCTGGAGCTTCGGATCAAGCTCAACCGGATCGCCGATTCGGAATTGAAGGCGCTGTGCGATGCGATGGTGCAGGACGAGGAATTGTCCGAACAGCCGCGCGACCCGAAATCGCCCCGAGGATCGTCCCAAGGCCAGGGCGGACGTCCCGCGGTTTCGCTGAAGCTGGTCAAGTAAAAAGCGTTTTCGAGCCAACGGGTCGCGCCAACGCGCGCCCGATGACAGGCTCCGTGGACACCGGTCCGCGTCAAGAAAACGCGTCAAATAAAAAAGAGTCCCCCCGGCCGGTCCTAGCCTTCGTCCAGCAGCGAGCAGACCACCGTATAGACCGCGCCGCGCGGCAGGAAGTCGATGGTGGCTTCGCCGCCGAGCTGGTCCCGCGCGCTGCGTTCGATCAGCCGCGAGCCGAAACCGCGCCGTACCGGTGCAACGACAAGCGGGCCGCCGGTCTCGGCCCAGATCAATCGCAGTTTCGGCCGGGCCTTTTCGGTGATGATTTCCCAATCCAGCCTGATGGTGCCGGTCTCGTTTGAGAGCGCGCCATATTTTGCGGCGTTGGTCGCGATCTCGTGCACGATCATCGACAGCACCACCGCCAGCCGCGGCGGCAACGGCACCTTCGGCCCCGACATTCGCAGCCGGTCCGGATTGTTCAGCAGATAGGGCCGCAGGACGCGGGCGACGACATCCTGCAATTCGGCGCCCTGCCACTTCTCGGTGTTCAACAGATTGTGCGCTTCCGCCAGCGCGCCGAGCCGGCCCTCGAACTTGCCGCGCTCGTCCCGGCTGGCGCTTCGAAAGGTCTGCACCGCGATCGCCTGCACGATCGCCAGCGTATTCTTGACGCGGTGATTGAGCTCCTCGATCAGGAGATCATGCAGCGTTTCGCCGCGCGCGATCGTCGTCGCCATCCGCACTGCAAAGGCGAGGCCGGTGAGAAGCAAAATGGCGCCGATCACGCTGGTGATCGCCAGATTGCGCCAGAGCGGGCCGACCAGCGAGCGTTCGGTAATGCCGGCCGCCACCGTCCATCCGGTGAGCGAGGATCGCGCAAACGCGGTGGTTAAAGGCAATCCCTCCAGCGACACCGTCGGCAGCGAAGCCTCGGACTTGCTGGACATCCCGGCATACAGCAAGGTTGAAGCCCGCTTGCCGATGAACTCGCGTGGATTGGGAACACGCGCGAAGTTGATGCCGTCCCCGTCGATGATCGAGATGATCCAGTCCTCGCCAGGGCGTTGCTTGTCGAGGATGGACTGGAAGATGTCGATCGGCGGGCTGAACGAGATGTCGTAAAGAACTTCGTCGCCACGAAGCACCGGCACCTCGACCGTCAGCAACGGCTCCTTGCGCATCGAGCCCATGAACAGATTGGAGTATTGCGGCATTTTGGTCGCGAACACCTTTTCCACGATGGCGCGGTTGTTGCGCTGGGGGAGGCTCGGCGTGTCCGGCGAAATGGTCGAGAACATCTGGCGGCCGTCGCGGTCGGCCACGATTACGACGCCGTTCTTGCCGTATTGGTCGAGAAAGCCCAGCGCGATGCGGCGAAAGCTCGCAAAGTCACTGCCCCGCAGCGTGTCGGTGAGCGCCAGCACCTGAAGTCCGCCGGTCACGCGCTGCACCTCGGAATCGAGCACGAGGCGGATACTGCGGACGGTTTCGACAACCCGCAGCTCGGCGTCCCGGCGGTCACGCTGGTAGTCGTGGAACACGATGACGGCCGCAAAGATGATCAGCGGCAGCGCAGTTCCGGCGACCAGAAGAGCCAGCCGCATAGGCAGTGAGGGCTTCGGCACTCAAACTCCGGCATAAAGGCACACGATAAGTCGGTCCAACCCAACGTGTTCCGAAAAGCATAGGAGAAGTGGCTGATTCACGCCAATAATTTGGGTCCGCGAGGTGGTTTCCCGCGGGGGGCCGTCGCAGCGCGGGATCGGTGTGGACGCTAAAGATTGCTGTCGGTGATCCCCGCATAGACCATGGCGCGCAGCTCGCGCCGGATCGGATAGGCGCTCGACGGCAGCACCTGGGTCATGAAAATCGTAATCAACTCCTCCGCGGGATCGATCCAGAACGTGGTCGTCGCCGCACCGCCCCACGCATATTCGCCGGCGCTGCCGGGAATCAGGGTTTGCGCGGGATTCATCGTCACCGACCAACCGAGGCCGAAGCCGATGCCGTTATAGGACGCCTCGGAGAACAGCGATCGCAACATTTCCGGCAGGTCGCGTCCGCCGGGCAGATGATTGGCTGTCATCAGCGCCAGCGTCTTCGGGCCGAGCAGCCGCACGCCGTCGAGTTCGCCGCCATTGAGCAAGGCGCGACAGAAGGTGAGATAATCTGATGCCGTCGAGCACAACCCGCCACCGCCTGAAATAAAGGAGGGTGGCGTCAGGAAGGAACTGGTGGTCGGGTCATCCTGCAAGGTCAGGCCGTCTTTAAGGCCGGTCGATGTCGTGACGCCCTGTGGATTGGCCGAATAACACGCCGCGAGGCGATGCGCCTTGTCGGCGGGGACGAAAAAGCCGGTGTCCTTCATGCCAAGCGGACCGAGGATGCGTTCCTGCAGAAACTGCTCAAACGGCATGCCGGCGATTTTGCCGATGAGATAGCCGATCACGTCGGTCGAGACCGAATAGTTCCAGGCCTCGCCGGGTGAGAATTCCAGCGGAATTTTTGCGAGATCCTCGATCATCGATTGCAGCGTTCCCGCCTTCTCGATCTCGCCGACTTTGATTTCGCGATAGGCCGCATCCACATTGGAGCGCTGCTGGAAGCCGTAGGTCAGGCCGGAGGTGTGGCGTAGCAGGTCCACGATCAGCATCGGCCGCGACGGCGGCCTGGTCAGGAAGGCCGGCCTGGTCCCGGCCTGGAAAACGCCGAGGTTCTTCCATTCCGGGATGTATTTATGCACGGGCTCGTCGAGCGCGACGCGGCCTTCCTCGAACAGCATCATGAAGGCCACCGAGGTGATCGGTTTGGTCATCGAATAGATGCGAAAGATCGTATCGTCTTTCATGACGGTTTTGCGTTCGATGTCGGCAAAACCCTGCACCGCGCTGTGCACCACCTGGCCGCGGCGATAGACCAGGAGCTGCGTTCCCGGAAAGCGGCCGGCCTCGATGTAGCGCGTCTTCAGGTGGCTTTCGAGGCGGTCGAAGGCGGCCTTGGACATCCCGGCGGATTCGGGCGAGGCAGAAGCTGACATCGGAAGCTCTCCGGAAGCTGACGCGGGCGGTCTTGATAGCCGAAAAGTGGGTCCTGTTCCAACTGCCAGCCGCTTACCATTGCCATATCTCTGGTGTAGGCTCGCGCCCACAATGGTGTAACCCGCAGGACAACAACCATGCCCCAATTCAACGACACCGAACTCACCGCCGCCGTGCTCGAGAGCTTTGAAGAGACGCCGGATCCGCGGGTCAAATTCCTGATGGAAGAACTGGTGAAGTCGCTGCATGCGTTTGTCCGCAAGACGGACCTGACCTTCGGTGAATGGGAATACGCCATCGATTTTCTGACCCGTGTCGGCCAGAAATGCACCCCGAGCCGGCAGGAATTCATCCTGCTGTCGGACGTGCTCGGGGTTTCGATGCTGGTCGACGCGGTGAACCACCGCGAACGCGAAGGCGCCACTGAGACCACCGTGCTCGGCCCGTTCTATGTCGGCGAGCACAAGGCGATGCCGCATGGCACCGACATCTCTCCCAATCTGCAGGGCGAGAAGATGTTCGTGCAGAGCCGGGTGACTGATCTCGCGGGCAAGCCGCTGGCGAATGTTCCGGTCGATGTCTGGCACGCCGACGACGACGGCTATTATGACTCGCAAAGGCCCGACTACGAGACCTCAGGTCCGTCATCCCGGGCGCGTTTCATCACCGATGAGGATGGCCGGATCTCCTTCCGCACCATTTTGCCCTGCAGCTATCCGATCCCGACCGACGGGCCGGTCGGCCAGATGATCCTGGGGGTGCGACGCCATCCGTATCGGCCGGCGCATGTGCACTTTCTCGTCAACGCGCCCGGCCATGAGCCGCTGGTCACCCACGTCTTCATCGAAGGCGACAAGTATATCGACTCCGACGTTGTGTTCGGCGTGAAGGAAGAATTGATTTCCAAGATCGAGAAACGCACCGATGCCAATATGCCCGACGGCAAGCCCGCCGGCAGCACGCCGTGGCATTTGATGACCTATAATTTCCGCGTCAGGCCGGGTGTGGGTATCGCGCCGAAGCCGATGATGGCGGTGACCGAGGACGCCTGAAGGCCGCCGACGGATATCAGCCGGGTTTTCCGCTCCGCTGAAGCCGAACTGCTCCACGGGCATATGTTGATGCCCGTGAAATCGTTCGTCGCTCCGCGCGCTCACATCGCTCGTTTCACTCCGGGACCACGCGCACCGCGCCACGTGCGGCGCTGGTTGTCAGCGCGGCATAGGCCTTGAGCGCCATCGTCACCTTGCGCGCGCGCTTGGCCGGCTTCCAAGCCTGCGCCCCACGACCCAGCATCGCCTCACGGCGCTGGTTCAGAATAGTGTCGTCGACGACGAGGCGGATGGAGCGGGCCGGAATGTCGATCGCGATGCGGTCGCCGTCCTCCACCAGCCCGATCAGGCCGCCCTCGGCCGCTTCCGGCGAGATATGCCCGATCGAAAGCCCTGACGATCCGCCGGAGAAACGGCCGTCGGTGACCAGGGCACAGGTTTTCCCTAATCCCTTCGATTTGAGGTAGCTGGTGGGATAGAGCATTTCCTGCATACCGGGGCCGCCACGCGGTCCTTCGTAGCGGATCACGACCACATCGCCCGCCTTGATCTTGCCGCCGAGGATTCCTTCGACCGCGGCGTCCTGGCTTTCGAAGATTCGCGCCGGGCCCTCGAATTTCAAGATTCCCTCGTCGACACCGGCGGTCTTCACGATGCAGCCGTCCGCGGCGAGGTTGCCGGACAAGACCGCAAGGCCGCCGTCCTTTGAGAAGGCATGCTCGGCGTCACGGATGCAGCCGGCGGTGCGGTCGGTATCGACATCCTCGAAGCGGCGCTCCTGGCTGAAAGCGACCTGCGTCGGCACGTTGCCCGGCGCGGCCTTGAAAAAGGTGCGGACGTTTTCGCTTCGGGTACGGCGGATGTCCCAGCGCTCCAGCGCGTCCTCGATCGAACCGGAGTGCACCATCGGCAGGCCGCGATTGATCAGGCCGGCGCGGTCGAGTTCGCCGAGAATGGCCATCACGCCGCCGGCGCGGTGAACGTCCTCAAGATGCACGTCGGGCACCGAGGGCGCGACCTTGCAGAGCACCGGCACGCGGCGGGACAGCCGGTCGATATCCTGCATCGTAAATGGAATTTGACCTTCATAAGCAGCGGCGAGCAAATGCAGCACGGTGTTGGTCGAGCCGCCCATCGCGATATCCAGCGTCATCGCGTTTTCGAAGGCCTTGAAGCTCGCGATCGTGCGCGGCAGCGCCGTCTCGTCTTCCTGTTCGTAGTAGCGGCGCGCCAGATCGACGATCAGATGGCCGGCTTCGACAAACAGGCCCTTGCGATCTGCATGCGTCGCCAGTACCGAGCCGTTGCCGGGCAGCGCCAGACCGAGCGCTTCGGTCAGGCAGTTCATGGAATTTGCCGTGAACATGCCCGAGCAGGACCCGCAGGTAGGGCACGCGGATCGCTCTATCACTTCGACTTCGGCATCGCTGACGGTATCGTCGGCGGCCGCGACCATGGCATCGACCAGATCGAGCGCGCGGATCTTGCCCCTGATGTTGACCTTGCCGGACTCCATCGGACCGCCCGAGACGAACACGGTCGGGATGTTGAGCCGCAACGCGGCCATCAGCATGCCCGGCGTGATCTTGTCGCAATTGGAGATGCACACCATCGCGTCGGCGCAATGCGCATTGACCATGTATTCGACGCTGTCGGCGATGATCTCGCGCGACGGCAAACTATAGAGCATTCCGTCATGCCCCATCGCGATGCCGTCATCCACTGCGATGGTGTTGAACTCCTTGGCCACACCGCCGGCGTTCTCGATCTCGCGCGCCACCAACTGTCCGAGGTCCTTGAGATGGACGTGACCGGGCACAAATTGCGTGAACGAATTGACCACGGCGATGATCGGCTTGCCGAAGTCCTCGTTCTTCATGCCGGTAGCGCGCCAGAGCCCGCGGGCGCCCGCCATGTTGCGGCCATGGGTTGTGGTTCGGGAGCGATAGGCGGGCATGGTCTGTCCTTTACGTAGCGAAGATTTCGAGGTGGCGGCCGTCTTTGAATGCCGGAGGCAAATCATGGAACGTGGATTGTTGCCAGTGCCGAGAATGACGGTCAGGTAGGCTCGCATTACATCCTGACGACCTTGTCCCGACGGGAATTCGGTTCCCGCTCAATTTTTGTGCAGCGCACACAGATTGAGCGAATCGCAAATTTTGACAGCGAAGCTCGCTCTGCGCGGTTTGGCGGCAATAGAGACAACTATTTATAATTTAAGGACTTTTTGTGCTGATCTGGCTTGGCACAAAGCTTGAATAGATAGTGCTGACGCCATTGATGCCGTCCATCGAAACCAATCATCCGAATTGCACGACCGCCAGACTGGGGCCTCCCCAGAACGCGCCCCTGTGTCTTGAGCGCGATCCCTCGATGGCCGCGCCTATCGTTGAGAAAGGACATCTTTAATGAGCCCGAACCCGACGCCGAACCAGACCTGGATTTCAGAATGGAAGCCGGAGGATGAAGCCTTCTGGAATTCCACCGGCAAAACCGTCGCCCGTCGCAATCTCATCTGGTCGATCGTTGCCGAGCATATCGGGTTTTCGGTCTGGCTGATCTGGAGCATCGTCGCCACCAAATTGCCGGCGGCGGGATTCCATTACAGCACCGACGAACTGTTTCAGCTCGTGGCGATCCCGGGATTGATCGGATCGCTGATGCGATTTCCCTACACCTTCGCGGTGACGACGTTCGGTGGCCGCAACTGGACCATCTTCAGCGCGGCCGTGCTGTTCATTCCGACCTTTGGGCTGGCTTATTTCGTCAGCCAGCCGGCAACTCCGTTCTGGCTGATGCTGCTGGTGGCCTCGACCGCCGGTCTCGGCGGCGGCAACTTTGCTTCCAGCATGGCGAACATCTCGTTCTTTTATCCTGATCGCATGAAGGGTTGGGCGCTCGGCCTCAATGCTGCCGGTGGCAATATCGGCGTCAGCAGCGTTCAACTGCTCACGCCGATCCTGATGGGTTTCGGTATTTTCAACCTTTACCAGGCCAGCCCGGTTTCCGGTGTCTATCTGCAGAATGCCGGCCTGATGTGGGTGCTGCCGATCCTGATCGCGATCTTCGGCGCGGTGTTCTTCATGAACAACCTCACCACGGCCAAGTCGTCGTTCAAGAACCAGATCGCGATCGTCAAGAACAAGCACACCTGGATCATGGCGTTCATCTATATCGGGACGTTCGGCTCCTTCATCGGCTACTCCGCCGCGTTTCCGTTGTTGATCAAGACGCAATTCCCGGCGGTCACGATCGCGATCGCATTTCTTGGTCCGCTGGTGGGCTCGCTGTCGCGTCCGCTCGGCGGCTTGCTGGCCGACAAAATCGGTGGCGCGATCCTGACGTTCTGGAACTTCATCGCGATGGGCGCCGCTACGATCGGCGTGCTGTATTTCGTGGGAGCCAAGGACTTCACCGGCTTCCTCGTGATGTTCCTTATTCTCTTCGTCACCACCGGCGTCGGCAACGGATCGACCTACCGGATGATCCCCTCGATCTTCCGCGAGGAGAATCTGCGCAAGGCCAAAGGCACCGGCGAAGCCGGCCGCGCGCTCGCATTGAAGACCGCCAGCATCGAGAGCGGCGCTGCTGTCGGTTTCATCGGCGCTGTGGGCGCCTGCGGCGGCTACCTGATCCCAAGCGGTTTCGGCAAGTCGATTGCGATGACCGGCGGACCGCAGCTCGCGCTGGTGATCTATCTCGGCTTCTACGCGGTCTGCCTCGCGCTCACCTGGTGGTTCTATCTGCGCAAGAGCCCCGTGACAGCGGGGGCGACCAGCCTCGCCGAAGCGCGGATCTGAGTGAAGCATTGATGCCTCTCTCCGCATGCGGGGAGAGGGGCGGGAAACAGGCCAACATCAGGAGGACGTAAATGACACCTGACCAAGTCAAACTCGTGCAAGACAGCTTCGCCAAGGTCGTGCCGATTTCGGAGACGGCCGCGGTTTTGTTCTACGACCGCCTGTTTGAAATCGCGCCGGCGGTGAAGGCGTTGTTTCCCGCCGATATGACCGAGCAGCGCCGCAAGCTGATGATGATGTTGGCGGCGGTGGTGAAAGGGTTGGGCGATCTGCCGTCGATCCTGCCCGCCGCGAGCGCGCTGGCCACGCGCCATGTCAGCTATGGCGCCAAGGCCGAGCACTATCCCGTCGTCGGCGCGGCGTTGCTGTGGACACTGGAAAAGGGACTCGGCGACGACTGGACATCAGACGTTGCGGCAGCCTGGACCACGGCTTACGGAACGCTGTCCGGCTACATGATTTCGGAAGCTTACGGTCGTCCGCAGGCGGCCGAGTAAGGATACGCCCGTGAGCGAACCGCTGGTTATCGTCGGCAATGGTATGGCGGCTGCGCGTCTGGTCGACGAGCTGGCGAAGGTCGCGCTCGGGCGCTACGCCATCGCGGTGATCGGCGAGGAGCCGCGGCTGGCCTATAACCGCGTGCTGCTGTCGTCGGTGCTGGCGGGCGAGATCGCGTCGCAGGACATCGAGCTCAAGCCGTCCAACTGGTGGCGCGATCGCGGCGTCACTTTGAAATATGGCTGCGCCGTCACCGAGGTCGATGTCGGCCGCCGCGAACTCAAGATTGCCAATGAAGAAAGCATGGCGTTCTCGAGATTGGTGCTGGCCACCGGCTCGACGCCGCTGCGGCTCAACGTGCCCGGCGCCGACCTCATCGGCGTCAATACGTTTCGCGACAGCCGCGATGTCGATCTCTTGCTGACGCTCGCCGCGCAAAAGAAGCGCGTGGTCGTGGTCGGCGGCGGATTATTGGGACTGGAAGCCGCCTATGGCCTCGCCAAGGCCGGCGCGCCGGTGACGCTGCTGCATCTGATGGACCGGCTGATGGAGCGTCAGCTCGATGTGCCCGCCGGAGAATTGCTGAAATCGCTCGTCGAGCGCAAAGGCATCGAGGTTCTGCTCAATGCCAACACCGCGCGGATTCACGGCGAGACCCATGTCGAAGGCGTCGAGCTGACCGACGGTCGTTTGATTAAAGCCGATGCGGTGATCTTCGCCGCGGGCATCCGGCCGAATATCGCGCTGGCGCGCGAGGCCGGCATTGCCGTCAATCGCGGCATTGTCGTGGACGATCATCTGCAGACCGGCACGCCGGATATTTTCGCGCTCGGCGAATGCGCCGAGCATCGCGGCATCTGTTACGGCCTGGTCGAGCCGGCCTATGAACAAGGCCGCGTGCTGGCGCAGCATCTGGCAGGCAAGGCGTCCGCCAACTACAGCGGCAGCGTCGTTGCGACCAACCTGAAAGTCTCTGGCGTCAGCGTATTTTCCGCGGGCGACTTCCTCGGCAAGGAAGGCAGCGAAGCCATCGTGCTGACCGATCTCAAGCGCGGCACCTACAAGAAGCTGGTGGTCTGCGAAGGCCGGCTGATCGGTGCGGTACTGGTCGGCGAAACCGGCGATGCGCTCTGGTATCTCGAATTGATCCGCACAAGGGAATCCATCGCGACCATCCGCGCCGACATGATGTTCGGCCGCCCGCATCCGATCATCTCGAAGGCGGCATGACCAGATGACCGCGGTCGATCCAGCCCTGCGCGCGACACGCACCACCTGCCCCTATTGCGGCGTGGGCTGTGGCGTATTGGCGACCCCGGATGGAAGCGGCGGCGCGGCGATATCCGGCGATCCCGAGCATCCCGCCAATTTCGGACGGCTGTGTTCGAAGGGCTCGGCGCTCGGCGAAACGCTGAGCCTTGAGGAACGTCTGCTCTATCCGATGATCCGCGTCAGCAAGGGGTCGATGGAGCGGGTGGCGTGGACTGACGCACTCGACCATGTCGCGCATCGTTTTCAGCACATCGTCGCGCGCGACGGCCCCGGCGCGGTGGCGTTTTATCTTTCCGGGCAATTGCTGACCGAAGACTATTACGTCGCCAACAAGCTGATGAAAGGTTTTATCGGCAGCGCCAATGTCGATACCAATTCGCGGCTGTGCATGGCGTCGTCGGTCGCGGGCCATCGCCGCGCCTTCGGCGCCGATACCGTGCCCGGTGTCTACGAAGACCTCGACGAGGCCGATCTGCTGGTGCTCGTCGGTTCCAACGCGGCGTGGTGCCATCCCATTCTGTTTCAGCGCATGCTGGCCAATAAACAAAAACGCGGCGCGCGCATTGTCGTGATCGACCCGCGCCGGACCGACACCGCTGGGGATGCCGATCTGTTTCTCGGATTGAAGCCCGGCACCGATACCGCGCTGTTTTCCGGATTGCTGGCGCATCTTGCGAATAGTGACGCGCTCGACCGGAACTATATCGACGCTCACACCAGCGGTTTCGAAGACGCGCTGGCGCGGGCGCGAAGCATGGCTGGCAGCGTCGCCGCGACCGCGCTCGCAACCGGACTTTCCGAACAGGATGTCGCGGCGTTCTTTCAGATGTTCGCGTCGACGCCGCGCGTGGTCACGTTGTACTCGCAAGGCGTCAATCAGTCGGCGCAGGGCACCGATAAGGTCAACGCGATCCTCAATTGCCATCTCGCGACCGGGCGAATCGGCAAGCCCGGTGCGTCGCCGTTTTCGCTGACCGGGCAGCCCAATGCGATGGGTGGCCGCGAAGTAGGCGGCCTCGCCAATACACTCGCCGCGCATATGGGCTTTACGCCGCCGGACATCGATCGCGTGCGCCGGTTCTGGAAAGCGCCGCGGATCGCGACGCATGAAGGGCTGAAGGCCGTCCAGATGTTCGAGGCGATCGCGCGCGGCGAGATCAAGGCGCTGTGGGTGATGGGCACCAATCCGGCGGTGTCATTGCCGGACGCGGATGCCGCGCGCGCGGCATTGAAGAAACTCGAACTATTCGTCATATCGGAGAATGTTGCCTCCAACGACACCGTCAATGCCGGCGCGCATGTGCTGCTGCCGGCGCAGGCCTGGGGCGAGAAGTCCGGCACCGTGACCAATTCGGAACGGCGCATCTCGCGGCAGCGTTCGTTCCTGAAGCCTCCCGGCGAAACCAAGCCGGATTGGTGGATTGTCAGCGAAGTTGCCAAGCGTCTGGGGTTCGGCGCAGCCTTCACCTTCAATTCGGCGGCGGAAATCTTCCGCGAACATGCGGGGCTATCGGCATTCGAAAACAGCGGCGGCCGCGATTTCGATATCGGCGCGCTGAAATCGCTGTCGGACGAAGCCTTCGATACGATGTCGCCGGTACTATGGCCGCACCGCCTCGGCGATACCGAGCCGCAGCAGCGGTTCTTTGCCGATGGTCATTTTTATTCGAACGACCACAAGGCCCGCTTCATCGCGCCGGAAGTTCCGGCGCTGAAAACCGAAACCACGGCGGGGCGGCCGCTGCGCTTGAACACCGGCCGCATCCGCGACCAGTGGCACACCATGACCCGCACCGGCATGAGCCAGCGGCTGGGCCAGCATCTGCCGGAGCCGTTTGTCGAGATTCATCCTGACGACGCGCTGAAATCGGGCGTCGCCCATGGCAGTTTCGCGCGCGTCATCACCGATCTCGGGCAATGCATCCTGCGGGTGGTGGTCAGCGACCGGCAGCAGCGCGGCATGCTGTTCGCGCCGATCCATTGGAGCGATGTGACAGCGTTCTCCGCCCGCGTCGGCGCGCTGGTGACGCCGATCACCGATCCCCATTCCGGCCAGCCCGAAAACAAGGCCACGCCTGCATCGATCGTGCCTTACGAATATGTGTTCCGTGGTTTTGCGCTATCGCGCACGCCGCTGGAATTGCCGGAGCATGTCTGGTGGGCGCGCGTCACCGTCGCCGGCGGTTATGGCTATCTGCTGGCCGACAACGCCGATCTGGCGCGGTGGCCGTCCTGGTTGAAGTCCAAATCCGGCAGCGATGTTGCTGAATATCGCGATTTCGGCGGCGGCGTTTATCGCGCGGCTTCATTTACCGAAGACCAGATCGACACCTGCCTGTTCATGGGACCCGCGCGCGATGCGGGCGACTGGAATGTGGTCAAGGGCCTGTTCGCGGCTGGCGTGCTCGGCGACGATCAGCGCCGGACCTTGTTGTCGGGCAAATCGATGGACGGCCTCGCCAATGCCGGGCCGATCGTCTGCGCCTGTTTCGGCGTCGGCCGCACCACGATCTGCGACGCCATCGCAGCGGGCGCGGGTTCGGCCGCCGCGATCGGCGCACAGCTCAAGGCCGGCACCAATTGCGGTTCGTGCATTCCGGAATTGAAACGCCTGATCGCGCAGACGGATGCCGATCCGCAACAGCGGCAATTGGCGGCGGTGGCTAGCTGAATATTTCCAGGTATCCGTCGCCGGGACAAGGCCAACCATGACGAGCTTAGCTAGGGCGTGAACCCATAAACTTGGAGCGGCTGGCGGATGTCCGCTTTGGCGCCGATAACGGCCTCGGACATGGCCCCATGGCCGAAAAGTGCCAGCAGCGGAAGTTGCTGCGATGCGTAATGCCTTCCAGAAGCCGTTTCCTTACTCATCTTAAATGGGATCCCTCAAATTCGACATATCCACTTTGCAGGACTGCAAACTAAAGGTGCTAGGCTGATGTGGTCTAGACCCGAGCGGAAGCCACGACCATGTCGGATGCAGAACTCTCTGGCGCGATTAAGGGATGGTTTTGTGCCTGCGCCGTAGCGTCTGCAGTTCTGATGATGTTTGCAATCGACGACTGCGTAAAAGCTCAGTTCGGCATCTGCAAAACGCTTGTCACGGCTCTTTTTTGTTTTTCTGTCACGTTCATTTCGGTCTTCATCGTCACGCCCGTACCGTCGGCGATTTGTCTCTGGCTTGCCCACTTTCTTGATCTTCGGCGGCAGCCATTAAGCTACCTCTGCTTTGGCACCGGGCTGGGTTATGCCTTCGCTTTTTTCTTCAAAGCTCCGCCCGCCTTTGCGTGGCAATTGACCGTTGCTGGTTTGGCGGCTGGGACCGCATATTGGCTGGTCGTGCAGCGCGAGAGAATGCTTGCGGACTAACGTGTCGGGCAAGTCCGCTCTGAGTCATTCGCGTCGATTCGGGATGTCCGGGATATTTCCGCTTACGAATTAATCTCGGAAATACCGATCCTTCGTTCGTCAAACTCGCATCAATCCGAATTTGGCTGCGTGCCAATGAGTCCAACGCTCTAGTCTACCCGCCCTTCACCGCGCCCGCGGTCAGGCCCGCCACGATCTGGCGTTGCGCGAACACCGTCAATACCAGTACCGGCAGCGAGACGATCAGCGCAGCGGCGGCGAGCGGACCCCAGCTCAACTGGTCGAACGAAATCATGTTGTAGACCGCGACCGGCAGGGTGCGCGTCTCGCGCCCGGCCAGCACGATGCCGAACACGAAATTATTCCAGGAGAAGATCACCGCCAGGATGAATGCCACTGCCATGCCGGGCCGCGCGATCGGCAACGCGACGTGGCGGAACACCTGCCAGCGCGTGGCGCCGTCGATCAAAGCGGCTTCCTCGAGCTCCATCGGCGTGGTTTCGAAATAGCCGATCATGATCCAGATCACGATCGGCACCGTCACCACCAGATGGATGATGATCTGCGGCACCAGCGTGCCGAGCAATCCCAGCCACTGGAACAGCAGGAACAACGGGATCAGATAGGACAGTCCGGGCGTGATGCGCGCGATCAAAATCACGATCGCGGATTTATGCGCCGCCATGCGCGCGATGCCGTATCCCGCGGGGACGCCGACCAGCATCGCCAGCAGGGTCGCGCTGCCGGTCACGATCAGGCTGTTGACGAAATAGGTCAGGAAGCGGTTGGAGGCGAGCACGTCGGTATAGTTCTTCCAGGCGAAATGCTCGGGGATGAACACCGGCGGATAAGACGCGTTGTCGATCTCGAATTTGAGCGACAGCGAGGCCATCCAGAGAAAGAAGAGGATCGCCGGCGACACGATGACGAACACCGCGAACCAGAGACCGATCCGGCCGAGGATGTAACGCGGGCTCATGCGCCGCCCCCGATCTCGGTCCACATCGTGCGCCGGCGTAGATACAGCAGCACGCCCGCGAGCGCGATGATCAGGAAGAAGAACACTACCGCGATCGCCGAGCCGTAGCCGAGGTCGTAATACACAAAGGCCACGCTATAGAGATAGAGATTGATGGTCTCCGAGGCGGAGCCGGGACCGCCCTGCGTGATCGCGAAAATGATATCAAAACTTTTCACCGCGTCGATCATGCGGATCATGCCGGCAATGAACAGGAACGGCGTGATCAGCGGCAGGGTGATGTAGCGGAACGTCTGCCAGATATTGGCGCCGTCGATCTCCGCGCTCTCATAGGGTTCGATCGGGATCGCAGCGAGGCCGCCGAGCACGATCAGCATCACCAGCGGCGTCCATTGCCAGGTTTCGACCAGCACCAGCGACGGAATTACGGTGTTGGGATTGAACACCCAGAGCTGCGGCGGCAATCCCACCAGCGACAGCAGATAATTCAGCACGCCGAGTTGCGGGTGGAACATCATGGTCCAGACCAGCGCGATTGCCACCGGCGTCGCCATCATCGGCATGATGAAGATGCCGCGCAGGAAACCGCGGCCGGCGAATTTCTGGTGGAAGACTACGGCCGCGAACGTGCCGAGGATCACCGGCAGCACCACTGACAAGGCTGTGTATGCGATAGTATGCCAAACCGCTTCGACGAAGCGTGGATCGGCTGGCAGGCGCAGATAATTGGCGAGCCCGACAAAGGTGGTGGGAGAGCCGACCTTCCATTCGTTGAGGCTCATCCAGATCGTGAACAGCCACGGAAAGATGATGATCGCGAGCACGACCACCAGCGCTGGCAGCACGAACGGCCAATAGGATGGCCGCCGCCATTGCTGCTCCGGCGCGGTTTCAGCCACTGCCGGAGCGATTTGCGTTATCGCGCTCACGCTTTTTCGCTGCGCTCCAGGATCGGCCGAAACTGTTCGTGGGCTTTCTTCAATTCCGTCTCCGGGTCGCCGCCCGACAGCGTCGCGGTCAGCGCGGCGCCGACGAGGTCGCGGAATTCCGCGACGGGAATCACGATCGGCAGGCCGAGCTTGCTGATCTTGGAAGAATCGATCACCGATTGCAGCCATTCCTGGCTCTTGACGCCCTTGCGCACTTCGGGATCGTCGATGATCGAGTTGCGGAACGGCACGCCGCCGGCAGCCTGCAGCAGGCGCGCACCTTGCGTTTTCGAGACCGCCCATTGGCACAACAAATAAGCCGCCTCCTTGTTCTTGCTCGCGGCCGCGATGCCGATGCCGTCACCATAGGTCGATGAATATTGTCCCTTGGGTCCGGCCGGCACGACGGTGTAACCGACCTTGCCCGCGATGCGCGACGCCGCGGGATCTTCCAGCGGCGGCGCCCAGCCGTCGGCGTCGATCCACATCGCCGCGCGTCCTTGCGTAAATGACGCCATCGACTCCATCCAGTTGAAGCCGGAAACGCCGGGAGGGGCAACTTTGGTGAGAAGCGTTTGATACAGCTTGGTTGCTGCGATCGCTTCCGGCCCATCGGTCAGGATGTTGCCCTTGGCATCGAGGAATTCGCCGCCATAGTTGAGATAGAAGTTGGTCCACATCGCCATGTTGGCATTGCGCAGGCCGCGTCCGACGAAGCCGTAAATCCCTTCCTTGGGGTCGGTCAGTTTTTCGGCCGCCGCGACCATCTCGTCGAAGGTCTTGGGCACCGCGACGCCCTTCTTTGCGAACAGCTCCTTGTTGTAATAAAGCACGAAGTAATCGACCGACCACGGCAGCGACAGCATCTGCCCCTTGTCGTTCTTGGCGTATTGAAGACCGGCCTTGGAAAAGTCGCTCTCGACCAGATCGGGTGCGGTGAGGTTCGGGTCCTTCATGTAGCCCGAGAGATCGGCGAGCCAGCCGCCTTTCTCGAACTGGCGCTTCTGCACGTGATAGCTGAGATGGATCACATCGAAGCTCGGCTTGCCGGAGGCGAGCTCGATCACGGCTTTCTGGCGCTGCTGCTGTTCGGGAATCTGCTCCGACTCGACCTTGATGCCGGTCAGCTCGGTGAATTCCTTGACGTATTTTTGCAGATTGTCGCCGCGCGGCCCTTTGACGAGGTTCACCTCGAGGGTCGTGCCGGCATATTTCTTCCATTGCGGCTCGGCGCGGGCTGGAAATCCGGTGAGACCGAGTGCGCCGGTGGCGAGCGTTCCCTGCAACAGGGCACGCCGTGTCGGGCCGAAATGGGCCATGTCGTAATCCTCCCTGGGGTCCGCCTTTGGTGGCGGTGATGATGTTGACCGTCACGTCCGGCGGATGCCGGTCGCGCGCGTCTTGCCCGATTCATAGCACGCCGCGGGAGCGGAACAAGAACGCTTCGAGGCGTCGACGGCGCCGCGTTGCTCATTTAAAGTGCGGCACGCGTTCGCAGGCAAAGCGACGCGGTGCGTATCTGGCAACCCGCCGCGACTGATCGACGCAACTAATCGACGTAGCGGCATTTGCGAGGAAGTCTTGAAACACAAAAAGTTCGGTAGTAACGGCCCGGATGTGTCCGTGATCGGGCAGGGCACCTGGTATATCGATCAGGGACA
This sequence comes from Bradyrhizobium sp. dw_411, assembly GCF_018449695.1. GTDB lineage: Bacteria > Pseudomonadota > Alphaproteobacteria > Rhizobiales > Xanthobacteraceae > Bradyrhizobium. The sequence continues at coordinate 476,621 of NZ_JAAVUY010000002.1, forward strand.
TCGCAAGAGCGCGGTCGCTGCGTTGCAACGCGGTATCGATCTCGGCATGACCCATATCGACACCGCCGAGATGTATGGCGATGCGGAGCTTGTGATCGCCGAAGCCCTCGCCGGGCGGCGCGATGAGGTTTTTCTGGTCTCGAAAGTCTTGCCGAGCAACGCCTCGCGGCGCGGCACCATCACGGCCTGCGAACGTTCGCTGAAGCGGCTGAAGACCGACCGGCTTGATTGTTATCTGTTGCACTGGCGCGGATCCTATCCGCTGGGGGAAACCGTCGCGGCGTTCGAGGAACTGGTCGGCGCGGGCAAGATCCGCTCCTGGGGCGTCAGCAATTTCGACGTCGACGATCTCGACGAGATGCTGGCGGCGGCGGGCAAGGGCAAGATCGCCTGCAACCAGGTACTCTATCATCTAAGGGAGCGCGCGATCGAGCATGCGGTGATACCGTGGTGCGCCAAACATGATGTCGCTGTGGTGGCCTACTCGCCGTTCGGTCACGATGATTTCCCGTCGCCGCGCAGCAAGCCGGGTGAAGTTCTGCAAGGTATTGCGAATGCGCACGGCGCTTCGGCACGTCAGGTAACGCTGGCATTTCTCGCGCGCGAGGCCTGCGTATTTCCGATTCCAAAAGCTTCGACGCCGGAGCATGCTGCCGACAATGCCGCGGCCGGACAATTGATGTTGAGTGCGTCCGATATTGCCGAACTGGACAAGGCTTTTCCGCGTGGCCCAAAGCCGCGCGGCCTGCCGATGCTGTGACTGCTGCGGCGCGGCACGCTGCCGCGCCTATCAGCGCATATCGGCTGCCTGTTTTCGGACCTTGTCGCTTCAGGGCAATTATCGTCTTTTGGCGCCTCGCCCGATTCGATAATTCCAGCGTCCGAGCCTACAAGTGAACCCGCCAACCGCAGCCGTTAGGCTCGACAGCGATCCATTGCCGTTGCCCGCGAAAAAACTGACCGGACAAACCGCGCCCGCGCGCGCCGACCGGCCGTTCCGCGGCATCGCGCTGATCCTCGCCTCGACGGTGTTTCTCGGATCATCCGACGTCACGTCGAAATACCTGTCGGCGACGCTGCCATCGATCGAAATTACCTGGATCAGGTTTGTGGTGTTTACGCTGGTGATGGTTCCCGGCATGCTGCCGGGGTCGCCGCTGTTCGCGTTGCGAACCGCGCTTCCCGGTCTGCAGTTGATGCGCGGCGCTGCGATGCTGGGGTCTTCGCTGTTCTTCATTTCGGGGTTGCGGTATCTGCCGATCGCCGAAGCCTCGGCGACCAGCTTCGTCTCGCCGCTGCTCGTCACCGCGCTGTCGATCGTTGTTCTGCGCGAGGGCGTCGGCATGCGTCGCTGGCTGGCGACTGCGGTCGGACTGATCGGCGTGTTGATTATTTTGCGGCCCGGCTCCAGTGCGTTTCATGTGGCCGCGTTTTTTCCGCTGGTGTCGGCGGCGTGCTGGGCCAGCCTGTTGATCATGACCCGGATCATGAGCGGGCGGGAAGTGGTCATGACCACCATGACCTATTCGGCGATCATTGGCCTGGCCATTCTCTGCGTGCTGGTGCCGTTCGTTTGGGTGGCGCCGACCTGGCACGATATTTTCTTCGGAATTATTGTTGGCGTGGCATCGACGGCGGGACAGTGGATCGTCGTACTCGCCTTTCGCTACGCCGACGCCTCCGTGCTGGCGCCGTTTTCCTACACCCAATTATTGTGGGTCAGCATCCTCGGCTTTCTGGTGTTCGGCGAAGTGCCCGATATATGGACCGTGGTCGGCGCGGTCTTCGTTGTCGCAAGCGGCCTCTACACCGCGCACCGCGAGCGGCTGCGGCGCTCGCAGCTCATGATGCTCGAGGCCGAGCCGTCTCCCAACGCCTGATCACACCGGCAAAGCAATCGAATATTTCACCTGGCTGAGCGCAAAGCTCGACTCGATCGAGGCAATGCCGTCCAATCGTGTCAGCTTGTTTTTCAAGAACGCCTCATAGGACGACAGATCCGCGGCGACCACGCGCAACAGATAGTCGCGGTTGCCGGTCATCAGATAGCATTCCAGAACCTCGTCCCATTTCGAAATCGCTTTCGCAAATCGATTGAGGTCTTCTTCCTTCTGGCGCGCGAGCTTGATCGAGATGAAGACGCTGACATGCAGACCCAGCGATTTCTGATCGACGGTCGCGATATAGCGCGTGATCACGCCGCGCTCTTCCAGCAGTTTGACCCGGCGATGACAGGGCGAGACGGATAATCCGACCTTGTCGGCCAGTTCCTGCATGGTGGTGCGGCTGTCGGATTGCAGCACGCCGAGTATTTTGCGGTCGATGGCGTCGAGCGTAGTCATTGGGATAAACTCTGTTGATTGGGCATTCGATTGGTAATTTATCCCAATTTTTGGCGGTATGTCGCTAAAAATTGAGATTTTTGCCGCTTCTAAGCCCGTTAATATCCCGCGGTAACCTTGGGCAGGGAGACCCGCCATGCCGATCGAATCCGCACGCCTGGAAATGCTGACCGCGCTGGCGCGCAAAGCCCTGTGGCTGTCGTCCTGGACCATCCATCACGCCAATCATATCCGGCCCAATGTCGATGGCCTCAAGGTCGGCGGCCATCAGGCTTCGTCGGCGTCGCTCGCCACCATCATGTCGGCGCTGTATTTTTCAGTACTGCGGCCGCAAGACCGCGTCGCGGTGAAGCCGCATGCGAGTCCGGTGTTTCACGCCATCCAGTATCTGTTCGGTCACCAGACCCGCGACAAGCTGGAGAATTTCCGCGGCTTCAAGGGCGCGCAATCCTATCCGTCGCGCACCAAGGACACCGACGATGTCGATTTCTCGACCGGCTCGGTTGGCCTCGGCGTCGCGCAGACCTTGTTCTCTTCGCTGGTGCAGGATTACGTCAAGTCGCATGGCTGGATGAAGGATCGTCCGGAAGGGCGGATGATCGCGCTGGTCGGCGACGCCGAGATGGATGAAGGCAACATCTTCGAGGCGCTGCTCGAGGGCTGGAAGCATGGGCTACGAAATACCTGGTGGGTGGTCGACTACAACCGCCAGAGCCTCGATGCGGTGGTGCGCGAAGGTCTGTGGGAAAAATTCGAATCCATGTTCCGCAATTTCGGCTGGGACGTGGTGATCGTGAAATATGGCCGGCTGATGCGCGCGGCCTTCGCCGAGCCGGGCGGCGATGCGCTCAAGCGCTGGATCGATACCTGCCCGAACCAGATGTATGCGGCGCTATGCTTTCAGGGAGGTGCTGCGTTCCGCAAGCGCCTGCACGACGAGATCGGCGACCAGGGCGCGGTGACACAATTGATCGACCGGCGCAGCGACGACGAATTGCTCGCGCTGATGTCCAATCTCGGCGGCCATGACATGGCCAGCATGATCGAGGCATTTGAGTCGATCGATCACGATCGTCCGGTCTGCTTCATCGCCTACACCATCAAGGGCGTCGGCTTGCCGTTCCAGGGCCACAAGGACAATCATGCGGGCTTGATGACGGTCACGCAGATGGAGAAGTGGCGCAGCGCGCAGAACATCCGGCCCGGCCATGAGTGGGAAAAGTTCGAAGGGCTGTCGCAGACGCCGGCCGAGTTGGAGGCGTTTCTCGCAAGCGCGCCGTTCACTCGCGACGGCAGGCGGAGGCTTACCGCGCCTGTTGTCGAGGTGCCGGAGCGGCTCTCGTTCACGCCGTCGCCGCAGATGTCGACGCAGCAAGGGTTTGGACTCGTACTCAACGAACTGGCGCGCGGCGAAACAGAGCTGGCCTCGCGCATCGTCACGGCGTCGCCCGACGTCACGGTCTCGACCAATCTCGGCGCCTGGGTCAATCGCCGCGGGCTGTTTGCGCGCGCGGAGAGGGCCGATCTGTTCCGCAGCGAGAAAATACCCTCGACCTTCAACTGGGATTTTTCGCCGGACGGACAGCACATCGAGCTCGGCATCGCCGAGATGAATTTGTTCATCCTGATGTCGGCGCTGGGTCTGTCGCACGCCATCAACGGCGAACGGCTGCTGCCGATTGCGACTTTGTACGATCCCTTCATCGAGCGCGGCCTCGATGCGCTGAACTATGCTTGTTACCAGGACGCGCGCTTCATGGTGGCGGCGACCCCGTCGGGCATTACGCTGGCGCCGGAAGGTGGCGCGCATCAATCGATCGCGACGCCTTTGATTGGGATGGCGCAGGACGGGCTCGCTTCGTTCGAGCCGGCCTTTGTCGATGAACTCGCTGTCATTATGGGCTGGGGCTTCCAGCACATGCAGCGCGAGAAAGCCGGTGAGGGCGGTTCGGTCTATTTGCGGCTTTCGACCCGCACGCTCGACCAGCCGCAACGGATCATGACGCCGGACCTGCAAAACGGGATCACCGAGGGCGCGTATTGGCTGCGCAAGCCGGGTCCGAATTGCGATGTGGTGATCGCCTATACCGGCGCGCTCGCGCCGGAGGCGATCGAGGCGGTGGGATTGCTCGGCGAAAGCCGCCGCGATGTCGGCCTGTTGGCGATCACATCCGCGGACCGACTGCATTCCGGATGGACCTCGGCCCGCGCCTTGCGCCGTGATCGCCGCAGCGTCGCCCATCTCAGCCACATCGAGAAACTGCTGGAACCGTTGCCGCGCGATTGCGGAATCGTCACCGTAATCGACGGTCATCCGGCGGCGCTGGGCTGGCTCGGCAGCGTGCGCGGCAATCGGGTGGAAGCGCTGGGTGTCGAACATTTCGGCCAGACCGGCACCATCGACGATCTCTATCGCCACCACGGCATCGACGCCAATGCGATCATCGACGCCGCCGAAAGCGTCTCCACCGGCGGCCCGGTGCGCCATCGCAAGATGGCGGTGTAAAAAATGGCGCTGTAACGGTGTTTGTCGTCCCTGCGAACGCAGGGACGACGAAGGAAATACCCCGCCGCCTTGTTTCCCTCACACATCAGACCTTATATCCAGCGTGCGCCGCAACGCGGCCTCCCGCATATGGCGGGTTCATTTTTTTGGCCGTTCGTGCAAGGATGCCTGCCGAACGCCTCGTTCCCCCAACTGCCCCCGAAATCAAGAGGTTCACGATGGTTAACCGCCTGCAATTCTACATCGACGGTGCCTGGGTCGATCCCGCCGTCAAGAAGTCCACGCCCGTCGTCAACCCGGCGACCGAAGAGGCGATGTATGAAGTTGCGCTCGGCTCCAAGGCCGATGTGGACAAGGCTGTGAAGGCCGCCAGGCGCGCCTTCGATACGTTTTCGCAGACCAGCCGCGAGGAGCGCGTGGCGCTGCTGACCAAGATCATCGAGGTCTACAAGACCCGCATCAAGGATATCGGCGCTTCGGTGTCCGACGAGATGGGCGCCCCGTTGCCGATGGCCGAGAAGCTGCAGGCCGGCGCCGGCCTCGGTCACATCGTCGCGACGCTCGATGTGCTCAAGAAGTATGAGTTCGAGGAAACCGTCGGCTCCGCCGTGGTGGTCCGCGAGCCGGTCGGCGTCATCGGCATGATCACGCCGTGGAACTGGCCGCTGAACCAGATCGCCTGCAAGGTCGCGCCCGCGATCGCAGCCGGTTGCACCATGATCCTCAAGCCGTCGGAATTCACGCCGACCTCGGCGCTGATCTTCGCCGAAATCCTGCATGAAGCTGGCGTGCCGAAGGGCGTGTTCAACCTCGTCAACGGCCTCGGCCCCGAAGTCGGCGCCGCGATGAGCGAGCATCCGGACATTGATATGATTTCGTTCACCGGTTCGACCCGCGCCGGCATCGATGTCGCCAAGCGCGCGGCACCAACCGTTAAGCGCGTCAGCCAGGAACTCGGCGGCAAGTCGCCGAACGTGATCCTCGAAGGCGCCGACCTGACCAAGGCGGTGACCGGCGGCGTGATGCACATGTTCAACAACTCCGGCCAGTCCTGCAACGCGCCGAGCCGGATGATCGTGCCGCTGTCGAAGATGAAGGAAGTCGCTGCCATCGCCAAGGGCGTGGCCGACAAGACCAAGGCGGGCGACCCGCGCGCCGAAGGGACCACCATCGGACCGGTCGTCAACCGCGGCCAGTGGGACAAGATCCAGGGCCTGATCCAGAAGGGCATTGAAGAAGGCGCCACGCTGGTTGCCGGCGGTCCCGGCCTGCCGGAAGGTGTCAACAAGGGCTTCTATGTTCGCCCGACGATCTTCGCCGACGTCACCGAGAACATGACCATCGCGCGCGAGGAAATCTTCGGGCCGGTGCTCGTGGTGATGGGCGCCAAGGACGAGGAAGACGCGGTTCGTATCGCCAACGACACGCCCTACGGTCTGGCCGGTTACGTTTCCGCCGACACCGTCGAGACCGCCCGCAAGGTCGGCCGCCGCATCCGCGCCGGCAACGTCAACCTGCAGGGCGTTCCGAACGACCGCACCGCACCGTTCGGCGGCTACAAGCAGTCCGGCAACGGCCGCGAATGGGGCCGGTATGGTTTCGAGGAATTCCTCGAGGTCAAGGCCATCGCCGGCTTCAACGCCGCGTAAGGTTTAAGGCGACAGCAAAACGCCGGGGCGGATTATTCCGCTCCGGCGTTTTGTGTTTGGGGGGAGTGTCGACAAATCTCGGTGTCGTCCCTGCGCACGCAGGGACCCATAACCACAGGACGTCGTGTTGTGTTAAGATCGTCGATCAGCATTTCTCAACGATAAGCCGCGGCGTATGGGTCCCTGCGTGCGCAGGGACGACAGCGGAGATATCTTCGCGTTCGCCGGGACGACGAATTAACTCGCCTATCCCCCCAGCGCGCCCTGCGTGTTCACATACAGCGCGTAGATCGACTGGCTGGCGGCCATGAACAGGCGGTTGCGCTTCAGTCCGCCGAAGCAGAGGTTGGCGCAGCGTTCGGGCAAAGCGATACGGCCGATCATCACGCCGTCGGGCGCGAACACCACGACGCCGTCGAGATCGGGATCGCCCATGCCCCAGCCGCACCACAGGTTGCCGTCGATATCGGCGCGCATGCCGTCCGGCGTGCCGGGGCCGGCATCGGCGAACAGGCGCTTGTTGGAGAGCTTGTCGCCATCAGGTGATACGTCGTAAGCGAGGATCTTGCGGGTCGGCACGCCGCGGGACTCGATGATGTAGAGGATCTTTTCGTCCGGCGAGAAACACAGCCCGTTCGGCCCGAGCACACCCTCGGCGACGATGGTGGATTTCCCGGTCTTGCCGTCGATCCGGTAGACATTCATGCCGATCTCGGATTCCGCGACATAGCCCTCGTAATTTCCGAGCAGGCCGAACACCGGATCGGTGAACCAGATCGAGCCGTCGGATTTCACGACGACGTCATTCGGCGAGTTCAGCTTCTTGCCTTCGAAGGAATCCATCAGCACCGTGATCGAACCGTCATATTCCGTTCGCGTGACGCGGCGTCCACCGTGCTCGCAGGTCACCAGACGGCCTTGGCGGTCGCGGGTATTGCCGTTGGCGAAATTCGACGGCTTGCGGTAAACGCTGACCGCGCCGGTTTCCTCTTCCCATTTGATGATGCGATGGTTGGGAATGTCGCTGCACAACAGATAGCGCCCGTCGCCGAACCATACCGGGCCTTCGGCCCAGCGCAGGCCGGTCGTCAGCCGCTCCACGGCGGAGAGTTTCAGCCAGTATTTTTCAAAGCGCGGATCGAGCGCCTGGATGCAGGGATCGGGATAATAGGTCGCCTGCTGCCAGCCGGCGCGGGGGGATGCTGCCTTGGACATTTGCTGTTCTCGTTATTGGTTGGTTACCTCACCGGGCGCATTTGCTAACACCAGCGCGTTCCGGCGGCAAGCAAGCGGCCGCCGTCATGATGCCTTGCCGCGATGTGGCCGCCGCGCCATACTGAATTCAATCCAGTGATAACGAGGGATGAAATGCCACGCATATTGATGACCGGCGCGTCCGGTGGAATCGGAACAAGCCTGCGAAAACTGCTGCCGCCGATCTATCCGGATCTGCTGTTGAGCGACCTGAAGGCGCCAGCCGATCTCGGCGCTCACGAAAAATTCAAGGCGGCTGAACTGTCCGATCCGGCGCAGGTCGAGGCGATCTGCGAGGGGGTCGACGGCATCGTTCATTTCGGCGGATTTTCGGTCGAGGGTCCGTGGGGCGATATCCTGCAGTCCAACATCATCGGCTGTTACAACCTGTTCGAGGCGGCGCGCAAGAAGGGCGTCAAGCGCATCGTATTCGCGTCCTCGAACCATGCGGTCGGTTTCTATCCGCGGCATCACCGGATCGGAACCGACGTGACGCCGCGGCCGGACAGCCGCTACGGCGTCAGCAAGGTGTTCGGCGAGGCGGTCGGCGCGCTCTATGCCGACAAGCACGGAATCGGGGTGACGTGTATCCGGATCGGCAATTTCGGCGAAAAGCCGCTGGATCACCGCCGGCTCGCGATCTGGCTGAAGCCGGAAGACCTGGTGCAACTCTGCCAAATTGGCCTCGATCATCCCGATATCCATTTCGAGGTTTTCTACGGCGCGTCCAACAATGAGCGGTCTTGGTGGGACAATCACCGTGCCATCGACCTCGGCTATCGCCCGACCGGCCACGCCGAGGATTTCCGCGAACACGCCTTCGCCGAGCAGGCCAAGGTCGGGCCCGATCCGGTCGGCGATTTCTACCAGGGCGGCGGGTTCTGCGGTATCGAGTTCAACGGCGACAAGAGCAAGATCTGGAAATAGCCGCTGGCGGTAGCGTCACGGACCAATTAGATCAACGTCATTCCGGGGCGATGCGCAGCATCGAACCCGGAATCTCGAGATTCCCCGATGCGCAATTGCGCATCTGAGGTCTGGTCCTTCGGACCATCCCGGAATGACGGCTAGAAACCAAGGAAACAAGAAAATGGCTGACGGACTGCGCAAGGGTTTGACGAGTTATGGCGATGCCGGATTTTCGCTGTTCCTGCGCAAGGTCTTCATCAAGGCGATGGGCTATTCGGACGATGCGCTGAGCCGGCCCATTGTCGGCATCACCAATACCTACAGCGACTACAATCCGTGCCACGGCAACGTGCCGCAGATCATCGAGGCGGTGAAGCGCGGCGTGATGCTGTCGGGGGCGATGCCGATGGTGTTCCCGACCATCTCGATCGCGGAGAGTTTTTCGTATCCGACCTCGATGTATCTGCGCAATCTGATGGCGATGGACACCGAGGAGATGATCCGCGCCCAGCCGATGGATGCGGTGGTCGTGATCGGCGGTTGCGACAAGACCTTGCCGGCGCAGATCATGGCTGCGGTCAGCGCCGATTTGCCGACCGTCGTGATCCCGGTGGGTCCGATGGTGGTCGGACATCACAAGGGCGAGGTGCTGGGCGCCTGCACCGATTGCCGTCGGTTGTGGGCCAAACATCGCGCCGGCGAAATCGATCAGGTCGAGATCGAAGCCGTCAGCAACCGGCTGGCGCCGTCGGTCGGCACCTGCATGGTGATGGGCACCGCCAGCACGATGGCCTGCATCACCGAAGCGATGGGCCTGTCGCTGCCGATGAGCGCGACCATTCCCGCACCGCATGCCGAGCGCTTTCGCTCGGCCGAAGCCAGCGGCAAGGTCGCGGCCGAAATGGCCAAGGCGAAGGGGCCCAAGCCCAGCGAGCTGTTGACCAAGGCTTCGTTCCGCAATGCGCAGGTGGTGCTGCAGGCGATCGGTGGCTCGACCAACGGGCTGATCCATCTAACCGCGATTGCCAACCGTACCGAACACCGCATCGATCTCGAAGCCTTCGACAAGCTCGGCCGCGAAGTGCCCGTGCTGATCGATCTCAAGCCGTCGGGCGCGCATTACATGGAGCATTTCCACCATGCCGGTGGCGTGCCGAAACTGATGGCGCAACTCGGCGATCTGCTTGACCTTGACGCGAAGACCATCACCGGCGCCAGCCTGCGCGACGTCGTGGCCGGCGCTGAAGAAGTACCGGGACAGGACGCGATCCGGCCGCGCGACAATCCGATCAAGCCGGAAGGCGCGATGGCGGTGCTGCATGGCAACCTCGCGCCGCGCGGTGCTGTCATCAAGCATTCGGCGGCGAGTCCCAAGCTGTTGCAGCACACCGGCCGCGCCGTGGTGTTCGACTCGGTTGAAGACATGACGCTACGGGTCGACGATCCCGCGCTCGATGTCACCGCCGACGATGTGCTGGTGCTGCGCAATGCCGGCCCGAAGGGCGCGCCGGGGATGCCGGAGGCGGGTTATCTGCCGATCCCGATGAAGATCGCGCGCACCGGCGTCAAGGACATGGTGCGAATTTCGGATGCGCGGATGAGCGGTACGGCGTTCGGCACCATCGTGCTGCACATCACGCCGGAATCCGCCGATGGCGGCCCGCTGGCGCTGGTGAAGAACGGCGACATGATCCGGCTCGATGTCGCCAAGCGCAGTATCGATCTGCTGGTCGATGCGGCCGAACTGGAAAAGCGCCGTGCCGCGCTGCCGGCGCGGACCACACCGGACTGGGCCAAGCGCGGCTACGCGCATCTGTTCAACGAGACCATCCTGCAGGCCGATGAAGGCTGCGATTTCGACTTCATGCGCGGCAAGGGGAAGGGGTAGTCTCGTCCTTCGAGTTAGGTCGGCGTTCGCGCGGCGACCCGGTAAATACACCACCGACCTCATCCTGAGGAGCGCGCTTTTGCGCGCGTCTCGAAGGATGGCCGCGAGTCCGTTCCCCTGCATCCATCCTTCGAGACGCGGCTACGCCGCTCCTCAGGATGAGGGCCCGCGCAAGCGGCTAGCTCTCGGCACACTCCATCTCGCACTTGCGTTGTATCCCCGCGACGCCGTGTTTGATTGACATTCAAACGACCCCGATGGGATGATCTGAAAAAAGATCAAATAAATCATCCAGGGGGAAGCGAAATGGGACATCCGCGAAGGAGGACCGTTGCGGCGATCGCCGCGGCGTCGATGTGGCTCACCGTCGGCGCCGTCGGTGCGCAGGAAGTGAAACATTATCGCTTCGCCTACGATCAGCCGAAGACGACCGGTTATGGAATCGTCGGCGATATCTTCAATGACAAGCTCAAGGCGTTGAGTAAAGGTACCATGGTGATCGACCAGTATCCGGGCGCGCAGCTCGGGCAGGAACCGCAGGTCCTGCAACTGGTGAAATCGGGCGACGTCGAGTTCTGCATTTCATCCTCGGCGAATGCCGCGACGCTGTCGCCGCAGGCCGGCGTGATGTCGATGCATTTCCTGTTTCGTTCCGAAGCGCATCTTGTCAAGGCGCTTGCGGACCCCGAGGTCTCCCGGGCCGTCAAGGGGATGATCGCCGATACCGTGCAGGGCGCCCGCGTCATCGCGCTGTCCACGCTCGGCCTGCGCAACATGTATTCCAAGCGCGAGATCCGCAAAATCGAGGACATGAAGGGCCTCAAGGTGCGGGTGCAGGCGACGCCGACCGAGGACACCATGTTTCCGGCCTACGGCTCCCAGATCGTGCATATGCCGTTCGGCAGCGTCTATACGTCGCTGCAGACCGGCGTGGTCGATGTCGCCGAGAACGGCGTCAACGTCTATCTCGCCAACAAGCATTATGAAGTCGCGCCGGTACTTTCGATCACCGAACACGAGGCCAATAACAGCCTGATCTGGATCAGCGACAAATTGTGGAACAGCCTCACGCCAGAACAGCAAGGCTGGGTGCAGGCCGCCGCCGACGAGGTCAACAGGAACGAGCCGGCCAAAGCGGTCGAACTCGAGCATCAATCGCAGGACAAGCTCAAATCGATCGGGGTCAAGGTTGTCACGGATGTCGACAAGTCAGGCTTTACCGCGATCGCCGACCCCTATCTGGACAAACTCTCCAAAGACCTCGGCCCGCATGCCGAAAAGATCAAGAACCTGATCCGGGCGATCAACTAGGACGGTTCGATCGGCCAAGGCTGCGGTTCTGAGTAAATCAGAACCGCATAGCACGATGGCTGATTGACAATCTTGCAACCCCGATGGGATGATCCGGCAAAATCATAACAGGGGGAAACGGTGAATTATCCGGCAAGAATTATCGGCGGACTCTGTGCGGTTGCGGCCGTCACGTTCGCAGCCAGCGCAGGCGCCCAAGAAACAAAACATTATCGCTTCGCCCACGACCAGCAACTCAATTCCGGCTACAGCATTGCCTACGACATCTTTTCCGCGAAGCTCAAGGAATTGAGCAAGGGCGCGATGCTGGTCGACCAATTTCCCGGCGCGCAGCTCGGGCAGGAGTCGCAGATCCTGCAACTGGTGCGGTCAGGCGATATCGATTTCGCGATCGTCTCATCGGCCAATACCTCGACGATCTCGCCGCAGGCCGGCGTCATGTCGCTGCATTATCTGTTTCGGTCCGACGAACATGACATCAAGGCGCTCGGCGACCAGAAGGTGTTCGAAGCGGTCCGGGACATGATCGACGAAACCGTTCAGGGCATTCATGTGATCGGGCTCGGCACCCAGGGCTTCCGGCACATGTATGGCAAGAAGGAAGTGCACAAGGTCGAGGATCTCAAGGGCTACAAGGTTCGCGTCCAGGCTACCGCGACCGAAGACACGATGTTCGCTGCCTATGGCGCTCAAACCGTGCATATGCCTTTCGGCAGCGTCTATACCTCGCTGCAGACCGGCGTGATGGATTTTGGTGAGAACGCGGTCAACGTCTACCTCATCAACAAGCACTACGAAGTCGCGCCCGTGCTGTCGATGACCGAGCATGAAGCCAACAACGCGATTTTGTGGATCAGCGACAAGCTCTGGCAAAGCCTCAGCGCCGACCAGAAGCAGTGGGTTCAGACGGCGGCGCAGGATGTCAGCACGCAGGAGCCCAAGCGCGCCTTCGATCTGGAGCGTGCGGCAGCCACCAAGCTTGAGAAAATGGGCGTCAAGATCGTGCCCGATGTCGACAAGTCTGGTTTCCAGAAGATCGCCGATCCCTATCTCGACAAGCTCGCCAAGGAACTCGGCCCGCATGCGGACAAGATCAAGACCCTGATCCGGGCGATTAACTGAGGTAGGCAGCCCACGTGTCATCCCGGCGAAAGCCGGGACCCATACGCCGCGGCTTCTCAATGGGGCAATCAGGCCGCGGTCTTCTGCAAACGTAAGCACCGGGGATTATGGGTCCCGGCTTTCGCCGGGACGACGAGAGTTTGGGACGACGGGGAATTAAACGATGACCATCGCCGACAAACTGGTGCTGCAACGGCAGCATCACCTGAAATGGCGGTCGTTCGACAGGCTCGAACTGGTCCTGATGATCATCTGCGGGCTGTTGTGCTTCGGATTTTCGCTGTCGGTGATGTTCGATATCATCACGCGCACGCTCGGTCATCCCTGGCTGTGGCTGCAGGAAGTCACCTCCACGCTGTTTATCTATGCGATCTTCATCGGAACTGCGGTGGCCACCCGCCGTAACGATCACCTGTATCTGACCGCGATCTCCGAGGCGCTGCATGGCACGCCGCGGCTGATCGTCGAGATTATCATCCGCTTTGTGGTGCTCGGCGTGGCGTTCTGCCTGATCTGGTTTGGCTACATCAATTATCTCAGGGGCTTTGGCAGTTTTCGGCTGCCCTCGGGCACGCCGATCGCCTCGCTCTATGCTGTGATTCCGCTGGCCGGAGTGCTGATCGCGCTGTTCACGGTGGAGCAACTGGTCAACGGCATCCGCAATGGCTTCGATCATCCCGAGCCGCCGGAGGAGGATCTTCCGATTCCGCCGGTCGATACCAGCCTCCAGACGAGGGCGCGGCCGTGAGCGCACCCATTGTTCTGGCGCTGATGTCGTTCTGCTTCCTGTTCTTCGGCTATCTCGGCGTGCCCGTACCGTTTTCGCTGATGGCCGGCGTATTCGTCGGTGCGCTTTTGACCGACGTGTCGCTGGCGGCCATCATCCAGAAGATCTTTGACGGCGTGGATTCCGAAGCATTGCTGGCAATACCTTTCTTCTTGCTGGTTGGCGAACTCATGAGTTCGGCGAATGTCGTGGTGCGAATAGCCAATCTGTCGCTGTCGCTGGTCGGGCATATCAGGGGCGGGCTGTCGCAGGTCGTCGTCGTCTTCAGCATGTTCTTCTCGGAGATGTCGGGATCGACCACCGCCGATGTCGCGGTCATGAGCCGCGCGCTGGGCGGACCGATGAAGCGGGAAGGCTACAGCCCCGCCTTTATCGCGGCGATCATCGCATCTGCCTCCACCATCGCCGCTCTGGTGCCGCCGAGCATCACCGCGGTGGTCTATGGCGCCGTTGGCAACGTCTCGATTGCAGGACTGTTCATGGCCGGCGTGGTGCCGGGGCTGATGATCGGCTTCGGCCTGATGATCTATTGCTATTTCTTCGGGCCCTCCGGGATGCGCAAGCCGCGCGCGCCGTTCCGCCAGATCGCGTTCGCGACCGCGGATGCCGCACTGCCGCTGATGATCCCCGTGATTCTGCTCGGCGGCATTCTCACTGGCTGGTTTACGCCGACCGAAGCCGGCGTGGTTGCGGTGGTCTGGATCATCGCGATCGTGATCCCCGCGCTCAATCGCGGGCACCTTAGGAAAATCCCCTACGACTTCTGCTTGGCCGGGCTGATCTTCTCACTGCCGCTGATCACCATCGGCGCCGCCAACGCGTTTGGCTGGATGCTGGCCTATCTGCGCGGCGCCATCGTGATCGCCGACTGGATCACTTCGATCGCCGGCAATGATCCGCAATATATGATGCTGCTGCTGGTGCTGCTGTTCACTGTCGTGGGCGATTTCATCGAGCCGGTACCGACCATCATCATCTTCATGCCGCTGGTGAATGCGCTGACGCAAGCCGGCGACATCAATGGCGTCCATATGGGCGTAGTGCTGATCGCCACGCTGGCGTTCGGCCTGATCACGCCGCCGTATGGTTTGGTGCTGCTGATGGCCTCGAAATTCGTCGGCGTCAGTTTCGGTAAAGCGCTAAGGGCGGCATTGCCGATCTATGTGGTGTTCCTGGCCACCATCACGTTTACGATCTATTTTCCGAAGGTGGTGCTGTGGCTGCCGAAGCACATCATTCCGGAATCGGTGGGGTGCTTCAAATCGCCGGCCGGGACCGGGTATATTTGCCCGAATTGATCTCATCATCACAACACGTCGTCCCGGCGAATGCCGGGACGACGTGTGGAGAAATCCGGCCCTACTTCCCCTTGCTCGTGAATTTCTTCACCGCGACGCGAAACTCATCGGTGTGCATGGCGTCGATGATCTTCTCTTCTTCGGCATCGAGCTGCTGCCGGGTCGGGGTGACGGTGGCCTGGTAGACCAACGATTTGGTGCCGCCGATCGCACTTGGCGGATTTTGCGCCAGCCGTTCGGCGAATTGCCGCGTCGCGGCCTTGAGCTCTGCTGCCGGAACCACCTTGGCAACCAGGCCCCACTCCTGTGCCTGCTGTGCTGAGAAATTATCCTCGGCCAGAAATATCTGCAGCGCGCGGCGGGTTCCGACCGTGCCGACGATACCGACAGTGCTGCCGCCGTCAGGCGAGACGCCGATTTTCGCATAGGCGGGCGTGAAGCGGGCGTCTTCGGCCGCGATGCAGAGATCGGCGACAAAGGCGAGGCCCATGCCGGCGCCGGCAGCGGAACCGTGGACGCTGGACAGCACGATCTTCGGCATCCGCCTGATGGTTTCGATGAAGGCGTGATAATGCTTGAGCAGTTCGCCGACCACGGGCGCAATGGTGTCTGCCTCGGCCGCAGCCCCGATGGTCTGCAGATCGCCGCCGGCGCTGAACGCGCGTCCCACGCCTTCGATCACCAGCACGCGAATATCCTCATTGGCCTCGACCTCGGCGCCGAGTTGTTCCAGCTTCCTGGCGATTTCAAGATTGATCGAGTTGAAGGCGGCCGGCCGGTTGAGCGTGATGGTGGCGATCGGGCCTTCGATCCGAAGCAGCGCGGGATCGTCGGGCAGGGAGGTCGTGTGCGTGGGCGTGTCCATGGCCATAGCTCCCAAGTTAATGGCTCCCAAGTTTAAGGAGATCGTTGGGCAGTTAAATAGCACAAGGCAAGAGGTGACAATGGCAGGCGAAGTCTGCAAAATGCAAACAAATGGAGAAGCAAGCGTCTTGAGCATGGAGCAGGGAACTGTCCTTATCGTCGGCGCCGGCCATGCCGGCTTCCAGGTTGCCGTGTCGTTGCGCCAGCATGGCTATGCCGGCCGCATCGGCCTGATCAATGATGAAGCGCATCTGCCCTATCAACGGCCGCCGCTGTCAAAGGCCTATCTGAAGGGCACCGGCGGTCCCGACAGCCTGATGTTCCGGCCGGATAAATTCTACCGCGACCAGAACGTCGAGTTGATCGGCGAACGCGCCGTCGCGATCGATCGCGCCGCACGCCGGCTGCTGTGTGCTTCCGGCGCATCGCTGGAATATGCGCATCTGGTGCTGGCCACCGGCGCGCGCAACCGGATGCTCGATATTCCGAACGCCAACCTGCCTGATGTGCGCTATCTGCGCACCCTCGACGAAAGCGACACGTTGCGGCAGCGCATGACTTCGGCAAAGCATGTCGTGGTGGTCGGCGCGGGCTTCATCGGCCTCGAATTCGCCGCCACGGCGCGGGCCAAAGGGCTTGAAGTGGATGTGATCGAACTCGGCGCGCGCGTGATGGCGCGCGCGGTCACGGCTGAAATCTCGGAATTCTTTCAGGCGCGGCACACCGAGGCCGGCATTCGCCTTCATCTGGGGGTGCAGACCACCAGTATCGAGAGTGATGGCAAGGATGTCACCGGCGTCAGTCTCAGCGATGGCCGCCACGTGCCGGCCGATCTGGTCGTGGTCGGCGTCGGGGTGTTGCCCAATATCGAACTCGCGGCGGAAGCCGGCTTACCCGTTGCGGCCGGCATCATCGTCAATGAGCAATTGCTCACTGCAGATCCGAATATCTCTGCGATCGGCGATTGCGCGCTGTTCGAAAGCCCGCGCTTTGGCGGATCGCTGCGGCTAGAATCCGTGCAGAACGCCACCGATCAGGCGCGCTGCGTCGCGGCGCGCTTGACCGGCGACGCCAAAACCTATGACGGCCTGCCGTGGTTCTGGAGCGATCAGGGCGACGACAAGCTGCAGATCGCCGGCCTGACCACCGGATATGACCGCGTCGTGGTGCGCGGCGACCGCGCGCAGCGATCATTCTCGGCGTTCTGCTACAAGGCCGGACAACTCGTCGGCATCGAGTCGATCAACCGTGCCGGGGATCACGTGTTCGGCCGAAAAATTCTCGGGCTGAACCGCTCGATTGAGCCGGAACAGGCGGCGGATTTGAGTTTCGATTTGAAGGCGGCGTTGGCGTAAAGCCCACCGTTGTCGTCCCGGCCTTGAGCCGGACCCATACGCCCCGCGGCCCCTCGTTCAAGAACGCTGTTGGACGACTTTCGCGCAACCCAGCGTCCTGTGGCTATGGGTCCCGGCTCAAGGCCGGGACGACGCGTGGGGGTGGTCGGGCGTCGGTATCGACGACGAGCAACCTAATCCCAAAATTCCTTCTTGCGCCCGATCTGAAATTCCTGCTTGACGGTATCGATGTCGGCAAGCGTCGGTAATCCGGCCTCGTTGCCGAGGCGCTGGATCTTGTAGGTCGAGGCCGCGCGCGCGAATTCGAAATGATCGTGCCAGGCTTTGCCGGGATTGCTTAGGTAAGAATAGACATAGGCACCGTGGAATACGTCGCCGGCGCCGTTGGTGTCGATCACGCGCTCGCGTGCGATCGGTAGCGCGGGCATGGTACGAACCGCGCCCGCTTCGTTGTACCAGAGCAGGCCTTTTTCGCCTTGCGTAACGCCGCCGACCTTGCACCCGCGGCTCTTGAGATAGTCGAGCATCTTTTCCGGCGTGAGGTCCATTTGTTCGCACAGCCGCTCGGCGACGATCGCGACGTCGATGAATTCCAGCAGCTCGTGGGTGTTGGTGCGAAGGCCGCCGCCGTCGAGCGAGGTCAGGATGCCGGCTTCGCGGCAGAGTTTCGCGTAATGGATCGCGGCATCCGGCTGGTGACCGTCGACATGCAGCGCACGGCAGCCGCCGAGGTTCAGCAGCGGGAAGGGATGGATATGCTCGTCGTCGCGGCAGCGCACGATGGCGCGCTTGCCGTCCTTCGGCATGATGAAGGACAGCGACGAGGCATTGACCTTGCGCGGATGGACCGAGATTCCGTATTTGGCGCACATGTCCTGAAACATCCGGCCGAGCCAGTCATTGGCGACCGTGGCGACAAGGTCCGGAACAATGCCGAGTTTGGCGCAGCAAAATGCCGCCGTGACGGCGTTGCCGCCGAACGATACCGCATAGTCCCTGGCGACATGCTTCTCGTCGCCGGTCGGCATGTGGTCGGTAATGAAGACAACGTCGATGTAGGTTTGTCCGATGAAAAGGGCCTGCATAATTTGTCCGTCATGCGCTGATGGTGGTCCCGGCGGCGCCCCACACTAGCACCGGTTGTCCCCGAAGCTTCGCTAAAATTATTCGCAAAGCTGCCTGCTTAATCGCTTGAGATGCCGCTGAGGCGGGACTAGGACCGTCCCGGGGCTCATCGCGCGTGCCGCGCCGGTCGAACGGCCTGCGGCCGGTGTGAGTTCCTGAGAGACCAAGGGGCGGGAACGATGACGGTTTATTTCAGTCCGGGGCTGTTGTCGTGATCACCGGGCTCGACCACGTCGTCGTTCTGGTTCGCGATATTGCGGCGGGTGCCACGGCCTACGAGACGCTGCTGGCACGCGCGCCGGCCTGGCGAAGCTCCGGCGATGGCGCCGACCGTGTGCTGTTCACCCTCGATAACATGACCGTTGAACTGATGGCGCCCAGCGGCGACGGCGCGGCCGCGAACCGGATTCGCGAAGTCATCGCCGAGCAGGGCGAGGGATTGGCCAGCATCGCTTTTCGTACCAACGATATCGCGAAAATGCACCGCCGGCTCGACCGGCTGGCGCTGAAGCCTGAGCCGGTTACGCAAGCTGAAAGCCGCGATACGATATCGGGTGGAATGCTTTCGTGGCGACGAACCCGCGCGGCGACATCGGCCACGCGCGGGGTGCGGTTGTTTTTTCTGGAGCTGGCCGGAGAACGCCCGCTCTCGACGCCGTCAGCCGCCGCGCCGATCACCGCGCTGGATCATGTCGTGATCTCGACCGGTGACCCCGAGCGTGCTGCGGCGCTGTACGGTGCGCGGCTGGGGCTCGATATGGCGCTCGACCGGTCGCATTCCGATTGGGGTCAGTTGATGTTCTTTCGCTGCGGCGATCTCATCGTTGAAATCGTGCATCGGCCTGGCGATCAACCTGTAGACAAGACGCGCGATCGTCTCTGGGGATTGAGCTGGCGCATCGCCGATATCGACGCGACACGGGCGCGGCTGTTGTCCGCTGGCGTCGATGTGTCGGATGTGCGCGCCGGACGCAAGCCGGGCACCCGCGTATTGACGGTGCGCAGCGGCACCTGCGGCATTCCGACGCTGCTGGTGGAACGCTCGGCGCGGCCGGCGAGCTGATGGTTCGAGACGCGCGGCGTTGCCGCGCTCCTCACCATGAGGGTTTGGAGGACCTCATCCTGAGGAGCGGCCTCTTGGCCGCGTCTCGAAGGATGAAGCCGCCGGGCGCAAATGCTTCAGGCATCCACACCGACCACGTCCGCGACATGCTTCACGCCATCGCGTGACAATAACTGCGTCAGCCCCATCGTGATCCGGCGAACGACATTGGGGCCCTGACAGATCAGCGAAAAGCCGAGACCGGCGAGGGCTGATATTGCCGAGCCGCTTTTGTCGAAGCCGGCGGCAAGCCCGATCGGAGATGGAAAGCGAAGCCCGGCCACGTCGATCGCGAGCCTGCCATCATCGATGCACGTTGCCGCGCGGATCGCAGGCGCGGCCCAGCCGAGACGCGCGCCGGCGGCAATCGCCAGATGATGCGCGGTTTCCGGATCGAGCCGGAACGCAAGCGGGCGGATAAGGTTTGAATAGATCATGGTGATTGGATCATAACCACTCGGGTATTCCCGGCGCTACCGCCAATCCGGTCTTTCGTCATTGCGAGGAGCGCCAGCGACGAAGCGATCCAGACTTGCTTTGAGGCCCATGGATTGCTTCGCTCCGCTCGCAATGACGGCCGATGGATTTGCTTTATTCTCAAACCGCGTTTCGCGTGCTACACGCGAAGCCCTGTTTTCCTGCTGTCGAATGATTGGTTTTTCGATCTTGGCCAAGACAAAGCGAATTCTGAAATGGCAGCGCGATCCCGAAGGCATGCGGCTTCGCATTCTCGAGGCTGCAAAGCAGGAGTTTGCCGCCCATGGCATTGCCGGGGCGCGGGTCGACCGGATCGCGGCCAAGGCCGGCGCCAACAAGCGCATGCTGTATTATCACGTCGGCAAGAAGGACGAGCTCTATCTCGCGGTGCTGGAAGGCGCCTATGAGAAAATCCGCGTCGAGGAACGGAGTCTCGATCTGGAACACCTCGATCCCCCCAAGGCAATCGCGCGTCTGATCGACTTCACCTGGAATTATTTTATCCGTAACCCCGAGTTCCTGGCGCTGCTCAATACCGAGAACATGGCGCGGGCGCGCTACCTCAAGCGTTCCACCAAGGTCAAATCGATGCACTCGCCGTTCGTGGAGATGATCAGCACGGTAGTGAAGCGTGGCGTCGAGAGCGGCGACTTCGTGGTGAATGTCGACCCGATACAACTCTATATTTCGATCGCGGCCTTGTGCTTCTTCTACCTGTCGAACAGCGCCACCCTGAGCGTGATTTTCGGCCGCGATCTCTTAAGCGAAGACGCCAGGGATGAACGCCTCGAGCACATGATCGCGCTGGTATTGGCGGCTTTGACTGGAAAATCCATGGCGGTTTTTGGCAAGCAAAAGGCGCCGAAGCTGCGTGTGGCGGCACATTCTGGCGTGGGGTGAGGGGGCTGATCCGCCGGCCTTTAAGCTGTCATTCCGGGGCGCGCGGCAGCGCGAACCCGGAATCTCGAGATTCCGGGTTCGATGCTTTGCATCGCCCCGGAATGACGGGAGTTTGTTCGCAGGGACGGATGCGTCGTGGCCGCATGCTAACTGAGCCATTCTGCCCATTGAGGCCCTAGACAGTATTTATCCAACGGGTTAATTAATACCCGAAGAAACGATAATAAGGGAGAGAAGCGTGGCCGAACCAACGGGCCTCGGAAACGTATCGAAGGCGCTGAATGCGGCCTGGATTCGTCCGTTTTTGTTCCTGATTTTCATCGTGGTGGCCTGGGACGTGACGATCCGGTTGTTCCGGATTCCGCCCTATCAGATCCCCGCGCCGGGCGATGTCATCGCCGTGCTATGGCAGGACTGGCCGGAACTGGCGCGGCAATCCTGGCCGACCACCTATGCGACCCTGTGCGGCTTTCTGCTCTCGGCGGTGTTCGGCATTCCCCTAGCGATGCTGATCGCAGGATCGAAGACGGTGGAAAGCTATGTCTATCCGCTATTGGTATTCTCGCAATCGGTGCCGAAGGTCGCGATCGCGCCGCTGTTCGTGGTCTGGTTCGGCTTCGGAATCATTCCGAAAGTGATCGCGGCGTTTCTGCTCGGGTTCTTTCCGGTGGTGGTGTCGGCCGTGCAGGGATTCAAATCGGTCGATCCTGATATGGTCGATCTGGCGCGGGCGATGCAGGGCAGCCGCTTCCAGGTGTTTTGCGCAGTCAATTTGCCGCACGCAATGCCGGCGATCTTTTCAGGGCTGAAAGTTTCGGTGACGCTGGCCGTGGTAGGCGCCGTGGTCGGTGAGTTCGTCGGCTCCAATTCGGGCATCGGCTATGTGCTGCAACGCTCGATCGGGACGTTCGACCTGCCGACCATGTTTGCGGCCCTGGTGATCCTGGCGTTGCTCGGCGTCGTGCTGTTCTGGATCGTCGACCGGATCGAACGCCTTGTGATTCCCTGGCATGTCAGCCAACGTCAGGACATTGTTATCGCCGCATAGACGGCCAACGAAAAGCGGCCCGCAAAGGGCCGCAGTAAAACCAGCGGGAGGGATGACATGGTGCGATTGATAGCAGGGCTTGCGGTAGCGCTGATCTGGACGGCGCTGGCGGTGGCCCCGGCAAGTGCTGCGGACAAGGTGGTGCTGATGCTCAACTGGTATGTCTATGGCGAGCATGCGCCGTTCTATTACGGCAAGGCCAAGGGCCTTTATGCGGCAGAAAATATCGATCTCGAGATTCAGGAAGGCCGCGGCTCGGCGGCGACCACCCAGGCCGTCACCGCCAAGACCGCCGACTTTGGCTATGTCGATATCCCGACCATGATGCGCGCCGCGGTCAAGGGCGCGCCTGTGATTGCGACCGGTGTGCTGCTGCAGACCAGCCCGATGTCGGCGATGGGGTTTGTCGACAAGAACATCAGGAAGCCCGAGGACATCAAGGGCAAGACCGTGGCGATTACGCCGGCGGATTCGATGACGCAGATCTGGCCGCTGTTTCTGAAAAAGACCGGCGTCAAGGAAAGCGAATTCACAACCGTGGCCGGCGACGGCCAGACCAAGCTCAACGCCGTCATCAACGGACAGGCGGATCTGCTGCTGGGTTACGTGATGGACCAGTCGATGAAGATCAAGGACGCTACCGGCAAGGATGTCTATCCGATCAAGTTCGCCGACTACGGCATCCACATGGTCTCGTCAGGCATCATTGCCAATTCGGACTACGCCAAGGCCAATGCGGACCTCGTGAAGCGCTTCATGGCTGCGACCACCAAAGCCGTAGAAGCCGCGGAGAAGGATCCGAAGGGGGCTGCGCAGTCGATCCTCGACGCCAATCCGAAGGGCGGCAAGATCGATACGCTCACGCAGGGTTTTGAGCTGACGATCCCGCTCTATCGCACGCCCGAAACCAAGGACAAGCGGCCGTTCCAGGTGACCGATCAGAACATGACCGACACTGTCAACCTGATGGTCGAATATGGCGGGCTCGACGCCAAGGCCAAGGACAATCCGAAGGCGTTTTACAGCAATGATTATCTGCCGAAGTGACTTCCCGTCATTGCGAGCGCAGCGAAGCAATCCATACAGCGAGGAAGTTGGATTGCTTCGTCGCTTTGCTCCTCGCAATGACGACTCCTTGATACCTAACGGAAACGCGTAAATGAACGCAGTAACCAAAACAGGCACTAATCCTGCCGCCGCGCATCTTCGCGTCGTGTCCGACCGCGGTGCGAGCAGCACGCCGGGCATTCAGCTCTCCGGCGTGTCGAAAACCTATCGCTCGCGCGACGGCGATGTGCCGTCGCTGCGGCCGCTGGATTTTCACATCAATTCCGGCGAGTTCTTTGTCGTGGTCGGCCCGTCCGGCTGCGGCAAGTCAACGCTTCTCAAGATGATCTCGGGATTGCTGCCGCCATCGACCGGCGAGATTCATGTCGAGGGCGAGCCGGTGACGACGCCGCACGGCAATGTCGGCATCGTGTTCCAGAACTCGCTGCTGCTGCCGTGGCGCAACATCCTCAACAACGTCATGTTGCCGATCGACATGAAGCGGCTGCCGCGCCAGGAATATCTGGCTCGGGCGAAGGCGCTGTTGAAACTGGTCGGGCTCGAAGGTTTCGAGAAGAAGCTGCCCTGGCAATTGTCGGGCGGCATGCAGCAGCGCGCCTCGATCTGCCGCGCGCTGGTGCACGATCCCAAGATCATGCTGATGGACGAGCCGTTCGGTGCGCTCGACGCGATGACGCGCGAGCGCATGAATGTCGAGCTAATGCGGATCCAGCGCGAAACCGGCAAGACCGTGCTGCTGATCACCCATTCGATCCCGGAAGCCGTGTTCCTCGCCGACCGCGTGCTGGTCATGACCGAACGGCCGGGCTCGATCGCGGCGATCTATGACGTGCCGCTGCCGCGGCCGCGTTCGCTCGACGTGATGTCCGATCCGGTCTTCACTGAACTGGTGCAACGCATTCGCAAGCACTTCTTCACCCAAAGCGCGCTGGATTGAGGCTTAACATCATGCCGCCACGTATCGCCGTGCGGGATATCGCATTCTTTGAACGCCCGGTTGGTTTTGTCCGGCCGTTCCGCTTTGGCGCTGTGGTCGTCAACGCGGCGCCGCAGGTCTTTGTGCGTGTCGGGATCGAGATTGAAGGGCAAGAAAAAAATAAGGGCATATCGATCGGCGCCAGCGCTGAAATGATGGTGCCGAAATGGTTCGACAAGCGGCCGCAGCTTTCGACGGAGCAAACCGTTACTGAGCTCAGGCGTTCGCTGACGATTGCGCGGGAGCTTTATCTGGCACAATCAGGCTTCGAGACCGCGTTCGCGCTGCATGCCCGTTGCCTGCCGGAGCAAGTCGAAGCCTGCGCCAAGGAAGACATCCCGCCGCTCGCCGCCGCCTTTGGGCCGGCGGAGATCGACAAGGCGATCCTCGATGCGCTGCTGCGTGGCGTCGGCGTGAATTTCTTTGACGGTATGAACGGCAATATCGCCGGGATCGATGCGCGGCTGTCGCCCGATATTCGGGATGAAGACATCGCGCAATTCCTCGCGCGCTGCCGCAGGCTCGACCGTGTCGCGCTCCGGCACACCGTCGGTCTTGACGACCAGATCGAAGGCAAGGGCGGCGTTGCCGATAAGCGCGAGAACAGCGATGCTCGCTATTTCAAGCTGAAGCTCAATGGCGATCCTGAGGCCGACGCCGCACGCCTGACCCGGATCGGAAACGAACTTGCCACGCTGCCGCATGCCTACAGCGTTACGCTGGATGCCAACGAGCAATACGCCGATCTCGCCGCACTGGCCGCGCTGTCCGAGCGGCTCGATCGCGATGCGGCGTTGAGGCCGATCTCGACCAGACTCCTGTATGTTGAACAGCCGATGCCGCGCGACATCTCCCGGCAATCGCCGCTGGGCGCGTTGGCGGTCCGCGATTTCATCATCGACGAGGCCGATGATTCCTACGATGCGTTTCCGGCGGCCCGCGAACTCGGCTATCGCGGCATCTCGTCCAAATCCTGCAAGGGCATCTACAAGTCCGTGATCAATGCGGCGCGTGCCGGTATCTGGAGCACGGAGGATCAAAGATACTTCATCACGGGCGAAGACCTGACCTGTCAGGCCGGCCTTGGCGTGCAGCAGGACCTCGCGCTGGGCGCCATGATCGGCGTTACTCATGCCGAGCGCAATGGTCATCACTATGTCGACGGGTTTGCCGAAACCCCCGCTGCCGAAGCGCGGGCCTTTCTGGCCGCGCATCCCGATCTCTACGCTAGCGACGGCAACATCATCCGGCTGTCGATCCATGACGGCGATCTCCTGACGGTATCGCTGACCGCGCCGGGATTTGCTTCCGGCGTGCATCCCGACTGGGCGACGCTGTCGCCGCTTCAACAACCAAAAGCAAAAATCCTGCAGGAGCACTCGATATGACGACAAAACGTCTTGGCATCATCATGAACGGCGTCACCGGCCGCATGGGACTCAACCAGCATCTGATCCGCTCCATCATCGCGATCCGAGATGCCGGCGGGGTGAAGCTCGGCAATGGCGACCGCATGATGCCCGATCCGATTCTGGTCGGACGTGATGCTGGCAAGGTCGAACGCCTCGCCAAGCAATTTAACGTGACGCGCTGGACCACCGACCTCGACGCGGCGCTCGCCGACAAGAACGACGAGATTTTCTTCGATGCCGCGACCACGCAGGCGCGCCCGTCACTGCTGACGCGGGCGATCAATGCCGGCAAGCATGTCTATTGCGAGAAGCCGATTGCGACCAATCTCGAGGAAGCCGTGGCAGTGCTCAAGCTCGCCGCCGCCAAGGGCCTCAAACACGGCACCGTGCAGGACAAGCTGTTCCTGCCGGGCCTGAAAAAGCTCGCGTTCCTGCGCGATTCCGGTTTCTTCGGCCGCATGCTCTCGGTGCGCGGCGAATTCGGCTATTGGGTGTTCGAGGGCGGCTGGCAGGAGGCGCAGCGGCCGTCGTGGAATTATCGCAGCGAGGACGGCGGCGGCATCATTCTCGATATGGTTTGCCACTGGCGCTACGTGCTCGACAATCTGTTCGGCGAGGTCGAAAGCGTCAGTTGCACCGGCACCACGGATATTCCCGAGCGCTGGGACGAGAAGAACACCAGGTACAAGGCGACCGCGGACGATTCCGCCTATGCGACGTTTCGGCTCAAAGGCGGCGTGATCGCGCATATCAACATGTCCTGGGTGACGCGGGTCTATCGCGACGATCTCGTCACCTTCCAGGTCGATGGCACCCATGGTTCGGCGGTGGCTGGGCTGACTGATTGCGTCATCCAGGCGCGCCAGGCGACGCCGCGGCCGGTGTGGAATCCCGACGAGAAGCGCACCCACGATTTCTACGCCGACTGGCAGAAGCTGCCGGAGAACGCGGTTTACGACAACGGCTTCAAGGAGCAGTGGGAAATGTTCATTCGCCACGTTTGCGAGGACGCGCCCTACAAATACACGCTGCTCGAAGGCGCCAAGGGCGTGCAATTGGCGGAGTGCGCGCTGCAGAGCTGGCGTGAACGCCGTTGGATCGACGTCGCTCCGATCAAGGTCTGAGGAGATACGACCATGAACAAGCCGGTTTTACCGATGTCGTCACTGTCGCTCAAATTGCCGACCGCAAATCGCGCGATCGAGATCTATCGCCTCGCCGCGTCGCGCGCGTTTCCCGCCAAGCTTCAGGGCACGCTGAATCGCGTGGCGTTTTCGGCGGTGCATGTGGTGGCGGATCCGCTGGCCGATACCGACCCGTGGCTGTCGGCCGCGGTCGACTGGGACAAGACCATCGCATTTCGCGAACACATCTGGGACCTCGGCCTCGGGGTCGCCGAAGCGATGGACACCGCGCAACGCGGCATGGGGCTGGACTGGCCGACCTCGCTGGAATTGATCCAGCGCTCGGTTGCGGCGGCGAAGGCGAAGGGCAATGCGCCGGTGTTTTCCGGCGCCGGCACCGATCATCTGGCGGCCGAAGATGCCAAGAGCCTCGACGATGTGATCCGCGCCTATGAAGAGCAGATCGCGGCGGTGGAAAAAGCCGGCGGCCGCATCATCCTGATGGCCTCGCGCGCGCTGGCGAAGATCGGCCGCAATCCGGACGATTACGTCAAGGTCTATGACCGCGTGCTGTCGCAGGTCCGCGAGCCCGTGATCATCCACTGGCTCGGCGACATGTTCGACCCGGCGCTGGCGAATTATTGGGGTACATCAGATCTTAACCAGGCGATGGATGTCGCAGTCGGCCTCATCAACGCCCACGCCGGCAAGATCGATGGCGTCAAAGTCTCGCTGCTCGACGCGCAGCGCGAGATCGACATGCGCCGCCGGCTCGCCAAGAGCGTCAAGATGTATAGCGGCGACGATTTCAATTATGCCGAATTGATCGCCGGCGACAGCCAGGGTTTCTCGCATGCGCTGCTCGGCATCTTCGATGCGATCGCGCCGGCGGCGTCCTACGCGCTGTCGCGGCTTGCGGCCGATGACACAGCCGGCTTCCACGATGTGCTGGGGCCGACGGTGGCGCTGTCGCGTCATATGTTCAAGGCGCCGACGCGGTTCTACAAGACCGGCATCGTGTTCATGGCGTATCTCAACGGCCATCAGGATCATTTCACGATGGTTGGCGGCCAGGAAAGCACGCGCTCGACCTTGCATCTCGCGGAACTGTTTCGTCTCGCCGACAAGGCCGGATTGCTCGCCAATCCCGAACTCGCGACGCGGCGCATGAAGGCAGTGCTGGCGCTGCGCGGCATCGAGGCGTGATGCGGGATTTCTCGGGGGATCATCGCTGGCTGTCGCTCAATACCGCGACGGTCCGCAAGCAGGGTAACCTTGCTGAAATCATCGAGGCTTGCGCGCGGAACGGTATCCGCGCGATCGATCCGTGGCGCGATCAGGTCGCGGCGATCGGCCTCGACCGCGCGGTTCGCGCCGTGCGCGACGCCGGGCTGGACCTGTCGGGCTATTGCCGCGGCGGGATGTTCACGGCGGATGCCGCGCATCGCATCGAGGCGCGCGACGACAACCGCCGTGCCGTCGATGAGGCCAAGGCGCTCGGCGCGCCCTGTATCGTGCTGGTGGTCGGCGGCCTGCCGCAATATTCGCGGCCGGGCAGTGCAGCTTCCAGGGATATCGTGGCCGCGCGCGCGCAGGTCGATGACGCCATCGCCGAGATGCTGGACTATGCGCGCTCAGCTCAGATGCCGCTGGCGATCGAGCCGCTGCATCCGGCCTATGCGGCCGACCGCGCCTGCGTGAACACGACGCAACAGGCGCTCGATATCTGCGACCGGCTCGATCCGCAACGCAGCGGCGCGCTCGGTGTCGCGCTCGACGTCTATCACATCTGGTGGGATCCGGAATTGCTGCCGCAGATCGCCCGCGCCGGCCGCGATCGCCTGCTCGCATTTCATGTCTGCGACTGGCTGGTGCCGACCAAAGATATTCTCAACGACCGCGGCATGATGGGTGACGGCGTGATCGATATCAAATCGGTACGCTCGGCGGTCGAGGCGCAGGGTTTCGCTGGGTATTCCGAGATCGAGATTTTCTCCAATCAGTGGTGGGAGAAACCGATGGACGAGGTGTTGCAGACCTGCATCGGCCGGCATCGCTCAGTGGTGTAGCTCCGGTCGCCACGACCGAGGTTCAGGTCCGCCGGGAACCCGCGAAAGACGTGCTGAGTTGTTCTGCCATTCAATGGCCTTGAAGGGTTGAGACCGTCGATTCCATCTTGAGTCGCCGGATTGGATGAAGCGCACTGCCAATCCCCCGGCAGGGGCATAAGCGTTCTTTTTCGTTTTAGACGGTCGTCATGGCCGGCGCCGGTGTACACGTTGGTGGCTCGGTTCTGCGATCCGGCTGCCGTATCGTCAGGGTTGTGCCGCGTGACGTCGGCGAATGGGAACCGGGAATCCGTAACCGCTGATGATCGATCCCCTTTATGTAGCTTCCGGCTTTGGTGTCGGCCTGCTGGTTGGCATGACCGGCGTCGGCGGCGGCTCGCTGATGACGCCGTTGCTGATTTTGTTGTTCGGTATCCACCCGGCGACGGCCGTCGGCACCGATCTGCTTTATGCCGCCACCACCAAGACCGTCGGTAGCCTCGCGCATAGTTGGAAAAAGAGCATCCACTGGCCGGCGGTGGTCCGGCTCGCGAGCGGCAGCATTCCGGCCAGCATCGTGACGCTCGTCGTTCTCTGGCGACTTGATCTCAACGGCGAAACCTCGCGCAGCCTGGTCAATCTGGTGCTGTCCTTTGCACTCTGTCTCACCGCGGCGTCGTTGATCTTCCGCAAGGCCATCATGCAGCGCCATCCCTGGCCTCCGGAACAGGTCAATCCAACGACCATCGCCCGCGCGACTGTGCTGGTCGGCGCCATACTTGGCGTGCTGGTTTCGATTTCCTCGGTGGGAGCCGGCGCCGTCGGCGTCACCGCATTGTTGTTGCTTTATCCGCAACTCCCGATGCCGCGCATCGTCGCCTCCGACATCGCGCATGCGGTGCCGTTGACGCTGGTGGCGGGGATCGGACATTGGGCGACCGGCGAGATCGACTGGGGCCTGATGGGCGTGCTGCTGGTGGGCTCGTTACCCGGCATCATCCTCGGCAGCTATCTGGCGCATCGGGTGCCGGAACCGGCGTTACGTGTGGTGCTGGCGGTAACGCTGATCGTGGTGGCCGGCAACCTTGCATCCCATGAGCTGCATTCGTCGTCCTCGATCCTCGCGGCTTTTTTACCGAGCGCTGCAGCCCAGTAATTAATTGACGCTACACGGCACACGCAGAAATCCCCGGAAGCGAACCCGTCCGCCGCGCACCGGCGTGCCGTTGAGCGCGTAGCGTGGAAACCGCGTCAGAAATCTTGAAATCGCGATCGAGCCTTCCAGCCGCGCCAGCGCCATCCCGGCGCATTGATGCGCGCCGGTGCCGAAGGCCAGATGCCGGTTCGGCGTGCGGCCGATATCGAGATTTTCCGGATCGGTGAATTGAGCGGGATCGCGGTTCGCAGCCCCAATGCACAATGTCACCGGCGTGCCGGCTTCCATCGTGACCCCGCCGAGTTCGACGCGCTCCGTCGTCATGCGGTTGCCGAGCTGGTTAGAGCTCTCGAACCGCAGAAACTCCTCGACCGCAGTTTTGATCAGATCAGGCTGCTCAAGCAGCCGTTGCTTCTGCGCCGGATAGTCCGACAGCGCCACCAGTCCGTTGCCGATCAGATTGGTGGTGGTCTCATGGCCGGCATTGAGCAGGAAGATGCAATTGTGCAGCAATTCCTTGGATGTCAGGCGCTCGCCATTGTCCTCGCCTTGAATGAGGCGCGTCAGCACGTCGCGTTCGGGATTGCCGGGTTTCGCCCGCCGCCGCTCGACCAGTATTTCCAGATAGGCGAGAAATTCCTTTACCGCTGCGTTGCCGCGCGCAAACACCTCGGGCGATATCACCGGCTCAAGCGCGCCCAGAATGGCCAGCGACCAGTCGCGCAGCGGCTCGCGCTCCTCCAGCGGTACGTCCAGGAGATTGCCGATCACCTGAACCGGGATCGCGGAAGCAAAATCCTCGATCAGCTCGAAATTGCCTTTGAGGGTGATGGCGTCGAGCAGCCGATCCACCAGCGCGACGAGATCAGGCTCCATCTGCGCGATCGCGCGCGGCGACAGCGCGCCCATGATCAAGCGCCGCACGCGGGTATGCGCGGGAGGATCGTTGAAGACGAGACTGGTGGTGTGATGCTCGTAGAGCAATGAGGCGCCGTATTTCGGCGCGAATTCCTTTTTCTTGTCGGAACTGAAAAGCCTGGTGTTCTTGTAGGCGCTGACGAGGTCGTCATATCGCGTCAGGAAATAGGAGCCGTTGGGCATCAGCTTGACCGGCGCATGCTCCCGCAGTGCACGATAGGTCGGGTAGGGATCGGCATAGAATTCGCCCGTCAGTTTCTCGAGGTCGAAACCGGCCGCCAGCTCTCGCGCGTTTGCATTCATGCTGCCATACTCTTTGGGGAGACCGATATGCCGTTTTTGCTCTTTCGCAAAGCGCGGCTCCCTCTACAGTCGCCGCAACGCAATGCACTGCAACAAAGTTTGCCGATTCACTGGAATTGAAAATGCACGCCCGTAATGATGCCTCTTCCGAAACTGCGCCCGATAATACGCCTTCCTGGCCAGAGGATATTTTCGCGATTTTGCAGCGCTTCGATGTCCGCCAGGTGCCTTACGTGCCGGATGCCGGGCACTCGCAACTGATCGACCGCGTGCTCGCGACGCCGTCGATGCGGGCGGTGCCGTTGACGACCGAGGAGGAAGGCGTGGCGCTGTTGGCCGGCGCTTGGGCCGGTGGCCAGCGCGGCGTGCTCTTGATGCAGTCGAGCGGCGTCGGCAACTGCGTGAACATGTTCTCGCTCGCTCAAATATTCCGCCTCCCGTTCCTGACACTGGTGACGATGCGCGGCGAGTGGGGCGAATTCAATCCCTGGCAGGTCCCGATGGGCTCCAGCACGGCCGGCGTCTTCGAATTGTCGGGTATCAAGGTGTTACGGGCGTCCCACGCCGGGGAAGTGCGCGAGGTGGTCGAGGCGGCGGCCGGGCAGGCCTACAATGCCTGCACGCCCACCGCGGTTCTGTTGTCGCAGCGCCTGATCGGCGCCAAGGTTTTCACCAAATGAGCAAAGCAAACCTTCTTGGACGGCGGGATGTCGTCACGCAATTGCTGTCGGATCGCAAGGGAGCCATCGTGGTCGGCGGCCTGGGTGCCTCGACCTACGATATCGCCGCCGCCGGCGATCACGATCGCAATTTCTATCTGTGGGGCGCCATGGGCGGCGCGGTCATGATCGGGCTCGGGGTCGCGCTGGCGCAGCCCCAACTGCCGGTCGTGGTCATCACCGGCGACGGCGAGATGCTGATGGGGATGGGCAGTCTGGCGACTGTCGGCCTGCAAAAGCCCGGAAATCTCACCATCATTGTGCTCGACAATGAGGTCTATGGCGAAACCGGCGGGCAGGCGAGCCATACTGCGGGGAATGTGGATCTGATCGGCGTCGCCCGCGCCTGCGGCATAGCCGACGCCCGGTCCATCTCGACCATGGCCGAGGTCGAGGCTTTCAAGCCATCGATGCAGGACGTCTCCGGTGGGCCGCGCTTTGTCAGCATCAAGATCGACAGCGCCAATCTAGAGCGGGTGCTGGCCAGCCGCGACGGCAGCTTCATCGTGACCCGGATCCGAGGCGCGCTCGGATTCGGCCCCATTTAAAGCCACAATTTAGAACCGACGGAACTTGGTGCGTTGCAGCAGATTCTTGACATTTTCCGAAGGTGAGTGCTTACTCACGAGCATGAGCACCCTGCGAATGACCAGTGATTTGCGGCGCCAACTGATTTTGGGCGCGGCGAAGCGTTGTTTTGCCCGCAGCGGCTTTGCGGGGACCACGACCAAGAGTGTCGCGGCCGCCGCGGCGATTTCGGAGGGGTTGCTGTTCAAGCATTTCCCGTCGAAAGCGGCGCTCTATGCCGAAATCCTCGCCGAAGCCTGCGAGGCGGACCCGGCGCTGCACAGGTTGCTGGGATTGGACCCCTCGACCGAGACGCTGGTGGTGCTGATCCGCGGCATGGTCCGCCACTTCCTGCAGATGTCAGACGCGCCCGATCAGCAGGAAGCCCAGCGCCTGCGGCTGATGATGACCAGCCATCTGGATGACGGCGAATTCGCGCGACTGCTCTATGAGAAGATCGGAAATCTGATCGGACCCGTGTTCACCGCGTCACTGGAACGCGCCGTCGCGGCGGGCGATGCGTCGCGGGTGGGACGCGAACCGCTGAATCTGTTTTGGTTTGCGCATCACACCGTGCTGATGGCCGCACTGACGCGGCTGCCGTCGGTGCCATGCCTGTCTTATGCCAATGCTCCCGATCTGGAGCGGCAAGTGTGTGAATTTATTCTACGCGGCGTTGGAGTTAACGAAGCCGCGATTGCCTCCTATCTGGACCGCGATCTGTCCCAAGTTTTGGGTCAGCCGGTCATTGCAGAAAGTGCATGATATGAACATTGTGACCGAAGCCAATATCGCGGGTCAGCCGATTCAAGAAAAGCCGCGCGCGCGTCCGGTTCGGATGATCCGCTGGTTCATCGTCGTCGGCGTGCTGCTGGCGTTGCTGGTGGGCGGCCTCGTTTGGTTCAACTCGTTCCGCGGCCAAATGATCGCGCAATTCTTCGCCAACAACAAGCCGCCGCCGACACCGGTCACGGTGGCCGATGCCAAATCGGAAGTCATTCCGAATCTGTTGACGGCGGTCGGCGATCTCGCGGCGGTGCATCAGGTGAATGTCACCCCTGACGTCAGCGGACGCATCACCGACATCATGTTTACCGCGGGTGCCACGGTGAAGGCCGGAAGCCCACTGGTGCAGTTGTTCGACGCGCCGGATCAGGGCGATCTCGCAAGCTTCAAGGCACAGGCCATCGGTGCGCAACTGGCGCTCGACCGCGCCAAGCAGTTGGCGGCACGCCAGTTCGGCCCGCAGTCGACGGTCGACGCCGCGCAGGCGACGTATGACCAGGCCAGCGCGGGTATCGCCAAGACCGAGGCAATCATTTCGCAGAAGCTGGTGCGTGCGCCGTTCGACGGCGAACTCGGTGTTCGTCACGTCGAGGTCGGTCAGTATCTGACTGCCGGCACGCAGATCGTGTCGTTGACCGATTTGTCGACGCTGTATGCCAACTTTACCGTCACGGAAAAGGACAGCGCGGCACTCAAGGTCGGACAGACCGTGCGTATCGTGGTCGATGCCTATCGCGACCGGAATTTTGAGGGCAAGATCACCGCGATCGAGCCGCAGATCGCCACCGATACGCGTAACATCCGCGTGCAGGCCACGATCGAGAATCCCGAACATATTCTCAAGCCCGGCATGTTCACGACCACGACGGTGGTGCTGCCAGAAAAGCCGGCGGTCGTCACC
Source organism: Bradyrhizobium sp. dw_411 (assembly GCF_018449695.1). Taxonomy (GTDB): domain Bacteria; phylum Pseudomonadota; class Alphaproteobacteria; order Rhizobiales; family Xanthobacteraceae; genus Bradyrhizobium. Next base: position 510,536 of record NZ_JAAVUY010000002.1, read on the forward strand.
GTGCCTGAAACAGCGGTCGATTACACACTTTACGGCGACGCGGTTTTCCTCGTCACCGAGAAGAAGGCGGATGACGGCAAGACCAGCCTCGTTGTGGTGCGCACCTTCGTGGTGACCGGCAACCGGGTCGGCGGACGGGTCGAGATTCTGAGCGGGGTGAAACCCGGCGATCGCGTGGTCGCGGTGGGCCAGATCAAGCTGCAATCGGGAGCCGCGGTGGCGATTTCACCCGATCCGACGCCGCCGATCCCGGCGACTCCGCCGCGTTACTAAAAAACATGATGGGGCAAACGCGCAGCGTTTGCTCCGCAGATCACGATCAAACACAGAAGATGAGATCGCGATCCGATTTGATCGGATCCTGATCTAACGGAGCGCATCGCGATGGCCTGGACCGATATTTTCATCAAGCGGCCTGTGTTGGCTTTGGTCGTCAGCCTGCTGATTCTGCTGATCGGCTTTCGTGCCGCGACCAGCATGGGGGTTCGGCAATATCCGAAGCTGTCGAACACGGTGGTCAACGTCACCACCTCGTATCCCGGGGCGTCGCCCGATCTGATTCAGGGCTTCATCACCACGCCGATCGAGCAGGCCGTCGCGTCCGCCGAGGGTGTCGACTACATGACCTCGTCGTCGGTGCTCGGCACCAGCACCATCCAGGTCTACATCAAGCTGAACTTTGATCCGAACCAGGCACTGACCGAAGTTCTCGCCAAGGTGAACTCGGTCAAATATCTAATCCCGAAAGAGTCGAACGATCCGGTCGTGACCAAGACGACCGGCCAAACGACGGCTGTCATGTATCTCGGCTTCTCGAGCCAGGTGCTGTCGGGCTCGGCGATCTCGGACTATCTGACGCGCGTGGTTCAGCCGGTGCTGTCGACCGTCGATGGCGTCGCCTCCGCCGATATTCTGGGCGGCCAGACTTTTGCGATGCGGCTGTGGCTCGACCCGGTCCGCATGGCCGGCCGCAATGTTTCGCCGACCGACGTCGCCGCTGCGATTGCCGCCAACAATTTCCAGGCCGCCGCCGGTCAGTCCAAGGGCTTCTTCATCGTCTCCAACGTGTCGGCCAACACCGATCTGCAGAATCTCGATCAATTCAAGCGCATGATCGTCAAGTCCAAGGACGGCGGCTTCGTCCGAATCGAGGATATCGCCACCGTCGAGCTTGCGGCGCAGAGCACCGACGCCAGCGTTGCCTTCAACGGCGAGCATGCGATCTTCATCGGCGTTCAGGCGACCCCGCAAGGCAATCCGCTGACGCTGGTCGAAGGCGTGCGCAAGCTGTTCCCGGAGCTGGAGCGTAACCTGCCGCCCTCGATGAAGATGAAGGTGGCGTATGACTCCACCAAATTCATTCAATCGTCGATCGACGAAGTCGAGAAGACGCTGGGTGAAGCCGTCATCATCGTGGTGGTCGTGATCTTCCTGTTCCTGGCGTCGTTCCGCTCGGTGCTGATCCCGGTAGTGACGATTCCGCTGTCGCTGATCGGCGTCTGCAGCCTGATGCTGGCGGCAGGATTCAGTTTCAACCTGCTGACCTTGCTGGCGATGGTGCTGGCGATCGGTCTGGTGGTCGACGACGCCATCGTGGTGGTTGAAAACATCCACCGGCATCTGGAGGAGGGCAAACCACCGGTGCAGGCGGCCATGCAGGGCGCGCGCGAGATCGTCGGTCCTGTCATAGCGATGACCATCACGCTCGCCGCGGTGTACGCGCCGATCGGATTCCTCGGCGGATTGACCGGCTCATTGTTCCGCGAATTCGCCTTCACGCTGGCGGGCTCGGTGATCGTGTCCGGCGTGATCGCGCTGACGCTCTCGCCGATGATGTGCTCGGTGTTCCTCAAAAGCGCCGAAGAAGGGCGTTTCGCCAAGGCCGTGAACAGGGTGTTCGGCGCGATGACGCGTTGGTACGGCCGTCAGCTCGACCGGTCGCTCGACTATCGGCCCATCACCGGGCTGTTCGCTTTGACGATGCTGGGATTGGTGGGCTTTCTCTATCTGCACACCGCAAAGGAACTCGCGCCCGAAGAAGATCAGGGCATCGTGTTCGCGGTGACCAAGGCGCCCAAATACGCCAACATCGACTATGCGGATTTTTACGGCGAGAAGCTCGACAAATCGTTTGCCAAGTTTCCCGAAACCGATCTGCGGTTCGTCCTCAACGGCATCAACGGGCCGCAGAGCGGAATTGCAGGCATGTTGCTCAAGCCGTGGGACGAGCGGACGCGTTCATCGATCAAGCTGAAGCCGCTGGTGCAGGCCGAGTTGAGCAAGATCGAGGGCGTCAGCGCCTTCGCGTTCAACCTGCCGCCCTTGCCGGGCGGTCCCGGCGGCTTGCCGGTGCAGATGGTGATCAATTCGACCAATGGCTTCCAGGCGGTCTATGAGCAGATGGTCAAGCTGAAGGACGCCGCGCGCAAGAGCGGGTTGTTCATCGTCTCCGACAGCGATCTCGATTTCAACCAGCCGGTGGTGCGGGTCAAGGTTGACCGCTCGAAGGCTAGCGATCTCGGCATCACCATGCAGAGCGTCGGTAATACATTGGCGACGCTGCTCGGCGGCAACTATGTGAACCGGTTCAATCTTGAAGGCCGTTCCTACCAGGTCATTCCGCAGGTGCCGCGCGAGGACCGGCTGTCGCCGGAGGCGCTCGGCAAATATTATGTGCCGACCTCGACCGGCCAGCAGGTGCCGCTCTCGACCGTGGTCGCGATTGAGACGGCAACCGATCCGAATGCGTTGACCCATTACAACCAGTTGAACTCCGCGACCTTCCAGGCGGTGCCGATGCCCGGCGTGACCGTCGGGCAGGCGGTGGACTTCCTCGAGGGTGAAGCGAAAAAGCTGCCGGCCGGTTTCAGCCACGATTATCTCGCCGACTCCCGGCAATATGTGCAGGAGGGTAATCAGCTCGCAGTGACCTTCGGTTTCGCGATCATCATCATCTTCCTGGTGCTGGCGGCGCAGTTCGAGAGCCTTCGGGATCCGCTGGTGATCATGATCAGCGTCCCCATGGCGATAGTCGGCGCGTTGATCCCGTTGTTCTTCGGCGTGGCGACGATGAACATCTATACCCAGGTCGGCTTGCTGACGCTGGTCGGCCTGATCAGCAAGCACGGCATTCTGATGGTCGAGTTCGCCAACGAGCTGCAGCTTAAGGAAGGGCTGGATCGCCGCTCCGCCATTGAAATGGCGGCACGGGTCCGGCTTCGTCCGATCCTGATGACCACCGCGGCCATGGTCACCGGCCTGTTGCCGCTGCTCACCGCATCAGGTGCTGGCGCCGCGAGCCGATTCTCGATCGGGCTCGTGGTCGTCTCCGGCATGACCATCGGGACGTTGTTCACGCTGTTCGTGCTGCCCGCGGTCTATGTGGCGATTGCCACCGATCACCGGGCCGGTGCGGAATCCCAGCGCGCCAAGGAAATCGCGGAGTTCGATCACGGGCAGGCGGCGCTCAAGCCGACGTAAGACTGGCCTGATTTTTCGCAAGCTGCTCGAGCCCCGATTCTGAATCAGAATCGGGGCCGTTTTTTGGGGCCTCATGGTTCGAGACGGCGCTTCGCGCCTCCTCACCATGAGGGATCACCGGTCCTCATCCTGGCTCAGTCCTCATCCCTGAGGAGCCGCGAAGCGGCGTCTCGAAGGATGAAGCCAAGGGCGCGGAAAATGAGCTAGACTGACGCTCTCTCACAGGAGACGCCAGACATGACGCGCGATTTTCCGGCCGGCAATTATCGCTTCATCCCGGCGGTGTTTCAATATTCAAGCGGTGTGGCGGCCGATCCCGGCTTCGAGATCGAGCGCGTGCGGTTCGAGCGCTGGCTGCCTTTGGCCGAAGGGTTTGCGAAGGTGGCGGACTATATCCGCGGTGCCGGACGGCCGCTGACGTCGTTCTGCGACTGTGAATTGCGTTCGCCGGCGGCGTTCACCGAGGCCGGGTTTCTCGCTTTCAACCAGCATTATGTGAAGACGCTCGCGGAGTGGGGGCTGTTCGACGGCTCCGTCAATCCGGTGGCGCGCAGCAATGTCTGTCCCGAAATCGATCCGCCCGCCGAGCCGTCGTTTTACGCGTTCTCTTTCACCCGCCCGAGTGCTGCCATCACACCGGCTTTCGTCATTGCAGGCGGGGCTGAAGCGCGGGGCGGCAGTGGCAGCTATCCCGAGCGGATTGTGCGCTACCGGGACCTCAGCGCGGATGGATTGAAAGAGAAGGTCGGATTTACTGTCCGCGCCATGGAAAGCCGCATGGAGGCATTCGGATTCGGCTGGAAGGATACGACCGGCGTGCAGGCCTACACGGTCCACGATTTCCATCCGGTCGTGACGGAAGAACTGGTTAGTCGTGGCGCCATGCGCTCCGGCCTGACCTGGCACTTCGCGCGCCCGCCGGTGGTCGATCTCGAATACGAGATGGATTGCCGGAGAGTGACGCGGGAGACGGTAATCTAATTTGCCGTCACCGCTCCCTCGGATCGAGCGCGTCGCGCAGGCCGTCGCCGACCAGGTTGAACGACAGCACCACCAGAAAGATCGCGAGTCCGGGCCACAGTGCCATCCATGGCGCGTTGGTCAGGAAGCGTTGCGCGGCGTTGAGCATGCTGCCCCAGGACGGCGCGGGCGGCTGCTGCCCCAGGCCCAGGAACGACAGTGCGGCTTCGGCGATGATCGCCGCGGCAATCGACAGCGTGGCCTGTACCAGCAGGGCCGGCATGATGTTCGGCAGGATATGAAACAGCGCGATGCGCCAGCGCGGATTACCCATCGCGCGGGCGGCTTCGACATAATCCTCGACCTTGACGCTCATGGTCTGGCCGCGGGTCAGCCGCACGAAAATCGGCGTGGCGCTGATGCCGATCGCGATCATCGCATTGCCGAGGCTCGGGCCCAGAAACGCTGCCAGCGCAATCGCGAGGATCAGGAACGGGCAGGCCAGCATCGCGTCGGTGATCCGGCTGATCAGCGCATCGACGAAGCCGCCGCTATAGCCCGACAGCAACCCGAACGGGACACCGACGCCGAGCGCAATGCCGACCGATATCGCGCCGGCGGTCAGCGAAGCACGTGCGCCATAGACCACGCGGCTGAGGATATCGCGACCAAGATCGTCGGTGCCGAACCAGTGCAGCGCCGTTGGGGGCTTGCGCACCAATGTCCAACTGGTTGCAATGGGGTCATAGGGCACGATCAGGGGCGCAAACACCGCGAGCACCACGAAGGTTGCGATCACGGCCAGTCCCACCACCGCGCCCTTGCGCTTGAACAACCGGCGTAGCGCGCGACGTGCCGGGCTTTCCAGTTCATCGGGGCGAATAGCAGCAAGGGCGGGCAGCGCGGCGTCGGTCATGCGCTAGGCCCGCAGCCGTGGATTGACGAGGATATAGGCGATATCGGCAATGAGATTGAGTGTGATGTAGATTGTCGCGGTCACCAGCACGACGCCCTGTACCACCGCGTAATCGCGGTTGAACACCGCATCGACAATCAGCTTGCCGAATCCGGGAATCGAGAAAATCTGCTCGGTCAGCACGGCGCCAGACAACAGCGTGCCGAGTTCGAGCGCGCCGAGCGTGATGATCGGCGTCAGCGCGTTGCGCATCGCATGCTTGAGAACGACCGAGCGTTCGGAAAGACCTTTGGCGCGGGCGGTGCGGACATAATCGCTTTCCAGCACCTGCAGCATCGCACTACGCGTGTGCCGCATCAGGATCGCGGCGATGGCGTTGCCGAGCACGAAGGCGGGCATGATGGTGGAGGCGAGACTTGCGCGCCAGTTTTCGGACAGCGGCACATACCCCGATGCCGGCAGCCAGCCGAGCTCGATCGAGAACAGGAAGATCAGCATGATGCCGAGCCAGAAATTCGGCGTCGAAATGCCCCACAGCGCGAACAGGTTGGCGCCGTAGTCCCAGAGCGTGCCCTTCTTGACCGCGGATACGATGCCGGCGGGAATTCCGATCAGGAAGGCGATCACGATCGCCATCGATGCCAGTTGCAGCGTCACCGGCAGTTTTTGCGAAATAAGATCGCGCACCGGCACCTTGATGCGGAGCGATTCACCGAAGTCGCCGGACAGCACACCCTTGACCCAGTAGAAATACTGCACCGGCAGCGGCTGATCCAAATGATACTGTGCGCGGATTTGCGCGATTACGTTGGGGTCGCGCTCCTCGCCCGCCATCACCAGCGCGGGATCGCCGGGCAGCAATTGTAGCAGCGAGAAAATCAACACCGACACAAAGAACAGCGTCGGGATCAGTTGCAGAATGCGTTTGGCGAGAAAGCTCAGCATGCGGCGTCAATTTTCCCAGATGCCAGGCTGCGTCGCATGATCACGCTCACTTCAGCTTCAACCCGACGACACGCACCAATCCGTCCGGCATCGCGCGATAATTCTGCAGCTTGGTCGTGTGCGCGATCAGGATCTTGCGGTGATAGAGATAGATGATCGGCTCATCGTTGAGGATCGTCTTGGTCATCTTTTCATAGATGGTCTTGCGTTGTGCCGGATCTGAGGTGAGGCGTGCGTCCTCGAACGCTTTGTCGACCTCCGGGTTGGAATAGCCACCGTCGTTTTGCGGCGCCTTGGTGTGCAGGAAGACGTAGGAATTGCCGTCGGGATCGATCCGGCCGCTCCAGTTGATCTGGAAGATCTGGAATTCACCGGCCTGGGCCTGCTTGAACGTCGTCGCGAATTCGACGACTCGGAGTTTAAGATCAATGCCCGCCTCCGCTGCCATCGACTGGATCACCTGGGCGACGGCTTCATATTCCGTGCCTTTCGGCACCATGTAGTCGATGCTGACGGGCAAGGTGACACCGGCTTCCTTCAAGAGCGCCTTGGCTTTGGCGATATCGCGCTTTTGGACTGGAAACGCCTGCTGATAGTAAGGATGGCTCGGGCTGACCCACTGATTGCCGACGGTGAATTCCCCATTGAATACGACCTGGTTGAGGGCTTCGCGGTCGATCGACCAGTCGAGCGCCTGACGGACTTTTGCCGATTGGCTGAGCGCGCCCTTTTTCTTGTCGTTGTCGGTGTTGATGGTGAGGCCGAGATAGCCGAGTTCGGGCATGGTGGAGAGCACCAGCCGGGAATCGGCGCGCACATCGGGGATATCGGTCGCCAGCACGCGCTCGATCAAATCGAGCCCGCCGGATTTGAGATTGGCGAGCCGCACGGTGGCGTCGACGACGGGCAGGAACACCACGCGGTCGATGAAGACGTTGTCCTTGTCCCAGTAATCCGCGAACTTCTCGAACACCATGCGGTCCTGCTGCACGCGTTCGACGAACTTGTAGGGCCCGGCACACACCGGATGCAGTCCGAACTTGTCGCCGGCTTCCTTTACGGCTTTGGGCGAGACCATCATGCCGGCGCGATCGGTGAGCTGCGCGATCAGCGGCGAGTAGGGGGTCTTCAAGACAAGCTTGATGGTCAGGGGATCGACGACATCGACATGGTCGAGCGCGGCCAGTTCCGGTTTGCGGAACGAGGTCGGCATGGTCAGGTGGCGTTCCAGCGAGAATTTCGCAGCCTCGGCGTCGAGCGGTTCGCCGTCGTGGAATTTCACGCCCGGCCGCAGCTTGATCGTCATTTCCTTGCCGTCGGCTGATGTCTCATGGGACAGCGCAAGCTGGGGCACGATGTTGAGTTTTTCGTCGATGTCGAACAGCTTGTCGCAAAACGCCGCAAACACGATGCGTCCCACATAGGTGCGCCCGAGCGAGGGATCGAGCATGTCAGGATCTTCGGCAACGCCGATGCGCAGGGTCGTTTGGGCATGAACGCCCGTCGCGAGCGAGAGCAACGCCGCCGCTGCCAATGCTGCCGAGCGCAAGACTTTCATTGGACTAATCCCCATCTTCAAATGCCGGTCGAAGGTTTTTCTCCGACTATATCAACCCCGGCGGAGGCCGGTACTTCCGCAGGCTTGCTGAAAGCCGCGACTAATCGCTCCAGGCTCGATGAAACCGCGCTATCGGCCTCAAGCGCATCGGGTGGCGGCAGTTCCGCGGTGCGGTGACACGCGGTGGCATGTCCCGTCGCATCGCCATGCAATTGCGGTGCCTCGATGCGACAGCGGTCGATCACGTAGCGGCAGCGCGTATGAAAGCGGCAGCCTGACGGCGGATTAAGCGCGCTCGGCATCTCCCCCTGCAGCAGAATGCGGCTGCGCTTTGCCCGCGGTTTGGGCACGGGGATCGCCGATAACAACGCGCGGCTGTAGGGATGGCGCGGCGAGGCAAACAATGCCTGCGCCTCCGCGGTCTCGACGATGCCGCCGAGATTCATCACCGCGACCCGGTCGGCGATGTGCTTCACGACCGCGAGGTCATGCGAGACGAAGATGTAGGCAAGGCCAAGCCGATCCTGGAGGTCGCGCAGCAGGTTCAGGATCTGCGAGCGGATCGAGACATCCAGCGCGGATACCGGCTCGTCGCAGATGATCAGTTTCGGCTCGACCGCCAGTGCCCGCGCAATCGCGATGCGCTGGCGCTGGCCGCCGGAGAATTCATGCGGATAGCGGCGCGCGAAACGCGGCTCCAGCCCGACCAGCCGCAGCAATTCCTCGACCCGTTCGCGCCGGCGTGCCGGCGGAACCAGATCATGCAGCGCCAGCGGCTCGGTCAGGATCTGGCTGACGGTCATGCGCGGATTGAGCGACGCATAGGGGTCCTGAAAGATGATCTGCGCATCGCGGCGGAACGCGCGCAGCTCATTCGCTTTGAGTGCCAGTAGATCATGTCCCTCGAAATGCACGCTGCCGGCGTCGGGCTCGATCAGGCGCAGCACCAGCCGGCTGACGGTGGATTTGCCGCAGCCGGATTCACCGACCAGCGCCAGCGTCTCGCCGGCATCGACGTGGAAGCTGACGCCATCGACCGCCTTGATGAAAGCGGTCGGCCGCCCGAACACCGAACGGTCCGCGACGAAATGCTTGACGAGATCGCGGACTTCGAGGAGTGCGGTCACGACACCAGCCTTTCCAGCGGCGCCTTGATGCAGCGCGACAGGTGACCGGGACCCACGTTCACCAGCGGCGGATGCGTCGCGACGCAGGCGTCGTCGCCGAATGGACAGCGCGCGGCAAAGCGGCAGCCGGGGGGCGGATTCGCCATGTTGGGCACCATGCCCTCGATGGTGGCGAGATGCGAAATGCGGCGATCGAGCCGCGGGATCGAGCCAAGCAGGCCGACGGTGTAGGGATGCTGGGGACGTGCGAACAGTTCATCGACGGTAGCGCGCTCGACGATCTCGCCGGCATACATTACCGCGACTTCGTCGCAGACTTCGGCGACCACGCCGAGATCGTGGGTGATCAGGATGATCGCAGCCCCGCTGGCGTCTTTCAGTTCACGCATCAGATCGAGGATTTGCGCCTGCAGGGTGACGTCGAGCGCGGTGGTCGGTTCGTCCGCGATCAGCAGCATCGGATCGCAGGCCAGCGCCATCGCGATCATGACGCGCTGGCGCATGCCGCCCGAGAGTTTGTGCGGATATTCGTCGATGCGCCGCTCGGGCGAGGGGATATGGACGCGTCGCAGCAGCTCGACCGCGCGTTCCCGCGCAGCGCGGCGAGTGCCGCCGCGATGCCGCAGGATGGTCTCGACGATCTGGTCGCCAATCGTAAAACTGGGATTGAGCGACGTCATCGGTTCCTGGAAGATCATCGCCAGGCGGTTGCCGCGCAGGTCGCGCAGGGTCTGGTCGGGCACCTCAAGCAGATCGAAGCCATCGAAACGGATCGAGCCCGTTACTTCTGAAGATTGTTTCGACAACAGGCCCATGATGGCGAGCGACGTCACGCTCTTGCCGCAGCCGGATTCACCGACCAGCCCGAGTGTGGCGCCCTTGGCTACGCTGAGATCGACGCTATCGACCGCGTGGGTGGTCCGGCCGTCATCGCCATGAAAGACAATCCGCAAATCATTGATTTCGATCAGCGGAGCGTCGGTCATGTCCGGCTCGCCCGCGCCGTTTCAATGCCCAATTCAATTTTTGTGTCGATCGCCTCGCGGTCGGTAATCCCGGCCGGATTGCTGCGGCTCGGCAGATTTGTCCGGAAGTGCACCCAGCGCTCGCGGCTGACCTGTTCGAGGCGTTCGAGTTCGGCCAGCGGATCGGCATGATCGTCGACGCGCAGATCAAGCACCGGCCATTCCTCGTCGCCGTGAATCAGGAGGGCGGCCGATTGCCTGCCGCGCTTGTCGCCACCGGCAGCCTCGCCGGCGTGCATCGCCGCGATCAGCCGTTGCGCGAACGGCAGCTTCTCGTTGGCGACATAGGCCATTGCGGTATCGTCCAGCACGTTGCCGCCGGCCAGCATGTTGCCCGCGATCGAGAAGCCGTCGCCCTTGATATGTCCGCACCAGTCGACGCACGTGCCACCGGTATAAGCGGCGATCCGGCCGCCAGTGTCCATGACATGGACCTGGCGGCTGTCGTGTCCGGGATCCGCTGCAATCAGGCTCTCCAGGACATCGCATGGCGAGCAGCCTGCACGCAGCAGCTTCAAGCCATCGATGCCGTAATAGGGATTGACCAGGGCCTGCGTCGCGACGGCGCCGATGCCGGGGGCGATATAGGGCACCAGCGCCCCCACCGCAAAAAATCGCGTCGCGACCGCGATACCGAATTCACCGGTAATTGCGTCGCGAGCGATAATCGACCAGGTCATCTCTGCTCTTAACGCCCGGCCGCGTAACCCTGCATGCCCCTTGGATTGGCGGCGGCGCGGCGGCGGCGGCCGATTTTCGAGGCCGCGGTGAGACGGCCTTCCGACCAATCGGGGCCGACCTCAACGATGTGGCCGCGGTCTTTCAACGCGTCGACGGTCGCCTTCGGCACGCGGTTCTCGACCACGAGCACGCCGGGCCGCGCGGTGCGGGGCCAGAACGAGATCGGGAAATGTTCCGAATGCCATGCCGGGGCGTCGATCGCTTCCTGCAGATTGAGCCTGGCATGGACATGGCGCAAAAAGAATTGCGTGGTCCATTGATCCTGCTGGTCGCCGCCGGGCGAACCCCATGCCAGATATGGCTCGCCATCGCGCAGCGCCATGGTCGGGCTCAATGTCGTGCGCGGGCGCTTGCCCGGCGCCAGTGCGGCGGGATGGTCTTCCTCAAGCCAGAACATCTGGGCGCGGCTGCCGAGGCAGAAGCCGAGTTCCGGTATCACCGGCGATGATTGCAGCCAGCCGCCGGACGGCGTCGCCGAAATCATGTTGCCGGCCTGATCGATGATATCGAAATGCACAGTGTCGCCGCGCACCTCGCCGAACCGGCCGACCGTAGGTTCGCCAGCGCCCATTGCGCCGACCGCCTCGCGCTGGCCTTCCTGCTTGCGCAGCTTGACGACGGAGCCAAAGCCTTCGACCGAGCCGGGGATGAAATCGAGCGAAGCCCTGTCCGTGATCAGTTTGCGGCGCTCGTCATTATAGGCGTCGGACAACAGCGTCGCGATCGGGATCTCGTTGAATTTCGGATCGCCATAGAATTTCTCGCGGTCGGCAAATGCGAGTTTGGCGCATTCGGTCTGAAGATGAATGAATTCCGGACCGGCGGGGTCGAGCCCGTCGAGTTCAAAACCCTTCAACAGCGCGAGCTGCTGCAGCATCACCGGACCCTGGCTCCAGACGCCGGCCTTGCAGACGGTGTAGCGGCCGTAATCGTAGGTCAGCGGCGCTTCGGTGGTAGGTTGCCAGCGCGCCATGTCGTCGGCGGTCAGGACGCCGCGATGCGGCGAGCCGCTGACGTCCATGACTTCCTGCGTGCGACAGAAATTGCCGATCGCTTCGGCAACGAAGCCGTGCGACCATGCCTGGCGCGCGCGGTCGATCTGGGCCACGCGGTCGGCACCGGCGCTTTCGGCTTCGGTGAGGATGCGGGCATAGGTTTCCGACAGCGTCTTGTTGGTGAAGAGCGTGCCGGGTTTCGGCACTTCACCATTCGGCAAATAGACCGCGGCCGAGGTCTTCCAGTATTTGCGGAACAACTGCTCGACGGTGGCAATCGTCGCGGATACGCGTTCCACCAAAGGATAGCCGTCGCGGGCATAGGCGATGGCGGGTTCGAGCACGTCGCGCAGCCGCATCGTGCCGTAATCGCGTAACAACAACATCCAGGATTCGAATGTGCCGGGAACGCAGGCCGCCAACAGGCCGGTTCCGGGCACCATCTCCAGGCCTTCGCTGCGATAATGCGCGATGGTGGCGCCTTGGGGCGCGGGACCTTGGCCGCAAATCACCTCGGTGCGCCCGCGCTTGATATCGTGCACGATGATCGGCACGTCGCCGCCGGGGCCGTTCAAATGTGGTTCCACAACCTGCAGCGTGAACGCCGTGGCCACGCCGGCATCGAACGCATTGCCGCCCTTTTCGAGGATGCCCATTCCGACCGCGGTAGCGATCCAGTGGGTGGAGGTCACGACCCCGAAAGTGCCCTCGATTTCAGGCCTGGTGGTGAATGGGTCGGGATTGATCTTGCTCATGGGAATCCATCGTTGTTTTTAAAGGCCTTGCGGGCGGCGCACTTGACCACAGCCGGGGCGGCCTGCCAACCGGCCCGGCGCCATGCGCCGCTCCCATCCCTGTGATCATACGGCGGCAGTCGCGGCAGCGGGATTGTTGACGGCGTGGCAAGCGACGCCGTCGATCAACGCGGGCGCCTGTTGGCGGCAGCGATCGAACACCAGCGGGCAGCGCGGGTTAAAGGCACAGCCGGGCGGCGGATCGATCGGGTTCGGGATTTCGCCCTTGACGGGAATCCGCTGGCGGCCGGACATCGCCAGATCGGGCACCGCGCCCAGCAGCATTTTCGTATAGGGCATGCGCGGATTATTGAACAATTCGCGGCCTTCCGCGATCTCGACGATGCGACCGAGATACATCACGCCGATGCGCTTCGCCATATGGCGGACTACGGCGAGGTTGTGGCTGATGAAGAGATAGGTGAGGCCGAATTTGTCCTGCAGGTCGCGCATCAAATTAAGGATTTGGGCCTGCACGGAAACATCGAGCGCCGAGGTCGGCTCGTCGCACACGATGAATTCGGCTTCAGAGGCCAAGGCGCGGGCGATCGCGATGCGTTGCCGTTGGCCGCCGGAAAACTCATGCGGATATTTCCAGCCGTCGTCGGCGTGGAGTCCGACCAGGCCCAGCAACTCGCCGACGCGTGCCTGAATATGGCGTTCGCCCTGGATCAGATCGAACGCCCGAATCGGCTCGGCGACAATCGCGTCGACCCGAAGCCGCGGGTTGAGGCTCGCATAAGGGTCCTGGAAAATCATCTGGATGCGGCGGCGCAATTGCCGGCGCGCCTGCGATTGCTTGGCGTCGGTCATCGAAACGCCATCGATAATGACTTCGCCCGATGTCGGCGGCAGCAGGCCGACGATCATCCGTGCGACGGTCGTCTTGCCTGAACCGGATTCGCCGACCAGCGCAAAGGTCTCGCCTTTGGCGATATCGAAGCTGATGCCGTCGACGGCTTTAAGGGTTTCCAGATGGCCGCCTTCAAGCATCCGGTTGAGCCACGGCTTCGAGACGTCGAACACGCGGCGCAAATTCCTGGCTTCGATGAAAGGCACTGAAATCATGCCGCGGACACTTTCGCCGGCGTGTCGTAGAGATGGCAGGCTACAGCTTGCGTGCCGTGCATCATCGGCTCCGGCCGCTCAACCCGGCAGCGATCGAACGCAAAAGCGCAGCGCGGGTTGAACGAGCAGCCCGGCGGGATCGCGGAAAGCCTGGGCATCGAGCCGGGAATCTGGACCAGCCGCTCGGTATTGCCGGCGAGCGTCGGGATCGCGCCCATCAGGCCCTTGGCATAGGGATGCAGCGGGTTCTGCACGACATCCCGGACCGGGCCGATCTCGGCAACGCGTCCGGAATACATCACCGCGACGCGGTCCGAGGTCTCGGCGATCACGCCCATATCATGCGTCACCAGCATCACTGCGGTGCCGTGGTCGCGGCCGAGACGCTTGATCAGCGCGATGATTTGCGCCTGCACCGATACATCCAACGCGGTGGTGGGTTCGTCGGCGATGATCAGTTCGGGTTCGGCGCAGATCGCCAGCGCAATCACCACGCGCTGGCGCATGCCGCCGGAGAACTCATGCGGATAGGCGTCGATGCGCTTGTCCGGCGCGGGAATGCCGACTTCGGCGAGGAGATCGATAGCGCGTTTGCGCGCGGCGGATTCAGATAGAGTGCTGTGGGTCCGGATGGTCTCGACCAATTGATCGCCGATCTTGTAGAGCGGGTTCAGACTGGTCAGCGGATCCTGAAAGATCATTCCGATGCGCTTGCCCCGGATGCGGCGCATCTCTTCCGGCGGCAGGTTGTCGATCCGCAAACCCGAGAGGTAAATCTCGCCGCCGCTAAGACGCCCGGGCGGATCAATCAGTCCGATCACCGCGAGGCCGGTGACGGATTTGCCCGCGCCGGACTCGCCGACCACGCCGAGCACCTCGCCCTTGGCGATATCGAAGGAAATGCCGTCGATGGCGCGCAGCACGCTGTGGCGGGTGACAAATTCGACGCTTAGATTATGCACGGAAAGTACTGGTTCGGTCATGCGGTCCGGTATCCCCGAGCTTCGGTCATCATCGGAGTTTCGGATTAAGCGCGTCGCGCAGCCAGTCACCGAGCAGATTGATGGAGAGGATCAGCGCCGCGAGCGCAATGCCCGGGAAGGCGACGATCCACCACTCGCCCGAAAACAGATAATTATTGCCGATCCGGATCAGGGTGCCGAGTGACGGCATGGTGTCCGGCATACCCGCGCCCAGAAACGACAAGGTTGCCTCGGTGATGATCGCCAGCGCGAGATTGATGGTCGCGATCACGAGAATGGGCCCCATGGTATTCGGCAGCACGTGCCGCAGCATGATGACATGGGCGGGAAGGCCGATCAGTTGCGCTGCGGCGACATAATCCTTGTTCTTCTCCACCATGACCGAGCCGCGCACGGTGCGGGCATATTGCACCCAGAAACTCAATCCGATCGCGAACACCAGAACCGCGAGCGTGCTCATGGCATCGAGGCGATTGCCGAACACCGATTTGGCGACGCCGTTGACGAGCAGCGCGATCAGAATCGCCGGGAAGGTGAGTTGCACATCGGCGATGCGCATGATCAGGCTGTCGATCGCGCCGCCGAAATAGCCGGCGACCAGTCCTAGCAGGATACCGAGCGCGCCTGAAAATACGACGCCGAGCACGCCCACGGTAAGAGAAATGCGCAAGCCATAGAGAATGGCGGAAAATACATCGCGGCCTTGCTCGTCGGTGCCGAGCAGGAACGGGCTTTGGCCCTCCGCCGTCCACAATGGCTCGATGCGCGAATTCATCAATTGGAGCTGCGCCGGATCGAACGGATTTTGCACGGCCAGCAGAGGGGCGGCGATCGCGAGCAGAAACAGCAGCAGCGTCACCGCGGCGGCCACCATCGTGAGTCGGGAGCGGCGGAACGAATAGAACACGTCGCTCGCCAGCGCGCGCCGCAGCCAGCCCGCGTCCGGGACGCTTGAACTGGTTTGATGTGGGACGGCGGCGTTGGACATGCAGGGCTCGCAATCAGGTCGTGTGGCCGACAGTCGCGCGCAGGCGCGGATCGACAACCGTGTAGAGAATATCGACTACGAGATTGATGGTGACGAAGATCAGCGACACCATGATCAGGTAGGCCGCCATGATCGGGATATCGACGTTTTGCACCGCCTGAACAAACAACAGCCCCATGCCCGGCCATTGGAAAACGGTTTCGGTAATGATTGCAAATGCAATTACCGAGCCAAATTGCAGCCCGGCGACCGTGATGACGGGAACCAGCGTGTTCTTGAGCGCGTGCCCGAAATGGATCGCGCGCGTGGTCAATCCGCGCGCCCGCGCGAACCGGATATAGTCCGTGCGAAGCACCTCAAGCATTTCGGCGCGCACCAGCCGCATGATCAGCGTCATCTGGAACAGGCCGAGCGTGATCGACGGCAGGATCAGGGCTTTGAGGCCGGAGAGCGTGAGCAGGCCTGTGGTCCACCAGCCGATCGGCACCACGTCGCCGCGGCCGAACGACGGCAGCCAGCCCAGCGTGACCGCGAACAGATAGATCAGAAGAATGCCGATCAGAAAAGTCGGTAGCGAGATTCCAATCAGCGATACCGCCTGGAACAGTTTTGCGAGCAGAGTGTCACGCCGCAGCGCGCAATAGACTCCCATCAGGATGCCGAAGATCATCGCGAGTATCGTGGCGCAGGTCGCAAGTTCCAGCGTGGCCGGCATCCGCTCTTTCAGAAGGTCAGCAACCGGCAGGCGGAACTGGTAGGACACCCCGAACTTGAACTGCGCCGCGTTGACCAAATATCGCGTGAATTGGACCAGCACCGGGTCGTCAAGGCCAAGCGACGCGCGGATATTGGCGCGCTCGGCCGCCGAAGTGTCGATCGAAACGATCTGGTTGACCGGATCGCCGGCGAACCGGAACATCGAGAACGAGATGATCCCGACGGCGATCATGACGCCGATGGCCTGGATGGCGCGGCGAAGAGTGAAAGCGAGCATCTGTTCCTTTCACTTCTCTTTAGAGGGCGGCTCTTTAGAGGGCGGCTTTTCAGAGACGGCGCGCGCCGTTCCCTAACTCAAAACGAAAAATCCCGGAAGCAGACACTTCCGGGTTTCTTGGCGAATAAAGCTCCTATTCCTGTTTCGTCGCCCAGTAGAGCAAAACCTGATTGTCCGCGCGCTGGGTCAATTTCACTTTCTTCGAAACGCCCCATGCCAGCGCCTGCTGATGCACGGGGATATAGCCATAATCTTTAATCACAAGCTCGAAGGCCTGCTTGATCATCTGGTCGCGCTTGGCGTTATCGAGTTCGACCAGCACCTTGTCGGTGAGCGCATCCATGTCCTTGTTGCAATAGCCGCCGAGATTGGCTTCGCCGCGGGTCGGCTCCTTCGGGTCATGGCAGCCCAAGATGTCGTACAGCACGTTGTGGGAATCCATCGAGGCCGGTGTCCAGCCCAACAGATAGAACGAGGTCTGGTAGCCGCCGGGCTTCAGCACCTTGCCGAAATATTGCGCCTTGGGTTGCGCCAGCAGGTTCACCTTCACGCCGATCCGCGCCAGCATGCCGACGACTGCCTGACAGATATCGGCGTCGTTGACGTAGCGGTCGTTGGGGCAATCCATCGTGACTTCGAAGCCGTCGGGATAGCCGGCGTCGGCCATCAGTTTCTTGGCGGCGTCCGGATCGGCTTTGGGCCGGGTGAAGTCCTTGGAGAGCGCGAACAGTTGCGGCGCAATCATCAGCGCCGAGGGCGTCGAGAGGCCGCGCATCACGCGGTTCTTGATCAGATCGACGTCGATCGCCTTGTAGAAGGCTTCGCGGACCCGGATGTCCTTGAACGGGTTCTTGCCCTTGATGTTGGAATACAGCAGTTCGTCGCGCGACTGGTCCATGCCGAGAAAGATAGTGCGAATTTCCGGGCCGGCCATCACGGTGGCGTTGCCGCCCGAATTGACCCGCTGGATATCCTGGGTCGGAACCGGCTCGATGACGTCGACTTCACCCGACAGCAATGCGGCCACTCGTGTGGCGGCCGAACCGATCGATGTAAAAACGATTTCCTTGAGATTATGCTCAGGCTTGTTCCACCAGCCCGGATAGACCTTGAACACGGTTTTCACGCCGGGCTGATGGCTCTCGATCGTGAAGGGGCCGGTGCCGTTTTCGTGCAACGACGCATAGCTTGGCGTGGTGGCGGAAGCCGGGGTCGGCGCGACCGCGTTGTTATCCTCGCACCACTTCTTGTCCATGATGAACCAGCCGTCCCACTGCGAAATCAGAATGGGATTGGGCGAGTCGAGTTTCACATCGACCGTGTAGTCGTCGATCTTGACGAACTTGGCGTCGGCCGGAACGTTGGTCAGGAAGTTCGAGCCTTTGGCGCGCACCCGATCGGCTGAAAAAATCACGTCGTCGGCGGTGAAGGGGTCGCCATTATGGAATTTGACGTTCTTGCGCAGATGAAAGCGCCAGCGGGTCGGCTCGGGCGTTTCCCAGCTTTCGGCGAGCGCCGGCGCGATCTTCAGATCCTTGTCGCGGGTGACCAGGCCCTCATAGACGTGGGCGTGATGGGCAATGGTCGTGGTTTCCTTGACCGTGTAGGGATCGAGCGATTTGAGCTCGCCCTGGTTGGCGTAACGCAGGGTCTGGCTTGACGCCGGTGTCATGGAAAAAGCTGTCATGGCAAAAGCGACGATCGAGACGCTGGCTGCTGCAAACAAGGCTTGACGTACCGGCATGTGTTGACGTTCTCCGCTGTGCCGCGCCGCTG
Organism: Bradyrhizobium sp. dw_411; assembly: GCF_018449695.1. Taxonomy (GTDB): domain Bacteria; phylum Pseudomonadota; class Alphaproteobacteria; order Rhizobiales; family Xanthobacteraceae; genus Bradyrhizobium. Next base: position 528,886 of record NZ_JAAVUY010000002.1, read on the forward strand.
GTTTTCCCACGATCGACAGCTCCGACCGAGCCATGTTGCCAGAGTTTGGCTGCCACGCAAGCGTGATTTCCTTGAGCTCCCGCCTTGGTTTGCGCGACGCGGTTGCGATAACTAGCTTCACGGCAGGCGATAGCGCGTGCGTGACGTTCAACGGGAGTGCCGGATGGCGGAATTCAAGGCCGATGTTCTTGTCCTGGGTGCAGGCATGGTCGGCGTCAGCGCCGCCTTGCACCTGCAGCAGCGGGGACGGGACGTCATCCTGATCGACCGCAACGAACGCGCCGGCGACGAGACCAGTTTTGGCAATGCCGGAATAATCGAAGCCGCCTCGGTCTTTCCGCTGATGTTTCCGCGGGATTTCGGCCAGATTCTCAAATATGCGATGAACCGCTCGCCGCATGTGCGCTACAGCCTGTCGGATTTGCCGACCACGGCGCCTTGGCTGCTGCGCTACTTTCTGGCGTCATCGCCGGAGCGCGCGTTGCAAAGTGCGATGGCCGAATTGCCCTTGATCAGACGCTGCCTTGTCGAACACGAAGCGCTGATTACGGAGGCGGGCGTTCCCGAATTGTTGCGGCGGACCGGCTGGATCAAGCTGTTTCGTTCCGATGCGACGCTGGCGACGGCCGTGAGCGATTTCGAACGCGCCAAACAATATGGCGTCGCCGGCGATATTCTCGATGGCAACGCCATTACCGCGCGTGAGCCCAATCTGACCGGTGAATTCGCCGGCGCGATCCATTTTCCGGCGCCGGGATTTATTCCTGATCCCGGCGCGCTCGCCAAGGCCTATGCGGCGCTGTTCCAGCGCAAGGGCGGACGCTTTCTCGTGGGCGACGCGCGAACGCTTGAACAAAGCTCGGACCGGTGGCGCGTGAGCGGCTCCGGGGGCTCGATCAGCGCGCGCGAGGTCGTGGTGGCGCTCGGACCGTGGTCCGATCTGGTGTTTCGCCCGCTCGGCTATTCCATTCCGCTCGGTATCAAGCGCGGCTACCATCTGCATCTGGCGCCGCGCGGCAACGCCGTGCTCAACCATCCGGTGCTCGATTCGGATCTCGGTTATCTCCTGGCGCCAATGAACCGGGGCATTCGCCTGACGACGGGCGTCGAGTTCGCCCGCCGCGATGCACCGCCGACGCCGATCCAGATCGCGCAGGCGCTGCCGCGGGCGCATGCCCTGTTTCCGTTGGGTGAGGCGGTCGATGCCAAACCCTGGAAGGGGGCCCGGCCGTGTCTGCCCGATATGGTGCCGGTGATCGGCAAGGCGCCGCGCCATGACGGGCTGTGGTTCGATTTCGGCCACCAGCACCACGGGTTGACGCTGGGGCCAGCGACTGGCCGCCTGCTGGCGGAAATGATGACCGGCGAGACGCCTTTCACCGATCCAGCGCCCTATGCCGCCGCGCGCTTTGGTTGACCGTAAGGGCTGATTGGACGCCTTTTCGACGCTTTGCGGCGCCCTCCCATCCTTTAGATGACTTGCGTCCTGTGGCCGGTCGTGGCGATACTGCTGCAAGTTGGCTATAGCGTTTTCGAGCGAAGTGGACACCGGTTCGCATAGCAATCAAGTTTACGCAGATTGCGTAGACTTATCTGCGGTAGAAAACGCGTCAAAACAAAAGGCTAGAGCCCGGTTCTGATTTAATCAGAGCCGATAAGGCTCTAGATGCAATCGGGAGTACACATGAAGGTAAACGTTGAAATAGATTGCACGCCGCTGGAAGCCCGCCAGTTTTTCGGATTGCCCGATGTGCAGCCGATGCAGACGGCGGTGATGGACAAGCTCCAGAGCCAGATGATGGACAACATCAAGAAGGTGTCCCCGGAAGCGCTGATGCAGAGCTGGTTGACCTTCGATCCGAAGATCGCCGAGCGTTTCTCGGATATGTTCGTGACCATGGCGGGTCTCGGCGGCGCGCGCTCGGCCGATAAAAAATAATGCCGCCGGATGACAGCAGCGAATCGCCGGCGCCGGGCCGCCTTCGTGCTCCGGGTCTAGGCTTGCTGCTGGCTGAAGTGCGCGGGATATTCGAATTCAACACCAGCGTCCTGCTGTCGCCACTGCTGATGCGTGCGCCGAAGGGCGACGGGCATCCGGTGCTGACATTGCCGGGGTTCCTCGCCAGCGATCTGTCGATGGCGCCGATGCGCCGCTATCTTCGGGAACTCGGCTACGACGCCTATGCGTGGAAGATGGGCCGCAACACCGGCGGCGTATCACGAATGCGCGCTGCGCTGCGCGACCGGCTCGTGGAGATTCATGAAAGTTGCGGTCGCAAGGTCAGTATCGTCGGATGGAGTCTGGGCGGTGTCTATGCGCGCGATCTGGCGCTGCAGGCGCCCGATCTGGTGCGATGCGTGGTCACGCTGGGCAGCCCGTTTGCGAACGATGTGCGGGCGACCAACGCGACGCGGCTTTATGAGGCGCTGTCCGGCGAAACGGTCGGGGATGACTCCGAGCTTCGACAGGCGATCGCCGGCGATTTGCCGGTTCCGGCGACGTCGATCTATTCACGCACCGACGGCGTGGTTAATTGGCGGACCTGCCTCCTGCGCCCGTCCGAGACCGCAGAAAATATCGAGGTGCATCTGGCCAGCCATAGTGGGTTGGGCGTCAACGCCGCCGCCTTGTGGGCGGTCGCCGACCGGCTGGCCCAGCCCGAGGGCCAATTCAGTCAATTTGACCGATCGGGGCCGTTTGCCATTGCATATGCGCCTCCGGAGCAGGCACAATCCTGATTGACGCTCCCCGACAAGGGATCGTCTGAACGCCAGAAGCGCCAACAAGGCGCCGCGTGAATTGGTGGAGGGAGGAAGATCATGAGTGACGCCAAAAAGCTGTCCTCAATGGATGCGTCGTTTCTTTATCTGGAAACGCCGGAAATGCCGATGCATGTCGGTAGCATGGCGATTTTCCGCCTGCCTGACGATTACAAGGGCGACTTCTTCGAGGAATTCAAGGCGATGATCGCGTCGCGATTGCATATTGCGCCGATCCTGAAAGCTCGCCTGGAAAAGGCGCCGCTCGATATCGATCATCCCTCCTGGGTCGAGGACGACCAGTTCGACATCGACCGTCATATCTTCCGCGGCAGCCTTCCTGCACCGCACGATCGTGCGACCTTGGAGCGCATCGTCGGCTGGATGCATGCCAAGCTGCTCAATCGTGCTCGCCCGCTGTGGGAGTTCTATGTATTCGAAGGCATGAAGAACAACGAGATCGGGCTTTACTCCAAGATGCATCACGCCTGCATCGACGGCGGCGCCGGTGCAGCCCTCACCAACATGATCTACGACATCACGCCGGTGCCCAGAAAGATCGAGACACCGGTCACGCCGCCGAAAGTTGGACAAGAACCGCGCGACATCGCCGCCAATTTCATCGATTCCTACCAGCAACTCTGGCGTCAGCCCTTCGATGCCTCGGCGGCCGCCAAGGGCATCGATCTGCCGCGTACCGGCAAAAGCGATCTCGGATCGATCCTGTTCGACAACGCGATGTTCCAGATCGAGTCAGCCGTGAAGTTTGCCGGCAGCGTGCCGACCATGCTGAAAAGCGTCTCCGATGTGGTCGGCAAGATTTCCGATCCAAAATCGCGCGACAGCCTTGCCAGCATGGTGTCGCCCTCGACCATCCTCAATAAATCGATTTCGTCGGAGCGCAGCTTTGCCGGCGTATCGATTTCGCTGAGCCGGGCCAAGGCGCTGGCCAAGCAGGCCGGCGGCAAGCTCAATGACGTGGTGCTGGCGGTCTCCTCCGGCGTGGTGCGGCGTTATCTGCTGGAGCGCGGCGCGCTGCCGGCGAAATCGATGACCGCGGCGGTGCCGATCTCGCTGCGCGAAGAGGGCAACACCGACGCCAACAACCAGGTGTTCGGCATGATCTGCTCGATCGCCTCCAACGTCGACGATCCCAAGGCGCGGCTTGAATCGATCATCGCGCAATCCACCAAGTCCAAGGAGATGTCGCATCCGCTGCGCGCGCTGATGCCGCAGATGTCCAACATCTCGATGCTGGGCGCGCCGATCCTGGTCCAGATCCTGGCGCTGCTGTACAGCCGCTCCAGCCTGTCGGATGTGCTACCGCCTGCCGCGAACATCACGGTGTCCAACGTGCCCGGACCGCGCCAGACGCTGTACGCGGCCGGTGCGGAACTGCTGCACATCTTCCCGGTGTCGATCTCGACGCATGGGCTGGCGCTCAACATCACCGTGCAGAGCTACCGCGATCAACTGGATTTCGGCTTTATCTCCGGCGCCAACATCATTCCGCACGTCCAGGTGCTCTGCGACATGCTGCCGGCGGAATTCGAGGCCATTGAGGCCGCCTTCGCGCCGCCGGCCGATCTCAAGAGCGCGGCCAGCTGACGCGCACCTTCCACGCAAGACAAGGTGGGACCACGCCGATGATTGAAATGCCTCCGCTGCAGTTCGCCCAAACGAACGGCATCCGCATGGGCTATTACGAAGCCGGTCCGAAGACCGACACGCCGCCTGTCATTCTCTGTCATGGCTGGCCGGAAATTGCGTTTTCGTGGCGCCACCAGATCAAGGCGCTGGCGGCCGCGGGCATCCGGGTGATCGCGCCGGACCAGCGCGGCTACGGCGCGACCGAGCGGCCCGAGCCGGTGGAATCCTACGATATCGAGCACTTGACCGGCGATCTCATCGGCCTGCTCGACCATCTCAAGATCGATAAGGCGATTTTTGTCGGCCACGATTGGGGTGGCTTCATCGTCTGGCAGATGCCGCTGCGGCATATCGATCGTGTCGCCGGTGTCGTGGGCGTCAATACACCGCACACCAACCGGGCCTGGGCCGACCCGATCGAACTGCTGCGCACGCGTTTCGGCGATCAGATGTATATCGTGCAGTTCCAGAATCCGGGGCACGAGCCTGACAAGATCTTCGGCAGCCGCGTGGAGCAGACCTTCGATGCCTTCATGCGCAAGCCCGTGCCGCGGCCGGACACCGCACCCGAAGAAACGGTCGTCGCCGGCGTCGGGGCCTCGCCGCGGCTCAATCTGGCGTTTCCGCAGATGATCGCGGGTTACGATGCCAGGCACGATCCGCGCACACCGATCCTGTCGGCGGAAGAAAAGAAAGTGTTCGTCGATACCTTCACCAAAACCGGCTTCACCGGCGGCATCAACTGGTACCGCAACATGTCGCGCAACTGGCAGCGCTCGGCCGACATCGATCATACCGTGCGGGTGCCGTCGCTGATGATCATGGCCGAAAACGACCAGGTGCTGCCGCCGTCCTCCGCCGACGGCATGGAGAAGTTGATCCCTGATTTGGAGAAATATCTGGTCCGCGGCAGCGGCCATTGGACGCAACAGGAAAAGCCGGAAGAAGTCAGCGCCAAGCTGATTGAATGGCGCAGGAGGAGATTCGGGTGATCATTCATCGTCATTGCGAGCGAAGCGAAGCAATCCATGCCGCCGCGCAAAGAAAGAATGGATTGCTTCGCTTCGCTCGCAATGACGGTACGGATTTAGACGGCAGGAGACACTCTGACGATGGCGTCCACCAACAAACTGAGCCCGATTCCCCATCCGCCGAAAAAGCCTGTGATCGGCAATATGCTGTCGCTGGATGCCAAGGCGCCGGTGCAGGATCTGGTGCGGCTGACCAAGGAGCTGGGGCCGATCTTTTGGCTCGACATGATGGGCGCGCCGATCGTGATCGTTTCCGGCCATGACCTGGTCGAGGAACTCAGCGACGAAAGGCGGTTCGACAAGGCCGTGCGTGGCTCATTGCGCCGGGTGCGCGCGGTTGGCGGCGACGGATTGTTCACGGCCGACACCAGCGAGCCGAACTGGAGCAAGGCGCACAACATCCTGATGCAGCCGTTCGGCAACCGGGCGATGCAGTCCTATCACCCGAGCATGGTCGATATCGCCGAGCAACTGGTGAAGAAGTGGGAACGCCTCAACGGCGACGAGGAAATCGACGTCGTCCACGACATGACCGCGCTGACGCTGGATACGATCGGGCTGTGCGGTTTCGATTACCGCTTCAATTCATTCTACCGCCGGGATTATCACCCGTTCGTGGAGTCGCTGGTCCGTTCGCTCGAAACCATCATGATGACCCGCGGCATTCCGCTCGAGAGCCTCTGGCTGAAGAAGCGTCAGCAGGAACTCGGCGCCGACGTCGCCTTCATGAACAAGATGGTCGACGAAATCGTCGCCGAGCGCCGCAAGAACGCCGAGGCTGCCGAAGACAAAAAGGATATGCTCGCCGCCATGATGACCGGCGTCGATCGCGCCACCGGCGAGCAGCTCGATGACGTCAACATCCGCTACCAGATCAACACGTTTCTGATCGCGGGGCACGAAACCACCAGCGGATTGTTGTCGTGTACGATCTACGCCCTGCTCAAGCATCCCGACGTGCTGAAGAAGGCCTATGAGGAGGTCGATCGCGTCCTCGGTCCTAATCTCGAAGCGCGGCCGACCTATCAGCAGGTCACCCAGCTCACCTACATTACGCAGATTCTGAAGGAAGCGTTGCGGCTGTGGCCGCCGGCGCCGGCCTATGGCATCTCGCCACTCAGTGACCAGACCATTGGCGGCAAGTACAAGCTGCGGAAGAATACTTTCATCACGGTGCTGGTGATGGCGCTGCATCGCGATCCCAGTGTATGGGGACCTAATCCCGACGCGTTCGATCCCGAAAATTTCAGCCGTGAGGCCGAGGCGGCGCGGCCGGTCAATGCCTGGAAGCCGTTCGGCAATGGTCAGCGCGCCTGCATCGGCCGCGGCTTTGCGATGCATGAAGCCGCACTGGCGATCGGCATGATCCTGCAGCGCTTCAAGCTGCTCGACATCCACCGCTATCAGATGCAGCTCAAGGAAACGCTGACCATCAAGCCCGATGGATTCAAGATCAAGGTGCGCCCGCGCACCGACAGGGAGCGTGGCGCGTTCGCCGGGCCGGTGACGGCGGCCGCATCGAGTGCGGCACCGGCGCCGCGCGCCCGGACGCGGCCGGGGCACAATACGCCGCTATTGGTGCTCTACGGATCGAACCTAGGCACCGCCGAGGAACTCGCGACGCGCGTAGCCGATCTCGCCGAGGTCAATGGTTTTGCCACCAAGCTCGCGCCGCTCGATGACTTCGTCGGCAAATTGCCGGAGCAGGGCGGCGTATTGATTTTCTGCGCGTCGTATAATGGCGCGGCACCCGATAACGCCGCCCAATTCGTCAAATGGCTCGGTAGCGACTTGCCGAAGGATGCTTTTGCGAAAGTTCGCTACGCGGTGTTCGGCTGCGGCAACAGCGATTGGGCCGCGACCTATCAATGGATTCCGCGCGTCATCGATACCCAATTGGCGGCACACGGCGCGCGCAGCGTGTATGCGCGGGGCGAGGGCGATGCGCGCAGCGATCTCGACGGCCAGTTCGAAAGCTGGTTCGCTGCGCTGGCGCCGCTGGCGATGAAGGAGTTCGGTGTCGATTCCAATTTCAGCCGCAGCGACGATGCACCACTTTATTCGATCGAGCCGGTGGCGCCGTCGGCGGTCAATGCCATCGTGGCGCTCGGCGGCAATGCGCCGATGAAGATGCTGGTTAATACCGAATTGCAGAACAAGTCGGGCGCTCATGCTTCTCAGCGATCGACCCGGCATATCGAGGTGCAACTGCCGCCTGGCGTGAGTTACCGCGTCGGCGATCATCTTAGTGTGGTGCCGCGCAATGACCTCTCGCTGGTCGATTCCGTCGCGCGTCGCTTCGGATTTACGCCCTCCGACCAGATCCGGTTGCAGGTCGCGGAGGGCCGCCGCGCGCAATTGCCGATCGGCGATACCGTGTCTGTCGGGCGTCTGCTCAGCGAGTTCGTCGAACTGCAGCAGGTCGCGACCCGCAAGCAGATCCAGGTCATGGCAGACAATACCCGCTGCCCTGTGACAAAACCGAAATTGCTGGCCTATATCGGCGACGATGTTGCCGCGACCGAACGCTACCACGCGGATATTCTCGGCAAGCGCAAATCGGTATTCGATCTGCTGGAGGAATATTCAGCCTGCGAATTGCCGTTTCATGCCTATCTCGAAATGCTGTCGCTGCTGGCGCCGCGCTATTATTCGATCTCGTCGTCGCCATCGGGCGATCCCGCACGCTGCAGCGTCACGGTCGCGGTGGTCGAGGGGCCTGCGAGTTCGGGGCACGGCACCTATAAGGGTATTTGCTCGAACCATCTCGCCAGCCGCCGCGTGGGCGAGACGATTCACGCCACGGTGCGCGAGACCAAGGCCGGGTTTCGGCTGCCCGATGATCCCTCGGTGCCGATTATTATGGTCGGCCCGGGAACAGGTCTGGCGCCGTTCCGCGGCTTCCTGCAGGAGCGCGCGGCGCGCAAGGCGAAGGGTGCAACGCTCGGCCCAGCGATGCTGTTTTTCGGCTGCCGTCATCCCGAGCAGGATTATCTCTATGCGGATGAGTTGAAGGCCTTTGCGGCCGACGGCATTACCGAACTGCACACGGCGTTTTCGCGCGCGGACACGCCGAAGACCTATGTGCAGAATTTGATTGCGGCGCAGCAGGAGCGCGTCTGGGCCCTGATCGAACAAGGCTCGATCATCTATGTCTGCGGCGACGGCGGGAAAATGGAGCCCGACGTCAAGGCGACGCTGATGAAGATCTATCGCGATCGCGCCGGTGCTGATGCCGCGGCCGCGCAACGCTGGATCGACGATCTCGGCGCGAAGAACCGCTATGTGCTCGACGTCTGGGCGGGAAGTTGAAGCGATTTATCAACGGGTCGTGCTGACTCGTCTCCCCTCCCTCCACGCGCAAAAGCGCGTGGCGGGGAGGGGTCGGGGGTGGGGGGTCTATCAACTCACTCCATTGTTAGCAGTGAGTCCCCGGAGACACCCCCCACCCCCGACCCCTCCCCGCCGCTTCGCGGAGGGAGGGGAGAAGAGCACGCCGGCACGACGAAACGCCTGGCTACATCGCTTCTGACATCCATTACCTCTGTGGCAATCGCTCGAAACTCGGCATCCCCTCGGGGATCACATGAAAATCCTGCTTGTCGATGGTGAAGATCGCCATCTGCGGGCTGCCGAACAGGCTGGGATCGTCGAGCGTGCCGATCTTCAGGACCGCGGCGGGCAATCCCGGCCGCCTTGTGATCAGATGGGTGCCGCACTCGGCACAGAAATCCCGGGTCACCGCGCCTTCAAGATCGCTGCGTGTAAACTGCTTCGGTGTTCCCTTGGTATAGCTGAAGCCCGCGATCGGCATCAGCGTGAACATGTTGGGACCGCCGCCGCTGATATATTGGCATTCGCGGCAATGGCACTGCGCTTTCAACATCGGTTCGCCTTCGGCGGCGTAACGCACCTGGCCGCAATAGCATCCACCTTCCAGCTTCATGACGTTCTCCTTGTCTTGTTAAGGCGTCGTGCTTTTAGTGCATGGTCTTGTCCGAAGCCGCATGCGCGTGCTTGTCGATCGCATCGATAATCTGTGGCCACATCGGGATCGGCAGCGCGTGGCCCATGCCTTCGATCATCAGGAGTTTCGCGCCGGGGATCGAGGCCGCGGTGTCCTTGCCGCCTTCGGGCCGGACCAGCGGATCGACGGTGCCGTGAATGACCAGCGTTGGTGTCTTGACCGATGCCAGCCGCTCCTTGCGGCTACCAGAGGCGAGGATGGCGCGAAGCTGCCGTCCGACGCCGGCCGGATTGAGGCCGCGCGCATAGGTGCGTTCGGCGCGGGCGCGATCGAGCGCTTCGTCTTCCGGGAAACTGCCGGCGCGCAGCACTTTCCAGGTGTGCGCGAAACGATCGAAATACTCTTCCTTGGTCGCCGGCGGCGGCGCCATCAACACCGCGGTGGCCTCGCGGGTCGGCGGCGGCACTTTTGGATTGCCCGTCGTCGACATGATCGAGGTCAATGAGCGCACCCGCTGCGGAAACGAGATCGCGATCTCCTGGGCGATCATGCCGCCCATCGACGCGCCTACCAAATGCGCCGACTTGATCCCGAGCGTATCCATCAGGCCGGTGACATCCAGCGCCATGTCGGACAGCCGGTAGGGAGCATCGACCGGGATTTTCAGGAAACGCAGCTTGAGCAGTTCCACCGGGCTCAGGCGCTTGCCGCCAGTCAGCCTGGTGGACTTGCCGATGTCGCGGTTGTCGAACCGGATCACGCGAAAGCCGCGCGCGGCGAGCTGCCGGCAGAATTCATCGTCCCAATGTATCATCTGGGCGCCAAGCCCCATGATCAGAAGCAACGGCTCGGCCGCCGCGTCGCCGAAGATCTCGTAGCAAAGCTCGATGCCGTTGGTGCGGGCCATTTGCGGCGGCTGATGCGCTGACGGATTCACGTGGCAGCTCCCTCTGAGGTGGTATTGTTTTGAGGACTCTATGACACGGTTTGTCGCGCTGCAGAAGGCTGCATAAGCTATTCCGCGGAACGGGAAATCGGCCCGCCCGGTTGACCGGCCCGGCGCAACGGTATGGAATGATCGAAACAGGCGAAGCAATCGCCGTCAATCCAATCCAGGGGAGGCGCCGATGGCCGACAAAAGCAACGATCCAGTCGCGCTGTGGCAAAACATGGTCGGCGAGATGGAAAAAGGTTTCAACGCCTTTGCCAATCAGGCGATGGCGTCGCCGCAATTCAGCAAGGTCGTCAATCAGGTCGGCGGGGCTACGGCGGGCGCGCAGAAGCAGCTCGGCGATCTCATGGAGAAATATCTCGTCAGCATGAACCTGCCGAGCCGCTCACAGATGGTCAGCATGGCCGAGCGGCTGCAATCGATCGAGGGGCAGTTGAACGAGATCAAGGCGCTGTTGCATCAGGTGCACAGCAATTCCATCACCTCGGAAGGCGGACATGCCGGCGCGCCCAAGCCGCCGCGCACCAAGCGTCCGCCGTCGGCGGACGGGGAACAAAAATGAATGCCACGCCGGGCATTGATCTGGCCGCGATCCCGGAGCGGATTCAATCCGAAGTGCAGCGCGCGATCCAACGCAGCATCAAGGGCGTCGAATATCTATCGTCGTCCGGTCCTTCGCTCGGCTCGACGCCGAAAGACATCCTGCATGTGCGCGGCACGATGAATCTCTATCATTACCGGCCGGTCGCGGACGAGATCTATCGCATACCGATCCTGATCGTGATGGCGACCACCAACCGTGGCTACATCCTCGATCTGGTGCCGGGCCAGAGCTTCATCGAGTTTCTGTTGAAGCGCGGCTACGACGTCTACATGCTGGACTGGGCTGCGCCCAAACCCGAAGAGAAATCGCTGCGGATGGAGGACTACGTCCTCGACTTCATCCCGGATTGTGTCCGCCAGGTGCAACGCGATTCCGGCGAGACCGATGTCACGGTGATCGGCTATTGCTTCGGCGGCGTGCTGTCGCTGTTGTATGGATCGATCTTTCCCGATGGGCCAATGAAGAATTTGATCTGCTTCACCACGCCGGTCGATTTTCGCGAGATGAAGCTGTTCCAGAATTTCGCGGACCGCCGCTATTTCGATGTTGACCACCTGATCGACAGTGTCGGCAACGTGCCGCCCGAGATGATCCTGTCATCCTTCGAGATGCTGCGGCCGGCCTCGCGGGCTGCGAGCCAGGTGCAATTGTGGGAGAACATCTGGAACGACGAATACGTCAAGTCATACCGGATGTTCGATCGCTGGGCGACCGATACGCTGCCGCTGGCCGGTGAATATTTCCGCACCATCACCCGCGATCTGATGTGGGACAACAAGCTCTACAATGACGAAATGTCGGTCGGCGGCCGCAAGGCAGATATTTCGAAGATCAAAGTGCCGATCCTGCATGCGGTCGCCGAGCACGACCACATCGTACCCTATGATGCCGCCAAGCCGCTGATCCCCAAGATCGGCTCGGCCGACAAGCAGGAAGTGATCCTCAAGGGCGGCCATGTCAGCCTGGTCGCCGGCGCCAATGCCATCAAGCGGCTGTGGCCGAAACTGGATTCATGGCTGGGTGAGAGATCGATATGAGTGAAATCCGTTCCTATCCGCGGCGCGTGGCGACCGAGGCCGGCGAGATCGAAGTGCGGCTGATGTCGCAGGCCGATGAAGTCGCCGTGCTGGATTTTGCGCGAAAGCTGCCGATGCATGATTTGCTGTTTCTGCCGCGCGACATCAGCGAGCCCAAGGTGCTGGCGGCCTGGATCAAGGAGATCGAGCGCGGCGCGATCACGAGCCTCCTGGCGGTGAAGGCGGGCAGGGTGGTGGGATGCGGAACGCTGGTGCGCGATCCCCTGTCATGGTCGCCGCATGTCGGTGAAATCCGCAACGTCGTCGCGACGGAAGTGCGCGGCCAAGGCGTCGGCCGGGCGCTGACGCAGGAAATCTTTGCCCTCGCTTTAGGCGTCGGCCTCGAAAAGCTGCTTGTGCAAATGACGGTCGATCAAACCGGCGCCATCGCGATCTTCGAAGGCCTGGGCTTTAAGGCCGAGGCGCTGTTGCGCGACCATGTGAGGGATAAGGCCGGCAAAAAGCACGATATCGTCGTGCTCGGGCACAATGTGGCGCAGGTTCGGGCCCAGATGGAAGCCTATGGGTTGCCGGGCGCTGTGCAGCCCTGAAGCAGGGCGTAAGTTCCCTTGCGCTGGTTTACCGGGCAGATCGCCTAATCAGCGAGCTGATCACGAATTCGTGATATCGCAGTGCAACAAAGATATTGCGACGCACCATTAACTATGGCACAACGATCACGCCCCGGGCCAAAGCGGACGGGGTGAGCCCATAGCTCAAACCCTGAGGATGGAGAGACCCCAATGACCACCGAGACCCAAGCCAATTCCGTGCTGAACAGCGTCAAGGAAGCTTTCGCCCCCGTCACCGAAGCGCTCAAGAACCTCCAGAACTTGGAAGTCCCCGAGGCTGCCCGTGAGTTCGTGAAGAAGACCGCCGGCACCGCCAAGGAGCGCGCCGCTGACCTTCATGCCGGCTCCGAGAAGGTGACTGCTGCGATCGAGACCGCTGCTGCCGGTTCGGTCAGTGAAGCCGCCAAGATCAGCCGCAATATCCAGCAGGCGATTTATTCGGACACCGAAGCCTTCTTCGCCGGCATCGACAAGCTGGCTTCCGCCAAGTCGATCAACGAAGCGGTTCAGATCCAGTCCGACCTGCTTCGCGCCAGCGGCGAGACCTTCGTGTCGCGCGCCAAGTCGACCACCGAATATCTCGGCAAGCTCGTCGCCGACGGTGCCAAGACCGCGCAGGACAACCTCTCCAAGGTCTACACCAAGTCCGCCTGATCGCGGTTAAGCTGACGGCCAGTCATTCAAAGGCCCGCGTCATGCGGGCCTTCTTTTTTGGCGCGTGCCGCATATAGAGTCTTTCCACCGTCATTCCGGACGACGCGAAGCGGCGATCCGGAATCTCGAGATTCCGGGTTCGTGCTTCGCACGCCCCGGAATGACGGCGGAAGGGATGCCGCGCCATGATTGATCCCCACTCCCCGAAAGCCGCCATGACCACGTCAGGCACATTTTCGTTCGCCACATCAGCCGATGCTGCGCGTGCAGCCGAGCTGCGGCGCGTCAAGCTGCTGGCTATGCTGGTGCTGGCCGGCACGCTGGCGCTGTTCGTGATAGCGAAATTGTTGCTGCCGGCGCATCCGGCATTTGGCTTTGTCGCGGCGTTCGCGGAAGCCGCGACGATTGGCGGCTTGGCTGACTGGTATGCGGTCGTGGCGCTGTTTCGTAGGCCTTTGGGATTGCCGATCCCGCACACGGCCATCATCCAGAGCAATCAGCACCGCATCGCCGACAAGCTCGGTGAATTCATCGAGGTGCATTTTCTCGAAGCCGTCCCCGTCGATGCAAGGCTGCGCCAGATCGATTTCGGCTCCTTCATTGCCGACTGGTTGCGCGACCGCAAGCGAAGCGCCGATCTCGCCCGCTTCACGCTGCGTCTGTTGCCCGAGGCGGTATCGGCCACTGAAAATTCGGGCTTGATGACCTTCATCACCCGGCGCATCGCCACGCAATTGCAGTCGATTGATCTGGCGCCGCTTGCGGCCGGCACGCTGCGCGCGTTCGTGGCCGAGGGCCGGCATCAGGGCTTGCTCGACGACATCCTGCGCGGGGTGCATCAATCGCTGACCCAGCCCGAAACCATGGCGATGATCCGCGAGAAAATCCGCGGTGAGTTGCCGACGCTTTTAAAACTCTATCGCGCCGACAAATTCCTGGTGAACAAGATCGTGGCGTCCGCGACTTCGTTCTTTGAAGAAGTCCGCAATGATCCGGCGCATCCGTTCCGCGGCGAATTCGATCGCATGGTGCTGTCGTTCGTGGACCGGCTCGGCAGCGATCCGGCCTATGTCGATCGCATCGACAGCCTGAAGCGCGACCTCTTGGCGCGTCCTGAACTCGGCGATCTCGCGCGCAATATCTGGTCGAATACGCGCAGCTTTATCGAACGCAGCGCCAGCGGCGAAACGCAGGTGCTGCAGCATTATCTGGCGCGCATGTTCGTGGAGGCCGGCGAGGCGCTCGCGGGCGATGCCGAATTGCGTTCGGAAATTAACAAGGGCCTCGTCGCGGTGCTCGGCAGTTTCATCGCGGACCAGAAAAGCGGCGTGTCAGGATTCATCGCCGATCAGGTCAAATCCTGGGACATGGGGCAGTTGATTTCGCTGATTGAAATCAACATCGGCAGGGATCTGCAATACATCCGTTTCAACGGTTCGCTGATCGGCGGGCTTGCCGGATTGGCGCTCTATACGGGAGAATATTTGCTGCGATGGCTGTGACTTTTAGATCACTGCGCATGTTTTAAATGTGGGGACCTATTGTCCCGTCTGATGTCACCAGCTTGAATGCTGGAATCAGCGTCTTAACTTGATCCAGAATTGTTGCGTTGCGGAACGATTATCCGGCTTTTGCGTCGTACTATTGATCCATTGGGCCGCCCGTCAGAGGCCGGCTTTGAAGAGGAAACACGATGTCCGCTACAGCCCAGACGCTGCGCCCGCCGTCCAGAACCCTGATGTTGCTGGAAGGACGGGCGTTTCATGAACTCGGTGCTTTTCTCGGCGCATTGCCGCTGCTCAGCCTTGCGCCGAAGGGCGACGGTCATCCCGTGCTGGTGCTGCCCGGGCTTGTCGCTTCGGACACCTCGACGCGCCCGCTGCGCAGCTTCCTGAAGAGCCGTGACTATGCCGTCAGCGGCTGGCGTCAGGGCCGCAATCTCGGCCTGCGCGACGGCGTGCAGCATGCGATGGTCGATCTGGTGCGCGAACTCAGCGATGCGCATGGCCGCAAGATCAGTCTGGTCGGCTGGAGCCTCGGCGGTCTCTATGCGCGACAGCTCGCCAAGATGATGCCCGAACGCGTGCGCTCGGTGATCACGCTCGGCAGTCCGTTTGCCGGTGATCCCAAAGCGACCAATGCCTGGCGCGTCTATGAATTGGCGAGCGGCCGACGCGCCGATGAAGAGGATGCCCGGTTCGGTGGATCGCTGTCCGAAACCCCGCCGGTACCGACCACCGCGATCTTCAGCCGTACCGACGGCATCTGCGCGTGGCAGGGCTGCATGGAAAAGCCGTCGGCGCTGTCAGAAAATATCGAAGTCGAGAGCAGCCATTGCGGCATGGGCCATCACCCCGCGGTGGTCTATGCGGTGGCGGAACGTCTGGCTCAGCCCGAAGGCGAATGGGCCCCGTTCGATCGCAGCGGTTGGCGCAGCCTCGTGTATCCGGATCCGACTAGATAAAGTTGGCGCTGCTTCATCCTTCGAGACGGCCGCTTCGCGGCCTCCTCAGGATGAGGTCCTGGAGGATGCCCCTCAGAAGAAGGTTCGAGAACCCTCATGGTGAGGAGCGCGACTTCGCGCGTCTCGAACCATGAGGCCCCGACAGACGAACGTTGTCGCCACTCCGCAAATCGCGCTATGCGTTACGCATGGCGCATCCGCTTGCCGGCATTATTGATCAGCTCAAGCGCGAACCCTCGCGCACCGGCTCCATTGTCATCACCGTGTTCGGCGACGCCATCGTGCCGCGCGGCGGTTCGGTCTGGCTCGGCACGCTCCTGGAGTTTTTCGCGACCATCGACATCGACAGCGGCGTGGTGCGCACCGCGATGTCGCGGCTCGCCGCCGATGGCTGGCTCGAGCGCCACAAAGTCGGCCGCAACAGTTTCTACCGGCTGGTCAAGAAGGGACGGCAAACCTTCGATGCCGCGACACGACACATCTACGATCCGCAACCGTCCGACTGGACCGGCCGCTTTGAACTGCTGCTGATCGGCAAAGCCGAGGATCGCGACGCCGCGCGCGAGCCGCTGAAAAATGCCGGCTTCGGTACGCCGTTGCCCGGTGTGTGGGTCGCGCCTTCTGGCGCTCCGATTCCGGAAGAGGCTTCATCCGCGATCCGGCTGGAAGTTTCCGCCGAGGACGACAGCGGGCGGCGTTTGCTCAGCGAAAGCTGGCCGCTCGATCGCACCGCCGATGCCTATCTGAAATTCATGAAAACCTTTGAGCCGTTGAGGGGCTGGATCGGCCGTGGCGAAACCCTCGCGGATACCGAGGCCTTCACCGCGCGAATCCTGCTGATCCACCACTACCGGCGCGTGGTGCTGCGCGATCCCTTGCTGCCGCCCCCATTACTGCCGGCGGATTGGCCCGGCAGGGCCGCCCGCCAGCTTTGCGGCGAAATCTATCGCGGGCTGCTTCCGGCATCCGAACAATGGCTTGACCGCAATGCCAGCAACGAAAAAGGCCCGCTGCCGGCCGCCGGTGTGGAACTCGTGCGCCGGTTCGGCGACTGACATTATGTTACAAAAATAACTTGTATTTCTCTTTTTATGTTATATTTTGATCTCGTTCTAGGGAGGTCGGCCGTGTACACCCAAGCGCTCAACGCGTCGGATGCCGAAGACCGCTATATCGAGGACGCCGATCGCTCGGCGCAGTTTCAGGCGCGCATCGACGCCGACGATCGCATCGAGCCGAATGACTGGATGCCGGCGGCCTATCGCAAGACACTGACCCGGCAGATTTCGCAACACGCGCATTCCGAAATTGTCGGCATGCTGCCGGAGGGCAACTGGATCACCCGCGCGCCGTCACTGCGCCGCAAGGCGGCCTTGCTCGCCAAAGTGCAGGACGAATGCGGTCACGGGCTTTATCTGTACGCCGCCGCCGAGACGCTCGGCACCTCGCGTGAAGAGCTGGTCGACCTGATGCTGTCAGGCAAAGCCAAATATTCCTCGATCTTCAATTACCCGACGCTGACCTGGGCCGACATCGGTGTGATCGGCTGGCTGGTCGATGGCGCGGCGATCATGAACCAGATTCCACTGTGCCGGTGTTCCTATGGCCCCTATGCCCGCGCGATGATCCGCGTCTGCAAGGAGGAATCCTTTCACCAGCGGCAGGGTTTTGAGATCATGCTGACGCTGGCGCGTGGATCCGAGGAGCAGAAGGCGATGGCGCAAAGCGCGCTCGATCGCTGGTGGTGGCCGGTGCTGATGATGTTCGGGCCGCCCGACAAGGTGAGCCAGCACAGCGACACCTCGACCAAATGGAAGATCAAGCGCTTCTCCAACGATGAGCTGCGGCAGAAATTCGTCGATGCCACGGTGCCACAGGCGTATTATCTGGGTCTTACGATTCCCGATCCCGGCATGAAGCAGAACGAATCCGGGAATTGGGAGTACAGCGCGATCGACTGGAGCGAGTTCAATGCGGTGCTGGCCGGCAACGGCCCATGCAACCGCGATCGTCTCGCGGCGCGGCGCAAGGCGCATGATGAAGGCTCCTGGGTGCGCGAGGCCGCGCAGGCCTATGCTGAGAAACGCAAGAGCCGCAAGGCCGCGGCATAAGCCGCAAAATTTATAAAAATATAGGGAGCCCAGAATGGCCACGCCGAATACGCAATTGTGGGAGGTCTTTATCCGTAGCCGAAACGGCCTCGCGCATAAACACGTCGGCTCGTTGCACGCCGCCGATACGACGCTGGCGCTGCAGGCTGCGCGCGATATCTACACCCGGCGCGGCGAGGGGTTGTCGATCTGGGTGGTGCCCTCGAACGCGATCACCGCTTCCGATCCGTCAGAGAAGGGCATGATGTTCGAACCCGCGGAATCCAAGATCTATCGCCATCCGACGTTTTATGATGTGCCGGATGAAGTAGGGCATATGTGATTGTTGATCCCTCATGGTGAGGGTGTTCCAAATTTTCGAAACGTCATTGCGAGCGCAGCGAAGCAATCCATCGCTCAAGAAAAAAAGAAAGAATGGATTGCTTCGTCGCTTCGCTCCTCGCAATGACGAAACACTGTTAGCGCATTAGGTTCATCGAAATGTCCATCGCCTCGATCCAGGTCTCTGAAACGCCGCTGGTGCTCTACGCGCTGCGCCGGGCTGACGATGCTTTGATCCTGGGGCACCGGCTGTCGGAATGGTGCGGCCATGCGCCGATGCTGGAAGAGGACATGGCGCTCGCCAATATGGGGCTCGATCTGCTCGGGCAGGCGCGCGAATTGTATTCATATGCCGCCGAGGTCGAAGGCAAAGGCAACGACGAGGACAAGTTCGCGTATCTGCGCGACGTCCGGCAGTACCGCAATCTACTGCTGCTGGAACAGCCGAACGGCGATTTCGCGCACACCATGGTGCGGCAATTCTTCTACTCAGGTTTTGCCGATCTCTATTGGCGCGCGATGATGAAGTCTGATGACGCGATACTGGCGGCGATTGCGGCGAAATCCGAGAAGGAAAGCGCTTATCACATCAGACATTCCTCGGAATGGATCGTTCGGCTCGGCGACGGCACAGCGGAAAGTCATCGCCGCGCGCAGAGCGCGATCGACGATCTCTGGGCCTATACTGGCGAAATGTTCGAAGCCGACGACAGCGAGTGGGCCTTGATCGAGGCCGGCGTCGCGGTCGACCCCGCGACGTTACGCTCGCACTGGCTGAAGACCGTTACTGATGTCGTGGGCGAGGCGACTTTGAGCCTGCCCAAAAATGACTGGATGCAGCAGGGCGGGCGCAGCGGCCGGCACAGCGAGCATCTCGGCCATCTCCTGAGCGAGCTGCAATCGATGCCGCGGACATTTCCGGGGGCGACATGGTGACCGCCTTGCTGGACGATACCGCGTTACGGCAACAGGCCTGGGATATCGCGGCCGGCGTGGTCGATCCCGAAATTCCCGTGCTCACCATCGCCGATCTCGGCGTGCTGCGCGATGTCGCGGTGACCGACGGCCGCGTCGAGGTCGCGATCACGCCGACCTATTCCGGTTGTCCCGCGATGAACATGATCCAGCTCGAGATCGAGCTGGCGCTGGAGCGTGAGGGCTTTCGGGGCGCAAAGGTTCGCACCGTGCTGTCGCCGGCCTGGACCACCGACTGGATGAGCGAGGAGGGGCGCCGCAAACTCCGGGACTACGGCATTGCGCCGCCGGCGGCGGGCAGTTCCCGCCGCGCGCTGTTCGGCGTGCAGGAAGTCGCGTGCCCGCAATGCGGCTCGGTCAATACCGAAGTGCTTGCCGAATTCGGCTCGACCTCCTGCAAGGCGCTGTGGCGCTGCAAGAGCTGCCGCGAACCCTTTGATTATTTCAGATGTCATTGACCATGTCGGCTTCAATTCCGCGTTTTCACCGTCTGGCCGTCAACGATTTGCGCCGCGAATCCGCCGATGCGGTGTCGCTGACCTTCGCGATTCCGGGCGAACTCGTGGACGACTATCGCTTCGCGCCCGGGCAATATCTGACGCTGCGCACCACGATGGACGGCGAAGAAGTCCGCCGGTCCTATTCGATCTGCTCCGGTCCCGATGACGGCGAACTGCGCATCGCCGTGAAGAAGGTCGATGGCGGCGCGTTTTCGAGTTGGGCCGCCGACGAGTTGAAAGCCGGCGACGAACTCGACGTCATGACGCCGACGGGACGTTTCGGGATCGTGCACGCACCCGATGAAGCGCGGGTCTATGTCGGCTTTGCCGCCGGCTCCGGCATCACGCCGATCCTGTCGATCGTGAAGGGCGTGCTGGCGCGCGAGCCGCACAGCCGCTTCTTTCTGTTCTACGGCAACCGTTCGACCGGCGGCATGCTGTTTCGCGAGGCGCTGGAAGAACTCAAGGACCGCTTCATGCAGCGGTTCTCGGTTTTCCATGTGATCTCCGGCGAAGAGCAGGACATCCCGATCCTGCATGGCCGGCTCGACGGCGACAAGGTGCGGGTGCTGCTGCGCTCGCTGGTTCCGGCCGCGAGCGTCGATCATGTCTTTATCTGCGGTCCCACCGGCATGAGCGAGGATATCGAAGCCACTTGTCGCGATATCGGGATGCCTGCCGACTCCATTCACGTTGAGCGTTTTGTCTCGGGCCTCGGCGGCAAGCCGCGCCCGAAAGCTGTGATCCCGGAGAATGCGCCGCCGAAGGCGATCGCGTCGTTGATTGTCGACGGCAAACGCCGCGACGTGCCGGTTGCCGAGGGTGAGGCCATTCTCGATGCGGCCCTGCGCGCGGGCATGGATTTGCCGTTCGCCTGCAAGGGCGGCATGTGCTCGACCTGCCGCGCCAAGCTGGTCGAGGGCGACGCGCCGATGGAATTGAATTATTCGCTGGAGCCGTGGGAGCTCAAGGCGGGATTTATCCTGACCTGCCAGGCGCGGCCGGCTTCGGAGCGGGTCGTGGTGGATTACGATCATGTTTAGCGGAGTATTGTTTCGTTGACACTGTCAACGCGCCGCCTCAACACTGGCGCACCTTAAAGAGGCTTGTTTCAACAAGCCCGACGACAACAGGGAGACCGCCGTGAACAAGGCCACGCCGACGCCTGACGATATCGCGCGCGCTTGCGCGCAAGCGATGTGGCAAGAGGACGATGCCAGCCGGGGGCTCGGCATGGAACTGGTCGAGGTCACGTCCGGCCATGCCACGCTGGCGATGACGATCAAGCCGCATATGGTCAATGGCCAGCGCATCGCCCATGGCGGCTTCATCTTTACGCTGGCAGATTCGGCCTTCGCCTTTGCCTGCAACTCCCATAACGAACGCGTTGTCGCCGCGCAGGGCGACATCACTTTTATCAGGCCGGGCAAGCTCGGCGATCGGCTGGTCGCGACCGCGCGTGAAGTCTCGCGCAGTGGTCGATCAGGGATCTACGATGTGAGTGTCACGACAGAGAATGGCACCGTCATTGCTGAGTTTCGCGGCCATTCCCGCGTGATATCAGGCACATGGCTGCCGGAAAGCGGCACCAAACCATAATAATCGATCAGGGAAACGCGCGATGTCTTCGACAAGGATTGGACAAAGCGGCTACCGCGCCGAGATGGATGATGCCGAGCGCGCCTCGCGCGACGAGATTATCGCGCTGCAAACAAAGCGCATGGCGTGGTCTCTGGCGCATGCCTACGCCAATGTCAGGCATTACAACCAGGCGTTCGACAGGGCCGGCGTGCATCCGTCGGATTTCAGGCGGCTCTCTGATTTGGCCAAATTCCCGTTCACCGTCAAAACCGACCTGCGCGACAATTATCCCTTCAACATGTTCGCGGTCCCCCGCGAAAAGCTGGTGCGCGTCCACGCGTCTTCGGGGACTACCGGCAGGCCGATCGTGGTCGGCTATACCCAGGGCGATATCGACATGTGGTCCGAGGTGATGGCGCGCTCGATCCGCGCCGCCGGTGGCCGCACCGGCATGATCATGCATAATGCCTATGGCTACGGCCTGTTCACCGGTGGCCTCGGTGCGCATTACGGCGCCGAGCGGCTTGGCTGCACGGTGGTGCCGGTGTCCGGCGGCATGACCGAGCGGCAGGTGCAGCTCATCAACGATTTCAAGCCCGACATCATCACGGTGACGCCGAGCTACATGCTGGCGATCCTCGACGAGTTCAAGCGCCAGAACATTGACCCACGCCAATCGTCGCTGAAACTCGGCATCTTCGGCGCCGAGCCCTGGACCAACGCGATGCGCGCCGAGATCGAGCAGGCGTTCGACATGGACGCGACCGATATCTACGGTCTGTCGGAGGTGATCGGGCCGGGCGTCGCGCAGGAATGCGTCGAGACCAAGGATGGCCTGCACATCTGGGAGGATCATTTCTATCCCGAGGTGATTGATCCCGAGACTGGCCAAGTGCTGCCAGACGGCGAAAAGGGCGAGCTGGTTTTCACCTCGCTGACCAAGGAAGCTTTCCCGATCGTCCGTTACCGCACCCGCGACCTGACG
This sequence comes from Bradyrhizobium sp. dw_411, assembly GCF_018449695.1. Classification (GTDB taxonomy): domain Bacteria; phylum Pseudomonadota; class Alphaproteobacteria; order Rhizobiales; family Xanthobacteraceae; genus Bradyrhizobium. Next base: position 551,089 of record NZ_JAAVUY010000002.1, read on the forward strand.
CGGTTATTGCCCGGAACCGCACGGCCGGGGATGCGACGGATGGAGAAGGTCACCGGACGCTCCGACGACATGATCATCCTGCGCGGTGTCAACGTGTTCCCGACCCAGATCGAGGAGGCTTTACTCGCGACCGAGTGGTGCGGCGGTCATTTCGTCATCGAACTGACGCGCGAGGGGCGGATGGACCAGATGGCGGTGCTGGCCGAATCCCGTCCCGAGCATTGGGACGGTAGCGGGCTTTTGGTGCACGCCGAGAAGGTTTCGGCCTTTATCAAGAATACCATCGGGATATCGGCCCGGGTCGGGATTGTCGCGCCGGACACGCTGGAACGGTCCTTGGGCAAGGCCAAGCGTGTTTACGACAAGCGGCCAAAAGGGTAACTCCTGTTTCTCGCGACACGAGAAATTGGAAATCCCCGTAATGCCGTCTGCCCAAAATACCCAATCCGTCACTGCCGAGACCAGAAGCGTGCGCCTGCTCGCCAAGGCCGCCGATGCGGCATCAATAGCTCCCGTGATCGAGCGCCGCGCACTGTCGCGGGCCGCGAACGAGGTGCTGATCGAGGTCAAGGCAGCGGCGGTGAATCCCTCCGACATCAAGGCCGCAACCGGCCTGATGCCCTACGCGGTGTTTCCGCGCACCTCCGGCCGCGACTACGCCGGGATCGTGATCGACGGTCCGGCTGGCACGATCGGCCGCGAAGTGTTCGGCTCGTCGGGCGATCTGGGGATCCGGCGCGACGGCACCCATGCCACGCATTTGGCGGTCGAAGCCGAGGCGGTGGTGGAGAAGCCCAAAAATCTTTCCTGGGAAGAGGCCGCCGGCATCGGCGTTCCCTTTGTCACGGCGATGGAAGGTTTTCGCCGCGCCGGGATGCCGAAAAAAGGCGAGACCGTGCTGGTGCTAGGGGTCAACGGCAAGGTCGGACAGGCCGCGACGCAAATCGCGACCTGGCACGGCGCGCGCGTGATCGGTGTGGTGCGCCGGGATGAGCCTTACGAGGGGCATACCAATTCCAGCGTGGAGGTGGTCGATGCATCGGCGACTGATCTGGCGCCGCGCGTGCGCGAACTCACCGACGGCAAGGGCGCCGACATCGTGTTCAACACGGTCGGCGATCCCTATTTCCAGGCGGCGCACAAGGCGCTGGCCTTGCGGGGTCGCCAGATCCTGATCTCGGCGATCGACCGGATCGTGCAGTTCAATATTCTGGAATTCTATCGCGGCCAGCATACCTATGTCGGCATCGACTCGCTCGGCCTGTCGTCGATCGCGACCGGTGCGGTGCTGCGCGAGCTCGGGCCCGGCTTTGCCAGCGGCCATCTCAAGACGTTTCCGATCAGGCCGAACGCGATCTATCCGTTGGAAGACGCCAAAACCGCGTTTGTCGCCGTCGCCGGTTCATCGCGCGATCGCGTAATTCTGCGGCCGTAAATATTTAGTTCGTCATTGCGGGGAGCGAAGCGACGAAGCAATCCATCTTTTTTACGGATATGGATTGCTTCGCTTCGCTCGCAATGACGGGAGGTGAGACTGGTCGCATTGGTTAAATCCGGCCAGTCTCTAAAGAAAGGATTCCATGGATTCAGGCGCCCACATCGTCGTCTATGCCGGTCTCCTGATTGGCCTCGTCTACGGCGCGGTGGGGCTATTGAGCGGGTTTTGCCTGATGAGCAGTCTGCGCGGCTGGTGGGCGCAGGGCGATGGCCGACTGGTCCGAAGTTATGCGCTGGCGCTGGGCGTGGCGATCGTCGCCACGCAGTTGCTGGCCGGCAGTGGCATGGTCGATCTCGCCAAGTCGATCTATCTGCAAAAGTCGTTCTCGGCGCCGCTGATGTTCTTCGGCGGGTTGTTGTTCGGTTATGGCATGGTGCTGTCGAATGGCTGCGGCTCGCGCGCGCTGGTGCTGCTCGGCCGAGGCAATCTGCGCTCGCTGGTGGTGGTGATCGTGCTCGGCATTGCTGCACAGATGACCCTCAAGGGACTGATCGCGCCGGCGCGGGTGGTGCTGCTGCAGGCATCGCAGACCACACCGGCGATCATTTCGCTGCCGGCGCTGGTGTCGGCCTTTGGCGTCAGCGAGGTCTTTGCGCGCACGCTGGTGGCCGCGGTGCTGTCCGGTGCGCTGATTATTTTTGCGTTCACACACACGCCGTTCCAGCGCGCCTGGGGACAGATTGCGGCCGGAATCATTGTTGGCCTGCTGGTCGCTGCCGGATGGTTCGCGACCGGCTATCTCGGTGCCGATGATTTCAATCCAGCCCCGGTCACCTCGCTCACCTTCATCGCGCCGGTCGCCGACGCGCTGCAATACGCGATGCTGTCGACCGGGCTGACCCTGAATTTCGGTATCACGCTGGTGGCTGGCGTCTTCCTGGGAAGCCTGGTGACCGCGCTGGTCACGCGCCGCTTTCATTGGGAGGGCTACACGTCGCCGCGCCATATGCTGCGTTCGATGGGTGGCGCGGCGCTGATGGGAGCGGGCGGCGCGATGGCCTATGGCTGCTCGGTCGGGCAGGGGCTGACGGGCATATCAACGCTGGCGCTGGCGTCTTTCGTCGCGGTGGCCGGGATATTGCTGGGATCGGCCGCAGGTCTGCGCGGCGTGTTGCGGGTGCAGCCGTTGGCGAGCGCGTAAGGCGCGCCCGCCTGGATGTTCGTCAATCGGCCGCCTTGGTCACGATGCGGATCTCCGAGGTGAGGGTGCGATGCACCGGGCACTTGTCGGCGATCTCCATCAGTTTCTGGCGCTGCTCGGCGTCGAGCGCGCCTTCCATCGCGATGACGCGGTCGATCTGGTCGAGCATGCCAATCTTGGTTTCGCACTCGGCGCAGTCTTCGGCATGGATTTTTTGATGCTTCAGCGTCACCGTGATGCGCTCCAGCGGCAGCGATTTGCGGTCGGCATACATGCGCATCGTCATCGACGTGCAGGCGCCGAGGCTGGCCAGCAGAAAATCATACGGCCCGGGTCCGGTGTCCTCGCCGCCGACGGAAACCGGTTCGTCCGCGAGCAGGCGATGCGGTCCGGTGGAGATAATCTGCTGGAGCTTGCTGTTGCGGGTTTCGCGAACCACGACTTGGCGTGGCCCTTCGTCCGTAACGGCGTCCTGTTCCGGCGCGGCCGGCGCGAGATAGCGCGTGGCCCATGCGGCGATGACGTCGGCGACATAGGCGGCATCGTTTTTGTTGGTCAAAAGGTGATCCGCGCCCGCCAGCGACACGAAGCTCTTGGGATGCTTGGCGGTAACGAAAATGCGGGTCGCGTTGTCGATCCCGACCGTGTCGTCGGTCGGCGCGTGCATCACCAGCAACGCCTTGTGCAGCCTGGCAACATGTTCCATCAGGCCGTGCTCGGCGATATCGTCGAGAAACTCGCGCTTGATGCGGAAAGGACGGCCTGCGAGCGAAACTTCGCTTTCGCCTTTCTTGCGGATATCCTCGATGCGATCGGCGAAAAGTCCCGTGACATGTGCGGGATCGGAGGGGGCGGCGATGGTGACGACGGCCTTGGCGTCCGGGATTTGACTGGCGGCGGCCAGAATGGCCGCACCGCCGAGGCTGTGGCCGATCAGGATCGCGGGCGCTTGGCGGGTTTCGCGCAGATGGTCGGCGGCCCGCACCAGGTCGGCGACGTTCGAGGAAAATGTCGAGTTGGCGAAATCGCCTTCGCTGGAGCCGAGGCCCGTGAAGTCGAACCGCAGTACCGCGATGCCCTTGGCCGCCAGCGTTACCGCGATACGCCGTGCGGCGAGCACATCCTTGCCGCAGGTGAAGCAGTGCGCCAGCAGCGCATAGGCAATCGGCTCGCGCTCGGGCAGATCGAGCGCGGCGGCCAGTTGATGGCCTTCCGAGCCGGTGAATTGAAAACGTTCAGTCAGCACGGAAGGTCTCCCTTGGGCTATTCGCGTTAAGCCTATTCGTGGCGGTGCATCGCCGATTCATGCTTGGTGTCGCGCATGGTCGCGTAGATCAGCAGCGACAGAAAGATCATGCCGCTGAGGTAGTAGTAGAACCAGTCTTCGTGGCCGAGACTCTTGAAATAGAGCGCGACCGCAGGCGCGGTGCCACCAAAGATCGACACCGTGATGGCGTAAGGTAGGCCGACGCCAAGCGCACGGATATTGGTCGGAAACAATTCGGCCTTCACGATTGCGTTAATCGAGGTGTAACCGGCGACGAATATCCATGCCGCGCAGATCAAGAGGAACGCCACGAACGGCGATTTGGTCTCCTTCAAAGCGCTCAGGATCGGGATCGTCGCCAGGGTGCCGACGACGCCGAAGAAGATCAGCAGCGGTTTGCGGCCGATCCGGTCAGATAGCGCGCCGTAAATCGGCTGCAGCAATGTGGCGAATACCAGAGAGCCGAAGATGACGAAGGTGGTTTCGTCGGCGGTGAGGCCGACCGACAATTTGACGAAGGTCTGCATATAGGTCGTGAAAGTGTAGAACGCGGCGGTGCCGCCGGCTGTGAGGCCGACCACCAGCAACAGCTCGCGGGGATATCTGAGCAGGCCGGCGATCGAGCCGGTCGGCTTGGCAATTTTCTTGGCCTCCACGAACGCCTCGGTCTCGTGCAGGTTGCGCCGCATCACCGCGGCAAAGATTGCCAGCACGGCGCCGATCACGAACGGGATCCGCCAGCCCCAAGCCTGCAATTCCTGCTGGGTCAGAAACACCTTTTGCAGCAACAGCAAAACAATGATCGCAGTGAGCTGGCCACCGATCAGGGTGACGTATTGAAAGCTGGAGTAGAAGCCGCGGTGCTTGGCGTCGGCGACTTCGCTCAAGTAAGTCGCGCTGGCGCCGTATTCGCCGCCGAGGCTCAGGCCCTCGATGACGCGCGCGAGCGCGAGGATCGCCGGTGCGGCGATGCCGATCGAGGCATAGGTCGGCGTGACCGCAATGATCAGCGAGCCGAAGCACATGCAGACCACGGACAGTGTCAGTGAAAGCCGCCGGCCGTAGCGATCGGCGATATAGCCGAACAGCCAGCCACCGAGCGGCCGCATCAGGAAGGTCGCGGCGAACAGCACGGCGGCATTGAGCTGTTGCACCACCGGATCGCTGTTCGGAAAGAAGGCCGGCGCGAAGTACAGCGCAAACGCGGTGTAGGCGTAGAAATCATACCATTCGACGAGGTTACCGATCGAGCCGATGAAGATCGCCTTGATCCGGCGCTCCGCGTCGTGGATGTCGAGGCGGTCGTCAGCGGCCGGGTTTAAAGCATGATCTGTCACGGTTGTTTCCTCGGGTTTTGTGTTTGGTTCGGCTCGGATCGTCTAGTTATTTTTGCAAATTAGTCTGGTGTAAATGGATCGAAGGGATAAGGCGCTCATCGCGCCTTGCAGAGGGCGTGTCCCTGGCATCGATCCCGATCGACGTGTATTTTTAGCGCTGCGGACATTTGAGCGTTCCCCCGTCTGCTGCTGCTTGGTGCCGCGCATTGTTCCCCGGGGGCAATTATAGCGGGGCAGGCATGATGCGCCAGCGCCGAACCGCGCTTTTCGCTGTCAATGCGGTGTCTGGCTACTTGTGTGGAATCGGCTCGATTCGGGGATCGATCGGCGTCGTGCCGCGCAGGCCCAGAATATCTTCCAGTACGTTGGCGCCGGCGAGGAGCTGCGCCTCGCCACGGGGCGGCGCGACCACCTGCAATCCGACCGGCAGGCCCGACGCGGTGAACCCGCATGGCAACGACATCGCCGGGCAACAGACCAGCGTGATGGCGTAGACGATGCCGAGCCACTCGACATAATTGTCGAATTTGGTGCCCGCGCATTCGGCGACATAACGGTCGCGGATCGGAAACGGCGGGACGATGGTTGCGGGCGCCAGCAGCAAATCATAGGTCTTGAAAAATTCCAGCGTGCGCGTGCTCATCGTGACGCGCTGGGCTTCGGCGCGCTCAAGCTGCTCGACGGTCAGCTTGAGGCCTTCCTCGATGTTCCAGATCACCTCCGGCTTCAACTGATCGCGCTTGGTGCGTAACAGCGCTGCCTTGCTGATCGCAAAATCGAAGGCGCGCAGTACATGGAAACATTCATGGGCCTCGCGCAAATCGGGATGCGCTTCCTCGACAATGACCCCGGCCTCGGCGAAACGCGCGGCTGCTTTGCGGGTGATCGCGGCGACTTCGGGATCGACGGGGGTGATGCCGAGATCGGGCGAATAGGCAATGCGTTTGGGCTTGTTGCCAGAGCGCGCGGCTGACAGGAACGATGCCGGCAACAAGGGCAGCGACAGCGGGTCGGCCGGGTGTTCGCCGCTCATCGCGTCCAGCAGCAGCGCCAGATCCTCGACATTGCGCGCCATCGGGCCGTGGACCCCCAGATTGCGGTCGATCTTCGCGGCCGGGCTGTGGGCGACGCGGCCGATGCTCGGCCTCATGCCAACGATGCCGCAGAAGCTGGCGGGATTGCGCAGCGAACCGCCCATGTCGGTTCCGTGGGCGAGCCAGGCCATCCCGGTGGCCAGCGCCACGGCAGCGCCGCCCGAAGAACCGGCGGCGGAGCGCGACAGGTCCCAGGGGTTCAATGTCGCGCCGAATACTTCGTTGAACGTATTGGCGCCGGCGCCGAATTCCGGCGTGTTGGATTTGGCGTAAATCAGCCCGCCATGATGTTCGAGCTGTTCAACCACGATATCCGAGCGCGCGGGAACATTGTCTTTATAGATCGGCGAGCCCTGCGTGGTCAGCACGCCCTCGACATTGGTGAGGTCCTTGATCGGGATCGGCATGCCGGCGAGCAGGCCGCGCTTGCCGATCGGCTTTTTCATCAAGGCCTTGGCGCGATCCCGGGCACGATCGAAACACAGGATCGGCAGGGCGTTGACCTTGTCGTCAACCTCGGCGATTCGCTGCTCCAGCGCGTCCAACAAATCAAGTGGGGTGACCTCGCCGGCATTAAGTTTATCGATGACGGCGCATGCTGTCGCATGCACTAGCTTTTGATCGGATGCCACTTACATCTCCCCCCGGGGTCCGCTTTGGGATGACGGATTGTGTAGCCCTGTAAATCATTTTCCGACAAAGTGAAATGCAGCAAGAATGGGGAGGTTTAACAATGAGCACGCCGTTCGATGCGCCTGACTGGCGCGGAATGAGCCAGAAGGATCGGGACGACGGCCTTAACAATGGCGCAGCCGTGGCCGGCAGTGGCGAGATCGTCGCCGAATGGGACCGGCGTTCAACCGACATGCGTGCGCGGCATCCCGCGCACCTGGATCTGCGATATGGCCCGCGTGAGCGCAATCGCATCGATTTCTTCAAGTCTGCCGAAAAAGCCCCGACGCTGGTGTTCATTCATGGCGGCTATTGGCAGATGCGCGCCAAGGAAAACTTCGCGTTGTTTGCCGGCGGTCCGATGATGTTCGGCATCAATGTCGCGATGATCGGCTATACGCTGGCGCCGGACGCGACGCTCGATCAGATCGTCGCCGAAATCCATGCGGGGATCGATTTTCTGGCCGCGGAACTGCCGGCGCTCGGCGGTGATCCGAGCCGTATCGCGGTGTGCGGATGGTCGGCCGGCGGTCATCTCACGGCAATGGCGTTGTCGAATCCGAACATTAGGGGCGGCGTCGCGATCAGCGGGATCTACGATCTTGAGCCGATCCGTCACAGCTATCTCAACGTCAAATTGAAGCTCGACGAACTGATGTCCCGCCGCAATTCGCCGATGGCGCATGCGGCAGGCCCGTTGAAGCCACTGGCGCTGGTGGTCGGCGGCGGTGAACTGCCGCTGCTGCGCAGACAGACCGCCGACTTCGCCGGTCATCGCGCCAAATATGGCCTGCCGGTCAGTTACGAAGAGATCCCTGATGCCGACCATTTCAGCGTGATGGACCAGTTGGCGTCACCGACCGGCAGGATCACCGCGCTGATCCGGCATTTGTTTGAGCGGAAGGCGGGGTGACGA
>NZ_JAAVUY010000020.1 GCF_018449695.1 Bradyrhizobium sp. dw_411
ATTGCGATCGCTTGATCGCAGGCCTGCTCGTAACGGCTGATCTCGGGCAGTGCGGCAGTCTCTGACATGGCAGAATTCCCGGCTTGGAGGACGATAGCAACAATGTTCCTATTTTGTTCTTTTGGAGTCAAGGCCGCTTGCTCGTCACTGGTCGCGAAATTTTACACAGCCGTGGATTGCTTCGAATCGCCGGCACAAAAAAGTCCCGGCCGATGCCGGGGCTTTAGAGAATCTAACCAGACGGTGACCGATCCGGGATCAGTACTCGATCAATATTTGGCGACCACCGGGCCAGCCCAGTTCCAGTGGTAGTTCACGCCGACGCGGAACAGATTGTCGGTGAGGTGGGTGTTCTGGAAGGTACAGCACCCGGTCGCCGTGTTCTGGAAGTAGCCTTGGCGTCCCAAGTCAGCATAGAGATATTCGAACTTGACGGACCAACTCGGCGCGAAGCCCCACTCGACGCCGAGACCAGCCGTCCACCCCGAAAACGTGTGGCGTTCGATCGCGCCAACGTTGGTCGGGCTGAATTCGTTGATTCTCATATCCGCGAAGGCGCCGCCTGCGGTTCCGTACCACAATACGTTGCCCGTGGGACCGGTGGTAAAGCCGACACGGCCGCGAACCGTTGCGAGCCAGTTCGATTTGATGTTTTCGGTGAATGTGGTGTTGAAGGGTGCGAGCAGATTGGAACTGCCGGTGCGATTGGACCAGGAATCGTCTCCTTCGATGCCGACGACCCAGATGCCCGACTGGTAGCTGCAGCCGAGGGTGCCGCCGACATTGCCGCCGCTGAGGTCGGTATCGTTTTTCGTTGCGCCCGCAGTACCGTTTGCAACACCGTTGTTTGTGCCGTTGCTCACGGAGCGCGAACGACCAACTTCTCCACCGCCGACGGCGCCGATATAGCAGCCAGTCCAGTTATACATCGGCACCACCGGAGGGGCCTTGGTGTAAACCTTGGCTGGCAAATCAGCGGCAGAAGCCGAGCCGATGCCGAGGAGAGTGCCTGCGGCTACGGCGAGAGAAATAATGAATTTTGAATGGCGCATGGTATTTCCCCCTAATTGAAGATTCGAAAAAATCTGGCGCAGAAATATCGCGAAATATCAGTCTTTGAAGCTGCAAAATGGTCGCAGCGTTTCGATTTTGCGCGACTGTGATCAAAAGGCTGCAATTGGCAGCAATTAGAGCGTTTTTGAGCGAAGTGGATACCGGTTCGCGTGAAGAAAACGCGTCAAAACAAAAGATTAGAGCCCGGTTCTGATTCAATCAGAACCGATAAGGCTCTAGAATCCTTATTAGAAGACTTATAAGTGCACTTTTGGACGGTTCCTCTGGAACGAAATGCCGGTTCCCGCGTGATCTTCGCGGGGCTGGACTTTTTTTGTGGGGAACAATGGTCAGTAAAAACTATCTGACGCGTCAGGCGATGACGCTCGTCAAATTCGCTCAATCGACTTCGGACCCCCGGCTTTTGACGGCGTTGGTCGAGAAGGCAACCGCACTCAAATTGCAGGCCGACGAGACAAGGCCGCGATCCGATCTCAGTCCGAAGGCTCCGGACGTCGAATCCCCAACCAATTAAAGCAACGGCCACCTTGCCCGGCAGAGCGCACCGATCCTGGCGTCAGCGCAGCGGCATCTTGAATGTGAAACGCGTCTCGTGCTGCGATGACATCACGTCGATGGTTCCATCATGGGCGCGGGCGATTTCGGACGCGATGTAGAGCCCCAGTCCAAGGCCTTGATGGGTGTCCTGTGCCGACATGCGATGGAAGGGCTGAAACAGCCTCTCCATCGCATCGGCCGGGATCGGTTCGCCGGAATTGGCGACCGATAATTCGAACGCGCCATCGGTGGTCGTCGCGCGAACGCGGACCGGTGTTGCCGCGCTGCCATGGGTGACCGAATTGCCGAGCAGGTTGGAAAACAATTGCGCGATACGCACGGCGTCGCAATCGACCTGTTCGGTCAAATCGAACTCGGCCTCGATTTTCCGCTCCGGCGTGCTGGCACGAAGTTCTGCGATCACGTGCGTTAGAACCGGCGCCAATGGCTGAGGCAGGCGGCGCAGCGGAATCCCGCCGCCGAGGCGGCCGCGCGCGAAATCCAGCACATTGTCGATCAGCGCCGACATCCGCGCCACGCTGGTGCGCATCAATCCGAGAATTTCGTCCGCTGCGTCCTTTGAATTCGTCTTCGCAAGGATTTTCGTGCCGGCCGCAATTGACGCGAGTGGATTGCGCAAATCATGCCCGAGCACCGCGATGAACTGCTCGCGCAGTTCCGAGGTTTCGCGCTCGCTGAGCAGCGTGGCTTCGCTGGCGGCCACCCGGTCGACCGCCTCGAGATGGGTCGCGATCAGTTCCGCGAACAATTTGAACATGCCGACGGTTTGCGGGGTGTTGAGGCGCGCCGGCTGGGGATCGATCGCGCACAGGGTGCCGAAGAAAGTTCCGTCGCTGAGCACGATCGGCATCGAGATGTAGCTTTGAAAGCCGTATTGCGCCGGCGTGTGGTGCCCGCAAAAGGCGGCATCTTCGGCGACATGGTCGATTACGACGGCTTCATGGCTCTTGCGGATCTCGTGGCAAATGGTGGTTTCGACCACCAGCTCCCCACCCGGCGCCAGGCCGAACCCAATTTCGTCGCGCGAAGCGCAGCAGATCCATCGCTGCTCGGTGACGCGCGCCACCGCGGCGAAACCCATGCCGGTCGACCGGCAGACAACTTCAAGAATGCGCGGAACTGCCGAGATACCCTGCACGGCAGCGATATCCGCGCTGAAGTCGGTCGCCATGATCCGCTTTCTATGAGTGTCTCGAAGAAACGCTAGCGCAGGCCCGACGACGAGTCGAGAAATCCGTCATGCGGGAACCGCAACGGCGCCAAAGCTGCGTCAAATCTACGCAATGATATCCGGCGTGATCTGGTCTTCGATGAAGGCAATGCGGTCGCGCAGTTGCAGCTTGCGCTTCTTTAGCCGCTGCAGCCGCAGCAAATCCGGCGCCGGGGATTGATGCAGCGCATCGATCGCCGCGTCGAGATCGCGGTGCTCCTGTTGCAGCCTTGCAAGCTCGGCTTCGAGCTCGCGCTCATCTTCGTCGGTCATGATCTATGTTAGCCGGAAAACGCGGATGAGATGGACAGGTTGCGGAAGCCGAAGCCCGAATATCGTCCCTGCCGGGCCGGTCCGCAAGCTGGAGCGGACGGCCGTCTGGAGCGATCTTCGGGTTCGATACATAGCACGGTTCCATACTCACGATTCGTTACAGATACTGCCGAAATATGAGGACGCCATTTTCAATACCCATCGACAGATTCGGCGACTTGTGTACACTCACTTGTCCGGACTGAGGTCTCATCCAACGGAGGAGGTTTCGTATGGCAATTCAGGCGCATCTCGTTGAACTGGAACGCAAACACAAGGTTCTTGAAAACGAATTGCACGAAGCTCTCGTGCACCTGTCAACGGACGATCTGCAAATTGTCGAGTTAAAGCGCCGGAAATTGATGGTAAAAGACGAGATCGAGCGGTTGAGACATACCGCAAGTGAAACCATCCACTAGCAAATACAAGCCAGCCGCCATCATGATCCGCAATCGGGTCGGCGCATCGCGCCACCCAATGATGGCGTGAGCTGTGCTTTGCTGAATTAGCTTGCCGTTTTAGCTTGCCGTTTTTCCTGGTGCCGTTTTTCTTGCCGTTCCCGGCAAGACGCGCGTCAACAAGTCACGCCTCAAGATGTTCATGCCTCAGCGAGTTCGCCGACATAGCCGGCGATCGCCAGGGACGATGTCAGCCCCGGCGATTCTATACCGAACAGGTTGATCAGCCCGCCGATGCCATGATCGCGGGGCCCCTGGATCAGGAAATCCTGCACTGCAACCGCCGGCGGCACGATTTTCGGCCGCATGCCCGAATAGCTCGGCATCAGCGCGCCGTCCGGCAATGTCGGCCAATAGCGCCGGATCGCCGGATAAAATCTCTCCGCCCGCGCCGGATCGACGGCGTAATCGATGCTATCGACCCATTCCACGTCAGGACCGAACCGCGCCTGTCCTGCCAAATCGAGGGTGAGGTGCACGCCGAGGCCGCCGGGCTCGGGCACCGGATAGATCAGGTGCGAGAACGGCGCCCGGGCGCTGCAACTGAAATAATTGCCCTTGGCCAGATAGGCCGGCGGGATCAGATCGATCGGCATGCCGTCGATGCTGCGCGCAACCGCAGGGGCGCCAAGTCCCGCGGCGTTGATCAAAAGCCGGCATTCTAGCGACATCGGTGCGTCGCCGCCGGCATCGATCTCGATCCGACCCTCGCGTGCCCTGGCGGCCAATAACGGGGTGTGAAAGGCAAAGGCCGCGCCCGCATCTTCGGCCTCGCCGCGCAACGCCAGCATATAGGCGTGGCTGTCGATAATGCCGGTGGAGGGTGAGAGTAGGGCGGCGTCGCAATTCAACGCCGGCTCCAGCGCGCGGGCGGCATCGCCGTCGAGCGTTTGCAGATCGGTCACGCCATTGGCTTCGGCGTGCGCCTTGATCGATTGCAGCTTTGCGGTTTCGGTTGATGTCGTTGCGACGATCAGCTTGCCGCAATTGCGATGCGGAATGCCGTGCTCCGCGCAATATCGATAGAGCGCTCGCTTGCCGTCGACGCACATCCGCGCCATCAGGCTGCCCGCCTTGTAATAGATGCCGGCGTGGATCACCTCGCTGTTGCGCGACGAGGTGATGGTGCCGATGCCTTCAGCCGCCTCCAGGATGATGACCTCGCGGCCGGCCTGCGCCAGCCGCCGCGCGATCGCGAGACCGATCACGCCCGCACCGATAACAACACACTCGACTTTATCCATTCGCCGTTCGGATCCGGAATTGTTGGCTGTTCGGCCCCGCGCGTTTGTCGGAACCTTGATGCCCGTTAAGGAGCAAATGTGCGCTGACTAACGCTTTGGTTGCAATGCTGGTTTTCGTACAACCCGTTGGATTTGTTTCGGAACTTTTCCCAATCGGATTATTAGTGAAGCATTAATCATGTCAGGGCAATTGCCGTAATTTTGAATAGCATTTTCGATTGGCAGGGGTACGCGTTTACCCGATCCAAACCCGTGAAGCCAGACACTCCAGCGCAGAAATCCGCAGGTGACTGATGGCTGGCAATAATTGGCAGGCGGGCGGCTTGGTATCGATCCCGAGGCAGGCCGTGCTGTGCCTGGTTGCTACCGCTGTGCCATTCGGAGCCGCCTTGGCATGGTCCGATGACTCGCCGGCGGCGAGTTTTATCGGTCCGGTCGATCCCAATGTGGTCGGGGAATTGCTGATCGGCTGCATCGTGGTCTGTGCGTTCCTGGCATCGGTCGCGCTGTGGATATTTTCCTTGCTGAACAGGGCCAAGGGTTCGCGGCTGCGCCGCAATGCCTTCATCAGTTCCGCCCTGAACCACCTTAACCAGGGCGTGGTGATGACCGATCCGAAAAAGCGGATCGTGTTTTGCAACGATCGCTATCTCGAAATCTATGGCCTGGCTCGTTCGGACATCACCGAGAACATGACCGGGCCCGGACTCGCTGAACTGCGGCGCGCGCGCGGTACCCTCGACGTCAGCGTCGAGGATTTCTATGGCCGGGCCGGCAGGTCGGAAGGCCTCGTAACCGAATTGCCCGGCGGACGATCCGTGCTGGTAAAGTATTTTGTGCTGCCCAATGGCGGTTCGGTGGCGACGCATGAGGATTGCAGCGCCCAACGCGAACTTTCGCGGCAACTCGCATCGACCAAGCAGTTCCTGGAAACGGTGCTCGAGAACATTCCGGTCTGCGTGGCCGCCAAGAACATCGAGGATGGTCGTTACATCTATGCCAACCGCGCGTTCGAACGCTTCTCGCGGTTTTCCCGCGACAGTATCATCGGCAAGCGCGCCGACGAAATCTTCCGGCCCGACACGGCGGCAGGCATCGAGGCAGCGGACCAGGCCGCGATCAATTCGCCTGAAAGCCAATACCGCAACGAATTCGTGGTCGAGCGCGGTTCGCAGAAGCGCGTGCTGGCGAGCAATCGCGTGCTCGCGCGCAACGACAAGGACCAGCCGGAATTTTTGATCGCCTTGTTCGACGATGTCACCGAACGCCGGTCGCTGTCCCATGAACTGGAAGGCACCAAGAAATTTCTCGAGCTTGTGGTCGACAACATTCCGGTTTCGCTGATCGTCGAGCGGGTCAGCGACGGCCGATATCTCCTGGCCAACCGCAGCGCCGAGACCATCCTCAACCGGCGCCGCGAAGACGCCACAGGCCTCACCGCTGCGGATATCTTCAATCCGCGGGAAGCCAAGCTGATCATCGCGCGCGACGAAGCGGCGATCAGGAAGCGCGGTCTGCTTGCCGAGGAACACCCGATCAGCACCAAGGACGGGTTGCGGCTGTTCCTGACCCGCCGCATGACGGTGCTCGACGACAACGGCGAACCGCAATATCTGATCAAGACCCATGAAGACGTCACCGACCGCCGCCAGACGGAGTCGCGGATGGCGCATATGGCGTATCATGATGGTCTGACCGATCTGCCGAACCGCGCGGCCTTCCTGCAGGCGCTGGCGCAGATGATCGAAGCCTGTGAAGGCAGCAATGAGGAATTCGCGGTGCTGTCGATCGATCTCGACGGCCTGAAGGAAATCAACGACGTGTTCGGCCACGCGATCGGCGACAAATTGCTGATCGAAGTGGGGCGCCGGCTGCAGACTTCGGCGCGCGGCGGCGTGGTGGCCCGGCTCAGCGGTGACGAATTCGGGTTGATCATCGACGGCAAGCAGCCCGTCGCGGGGGTCATGCTGGCTGAAAAGCTCGCCGAAGCGCTGGCCGAAGAGTTCGTGATCGACGGCAAATCGGTTCGCACCGGCGTCACCACCGGCATCTCGATTTTCCCGCATAATGGCGTCGATGCCGCCTCGCTGCTGGCCAATGCTGGCGCAGCGCTGTTTCGCGCCAAGGCGAAGTCGCGCGGCTCGATCTCCATCTATGAACCGGAGATGGACCAGCAGATTCGCGATCGCCGCGTGCTGCACCAGGATCTCTCGGTCGCGATCAGGAACGGCGAACTCTCGCTATATTATCAACCGCAGGCGATGGCGCGCGACACCGTCGCCGCCAGCGAAATCATCGGCTTCGAGGCGCTGGCGCGATGGCTGCATCCGGTGCGCGGTTTCGTTCCGCCCGGTGATTTCATTCCGATCGCGGAAGAAAGCGGCCTGATCGTCGCGATGGGCGAATGGATCCTGCGCGAAGCCTGCCGGGAGGCCGCGTCGTGGCCGCTGCCGCTGCAGATCGCGGTCAACCTGTCGCCGGCGCAGTTCATGCACGGCGATCTCGTCGGCCTGGTGCATTCCATCCTGCTCGAAACCGGCCTCGCGCCGGACCGGCTCGAACTGGAAATCACCGAGGGCGTGCTGATCGAGGATTTCGATCGCGGTCTGGCGCTGCTGCGGCGGCTGAAGGCGCTCGGCGTGCGGATCTCCATGGACGATTTCGGCAGCGGTTATTCCTCGCTGAGCTATCTGCAGGCGTTCCCGTTCGACAAGATCAAGATCGATCGCGCGTTCGTCATGAATCTCGGGCGCAGTCCGCAATCGGCCGCGATCGTCCGGGCGGTGATCGGCCTTGGCCATGGCCTCGAAATGTCGATCGTCGCCGAGGGCGTGGAAACCCAGGAACAGCTCGGTTTCCTCGCTGATGTGGGCTGCGACGCGGTGCAGGGTTACTATATCGGCAGGCCGCTGCCGATCGGACAGTATGCCGCGCTGGTCGGCAACAACGACGGCGCCGTGAAGCCCGCGCGCAAGATCGGCTGAAGCTTCGGTTCTGAACCGAAGCTTTATTTTTTGTTTGACGCGTTTTCCTGACGCGAACCGGTGCCCCCGTCACTTGAAAACGCTATAGCTCTCCGTAATGGCGGACTACGACCTGGCGATTATCGGCGGCGGTCTCAATGGCGTCAGCGTGGCGCGTGATGCTGCCGGGCGCGGCCTTCGAGTCATTCTTGTCGAACAGGGCGATCTCGGCGCCGCCGCATCCTCCGCCACGCCGCGCATGATCAATGGCGATCTGGCGATGCTGGAGCGGCGGGGCTTTTGGCGCGTGCGCACCGCGCTGGCCGAGCGCGATATCTGGAAGCGGATCGCGCCGCATCTGGTGCGTCCGGTCCGCTTTGTCATCCCCGCGCATTCCGAAGAACGCCCGCCCTGGCTGTTGCGGCTGGGATTGGTGCTGTACGACCGGCTGGCTTTACACAGCGATTTGCCGGAATCGGCTGCGGTCGACGTCACGCATCACCCCGTCGGCAATGCGCTGAAGCGGCCGTTCGGGACGGCCTTCGAATATTCCGACTGCATGGTGGACGATTCGCGCCTCGTGATCGCGCATGCGCTCGATGCCGCGGAGCGGGGCGCCGACATCCGTACCGGCGCGCGCTGTGTCCGTGCTGATCGGCTCGATACCTGGCGGCTGGCGGTGATCGATCGCGGCCGCCGGCAGGTGATCACGGCGAGGGCGCTGGCCAATGCGTCGGGCGCCTGGACGGCGTCGGTCGCCGAAACCATCCTGCGTCTGCCGCTGCAGCGTGCGGAGGTGGGCAAGATCAGTCAGATTATTGTCAGGCGCCTGTTCGACACCGACAATGTCTACGTTTTCCAGAACAATGATCGGCGGCTGATCTTCGCCAGTCCCTATCAGCGCGACTTCACGCTGATCGGCACCATTGCGACGCCGTTCAAGGGAGATCCCGCTGTCGTGTCGATGACGGCGGACGAGGTCGCCTATCTCTGCGATGCGGCTAACCGGTATTTCCGCGAGCACATCGATCCCTCCGACGTGATCAGGACCGTCGCCGGCGCCAACATGGTGATGGGCACTGCGCACCAACCCCGTTCCGGCCATGGCGGGGTGACGTTCGATGCGACGCGCGGCAAGGCGCCGCTGCTGACGATCGGTGGCGGCGAAGTCACGACCGCGCGGCGTCGCGCGGAGTGGGCGGTCTCCCGGCTCACGCCCTTCTATCCGATGTCGCCACGCTGGACCGCCGGCGCGCCGTTGCCGGGCGGCGATTTCGAGTGGGCGCGGTTTGATGCGCAGGTCGATCAAGCGCGCGAGCGCTGGCGGTTTCTCGGCGAAGACCATGCCCGGCGCCTGGTCGAAGCCTATGGCTCGCGCCTTGCGGCCGTGCTCGGCGATGCCAGGGAGAAGGCCGATCTCGGCGCTGTCTTTGGGCCTGAATTGACGGCTGCGGAGGTGCGCTATCTCATGGCCAGGGAGTGGGCCCGCTTTCCCGACGATATTCTGTGGCGGCGCTCGAAACTCGGCCTGACCATGCCACCGGCGGATCGCGAGGCGCTGGCGGCGTTCATGGCGGTTGAGCCCGGGGCAATCGGCCGTTAGCTTGCGGCGACATTTTGGGGGCAGGCCGATATCATGAGTGAGGACGCAGCGAACATCGCAACGGTTGCGGATTCGCCGAAACCCGAACCGCAGCCGGCGGTCGCCACCGACATGCCGCTGTTGCGCATCGATACGGTGGCGAAGAAATTCGGCGCCTTCCGGGCGGTGGACAAACTCTCGCTCGATGTCCGGGCTGGCGAGTTTTTTGCGCTGCTCGGCCCGAGCGGCTGCGGCAAGACCACGCTGTTGCGGATGCTGGCCGGTTTCGAGACCCCGGATGAGGGCCGCATCCTGCTCGACGGCAAGGATATCGCACAGGTCCTGCCGCATGAGCGGCCGGTCAACATGATGTTCCAGAACTACGCGCTGTTTCCCCATCTCAACGTGCGCGACAATATTGCGTTCGGATTGAAGCGTGCGGGCATGCCGCGGTCTGACATCAAGACCCGCGTCGCCGAGATGGTCGCGCTGGTCAAGCTCGACGGCCTCGAGAAGCGAAAGCCCGATCAGCTCTCCGGCGGCCAGAAGCAGCGCGTGGCGCTGGCGCGCTCGCTGGCGCGGCGACCCCAGG
Source organism: Bradyrhizobium sp. dw_411 (assembly GCF_018449695.1). Lineage (GTDB taxonomy): Bacteria > Pseudomonadota > Alphaproteobacteria > Rhizobiales > Xanthobacteraceae > Bradyrhizobium. The sequence continues at coordinate 9,994 of NZ_JAAVUY010000020.1, forward strand.
TGTTGCTGCTCGACGAACCCCTGGCGGCGCTGGACAAGAAGCTGCGCGAAAGCACCCAGCTCGAACTGATGGAATTGCAGCGGCGCCTCGGCATGACATTCATCATCGTCACCCACGATCAGGAAGAGGCGATGACGATGGCGAGCCGGATCGGCGTGATGGATGCCGGCCGGCTCCAACAGGTCGCAACGCCGCGCGAACTCTACGAGGCGCCAGCGTCGCGCTGGATCGCCGAGTTCGTCGGCGAGGTCAATCTGTTCGACGGGCAGGTCGAGCCGCATGAGAGCAATCGCCTGACGGTGGCGACGCGCGACGCCGGAACCATCTTCACCGCCGAGCCGCGCCATCCCGTCGCCAAGGCGACTGTCTGCGTTGCGATCCGTCCCGAGAAGATAAAACTGTCGCGCCGCGGCCCGGCATCGGATGCCGTCAATGCGCATGCGATCAATCGGCTCGAAGGCGTCGTGAGCGATGTGAGTTATCTCGGCGGTTTCACGACCTACAAAGTGAAGCTCGACTCTGGTGCGATGTTGCGCTCGTCGATGGCCAATACCGCCCGGCTTGATGTCGACGCCTATAGCGCGGGCCAGCGTGTGACGGCGTGGTTCACGCCTGACGATTGCGTGGTGCTGGAGCAATGAGCGCGCGGCGTATCTTCGCGCGACCGGCGCGGCGGGCCGCGATCGCGCCCTATGTCTGGATGGCATTGTTTTTCCTGGTGCCGTTCATTTTCGTGGTGAAGATCAGCCTGTCGCAAACCGCGATCGCGCAGCCGCCGTACTTACCGGTATTTGATCTCACCAGCGGAGCCGGGGCGATCAAGGCCGCCTTCGCGGCGTTGTCGCTGGATAATTTCAGGCTCTTGCTGTCCGACGATCTCTATGTCTTCTCCTATCTGCGCAGCCTCTTGGTGGCCGTGGTATCGACCTCGATCCTGCTTCTGATCGGCTACCCCATCGCCTATGGCATGGCGCGGTTGCCGGCGCGTTGGCAGAGTGTCGCGATGATGCTGGTGATCGTGCCGTTCTGGACTTCTTTCCTGATAAGGATCTATGCCTGGATCAACATCCTGCAGCATGACGGCCTGCTCAATCAGATCCTGCTCGCGCTGCACCTGGTCTCGACGCCGGTGGTGTGGCTGTCGACCGACAGCGCGATGTATCTCGGCATTGTCTATTCTTATCTGCCGTTCATGATCCTGCCGCTGTATGCGACGCTGGCCAAGATCGATCCGGCATTGCTGGAGGCGGCGAACGATCTCGGCAGCTCGCCGCGGCAGGCGTTCTGGCTGGTGACGTTTCCGCTGTCGCTGCCCGGCGTCGGCGCCGGGGTGTTGCTGTGTTTCATTCCCATTGTCGGCGAATTCGTGATCCCTGATTTGCTGGCCGGTTCGGACTCGCTGATGATCGGCCAGACGCTGTGGCTGGAGTTCTTCACCAACAAGGACTGGCCGGTCGCCTCGGCCGCGGCGGTGGTGCTGCTGCTGTTATTGCTTGCGCCGCTATTGCTGTACGACCGCCTGCAGCGTCGGCAGTTGGAAGCGCGATAATGGCACGTGCATCGAACAGGCTCTCCCGCTTCAACGTCACCTCGCTGGCGCTGGGATTGGCGTTTCTGTATCTGCCGATTGTGATCCTCGTGATCTATTCGTTCAACGCCTCGCGGCTGGTGACGGTGTGGGGCGGCTGGTCACTGAAGTGGTACAGCGAATTCTTCAATGACGGCGCGATGCTCGATGCGGCCTCGATGAGTTTTCGCGTCGCGGTGACGTCCGCCACGCTGGCGACCTTGCTCGGCACGCTGGCCGCGGTGGCGCTGTCGCGTGGCGAGCGATTCAAGGGGCGCACGTTGTTCTCGGGCATGCTTTATGCGCCGCTGGTGATGCCGGAGGTGATCACAGGGCTGTCGCTGTTGCTGCTGTTCGTCGCTGTTAATGCCGAGCGTGGCTTCTGGACCGTGACCATTGCGCATACGACGCTGACCATGTGCTTCGTCGCGGTCGTGGTGCAGTCGCGGCTCGGTGCGCTCGATCGCAGCCTCGAGGAGGCGGCGATGGATCTCGGCTGCGATCCCGCGCGCGCGTTCCTGAGCGTGACGCTGCCGCTGATCCTGCCTTCGATCGCGGCGGGTTGGATGCTGGCCTTTACGCTGTCGCTCGACGATCTCGTGATCGCGAGTTTTACCACCGGCCCCGGTTCGGCGACGCTGCCGATCCGGATCTATTCGGAAGTGCGGCTCGGCGTGAAGCCTGAGATCAACGCGATCTGCACGCTGATCATCGCGCTGATCGCTGCGGTCATCGTGGTGGCGTCGTTCGCCTCGAAACTGTCGCGCGAACAGGGCGAGAGCGCCGCGCCGTTGTGATCTTGTCATTCCAGGGCGATGCGGAGCATCGAACCCGGAATCTCGAGATTCCGGGTCTGGTCCTTCGGACCATCCCGGAATGACGGAATCCAACTCACGATTTCACCGCACCCGCCGTCAGCCCACCCACCATGTAGCGCCGGAACGCGTAGTAAATCGCCGCCGGCGGCAGCGCATAGATAAAACCGGTTGTCATCAGCAGTTCCCACGGCGAATCGTCGGCGGCGAGGAAATTGCCGAGCGCAACCGGTAGGGTGATGTCGGTGTCCTTGGACAACAACAAAAACGCGTAGAGATATTCGTTCCAGGCCAGCAACAACGCATAAGTGCCGATCGCGACCAGCGACGGCATCATCAGCGGTACATACACCAGCCGGAAAATCTGCAGCGGTGTCGCGCCGTCCATCACGGCGGCTTCGTCGAGTTCGACCGGCAATTTGTCGGACGCCTGCTTGAGCACCCAGATCGCATAGGGCGAGGCGATCGTGACCATCGCCAGGATCAGCGACCAGTGATTGTTCAGGAGGCCATAGGTGGCCATGGTCCGGTACATCGGCACGGCGAGGAACGCGGCCGGAATAAAGTAAGTGAAGAGCGCGAGATTCATCACAAAGCGCCCGCCGGGCACGCGCAGCCGCGAGATCGAGAACGCGGCCATGGTCGCAATGAACAGCGTCAGCGCGCCGGCCGAAACCGCGATCACGGTCGAATTCCAGAATTGAATCCAGAAATCCCGCAGGAAATAATGCTGCTGGCGAAACACGATCTCGAAATTATGGAGCGTCGGATGATCAGGCCAGAATTTGCCGGAGAAGGCGTCTTCCTTCGGCGAAATCGCAAACAGGAACATGTGATAGATCGGCAGCATGGTCCAGATGAACACGGGAATGCCGATCAAGAGCAGCCGCGCCTCGGTGCCGGCCTCCTGCAGGGATGGGAGCCTCAGGGCTGAAAGCTTCATCGCGACAACCGTTTCATCATGAAATAGACCAGCGGCAACACCAGCGGCAGTGCGCAGACGATCGACGCCATCGACAGGTCGAGCTGATCGAGCCTGAGATAGCGGATGCCGAGCGTCGAGAGCACATGGGTCAGGTCGGCGGGGCCGCCGCCGGTCAACAGATACACGCTGTTGAAATCGCCGAGCGTCCAGATCATCGAGAGCAGTGTGCAAGTCAGATACAGCGTGCGCACCGACGGCCAGGTGACGTAGCGGAATTTCTGCCATTTGCTGGCGCCGTCGACATCGGCGGCCTCGAACAGATCCTGCGAGATCGCAAGGCGCCCGGTCATCAGGATCAGGGTCCAGAACGGCAGCGACTTCCAGATATGGACCATGATGGCCATGGTCAGCGCGATGATGGGATCGTTGAGCCAGTTCGGGCCGTCCTCGCCGGTGAATTTGAAGATCAGGTGATTGACCATGCCCCATTCGGGATTGAACATGAATCGCACCGACAGGATGGTCGGGATCGATGGCACCGCCCAGGGCAGGATGAACAGCACCGACAGCCATTTGATCCAGGGCCGCGACTGCACGAAGAAGCCGGACAGCAGCAGCGCCACCACCATCTTGAAATTGATGCCGATCACCAGGAACACCAGCGTATTGAGCGCGGCGCGGGCGAAGATCGGATCGTGAGTGAGCGCGACATAACTCGACGGATGGCGCGCAAGCCACAGCCCGTAGCACACCGGATAGACCACGAACGCCAGAAATACGAGCGCATAGGGCGCCAGCAGCAGGATGCCCCAGATTTGCGGCGTCGACAGCCCGGCCGACGGCGGCCGGTGAGGCACCGCATCGTCTGCCGTTGTGACGGTCATCGTCGCCATGGCGAATCCCTAGTGCATGCCAATATGCGTTTGGTGCACCTCGCCCCGCTTACGGGGAGAGGTCGCAAGCAAAGCGAGCGGGTGAGGGGGACTCTCCGCGAATCCGTCTCTGTCGAGAGTCTCCCTCACCCCAACCCTCTCCCCGCAAGCGGGGCGAGGGCGACGATTCGACGGCGCTTCACTAATTCGTCGTCCCGGCCTTGAGCCGGGACCCATGCGCCGTGTCGGTTGTTGTGGAAGACGCTGTTCAAGGACTTTCGCGCAACATCTCAGGCCTGTGGTTATGGGTCCCGGCTTTCGCCGGGACGACGACCCTGGGGATGCGGCAGCGAAGCCTCGCATCCCGCTCACCCCGCCACTTGCTTGATGCGCGTGATCAGTTCATCGACCGCCTGTTCCACCGGCACCTTTTCGCTGACGACGCGGTTCATCGCCTTGGCCCAGACGTTCTCGTTGTTCAAAATCGTGAACTTGTAATTCTTCACGAAATCGAACGTCGAGGTGCCGCCCATGAACTGGGTGTAGACCGCCTTGCGATGGCGGTCGGCCTGCCAGAACGGGCTCTTCTGGCCTTCGATTGTAGCCGGGAACCAGCGGCCGAGCGCACCTTCGACATAGGGGCCGAGGTTTTCTTCCTGCAGCAGGAAGGCGACGAATTGCTTCGCCTGTGGCTTGTTCTTGGCCGCCGCAAAGATCACGCCGGTCTTGACGTCGGAGCGGTATTTGATCGGCGTTCCGTCCGGCTTGTTCGGGAACGAGGCGGTGATGATGGTTTCCTCATAGGCCTTCTTGCCGGCGGCGCGCTGTTCAGGCGTCAGCGCCGGATTGGTGGAATCCTCGAACCACTTCGCCGCGATCGAGATCGTGAAGTTGTGGGTCATGACCGTCGTCTTGTTATGGAAGGCGACGTTGTTGTCGGGGTCCTTCCAGGTCGTGGACGAGGGCGGCGTGCAGCCCTTGATGTAGGTGTCGGTGTAATCCTTCAGCGCGCCGATCAGGCCCTTGCGCACGGCAGGATCGTCGACGAGCAGCTTGCCGTCATCATCGACTAGTTTGACGTTGTAGGCGTCCATGAAGGTGTAGAACGACTGCAGCGAATCCGTGGATTCCACGCCCATCGGCTGGCCGATGCCGTAGACGCGCTGGCCGGTGGCCTTGCGGCTGGCCGGCTGTACCTTATCGCACCAGAACGACCAGTAATCCGCCCACCCCGTCGGGATGTCGCTGACCTTGAAGCCGGCCTGTTCCAGCATGTCGCTCCAGATCTCGACATGCATGCTCTGCTGCTTCAACGGAAAGCCGTAATAGGCTTTCTTCTTGGCCTGGTCGTTGAAGAGAAAGGCGGTCTCGATTGTGTTCGGCGCGAACAGCGGCTTCATGGGGGTAAGGATATCGCTGAGATCCTCCAGCTTGCCCTCGAAGGCCCATTTGCCGGACGCCTGCACGTCGAACGTATCGGAATAGGCCACGTCCGGCACCGTGCCGGAATCCAGCGCCGCCACCGTCTTCGGAATCATGTCCTGAATGGCGTATTGCGACAGCTCGACCTTGATGCCGGTCTTGGTCTCGAACTTCTTGATGGTCGACAGCAGGGCGTCGTCCTCGGACTTGTAGAAGCCCTTGCCCCACCACACCGTAATTTTTTCCTGAGCCATCGCCGGCCCGGCCGCCGAAAGCAGGCCGATCGCCGCAGCCAACGCAAGCGCCCTCGTTCCCCTTGGTGTCACGTGTCTCTCCCTGATCTGCCGGTTTTTTTAACCGGTTGGGTAAAAGACTAGCGCAGGCCCGAGGGGCCGGCTAGCGGCATCTTCTGGGCAATAAGTCGCGGAAGTGGGGTGGGGCTGTGGTTTAGGGTGTAGCCGAAGCCGCCGTACAAAAACACTCGTCGTCCCGGTGCAGGCCGGGACCCATACGCTGCGGCCCATCGTTGTAAGCATGCTGTTGGACGATCTTCGCGCGACACAATGTCCTGTGGTTATGGGTCCCGGCCTGCGCCGGGACGGCGGTGAGAGAGACAGACACACCTTCGCATCCCTGCAACGCAAAACGCCCGGGCGCGCTCGGAGCGCGCAAGTCCGTAGCGCCGGGTGCCGAGCCATCGGGGATAGCGAGACATCGGGGATGGCGTCGTGGGGCGTAACGACATCGTTGGCACGATGGTTTGCAAAAAATTTTAGTCATGATGTAGGCTTTAACATTATTTGAATATTCAGCCGGCGGACAAACAAGCTTCATATTTGAAACCATCCGCACCGCTAAAGCACCCCTCTTTGAACCAGATGGAGGGAGCGATGATGAATCGGGGCTTTGACGACAATCGGGCAGGATCTGCAGCTTTTGGACGTCGAAAAGTAGTGCCGCGGGTTTGCGTTGTGGACGGCAAGAAACATCTTCGCGCATTCCTTTGCGAAATCATTGAAGACGATCTCGGCCTCGTCACCACGCAATGTGCAAACGCAGACGAGCTGGAGGCCACGCTCGGGAAGCACCTCCCGGATATTGTCGTACTCGGCGTGTCCGCCGATGGTGTCGAGGTCGGCAACGTGCTCCAGATCCTTGTTCGCCAGCGGTTCAGCGGCAAGGTCCTCGCCATCGGCACGCGCGAGTCGATCCTCGTCAAGGCGGTGCAGCAGGTCGGCGAGGAATACGGCCTCGCCATGTTGCCGCCGCTGACCACGCCGTTCGCGGCCGAAACCTTGCGCGAGCGGATTTCCATGCTGATCCCCAGGGAGCCGGCCGCCGGTCCGGCCGTTCGGGCGAGCGAAGCATTGCACGCCGGCTGGCTCGAGCTTTGGTACGAGGGAAAGATGGACGCGCGCACAATGGCGCGCTGCGGTGCGGAGGCATCGGTCCGGATGCGGCATCCAAACTGGGGCGTTGTGGCGCCGGCCTGTTTCATACCGGAAGCCGAAGATCCGGATCTGCTGCTGCTGTCGGACTTCGTCATCGACCGCGCCATCGAGGATTGGCGCTATCTGGTCGGATCGCAAAACACGACCGACATCTCGATCAACCTGCCGGTCTCCTTTCTTAAAAATCGCTGGGCGGTGCGTGATTTCTGCCGGCGCATGCCGTCGCATCCGGCATTCGGGGGATTGCTCATCGAGATCGACAGCGCCGAGGTCATTCAAAACATGGATGTCATGATCGATGTCGCGAAAGAAATCCGGCTCAAGAATATTGCGGTCTCGATCGACAATCTCGGCACGGGCTGGCCGGCCCTGATGGGGCTGGAAAATTTTCCCTTCGCCGAACTGAAGGTCGACCGGCAGTTCGTCACGGGCTGCGCCAACGACCGGCTCAAGCGCACGGTATGCCATCGCATCATCGAACTGGCCAAGGAGCACGGGGCCCGCGTCGTCGCCGAGGGCGTGGAAACCCGCGCGGACTTTGCCGCGGCCATCGAGATGGGGTTCGACCGGGTCCAGGGCTACCTGTTCGGCAAGCCGGTGGGGCTCAAGAAATTTGCCCGCGCTTCACTTTCCGGCCCCATCCTGGCGATGCAGCATGAATAGCCTCTAGCCCAGCCGGGCCGCGCAAATGCGGCCCGGGCGCTGGCTCCAACCTTGGTCGCCGGAGTAAAATTTTCCGTTCAAAACCAGGGAGGCCTACTTGGCGTCTCAGTTGGTCGACAGAATCGGCCGGACGACGCATGATCGCGTCAAATGGATGGGGATCTCCATGCCGCTGACGGGTGGCCAGATCACGGGATACGACAGCGAACGGCTGGCGTTCGCCTTTACGATGATGAACGGCGACGAGGCCGTGCCTTGCCAGATCAGCGACGCCGCGATGGATGAACTGGCCGGCACCAAGGGCACGCCCAGCATCGCACGGCAGGCTCAATTCGTCGCCCATCGCGAAGCGATCGAGCGCATTGCGTCAAACCTCTACGATGAGGCGCCGCGGTTCAAGGGATATGTGGTGAGGATTTTCACGAAGCATATTCAGGGTGCGAGTCCGTAAGATGCGCGCGGCTCTGAGTTAGCTTCGTCGCTTCGCTCCTCGCAATGACGTGTTGAGTCTGGCGGCGAGTAACGCTTCGTAGGGTGGGTTAGCCGAAGGCGTAACCCACCATTTTGCCGTTGGTGGATGGTGAGTGCGCGTAATCGCGTTATTATCGTCGGTGAAGAATGGTGGGTTACGCTTCGCTAACCCACCCTACGAACGACCCCCTCAATTCGCCTTCGCATTCCCCGCAGCCGCCGGCGCGGTCTCCGCCGCATCCGGTGCAGGCTTTGCGCCGCCACCCGTAAACCGCTCCAGCACTGAGCGCACGGCATCGCGCGTCTTGCGATCCTTCACGGCATCGAGCAATGGCGCTGAGGCCGGCGAGCGGCGGATCAGGCTTTCGGGGTCGGGGAAAATCAACGGATCGTCCCACGGGCCTTGCACCACAAAGGGCAGCTCAAAGCCGGGCGGGGTGTTCGGCGCCGAAGCGAGGCTGGCGACGCCCTTGAGATCGTATTCGCGCGCGGGCACCGACGCCGTGCCGGTCAAGGTCAGCCGCGCGGCGGGGCCTTCGACGCGGACGTCTTCGGCGGTCGCGATGCCCTCGGCGAATTTCACCGCGATGGTCAGGTTGTCATAGGGCGTCGAGCCCGAGCGGAAATTACCGCCGCCGGACAGCGGACGCCGCTCCAGGCGTTTTAGCAATTGCTCGACGTTGAAGCCGGAGATCGCGCCATCATGGCCCGTCAAGGTCGCGGTGCCATCGAGCGATTGCGCGAGGCCGAACGGGCTCGAGCCGGATGCCACCAGGGATACGCCGAGATTGCCACGGCCGGATAATTTCGTGACGCCGAACAATTCGCTGGCGCAGGCCTGCAGGTCCACATCGGTGAACTGAAACTGCGCCTTCACATCCGCCACCGCATCGGAGCGCGCGACGCCGAACGAGCCGCGCGCGATGCCGCCATAGATCTGCGCCTCGCCGACACTGAGCGCCAGCGCGCCGCCGCGCAGATTGGCGCCGATCGCGGTGCGTCCCAATTTCGAGGCGCCGACCGTCACTTTGGCGGCCGACAGCCGCATGTCGAGATCGGTCGAGGACAGCGCGTTGAGATCGAACAATTGCCGGTTCCAGTCATGCGCGCCGCTGGCGAGCAGACGGAAGGTGGAGATATAGGGCGTGAAGTCGAGCGCGTCGGCGGCCAGCGTTGCCTGCAGCGACTGGCGGCCGTTATTGGCATAGGTCATCACGCCCTCGGCGACATTGCCGTCGAGTTCAACATTGACGTTGGTGAGCGCGATCGAGGGACCGACGATATTGGCGCGCGCTTTCAGCGCGAAGCGGCCGAACCCGCCGCTGCCCGGCGGCGGCTGCCCGGTCCAGCGCAGCGCATTGCGCAGCGAGGGCGTATCGATGGTCAGCGTGCCTTCCATCATCATGCTGGTGCGGTTGGCGACGGTGCCGTCGAATGCCAGCTTCAGGGGCGCGCTGGTCAGCCGCGCCTTGAGGCCGGAGCGATCGCCGGACAGGGCCGCGATGAAATCGCTGGCGCTGATGCTGCCGTCGACGCGCTCGCCGCGCCAGTTGAATTGCCCGGTCGCCGCGAAAGATCGCGAGATCGAGGGCCAGGCCAGCGACAGGTCGATATCGTCGAGCGTATCGGTGAATTGATGGCCGGTATCCTCGTAATCGAGCACGCCGTCCTGGATCCGGATTTCCGAGAACGACACTTGATTATCCGCGCCGGGCTTCATGGTGCGCGCGATGGTCTGGATGAAGGGCGTCCAGTTGCTCAGGCCCTCGGCGTCGCGCGTCACATGGATATGGGGACGCAGCATCATGACGTCGGCGATCTCGAAGCGCTGCAGCAACAGCGGCAGCAGGCGCAGATTGGCGGTCAGCACATCGACCGCGAGGGCCGGATCGGCGTCCGCCCCGCCGCGCAGCCCGACATCATGGAAGGAGACATAGCTGGCGGGAAACACCGAAATGTCGGTGGCGCCTTTGACGACCAGATCGAGCCCGGTCACGGCGCGGATCTGCGCCTCCACCGCCTGGCGCAGCGCGTCCCGGTTCAAGAGCCAGGACGTCGCAAACAGGCCGATCAGCGCCACGCCGAGAAAGGCCGCAATCGGCATCCCCAGGCGCTTTATTCCTTGGGCTATCGTCAAAGAGTTATCCAAATCTTCTTGTTAGGGCGTCTGAGACGGCGGCGCGTCGGCGCCGGCGGGTCACTGCTGAAAAGGCGGGCAGGGGATAAGGGAACCGATGCCAAGCCTTGCCAACCCGCGCAACTTGATCGGTTTTCTTGACGCTTTCAAGGCTGTGTTGAGGGGGTGGGGCTGTCGCACCTCTCCCGCTTGCGGGGGAGGTCGCCACGCGAAGCGTGGCGGGTGGGGGAAAGTCTATCCTCCCCTCGATGAGCGCGACTCGGAAGCTCCCCCACCCCAACCCTCCCCCGCAAGCGGGAGAGGGGGCGCATTTTCGACTTCCGCTCCAACGGAAACTGACATTGATCATGTTCCCCCCGTCATTGACGCGTCGCAAACATTTCGCCTAATAATCCCTTGAAAGCGTCACGGCGCCTCCCTCCATCAGGTCGTATTGCGATGAACAAGGTCTACCCCGACGCCAAATCGGCACTCGACGGCATTCTCAAGGACGGCATGATGATCATGTCCGGCGGATTTGGCCTGTGCGGTATCGCCGAAACGCTGTCCGACGCGATCCGCGATTCCGGCGTGAAGAACCTCACGGTGGTGTCCAACAATGCCGGCGTTGACGGCATCGGGTTGAGCCGGCTGCTGGAAACCCGCCAGATCAAGAAAATGATCTCGTCTTATGTCGGCGAGAACAAGCTGTTCGCCCAGCAATATCTGGCCGGCGAACTAGAGCTCGAATTCACTCCGCAGGGCACGCTGGCCGAGCGCATTCGCGCCGGCGGCGCCGGTATCCCGGCCTTCTACACCAAGACCGGCGTCGGGACCTTGATTGCCGAAGGCAAGGAAGTGAAGGAATTCGACGGCGAGAAATATCTGATGGAGCGCGGCCTGTTCGGCGATCTCGCGATCGTCCACGCCTGGATGGGCGATACCGCAGGCAATCTGATCTATCGCAAGACCGCGCGTAACTTCAATCCGATGATGGCGACCGCGGCGAAGATGACGGTGGCCGAAGTCGAGCACCTGGTGCCGGCCGGCGAACTCGATCCCGACCACATCCACACGCCCGGCATTTTCGTCAAGCGCATCATCGAAGTCGGCAGCGGCAAGAAACGCATTGAATTCCGCAACACCCGCAAGCGTCCCGAGGCGTCTGCGGCTTCAACGGGAGTAGAAATCTGATGGCTTGGACCCGTGAACAGATGGCCGCCCGCGCCGCCAAGGAATTGCGCGACGGTTATTACGTCAACCTCGGCATCGGTATTCCGACGCTGGTGTCGAACTACATTCCCGACGGCATCGACGTCAATCTCCAGAGCGAGAACGGCATGCTCGGGATGGGACCTTTCCCTTATGAGGGCGAGGAAGACGCCGATTTGATCAACGCCGGCAAGCAGACGGTTTCCGAATTGCCGTCCACCAGCTATTTCTCGTCGGCGGAGTCCTTCGGAATGGTCCGCGGCGGCCACATCGATCTCTCGATCCTCGGCGCGATGCAGGTGGCGCAGAACGGCGATCTCGCCAACTGGATGATCCCCGGCAAGATGGTCAAGGGCATGGGCGGCGCGATGGACCTCGTCGCCGGCGTCAAGCGCGTCGTGGTGGTGATGGAGCATTCTGCCAAGGACGGCGCCAAGCTGCTGAAAGAGTGCAACCTGCCGCTGACCGGCGAGAAGGTGGTCGACATGGTGGTCACGGATCTGGCCGTGTTCACCATCGACAAGCACGGCAAGGACGGCATGGCGCTGATCGAACTCGCCGACGGCGTGACGCTCGATGAGGTGAAGTCGAAGACCGAAGCCGAGTTTCGGGTCGCGCTGAAGAATACGTGATTTAAGCCGTCATTCCGGGATGGTCCAAAGGACCAGACCTCAGATGCGCAATTGCGCATCGGGGAATCTCGAGATTCCGGGTTCGATGCTGCGCATCGCCCCGGAATGACAGTGTTGCCCCTCACGTCGTCTGTTTCGCCAACGCCGGCGCCGCATCCTCGCCCTTGAGTTCCTCCAGGCTGCGATGCCGTGGCTCGATGCCGAGCGCCCAGACCGTGATGATCTGTACGATCAACAACCCGATCATCAGCGACATCACGCCGGCGACGCCGCGGGCTTCGAACAGCATCACTACCAGGAACGGCGTCACGATGGTGGCGCCGCGGCCGAGCGTGTTGACGATTCCTGACGCGCGCATGCGTACTTGCGTCGGGAACAGCTCGGGGATGTAGATGCCGAACAACAGCGCCACCAGTACATAGATCGGCACCGTCAGCGCGAAGCCTACGGCGGGCAGCAAGACCGGGTCCGAGATCATGGGATAGATGATCCCGAGCACGACCGAAATCAGCGAGGCGCCGATGATGGTCGGCTTGCGGCCCCATTTGTCCGCGGTCAGCGCGCCGATCGCGGAGCCAACGGGTGCGCCGAGCGCCATCAGCAGCGAATAGCCGAATGAAGTCGCGACGCTCAGGCCCTGCTTGATGAAGAACACCGGCAGCCAGGTGATGAACCCATACAGCAGCGTGTTGATGGTGATCAGGCACACCGCGCCGACGATCATGCGCGACAATAGTGGCGGCGCGAATAGCGTGGCGAGATCGCTGGATACGGCGACGCCTGAGGCGGCCGCGGGCGCCGGCAGAGGTTGGCCTTGCGAAGCCTCGCGCTCGATCGATTGCATCAGGGCTTCGGCTTCCTCGCTGCGGCCGTTGGCCTCTAACCAGCGCGGCGACTCGGGCAGCGCCTTGCGCAGATACCAGACGATCAGCGCGCCGATGCCGCCCAGCACGAACATCGCGCGCCAGCCGAATTGCGGAATGATCAACGAGGCCACCAGCAGCGAGATCGGCAGGCCCGTCACCACGCAGACGGTGGTGAAACCCGACCATTTGCCGCGTGAGCGCGCCGGCACGAATTCGGTCATGGTGGCATAGCCGACAACGTTTTCGGCGCCTAAGCCAAAGCCCATCACGAAGCGGCAGGCGATCAGGATGGTCATATCGGGCGCGATGGAAGCCGCGAGCGAGGCGAGGCCGAAGACGAGGAGATTGAACTGATAGGTGAAGCGGCGGCCGTACCGGTCGCCGAGAAAGCCGGCCGCGAACGAGCCCAGCATCATGCCCACGAACGTCGCCGAGATGAACAGCGCGTTCTGCGGCAGCGTGGAAAAACCGCTTTTCAAGGTGACGCCGAGCACGGTGCCGGCGAGATAGATGTCAAAGCCGTCGAAGAACATGCCGATGCCGATCAGCATCATGATGCGGCGATGAAAGGAGCCGATCGGGAGCCGATCGAGGCGGCTGCCGGCGTTGACTGACGTGACCATGCGCGTGTTTCCCCTTATCGTTTTGTTCGTTGAAGCGGCTGCCGGTCTTCTTCAGGACCTTGGGCAGCCGCTGTTATTCGCGTGCGTTCATGCGCGGTTTTAATTCAGGCGCCGCTGTGCCGCCGTGTCGCGGTACCAGTCGAACGGCTGATCGTGCGTGGCGACCATCACGCTCTTGGTGTTGAAATGATCGTCAAAGCTTTCGGTGCCGAATTCGCGCCCGACGCCGGAATCGTCGACGCCGCCCCAGGGCGATGCCGGATCGAGCCGGTGATGGTCGTTGATCCAGACGATGCCGGCCTTGACCGCCGCCGCCATCCGGTGCGCGCGTCCGATGTCGCGGGTGCGGATCGCGGCGGCGAGGCCAAACGGTGAATCATTGGCGAGCTTCAGCGCCTCGGCTTCGTCCTTGAACGGCGTGACCGACGTAAAGGGCCCGAATACCTCTTCCTGGAAAATGCGCATATCGGATTTCACATCGGCGAACACCGTGGGCTCGATGAAGTAGCCGCCTTCATGGCCGGGGATCTTGGCGGCGACGCCGCCGGCCACCAGCCGCGCGCCGTCTTCATGGCCGAACTTCGAGTAGGACAGCACGCGATCGCGCTGCCGCGCCGAGATCACCGGACCCAGTTGCGTGGCGGGATCGAAGGGATCGCCGATGCGGATCGATCTGGTTTTGGCCTGCAGCTTCTCGACAAATTCGTCATAGATCGAGGCCTGCACCAGATGGCGCGAGGCGCAGACACAGGTCTGGCCGGCGCCGATGAAGGCGCCGAACGCCGCGTAGTTGACGGCCTGGTCGACATCGAAATCGCCGAACACCATGACGGGCGTCTTGCCGCCGAGCTCCATGGTCTGGTGCGCGAATACTTTCGCGGCCGCCGCACCGGCAATGCGGCCGGCTTCGGTGCCGCCGGTCAGCACCAGCTTGTTGATGTCGGGATGTTCGGCGAGCAACTTGCCGGCGGTCTGGCCGAGGCCGAGCACGACGTTGAATACGCCTGGCGGCAATCCGGCTTCGGTGAAGATCTGCGCCAGCTTCAGAGTGGTGAGAGGCGTATATTCCGACGGTTTGACCACGGTGACGCAGCCGCTGGCGACGACAGCGGCCAGCGACTTGCACATGATCATCAGCGGGTGATTGAACGGCGTGCAATTGGCGACGATGCCGATCGGCGTGCGCAGCGTGTAATTCAGGTACGAGCCTTCGACGGGAATCACCGCATCGCGCCGCGCCAGTGCGAGCCCCGCAAAGTAGCGAAAGAAATCCGGCAGCCGCGAGAGCTGCGCGCGGGTTTCGTTGAGCGGGCGGCCGTTGTTGAGGGTTTCGAGGCGATATAGCGTTTCGAGATTGGCCTCGAACGCATCCGCGAGGCGATTGACCAGCCGGGCGCGCGAGCGAATGTCCATGCCACCCCAGGCCTTGCCCTCGAACGCGGCGCGCGCGCTCTTCATTGCGACGTCGACATCGGCCGCGGTGGAATTCGGAATCCGCGCGATCACAGCACCGGTGGCGGGATTGCGGACATCCAGCATCTCGCCGTCTCCGGCTTCGATCTCGCGGCCGTCAACAAAATTGCCGTGGACTTCGACCTCGATCTCGCCGGGCTTTGCGGGAATATTCATGGTTCTCTCCTTTAGATAATCACCGCATTGCGCTTGAGCGCAGGCAGCACGCGTTTTTCGGTTTGACTGATATGCGCCTTGATGATGCGCGCCGCACTTCGTCCGTCGCGCCGCTGCATCGCCTCGATCAGCGCGCCGTGCTCGGCCACCAGTTGGGTCGGATCGTGATCCCTGATATTGGCGACGCTGACGCGGACCAGCCGGTCGGCCTGGCCGATCAGATCGCATAACGCGCCGGCCATGCGGCGGTTGCCTGAGGCATGCGCCAGCGCGGAGTGAAAGGCGCGGTTGTAGGCGATGAAGTCCTCATGGTCGCCCGCGAAGTGCCTGAAATCGTCGAGCGTCTTGAGCACGCTATCCGGCGCATGTTCGATCGCCTCGGCGACGCAGGCCGGCTCCAGCGCGAGGCGAAATCGCAAGAGGTCGCGCGCGTCCGACAGCGAGATCGGATTGACCCGGTAGCCCTGGCGCGGCTGCACCGTGACCAGATGCTCGCGCTCCAACCTCAAAAGCGCCTCGCGCACCGGCTGGCGGCTGACGGCATAGCGTTCGGCCAGCTCCTGCTCGCGCATATCATCGCCCGGCGCCAGACGGCAGGTCAGAATATCAGAGCGCAGGCTTTCATAGACATTGTCGCGCAAAAGCATCAGATTTTTCCTCGACGGTATCTCAATCTTGCAGTCGTGAAATATCACGTCAAGCGACAAAGGCTTGAAATCAGTGAATTTTGATTTATCAATCGATCTACCCGACACGGCCCGCCCAGCGGCGCACGTTGCAACCCTGAACTTGCAACCCTGAAAGAGAGACCGGCATGGACCGACTTTTCGCTGACGGCACCGTCAATGCCGAGGAGTTCGGGCAGGGACCCGCGCTGTTTCTGTTCCACTCGCTGCTGTCGGACCGGGCGAGTTTCGACGCCGTGGTGCCCATGCTGTCGCAGTCGTTCCGGGTGATCGTGCCCGAATTGCCCGGCTTCGGCCGGTCAAAGGCGGTCGATGGCGGCCTTGCCGCGGTGGCCGACCGCATGGCGCAGGCGGTGAAGGAGGCGACAGGTTCCGGCAAGGCGATCGTGCTCGGCAATGGCTATGGCGGCTTCGTCGCGCTGCAGATGGCGATCCGCCATCCCGGGATCGCCAGCCGATTCATCTTTGCGGATTGCGGCGCAGCGTTTTCGGAACCGGGGCGCCAGGCCTTCCGCAACATGGCGGCGGCGGCGCAGGCCAAAGGATTGCAGGCGATCACGGACGTCGCGATGCTTCGGCTGTTCGCGCCGGAATTTCAGGGAGCGAATCCCGATCTGATGGCCGATCGCCGCAAGGCATTTCTGAAAACCGATCTGAACGTGTTTCGGTCCGCCTGCGGCGCGCTGGCCGAACTCGACCTGCGGCCGGACTTGAAGAAGGTCACGGTGCCCGCTCTGGTCTTGGTCGGCGAACATGACGAGGCGACGCCGCCGCCGATGTCGCACGAACTAGCCGCCGGCCTGCCGGACGCGCGCCTGAAAATCCTGCCGGGCTGCGCCCACGTGCCGCAACTGCAATCGCCTGAGCTTTTTCTCGCGACGATCGGGGATTTTCTGGAGGGGTAGATAGTTTTCGTCATGGCCGGGCTTGTCCCGGCCATCCACGTCTTTCTTGCTGGACTGCAGCTAAGACGTGGATGCCCGGCACAAGGCCGGGCATGACGAACTTAACGAGAATACGACTTACACCCTCGCCACCGCGTGCGAGAACAGCACTTCGATCAGGGTGCCCGAGCGCGGGCCGGTCTTGATCTGGAACCGGGCGCGGTTGGCTTCGACCAGCGCCTTGGTCAGTGACAGGTTGACGCCGGAGCCGTCGGAAGCTTTGTCCGATGGCGGTTGGGTGCGGAACGGCTCCATCGCGGCGGCGACTTCATTGTCGTTGAGGCCGTGGCCGGTATCGCGGACCCGCAGCACCACCTCGCCGAAATCCGACAATGCCGTGGAGACGATGACCTGGCCGCCGGCATTGGCGAGATGGATCGAATTGCCGATCAGATTGAGCGTGATCTGGCGCAGCGCGCGCGCGTCGGCGATCACGGGCGGCAGCATATGCGCCAGTGAGGTGCGGATGATGATGCGTTCGCGGTTGGCCTGCGGCTGCATCACCGCGACGCAACTTTCCACCAAGTCATTGAGGTTCTGGTTGGCAAAGGCGAGGTCGAGCTTGCCGGTCTCGATCCGCGACAGATCAAGGAGGTCGTTGATGATCGCGATCACGCGCTCGCCGGACGCGCGGATGTCCTTCATG
The DNA here is from genome assembly GCF_018449695.1 of Bradyrhizobium sp. dw_411. Lineage (GTDB taxonomy): Bacteria > Pseudomonadota > Alphaproteobacteria > Rhizobiales > Xanthobacteraceae > Bradyrhizobium. Next base: position 27,534 of record NZ_JAAVUY010000020.1, read on the forward strand.
TATTCGACATAGCGCTCATTGCCGAGCGCGCCGAAGCGCTCGCCGATCATCACCTCGGCAAAGCCGATGATGGCGTTGAGCGGCGTGCGGACCTCGTGGCTGATCCGCGCCAGCATGTCGGCCTTGGCGTTGGCTGCGCGATCGGCGGTGCGCCGCGCCTGCTGCAATTCGCTTTCGCTCTTCTTGGTTTGCGACAGGTCGCGGAACACCGCGAAGAAATTCGGCCCTTCGTGACGGGTTCGTCCCATCGTCATCGACACCGGGATCAGGCCGCCGCCGTGGACGCGGGCGAGCACTTCGCGGCCGGCATCGAGCAGGCTGGTGACGCCGTTGCTCCTGATGCTGGAGAGATAGTCCATCACCGCGGGCTGGCTTTCCGGCGCAAACAGATCGACGAGATTGCGCTGAATCAGATCCAATCCGTCGTAACCGAACAGCGCCTCGGCGCTGCGGTTGCAGGAATTGATGTTGCCCTCGGCGTCGAACATCACGATGCCTTCGGCGGTGGTGTCGAGGATGGCGCCGAGTTCTTCGGCATTGGCGTGGCCGACGGCGGAGGGTTCGGATGGTTCCTGCGCTTCAACAGCCGGAATCATCGCGGCGGCGATCTCGGTGTTGGGGACGCCGGCATTGGCGAAGATCAGCGCCAGCGCGGAATCGTCGTCCCATGAAATCGTGAACAGGTGCGCGTCGGTTGCGGGCGCGGAGGAATGCTCCGGCGATTCATGATTGGCGCTGATCGTCACCGGCGTGCCGGTGTCCGACGTGCTGCTGGTCGAGGACACGCCGGGCTCGACATAGAGCGCATCCAGGCCGCCGGCCTGCTCGAGCGCATGCAGGCTCGCATAGCCCATGCGCGTGAGAAACGCCGAATTGGCATATAGCAACCTATCCAGCCGATAGATCAGGATGCCGACCGGGATGAGATCGAGCAGTGCCCGGTCGCGCCGGGTTTCGCCGCGCGCCGGCGGCTCGGGGCGCGTCAGCCAGCTCGGCTGTTCGCTGGCCGTCTCGTGGATCGTTTCATGGGTTGTCCCGGGTATTTCCGCAGCGGCCGGCGGCTCGATAAAAACATCTGTCGTGCTGGATTCGACCGGCGGCGCGAAGGTGATGTTCTCGCTCTCGAGCCGGGCCGACAATTGCCGGGCGAGTTCGTTGAAGGCGTTGTTTTCGACCGGCGTCAGGACAGGTGATTTCGGCTCGCTCATCGGCCGGAACGGAACGACGTTCCTCAGCATTTCGTTGGGCGTTTCCACGGCGGGTTCCAAATCGGTTGGCGGTGAATTCTCTGAAGTCTCTAAGGCAATCGGTGCGGAGGGTTCTGCCTCCGCTTCGGATGCCGTCTCATCGGGTACGGGAGGCGGTTCAGCCGTCGGCGCATCGGCGACAAGCGCCTCATGTGGCGGCGCTTCGTGTATCGGCGGACCTTCTGTCGATGTGTCTTGCGGCGTGTGGGAATCTTCTACGAGGGAATCCTGCGCATCGGCTTCGACAGGATCGGCTGAAATAGTTGGTGGCGTCGCCGGGCCGCTGAAGGTTTCGTTGCGGCGTAATTCGTCAAGCCGCGTCAGGCCATCGAGATCGCGGCAGATGCCGAAGCCGCGATAGCCGGTCAGATTTCCGGTGTAGTCATAGATCGGCAAGCCCGACAGTTCGACCGGCAGGCGGCCGCCGCTGTCGATCGGCCAGTCCAGCGTGATGCCGCTCCAGGTGCCGCGCGTCGCGATCGCCTTGACGATGTGGCCCTCCGGATCGAGTCCGAAATGTTCAGCGATTTCGCTCCACGGCCGGCCGAAGCCCGCGGCGGTGTGGGCGCCGATCAGCCGAGTGAATTCCTCGGAGCCTAGCGTAAAGCGGCCGTCGGCATCCATCTGCCACATGAAGCGCAGCGGATGACGGCGAGGACCGGCTGTCGATTCGTCGGCCTCTGATGCTGCTGCGACAGGCGGCGGCGTGATCGGCGTTTCGATGGTGGAAGGCTCTTCGGCCGCGGGAGAGGCCGGCTCATCGGCGACGGCCTCAACGTAAGGCGAAGGTTCGTGCTGGATTTCAGTTGGAGATGTCGTCGTCTCTGAAAGTGTGAACTCTGAAGCCACCATTTCTGTCGCCACGGTTTCTGCTGCGGCTTCGATCGGAACTGTGGGCGGCTCATGCGTAACCGCAACCGGCTGTTCGGGTTCGGCAGCCTGTTCGGAGATGACAGGCTCGGAGATCGCGTGTTCGGCGACAGTGCGCTCGACCGCAGGTTCTTCAGGCGGCTCGGCGAATTCATCGATCAACGCGAATTCAGCCGGCGCTTCGCCCGACATCGCCGGTTGCTCGTAATCTGGTGTTGGCTCTGCCGCCGGCGCGGCCGGTTGCGGCACAGGCTCCGGCAAAATGGGTGCCGTCGCGATCACTTCCGGCGCAGGCGGCGCGGTCTTGTGGACCGGCGCGCTTTGCACAGCACCCGGCGCGATCAGGGCGACGAGGCCGATATCAGCGCCGGCGCCGACACGCTGCAACACCATGTGGCCGATACCGACAGGCGTCTCGGAGCGGCCCTGCTTCAGCGCGTCGCTGCGCGCATCGTCCAGGCCGGCTTCATTCAGATTGCGAAAACCGAGCAGCGAGCGCGCCGCGGCGCTGGCGCCGATGAACATGCCGTCGCTCAGAAACGCCGCGATCGGCGTATCGATGCCATCGACCAGCCGTGCCAGCCGTTCGGCCAGCGGCATCGCGCGCCCGATCGGCTCGGCCGCCGCGACCAGCACGCCATGGCTGCCGTCGGCGAAATCAAGCCGCGCGCAGCCGCAGGTGACGAGCGCGCCGAGCGACGCGCCAAAACCGCGCAGGCGCTCCAATCGAATCGTGCCGTTGGCAGGCAATCGGTTGGCGAGTTGCGCCACTTGCCGGCGATGCTGATCGGCCGGGCCGAATAATTTCTGCGTGAGAGCCGCGCCATTGGCCGCGCCGAATAGCCGCGCGCCGACCGGATTGGCCCACAGAATCCGCGTGCCGTCGATCGACCACAGCCACACCGGCAGCGCGCTTGTCGCATAGACCGCCAGCCTGGGATCGCCGACACCTCGCAACTGGAATTCCGCGTTATTCATCGTGCTGATATGACCGGTAGGCTTCGTGGTTGCTCGAACATGGCGTCAGATCGCGGCGGCCAAACAATGACAGCCTTAACGGATCGTTAGTATCGCCCGCGGCGAGCGGCAGGTCCACGGTCTGGCCGCCCTCTGCGCCTCGAAAGCCACGATAACCTTAATCGGGGCGAACCCCGTGCCGGTTGCCGCGTTGTTTGTTGCAAAGCGCCATCAAATGTCCACGATCCCCTAGGTTTCGGCCGCCGCGTCATGGCGGCGAAGTGTTTTGCCGATAGGCTGCATCCGGGCAGCGGGGAACTTGGCGTAGAAAACTTGGCATAGAATTTGGGCCGGGTGGCCCTTTCAATCACAAACAGGAGGAGTGGGACATGAACGAGAACGGACATTTCGAGATTCCGAAGGAAATGCGGTCGATGGCCGAAGCCAGCTTCGATCAGGCCCGCCAGGCCTTCGAAAAATTCCTCTCCAGCGCCCAGCAGACCGCCGGATCGCTGGAAGAACGCAGTGCGACGGTTCGCGCCGGCGCCAAGGATATCGGCACCAAGGCAATGTCCTATGCCGAAAAGAACGTTCAGGCCTCGCTGGACTATGCCCAGTCGTTGCTGCACGCCAAGGATCTGACCGAGATCATGCGCCTGCACAGCGAATATGTTCAGGCCCAGATGCGCTCTTTGGCCGAACAGGCCAGCGAAATGGGCCAGATCGTCAGCCGTGCGGCGATGGATGTCGCCAAGCCGAAGGTTTGAAGGCTCGAAAGACCGGAGCGCCCCACTATTCGTCATGCCCGGCCTTGCGCCGGGCATCCACGTCTTGCTCCGTTCAAGCCTATAAAGTCGTGGATGGCCGGGTATAGGCGAGCGGAAGCGACGCCGTCCTTCGGACGGCTAAGCCCGGCCATGATGACCCGCTAAAAAGCCCACCCAAGCCCTGACGGCTCGTCTGGGCTCCCGGGACGTTGCGTCGCAGCCCATTTCGGGACAAATATATGGCAATGCACCCTAAATCGCGTTGCGTTGCACAAAATTGACATGATATGGGTGTTTACTGTGGGTTGCCCGACGGAGGGCATTCCCGTGATGTGATCTCTTATCGGCGTTCCCGAGCAGCCACGGGCGCGCGAGCGGTCACAGCGATCATCACCCCGTTTCGAAGGATGTATGCGATGGCCAATCCTACCGATCCCTTCTCCGCTTCCGTTATCCCGTTCGAGGTTCCCGAGCAGATGCGTGCGTTCGCCGAAAAGGGTGTTTCCCAGGCTCGCGACGGCTACGCCAAGTTCAAGGACGCCGCCGAAACCCACAACGTCACCGTCGAGGCGGTGTTCGCCAGCGTCAGCAAGGGCGCCAGCGAATATTCGGCCAAGCTGATGGAAATCCTCAAGGCCAACACCACTTCGAACCTCGATTTCGCGCAGGAACTGCTCGGCGTGAAGTCGCCGTCGGAAGCGATGGAATTGTGGACCTCGCACGCCAAGAAGCAGTTCGAGGCGTTCACCGCCTACAGCAAAGACCTGACCGAACTGACCCAGAAGATCGCGACCGAGACCGCCGAGCCGATCAAGGCCAGCGCGTCCAAGCTGTTCAAGCCGGCCGCCTGATTTTCGGGTATTTGCTTTAAAAAGGCCCGGGCGATGAGCCCGGGCTTTTTGCTGTTTTAGGGGCATGAGGCTCGGAACTCTCAGCGTGTCGTCCCGGCGAAAGCCGGGACCCATACGCGGTGCCGGCGCGTGTCAGGCGGTGGCTGTTGCGGGGGTTCTTTTCCAACCACTGAACCCTGTGGTTATGGGTCCCTGCGTTCGCAGGGACGACGAAAACTGGGTGTTTATCGCCTTGCCAAAGAGCGGCGTTGCACCTAGTTTCCGCCCGTTCGCGACCCCCTTTTCGGGTGGCCGGCAAAGGATGCAGTTGTAGCTCAGTTGGTTAGAGCGCCTGTCTGTGGAACAGGAGGTCGGTGGTTCGAGCCCACCCAACTGTACCAGCGAAATTTCCTGAAACCGCGTCAGAACCGTTTCGCGACACCTGAAATTGCTCCCATTTGTTATGGTCGCCGCCGCATGGGCATGAAAAGCCGCAACCTTGCTGCGGCTCAACCTCTTCGTCATGCGCCGAATGACTCGCTCACCCCGGCAACGGCCCAAACGCCGGCGGCGGAATACGCCGCTTCGAAGCCGCTTCATACGCCGACGCGATTTTCAGGATGATGTCTTCCTTGCCGGGCTCGCATCGGAACACCAGCGAGAACGGCAGGCCGGGCGCGGCCAGTTCCGTCGGCACATCGGAGGGTGCGGAAACATAGCGCATGCCGTCGTCGGTCAGCTTGAACACCGGATCGTAGGTGGTGGTGACAAATCCGGCCGGAATCAGCACTTCGGTTAATCCCGCATTGGGGCCCATCAGCGATTCCGGGCGCAGATTGCTGGGGATGTCGTATTGATGCGGATGACCGATCAGGCCCGGCGCCCAAGGCGTATGCAGCCGCACCAATGCGTCGAGCTTGTTCTCCAGAATCACCATCATGTCGGCGCGGCGCAACAATTCGCGCAACATGACGCGCTCGTTGACGCCCTGGCGGCCATCAAGCCTGTTGCGGGGGTCGCTGACTTCCTCCCAGTTCTTGAAGGCGGCGCGTTGGTCGTCGCCCCAGAACTTTGAACGCGCATTGAGCGACGCCCAATCCTTCAGGGTTTCTTCAAAGCCTGCCGCTTTCCAGTCGTCGGCGCGGCGCATCAGATATTGCGAGATGTGGTAGCGGAAAGTCGGCGCCAACTCCTGTTGCTGGATCGTGGCGATGTCGAGATTGACCGGGCCCTCGATTTTGCCTTCGGCCAGGGCTACGAAATAATCCATCGGCTGCATCGTTCCCGTGCCGAACACCTTGCCCGGCAAAAACTCCGTCGGCACGATCGCCGCTGCGAACTCCTTGTAAAGAGGCTGCCCGTCCGGGCGTAGGCGAAACAGAAGATCCGGCATGAAAAGCGGGATCAACTGGTGCAGCGCGCGGCGATAATCGAGCGTCATCACCTCTATATCGGGATCACGCTTCCACAGCGGATCGGTCGATTCCACCAGGGTCGCGCCCAGCTTGTGGCCGAGCATCTCCTTGATCTCACGCGTGGCGGCCGTGACGATCGGTTCTTCGGTCTTGGAATCCTTGGGATACACCATGGATTCGCGGATGACGCCGATGCGCATGCCAGCGAGCGCGCCTGGTGTGCCCGGCATATTGACGTGACTGGCATAGGGCGTGCTGAGCACCGAGGAGCGCGGCACCGCCGTGAACGGGTCACGTCGATCGTAATATCCCTCGACGGGGTCCTTGAGGGCATCGAGGATCTTGGCGCAATCGACAATGGAACGGGCATGGATGCCGGTGCGGTCGCAGTAGATGTCGGCGCCGATCGCGCCGCCCTCGAAGCCGATCATCGACTTGTGCGGCAGGATCAAGGCGATCGAATTATGGTTCGATGGACCGCGGCAGGACGCGCGCGTTTCCTCGCCCAGGCTTGCCATCACGAGGTTGGTGCTGACTGACAACGCCGAGCCGGAGCTCGACCCGAGCGAGGCGGCGCGGGTGGTATCGTAAGGGTTGGATGGGTTACCGGCCCATGTCGAGCGCTGGTATCCGAGCGTCGAAGCCAGCACCATGTCCGGCTTGTTGCGTCCGCCGGGATCGCCGGCGCGGCCGTTATATTCCGTGTTGACGGCCTTTGCGAAAATGATCGCGCCCTTCTTGCGCAGTTGGTCGACCAGCACATGGTCGCGCGCCGGAAAATCCATATCATAGGCCGCGTCGCCGCCGCCGGTCGAGCGCATGTCGCGTGTGTCGAACGGATCCTTGAACGAGAAAACGACGCCGTACATCGGCATCTTCTCGAGATCGGGATTGCTTCCGAATTCGGCATCCAGCTCCGCCGCGCGCTCCAGCGCATCCGGCAACTGGCGGAAATGTTCGCACGCCGGCGGCGCGCCCTTCGGCAGCGCGCCAAGCGACGGATGCAGATCGAAGTCACCCTTGCAGACGGCGGAGCGTTCGCCGCGGATATTGAAGGTGCCGATCGCGTTGACCTGGCCGGCGTTCGGCTTGCCGACGATCATGCCGAATTGCTGTTGCACGGTCGGGTCCGACGCCGTGAATTCCATGCGGCCGTATTGCAGCGGTGTTCCCTTGTACTTGTCGAGATCGGGAATGACTGTCGATGCCTTCACGGTTTCGGTCGGAAAACGCAATGGCGATTGCGCGCGCACGGTGCCGATCGCTTCCGGCACCGGCGCTCCGTCTTCCGTCAGCAGCAGGCTGGCCGGGCCGTTATAGGCGCGGGCGCGATCGATATACTTCTGCACGACCTGCACGACCGTGGTTGTTCCGGCGCGAATGGCCGCATGCAAATCGGAGATCGTCGCCTCTTCCAGTTGAAACGGGGCGCTCTTTTTGTCGGTCATAACAGTTCCTCTCGGCCGCAAGGCCCGCGACTAATCACCAAAGGCATCCGTGTCTGATAAAGTCGTCAGAACAAGGCGCAGCGTTGTATCGATATGCAGCCGGCTAAGTTCGCACGATCGTGCGACATCCCGGCTGATGACGGCCTCCATCAGGTTCCGGTGCTCGGTTGTGTCGTCGCGAAGATGACTGCCGAGAGTCATGGCCAGGCGGCGATAGCGATCAGCGTGATCGAAGGTCATGAACCAGAATTGCCGAAGCAATTTGCTTTGGGCGGCGCTGATGAGCGAAAAATGGAAATTCTTGTGGGCCGTCACCCAGCTTTCGCTGAGCGTGCCATCGTCAGGTCTGAGATGCGGGGTTTTCGACAAAAGATGGAACGAGGCGACGATGTTGGCTTCCCAAAGCGCGTCCCCCTCTTCGATCGCGCGCCGTAAAATCAATGCCTCGAGATCCTGCCGGGTCGATGTAATGTCCTGCAGGTTGGCAAGACTGATCGGAGCAACCTTGAAGCCGCGTTGACTCTCGCTGACCACCAGGCCGTTGCCGCACAGGCGCGAGAGCGCCTCGCGCACCGGACTGAAGCCGACGCCGTACATCTCGCACAAATGCTCCAGGCGCAGCCGCTCGCCCGGCTTGAATTTGCACTCGATGATCGCCGTTCGAATGCGATTCCCTACGTCTTCGCTGAGCGATTTGGCGGGCAGCTCGCTGGAAATGGCAAAGGATTCTGCCACTAGAGCACCGCCGGCATTTCATGCTCGATTGAAATAGCAGTCATTTTCTCCCGACCATTTTTTTAGAGTTAAGACGACTTTTGGGTGACTTAATTCTGGAATGAGGGGTCGTAAGTAGCAAACAATTGCTCGGGCGTAACATCCGGCCGTCCATCGAGGCGCAGGGTGTTCTTGGCCATCTCCATCGTGAACGTGCCCGAAGGATTGAGTGTCAGTTTCAACGCGTTGACCCCGAGCGTCATGACTTCCGGCGTCACGTTCGGAAATGCGGGCTGCACCGCCTTGATGACGTCCTCGGTGGATTTATCCTTGATTTCCTGGGTGGCGCGCCGGAGGGCGCGAATGAACGCGCGGACCACTTCCTTGTTCTTGTCCGCAAAGGCTCTCGATGTATGCACGTCGGTCATCATGAAGGGATCGATCGAGGAATCATCGCCCTTGGCATTGTCGACCCACATCACCGCGGCGCCTTTGGCGACCTCGATGCGATCGAACGGCGTGGCAATCGCATAACCGTCGACCTGCTTGCGTTCGAAGGCGGCGACGATGCTGGGTGCGCCGCCCAGAGCGACTGTTTTGATTTCGCCATCCTTGAGGCCTGCAAGGCGGCCCAGATGCTGGAATTGCCGATCGGTCAGCGAGCCCGGCTGCGTCATTCCGAGTGTCAGCCCGCTCAGTGCGGCGGCGCGCTGTTTGAGCGGGGCGTCGGATTTTACGCCTGATTTGTCGGCGGCTTCCTTGCTTAGAACGACCCCGATCAGACTGCGGTTCACGATATTCGCGACCGTGATGACATCCCGTTTGCCGATGATCGCATTGATCTGGTTGACGCCGGGCGACAGGTTGAATTCGACATCGCCGGACACTAGCGCGGCCAGATCGGGACCCGCGCCCCGGGTCGCGATCTGTTCGACTTCAAGCCCTTCAGCCGCGAATATCCCGGTCAGGCGAGCGTAATCCGCCGACATGAAGTCAAACGACGCGACCGATTGCGTCAGCTTCACTTTACGGAGGCTTTGCGCGCCGGCGGGAAACATCAGCGCCATCGTTAGCGATGCAACGAGCGACAAGCGGGCAACATTGTTCATCTGGCTTCTCCGATCGGCGATGATTCTCATTCGATGTCGAGCGTTTCCGGCACGATCTGCGCGGTACGATTGCGCGTGTACCAGGTCATGACGGCCGACCGCAGTGCATCCTCCTCGTCCTCGCCGAATCCGCGCTTGACCAGCTTGGCGAGGTTTTTCTTGTCGCTTTCCGTTAGCTCGACCGTCACGGTCTCGACCGGAACCGGGCATAACGTAAATTTGGGTTCGAATTTGTCGGTTGCCGTCAGGTCGCGCTCCGTCCTGATGTCCTTGACGCGAAACTGATCCGGCGTGCGTTGATTGATGAAGCCGGTGTGTTTCTTGAGCAGCGTCGCGACGACTGCATCGTTCTCCGGCGTGCTGTCGGTCACTTCAACCTTGACCGAGCGGAACCAATAATTGCTGGTGTTGGACACATCGCCCGATCCACAAATCAGGGGAACGGCAAGAACGTCCATCAAAGCGAGCAGCTTGACCTGATCGCCTTTTTTTCCCTGGTTGCGGCGCACGTTGGGAATGAAATTGCCCTCATCGTCCCAGCCGGTATTCATCCAGAGATTAAGCGAATCGTGCACGTCGTCGGGCGTCAGGCCGAATTCCGCGATCGATTCGGCGAGAGTATCCTGGCAGTTGGTATGCGTACCGGGATATCCGCGTTCTTTTTCAAACTGCGTGGCGTGGCAGCGCGCCGCCAGAAGATCGGTGCGGCACGTCGCCGGCAGTTCGGTAAAGACCATCATCGGGTTGTAGCGGGGCGGGGCGCTCCACACGATGCTGCCCTGGCGGCAACGGAAGCCGGTCCGGCGCATGTGGCCGACAGACATGCGTTCCTTGTAGTCATGGAGGTTAAAGCAATTGAAGTCGACGCACTGCGGACCTTCCAGCAGCGTGATCGTCAGCGTCTGCCCGCGCTTCATCGGGATTGCTTTGCCCGAAACCGGATCGAGTGTCTTTGTATAGATAATTTTGCTCATCAGGCGGCCTCTCGACCAAGTTGTTGTTTGACGAATTCACGAAAAATCGCGAGGACAACCTCGTTCATGTTCGTTCCACGGTCTTTTTCATCGAGAACGGCTTGCAGCAGTTTAAGCTGCTGCGATGTAAATCTGATTTTCATCTCGGACACGACGCGCTCCTGACTGCAGTGACTAAACGTTGGTGTTGTCGGTGGCCTTCGGCCGCCATTTCAAAAGAGAATGTTCCACGCGATCCAGAATGGTATTCAAACCGACGACCAGGACCATCAGCACGACAATCCCCGCCATCGTGCCGGAGGTATCCATGGTGTTGGTGGTCGCCATGATCCGATAGCCGAGACCTGCCGTTGAGGCGATGAATTCGGCGACGACGGCCGCGACCAGCGCCTGCGGGATCGCGATACGCAAGCCTGCGATGATCCACGGGCTGGCATTGGGCATCGTGACGCGGGTGAAAAGTTGCCACCGGTTGGCGCCGAGGACGCGCGCGACATTTTGTAATTCCAGATCGACCGATCGTATTCCCTCGTAGGTACTGAAGAAAACCAGCAGAAAAGACATCATCCCCGCCATCATCACTTTGGACAGAAGGGCGATTCCAAACCAGAGGACGAAGATCGGGGCGAGGGCGATACGGGGAATGCCGTAGATCGCGAGAATGAAAGGCTGCAATACGCGGGCGAGCGTTTCGCTCTGTCCGAGGAACAGGCCAAAGGCCAGGCCTCCAACCGATCCGAGAACGTATCCGTAGAACGCGCCCTCGAGCGTGATGTAGAGATCGGAGAGCAGCTCGCCTTTTTTCAGGGAGCCCCACAGCGAAGTTGCGATCAGCGAAGGCTTCGAAAGCCAGAATGTATCGATGATGTAACCCGAGCCAAACTCCCAAAACAGGAGTGCGGCGAGCAACAGCGCGATCCGATACAGCGTTATTCTCGATTTCACGACACGGGCGCCTTCATCTGTTCGGCCAACCGCAACCAGACCCGGTCGTAAATCCTGCGGAATTGCTCGTCCGTATGAATGGTGTAGATGTCGCGCGGTCGGGGCAGGTCCACCGGCACGATCTCCTCGACCCTGCCGGGACGGGCGCTCATGATGATGACCCGGTCGCCAAGGGCGATCGCTTCGGTCAGGTCGTGCGTAATGAAGATGAGCGTCGTCTTCGGGCGCTCATGCCAGAGGGTCAGCAGCAAGTCCTGCAATTGCAGTCTGGTTTGCGCGTCGAGCGGTCCGAAAGGTTCGTCGAGCAGGATGACCGGAGGATCGTAGACCAGCGTCCGGACAATATTGACGCGCTGTCGCATTCCGCCCGACAGCTCGTGTCGGTAATGATTTTCAAAACCCTTGAGGCCGACCCGCTCGATCAGCTCGAGAGCCCGGTCGCGTTGCTCCGCGCGCGACCCAATTCCCCGCAGAGAGAGCCCGAAGCAGACGTTCTCGATCACGGTCAGCCAGGGAAACAGATTGTCCGACTGGGTGACGTAGCCGATGTCGAGGTTGAGCCCCGAAAACGGCTGGCCTCGATAAAGCTTCTGGCCGGTCGTGGGCGATTGGAGGCCCACGATGAGGTTGAGCAAGGTGGACTTGCCGCATCCGGACGGCCCCACGACCGTAACGAACTCTCCTTCGGCGATATCCAAATCCAGCGCAGCGAGCGCTGTTACTTCTCGTTGTCCCCGAAAAACGCGGGAAACCGAGCTCAATTGGATAATTGGCGCCTTTGCCATGGCACAAAGACTACGGCGATCATAAATTTCGAGTCAAGGTAGGATTATCGAAATTATTGCCTGACCTCGAATTTTAATTCCTCAGAGCGGACTTCGGGCTCACGCCGCATCGCGCTGAACCAGCGCGGCGATGACGGTTTCAGCGTCAGTGCTTCCTTTCAGCGCGTTCGCGCCGCCGTCGCTGAATTCGATCCAGCCCTCGTTGAAACCGTCGAGCATCCGGATCCGTGGATAGGGATTGTTCGCGCCCTGCGAACGAAACATCGTCTCCCAGTTGTCGCGCGGAACGATCTCGGCGCGCACCGGACGGCCGAGCGCTTTCGCGAAGGCGGCGGCGAGATCGTTCGGCGATACGCGGCGCGGGCCTTCCAGTTCGACGACGCGTTGGCCTTTGAAGTCCTCCTGGATCAGCCGCGCGGCGAGCGTCCCGATGTCCTTTGTCGCGACCATCGGGATCGGTCTGTCGAGCGGCGCCAGAAAGCTGTGGATGACACCATCTTCGCGTGCTGACGCGACGTCCCACAGCGAATTTTCCAGAAACCAGCCCGGGCGCAAAAAAGTCACCGGGATCGGCAGCGCCGAGAGCGCCTGCTCCAGCAGCGTGCGCTGGGTCAGCAGATTGTCCTGTGTCGCATCGGCGCCGATGGTCGAGAGACAAAGCACCTTGCCGGGCCGGGCGGCGAGCAAAGCTGCAACGATCGCGTCGATGGTCTGGCGCGCCTGGCCGTAGCCGGGTGTCGGATCGAACTCCGACGGCGGCAGGATGAATACCGCCTCGGCCCCGGCGAAGGCGGCGGCCAGCGCGGTTGCATCGTTCATGTCGGCCAGCGCGACCTCGCAGCCGCTGATGGACCAGGCCGCGCCCTTGGTGGCGTCGCGGACGACGGCGCGAACCGGCAGACTTGCGGCGAGCAGCGAGGCGGCGAGCGCGCCGCCGACTTTTCCAGTGATTCCGGTGATGGCGTACATGGCGTCCTCCAGTTGGGTAGCTGAGGGCTCAAAGATGTAAGCCAGCGCGTTTGATGATTTAAGCGCATTAAGATCAGTGCTATGATGATTATTGATCATCGTAAGGTTAGATGAGATGAGCTTTGATGCGCGCATATTGACGGGGGTCGGGGTGCTGGCCGCCGTCACCGAATCCGGTAATTTCGCGCGCGCGGCGGAAAGTCTGGGCCTGACGCCGTCAGGCGTCAGCCGCGCCGTCGCCCGGCTGGAGGCGCGCGTCGGTATCAGGTTGTTCGATCGCACCCCTCGCGCGGTGACGCTGACCGAGGAGGGTCGTCGTTTCCATGCCCAGGTGATGCCGCTACTCGCCTCGATCGAGCAGGCCGCAACTGAAGTCGCGGGCGCAGCGGCTGATGTCAGCGGGAGACTCCGCGTCAATGTCGATCCCTGGTTCGCGCGGCTGGTGCTGGCGCCCCGACTGCCGGAGTTTTTCCCGCGTCATCCAAAAGTGTCGCTGGACTTGCTGGTCAGCAATCATCGCGAGGAGATGATGGCGGGCGTCGACGTCGCGGTCCGGTTCGGTCCGATGGACGGCGCGTCGTTGATCGCGCGCAAGCTTTTGGAGACACGCGTGGTGACCTGCGCCGCGCCGGCCTATCTCGAACACCATGGCACGCCGCGAACGCCGCACGATCTCGTCCATCACGAAGCGCTGTTGTTTCGCGATCCGCAGACTGGCCGGCCGTTCGAATGGGCGTTTTCTCGCAACGGCGAGACCATCGATGTCGACGTGCGAGGCCGAATGACGACAGACGATCCCTCAGCCGCCGTCGAGGCCTGCGCCGCCGGCTACGGCCTGTTTCAAAGCCTCGCGTTGGGACTCGATCCCTGGCTGCGGCGCGGCGAGCTGGTGCAGGTGCTCAGCGACTGGTCGGAGGAGCTTTATCCGCTTTACGCCTATCATCCCTCGCGCCATCTGCCGCCCGCGAAAGTCCGCGCCTTCCTTGATTTCATCCAGGAGATTGCTGCCGAAGGCGCCGGCTGACATCGCCGCGTGCCTCTCGCCGGCTCGGAAAGCTTTGCTTTCCTCTTTGTAATGCGTGTGCCTCGAACCGTGCCGACGCGGCTCTCCACTAATCCCCAACCGATGGAGAGTCCGATGAAAAGCATGTCATGGTCGCGGTATCGCTGCGTCGATCGCAGCTTCCTGCATCTGCGTCGCCTTCACTTGCGGGCGATGCGAAGGAAGCGAAGGGCACACAACGCTTCAGGGAAAGACGCCGTTACGCGGCACTAAAGCCTTATCGGTTCTGATTGAATCAGAACCGGGCTCTGGTCTTTTGTTTTGACGCGTTTTCTTTACGCGACCCGGTACCCCAGCGCCCCGATAATCCAGTTTGTGAAATGCACGTGACGCGTCTTTGACGACGCCAGCCGCACTGCAATCGCAAATCAGTTCTTGCTTTCGCCTTTTGGTTGCGAAAGCATCTTGCGCGTCATTTGATTTTTTCAAGGGATATTGAAATGCGAATTTCAAGCGCCCGCGTGGCAGCGCGCCACGCGATGAAACGTCCTTGCCGCTCACTCCTGCATCTGTTCTTTAATCTCATTTTGGGCGTTGCCGCGCCGATTGTGCTATCGCAGGGGGCATCGGCAGAAGTCTATCCCTCGCGACCCATTACGATCGTGGTCCCGTTCACCGCGGGCGGCCCCACCGATGCACTGGTGCGCACCCTGAGCGAGCGGATGCAGCATTCGCTGGGCCAGCCGCTGATCGTGGAAAATGTGACCGGTGCGGCCGGCACGATCGGGGTCGGGCGCGTCGCGTGCGCGGCGCCCGACGGCTATACGGTCAGCGTCGGTCATTGGAGCACCCACGTCATCAACGGCGCGTTGTATCCGCTTTCCTATGATCTGCTCAAAGACCTCGAGCCGATCGCGATGCTCACCAATTATCCGATGCTGCTCCTCACCAAGAACGCGGTGCCGGCGAAGAACCTGACGGAGCTGGCCGCGTGGCTAAAGGCCAACGAGGCGAAAGTCTCCGTCGGCACCATCGGGGTCGGCAGCGCCGCGCACGTCGCCGCGGTGTATTTCGCCAATCTCGAGGGTTTGAAATTCGAGTACGTGCCCTATCGCGGCGCCGCGCCTGCCTTGCAGGATCTGATGGCCGGCCGTATCGATCTGTTGTTCGATCATCTGCCCAATGCGCTGCCCCAGGTGAGGGAAGGCAAGGTCAAGGCCTATGCCGTGACTGCCAATACCCGCTCGCCCACCGCGCCCGATATCCCGACGGTCGATGAAGCCGGCGTGGCCGGGCTTTACATCAATATCTGGTACGGCCTCTGGGTGCCCAAGGGCACGCCGCCGGAGATCAAGGCCAAGCTCAATGCCGCCGTTGTCGAAGCGCTTGCCGACCCGAAGGTGCGCCAGCAGCTCTCAGAGCTTGGCCAGGTGATCCCGCCGCGCGACCAGCAAACGCCGGAAGCGTTGGCGGCCTATCAGAAGGCCGAGATCGCGAAGTGGTGGCCGGTCATCAAGGCCGCCAACATGAAGGGCGAGTAGCCTTCGTTGTTTGCCGATGTGGTCTGCTCGCGCAGGGCTTGATCAGGAAGGTAACTGCTTCCGATCTGGTTCCCTGCTTCAGGTTCCTGCAGCGCAGGACCTCTGTGTATTGACGTCTGCGTTCTTGCCAATCTCCCGGCCTTCACCCACACTTCGCAAATCAGCGCGTTGGGGATTCTTTGGGGGCTTCATGTCTTCTATCCGATCCAGCCATTTTCAGCTTTGTCTGATGTTCGCGACAACGCTGTCATTGTCGTTGTTGCTTGGGCCGGTGGCGGCCCGGGCCTATACCGCCGACGAGCAACAGGCGTGCAGCGGTGATGCGTTTCGGTTGTGCAGTGCCGAAATTCCCGATGTCGAGCGGGTCACGGTCTGCATGGTCAGAAACAAGTCCCGGCTCAGCCCCGCCTGCCGGGTCTATTTCAGGCCCGATGCCCAGGAGGCGCGGCCCGCCGCCGGCCGGCCGCTCAGCATCAGGCCGTCGGCGCATCATGGCGGCAAGCCGCACAAGAAGCCCGCCAAGAAGCATGGCTAGGCCTGAGCGTTGCATCGCAGGGCGTCGCTCCTGACGCGTTTGCGCATTTCTGGGGGCGCCGCAGATGTCCTGAGAGGGGCCTCTCGGTTGTAATTTCCTGGAATGACTCCGAACGGTATTCTTTGCCTGCTTCGAAGGCGGCTTCCAGCGCTGCGGACTCTGTTTGTTCGCATCGCGCCGCTGATTTCGTAACGCCGAGCGCCGATGCGCATCAGGGAGCAGCGACGGCGGATATCGTGAAAGCTTTAGGAAGATGACCTCCGGAAGTCTCTTCTGAGTCTTTTCAGAGTCCGCGGAGTCCTTCAGATACCTTCCGCTTCAATTTCAGGTTCTGCCGCAGCGCATGGTGTGACTCAAAAGCCAACTTCGCCGATCAATCAGCGCTTTCGCCACATTTGATTGTAAATTTTTCTTTCACGAATCAGCGCACTGATTCATTTTCGCCTTCTGGGGTCAATCTGGAGGCCAAGGTATGAACGTCATTGTTTTTGCATCGCGTAAAGGCGGCTCAGGAAAAAGTACGCTGACCGCTCATCTTGCCGCCCACGTCCATAAGTCCACCAAGCCATGCCTGCTCGTCGATGCCGATCCGCAGGGATCGCTGACACTCTGGCACAAGCTACGCGGGACCAACGAACCGCCGATCAAGACCGCGGTTAACTCCGTCAGCGGGATTCTCGCTGCCGCCAAGCGTGATGGTATTGAATGGGTGTTCATCGATACGCCGCCGAATACATCGGCTGTCGTGGAAGATGCCATCCGCAACGCCACCATGGTGATCATTCCGGCGCGGCCGGGGGTTTTCGACGTCAACGCCGTGCAGGAAACGATTTCGACCTGCCGCGCCGCGCGCAAGCCCTATGCGGTCGTCATCAACGGTGCGCCGGCACGCCGGGATGATGTGGAGAGCCGCATCGTTACCATCGCGCGTGAAGCGCTGGCCAAGTTCCGCGCACCGGTGTGGGGCGGCCAGATCACCAACCGTGCCGATCTTCTGATGGCGCTCGGCAAGGGCGAAGGCGCCCGCGAATATTTTGCCGAAGGCCGTGCGGCGGCGGAAATCAGCCGGCTATGGGCTGCGATCGAACGTTCGGTGAAGGCAATCCGCGGCACCGCGTCCGCGACCGGCGCCATGCACAAGCAGGCGGCGTAATTTCGCTGACCTGCCTGGCCGACAGAAAACGCGCAAAGTCTGCGCGTTTTTCGCGTCACGAAAACATCATCCCGCGTCAGCAGTCACGCTGACGCGGGATGATGTTGCTTGTGCGCAATTACAGAGCGTTTTCGACCGAAGTGGATACCGGTTCACGTAGAGAAAACGCGTCAAAACAAGACCGTCAATTCACCATCAGCACATAGAACAGCACGACCGGCGACAAGGTCAGGATCACCGACCAGATGCCGACAGCCCACAGAATGTCTTCCATGCGGAAGCCTCCCTGCTCAGGGAGTTTATTGTTCTCTAGTTTCACGACGCCCCCGCGTTTTTGCTTTTATCGCGGTGATCCTACGGGCCGGATTTTAAAAAGACGGTCGCAACATCGCTCGCATTTGAACACAGGTGCTACCGGCGATTAACCACGGGTGACCGGAGCCGAGTTGGATCGATGAGGTTTTGCCGACCTCGCCCCGCAAGCGGTAGGGCTATCGCATAGAAAGAGATTGGGCCTGCAGTCTTTGTGCGGCCATCCTTCGAGACGGCCGCCTACGGCGTCCCCTCAGGATGAGGACTTTCTGTGCGGCTAAATCTTGAACCCTCATGGTGAGCAGCCTCGTCTTCGAGGCGTCTCGAACCATGAGGCCCCAGGCGATTACCGCGGCGGAAAGTCATATGCGATAGCCCTGCCGCAAGCGGGGAGAGGGAGAACGTGACAAAACAAAAGCCCCGGCTCTGATTCAACAGAACCGGGGCTCGTGTTTTTTAGGAGGTGCTGCTCAGGCGCTCATCAGCATGTTGTAAGCCAGCACCGGCGACATGCCGAGCACCAGCGCCCACAGGCCGAACGACGCCACCAGAAGAACGTCGTGGATTTTCTCGGCGTGTTCGGAAGTCAGGTATTTGTTGCGCATGGTTTGAGTGGTCATTGGTTTCCCCCGTCCGTTGTTGATTGGGAAAAACAATAAGCCTCAATTTTTAAAGTTACGGCCGCCGCATGTTTCTGATTTGAATGACCGGATTTACCGGGCTTTAACCACGCGGATTATCGATCGGCGCGGCCGACCACGTCCATCAGCTCGGCGATCTTGCGGCGCTGGTCGGCCTTGTCGCCGGACGAGATCGCATGCTCGACGCAATGCGCGACGTGGTCGCGCAGGATCTCCTCCTCGACCCGGCGCAGCGCGGCCTTCGCCGCCGCGATCTGCGTCACCACGTCGATGCAATAGCGGTCGTCCTCGACCATCCCCGCGAGCCCGCGGATCTGGCCCTCAATTCGTTTCAGTCTTTTCAGGCAGGACGTCTTGATCTCTTTGCGCATGTCGTCCATATACCCCCCTAGGGTATATAGTTCAAGAGGCGGGGAGAGACTGGTGACGCAGATGAAGCACGCCCACGGCGCCGACGCGCACGCCGGTCATGATCATGGGGCGGGGGTGCCGGCCGCGTCCTGTTGCGGCGGCGGCCACGATGCCGCCCCTGCGGCGGTCGCGATCGACCCCGTCTGCGGCATGAATGTCGCCATCGAGACCGCCAAGCACCGGCTCAGTTACCGCGGCCAGGATTACTTCTTTTGCGGCCAGCGTTGCCGCGAGCGTTTCGAGGCCGAGCCGGAAAAATTCGTGCAGCCGAAGCAGTCGGAGCCGCAAGCGCCGGCCGGAACCATCTACACCTGCCCGATGCATCCGGAAGTGCGGCAGGTCGGGCCGGGCAATTGCCCGATCTGCGGCATGACGCTGGAGCCCGAACAGATATCGCTCGACGATGCGCCCGATCCCGAACTGATCGACATGAGCAGGCGATTCTGGATCGCGCTGGTGCTGACACTTCCGGTATTCGTCATCGAGATGGGCAGCCATCTCGGCCTGATGCATCTGGTGCCACCCGAATGGTCGAACTGGATTTCGCTGGTGCTGGCGACACCGGTGGTGCTGTGGGCCGGCGCGCCGTTCTTCGAGCGCGGCTGGAAATCTCTGGTCACGCGCAATCTCAACATGTTCACGCTGATCGCGATGGGTACCGGCGTCGCCTGGCTTTACAGCGTCGTCGGCACGCTGGCGCCGCAACTGTTTCCGCCTGCGTTCCGGGATATGCACGGCATGGTCGCGGTGTATTTCGAGGCGGCGGCGGTCATTACGGTGCTGGTGTTGCTGGGGCAGGTACTGGAATTGCGGGCACGCGAGCGCACCTCGGGCGCGATCCGCGCACTGCTCGGCCTCGCGCCAAAGACCGCGCGACGCATTACAGCGCAAGGCGACGAGGATGTCGCGATCGATGCCATTGCGGTCGGTGATCTCTTGCGGGTTCGTCCCGGCGAGAAGGTTCCGGTCGATGGCGTCGTCACTGAAGGCCGCTCCGCTGTCGATGAATCGATGGTGACAGGCGAATCGATGCCGGTGTCGAAGATTGAGGACGATCGCGTGATCGGTGGCACCGTCAACCAGAGCGGCGGCCTGGTGATACGTGCCGACAAGGTCGGCCGCGACACCATGCTGGCGCGGATCGTCGACATGGTGGCGCGGGCGCAGCGCTCGCGGGCGCCGATCCAGCGGCTGGCGGATCGTGTGGCCGGCTGGTTCGTGCCGGCGGTGATCGCGACGGCACTGTTGGCATTTGCAGCCTGGATGCTGTTCGGGCCCGAGCCGCGCTTCACGTTCGGCCTGGTCGCGGCGGTGACGGTGTTGATCATCGCATGCCCCTGCGCGCTGGGTCTGGCGACGCCGATGTCGATCATGGTCGGTATCGGCCGCGGCGCGCGCTCGGGAATCCTGATCCGTGACGCGCAGGCGCTGGAGCAGTTCGAAACCATCGATACCATCGTGATCGACAAGACGGGGACGCTGACCGAAGGCAAGCCGAAACTGGTCTCGATCGTCACGACGGAAGGCGTTGACGAGAATTCATTGCTGCGGCTCGCCGCCAGCGTCGAGCGCGGCAGCGAGCATCCGCTGGCGCAGGCGATCCTCAATGCGGCGACGGAGCGAAAACTCGATCTCGGCGAGGTCAGCGATTTTGCGAGTCCCTCCGGCAAGGGCGCGCGGGGAATTATCGACGGCAAGGCAGTCGCGCTCGGCAACGCGATGCTGATGGCCGAGCTGAAGATCGCGACCGGGCAACTCGATGTCGCGGCGGAAGCCGCCCGCCAAAACGGCGCGACCGTGATCTATGTCGCGATCGATGGCCGCGCCTGTGGCGTCTTCGCGATCGCCGATCCCGTCAAGCCCTCGGCAAAAGCGGCGCTGCAGGCGTTGCGCGACGATGGCCTGCGTATCGTGATGCTGACCGGCGACAACATCACCACCGCGCGCGCGGTGGCGGCGACGCTCGGCATCGAGGAGATCGAGGCCGGCGTGTTGCCGGAGCGCAAGAGCGATGTGGTGCAACGGTTGCGCAAAGAAGGCCGTCGTGTTGCGATGGTCGGCGACGGCGTCAATGACGCGCCGGCGCTGGCCGCGGCCGATGTCGGCATCGCGATGGGCGGCGGAACTGACGTGGCGATCGAAAGCGCCGGGGTCACGCTGCTGACCGGGGACCTGACGGGCCTGTTGCGGGCGCGGCGATTGTCGGTCGCGACCATGCGCAACATCCGCCAGAACCTTGGTTTTGCATTCTTGTACAATGCGGCCGGCGTGCCGATCGCGGCGGGCGTGCTCTATCCGGTGTTCGGCATCCTGCTGTCGCCGATGGTCGGCGCGGCCGCGATGGCGCTGTCGTCGGTCAGCGTGATCGGCAACGCGTTGCGGTTGGCGCGGACGAAGCTGGATTAGCGTGGAACTGTCGTCATTGCGCGCGGCACCCCAACGCCTATCTAAATCCTGTGCTACGGTCGCGGGGTCCAGGGAATGCGGAGGAGACCATGATGAGAAGACTTATTCTTGCGGGCACAGTGCTCGCGCTGGCCGCCGGGGTGACGACTGGCGCTGTCGCGTCTGACCGGAAAGCTTATAAGAGCGGTGCTCACGTTGGACGTCTTCACTCCGGCGCGTTTGGCAACACGCATCACGTCAGGCGCGGCGGTCGGCTTGCCGGCGTCCGCGGCTCGGAGAGCTGGTACCCTGACGGCAGCAGCCAAGGTTATCACGGTGGTTTTATCAGCCTCGGCCCGCTTGGGATAACAGCCGCTTGCGGCTCCCACCGCTGCGGTTCCGGCTACGGTACGTCCATCAGCGCATGGTCTTATTAAGCGGCTATCTCACATCCGCCGCGTCCATGTCGCGGTGTTGACGGCGCCTTCCGGCACGGCGCCGGACACCAGCGCGCGAACCTGTTCCACGGTATGCAACGCCTGCGCCTCGATCGCGGGCGGGGTCAGACCGCCGACATGAGGCGTCGCGATTACGTTGGGCAGTGCCGCGAGCGCGGGTGTCGGCATCTGGTCCGGCGCGCGGCCGACATCGAGCGCGGCGCCGGCGATGCGTCCTTCTTTGAGGGCGGTAGCCAGCGCGGCCTCGTCGACCAGATTGCCGCGCGAGACGTTGATGAAAACCGCGTCGCGGCGCATTTGCGACAAAGCTTTAGCATCGATCAGGTTCTCGGTCGCCTCGATCGCGATCGCAAGGCAGACCACATGATCGGACTCCGCCAGCAGGGTTGGTAAATCGACTTGTCGGAAGTTGGGATCATCGATGGTCACATGGGGATCGGAGATCAGCACCCGCATCCCCATCGCGGCGGCCAACGGCGCCACGGCGCGGCCGATCGCGCCATAGCCGATAATGCCGATCGTGGTGCCGGCCAATTGCCGGCCCATCCGCGCGGCCGGCGCGCGGCCAGCCTGATAGGAAGCGGTCGCGCCGGAGATGCCGCGGTTGAGATCGACCAGGAAGCCGAACACGAGTTCAGTGACGGATTCGACGAAGCCGGGCTTGGCCCGGGTGACGAGGATGCCGTGCGAGGAGGCGGTGGCCACATCGATGTTGCGGATGTCGACCGCGCAACGCAGCGCCGCGCGCAGCGTGCCGAGGCCATCGAAGATCGCCGCCGGCAATGCGGTGGCGCGGTCGGCGACAATGAGATCGCAACCTTGCGCGGCGGCGATCAGCGCCGGTCCTTCCAGCGTGTCGTGGCCCTGATGCAGCACGACCTCGCCGAGCGCCTGCAGCCCGGCCAGCGCGCGGGCGCCATAATAATTGTCGCGCATATGCGGCGTGTGAGTCAGCAGAATCTTCATCGTTCAATATCCCATCAGCTTTGGCAGGAACGTGCTGATCGCGGGCACGAAGGCGATCACCAGCAGGCAGGCGAGCAGCAATCCAAGATAGCCGAGCATCGGCCGGACCGTGGCTTCCACCGGCACTTTGCCGATCAGGCAGGCGCCGTAAAGCCCGAGCCCGAGCGGCGGGGCAAACAGGCCGATGCCCATCGCGATCACCAGCACCACGCCGTAATGCAGCGGCGCGATCCCGAGTTTGCCGGCCACCGGCACCAATAACGGCCCGAAGATGATCAGCGCCGCGGCGCCTTCCAGCACCGAGCCCATCACGATCAGGATTCCGACCGAGAGCAGGATGAACAGCCATGTGCCGCTCTCATGCGACAGCCCCACCATGAATTCGGCCACTGCGTGCGGCACCTGTTGCAAGGTCAATACAAACGCCAGCGATTGCGCGGCGGCCACGATAAACAGCACCAGGCCCGAACGCGCGGCGGCATGGATGAAACTGCGCCACGCGGCGGCGGGACTGAGCTCGCGGAACATCAGCGATCCAACCACGATGGCATAGAGCGACGCGAAGGCGGATATTTCGGTCGCGGTCGCAAAGCCCGATTTGAAGCCGATGAAGATCATCGCGATCAGGCCGAGCGAGACACCGGCCCCTAACCACATCCGCGTCATCGCCGCGTGGGCCAAGGGAGGCGGCGGCGGCGCGGTCGAAGATTTGCCGAACAGGATCGACACGGCAATGAGCGCTGCCGCCATCAGTGCGGCGGGTAGTAAGCCAGCGGCGAACAGGCCGCCGATCGAAAGGTTGGCGACGAAGCCGAGGATGATCAGGTTGATGCAGGGCGGAATGGTCTCCGCCATCACCGCCGATGCGGCGAGCAGTGCGACCGTTGCGCCGGGGTTTTGGCCTGATTTGCGCGACGCCGGAATTAATACCGCGCCGACCGCCGCGACATCCGCCATCTTGGAGCCGGAGATGCCGGAGAACAGCACCATCGCGGTGACCATCACCACATTGAGGCCGCCGCGCATCCGCCCCACCAGCCGTTGCAGCAATTCGATCAGCCGCACTGACATGCCGTTGGCTTCCATCAAATAGCCGACCAGAATGAAGAAGGGGATCGCGAGCAGGACGAAATTGTCGATGCCGCGCGCCATCTGCTGGGCGAAGATCACGCCGGGCAGATTGCCCTCGACCCAGATGAAGATCAGTGCGGCCAGCGCCAGCGCAAAGCCGATCGGCAGGCCG
This sequence comes from Bradyrhizobium sp. dw_411, assembly GCF_018449695.1. Classification (GTDB taxonomy): domain Bacteria; phylum Pseudomonadota; class Alphaproteobacteria; order Rhizobiales; family Xanthobacteraceae; genus Bradyrhizobium. The sequence continues at coordinate 51,212 of NZ_JAAVUY010000020.1, forward strand.
CCGGCGAGCGTGACGACAAAGCCCAGCAGCATCAGCGTGCCGGCGGACGGCATCGCGTCCGGGGTAAAGTTCATGCCTGCGAGAAAAATGCCGGACACGACCGCCAGCGCAGCGATGGCTTGCAGAATACTGCGCCAGCTTCGGCCAAGCAGAATTTCGGCGGCAAACACCGTCATGCACGCCGCGCCGAGCCCCATCGGATAGAAGGTCAATTCAAGCGGCAGGCCGGAGCCGGTGGTCTGACCTGCGGTGATCGTGCCGAGTTCGATGGCGTGGAAAGCGACATAGGCCGCCACCACCAGCACCAGCGTCGCGCCGACATCATCCGCGAAGCGCTGCCAGACCGGCGGCAGCAATGAGCGGAAGAACACCACGCCGGGATTTTCCCCACGTGCCAGCGCCGACGCGGCGCCAAAAAAGGCCGACGCCACCATCAGCCCGCGCGCGATGTCATCGGCCCATTCGACCGGCGCATTGAACAGCGAGCGCGCCAGCACCGAATAGATCACGACCGCAAGATCGGCGGCGAGAAGACCCGCCGCGACGGCATCGGTGACCGGCAGCAGGATGCTGGTCACCCGCCGCTCGCCGGCATCGGCGCCGTACGCACCGGTGATGACATCAGCCATCGTCAGGCCGAAGTGGCGCGGATCAGGTCAATCACGGGCTTGGCGTCCGGCCGCGCTTTCACGAAAGCGTCGGTCTGCGGAAGCACGCGCTTGCGGAACGCCTCACGGTCGCAATCGATCACGGTGACGCCCTTGTCCTTGAGCTGCGACAGCGCTTCCTTTTCGACATCGAGGCCATGGGTGCGGGTATCGGCGGCGGCTTTCTTCGCGGCGTCGATGAAGCCCTCGCGCATCGAAGCCGACATCCGGTTGAAGGTCGCTTCCGAAAAGTAGATCGCCAGCGGCGAGAAATTATGCTGGGTGAGCGAATAGAATTTCGCGGTCTCGTAGAATTTCGAGGCGACGATGGTCGGCGGATCGTGCTCCATCCCGTCGAGCACGCCGGCCTGCAAGCCTGTATAGATCTCGCCGAACGCCATCGGCGTCGCCGCCGCGCCCATCAGGCGCAGGCATTCGGTGATCACAGGATTAGGCAAGGTGCGGATCTTCAGCCCGGCCAAGTCTTCTGGTGTGTTGACTGCCTTGCGCGCCAGCACCGAGCGCGCGCCGAAATTATAGGCCCAGGCGATGATGCGGATATTCGATCCCTTGAGCAGCGCCTGTTCGATCGGCGTGGCCGCGCCGGCGTCGAACGCCTTGGTCTGTTGCGGGAACGATGAAAAGAGATAGCCGAGGTCATAGGTTCCAACCAGCGGCACCAGATTGGCCGCAATCGATGAGCCGGACACCATCAGGTCGATCACGCCGAGCTTGACCGAGTTGATGACGTCGATCTCTTGGCCGAGCTGGTTGTCGGGGAAGAACGCCACCTCGATCTGCCCGGCGAGGGGGCCGGCCGCGATTTGCTTGACGAGGTTGTCGTAATAGACCCTGCCGTTGGCAAATTTCGGGTCGTTGGCCTGCGAGGACGACAGTTTGAGTTTCAAAACCGCCGCTTCCGCCCGGCCGATCAGCGCGGGCGCGGCGAGGCCGCTGGCAGTGAGCGCGAAGGATGAGCGAAGTAACGCACGGCGATTGATCACAAAAGACATGTTTGTTCCCCCGGGATGCGGTTCTTTGTTTCGACCGCGTTTGCTGGGGATAAAACTAGTCTTATTGGTTTGGCTGGCACAAGTAGCCGGTGCTCTTTTTTAGGCGGGAAACCCGCGGTTCGATTGCCGCATGAAGCCGCATGTCAATTCGCAACAGAATCAATTATCGGTTGATCGATCAACCAAGTCAGATCCCGATGAACCTTGACGAGCGCAGGCTGGCTGCCAAAGAGTCCGAAAGTACGGGGACCGAGCCATCGGCTGCGACACCAGCCGCACTGCACGCGGCTGGACTTCGTCATTTTGCCGCAGGACGGCATCTGGACGCGCAGATGTGCTGCGAGAAAGCGCTGGCGCTCGATTCTGCGCATGCAGAGACACTGCATCTGACCGGTCAAATCTGCCTTCACGCCGGGCAATACGACCATGCGGCGGAGTGGATCGCGCGTGCGATCAAGCAAGAGCCGAAAGCCGAATACTTCATGACCCTCGGCGGGGCGCTTACGAGCCTGGGGCGGCACGCGGATGCCCTCGCGGTGTTTGGCAAGGCAGCGCAGCTGAAGCCGGACGACGCAAACGCATGGAGGATTCTTGGCATCATCCAGGCCGGCCTCGGACGGAGGCAAGAAGCGGCCCTGAGCTATCAGCAGGCGCTCAAGGTCAATCCCGACGATTGGGACACCGCTTTTAGAGCGGGCCTTCTTTTCCATGAACGGGGGCAGATCGAGGAAGCGCTCGCCTGCTTTAGCCTGCACGAGAGAATGCCGGATGGGAACGCTCTCAAGCCGCTGATGCGCGCGCTTGCCTTGTTCATTCTCAACAGATTTGAGGAAGGTCTGGTCGAGATCAACAATGCCCACGCACTTGATCCGACGAACGCCGAAATCTGTAATTTTGTCGGCATGTTTCATGCGCGGCTTGGAAGAGAAGATAAGGCGCTGTCGTGGTACGACCGGTCACTCCAGTTGCAACCCAATGCCGTGGGCGCTTTGAGCAACAGGGCGTTTGCGCTCAATCATCTCCACCGGTTCGACGAGTGCCTGGCGATCTACGACAGGATCAGGACGATCGATCCGAATAATATGAGAGGCGTCTTTCAGGCGTCGCTCGTGCATCTGTTGATCGGAAATTTCGAAGCGGGTTGGGCGGGGCGGGAAGCTCGCTGGGCCGTTCCTGGTCTGCCGATCGACCGTTTCGGATTGTCGCAGCCGCCGTGGCTTGGAAAGGAACCGATCGAGGGCAAGACTATCCTGGTTTTCGAGGATGAAGGCGCCGGCGACACCATTCAGTTTGCGCGTTACGTTCCGCTGCTGCTGAGGGCCCACGGCGCCCGCGTCATTCTATCCGTGACCGATCCCGTCGTTCCTTTGCTGGCGGGCATGCCTGGCGTCGCGCAATGCGTTTCGCGATCGGTCAAGCCGCTGCCGGCTTACGACCTGCATTGCCCGATCACTTCCCTGCCGCTGGTCTTTGAGACGCGTCTCGATACCATTCCTTCGGGATTGGGTTATCTGCCGCAACCGGAAGAAGCGCGCCGGCAGATTTGGGAAGCCCGGCTTTCCGAACGCCTCGGCGCGGAAAGGAAACTGCGGATCGGTCTTGTCTGGTCCGGTAATCCGAACCACGTCAACGACCGTAACCGATCGTTTCCACTGCGAATGCTGTCAGGCCTCCTTGGCGCCGATGCCGCCTTCGTCAGCCTTCAGAAGAATCCGAAACCCGATGATGCTGTTATCCTCGAACAGGCCGGCGTCATCGACCTGACGGCGCAACTCACCGATTTCGCCGAGACGGCCGCGCTGCTCAGTCAGCTTGATCTCGTGATCACGGTAGATACCAGCGTTGCGCATCTCGCCGGCGCGCTGGGACGGCCGACCTGGATCCTGCTGCCCTATTTGCCCGATTGGCGCTGGCTGCTGGGTCGCGATGACAGCCCGTGGTATCCGACCGTCCGCCTGTTCAGGCAGGACGCGACACGCGATTACGGCAGTGTCGTCGCGCGAGTGCGGAGCGAACTGGATGTCATGATTTCCGGGTTTCTGCGATAGGCGCCTCTGTACCAGCCACTTCCGATCCACCTGGGATATCGGATGTCGTCACATCACGGCCTTGGTGTGATATGATCGAGGCAGATAATCGAAGCGACCTTTTCATGCATCGTATTTACTTCGACACAAATGAGGCTGTGGAAGGTGGTTACGGCCTCTGGCTGGCTGCATCCAAGATGGACTTCAACCGCATTCCCAATGGACCTAAAAATGGCATGCACATCGGAATTTACATGACCGGTGAATTGGAAATGGAGGCTATTCTCTTCTTCATGCCGGAGTACGCGGCGTGGATAGCCCGCCCGATTCTCCAAACGACCAAGTATTTAGGTTGGGTGGCTTAACCTCAATGAACGAGGTGTTTCGCAGAGTTGAGGAACATCTGCGGCCTTGGGCGCGAGGCGGCCAGCTAACGCCTGAGACAAATCTCTATCGCGACTTGGGTATGTATGGAGACGATCTGGCTTTTGATGTGGTGATTTGGGCAACACGCGAATTCGGTGTGGAAGGAAACTTTCATCTCACCAGATATGCCCCGGCCGAACATTCGTTCCCTTGGTTACGTCGGACACTCCGCAGATTATTTGGCAAAAAGCCCCCGCAATATGAAAGTCTAACAGTGAGTGATGTGGTCGCGGCGATAGAAGCCAAGCGTTGGCCGGACTAAAAGGCTGCCGCGATGTCGGCTTTGGGACAATCGCAGCATTCCGAGCTACGTGAATGATTTCCGATCTTCCCCGTTAAGCAGACCACTGCTTCGTCGCGGAGCCCCGTCATCGGGTGAGCGTTCGTTCGACTCCTAGGCTTCCATAAAGCGAAACCCGCCGCTCGATTTCCGCATCGAGCCGCCGTGCCAGTTCGTCGCTCACCTCCACCATCGGCAGGCGGACTTCGGCGCTGTCGATCAGGCCGGTGCGCGCCAGCCAGTACTTCGCCGCCGCCGGGCTAGGTTCGGCAAACAATAACTTGGTGAGACCGGAAACGCTTTCCCAACGTGCACGCGCGGCGTCAGGCTTGCCTTCTCGCAGCAGCGTGCGCACGGAGGCGAACGTCGCGGTCTCGATATGGGCCGAGAGCAGGATGGCGCCATCCGCGCCGTCGGTCAGCGCTTCGTAATACAGCGCGTCCTCGCCGGTCAGGATCCGAAAACCATCCGGCCGCCGGCGCAACAGGTCGATGGACTGCGCGCGGTCGGCGCCGCAATCCTTCAAGCCGACGATGTTCGGATGCTTCGCAAGCTCCAGCAATGTGTCGTTGGTCAGGTTGACCGCTGTGCGGTAGGGGATGTTGTAGAGTAGAACCGGCCACGAAGCGTGATCGGCGAGTGCTGTGAAATGTTGCAGCAGGCCGCGTTGCGAGGGGCGCGAATAATAAGGGCTCGAGATCAGGTAGCCGTCGATCGGCCAGTCGGCCGTCACATCGAGGGTGTGGCACATCTTTCTTGTATCGCTGCCGGATAGTCCGAGGCAGATCGGGATGTACCGCTTGCCTTGCGTGATCTCGTCCCGCGCCAGCGTCACGATCCATTCAAGTTCGGCGATGCCCAATGTCAGGCCTTCGCCAGAGGTCGCGGCCAGGATCAATCCGTCGATCGGCTGGGTCGCATAGTGCCGCAGCGTCCGCCGCAGCGAGTTCTCGTCAAGGACACCGTCGCAGAACGGCGTAATCAGTGGCAGCCACAGGCCGTGCAGCAGAGAGTGCAGGCCGGAAGTTCTGTTGTCGGTCATGGTCCATCTCCTCAGGGGGTGAGCCGGAGACGGAGCAATAAAAAACCCCGTCCAGACGGCGGGGTTTTGGCAGGTCGGATCAGGCGAGAAATCTATCGCGCGCGCCGCTCTGAGGCCCCCGGATGGGGGGCTTTTTTCGACGATGTTGCGGTGCACGGCTGCGTGATCATGGAACGATGATGGTGGCTGATGCAGATTCTGTCAACGCAATCGCACTGCAGCAAATCGTAATCGGCCGTCATTGCGAGCGCAGCGAAGCAATCCACGGGGCCACGAGGTAGGCAAGTAAGATGGATTGCTTGGTCGCTTGCGCTCCTCGCAATGACGCTGATTCAACCGCGGTTTTCACAGGAAGAAAAAAAGCCGGGCTCAGAAGAGCCCGGCTTAAGGTATTGGCCACGTGAGGCCGACACAATCACCTTCCAAGAGGGATTACTGAACACCCGCGCCGCTGGAGGAGGGGGACAAATGCGCAACCCGAATGTTCAGCGTAGAGATAGTATGATCCGCGTTGGTGCCTTGCGGCAACCGTTCACTCCGCATGTCAGACATGCGGGTACCGCGGGCTTATCGAGCGATAATTAAGACGGCCAGCGCTGCGCCTTGCTCACCACGAAGTCCCGGAACACCTGCACCCGCGCCACGGTCTTCAGCTCTTCGGGATAGACGAAATACGTGTCGAGCTGGATCGAATCGGATTCGCCGAACAGTTGCACCAGGCGATTGTTCTCCTCGACCAGATAGTCGGGCAGTGCGGCGATCCCCAATCCCTGCTGGCACGCGCGCACCAAGCCTAGGATATTGTTGACCTTGAAATAGGCCTCGCGCGGACCCGATCCGTTGCGGCCGGCCTCGACCAGCCAGTTGCGGTTCTGCAGATGCGGCGTGACCTGCCCGTCGCTCAGCGTGATGATGCGATGCGCGTCGAGTTCGTCGAGGGTGCGCGGCGTGCCGAAACGCTTGATGTATTCCGGCGAGCAATAGGCATGGAAGCCCATCGCGAACAGCTTGCGCTGGATCAGATCAGGCTGGGTCGGCTTGCGGGTGCGGATCGCGACATCGGCCTCGCGCATCGAAAGGTCGAGTTCTTCGTCGGTGACGATCAGCGAGATCCTGATCTCAGGATAGAGCGCGGTGAATTCGCCGAGCCGCGGGATCAGCCAGTTGATACCGACGCCGGGCGTGGTCGTGATCTTGAGGTCGCCGCTTGGCCGCTCGCGGCTGTCGGTGAGCTTGGCGCGCGCCGCCTGCAACTGCATGAAAACGTCATGCGCGGTGCGAAACAACAGGTCGCCCTGTTCGGTCAGTATGAGCCCGCGTGCATGGCGGTGAAACAGCGACACCGAGAGCTCCTGCTCCAGCGCGCTGACCTGGCGGGAAACGGCCGATTGCGACAAGCCCAGTTGCTCGCCGGCATGCGTGAAGCTTCCTGCTTCGGCCGCTGCGTGAAACACCTTCAGCTTATCCCAATCCATATCTTTAAATCCGTCGCGGGTTCGAGGCATGATTATTCCGCCGCCGCGCGGTCGCTGGCGCGCAGGGCGATAAAGCGTTCGGCTTCGAGCGCGGCCATGCAGCCGAGGCCCGCGGCCGTAACGGCCTGCCGGTAGGTTTCGTCGGCGACATCGCCGGCGGCAAACAGGCCAGGCACCGAAGTCGCGGTGGAGTTCGGCGCCACCTCGACATAGCCCGACGGTTTCAGCTTGATCTGGCCCTGCACGAGGTCGGTCGCGGGCGCATGTCCGATCGCGACGAAGACGCCGTCGGCCGGCACATCGGTGAGCGCGCCGGTTTTGACGTTCTTCAGCCGGACATGGGTGACCTTGCCCGGGTTCTCGGTGCCGCAGATTTCGTCGATCGCGCTGTCCCAGATCACCTTGACCTTGGGATGCTTGAACAGGCGCTCCTGCAGGATACGCTCGGCGCGGAAGTGGTCGCGGCGGTGCACGATCGTCACCTGCGAGGCGAAGTTGGTCAGAAACAGCGCTTCCTCGACCGCGGTGTTGCCGCCGCCGACCACCATGACTTCCTTGCCGCGGTAGAAGAACCCGTCGCAGGTGGCGCAGGCCGAGACGCCAAAGCCCTTGAACTTTTCTTCCGACGGCATGCCGAGCCAGCGCGCCTGCGCGCCGGTGGCGAGAATGACGGTCTCGGCGAGATAGACGTCGCCGCTGTCGCAGCTCAGCCGGAACGGCCGCTGTGAAAGATCTAGCGTGGTGACGAGATCGACGACAATTTTCGTGCCGACATGGGCGGCCTGCTTCTCCATCTGCTCCATCAGCCAGGGGCCCTGGATGACGTCGGCGAAGCCCGGATAATTCTCGACATCGGTGGTGATGGTGAGCTGGCCGCCGGGCTGGATGCCCTGAATCAGCACCGGCTCCAGCATCGCGCGGGCGGCGTAGATCGCGGCGGTGTAACCGGCCGGCCCGGAGCCGATGATGACGACCTTCGCGTGAATGGGGGCAGCCATGGGGTAGATCCCTCTCTTAAGGGAATTTGATCGGTGTTTGAGCGAAAGGCGCCCGGAAAGGCATCGCGGAGGCGCCGAAAGTGTCATTTCGAAGTCTAAGGTATCTGGCCAGCTATGCAAGAATTGCAATCCAAATCAGCAAAATTTCCCGTGAGTTCGATAAATGACGCGCCGCACGCGCAATAAAATTGCGCACAGCACCTTAGCTGCGCTAAGAGTGTTGCCGTTATTCCGCCCCCGCTACCTCAGCCCAGGAAATTGACAGGACCTAGCCCCGCGTGTCGAAGAATCTTGACGAAATCGACCTGAAAATTCTCAGCGAAATCCAGGCTGATGGCCGAATCACCAATGTCGAACTGGCCAAACGCGTCGGTATTTCGCCGCCGCCCTGCCTGCGGCGGGTCCGGACGCTGGAGGAAGCGGGCTATATCCAGGGTTATCGCGGGTTACTCGATCCGCGCCGGCTGGGTTTCGACGTCACGGTGTTCGCCTCGGTGCATCTGTCCAGCCAGGCCGATGCGGATCTGCGCGCGTTCGAGGATTTCGTCCGCGCCGAGCCCCTGGTGCGCGAATGCTGGATGCTGTCGGGCGAGGTGGATTTTATTTTGAAGTGCGTGGCGCCTGACATGGCGACGTTTCAGGATTTCGTGACGCACCTGACAGCGGCACCGCATGTGCGCAATGTCAGGACGTCGCTGGTGCTGCACAATTCGAAGTACGAGGCGGCGGTGCCGCTGGAATTGAAAGTGCCGGGGTGAAGTTCACTCCGTCATTCCGGGATGGTGCGTTAGCACCAGACCTCAGGTGCACAATTGTGCACCGGGGAATCTCGAGATTCCGGGTTCGCACTTCGTGCGTCCCGGAATGACGAACCAGACTAACTCTTCTTCCCCATCGCCGCATCGACGCTGTACGGTCCGCCGCCCGAGGTCGCCAGATACAGGCAGGCAAAGCAGAAGGCGATCGCGAGGCTGCCGTTGTTGAGCACCGGATAAAAGCCGCGCGGAAAATGCCCGATGAAATAGGCGAACGCCATTTCACCCGCCAGGATGAAGGCGACGATCCGTGTGCACAGGCCGATCATCAGCATGGCGCCGAGCACCAGTTCGAGCGTGCCGGCGGCCCCGATCAGCGAGAACAGCTCGACTTTTTCGAACTGTGTTCCCGCCGGAAATTTCAGGATCTTGGCGACGCCAAACTGAAACATCAGCAAGCCGGTGATAAACCGAAACAAGCTTAAAGCGATCGGCTGAAATCTGGCAAAGGTCTGATCCACGTCATATCCCCCGTTGGTAAATTGAGCTTGGCAAACCGCGCCCGCTATATTCTCAGCACGCGCGGTGCTGTCGAGCAACGAAAACACTGTTCCACGACAAATATTCCTCGCAGCGCAGCAAAAAGCCGCGCAACCGGCGCGGCTTTCAATGCAATCATTCTGGGTTCAGTGCGGCCGCCTGATGGCCGGGATCAGCGCCACTCGACCTTGGTGATCTCATAGGCCTTGGCGCCGCCAGGGGCGACGACTTCGACCGACGCGCCTTTCTTCTTGCCGATCAGCGCGCGCGCCAGCGGCGAGGTGATGGAGATGCGGCCCCTTTTGGCATCGGCTTCGGGCTCACCGACGATCTGCCACACGGCTTTTTTCTCGGTATCCTCGTCGACCAGCGTCACGGTCGCGCCGAACATGACGGTGTCGCCGGACAGCTTGCTGATGTCGATAATGTCGGCGCGCGCCAGCTTGTCTTCGAGCTCGGCAATGCGGCCTTCATTATGCGACTGCTCTTCCTTGGCGGCATGATATTCGGCGTTCTCCGAGAGGTCGCCATGCGAGCGCGCCTCGGCGATATGCTCAATGATGCGCGGACGGTCCTCCGACTGGCGCTTCTTCAACTCGACCTCCAGGGCGGCATAGCCGCCCGCGGTCATCGGAACCTTTTCCATCATCGCTCTCGTCCTTTAGTCCAAGTCAGCAGTTCAAGTGCGCAATTCGAAGCGCGCACAAAGGCCGAAACAGAATACCCTCATGACTGGGAAGTTCCGGTCACGAGGGCTTCATTGCCGATCGATTGCCGGACGTTGCGTCAGGCCCAGGGATCAGGTTTCGGAAAAATAACTCTGCAGGGTGCGGACCTCAAGGTCCCCGCCCAGATAGGCGCGGATGCCTTTTGCGGCCGCCACGGCCCCTGAAAGAGTGGTGTAATATGGCACTTTATGCAAGAGGGCAGCGCGGCGCAACGAGCGGCTGTCGGCCAGTGCCTGCGGGCCTTCGGTGGTGTTGAAGACCAGCTGAATGTCGCCGTTCATGATGGCGTCCACAATATGCGGCCGTCCTTCCAGCACTTTGTTGACTTTTTCGGTCGGCACGCCGTTGTCGGTCAGGAAGCGCTGCGTGCCCGAGGTTGCCAACACCTTGAAGCCCAGTGAATGCAACATCCGCACCGCATCGACGATACGGGTCTTGTCGATCTCGCGGACCGAGACGAACACCGTGCCCTTGCGCGGCACGCGGGTGCCGCCGCCGAGCTGGCTCTTGGCAAAGGCGACTTCGAATGAACGGTCGATGCCCATGACTTCGCCGGTCGAGCGCATCTCCGGGCCCAGCACGGTATCGACGCCGGGGAAGCGGGCGAACGGGAACACCGATTCCTTGACGCCAACATGATCGGGCTTGCGCTTCGTCAGATTAAAGTCTGCGAGTTTCTCGCCGGCCATCAGGCGGGCGGCGATCTTCGCCACCGGTATGCCCATCACCTTGGCGACGAACGGCACCGTGCGCGACGCGCGCGGATTGACCTCGAGCACGTAGATGTCGCCGTCCTTGATGGCGTATTGCACGTTCATCAAGCCGACCACGTCGAGGCCGAGCGCGAGTTCGCGGGTCTGCCGCTCCAGCTCCGATATCATCTGCGCGTCGAGCGAATGCGGCGGCAGCGAGCAGGCCGAGTCGCCGGAGTGAATGCCAGCTTCCTCGATATGCTCCATGATGCCGACGATGAAAGTCTCCTTGCCGTCGCACAGGCAGTCGACGTCGATCTCGATCGCGTCGGATAGATAACGGTCGAACAACAGGGGATTGGTGCCGAGCACGGTGTTGATCTGGCCGGTCTTGTCGTTGGGGTAGCGCGCCTTGACGTCGCCGGGCACCAGTTCGGGCAGGGTGCCAAGCAGGTAATCGCCGAGCTGGCTGTCCTCGCGGATGATCTGCATCGCGCGGCCGCCGAGTACATAGGACGGGCGCACCACCAGCGGCAGGCCGAGATCGGCGGCCACCAGCCGCGCCTGCTCGACCGAATAGGCGATGCCGTTCTTGGGCTGCTTCAACCGCAATTTGTCGAGCACGCGCTTGAAGCGGTCGCGGTCTTCGGCGAGATCGATCGCATCGGGCGAGGTGCCGAGGATCGGCACGTCGGCATCCTCAAGCGCATGCGCGAGCTTGAGCGGGGTCTGGCCGCCGAACTGCACGATCACGCCATGCAGCGTGCCGTTCTTGCGTTCGGTCGCGATGATCTCGAGCACGTCCTCGGCCGTTAGCGGCTCGAAGTACAATCGGTCGGCGGTGTCGTAATCGGTCGACACGGTTTCGGGATTGCAGTTAATCATGATGGTTTCATAGCCGGCGTCATGCAGCGCGAAGCAGGCATGGCAGCAGCAATAGTCGAACTCGATGCCCTGGCCGATCCGGTTGGGACCACCGCCGAGAATGATGACCTTCTTCTTGTCGGACGGCGCGCTCTCGTCCGCCAGTGCGCCCGCGAACGGCGACTCGTAGGTCGAATACATGTAGGCGGTCGGCGAGGCGAATTCGGCTGCACAAGTGTCGATGCGCTTGAACACCGGGCGAACCGCGAGCGCATGGCGCTTGGCAGTTACCTCGGCTTCGGTGGTCTGCGCCAGCACCGCGAGGCGCGCGTCGGAGAAGCCCATGGCTTTCAGCGTGCGCATGCCGAACGCGTTCGACGGCAGGCCATTCGCCTTGATCTTGCTCTCCATCTCGACGATGCCGCGCATTTCGGCGAGGAACCACGGATCGATCTTGCAGGAGGTGAAGATCTCTTCATTGCTCCAGCCGAGCCGCATCGCCTGCGCCACCTGCAACAGCCGGTCCGGCGTCGGCGTGCCCAGAGCGGCGCGGATCGCGTTCTTGTCGTCGCTGCGGCCGAGGCCCTCGATCTCGATCTCGTCGAGTCCGGTCAGCCCGGTCTCGAGGCCGCGCAAGGCTTTCTGCAGGCTTTCCTGGAAAGTACGTCCGATCGCCATGACTTCGCCGACCGACTTCATCGACGTGGTCAGCGTGGTGGAGGCGCCGGGAAATTTCTCGAACGCAAAGCGCGGAATCTTGGTGACGACGTAATCGATGGTCGGCTCGAACGAGGCCGGCGTGGCGCCACCGGTGATGTCGTTGGCGATTTCGTCCAGCGTGTAGCCGACCGCGAGCTTGGCGGCGACTTTCGCGATCGGGAAACCGGTCGCCTTTGACGCCAGCGCCGAGGAGCGCGACACCCGCGGGTTCATCTCGATCACGACCATGCGCCCGTCGGCCGGATTGACGCCGAACTGCACGTTGGAGCCGCCGGTCTCGACGCCGATCTCGCGCAGCACCGCCAGCGAGGCGTCGCGCATGATCTGGTATTCCTTGTCGGTCAGGGTCAGCGCCGGCGCCACCGTGATGGAATCGCCGGTATGCACGCCCATCGGATCGAGGTTCTCGATCGAGCAGATGATGATGCAATTGTCTTTCTTGTCGCGCACCACCTCCATCTCGAATTCTTTCCACCCGAGCACTGATTCCTCGATCAGCACTTCGTCGGTGGGCGAGGCGTCGATGCCGCGCTCGACGATCTCGATGAATTCCGCCTTGGTGTAGGCGATGCCGCCGCCGGTGCCGCCCATGGTGAAGGAGGGGCGGATGATCGCGGGCAGGCCGATGTCGTCGAGCGCGCGCAGTGCATCCGGCAGGTTCTTGGTCTGGATCGAGCGCGGCGTCTCCAGCCCGATCCGGGTCATGGCTTCGCGGAAGCGGCCGCGGTCCTCGGCCTTGTCGATCGCGTCGGCGGTAGCGCCGATCATCTCGACGTCGAATTTGGCCAGCGTCCCCTGCTTGCGCAGCGACAGCGCGCAGTTCAGCGCAGTCTGCCCGCCCATGGTCGGCAACAGCGCGAAACCGCCCGGGATAACGTAGCGCTCTTTCTCGATGATCTTGGCGACGATTTCCGGCGTGATCGGCTCGATATAGGTCGCGTCCGCCAGTTCCGGGTCGGTCATGATGGTGGCCGGATTGGAATTGACCAGGACGATGCGGTAGCCCTCGTCCTTCAGCGTTTTCACCGCCTGGGTGCCCGAATAGTCGAATTCGCAGGCTTGGCCGATCACGATCGGGCCGGCGCCGATGATCAGGATGGTGGAGATGTCGGTTCTTTTAGGCATCAAGTCTCACGGACAGGAAATTGGGCACAAAAAAAGGGCGCGCAGCCGCGCGTCCCCTTGACCAGCAAGCGCCAGGTTACCCTTGCGCGCGGGTGGTCTTTAGACCAGATTCCGCAACCGCGAAAGGGGCTTAAAAGCCCCATCAACCGGCATTTTAGCGATATTTGAGGCTGGATTGGTGGGCCAGGGTCCGCCTTCGCTCTTCGAGCTACGGCGCGACAGCCTTCGCCGGCTAATGGCCAGCCGAGCCGAAGCTGCGGAGCAGCGAAGGCTGGAGGCCCGGCCTGGATTTGAACCAGGATAAAGAGCGATGCACTGCTCCCGCGTCGACGCTTTCCGCCACCGGGCCGATCCAAGCATCGCCGATCCTGTGACAAGGCGCCACGCTTGCCGCGCATTAACGCTAATGCGGCCAATTTTAATGAGTTTAGAACGCGTGGCGCGCCACAAACGTCATCCGCCACGGATTGTGGCCGATATTGGAAAGGGCGCGCGTCGCGGAAAATCCGCTGGCGGCGAGTTTCGCGATCATCTCGGCCTCGCCGTAGCGCTGCAGGCCGACGCGTGCGCGCAATTGCCGGTAATCCGACAGCGCGGTCGAGACCAGCCCGATCAGCGCATCCCGAAGAAAGCCGTGGGTCCCCGCAAACCGCAACAGCGCTGTGACGTCCCGGCCCATGCCGACCTCCGGCCGCAGGATGTCGCCTATAACAAGCCGGCCGCTGGGCTTGAGCAGCCGCCGGATCACCGCGAAGGCGGAATCCAGCTCCGCGGGTGTCATATATTGCGCGGCCGAATTCATGACAGCGAGATCGACCGATTTCTCCGCCATTTTCCGCAAATCATCCAGCGAGCGCACCCTGATCTTGGTGTTCGGCGCAAACCGCGCGATCAGCCGGCCGCGCACGCCCGGTGCGGGTTCGGCCAGATACAGTTTGCCGCAGGCATCCGCGACCTCTGCCGCCGACAGCGCTTCGCCGCAGGCATAATCCAGCACCACGGCGTCCGGGGAGGTGATGTAGCCGATGATATCCTTGGCGATGAGCTGGAAATGCAGGTCACGGTGCAGCCTGCTGGCATAAATCGTATGGGTGGAATCGTAATAATCGATCCAGTCGTCCATGATTTCAGGCGTCCGGTAAAACAGGGGTTCCGGGGATGGAACCGGTGCGCGTATGATGCGTTAGAGGGTCCGGCGAGCCGTGTCCATTGCCGCCGCTTCCGGTTCTTAAAGTGTCCGGGTCCAAACAGGAAGGTGCATCGTGAGCAAAGCCAAATCTGATAAAGTTTCCCCCGACCTCGATACCCCGACCGACTTGCCGCCCGCGGCGGTCGAGAAGATTTCGGCGTCGCTCAATACGCTATTGGCTGACGCCTTCGCGCTCTATGTAAAGACCAAGAATTTCCACTGGCACGTCAGCGGCCGGCATTTCCGCGACTATCATCTGATGCTCGATGAGCAGTCCGATGCGATCTTCGCGACCACGGACCAGTTGGCCGAGCGCGTGCGCAAGCTCGGCGGCACCACGCTGCGCTCGATCGGGCAGATCGGCAAGCACCAGACCATCAAGGACAATAACGAGGCCTATGTCCCGCCGCGCGAAATGCTGCGCGAATTGATGGAAGACAACAAGCATGTCGCGGCTGCGATGCGAAAGGCCCACAAGCTTGCGGATGAGCACGAGGATTCCGGCACCGCCGGATTGCTCGAAACCTTCATCGACGAAACCGAACGCCGCACCTGGTTCCTGTTCGAAGCCAGCCGCCAGGAAGGCGGCAACGAGGCGTAGTTCGGCGGTCGCGAGCGCCTTTTCCCCTCGCCCCTTGTGGGAGAGGGTGGACGCGATGCCCCGGGCATCGCGGACGGGTGAGGGGTTCTTTCCGCGGATACAGGCCCCTCATCCGCCCTCGCTTCGCGAGGGCACCTTCTCCCACAAGGGGAGAAGGGAAGAAGGCCGCGTCAGCCTTCCTTCGGAATCTCGAACACCAGACACGTCGTGGTCGCATGCGCGAGCAGGCGGCCTTTGGAGTCGGTGATGCGACCCTCGGCGGTGGCGGCGCGGCGGCCGACGCTCAGCGTGCGGCCTTCCGACCGCACCGGACCGGTATCCTTGGTCATGCCGCGGATAAAGCTGATCTTGAATTCGAGCGTGGTGTAGCCGCTCCCGGCCGGCAGCATCGAATGCACCGCCAGCCCCATCGCCGAATCCAGCAACGCCGCAGCATAGCTGCCATGGACCGACCCGATCGGGTTGTAATGCCGAAAACCGGGAACGCTCTGGAATGAGATCACGCCGGGTTCGGCCGCATAGTCGAACGGCTCGACGGTCTGCATGATCGGTGGCGTCGGCAATTTGCCCGCGAAAATGGCGCGGACGAAATCGATGCCCGGCATCGACGCCATGACCTGCGTCGGGGTTACGCCGTATTCGACCGTGGGGGCTGACGTGTCGGGCATGGTGGGGTCCTGTTTAGAATGACGAATATCATACAAAGCGGCGCATTATTTTGCCAGCGCCTCGAACCTCGATATTTCAACGTCATTGCGAGCGTAGCGAAGCAATCCACGGCGGCATAAAGAAAGAATGGATTGCTTCGTCGCTAACGCTCCTCGCAATGACGCTGCGAGGAGGTGGCCTTACGCGCTCTTCTTCGCCCGCATCAAATCCGCGAACCGCTTGAACAGATAATGCGAGTCGCGCGGGCCGGGGGATGCTTCGGGGTGATATTGCACCGAGAATACCGGCTTGCCCTCGAGCTGGATGCCGCAATTAGAGCCGTCGAACAGCGAGATGTGGGTCTGGGTCGCGCCTTTCGGCAAGGTCGCCTGATCCACCGCGAAGCCGTGGTTCATCGAGGTGATTTCCACCTTGCCGGTGGTCTCGTCCTTGACCGGATGATTGGCGCCGTGATGGCCCTGATGCATCTTGATGGTCCTGGCGCCGACCGCGAGGCCGAGCATCTGATGGCCGAGACAAATACCAAACGTCGGCGTGCCCGAATTGATCACCTGCTGGATCACCGGCACGGCATATTTGCCGGTCTCGGCGGGATCGCCGGGGCCGTTAGACAAAAACACGCCATCGGGCTTCATCGCCAGGATGTCTTCCGCCGACGTGGTCGCCGGCACCACCGTGACCTTGCAGCCTTCACCGGCGAGCAAACGCAGGATGTTGCGCTTGATGCCGTAGTCGATCGCGACCACGTTGAATTCGGGCGCGGTCTGGCGGCCAAAGCCTTTTTCCCAGGCCCATGGCGTCTCGTCCCAGGTAAAGCGCTGGCCAGACGTGACCATCGGCACCAGGTCCATGCCTTCAAGGCCGGGCCATTCGCGGGCTTCTTCCTTTAACCCATGCAGGTCGAACTGGCCGTCGCGCGCATGCGCGATCACGGCATTCGGCATGCCCTTGCTGCGGATCAGCGCGGTCAGCGCGCGGGTGTCGATGCCGGAAAGGCCGATGATGCCGCGCGCCTTCAGCCACTGGTCGAGATGCTTGGAGGCGCGGTAGTTCGACGGATCGGTAATGGCCGCGCGAAGGATCACGCCGCGTGCGCCCGGCGTCGCCGCCATGTTCACCGTCTCGACATCCTCGTCGTTGGTGCCGACATTGCCGATATGCGGGAAAGTGAAGGTGATGAGCTGTCCGGCATAGGAGGGATCGGTGAGGATCTCCTCATAGCCGGTCATCGCGGTGTTGAAGCAGACTTCGCCGACCGCATGGCCTTCCGCGCCGAGGCCGAAGCCCTCCAGCACGGTGCCATCGGCGAGCACGAGGAGCGCGGTCGGTTTGTGATCCGGCCAGGCTGAGCTGTTTTCAGGTATTGTCATGAGCGCATTACATAGTCGTCGCCCCCTCGGGCGTCAAAGCCGGAAGTGGCGGATTCACATGCAAAATCCGCATATTTACCAGTTTTCTTTCGTCCTGGCCGGGCATAGCGGCTGCGGAACTGGTTGTTAAGGGGCTGCGAACCGCCTAGATCAGGAGCGTAAAGATAAAGGATACGGCAATGCTGCGCGATGACATCAACAACGCGGTCAAGGACGCGATGCGAGCCAAGGAGGAGCGCAAGCTCTCCACACTGCGGATGGTCAATTCGACCATCAAGAATGCCGACATCGACGCGCGCGGGCAGGGCAAGCCGCCGCTCAGCGACGCCGACCTGCTCGGCGTGTTCCAGAAAATGATCAAGCAGCGCCAGGAATCGGTCGAGCTCTACGACAAGGGCGGCCGCGCCGAACTGGCCGCGCAGGAGCGCGAGGAGATCGCGATCATCTCGGCCTATCTGCCGAAGCAGATGTCGGAAGCCGAAGTCACGGCCGCGATCTCGGCCATCATCACCGAGACCGGTGCTGCCGGGATCAAGGACATGGGCAAGGTGATCGGCGCGCTGAAGGCGAAATACGCGGGGCAAATGGATTTCGGCAAGGCCAGCGGAATGGTGAAGGCGGCGCTGGCGGGGTGAACGAGTTCGAGGTGACGCAACTCAAGTTGGTCGTCGTCCCTGCGAACGCAGGGACCCATACGCCGTGAAAGCGCGATTTGGTTCGGGATGTTGAGGCGTCACGGTCCATAACTAAAGCCGGTGGTTATGGGTCCCTGCGTTCGCAGGGAGGACACCGAGGACGTCTCAGAGGTGGTGCAGAACTCGAAGGCCACACATGCTCACCGAAACCACCGACTACGACGCGCTCTACCACGACTTTCGCTGGGACATCCCGGCGCGGTTCAACATCGCGAGCGCGTGCTGCGACCGCCATGCCGATGGCACGGGACGTCCGGCGCTGATCTATCTCGATGAAGACGGCACGGCGCAGCGGACCTCGTTCGATGACATCAGCGAGATGTCGCGCCGTTTTGCCAATGTGCTGAAAGCCGATGGACTCATGCACGGCGACCGCGTCGCGGTGTTTCTGTCGCAATCGCTGGAATTGCCTATCGCGCATCTGGCCGCGTTTCGCTCCGGCCTGGTGTCGGTGCCGTTGTTCACGCTGTTCGGCGAAGACGCGCTGGAGTTTAGGTTATCGAATTCCGGCGCCCGTGCCATCGTCACCGACGAGACCGGCTGGGAGAAACTGGCAAAGATCCGCGACCGGCTACCGGACCTCGCCAATATCTATCTCACCGGCGATCGCGCTCCTGCCGGCGCCAAATCGTTCTGGTCGTCGCTGAAATCAGCCTCCGCGGAATTCGCCACGGTCGATACCTCGGCCGACGATCCCGCCATCATCATCTACACCTCGGGCACCACGGGAAATCCGAAGGGCGCGCTGCATGCGCATCGCGTGCTGCTCGGGCATCTGCCGAATGTCGAGATGGTGCATGGCTTCCTGCCGAAGCCGGATGACGTGATGTGGACACCGGCCGACTGGGCCTGGATCGGCGGTCTGTTCGATGCGCTGTTTCCGGCCTGGTATCACGCCGTTCCAGTGGTGGGCTACCGCGCCCGGAAATTCGAACCGCAGATGGCCATGCAGTTGATGGCCGATCACGGCGTACGCAATGTGTTTCTGCCGCCGACCGCGCTCAAACTGATGCGGCTGGCCGATGTCAGGCATCCCGGTGTGAAGCTGCGCAGCATCCTGACCGGCGGCGAGTCGCTCGGCGGTGAATTGCTCGATTGGGTGCGCGCGACTTTCGGCATCGATGCGCATGAGATCTATGGCCAGACCGAGTGCAATTTGGTGGTCGGCAACAATGCCGATCTGTTTCCGATCCGTCCGGGCTCGATGGGCAAGGCGACGCCGGGCTTCGACGTGCGCATTGTCAACGAAGCGGGCGAGGAATTGCCGCGCGGGCAGCGCGGCATCATCGGCGTGCGCCAGCCGAACCCGTGCACGATGCTCGAATACTGGCGCAACCCGGAAGCAACTGCGAAAAAATTTGCCGGTGCATTTCTGTTAACCGGCGATCTCGGCATCCAGGATGAGGACGATTATTTCTGGTATGTCAGCCGCGAGGACGACGTGATCACCACGGCCGGCTACCGTGTCGGGCCTTCGGAGATCGAACACACGCTGATGAAGCATCCGGCGGTCGCGATGTCGGCGGTGGTCGGCATTCCCGATCCGATCCGCACCGAGTCCATCAATGCCTGGATCGTGCTGCGCCCGGGCTTTGCGCCCGGCGATGCCCTGGCACGCGAGATCCAGGACTTCGTGAAAGTACAACTCGCTGCGCATGAATATCCGCGCTTCGTGCAGTTCACGGAAAGCTTGCCGATGGGCGCGACGGGGAAAGTGTTGCGCCGGGAGTTGCGGAAGCTGGGGTGAGAGGCGAACGCCTTCCTCATCCGTCATTGCCGGGCTTGACCCGGCAATCCATCCTCTTCACAAGATTTTTGAAGCATGATGGATACGCGGGTCAAGCCCGCGTATGACGACCGAAGATGTCGAGCGACATCGCCTCCACACCGTCGTCCCGGCCTTCGCCGGGACGACGGCGACGCCTCAATTCTCACGCATCACATGTTCAGCGCGGCATATGGAATCTCCAGCGGCTGTCCGGTTTCAAGGATGCTCTTGAGGCTGGACAGGATCGCGGGCC
This sequence comes from Bradyrhizobium sp. dw_411, assembly GCF_018449695.1. Taxonomy (GTDB): domain Bacteria; phylum Pseudomonadota; class Alphaproteobacteria; order Rhizobiales; family Xanthobacteraceae; genus Bradyrhizobium. Next base: position 71,089 of record NZ_JAAVUY010000020.1, read on the forward strand.
ATCCCTTGGAGATGCCCTGGAAGAACTTGCTGCCGTCGGCGAAGCCTTGATGCGTCAAGGTCAGCTTGACCAGCTTGCCATAGGGCTCGAGTACGAACGTCGCGAGTGCGGGGAGTTCGTTTTTATATTTTTCCGATTGATTCACGAACGTATAGGCCAGCCGTCGCGGCGGATCGTATTCGACGACCTTGCCGGCATCGGACACGCTGCCGTCGCTTCGCACCATCTCGAAGGACGATCCCGGCTTCCAATCTGATCTTAGCCGGGCGCCGAACCAGTAGCGCTGGGTGAAGTCGCCGTCGGTCAGCGCGTGCCAGAGTTTTTCTGGGGTGGTCTCGATATAGGTGACATAGACGAATTCCGGTTTACTCATCACGCTTCTCCAGTTGCCGTTTCAATTCGCTGAGCGCGGTGAGCTTGCCGCGCTCGAATTTCCTGATCCACCGCTCGCCGATCTGATGGATCGGCACCGGGTTGAGGTAGTGCAGCTTCTCGCGGCCATGCTTGAACGCGGTGACGAGATTGGCGGCCTCGAGAATCACCAGATGCTTGGTCACGGCCTGCCGCGTCATCGCGAGGCCCTCGCAAAGCTCGTTCAGGGTCTGCCCGTTTTTCAGGTGAAGCCGGTCCAGCAAAGAGCGTCGCGACGCATCCGCCAGTGCTTTGAAGACCTCATCCATAGCAAACATAATAGGCAACCAAATGGTTGCATGTCAAGCGGATGTTTCCATGCAAGGGGGTGTTTCCAAGATGATGTTTCGGTGCGTCATGTTGTCGTGCTAGCGTCGCTGTGACCAACGCAGATTGGTTTTGGAAACCTGGGTGGAAGAAACATGACCGGTCGTCTCAAACTGGCAAAAAGTGTCTCAGTAGTTCTCTCGACTTTCTCGGTAATTTTGATCGCGGCCGGCTCCGGCGCCCACGCCCAGAGCGAGATAATAAAGAGCCAGGTGATCGGGGCTCCCCCGGAAGCGTCCAACATGAAGCTGGTTGGCAGCAACGACCTGCAGGCGCGCAGCGCCTATCAGCCCACCATCCATCATCAGGGCGATCGCTGGATCGCCTATATCGGCCATCACGGCGGCACCGATGACATTCCAGATCCGGTCAATCCGATGACCGGCAAGGCTGAGCCGAACGGGACTTCGATTGTCGACGTCACCGATCCCGCGCATCCGAAATATCTGCGGCACATTCCGGGGCAGGAAGGAAAATACGAGAGCGGCGGTGCGCAGATGGTTCGCGTCTGCGACGGCAAGCAACTGCCCAAGGGTGACAAGAACGCGGTGTACATGCTGCGCACCTTCGGCAGTGAAGCCCATGAAATCTGGAACGTCGCCGATCCCGCCAATCCGTCGCTGATCACCAGGATCGACGGGCTCAAGGACACCCACAAGAACTGGTGGGAATGCGAAACCGGCATCGCCTTTCTGGTGTCGGGTGCGCCCGACTGGCGCACGCGCCGGATGACGCAGATTTACGATCTCAGCGATCCCGCGCATCCCGTGAAGATCAGGGATTTCGGCCTGCCGGGCCAGGAGCCGGGCGCGACCGGTGCTGTGCCGACTGAAGTTCACGGACCGATCTCGGCCGGGCCGCAAGGCAACCGGGTCTATTTCGGCTACGGCACCGACAAGGGCGGCTTCGTGCAGATCATCGATCGCGAGAAGCTGTTGACCGGCCCGAAGGAGCCGACGCCGGACAATCTGCGTTTCCCGGAAATCTCACGGATGCCGATGTCGGCGTTCAACGGCGCCCACACCACGTTCCCGATGCTGAAAATGCCGATCGCGGAATTCGCCAAGGACAAGGACGGCAAGGAACGCGACATCGTCATGATCGTCGACGAGGAAATCCTCAACGAATGTGCCGAGCCGCGGCAGATGGTGTGGTTCGCCGATGTTACCGTGGAAAATCGCCCGATGGTGATTTCGAGCTACACGGTGCCGGAAGCCTCCGGTGCGTTCTGCGACCGTGGCGGGCGGTTTGGCTCGCATTCCTCCAATGAGAGCATGGCGCCGGTCTATTACAAGAAGATGGCCTTCATCGCCTTCTTCAATGCCGGCGTGCGTGCGCTCGATATCCGCGATCCCTACCACCCGGTCGAAGTCGGCTATTTCATCCCCTCGATCACGGCGGCGACCGACAAGCGCTGCGTCAAGATCGACGGCAAGGACCGCTGCAAGGTCGCGATTCAGACCAACAATGTCGAGACCGATGAGCGCGGCTATATCTACGCCGTCGACCGCGCCAACACCGGCCTGCACATTCTGGAACTGACCGGGCCGGCGCGTGCCGTGGCCGGTTTGCCGCAATGAGGTGATGCGGATGCGCCGCTGGCTGCTGACCGCCTCAGTTGTTGCGATCTGCACGGCATCGGCGCTCGCCGGCTATCAGCATGTCCGCTCCAACGGTGACGGCTGGCGAGAAATCGCCTGGCCGTTTCCGCGCGACGCATGGCCCGCGGGCCGCGCATTCCGTTGCGCCACTGAGGCCTGCGGCGGCGAGGTCGAGGTCTACGTGCGGCCCAAGATCGGCTTCTGCAACTGCGACTCTGGAGTCGCCGATGACGACGAGGTCGACCGCGTGGCCGACCTCGATCTGATGAGCGAGCGTTTCGTGCCGCTGGCGCCGGGCGGCGTTATCGAGGTTGCCGACATGGCCGGGCGTCTGCGCAGTTACGATCTGCGAATGCAGGACGGTTCGCGGCATACAGCAGTGGGCATCGCGGTGTCGAAGCATTGCGATTTGCTGGTGGCGGTCGCGAAAGGCCGCGGCGAAGCGGGGGGCGTTCAGCGCGCAGCGCTGGAGTTTCTAAAATCCATCGCAATGAAGAAATGGATGACCGCCGCGATCGACGGCGGGTGAGTTTTTACTTCCCTTCTCCCCTTGTGGGAGAAGGTGGCGCGCAGCGCCGGATGAGGGGTCTCTATCCGCGGAGAGAACCCCTCACCCGTCTTCGCTTCGCGAAGCCACCCTCTCCCACAAGGGGAGGGGAAGAGCGCGGCTTTTCTGTTGTTACATTTGATGCATAATTCAGTCGCCCGCTAATTCACGAAAGCGTCTCCCATGTCCCTTCAACTCTATCTCGCTTTTGTCGCCGCCTGCATCGGGCTCGCGCTGTTGCCGGGGCCGATCGTTACGCTGATGATCGCCAACGGGCTGCGCTATGGCACCCGTGCGGCGCTGATCAATATTTTGGGCGTGCAGGCCGGGCTTGCCATCGTGATCGGCATCGTGGCGATCGGGTTGACCACGCTGATGGCCACGATGGGCTACTGGTTCAACTGGGTGCGCTTCGCCGGCGCGGCCTATCTGGTGTGGCTCGGCATCAAGCTGATCCGCGCGCCGGTCGAGGGCGTCAGCGATGAGGCGCCGCCACCGCCGCCGCGCGGCGGGTTTTTCCTGCAGGGGTTTCTGGTCGCGCTGAGCAATCCCAAGGTGCTGGTATTTTTCGGGGCGTTCATTCCGCAGTTCATGGACATGAATCAGGATCATCTCTCGCAGGTCGCGCTGCTCGGAGTCACCTTCATGATCACGGCGGCGATGACGGATGCGACCTATGCGATCCTGGCCGGCCGGGTGCGGCGCTTTTTCTCGGTGCGGCGGACGCGGTTGTTGTCGCGCGTGTCAGGCGGTTTCATGATCGGCGGCGGCATCTGGCTGGCGCTGACGCGGGCCAAGGTGAACTAAATCAGCCCCTGCGCGCGCATCGCAATTTCAATCTCACCAAAAATGCGCGCCAATCGATCCGCCCATTCCATCTGCCCCGAGGGTTCAGTGATCAGATCCTGACGGATTTCGATGCCGGTGTTCATCAGCCCGCGCGCTTCGCCATGCACCGGGATGGTGTAGTCGGTCTCGTCGCTGACCGCATAGGGCTCGTTGTCGCCGACCACCAGATCGGCTTCCGCGCGCAACATTTTCAACAGTAGCGGCGGCAGGCGCGTGTCGCGGTGATAGAGCGTGCCGATATGCCAGGGCCTGATGATCCCTGCATAAACCGGCGTGAAGCTATGCAGCGACACCAGCACGGTCGGAATGGAGTTTCGCAGGCGTGTTTCGATCACCTCGGCGATGCGGCGGTGATAGGGATCGAAGATCGTCTGCTTGCGGGTCTGCGCGGCCTCGCGCGTGATCGCCTCATTGCCGGGAATGACCGTCGCTTCGCTGATGCGCGGGATCGAACTCGGCACATCCGGCGGGCGATTGCAGTCGATCACGAGCCGCGAATAACGCTGCGCGATCAGATGCGCGCCGAGATGTTTCGAAAGCGCGTCGGCGACGCCGGCGATGCCGACATCCCAGGCGATATGCCGCGTCATCTCGCTGGCGGCTAGTCCGAGATCGCCGAGCGTGGCCGGAATCAGCCGGCCGTAATGGTCAGATGTGAGCAGAAAGGGCGAGGCGCCCAGCGTATTATCTTCATGGACCGGCGGAACATCTTGTTGGCTCAGGAGTAAAGATGAGCCGCCGGCATTGTCTGAAGCCATTTCTTTACTCTTTGCCTATCGAAGCAGCATGCCGACCCATAAATAAGCAGGGTACGGTATAGATTAGATTGCCGGAAATCACGATGATTGCGCCGACGATGCCTGTGCTGACGATCCATCACAAGACCGAATATCGCTATACCCACCCGGTGGCGTTCGGCGAACATCGGATCATGCTGCGCCCGCGCGACGGCCACGATTTGCGCGTGGTTTCGGGCCATCTCGACATCGTGCCGGAGCCGATGTCGCTGCGCTGGATTCACGACGTGTTCGGCAACAGCGTCGCGATCGCGACCTTCGACGCGCGGGCGCAAACCCTGACGTTTTCCTCGACCGCTGTCGTCGAGCACAATCCGGCCGAGGAGTTCGCGCTGACCGCCGACGACCCGGCTTATTTCTATCCGTTTCTGTACGACCGGGAGGAGTTTCCCGACCTCGCGCAGTACATCTCGCCGCAATATGGCGATCCCGGCGGCGAGCTGTCGGCCTGGGCGCGGACTTTTCTCGATGCGGAGGGGCCGACGCCAACGTTCAACATTCTCTCCGGCATGACCCATGGCATCCGCGAGCAGTTCAGCTATCGCAAGCGACATGAACACGGCACCCAACACCCGCTGGATACGCTGCAGACCAAATCCGGCACCTGCCGCGACTATGCGCTGTTCATGATCGAGGCGCTGCGCCGGCTCGGCATCGCCGCGCGTTTCGTATCGGGCTATCTGTTCATTCCCGGCGACCGCGCCCACGGCTATGCCGGCGGCGGCTCCACCCACGCCTGGGTGCAGGTCTATCTGCCGAGCGCGGGCTGGATCGAATTCGATCCGACCAACGGCATTATCGGCACCCGCGACCTCGTGCGCGTCGCGGTCGCGCGCGATCCACGCCAGGCCATCCCGCTGCACGGCACGTATCTGGGTTCAGCCGATGCGTTTGTCGGCATGCATGTCAGCATCGATGTGGTCGCAACCGGTGAAGAAGTGAGGGTGTAATCATGGAAATCAAAGTGGGTTTCGAGATCACCTATGCGGCGGTGCAGCCGACGCCGATGGTGATCATGCTCAGCATTCATCCTTCGCGCTTTTCGGATATCGTCGGCACCGAAAGCATTGTCGCCGATCCCAATGTTCCCATCGGGTTCTACCGCGACAGTTTTGGCAATGTCTGCGGCCGGCTGGTAGCGCCCGCCGGCGGCGTGACGTTTCGCGGCCACGCGCTGGTGCGCGATTCCGGATTGCCCGATGTGGTGATGCCGACTGCACAGCAAGTGCCGATCGAGCAGTTGCCCGACGAAGTGCTGATGTACCTGATGGCGAGCCGCTATTGCGAGACCGACAAGCTCACCGATATCGCCTGGTCGCTGTTCGGCAACACGCAGCCCGGCTGGGAGCGGGTCGCGGCGATCTCAACGTTTGTGCACAACCACGTCACGTTCGGTTATGAACACGCGCATCACATGAAATCCGCGCAGGATGTCTACGAGCAGGGCACCGGCGTCTGCCGTGATTTCGCGCATCTGGCGCTGACCTTCTGCCGCTGCATGGGCATCCCGGCGCGCTATTGCACGGGTTACATGGGCGACATCGGCATTCCTCCGGATCCGGCGCCGATGGATTTTTCCGGCTGGTTTCAGGTCTATCTTTCCGGCCAATGGTACACCTTCGACGCGCGCCACAATCATCCCCGCATCGGCCGCATCCTGATGGGCACCGGCCGCGACGCCGCCGACGTCGCGCTGACCACGAGCTTCGGGCGGATGGACCTGGTGAAGTTTTTGGTGATCAGCGATGAGGTGGTGGCGGCTTGATCTGACGTCGTCATTCCGGGTCTGGTGCTAACGCACCATCCCGGAATGACGGAAGCAAGGATGGATTGCTTCGCTTCGCTCGCAATGACGATTATACACCGCCCATGACCTCCGATCGTCTCTTCGTCTACGGCACCCTGATGCGCGGTTTCGACCATCCGATGGCGAAGCTGCTGTCGCGCAGCGCCGATTTCATCGGCGAGGCCCGTTGCCGCGGCCGGCTCTACCGCGTGAAGCATTATCCCGGGCTGGTGCTGTCGGACGACCCCAATGACGTCGTGTTCGGCGAAGTCTATCGCTTGCGCCAGCCGGTCGAGCTGCTGCGTGAATTCGACATGTACGAAGCCTGCGGCGAGGGCTTTCCCGAACCGACCGAGTATGTGCGGCAGATGTTATCCGTGACGCTGGAAGGCGGCGCGGTAAGCGAGGTGTGGACCTACGTCTACAACTGGCCGGTCGCGCATTTGGCGCGGATCGAGTCGGGGCGGTTTCTGGAGGGGTAGGTTCCCTATGCTGTCATTCCGGGGCGATGCGCAGCATCGAGCCCGGAATCTCGAGATTCCGGGTTCGCGTCTTCGACGCGCCCCGGAATGACGGTTGTGAGCCCTGTGTATAGCGGGCGAAATCTGTCAATCCTAGAGAAGTGAGACCTTACTCACTATATCGATGGTCGGTTAACCCGACTCGGTCACATAACCAACCCATGCGCTTTACGCCTCAATTTCTCGAAGAACTGCGGGCTCGGCTTCCGGTTTCGGAAGTCGTGGGCCGGCGCGTGAAGTTGAAGAGAGCGGGGCGGGAGTGGAAGGGGCTGTCGCCGTTTCAGCAGGAGAAGTCGCCGTCGTTCACGGTCAACGACCAGAAGGGTTTTTACCACGACTTCTCTTCCGGCAAGCATGGCGACATCATCTCGTTTTTGATGGAGACCGAAGGCGTCGGTTTTACCGAAGCGGTCGAGCGTCTCGCATCGATGGCCGGGGTGCCATTGCCTGCTGTGACGCCCGATGCGGCGCGGCACGAGCAGCGCCGCAAGACCCTCTATGATGTGATGGACCTCGCCGCGAAATTCTTTGCGGACACGTTGGCTTCGCGCAACGGTGCCAAGGCGCGCGGCTACCTTGCTGACCGGGCGATTTCGCCGGCCACGCAATTGCAGTTTCGCATCGGCTATGCGCCCGGCGAACGCTTCGCGCTCAAGGAATATCTCGGCGCGCAGGGCATTCCGGTCGACGACATGGTCGAGGCGGGGCTGTTGATCGGCGGCGACGACATTCCGGTTCCCTACGACCGTTTCCGTGACCGCGTGATGTTTCCGATCGCCGATCTGCGCGGACGCGTCATCGCGTTCGGCGGCCGCGCGCTGGAAAAGGACGTCGCCGCGAAATACCTGAATTCGCCGGAAACGCCGCTGTTTCACAAGGGCGACAATCTCTACAACCTCGCCCCCGCGCGCCTCGCCACCCACAACGGCGCGGCGCTGGTGGTGGTCGAAGGCTATGTCGACGTCATCGCGATGGTCGGCGCCGGCTTTGCCGCCAGCGTCGCGCCGCTTGGCACCGCGCTGACCGAAAACCAGCTCATGCTGCTCTGGAAGATGGCGGACGAGCCGATACTTTGCTTCGACGGCGACAAGGCCGGCCAGAAAGCCGCGTGGCGCGCCGCCGATCTGGCGCTGCCGTTGTTGCAGCCCGGCAAGAGCCTTCGCTTCGCATTGCTGCCCGAAGGCCAGGACCCCGACGATCTCGCGCGCTCCGGCGGCCGTGCCGCGATCGAGGAAGTGATCTCGGCCGCGCGCGGCCTCGCGGACGTGATCTGGTCGCGTGAAATCGAAGGCAGCAGCTACGCGACGCCGGAGCGGCGCGCGGCGCTGGAAAAGCGCATCGGTGAATTGTCGAACGGGATCCGCGACGAGGTGGTGCGGCGCTATTATCGCCAGGATTTGGCCGAGCGGCTGCAGCGCACCTTCGCGCCGGAAGGCGGTCGCGGTGGTTTTTCGCGCGGCAATTTTCGCGGCCAGGGCGGCAATTCCGGCCGCGAATCAGGCCGCGCTTTTACCCCCCGGGCCTCATTCACCCCGGGCGCGGCGGGCCGAATCGAACCAAAATTCGGCCGGTCCCAGGCCTCCGCCAGCAGCCAGACCATCAACCGCGGCCCCTATCAGGCCGCGAGTTCCCAGCTCGCCAACAGCCCGATTATGCGCGGCCAGCGCAGCGCGATGTCGCGCCGGGAAGCCTTAATTCTGCAGTCCCTGATCAATCACCCCTGGCTGCTGCACGACCATCTGGAGGAAGTAGCAGCCCTGGAATTGGCCCATCCGGAAGCCCACAAGCTGCGCGCCGGCATCATCGCGGCTTTCGCCCACGATCATCACCACAGCCCCGACCCAGAAGAACAGAGCGAGAAGATGCGGGCCGATCTGGAGGCGGGCGGATTTTCGCAGTCACTTCAACGGGTTGAAGGCGCGATCACGACCTCGGCGGTGTGGGGCACGAAAACCGGCGCGGCGCGGGAGGACGTTCTTTCCACCTGGCACCAGCTCGTCTCCTTGCATCGCCAATGGCACTCCTTACTTAGGGAATTGAAGGATGCCGAGGTCGCCCTGGGCGACGAGCCGAGCGAGGCAAACATGGCATGGCTTCGGGACGTCAAGGCACGACTGGCGGAAGTGGATGGCACCGAGGCCCTGATCGAGGGTTTTGGAGAATCATCTGGTCGGTTCCAGCGCAGCGTCTGATTAAAAAATGATGCGGATGGCGGGGGCCGGAACCGCAAAAAGACTCGCCAAATCCATGGTTTGGCTGCAAAAACAGGGTTAAGCGAAGCTTAAGGGCCTGCGGGCTACGAGTTCGAAACCAACAAGCGAAGATTCGGGGGTGGCGAGGGTTTGCGCCGCCCTTTCCGCGTCGTAAGGCATTTAGTAATCCAAGGCGGGCGCGGCGACGTACCCTGCATGAGCGCGTTTCAGGAGCAATGAATGGCCACCAAGGCAAAGACGCTGCAGGTTAAAGACAAGGAAAAAGACGACAAGGCAGCAGACGCCCCTGAGAAGGATTCGCCGGACGCACCGTCGCCGTTGCTCGATCTGTCCGATGCCGCCGTCAAGAAGATGATCAAGCAGGCCAAGAAGCGCGGCTTCGTGACCTTCGATCAGCTCAACGAAGTCCTGCCGTCCGACACCACCTCGCCCGAGCAGATCGAAGACATCATGTCGATGCTGTCCGACATGGGCATCAACGTCTCCGAAGCCGAGGACGCCGACAGCGAGGAAGAAAACAAGGAAGAGGCCGAGGACGAGACCGACAACGAGTTGGTCGAGGTCACGCAGAAGGCCGTCACCGAAGTCAAGAAATCCGAACCCGGCGAGCGCACCGACGATCCCGTCCGCATGTATCTGCGCGAGATGGGCACGGTCGAATTGCTGTCGCGCGAGGGCGAAATCGCGATCGCCAAGCGCATCGAAGCCGGCCGCGAGGCGATGATCGCGGGCCTGTGCGAAAGCCCGCTGACATTCCAGGCCATCATCATCTGGCGCGACGAACTCAACGAAGGAAAGATCTTCCTTCGCGACATCATCGATCTCGAAGCCACGTATGCTGGCCCCGACGCCAAGAACAACATGAACCCCGCGCTGCTCGCGGCGCCTCTTGGCCCCGATGGCCAGCCGCTGCCCAATGCCAACGGCGCGGCCAACGGCAATGGCGGCGCGATGCCCGCTGCCGCAGCCCCTTCGCATATTGCGCCGCCGGCCGCCCCGCCGTCGCCGACGCCATTTCGCGCCGCGCCTGCGGCCGCGCCCGAAGGCGGCGAAAAGGAATCGTCCGAAGGCGCCGCTGACGGCGACATGGATGACGACGAGTTCGAAAACCAGATGTCGCTCGCGGCGATCGAGGCCGAGCTGAAGCCGAAGGTGGTCGAAACTTTCGACAAGATCGCCGACAACTACAAGAAGCTGCGCCGTCTCCAGGAACAGGACATTTCTAACCAGCTCCAGAACGAGACGCTGTCTCCGGCGCAGGAGCGCAAATACAAGAAGCTGAAGGACGACATCATCGTCGAGGTGAAGTCGCTGCGGCTCAACCAGGCCCGTATCGATTCACTGGTCGAGCAGCTCTATGACATCAACAAGAAGCTGGTGTCGTTCGAGGGCCGCCTGCTGCGTCTCGGCGACAGCCACGGCGTCGCGCGCGAAGACTTCCTGCGCAACTATCAGGGCTCGGAGCTCGATCCGCGCTGGCTCAACCGTGTCTCGAAGCTTTCGGCCAAAGGCTGGAAGAATTTCGTGCATCACGAAAAGGACCGCATCAAGGAACTGCGCCACGAGATCCAGTCGCTGGCGGCGCTGACCGGGCTCGAGATCGGCGAATTCCGCAAGATCGTGCACGGCGTGCAGAAGGGCGAGCGCGAGGCGCGCCAGGCCAAGAAGGAAATGGTCGAGGCCAATCTGCGGCTCGTGATTTCGATCGCCAAGAAATACACCAACCGCGGCCTGCAATTCCTCGATCTGATCCAGGAAGGTAATATCGGCCTGATGAAGGCGGTCGACAAATTCGAATACCGCCGCGGCTACAAATTCTCGACCTATGCGACCTGGTGGATCCGGCAGGCGATCACGCGAAGCATTGCAGATCAAGCCCGCACCATCCGCATTCCCGTGCACATGATCGAGACCATCAACAAGATCGTGCGCACCTCGCGCCAGATGTTGAATGAAATCGGCCGCGAACCGACCCCGGAAGAACTCGCCGAAAAGCTCGGCATGCCGCTGGAGAAGGTGCGCAAGGTTCTCAAGATCGCCAAAGAGCCGCTGTCGCTCGAAACGCCCGTGGGCGACGAGGAAGACTCGCATCTCGGCGATTTCATCGAGGACAAGAACGCGATCCTCCCCATTGACGCCGCGATCCAGTCCAACCTGCGCGAAACCACCACCCGCGTGCTGGCCTCGCTTACCCCGCGCGAAGAACGCGTGCTCCGCATGCGCTTCGGCATCGGCATGAACACCGATCACACCCTGGAAGAAGTCGGTCAGCAGTTCTCGGTGACCAGAGAGCGTATTCGTCAGATCGAAGCGAAGGCGCTGCGCAAGCTGAAGCATCCGAGCAGGTCGAGGAAGCTGCGGAGCTTTCTCGATAACTGATTTCAGAACATAGGTGGTGGCTACGAAATTTAAGAGCCGAGGCAGCGATGCCTCGGCTCTACTTCTTCTTGAAGCGTTTCTCTCCCTAGAACTTGGGCCGTTTGCGAACGGCAAGTTTCCAAGTTTCCTTCCTGGCAAAACCAGTGGGCGGATTTTTAAAATAACCTTTGGAACTCCTCGATTAACGCGAGCGCTCCAGTTAGGATTATCACTGCATCCGCAACAGCCGAGAGGTTTTCGCGGGTCATAACCGCCCTCCAGACTTGTTGCATACCATTAGCGGTACACGTTCATCGTGACCGATTCTCTTCCAAATGCAATCGATGGTTATGAAGATTCGTTTTTGCGATGCGGCATTGCAGATGAGCAAATTGCTGAACTCAACTCAGAACGCAATATACAGCGCGATAGGCGTGATTGGTGTAAGGCGGATCGCTTTTAGGTAGGCATAACCGAATTTGACGTGATCTTTAAAACTAACTGACTTTCAATTTTATAATATTTTCGTCGGCAGGCTTTCGGTTGCCGCTACCCCACGTGTTTTCAATTTTGTCAGTCTTAGCAAGATCAACGCAGATGTCTTTCACGTTAGTTTCTCTCAGCATGAAGGGCTGAAGTAGCCCGGCGACAACTCGAGAAAACTTCAAGGGGCCCTGAGAAAGTACCTCCATCAGACGAGTTGAAGCTAGGGATTTTTGTTCTGAAACGATCTCATCGATTGTAGCTTCTTGCACCGAAGCTTGGTGGCCTGCGAACATGTCGACGGTATTCAATCGCTGCTCTCGTTTCTGCTCCATCGCATTGGCCCGGTTTTTTGCATGCTTGCGCAGCGCGTCATATTCGATCTGCCGAAATGTTTTAAGGCCGTCTGAGCTTTTCGTTCCGTAAGCGATGAAGAAATAAGGGCGTTCGGCAGTTGCTTTATCGATCCTAGTTGAAATCACGTAGTTGAAATTTCCTACTGACTTGAGTGTTTCTCGAAATAGCCTTTCAAGGTCCCGAAAACCCGTCGATATAGGTGACATTCGAGAACGTTAGAACTTTGAACGCGAGCGCTTGAAGGTAGCTCTTAAGAATAAAATGCTTGGCACCCGTTTGCTCGCGACCAGAATATGGGTCGGTCACAATTCTTCCTTTCTATTCCGCCGCCTCTAAATGCACTTTTTGTGGAATTTTAGGATATTGATTCCATTCGCGTCCGTTTAGAAGACGTCCGCCGGACTTCGGCCGAACACCACCCCACTGCTTGAAGAAGAATGCGACCTTGGCGGACCGACATTGATCCCGGATTTCAATCGCCCATTCTTCTGCCATCGGTCGGGAGTGGGGACCGCTCTCGCCACCTACAATAGCCCAATCGATTCCCTTGAGATCAATCTTGCCCACAGAACCTAACAGAGGTTCGAACGAGACAAATCTAACGGATGCCTGTGCAACGCGAAGATGTTTCAGTCGAACTGCATTCTTCGCGTCTTCGACGGATACGCCTATCCAGATATGCGAAGGCGCCTTGCCGATACCATATCGATTGCGAAGATATCGGGCCATGAGCGAACTACGTTTGGTCAGGACCTGAAAGGTATGCCAGTCGGCGGCTTCCATTGTGTCGAATACGGAATCAATGAACGACCGTGGTATCTCTTTGTGAAATAGGTCGCTCATCGAATTGACGAAGATGCGCCGCGGCTGCCGCCAATTTAACGGTTGCGCAAGTCGGTCTGGCCGCAGTTTCAAGTCGAAGCCGTCTTCAAATGGATGTCCGGGTACACCTCGAAACCGCTCTGAAAAACGCTCCGCGTAGCAGAAGTCACAGCCACGTGTGATCTTCGTGCAACCCGTAACAGGGTTCCATGTCGCGTCGGTCCATTCGATTTGCGTCGCGGATGCCATTTGATCACCATAGAACAAAATAAGAACAAAAGCCAATCGAAAATGATGCTAACAGATAACGCGACACCCTTAGGTTAAGGCACGTTGGAAGGGGATCATGATGTGTGGGAAGGTGCTAAAGACAACCGTTCAACGCATGCACTTTTGGAAGAAACGCCGATGCTCCGCGCTACAATCCTCCTCGCCGCCCTAACCCTCTCCACCCCCTCCTTCGCCGCCCGCTGCGGCGGCGACTTCAACACCTTTGTCGCGGCGATGTCGCAGGAGGCTGCGGCGGCTGGCGTCTCGCAAAGCGTGCTGTCGCAGGCGCTGGGTGGCGTGAGCGAGGACATGACGGTGCTGAATTTCGATCGGCGTCAGCGCTACACGTTCAACAAGTCGTTCGAGCAATATGTCTCGACCCGCGTCGGCGCCGGCCGCATCAATGGCGGGCGGGCGATGTTGCAGCGGCATGCGGCGCTGCTGGCGAGCATCGAGGCCAAGTATGGCGTGCCGCGGCAAATTCTCGTGGCGATCTGGGGGCTGGAGACCGATTTCGGCAAGGGCGACATGGGCAAGCTGCCCGTGATCCGCACGCTCGCGACCATGGCGCATGATTGCCGCCGCACCGAATTGTTTCAGGGCGAATTGCTCGCGGCGCTGAAGATCGTGCAGCGCGGCGATCTGCCTCTGCGCGATCTGATCGGCGCGTTCGCGGGCGAGATCGGCCAGACGCAATTTTTGCCGTCGTCCTACATCAAATACGGCGTCGATTTCGACGGCGACGGCCGCGTCGATCTGCGTCACTCGGTGCCCGACGTGCTGGCGTCGACCGCGAACCTCCTGCACACCAACGGCTTCAAGATGGGTGCGCCCTACGGCGAGGGCACCGCGAATTTCGAAGCGATGCGCGAATGGAATCACGCGGTGATCTATCGCAAGACGATCGGGTATTTCGCGGATCAGTTGACGGGACGGTAGTTCTCGTCGTCCCGGCGAAGGCCGCGTCGTAGGGTGGGCAAAGCGAAGCGTGCCCACCCTCTCAAGAAGCACCGGACGCATCATGGTGGGCACGGCGCAAGTGCGCCTTTGCCCACCCTACGGACCGGTGGGGCGGCGACAGCGCCGCCATAATTTCCGATTTTCCGAAATAAACTTGACGCCCCGGTAGAAACAGGAATATTGATTCCGCCGTCCCGCCTCCCTGAGGGGCGTTTCGCGATCGTCACGGACGTGAGGCGGGATGCGGTGGACGCGGATGGTGCTTCTGACGAGAGCAACTGAAGCGGACGGCAAAGTCGTGTGGTCCTGACGCCTCGACGCTGGCGTCAAGTTTCGCGGGTTTACCTGCGGAGCGACGGTGGCAAAACAGCCCGATCGCCGGGGAGAGCGCGAAGTAAGCCGTAAACCATTGCGCGGGGAATGCCGGGTGTTTTCGGTGTGACCTGTTTAACGCGTGTGCTTTCTACCCACGATCTTCGCACATGCGGCGGCGGGCGCACCAGGCGCCCGGTATTCCCTGCGCCCTCGGAAGAGGGCGGGAGTTTTTGGCACAACTCGGGCGGATTGCGTCGCGGGAAGGCGTAGGTGTGCCTTGCCGTCATTGCGAGCGCAGCGAAGCAATCCATTCTTTCTTTGCGCGGCGCCATGGATTGCTTCGTCGCTATCGCTCCTCGCAATGACGATCGAAAATGCCGCGCGTGGCTGTTTGAAATTTGAATTCGTCTTCTTCTCCCCTCCCTCCGCGCGCGGTAGCGCGTGGCGGGGAGGGGTCGGGGGTGGGGGGTCTATCGGCATATTCGCGGACAGCGGTATTCGCGGCGCTACCCCCCACCCTTGATCCCTCCCCGCCGCTTCGCGGGGGGAGGGAAAAACTAAAGTCCCCGTTCCGCCAGCCACTTCGTGATCACATCCGCCAGCGGCTGCTCGTTGCCGTCGAAGTAATGCGCTTTCAGGCTCACCGGTCGGGCATCTGATAACACCACGTAGTCGATAACAGGTGCCAGCGAACCCTCGGCGTGGGCGGCGGCCACCAGTTGCTCCGGTTCGAACGGCTGGATCAGGGCGTCGGATTGATCGCGGACGATCAGGATCGGTTTCGGAATGCGGCGAATCCAGAACGTGCCGTCGGCGACGCTGGTCTCGCTCCAGCGGTAGGTGAGGAAATGCTGGCCGGTGACCGCCACGTCCTGGCCGGTGAAATAATGCATCTTCACCGGCAGCACCTTGTCGAGCGTGCCGTCGCGCAACGACTTCATCGCGGCATCGATCAAGGCTTTGAAAGTGTCTTCGTTCTTGACCAAAATGTTGCGCGTCTTCCAGGGCAGGTTGCTGAACGGCCCGAGCAGCATCACCGCCTTGATATCCGCATCCCAATTGGTCGCCGCATAAAACTGCACCTGAATATTGCCGAGGCTGTGCCCCTGCAAGACCAACGTTTTGTAACCTAGCGCGCGGCCGGTTTGCACGGCGGCCTCGATGTCGCGGCGCACATCGAAGAAGTTCTCGGTGTTGATGTTGGCGTCATGCTGGCGCGTCGAGATCGACAGCGCGGCATAGCCTTTGGCGGCGAACCACACGCCGAGCGCACCTTGCGGCCCATGCTGGTAATTGTCGCCGCTGCCGTGGACCATCACGACCAGCGTCGTATCCGCTGGTTCTTTGCCGTCCGGCTGCCACAGCGCGGCGTCGACGCCGTAGCCGTCGATCGCCTTGATCGCGAGAAACCGCAGCGACATCCCGTCATGCGGCTGCAGCTCGGCCGGCAGCGAAGCCGGCGGGGCTACGAAATCATACTCGATGCTGGCCGCGATCTCGGCCCGGCCAGGCGAGGCCGCCAGCGCGATCGCCGCGCCGGTCAGGAAGGTCAGAAGCCATTTTCTTGTCATTGGGTTGCTTTCATTAAAGTGGCTGGCGGATGGCGCTGTGTAACCTACCCACAACTCGTCGTCCCGGCGAAGGCCGGGACCCATACGCCGCGGCCTATCTTATAAACTCGCTGTTCGACGACTGTGCCTGACCCCTGCTGCCTGTGGTTATGGGTCCCGGCCTTCGCCGGGACGACAATCGAGTGTGACGTGCGAGCGCGGGTATGGCGGCGCCTACTTCCCCTTCCTGCTCATCCTCTCGATCCGCTTCGCCATGACGGCCCAATAAGTCTCCGGCCGAAACCGTTGCAGCAGGTCCATGAAGCGGGCGTCGTTGCCGATCAGGATGCGGGGCTGGTTTTTCTCGATGCCCTCGATGATCCGCAGCGCCGCGGCCTTGGGCGTGGTCTTGGCGATGCTATCGAAGCGTTCGATCGATTCCGCGCGGCGCGCATTGTCGGTAACGCCGACGCCGGCGCGGGAGTTGCGCACGATGTTGGTCAGCACGCCGCCGGGATGCACGACCGATAATCGAACCGGACTCTTCGCCATCTGCAGTTCATGGCGCAGCGCCTCCGAAAAGCCGCGCACCGCGAATTTCGCCGCGGAATAGGCGGTCTGTCCGGGCGGCGCGACGATACCGAAAATGCTGGAGAGGTTGACGATGTGCGCCTCGGGCTGAGTCGCCAGATGCGGCAGGAAGGCGCGGGTCGAATGCACCACGCCCCAGAAATTGATGTTCATCAGCCAGTCCATCTGCGCCTGGTCGATCTCGCTGAAAGCGCCGAGCAGGGCGACGCCGGCATTGTTGATGACGATGTTAAGGCCGGGATGGGTTGAGGTGGCGGCCTGCGCAAAGTCGGCAATAGCTGCGGGCTCGCTGACATCGACGCGGTGGACGCTGACTTTCTGCGATGAAGCCTTGTTTTGCGATGAAGTCTTGGCAATTTCCGCAGCGACCGCCTGCAACCCGGCCTCGTCACGATCCGCCAGCGCCAGATCGCAGCCGCGCGCGGCCAGCTCCAGTGCCAGCGCCCGGCCGATGCCACTGGCCGCCCCGGTGATGGCGGCGGCTCCACGGATTTCGGTCATGCGGGGTACCTCCTGATAGGGAAGGGGAGTTTGCGTTGTGCGGGTTCGCGCTGTTTCGCGCAAGATGGACGGTGCCCATTCCTCATGGTGAGGAGGCGCTCTTGCGCCGTCTCGAACCATGAAGGCCCCGATCCCGCCGCCATCCTTCGAGACGCCGCTTCGCGGCTCCTCAGAGTCTGACTCATAATTCGCAGGACGGCCGCACTTTGGCATTTTTGTCCTGCGGCAGTCGATTTAGCTTCGCTTCTCTTGATTCTAAAATTTCAGAACCACACGCCAATCGATTCTAAAGTTGCGCGGGAACCGGTACTTAAAGCCACACACGGTGGCTCCTGCGAATTATCAGTCAGGCTCTCAGGATGAGGAGCATCGTCAAGCCGGGCGATGACAGCTTGCGCGTTGCGCCAGTCCCAAAAACAAAAAGCGGACCGAAGCCCGCTGTTTTGTAAAAACGTCGTTGGGTGCCCGGGCGGAGCTGAGACTCCACCCGGGCTTGAAGACTACTTCTTAGCCTTCTTTGTCTTCTTGGCCTTCTTCGCCTTTTTCGCCTTCTTCGCTTTCTTAGCCATAGCATCCTCTTTTGGGTTAATGGGTGGAAACGCGACACGAGGCATGCTTGGCGGAGGGCCGACCTCGCAACATCCTCGATTACGATCCCAACAGATTCGCAGGCCGCTGCCCCGCACTGTCACATAGCCGTCATCGCGTTATCCACAGGTGTTATGCGTTTTGACGTGTTTTCGGCGCTGTGATCGCCCTCACACCGGCGAATCTCGCGCTGGCACGCTCACCCCAGGCCCGGTCCGGCAGGGTTAACAATGCACCAATATCATCGCCGCATTCTGCCTCATCGCGCGCTGCGATGCGCCGTCTTCATTAATTCAAAACCACGGCGCGGATTGTCGGGACTGCGGTGAGAGTCCGTTAAGCGAAGCGGCTGCATGTTGTCCGCAAGACTACGGGGATAGTCATGGGTGGGTTGTTGGGTAACAGGGGAGACAGGACCGTGCGTGTGCTGGTTTCACGATGCTGAACGTTCCGACGCTTTGGACAGCGTTCGTCGTTAATTTTCTCGCGCTGGGCCTGATCTGGGCCTATGTCATGCGAAGCTACCCTGCCTTCGCGGCGGCGCGGTTCTGGACCGGATCGGCCTTTGCGGCGGCGATCGGTGCTGCGGCGGCGATGCTGCGGATGGCTACGGATTCGCTGGTGCCGCTGTGGATCGGGGGCACCATGCTGGTTTTCGCCGCCTGCGTGGCGGCGATGGGCATCAAGGAATTCTACAATGAGCCAGTGAAATGGCGCGGCACCGCGCTGATCACCGGGTTGATGTTTGCCGGCACAGCGTTGTTCCTGTTTGGCTATGACAGCGAGACGATGCGGGTCGTGATTTATTCGCTAGGCCAGTCGCTGCCGCTGGCGCTGACGCTGAAACTATTGATGTCGAAGCATGAGGGGCGGGTCAGTCCGGGCGCCCGGCTCGCCGGCCTGGTCAGCATTATCATCCTCACCATCTATGCCGCCCGCGTGGTGTCGAAACTGTTCGGCGGCGAAGTCTCGTTCGCGCATTTCAACGCGCCGCAGTCGATCATGATCCTGGCGCTGATGTTCCTGTCGATGGCCTGGAATTTCGGCTTCCTGCTGATGGCGATCGACCGGCTGCGCAACGAGGTCGCCGATCTGGCGCTGCTTGACGATCTCACCGGCGTCGGCAACCGGCGGCATCTGTTGCAGCGCCTGACCGAGGAATGCGCGCGGTCCGAGCGCAACCGCGAGGCGTTCGCGCTGCTGGTGATCGATCTCGACGGCTTCAAGACCATCAACGACACCCATGGCCACGCCGCGGGCGACGCCTGCCTGCAGCATTTCACGCTGATGGCGCAGACCCGATTGCGGCCGGGCGATATGCTGGCGCGCACCGGCGGCGACGAGTTCTGCGTCGTGCTGCCGGCCTCGACGCTGCGCGAAGGTTCCATGATCGCGCACCGGATCATCGACGTCTGCCGTGAAGACGCCGCCGCCTGCGTCGGGGCTGACGTCCCGATCTCGGTCTCGATCGGCGTCGCGCAATGGACTTCGGAGACCGGCATTTTTCCGGACCGGCTGATCGCCGCCGCCGACCACGCGCTCTATGTCGCCAAGAAGGAGGGCCGTAACCGCCATGCGGTGTACGAGCTCTCCCCGCCGCTGGTGCCCGGGCACGATGCGGTGGCCGAACTGCCCCTGCGCAAGCTGGCGGGATAATATGATATTGTGAGTGCGCCTTCGGATCGATCCGAGACTCTCTCACGGGACGCACCATCGATGAATTCCCGCCTGCTCGCGGCAGCGTTTGTTCTGCTCGCGCTACTGACCCCGGCGCTTGCGCAATCGCCCGACATCGCGTCACTCGCGCGCGCGTCAGGCACCCCTGACATTCCCGGTCTGAAGATCGTCTGGCTGGCGCCGTGGGGCGACGTCGCGAAAGCCCATCCGTGGCGTAACATCATCGTGCATCAGACCGAGGGGCCGGCCGGCTCGGCCCGCGGCGGCGCGGCGCTGCAGGCGAAGAATCCGACCCGGCGCGGCGTCACGGTCTGGGTGGAAACCGACGGCACGGTGTATTGGGCGGTATCCGAAACACTGGTCCCGACCCATACCGACGGCGCGGACCGCAACGACAATAAATACATCGACAACGGCCCGACCTTTCATCAGGTCAACGCGGTCACCTCGATCGGGGTGGAATTCGCCGGCAATTATCCCGATGTCACCCGCGGCGCCACGCAAGAGCAGATCGCGGCGTGGCGGATCCTGGTCAAGGTGCTGCGCGCGCGCTACGGCATTCCGCTCGATCGGGTCTATGCGCACAACTGGATCGACTACAAGGATGCGCGTTATTGCGAAGGCTGCGCGCTCGCGACGCTGGCGAAGCAATGGGGGGAGTAGTGGTCTCTCTGGACCGTAGGGTGGGCAAAGCGAAGCGTGCCCACCATTCTTTGCGGAGTTGACGATGGTGGGCACGGCGCAAGAGCGCCTTTGCCCACACTACATATTCCCGTCGCTGCTCAAGCCGGTTGCGCCATCCAGGTGAAGAAGCGCTTGATCAGGCTGGGCGGCCGGACGCGCTGCGCCTGCTCCGGGTTCTCGTCATCTGCAGCGATACAGCGATTGTAGAGATACTCCAGGAAGCGAATGTCGTTCGGCTCGGTGACCGTAAAATTCTCATCGCCGACGAACACCGTATAGTCATAGAAGAACGGTTTCAGGAACGGGTAGGGCACCGCCGCCTGGGTGGCCCAGTCCTTTGAAATCACGAACTGCGACGGCTCAAGCCCATGCGCGATCATGGCCTGCTCAAGCGCGGGCAGTTTGCGGATGAACTCCGGCGAAAACCCGCCGACGGTTGATTGCAAGGTGATGGCCATCGGATGCTCCGGATGGTGTCGCATTGGTTTGGTCGGACGGCGGCGGCGGGAGGTTCAAGAATGCCATTGTTGCCGGGCGGCTGGCGCCGGCTCGCTGCTCCGCATTGGACTGGCCGGTAGTGACGTTATAGCCTTCGCCGCAAGGCGTTCGACCGCAGGCGTGCTTGGGCAGGGGAAGTTAAAAATGTTCGTCTCAGTTGGTCGTCGCGGCGCCAAGGCGCTCGGCATGCTTCCCGCTGCCGTGCTGCTGTTGGGGGCATCGCTGCTGGTCGCGCTGGAGGCGCCGAGCAAGCCGTTCCTCGAAAAGAACAGCTTCTATCTGTCGTCGGCCGGATTTCGCGTGCGGCTCGCCAACGATCCCGCCGCGCAAAAAGCGATGCACGCGCTGCCGGCGCATCGTTTCGTGATCCACAAATTCGGCAATGACGTGCGCTACCTCTATGCCGAGCCGAGCCATTGCGTGTGCGTCTTCATCGGCACGCAGGCGAATTACGAAGACTACCGCGACATTCTCTCGCGGCCATTGCCGCAGGCCGATGATGTGTCGCCGGACTACAAATCCCAGGCCAGCGCATTGCTGTATGGCGATCCCTATGACTTCTATTCGCTCAACGATCCCGACAGCCTCGCCGAATATTTCCGGGATTATTATTGAGGCCTCTCGACACGTCCCCGCGCAGCTTCGCCCAACAAAAAAGCCGGCGTTGCCGCCGGCTTTCGTGTCTCATCTCGAAGCCGCTGATTAGTATGCGGCTTCCAAGGCAGCCTGTTCCTGCCGGGCAATCGTGCCTTTGACGGCCGACTGCACCTTCTCGAAGGCGCGAACCTCGATCTGGCGCACGCGTTCGCGCGACACACCGAATTCGGCGGCGAGGTCTTCCAGCGTCATCGGCTCTTCCGCCAGGCGCCGCGCTTCGAAGATGCGGCGTTCCCTGGGGTTGAGCACGCCGATCGCACCGTTCAGCGCCTGCCGGCGATGATCGAACTCCTCGTGCTCGGCCATGATGGCTTCCTGGTTGGGCGAAGTATCGACCAGCCAGTCCTGCCATTCACCGGCCTCACCGTCGTCGCGGATCGGCGCGTTCAGCGACGCATCACCGCCGAGACGGCGGTTCATGTCGACCACGTCCTGATCCGTCACGCCGAGGCGCTTGGCAATCAGCTTCACCTGGTCGGGGCGAAGGTCGCCCTCGTCCAGCGCGGAGATCTTGCTCTTCGCCTTGCGCAGGTTGAAGAACAGCTTCTTCTGGTTCGCGGTGGTGCCCATCTTCACGAGCGACCACGAACGCAGGATATATTCTTGTATCGACGCCTTGATCCACCACATGGCGTATGTAGCGAGACGGAAGCCCTTTTCGGGCTCGAACCGCTTCACCGCCTGCATCAGACCGACATTGCCTTCCGAGACGACCTCGGAGATCGGCAATCCGTAGCCGCGATAGCCCATGGCGATCTTGGCCACGAGCCGCAGATGGCTGGTGACAAGGTGATGTGCCGCGTCGCGATCGTCATGCTCGCGCCAACGCTTGGCGAACATGTATTCCTGCTGGGGTTCCAGCATCGGGAATTTGCGGATCTCGGCGAGGTAACGGGAAAGGCCGGACTCTCCGTTGAGAATCGGCAGGGTAGCTGTACGGGCCATTGTAGCGCCCTCCAGTGGTTCAGGCCCCCGATAGCGGCGGGCCAGGCAGACGAAGCTTTAGTTAAAGCCATTCGCTCTGCGATGTTCCGCGTTGGATATTCAACGCACGCGCAACATACACCAAATCGAGGGGCATTTGGAAGGATAGCGGCCGTCACGTCCCCGTGTGGCTGGTATAACCTGTTGGCATAACAACAGTTTCTTAAGGAGCCTGCGTCATTGCGTCGCTCGCAGGGTTTTCTGCAGGAGAAGCAAATCCTCCGGCAGGCCGCGTTCCCAATGCAGAATTTCTCCGGTTTTGGGGTGCTCAAGCGCCAAGAGGTATGCGTGTAACGCTTGGCGTCCGAGGGCGTCGAGGGCGGCCTGGCTTTCCGGGCCGAGGTGGCTGGCCTTGGTTTTGAAGTGCGGGCCATAGACGCTGTCGCCCATCAGGGGATGACCGATGTGCGCCAGATGCACCCGGATCTGATGGGTGCGGCCAGTCTCCAATTGACACGCCAACAGCGCGGCGACCGGTTTGCCGTCGCGCCCGTTGAACGCTTCCTGAATTTCCCAATGGGTGATGGCCTCGCGGCCGCCTTCGCGCACCGCCATCTTTTCCCGTGCATAGGGATGCCGGTCGATCGGCGCATCGACTGTGCCGCGCGCACGGCCGGGCACCTCCCAGGCGAACGCTATATAGCCGCGCCGCATCGCGCCGGTGCGGCCGTGATCGGCGAATTGCGCGCTCAGCGATTGGTGCGCCCGGTCGTTCTTCGCGACCACCATCAGGCCGGTGGTGTCCTTGTCCAGCCGGTGCACGATGCCCGGCCGCTTGACGCCGCCGATCCCCGACAGGCTCGCGCCGCAATGGGCGATCAGCGCGTTAACCAGCGTGCCGGTCTCATGGCCCGCGGCGGGATGCACCACAAGGCCGCTCGGCTTGTCGATGACGATAAGGTCGTCGTCCTCATAGACAATATCGAGCGCGATATCCTCGCCTTTGGGCTCCGCGGCGACCGCCTCCGGCACGTCGATTGTGATCGTATCGCCTGATGTGACGTGATAAGCGGGGTCGCGAATGGGAAGGCCTTTGACGGTGACTTGCCCGGCCAGGATCAGCGCTTTCAGCCGCGATCGCGACAGTTCCGCAAGGCGCAAAGCGAGCACGCGGTCGAGCCGGGCCGACCCTTCGTCGCCGGCAACGGTGACGGCAAGGGTCTGAGCGCCAAGTGCTTGGCTGCCGAGTGTTTGACCGCTGGGTGAATCCTGTTCCAAAGAAGAGCCTTTGTTTCAACCGAGAATTTGCCAAGAGTTTGAGATGACCGAGACCGTTGCGCCCGAACAGACCCCCGAGCAGGCCGCGTTATTCGCGCGGGTGCGGCGGATGATGATGATTGCGGGCCTTACCACGGCGCTGGCGGTAGCGGCCGTCCTGATCGCCATCGGCTATCGTCTTTTCCGGGCCGAGGGAAGCGCCGTCACCACCGATACCACGTCGATCCTGCCGAAGGGGGCCCGTATCGTCTCGACCGGCGTCGCCGGTGACCGGCTGGTGGTGACGCTGGATATAGGTGGGATGACGGAAATCCGCACCTTCGACGCCCATACCCTCAAGCCCACGGGAAAGCTGAAATTTGCCAACGAACCCTAAGGTTCAGCGCCAATTCATCCCTTTTCCGTCCCTCCACCCTCTCTTGCAGCCAGCCGATTTCAAGGCTATTCCCTCAACCCTACGCTCCCTTCGTCTAGCGGTTAGGACGCGGCCCTCTCAAGGCTGAAACAGGGGTTCAATTCCCCTAGGGAGCGCCACTTCGGTATACATCTGCGAACACCGCCGGATGCCACTACGCGGCCCACAACGGCCTGTTCCAGCGTGGCTTTATCTCCGACGATGCGGATGACATGGCCGTCGACCTCGATCTGGTCAACAACACTCTGGATATAGTCCTTGGGATATAGTCCTTGCGGAAGGGGATACCCAAACCTTGCCTCACGCAACAGAATCAAAAATGAGGCGCCCGAGGGAACTCGTAAACAATGCGTTTCACTTATCAACAATAAGACACGTTGATTCAGATCATTTGTGACATGTGTGCCTTGGACGGCACGGTTGACCAAACGCGCTTGAATCGTCGTCAAGCGAGCGAACAGCGAGGCGCTTGGCCCGACGAGGCGATAGACGCGCGGATTGTCGGTAGCATGTTAGTCTCGGCACGTATGGCAATGGCTCGGCCAACCCCGAGATAGGCCTTCTGCACCTGCGGATATTCAGCGAGCGCCGCGGCCGTGCCTGACGGCACGCTCTTGCCGACCTGGAGCACGGTCGCAAAGTCGGAGACTTCCAGCGCGAACTCGATCGACTGCTCCGCAAGTCGCTTGGCGTTTTCGCGATACGTTGCGCGTTCTTCGCGAGAACAGCAAATTGCATCGCTTTAGGTTTGATATCGAACGCAAAGAGTACTTACGCCTCAAGGCGGTGGCCAACGTCGTTTTGCGCCTTGCTCTAACGATAGCGAACTCAAAGCGTCTTGTAGACGCTACACATATCATTTCATCTTCGCCGCTGCAGGGTAACATCATTTGATTTGTAAAGTCAGTGGTGCAAATCACGGCCGCCGATATGATGCAAGCATCACTCGACTTTTCAGTTTTCGATACTACGCTGTCGTGGGCATTGCGTGGAATTTAAAATGTTGAAGCGGGCTACGTTTGACTACGTAATCGTCGGCGCGGGATCAGCGGGATGCGTCCTTGCCCATCGACTGAGCGAAGATCCCGCCGCGACCGTCCTTGTCCTGGAAGCAGGAGGATGGGATCGAGATCCCTGGATTCATATCCCGTTCGCATGGGGGCGTATCATGCAGAAAGAGCTCCATGATTGGGGCTATTCCGTTGAACGAACGCCTGAGATGAACAATCGCTGGATCGAATGCGCGCGGGGCAAAGTGATTGGCGGATCATCGTCAATCAATGCGATGGCCCATTACCGCTGGCATCGAAGCGATTATGACCGTTGGGCTGCGTCGGGCCTGCCGGATTGGTCCTTTGCTCACGTGCTTCCATATTTCCGCCGTCAGGAAAAATGGGAGCACGGGGAGACGTTATACAGAGGCGGGGACGGCCCGCTCCACGTGCAATATAATCGTTTTCAGGATGAGTTGTGCCAGGCCTATGTCGAGGCAGGCGTCGCGGCGGGTTACGGCGCGACCGCGGACTACAATGCGGCCAAGCAGGACGGTTTCACACCCCTGCAAATGAATATTCGGAATGGCCGCCGTTGCAGTGCGGCGGTGGCTTATCTTCATCCGGTCAAGTCTCGCCCGAATCTGACGATCAGAACCGGAGCGCTTGTTACGCGGCTCAAATTTGATGGCCGCCGCGTCACCGGTGTCGAATATATCGACAATGGAAAAAAAGCCGAAGTCGACGCAAGCCGAGAGGTCCTTCTTACTGCTGGATCGATCAACTCGCCGCAACTTTTGATGCTGTCGGGCATCGGCGATCCCGACGAACTCCAATCGCATGGCATTGCGTCACACGTGCCTCTGAGAGGTGTCGGCAAAAATCTGCTGGATCATACAGCCGCGACCATTATCTACCGCCGAAAGACGCCGGGACCGTTCCTGAAACACATGCGGGCAGACCGAATTGTTGTCGCGCTCGCGGAGGCCTTCATTTCGGGAAAAGGTTTCGCTGCCGATCTACCGCTTGGTGTCACGGGTTTCGTCAAGAGCGATAGCACAATGAATGTGCCGGATCTCCAGATGCATTTCTGGTTCGGCGCGACGCGAACGGCCGCACCTTACTTTCCGCCATTCAAGCGCGCATTTCAGGATCAGTTCTCCTGCCGGATCATGCCGCTGCGTCCCGCAAGCCGAGGTTCAGTTAAACTTAGCAGCGCAGATCCGACGAGGCCGGTCCAAATTCGTCAGAATTTCCTCGGTACTGACGAAGAATGGCGCACAATGAAAACCGGCTTTCGCATGCTGCGCGATCTAGCGCGCCAGCCTGCCGTTGCGCCTTTCATTGAAAAGGAGATTGCACCCGGGCCCGATTGCAGTTCGGATTCCGAGATAGAGGCCTATATCCGATCGTGCCTGCTGACGGTGCACCATCCCGTCGGCACCTGTAAAATGGGACCGGATTCCGACGAGAGCGCCGTTGTGGATAGTGAACTGCGCGTCAAAGGCACAGAGGGATTGCGCGTGGTTGACGGTTCGGTATTGCCGGATCTGGCTGGAGCAGCAAACGCAACTATCATCATGGTCGCGGAAAAAGCTGCGGATCAAATTCGCGGTCGGCCTATGCTTGAGCCGGCGCAGGTTTGAGGCAGCGCCGCTAGAGCGTTTTCGAGCGAGGTGGATGCCGGTTCGCGTGAAGAAAATGCGTCAAAACAAAAGACTGGAGCGCGGTTCTGATTCAATCAGAACCGATAAGGCTCTAGCCTTTGACCCCGCCGGCGCCCCATCCCGCAATCAGGTAACGCTGGACAAAGAGGAAGAAGAGCAGGGACGGGATCGTGATCATGACGCCGGCGGCCATGATCATCCCCCAATCGAGCGTGGAGGACTCATAGAGGTCCTGGAGACCCAAAGGGAGTGTCTTGAGATCGTCGAGACCAATCAGCACCCGCGCAAAAAGATAGTCATTCCAGGCCACGATAAAGGTGAAGATGGACACCGCAATGATGCCGGGCAGCGCAAGGGGCATGACTACAAAAAGGACGGCCTGCGGGCGTGTCGCACCATCGACCATTGCCTGCTCCTCGAGATCAATCGGAATGGATTGGAAAAACGAGCGCAGCAGCCAGAGGCAAAAAGGCAGCGAGAATGCGGTGTAAGCCAGGATAAGGCCAAACAGCGAATTAGACAGGCCGGCGGTGCGCATCATGATATAGAACGGAACAACGATCATGATCGGCGCGAACATATATGTCAGCAGCAGGATCGCGGCGATGAATTCCTTTCCGCGGAACCGAAAACGAGTCAGACCATAGGCCGCAAGAGAACCCACGGTGATTGTCAGGATGGTTGTGCAGCCGGCAACAAAGATGCTGTTTCGAAAATAGGTCAGGAATTTCGTTTTTGTGAACAAACGCTCGTAAGCGTGCAAATGGGGGCTGTCGGTCCAAAAGGTGGGAACGAGGCTCAGGATTTCCCGATCTGGCTTTATCGAAGTCAGCAGCATCCACAGAAGAGGAAATCCGCAGATGATGACGAGCATTATCGCCGCACCATAGACCGCTGCTCTGACGACCCAGTCGCCTTCTTGTGCGCCGTCCTCCATCACAGGTGCTCTTCCCGCCGGAAAAAAGTAAAATAGGCAAAGGCGAACACTCCGAGCATCACAAACATCATTGTGGACAATGCGGCCCCTGCGCCCACCTGCATTTCGCCGAATGTCTTGAGATAGGTGTAAATCGGCAGCGTCCGAACGAAATATCCCACGCCGCCGGCGCCGGCAAAAAGCCAGACCAGGTCGAATTTTGTGAACATGAACATGAAGCGGAGCAGGACGACGACAAAGATGACGCTGCGGAGTTGCGGCAGGGTAATGTGATAGAAACGACGAAATATTCCGGCGCCGTCGACCTTGGCGGCGGCGTAAAGCTCGGGGTCTATGGTTTGCAACCTTGATAGCGTGCCGATGACGACAAACGGAAAGAAGGTCCAGGTGCTGACCATTATCAGGGTGATCATCACCATTCCGGAGCTGAACCATACGATTGGCGTTTGGGTCAGTCCGCTGGACTGAATGAGATATTTTGCGATCCCGTAGCTATCGTTGAAAATCCATCGCATCAGGATCACGACGACGATCGTTGGCAGCATATAGGGAAACAGCGTGACCGCCCGAACAAAGCCGCGCCCGACAAATGTTTCGTTCAAAACGAGCGCCGCGCCGATCCCAATCACAATTTGGAGCGTTAGAGAACCGAACGTGAAAATGGATCCGAGCTTGAGTGCGCGCCAGAATTCTTCGTCTTCCAGCAGGAAAAACTTGAAATTTTCGAATCCGATGAAGCGCTGGATCGGAAGATAGGCGTGCTTGGCATGCAGGCTAAGCCACATCGAATAAAGGACCGGGTACAGAACGAGACCGGCGATCAGCAGGATCGCCGGAGCCATTAAAATGATACCCCACCAATTTTCGGGGATGCGCCTTCGGTCAGGTGCAAGCCCTGATGCGGTTGGGGATATTCGCTCGGACAACGCGCTATTCGCCTTCAAGTCAAAAGAGCCGTAACAAGGATACTCATCAGCGCGGAGGCGCTGATGAGTAGTTCTGAAGGTCTACCAGTTGGCGTAGCCCAGTTGGCCGATCAGCGTTTCAGCGCGCTTCTGGGCGCGAGTTGCCGATTCCAGCGGAGTCTTGCCGTTCTTCATGACGTCGATGACCATGTCCGAGAGAATGCCGGAGCCGGCAATTTCCGCAATGAATGGCAAATCCAGATCCTGCCAGCGCGTGATCAACAGCGGCTTCGGCTCATTACTCTGAATAATATTCTTTTGTGCTTCTACCCAGAATTTCCATTTCTGAATTTCCGGAAGCGCCTGATAGCCGGGGTTCGATTGCATCGACTTCGTGATCGGGAAAAGTTGAATCGGCACAGACTTGACGTAGGTCAGGTAATTGTCAGGCCGGAAAAAGAATTTCAGGAACGCGGCGGCTTCTTCCGGATTTTTCGAGTCCTTGAAAATCATCCAGGGCTCGCAATCGAATTGTGTCAGGAATTCCTTGCCGTTCGGGCCCAGCGGTTTGACGTTGAACACGCCGAATTCATTGTTTTTGACCTGGTCCGGAGCGTATTGCTCAAAGTAGCCGCTGGCTCGGCCCCAACTCATGACCATCGCTGCCTTGCCAACTGCAACGTCGGCGACGGAGCCGAGATAGTCCTGACTGAGCCAATCGGGAGGAACACAGCAATCGCTGAGTTCTTTCCAGAACTCGAGCGTTTCGAGAACAGGTTTTTCTGTGAAGGTTGGCCGGCCATTATCCGCGAACAGGCGTCCACCATTCGAACCAACCCACATATACAAATCTTCGTTCGCCCAGAAGCCTTGCCCGGCGAGCGTCAGTCCATAGCGTTTGCCTTTGGGTGTATCGACGGTTAGTTTTTTCAACTGATCGAGCCACTCACGCCAGGTTTTTGGTGCTTGTTCAGGAATACCGGCTTCGCGCAGGAAATCTTTGCGATAGACGATCAGGTCCGCTCCCACGGCGTGAGCCAAACCGTAATATTTCTTCTCTTTCGTGTTGTAGTCGAGCTTCTTCACCACATCAAAAATATCGTCCTCGCCGATCGACGCAACGACATCGTCCAGCGGACGCAACAATCCCTTCGCTGCGAGCGAGCGCTCAATATAGGTTTGTCCATGGGAGGCCTCGGGTAGCGCGCCCGAAGCGAGGGCAGTCTGCATCTTCTTATCGAGGTCTGCCCAGCCGACGGCTTCCTGAATAACCTTGATGCCGGGATTCTCTTTTTCGAATTTCGCGATGATCTCGTTCATCGCCGCAATGGTGGCCGGGTTCGGCTCGGTGTGCCAAATATTCACCACCTTCTGCGCGGAGGCGCAGAGGGTCATGCCGGTCCAAAAGCCGATCGCGATCGCCAGCGGCAGTACACGTTTCGTCAATCGCCTGTAGCGGTTCATTGCGTTTCCTCCCCTTCGTGCAGATCAACTTTCGCGGCCCAAAGCGTGGGTACCAAACGATGTCGTCCGGTAATGTCGTTCGATCAATCGTCGGTCGGGAAACGCCGTTCTCGTTAAATCTGCGGCGCTATTCCCGGGTTTTCTTGTTTCTTCCAAGCTTCAACTGCTTGTGTGCAAGAACTGTTATAACACGCAGTCAGTCAGTTCGTAAACGGCAGACTTTGTCAGGCTTGATTTTTTGCGGCGCAAAAGTTGTTCAAACAGGTTGTAGTTCGGCTTGTGCCAAACCAGTGATCATCAAGCTGAAAAGCGTGCTCTTGATCTCCGTTGCGAACTCAGTTCGGTGCAAGGGAATTGAAAGCGCGCTCCTAAACGGTCTGAAAGCGAGATTCTATCTCGTTCCAGCGATTCAGGCCGATCGCTTCATTGAGAACGTCGACCGCCATTTCGCTATCACTGTTTTCGAACGCGCCGGTATTTCCGTTCGCGAGCGACGTCAGCCGCTCAAGACCCTGCTGCAGCGCTTTCGCGATGCGTCCAATAAGCAGATTTGGATAGCAAACCTGCGAAAAACCCATCGCATGGAGAATTTGCGGAGAAATCCAGGGCGTTTGCGCACTCTGGAAAAGCGCTGCAGCATTCCAGTGGCCCTTAAAAGCCGCACCTACGCGCTCGTATTGTTGTTCTGTTTTCAGTCCAGCGACGAATACGCCGTCCGCTCCCAACTTCAGGAATCGTTCGGCGCGGCGTATCGCCCCATCCAATCCTTCTCTGGCGAGAGCATCAGTTCGACCAATGATAACAAATTCGCTGTTGCTGCGAGCTTCAAGCGCCGCACGCAGTTTCTGCTCCATGATGTCCAGCGGGATGACGTTGCGCGCCGAGGCGGCGCCAGGCTGTTTTGTCTCGCGCGCCTGATCTTCCAGCAGCAGGCCGCTAACACCCATGGACTCATAGGTCCGCACCATGCGGGTGACGCTTTTGACATCGCCATACCCATCGTCCCCATCGACCAGACAGGGAATTCTGCACGCTTCAACGATGTCCCGGATGCCGGCCGCCATTTCCCCAAACCCGGCGAGACCGAGATCCGGCAATGCGTGGCGCGCCGCGAGCAGAGAGGATCCGCCGATATTGAAGGTCTTGAATCCGGCGCGTTCAATGACACGCGCTGATAATGCATCGTGTGCAAGCGGGCTGATGAGTGGCTGCTGTTCGCGATGCAGTTGACGTAAAGTCGGCATGATCGGTTTCTTGTTGGCGGGACGAGCGAGAAGGAAGGTTGCTTGAGAAATGGTTCTAACGCCCAAGCGGCCTATCTGGCCTTCATCGTGGCACTACGCGGTTTCGATATTTTTCCGGCTTTGTTGCCGGCTGATGTCGTTTTCCCGGAGGGGAGCAGTTGAGCTTTCCGAAGCTCTGCAAGTTCATTTTCGAGCCCGTTATTGATATGGATGCGCATGTATTTGATGACCTCATCCTCGGATTCGTTCAAAATGATTTCGACGAGTTTCTGGTGATCGATCAGGTGCCGATTCTTCCAAAGTCTGACGTCGTGCCATAACAACCAATTACGGAAATGGACGCGATTAAGACTATGAAAAAGTAGCTCCGACCCGCTCTGTTTTGCGACTTCAAGATGAAAATCAAAATGCGCTTGCGAAAAAGCCACGACGTTATCGGGCAGTTTGCGCGCAAACGCGTCGGCTATCTTGGCCTTTTCACGCAAGATGGCGGCATTCACGGTATCTCGCAATTGCACGATGCGCCGAACAGCGGCGACTTCCAAAATATCCCGCACAAAATATAAATCGCGCAGCCTTTCCTCAGTTTCGACCGGAATGCGGACACCCCATCGCGGGACGTTTTCAATCAGGCCATCTCTCTCAAGCTGCCGCAGGGCAGTTCTAATGGTCGTAATATTGGTGTCGACCTTGGCCGCCAACATGCGCTGGGAAAGAAAAACATCCTTTGGTAGACCGCCGGACAAAATCATCGCCTTGACGTCCTCGTATGCCTGCTCCTCTTTCGTTCGAAGCTCAGTGGACGCCCGCTTCCGCGGAATCAGGATCGCGACATTTGAGGGCTTGGTATGCTTCATTCTCTTCATGCGGTAAGAACTTCATCGCGAAGGGGAAATTGCCAGCCACCATACGCTTGTAAATTGCGGAGCTAAAGCGGTGATTGTAGCAAAACCTGACCGTCATCTGCCGTTGTGATTATCCCGGATCTTTTGCCGGAGTGTTGCCACTCACATGACAAGCCATTGATCCGTCGTATGTTGACCGGTCAATCGCTCCATGTTCTAATCGTTATAACACTAAATGGCTTGGGGCCAGAACATTTTTAGGGCGGGTGCGCTAGACATGGGTTTGGCGAGTTATGTCCAGACGTCATGCAGGCGAATGCGGGGAAGTCCGCAGTCAATGACTGCTTCGCTTCCTGAACGGCTTTGGAACGGCAATGCGTGAATACGGAATCGGCCAGTCGGTGCCGAGAAGTGAAGATATTCGACTAACTCAGGGGATGGGGTCCTATACCGATGATTTTGCATTCCCGAACCAGTCGCACCTGTTCGTTGTCCGCTCACCCCATGGCTCTGCAAAGATCCGTTCGATCAACATAACTGCCGCGCTGGAGTTGCCGGGCGTCCGCGCTGTCTTGACCGGCAAGGATGTTATCGCAGATGGCCTGGGACCGTTTCCGTGCAGAGTGAAACGGCACAAGGTGGACGGCAGTCCCGCTTTCGAGCCACCGTATTATGCCCTTGCCATCGACCGTGTTCGACACGTCGGCGATGCAGTCGTCGCGTTGATCGCCGATACACTGGCAATCGCCAAGGATGCGAGTGAGCTTGTCGAAATTGCTTACGATCCGCTCCCGTCGGTGACCGAAACGTCGCTTGCAAGCCAGCCCGGTTCACCGGCTGTCTGGGATGAATGCCCGGACAATGTGTGTTTTGTGTTTGAAGTCGGCGATAGCGCTGCGGTCGAAGAGGCGTTTTCCCGCGCAGCGCATGTCGCTCGCACAGAGTTCACGATAGCCAGAGTTTCAACCAACGCCCTTGAGCCACGCAATGCGATCGGCCTTTACGACCGGGCTGCGGATCGCTTCACGCTATATTCCGGGACACAGGCGCCGCATGCGGTCCGATCGGAATTGGCAGAACTTGTCCTGAAAGTTCCACAAAACCGTGTCCGCGTCATTTCGCCGGATGTCGGCGGTTCATTCGGCATGAAAGACGGAATTTTCCCTGAGACCGCGCTTGTGTTGTGGGCTGCAAAACGCTGCGGAACGCCGGTCCGTTGGCAATCGGAAAGGACCGAAGCATTCGCTGCCGATCATCATTCACGCGATAATGAAACGACCGCCGAACTCGCATTGGACGCCGAGGGCCATTTTCTGGCGCTGCGCGTGATCACTACCGCCAACATGGGGGCCTACCTCAACGCCAATGGACCGCATCCCTCGACGAACAATCTCGGTGGGCTCGCCGGCACCTACACGACCCCCGCGATATATTCCGCAGTTACCGGTGTTTTTTCAAACACGAGTCCGATCTGCTCGTATCGCGGAGCCGGTCGTCCCGAGGCTTCCTTCGCGATCGAACGGGTCATCGATGTTGCGGCCAGGGAAATGGGCGTCGATCGCGCCGAAATTAGACGGCGAAACTTAATCCCGTCCAGTGCAATGCCTTATAAAACCGCTCTGGTCTTTACGTATGACAGCGGAGAATTCGAAAGCAATCTTGACCGTGTCCTCGAGATCTCCGATTGGAGAGGATTCGAGAGGCGGCGTGCGCAGTCCAGGACAGTGGGAAAGTTGCGCGGAATCGGGCTCGCAAGCGTCATCGAAATCGCAGGCGGTCCGTTGGCCGCGCCCGCCGAGGAATTTGCCGAAATTCGTTTCGATCCCGGCGGTTCAGTTACGCTTTTGAGCGGAACGCATTCGCATGGGCAAGGACATGAGACGACATTCACGCAGGTCATTGTTGAGACGCTTGGCGTGAATCCGTCGGATGTGAAAGTTGTTTATGGCGATACAGACCTGGTGTTTCACGGGAAAGGAACATTCGGTTCGCGTTCAGCCAGCGTCATGGCGACCGCAATCCTGCAAGTGGCCAACAAACTTATCAAAAAAGGGAAGGATATTGCGTCGCATTTGATGGAGGTGTCGCCTGACGATGTCGAATTTTCGGCCGGTGAATTTTCGGTCGTTGGTACGGATCGCAAATTGTCGATCAGTGATGTGGCAAAAGCCAGTTATCGACTGATGGCCTTACCGCCCGGAATCGAGCCCGGGTTCGGCGCGATGGTCGTGTCCCGTCCTTCGGCGCCGACTTTTCCGAACGGTTGCCACGTTTGTGAAGTTGAGATCGACGAACAGACCGGTGAGGTCAGCGTCGTCGGTTATTGGGTGGTCGATGACATCGGCAAGGTACTCAATCCACTTCTGGCGGATGGGCAGTTACATGGCGGCATTGCCCAGGGTCTGGGAGAAATCCTGTTGGAAAAAATAGTTTATGACGATGAGGGCCAATTGGTCACAGCGTCGTTCACCGATTACGCGATGCCCAGAGCGAGTGACATGCCCCCGATGCGCATCGAAACCAACGAAGTTCTGACTAAAGCCAATCCGTTCGGTGTGAAAGGGGCTGGCGAAGCGGGCTGCGTCGGCGCGTTACCTGCGATCATGAATGCGATTTACGATGCGCTTGCACCATTGGGTGTGAAGCGCATCGATATGCCGGTGACATCAGAAAGGGTATGGCGAGCCTTGGATGAGGTACGGCGTAACCACGGAAGAAATATTTGACGGTGATGAGTTGCATGCGGCGTAACGCGCATTCGTAGACTTGATCAAGCAGGCGATCGAGTGATGAAAATACAGAGCAAAAATCCGAAGGAGTGCCAGTGGCTTCAGTCGCAATCCAGAATGTCCGCAAAGCCTTTGGCGCGACGCATGTGCTCCATGGCGTTAATATCGCCATCAACGATGGCGAATTCGTCGTGCTCGTCGGCCCTTCCGGCTGCGGCAAGTCGACCTTGCTGCGTATGATCGCGGGGCTGGAGAACATCAGCGACGGCGAGATCCGGATCGGCGCGCGCGTTGTGAATCACGTCGCGCCAAAGGACCGCGACATCGCGATGGTGTTTCAGAATTACGCGCTCTATCCCCACATGACGGTTGCCGATAATATGGCGTTTTCGCTCAAACTGCGCAGAGCACCGAAATCCGAAATTTCGACCAGCGTTAATCGCGCCGCCGAGATCCTGGGCCTGGTGCCGCTGCTCGAACGCTACCCGCGACAGCTCTCCGGCGGGCAGCGCCAGCGCGTTGCCATGGGCCGCGCGATCGTGCGCGATCCGCAGGTCTTCCTGTTTGATGAGCCGCTCTCCAACCTTGACGCCCAACTGCGCGTCCAGATGCGCACCGAGATCAAGGAACTGCATCAACGGTTGAAGACCACGACTGTTTACGTCACGCATGACCAGATCGAAGCCATGACCATGGCGGACAAGATCGTGGTCATGCATGACGGCGTCGTGGAGCAGATCGGTGCGCCGCTGGCGCTCTATGACAAGCCACACAACCTGTTTGTCGCGGGTTTCATCGGTTCGCCGGCGATGAATACGTTGAAGGGAATCCTGCGCGTCAATGGCAGCGCGGAATTCGCAGGACCGGGCGGTGTCAAGCTGCCGGCGATCAACGTGCCGGCGAACTCCGACAACAGACCGGTGGTTTGCGGCATCCGTCCCGAAAATTTCGCCATCGCGGATGACGGCGCCGAGGCCGAGATTGTAGTCGTTGAGCCGACTGGCTCCGAAACTCACGTCGTCGCTAAAATGGGCGGCCAGGATGTTGTCGCCATATTCCGTGAGCGTCACCAATTCAGGCCGGGCGAGAAGATCCGGCTCAAACCCGATCCAAAACTCATGCATTTGTTCGATGCTGAGACAGGAAAAAGATTGGACTCGTCTGATCCAACAACAAGGTGAGATGGAAAATGAGACGCTTGGTGCGATAGCTGGTGACCGCGAACGGCAATTCAAGAATAGCAACAAGCCGCTTACAGGGGGAATATCTAAATGTCGGCTTCATCGATAGGCGCCCGATTGGATCGGCTTCCGCTGTCCCGATTTCACCGCCGCATGCTGGCTCTGATTGGTGCGGGGCTATTTCTCGATTCCTTTGAAGTCACATTGATGGCTGGCGTCCTCGGCGCGCTGGTCCAGACCGGTATGTCTGATATGGCGATGAACGCCAAATTCATCTCCGCGACGTTTGCGGGCCTCTCGGTCGGCGCGCTGTTTGCCGGAGCGATCGGCGACCGGTTGGGCCGAAAGGTGTCTTATCAGTTCAATCTGATTTTGTTCGGTTCGTTCTCAATTCTTGCCGCCTTCGCGCCCGACATGTGGTGGTTGATTGCCGCGCGCTTCATCATGGGGATCGGGCTCGGCGCGGAGTATGTCATTGGATATGGATTTATCTCCGAGTTCGCACCACCTC
This sequence comes from Bradyrhizobium sp. dw_411, assembly GCF_018449695.1. Classification (GTDB taxonomy): domain Bacteria; phylum Pseudomonadota; class Alphaproteobacteria; order Rhizobiales; family Xanthobacteraceae; genus Bradyrhizobium. Next base: position 107,544 of record NZ_JAAVUY010000020.1, read on the forward strand.
CGTTGCGCGGCCGGTGTATCGCCATTGTCGCACTTGGAAGCAATTTTGCCGTGATGCTGTCTTCACTGGTAGGTCTCATCGTCATTCCAACGTTGGGCTGGCGATGGATGTTCGTGATCGCGGGCGTGATGGCCGTTTTTGTCTGGATACTCCGCAAAAACATGCCGGAGTCGCCGCGCTGGCTCGAATCGGTCGGAAGGTACGACGAAGCCGATCTTATCGTGAAGAAGATCGAGGAGGAGTCAGGCTTTGCCGACGTCCCTCTTGATGTCCTCCCCGAGCCAAAAATAGAAAAATCATCGGTTATCGAATTATTTCAGCCGCCCCTCGTCGGACGCACGCTGCTGGGGATGTTCATTACCGTCATTGCCCTGGTTGGCACTTACGGATTCATCACGTGGGTGCCGTCCTTCATGGTCAAGCAGGGCGTCAACATGGTTTCGTCGCTCTGGTTCACAACGCTGATGTCGGGCGGCGGCGTGTTCGGTCCGATCGTGGGTTTCTGGATTTCCGACCGGTTCGGACGAAAATATAGCATCGCGCTGGTTGCTGCATTCGCGGCCATTGCAGGCGCGATTTATCCGAATGTGCATTCCATGGCCGCATTGGCGATTTGCGGGTTCTTCATGGTGTCGGCCATTCTGCTGCTCGTTGCGCTCGGGCTCGGAACCTATGTGCCTGAATTGTTTGCCACCAAGATTCGCCTGCGGGCATCCGGCGTTACTCAGTTTTCGGGACGAGTCGCGACGATCTTCAGTCCGTATCTGATTGTCTATCTGTTCGCCGAATTCGGCATCGGAGGCGTGGTCTATTCGCTTTCAGCGATGTACCTTCTCCTTTGCATAGTCGTGTTGATCTTTGGCGTGGAAACCAAAAATCGGCCTCTCGAGCAGATCGCCACAGCATCATAACTAGCGTCGGAGAAGCAGGATGCCGCAACCCGCAACAATGTTCGAAAAAATCTGGGATATGCACGCCATCAGGGATACCGGCGATGGCATCTACCTTCTCCAGGTTGACCGGCACATCATTCAGGAGATGGCTTGCTCGCAGGCTTTCGATGGTCTGAAAAGAGCCGGCCGCAAAATCGAGTGTCCGGGACTGACGCTTGGAGTTACCGATCACATCGTATCGACCAAGGCTGGCCGGAATTTCGGGTCATTCGAAGGTGGGCGCGAAGCCCTTGATCTGATGTCCCGCAACTGCCTTGAGAACGGCATCCGCCTGTTCGATATCACTGATCCCCGGCAAGGTATCGAGCATGTGGTTGCAGCCGAGCAAGGCTTTGTCCTTCCGGGCTGCACCATCGTTTGCGCGGACAGTCATACGGCGACCAACGGCGCGTTCGGAACGTTGAGCTGGGGATTTGGCACGAGCGATGTCGAGCACGTTATGGCGACGCAGGCCGTGCTGCTGAAAAAGCCCAAGATCATGAACCTTGTCATCGAAGGTAGCCTGTCGCCTGGGGTTTTCGCCAAGGACGTTATTCTTCATGTCATCGGCCAAGGCGGCACGCAGCTCGGCCGGGGTTACTTTGTCGAATATTCCGGCTCGCTGATACGAGGTCTCCCCATCGAAGCCCGGATGACGATTTGCAACATGTCGATCGAACTCGGAAGTCGGTGCGGCATGATCGCGCCGGATCAAAAGACCTTTGACTATCTTGCCGGACGGCCGTTCGTGCCCGCCGGCGCGTTATGGGAACAGGCGGTCAACTATTGGCGCACGCTGCCGAGTGATCCCGGCGCGACGTTCGACAAGACGATGAAAATCGACTGCGGCCATCTTGCACCTCAGATTACCTGGGGTATCACGCCCGCTGAAGTGACCGGAGTTGAAGGCAGAGTTCCGGATCCCTCGTCCTTTTCCGATAGTCTGCAGCGCGAGAATGCCGAGAAAGCTCTGGAGTATATGGATCTGAAGCCCGGCCAGATGTTGAGCGATATCGCGATCGATTACGCCTTTATCGGATCGTGCACCAACAGTCGCTTGAGCGATCTGCAGGCCGCCGCCAGCGTCATCAAGGGACGAAAAGTGGCTCCGCATGTTCGAGCCCTCGTCGCGCCTGGCTCATCGACGGTGAAGCGCGAGGCGGAAGCGCTCGGCCTCCATCAGATATTCAAGGACGCCGGCTTTGAATGGCGCGAGTCCGGTTGCTCGATGTGCCTTGCGGTCAACGACGATCAGGTTCCCGCGGGAAAGCGTTGTATTTCGTCGTCCAACCGCAACTTCGAGCATCGGCAAGGACCCAACAGCAGAACCCATCTCGCCAGCCCCGCTTCAGTCGCGGCCGCGGCGCTCGAAGGCAAGATCGCCGATGTGCGGAGGTACATCTAAAATGGAAAAATTTGTCAAGTTGGTCAGTATCGCAGCGCCGCTGCTCGAGCCGAATATCGATACCGACGCCATAATTCCGGCGCCGTTCTTGCGATCCCCCTCGCTCAACCTGGCGAACGGCTTGTTCTTCAATCGAAGATTTGACGGAAATGGAAAGCCGATTGAAGAATTTATTCTAAATCGCGCGCCATTCAGTTCGGCGAAGGTTTTAATCGGAGGGTTAAACTTCGGTTGCGGAAGTTCGCGCGAGCAGGCGGTATGGGCCCTGAAGCGTTTCGGCTTTCGCTGCGTCATCGCGCCGAGTTTCGGCGAAATCTTTTATGACAGCTGCTTCAAAAACGGTGTTCTTCCGATCGTTTTGAATGCCGCAGATCACAAGAAGCTCGCCGCCGAAGTTGAATTGTCGAATTTTAAAATCGAAATCGATTTGGACGCGCAAATCATTCGCGCCGGCGGGTTGGAGATCGGTTTCGATGTGCCTCCCAGAAAACGAGACGCGCTGCTTCAGGGATTGGACGAAATTGGTACGAGCATGCTTTCCATCGATGCGATACGCGACTTCCGCTCTGCCGACAGAATCCGAAGGCCTTGGGTTTACGATTTGGAGACGCGATAGAAGAGCGTTATGATCGCAAATCGTTTGCTGCGGCATTTCCTCCGGTAAAAAGTCGGGCTGTCCGGCGGCGTAGATGGCAGCAATCGGTGCAGTGGACGGGGTGTGGATTTAATGGCCGGCAACGAGATATTTGCGGGCCTTGGGCAAGGTAACGTCGCCTGCCTCGGCGAGTGTATGGTCGAACTCGTCGAGCGACCCGACGGATTGCTGGCCCGGGGCTATGGCGGCGATACGCTAAATACCGCGGTCTATCTTGCTCGACTGGACGTGCCTGTTCGATATGTTACAGCGCTTGGAGACGATGATCTCAGTGACGCGATGCTCGCTGCCTGGTCGAGAGAAGGTATCGATGTGTCGAGCGTATTTCGCGTTCCGGGGCGGGTGCCTGGTCTTTATTTGATCAGGACGGATTCCGAGGGCGAGCGCCATTTCACCTATTGGCGCGACAGCGCGCCCGTGCGGCAATTGTTCGATGAGACAAGTGCCCAAGCGGCTGAAAAAGCACTTGCTGCTGCCAGTGTCATATATCTTTCGGGGATCAGTCTCTCGCTCTTCAGCGGTGAGGCGCGGGGTCGTTTATTCGGATCACTCGGACGTTTACGTCAGGGTGGACGGCGCATCGTGTTTGATTCCAACTTCAGGCCTCGTGGATGGCGGGATATTTCCGATGCACTTGAGGCTTACGATCAAATTCTCCGAATGGCGGATATGGTGCTGGCCGGGGAAGACGATTTCAAATTGTTGAATCAAACGACGGGAGCTTCCTTGATCGACTTCCTGGCGCGTTACGAACTGCCAGAAGTTGTCGTCAAGTTGATGAAGCCCGGCTGTGTCGTGTTAGCCGAAGGTAGTCGCACGGACGTGCCGGTGGCTGCGGTCGTGCAGCCATTGGACACGACTGCCGCCGGAGATAGCTTTGCCGCGGCTTACCTGGCAGCTCGTCTCAAGGGCATGCGTCCAGCCAAGGCTGCAATTGCCGGCCACGCACTTGCCAGTGTGGTCATTCGTCATTCTGGCGCAATTCTTCCTCAAGATGCGATGCCGGCCGATTTGTTTGGCACGCCGTCGAATTTGGATCAATCATGACACCAACAAGTTCAATCGAAGGCCTGATGCGCGCGGCGCGCATCGTGCCGGTTCTTACCATACACGAACTTGTTCACGCGGTGCCGTTGGCGCAGGCGCTTGTCGCTGGGGGCATTTGCACGCTCGAAATAACGCTCAGGACTGCGGCAGGGGCTAAAGCAGCTGAAGCAATCGTGGCATCGGTTCCGGGAGCTGTTGTCGGATTGGGCACCGTTCTCGCCGTGCGGGATCTGCAACTGGCCCGCGATATCGGCTGTGCCTTTTCTTTTTCGCCGGGAGCGACTCCGGAGCTACTTGACGCGGCGGCGCGTGAAAATCATCCGTTTATCCCCGGTGTTGCGACGGCGTCGGAATTGATGTTTGCGAGAGATCGAGGTTTCAATGTCGTGAAATTATTTCCAGCCGCACAACTCGGAGGAATCTCGGCCATTAAAGCGTTGGCCGGCCCGTTCCCTGACGCTCTTTTTTGTCCAACCGGCGGCATCGGGGAACAAGATTTCGCGAACTATCTCGCTATGCCTAATGTGCTTTCTGTTGGCGGATCATGGCTCGCATCTGCGGAGGATATACGGCTGAATAGATGGCAACAAATTGAAGAGAGGGCACGAAAGTCCGTGTCGAAAATTCAAATGCCACTCGACTGAATTTCTTTTGTCTGGATAAACGGTTTAAAATGGCTTTGGACCTGCAGAGGTCCTGTTTCTCGTCGCATGATGGAATTCACCGATAATCGTCACAGTCTTCCGTCGCGGCAGTTCGCGGACTGACGAAGTCTGATTAAAATGCGGCCAAATCCTGCCATTGGGCTTTTTCTTCTCGTTTCGATGTTCGGTCAAGTTGGCGCGCCGACCGATAAGGTTTTCAGTCTTTCCTTGTCAGTTGTCGTCACAGGCAAGCGCTTCAGCAAAACGGACTCAACTTCCGACTCATGAGGTTTTCGACGAAGTCGTGGCAGCCATTGCTTTCGCCGCTCGGCAAGTCGGTCCACCAGAGAAGCGAGACGCCGCTCGGGGTTTAAGTCATCTCCGCTTCCCTTGCGTCTCATCCGGCCATATGATCGAATTAATAGAACAATCGTTCTATCAGACAGAATGCTCGAAATGGCAGCCTTTGGGCCCGTTGTCGTGGCGAACCGTCCGATATCGAACAAAAATGTTGAGCGGAGGAAGTCATGAAAAGCCGGAAGGCCGCGGCACTGACGATGGCTCGGCGCGCTGTTTTGGCCACGCTTCTGATTGGCATGACCGTCTTTACGCCGTCGGCACGGGCCGCCGATGCCTATCCGAACCGGCTCATCCGGCTGGTGGTGCCGTTTCCGGCGGGAAGCGCAACCGACGTTGAAGCACGCTTCCTCGTCGATAAAGTCAGCGCGCTGTTGAACCAGAAATTTGTCGTCGAGAACAAGGCGGGCGCGAACGGCAATATCGGCGCCTCCGAGGTCGCGCGCGCGGCGCCGGACGGCTACACGCTCTATCTCGCCACCAATTCGACGCACTCGGCAAATGTACATCTCTACAACACGATGCCATTCGATCCGGTGGCCGATTTCACGCCGATCGCGCGGCTGACGCGCAATCCGCTCGTGATGGTGGTTGCCAAGGGCTTTCCGGCCAAGAGCCTGACCGAATTCATCGCTTACGCGAAAGCCAATCCGGGCAAGCTGAGCTACGGGACCGGCAATACCGGAAGTATGGCGGCCGCACAGCTCGTCAAATCGATGGCCAACATCGACGCAGTGCGGGTGTCGTATCCAGGCACGCCACAAGCGATCACCGATCTCCTCGGAGGCCGCATCGAATTTGTCATCACTGATGTCGCGGTGACGCGCGATTTCATCAATGAGGGCGGGCTGCGGGCGCTTGGCGTCACCACCGCCAAAGCGATTGCTTCGCTTCCGAACGTGGCCCCCATCGCAGAGGTTGGATTGCCTGGCTACGACTTCGCGGCCTGGAGCGGGTTATTCGCTCCGAAGAACACGCCGGGCGAGGTCGTTCAGGTCTTGAACAAGGCTTTTGTGGCTGTGATGGCGACGCCGGAGGCAAGGAAATTCTTCGAGGGTATCGGTCTCGAGCCCGATACCAGCACGCCCGAAGGTCTTGCCGAGCACGTCCGAACCCAGACGGAGTTGTGGGGACGCCTCATCAAGGAGTCGGGCCTTGAAAAAATCTGATCCTGTTAGTGAGGCCTTTGCGCGGCTTGCGATGCTGCTTGAAAGGGATGCTGCTCTGATCCAGCGCGGACGGTTTCTCGACGTGGATTGTCTGCTTGGCTCGACGGAGCAGGCGTTCCATATATCGATACGCGCGGGCCGGATCATCGACACGGCGCCGGCGCCGGTGCTGATGCGCTCTTGGCGCTTCGCCTACCGCGCAACGCCGCAAGCCTGGACGGCGTTTTGGCAGCCGCTGCCGAAAGCGGGGTGGCATGATCTCCTCTCGCTCACCAAGCGTGGAGAAGCCATGCTGGAAGGCGACATCCAGCCTTTCATCACGAACTTGCAATATTTCAAGGACCTGCTCGCGCTACCGCGTATGTCAGGAGGTGCAAGATGACCGGCCGGATCGAGCCAATGGTCGGCCGCTACGTGCATGTCGAGATCGACGGCACGCCGCACCGTATCTATTTCGAAGAAGCGGGGCAGGGCATTCCGCTTGTCTGTCTGCATACCGCTGGCTCTGACGGACGGCAGTGGCGTCATCTTCTTGCAGATGAGGAGTTCACAAGATATTTCCGGATCATTGCCTTCGATATGCCATGGCATGGCAAGTCCAATCCGCCTGCGAGCTGGGACGGAACTGAGTATCAGCTCACCACCGCCCGCTACACGCAGACGATCCGCGCCTTTTGCGCGGCGCTTGATCTCGACAAGCCCGTGGTGATGGGCTGTTCGATCGGCGGTCGTATCGTGCTCAACCTGGCGATCGATCATGCCAGCGAATTCCGCGCATTGGTCGGACTTGAGGCGGCAGATTTCCAGGCGCCCTGGTACGACACCACCTGGCTCAATCGGCCGGATGTTCATGGTGGCGAAGTCTGTGCTGCGCTGGTTTCCGGGCTTGTCGCACCGCAGAGTCCGGCGGAAGCACGTATGGAAACGCTGTGGGCCTACAAGCAAGGCGGCCCTGGCGTGTTCAAGGGCGACCTCTATTTTTATCGCGTCGACGGCGACCTGCGGGGGCGGACGAAAGCGATCGATACGAGTGTCTGTCCACTTTATCTTCTGACCGGCGAATATGATTTTTCCTGCATGCCGGAAGACACTGTGCGCACCGCAGCCGAGATTTCCGGTGTTGAAGTCACGGTCATGGAGCAAGTCGGTCATTTTCCCATGAGCGAAAATCCGATGCAGTTCCGGCGCTACATCGCACCCGTACTCGAGAAAATCCGGCAAAAGAAATTTTAGGGAAGGGCGATCCATGGCGAGGGTATTCGGGCGAGGTATCTACGTTTGTGCAGCGCTTGCTTTGTTCATGCAAACGGCGGCAGCCGCTGAAACCATCAGGATTGGCGTACTGAACGACCAATCCGGCGTGTTTGCCGACAATGGTGGTGTCGGCTCGGTGGCAGCCGCAAAACTCGCGGCTGAAGATTTTGGCGGCGAAATTTTGGGGCAGAAGATCGAAGTCATTTCCGCGGATCACCAAAACAAGCCCGATATAGCGGCATCGATCGCACGCCGATGGTTCGATACCGAGGGCGTCGATGTGGTCGCCGATGGCGCGGCGTCTTCGGCCGGTTTTGCGATACTCGAAGTCGCACGACAGAAGAACAGGATCTTCGTCATCAGCGGCCCCGGCTCGTCCGACTTCACCGGCAAATCCTGTTCGCCAGTCAGCTTCCACTTCAACTACGACACTTATGCCTTGTCCAAGCTGACGAGCGAGGCGATCACCAAGGCGGGCGGCGACTCCTGGTTTTTCGTTACGGCTGACTATGCCTTTGGGCACGCGCTGCAACGCGACGCCACCAGGTTCATCGAAAGTGCCGGCGGAAAGGTCGTCGGTTCGGCAGCACATCCGCTCGGGACTGCCGATATGGCGTCGTTCCTGTTGCAAGCGCAGGGTTCGAAGGCCAAGGTCGTAGGTCTCGCCACTTCGGGCGCCGACGTTCAGACCGCGATCAAGCAGGCAGGCGAATTCGGTATTGTCGAAGGCGGTCAGAAGCTGGCGGGGCTTCTGGTATTCATCACCGATGTCAACGTGCTCGGTCTGAAGGCCACGCAAGGCCTGCAAATCGCGACTTCGTTCTACTGGGATTTGAACGAGGAAACCCGAGCCTGGGCGAAGCGATACTTCGCGATAACAGGCGGAAAAGTGCCGAGCATGGTGCAGGCCGGCGTCTACAGCGGCGTTCATCATTATCTGGCCGCGGTAAAAGCCGCGGGCACCAAGGATCCGACCGCCGTGGCCAAAAAGATGCACGAGATGAAGGTAAGCGACATGTACAACAAGGACGTTGTCGTGCGTCCAGACGGACGCGTCCTGCACACGATGTACCTGGTTCAGGTCAAGAAGCCTGACGAGTCGAAGTACCGGTACGACTACTACAAGGTCATTACGACCTCGCCGGGCGAGCAGGCGTTTCGTCCCATGAGCGAAGGCAACTGCCCGCTTGTCAACAATTGAGCGGTTCCAGGTATCGTAGGCGTGGCATGCCCGTGCCGGTCGATAGACATTGAGATGAATGCAAAGGAGAATTGTATGACAGGTGCTATTGGCTTTATCGGTCTCGGCGTGATGGGCGAGCCGATGTGCCGCAACCTGGCCAACAAATCGGGCAAATCTGTCATTGGGTTTGATCGCGTCGATGCGCCGCTGGAAAGGCTCGCGGGCTTTGGCGTCAAGCGAGCCGTCTCGCTGGCAGAACTGGCGAAACAGGCCGATGTAATCTTCATGGCGCTGCCCAGCGGAAGGCATGTGCAGGCGGTTTGTGAGGGCGATGATGGCCTGCTTGGACATGCCGGGGTGAGGCACACCATCGTTGATCTCGGTACCTCTCCGGTAGAAGCGAGCCGCGAACTGGCCAAGCGCTTTGCCGCCAAGGGGGCAAACTATGCGGATGCACCGATTGCGCGAACCCGTCAGGCGGCGGAGACCGGCACCTTGAGCGTGATGGTTGGTGCCGATGCCGCCACGTTCGCCATGTTGCAGCCGCTGATCGCGACTTTTGCCACAGACATCACCCATTGCGGCGCGGTCGGCGCCGGACAGGTCGTAAAAATTCTCAATAACATGGTGCTGATGCAGACCGTGGTCGCGCTCGGCGAGGCGCTGGAAACAGCCAAGCGGGCGGGCCTGGATGCCAAGCTACTGTTCGAGACGCTTTCCAAGGGTTCCGCAGACAGCTTCGCGCTGCGCAACCATGGCATGAAGGCGATGCTGCCAGATACGTTTCCGGAGCGAGCCTTCTCGACCGAATATGCCCGCAAGGATATCGCCTACGCGCTCGATCTCGGGAGGTCGGTAGACCTCAAGCTCGAAGGCGCGGAATTGGCTGACAAGCTTCTCGGCAAGGCAATTGAGGCGGGATTTGGCGATCTTTATTGGCCGGTGTTGGCGCGCATCATCAAAGGGTCGCAAACGGCCTGACGGGAAGTTTGATGAAGAAATCAGCAGCAAGATCGACGGCGGTACACGTGCCGGAGCCTGACGCAGCAGAGGGAGTTGCGGCCGTTGAGCGAGCGCTCTCGGTCGTCGCTGCACTGGAAACGTCGGATCAGCCGGTGACGTTGGCCGAAATCGCCGTCCGCACCGGCTTCTACAAGAGTACGATCCTGCGTCTGTTGGTGTCGCTGATCTCCTGGGGATATGTTACCCGGCTGCCAAACGGGACTTACGATCTCGGCCCGACGGCCTTTCGCCTTGGCGTGGCTTTCACACGGAAAAATGCGCTCGGTCACCACGTTGTGCCCGCGCTTCAGCGATTGGTCGAGCTTGGTACCGAAAGTGCATCATTCCACGTGCGCCAGGACGCCGAGAACCGTGTCTGCCTGTTCCGTGTGAATTCGCGCCACGCAACGCTCGATCGCGTTGAAGCGGGCCATAGCTACGCGTTATTGCGGGGCGCCGCCGGTCACATCATCCTGGCTTATGCCGGCAGTACCGGCCCGCGATACGAGGCTATCCGCGTCAGCGGTTTCGACGTTTCGCTCGGCGAGCGGGATCCGAGTTGCGCCGCGGTGGCGGCCCCGGTCTTCGGACCGCGCGATACGCTCGTGGGAGTGATCTCGCTATCGGGACCGCGCGAGCGTTTCGGTAAGGGCGAGATTGCGAAGATGAAACGCCTGCTCGGCCCAGCCGCCGAAGAACTCACAGACAACTTCGGTGGGATATGGCCATTCTGACGTTGAGCGCAGAGTCTCCTTTTTCATTTGCAGGCCTACCCGGGAATTCCTGAGACATGACGGCATTTGACCCAACTTCCGTAACACACGACATGGCTCGGTTCGCGCTCGCACTGGACTGGCCAAGCCTGCCCGAACCCGTGCGCCGTGAAGCGCCGCGGGCCTGGATGAACTGGATAGCCTGCGCTGTCGGCGCAGCGCGCATGCCCGTCATGGACGCCGCCGTGCGCGGTATCCAGGCGATGGAGCAGGCTGGCGAGGCCGGCTTGCTTGGGCGCGGCGAGAGTATCAGCGTGTCGAACGCCGCTCTTCTTAACTGTCTGGGCTCGTCGGCGCAGACCTACGACGACACCCATCTGGCCACCATCACGCACCCGACCGGACCGGTCGCCGGGGCCGCATTGGCCGTGGCCTGCAAGCGGGCTTCGATGGGCGCGCCCGTAGCGGGCCGCGACCTGCTGATCGCGCTAGTGGCAGGGCTGGAACTCGAATGCCGCGTGAGCTGCGCGATCGCCGCGGGTGGCAGCCGGCAGGGCTGGTACATGACTGGCCTGTCCGGCGGCATCGGGGCGGCTGTGGCCGCTGGACTGCTGCTCAATCTGGATCACGAGCGGTTGGTCTCGGCGCTGGGCTTGGCCGCGACGCAGGCCGGCGGCCTTCGCGCCACGCACGGCAGCATGGCGATCACCTACGTGCCGGGCATGGCGGCGCGCAATGGAGTGGCCGCGGCCTACATGGCCTCGGCCGGCTTCGACTGCGGTTCGATTGCCGTGGACGGGCGCAACGGCTTACTGCAAGTGCTGACCGGCGCGACCGACGCCGGGCCGATCCGCATGGAGCTTGGAACGCGCTACGAATTTCTCAACAACACCTACAAACCTTATCCGTGCGGCATTGTCATCCATCCTGCTATCGATGCCTGCCTGGACCTGGCGCGTGTGCAGGGCGTCAAAGCCGAGGACATCGATCGCGTCGACATGCGGGTACATCCCGACGCCTTGAACCTGTGCTGGCGCAAATTGCCCGACAATGCGATGGACGCGCAGGTCAGCCTGTTTCATTGGACAGCGGCGGTGCTGGTACACGGTGCAGCCGGTTTGGCTCAGGGCGACATCGCTTGCGTGCTCGACCCGCGTGTCCGCGCACTGCAAGAGCGCATGAAAGCCGAGGCGGTCGTCGCGATGAGCGACAACGAGGCCGAGGTCTCGATCCGTTTGAAGAACGGCCAGTTGCTGACCAGCCACATCGACAACGCGACGGGCAGCGTCACCAATCCGATGACGGATACGCAATTGATGGAGAAATTCCGTGGTCTAGTGGGCCCCGTGTTGGGCGGGACGAATTCGCACCGCTTGTTGCAGGCCTGCTTGAACATCGAGTCGACCAAGGACGTTTCAGCGATCGTCGCGCTTAGTCGCTAAACCGGATCGGTCGGCCTGTAAGGTCAACCAAGGAGAAACGCGATGAAAACACACGACAAGCGTTGTTGGCTGGCGGTCCTTTGCGGCGCCGGTATCGCGGGAGCCGCCTTGTTCTCCCAGGCGGCGGTTGGTGCAGAATTTCCGGATCACACGATCACGCTGGTCGTTGGCTTTTCGCCAGGCGGCTCAAACGACATCACGGCGCGTGTCATTTCCCAGCCGCTTTCAGAGCGACTGGGTGTGCCGGTCATCGTGGAAAATCGCGTCGGCGCGGCCGGCGTCATCAGTGGCCAGCACGTGGCTCAGTCGAAACCCGACGGCTACACGTTGGGGGTGATGAGCGCGAGCCCACTTGTCGTCACGCCACATACGCTGGCGAAGTTGCCGTACGACACGAAGAAGGATTTCACGGGTGTCAGCCTGATAGGCCTCACACCGGAGATTTTGGCAATCAATCCCCGCCTGCCTGTGGCCAATCTTGCCGAACTGGTCAAACTGGCCAGGACCCGCAGCGTGACGCTGGCATCGGCGGGCGTCGGCGGCCTGCCGCACATGGCGATCGAACTTCTAAAGAGCGCAACGCCGGGTACGAACATCGTGCACGTTCCCTATAAGGGCGCGGCGCCCGCCGTGACGGATGCGCTGGCCGGCCACGTGGACGGCGTGACGGTTGATTTGCCCGCGGTGTCCAACCAGATCGCGGACGGCCAACTGCGTGGCATCGCGGCGGCCAACGACAAGCGTTCCGCCTTTTTGCCAGATCTTCCGACCGCGGCCGAACAAGGTGTGCAGGGTTTCGTCGCAGTCAACTGGATTGGCGTGATCGCACCGGCCCGCACGCCTCAGCCGGTGATCGACAAGCTGCACGCTGCGCTCGTGCAAATTATGCAGCAAGCTCAGGTCAAGGACGCCTTGGCGAAGGCCGCGGTGGAGGTTTCAGTGAGCGAGACGCCCGCCGCATTCCAGAAGTTCATCGGCGTCGAAGACGAGAAGTGGGCCGGGATCGTCAAGGCAGCCGGGGTCGAAGCCGAGTGATCGCCCGCTTCGTACCCCTCTCGGGGATGAAGCCGTCAGCGCCCGGATTTTAAGCCGTCCTCTTGTTGAGCGGCGCTGGTTCCTGTTGATTCAAGATGATGCGAAACTGCGCGACGATCTCGCTGGCTATCTGGCTTTGCAGCTTCAGCGTATCGTGGACATCCCCCTCGTAGCTCCGGGCCCAGACGTCTCTCCCGGTGAGCGCATCGATCAACCGTGCGTTAATTCGAACCCGGTCACCCGAAAGCAACACAGAACCTTTCACCACGGCGTCGACGTTCAATTCTCGGGCGATCTCGCCCAGTGGCTGGCGCGTGCCCTTGTAGCCCTGAGCCAACGCCGAGGAGACCACCCGTAATCGTCTGATCTGCGCCAGGTTGGTGATCAATTCGTCGGTCATACCGTCGGCGAAGAACTCCTGCGAGGCATCACTGGAGACGTTTTGCAGCGGCAGCACTACGATTGAGTGAATGGTCTTTGCGACGTGGGTCCAGGGATAGAAAATCGTCGACAAGGAGATTGCAAGCACAGGCACGATGCCGATCATCCGCCAGGCAAAGGAACGCAGCTTCAACTGGGGTAGCAGGATGGCGTCATTGAGGCGTGGCAGATCGGGGATTTTCTGCACGATGAGATCGTCTGCAGGGATCTTCGTTGGCGTCTCGTCTGTAACCGCGACTTTCGGTTGCTCGGCGCCCACAACTGTAACTTCGGCAAGAAACCTGTAGCCACGGCGAGCGACGGTTTCGATGAATCGGGGATTCTCGGCAGAATCTCCCAGTGCTTCGCGAATCTTGCTAATTGCCTTGTTGAGGCCGTGATCGAAGTCGACGGTCGTCTCCGGCCAAAGCTTGAGGTGCAATTCCTCCCGGGTGACCAACGCTCCCGGCTGCTCCAGCAGCATGACCAGCAACTGGAATGGCTGATCCTGCAATCTGACGCGTCTGCCAAGCTTCGTCAGTTCACCGGTTCGAAGATGAACCTCGAAAACTCCGAATTTATAATTCCGGACGGATAGCTCGGCTTGCTGCATGGAATTCGGTAACCTGTGTGGAGTTCGACGCGGCCCGAGCAACAGTCAGGAGCTTCGCCCCCTAGGTAGATCGGCTTTTCAGCAGAAGTTGCCGGACGTCACAATTAAATTATCTGCGAGGTCTTCGAGATCTCAGAGCCCGTAAATCCCGTTACACGCAGGCTATAGTTGCATCACGAAGACGGCATTTCAGAAATTGGCTTGGGAGCGCAGATGCCATGGTGACAGACCCGTCGCGCCATTACTGACGACATCGGGCCTGTCGTGCTTCGCTTTTCGCCAGGTTCTTGGAAAACCGGTTACGCGTCCGGGCCAGCCGCGACATGACCGTGCCGATCGGCACCTTGGTTCGCTCGGAAATCTCGCGATAGGACAGCCCGTGGACATCGCGCAATATTATCGTCTCACGGAATCGAACCGGCAAAGCAGCAACGGCCGTCTCCATGTCGGATATCGCCATCACGATCGTTTCGGAATCCGGCTCGCCGGGATCTGCCTGAGCGATCTCGACTTCTTCGAGATTGTCGACCGTGAATACGATTGCGGGACGATTTTTGCGTATCCACGTATAGGCGGTATTACGCGTGATGGCCATTACCCAGACGCGCGCACTGCCGTCCTCGACGTTACCGACGGCACGGAACGCACGCAGACTGGCTTCCTGCAACGCGTCCTCGGCATCGTCGCGACTTCCTGTAATCCGGTAAGCCAGCGCGTAGGCCTCGCCGAGGTGCGGCAGCACCAGCCTTGAGAAGCGCGCGTGATTGTCGTCCTGCGGACTGGATTTGCCTACTATTATGCTTTTTTGCAGCGAGCCCGACGGACGCCCCGTGCGAGCGAAGAAGGAAGACATGGCAGCCTCCGAGTGATCGACTAATCCAAAAAATTTCGTTCGTGTGATTTCGAACGTGATTTGGACGCCGTATCCCTTCAATGGACTGCCTGTCCCATCGTCATGGACAGTGAGTACCCTAAAACACCCAATTAAACCAAAAGCTTATACTCTGGACATCTCTGCGGATCCTCCGGTTTCTGAGGAATATCCGCAACGGGATTTGCCTCCCTTCAGCGCGCTTTGCGTTTTGCGCGGCTGCCGAGGTCGGGCCGGCACTTCGTCGTCGCCGGCAGGCGTCGAATAACCTCCCGCACGGCTCTGTTCATTCAACCGGCCAACGTTCAATGGACAAACGCGGCGTGATCTACTTTCGTGTCTTGCCTCGTTTTGGGAAAACCAATCCCTGTATCTCCCCGGCGCAACGGATTGATGTGTGGCTGTTCCGGCCGGAACGCGACATCGCGAACGACCCGCAGGCGGCCTTTCCAAATTATGACCCGCGGATTAAAGATGCGCGGCCGCTTCCGCGGCGGGAAGCGCGTTGAATGAGTCAAAGCTACCAACCTAATTCGGAACCGATACCAGCCCATCGCCGTGCCATGATCCTGGAGCGGCTGCGGACGCTTGGTTCTGTTTCCATCAATGACCTCGCCGATTATCTGCAGGTTTCCGCCTCGACCGTCCGTCGCGATCTCGATGAGCTGATGCAGGAAGGCGCGCTGGAGCGCACCCACGGCGGCGCGATCAGTCCGCGGCGGCTGTTGTCGACCTTCGAGCCCGCCAATGCGGGCGCGGCCGCGACCAGCCAGAAGGCAGCGATCGGCAAGGAGGCCGCGCGGCGGATCGCGCCCGGCAGCAGCGTCATTCTCGATGCCGGATCGACGGTCGATGCCGCCGCACGGGCGCTGCTGGCGCTGGATATCGCGTTGACGATCGTCACCAACAGCCTCAGCGCGGCGGAGATGTGCGGGAAATCTTCAAAGCTTCGCGTTGTCGTCGTTGGCGGCACGCTTCGCAACGGTTCGGCCACGCTATGGGGAGAGCCGGGGCAGGGTTTTCTTTCGACGCTGCAGGCCGATCTCTGTCTGCTTGGC
Organism: Bradyrhizobium sp. dw_411; assembly: GCF_018449695.1. Taxonomy (GTDB): domain Bacteria; phylum Pseudomonadota; class Alphaproteobacteria; order Rhizobiales; family Xanthobacteraceae; genus Bradyrhizobium. Next base: position 123,344 of record NZ_JAAVUY010000020.1, read on the forward strand.
GCGCATGCCATCACCGGCGAGATCGTGACAGAATCCTCGATCGAAGGCGCCGACATCAAGCGCGCGCTGATGCGCGCGGCCCGGCAAACCATTCTGTTGGCCGATAGCGGCAAATTTCAGCCGCGCTCGTTCTGCGAAGTCTGCAACGTCAATACGCTCACAGAGATCATTACCGACGATGGTCTGTCCGCGGACCTGGCGCAGACGTTGCGGCGCTCGGAGGTCAAGCTGACGCTGGTGCCCGGTGGCGGAACGTAAGGCGATGCGCATTCGTCTCCTGGCCGATGACCGGACCGGTGCGATTGACACCGCAGTGCGGTTCGTGCCGCTCGCCGGGCCGCTGCTGGTCCAGTGGGACCTTGCGACAGCGCGAAGTTCAGACGGAAGCCTCGCGTTCGATCTGGGCACGCGCGAGTTGAGCGATGCGCGCTCCGGCGAACTGGCGGCGTCAGCCGCGGGGTTGTTGCGCGACGCCGATCTCGCCTATCTCAAATGCGACAGCCTGCTGCGCGGCTCGCTCGTGCAGGAAATCGTCGCCTGCCTGCGTGCGCAACCTTTCGATCATTGCGTGATCGCGCCGGCTTTTCCGGCACAGCGCCGGATCACGCGCGACGGCCGGCAATGGGCGGCCGCGCATGGCAGTGACCAATGGCAATTGGCCGGGCCAGATCTCGCGGCGCAGCTTGGCGAACTCGGCTTCGCAGTTTCGAAATGCCGGGCAGGTGATCGCGCGCCGCAAGGCATCAGCCTGTGGGATGCCGAAACGATTGAAGCTCTGCAGCAGATCGTCGTCGAAGGACGGCGGTTATCCGGAAGAATGCTTTGGTGCGGCTCGGCGGGCCTCGCGGAAGCGATGGCTGGCGCGGAGCCGTTGCACATTGGGACGATTGCTTCGCCGCTGCTTGCCCTCGTCGGAACGGATCATCCGGTTACGCTGCGGCAATTGCGCGAGGCCGAACCTCATCGCGTGATGTTCGATCCCGAACACGCCGATGGTATCGCTCCTATTGAAGCACAACTCGAAAAAGGCGTGGCCGTTGTGACGGTGCGCTTGCCGGCCACCCCGGACCGGCATCAGGCCGCGAACCATATCGGCGAAGGTTTTACAAATCTTCTTGCCCGGCTGCCGCAACCGGGCACGCTGTTCGTGACCGGAGGCGAAACCCTGAGCCACGTCTGTGCTGCGCTGGGGGCTGAGGCACTGGAGGTCCAGGGCGAGATCGAGCCGGGTATCCCGGTGTCGGTGTTGAAGGGCGGAAAATGGCAGGGCGTGCGGGTAATTTCCAAATCTGGCGCTTTTGGCAACGAGGGGTTGATCCGGCGCTTGATTTCCCTTGCTCAGTTGTGACAGATATTAGACGAATTTGCGCACTTTTGCGCATATGCGATGGAACGTGAGCAGCCGAATAATGAGCAAAACAGTATTGCCGGTTGCGATCACCATGGGCGATCCGGCCGGAGTCGGCCCCGAGATCATCGTCAAGGCGATCCGGCGCCTCAAGGACCGGCTCGATTCAGGCTCCCTGAAACTGTTGGTGATCGGTAGCCGGACCGCGCTTGACGAAGCCTGTCGCGCGCTCGGCGAAGCGCCCGTTCCCTCAGCGAATGACGAATCCCGGCGCGTCGCGATGGTGTCGGTCGGCGATGACGCGGCGGTCGTTCCGCTGGGACAGGTTTCAGCGCTGGGCGGCGATTTCGCCTACCGCGCGGTCGAGCGCGGCGTCGAACTGGCGATGGCCGGCAAGATCGCCGGCATCGTCACCGCGCCGCTCAACAAGGAAGCGTTGAACGCGGCCGGGCATCATTTCGCTGGCCATACCGACATGCTGGCCAAGCTGACCGGCAGCCGCGATTCCGTGATGATGCTGGCGCACGGCAATATGCGCGTCAGCCACGTGACCACGCACATCGCGTTGCACGACGTGCCGTCGCGCCTGACGCCGGAACGGCTGCGCCGCGTGACCGAACTGACGCATCAGGCATTGACCGGCCTTGGCCTGAAGCAACCCCACATCGCCATTGCCGCACTCAACCCGCATGCCGGCGAAGGTGGACTTTTTGGGCGCGAAGATATCGATATCTCGACGCCGACGATCGAGCGGATGTGCGCCGATGGCATGAATGTCAGCGGCCCAGTGCCGGGCGACACCGTGTTCGTGAAGCTGCGCGCCGGTCACTACGATGCTGTCGTCGCGATGTATCACGACCAGGGGCATATTCCGGTCAAACTGCTTGGCTTCCAGATCGATCCCGTTACGCAAAAGTGGAACGCGCTGAACGGCGTCAACATTACGCTGGGCCTGCCGATCATCCGCACCTCGGTCGATCACGGCACGGCCTTCGATATCGCGGGCAAGGGCATCGCCAACGAGGACAGCCTGATCGAAGCCGTCGACTACGCGCTGCAGCTTGGCGGGAGTACCTAAAGCGTTTTCAAGCGAAGTGGATACCGGTTCGCGTGAAGAAAACGCGTCAAATAAAACAGTTTTTTAAATCAAAAAGGCGGTGCTCAAAACAATGCGCACGCCAAAAATGGGGAGAGAATTGCAATGACGAACCGTCGTGTCCTGATTTTCGTATTGATGTTTTTTCTGGCGACGATCAATTACGTCGACCGGGTCGTGCTCTCGGTTTCGGCGACGCCGATCGCCAAAGAATTCGACATCTCGCCGGTTCAGCTCGGCTATCTCTTTTCATCGTTCCTCTGGCTCTACGTGATCTGCCTCGTGCCGATGGGCATGATCGTCGACAAGTTTGGCACCCGGGCGGTGAACGCGGCGGGCATCGGCCTGTGGTCGATCGCAACCGCGCTGACCGGGTTTGCGCCCGGCTTCAGCACGCTGATCGCCTCGCGTGTTCTGATGGGCGTTGGTGAATCCACCACCTATCCCGCAGCCGGCCGCGTGATCCGGGAATGGATCCCGATGCGCGAACGGGCATTGTTCGCGGCGATCTTCAATAGCGGCGCGTATTTCGGTCCCGCGGTCGGCGGCCTGGTGCTGACTTGGCTGGTTTCGACGGCGGGATGGCGGACGGCTTTTGTTGTCTGTGCCGCAATCGGCTTCGTCTGGCTGGCCGCCTGGTTGATCTGGTTCCGTCAACCCGAGCAGGCGAGCTGGCTGAGCAGCGAAGAACGCGCGATGATTTTGCGCGAGCGTGGGGGCAGTTCGGCGCAGGCCGCCGCCCCGTCGCTCGGGATCGGCAGATTGCTGGCGTCAACGTCGATGTTGGGCCTGATGCTGACGCAAGGCTGTGCGGTTTACACGCAATATCTGTTTCTGACCTGGCTGCCGAATTATCTGCAGGCCGAGCGCGGCATGTCGATGCTCAAGAGCGGCGCGCTGATGTCGCTGCCGTTCCTCGGCGCGGTGGTTATGACCGCCCTGATCGGCAAGCTCAGCGATACGCTTCTTACCGAAGAAACCATCCGCAGCGGCGGGCGTCGTCGTCTGGCGGCGCTGTCGATGCTGGCGGGATCGCTGATCCTGCTGACGCCGCTGGTCGGCAATGTCTATGTGATCCTGTTCCTGATCATGATCGCATTGAGCGGAGTCGCCTCCACGGTGGCGATGAATATCGCTTTGGTCAGCGATCTCCTGCGCTCCTCGGCCGACGCGGGACGCGCGACCGGGCTGTTGATCCTGGGCGGCAACATCTTCGGCATCTCGGCGCCGATCGTGACCGGCTATGTCATCCAGTCCACCGGCAATTTCGACTATGCCTTCGTCGTCGCCGGGGCGCTGCTCGTGATCGGTTCGCTCGCGGTATTCACGCTGGCGCGCAAGCCGATCGGATCGCCGGATGTTGAGGTCGCGCTGCCGGCACGCGCTGTTTGATCGAGGAGAGAGCGTTGTTCTTCCATCCGCCCAAGGATTTGCAAACCACCGTCTTCACGCGCCTGCCGGACGAATACCGCAAGGCGGATCCCAACAATGAATGGGCGCGCTATCAGCCGAAAGGCAGCCCGGCCACGTCATTGCTGGAAGGACCGTCTTTCGACAAGGATGGCAATCTGTGGTGCGTCGATCTGCCGAACGGGCGCATCTACAAGATCACCGCTGATGGTGTCTTTCATGTTGCGGCCGAATATGACGGCTGGCCCAACGGCCTGAAGTTCCACCGCGACGGGCGGATCTTCATTGCCGATTACAAGAACGGCATCATGGAAATGGATCCGGTCAACGGCAAGGTGAAGCCTTATCTGACCCGCGCCAGCCTGGCGCCGTTCAAGGGCTGCAATGATCTGTTCTTTGCGCAGAATGGCGATCTTTATTTTACCGATCAGGGCCTGACCGGACTGCACGATCCGACCGGGCGTCTCTTTCGGTTGACGCCATCAGGGCATCTCGATTGCCTGCTCGACAATGTGCCGAGCCCCAATGGGCTCGTGATGAACCTCAACGAGTCGATGATTTATCTGGCGGTGACGCGCGGCAATTGCGTCTGGCGCGTGCCGCTCAGCGCCGATGGCGGCGTTGCCAAGGTCGGCATTTATATCCAGCTCTCCGGCGGCTGGGGTGGCCCCGACGGTTTGGCGTTGGACTCACAGGGCCGGCTCTTCATCGCGCATGTCGGCATGGGCGCGGCCTGGGTCGTCGACGCCATGGGCGAGCCGGTCTATCGCATCCGCACCAGCGCCGAGCCGCATATCACCAACATGGCGTTCGGCGGCAAGGACAACAAGACGCTGTACATCACCGAGTCCGGCAGCGGGTCGATCCTGAAAGCCGAACTCGATGTGGCGGGCAAGCCGATGTTTTCGCATTCATGATGCGGAGTCCTTCACCTCTCCCCTTGTGGGAGAGGTCGGATTGCATCGCAGATGCAATCCGGGTGAGGGGTTACGGGCTATCGATAGACCTGGACCCCTCACCCCAACCCCCTCCCACAAGGGGCAGGGCTATTGCATATGAAGAAAGAGATTGGGCCTGCAGTCTTTGTGCGGCCATCCTTCGAGACGGCCGCCTGCGGCGTTCCCTCAGGATGAGGACTTTCTGTGCGGCTAAATCTTAAACCCTCATGGTGAGGAGCCTCGTCTTCGAGGCGTCTCGAACCATGAGGCCCCAGGCGGTTACCGCGGCGGAAAGTCATATGCGATAGCCCTGCCACAAGGGGAGAGGGGGCGCACCATTGTTCTTGAGATAGATCGATTCAATCTTATTGCGCTAAGCGCACGCTCCGTCCCGTCACAAACACGCCTTCGGCAGCAGCATGTGAATGCCCTTGTTGCCGTCGACCAACTGCGTGACGCGAAGGTTGCCGGCGAGGGAGCACAGCATGTAAGCGTGGTTGCGCGACAGATTGGTGCGGGCGCAGATGTGCTTGACCATTTCGCGCACGGCCTGTTTGGCGGCGTCGTCGAGATCCTCGTCGAGGCCGATCGACATCAAGTGCGTCGCGTTTTCCGCGAACGGCCATTTCAGGTCCATGTCCTTGCGCACGGTGAGGCGAAACGTTCCGGTCGTGCCGATTTCGAGCGCGGTGATGCACACCTCGCCGTCGCCCTGCACGCCGTGGCCGTCGCCGGCCATGAACAGCGCGCCGTCGTTGAACACCGGCAGATATAATGTCGTGCCCGGACGCAGTTCCTTATTGTCCATGTTGCCGCCGAAGGCGCGAGGCACTGGCGAGCCGCAACGGCCCCAGGCCGGCGGCGGTGCGGTGGCGATAATGCCGAAAAACGGATCGAGCGGAATTTCGGTGCCCCATGGCATGATGCAGACATTGCGCGCGTGGTCGACTGTGGGGTGGATGGTTTCATAATCGGTGAATTCATCCGGCAAGGTGCCGAGCAGCGGCAGGATCGACACATAGCCCCAATCCATTCGTACCTTGACGTCGAGAATGTCGACCTGAAGCACGTCGCCGGGTTTCGCGCCTTTGACATAGACCGGCCCGGTGATGAAATGCGGTCCCGGCCCCTGCACCAGGGTGTCGATGGCGGCGAGATAGTCTGCCGGCACGATGCTGCGATCCGGCGGCAGCGATTCATTGCCGCCGGCGGGGAAGGAATGCAGCATGACGATATCGCCGGAGTCGATCTCCAGTACTGGCGGGATGGTGCTGTCGAGGTAGCCCCAGACCATGTTTTCGGGCGCGGAAGAAATCTCGTGGCGGCGTGACATGGTTGGCTCCGTTGCTGGGTCTTATCCGTCAGGTGTCTTTGGTGCGCGGTTTCGGCCGAGGCCGCGACGGGGTTATTTTCCGTTTCGATTTCGCATTTGATTTCGCAGAAGCTTTCGTCGCCGCTATTTCCGGCTCGATCGTCCCAAGGCTGTCATAGATATCCTGGAACACGACCTTGAGGCGCGCAATATCGCTGGCGGAAAAATTCGATATCGCGACCTCTTCGAAATGAATTGCGATCGGCATCAACTCTTCGACCAGGGATTTGCCCTTTGCCGTCAGGTTGATCGCAACGGTCCTGCCATTGTCGGCGAGGCGGCTGCGCGTGACCAGGCCCTTGCGCTTCATCTCGCCGATCAGGCGCGACAAGGTCGAGATTTCCGTGGTGGTGACCGTCGAAAGGTCGCTCAGCCGCTGATCGCCGCTTTCCCACAGCGCGGCCATAACCCGGTACATCGGTAACGTCACGCCGAACGACGCGATGCGGCGCGCAAACAGTTCGCCCATGCGCACGCCGACCCGGTTCAGCAGATAGGGGAACGAAGTTGAAAGCCTGTACAAAGGGTTGGTACCTGACGATGCGCAACAATTGCATTCCGACAATTATCGAAACGCCTTGTGCGTAGCAAGAAAATTGCGGCTAAAATTCCCGATTGACAAATAGTTGCGTTTGCAAATATTGTAATTGAAATCGTCCGACGAAGAAGCGGATCCGCGATACGGGAGAGAAGCATGTCCCTGGACGTTGCTACCGACGATCTTCGTGCATCATTCAAGCTTGCGATGCGCCGCTTTCCCGCGGCCGTCACCGTCATTACCTCGGCCGATCAGACCCGCCGTCATGGCATGACCGCAACCGCGGTTACGTCACTTTCCATGGATCCGCCGTCACTGGTGGTCTGCGTCAATCAAGCGAGCCTGCTTCACGACATCATGCTGCTGGCGCGCCGGTTCTGCGTCAACCTGCTGCGCCGGGACCAGGTGGCCTTGTCGGCCGCGTTCAGCGGTGCGCTGCCGCCGGAAACGCGCTTCGGCATGGGCGAATGGGCGGTGTCGCCCGACGGCATCAATTATCTCGAGAATGCCCAGATCAAAATCTTCTGTCGCAAGGCCGCCGCCGTTCCCTACGGCACGCATACGATCTTCATCGGTGAGGCCGAGCGCGTCGACGTCCACGATCCGATCGAGCCCCTGATTTATCAGGATGCGACCTACTGCTTTTCAGTGCCTGCCGAAATCGAAGCCGCGTAGCCTGTCCATCACGGAGGAAACGACATGAGTGTTGCCGCGCACGCTTTTGAGCGAATAACCGGTCGGTCGGCCGCCGAACGCCCGAGCATTGACGAACTCAGGTCGCATGTCGCGAGCGTCTGTCCGCAAATCAAGGCCAGGGCCTACACCACGGAAAAAAGCGGGCGCGTACCTGCGGAGAATATGCAGGCGCTGCGGGAGATCGGCTATTTCGATATCGTGAAGCCGCGCGCCTTCGGTGGTTACGAATATGATTTCGATGTGCTGGTCGACCTCAACATCGAGCTTGCCAAGGCCTGCGCTTCCACCGCCTGGGTCGGCGGATTGCTGTCCGCGCATCAATGGCTGGTTGCGAGTTTTTCCGAACAGGCCCAGCGCGACGTCTGGGATGGGAATCCCGATGCGCTGGCCTGCGGCTCCTATGCGCCAACCAACAAGGCCGTTGCTGCAAATGGCGGTTATACGTTGACCGGCCGCTGGTCCTTCGCCAGCGGCTGCGACAACGCGCAATGGTCGCTGTGTGCCGCGTTGTTGCCGTCGCGGACGGAGGCGGACCGTTTCACGCCCGCTTTTTTGCTGGTACCGGCCTCGGACTACCTGATCGACGATAATTGGAATGTGGTCGGCCTCTCCGGAACCGGCAGCAAGACGCTGCAGTTGAAAGACGTATTCGTTCCCGAGCACCGGATTCTGACGTTTCTTGAATCAACGTCGGGCAAGACGCCGGGCGCGCTACTTTACTCGGAAAATCCTGGCTTTTCGATTCCGATGTTGTGCAACATCCCGTCCTGCCTCGCCTCGACCGCGGTCGGTACCGCGGCAGGCGCGCTGGAGGATTATCTCGATGTCACCAGCAAGCGCGTGACCCGCGGCGCGGTGGCCGGGAGCAACAACCGGATGGCCGAATTCCCGACGATCCAGTTACGGGTCGCGGAGGCTGCCGCTTCCATCGATGCGGCGCGCGAAATTCTGCTGCGCGATTTGCGTGAGCGGGCGAGCGCGGTTCGCGCCGACCAACCAGTCTCGATCGAGGACCGCATCGTCAGCCGCCGCGGGCAGGCCTTTGCGGTGTCTCTCGCCATCCGCGCCAGCGAAGCGCTTAATGCATCGACCGGCGGGCTCGGGCTCGATCTGGCCAATCCGGTTCAGCGCGCCTGGCGCGACGCCAACGCGGTCGGCCGTCATATCAGCATGAATTGGGACGCAGTGGGGACCATGTATGGCCAGCTCGCGCTGGGCCTGACGCCACAAGGACAGTACTGAAAATTCAACGGGAGAATGAGCATGCAGGGCAAGATCGCACTCGAAGAACACTTCGCAATTCCGGAAACGTTGATGGATTCAGCGGGCTTCCTGGCCGAAAGCGTTTGGCCCGAACTCAAGTCGCGCCTGCTCGATATCCAGGACAAGCGGCTTAAGCTGATGGACGAGCAGGGCGTCGAGATGATGATCCTGTCGCTCAACGCGCCCGCGGTGCAGGCGATACCCGATATCAAAAAGGCCAATGAAATTTCGATCCGGGCCAATGATTATCTGGCCGGGGAAGTCGCCAAGCGCCCCGACCGCTTTCAGGCTTTCGCGGCGCTTCCGATGCAGGACCCGGATCTGGCGATCCGCGAACTCGAGCGCACGGTCAAGACGCTCGGCTTCAAGGGCGCGCTGGTGAACGGCTTTTCGCAGGTCGGCGACGGGCAGACCCCGCTATATTACGATCTCGAGCGCTTTTGGCCGTTCTGGGCGAAAGTCGAACAGCTCGACGTGCCGTTCTATCTGCACCCGCGCAATCCGCTGGCGCAGGACGCGCGGATTTATCAAGGCGCCGAATGGCTGCTTGGCCCGACCTGGGCGTTCGGTCAGGAGACCGCGGTTCATGCTTTGCGCCTGATGGGCTCGGGGTTGTTCGACCAATATCCGGGGCTGCGCATTATTATCGGCCATATGGGCGAGGGGCTGCCCTACAGCATGTGGCGCGTCGATCACCGCAATGCCTGGGTGAAAGCGCCGCCGAAGTATAAAGCGAAAAAGAAAATCGCCGAATATTTCAACGAGAATTTCTATCTGACGACGTCCGGAAACTTCCGGACCCAGACGCTGATCGATGCCCTGCTTGAAATCGGCGCGGATCGAATTTTGTTTTCGGCGGACTGGCCGTTCGAAAACGTCGATCATGCCGCGGAATGGTTCGACAGCGCGACCATCAGCGAAGCCGACAGGAAAAAGATCGGCCGGGACAACGCGCTCAAACTGTTCAAGCTCGAGGACAGGAGCGCAGCCCAATCCGGCAAGGCCCAAGCCGCAGAATAGCGGCAGGCCGTCTTATAAAGCCAGATAACATCGGGGAGGACGGGAATGAGTTCGCAAGCGATCGACGTTCACGCGGAGCTGGAAGACGCCAAATTGAGTTCGTTCCATTGGCGCCTTGGCGCTATCATGGGATTGCTGACTCTGTTTGACGGCTACGACACGTTCAATCCTGCTTACGTCATTCACTATGTCGCCGGTCCCTGGGGCCTCAAGGCCGGGCAGGCCGGCCTTTTGATCTCCAGCGGACTGGTCGGCTTCCTGCTCGGGGCCGCCTTGCACGGCGTCGCGGCGGACCGGTTCGGACGCCGCGGTACGCTGCTGGCAGGACTTTGGATCACGAGCGTGTTCACGCTGCTCACGGCGCTGCTGGCAAACTCGTTCGCGTCGTTCTGCGTGTTGCGGCTATTGACCGGAATGGGCCTCGGCGTGCTGCTGCCGCTGGCCACGACCTACATCAATGAACTCGCGCCGCGCCGGGTCGCCAATACATTCTCGCTCTGGGGCGTCGCCTTGGGCTGGGCGGGCGGTGGCACGCTGGCGGGCGTGGTCGGCGTTTTCGCAACGCCGTCGCTCGGCTGGCAAAGCCTTTACTGGATCGGATCGTTCTCCTTTGTGCTGTTGCCGGTCATGCATCTGATGCTGCCGGAGTCGCCGAAATTCCTGGTGCTCAAGGGAAGGACGGCTGAAATCCGGGACATGCTGTCGAAGCTGCGGCCGGAGCGCGCGGATATCTATGCGACGGCGACCATTGCTGCCGCGGATCGGCAGGTTTCGGGAAACCTGATTCTCGAACTGTTGCAGCCGCGCTATCGCCGGACGACGATCGCGATCTGGGTCACGGCCTTTCTCAGCCTGTTCTGCATCTTCGGCCTGTCCGGATGGATCCCGACGGTGATGATCCAGCGCGGCGAAACTTTTGCCACCAGTTTCGGTTTTGGCGCGCTGATGCAGATCATGTCCTTTGTCGGCGGGCTGGTTCTCGGTCACCTCGTCGATCGCTTCGGCCGCAGCCGGGGACTTCTCGGGCTGTGGTGGGGGATCGGCGGATGCGCAGTTCTGACGCTGGTGTTCCTCAACGATCATCTGGTCAATGTCACCTGCGTGGCCGCGGCCGGATTCTTCGTCATCGGTGCGCAGTTCGTACTCAATAACTTTACGGCGACCGCCTATGACACCAATGTACGGGCGACCGCGGTCGGTATGGAATTGGGGGTCGGGCGGGTCGGGGCCATTCTGGGGCCGTTCGTGGCCGGCGCGCTGCAACAGAGCTATCAAAGCGCGCTGCCGATGTTCATCTCGATCGGCTGTGCGGCGCTGGTGGCGGGTAGTGTCATCCTGTTTGCAAACCGCGCCAGCGCGGAGACGACCACCGAGCGTCTGGCGGTGTCCACGGCGGGATAGGCGATCCGATCGCGCGGGGCTTTCTGATTTCCGGTGGGTGAACTATAGAGAGTCCCCAACGGCACAGCGCTCCGCTGGCGCCGCGCAATCCGGGACTTGCTTCCACCGATGACGAACTTTCACGGCGTCTTTCCCTATCTGGTCTCGCCGGTCGATGCCGGCGGCAACATCCGCACCGATGTGCTCGGCCGGCTCTGCGACGATCTCATCAAGTCGGGCGTGCACGGACTGACCCCGCTCGGCTCGACCGGCGAGTTTGCCTATCTCAACGCCGCGCAGCGCATGAGCGTGGTGCAGACCACGATCGAAGCCGCCAAAGGCCGCGTCCCGGTGGTGGCTGGCGTCGCCTCCACCTCCACGCTCGATGCCGTCGCGCAGGCCAGGGCCTACCAAAAACTCGGCGCCGACGGCATTCTCGCGATCCTGGAAGCGTATTTTCCGCTCAACGATGCGCAGGTCGAATCCTATTTTCGCGCCATCGCCGACGCGGTCGATATTCCCGTGGTGATCTACACCAATCCGCAGTTTCAGCGCTCCGACCTGACGCTCGATGTCATCGCGCGGCTCGCGGCGCATCCGCGTATCAGCTACATCAAGGATGCCTCGACCAATACCGGACGGCTATTGTCGATCATGAATCGCTGCGGCGACGCGATCCAGGTGTTCTCGGCCTCCGCGCATATTCCCACTGCCGTGATGCTGATCGGCGGGGTCGGCTGGATGGCGGGACCGGCCTGTTTGATTCCACGGCAAAGCGTCGAATTGTACAATCTCTGCAAGGCCGCGCGCTGGGACCAGGCGCTGGCGTTGCAGCGCCGGCTATGGCGCGTCAACGAAGCCTTCGCGCGTTATAATTTGGCCGCCTGCATCAAGGCCGGGCTTTCGATCCAGGGCTATGACGTCGGCGACCCCGTGGCGCCGCAGGCCGCGCTGACGGCGGATGAGCGCAAGGCGGTCGAGACGGTGCTGCGGGAGGTGGGGTAGCCACACCCCCCGTCATTCCAGGGCGATGCGAAGCATCGAACCCGGAATCTAGAGGTAATTAGCTCGAGATTCCGGGCTCGCGCTACGCGCGCCCCGGAATGACGGAGGATAAGAGCCCTTGGCCTGTTCCTTGCCTATCGGCTAAAACACGCCCAGCCATTACGACATCCGAAGGACAGACGAATGAACATTTTCCCCGGCAATATGCGTTTCGGTGCGGGTCAGCCGGTCAAGCGGCTTGAAGACCAGCGGCTGTTGACCGGGACCGGGCATTTCATCGACGACAAGCCGGAAGACGGGGCGCTGTGGCTGCATGTGCTGCGCTCGCCGCATGCCCACGCGAAAATCGTATCGATCGATACCAAGGCGGCCGCCGGGATGGCGGGGGTGAAGGCCGTTTACACAGGGGCTGACCTGATTGCCGACGATATCGGCACCCTGCCGACATTGTTGGTTTTCCCGCGTCCCGACGGCTCAAAGATGACAGTGCCGCCGCGGCGGCTGCTGGCCCATGAGATCGTGCGCTTTGCCGGCGAGTCCGTCGCGGCTGTGGTGGCGACATCGCGGGTCGCGGCGCAGAGCGCGGCCGAGGCGATCGAGGTCGAATACGAAGTGCTGCCGTCGGTGGTCGATCCCGTCGCGGCGATCAAGCCGGGCGCGCCGGCAGTGTGGGCCGAAGTGCCTGACAATATCGTCGCGGCGATGAGCTATGGCGATGCCGCCAAGGTCGAGGCCGAATTCGCCAAGGCGGCGCATGTGGTGTCGCTCGATCTGGTCAACCAGCGCTTGGTGCCCTCGGCGATGGAGCCGCGCTCCACCATTGCCGACATCGAAAAGAAGACCGGCCGGCTGATCCTCCATGTCCAGTCGCAAACACCTGCCTCGACCCGCGACATCCTCGCCGAAGCCGTGTTGAAGCGGCCGAAAGAAAGCGTGCAGGTGCTGGTCGGCGACATCGGCGGCGGCTTCGGCCAGAAGACCAGCCTTTATCCGGAAGACGGCATGGTGGCCTATGCCGCGGTCAAGCTGAATCGTAAAGTGCGCTGGCGCGGCGACCGCACCGATGATTTCGTCGGGGGCACCCATGGCCGCGATCTGACCTCGACCGGCGAATTCGCGCTCGATGCCAAAGGCCGCGTGCAGGCCTATCGGGTGCGCTCGGTCGGCGGCACCGGCGCCTATGTGTCCGGCACCGGCGCGCTGATTCCGCTCGTGCTCGGGCCGTTCGTGCAGACCGGCGTCTATGACCTGCCGCTGGTGCATTACGATATCAAGGCTGTGATGACGAACACCGCGCCGGTCGGCGCCTATCGCGGCGCGGGCCGGCCGGAAGCGGTCTTCATCGTGGAGCGGCTGATGGACGCCGCGGCGCGCCAGATCGGCATGGATCCACGCGCGATCCGCAAGGTGAACTACATCAAGCCGGCGCAGATGCCCTACACCAACGCGGTCGGCCAAGTCTACGATTCCGGCGCATTCGCGCACATGCTGGAGCGCGCTTCCAAGCTCGCGGACTGGGACGGCTTCGCCGCGCGCAAGAAGGCGGCCAAGAAGAAGGGCCTGCTCTATGGCCGCGGGCTCACCAGCTATATCGAATGGACCGGCGGAACCGTGCACACCGAAACGGTTAGCCTGCACGCGACCGCCGAGGGGCGCGTCGTTCTTCAGACCGGCACGCAGGCGATGGGGCAGGGGTTGCAAACCAGCTTCTCGCAGATGGTCGCGGCGTCGCTGGGCATCTCGATCGACAAGATCGACGTGGTGCAGGGCAATACGGATCTGGCGATCGGGTTCGGCAGCGTCGGCTCGCGTTCGCTGTTTGTCGGCGGCACGGCGGTGGTGGTATCGGCCATCGACCTGATCGCCAAGGCGCGCGAGAAAGCGTCGGGGATTCTCGAAGCCTCCGTCGACGATATCGAATATCATGACGGCTGGCTCACGGTGGTCGGCACCGACAAGCGCGTCGGCCTGTTCGAAATCGCCAAAAGTGAACAGGGCGCGCGGCTGAGCGTGGAGAGCGAAGGGACGGCTGACGGCGCGACCTTCCCGAACGGCACGCATATCTGCGAAGTCGAGATCGATCCGGAAACCGGCGTCAGCCGGGTGGTGCGCTACACCACGGTCGACGATGTCGGCATCGCGATCAATCCGATGCTGGTGACAGGACAAGTCCATGGCGGCGTCGCCCAGGGCATCGGTCAGGCGCTGTATGAGGGCGTGACGTATGATCCCGAAGGGCAGTTGCTGACCGCGAGCTATCAGGATTACTGCATTCCGCGCGCCGGCGACGTTCCGCCGATCGAGGTCACGCTGGATGATTCCGCGCCCTGCCGCACCAATCCCCTGGGCGCCAAAGGCTGCGGGGAATCCGGTGCGATCGGAGGGCCGCCCTGCGTCACCAATGGGGTGATGGACGCGCTAAGCGATCTCGGCATCACCTCGATCACCACGCCACTCTCGCCGCTGAAGGTCTGGCAGGCGATTCAAGAGGCGAAGGCGGCAAAGGCGGCGTAGGTTTAGATTGAAACACTGTCATTCCGGGATGGTGCGCAGCACCAGACCCGGAATCTCGAGATTCCGGGTTCGATGCTTCGCATCGCCCCGGAATGACGGCGCATCTCGAATGACGGTGTGAAAGTCATCCCGTTCTGCTAGGTTCCCCCCGAGCATAACGGGAGAGAATCCAATGCGCAGACTATGGACCGTGCTGGCGGCGCTGGCGATGTTGAGCCTGACCAATTGCGGCTATAATGCCATTCAGACCAATGACGAGCAGGTCAAGTCGAGCTGGTCGGAGGTGCTGAATCAGTATCAGCGCCGTGCCGATCTGGTGCCCAACCTGGTCAATTCGGTGAAGGGCTTTGCGCAGCAGGAAAAGGATGTACTGCTCGGGGTCACCAACGCCCGCGCCAAGGTCGGCAGCATCCAGGCGACGCCGGAGTTGGTCAACGATCCCGGCGCCTTCGCGAAATTCCAGGCCGCCCAGGGCGAACTGACCAGCGCCCTCTCGAAACTGCTGGTGGTGACCGAGAATTATCCGCAGCTTAAATCCGACGCGCTGTTTCACGACCTGATGTCGCAGCTCGAAGGCACCGAGAACCGCATCACGGTGGCGCGCAACCGCTACATCAAATCGGTGCAGGATTATAATGTCGGCATCCGCACCTTCCCGAACAACCTGACCGCGATGGTGTTCGGTTACAAGGAGAAGGCCAACTTCACGGTCGACAATGAGAAGGAGATCTCGACCGCGCCGAAGGTGGATTTCAATCCGGCGCCGGCCAAATAGTTTTGGCAAATGATCGGTCTGCGATGATCGCTGCAAGGGCCTCCCTGCTTGCGCTATTGGTGTGCTGGGCCTGCGCCGCCTTTGCCGACGTCGCGGTGCCGCCGCTGTCGGGAAGGGTGGTCGACCAGACCGGCACGCTGTCCAGCGACACCATCGCGTCGCTGACGCAGACCCTGCGCGGGCTGGAGCTGCGCAAGGGCAGCCAGGTCGCGGTGCTGATCGTGCCGACGACGCAGCCTGAAACCATCGAGCAATATTCGATCCGGGTCGCCGAGGCCTGGAAGATCGGCCGCAAGAAGGTCGACGACGGCGCGCTGCTGGTGGTGGCCAAGGACGACCGCAAGCTGCGTATCGAGGTCGGCTACGGCCTCGAGGGCGCGCTGACCGACGTGACCTCGAAGCGCATCATCGACGAGATCATCACGCCAAGATTCCGCAGTGGCGATTTTTCCGGCGGTATTTCGCAGGGGGTCGACAAGATCATCGGCGTGATCGATGGCGAGCCGTTGCCCGCACCGGCGCCGCGGCGGCAGGAGCAGGAGGAGCCGGATTCCTTCCTGATGTCATTTCTCAATCCGCTTAATCCGTTTTCCATCTTCGCGGTTCTGATCCTCGGCGGGGTCTTTCGCCGCCTGTTTGGCCGGCTGTTCGGCTCGGTCGCGGCCGGCGGCCTGATCGGCGTCCTCGCCTGGTTCATCGCGGGCTCGCTGATTGTGTCGGCGATCGCCGCCATCATTGCGTCGCTGTTCACGATGTTCAGCGACACCATCACCGCGCCGACATCGGCCGGACCCGGTGGCCGCCGCTCCCGCGGATCATGGAGCGGCGGCGGCGGATCGTGGTCCAGCGGCGGCAGCAGTTCGAGCGACAGCGGCGGCTTTAGCGGCGGTGGCGGAAGTTTTGGTGGCGGTGGCGCGTCCGGTAGCTGGTAGGTCTGGAAAGATGGGCATCAAACGTATCGGCAAGCATCTGGTCGAGCACCGCTGGCGGGTGCGGCGCATTTTTCCGAAGGAAGTGCTGACCCTGATCGAGCGGACCATCAAGGCGGGCGAGGCCACGCATACGGGGCAGGTGCGTTTTGTCGTGGAAGGGGCGCTCGACGGCGCGCCGCTGTTTCACGACCAGTCGCCACGCGACCGCGCGCTCGACATCTTCTCGCAATTGCGGATCTGGGATACCGCCCACAATAACGGCGTGCTGATCTATCTCTTGCTGGCCGACCGCGACGTCGAGATCATCGCCGACCGCGGCATCGACGCCAAGGTCAATGCCGCTGGCTGGGAAAAAATCTGCCAGTCGATGGAGACGGATTTTCGGGCCGGGAATTTTTCGGGCGGCGTGATCAAGGGAATTCAGGCGGTCTCGCAGCAACTGGCGGCGCATTTTCCGAAGAGCGGGCCGGGACCGAATGAACTGCCGGATGAGCCGGTGGTGATGTAGGGGATACTGGCCATTCCCCTCTGGAAGGAATGATACACTTGGAAAGTGCGGCAACTATCACGGACTAGTTGAGTGTTTCGTTTCGAGTGCCGCTGCTATTCGTTCCATTGCATCAGCTTGGCGGTTAGCTGCTTTGAGATTTTCGTCTAACAGGCCCCAATTTCTTTCCAGTGCAGCAGCGTTCTGTCGCTGATCACGGCGTATCCGATTAAAATAGAGGCCGAAAAATAGAAGCACTATTGGGACTAGGACGAAGAACGGTATGAGGTTTTGGACCCATTGAGACATGGTAATTTCCGTGAGGCTTTTGCAAGGGGTGTAGACGTGTAGCGAAGCATTGACAACCTACGCCATCCACCGATGGCCACTCAGGCGTCGTCGAGCTTGTTGAGGTCGCGCACCGACTGCATGATTGGTTCGAAATTCGACCGCGCATCGAGTGCGTCGAACAATTGCGCGGTGTCGGACAGAAGCCCGTGCGATCTTTGAATGGCGATCCGCACGTCGTCCTGCGGCGTGTCGGACAACCGGCCATGTCCCGACAGCAGGATTTTTGAGTTCAGGCCCTTCAATCGCTCCAGCGACTGGATGTAATCGCTGATGCTGCCCGATCCGAACACGCCGCCCATCACGCCACCAGGCATCAGCGTATCGGCCGCGAACAGCAGGCCCTGATCCTGATCGAACAGGCTGATGCAGGCCGAGGTGTGACCGGGCGTGTACATCACGTTGAGGTGGAAGTTGCCGAGGTCGAGCAGATTGCCTTCTTCCAGCCAGATATCGACATTGATCGGCACATCCGGCTCGTTGAACATCTTGCGCAGCATCGAGAAGTCGTCGCGCAGCATGATCTTGTTGGCGGCCAGACGATGCGCGGCGATGATGGTGCGGCCGCCAAAATGCCAGGCCGCGCCGATGTGATCGAGATGCTCATGGCTGAGGATCACCATGTCGATCTTTTCAGGCGGGCAATCGACGTGGTTGAGGCACTCCAGCAGATGCGGAAAATTCGACGACAGCCCGACATCGATCATGATGGTGCGGGATTTGCCGCGCACGAGGTAAGCATTGGCGGCGCGGTTCTTGAACCGGATCTGATAGACGTTCTCGGCAGCCTGGATCAGCGAGCAGACGTCGTTGTTCAGCAGGATCGGAAACGGGCTCGGCTTGCGCTCGCTCATGGATTGGCTGCCTTGAAGGTCATGGCATTGGACGCGCGCAGCCGTTTGCTCAGCGCATCCATGATCATCAGCGCGAAGGCAGGTTGCTGGCTGACCAGATAGACGAACCGGGCATGATTGATCCGCATCACGCGCGTTTTCGGCGCGGCCGCGATCGCGGTGGCCGAGCGGGACGAGCCGTCGATCACGGCCATCTCGCCGAAGAACTCGCCCTTGCCAAGCGTTACGATCACGGTCTTGCTGGCACCGTTGAGTTTGACGATGTCGATCTTGCCATCGAGCACCACGAACAGTTCGCGCCCGGTCGAGCCTTCCTCGAAGACGACGTCGTCGACATCAAATTCGTTGATGCATTTCTCGATCGCCATGGTGCTTCCCGCCTTCTGGCTCGCGCCCATTGGCCGCTATGTTAATCGGGAAACCCCACGGCGCAAATGACGGCAGGGCTATTTTGGCTACCGCAGAGCAGCATCGGCTGTCTCCGGTCACCGCCGCAATTTCGCCGGAGGTGTCACCGGCAGTCCGGAGGGTTCCTTAAATTTCCGTAAGCCGACTGGAAGTAACGAATTCGCAAGCAATGAAAGTTACCAAAAGGTCAAACTCTACTGGAGATTTTGACCGTGAGCGAACAGCAAGCCGAGCCAATCAGCGGTGAATCCGGTTCCCTCGGTGCCGGATCGGCCGCTTCCCCTTCGACGGAGGCGCCGGTGACGGCCTCAAAGCCGGAGCCCATCAGCGAGCCCGCGGCTGGATCGGCCGAGGTGGAATCGCCGAAGCTGGTGCCGGAGCAGGGCGCCATGGCGCCGGAAGTGCACGTGTCCAAGGCGGATGCGCCGGGGGCTCACGCGTCCGAGCCGGAAGCGGTCAAGGAAACCGATAAACCTGACGCGCCGCGTATGCCCGGCAAGATCATGATCATGTCGTCGGCCGATCACGACTGGGACCGTGACGAGGTCGGCTCCGAGCCCGAAGCCGAGCCAAGCCAGGGCATGTTCGGCAAGCGCCGCATCGCCGCCCTTGCGGCCGTCGTGGCACTCGCGGCAATGGCGGGCGCGCTCGGGGGCGCGCTGGCAACCGCAGGCCTGACGCATGTGGCAACGGACGACGTCGCGGCCAGCGGCAATCGCGCGCTTGAAGCGTCGATCGCGCGGATCGACAGCGACATCCTGTCGCTGAAGGCCGGCCTCGAACACACTTCCAAGCTCGGCATGAGCCAGTTCAATAAAACCAGCGACCGCCTCGACAAGGTCGAGAAAGCGCAGGCCGAGCCAGCCGCCAAACTCGCCAAGCTCAGCGAGACCGTGGATAAACTCCGCGCCACACCGGCCGCCGCCCCGTCGCCGGTCGCCGCGGCTCCGGCTGCACCCGCCGCGTCGAAAGAAGTCACGGGTTCGGTGACGTCTCCCGCCGCAGCGCAGGCGTCCGCCACGCCGCCCAAGGTCGAAGTAGGCCGGCTGCCGACGGTGGAAGGCTGGATCCTGCGCGATGTCGCCAATGGCGGCGCGCTGATCGAGGGACGGCAGGGCGTCTATGAGGTGTATGCCGGCGATCCCGTCCCGGGTCTTGGCCGGGTCGACGCCATCCGCCGCCAGGATGGCCGCTGGGTGGTCGTGACCAGCAAAGGCTTGATCGTCGCGCGGTAAATCACATTGTTTCACTGCGACGTGAAGTGACGTGCGGCGGGACAGTTCGTCCGCATTTCGGCTAGTTTCCTGACTAGAAAGCCACCCGCGGGAGCGCTGAATAAGCGCTCCCCTGCGGTGTTTGTCAGGATATGGCCCGCGTGCGATTTACCCTCTCCATCATTGCCTTGCTTCTGGCGCTGGCTTGCGGCAGTTCGCCCACGCTGGCGCAGAGCGCGCTGGAGCACGGCGCTGCGATCACCGATCCCTTGAGCCTGCGCGAACTCGATCATGGCCAATTCGGCCTGTCGCGCCTGCTGTTGCCGGCGCGCTCGGCCGACGCGCCCCTCACCGACAGCCAGTTGTTCGCATTGCCGTCGATGGTGCCGGTGGGCAGAGCGATCGATGCGGAATTCGACCGATACATTCAAGCCCACAAGGCCGAGTTTCCCAACGAGAGCATCGGCGCCGGAACCTCGTTCGACTTTCAACTATTCGATCGCGCGCTATTGTATTCGCCCGACACGCGCTTTGTGCTGGCGGGAATCGTCAACCGGATGGACCGCGCCTATGTGACCCCCGCGAATTGCGGCGAGATCAGGCTGATCTACCGTCTGACGCGAACGGATGCGCAGGCTGGTGAGAAAACTGACGACAAGGCCAGCGACGACGTGCTCTCGCCGCGGCTGCCGATGACGCTCAACCTCGTGCTCAACGCCAGGAAAGACAATGCGGCGGTGACCTGCGCCGAGATCGCGCGCCGCTGGCTTGCGTCCGGCGATTGGCCGCTGACGGGTGCAGAACTGGCGGCGGAATTGACATCCAAGGATGGCCCGCTGGACCTGATCGGACCTGAGAATATCGCGCGCATCGAGACCAATCTTCAGATCGTGCATGCGCCGAAATCCGGCACGCGTGAATTTCGCACCGATTATCTTTTGAAAGTGTTCGACTACAACGCGCGGACGCAAACCTTCGAGGAAGCGACGCTGGAAAACCAGATCGACCGCGATCGTATCCTTGGCGACGCAAAGCTGCGGCGTGACTTCAAGGCGTGGCTGCTGAACCCGGCGCCTTTCGGCGAGCTGGATCGCGGCACGGTTCTGATCCCGCCGGAGTTTCTGGCGACACGCGCGATCGCGCCGACGCCGATCGGATTTTCCTCCTCACGGTTGCAGCCGGCTTTCGGCCTGGTGCAGGGCGACGCGGGCGCGGCCGATCCGGTGTTCACGGAAAGTGACGTCGTTACGGCTTTGAAAAAGGCGACAGAACGCGGCATCCGCCTGCAGAACATCGCCTCGGTCGCGGGCTTCGAGCGCCGGCTCAACGACATCACCTGTTCCGGATGCCACCAGACCCGCGGCATCGGTGGCTTTCATTTTCCGGGCGTTGACTGGATGGCGGCAAAGCCTTCGAACTCGACCATCGTTCCAGCCTCGCCGCATTTCTTCGGCGACCAGATCCGCCGCCGCGATATTCTGGCCGCGCTGCGGGACGGCAAAACCCCGGATTACTCGCGCGGCTTTTCCAGCCGGCCGCAACTGCGCGGCAGCAGCGAACTCGCGGGCACCGAATATGACAATGGCTGGGGCGCGCCTTGCTATCTGCAGCACGCCAAGGGCTCGAAGAATGACCGCAGTTTCACGCCGTGGACCTGCGCCAAGGGGCTGGCCTGTCAGGTTCTCGACCAGGCCTCGCGCATGGGGATGTGTTTCGTCGGGACCCGGTAAACCCGGATAGGTCACGCGCCGAGATTGACAGTAGGCTCACCAATCTGTTTCATCGCGGCAACCGCATACCGATAAATGCCGGGAGGAGACATGGACGACATTATCATCGTCGGCGCCGGCATTGGCGGGTTGACGCTTGGGCTGACGCTGCATGCTGCGGGGATCCCCTGCCGGATATTTGAGTCAACCGCTGAAATCCGCGCCGTCGGCGTCGGCATCAATCTGCTGCCGCATGCCACCAAGGAATTGGCCACGCTCGGTCTTGAGGGCGATCTGGCGCGCGCCGCGATATCGACGCAGGACGCGACCTTTTTCAACCGCTTCGGCCAGTTGATCTACCAGGAGCCGCTCGGCCGTGCCGCGGGCTACGACCATCCGCAATTCTCGATCCACCGCGGCGACTTGCAGATGATCCTGCTGGAGGCGTTTCGCACGCGCGTCGGGCAGGACCGGCTCACGACCAACCAGCATTGCATCGCCGTCGAGCAGGGTGAGAGTGGCGTCACCGTGCATTTTTCCGATGGGCCAAATGGCAAGGAGCGCGGCATGGTTCGCGGCCGCGTCGCGATTGCCTGCGACGGCATCAATTCGGCGGTGCGCAGGCAGTTTTTCCCCGGCGAAGGCGAGCCGCGTTATTCCGGCGTCAACATGTGGCGCGGCGTGACACGATCGAAGCCGATCCTGTCGGGCGCCAGCATGGTGCGGGCGGGATGGCTGTCGCACGGCAAGATGGTGATCTATCCGATCCGGGCCGCCGATGCGGACGGTTTGCAACTGATGAACTGGGTCGCCGAAATCGAAACGCCTGTTTATCGCAAGCGCGACTGGAACCGGCCGGGCTCGATCGACGATTTCATCGGCCCCTTTGCCGCCTGGCATTTCGACTGGCTCGATGTGCCCGCGCTCATTCGCGGCGCCGACAGCGTGCTGGAATTCCCGATGGTCGATCAGGATCCGCTGCCGCGCTGGAGTTTTGGGCGGGTGACCGTGCTCGGCGACGCCGCGCATCCAATGGTGCCGCGCGGTTCCAACGGCGCCGGTCAGGCGATCCTGGATGCGCGCGCGCTGACTTCGGCGCTGCGCGACAACAATGATCCGGTTGCGGCCCTTGCCGCCTACGAGAAACAACGTCTCGAAGCGACCACGCGCATTGTGCTGACCAACCGCTCCAATCCGCCCGACGCGATCCTGCGCGAGGTGTTCGAGCGCACCAGGGATCAGCCGTTCGCCAGGATCGATGACGTCATCAGCCGCGATGAACTGGTGGCGTTGTCGGAGGGTTACAAGCGGATCGCGGGCTATTCGAAGGACGCGTTGCGGGCAAGCTAAGTCCACGCGCTATATCAAGACCGTCATTGCGAGCGAAGCGAAGCAATCCATCTATCCGCGCAAAGAAAGTATGGATTGCTTCGTCGCTTCGCTTCTCGCAATGACGAGATGGGAGATGCATCGATGCCGCTTTTTCACGCCCCGGACGGCGCACCCATCGTTGACGTCGCCGAATTCATCGACGCACAACCGGTCGGCGGGTTTCAGATCCGGCTGCTGCTGACCTGCGCGGCAGTACTGTTTCTCGATGGCTTCGACACCGCGGCGATTAGCTATGTCGCGCCGTCGCTGGCCAGGGAATGGAGCCTCTCCAAGGGAGCGCTGGTTCCGGTATTCTCCGCGGGGCTGTTCGGACTGATGATCGGCGCGCTGCTTTTCGGTCCCCTGGCGGACCGTATCGGGCGTAAGAAGATCATCCTCTTCTCGACATTGGCGTTCGGCCTCGGCGCGCTAGTCACCGCGTTTGTACATGACGTCAACACGCTGCTCGTGATTCGTTTTCTGACCGGGCTTGGGCTGGGCGGCGCGATGCCCAATACGATTGCGCTGACGTCGGAGTTCAGTCCTCACCGCCGCCGCGCTACCATGGTGATGGCGATGTTTTGCGGCTTCTCGGTCGGTGCGGCGCTCGGCGGTTTTCTCGCGGCGGGATTGATTCCGTATTTCGGCTGGCGCTCGGTGTTCATCGTCGGCGGCGTGGCGCCGCTGCTGCTGGTGCCGCTTCTGGCGCTGAAATTGCCGGAGTCCGTTCGGTTTCTGGCACTCGCCGGTAGCGCCGATGCGCGGGTCGCGCAATTGCTCGGGCGCGTCAATGTGAACGCAATGTTCGCACCGGTCACGCGCTTCACCGTGCATGAGCCGCAACTGGTCGGGATGCCGGTGCTGCATCTGTTCAGGAACGGGCGTACCCTGGTCACGCTGTTGCTATGGGTAGTGTTCTTCATGAGCCTGCTCGATCTCTATTTCCTGTCGAGTTGGCTGCCCACGGTGCTCACCGATCTCGGCGCTTCGGTGTCGGCGGCCGCCGCGATCGGATCGATGCTGCAGGTCGGCGGCGTGGTCGCCATCTGTGTGCTCGGCGTCATCATCGACCGTTTTTCATTTCGCGCGCTGGCGTTGTTGTATTTCGTCGCGGTGTTCGCGGTCGGAGCGATCGGACAGCTTGGCCATTCGGTCGCCTTCGTCACGCTTGCGATCTTCATAGCCGGGTTTTGCATTGTCGGCGGCCAGACTGCCGCCAACGCGCTAGCCGCCGCGTACTACCCAACCTCGATCCGGTCGTCGGGCGTCGGCTGGGCGCTCGGGATCGGCCGGGTCGGCTCGATCGTCGGGCCGGTAGTCGGTGGCGCCCTGATGACGATGCAATGGAGCGCGGGTGAAGTATTTATGGCGGCGGCTGCCGCTGCGCTGTGCGCGGCACTGGCGGCGTTTGCGCTGAGCCGGCTCGCGGGCATGGGCGGAACCGGCAGGGTTGAGGTTGGTCAGGCGGATTCGTTCGAGGCAGATTGGCATCCATCGACGTCAACCGGGGCGTAAGCTAGACTGGTTTGACATCCATGGTTGGGGAATCAGTCGATGAGCGACCCGGACAAGGACAAGGCACGCAATCGCGAAATCGCCGAGAATGAGAGCGAGCGGCAGACCGTCAGCGATATCCGGGTAAGCGGATGGGCGATCGCCGCCGCCGTGGTGATCGGCCTTGCGGCGGTGGGCTGGGTGCTGCTGCATAATAATTAGGGTGTCCGGATCAGAGCGAAACGTTCTTCCTCATCCTGAGGAGCGTCGCGAAGCGATGCGTCTCGAAGGATGGATGCAACGAACGGACTCGCGGCCATCCTTCGAGACGCGCGCAAGAG
>NZ_JAAVUY010000021.1 GCF_018449695.1 Bradyrhizobium sp. dw_411
TCGGCGCTACCCGACAGCGGGGGAGAGAGGGCTCATCGTCACAGCCGCGACAACACAGCGCACCTCGTGATGATGGCGCGTTCTTGTGCCGCCTCATTCCTTGGTATGATCGCGTCATCTCATGAGATAAAATTTTCGCAAACGCTTCAGGACAAGGTCGGAATTTCCCCGCGCCGCATAACGAAAAGAGATTCTGATCCGCGTTATGCCTAATGGAATCGGTCGAAAAGATTCGCTGCTGAATAACTAGCCGGAAAATTTTTTGATCAAAAAAAATGCTCGCCGTTTCGTGATGTTGTGCGCAGTAACAAACGTCTTGCTCCGTCCCTACTTCCCATCAACACAGCGCGACACGCGCGAGACACGATGCCTCGCACCGCGACTGGGTCAATGGGAGAAGAAAATGAAGACGACGATTTTGACGATTGCCGGTGTAGCTTTGATTGCTTTGTCGACTGTTCAGTTTGCGGCCGCTTCCGAGCAGCAGAACAAGGTACACCATCGCGCCAACACCAGCGCGCAATACCGCGACACCAACGCCTCCGCGGCGCCGGCGGAGTGGGCGACCTCGGGCTACAGCTACGGTGGTGGCGTATCGGCACCGGCCGGGCGCTGATTTTCAGCCCCGTCCGTTAGCGCGGATATTCCAAAGGAAGGGCCGGTCGCAGGTGACCGGTCCTTTTCTTTTGGCCGGCTCCTTTTGGATCTTGGCCCGGCGGCCGACGTGACGGCGATGTGCCAGTTGGGCACAAAATGGTTGCTTTCGAGCCACGATTGTTGCTTGGGCGCAACAGTTCTCGACGATTTAAGCTTCATACAACCCAGTTTTGGTTCGCGCCGCTTTTTAGCCACACCCCTCCGTGAAATCATCTCTCCGTAGGCCAACGGCCACGGCGCTCGTGCAGGCGATGGGAAAATTTCCCGATTTTCCTGGTTCGAGACGATGGCTGGGGAAACAGGTTCGCGATGGACGCCAAGACCAATATCAAGAAAAGACTGCCGAGCCGTCACGTGACGGAAGGTCCGGAACGCGCGCCGCATCGCTCCTATCTTTACGCCATGGGGCTGACCACCCAGCAGATTCACCAGCCGTTCGTCGGCGTGGCGTCGTGCTGGAACGAGGCCGCTCCCTGCAATATTTCGTTGATGCGTCAGGCCCAGGCGGTCAAGAAGGGCGTCGCCTCCGCCGGCGGCACGCCGCGCGAATTCTGTACCATCACCGTGACCGACGGTATTGCGATGGGCCATGACGGCATGCGCTCGTCGCTGCCGTCGCGTGAATGTATCGCCGACTCCGTCGAATTGACCATGCGCGGCCATTCCTATGATGCGCTGGTCGGTCTGGCCGGCTGCGACAAGTCGCTGCCGGGGATGATGATGGCGATGGTCCGCCTCAACGTGCCCTCGATCTTCATCTATGGCGGCTCGATCCTGCCCGGCAATTTCCGCGGCCAGCAGGTTACGGTGCAGGACATGTTCGAGGCCGTCGGCAAGCATTCGGTCGGCGAGATGTCCGACGAGGATCTCGATGAAATCGAGCGGGTGGCATGCCCGTCCGCCGGTGCGTGCGGCGCACAATTCACCGCGAACACCATGGCGACGGTATCGGAAGCCATCGGGCTGGCGTTGCCCTATTCGGCTGGGGCGCCCGCGCCTTACGAAATCCGCGACTCGTTCTGCATGACTGCCGGCGAAAAGGTCATGGAGCTGATCTCCCTGAATATCCGGCCGCGCGACATCGTTACCCGCCGCGCGCTGGAGAATGCCGCCGCCGTGGTGGCCGCTTCGGGCGGCTCGACCAATGCTGCGCTGCACCTGCCGGCGATCGCCCATGAATGCGGCATCAAGTTCGATCTATTTGACGTCGCGGAAATCTTCAAAAAGACACCATATGTCGCGGATTTGAAGCCAGGCGGTCGTTATGTCGCCAAAGATATGTTTGAGGTTGGCGGCATACCGCTTCTGATGAAGACGTTGCTCGATAACGGCCATTTACACGGCGACTGTTTAACGGTCACGGGCCGCACGATCGCCGAAAACCTCAAAAGCGTGAAGTGGAATCCGCACCAGGACGTGGTGCGCCCCGCCGACAAGCCGATCACCATTACGGGTGGCGTTGTTGGCTTGAAGGGGAATCTCGCGCCAGAAGGCGCGATTGTGAAAGTTGCGGGTATGTCGAATTTGAAATTTACCGGACCCGCCCGCTGCTTCGATCGCGAAGAAGATGCCTTCGAATCCGTCCAGAAGAAAACCTACAAAGAAGGCGAGGTCATCGTGATCCGCTATGAGGGACCGCGTGGCGGCCCCGGCATGCGGGAGATGCTCTCGACCACGGCGGCGCTGACCGGGCAGGGCATGGGCGGCAAGATCGCCCTGATCACCGACGGCCGGTTCTCCGGGGCGACCCGCGGCTTCTGCATCGGCCATGTCGGGCCGGAAGCGGCGGTCGGCGGCCCGATCGCACTGTTGCAGGATGGTGACATCATCGAAATCGACGCCGATGTCGGGGTACTTAACGTAAAGTTGACCGACGCCGAGTTGGCTGAACGCAAGACCAAATGGAAGCCTCGCGCGACCCATCATACGTCAGGCGCGCTGTGGAAGTATGCTCAACAGGTTGGACCCGCGGTGGATGGGGCTGTGACCCATCCGGGCGGCGCGCACGAGAAACAGTGTTATGCGGACATCTAGGCGTATCATTTTTGCGTTGATGTTGGGGGCCGCTCCGGTGGCCGCCCCCGCGTTCGCCTTCGACGGCGCGCCGGTCAACCAGGATACGGCTATCCCGGTGGTTTCGGCCCAGCCCGGCACCGCCGGTACCTTGAAGAAGGCGGTTCCACCGTCCACAACGGACATTTCGTTGAATTCGCTGCAATATGCGGCCGAAGGCGGCCACCCGATCGCGCAGTTCAAGCTCGGGCGGATGTATGCCGATGGCGACGGCGTCACCCAGGACGATTTGCGCGCCTTCGAATATTTCAGCCGCATTGCCAATGCGCATGCCGAAGACAGCCCGTCGGCGCCGCAGGCGGCAATCGTCGCCAAGGCGTTTGTCGCGCTCGGCCGCTATTATCTGAACGGCATTCCCAATTCGAAGATCAAGTCCGATCCGGAGCGGGCGCGGGAAATGTTCTCCTATGCGGCTTCGTATTTCGGCAACGCCGATGCGCAATACGATCTGGCCCGGCTGTACCTCAAGAGCGCCGGCTCCTCGCGCGACGACTTCCGCTATGGCGCGCGCTGGCTCGGTCTGGCCGCCCAGAAGGGCCAGCATCAGGCCCAGGCGATGCTCGGCCAGATGCTGTTCAACGGCGACCAACTGCCACGTCAGGCCGCCCGCGGCTTGATGTGGCTGACGCTGGCGCGCGACAGCGCCACGGCGGACGAGACCTGGATCAAGGACAGCTACAACAAGGCGATTGCGAAAGCGTCCGACGACGACCGCGCGATGGCGCTGCAGATGCTCGAGCACTGGGTGCAGGGCCGCAAGGATTGATCGGGTCGGGCGAGGGGGCGGACTTACGCCGTCTCCAGGTCCAGATCGATCCAGACCGGCACGTGGTCCGACGGTTTTTCCCAAGCGCGCACATAGCTGTCGATGCCGACATCGACCAGCCGGTCGCTGGCTTGCGGTGACAGCAGGAGATGATCGATGCGCAGGCCGTGGTTCTTCTGCCAGGCGCCGGCCTGATAGTCCCAGAACGTATATTGCCCGGGAGCATCGTTCACGGCCCGCAGCGCGTCGGTCAGCCCGAGCCCCAGCAGCGACTGGAAGCTCTCGCGGGTAGCCGGACGGAACAGGGCGTCGTTGACCCAGGCGGCAGGATTATGGACGTCCTCGGCCTTGGGAATGACGTTAAAATCACCCGCAAGCACCAGCGGCTCTTCCGCTAGAAGCCGTTGCTTCGAATATTCAAGAAGCCGCGACATCCATTTGAGCTTGTAGGGGTATTTCTCTGTCTCCGGTGGATTGCCATTGGGCAGATAAAGGCAGGCGACCCGGAGCACACCATGCTTGAGCGTGACCACGCCCTCCAGAAACCGGGCATGGACGTCGTCGTCATCGCCGGCGAGGCGGGGGGTGGTTTCTTCAAACGGGAGCTTCGACAGCAGCGCCACGCCGTTGAAGGTCTTCTGGCCGTGGGTGACGACGTTGTAGCCGAGCGCCTCGATCGCCTCGCGCGGAAACGCTTCGTCGACGCATTTGATCTCCTGCAGGCAGACGATGTCGGGTGCGCAATCGCCAAGCCAGGTCACAAGATGATCGATCCGCTGCCGGACCGAATTGACGTTCCAGGTCGCAATGCGCATCAGATCGAGAAACTGGTGCCGCAGCCGCAGGATGCGGTGGCGTTGGGATTGACCACCCGGAACGACGCGCCGATCAGGTCATCGACGAAATCGACCTCGGAGCCCGCCAAAAACGGCACCGAGGCCGGATCGACCAGCACCACGGCGCTGTCGCGCGCGATCACCAGATCGTCCTCGGCCTGCGCGCGTTCGACGTCGAATTTATACTGGAAACCGGAGCAGCCGCCGCCCTCGACGCTGATCCGCAGCATGGCGCCATCGCCCTCGGTTTTGAGGATTTCCCCAATGCGGCGGGCGGCCCGCTCGCTGATGGTGACGGCTGTGGTCATGGACGAAATCTCCAGTGGCGGACGCCATATCCAAATTAGCTGGTATCCGGCGTTCAGCATAGTTAAGTGCGCCGGGCACCGGAATCAAACCTTTAGGGGATAATACGCCGTGTCAGTCGGAATGGCTGCTCCTCGCTCGGTCTATGCCTGCGATCCCGACCGCAGCCGCGGGCGGCTGTTCGAAGAGCCGCCGAGCCGGACCCGCAGCCCGTTCCGGCGCGATTGCGACCGGGTGATTCATTCCACTGCATTTCGCCGTTTGAAGCACAAAACCCAGGTTTTCGTGTTCCATGAAGGCGATCATTACCGCACCCGGCTGACCCACACGCTGGAGGTGGCCCAGATTGCCCGCGCGCTGGCCCGGCAGCTCGGCCTCGACGAGGATCTCACGGAAACCCTGGCGCTGGCGCATGACCTTGGCCACCCGCCGTTCGGTCACGCCGGCGAGCGGGCGCTGGATGCTTGTCTTCGGGATCACGGCGGGTTCGATCACAACGCGCAGACCTTACGGGTCGTGACCTCGCTGGAGCATCGCTATCCTGATTTCGACGGGCTCAACCTGACCTGGGAATCGCTCGAGGGCATCGTCAAGCACAACGGCCCGCTGACGCTGCGAGATGGAACCCCCACGGGACGATATAGCGACCACGGCATTCCCTTGGGGATTGCCGACTACATCAACGCCTACGATCTCGAATTATGGAGCTTTGCGTCGCTGGAGGCGCAGGTGGCCGCCATCGCCGACGATATCGCCTACGACGCCCACGACATCGATGATGGTCTGCGCGCCGGTCTGTTCACGGTCGACGATCTCAAGGTCATGCCGCTCACAGCCCAGATGATCGCCGATATCGATGCGCACTATCCCGGTCTCGATGACGTCAGGCGCGGCGCCGAACTGGTGCGCGAGCTGATTTCGCATCTGATCGGGGCGGTCTTCCTCGAGGCACAACGCCGGCTGCAGGCCGCGATGCCGAAATCGGCCGAGGAGGTCCGCCATCATGGCGAGGTGTTGGTCGCGTTTCCGGCCGCGGTGGCGCAGGCGGAGACCGAGATCAAGGCGTTTCTGAAACTTCGCATGTACCGGCATCCGCGGGTGATGCGGGTCATGGGGGACGCCGAACGGATCCTGTTCGATCTGTTCGCGCGCTACCAGAACAGCCCGGCCGATCTGCCGGCGGAATGGTTACCGCCCGCGGGCGGCAACCGCGAAACCGAGACCGAACGGGCCCGGCGTATCGGCAACTTCATCGCCGGGATGACTGACCGTTTTGCCATCACCGAACACCAAAGGCTTTTTGACTCGACCCCGGATTTGCGTTAGGCGGCGGGCCTAGAAAGCCTGCAATATCAGGCGCAATTCCCAACACCCTTAAAGGCTCATGACCGACAAAGTTTCACCGCCCCATCTTTTCGCCAACGTGCTGGCGCGCGTGCATGCGGTGTGCGGCGTGCTGGCGACGGAGGGCGGATGGCCCGCGGGGATCGATTTGTCGCGGATCGTGGTCGAGCCGCCGCGCGATGCGACACATGGCGACATGGCGACCAATGCCGCCATGGTCCTCGCCAAGGAAGCCAAGACAAAGCTGCGCGATCTTGCCGAAGCGATCGCCGCGCGGCTGCGGAGCGACGATCTGATCGCCTCCGTCGAGGTCGCCGGTCCCGGCTTTATCAATCTCACCTTGAAGCCTTCGGCATGGTCGGATGCGCTGCGCACGGTGCTGCGTCAGGGCGCTGCCTATGGGCGCAGCACGGCGGGTGCGGCCGAGAAGGTCAATGTCGAATACGTCTCGGCCAATCCGACCGGGCCGATGCATGTCGGGCATTGCCGGGGTGCGGTGTTCGGCGATGCGCTGGCGAGCCTGTTGGACTTCGCCGGTTTTGAGGTGACGCGCGAATATTACATCAACGACGCCGGCGCCCAAGTCGATGTGCTCGCCCGCTCGGCGTTCCTGCGCTACCGCGAGGCGCTTGGCGAGAACATCGGCGAAATTCCGGAAGGGCTTTATCCCGGCGATTATCTCAAACCGGTCGGGCAGGCGCTGGCCGATGAGCATGGCGACAAGCTCTTGAAGCTGCCGGAAGCCGAGTGGCTGCCGACGGTGCGCAGCAAGGCCATCGCCGACATGATGGACATGATCAAGGGCGATCTCGCCGCGCTCAACATCAAGCATGAGGTGTTCTTTTCGGAACGCTCGCTGATCACAGGCAAGACCGATCTGGTTGCGGCGACCATCGCCCATCTGCGAGCCAAGGGCGACGTCTATGAAGGCCGCCTGCCGCCGCCGAAGGGCGCTCCGGTCGAGGACTATGAGGATCGCGAGCAGACGTTGTTCCGCGCCACCGCCTATGGCGACGACGTCGATCGTCCGCTGCTCAAATCCGATGGCAGCTATACTTATTTCGCTTCGGATATCGCCTATCACAAGAACAAGTTCGACCGCGGATTCCGCAATCTGGTCGATGTCTGGGGCGCGGATCACGGCGGCTACATCAAGCGCGTGCAGGCGGCGATCAAGGCGGTTACGTCGGGCGAAGCAACGCTCGACGTCAAGATCGTGCAGCTCGTCAAGCTTCTGCGCAACGGCGAACCCGTGAAGATGTCGAAACGCTCCGGCGATTTCGTCACCTTGCGCGAAGTGGTCGACGAAGTTGGTTCCGATGCTGTGCGGTTCATGATGCTGTTCCGCAAGAACGACGCGGTGCTGGATTTCGACCTCGCCAAGGTGATCGAGCAGTCCAAGGACAATGCGGTCTTCTACGTCCAGTACGGACATGCCCGCGGGCATTCGATCTTCCGCAACGGGCGGGAAGTGATCCCGGAACTGCCGGAAGAAACCTCGGCGCGGGCGGCGTTCCTGCGGGATGCCGTGGTTGAGCGGTTGACCGACCCCGCGGAACTGAGCCTGCTCAGGCTGCTGGCACTGTACCCACGGATGATCGAGGCGGCGGCGGTTGCGCATGAGCCGCACCGAATCGCTTTTTATCTATATGATCTCGCCAGCGAATTTCATGCGCTGTGGACGAGGGGGCGCGATTTGCCCTATTTACGCTTCATTATCAATAATGATGCAGAGATTACAAAGGCGCGGCTGGCATTGGTTCAGGGCGTCGTCTCGGTTCTGGCATCCGGGCTTGCCGTTCTCGGCGTCGATGCCCCGAACGAGATGCGCTGAACAGAAGCGAGCGTCGCTCACGCAGGTTTGGGGACCTGTGAGGGGTATCCGGCAGGAGCCGGTTCGTTTGTAAATGGGTGGGTTGGCGGCTTTCCCGAAGGGGACGCATCATCACGATGGCTGATCGATATCAGGACAGACCTTTTCCCGCCGACGATGATTACGGTCACGGCGGGGATCAGTATGCGTCGGCCAAGGGTGATAGCGATCCGTTGGCAGAACTCGCGCGTCTGATCGGTCAGACCGATCCGTTCGGCAGTATGGGACGGGCCAATCTGCCGCTCCAGCAGCATGTTGCCGATCACGATCAGCACGATCAATATGAGTTGCCGGTGGAGGAGCCCCCGGCGGGTCCGCCGCCGTGGATGCAGCGCGCCGCCAGGCAGGAAACACCGCCCCCGCCAGCGGCGGATTATCCCAGTGCGCCGGATTATCCGAGTTCCGTGCATCCGCTGCACCGTTATGCGGTCCCGCAAGCGGCGCCAGAGCCTGAGCCGGAGTATCATCCGGCGCCGCCGCTGCCATTGGCAGACGACGGATATGATCCCGATCCGGCGCGCTATGACGATGCGCTGTACGGCGCGCTCGATTCCGGCGCGCAGGATACCCAGCACGCGGTCTACGCGGATGACGCTTACGCCTATCAGGACGGCTATGACGACGGTGTCGAAGAGCGCGCTCCGAAGCGTCGCGGCGGCTTGGCGACCGTGGTCGGGGTACTTGCGCTGGCGGTGCTGGGGACGGGAGGCGCCTTGGCTTACCGGACCTATGTCGGATCCCCCCGTAGCGGCGAGCCGCCGATCATCCGGGCCGATGCGGGCCCGACCAAGATCGTGCCGGCGCCCACTGACGGCAGTTCCAAATTGCCTGATCGCATGGCCGCCGGTGACGGCATGGAGAAGATCGTCCCGCGCGAGGAAACGCCGCTTGATCTGAATGCCAAGAACGGTCCGCGCGTGGTGTTTCCGCCACTGAACCAGAACGGCAATCCGCCGCCGGTGGCGAGTGTAACGCCGAACGCGCCACCGCAGCCGACCAACGCAGGTAACGGTACGCTGCCGAATGCAGAGCCGCGGAAAGTCAGAACGCTTTCGGTTCGGGGCGATCAGCCGGATAGCGCTGCGGTGCCGGTAACATCCGCAGCGGCCGCCAAGTCCGCGCCGGCGGTGCGAACCGCTGCGGCGCAGCGCATCCCGCCGGCAGCGGCCAATGCCAATGATTCGACCGCCAATGCGCCGCTGTCGCTGTCGCCCCAGGCCGCTGCTCAAGCAGCCCTGCCGCCGGCTCCCACCCGGATGGCCGCGACCACACCCGTTCAGATCGCCCCGCAAGCCGCGCCGAGTGCTGCCGCCGGCGGTGGATATCTGGTCCAGGTCTCCTCGCAACGGAATGAAGCCGACGCACAGGCTTCCTACAGGGCCTTACAGGGCAAGTTCCCGTCAGTGTTGGGATCGCGCAGCCCCGTGATCAAGCGTGCGGATTTGGGCGACAAAGGCGTTTACTACCGCGCCATGGTCGGCCCGTTCGGCTCGCCCGACGAAGCCAAACAGTTCTGTGGCAGCCTGACGTCTGCCGGCGGACAGTGCGTCGTCCAAAGGAATTAACGGCCGTTTCCTTGACCCCTGTGCCATCAGCGGTCTAATCGGCCGCTATGAACACCCGCGCATTCATCACAGGCGTTTCCGGACCGGAGCTGAGCGCCACCGAGCGCGAATTCATCCGCGCGCAGCGCCCGTGGGGATTTATCCTATTCAAACGGAACATTGAAACACCAGAGCAAGTTATTCATCTTGTTCAAGAGTTGCGCAAATCTGTCGGCGAGGCGGATGCACCTGTTCTGATCGACCAGGAGGGCGGAAGGGTCCAGCGCCTCGGCCCGCCACATTGGCCGGTCTATCCGCCGGGAGGGGTGTTTGACACGCTTTACGATATCGACCCCGCGCTTGGCCTCACGGCGGCCCGGTTGAGTTCGCGGTTGATCGCGGCGGATCTCGCCGATCTCGGGATAACCGTCGATTGCCTGCCATTGGCGGATGTCCCGGTGGCCGGCGCCGACGCCGTGATCGGTAACCGGGCCTATGGCACCGAGCCCAGAAAGGTCGCCGCGATCGCGCGCGCGGTCACCGAGGGGCTGGAGCAGGGCGGCGTTTTGCCGGTGCTCAAGCACATTCCCGGGCATGGACGGGCGACTGCGGACACGCATTTCCGGCTTCCGGAGGTCGATACGTCAAAAAAAGAGCTTGAACGGACTGATTTCGCTGCATTTCAACCGCTTGCCGACCTGCCGATGGCGATGACCGCACATGTTGTGTTTAGCGCGCTAGACCCCGCCCATCCGGCCACGACTTCTGCGACAATCATCGGACAGGTGATTCGCGACGTGATCGGGTTCCAAGGTTTGTTGATGAGTGATGACGTGTCGATGAATGCGCTTTCGGGGTCGATCGCCGAGCGGACCCGGGCCATCTTTGCCGCGGGCTGCGATGTGGTCCTGCACTGCAACGGCAAACTCGATGAAATGCGCGAAGTGGCGGCTGAGACACCTGAATTGACCGGAAAGGCGCTGCAACGCGCCAAAGCGGCGTTGGCGTCGCGCCGCGCCCCGCAACCGTTCGATCGGGTCGCGGCGCGGATTGAACTGGATGCGTTGATTACTCGGGCAGGGACGGCAAGCGCATGAGCGCAGAAATTCTATCGTTTGAAACCGGACGGCCCGCGGAACTCGCGGATGACGAACCGTCGCTGGTCGTCGACGTCGAGGGCTATGAGGGCCCGCTCGATCTTTTGCTCGCGCTGGCGCGACAGCAGAAGGTCGATCTCGCCAAGATTTCTATCCTGGCGCTGGCCGATCAGTATCTGGTGTTCATCGAGGCAGCCCGGAAAATCCGCCTTGAACTGGCCGCGGATTATCTGGTGATGGCGGCGTGGCTCGCGTTCCTCAAATCCCGGCTGCTGTTGCCCGAACCCGCCACCGCGGAGGGACCGAGCGCCGAGGAAATGGCGACCGCACTCGCCAACCGGTTGCGCCGGCTGGAGGCCATTCGCGAAGCTTCGAACCGGCTGATGAACCGTCCGCAATTGCAGCGCGATATTTTCCCGCGCGGAAATCCCGAAGCGATCGCCGAGGTCCGTCATCCCCGGTTTACCGCGACGTTGTTCGATCTGCTCAGCGCCTATGCTGCGCAGCGCCAGCAGAACGTGCTGGCCACGGTGCATCTGGCCAAGCGCACGGTGTGGTCGCTGAGCGAGGCGAGGGCGTCGCTGGAGCGTCTGGTCGGCATGGCCGAGGACTGGAGCCGCCTCGACGAATACCTGATCAATTACGTCGTCGATCCCAGCCAAAAGGCCACGGTTTTCGCGTCCAGCTTTGCTGCGGCGCTGGAACTGGTCCGGGAAGGCGAGGTCGAACTGCACCAGCAGGAGGCGTTCGCGCCGCTGTTTTTTCGAAAGCGTCAGCCGCAACCAGCATCCGACGCGATGACCGCGCCGGATCTGCCGGCCGAGTAAGTGGAAGAAGGAGACCGAGCCATGCCAAGCCTGGCGGAAAAGCGCATCGACGATGCCGAGGATCACGCTGTCGATCCGCAAGCGCGGCCCGAGGAATTGCGGCTCCTGGAAGCGCTGTTGTTTGCTTCCACTGAACCGCTCGATCAGGCGACGCTCGCAAAGCGGATGCCCGAAGGCGTCGACATCAAGGAAGCATTGGCCCAGTTGCAGGCGGATTACGCCTCGCGCGGCGTTAATCTGGTTCGCGTTGCCAATAAATGGACCTTCCGCACCGCTGGCGACCTGTCCTGGCTGATGACGCGGGAAAGCACCGAGACGCGTCGTCTGTCGCGGGCGGCGATCGAAATGCTCGCGATCATTGCCTATCACCAGCCGGTCACGCGCGCCGAAATCGAGGAAATCCGTGGTGTCATCACCTCCAAGGGAACGCTGGATGTTCTCTTGGAAACCGGCTGGATTCGTCCGCGCGGCCGCCGCAAGACGCCGGGACGCCCGCTGACATTCGGAACCACGGAAGCCTTCCTGTCGCAGTTCAGCCTGGAGGCGCTTGGCGATCTGCCGGGTCTCGAGGAACTCAAGGGAACGGGTCTGCTGGATTCGCGGTTGCCCTCCGGATTCAGCGTTCCGGCGCCCTCCGATGACCCCGCCTTGCGCGATGACGAGGATCCGTTGGAGATCGGCGACCTTGAACTGGCGCTGGCGCCTGCGGTCGAACCGGAAAGCGGCGACGGAAGCTAATCCGTCGCCATTGCGATGATGCCGTGAGCGGGCCGCAGGGCGCACATTAACGGTGGCGACGGAACGCGGATTTGACGCGGCTTAAGTCCTTGTTTTTGACACCTCCAAAGCCTACTTTCCGGCTGGATCAGGCCGGGTCGCCGGCCTCATGTGTTTGGAGGGTTGCAGGATGGGTTCGCTTAGCATTTGGCACTGGATCGTCGTGATCGCAGTCGTCCTGCTGTTGTTCGGCCGCGGCAAGATTTCGGATCTGATGGGCGACGTCGCTCAGGGCATCAAGGCCTTCAAGAAGGGCATGCAGGACGATGAAAAGACTGCAGAAAAGCCCGAGCCCGTGAAGACGCTCGATCACACGGCAACGCCGTCCCCTGCCACGCGGTCGGATGTCGGCAGCAAGGCGGTCTAAGAGGGCTGCTGATTATCCCGGCGCATGTTTTCGGCAACCTTGCCGCGGCACGTTGATCTTGCGACCGGCGTGCGGCAAGACAGGTTGAGGAAAGACGCGGGCGGTCCATATCCTTTGCAGGGTTTCTTGTTCAGGAGATAGTGGGCTGGGATTGCCTCGCGTGAGCGGAATTTTTCATGTTCGACATCGGGTGGAGTGAATTCGTCGTCATCGCGGTTGTCGCGCTGATCGCCATCGGCCCGAAGGAATTGCCGGGCGTGCTGCGCATGGTCGGGCAATGGATCGGCAAGGCGCGCAAGATGGCCGGCGAATTCCAGGGCCAGTTTCAGGAAGCCATGCGCGAGGCCGAAATGGCCGACCTCAAAAAGAGCTTTGACGAGGTCAAGGAAGCCGCCACCGGTTTTACCAGCGGCAACATCATGACTTCGCTGCACAAGGATGTCGGTGACGCGCTGAAGATCGACGACATCGACAAGCCCGCGGCCAGCGCCGAAACGCCGGTAACACCGAGCCTCGAAGCGTCAGTGGAAACCAGCCTGTCCGGCGCGACCGTAGCTGAGGCGTCGCAGCCCGCCGCGGTCACGCACGAGGCTTCAATGCACGAACCTTCGCCGCAGCCGGTGCATCAGGATACCCAGCCTGCCGCCGTCGAGGCCGAGCCGCCGCGGGACGCCAAAGCGTCATGAGCGCCGAGGATATCGAAGCCAGTAAAGCCCCGCTGATGGATCATCTGATCGAGCTGCGTTCGCGGCTGATCAAGGCACTCCTCGCGTTCGGCGTCGCCTTCATCTTCTGCTTCTTCTTCGCCAAGCAGATCTACAACGTGCTGGTATGGCCGTTCGTCTGGATCGCGGGCCCTGAGAATTCGAAGTTCATCTACACAGCCTTGCTGGAATATTTCCTGACCCAGTTGAAGCTGGCGCTGTTCGGGGCAGGGTTCATCTCGTTCCCGATCATCGCGGCGCAGATCTACAAGTTCGTGGCGCCCGGCCTCTACAAGCACGAGCGCGGCGCGTTTCTGCCCTATCTGATCGCGACGCCGTTCTTCTTTGTGCTGGGAGCGACGCTGGTCTATTTCGTGGTGCTGCCGATGCTGGTGCGCTTCTCGCTCGGCATGCAGCAGGCCGGTGGTACGGAGACCGCGCAAATCCAGTTGCTGCCCAAGGTTGGCGAATATCTGTCCCTGATGATGTCGCTGATTTTCGCCTTTGGCATCGCGTTCCAGTTGCCGGTGATCCTGACCCTGCTGGGCCGGATCGGCATCATTACTTCGAAACAGTTGCGCGAAAAACGCCGCTATTTCATCGTGGTCGCCTTCATCATCGCGGCCGTGCTGACGCCCCCCGACGTGCTCAGCCAGGCCTCGCTCGCGATCCCCTTGCTGGCGCTGTACGAAGGCTCGATCATCGCCGTGCGCATGGTGGAAAAGCGCGCCGCCGCTGCCAAGGCGACCGGTACCACGCCGCCACCGGCAGCCCCGCCGCCCGATCCGTCGCCGGCGGAATAGGCCGGACGATCTGCGTTTCACCTATCATGACGTCGCGCTGCCCATGATTCGTCATGCCCGGGCTTGACCCGGGCATCCACGACTTGATCTAAGGCAGCAAAGACGTGGATGGCCGGGGCTTTGCGTGAAGACGCGCTTCGCGCTTTTGCTCCGTCATGACGCAGGAATTGAAACCATGCACGACATCAAATCGATCCGCGACAATCCCGCCGCCTTCGACGCCGCGCTGAAGCGGCGCGGGCTGGCGCCATTGTCGGCATCGCTGCTCGCGATCGACGAGAAGCGGCGAGCGGCGATCATGGAGTCGGAGCAGGCGCAGGCGCGACGCAATTCCGCCTCGAAGGAAATCGGCGACGCCAAGAAGGCCAAGGACGACGCACGCGCGGCCAAGCTGATGGCCGAAGTCGCCGAACTCAAGACCACGATGCCGCAATTGGAAGCTGCGACCAAAGCGGCGGATGAGGAACTAGCCACGGAATTGGCGGCGATTCCGAATCTACCGCTGGATGAGGTGCCTGAAGGCGTTGACGAGCACGGCAATGTGCAGCGGCATGTCTTCGGCGCGAAGCGCGATTATGCCTTCAAGACGAAACCGCATGACGATCTCGGCGGCGCGCTCGGTTACATGGATTTCGAGGCGGCCGCCAAATTAAGCGGCGCGCGTTTCGTGGTGCTCAAGAAAGGATTGGCGCGACTGGAGCGCGCGATCGGGCAGTTTATGCTCGATCTGCACACCAATGAGCACGGCTACACGGAAGTGAATCCGCCATTGCTGGTGCGCGACGATGTAATGTTCGGCACGGGTCAATTGCCGAAGTTCGAGGACGATCAGTTCTGGGCGGTCAACGGAGAATCGCTTGCGGCCGTCAATGCGCG
This sequence comes from Bradyrhizobium sp. dw_411, assembly GCF_018449695.1. Lineage (GTDB taxonomy): Bacteria > Pseudomonadota > Alphaproteobacteria > Rhizobiales > Xanthobacteraceae > Bradyrhizobium. The sequence goes on from NZ_JAAVUY010000021.1 coordinate 14,851, forward strand.
CGATGCGACGGATGCTGATCGCCTTGAGCGTGTCGGCAAGTTGAAAAGTGAACGCCTCGGACTCATCCCCACCGCCGAAGTCCCGCTGACTAACCTCGTTCGCGAATCCATTCTCGACGACAAAGAACTGCCGATGCGGCTCACCGCGCTGACGCCATGTTTTCGCGCGGAAGCAGGGGCCGCCGGGCGCGATACCCGCGGCATGATCCGCCAGCATCAATTCACCAAGGTGGAACTGGTCACGATCTCGACGCCCGAGAACAGCAAGGACGAGCATGAGCGCATGCTGGCCTGCGCCGAGGAAGTGCTGCGGCGGCTTGAGCTTCATTACCGGGTTATGACGCTGTGCACCGGCGACATGGGTTTTGCGTCGCAAAAGACCTATGACATCGAGGTCTGGATGCCGGGGCAGGGCGAGGGCGGTGCGTTCAGGGAAATCTCAAGCTGTTCGGTCTGCGGCGATTTCCAGGCCCGGCGCATGGATGCGCGCTATCGTGGACCCGACGGCAAGCCGCGTTTTGTGCATACGCTCAATGGCTCCGGCACCGCCGTGGGCCGCGCGCTGATCGCGGTCATGGAGACTTACCAGCAGGAAGACGGATCAATCGCCGTTCCCAACGTGTTGCAGCCTTATATGGGCGGCGTGAAAGTCATCGCCCGCGAGCCATAATATTCGGGCATTTTGTCGCGCCAGACCCCGCCTTCGCTGTTGCGAAGGCGGCGCGTCCCGGTATCTTTGTTTCTGTTTTTTTCTGGAAACAAAATACCGATGGCCCTTCATCGCGACATCTACTGGGTTGGCCGGCAATGGGCCGTCACTGGCAGCGGTATCCAGGCCTGCGACCAGAAGCAGAAGGGCAAGTTCGATATCGAGGCCGCCAGGCTGTGGGAAGACGGCGTGCTGGAAAGCACCCGCGCGCTGACATGGCTCAACAGTGAGGATTTCGAAAAGGCGCTTTCGGTTGCGCGCAAATATTATCCCGAGCCGCCTCGAAAGGAGCCGCCGGTGCCGCCGCCTGCGCCGCCGGAGCTGATTGTTTCGGGATTGGCGAGCAGTGTTCCCAAAAATACCGTCGCCAAAAACGATATTCCCAAGAACGGTATTTCCAGGGATGACATTGCGGGCGAGCTGATAAAACCGCCGCCGAAGCCGGTGGTTGGGGCTTTCGATTTGCGGATCGAAGGCTCGCGCGCGAAATTTCTTCCGGTGTGGCGTATTCGCGTCCACGGCCGCTGAAAAAACAAATAGTTCGTATTTGAATTGCACTCGCCATGATCGGAGGCGGGGCTGTTCACTTTCGCAATCGCATAATTTCACGACCCTATGGTTTTTGTGGATGCGTCTGCCTTGTCACCGCGTGCGACGATGAAAATGTCATACTGAGACGTCACAACGGTTTCAGAACCGGAGGACGGCGGTTCGGTACTACAGACCAGGATGCGTCATGCCTGAATATCAACCGGTATCTTCGGCGCATATTGCAGCCATCGAGCGTCCCCGCTGCCCGGACTGCCGGCAGGATCGCATGCTGTTGTCGAAGCACGAGATGGGACGCTACGGCCGTGGTACCAGTACCTTCGAATGCCGCAAATGCGGTCGCGTTCAAACCATCATCGGATCTGATGATCCCATGCGTTCGCGCGCGAAGGGCTGGCTCGCCGGCGAGCTCAAACCGCCGACGTAAGCTTAAACCGCGCGTGAAACCGCCAGTCGCCAGTGCAATCGCGGCGGCGAGGTCGTTGTTTTGACAGGCGTTCCCTGAATTGGCCGGGTTTGCTCTAAGGGCGATAGCCGGATAATACGGCGCATCACCGCCCCGGAATCGACCGAAAAGAGCCTTTAAGCCGATGCGAATTCTCTGCACCAATGACGACGGCATTCATGCCCCCGGCCTGAAGATTGTCGAGGAAATCGCACGCGCGCTATCGGACGATGTTTGGGTGGTCGCGCCGGAACTCGACCAGTCCGGTGTATCGCATTCGCTATCGCTCAACGATCCCTTGCGCCTGCGTGAAGTCGGGCCGCGTCACTTCGCAGTGCGGGGCACACCGACCGATTGCGTGATCATGGGCGCGCGCCACATCCTCGGCGAAACCATGCCGGATCTCGTGCTGTCGGGTGTCAACAAGGGCCGCAATGTCGCGGAAGACGTCGTTTATTCCGGCACCATCGCAGGCGCACTGGAAGGCACTATTCTGGGCATTCCCTCGTTTGCACTGTCGCAGGAATTCAGCATGGAGACGCGCAACGCGCCGCTATGGGATACGGCGCTGAAATTCGGACCGCCGATCCTGCGCAAGGTGCTCGACGCCGGCGTACCCAAAAATACCGTGATCAACGTCAACTTTCCGTCCTGCATGTCGGATCAGGTTGCGGGCGTGCGGGTGACGCGACAGGGCAAGCGCAATCTCGGATTTCTGAAAGTCGACCAGCGGCGCGACGGCCGCGGCAATCCCTATTTCTGGATCGGCTTCGAACGCCTGGCGCAGGTCGATGTACCGGCCGAGGGGACTGATCTGGCCGCACTGGCCGCGCGTTATGTCTCGGTGACACCGCTGCGGCTCGACCGCACCGACGAAGCGTTTTCGGAAGCGCTGACCGCGACGTTGAAATAGCAGCAGTCGTCGTCCGGCCCGCGCCGGAACAACGCCGAAGATTCGTTAAACCGCCGCGCTCTTCAGCGTCGCATCGATCATCTTCGCCAAGGTCTCGATCTGGAACGGCTTCTGCAACGCGGGGCGATCGCGGTACTCCGGGGGAAGACCGGACGAGCCATAGCCGGTCGCGAAGATGAAGGGACGATTGCGCGCCTTGATCAGGTCGGCGACCGGTGAAATCACCTTGCCGTTGACGTTGACATCGAGGATTGCGAGGTCGAATTCGGTGGATTGCACCAGCCGGATGGCCTCGTTGATCTCACCGGCCTCGGCGGCGACGCGGTAGCCCAGCTCCTCGAGCATATCGGCTACCATCATCCGGATCATGACCTCGTCCTCAACGAGAAACACTGAACCGCCCGGCGGTCGCGTCGCAGTCATGATGTCAGAATCCTTGCCCGTCCCAAGCCGAAAGGTTCGCAAATAACGCTGTCAAGTCAAGCGAGCATACACCCTCGACAGCCGCTTTAGCTTGCCAGTCGAGCAGGATTGATCGTCAGGCGCACTAACGCCAAAGATGTACACTGGGTTCCCACCCGGGAACAGCGATTCCGGGCGAAATATTTCCTTAAGCCGGCAGCGTCTATGGCATCACCTTGTTGGACTTCGCGGGCTCAAGGCCCGACGCGCGTGACGATCAGAACCGATAAGGCTCCAGACGGGATCAAGATGCCCACCAGCCAGAAGCCGCCGGAAAAGATGATGTTTCAGCTCAACCTGCGGCGGCGGGGGATCAGCGATCAGGCGGTGCTGCGTGCCATGGAAGAGATTCCGCGCGATCAGTTCGTCGCGGCCGCCGACCGCGCCGACGCCTGGCGCGACAGCGCGCTCGGAATCGCCTGCGGACAAACCATCAGCCAGCCCTTTGTGGTGGCCTACATGACCGAGCAATTGCAGTTGCGCCGCCATCACCGCGTGCTCGAGATCGGGACCGGTTCGGGTTACCAAGCCGCGATCCTGTCGCGGCTGTGCCGGCAGGTATTGACGATCGAGCGGTACCGGACGCTGGCCGACAGCGCGCGGGCGCGGCTCGAGAAGCTGCGCTGCGACAATGTCGAGGTGATGCTGGGTGACGGCTTCGACATCCCGGCCGGGGCCGGGGACTTCGACCGTATCATCGTGACCGCTGCGATGGAGCAAATTCCTGACGCGCTGGCGCAGCGGCTCGAGCCCGAGGGAGTCCTGATCGCCCCGGTCGGTCCGCATCAGGGTACCCAAACCCTGGTCCGGCTGGTCAGGACCGGCGGGGGTTTTGAGCGCAAGGATCTCGTCGACGTGCGTTTCGTGCCGGCGCTGCCCGGGATTGCCCGCGAGCTGTAAAACCCCGGATCGGCTGTCCCGCCAACGTCTTATTCGCGGGCTTAAGCGGTTGTTTACTCAAGACGTGTTTACTCAAAACAGTAATTTGTTGCGTACGAGTGAGTAACCATGCCCCGTGTCGTCGAGTTGCTTTGCTCGCGCCGTACACCGCACGTCGCGGTACTGGCGCTGATGTCGATTGGTTTTGCCGGTTGCAGCGCCGACATGTCGTCGCGCCTTTCACAAAATCCTTTTCAATCGGATGCAACCGGTTCGGTGCAGCAGGCCCCTGTGGCCGAGCGCCGCGAACTTCCGCAATACGCCCGTCCGCAATATCAGCAGCCACAATATCAGTCGCAGGCCCTGCCGCCTCCGATCTCCGCTCCGCAGTCTTATCCGGCCGCGAACGCCGGCGTGTCCGGAGGAGGGCGCGGACTGGCTTCGTATAGCCCGCCGGCCAGCCCGCGGATCGAAACCACCGGCAGTGTTGCGCCGCGTTCGGTTGCCGCGACCCACGCTCCGGTGCAGGGCACGACAATCATCGTCGGCACCAGCGACACGCTGGAAGGTCTGGCGCGCCGCTATAATGTTTCATCTGCGGCAATCCTGCAGGCCAATGGCTATAAAGGTCCGCGCGCGCTGTCGCCCGGTCAACAACTGATCATTCCGCATCCGGCCGCGGTGGCCGCTGCGGCGCCCGTGCTGGCTGCTCCCGTGAGCAAACCGGTTGCCGTCGCAACCGTGGCTGCGCCTTCGGTTCACGTCGTCAATCCCGGCGATACTCTGCTCAGTATTGCGCGCCGAAATCACATTTCGGCCGCCGAACTGGCGAAAGCCAACGGCATTGCACCTTCCGCGAACCTCAAGCTCGGCACCAAGCTGACGGTGCCCGGTGCAAAGACAGCTTCCGCCGTGCCGGTTGCGCAGCCTGCTGTCGTCGCCACGGCGCCGGTCGCCGCGCCCCTGGCGGCGCCCGCGACCAAGATGGCTGCGGTGACGCCCGATCCCCAACAGAAGGTCCGGTTGGCGCAAGCTGCGCCGACCGCCGAGGAGACTGCGGCTGAAAATCCTGTCAAGGCTGCCGAAGCCACCGGTGCCCTGCCGACGTTCCGCTGGCCGGTGCGCGGCAAGGTGATCACGAGCTACGGCGCCAAGACCAATGGCAAATCCAATGACGGCATCAATCTCGCCGTGCCCGAAGGCACGCCGGTGAAGGCGGCCGAAGACGGCGTTGTCGCCTATTCGGGTAACGAGCTGAAGGGCTACGGCAACTTGGTTCTGGTCCGCCATTCCAACGGCTATGTCACAGCCTACGCCCATGCCAGCGAGTTGTTGGTGAAGCGTGGCGACACCATCAAGCGTGGCCAGATCATTGCCAAGTCCGGGCAATCAGGTGAAGTCGGCTCGCCGCAACTTCACTTCGAAATCCGCAAGGGTTCGTCGCCGGTCGACCCGCTGCAGTTTCTCAACGGGGCGTGAGTTAGCGGTTTTAGTTGATCGTCATTGCCGGGCGTAGCCGTCCAAAGGACGGCGTCGCTTCCGCTCGCCTATGACCCGGCAATCTATCATTTTTCAAAATGCATTTTGTGAAGCGTGAAGATGGATACGCGGGTCACCTAGCGCGAAGACGCGCTTCGAGCTTTCGCCCGCGTATGCCAATTTAGGATTTCAACTTCACGCCCAGCCGTCCTGCCAGTTCCTGCGTGAACTGCCAGGCGACACGTCCGGAACGAGAGCCCCGCGTGGTCGACCATTCCAGGGCTTCGCGTTCGAGCTGCTCGTCCGCGAGCTTGATGCCGAAATGGCCGCAATAGCCCCGGACCATCGCCAGGTATTCGTCCTGGCTGCAGCGGTGAAAGCCGAGCCATAGTCCGAACCGGTCCGACAGCGACACTTTTTCCTCGACCGCTTCGCCGGGATTGATCGCGGTCGAGCGCTCGTTTTCGATCATCTCGCGCGCCAGCAGATGCCGGCGGTTGGAGGTTGCGTACAGGATCACGTTTTCCGGACGGCCCTCGATGCCGCCTTCCAGCACCGCCTTGAGCGATTTGTAGGAGGCGTCATTGCCGTCGAACGACAGGTCGTCGCAGAATACGATGAAGTGGAAATGCGAATTGCGCACGAGATCCATCAGGGCGGGGAGGCTCTCAATGTCCTCGCGATGAATCTCGACGAGCTTCACTCGGTCGGCAGGTTTGCGGTTGGCATTGATGCTGGCATGCGCCGCCTTCACCAGCGACGATTTCCCCATGCCGCGCGCGCCCCACAACAGCGCGTTGTTGGCCGGAAGCCCGTCGGCGAAACGTTCGGTATTCTCGATCAGGATGTCGCGCATCCGGTCGATGCCTTTGAGCAAGCCGATCTCGACGCGGCTGACACGGGGCACCGGCGCGAGTCGTCCATCTGGATGCCAGACAAAGGCGTCGGCGTGGTCGAGTGAATCGGCCGTAGAGGATTTTGGCGATGCAGCGGAAAGGTGCGCCGCAATGGATTCGAGCGCATGCGCAATCCGCTCAGAGGTCGCATGTTCGGAGGTCGCCGCGGGGCGTTTTGCCGCTGCAGCCGGCGATTTTCGTTGAGGCGCCCTGGAAGCGGCGCGAGAGGCTGTTTTCTTAGGGGTTTTCTTGGCTGTTTTCTTGGGTTTTTTCGACATCTTTGGCCTTTCTGACGACGCACCCTTAACGGGCCTGCAAGGAGCCTGCAAGCGGGCCGCAAGCGGTCCAAATGAGCGGTCTGGCAGCGTTGCAATTGGGACCGCGGCCGCTATAGTCCGCGCGAATTTGCCCGGACCGGCTTGACGCTCAGGCGCTGCCGGTCCATTCCCGTTTCACAAGGATTGTCCGAATGCTGATTACCCCCGCGTTTGCCCAGGCTGCGGGCGCCGGTGACACCAACAGCATGTTGATGTCGCTGCTGCCGTTCGCGCTGATCTTCGTGATCATGTACTTCCTGATTTTGCGACCGCAGCAAAAGAAGGTGAAGGATCACGCCGAACTGGTGAAGAACATCCGCCGCGGCGACACCGTGGTGACGACGGGCGGCCTTGTCGGCAAGGTCACCAAGGTTGTCGATGACGACCAGATCGAGTTCGAAATCTCCGACGGTGTGCGCGTGCGGCAGATGCGCCAGATGATCTCCGGCGTCCGCGCCAAGGGCGAGCCGGCGAAGGAAAAAGCTGATACCGCCAAGGAAGACAGCTCGGCGAGTTAGCGCTATTTCCGATCGCGCATATTCCAGAATTTAACGGGTCAACTCGATGCTGTATTTCACGCGGTGGAAGGCGCTGGCGATTATCCTGACCGCGCTTGTGGTCTGCCTCTGCGCCGTGCCGAATTTCTTCCCTGAGGCCACGGTGAAGACCTGGCCGGCCTTTGCGCAGCGTCGCCTGGTGCTCGGCCTCGATCTGCAGGGCGGCTCTTATCTGCTGCTCGAGGTCGATGCCAACGCGGTCAAGAAGGATAAGCTCGACCAGTTGCGCGACGACGTTCGCCGCGTGCTGCGCGATAACAAGATCGTTTATACCGGACTGGCCGCCAGGCCCGACGCCGTCGAGGTCCGTATCACCAAGGATACCGATGCTGCGACCGCGCTCTCGAAGCTGCGTGAATTGTCGCAGCCGCTCGGCGGGCTGCTCGGTTCCAACGGGCAGCGCAGCCTCGAGGTCGCCGACGCCGGCGGCGGGCTGATCCGCATGACCGTTCCGCCGGCGGCGATCACCGACCGGACCCGGCAGGCCGTCGAACAGTCGATCACCATCATCGAGAAACGCGTCAACCAGCTCGGCACCGTCGAGCCGCTGATCCAGCGTCAGGGTGTCGATCGCATCCTGGTGCAGGTGCCAGGCTTGCAGGATCCGACCCGGCTGAAAGCGCTGCTCGGGCAGACCGCCAAGATGGATTTCCGGATGGTCGATACGACGGTTCCGCCGGACCAAGCCATCCAGGGCAGGGTTCCACCGGATTCCGAGCTGCTGCAGAGCGCGGAATCGCCGAACACGCCCTACGTCATCAAAAAGCAGGTGCTGGTTTCCGGCGGCGATCTGACGGACGCGCAGCCCGGGTTCGACCAGCGCAGCGGTCAACCGATCGTCTCGTTCAAGTTCAACACCTCCGGCTCGCGTAAATTCGCGCAAGCCACCATCGAAAACGTCAAGCAGCCTTTCGCGATCGTGCTCGACAACAAGGTGATCTCGGCGCCTGTGATCCAGGAGCCGATCACCGGCGGCCAGGGCCAGATTTCCGGCAATTTCACCGTGCAGCAGGCCAACGACCTCGCCATCCTGCTGCGCGCCGGCGCGTTGCCGGCGCCGTTGACCATTATCGAGGAACGCACCGTCGGCCCCGGCCTCGGCCAGGACTCGATCGAGAGCGGCGAACGCGCCGCCTATGTCGGCTCGATCCTCGTGATCGTGTTCATGCTGCTCACGTACCGCTTGTTCGGCGTTTTCGCCAACATCGCGGTCGCCATCAACGTCGCGATGATCTTCGGCCTGCTGTCGTTGCTCAACGCGACACTGACGCTGCCCGGCATTGCCGGCATCGTGCTGACCGTGGGCATCGCGGTGGATTCCAACGTGCTGATCTATGAGCGCATCCGCGAGGAAATCCGGGGCGGGCGTACCGCCATTTCCGCGATCGACGCCGGCTTCAAGCGGGCGCTGTCGACGATCCTCGATTCCAACATCACCACCTTCATCGCCGCCGCCGTATTGTTCTACGTCGGCACCGGTCCGGTGCGCGGCTTCGCCGTGACGCTCGGCATCGGCATTGTCACCACGGTTTTCACCGCCTTTACCCTGACCCGGCTGATTGTAGCGGGCTGGGTGCGGTGGAAGCGGCCGCAACGCGTGCCGATTTAAGATGCGGAGCACGCTGTGACACACTTCATTTTGCTCGGATTGCTGGCGGTGATCGCGGTATTGACCGTGGTCGCGTGCCTTGGCTTGCTGCCGTCGCTGCGGATCGTGCCCGACGACACCAAATTCGATTTCACCCGGTTTCGCCGCATCAGCTTTCCGATCTCGGCGCTGCTCTCGATCATCGCGATCACGCTGTTCTTTACCCATGGGCTGAATTTCGGCATCGATTTCAAGGGCGGCACGCTGCTGGAAATCAAGTCCAAATCCGGCAATGTCGATATCGCCGCGATGCGTGCCAGCCTGAGCAGCCTCGGCCTCGGCGACATCCAGTTGCAGCAATTCGGCGGTCCCGATGAAGTGCTGATCCGCGTCGCCGAACAGCCCGGCGGCGACGCTGCACAACAACAGGCCGTGCAGAAGGTCCGTGGCGCGCTTGGCGATGCCGTCGATTATCGCCGCGTCGAGGTGGTGGGTCCGCGCGTTTCCGGAGAATTGCTGGCCTACGGCATGATCGGGCTGATGCTCGCGATCCTTGCGATCCTGATCTATCTCTGGTTCCGGTTCGAATGGCAGTTTGCGCTCGGCGCCATGATCGCCAACGTCCACGATATCGTGCTGACGATCGGCTTCATGTCGATCTCGCAGGTCGACTTCGATCTCACCAGTATCGCGGCGCTGCTGACGATTCTCGGCTATTCGCTCAACGATACCGTCGTGATCTATGACCGGATCCGCGAAATGCTGCGGCGTTACAAGAAAATGCCGATGCCGGAGCTGCTCAACGAGTCCATCAATTCGACGCTGTCGCGCTCGATCATCACCCACGTCACGGTGACGCTGGCGCTGCTGGCGCTGTTGTTGTTCGGCGGCAATGCCATCCACAGCTTCACCGCGGTGATGATGTTCGGCGTGGTGCTGGTCGGCACCTACACCTCGATCTTCATCGCGGCGCCGATCCTGATTTATCTCGGCGTCGGCACCCATCGCGATGCGCCGGACAAGCCTGCCAAGAAATGATGGTGGTGTGACGATGTCAGGTCCCTCGGACGCTCCGCATCTTCCGAGATCGGCGCCGATCGAGGCCTACGGCAAGGGCGGCTTTGCCTTCGCCGATATGTCGCATCGTGGCTCGCTATTGTGCCTGCCGGATGCGATCTGGGCTTGGCCTGTTACCAGACCCGAGGAAATCGATGAGGTCTCGCTGGCCCGGGTGTTCGCCGCGGCCAACGTCATCGATACGCTGATTGTCGGCACCGGCACCGATGTCTGGCTGGCGCCGCCGGCGCTTCGAAATGCGTTGCGCAGGGTCGGTGTCGTGCTGGACTCGATGCAGACCGGGCCCGCGATCCGCACCTATAACATCATGATGGGTGAGCGGCGACGCGTCGCAGCCGCGCTGATTGCGGTGCCATGAGCGGCGCGGACACAGCGGGCAAAGAGGCCGCCGGCTTCTGCGCCGAGCTGGTCCGCACCCACGATTTTAGCCGCTACGTCTCCACGCTATTCGTGCCGGCGGAGCAGCGCCGCGCTCTACTGGCGCTATATGCCTTCAATGTCGAAATCTCTCGTGTGCACGAACAGGTGAGCCAGCCGCTGCCGGGCGAGATGCGTCTGCAATGGTGGACTGACATGCTGAGCGGCACGGATCATGGCGGCGTCGAGGGCAATCCGGTCGCGGCCGAACTGATGCTGGCGATCCGGAACTGGCGCCTGCCGGTCGAGCGGCTGTCGCGCCTGATCGATGAGCATCAGTTTGATCTCTACAACGATCCGATGCCGACCATGGCGGCGCTGGAAGGCTACATCAACGATACTTCATCGGCCCTGTTTTCGCTGGCGGCGGGGATCGCCGGACATCCCTCCGAGGCGGCCGATCATCTGGCGCGTCACGCCGGCTTGGCCCAGGGCATCGCGCAGGTGATCGCGGCGTTGCCGAAGGACGCCTCGCGGCGCCAATTGTTCGTGCCGCAGGAAGTGCTGGAGAACCATGGCTGCGGGATCGAAGACATCTTCGCGGGCAAGCAAACCCCAAAACTGCGCGCCGCGCTGGATCAACTGCTCGGCGAGGCGCGGGGACATCTGAAGACGGCCTATGCGCTGCTGGCCGATGTGCCACCGCAGGTGCGGCCGGTATTCCTGCCACTGGCGATGGTCGAGCACGACCTGCAATGCATGTCGCGGGCAGATAATGATCCGTTCATGCCGCAAGCGACGTCGAGGTTTCGGACACTGTGGACGTTGTGGCGAGCGTCGCGGTCGCGGCTGTTTCGAGCGTAGAGATAGACCGCCTTATGACGGCGGTGGCGTCAAATCTGCCGTCTCGAAATTAAACCGGTCGCGCAGATTCTTGCGCGATCCCAGGATGTCTTTCAGGAACGCGCGATCCGCGGGACTTTTCATCATCGGCTCGACCAGATCGAGCTGGTTGGTTGCGACGAGTTGCAGGATCTCCGTGCGAGGTCCGCCATTTGCATCGCGGGGCAGGGCCTGCACGACTTGGATATGCTCGGGCGGTTTTGGCCCCTTGGCTGCAGTGAGCTCGTTGCGTAGCTGGGTTTCAAGCGAGGTCTGGTCGGCCTCGACGAAGGCATAGAGTCCGACGCCGCTACGCCGATCGGCGAAGGCGACAATGGTCGCATCGCGCACTCCGGGATTTTTCTTGATCAAATCGAGCAGCACCGGTGCATCATTCACCAGGCGCCTGCCGCCGCCTTCGCGATCGGTGAAATTGAACAGACCGCGGGTGATGGCGCGGTAGACTTTCTTGCCGGTCATCAGCCATATGCTGGCGACCAGCGATTTGCGCGCCAGGATTTTGCGCTCTTTGGGTGTTAGCGCGTCCGGCGCGTAGCTGCGCTTGTGCTTCAAAAGATGACGCAGGTCTTCGTAAGCGGCGATCCGGAACAGCCGGCTGCGGGTGCGAAAGCAGGCCGCGAGCTGGAAATCAGTGACATAGGCGCGGCCGTCAGTACCGCGCAGCCAGTTCTGCTCCTTGGCAAGATCGTTGTGGCAGATGCCGGCGCGATGCAGCTTGTGCAGGGCCTGCTTGGCGGAGCGGAAATAGGCGACGTCGCCAACGGGTTTCGCCAGATGCAGCGCTACGCCATCGATGAAGCCTCGCACCAGCGCCTGCCGGCCGGCCCATAGCAATTCAGGTCCGACGCGCAGATCGCGCGCCAGCCCCAGTGCACGGCGTTCGCGTCCAAACAAATGGCGTGCCGGAATATACGACCACCAAGGGACCTGATCGAGCCGGCGCAACACCGCGTCGACTTCGCCGGCATCGCCGCGAAAGCGACCGCGCTCGACCGTGGAGAATACATCGCGCTTCAACAGCACGCCTTCGGTCCATCGCGCCGACAGAGCGGCGGCATCTTCTTTGGGCAGACTCATCGAAGGCTCACGCGGCGGCCGCGACGTGCAAATTATCGGCGATCCAGCGATCGAGATCCGACAGCGCGCGGGCGCTCATCGCCTGCTTCTTCGCCACGGTCTTTTCATTGCCGCGCAGCCGCGTGCCATCGGCGTTTTTGGTGGGAGCTGCGGCGAGCGGCGGAAACAGGCCAAAATTGATGTTCATCGGCTGGAACGAGCGCGGCCCGGCGTCGATGGTTTCGATATGGCCACCGGTGATGTGGCCGAGCAGCGATCCCAGCGCCGTCGTCGATGGCGGCGGCGCCAGCAATTGGGAGCGGGCATCGGCCGCAGCATAGAGACCCGCGATCAGCCCGATGCTGGCTGATTCCACATAACCTTCGCAGCCGGTCATCTGTCCGGCGAAACGCAGCCGCGGTTGCGCGCGCAGACGCAGTTGCGCATCCAGCAGCTTGGGCGAATTCAAAAACGTGTTGCGATGCAGGCCGCCAAGCCGGGCGAATTCGGCATTCTCTAGTCCGGGAATGCCGCGGAACACGCGTTGCTGCGCGCCGTGCTTCAGCTTGGTCTGGAAACCTACGATGTTGTAGAGCGTGCCGAGCTTGTTGTCCTGGCGTAGCTGGACGATGGCGTAAGCCTTTACCGTCGGATTATGCGGGTTGGTCAATCCGACCGGCTTCATCGGACCATGACGCAGCGTTTCGCGGCCGCGCTCGGCCATCACCTCGATCGGCAGGCAGCCGTCGAAATAGGGCGTGTTGGTTTCCCACTCCTTGAAGTCGGTCTTTTCGCCGGCAACGAGCGCATCGACAAAGGCGTCGTACTGTTCTTTCGTCATCGGGCAATTGATGTAATCGGCGCCGGTACCGCCGGGCCCCACCTTGTCGTAGCGCGACTGAAACCACGCCGCCGACATGTCGATGGACTCCCGATGCACGATCGGCGCGATCGCGTCGAAGAACGCCAGCGCGTTCTCGTCGGTCAATTCGCGGATCGCCTCCGCGAGCGGCGCGGAGGTCAGGGGGCCGGTTGCGACGATGACGTTGCGCCAGTCCGCCGGCGGCAGGCCATCGATTTCGGCGCGCCGAATCTCGATCAGGGGATGGTCTTGAAGCGCCTTGGTGACGGCGGCGGAAAATCCGTCGCGATCAACCGCCAATGCGCCGCCGGCGGGCACCTGATTGGCGTCGGCCGCGCGCATGATCAGCGAGCCCAGCCGGCGCATTTCGGCGTGCAGCAGGCCGACCGCGTTGTTGACGGCGTCGTCCGAGCGGAAAGAGTTCGAACACACCAGTTCGGCCAGGCCATCGGTGCGATGGGCCTCGGTCATCAGGTGAGGGCGCATCTCGTGCAGCACGACGCGAACGCCGGCATTGGCGACCTGCCAAGCGGCTTCCGAGCCGGCGAGGCCCGCGCCGATGATGTGCACGGGTTCAGAAGGGGATTGGGTAGCTGTCATGGGCACTGAAGTAGCGCGTTTCCAGGCGAAGTGGAATGCGCGTGCAGCGCAGATACGACAACGCCCGCAACTCGGCGGGCGTTATCCGTCTCAACGATGGGCTGAAACCGGTTCAGCCGTTATGGCTGCCGGCTGCAACGCGCGGAATGTCCGAGCGATCAAGGCCGATATCGGCCAGTTCGCGATCGCTAAGCTGGGACAGTTCGCTGACATTGCGCTGATAGTCCCGGAAAGCCTGGATCATGCGGATGAGCGAGAGCAACATGGGTAATCTCCTTGTATCGACGATTCAGCCTTTGAAAGCGGGCCTCATCGTTGAAATGAATATAGAGCGAGATGTTGCGATGCAGAAGTTATTATGTTGCGGTGCAGCTAATCATTAAATGCATGGCATTCGTAAGAAACGATTAACCGTTCCGCTTGGCTGCTGAAGGATTGCGCCAGCCGCGCAATATCGCGGAAAATTTGAGAAAATAGCCCTGTTAAGGTGGGTTTTTTGATGTTGAGGTAACCCGGTACCCCAATAGGGACGGCGGCGGCAATGTCTGAGACAAAGCCGATATCGCTAAATAGGGACGTTAAACGCCCGCGTTGAGGCTTGGTTGGAGCTACCGATCATGCGTGATTCGCATTGCATTAAAGTGAACTAAAAATCACTCTTTAAGAGGGCAATATCAGGGAGCCTTCGCGAGCTGGGTGGCGAAATATCCAATCGTCTTGGCGTACACTTCGCTCTTGTTCCACTCCTGCAGCACTTTGAAATTCGCGCTCCCGGGCTCCCAGCCCTTGCCGGCTTGCCAGCCATAGCTCTTGAGGAAATTCGCGGTTGAGGCGAGTACGTCAGCCGGGCTGCGCAGGAGGTCGCGACGGCCGTTATTGTCGAAATCCACCGCGTACTTGATGTAGGACGACGGCATGAACTGGGTCTGGCCGATTTCGCCGGCCCAGGCGCCGCGCAGATCCGCCGGCGCAATGTCGCCGCGCTCGATGATGCGGAGCGCATCCATCAATTCGGCCTTGAACATGTCGGAGCGGCGGCAATCATAGGCCAGCGTCGCCAGCGACCGCAGGGTCGGGAATTTTCCGATATTGACCCCGAAGTCCGTTTCCAGTCCCCAGATCGCGACCACGACTTCGCCGGGCACGCCATAGGTCTGCTCGACCCGTGACAGCACCGAACCATATTGCTTAAGCATGTTGGCGCCGCGCGTCATGCGGGGAGGCACCATGCGGCCGGAAAATTCCTCAAAGGTCTGGGTGAAGACCTTTTGCGAGTGATCCCGCGCGAGCACGCTTTGATCCAGCGTCACGCCGTTCAGGCCGGATGCAATGGCGGCCTGGGAAATTCCCTTGGCTGCGGCTTCGGCTTTGAAATCGTCGAGCCAGGTCTGGAAGCTGCCGGTACCGCAGGGTGCCGCCAGTGCCGGCGGCTGCGACGTCGTCACGACAGCGCCGATGACGACGGCGCTCAAAAGGCTACGGAAGACCAGGGAGTTTCTCACTGAATCGATTCGCTTTTTGATGGAGGGGGATACCGGCACACAAGATGTCAGGTGGAACCGCGGCCAAAACAAGGCCTCGTCGCAAGGGGCATTTTTCGAAGGATACCGCGAATACATGACATCGCAAATCGCCGGTCGACAATCGACCGGCGATCCAGCGGCAGGCTCACCCTGTGCACGGCGTTTTAAGCGTCGCTCTTCAAGTGTCACTCTTCAAGTGTCGTTCTTGCGCCGCCACGGAAACAGGGCGGACGGAAAATCCGCCGCCGAGCGCCGCTCGCGTTGCGGGCGCGGAGGGAGCGGCCGTGGATTGGGATCCGGTGCGATGACCTTGCGATAGAGATGCCAGGTGGCATGGCCGAGCAGGGGGATGACGATGGTGAGGCCGAGGAAGGCGGGCAGCGATCCCGCCACCAGCAGCGCCGCCACGATCAATCCCCAGACCGCCATCGGCAGCGGATTTTGCGCGACTGCCCGCAGCGATGTCACCATCGCATCGCCGGCGCCGGCTTGACGGTCGAGCATCAAGGGGAACGACACCACGCTGACGCACAGCGCCACGACCGCGAACAGGAAGCCCACGCTGCAGCCCGCGATGATCAGCCACCATCCCTGCGATGTCGTCAGCACCCGCCGGGCGAAGTCGGGAATACCGGCGGCGGCCTCGTAGCCGAAGGCCGCGACGTAAATGGCTTGCGCCGTGGCGACCCAGGTTACGAACAGCGCCAGCAACAGCGTGCCGAGCCCGAGCATCGCGCCGAACGAGGGCGAACGCAGCACATCGAGGGCATCCCAGGCCGAAGCCTGTTGCCCCAGCTCGCGGCGGCGGCTGAGTTCATAAAGACCGAGCGCGGCAAACGGGCCGAGCAGGGCAAAGCCCGCGGCCAGCGGGAACAGCAGCGGCAGCACCGAGTAACCCAGCACCGTTCGCGCCAGCACCAACCCGAGTATCGGATAGATCACGCACAGAATGGCGGCGTGGCTCGGCACCGCCTTGAAATCTTCCCATCCGAGCCGCAGCGCGTCATGCAGGTCGGATAGCCGGATCTTCCGGATCACCGGTATCGCCGCTTGATCTGGCGCGGACGGGGCCAGTGGCGCGGCATTGCCTGAGTATGGTGTGGCCATGGTCGTTGTCTCCCTTGATGCAGCAGCTCCATGTCGCGCCGGTTGAGGGCGCGCGCAGCCGTCTGCAGAAATGATCACGATCAGACCAGACGCGAAGACAGGAAACCAAAACTGGCCGTGTCGCGAACTGAACCACCAGCGTACTCTCAATTGCCGAAGTCGTCTAATGGGCGATGCGACCGCTCACGCGTGATTGAATGACGCCGGAACGTGCCGCACCGCACACGGTATCGCGCAAATCAGATGCAATCATCGCAATGCGTGCGACGAAATGCACCGCGATGACGAACGTATTTGCACCACGCCTGTGTCACTATGCCGTCATTCCGCCTCAGTTAAGCTAGCTCCATAGCGGGCCTCGTGCATTGGCAAGTGCAACCGAGGCGGCTAGGCTTCGCGACGATCCGGCTTCGTGCTGCCGGTAGCCGGGAGCGTTGTTTAACCCTTCAGGGATCACTGGGTTCATTGGGAGCATATGATGAGCATTTTCGGAAAAATCATGGGCGCGATTTTCGGCCATTCGGCGACTGCGGCACCCGCAAGCGGCGGCACCGCGGCGAGCCCGACATCCAGCCCGGCGGCGGCACCCTCCGGCGGCTCGTCGTCGGCTCCGGCTGCACCGGCCCAATCGGTTGACGTTGCGCCGATCCTCGACAAGGCCGTCAAGGCCAAGGGCGAGAAGCTGGAATGGCGGACCTCGATTGTCGACCTGATGAAGGCGCTCGATATCGACTCCAGTCTTTCCGCGCGCAAGGAACTGGCCCATGAGCTCGGCTACACCGGCGACACCAATGACTCCGCCAGCATGAACATCTGGCTGCACAAGCAGGTGATGTCCAAGCTGGCCGCCAATGGCGGCAAGCTGCCGGCCGACGTCAAGTGGTGAGCGATAACAGCGCATAAGCCCAAAAGGCTCCAATCCAAAAGGCCCGCCTTCGCGCGGGCCTTTTTCGTTCTCAAATACCCCGTCTTGCCCGGCGCGAATTGCGGGGCTAGACAGGCGCTCGAACAAGACCAAGACACGGGAGCTACCCATGAAAACCGTCGATAAGTCCGTTGATCGCAGGACCATCCTGGCCTCAGGCGCGCTGGCGCTGGCGGGTGCCGCGACCCAGGCCGCTCCGGCGCAGGCCCAGGCTGGCGGAAAGCCGATCTTCACGGTGCCGGCGATCACGATCCCGATTGCGGGCGAGACCGAGGTATTTCCGGTGCGCCGCATCTATTGCATCGGCCGCAACTACGCCGCGCATGCGATCGAGCGCGGCTCCGATCCGACCCGCGAGCCGCCGTTCTTCTTCCAGAAGCCGACCGATGCGATCCAGAACGTCAAGGTCGGCGAAGTGGCGGATCATCCCTATCCCTCGCTGACCAAGAACTATCACCATGAGGTCGAACTGGTCGCAGCGCTGAAATCCGGCGGCACCAACATCGCGCCGGACCAGGCGCTGCAGCACGTCTATGGCTATGCGCTCGGCCTCGACATGACCCGTCGCGATCTGCAGAACGGCATGTCGGCTGAAAAGAAGCCGTGGGAAATCGGCAAGAGCTTCGACCATGGCGCGGTGATTGGTCCGATTCACCCGGTGTCGAAGACCGGCCATTTCGCCAAGGGCGCGATCTCGCTGGCGGTCAACGGCACGGTGCGCCAGACCTCCGATCTCGACAAGATGATCTGGAGCGTCGCCGAGCAGATCGCCAAATTGTCCGAAGCTTTTGAGCTGAAGGCTGGCGACATCATCTACTCCGGCACGCCCGAGAATGTCGGCCCGGTCGTGAAGGGCGATGTGCTGTTGTGCAAGCTGGACGGTTTGCCGGATATGTCGATCCGGATTGTGTAAAGACAACTTCGTCATTCCGGGTCGCGCATAAGCGCGAACCCGGAATCTCGCGAGGCTTGGCTGCGATTTCTTTTCCAAATTATCTCTGGGTTCCGGGTTCGACGCGTTGCGTCGCCCCGGAACGATGGTGCCAGGTACATCACCCCACCAGATCCGCGAACTCCGGATGCTTCCCTAAATAATCCACCACGAAGCCGCAGCCGGCGATCACTTTTAATCCGTCGGCGCGGATCAGTTGCAGTGCGCCTTGCACGAGTTCGGAGGCGATGCCGCGGCCGCGCAGCGCGCGCGGGGTCTCGGTGTGGGTGATGATCACGCTCGATGGCGTCAGGCGATAATTCGCAAACGCCACTGCGCCCTCGACGTCGAGTTCGAAGCGGCTGAGCGCCTTGTTGTCGCGAACTTTGTTCATCTCGATTTCATTTCAGCAAATCCTGATAAGCGGCGTGCTTCTCGATGAAGGCCTTCACGAACGGGCATTCCGGGATCACCTTCAATCCGTCCGATCGCACCTGGTCGAGCGCGCCTCTGATCAGTTTCGAGCCGATACCCTTGCCACCGAGCTCCGGCGGCACCACGGTATGAACGAAGGTGATGACGCCATCGGCGAGCGTGTAATAGCTGGCGGCGATGTGGCCTTCGACGGCGAGTTCATAGCGATGTTTCGATATGTTGTTGACCACGTCGCTTGTTTTATCGGCGTCTGACATGATCACGCGACGTCCTTCAAGGTCTCGGAGAGAATATCGCGGAGCGACCATGCGTCGCCGTCGACGGTGCTGCTGATGTCGTCGATTTTCCATTTGCCGTCGTTGCGCACGAACTTGTAGCGGATAATCTCGTCGGAAGGTTTGGCCCGGGCCATACGGCCGGTGAGGGTGACGGCGACCAGCGCCGTGTCGGCTTCGAGCTTTTCCGCTGCCACCTTGAATGATTTGACGTCAGGCTCGTCCGAATTGGTGACGGGATCGAAATCAATCGGTCCGGCGTCGCCTTTCTTGGTGTTGGCGTCGGCGCGCGCCCACAGATCGATCAGCGATTTCGACAGATACTTTGCTTTCGCGGCCTTGTCTTCGATCACGAACCCGCCGCCGCTGTTGCCTTTGCCCTTGGCGACGCGCGTGTAGATCGCGGTGAGGATCGCCACCGGATCGTTTTGCGCCGGTGCGGGCTGCGCGGCACGGGCGCGGGGAACAAGGGGGCCGGCCAGCAGGCAGGCGAGAGCGAAATGGCGTCGGGTGATCATGGCGGTCCTCAGAGCGAATAGGCCTTGCTTATAGTCGAGAATGCGGCCTTCGTGGGAAGTATGCTGGCATCATCGCGGAGAGAATATCATGGCCAATGAAAAAGGCCCCAACGTCAAGAAGAAGCAGAAGTGCAAGAATTGCGAAGGCAAGGGCCTGCTCAAGAAGGGCGACAAGGTCGTCAAATGCCAGCGCTGCGGCGGGACGGGATTGCGGTGAGGCGTCTCGCGTGTTGCGTAATTTCAACGTCATTCCGGGGCACGCGAAGCGTGAACCCGGAATCTCGAGATTCCGGGTTCGATGCTGCGCATCGCCCCGGAATGACGTTGATGGTTTGGCACACCCATTAACAAGCTCTCCTGAATCTGATTGAAGGTTCGCGCAGCCATTCCATCGGTCGCCAATTGTTGATCTCCGGAGAATTCCCCCATGAAGCTCATTCTCAATCTCCTCGGCGTTGTCCTTCTCATCGTGGCCGCCGTGTATTTCCTGATTCCCGCCGATCAATTGCCGGCGTTCTTTCCCGGCCACGAGGCCGGCGTGACGCATGTTCACACCAAGCACGGCATTGTCGCCGGTGTCGCAGGTCTGGTGCTGCTGGGCGCGGGGATGTGGATGGGACGCAGGTGAGAGGGGCGTCATTGCTCTGCCGCTCGCTATGGTCGTCATTGCGAGGAGCGAAGCGACGAAGCAATCCATTCTTTCTTTGCGCCGTGCCATGGATTGCTTCGCTTCGCTCGCAATGACGGCAATCTCTCTCTCGTCGTCCCTGCGCACGCAGGGACCCATACGCTGCGGCGGTAATTTTAAGAGACGCTGTTCGACGGCTTTCGCGCAACACAACATCCTGTGGTTATGGGTCCCTGCGTGCGCTGGGACGACGAGACACACCTTCGCGTTCCCGCGGCTTGTTCTGCCCGAGTTCTGCAAATTCTTCCGCCCCTAAAGAGGGCGCGGGGAATGCCGGGCGGCCTGGTGCGCCCGCAGCCGCGTGTGCGAAGGTCGTAAGTAAAAAGGCACACGCGTTAGTCAGGTCACACCGGAAACACCCAGCATTCCCCACGCAATGGTTTTACGACTTATTTCGTACTCTCCCCGGTGATCGGGCTCTTTTGCCACCGTCGCCAGTAGATCACTCTACCAACTTGACGCCAGCGTCGAGGCGTCAGGACCACACGACTTCGCCGTCCGCTTTTGCGCCATTCGTCAAAGGCGCATCCGCGTCCATCGCATCCCGTTCCGCGTCCGTGACGATCGCGAGCCGCCCCTCCTGTGGAACGGGACGGGGGCGTTATACAAATGATTTGGGTCTTCGGAAAATCAGAATATTTTTCCGGAAGGAGCTGGACTTTGATTTTGCGGGAGGTGCATTTGGTTTGCCCGTCGGGTAACAAAGACGCCGCTTCTCAGGCGAGATTGTTCCTGTTATGTCCCATCGACGCGATCATGTGGTGATAGGTTCAGGTAAGGGACGGGCGCATGAGTTCAAAGCGAAATCGCACCATCAATATGCCCGCGCCGTATCTGCGGCGGGTGTGGCTCGATCCGTCGCGCATCGAAGATCGCAAGGCCTATCCGTTTTGCCTGCCGTTTCTGCGAGACGATTTCGAACTGACTCTTGATCAGCCCATCACCATCATCGTCGGCGAAAACGGCACAGGCAAATCTACCTTGCTGGAGGGTATCGCGGTGCTCGCCGGATATGATGAGGCCGGTGGCGGCAGGGGTTATCGGTCGGTCGATCATTCGAATGCCGTGGAGGCGATGGGCGGGCAATTGTCCAGCGCGCTTCGGGCAAGCTGGCTACCCAAGATCACCAATGGCTGGTTCTTCCGCGCCGAAAGTTTCTTTTCGGTCGCGAGATATCTCGACGAAGCCGCCCGTGACGCGGGCTTCATGC
This sequence comes from Bradyrhizobium sp. dw_411, assembly GCF_018449695.1. Taxonomy (GTDB): domain Bacteria; phylum Pseudomonadota; class Alphaproteobacteria; order Rhizobiales; family Xanthobacteraceae; genus Bradyrhizobium. The sequence goes on from NZ_JAAVUY010000021.1 coordinate 36,112, forward strand.
CGCCAGACTTCCTCTCGCATTCGCATGGCGAAGGCTTTTTGCGCTTCTTCGAGGAGCGTTGCCAGCGGCAAGGCATCTTCATCTTCGACGAACCGGAATCGGCGTTGTCGCCGGCGCGCCAGATGGAATTTTTAAAACTAATGCGGCGGATGGAGGAGTCCACGATCTGCCAAATCGTGATGGCCACGCATTCGCCGATGCTGATGGCCTATCCGGGAGCACGGCTGCTGCGATTGACAAAATACGGGCTGGATCCCGTGACCGTCGAGCAGACCGACCACTACAAGGTTATGCGCGAGTTTTGTGACGATCCGGCGGGGTTTGTCGAAGCGGTGATGGCGGAGTAGGCCAGAGATCGCAGATGCACCATTTTCGTTGTCATTCACCGTTTAGCGTAGTATGTTTGCGCCATGATCAGGTCGTGGCGGAATTCGGCAGCCCGCAAGGTCTGGGACGGCGAGCGGCCGAACCAGTTCCGCGGACTGGATTTCGACGCGGCTGTCGACTTGCTGCTGGCATTGAATGTTGCAAAATCGCTCGGCGATCTAAGCCCTTTAAAAAGTTTGGGCCTGCATAAGCTCAAGGGCGATCGTCGGGGACAATGGGCCATGACGGTCAACGACCGTTGGCGCATTTGTTTCGAATTCCGCAAAGGCGACGCGCACGAAGTCGAGATTGTGGATTATCACCGAGGTTGAACGCCATGGCGCCTGTTGTACATCCCGGCCGTTTGTTGAAGCGCGAACTGGTCGCGCGCAAGCTTAGTGCGAACCGCCTGTCGCTGGATATCGGCGTTCCCTCCGGCCGCATCACCGATATTCTAAATGGGCGCCGCGCAATCACGGCCGATACTGCCGTAAGGCTGGGCCGCTATTTCGGCAATAGCGCACAGTTCTGGCTGGACCTGCAGGGTCAATATGACATCGGCATGGTCGAGCGGGAGAAGGGTGCCGAGATCGCCAGGCGAGTCCGGCCGGCGGATGCAGCGTGAATCGATACCGAGTTCGTGAACTGACAGCGATAATCAGTCCGCCGGAATGAACCGCAGCGTGCCTGCTCGACGCGTTGGCTTGCCGGTGTCGCTGGTATGATTGACGCCGTCCGTGACAGGCACCTCATGGAAATCGAACGGGCTTACCCCGTCCAGGCACGCTACGTTGACGGCAAACAGGTTCTGGTTCGAGCGCCGCTGATGATGGGTGTATATTCCGCAGCGGGAACAGAAGAAGTGCTGCGCCGCGCCGGTATGGAAGCGGTAGCTTGTCAGCGCATCCTCACCCTGCAGGAACTTGATCCCGCCCATCTTCGCCATGACAACGACGGCGCCGCGCATCCGGCAGTAAGAGCACGTACAGCGCAGGATCGAATTGAAACCGTCGCTGAGCGTCGCTTCGAAACGCACCGCGCCGCAATGACATTGGCCTGGCAGAATTTTGGTGTCGCTCACCATGTTGCGTGGGTCTCCTGTTGAGAGTTGGAGGGCGCAATAGCGAAGCCGTATTGCGCCGTTTGTTTGAACGACATGAGAGGCGGAATACCCGCTTGTTATTCCGCCTACATGCTTAGTCGGTCTTGCCGATGGTAGTGGGTATTCTTAATGACGAGGCGGCGTAGTCGTGGTCCAATTCGAAAACAATATGGTCGTCGTCCTCGTCAAGGCCAGCCTTTTCGATGCGAGCGCTTTTGATGGTTTTTCCAGCCTTCAAGGTCGATTCCAGAACCTGTGGCGTACCGCCAAAGTGACGAAACTCTTCCGACGTGACCCTGCCTGCCAGATATTCCAAAACTAAACGCGCCGATAGTTTAACAGAAGTCGACATAAGGTTTCCTCTTGAACTGATTTCTGTCCCTAAATATTGCCCCCGCGCTTGAGGGGCGAACGATCCTTGGCGATGCAACGATCTTGCCTGATACCCCTCATAATTAGGAGCAGGCAGCGCTGCTGCCACGGCAGCGAGGCCGGTATGATCATCGACAGGCGGGGTGGGGCGCTTATCAAAATAGGTCACGCGCCAGATACGAGGAGATCGCGTTGATGAATTGGCCCTCTGTGGCGAGAACACAGCGACCAAATCAATCGACGACCTATTAAGAAAATGCCGGATGATTTGCTCGCCGTTGAATACGCGTCTGGTTGGATCGCTTCGCCTCAAATCTCTAAGAATATTGCAACCTGCGTCGCCCAAAAATATACATCGGTAGGAACCTGGGGGCGCCCCAGATAGCTGTGACTGCTTTTCTTCTAACCGCTTATAAACTGGGTTATCGATGATGTCGTAGGCGATCGGCGGCATCGTTGAAAATGTTCTTCCTTCAGGATGAACATAGCTTTTCCACTCTAGCACAACATCGATGTCTTCATTTGATAAACGAATCTGTTGCGGATTTGGCCAATCTGATTTCGTAAGCCAGTCCCGCAATGAATTTTCTAATATGGGTGTCAATTGAAAATTTGACGTGATGCAACGAGATCGCAGATATTTCCCATTTTCATAACCACTCCTTTCGTTGAATCGGAAATATAGTTGCTTTGCCGAACCCTTTCGCACGCGATTTACAAACTGTGAAATGATGTTGGCAGCTCGCTCCATCTTATCGCGATCGGAAAATGTGTCATCCGATACCGCAGTCACTTCGATATATGCCGGCGCACTTGGAAATAATTCAGGGCAATATGCTTCTGGTCGGCGCTTGGTGGTCGGCAATTTTGGATGTAATTGGGTTTTTGTGACTGAACTAACCGCCCAAAGCAAACCTAGCTCGACTTCCGCGGCTAACGCAGCGACGACGTCACGATGTTCGAGCCGGTTCAACAAATCTTTGGCTTGAGCCTGATCTAAAAGTGGCCCAAGGCCATCAAGCATATCTTGAAGTCTCCGGCGAGCAAAAATTGGCACGATCGGGCTCTACTCCGCCGCCTCACTCGTCCCGCGCTTGCGCTTCCCGCCCTCGGCCTTCGCCAGCACCGGTCCCAGAAACTTGCCGGTGTAACTGCGCGGCGCCTTGACGATATCCTCCGGCGGGCCCCAGGCGACGATTTCGCCGCCGCCGTCGCCGCCTTCGGGGCCGAGGTCGATGACCCAGTCGGCGGTCTTGATCACTTCGAGATTATGCTCGATCACCACCACCGTATTTCCCTGCGATACCAGTTCGTGCAGCACTTCCAAGAGTTTCTTGACGTCGTGGAAGTGCAGGCCGGTCGTGGGCTCGTCCAGGATATAGAGCGTGCGGCCGGTCGCGCGTTTGGACAGTTCTTTTGCCAGCTTGACGCGCTGGGCTTCGCCGCCGGATAGCGTCGTGGCCTGCTGGCCGACATGAATGTAATCGAGACCGACGCGATGCAGGGTTTTAAAAGTTTCGCGCACGCGCGGCACCGCCTTGAAGAATTCGGCGGCTTCCTCGACGGTCATGTCGAGCACGTCGGCGATCGACTTGCCTTTGAATAATACCTCAAGCGTTTCGCGGTTGTAGCGCTTGCCCTTGCAGGTATCGCAGGTGACGTAGACGTCGGGCAGAAAGTGCATCTCGATCTTGATGACGCCGTCGCCCTCGCAGGCTTCGCAGCGGCCGCCCTTGACGTTGAACGAAAACCGCCCGGGCTCGTAGCCGCGCGCCTTGGCTTCGGGCAGGCCGGCGAACCATTCGCGGATCGGCGTGAACGCGCCGGTATAGGTCGCGGGATTGGAGCGCGGCGTGCGGCCGATCGGCGACTGGTCGATGTCGATGATCTTGTCGATATGCTCAAGGCCCTCGATGCGGTCATGCGGCGCCGCGCCTTCGCTGGCATTGTTGAGCTTGCGCGCGATCGCCTTGTAGAGCGTGTCGATCAGCAGCGTCGACTTGCCGCCGCCGGACACGCCGGTGACGCAGGTGAACAGCCCCAGCGGGATTTCCGCCGAGACGTTTTTCAGATTGTTGCCACGGGCGTTGATCACCTTGATGGTGCGGCGATGGTTCGGCGGCTTGCGCTCGGGGATATCGACCGTCAGCTCGCCGGTGAGATATTTGCCGGTCAGCGACTTCGGATTGTTCATGATCTGGGCGGGCGTACCCTCGGCCACGATATGGCCGCCATGGGTGCCGGCGCCGGGGCCGATATCGAGTACGTAATCGGCCAAGCGAATGGCGTCCTCGTCATGCTCGACCACGATCACGGTATTGCCGAGATCGCGCAACCGTTTCAGGGTTTCCAACAGCCGCGCATTGTCGCGCTGGTGCAGGCCGATCGAGGGTTCGTCCAGCACATAAAGCACGCCGGTCAATCCTGAGCCGATCTGCGACGCCAGCCGGATGCGTTGGCTCTCGCCGCCCGACAGCGTGCCGGAGGCGCGCGCCAGCGTCAGATAGTTCAAGCCGACATCGAGCAGGAACGACAGCCGCTCGCGGATTTCCTTGAGCACGCGGCCGGCGATTTCATTCTGCTGGGTGGTGAGCGCCTTCGGCACGGTTTCGAACCATTCGCCGGCGCGGCGAACTGAAAGCTCGGAGATTTCGCCGATATGTTTGCCGCCGATCTTGACGCACAGCGCCTCCGGCTTGAGCCGGTAGCCGTGGCAGGCTTCGCAGGGAATGTCGGAGAAATACTTGCCGAGTTCCTCGCGCGCCCATTCGCTCTCGGTCTCGCGAAAGCGACGGTCGAGATTGGTGATGACGCCTTCGAACGGCTTCTTGGTGTCGTAGGAGCGCACGCCATCTTCGTAGGAGAATTTGATCTCCTCCTCGCCGGAGCCATGCAGCAGCGCGTTCTGCGTTTTCTTCGGCAGATCCTTCCATTTGGTGTCGAGCGTGAACTTGTAGAATTTGCCGAGCGCGGTCAGTGTCTGGATGTAATAGGGCGAGGACGATTTCGCCCATGGCGCAATCGCGCCCTTGCGCAAGGTCAGGTCCTTGTCGGGAATGACCAGATCTTCGTCGATGTGCTGCTCGACGCCGAGGCCGCCGCAGGCCGGGCAGGCGCCATAGGGATTGTTGAAGGAAAACAGTCGGGGCTCGATTTCCGGAATCGTGAAGCCGGAAACCGGGCAGGCGAATTTCTCCGAGAACAAAATCCGTTCCGGGCCGCTCTTGTCGTGGATCTTTGCGGTCTTCTTGTCCGACTTCTTCTCGTCGGAAGCGGCCGCCGGCGCGTCGGCATATTCGATCACCGCCAGGCCATCAGCCAGCTTCAGCGCGGTCTCAAAACTTTCCGCCAGGCGCTGGCCGATATCCGGCCGCACCACGATACGGTCCACCACGACATCAATGTCGTGCGGGAATTTCTTGTCGAGCGTCGGCGCTTCGGCCAATTCATGGAAGGCGCCGTCGATCTTGACCCGCTGGAATCCCTTTTTGAGATATTCTGCAAGCTCTTTCTTGTATTCGCCCTTGCGGCCGCGCACGACCGGCGCCAGCAAATAAAGCCGGGTGCCTTCCGGCAGCGCCAGCACGCGGTCGACCATCTGCGAGACGATCTGGCTTTCGATCGGCAGCCCCGTGGCGGGCGAGTAGGGCACGCCAACCCGCGCCCACAACAGCCGCATGTAGTCGTAAATCTCGGTGACGGTGCCGACCGTCGAGCGCGGGTTCTTCGAGGTGGTTTTCTGCTCGATCGAAATCGCCGGCGACAGGCCGTCGATCTGGTCGACATCCGGCTTCTGCATCATCTCCAGGAACTGGCGCGCATAGGCGGAGAGCGATTCAACGTAGCGGCGCTGTCCCTCGGCATAGATGGTGTCGAACGCCAGCGAGGATTTGCCGGAGCCGGACAGGCCCGTAAACACCACGAGCTTGTCGCGGGGGATCTCGACATCGACGTTTTTGAGATTGTGCTCGCGTGCGCCACGTATCGTAATCGCGCGCATGCTGCTCGCGTTGGCCTGACGCTTCGCCTTGATCACTTCATCCACCATGTCGGCATTCCCGGCGCGCATGAGGCGCACAAATTCAGGCGACGCGCTTCGCCGGGAACCGGGGATCGGACGCCAATGGGTAAGCTCGGAACGTAGGAAGAACGGGGCGCAATTTCCAGTACCCCGCGCAAACCATCAACGGTTTGTTGGAGGCGGGGGCGGGAAAAGGCGCTAAATGGCGGCAGACGGCAGCAGTTCCCCGCGCGCGGCAGCAAAAAGGCCAGCGCGAGGCCGGCCTTTCGTCGTTTAAGTGAAGACGCAGAAGTCGCTGATATCAGTACTTCGCGACGATCGGGCCGCCGAAACGGTAGTTCAGGCGAACGGTGCCGATATCGACATCCTGGCTGATGTTGTCAGTGCGCGTCGGGATGCCGGCGAGGGTGAAGTTGTTGTTGCGGCTGCCCATGAACAGATGGTCGTATTCGACGGCAACGGACCAGTTCGGCGCGAAGCCGATTTCGATGCCGGTTCCGATCGTGCCGCCCCAGCGGGTTTCGCTGGCGGTGTCGAGCGTGAGACCCGTTCCGGTGATGGAGCCATTGTACTTGTCATGGGTGACGGCCGCACCGCCCTTGACGTAGCCAAGAACGTTGTTCCAGGCATAGCCGACCTGGCCGGTGAACAGGCCGAACGAATCCGTCTTGGTGTTGTTGGTGATCACTGCGGTCAGGGCCGCCGGCGAGCTCTGGGTCGATCCCGAGAAGCTGGCCCAGTCGCCCTGCGCTTCCAGACCGAACACCACGTTGGTGGTCTGCCAGCGATAGCCGATCTGGCCACCGACGAGGCCGCCGGTCGCGTTGGAGCAACCTTCGCGCACCGCGGGAGCAACGGCAACGCCGCCGGCATTGTTGATGTCCCAGCAGTTACGGCTGGAGCCGCCGCCGCCGTTGATACCGAGGTAGAAGCCGCTCCAGTTGTAGAGCGGCGAGACCATCACCGGCGCCTTGGTGTAGGTCCGCGCCGGAAGATCGGCGGCGAGGGCAGGAGCCGCCAGTGCAATGAGGCCAACGGTACCCAGCAAAAACTTTTTCATCTTGTTATTCTCTCCAGCCTTTTATCGCTTCGTTTAATCCAGAAGCATTTCAGAGACACGACCGCTGCTGCGGCCAAATCCATCGGCGCGATATAACCGATTCAACCATCAATACTATTGCCGAAATGTTACACCTGCGGATCAATTGCGGATGTCAATCGGCGTGCGCATTCATCTACATGAACGTGCGTCGGGACGTTGACGGAGGTGATGGAAACAGGCGGAAACAAAATCAAAAAGACAGCCGAGAAGCCGGTTGTTTTCGCTTCAGATGATCGCCTGACTCTCGGTACTTCACGTATTTCAGCTCTCGGCATTTGGCGATGACCGGACCGCCCCCGCGACAGTTGACGTGCGCGGTGCGCAGCGGTCGTGCCGGCGGTTCCATCAGCCTGCACCTGCCGCCGGGTTGAAATTCCCGGCGAAATCTATTTCGGAACAAAACTGGAACATTCGCGTCCGGCTTGCTATATGTGGATAACCGGGGACCTCCGGGGGTTCTTGGGAGATCGCGGGACCGGCCAGCGTATAGGGTCGCTCTCAGGTGGTCCCAAAGAATTCCAACCGGGATGAGGCGACGAGGCTCAGGCCCATTAAGGCCGTGGCTGAGCTTCGGGGCCGGCCCTGTAACTGATCCAGTAATTTGACGAGAGTGGAGAGCGGCGATGGCGGGAAGCGTAAACAAGGTAATTCTGGTCGGAAATCTCGGCAAGGATCCGGAGATCCGGCGGACCCAGGACGGGCGGCCGATTGCCAATCTGAGCATCGCGACGTCGGAAACCTGGCGCGACAAGGGGACTGGCGAGCGCAAGGAAAAGACCGAGTGGCATCGGGTGGTGATCTTCTCCGAACCGCTCTGCAAGATCGTCGAGCAGTATCTCAAGAAGGGCGCCAAGGTTTACATCGAGGGCGCGTTGCAGACCCGCAAATGGACCGACCAGAGCGGCGTCGAGAAATACTCGACCGAAGTGGTGCTGCAGGGATTCAACTCGACCCTGACCATGCTCGATGGCCGCAGCGGCGGCGGTGGCGGCAGTTTCGGGGGCGACGACCAGGGCGGCGGCGATTTCGGATCGAGCGGAACCTCGAGCGCGCCGCCGCGTCGCGCGGTGGCCGCCGGTGGCGGTCGCAGCAACAGCGACATGGACGACGATATTCCGTTCTAGGGATTGGCCGTTCCAGAAGATGCTGGTTCAAGGGGGCCTGCCGTTTGGCGGGCCTCTCGCTTTTTGCGGCTGATTTAGGGGTATTGCGGCGAGGCACTTTTACAGCCCCGAAAACAGGTTCCGCCCACCACGTAAGTCTCTGGAAAAACGAAGGGAAAAACCGCTCGCGCCGGTCAGGAAAGGGTGGTTTCAAGGGCCCCGATGCGCTATATGATTCTTACCCAAAATTGACCGGATTTCCTCCTTGTCTGAACCTGAAGATACGAAGCCCGGAGAGCCGCCGAGCCCGTCCGATATTCGTCCCGTATCCATCCTCGACGAGATGAAAACCTCCTACCTCAATTACGCGATGAGCGTGATTGTGGCGCGGGCGTTGCCGGATGCGCGTGACGGTTTGAAGCCGGTCCACCGCCGCATTCTCTACTCGATGTACGAGCAGGGGCACACGCCGGACAAGAAATACGTCAAGTCGGCCCGCGTCGTCGGTGACGTGATCGGTAAATATCATCCGCACGGCGACCAGTCGATTTACGACGCGATGGTCCGGATGGCGCAGGACTTCTCCATGCGCGTGCCGCTGATCGACGGCCAGGGCAATTTCGGCTCGGTCGATGGCGATCCGCCCGCAGCCTATCGATATACCGAAGCGCGCCTGACAAAGACGGCGCTCGAGGTGCTCGGCGATATCGACAAGGACACCGTCGATTTCCAGCCGAACTACGACAATTCCGAAAAAGAGCCGATCGTTCTGCCGGCCAAGTTCCCGAACCTGCTGGTCAACGGCGCGGGCGGCATCGCCGTGGGCATGGCGACCAATATCCCGCCGCACAATCTCGGTGAAGTCATCGATGCCTGCGTGGCGCTGATCGACAATCCCGCGCTGACGATCGACGAACTCATCAACATTATTCCCGGACCGGATTTTCCGACCGGTGGCATTATCCTCGGCCGCCAGGGCATTCGCTCGGCCTATCATCTGGGCCGCGGCTCGATCGTGATGCGCGGCAAGGCGCGGATCGAGCCGTTCGGCAAGGACCGCGAAGCCATCATCATCTCGGAAATTCCCTACCAGGTGAACAAGGCCTCGATGGTCGAGCGCATTTCCGAATTGCATCGCGAGAAGAAGATCGAGGGCATTTCGGCGCTGCGGGACGAATCCGATCGCGATGGCTACCGCGTCGTTGTCGAAGTGAAGCGCGACACCATGGCCGAAGTGGTGTTGAATCAGCTCTATCGCTTTACGCCGCTGCAAACCAATTTTCCGGCCAACATGCTGGCGCTGGATTCGGGCCGGCCGCAGGTGATGAACCTGAAGGATTTCCTGACGCTGTTTGTCGGGTTCCGCGAGCAGGTGATCACGCGCCGCACCAAGTTCCTGCTCAACAAGGCCCGCGACCGCGCCCATATCCTGGTCGGTCTGGCGATTGCAGTCGCCAATATCGACGAGATCATCCGCGTGATCCGGACTTCGCCGGATCCCAACACCGCGCGCGACATCTTGATGTCGCGGGACTGGCCGGCCAAGGACGTCGCGGCGATGATCACGCTGATCGACGATCCGCGCCATCGCCTCGCCGAAGACGGCACCGCGCGGCTGTCGTTCGAGCAGGCCAAGGCCATTCTCGAACTGCGGCTGGCGAGGCTGACCGCTCTCGGCCGCGAGGAGATCGGCGACGAACTCGACAAGCTCGCGGTTGAAATCGCCGATTATCTCGAGATCCTGCGCTCGCGCGCCCGGGTCCAGACCATCATCAAGGAAGAACTCGCTGCGGTGAAGGCGGAATTCGCAACGCCGCGCAGGACCGTGATTGTCGAGCAGGAAAACGAGGTCGAGGACGAGGACCTGATCCAGCGCGAGGACATGGTCGTTACCGTTTCGCATGCCGGCTACGTCAAGCGCGTGCCGCTGTCGACCTACCGCGCGCAGCGGCGCGGCGGCAAGGGCCGAGCGGGCATGGAAACCCGCGATGAGGATTTCGTCAGCCGCCTGTTCGTGGCTTCGACCCACACGCCGGTGCTGTTCTTCTCGTCGCGCGGCCAGGTCTACAAGGAAAAGGTCTGGCGTCTGCCGGTCGCGGCTCCCAATGGCCGCGGCAAGGCGATGATCAATATCCTGCCGCTGGAGCAGGGCGAGCGCATCACCACCATCATGCCGTTGCCCGAGGATGAATCCTCCTGGGGCAATCTCGACGTGATGTTCGCGACAACCGGCGGCACGGTCCGCCGCAACAAATTGTCCGATTTCGTCGATGTGCGGCGCTCCGGCATCATCGCGATGAAGCTCGACGAGAATGAAGCGATCGTCGACGTGCAGATATGCACCGAGCGCGACGACGTGCTGCTGACCGCGGCCGGCGGCCAGTGCATTCGCTTCCCGGTCACTGACGTGCGCGTGTTCACGGGCCGCACCTCGATGGGCGTGCGCGGCATTGCGCTGGCCGAAAACGACACGCTGATCTCGCTGTCGATCCTGCGCCATGTCGAGGCGACCTCGGACGAGCGGACTGCCTATCTGAAAATGCGCCGTGCCGTCGCCGGCGAGGTCGTTGCGGGCGATGCTTCAGCCGGGGATGCCGTGGCGGAAGAAGCCGCGGAAGCCGATACCGAAGAGACGTCCGGCAGCATCCAGCTCTCCTCCGACCGCTATGTCGAGATGTCGGCGCAGGAGCAGGTGGTGCTGACGGTCTCGGTGAACGGCTACGGCAAGCGCACCTCGTCCTACGAATACCGGACCACCGGCCGCGGCGGCAAAGGCATCGTTGCGATGTCGGTCAACAACCGCAACGGCAAGCTGGTGGCGTCGTTCCCGGTCGAGGATAGCGACCAGATCATGCTGGTGACCGACAAGGGCCAGTTGATCCGCTGTCCGGTCGAGGGCATCCGCATCGCCGGCCGCTCGACCCAGGGCGTGATCGTGTTCGATACCGCCGAAGACGAGCATGTGGTGTCGGTCGAGCACATCGGCGAGGAAGCCGAAAACGGCAACGGGGGCAACGGCGAGTAGGAACGGCGAACGAAGTTTCGTTGTTCTTTCCGATCTACGGGCATTGAAAAATGCCCGTAGTGTATAGGACCTGCAGTCAAACACAGCCTAAAACCTCAGAAGTACTTTTGACCGTAATGCAACCTCGGCTAGTCATACGATCGAACAACCGATAGGCTACTGATTGTGTATTCCGGGACGGCCTTCGCGACCGTTCCGGGTGACAACAAGTCTTGCGGCGTCATCATCGCTTATCCGGCTCGGGCGTCATGAAGTCCCTCATTGTCATTGCGATGTTGCTGACCTCCGCGAATGCTTTCGCCTGCGACCTGTCGCTGGTCGCGCCTGTGAAGTCGGTTCTCAGGAAGCCGGTGCAGGTGAAAGCCGTGCTGGCGGACGATATGTTGACCGTGAACTATGCCGTCACGGCGCCGCTGAATGCCAAAAAGATTCTCGGCCCCAAACAATTTCCCTACATGTTCGACGTCGTGGAATTGTTCGTGACGTTTTCGGAAACCGGATTTCCGTATTTCGAATTCGAAGTGTCGCCGTTCAACCAGACCTTTCAGGTGAGGATCCCCGGCGGCGGCAAACCTTTTCAGGAAGGCGTCGATCTCGGCCTCGTTTCAACCGCGACGCTCGCGCCGGGCGGATGGACCGCGGAATTGAAAATTCCCCTGAAACCTCTGGGATGGGACGGCGATCCCAAAAAAATCCGCGGGAATTTCTATTCCATTCTGGAACATGCACAGCAAAGCTTCTGGAGTTCATTTCTGCCAAAGGCCAAAAAACCCAACTTCCATCAACCGCAGTTTTTTCAGCCGCTGCTTCAATGTGAATAGGTTCGGAAGGGGACGACATGAAAAGACGCGATTTCCTCAAAGCTTCGGGTGGCCTGTCGGCGCAGCTCATTGTCGGTGGGACGTTGTTGTCGGCTGGTCAGGCCGAGGCCGACACAGCGTTGCCGATCGCGGCGCTGCAGGCCCAGCTCGATCCCAAAAAAGATATGGTTTTGATTCCCGTTACCAAAACCAGCCAGCAGTTCGACATTTCCTTCGCCAAGCGAACGCAGCTCACGCCGCGGGTGCGGGTGGTGGCCAGCAGCGCCGCGGCAGTCAGTGCGACCATCCTGTGGGCCACCAGCAACGGGGTGAACTTCGCGATCCGCTCGGGCGGTCATTCGTACGAAGGATTTTCGCAAAGTCCCGATCTTGTCATCGATGTTCGCGGAATGAAGGCGATCAAGCTTTCCGGCGACAAGAAATCGGTTTCGATCGGCTCCGGTACGCAGCTCGGATCGGTCTATGACGCGCTCGCGTCAAGCCATCTGGCGATACCGGCCGGAAGCTGTTTCCCGGTCGGAGTTGCGGGCCACTCGCTGGGCGGCGGCTTTGGGCTATTGGGGCGCCCCTTTGGTCTCGCCTGCGACAGCATCCTGTCGATGGAGGTGGTCGACGCCACCGGCAAAATCCTGACCGCGAGCGCGCAGGAAAATCCCGACCTGTTCTGGGCGCTGCGCGGTGGCGGCAACGGAAATTTCGGTGTCGTCACCAATTTCAATTTTCGAGCGAGTTCGGTCAACATGGTCGCCAAATTCGCGATCACCTGGACCAAGCCGGTCACGCAAGCGGTCAAGATCGTGCAGGCCTGGCAGCAATGGCTCGAAAACATGCCGTCGTCGATCACCGGCACGCTTCATCTGACCAAGGCGAAGGGCGGATTGATCACGGTGCACATGGCCGGGTTGTCGGTGCAATCCGAAACCAGCCTGAAGGCCGAACTGAAGCGTCTTCAAACTCTGGCCGGTGCGGCGAATATCGTCAGTACGCGGACGCTGACCTTTCATCAGGCGGCCACGATCTTCGACGGCGGCGAACCGAACCCGGATTCCGTCCTGATGAAGGCAAAGTCCGACTACGTCACCGACGCCATGACCGAGCAGGGGATCACGACGCTGCTGGAGGGGCTGGTGAAGGCGCCGGGAGAGATCGCCGTACTCTGCGATACCTATGGCGGCGCGATCAACAAGATCGCCGCCGACGCGACCGCCTTCGTGCACCGTGGAAATACCAAATATGTGATGCAATATTTCATGCAGTGGGACAGTGCCGGCGCCACCAATGGCAACATCGCGATGATGCGGACGCTGTATAATTCGATGCGGCCATTCGTTTCAGGCGGATGCTATGTGAACTACTGCGATCTCGATCTCGGCGATGGCTACGCCAAGGCGTATTGGGGCGACAATTTGCCGAGGCTGATGAAGATTAAATCGGAAGTCGATCCGAAAAACATCTTCAAGCATGCCCAGAGCGTGCCGCTGAGCTAGGGCGCACGGCCGCACGAATCGAATAAAGTTTAGGGAACTCGATATCTTTGGCGAGCCAACCTGATGTCAGAACCGATCGAACATCGATTTTATCATGAAGTCTTGACCCCACTTGTGCGCTTTCAAGCTAGGTGTGCAGAAAACGTTTGCATCCAGGAAAATTACAATGACGTGATTGTACTCGCCCAAGAAGCGGCCACGGCAGCCTATCATTTCCCCGAGGCGGTCCTTGGCCGCCAAACGCAGATGGCATCGAGTTTAAGCGAGGCCTTAAGGCAGAAGCTCAGCGATGTGGTCGACAGCAGAAAGCACGGCGTCCTCAGAAACACGGACCGACAGACTTCCCTGCAAGCAGCGTTGGCTTACGAGTTTAACGAAGCACAGGAATTTAGATATTTAGGAACCCGAGTCACTGCCACAAACCGCAGGTTTGGGAAATTTGATGTCGCCGAAACTGTCGCGCAGTTCGCTGACGACTTAAGAAGTGAGCTCGGTATCGCTATTCAGATGCCTTCATTCGAGACGCCGCTCTACCCATTCACAGCGAAGATAGTTACTTACGTCACCGATAAAACGTTTTTCGCAAAAAACACGCAGCTTCAATTCTTCGAACGCGGTGGCGATGGAAAACTCCTACCATCCGATCCGAAACAAGTGCATTTTGAAGTTCAAGAGCTGACCAGCTAGCGCGCGCGACGACGTCCATAAATTTAAGCCACCCTTCGCAACTTCCTTACATACCCCGGCGCTATCCGGCGAAGGACTGCGTCACACCGAGGATTGCCTCCGGCACGAGCGGGCCGCCATGGGCAGCGGCCTTGGCCGCTTCATTCAGCGCATAAAGAGGGCCGGTGCCGATGTCGCCGTAGACGACCCCGAGCGCGCCGAGCGTAGCAGTGAGTGGAAGCGGGTTGGAGCTGGTTGAAGCGGCTACGGGTGTAGGGGTCACTGGCATGCCCCCCGAGGTACCGCGCCCGCCAGCTTACCGCCGGCTTGGGCGCGTTTGGATGCCGGTCTGCGACGTCACGCCGCAAATTACCACAGGGATGGTTCGGGGATGGTTGGGCGCTGCTCTACGGCGTGCGGTCTGCCGTCACCAGGCGAGCTTCCCTGATCGTCGAGTTCTTGGTTCCGGCAACGCGCAGGCAGGAAGCTTCGAAGTTCGGCCAGGCTTTCTGCGAGCAACCCGTGCCCATGGTGTGGATATCCAGCCGGTCACCCTTGGCGAGGGCATGCGGAACGCTGGCTTCAACTTGCGGAGCAAAGCCCGGGAGAACGGTGAGGGCAGCAGCGGCAAACGCGGCAATGGCAACGGCTGAAAGAGTCTTGATCATGACGGTCCCCTGTCATTGGGCCTTTGGCCCGTTTCGGCTGGGCCATTGGCCCGTCGTTTCGTTGGTGACGTGATACGCAGCGCCGGTTTCCGGATGTCTTCGCCGGGTACAAAAGTGGTTTCATCCCGCCGGAGTTTTGTTTCGTCGTCTGTTTCCGACGAAACAAAACCGTCTTGCACGGAAGACGCGCTGACCCTGCGACTGGTTCAGTGGCCGACTAAATATAAAAACCGGGCTTTACGCGCCGAAGCCGGGAACCGGACCGGCTTGCGGGGCCGCCCGGGGCGGGGTAGACGGATTTATGCCCCGCATCGCGCTGTATCCCGGCTCATTCGACCCCGTCACCAACGGCCATCTGGACGTTGTCAGGCATGCCGTCGGCCTGTGTGACCGTCTGGTGGTCGCCATTGGGCTTCATCCCGGCAAGAAACCGCTGTTTTCGACCGACGAACGCCTGGAAATGGTCAAGGAGGTGTTCGGGCCGGTGGCCGCCAGCGCCGGATGCGGCTTCGATTGCGTTACTTTCGACGACCTGACCGTCACAGCCGCGAAGCGGGCCGGGGCTACCATCCTGATCCGCGGCCTGCGGGACGGAACCGACCTCGACTACGAGATGCAGATTGCCGGCATGAACGAGACCATGGCGCCGGAAGTCCGGACGGTTTTCCTGCCGGCCTCGCCGACCGTCCGCCCGATCACCGCCACACTGGTGCGTCAGATCGCGGGGATGGGCGGCGACGTTTCGAACTTCGTCCCCAAGGCCGTCGCCAAACGTCTCAAGACCAAATTCGCCGGCTAGCTTTTACCTTTTTGGAGCCTTCATGATCCGAATTCTCGCCGTTCTCGCCGCGCTGGTTTGCGTGGCCCCCGCCATCGCCGTGGCTCCCGCCATGGCGCAACCGCTTCCTGCCGGTCTCGACAAGCAGAACGCGATCGTCATCGACACCACCAAGGGCCGGATCGTGTTCAAGCTGCGAACCGATCTCGCGCCCCAGCACGCCGAGCGGATCAAGCAACTGGCCCGTGAAGGCTATTACAACAACGTCCCGTTCCACCGCGTGATGGATGGCTTCATGGCGCAAACCGGCGACGGCCAGAATTTCAACGGCACCGGCGGATCGAAATATCCCAATTTGAAGGCGGAGTTTTCCACCGTTCCGTTCAAGCGCGGCATTGTCGGCATGGCGCGGCGCGGCGACAGCGTCGATACCGCGAATTCGCAGTTCTTCTTCATGTTCGCCGACGCCCCGAGCCTGAACAACCAGTACACCGTGATTGGCGAAGTGGTGTCGGGCATGGACGTGATCGACAAGCTCAAAAAGGCTCCGCCGGGTTCGTCAGGCGGCGTGGTGCCTGATCCGGACAAGATGGTGAAGGTGCAAGTCGCATCCGACATCAAGTGATCGCCGGTGGCGCGGCGTCGCACTCCTAAGTTTCGGTTTGCGGCCGCGCTGCTGTTGATGTTGCCGATCTCGGCGCAGGCGGAACCCGGTGAGGTTAACACGCTGCGCGAGGTCTTCGAGCGGCTTCGAACCTGCTGGAAACCGCCACCGCCGTTGAGCGCCAATCCCGGTATCGACATCACCGTGATTGTGAGCTTCAACCGCGACGGCAACATCTTCGGGCATCCGAAGATCACTTATGAATCGGAACAGGCCACCGACAACGACCGGCTGATGTACCGGATTGCCGTGATGGAGACGTTGCAGCGCTGCACGCCGATGCCATTTACAGAAGGGATGGGCGGCGCCATTGCGGGCCGTCCGCTCAGAATCCTATTTCGCAACGGGAAACTTCCTCCCCAACCCATAGAGAAGAGAGCATGGCTGACACCGAAAATACTTTGATCCTCGAAACCACCCAGGGACCGGTCACCATCGAAATGCGGCCCGATCTGGCGCCCGGCCATGTGGCGCGGATCAAGGAACTGGTGCGCGAGGGATTTTACGACGGCATCGTATTTCACCGCGTGATCGACGGTTTCATGGCGCAGACCGGCTGCCCGCAGGGCACCGGAACCGGCGGTTCCGGCAAGAAGCTGAAGGCGGAATTCAACAAGGAACCGCATGTCCGCGGCACCCTGTCGATGGCGCGCGCCGCCAATCCGGATTCCGGCGACAGCCAGTTCTTTATCTGCTTTGACGATGCCTCGTTCCTCAACAACCAGTACACGGTCTGGGGCAAGGTCACGTCCGGCATGGAAAATGTCGACAAGATCAAGCGCGGCGAGCCGGTGAAGGATCCCGACAAGATCGTCAAGGCGCACATGGCGCTTGATGCGGCTGAGTAAAGCTCAGATCGTCATACGCGGGCGAAAGCGCGAAGCGCGTCTTCGCGCAGATGACCCGCGTATCCATCAATCTTCGGAAGAGCTTCTTCGCAGCAGATGGATTGCCGGATCAAGTCCGGCAATGACAAGCTAGTCCATGCGCACCGATCTCTTCGACTTCGAACTTCCCGCGGACAATATCGCGCTGCGTCCGGCCAGCCCGCGGGATTCCGCGCGGCTACTGGTCGTGCAAGGTGACAGCGGCTTGCAAGACCGCATTGTCGCGGATCTGCCTCTCTTGCTCGCGCCCGGCGATCAGCTTGTGGTGAACGATACCAAGGTGATCTCGGCGCAGCTCAGGGGACGCCGGATCGGCCGCGAGACCGAACCGAAGATCGAAGCAACGCTGATCAAGCGCCTCGATGGCTCGCGCTGGCAGGCGCTGGTCAAGCCGGCCAAGAAACTGACACAGGGCGACGTGGTCCGGTTCGGCAATGAAGGCAAGGTGTGCCTGCTCGGCCATCTCGACGCGCAGGTCGAGCACAAGGGTGAGGACGGCGAGATCACGCTGTCATTTGGCTTTCACGGGCCGACGCTCGATCAGGCAATCGCCGATCTCGGCAGCCCGCCGCTGCCGCCCTATATCGCTTCGAAGCGAGCGCCCGACGCACGCGACACCGACGACTACCAGACCATGTTCGCGGTCAATGAGGGCGCGGTCGCGGCGCCGACCGCCGGCCTGCATTTCACGCCTGAGCTGGAAAATGCGCTGCGTGAACGCGGCATCGGGATCAACCGGATCACGCTGCATGTCGGGGCAGGGACCTTCCTGCCGGTCAAGGTTGACGACACCGCCGGTCACAAGATGCATGCCGAATGGGGCACCATTTCCGCGGAGACGGCTGGTGTCTTGAATGCGGCGCGTGCCAAGGGTGGGCGCATCGTCGCGGTCGGTACCACGTCGCTGCGCCTTCTGGAGAGCGCCGCGACCGAAGACGGCATTATCCAGCCGTTCGCGCGGGAGACCTCGATCTTCATCACGCCGGGTTATCGTTTCCGGGCGATCGATATCCTCCTGACCAATTTTCATCTGCCGCGTTCGACGCTGTTCATGCTGGTGTCGGCCTTCTCAGGCCTCGACACCATGCAACGGGCCTATGCCCATGCGATCAGGGACGGCTACCGGTTCTACTCCTATGGCGACGCCTGCCTGCTGTTTCCTGATAAGGCTCACGGATGACCCTCGCGAACTCCTTCGAACTCAGCGGCCGCGACGGCAAGGCTCGCACCGGCCGGTTGACGACGCCCCATGGCGTGGTGCGCACGCCGGCGTTCATGCCGGTCGGCACCGCGGGCGCGATGAAGGGCATGCATTGGCGGGAGGTTCGCGACGCCGGCGCCGATATCGTGCTCGGCAATACCTATCATCTGATGCTGCGGCCGGGCGCCGAGCGGATCGCAGCACTCGGTGGGTTGCAGGCCTTCACCGGCTGGAACGGGCCGATGCTGACGGATTCCGGCGGCTTCCAGGTGATGTCGCTGGCGCAATTGCGCAAGCTCAGCGAACACGCGGTGACCTTTCGCTCGCATATCGACGGCGCCAAGGTCGAATTGTCGCCGGAGCGCTCGATCGAGGTGCAGCGGCTGCTTGGCTCCGATATCGCGATGCAGCTCGACGAGTGCGTGCGGTTGCCGGCCGAGCGCGGCGATGTCGAGCGCGCGATGCAGCTTTCGTTGCGCTGGGGCGAGCGCAGCAAGCGCGCGTTCGAGACGGCGCCGCCGGGATACATGCTGTTCGGCATCGCCCAGGGCGGCGATGTGCCCGCACTTCGCCAGGCCAGCGCGCGAGGCCTGGTCGATACCGGATTTCACGGTTACGCGATCGGCGGTCTTGCGGTCGGCGAGCCGCAATCGGTGATGCTCGCGATGATCGAGGAGGTCGAGCCGATCCTGCCGCAGGACCGTCCGCGGTATTTGATGGGCGTCGGCACGCCGGAGGATATTCTGGAAGCGGTCGCGCGTGGCGTCGACATGTTCGATTGCGTGATGCCGACGCGCAACGGCCGTCACGGCATGGCGTTCACGCGGTTCGGCCAGATCAACCTGCGCAACGCCCGCCATGCCGACGATCCGCGGCCACTCGACGAGGAAAGCCATTGGCCGGCCACGTCAGGCTATTCGCGGGCCTATCTGCATCACCTCGTGCGATCGGGCGAGACGCTGGGCGCGATGCTGCTGTCGGAAATCAACATCGCCTATTATCAGCATCTGATGCAGGGCATCAGGGATGCGATATCGGCGGGAACGTTCGAGGATTTTCGCGCGCAGACACGCGCCGCCTGGGCGCAAGGCGACATTGCAGCACGCTGAGCTGTGACTGGCTCACAAGCGACGGGCTGAAACGTTGCCGAAAACTTAATTGCAAGCCATGCGCTTGAGCGCGTGCTTGGTCACGAAACCATAGCCGCAGGTATCGCAGGTCCACAGGTAGCTGACGAAATTGTCGGCGAGATACGCGGACGCTTCAGCGGCTACCATGGAGTCCGCACAAACCGGGCATGTCGGCAGATCGCAACCACGGGGATCGGGGTTATGCGCGACGGTCGAGCGGACTTCAGCAACTGCTGCCATCGTGACCTCCTTGCGATCTGAGCCTGAAGCCCAACCATACACCTATTTGTTTGACCGTGTCGCAACACAAATGCGTTGGTTTTGCGTTATTTAGAATCACTTTGAATTTTGCAATGCAGCGAGTTTTTGACGCAGCGATTTCGACTTGCGCAACGCCCGCGCGCAGCCCCTAATACAAGAAGCGCTTGTCGCAGAGGCTTTTCATCAACACCGATCGCGGCCACAGGAGTCCATTATGGAGCCATCGTCCACCACGGGTGCAGTGCACCGTCCCGGCCGAGGCCGGGTTTTTGACAGCATTGTGGACGCGGTCGGCGATACGCCGATCGTGCGCCTGCGCAAATTGCCGCAGCAGCACGGTGTGCACGCGACCATTCTGGCCAAGCTAGAATATCTCAACCCCGCCGTCAGCGTGAAGGATCGTATTGGCGCTGCGATGGTGATCGCGATGGAGAAGGCCGGCATCATCAACGCCGATACCGTGCTGATCGAGCCGACCTCGGGCAACACCGGCATCGCGCTGGCCTTCGTTGCGGCGTCGCGCGGTTACCGGCTCAAACTGGTGATGCCGGAATCGATGTCGATCGAACGGCGCAAGATGCTGGCGTTTCTCGGCGCCGAAATCGTGCTGACGCCGGCCGCCCAGGGCATGAAGGGCTCGATCGCGACGGCCGAAGAGCTGGTGCGCACGACGCCCAACGCGGTGATGCCGCAGCAGTTCAAGAACCTCGCCAATCCCGAAATTCACCGCCGCACCACTGCGGAGGAAATCTGGAACGATACCGGCGGCAACATCGATTACTTCGTCGCCGGGGTCGGTACCGGCGGCACCATCACCGGAGTGGGGCAGGTGCTGAAACCGCGCAAGCCTTCGCTGCGGGTCGTCGCGGTCGAGCCGGAGGAAAGCCCGGTCCTGTCAGGCGGTCAGCATTCCCCGCACAAGATCCAGGGCATCGGCGCGGGTTTCGTTCCGGATATTCTCGACCGCTCCGTGATCGACGAGATCGTCAAGGTCAATAGCGCAACCGCGATCGAAACCTCGCGCGCGCTGGCGCGCAACGAGGGTATCGCCGGCGGTATCTCCTCGGGTGCCGCGATCGCCGCGGCGCTGGTGATCGGCAAGCGGCCGGAAAGCGCCGGCAAGACCATTCTGGCGATTGTGCCGTCCTTTGCCGAACGCTATCTGTCGACCGCCCTGTTTGAGGGAATCTAGCCTGTGCCTGACCAACCGCGACGACCGAGAACGCTGAATGACGCGCGTACCGAAGCCGAGTCCGTGTTCAAGAAGGTCACCACCAAGACGCCGGAATTGCCGCCGAAGAAAACCGCGTTGCCGAGCGTGAAGGAGATGGTCTCGCTGCGGATCGATCAGGATGTACTCGAACACTTCCAGGAAGGCGGGCCGGGCTGGCAGGACCGGATCAACGATGCGCTGCGAAAGGCGGCGGGGAAATAATGTTGGAAATGGCTTGATCGCTCAAGCTTGGCGATCAGGCACTTACAGACGCGGCAACCGGACCGGGGGTTTTCAGGTTCAGGAGATTGCCGGTGAGGATCAGCGCCGCGCCAAGCACAGTAAACATATCGAGCTGTTCCGCGTAGATCAGCCAGCCGACCGTGGCAGTCAGCGGCACGCGCAGGAAATCCATCGGCAGCACCACGGTGGCATCGGCATGCAGCATCGCGCGCGCCATGCAGTAGTGTGAGAACGTGCCGCAGAAGCCGACCACAGCCAGCCATCCCCAGGTATAGGCCGAGGGCCATACCCAGACGTAGATCGTGGGAACGAGGCCGGCCACGCTCTGGATCACCAGCATCCAGAAGATAATCGCGACCGTCGATTCAGTGCGGGTCAGGGATTTGAGCATCGCAACCGAGATTCCGAATCCGACGGCGGCGACAAGCGCGATCAACTGGCCGGGATTGACCTCTCCGGTCGAGGGGCGAACGATGACGATAACGCCGATCAAGCCCAATACGATCGCCGAGATTTTCCAGACCGTCATGCGCTCGCCGAGAAAGCTGGCGGCCAGGATCGCGGTCCAGATCGGCATCGTGAATTCGATCGAAACTAACTGACCCAGCGGAATCAGCATCAGCGCGAAGAACCAGCCGAGTTGCGCCACGTAGTGAACCAGACTGCGCGAGATGTGCTGCAGCGGCCGCGACGTTGTCATCACGGCAAATCCGCCATTCATGTGGATCAGCGGATACAGCATCAGCAAGCCGAGCACGCAGCGCATCTGCATGAGCTGAAACACGTTCACTTCGCGCAACGACTCGCGGGCGGCGACCGCCACCATCAGCATCAGGCAGAGCCAGCCCGCCATCCATAGCGCGGCCTTTGGTTTGGAAGGTGTTCGGTCCATCAGGTGAGGTGCCAGTCGGGGTGCGCAAACGCAGCGAAGGAGAGAGCGGGCAGGCGGTATCGGCGACCTCGTGCCGATTTGCAACGGGCAGATCTGCCGATGCAGGCTTGCGCGTCACTTTGGGGGTGGGAGAGTCACCGCCTTCGTTCTGGCGGCCTAGCCAAGGCGTTTTCGAGCGAAGCCTGCCCCCGGACTTGATCCGGGGCGGATACAGGTTCGCGTGTCCTGTTCTCCAATTGAGGATAGTTAACAACTTCTTAACGATCGTCGTTGAGGTTCTATTCCGGTGCGGAATCATCCGGTGCAAGCTAGGAAGGGTTCTTTGAGACCATATCGGCATCGCGGAGCGAGACGGTCAGATGAACTCAGTTGCACAGAAGGTTGTCAGCCCGGGGCAGATATATCGGAAGAGTGACGACGTCGCGACCTTATTCGCTCGAGCCAGAACATGTCATCAGTCGGGTCAATTTGCCGAAGCTGAGATAGGCTACCGAAAGATATTAAAGAAACGCCCGCACCACTTTGAAGCCTGGCATGCGCTTGGCGTGTGCGCACACCAGATGGGCGATTCACTCACGGCAGAGCGCTCGCTGAAGCGGGCTCTTTTGCTCGATCCGCAGGCCGCTTTTACTCATTACGCGCTGGGCGTCGTCCTTGCCGTTGCGCAACGCAAGGACGAGGCATTGGCCTGCTTCGACAAGCTCATCGCCATGAAGGCGGATTTCGTCGAGGCGCACTTCCAGCGGGGCAATGTGCTGCTGGAACTCGGCCGTTTCCCGGAAGCGATCGCAGGTTTCGACAACGCCATCGTCCTCGATCCGCATCACGTGAACGCATTGACCTATAAAGGCCATGCCTTGCACCATCTCGGGAGATTTGCAGAAGCCATCACGTGTTACGACAGGATTCTTGCGGCGAATCCCGCTCACGTGTCGTCCCTCACCAATCGTGGCGCAGCATTCAAGGATTCGAGGCAGGTAGAAAAGGCTATCGTCGAGTTCGATCGGGCGCTCGCAATCGATCCAGACGATACCGCGGCCTGGGTGAACCGCGGCGAAGCACTGCTCGTCCTCAATCGGCGAGACCAGGCGCTGGCAAGTTTTGACAAGGCGATATCGATCAACCCCAAGCTCGCCCTGGCCTGGCTCGGCCGCGCCAACATTCTGATGTTGACCGGAGAAGTGACTGAATCCCTGGCAGCATGCCATCGCGCGCTTGCGATCGAGCCGAATAGTGCAAAGGCGCTTACGCAGCTTGGTCTCGGACATGCGCTTCAAGGCGACACAAAAACGGCCCTCGCATTCTTCGATCAGGCGCTCACGATCCAGCCAGACCTTGAATACGCGTTATCGGGCAGGATCTTCGTGGAGGATTTCAAGGACGACGGTGATTTTGCATTACTTCAGGCGTCGCGGTCGGAATGGTGGCGTCAAATAGGATCGAAAATTTCAAAGAATTACGCTGCGCGACACGAAAACGATCGCGATCCGGCCAGACGAATTGTCTTAGGCTATGTCTCCGCCGAGTTCAGACACCGCTCTGCCGCGTTGTGTTACCGGCCTGTACTGGTGAACCACGACAAAACGCGATTTGAAGTCATCTGTTATTGCGGTTCGCCCGTTGAGGATGACGTCACGAATTCCTTCCGGCAGGTAGCCGACCGGTGGAGAAGCGTCTTGCAGTGGTCCGACGATCAGCTCGTGGACTGCATCCGGGCTGACAAGGTCGACATCTTGATTGATCTATCCGGACATGCGGAAGGCAATCGACTCCGCATTTTTGCGCAGAAACCCGCTCCGATTCAGGTGAGCGCATGGGGGTATGCGAACGGCACCGGCCTGCCAACGATCGATTATCTGTTCTCCGATCCGGTCATGATTCCCGCGGAGGTTCGTCATCTTTTCGCGGAGCAGATCCATGATCTTCCATGCGCGATTACCATGGAGCCCACACGAACAGAGTTGCGATCTTCGCAGCCGCCCGTGCTCTCAAACGGATATGTGACCTACGGCGTGTTGAACAGGATAAGCAAGATATCCGCTGCTGCGATTAGCCTGTGGGCGAGGATTCTGCGATCGAACAGCACATCAAGATTATTAATCAAGGATTATCATATCGACGATGCGGCCATCCGCAGTCGTCTCGTTGAGAAGTTTGCCAGTCACGGAATTACCCCCGATCGGCTTTGTTTGATGGGATCGACCTCCCGCGAGGAACATTTGGCAGCCTATCGTCAAGTCGATATTTGCCTCGATCCGTTCCCGCACGGCGGAGGCATCTCCACATGGGAGTCATTGCACATGGGGGTTCCGGTTGTGGCCAAACTCGGCAATGGGCCGACCAGCAGATTAGCCGGAGCCATTTCGTCCGCGATCGGAATGACCGACTGGGTCGCCGTCGACGATGATCAATATTTGGAGATCGCGCTGCGATCGACCCCTGAGCAGCTCAGCAAAATTCGCCACGAACTGCCCGACCTCATTGCATCGCGCTGCAGCCCCGTCGCCTATACGAGAGCTGTAGAAGAGGCGTATCGAACAATGTGGCAGAAGCACTGCGGTGAACTTGAGGTCTGAACCGCCGCAACGGGCACTGGCCTGTTTCCCAGTCACCCCCGTGCGTTCCGGCGGCGTAAGTCGACCGCGCACACAAAAATGCCGGCGGAAAGGTTTCCGCCGGCATTTTTGTGGAGCAAAAGATCGATGCTTTAGAGCGTTTTCGAGCGAAGTGGATGCCGGTTCGCGTGAAGAAAACGCGTCAAAACAAAGGACTAGAGTCCGGTTCTGATTCAATCAGAACCGATAGGCTCTAGGTGCGGGACATCGAAATAGAGACGCCCTTAAACTGGCTCTCGGCCTTGATCGATACGGACTGTTTGTTGCCGCGCGTCGCCAGTGAGATGCTCGCCGAAAAGCCAGGTGCAGTCGCGGTGACCTGAAAATTGCCGCCGCTGGAGTGTCCTTCGATGGCGCCGTTGATGTTCCGGCTGGTCTCGCTCCAGCTTCCGGAAACCGCGGAGCCCTGTGCCGTGAGATTGGTTACGATATTGAATTTATAGCTGTCGCTGGCGCAGGTCAGGCTCTGTTGGAGGCCATTGCCGCCGGCGCCCACGGCGTAAGATGCGCGGCAGCGAATGCGTTCGGTCGACCCGTCGTCGAGTGTGACCGTACCTGCACCAGACCAGTTACCGGCCATGCCTGCGAACGGTCCCGCTTGCGCGTGGCTCGCGGAACTGAAGATGGACGCCGCGAACAAGGTGACGACAGCGAATATCAGCCGACGCGCAATCGCGAGGGGAGCCGCAGCCTTATTGCCGTGACGCTTCCCAATGACCGCTGCACGGTACGCCTGCAGATGCTCCATTCCACTTCCCCCGTCCGGCATTGCCACTGAGTTGACCGTTCGCATATGCACCATGGATGGATACGCGCACAAGTCCCTCCCGCCCGATGCTGCCGGAGACATCGGTGCCGGGAGCCGTAATCTTACCGTCCGAGACCGTGAGCGTCGAGTGCGTCGAAGGCTCACAGGACCCGGCCTTGGTCACAATCGTGACTTGCCACAGCCCATCATAGGGGGTCTGAGCGATTGCGGGTGTGACAGCAAGGCTGGTCGCGGCCAGGAGTGCAGAACTCAAAAAAGCGTATCGGATGCGATGATGGCGCATGACTATGGTCCCCGATCTCTGTGATGACCCGGCTTATTTCTGGAAAATGTGGTGAGAGCTTGCCGCACCGCGACAAGTTCGAAAGTTCCTGTGGAAACAAAGATTTGAAGGGCAAATAAGTTCCATGCCCCGGAACGAAAAAATGCCGGCCGCGGGACATCGCGGCAGGCCGGTGTCTACGGCTCGAAGCTTCTCACAGGCCAGCTTTGATCCGGATAGGCTCAGCTTAGGAAAGGCTCTTTCAGGACAGGCTTTTTACGACAGGCCCTAAGAGAGGCTTGGGGCCTTGGTCGCGAACTGCTCGTCCTGCGGCTTGCCGGGCAGGGCGTTGTGAGCCTTGGCGTAATCGACGACTTCGCCGAGCAGCTTCTGGCCCAGCGGCGCCAGCGCGCGTTCCCACAACTCGCGGGCGGTTTCGCCTTTTTTGACGAAACACCATTCCTGCGCCGCAATGGCCCCGGCATCCATGCGGTCGGCCAGATGGTAGACGCTGCCGCCGGCGATCGGATCGCCCTCGCGGATCGTCCATTCGACGGCCGCGATGCCGCGATGGCGCGGCAGCAGCGAGGGATGGTAGCCGATACCCCCGAGCCGTGCCGCTGCGAGGGCCTCGCGGCTGATGCGGGCATGGCTGTGCGCGGTGACAATCAGGTCGGTCCCGTCGGCGATTTCCGAGGCCACGACCAGCTTGGGGTCGGCCTGCACGGCGACCTCGATCCCGGCGGCGCGGGCCGATGCGGCAAGCCGGTCATCGGCGTCCGCGACCACGACCCTGACGATATCGACACCGCGTTGACGCAGCATGGCCAGTGTCGTCACGCCGAAATGGCGGGAGCCGACGAGGGTGATCCGCATGGAGGTTCTTCCGTCAGGGTTAGACATCTGCCCCGTCGATAACACGTCGCAGGCGTCTGTCACGCCGCCGGAAATGGCGGCAGCGGGTTATCAACAGGACCCGGCCAGGCCGGACAATGCGCCGGCGGCGCCCTCGGGTCATTACCCCTGAAAGCAGGGCCCTTTCAAACAAAAAGACCGCCGGAGGCGGTCTTTCGTGTCGTGATAGCCGCGATTTGGCGTGCGGATCAGTTGCAAACCATCACGCAACGGCCATCCGGGTAGCAGACCCGATGACGTCCGGCACCGCCGCAGGGACCGCGGCCGGGTTCCACGATAACCGCGCCGGGAACGACGACGACTTCGCGGCGGTTCGGCACGCATCGATCATAGGGACCGCGATGAAAGCCCGGACCGCAGCCTTCGGCGACCTTGATGATCATGCTGGCCGGAGCCTGGTCAGGCGCCAGCGGCAGGGCCTGCACGGCGCTGCCCGACAGTCCCAAGATGAAAGCAAGAGCGACAAGCTTGTTCATTCGTTTCTCCCCTGATGGATGTATTGCGCCTCACGTATGAGCCACGCATGACCGTGACGTAAAGCAGGATTATTTGGCCGTGATGACGTCGTTTATTTAGCCGATTTACTGCCTGCTTTGCTGCCCGGTTTATCGCGTCCGAATTTCGGAATCGATTCGGCGAATCCGTTGAAGCAAGTCAGTCGGTCATCCTGCTCTTTGACGAACTTGCAGTCCATCACGCCTTTCGCGGCCGGCGGATTCGGCTTGGGCTTCGGCGGGATGACGCCGTCGTAGCAATCCAGACGGTCCTTGGTACCGTCGTCGAGCGTCAGACAGTCCTGAAGCTTCTCGGCGATCGATCGGTTGGACGCGGCGGCGGCGCTCTTGTGCGGTTTCGCCTTTGCCGCCGGCGCGGGCGCCGTCTCTGCGCCGTCGTCTTGAGGCGGGGTTTGCGCAAAGGCTGCCGCGGTAGACAGCACGACGATCAATGCCAGCAATTTCTTCATGTCATTTTCCCCTTCGCCTCGATCCCGAATCGTGAGTCAAAGCCTTTAGTCGAAGTCTTGAGTCGAAGCTCTCTACAAGGCGCTGCCTGGCTTCGCCAGCGCGTTTTTGGCTGCCGAGATCTCGCCGCCCTTGCGGATTAAGGCGATGGACCGCGACACGCTAGAACGACCGCTCGATACGCGATCTTACTGATTTTTAACAAGACAAAATGCGTGAACCCCGTCAGCAATGTCGCAGAATTGTTGATCGAGCGGTTTTTTGCGGCGGCGCTGTTTCCATTATCGCGCTATACGGCTTTTCCAAATACGGCTTTTCTGACCTGCGGCATCGAAATGGAGGCAGCGTGACATGAACACATCCGGAAACAAATCCAGGAGCACATCAAAGCGCTCTCGGATCATCCTCCCTCTGGTGTCGATCGTGACCGCGTTTGCGCTGTCGGCGCAGGCGCAGGAAGCCCCGAAAGGACCCCCGCCGAAGGGAGGCCCAGCCAGGCCGGCAGTGCAGGGTGCGCATCCGCCAGGCCAGGGGCAGCCAGGTCCAAGACAAGCGGGTCCAGGACAAGCGGCTCCAAGACAAGCAGGTCCCGCAGGTCCAGGGCGCCCCGCGGGGGTGCCGGGCCGGGGGCCTCAGGACGGGCGTTTTGCGCGCGGCGCGCCGGCCCGCAATTTCGGCGGCCACGCCTATCACGGCCGTATGGCCTGGGAGGGCGGACGCTGGCGCCAGGAAATGCACAATGGGCGCTATGGCTGGTGGTGGGACGTTGGCGGCGCCTGGTATTTTTATCCGCAACGGATGGACGGTCCGCCGGCCTATGTGTCCGATCTTGAGTTCGTGGATGATGGCGGCGGTCCGGATGGACCGGATGATGGAACGGTCGTGGGCGGTTATCCGCCGCCCGGAGCCTATGCGCCTCCACCGCCGCCACCTCCGGGTCCGCCGGATGCGGCCTCGGGCGCGGTGGGAGGCGCCATTGTCGGCGGATTGCTCGGTGGTCTGATCTCCGGGCGGCCGGGCGGGGCGATAGCCGGTGCGGTCGCCGGCGGAACGGTTGGCGCGATCGCGGGTGCCCAGGCTGCGGCGCGGCCCGGCTATTATCTGGCGCAAGGCAATTGCTATTACAAATATCCGTCGGGACAGTACGTTCAGGTCGATCCGCGCAGTTGTTATTGAAGTCGATCCAAGCGTGAGTTGAGCCGGCGGACCAGCGATGCGGCTGCCGGCATCGACTGGTCTGGCGCTCAATTGCAACTGTTCCGGCCTGGAAATGGCAACGGTGTGAGTTCAGCCATTGCGGCCGCCGATGCAGAAGCGGTAGTGTCATGGCAGAGAACGAACATGAGCCAGCCGGGCATGCAAAAGTCTTCCGCAACGTCGCTTCCAACGCTCAGCGTTCGCATCGATCTCGATGCCGAAGGGCGCATCGGGCCGGGCAAGATCGAACTGCTTGAAGCCATTCACGCCTGCGGTTCGATCTCGGCCGCGGGCCGCGCGATGGATATGTCCTACAAGCGGGCGTGGGATCTGGTGGATGAGATCAACCACATCTGCGGACGCCCCGCCGTCGAGCGGCAAACCGGTGGCAAGAATGGTGGCGGTGCGGTTCTCACGCCGTTTGGCCTGTCTCTCGTGACCCGTTACCGGAAAATCGAGCGCTCGGCAGAGACCGCCGCCCGCAAGGAGCTGCTGGCGTTGCGGGCCGACATGGACTCTCGCCGAAAAGCCTGAATGGCCTCAAGCAGTTCGATCCCGTCTGATCCCCGCTATGCCAAGGGGTCTGACGGTGGCTGGTCACGCCGGCTGGTTTCTTTGCCGCCGCTACTTCCCCACGGCCACGGCGCTGCGTAGGCTGACGCGTCATCAGAATGTCGAGATCGACGTAAAACATCCGTCCGTGCTTTCACGCTGCAAGACAAGTGTGCCGGCCGGGTAAAGGGTTTGAGGGCAGTTCTGGAAGTTGCCAAAGCGGCGTTGGGTTTCCTGCGACAGACAAAATTCGGGGATGGTCCAAATGTCAAAAAAGGGAATCACAGGCCACGACGAGTGGGTGGTAACGGAAGCCCTGGCAACGGCGCTGATCGCGCTGGAACAGCTTCCTTCGAAACATCAACCGCGTGCGCACATGGAAGACGTCAAGAAGCTTTTGACGGCGGGTTCCCAGCCCGGAACGGTCAACCTGCATATGGCCCAGGCGAAATGCCGGCTGTTTCCCGACCTCGATCCCCTGACCATCTATCGCGAATACGGCCTTGAGGACGGACAACATTAGAATCTGTTTTGATGAGTTAGAACTCATCCGCTTTTTGTCTGGGTAATTCCGGCCGCTGCGGATTCCCGAAGACATATTCCCCAAGATATCATCGTTCCCGAGACATCATCTTTCTCAAGACATCATCCGAGTGCGCGCCTTCGAATATTTGATTTGAAGGTGATCGTGCGTTGCTGCATCACATCGTTAACTGATTTGAAACGAATCCGGGCAAAGACGTGCCCAAGCGTTCGAACTGATCGAACCCAGTCGAGCCGATCAGTCGAATCAATCAAACCAGTCGAACTATCAATCGAACGAAGAGCGAGACTATGCCGGTCAAACATGAACGCCGCGAGCTGATCCCTGTGATCATCGCCACTGTTGTGGCGGCGCTGGGCGCATTTTGCCTGTGGTCGGACCTTCGCAGCGATCCACAGGGGCATGGCGACGGCATGATCACGTCGGCGATCGCGACAAAGGCCGGCGCGTCCGTGACACCCACGGAATTGCCGGTTCATATGGTTGTGCCGCAGACCGTGCCGGTTCACGAGTCCACCACGGTCGGACTCGCGCGGCCGTAGTTTAATTTAGTTCGCCGGGATCGTCATCGGCTTGCCCTTGTCGACGATATGCACCGTCAACAGTTTTAGCGTCTTGTCGCCGATCACCTTGTAGCCGGCATGCGGCACATCGCGGACGTTGACGCCGGCCTGTCCAGCCGGACGCGTAACTTCTTTGCCATCGGGCATCTGCAAGGTCGCGCCTTCCAGGACATACACCGCTTCCTCGCCGGGGTGCGTATGCCGGTCGATCTTGCTGCCGGGCGGCACTTCGAGAACGGCGATGATGATCTCCTTGTCGGTACCCGTGAGATCGGCGCGCTTCAATTCGGTCCGGTTGGTCTGCGCGAACGCGGTGGACGCCATCGCGATGAAGAAGATGGTTGCTAAGCGGAGCATGGATAGTCCTCCCGTTTTTAAGTTGATCGGCGGCACCGAAGATCGTCATCACGAAATTATCCCGGTATCTGCGGCGGTGAATTTCAAAGGTGTGCCGGATTCATGCTGCGGCAGCTAGTCCAACTTGTTCGTGCGGATAAGGGCGGCGCAATACGGGGCACCCACGTTATGGACGGGGCGGACATTCAGGCGTCAGCAGGGCATGTGCGGAAGGTGAGGTGCAAGTCCGCCCCCTCCCGAACGGCCGTCTGTACGGCTATAAGGAGGGCGAAAAGGGGCACAAACTCCCGTAAGAGTTGCGCGAATCGGAAAACTGGTAGCATTTTCCACAGGGCACTATTGCACGGGCACGGTTATGCGGCTCTATCCCAGCTCAAGGGCAATCGATTGGAGCTGTCATCCTCATCTGCCGAAATACGTGAAATCTGCGAAAAACGTGACGAAGCCAGAGCCCAGTTGGGTGATGACGCAGCGCTCGAACTTTCGCAGATTCTCGCTGACATTGAAGCGTTTGATACATTTGCTGATTTTGACGCAACATTCGGAGGCCAAATCACCGATCTGGGGGATTCCGAAAAGTGTTTCCGCATGAGAGCCGGCCATTCGATCGTTTTTAGAGCAGGGCACCCGCGCAATCTTGGGGCAGGCGCAACTCCGCCTGATTGGGCTAGCACTACGAGATTAAAGATTACTAGAATCGAGAGAGCTGATGCCTGAAGTCTCTTTTCAACCGGACTGGTTCTCTAAGCCGGGCGATACGCTACTGACGCTTATGGAACAGCGAGAACTCACCTCTGAAGTTTTAGCTCGGAAACTTGGTTGTGAACGCTCTGTTATCCAAGGACTTCTCTCGGGTGCAATAGCCGTCGATGATAAGCTAGCCGGGGGACTATCTAAATACGTCGGCGGAACGCCGTCCTTTTGGCGCACGCGTCAAACAAAATATATCGAAGCACTTTCACGAGCCGCTAAAGCCGTTCCGAAAGAGACCGGATTGGAGTGGGTCGATCTCTTTCCCCACAAAGATATTGTCAACTATGGCTGGGTCGACGGAAATACGAAGCGCGACGAATTAATTCAGGCTTATTTGGCCTATTTTGGTGTGAATACTCCGCAAGAGTGGAGCGATAGGTACGAGCGCTCCATGCACGAAACCGCGTTTCGTACCTCTCCAACATTTACTTCCAAGGTTGGGGCGATCTCGGCTTGGTTACGTCGAGGTGAAATAGAGGCGGCCGCCATTCCGTGCGCAGCTTGGCACCCCGAGCGTCTTCGAAAATCAATTGAGAACATTAGAGTCTTAACCAAGACTAAGTCACTGGCTTATTTTATGCCGCGCATCAGGAAGTTCTGTGCCGAAGCGGGGGTCGCTGTTGTCTTCGTCCGCGCTCCCTCCGGTTGTCGGGCAAGCGGCGCTACAAAATTTATCTCGCGCAACAAGGCGATGGTGATTCTAAGCTTTAGATATCTATCGGATGATCATTTTTGGTTCACTTTTTTTCACGAACTCGGACACCTCTTGCTGCACAAATCATCGATGACCTTCATTGACGGTGAACCAGGAATAGCGGGAGAATTAGAGGCTGAAGCAAATTCGTTTGCTGCTAACGTTCTCATTCCACCTATCTTTGGACAAATACCAGAGCAATTCGCCCAATGAACTGTATAGCTTTCCCCGGGTTTCCGAACGGCTCAATCGGGCGCGAGGATTCCGAATTTCGATAAGCGCGCCTATGACCTCAGTTGTTTCGCCGCGTGAAGCCGTGACCGTGTCTTTCGACCGGGCAAGAAGCGCCGGATAAAGCTCAAGCAGTATGTCGTCGAGAGTTTCGGCTGAAATGAACATTTTTGGCTAACTGGGGTTGCTGCAAGCGGGAGCTGGAACCAAGGGTAGCCGAAATCCTTGATTCGCGTGATTGGTGGTTGATCCCTCCGTTTTATGGGAATGAAGGCCGCCGAGTGTCGTCGAAAGATGTTGATTTTCATGGTGAGCGCGGAGGGACTCGAACCCTCGACCCCATGATTAAAAGTCACGTGCTCTACCGCCTGAGCTACGCGCTCACTTGCCGCGCTGTGTAGGGGGCGGTTGGGTGCGGGTCAATAGCGCGAAAGCGCGCAAATATTGGGCGGGAAAACCCGGATTTCCATGCCAATCCGGTATTTTAGCGAGGTTTCTTCAAGCGGGCCGCCGCGGGAAAACTCTCCCCCGATCAGTTGGCTTCCCGGCGAACCTCCGAAGCCACGGGCTGGGAGGTGTTGACGACCGAGGGCATCGCGACCGGGCGCAGGCCGATCAGTTCGGCGGTCCGGATGCCGGTATTGCGCCAGAACGGGAATGAATTGATCCGCGAGTTCTCGAGGATCGCGATCGCGACGGCCGAGAGGAACGGCAGGCTTTCGAGCACCAGCACACCGGCGAAAATGTAGATTTCGCGGACTTCCTTGAAGCTGTTGGTCACGACCAGGACGGCGGCGCCGATCAGCAGCAGCACGCCGATGACGGCTTCCCAGAACGCCTGGAACTCGACCGACATCAGCGAAAATCCGCCCTTGGAGGTCCGCGCAAATGCCAGATGTTCGGTGATCAGCCCGTTGGCGACCGCGCGCGACACCGTCCATTGCACGGACATTGCGGCGATCATGGCGCCCAGCATCTGGCCCCATTTGATGTGGACGCGCGCGCGATACATCGAAACGAAATGCACCAGCGAGACCACGAAGGAGGCAATGATCGGCAGCGTCAGGATCCGATCGGGAATGGCGATGTCGGCGAACGCGACGATCGGCACCCAGATCAGGTTGAGGATCGCCACGACCACGCCGAGGCTTTCGGCGCCGAGCCAGTTCAGCCAGCCCAGCGCGAATTCGCGGCGCTGGTCGGGCGAAAGCCGGCTCGCGCCCGGCAGAAAGCGCCGCCAATGCTTCTTGACGATCTGAAAGCCGCCGTAAGCCCAGCGATGGCGCTGCTTCTTGAAGGCTTCGTAGGTGTCGGGCAATAGCCCATGGCCGTAGCGGTGGTTGGTGTAATGCGTCAGCCAGCCATGCTCGATGATCGCGAGGCCAAGGTCGGTATCCTCGCAGATGGTGTCGCCGGCCCAGCCGCCGGCCATCTCCATCGCCGCCCGCCGGATCAGGCACATCGTGCCGTGCACGATGATGGAATTGGCCTCATTGCGCTGGACCATGCCGATGTCGAAGAACCCGGCATATTCGCCGTTCATGATGTAGTGCATCAGGGAACGGTCGCCGTCGCGATGTTCCTGCGGCGCCTGCACCAGGCCGACGCGCGGGTCGGCGAACACCGGAACCAGATCCTTCAGCCAGTCCGGCTGCACGACATAGTCGGCGTCGATGATTCCGATGATTTCGGCATCCGCGGCGGTGCGGTCCATCGCAATGCGGAGCGCACCGGCCTTGAAGCCCTGGACCTTCTCGGCATTGATGAACTTGAAACGCTCGCCGAGTGTGCGGCAGTGATCCTGGATCGGTTGCCAGAACTCCGGATCCGGCGTGTTGTTGATGATCACGACGCATTCGAAGTTCGGGTAATCCAGCCGCGACACCGCATCCAGCGTCTGCTTGAGCATGTCCACCGGCTCGAAATAGGCGGGGATGTGGATGGAGACCTTGGGGAAGGTAATGTCCTCGCCGATCGTGGCCGGCGCGACGGGGGCGCCCTTGACCAGCAGACGGCGAGGGGGCCGGCCGAAGGCCACGGCTGCGATCTCCTCGATCCGCGCCATCGCAATCAACACCAGCGGAACCAGCAGGATCAGACCCAGCGTCAAGGCAAAGGCTGAACCGAATATGAAGTAGTGCCCGGTCCAGTAGGCAAAGACGGTCGCGGTCCACGCTCCGACGCCATGGGCCGCGGCCGAGAGCAGCAGCGCCTGCATCGCGGTGGCCTCGGTGAGCCCCAGGATCGGCAGCGACATCAGGATACCGACGAGAACCGCGATGGTCGCAAGCTTCCAGTAGTTCTCGTTGACGACCGGACCGGTCCAGGAAAATTTCGGTTCGAGCGAAGCGTCCAGGATACCCCAATAGGGCCCGACGCCCCCTTCGAAGAACTTCCAGGGCCGGTCGATCGCTTCGACGATGTTGTATTCCATGCCGATGGCCTCGGCGCGGGATACGAAATTGCGCAGCACCACGGCCTGCTCGAACCTGCCGGGATCGGCATTGCGCAGATTGTAGCCGGCGCTCGGCCAGCCGAACTCCGCGATCATGATCCGCTTGCCGGGGAACTGCTCGCGCAAGAGCTGGTACATCGCGACAGCCTGGTCGACCGCCTGCTTGTCGGTGAAATTCTCCCAGTAAGGCAGCACGTGCGCGGCAATGAAATCGACGGAATAGGCAAGCTGCGGATTATCGCGCCATATGTTCCAGATTTCGCCTGTTGTTACAGGGACATTGACGGATTTCTTTACTTTCTTGATGAGCTCGATCAGGTCTTCGACCTTTTGGTCGGCGCGGTAAATCGTCTCGTTGCCGACGACGACGCCGATGACATTGCTGTTGCGCCGGGCAAGATTGATGGCCGCATCGATCTCGCGCTCATTGCGTTCGGCGTTCTTGTTGATCCAGGCGCCGACGGTGACTTTCATGCCGAATTCTGCGGCGATCGGCGGCACCAGTTCGTTGCCCTCCGTCGAAGAATACAGACGGAGCGCCCGCGTCAGGGTCGAGAGTTTCTTCAGATCGGCGCGAATTTTCTCGGAGTCGCCGGCGGTATCGCCGACGACGTGACCCGGTTCAAACGGCGCGTAGGAAGCGCTCGGCAAGATGCCGCGGAACTCCGGTGCCGATTGCTTCTCCTGGAGTAGCCCCCAAAGCGCAGCGTGAGCGGCGGCGACAAACAATAAAACGGCGACGACGGCACGCATCGCGACAAACCATACGGGGTCAATATGGCAGGGAAGCGGATCCGTCCCCGAGATCCGACCAAGTCAGCGGCAGACCGAACATATATCTGCCACGCGATTAAACAACTCTTATGACGCCGTGGCGTTTTCAGGGCGCAGGCGAGCCGGAATGCTGAAAATCTCGGATCGCGCCTCTGACTCGGGAACTACTTTGGAACTACTTCGGAGCCGGCGCGGGAGAGGCGGCCGGCGAGGGCGTTGCCGCCGGCGTTGCGGGCGCCGCGGCACCTGCCGTTGTCGGTGCTGGCGCAGGTGAGGCGACGGCAGCGGCCTGCGGCTGCGCGCCGGGATTGATCCAGCAGGCATGCACGCGGCTGTTGAGCGTCTCGGCCACCTTGGGGTCGATCTGGCCGCCGAAACGGGTCAGGCAACGAAAGGTCGCCTGGACATGGCCGCCGGGGCAGCCGAATCGGTCGTAGAGATCGAGGTGACGGAACGCGGTATCGAGATCGTCGAGCCACATCAAGCGCACGACCCGGCGGCCGAGCCAGACGCATTCGGGGTTTCCGGCCGGCCCGTTGATGGCCTGCGCCGCCTCGACGAATTCATCGGTCTTGCGCTGATTGTCCTTGGCGGCATCCGCCGCCGCCGGTGCATTGGTCGCTCCGGGCTTGGGGGCCTGGTCCTGGGCGTTGCCGCTTTGGGCAAAGGCGCCGCCGATACCAATCAGAAGGGCGAGGCCGGAAACGGCGAGGTGGCGCAAAACCGTACTTTTCAACTCAAGCACACCTCGACGCATAAATTCCCCGATTTTGTTACCAACCAGCCTGACCCGGCCGGTTTTGATGCCGTTCAAATAGGTCCCCAATGCGGCGGAGACAGTTCCGGATTCCATGACGGACATTTCGGATTTTGTCCAGCAAAGTCACAACTTTATCGCGGCGTGGTAAAGCCCGCGCCGATCCGGCGCGCATCGGCCTCTTGGCAGACGGCTGGCGACCGGGTAAGCGACGAGCCTCGCCCGGAGGATGGAACCGATTTCTCTTCGCACGCCACTGGCGCTTCTCCTGATATCGCTGGGCACGATCGCCGGCGTGTGGTGGTGGCTCAGCACGCCCATTACGCTGGTGCGCGCGCCGATTGATCCCAACGCCAAGCTGCTCTGTGTGTCCTACGCTCCGTTCCGTGGCGCGCAGACGCCGCTGTCGCCGGCCACCCATATCGAACGCGAGCAGATCGCCGAAGACCTGGCCCAACTGGCCAAAATCTCCGACTGCGTGCGCACCTATTCAATTGAGAGTGGCCTCGATCAGGTTCCTGAAGTCGCCTCCAAAGTCGGGCTGAAGGTCATTCAGGGAATCTGGCTCGGCAGCAACCGGGCGAAGAACCTCGCGCAGATTTCGACCGTGGTGGGCCTCGTCAAACAGTTTCCCGATGTCATTACGTCGGTCGTCGTCGGCAACGAGGTGTTGCTGCGCGGCGAGATGACCTCGACCGATCTCGCGGCGACCATCCGCTCGGTGAAGGCCCAGGTCGCGCCGGTACCCGTCACCTATGCCGATGTCTGGGAATTCTGGCTGCGCTACCGCGAGGTCTATGAAGCGGTCGACTTCGTCACCATTCACATTCTGCCCTATTGGGAAGACTTTCCGATCCGCGCCAAATACGCCGCCGCCCATGTCGATGCCATCCGCAAGCGGATGGCGGTGGCCTTTCCCAACAAGGAAATCCTGATTGGTGAGACCGGTTGGCCGAGTGCCGGACGCATGCGCGAGGGCGCGCTGCCGTCGCGCACCAATCAGGCGCGGGTGGTCTCGGAAATCCTCGACCTGGCCAAGCGGGAGAGCTTTCGCGTCAATCTGATCGAAGCCTATGACCAGCCCTGGAAACGTGAGCTTGAAGGTACCGTCGGCGGCTATTGGGGCCTGTTCGATTCCGTGCAGCGCGCCTTGAAGTACCCGCCCGGCGTGGCCATCAGCAATTATCCGCTCTGGAAGCTGCAGATGGGCTGCGGCATGGGGCTGAGCTTTTGCATATTCGGCGCCGCATGGTTGACGCTGCGCCGCCGGCCGTGGACGCCGCGGCTCGCATCCTGGATCGCGGTCGGCATCTTCGCGACCGCTTCCGGCATTCTGCTCGGCGTCGCCGCCGACAAGATGTTCTACGAGAGCTACGGGTTCGGCGGCTGGTTGCGCTGGGGCGCCTTGCTGGCGGCGGGCGTAGCTGCGCCGCTGCTGTGTGCCAGCGCATTGATGTCGGGCCGGGCGCCGCCGACCTTTCTGGAATTGCTGGGTCCCCGCGAGGATCGAACCCGATCGGTGTCGGCGGTTCTCCTAGGGATGACGCTGATCGTGACGGTGCTGATCGGCGCGGAGAGCGCGCTCGGGTTTGTGTTCGATCCCCGTTACAAGGATTTTCCGTTCGCCGCGCTGACCATGGCGGTGCTGCCGGTCGCGCTGCTGACGCTTCTCAACCGTCCGCAGGAAGGGGCGCGTCCGATCTCTGAGGCGGTATTCGCCGGCCTGTTTGCGATGGCGGGGCTGTTCACGCTGTTCAATGAAGGACTGAACAACTGGCAGTCGATGTGGACGTGTGCGCTGTATTTCCTGCTCGGCCTTACGCTGTGGCAGGCGCGGGGCGTGCAAATCCCAAAATAAGCAGCCCGATCGCAAGTCCCGACAATTCAATATTGTAGAGCACGATGCCAAGCCCCGCGACGATCACGCCGCCGGTCATCAAGACGATCGACGGCCGGATCAGGTTGAGGACCGCAATGACAAGTGCGGTGATCCCGAACACTGAGTTCTTGTAAAGTACGGTCGCGAGGCTGCGGGCCTGGCACAGCATGCTCTGCAAGCCGGCATCGCAGGCCAGCGACACCGTCGAAAACTCGATCGCGAGATAGCGCAGATAGAGCGCGTAGCCGACGCTCAGGAAGCCGACCACCATCAACCATTGCACCTGATAGGGCGTCAGCCGAAAGGGCGTTTTTTTCACGGGATCATGTTCCGGCTAGTGTGCGTTCAGGTCGAATTCGGCTGGTTGCAGGAAGACTGCATCCGAACTTTCCCCGAATATGCTGGGGAATCCGGCTCGGGACAACCCGGCACCGGTAGCAAGTCCGTCATATCAGCGAAATAGAATTCGAAGTCGATCCCAAACCATTGCAATAACAGGATTTATTGGTGCTCGCGCTGATATCAGCGGCCGAAGATCAACGATAGCGTCGAAGATTCCGGCTTCTTCGGCGGCTCCTCTTTGGGGGCGGCCGCGGCAGCGTGCCTGGAACTGTAGTGCCTGCCGCGTGGCCCCGGTTTGCTGGTCGTGGGCGCCGCCGGGGCAGGCTGATCGTGATCGCTGCCGGTCAGGGACAGACGCTGGCCGTCGAACACCGTGGTCTCGCAAGGCCGGTCGTTTGCCGTCATGCCGGCGCAGATTTTCGCTGCCGCAGCCGCGTCGGTCAGCGGCCCGGCCACCAGCCGAAGCTGCATGCCAAGCCCCGTGCTGCTCTCCTTGATCACGATGATCGGACGCAACGCCGCCAGCGGCGCATTCGTCCTGGATTTGAGAAGCCCGCGCCACAACGCGCGCAATCCACCGACCGAATTGGCCCCACCGACATCGACGCCAAATTCCGTCCGCTGGACCCTGGATATCGACTCCGTTGCTTCCGGACCGTCATCGGCAGCGGCGGCGGGCGGAGCCGAAGCCACGGCCTCCGGCTTTTGTGGTGTCTGCGCTGGCGGCGCGGCGGCGGTTTTGGACGGTGCACTGGTCGGTGACGGCGTGCTCGGCGGTTCGATCAGTTTTACGGCCGCGGAATCAGGCGGTCCCATTATCGATTTCGATTCCATCAGCGGCGGCGGCACGGTTGCTGTTGGCGTGTTCGACGGTCCCTGGTTTGAAGGTGGCTGAGCCTGCGCTGGTGCCTGAGCCTGGGCCGTGGGCGGCGGCGCTGCCGGGGTGGGGTCCGTGACGGTCGCCACCGTGGACGGCTTTTCCATCGGAGGCGTTACGGTTGAAACCACTACGGCTGGTTTCGCCGGGACCGGCGTCGCGGCCATCGCGGGCGCCGTCGTTGCCACCGGGGCGACGGGCGGGCCGATCGGCAGCTTTTGCACTTCGGTCAGCGCGGCCACCACCATGGGAGCCGCAGCCGCAGGCGCAGCACCGGCTTGCGACAAACTTTGAGACGAACCTGCGGAAGCAGCTTGCGGTGAAGCCGCCCCGGAACTCTGCCGCGCGATTGCGCCGGTGACCGAATCCATCCCTTGTTCGAGAACGCTGACGCGGGAATACAGCCGGTCGCGGTCGCCGTTCAGCGTGTCGATAGCAGAGGCCAGACGCCGCGCTTCGTTCTGGCTTTCCTTGGCGACGGACTGAATTTGCTGCGCCTGTCGCGCCAGATCCACGGCGGCGATCTGGTCGCGCCGCCAACCGATCGACGACTGGTTGGCGAAGAATGCAATGGTGATGGCGCCGACCGCGCCGACCGCCCACGACCCGAGCCGCCACAGCGCACGCCGGTCGAATTCATCTTCCTCGGCCAGGAATCCCGACAGCAAGCCGCCGGTATTCTCGGATTTGAAGCGATCAAGCAGATTGTCGGCATCCTTTGCCATTAGAAGTTTGCGGCCCCCTGAAGCCTTAACCGAATCATTCCGCAAACATTAACAGGAAATCGGCCGTGTTCCTGAATCCGGGCGTTCCCGGATGCCGAATCGTTTCCATGCCTGACGAAAACGCTTTATGACGGCGGCAGCGTAATATCAGTCGCAACGGCCTGAGGATTCAAATGACCGGCAAGACAGGCAGGACCAGCCTGACCATCGTACTCGCGGCAGGCGAGGGCACGCGCATGCGCTCTTCATTGCCGAAGGTCCTGCATCCCGTGGCCAACCAATCGCTGTTGGCCCATGTGCTCAGCGCCGCCCCCAAGGGGCCCGGCGCTGCGCTGGCCGTGGTGATCGGTCCCAACCACCAATCCGTCGCCGACGAGGTCGCCCGCGTGCGCCCGGACGCTAAAACCTTTATTCAGCGCGAGCGTCTCGGCACTGCGCATGCGGTACTGGCGGCGCGCGACGCGATCGCCCCCGGCGCCGACGATCTGCTCGTTGCATTCGGCGATACGCCGCTGATTTCGGCCGAGACGTTCGAGCACCTGCGCGCGCCCCTGAAGAAAGGCGCGGCACTCGCGGTATTGGGTTTTCGCGCCGCCGACCCGACCGGCTACGGCCGGCTGCTCGTCGAGGGCGACCAATTGGTGGCGATCCGCGAGCAGGCCGATGCCAGCGCTGAGGAGCGCGCGATCAAACTATGCAATGCCGGCGTGATGGCGTTCGATGGCCACAAGGCGCTGTCGATCATCGACAAGATCGGCAATGCCAACAGCAAGGGCGAATATTATCTGACTGACGCCGTCTCGATCGTTCGAGACCTGGGACTGGAGGCCGTCGTGATCGAGACCAGCGAAGATGAAGTG
Organism: Bradyrhizobium sp. dw_411; assembly: GCF_018449695.1. Lineage (GTDB taxonomy): Bacteria > Pseudomonadota > Alphaproteobacteria > Rhizobiales > Xanthobacteraceae > Bradyrhizobium. The sequence goes on from NZ_JAAVUY010000021.1 coordinate 77,197, forward strand.
CGCGGCATCAACACCAAGGCGCAGCTCGCCGAGGCGGAACAAGTCATGCAGGCGCGCTTGCGCAAGGCCGCGCTCGAGGCCGGCGTGACGCTGATTGCGCCCGAGACGGTCTATCTCGCCGCCGATACGGTCTTCGGCAAGGACGTGACGATCGAGCCTTTTGTGGTGATCGGAGCGGGCGTGTCGATCGCCGACGGCGCGGTGATCCATTCCTTCTCGCATATCGTGCAGGCCTCGATCGGCAAGAAGGCCTCCATCGGTCCTTATGCGCGGTTGCGGCCGGGAACGTCGCTGGGCGACGGCGTGCGGATCGGCAATTTCGTCGAGATCAAAGCGGCGGTTATCGAGGCCGGCGCCAAGGTCAATCATCTCTCTTATGTTGGCGATGCCCATGTCGGCGAGGGCGCCAATCTCGGCGCCGGCACCATCACCTGCAACTATGACGGCTTCTCCAAGCACAAGACCGAGATCGGTGAGGGCGCGTTCATCGGCACCAATTCATCGCTGGTCGCGCCGGTGAAAATCGGCAAGCGCGCCTATATCGGATCGGGCTCGGTGATCACCAAAAACGTGCCCGACGATGCGATGGCCGTGGAGCGCAGCCAGCAGACCACACGTGAAGGCGGAGCGAAGCGCTATCGCGAGATCAAGATGCGCAGCAAGACGCCGAAGGCTTGATGCCGATTAATACAACGCGCAGTCGGATGTTCAATGCCGGCTCAAATAAACTGAAGATCAAAAATTATTTCTGCAACGCTTGATAGCGTTTTGTCTCTTATTGGCCACAGGCCTCGTAATTTGGTCACGCAAAAAACTTTACCCCCAAAAGAGGACAGCGACTCCAGGTTCCAAATTTGCGACCGTCTTCGAATTGCACGTTGCACAATTGTTGGCGTGACAAATTTGCTTAGGCGGTATTGTGAAAATAATTGCGGGTTCGGCCGTTCGCAGCATCATTTCGTTGCGCGCCATTCGATTGTCATTGCTGGCCGGGACGGCCTTGGCCAGCGCCTCACTACCGCTGCCGCTTCCATTTGTCGGCGCCGCCGTGGTGTTGTCCACGCTCGCCATTTCCGACATCGGCAGTTCGCCAGCCCGCGCGGATGGCGGTCGAGGCGGTGATTCGATTCTTCATTTTAACTACGGCCCCCGGTCCGGCGGTGCAGGCGGTACCTACGCCAGTCCCAATGGAGGCTATGGCGCCAATTCATATGGTGGCGGTGGTGGTGGTGGTGGCGCGGCCGGCGGCGGACTAGGAGGCGGTGGCGGCACGTCTTACAATTCTGCCCCCGGCGCGGGCGGGACGGCCTTAAATCCAAATGGAGGCACGAGTTCGGACGGCGGCAACTATCGTTCCGGTGGTGGCGGTGGCTTTGGAGGCTACCATGGCGCCACCGCTGCGACGCTCAACAATACCTCGTTGACCGGTCAAGCCGGCGGTAACGGCGGTAACGGCGGTAATTCTACCAACGGCAGATTTGGCGGCGGCGGCGGCGGCGGTGGTGCTGGCGGCTATGGCGCGGTTGTCACCGGCAACGGAGCAAGCAGCAATGGGCTCGGCTTCTCGGTGATAGGCGGCGCCGGTGGCTATGGCGGCAATGGCGGCAGCCGCGGCGGCAACGGCGGCAATGGCGGCGACGGCGGCATGGGCGTGCAGTTCAGGGGCGCCGCGGGAACCACCTTCACCAATGGCGGCACGGTCGGCGGCGGTATCGGCGGCGCAGGCGGCGGCGCAGGCTACTCGGGAATGGGCGGCAACGGCGGGGCCGGCGGCATGGGCGTGCAGTTCAACGCCGCGGCGACCTTTACCAACAACAACGCCGTTACCGGCGGCAATGGCGGCAACGGCGGTCTCGACAGCGGCGCCGGCGCTCCTGGCGGCGTCGGCGGCGTGGGCGGTGCCGGTGTGTCGATGCTGGGCGGCGGCACGCTGAACAATTTCGGCACGATTATCGCCGGCAATGGCGGCACGGCTCCCGCCGCAACCAATGGTAACAATGCGGGCAATGGCGGCGTAGGCGTCGCCGGTTCGAGCCTCGCGATCACCAACAGCGGCACTATTCAAGGCGGCAATGGCGGCCTGTTCACCAATGCCGCTAATCCCGGGATTGCCGGGATCGGAGGCGTTGCGATCTCCGGCAGCGACCTGACCATCGTCAACAGCGGAACGATCAAGGGCGGGGTTTCCGGTGACGTGGCTCCGGTGCAAGCCAGCGCCATCAACTTCACCGGCGGCACTAACGTGCTGGAGATGAGGGCCGGCTCGGCCATCACCGGAAATGTGATCGCCTTCAGCGCCGCCGATACGTTCAGGCTTGGCGGGACCGGCAATGCCAGTTTCGATGCGTCCTTGATCGGCACTCAATACCAGGGTTTTGGCGCGTTCGAGAAAACCGGCAGCAGCAACTGGACGCTGACGGGCACGGCCACGCAGGTCAACGCCTGGTCGGTCAATGCCGGCACGCTGAGCGTCAACGGCAATCTCTCGGTCAGCACCATCACCGTGAACGCCGGCGCCACGCTTGGCGGCAACGGGACCGTCGGCAATACCACGATCAACGGCGGTACGCTGGCGCCGGGCAATTCGATCGGTACGCTCACCGTGCAGGGCAATCTGCTGCTCACGGCGGCGTCCCGTTATATCGTGGAGGTATCGCCTTCAGGCTCCGACCGCACAAATGTGTTTGGTACGGCAACGCTGGGCGGCGCGACGGTCACTGCACTGTTCGGCGTCGGCAGCTACGTGTCGAAGCAGTATACGATCGTCAATGCGACCGACGGCGTCGTTGGCAGGTTCAGCTCGCTGGTGAACACCAACGCTCCGGCGAATTTCACCTCGGCGCTCAGCTACGACGCCAAAAATGCCTATCTCAACCTGACCCTGAATTTCGGGATCCCGTCGGGGATCGTTGGCAATCAGCAGGCTGTCGGCAATGCGTTGACGAACTTCTTCAACACCACCGGCGGCATACCGATGGTGTTCGCCGCATTGACGCCAGCCGGATTGTCGCAAGCCGCGGGCGAGACGGCGACCGGTTCCCAGCAGAGCACCTTCAGCGCGATGAACATGTTCATGGGCTCGATGCTCGATCCCTTTAATCGCGGCGGCCCGGCACCGGCATCGGGCGGCGGCGTTAACGGCTACGCGCCGGAAGGCGACGCCAGCGCCTATGCTTCCGATGGCCGCAAACGCAGCGGCGCGGAGCGGGACGCCTACGCGATGTTCGCCAAGGGGCCGGTCGCTCCCTTCGAGCAGCGCTGGAGTGTGTGGGCGTCGGGTTTCGGCGGATCGCAGACCACCGACGGCAATGCAACGACCGGGGCCAGTACGTCGACCAGCAGCATCTACGGCACGGCGGTTGGCGCCGACTACCGCATTTCGCCGTTTACGGTTGCGGGTTTCGCGCTGGCCGGCGGCGGCACCAATTTCAACGTTGCCAATGGCGGTTCCGGGCATTCCGACCTGTTCCAGGCCGGCGCATTTGTTCGCCATGAGATTGGACAGGCCTATATCTCAGCCGCGCTGGCTTATGGCTGGCAGGATGTCACCACCAATCGCATCGTGACCGTGGCCGGGTTGGATCAGCTTCGGGCGCAGTTCAACGCCAATGCGTTCTCCGGGCGCCTTGAAGGCGGTTATCGTTTTGTCGCGCCGTGGGTCGCCGGCATCGGCATCACGCCCTATGCCGCCGGGCAATTCACGACGATCGATCTGCCCGCTTATGCAGAGCAGGCCGTCATAGGCACCAACAATTTCGCACTGGCTTACGGCGCCAAAAGCGTCACCGATCCACGCAGCGAACTCGGCATCCGCACCGACAAGTCCTTTGCAGTCGCGGATGGCGTCCTGACATTGCGCGGCCGTTTCGCCTGGGCGCATGATTACACCGCCGACCGCTCGGTCGGTGCGACATTCCAGGCGCTACCGGGCGCGAGCTTCGTCGTGAACGGTGCGGCGCAGGCCTCCGACACCGCGCTCGTCACAGCCGCGCTGGAAAAGAAATGGCTCACCGGCTGGTCGGCCGCGGCCACCTTCGAGGGCGAATTCTCGGATGTCACACGCTCCTATGCCGGCAAGGGCGTGGTGCGGTATGCATGGTAAACCGTTCCGCCCCATGGTTCGGCCTTGCCCGGCGTGTTAAGCTTTCCGCTTAACGCTGTCTCAATCGGCAATAATTATTGAGTATATGAGCGTCGGCAATTCTCGTTAAGAGATGCTGGCGATTCTCGCCGATTTTCAGGATATCTGCGCATGTGCGGCATTGTGGGCATTCTCGGACGCGCTCCGGTCGCGGATCAGATCGTGGATTCGCTCAAGCGGCTGGAATATCGCGGTTACGATTCCGCCGGGGTCGCCACGTTGGAAGGCGATCAAATTGTGCGCCGCCGCGCCGAGGGCAAGCTGCGCAATCTTGAATCGCGACTGAAAGCCGAACCGCTCGGCGGGCTCGCCGGTATCGGACATACCCGCTGGGCCACCCACGGTAAGCCGACCGAGAACAATGCGCACCCGCATGCGACCGAGCATGTCGCGGTGGTTCACAACGGCATCATCGAAAATTTCCGCGAGCTGCGGCAAATGCTGGAAGCGCAGGGTGCCAAATTCACCAGCGAGACCGACACCGAAACCGTGGCGCATCTGGTCACGTCCTATCTGCTCAAAGGGATGTCGCCGCAGGAAGCGGTGAAGGCGTCGCTCCCCCAGTTGCGCGGCGCGTTTGCGTTGGCGTTCCTGTTCAAGGGCCATGGCGACCTGATGATCGGCGCCCGCAAGGGTTCGCCGCTGGCGATCGGTCATGGCGACGGCGAGATGTATCTCGGCTCGGACGCGATCGCGCTGGCGCCCTTTACCGACACGATCAGCTATCTCGAGGATGGCGACTGGGTGGTTCTGACCCGCGAAGTCGGCGTGATCTATGACGAGCAGGGCTCGGTGGTAAATCGCGACGTGCTGAAATCCGGCGCGTCTTCGTTTTTGGTCGACAAGGCCAATTACCGCCACTTCATGGCCAAGGAAATTCACGAGCAGCCGGAGGTCGTCGGTCACACGCTGGCGCGTTATGTCGACATGGCGACCGAACGCGTCGCGTTGCCGCTCAAGCTGCCGTTCGACTTCAAGGATATTCAGCGGATTTCGATCACGGCCTGCGGTACCGCAAGTTATGCTGGCTCCATCGCCAAATACTGGATCGAACGGTTGGGCCGTGTGCCGGTGGAACTCGATGTCGCCTCGGAATTCCGTTATCGTGAGGCGCCGTTGCGCAAGGGCGATCTGGCGATCGTCATTTCGCAATCCGGCGAAACCGCCGATACGCTGGCCGCGCTGCGCTATGCGAAGTCGCAAGGCTTGCACACGCTTTCCGTTGTCAACGTGCCGACCTCGACCATCGCGCGCGAAAGCGAAACGGTGATGCCGACGCTGGCGGGCCCGGAAATCGGTGTCGCCTCGACCAAGGCTTTTACCTGCCAGTTGATGGTGCTGGCGGCGATTGCGATTGCGGCGGGCAAGGCGAGGGGTGAATTGTCCGAGGCCGACGAGACCAAGCTCGTGCACGGCCTCGTGGAAATTCCGCGGCTGATGGCGGCAGCCCTTACCATTGAACCGCAGATCGAAAAGCTCGCGCGCGATATCGCAAAATCCCAGGACGTGCTCTATCTCGGCCGCGGCACCAGCTATCCGCTGGCGCTGGAAGGCGCGCTGAAGTTGAAGGAAATTTCCTACATCCACGCCGAAGGCTATGCCGCCGGCGAACTCAAGCACGGGCCGATCGCGCTGATCGACGAGAACATGCCGGTCGTGGTGATCGCGCCGTTCGACCGGGTGTTCGAGAAAACCGTCTCCAACATGCAGGAAGTCGCCGCCCGCGGCGGTAAAATCATTCTCATGACCGATGCCAAGGGCGCCGCGGAAGCCACCATCCAGTCGCTGGTGACGATCGTGCTGCCCGACATGGCTGCGACCTTTACGCCGATGGTCTATGCCATCCCCGTGCAACTATTGGCCTATCATACCGCCGTGATTATGGGCACCGACGTCGACCAGCCGCGAAATCTCGCAAAATCGGTGACGGTGGAATAACCGATCCATAACCGCTGCCCAACCGTTCCCTTGGCATCAGCCGGGTAGGGCCTTCAAAAGTCTGCTAGGATGGCTTAGCTGGTATGATGTACCGGCCGCTCCCGCCGACCTGGAACCCTGATGAACCGCGACGATCTGCCCCCGACCGAACTGCCGCCGGACGTACCGCGCGGTTTCATGGCCCGATTCCGGAATTATTTCCTCACCGGCCTGATCGTGGCCGGTCCGATTGCCATCACCTTTTACCTGACCTGGTGGTTCGTGACCTGGGTCGATGGCCTGGTGCGGCCGTTTGTGCCCATCGCCTACCGGCCGGAAACCTATCTGCCGTTCGGCTTGCCCGGCTCGGGGCTCATCGTCGCCGTGATCGCGCTGACGCTATTGGGCTTCCTGACCGCCAATCTGATCGGACGCACGCTGGTCGATCTCGGCGAAAAGCTGCTGGGGCGGATGCCGGTGGTGCGCGCGATCTATCGCGGCCTCAAGCAGGTATTCGAGACGCTGTTCTCGGGTTCGGGCTCGAGCTTTCGCCGCGTCGGGCTGGTCGAATTTCCCTCGCCAGGCATGTGGTCGATCGTGCTGATCTCGCAATCGCCGAGCGTGGAGATCGCCAACAATCTTCCCGGCCAGGAAGAGCACATTTCGGTGTTCCTGCCATGCGCGCCGAACCCGACCACGGGTTTCTTTTTCTATGTGCCCAAGAGCAAGATCATCGAAATCGAAATGAGCGCCGAAGACGCCGCGACCCTGATCATGTCCGCCGGCGTGGTGCAGCCCGGCTCCGACCCGCAGAAAAAAGTCGCCGCGCTGGCCGGAATGGCCAACGCCGCGCGGGTGGCGAACGCATCCCCGCTGCAGCCGGCACCGGCGAAGGTGGATTGAGGGGCGTGGATATGCCCAGTCCTCCTCGTCATTGCGAGGAGCGAAGAGCGACGAAGCAATCCATCTCACGGCGGAAAGAAAGAATGGATTGCTTCGTCGCTTCGCTTCTCGCAATGACGTTGAGAGAGTTTCATCCCGCGCCAATCAGCGGGATCGCCTCATCCCGCTCATACAGATACAGCAGACAGCGCAGCGCTTCGCCGCGCTCGCCTTTCAGCTTCGGATTGTCCTTCAGGATGCGCAGCGCTTCGTCGCGGGCCTGGGTGATGAGCTGGGCATGTACTTCCGAGCGCGCGATGCGGTAGCCGGGCAGGCCGCTTTGCCGCACGCCGAGCACGTCGCCTTCGCCGCGCAGTTTCAGGTCTTCCTCGGCGATCCGAAAGCCGTCGGTGGTTTCGCGGATCACCTTCAGCCGCGCGGTCGACATCTCGTTGAGCGGTTCTTTATAAAGCAACAGACAGGTCGACGCTTCGGAGCCGCGGCCGATCCGTCCGCGCAATTGATGCAATTGTGCCAGTCCAAAGCGCTCGGCGTTCTCGATCACCATGATGGTGGCGGCGGGCACGTCGACGCCGACTTCGACCACGGTTGTTGCGACCAAGAGGCCGATTTCGCCACTCGCGAACTGGCCCATCACGCGGTCCTTTTCGGTGCCTTTCATCTGGCCGTGCACAAGGCCGACGCGGTCGCCGAAGCGTTGTTGCAGGCTCTCGAAGCGCTGCGTCGCATTGGTGAGATGTTCGATACCCTCGGCTTCGGATTCCTCCACCAGCGGGCAGATCCAGTACACGCGCTTGCCGGCCTGCAGCGCGCGGCCGACGGCTTCGGTCACCTCGTTGAGACGGCTGTTCGGCACCGTACGGGTGTCGATCGGCTGGCGGCCGGCGGGTTTTTCGCGCAATTCCGAGACGTCCATGTCGCCAAAATACGTCAGCACCAGCGTGCGCGGGATCGGCGTCGCGCTCAGCACCAGTACATCAACGGCGTCGCCCTTGGCCGTCAAGGCCAGACGCTCGCGCACGCCGAAGCGATGTTGCTCATCGACGACGGCCAGCGCCAGCGCCCTGAACACGACGTCATCCTGGATCAGCGCATGGGTGCCGATCAGGAAATCGATCTCGCCGGCTTCAAGCCGCGCCAGCAGTTCGCGCCGCTCCTTGCCCTTTTCTCGACCGGTCAGGATCGCGACCCGCAGGCCCGCGCGCTCGGCCAGGGGCGTGATGGTCTTGATATGCTGGCGCGCGAGGATTTCGGTGGGCGCCATCAACGCGGCCTGCTTGCCGACTTCGGTGACGGCGGCAGCGGCCAACAGCGCCACCACGGTCTTGCCGGATCCGACATCGCCCTGCAGCAGCCGCAACATGCGGATCGGCTGGCGCAGATCGTCGGAGATCGCGGCGGCGGCCTGCTGCTGCGAAATTGTTAGCGCGTAGGGCAGCGCGTCGATGATCTTGTTGCGCAGGTGGCCGTCACCGGCATGGCGATCGCCCGCCGGACGGCGCAATTGCGCCCGCACCAGCGCCAGCGCCAATTGACCGGCCAACAGTTCGTCGAAAGCGAGCCGCGACCAGAAGGGCTCGCCGGGCAGGATATCCGTCAGCTCGACCGGCACGTGGACGCGATTCAGCGCCTCTTTAACGTCGGGAAATTTGCAACGGCGGATCACCTCGGGGCTGATCCATTCCGGCAAGTCCGGCAGCTTTTGCAGCGCCTGCGCCATCGCACGCCGCAGCGAGCCCAGCGCCAGCCCTTCGGTCAGGGGATAGACCGGATCGATGCCCGACAGTTTGGCAAAGCCGGCTTCATCGACGACGCGGTCGGGATGGGTGATCTGCAGGGTGCCGTCGTACATCTGCGCGGTGCCGGAGACGTAGCGCTTTTCGCCGACCGGCAGCAGTTTCTCGACAAAACCGGGCTGGGCGCGAAAATAGGTCAGCACCACGTCGCCGGTCTCGTCGCTGGCGTAGACCAGATGCGGCGCGCGATGATTGCGCGCGGGCGTCGGGCGATGCCGGTCGACCGTGACCTCCAGCGTCACAACGGTTCCCGGCACCACGTCGCGGATTTTCGGACGCGCGCGCCGGTCGATCACGCTGGCCGGCAGATGCAGCAAGAGATCGACCAGCCGCGGTGTCTCACTGCGGCCAAGCAGATAGCGGAACAATTTGTCCTGCTTCGGCCCGACGCCCCCAAGACTCGTGACCGGCGCAAACAAGGGATTGAGCAGAGCAGGGCGCATCACAACTTTCTCGTTGCATACAATCCGTCATGCGCGGACGTGATCCGCGCATCCATCTTCAAAAGACGATGGATTGCCGGGTCAAGCCCGGCAATGACGAGACAGTTGATAATTCACGGGACATTAGGGCTGACATTCGTCGATCCTGAGGCTATATCAACCCGCCCGGCACGTCCGGGCTTTTGGCGTTCGAAATTGGAATTGGAACATGACGGGATCGACACGATCGAGCGGCGGCCTCGATGACCGCCGCAAGCGGCTGCTATTTCGCTGCTGGCACCGTGGCACCCGCGAAATGGATCTTATTCTCGGCCGGTTTGCCGATGCCGAAATCGCCGATCTCACCAACGAGGAACTGGGTCTGCTGGAGCAGTTGATTGAGGTGCCTGAGCCTGATCTCTACGCCGCGCTGACCGGGAATGTGCCGTTGGCGCCGGAATATGCCAGCGCGCTGTTCGACCGGATCAAGGCGTTTCGTCCGACGGATTACGGCGCATGAAGGCTCCTGCTCAATCGCCCGCGCAACAGCTCGTCGCCGGCCGCGCGCTGACCTTTGCCAATGTCGCCGAGGGTGCCGAGGGCCTCGTGGTCTCGGATCTCGCACGCGCGGTCGCGGCACGGCCGAAACCGCCGGCGGTCAGTCTGGCCGTGGTATGCCGCGACGGTCCGCGCATGCAGCAACTGGCGCGGTCGCTGGAATTCTTCGCGCCCGACTTGCCGGTGCTGCTGTTTCCGGCCTGGGACTGCCAGCCCTATGACCGGGTATCGCCGCATGGCGGCATCCTGGCGCAACGTCTCACCACGCTGGCGCGGCTATCGCGGCTTGCCGGCAGCGACAAGCCGCTGATCGTGCTGACAACCATCAACGCGATCGTGCAGCGGGTGCCGGCGCGCGAGCTGGTCGCGGCGCAAGCCCTGTCGGTCGCGCCCGGCCATGTCGTGCCGATGGATTCGATCGTGTCGTGGCTGGAGCACAACGGCTACAACCGGTCGTCGACAGTGCGCGAGCCCGGCGAATATGCGGTGCGCGGCGGCATTCTCGATCTGTTTCCGGCTGGGCTCGACCAGCCGGTGCGGTTCGATTTTTTCGGGGACTCGCTGGAATCGATACGCACCTTCGACGCCGAAACCCAGCGCACGCTGCTCGACATGCGCGCGCTCGATCTGGTTCCGATCTCGGAATTTCAGCTGGTGACCGAGACCATCCGCCGGTTCCGGATGGGCTATGTCGCGGCGTTCGGTGCGCCCGAGCGCGACGATCCGCTCTATGAAGCCGTCAGCGAAGGCCGCCGTCATCCCGGCATGGAGCACTGGCTGCCGCTGTTCGCCGAGCGGATGGACACGCTGTTCGATTATCTCGGCGATGCGCCGGTTGCGATCGAGCCGCAGGGCGAAGATGCCGCGCGCGAACGCTTCACGCAGATAACGGATTATTACGAGGCCCGGCGCGAGGCGATGGAGCATCCCGGCGGCGGCGCGATCTACAAGCCGCTGCCGCCCGACCGGCTCTATCTGACCGAGGACGAGTGGACGAAGTGCCTCGATCGGGCCGCTTTGGCGCGGCTGACGCCGTTCGCGGTGCCCGAGGGCAGCGCCGGGGTGGTCGATGCCGGCGCGCGGGCCGGGCGCAACTTTACGCCGGAGCGCGCCGACAGCACCGTCAATGTGTTTGAAGCCGTCGTCGCCCATGTTCTGGCGCTGCAGGCCCAGCGCAAGAAAGTGGTGATCGCGCTGTGGAGCGAAGGCTCGCGCGATCGCATGGGTAGCATGTTGAAAGACCACAAGCTGCTCAACCTCACCAGCGTCAATTCCTGGCGCACAGTGCAGGCGACGCCACGCAACGAGGCGATGCTGGCCGTGGTCGGCATGGAATCCGGTTTCGAGACCGAGAATGTCGCCGTCATCAGCGAGCAGGATATCCTCGGCGACCGTCTGGTGCGGCCGCGCAAGGCGACCCGCAAGCTCGATAACTTCATCTCGGAGGTCACGAGTCTCGCCAGCGGCGATCTCGTGGTGCATGTCGAGCACGGCATCGGACGATTTGTCGGCCTGCAGACGCTTGAAGTAGGCGGCGCACCGCATGACTGTCTCGAGCTGCATTATGCCGCCGAGACCAAACTGTTTTTGCCGGTGGAGAATATCGAACTGCTGTCGCGCTACGGTTCCGACCACGCCAATGTGGAACTGGACCGGCTGGGCGGCGGCGGTTGGCAGGCGCGCAAGGCCAAACTCAAGAACCGCATTCGCGAGATCGCCGGCGAACTCATCAAAATCGCGGCCGAGCGGCATCTGCACGAAGCGCCGAAAATGCCGGTGCAGCCGCATGTCTATGACGAGTTCTGTGCGCGCTTCCCTTACGAGGAAACCGAGGACCAACTCGGCGCGATCAATGCGACCTTGAAAGACCTCGAAAGCGGACGGCCGATGGACCGGCTGATCTGCGGCGACGTCGGATTCGGCAAGACCGAAGTGGCGCTGCGCGCGGCATTTGCGGTGGCACTCGACGGCAAACAGGTCGCCGTCGTGGTGCCGACCACACTGTTGGCGCGTCAGCACAGCAAAAACTTCGCCGAGCGTTTCCGGGGTTTTCCAGTCAACGTTGCGCAGGCCTCGCGCCTGATCGCACCGAAGGAAATGACCCTGGTCAAGAAAGGGCTGGCGGAAGGCGCGGTCGACATTGTGGTAGGTACCCACGCCATTCTCGGCAAGTCGATCAAGTTCCGGGACCTCGGCCTTGTCATTGTCGACGAGGAGCAGCATTTCGGCGTCACCCACAAGGAACGTTTGAAAGCATTACGTTCCCAGGTGCATGTGCTGACGCTCAGCGCCACGCCGATCCCGCGCACGCTGCAACTGGCGCTGACGGGGGTGCGAGATCTTTCGATCATCGCGTCGCCACCGGTCGATCGGCTGGCCGTCCGCACCTTCGTGGCGCCGCACGATCCCTTGATGATTCGCGAGGCGCTGCTGCGCGAACGCTACCGTGGCGGCCAGGCCTTCTACGTGGTGCCGCGCATCGAAGACCTCGCCAGCGTCAAGGACTTCCTCGACAAGAACGTGCCGGAAATGAAGGTCGCCGTGGCCCACGGGCAAATGCCGCCGACGGTTATCGAAGACATCATGTCGGCGTTCTATGATGGCAAATACGATATTTTGCTGTCGACCACGATCATCGAGTCCGGTCTCGATATTCCCAACGCCAATACGCTGATCGTGCACCGCGCCGACATGTTCGGGCTGGCGCAGCTTTATCAGTTGCGCGGCCGGGTCGGGCGCTCGAAGCTGCGTGCTTATGCGCTGTTCACATTGCCGGCGCAGCAGAAGATCACCGGACAGGCGGAGCGCCGGCTCAAAGTGCTGCAATCGCTGGAAACGCTCGGCGCCGGCTTCCAGCTTGCCTCGCACGATCTCGATATTCGCGGCGCAGGGAATCTGCTCGGCGAGGAGCAATCCGGCCACATCAAGGAAGTCGGTTTCGAGCTGTATCAGTCGATGCTGGAAGAGGCGATCCTCAACCTCAAGGCCGGCGTGGTCGAACCCGTGGCGGACCGCTGGTCGCCGCAGATCACCGTCGGCATGCCCGTGCTCATTCCAGAAGACTATGTCGCGGATCTCTCGGTGCGGCTGTCGCTGTACCGGCGCCTCGCCGATCTCGATACTGATGACGAGATCGACAATTTTGCTGCTGAGCTGCGCGATCGCTTCGGCGTATTGCCCGATGAAGTGCGCTATCTCTTCAAGATCGCCGCGATCAAGGGTTATTGCCGCCGCGCCAATGTCGAGAAGGTCGATGCCGGCCCGAAGGGCGCTGTCATCACCTTCCGCGACAACAAGTTCGCGCAGCCGGACCGTCTGGTCTATTTCATCCGTCAGCACGGTCAGGCGGCCAAGGTGCGCCCGGACATGAAAGTGGTGTTCCTGCAGGAATGGGAGACGCCGGAAGAGCGTCTGATGGGCACGACCGAAATCCTGCGTCAGCTTGCTAATCTGGCGGAAAACAAGAAGGCGGCCTAATTCGTCATTGCGAGCGAAGCGAAGCAATCCATCAAGCAGCAAGTAAGGATGGATTGTTTCGTCGCTTTGCTCCTCGCAATGACGGAGATGAACGCAAGACAGCCGCCTGCATCACTGCCGACGGCTGTCTTTCAATTAATCAAACGCATCGATTACTTCGGATATTTGAACTCCGGCGCCGCCTTCAGCGCGTCCTTGGTGGTGTTCATCGATGCCAGCCACTTGTCGTTCTTGGTGTCGTAGCGAACGTTGACCGATGACGGCGAGACCGCGACATAGTGTTCGCCCATGCCGAGGAATCCGCCGACCGACAGGATTAGCGCGTCAACCTGATGATTTTTGATCGCGAGGTCGGTGATCTCGCCGATCGATTCATCCTTCTGATTGTAAACGTTCAGGCCTTTAAGCTTCGAGCTGAACATCTCGTCCTTCGACACCGTCGAGAACTTGGCATCGGCGGGCGCGGTGCCAACCGTCTTGGAGTCCTGTGCGAATGCCGGGCTCGCCAGCAAGGCGAGAGAAGCAGCAACCAGTACGATTTTCTTCATGAAGATTCCTCCAGTGCAGATTGTGGACCTACAACGAGAGGTGCGAACGAATGTTCCGAAATTTAATTTTGGAACGATCAGGACGCGGCGCGGCGGGCTTCTTCGTGAAGCCGCGCCAGCAGGGATTGCGCCGTGTCGGATGGCAACATGGTCGCGAGCGTGACGGACGGTTCCGACCGCGTGTCGCGCTTGCCATGTGTGGTGTGGCGCATCACGCTGGAAAGCCGCCGAGCGATCATATGGGCCGTGCGCAAATCGGTTTCAGCGAACGCCACGATAACAGAACCATCCGGCTGAACCGCGCCGAAATCCATTTGCCGCATCAGGCGGCTGATAATTCGCGCGCCATCGATCTGCGCGCGCGGATAGGCCGGGTCGAACACGAAGCGCGCCACCGACAAGCCGCCGCCGCGCTGCAATGTATGATAGACCGATGTCGCGAGGTCGCGGCTGAACGCCGTTGACGTCAGCAGGCCGGTTTGCGGATCGAGCAATCCACCGGCATCGATCGAACGTAATGTGCGGCTCAGATGCGCTTCCAACGCGTGCTGACGGATCAGCGGCAGCGCATTGGTAGCCACATGGACGGGCTCACCGCCGATGATTTCAAGGTTGGCCAGATCGTAGGCGGGTGCCAGTTCATTCGACGTCAGCACCACCGGCAGGTTACGAAAGCGCGAATCCTCGGCCAGCACTGTCAGGAAAGCATCGACCACGCGGGCACTAAAACCTTCGCCGAGCACGATACCATCGACGTCGCGCGTGTTGAGGTGCTTTGCCGCGGCTTCGATGCTGAGCGCACCAACGACGCCCATCCGCTCGCCGAGCGCGACGGACAGTGCCGGGTAGGCCGCGCCACGGCCGATCAATAAAACGGTCGCGTCACGCACGAGATCGATCTCGGCCAAAGGCGGCCGCGAGGCCGGTTCGTCATCAAGCCGGCGCATCACCGTGGCGTGCAATGTGCGGATCCGCAGCGCCGCGCGCAGACGCGCAGCCAGCCGATCGGGACGGCCTTTGGTTTGCGCGAATGGAATGACGTTTTCGGGCAGCGATGTCGCGGGATCGACCGCGATCAGCGGCAGATAAGGCTGCAGCGCCGCGACTTGTTTCGCCAGGGCAACAAAGCCGGATTGTACGGCTTCGGACATCTCGGTCAGCACCGCCGCTGGCTGCAACTGCGCGACCGCACGGGAAGCGTCGGCCCAATTGGTCTCGATGACCGGAAATATCTTCGCTTCGTCGAGCGATGCCGCGAATGACGGCCGGCCGGCGGTCGATACGGCGAGGATCGGGCCTTGCTGAGACATGTAAAACTCGGATCAACGCGGAGCCGTGATCCTAGTTTGGCGGTCTTAATGCCGCGTCAACGAAGTGGTTTGATTTCGATCAGGCCGGATTGGTCCGATCGCGAAACGCTTCCACCATCAGGGGGTTAAGCCCGAGTTCGCTGAGTGCTTCGCGGCCGCGCGCATTGTCCTGGGCACGGCCGGCGAGGCGATAACCGCTCAGTCGGTCGGGCAACGCAGTCAACAGCGCGCCCTGTCCAAGCCGTTTGGCCCATTGCTGCAGGTCCTGCGACAGGAATCGATAGCCGCCGACCGCCACAATGCCCGAGGGTGGCGCGGTAATGCAGATCGCGCCGGTCGACCGGTCGATCCGCGCGGCATAGTCCGTGTCGACATAATCGCGGGGAGGCGGCGCGATCAGGGAGTCGCTTGGCGGCGGAGGGGGAGCGTAAGCCGCCACTGTCACCATCGGTCCCTTCAGCGCCAGCGTTCCTCTCGGGGTCAGCATGGTTTCGCCCGCGATTGAGGTGCCCGGAATGTCGCGCGGCGCGCCGTGCGGTCCCGGCATGATCGGAGCGGCCGACCCATCCGCTGGACGGGCGGCGCCGAACAAGCCGGCTTCGCCGAACAGATAGATGTCGGTCAGTCCCACGGATTCCACGGTCCATTGTGCGCTCGATGCGACCTGTTCCGGCGTGCGCCAGAGCGCGATCACATTGCGCAGCGCCGGCATACGCGAGGGCAGGTCAATCTCGGTCAGCCGCAACGCCAGCGGCGCCGGCGCGACCAGCGTGTCACAGGAATCCTCATTGATCTGCTGTTCGAGCGCGTCGGCATCGAACGGCTGATGCAACGCCAGCGTTCCGCCTGACAACAGCCAGACCAGCAATGACGACGTCAGTCCCGCGAAGGACGACGGCGTAAACGCCGACATCAAGGTTGCGCCCTGGGGCACCCGGCTCTCCAGGAACACGGCGAGACCGCCAGCGATCAGATTGAGATGCGTGCGCGGGACCGCCCGGAATCCATCGGCGACGACGTCGAACGAGATCACCGCGGCGCGGCGGCCGTCCTGCGTGACCGCGCGCGACGTGGTCGACCCGTTGGATATGGCCAGGTCGAGCGAGGCCATGCCTTCCGGCAGATCGGTGCCGAAGCCGCAGACGTGACGGATCGAAAAGGCTTCCGCTGCGGCGTTCATCGCCAGATCGGCATGGTTGACGCCATCCACCTTGCTCATGGTCACGACCGCACGCGCGCCGGTGCGATTGAGCGCTACCGTCAATTCCGCCTGCCGCCAGAGCTGCGGGAGCAGGGCGACGATCAACCCGGCGCGATGCGCGGCGAGTACCGTCAGCATGAACTCGATCGTGTTCGGCAGCTGGATCGCGATCACGGAATTGACCGGCAACCCCGATTCGATGAAGTGCGCTGATAGCGCGGAGATGGCCCGATCGGCTTGCGCGAAGGTCAGGCGTTTGGGCGTCTGGCCGGTGACACGCTGCTTGTTGAGCGGATCGACCAATGCGAGCGCATCCGGCTGCCGCGCCAGAACCCGGCGAAACAGTCCATCAAGTGTTGGCGATACGTTGGTCTGGATCACGGCTTCACTTGGGGTCACCTGGAGGGACTTGCCTGTACCACCACGTCTCCGGCAGATAGCCGGTCAGCGCGGTAGCCTTTGGCCGTTCTATCCGATTCCAGCGTGCGATCCATTGCTCTCTGATGTTAAAAAGCGGGATAGCGTAGAAACCTGATATGAGCGTCCGGTCCAGCGCACGTACCGCCGAGACAAAGGCAGGATGCTCCCGCGCCGCCAGCATGGCCGCGATCATGGCGTCGATGGCGGGGTCTTTGGCGCCCATGTAGTTTCGCGTGCCCTGATTGTCGGCGGCCTCGCTGCCCCAGTAAAAGTATTGCTCATTGCCGGGCGAAAGCGATTGGTCCCAGCGGTTCTGGATCATGTCGAAATCGAAGCTCAGGCGGCGTTGATCGAATTGGACGGCATCGACCGCGCGCACCGAGGCTTCGATACCCGCGCGCTTGAGATCGCGGGTGAAGGCCAGCGCAATTCGTTCCTGATCGCGGGTGGTCACCAGGATTTCGAAGGTGAGGGGCTTTTTGGTCGCGCGCTGGCGCAATACCGTGCCGTCGAGGTCGTAACCGGCTTCGGACAGTAAATTCAGCGCGGTGCGCAGCGCTATGCGATCCCGGCCAGAGCCGTCGCTAATGGGAAGCCGGTAGCTGCCTTCAAGAACATCCGGCGGCATATGCGACGCGTAGGGTTTTAAAAGTTCGCGCTCGCGCTCATCAGGCGCGCGGCCATAGGCCGACAGTTCAGAGCCGGCAAAGAAGCTCGCCGAGCGGCCATAGAGCCCAAAGAAGTAATTGCGGTTGATCCATTCGAAATCGAACAGCAGCGTCAGCGCCTGGCGCACGCGAATGTCGGAAAACAGCGGACGCCTTGTGTTGAACACCAGGCCTTCAAACGGCTTGGGCATCCCGGTTTCGATGGTGTCGCGGATTACCTCGCCGTTGCGGGCGGCCGGAAAATCATAGCCGTCGTGCCAGCGCAGCGGCTCGGTCTCGACGCGGAAATCATAGAGACCGCGCTTGAAAGCCTCGAACTGGCCATTGGCTTCGCGATAGAAATCGAGTCTTATTTCGTCGAAATTCCACAAGCCCCGATTGATCGGCAGGTCGCGGCCCCAATAATCGGGATTGCGGGTCAGTGTGACGCTGGCGCCCGGCTTTACGGCGCCGACACGATAGGGGCCGGAACCGACCGGCGCCGTCATCGAAGTGTCTTCGAAGGTCGCGGGATCGACGGCGTGGCGGCCCAGGATCGGCATCAGGCCGAGAATCAGCGGCAGTTCGCGATCGGGGGCGCCCCCGAAATCGAACCGCACCGTGAGCGGATCGGGCGCTTCGGCCTTTGCGACCTTGGAATAATACTGGCGATAATTGGGGCGTCCCTTGTCGCGCAACAGAGCCCATGAAAACAGTACATCGTCCGATGTGACGGGTTGCCCGTCGGAGAAGCGCGCCAGGGGATTGAGGTGGAAGGTGACGTAACTTCTGGCGTTATCGGTCTCGACACTGGTCGCCAACAGGCCATAAAGCGTGAAGGCCTCGTCATTGCCCCGCGTCATCAGGCTTTCGACCACAAAGCCCCGGATTTGCTGCACCGCAAGACCCCTGACGATGAGGGGGTTTAGGCTGTCGAAGGTGCCGAGCAGGCCCTGGACCAGCCGGCCGCCTTTCGGGGCGCCGGGATTGGCGTAGGGCATGTGAGTAAAATCGGCCGGCAATGCCGGTGCACCATGCATAGCGATGGCGTAGCTGGGCTCCGCCCATACATTGTCGTTGCCGGCTGCAAAGGTGAGGCTGAAAGCGAGCAAGCCGCAGACAAAAGCGCTGATGCAGATGCGCTTCGGAACCCACGACATGACGTGCTTAGACTTGGCCCCAAACTTGGCACGCTGATGTGATTCGGAATGGTCCACTGATGGATTTTACCACAGCGCTGAGGATCCGGCTGTGACGTGTGCCAAACACACCTGTCGGCATTGATCTTTTCGTCCGCGCCTGTATGAAGGCGTGCAATTGACCAAGGCGGCAGGGCCTGTCACGCATCTGCCTCAATTGGCAAGGAGACAGCCGCCCAAACGGCTAGGTGTCGGTGCCCGCGGCGGTTTCGGGCGCTCCCGTTCAGAAAGGGTTTTCCGCAATGAATTTCCGTATCTTGGCCGCGCCGGTCTGGCCGCGTGGGCGGGTTCTCGCCCTGCTTGCGGCAACGACACTGAGTGCCGCGTTGATTGCTCCGGCTGCCCAGGCCCAGACCCCGGCGCCCGCACCCGGCGCGCCCGCACCCGCTGCTGCACCGAAGGCCAAGGCGGCCCCGAAGGCTGCACAGAAAGCCGCTCCGGCGCCCGCACCGTCCGCTCAGGCCGCGCCGCCAGCGGCTGGCGCGCCCGCCGCCGGCGGTCAGCCCGCCGAACAGGTTCAGTTGATCTACGCGCCCTGGACCAAATTCTGCCTCAAGGGCCAGGACGCCAATGCCAAGCAGGTTTGCTTTACCGGCAAGGACGGACGTATCGAGTCCGGCCAGCCGGTGATCGCGGCCGTCGTTATCGAGCCCGAAGGCGAGCCCAAGAAGATCCTGCGCGTTACGCTTCCGCTCGGCATGCAACTGGTTCACGGCACCCGCGTCATCATCGACAGCAACGCGCCGGCGCAAAGCCCCTATGTGATCTGCTTCCAGAACGGCTGCATGTCGGACTATGACGTGACCCCGGAAATGCTGGCCAACCTGAAGAAGGGCCAGAATCTGGTGGTGCAGGCGATCAACTCCAACGGCGCGCCGCTGACGCTGCCGCTGCCGCTGGCCGAATTCGCCAAGGCTTATGACGGCCCGCCGACCGACCCGAAGGTATTCGAGGAAACCCAGAAGAAGCTGCAGGAAGAGCTGCAAAAGCGTGCCGAAGAGGCCCGCAAGAAGCTTGAGGCCACTGCGCCGGCAGCCAATCCGGCTGCGAAGTAAGAGCCGAAACGATCACCGACGAAAAAGGCGCTCCGATCGAGCGCCTTTTTAATAAGCCGGTTTTGGGAAGGCCGGGTTCGGCAGGAAGCCTTGTTCTAGTTCAGCGACGGATTGCGCGGGCGATAGCCGCCCGACTTGTCCTTCACGAAAATCTCCGCGACCTGCGAATGCCGGATCGGTTCACCTGACTCGTCGGGCAACAGGTTCTGCTCGGAAACGTAGGCGACGTATTCCGACTCTGAGTTTTCGGCGAGCAAATGGTAGAACGGCTGATCCTTGTGCGGCCGGACCTCTTCGGGGATCGACAACCACCATTCCTCGGTGTTGTTGAACTCCGGATCGATATCGAAAATCACGCCCCGGAACGAAAATATCCGGTGACGGACGATCTGCCCGATCTGAAATTTGGCGGTCCGCGCTTTTATCATATCTCGTCGAATAGACCATGATTGTGGCCGATGCTAGAGGCAAACGGTCGAATTAACCTTTGCTGTGGCTGGTCCGTCCCATGCGCCGATCGGGGCCGTCTGCGATGAAAAGAGACGTTCCCCATGATCGCCGTTCTCAACCTCGCTCTCCCGTATTTCGGCCTGGTCTTTATTGGCTACGCCTGCGGCAAGGCCAAGGGCCTGCCGGAGCAGGGACTGGCCTGGATGAACTTCTTCCTGCTCTACGTCTCGCTGCCGGCGCTGATGTTCATGATCACGGCAAAGACGCCCTTTGAGGAACTCAACAACCCGCGGTTCCTGATTGCCACTACCCTCGGCACGATGAGCGCATTCACCCTCGCTTTGGTTGTGAGCCGTCTGATCGGGCGGCTTTCGTTTCGCGAGGCAACGCTGGCCGGTCTCTCCGGCGGCTATGGCAATATCGGCTATATGGGCCCCGGCCTGGCGCTGGCGGTACTCGGCTCCAAGGCCTCCGCGCCGACCGCATTGATCTTTTGCTGCGACAGCATCTTCCTGTTTTCGATCGTGCCGCTGCTGATCGCGCTGACCGACGGGGAAGGCCGGCACTGGCTGCATGTGATCGCTCTCGTGGTCCGTCAGATCGTGCTGAACCCGCTGATCATCTCGGCGTGCGCCGGGGCGCTTGCCGCCGCGCTGCATATTCATCCGCCGGTCGCGATCGATAATACGCTTTTGTTTTTGCAGAACGCCGCCGCGCCGACGGCGCTGTTTGTACTCGGCGTGACGGTCGCGTTGCGTCCATTGGGGCGGGTGCCCTGGGAAGTCCCCGCGGTGATCGCGGTCAAACTCCTGATCCAGCCGCTGGTCGTATTCGCCTTGATGTTGCTGCTCGGGCCTTTCCCGCAGCCATGGGCGGCGACCGCCGTCCTGATGGCGTCGTTGCCGCCGGCGCTGAACGTGTTTGTGATCGCCCGGCAGAATGACGCCTGGATCGAGCCCGCATCGGTTGCCGTGATGATCGGAACGTTTGCGTCCGTGATCACGCTGACAAGCGTGATGTGGATTATTCAGACGGGGCGACTGGTGTTTCCGTAGAAACCTGGCCAATTCGCGAAGAACGCCACGACGGCGCCAATCCCTCGCGCATGGCGAGGCGGCGCAGCGGCCCGAACGAGCCGATCAGATGCAGGCCGGCCGCACGCAATGACTGCATCGGCAGCAACGCGCTCAGCAGCGAACGATTGGCCATGTCGATGACGAAGGTGCGGCTGGCGACATCGGCGCGCCGGGCCGACGTGTAACGCTTCAGCACCTGAGGCGTGCCCGGGTCTTCACCGGTTGCCAGTGCGTTGCGCACGACTTCGGCGATATCCGCGGCATCGCGCAACCCCATATTGAGGCCCTGCGCGCCGATCGGCGGCAGCACATGCGCAGCCTCGCCAACCAGCGCGATGCGATTTTGCGCAAACTGTCTGGGTTGCTCGATCGCCAGCGGAAACAAATGCCGTCCGGCCTCGGCGCTGATACGGCCGAGAATGGAATGCGATTGTTTTTCCGCAACCTCCGACAATTCATCGTCGCTCAACGCGATCAGCCGTTCGGCTTCCCTGAGTTCCGCGACCCACACCACGCTGCAGCGATCGCCGGGCAGCGGCACAAATACGCAGGGACCTTGCGGCGTATGAAACTCCGTCGAGATATTCCGATGCGGCCGGGAATGGCTGATGTTGAAGGTCAGCGCGGATTGACGCAGTTCGCGGCGCTTGACGTCGATGCCGGCGGCTTCGCGGCACAGCGATTGGCGTCCGTCGGCGCCGATCACGAGGCGCGCCGACAGGGTTTTTCCCTGGCCGGTGGAGATCGTGACCCCATCGTCTTGCGGGCTGATCGTGGCCGCCTCGTCGTCGAACCGCGTCAGAGCGGGAATTTCCGCGGCGCGTTCCTCCAGCGCAGCAAGCAGCACCCGGTTCTCGATATTGTAACCGAACGCCTCCAGGCCGATTTCATCGCAGGAGAAGCGGACTTCGGGCGCCCGGATCAGGCGGCCGGTGTCATCGACCAGACGCATCACGCGCAGCTCAGCCGCTTTGTCCCGGGCGCGCGGCCAGACGTCGAGCGCTTGCAGCAAGTCGATGGAACCGCCCAGCAACGCCGTGGTGCGGTTGTCGGAATAGGGCAGGCGACGGGCGATCAAGGCCGTGGTCGCGCCGGTCTGCGCCACCGCGATCGCCGCCGCCAATCCCGCAGGTCCGCCGCCGATGACGACGACGTCAAAGCTATCGGAGCTAGGTGTCACACCGGATGTCACAATTGCATCATTCATGGCAGGGACAATTGACGTTCCCGGCGGCATTTTCAAGTCCGCTTCCAGGCCTGCTTTCACGTCTGCATCCAAGCCTGCGTAATTGTCTCTTACTTTCGTCGAATTGCGCGGCTGAACGCCGCAACCGCGGATGTACAAATCAAGGCGATTCCTGTTAGCACTGATCGCGAGATGGACCAGGTGAGCCAGCAAGATTCCTCGTTGACATCAGCATCGCCGTGGACGCGCGGGGCTGCGTTTTCCGTGCATGTCTTTACGGCTTTGGGCGCCGGGATCGCGCTGATCGCGTTGCTCGAGGCGGTGCGCGAGCATTGGACCGCGATGTTCTGGTGGCTCGCCGTAGCACTCGTGATCGACGGGATCGATGGCCCGATCGCGCGGCGGCTGGATGTGGTGCGCCTGCAGCCGAATTGGTCCGGCGAGGTGCTCGATCTCGTGGTCGATTTCGTCACCTATGTGTTTGTGCCGGCCTATGCCATCACCGCCAGCGGTCTGTTGTTGCCGCTGGCCGCGCCGCTGTTGGGCGCCGGTATTGCCGTATCGGGCGCGCTCTATTTCGCGGACCGCCGCATGAAGGCCGCGGACAATCATTTTCGCGGCTTTCCCGGTCTGTGGAATATCGCGGCATTTTATCTGTTCCTGCTGCATTTGCCGCCGGCGCTGTCGAGCCTTGGCATCGCGGTTCTGATCGCGCTGACATTTGCGCCGTTCCACGTCATTCATCCGGTCCGTGTGGTACGGCTGCGCTGGCTGACATTATTGCTGATCGGCATCGGGGGTGTACTCGCGGTTGTCGCGCTGGCCAACGATTTCCACGTCAATATTGCCGTGACCGTGGGGCTCTGCCTGATCGCAGTCTATATCGTGGGAAGCGATGCGGCGATCCGGCTCTTGAGATCGCTCAACACATGATGGAATTACTGACAAGCCCGGAAGCATGGGCAGCGCTGTTGACGCTGACGGCACTCGAAATCGTGCTCGGCATCGACAACATCATTTTCCTGTCGGTTCTCGTCTCCGGCATCCCGCCAGCGCAGGCGAAGCGGGCGCGCCAAATCGGGCTCGCGCTGGCGCTGGCATTCCGGATTCTCCTGCTCAGCCTCCTGGTGTGGCTGATCGGCATGACGCAGGCTGTCTTCACCGTCAAAGACCTCGCGTTTTCATGGCGCGATATCATCCTGATCGGTGGCGGATTGTTCCTGATCGCCAAGGCGACCCACGAAATTCACAACGAGGTGGACGCGCGTGGCGAAGCGCATGGAAGCACGTCGAAACCCGGTGCCTTCTTCTGGGTAATCGTCCAGATCATCGTCATCGATATGGTGTTCTCGCTGGATTCCATCATCACCGCGATCGGCATGGTGCAGGAACTTCCCATCATGATCGCGGCCGTCATCATCGCCTGTGTGATCATGTATGTGGCCTCGGGTCCGGTCGCGCGGTTCGTGACGGAACACCCGACCACCAAGATGCTGGCGCTGGCGTTTCTGGTATTGATCGGCGTGGCGCTGGTCGCCGACGGATTCAAGTTTCACATTCCGCGCGGCTACATCTACTTCGCGATTGCGTTTTCGGCCGCGGTCGAACTGTTCAACGTGCTCGCCAGCCGCAATCGCAAAAAGACCGTTAACTAATTGATCGTTGCAGCCGGCGCCGGCCGTTGAGTTGACAATGTCGGCCCGATGGCTTTCGCTCCGCCGCAAGAGTGCGCGAAGGGAGAACCGACATGACCAAGGCCGTGCGTGTGCACAAGGTAGGGGGCCCGGAAGCCC
The DNA here is from genome assembly GCF_018449695.1 of Bradyrhizobium sp. dw_411. GTDB lineage: Bacteria > Pseudomonadota > Alphaproteobacteria > Rhizobiales > Xanthobacteraceae > Bradyrhizobium. The sequence goes on from NZ_JAAVUY010000021.1 coordinate 101,296, forward strand.
TGGTTTACGAGGCCGTCGATGTGCCAGCACCGGGACCCGGCGAGGTGCGCATCCGCCAGCATGCCGTCGGCCTGAACTTCATCGACGTCTACTTTCGCACGGGCCTCTACAAGGCGCCGGGACTGCCGTTCATCCCGGGCAATGAAGCCGCCGGCGAGGTTCTCGCGGTCGGGCCCGGCGTGACCAATTTTCATCCGGGCGACCGCGTCGCCTATTATTTCAATCTCGGTGCCTACGCCTCCGAGCGCAACATCCCCTGGGAAAAACTGGTCAAGCTGCCCGATCATATTACGTACGAGCAGGGCGCTGTCTTGATGCTGAAAGGCCTGACGGTCTGGTATCTCCTGCACAAGACCTTCAAGGTCGAGCCGCACCATCGTGTGCTGATTCACGCCGCCGCGGGCGGCATCGGCTTGCTGGCGTGCCAGTGGGCCAGAGCGATGGGCGCACATGTCATCGGCACCGTCGGCTCCAAGGCCAAGGCCGATCTCGCGCTCGCCAATGGCTGCGATCATGTCATCCTCTACAACGAGGAAGATTTTGTTGCGCGGGTGAAGCAAATCAGCCGCAACGAACTCTGCGACGTCGTGTATGACGGCGTCGGCAAGACCACCTTTCCGGGTTCGCTGTCCTGCCTCAAGCCGCGCGGCCTGTTCGTCAGCTTCGGCAACGCGTCGGGCCCGGTGCCGCCATTCTCGATCGCCGAACTCAACAATCACGGCTCGCTGTTCGCGACCCGGCCGAAGCTCAATGATTATGTCGGCAAACGCTCCGAATTGCTCGAGGGGGCGGATACGCTATTTGCGGCTGTCATCAACGGCAAACTGCACGTGCCGATCAACCACGCCTACGCGCTGAAGGATGTCGCCAAGGCGCATATCGATCTGGAAAGCCGCGCCACGACCGGTGCGTCGATCCTGAAGCCGTAGACTGGTTCTCCGTCATTGCGAGCGAAGCGAAGCAATCCATGGGGCGACAAAGCTGGATTGCTTCGTCGCGTGCGCTCCCTTGCGCAAACGCTTCGCGTTTGTCGCAGGCAATGACGAGGATGCCCACCTAAAATCCCGCGACGCTGCCGTGCAGGTCGTATTGATCGGCGCGCTCGATTTTCGCGGTGACGATCTCGCCGACACGCAGCGGACGGCGGCTGGAGAGGTAGACCGCGCCGTCGATGTCAGGCGCATCGGCCTTGGAGCGACCTTTCGAGACGGTCGGTCCGACTTCGTCGATGATGACCTGCTGGCGCGTGCCGACCTTGCGCTTCAGCCGGCGCGTGGAAATGGTCTGCTGACGCGCCATCAGCGCATTCCAGCGATCCTGCTTGACTTCGTCGGGCACGGCGTTGCCGATGGCGTTCGATGAAGCGCCCGCGACCGGTTCATATTTGAAGCAGCCGACGCGATCGATTTCGGCCTCCTCGAGCCAATCCAGCAGATAGGCGAAATCGGAATCGGTCTCGCCGGGAAAGCCGACGATGAAGGTCGAACGCAGCGTCAGCTCAGGACATTCCTCGCGCCACTGCTTGATCCGCGCCAGGGTTTTGTCCTGCGCCGCCGGACGCTTCATGGCTTTTAGAACTTCCGGGCTCGCATGCTGGAAGGGGATGTCGAGATAGGGCAGCACCTTGCCCTGCGTCATCAGGCCAATGACTTCGTCGACATGCGGGTAAGGGTAGACATATTGCAGCCGCACCCAGGCGCCGAATTCACCGAGCTCGCGCGCCAGATCGAAGAATTTCGCGCGGACCTCGCGATCCTTCCACGGGCTGGCGGCATATTTGATGTCGACACCGTAGGCCGATGTGTCCTGCGAAATGACCAGCAATTCCTTGACGCCGGCGGAGACCAGTTTCTCCGCCTCGCGCAGCACGTCGTTTGCCGGACGTGATACCAGATCGCCGCGCAGTTTCGGGATGATGCAGAAGCTGCAGCGATTGTTGCAGCCTTCGGAAATCTTCAGATACGCATAATGCCGCGGCGTCAGCTTGATGCCCTGTGGGGGCACCAGATCGATGTGGGGATTGTGGACCGGCGGCAGCGCGCGATGCACCGCGTCGAGTACGCTTTCATATTGCTGCGGGCCTGATATCGACAGCACGCCGGGATAGGCGGCCTCGATCTGTTCAGGTTCCGCGCCCATGCAGCCGGTGACAATGACCTTGCCGTTTTCGGCCATGGCTTCGCCGATCGCGCCCAGCGATTCCTGCTTGGCGCTGTCGAGGAACCCGCAGGTGTTCACGATCACAAGATCGGCACCGTCATGCTTGCGCGCCAGCTCATAGCCTTCCGCGCGCAGCCGCGTAATGATGCGCTCGGAATCCACCAACGCTTTGGGGCATCCCAAAGACACAAAGCTGACTTTGGGCGCGGCGGCCTGTTGCATGTTTGATCTGCCTGATTGACAGGCAGGAACTAGTCCCAATTGCTCATAATTACAAGGCTTCAAGCCCGCGGATGGCATGCTATGGATGATGGCCGGAATGCGAGTGATCGATGGGCGCCGAGTCGTCTCCCAAAATAGTTATTGTCGACGAAAGCCCGATCCGTGCCGCGATCCTGGAGGAGGGGCTGCGGGAGGCGGGCTATACCAGCGTCGCGCATATCAGCGAGATGCAGAGCCTGCTCAGCCGGATCTATGCGCTCGATCCCGACGTCATCCTGATCGATCTTGAAAATCCCAGCCGTGACGTTCTGGAGCAGATGTTCCAGGTCAGCCGCGCGGTACGGCGGCCGATCGCGATGTTCGTCGATCAGAGCGACTCCGCGTCGATCCAGGCTTCCGTCGATGCCGGCGTGTCCGCCTATATCGTCGATGGATTGAAGAAAGAGCGCCTCAAACCGATCCTCGATCTCTGCATTTCGCGCTTCAATGCGTTTTCGAAGCTGCAGGACGAACTCGATCGCGCCAAATCCGCACTCGAGGACCGCAAGGTGATCGACCGCGCCAAGGGAATCCTGATGAAGCTGAAGGGGCTGACCGAGGACGAAGCCTATGTGCTGCTGCGTTCGACCGCGATGCGCGAGAAAAAGAAGATCGGCGAGATCGCGCAGTCGATCCTGACCGCGTCGGAGCTGCTGAAATGACCACACCGGTGCACATTGGTTTCATTCCGCTGGTCGACGCCGCGGCCCTGATCGTCGCCGTCGACAAGGGATTTGCCGCCGCGGAGGGACTCGACGTCACGCTGGTGCGGGAAGTGTCGTGGTCGAATGTGCGCGACAAGCTCAACATCGGCATGTTCGATGCCGCGCATCTGCTGGCGCCGGTCGCAATCGCCTCCAGCCTCGGGATCGGTCACGTCAAGATGCCGATCGCAGCACCCTTCAATCTCGGCCTCAACGGTAATGCGATCACGGTTTCACCCGCGCTGCATGCTGCGATCCTGGCAGAGATCGACGGCGACCCATTCGATCCGATGGCCACCGCGCTGGCGCTGTCGCGGGTTGTCGCCACGCGGCGAAAGAACAATGCCGAACCGCTGACCTTCGGCATGACATTCCCGTTTTCGACCCACAATTATCAACTGCGGTTCTGGATGGCCGCTGGCGGCGTCGACCCCGACGAGGACGTTCGCCTTGTGGTGCTGCCGCCGCCCTACATGGTGGACAGCATCGCCGGCGGGCAGATCGACGCGTTTTGTGTGGGCGCGCCCTGGAATTCGATCGCGGTCGATCGCGGCGTCGGCCATATCCTGCACTTTGTCTCGGATATTCTGCTGCGCGCCGCCGAAAAGGTGCTCGCGATCCGGCAAAGCTGGGCCGAGAAAAACCCGCTAGTCGTTGCGGCGATGGTGCGGGCCGCGTCTCGCGCGGCTGAATTCATCGAGCAGCCGCATAATCGCTCCGAGGTGGCGCGCATTCTGGCGCAGCCGGAACGCATCGGCGTCGATGCGGAGGTGATCCAGCGAACACTCGATGGCCGGCTCAAGATTTTGCCCGATGGCACCATGCGCGAGAGCAGCCGCTATCTGCTGGTGGGGCGCGAGGACGCGGCCCGTCCGGATCGGGCGCAGGCCGCCTGGCTCTATGCTCAGATGGTCCGCTGGGGGCAGGCCTCCTTCAGCCCGGAGGCGCTGGAGACGGCCAAAGGGGTTTTCCGGGCCGATCTCTACGACGCGGCGCTGGGCCTCACAGCCAAGCCCGCCAATGGATCGGATGCGGTCGGGGCCTTCGCCGGCCCCGCGTTCAATCCCGACGACATTGCCGGCCATCTGGCAGCCTTCCGGATCGGACGCCAGAAATCCTGATCCTATGAAGCAATATTAGGCACAGGCCCAAGTGGGCTAATTTTTAAGCTGATTGCTTACATTTAGCGGTGGCGGGGGCCTTCGGGTTCCGCGCGTCTTTTTATAAGACATTGAAAAATATCGACAATTTATACCGGTCGGCATGGCACGCAACTTGAATGTTGCAGTGCAGCCAGCCGTCGCAGATGCCCGCTGGCTTACGTCCAAGATGGATTTCCGCAGCAACGAGGCTGGTAGGTCCGCACCCTGGAATTGAGCCCGGCGATCTCCGTCGACCTGATTCCTGCGCGGTCACATTCCGTTTCCCGTTGGCGCCACCGGTTGTGGCCGCAGGAGCTTCGTCACGCACTATGAAACTAGAAACTCTCCCGATCGACTTTACCGACGAGCAGAAGCGCTACCTTGAGGGATTTACCACCGGCCTTCAAATTAGCCGGGTCGGGCGCGGTCTCGGCGGCGGCTCAGCGTCCAAAACCAGCGCCGAGCCAATCGGCCCTGATGCGGCGCATTTCAAGGCGCAGGACAAGGTTCTCGCGTCGGGCAAGAAACTCGTCGATCAGGAAAAATTCAAACGCGAGGAGCATCCGTTCGATGCCTATCCGCGGCTGAAGCAGCAGGCGCTCGACAATGTGCCGCCGTCGCCGGCGGATAATTTTCGCTGGCGCTATTACGGCCTGTTTTATGTCGCCCCGGCGCAGGATTCCTACATGTGCCGCCTGCGGATGCCGAACGGAATCCTCACGCATTGGCAACTCGCCGGGATGGCCGATCTTGCCGAACGTCTGTGCGGGCCGTTCTGCCATGTCACGACCCGCGCCAATTTGCAGGTGCGTGAAATTCCGCCCAAGCATGCGGTCGCGTTGATCGAGGGCATTCAGGATCTGGGCCTGTGCTCGCGCGGTTCCGGCGCCGACAACATTCGCAATGTCACGGGTACGCCGACCGCGGGGATCGATCCGCAGGAACTGATCGACACCCGCGAATATGCCCGCGAATGGCACTACCACATTCTCAACGACCGCTCGCTGACGGGATTGCCGCGCAAGTTCAACGTCGCATTCGACGGGGCGGGCAAGATCGCGGTGCTGGAAGACACCAACGACATCGCCTTCGCCGCGGTTGAGGTGAAAGACGGCTTTGACGTCGAGCCCGGCGTCTGGTTTCGCCTCGGGATTGGCGGCATCACCGGGCATCGGGATTTTGCGAAAGAGACCGGCATCATCGTCAAGCCGGCGGATGCGACGAAAGTGGCCGACGCCATCGTGCGGGTCTTCATCGATCTCGGCGACCGCACCAACCGGCTCAAGGCTCGGCTGAAATATGTCATCGACGGCATGGGCATGGATAAGTTCCTTGTCCTGGTTGAAGAGAAACTCGGCCACGCCTTTACCCGCGTGCCTGCCGAAGCGCTCGCACCGCGCCCGGCGTTCGACCGCATGGCGCATATCGGCGTGCATCAGCAGAAGCAGGACGGCCTCAACTGGATCGGCATTTCGCTGTCGCTCGGCAAGCTGACCTGCGAACAGATGCGCGGCCTGGCGAAAATTGCTCGCGATCTCGGCGACGGCGACATCAGGCTGACGGTCTGGCAAAACTTGCTGATCCCGGGCGTGCGCAACGAGAATGTCGGGCTGGCGACGGCAGAGATCGAGAAGATCGGACTGGCGGTCACGGCCTCGCAAATCCGCGCCGGCTTGATTGCCTGCACCGGAAATGCCGGCTGTAAGTTCGCGGCTTCCGACACCAAGCGCCACGCCGCCGAGATCGGCGACTGGTGCGAGCCGCGCGTCGACATCGACACGCCGCTGAACATCCACCTGACCGGCTGCCATCACTCCTGCGCGCAGCATTACATCAGCGATATCGGCCTGATCGCCGCCAAGGTGCCGGTCGGCGAAGAGGACGACACGGTCGAGGGCTATCATCTGTTCGCGGGCGGCGGGTTCGGCCCCAATGCCGATGTCGGTCACGAGGTCTATCATGACCTCAAGGCCGAAGACGCGCCAAAGACGGTCGAGAAACTGTTGAAAGCGTATCTCTCGCATCGCACTTCGCCGGATGAAACCTTCCTGACATTTGCACGCCGCCACGACGGCGAAACGCTGCGCAAGCTTGCGGATGCGGAGGCCTCCACATGAACCAGATGACACCTCCGCCGAAGATCGAAATCATTCCGACCAGCGCACCGTTCTCGGAGGCGCAGCGCTCCTGGCTGAACGGCTTCTTTGCCGGGCTGCTTTCACCTGACAGTGCCGCACCCTTGTCGGCAGAGCAGGGCGCCGCCGTGCTGCAAGGCGATGGCGACGACGGCGAGGCACCGTGGCACGACCAGACCATGCCGATTGCCGATCGTATGAAGCTCGCAGAAGGCCGCCCGATGCGTCGGCGCATGATGGCGGCGATGGCGCAACAGGATTGCGGCCAGTGCGGCTATAACTGCAACGACTATTCCGACGCGATTGCAAGCAAGGCCGAAGGGCGTCTTAATCTCTGTGTCCCCGGCGGCAAGGAAACCGCCCGAATGCTCAAGGCGCTGAACGAGGAGTTGGAAAAGGCGCCGGCGCTTGCGCCTGGTGCTCCGGCAGCCGCTCCGGCCCCCACAACGCCTGCGGTCACGGCGGAGCCGGGCCGTTCTCGCGACAATCCGATAGAGGCGACGTTCTTGTCGCGCCGTCTGTTGAACAAGACCGGGTCGGAGAAGGAAACCTGGCACATCGATTTCGACCTCAGCGGTTGCGGCCTCGATTACGTCGTCGGCGACTCCTTCGGCATTTTCGCGCGCAACGATATCGGCCATGTCGATCAGATCATCGCGCTGCTCGGCGCTTTGCACACCACTCCAATCCGGGGCAGGACTTTGCGTGAAGTCCTGACCGACGAGGTGTCGCTGGCACCCGCGCCGGATTCGCTGTTCGAACTGATCTCATTCATTACCGGCGGTGCGTCGCGCGAAAAGGCGCGGGCACTGGCGCAAGGCGAAGATCCCGACGGCGATGCCGCGACGCTGGACGTGATGGCGACGTTGCAAAAATTCTCCGGCGTGCGTCCGCATCCTGAAGCCTTTGTCGAAGCGCTGGAGCCGTTGCAGCCGCGGCTCTATTCGATCTCGTCGTCACACAATGCCACGCCGGGCAGACTGTCGTTGACGGTGGATTGCGTGCGGTATGTCATCGGCAAGCGCAAACGCCTCGGATTGGCATCGACCTTCCTCGCCGAACGCATTCAGCCCGGCGATCCCGTAAAGGTCTATATTCAGAAGGCTCATGGCTTCGCGCTGCCGGAAGACCCGAAAATTCCGATCATCATGATTGGGCCCGGCACCGGTATCGCGCCGTTCCGCGCGTTTTTGCTGGATCGCAAGGCGACCGGCGCGCCGGGCAAGAACTGGCTGTTCTTCGGCCATCAACGCAGCGCCAGTGACTTCTTCTATTCCGACGAACTCAACGCCCTGAAAACATCGGGCCTGTTGACGCGGTTGTCGCTGGCCTGGTCACGCGATGGCGACAAGAAGTTTTATGTGCAGGATCGCATGCGTGAAGTCGGCCGCGAAGTGTGGACATGGCTGGCAGAGGGCGCCAACATCTATGTCTGCGGCGACGCCAAGCGAATGGCCAAGGATGTCGAGCGCGCGCTGGTCGATATCGTCGCCCAGCACGGTGCACGATCGACCGACGAGGCCGTCAGCTTTGTCGGCGACCTGAAAAAGAAGGGCCGGTTCCAGCAAGACGTCTACTGAAAGCGGGAACCGGTTCCAATATGACGCAAATTCGAACGAATAAAATTCTCGCCTGAATCCTTCGCAGAGAATTTTTCCCTGCGAAAGGAGTCTGCCGGAGTATTCGTATCGCTATTTCCGTTGGTGTCTTGCATCCAGCCGCGAACGATATTCAGTTATCGTTCATGTTGCGTTGGAGATCCACCATGCGCGAGTTATCGGCGGAAGCCCGTCTGCACCTGTACGCGCGTTCCCTGTCCCGGCGAACCGGAACAGGATTTCACGCCGCGGCGTTCTATAGCGCGTTTGCGCTCATTGCGGCCGTATTGTTCGGCACGCTTTCGGTTCACCCGTTCTAACGCTTACTTCGCCGTCTTGAACGGCGCGACGTCGATACCGGCATCTTTCAACGCCTGCTTGACGGCACGCGCGATATTGACCGAGCCCGGCGTATCGCCGTGGATGCACACGGTGTCGGTGCGCATTTTTATGACCTTGCCCGTCACCGATATCACGGCGCCGTCCTGAATCATCCGTACCACGCGGTCGGCGATCTGTTTCGGATCATGCAGCACCGAACCGGGCTTCTTGCGCGACACCAGCGTGCCATCGTCCTCGTAAGCGCGGTCGGCGAATACTTCGTGGGCCAATGTCAAACCGGCGGCTTCGCCGGCCTGCACTAATTTCGTATTAGCCAGCACGACAAAGATAAGGCTGGGATCGACCGCCTTGATGGCGGCAGCAATCGCGCGCGCCGTGGTGTCTTCCTCGCAGGCCACGTTCGACAGCGCGCCATGCGCCTTGACGTGCGTGACCTTGTAGCCCGCAGCGGTCGCGATCGCCTGGAGCGCGCCGATCTGGTAGGCGACGAGATTTTCGATCTCGGATGATTTCATGCCGTAAAACGGCCGGCGGCCAAATCCATGAATGTCGCGGTAGCCCGGATGCGCCCCGACGCTGACGCCACGCGCCTTCGCGAGTTCGACGGTCTTGCGCATGGTGTCGTAGTCGCCGCCGTGGAAACCACAGGCCACGTTGACCGAAGTGGCGACGTCAATCATGGCGGCGTCGTTACCCATCTCCCAGGCGCCAAAGCTTTCTCCGAGGTCGCTGTTCAGATCGACTGTTTTCATGTTTCTTGTCCGCTTGTTGGTTGTGTTTAAAACTAGTCCTGCGTCAACGTTTCCGCAGGTGAAAGAACCTGCCACGTCCTGGCGTCGATGGCGCTGACGGCAGCTCCCGCGACGTTGGCATCCCTTAGCGCCTCGATGTTGAGATCAAAATTTTCGATGGCGCGCAAGCGGTCGGGCAGGGTGCGCAGCAGCTCGGCGAATTTGCGCGCCTCGGCTTGTGCTTCGGCCATGCTGACGGCCTTGAAATGAAAGCCGGTTCCAGCCGAAATCTGGGCAAAGCGGCCGTGATCGGCCGAGATGACGGTCGCGATCTTGGGATAGCCGCCGCTGGTGCCGCGGTCGGGCATCAGCACAATCGGCGCGCCATTGCCGGGCACCTGGATACTGCCGCCTACGGTACCGTCGGAGACGATGTTGTGGCCGTGCAAATGTTTGATCGCGGGGCCTTCGAGCCGATAGCCCATGCGGTCGCTGGTCGCCGAAATCTTCCACTCGCTGTCCAGGAACAGAGCTTTTTGGTCGTCGGCGAATTCGTCGTCCTGCGGACCAAGTACGACGCGGATCGGCGCCTTGATCGCAGGCGGAAGCTCGATCCGGCGCTCGGCAGTTCCGCTGGCGGCCGTGACCTGCAATTCATCGCCGGCCTGCAGAGGGCGCGGGTAGGGGCTGCCGAGCCCGGCGCGGGCATTCACGGCCATGCTGCCAAACACCGGCTCGCCCGCGATGCCGCCTTCGATTGCCAGATAGCTGAACAATCCGCTGCGGGCAAAACCGAGCTTCAAGGTCTCGCCCTCGGCGAGGGTCAAAGACGTATCCGGCGCGACGGCGCGCCCGGCGATATCGGCGTTGCGCGACGCGCCCGCGAGCGCGACACGAACCGCACCTTCGCGCGCCGTGAACGCGGCGCCGAACGGGCCGATTTCGATTCCGGCTGCAAACAGCGCGTTACCGACCAGACAATTGGCGGTAGCGAGGCCCAACCGGTCCATTGCGCCGCTTGGCGTGAGACCGTAACGCTGGGCGCCGAAGCGGCCGCCGTCCTGCACCGAGCTTGAGGGGCCGATCGCTGAAATAACGAGTTTGCTCATGAGGATATCAATTCGGCGACGATCTCGCCGCGTTCGGCCGCGCGATCCTGTTCCGCGAAGGTCTTGGCATCCACCGAAGAGAACGTGACGTAGTCGCCGGGCTCCAGCAGGAAGGTTGGATCGCGATGCAATTGATAAGTTCGTACCGCGGTCTGTCCCAACAGATGCCAGCCGCTTGGTCCGGCCAGACATTGCACCCCGGTCTGTATGCCGCCGATCGAGATCGTGCCGGCCGGGGTCAAGAGACGCGGATTCTGCCGCCGCGACATATGCAGCGATTCCTGGAGGCCGCTGAGATAGGACCATCCCGGCGTAAATCCGATCATGGCGACGCGGTAATCGCCGGCGGTGTGCCGCGCCACGATATCGTCGGGCGTGGTCTTGAGTGTCTTGGCGACGTCCTCAAGGTCGATGCCGTGCTCGCCGCCATAGACCACGGGGAGGCGCCAACGCCGGGTTTTGGTTGCCGCCGGGACCGGGAGTTGCGCCAGCGCCGCCAGCTTCTCGCTCAGCGCCTCAAAATCGATCTGCATGGGATCGTAGTGCACCAATAGCGACCGATAGGTCGGCACCGTCTCGGTCACGCCGGCGATGGGTTCCCGCGCCAGGGTACGATCCAGCGCCAGCACGCGCTGGTTGGCGGTGTCATCGATGGTGCGGCTGAATTCTACCGTAATGGCGCTGTCGCCGCTCGGCAGAAGGCGGGGTAGGGCTGATGTCGCGGCCATGGCCTCAGAGCTCTTCGATCAAGGCCATGCTCTAGCGCGTTTTGCGGCGAAGTGGAATTCGCTTCATGCAAATCGACTTGGCAAATCGTCTTGCAAGTTCAATAAATTAATCCGCATCCTGATGATAAGATAGGATGATGACGACAAGCAATGCAGCCTCCCATATCGGCGCTAGCGACGCCCCTTGACGCGCCGCTCGCGCCCCGCAAGATGCACCCGCCCGATCCATCCCCACCGGAGTTGCTCGTTCGATGTCCCTGACCCCCGAAGCGATCGCGACACTTTCCAAAGTAACCACCGCCACCATCACCACGGTTCTCCTCAAAAAGGGCCTGCGAAACGTCTGGATCCGCGGTTCGCGTCCGCTGCGCCCGGGACAGAAGCGACTGGTCGGGCCGGCCTTTACGCTGCGTTTCGTACCCGCCCGGGAAGACCTCGCGACCCCTGAATCATGGTCCTCGCCGATTTCGACCCGCACGGCGATCGAAGCCATGCCGGACGGCTGCATCGCGGTGGTCGATGCGATGGGTGTCACCGACGCCGGCATTTTTGGCGACATTCTGTGCGCCCGCATGGTCAAGCGCGGGGTGGCTGCCCTGGTGACCGATGGCGTGGTGCGCGACCTCGAAGGCGTGCTCGGTACGGGATTGCCGGTGTGGTGTGACGGCTATGCCGCGCCGCCCTCGGTGGCCGGCCTGACATTCGTCGGCTGGGGCGAACCGGTCGGCTGCGGCGGCGTTGCGATCTTCCCGGACGATATCATCGTGGCCGATCAGGACGGCGCAGTGGTTATCCCGAAGGCGTTTCTCGATCTCATTCTGACCGAAGGCGCCGAGCAGGAGCGCATGGAAGCCTGGATCGTCAATGAAGTGAACAATGGCGCGGTGCTGCCGGGCCTCTATCCGATGAACGCCGAAACCAAGGCGCGCTACGCTGCGTCAAAAAAATAATCCGGACGAAGAGCGTCCGCAAAAAGGAGGAACATCATGAAAATCGAACTCGCCGGCTCACGGCCGACTCGCCGCGCACCGGCAGAAAATTTCACCGGCACGGTCTGGAACGACCCGATCATCCAGGCCGACGCGCCGGCGCGGATCGTTGCGGCCAAGGTCACGTTCGAGCCGGGCGCCCGCACCAACTGGCATACGCACCCGCTCGGCCAGACGCTGTATGTGCTCTCGGGCGTCGGCCGGTTTCAGACCAAGGGCGGTCCGATCATCGAAATCCGGCCCGGCGACACCATCTGGATTCCGCCGAACGAAAAGCATTGGCATGGCGGCACGCCCACCAATCGCATGACCCATATCGCGATGCAGGAATCGCTGGAGGGGAAATATTCGACCTGGATGGAGCCGGTGACGGACGAGGAATACAACGCGAAGCTCGGCTGATGGCGATCGCGCTTCGCTATAAGCGTAGCGCGGCCTCGCTATTTCTTTCGAGGTTTGTGGCTTGCTGAAGATTTCCGGCCGCTGTGCGCCATGCCCGCAGCGGCTGGTTATAAGGTTGTCTCGGGATTGCCGCGCCGCGTTCAATCAGACCCCGAAGGTCGGCTAGTTGACCCGGGTCCAGGTCTGGCCACCGCAGAATATGCCGCCAAAGGCGCAGCCCTGGACGCGCAGGCTATCGGGGCCTTTTAACGCGATCGTGGAATCATAGGTGCTGCCGCCCTTCGGATCGAAAATGTGCCCGCTCCATTTGGAATCCTTGTCGGGTTTCATATCGATCAAAATCTGGGTGCGGTTCAGGTTCGTTTTTGGGTCTATGGAATAACCGCAGAGATTGGCGCCGCACGGTTCGATCCGGATTTTTCCTTCCTTTTGCTCTGTCAGCCAAATGCCGAGCGGCGAATTGGCCGGCTGCGCAGGCGTCGGCGGAGGGGCGGCTACGCGCGCTGTAGCCACTACCGGCGGCGAGGCGGGTTTGGTGGAGACCGCATCCTGCTGGGCTTGCGGCGCGGGTGCACTGGCCGCAGGCGGGGCAGGGCTATTCGCAGGCGCGACGTTCGCCGTTGCGTTTGAGGGTGCGGGAGCTGTGTTGGCAGGCGCGGGGGCGGGTGTCTGCGGGTCGACCTTCGCCTGGTCGGGCGCCGGCTTGGCGGGACGGTTGCTGTCCTGATTGCTGCGCGCGCGCTTTGCTGGCTTCCCGGTATTGTCATAGACGCCGGGTATCGAAACCGTCCCGCGGTCGGGATCAATGCGGATCGTCTGTCCGTTGTAATCGATTGTGTATTGAGCCTGGGCGGCGGTGCTCGCGAGTAGAAATGCGGCGATCGCAAAAAGCTTTTTCATCATCACCTCCAGGTCAGGTGGAAAATGCCCCGGTTGAATTTCGCCCCGGTCCGGCGTCTCGGCAGTTCAGAGTGGCGCGATCGGCATCTCTTTCCCAGTATGAGTCGGGATGGAAAAGGTTTGGTTCAAATCCGGCGGCCCGCCTGCGCGCTGCTCGCCGGTGTCGAGCCGCCGGTATTTCCGGACGCCGAGCCTGATATTGCCGAACTCAAGGGCCGCATCGCGACTGCCATCGGCTTTATCGGCGGTCTGCAGCCGGCCCAGATCAATGCCGCCGCCGAGAAGGAAGTGGTCTTCACGTTTCGGAACGGGACGACGCGACGTTTTACCGGCCAATCGCTGCTCCTGACGTTCAGCGTACCGCAGTTCTTTTTTCACGTAACGACGGCTTACGACATCCTGCGCCATTGCGGCGTCGATCTCATCAAGAAGGATTTTTTGGGAGTGCCGCCGTGAACGCGGAGTCCTCCCAATCCGGCCAAGTCCAGCCGAATTGACTGATTACATTTCTCCGCCTTCGTGGCCTTCATGGCGAACCACATTCGCCACTGCGGCGCGTCCGCTCATTTCGCTCTTCAGGCGCTCGAACCGCTGCCGCGCCTCGCTCTCGCGATCGTCCACGAATCGGATGGCTTCGTCCGCCTGCATCGGTCCGCTGGTCACCGGCCGGGAATTCTCGCCAATGGTCTCGTCGACAAAATATTGGCCGTTGCCCTCGCGGCGCACAGTCCATTTGAAGCGGATCGCTTCCATCGGGCCGGGGCCCATTTTCGAATAGCCCTCCGCCTCAATCCGTTCAGGGGTGGCGGGCTTTTCTTCGATGGCGGGCTGTTCAGGCTCGCGAACGGATTCGGGATGATCCAGAATGCTGGCGATGGCCGCAAGGGCATGATCGGTCGGGTCGCTTTGACTCAAATTTCCAGCCTCCACCTATAACCCGTTGCGCGGGCAACGAATCCCCATCGCGCCAAGTCTCTTTCTTCGTCCTCGAATGCGGCTGAGTTTTGTCAGCCCGCGCGCAATCCGGCGGTATTCCCTTCCTCCCGCGATCATCTGCGGTGATGAGGGGGCTGCCAGCCGTCAGCCAAGCACTTCCTGGTTGATGACGTTCTGGCGAATGGGCTCGCCGTCGAGCACGCTCAGAATGTTGCGCGCGGTTTGCTCGCTCATCCGGTCGACCGCTTCCACGGTCACGCCAGCGACATGGGGGGCAATGATGACATTGGGAAGCTCGAACAGCGAATGGCCCGCCGGGGGCGGCTCCTGTTCGAACACATCGAGACCCGCGCCCGCGAGCTGGCCGGACGCCAGCGCGTCATACAACGCCGCCTCGTTGACGATGCCGCCGCGGGCGGTGTTGACGAGATAGGCTGTCGGCTTCATGCGCTTCAACCGTGTCGCATCGAACATCGCAATGGTTTCAGGTGTCTTGGGACAGTGAATGCTGACGAAGTCGGCGGTTGGCAGCGCGGCGTCCAGATCGGTAACGGGCTCATATCCGGCCGCCTTGATCTCGGCCGGCGTCTTATAGGGATCGTAGACCAGAACGTTCATCTCCATGGCGAGGCAGCGTTTGGCGGTTCGGGTCCCGATGCGGCCAAAGCCGATAATCAGGACCGTCTTGCCGTAGAGATCGTAGGGCAGTTTGCCGAGCCGGGTGGCCCATTTGCCGTCCTTGACCAGCGCGTGCAGCTCGACGGCGCGTTTGGCCAGCGTCAGCATCATGAACAGCGCCTGTTCGGCGACCGATGGGGAATTGGCGATGCCGACCACCAGCAGGGGAATCCCGCGGCGGCTGAGCGCGGGCACATCGACTGCGTCGTAACCGACGCCGATCCGGGTCACCACCTTCATGTCCTTGGCCGCCTCGATCTCCGGTTCGCCGAACCGGGTCGCGCCAAGCGCCACGCCGTGAACAGGGGCATGCTCGATCAGCAGCGCCTCGAAATCCCGGGCCGAGATCAGGTTGGGAAATTCGATGGTCTCGATGTCGTCGCGCGCATTCAAGACCGCGCGTCCCGGTTGCGACAGCGTTTCCGTGATGAAAATTTTCTTCTTGTTGGCCGTCATTCCAAACTCCCCGCCGAGTTCCCTGCCTGATTTTCTTGCTGGCCGCATCGCCTTTTTTGATGCAACCGCAACGTCGTTTAGCAGGTGGTTCTTATCGGGGTCCACTGCCAATCCAGCGCGCTTGGGCGTGGGAACGGCGATATTATTGCGCTGCACGTAATGACAAAGGAGAAGGCAGGATGCGCGCAAATGTCACCGCATGCTTCATCATGAACCCTGTGGTGGCGCGGTAGACTTGGTTGCCACGAAAACGATAGAGTCCGGATTCGGAGGAGGCGCGCTGGCGCGGTATTTCCGAGATCGAAAGGGAGGCTAAATGATGATCCGCCTGACACCGGCAGCACCTGCGCAAATGAATTGGCGCTTTGCGCTTGGGGCAGTCGTCGTCATGCTTCTCGGCACGCCTCCGGCGGCCGAGGCACAGGGGCTGGTCAAGGGTGTCCAGCAGGGCGCCGAAGCAGGCAACAAGGCCGCCGGGCCGGTTGGCGGCGTGTTGGGAGGTGCCATCGGCGGGGTGGTCGGCGTATTCAACGGCGTGCTCGGTGTCGGGCAGAACGGCCAGAGCGCGCAAGCCCCGGCCGCGAACGGAGCCAAGCAGACCGATTCCGCCAAGAATGCCAAGAGCACCAAGACCGCCAAAGATACCAAGGACACGAAGGGTACCAAAACCGCCGCCAAGGCCGGAGCGCCCGCAGTGCTGACGCAGGACGGCGCACCAACCCTGAGCGCCGAGCAGATCGTCGCCAACAGCGATGCCGACATCGATCGGATCAAGTCCGAATTGAACCTGACGCCGGAGCAGGAGAAAAACTGGACGGCGTTCAACAGCGCGATGCACTATCTCGGCCATAACGGCGCCGACCGTCTCAACCTCAGAATAGCGCGCGCCCAACGCGACCCGCCTGACGATATTATCGAGCAGATGCGCAACGAGGCCCAGTTTCTCAACGACCGCGCCGTCGATCAACGCGGCGTTGCCGATGCGGCCGAGCCGCTGTTCACCAGCCTCGACGACAAGCAAAAGGCGATCTTCATTCAGGAAATGGTGCGCCTGAGCCATGAGCGCGGGCTGGATTAAAGCGGACCGCGAAGGGGACGCCGACGACGCGGTGTCGCTGCGCCGCGAATAGCCGGGCACGCATGCCCTGGGGTAGGTTGAAGGCGCGGCACCCGGCTATCCTGCCGCAGCGGCGCGGCGCGTCAACTCGTCATGCAAAATTGAAGAAAAGCTGACCGCTTCGCGCCCGAGATATGGCCGCGTCATGGCCTTGTCGGGATTTAGCTGCCCGCAGCGCGAGACAAGCACTTTTGCAAAACACAACCGGCCAGCATTGCGCTGGCCGGGATTTCCGCAAAAGCGCGAGAAGACGCCTTATTCCTTCGGGAAGTTGAGCTCCACGCCGACGCCATCGGGATCGTAGAGAAAAAACTGCGTATCGCCGGTACGCGGCACGATGCTTTCGCGGAATGCCACGTTGCGGGACTGCAGGCGCTTGCGCACGCCGGCAACGTCGGTCGCGGCGAAGGCAATATGGTCGAGACGGCCGGTATTGTCGTATTTTTTCTCGGTACCACGCACCACGATGCCCTCGCGGGGTGTGCGCGTACCCATCAAATGCACGGTCGCGACACCGCCGGAATAGAGCCAGTAGCCGGGGAAACCGAGCGGCGGCCGGTCGCCATTCTCAAGCCCCAGCACATCGCAATAGAAATCCTTGGTTCGCTCCAGATCCGAAGGTTCGATCGTATAGTGTTGCAGTCCGCCAAGTGGCATCGTGGTTCTCCTTAGACAAAGATCAGGTTGGCGCCCGCGCCAATCATGAGGCGGTGATCGCCAGCTCCCTGTCGATCTGCTCGATCGACTTGCCGCGGGTCTCAAGCCCGAAGAAATAATACACCGCTCCGGTCATCAAAAACCAGCAGCCGAGATAGACGAATGCCAGCGGAATCTGCGGCAGCGGCACGTCGGGCTTGAGATAATTGCCCGAGCCGACGATCAAGGCGAGGCCGACCGGCCCGATGATCTTGCCGATACCGCCGAAGCCATAGGCCGACCCCATGCCCGAGGTGCGCAGATGGGAAGGCCAGACTTCGGCCGCATAGGGGCCGACGATGGCAAATCCGCCATCGGCAAAAAAGTAGCCGACGGCCAGGATGAGCCAGAATGCCGACACGCCCATGATCGTCGTATCGTAGTTATAGCCTGCCACGATGGTCAGGACACCTGCGCCGAAACCCAGCAGGCCGCCGGCATTGCGCCGGCCCATCCATTCCGAGAAAAACGCAAAGGAAACGCGGCCCACGAAGCCGAAGATCGTCAGCAGGATCATCATTTTTGCGGCTTCCTGCGGCGTGACCTTGAGCAGCAGGACGAACAGCGACGGCACCCAAAGCGTAATACCGTAGACGCCGGTCTGTGCGCCGGCATTGCCGAGCCAGGAGACCAGCAGGCTGCGCGGATATTTGAACAGGTCGGACCAGTTGGATTTGATGACCGGCCCGGCGTCCGCGGCGGTCGGTAGCGGCAGCGCGGAGGGGTCCATCTGCAGCGCCCATGCGAGCGATTTACGCGCTTCCTCATAGCGGCCCTGACGGCACAGCCAGCGCGGCGATTCCGGCACCCAGAGGCGAACCAGCAGGATCAGCAACGCCGGCAATACGCCGATCGCGAACAGTACCCGCCATTCGCCACTGCCCACGGAGGCGCCGAGCAGCGCGCCGAGGCCGGTGCCCAGCGGAATCACACAGGTCACGAGACCGCCGACCCAACCGCGCTTGGAGGAGGGCATGAATTCCTGCACCAGCGGCAAATCCACGCAATAAAGCCCGCCGACACCGACACCGACAAAGAACCGCATGACCGAAAGATAGATCCAGCCATTGTCGGGCGTGAAATACAAAAGGCCGGTCGCGATCGAGAAGTTCAGCACGGTCCCGACAAAGACCTTGCGGCGTCCGACCCGATCGGCAAGCCAGCCCCATACATAGGCGCCAATGATGGCGCCGATGCCGGAACTCATCAGCACGGTGGCTGACTGGCCGAAGGTGAGTTTCCAGGGCCCGATCAGGAAGGCCAGCACAAAGCCGATCAGGAAGTAGTCGAAGAATTCGAGTGCGTCGCCGATAATGGCAGCAGCAAGGATTTTAATCTGGTTGCCGGTCAGACTCGTCCGTCGATCGAGTATCTCGAACATGGCGCTTCCCCTGGCGCTTGTTTCTTTTGAGCCAGCGTCGCGCCTACGCACCGGCAGTGACACCAAGGCTATCCTGTCAACGTAACGGGCGGAAGCCCGGGCTGACGCGGGGCGACCTGCGTAAAAGGAGGTCCGTTGGTCCCATGACCGCCCCGGATTTCACCGTCCGGAAAAGGCCCCGGGCTAATTATTTAAGGTTTGCTGCTAGACTTGCCGAGGTTTGAGCGAGGCCAGCGCGCCGATGGAAGAAAGACGAAAGTACCCGCGAACCGAAATAAACCAGCCGGCCTATGTGTCGTCAGGCGGTTCCGTCATGAGCTGTGTGGTGCGCAATATCTCGGCCGAGGGGGCCGCGATCGACGTCGGGAACGCGGCTTTCGTCCCTGCGCACTTTCGCCTGGTGATGGCGAGCGATTCGTCGGTCTATGAATGCAACGTTGCCTGGATCCAGCAAAACCGGATCGGCGTGATCTTTGTTGCAGCGTCACCATCCGGGTCTTAACGACGCTTCCGTGGCTTGTTCTGTCACGACGCATCCCAACGCGCGCGCACGCTTGCCGCGAATCAGCGGGATTCTGCTATCCCCTGAGGAACAGATTCTCGACGAGGTATGGGCACTTGCAAAGCAGTGTGGGTTCGCGCGCCTTTCATAACGCAAGGCAACAAAAGCAATTCAAAAAACAGGCTGAGGTCTTGCTGCCGGCGGCAATTGCAGCCTATCGCCAGGGTAAGCACGCGGAGGCCCAGGCGCTTTGCCGGCAAATTCTCAAGGACTTGCCCGAGCACTTTGATGCGCTGCATTTGCTCGGCTTTTCCGAACTGGATTGCCAGCGGTTCGAGGAAGCCGAGAAGACACTCACGCGAGCCGTTAATGTTGAGCCGCGGAATGCAGAAGCACGCTCCAACCTCGGATTGGCATTGTTCAAGTTGTCGCGCTACGACGCCGCCCGCAAAAGCCAGGAGAAGGCGGTTGCTCTCAAGCCGAATTTTCCGACAGCGTGGACAAATCTCGGCAACACGCTGATGCGACTGGGGCTCTTTGAGCAAGCCGTTGACGCCCATGACCGTGCGATCCGGTTCAAACCCGATTACGCTGACGCCCATTGCCATCGCGGCTCGGCCCTGTTGCTGCTTGGCCGGCACGATGAGGCCAATCGGAGTTTCGATCGCGCACTTTCGTTTCAACCCCGCCATTTGCAGGCCATCGCCGGCAAGGGGTTGGTGAGTCTCCAACTGCGACATTGCGAAGCGGCGCTCGCCGCGTTTGACTCAGCGCTCGCGATCAAGCCGGACTTTGCGGAGATTTTGAATCACCGCGGACGGGTCCATCAGCAGATGGGACAATTCGCTTTGGCAGAGGCCGATTATGACGCCGCCCTTGCGATCGATCCTGCCATGGAATCCGTGTGGCGGAGCAAGGCCGCCCTTAAAGTCCTGCTGGGCGATACCGCGTCGGCCATGGCCGCCTGCATGAAGGCGCTCGAACGGGATCCGGCCTCGGAGATCGCGATCGCGCTGCTCGGCACCTGCTATGCCAGGCAAGGAGACATCGCGACGGCGGTCGAGCACTTCAACCGCGCGCTGGCCATCAAGCCGGACTACGAAGAAGCGATAATGAAGAAAATCTTCGCGCTTGATTTCGCTCCCGATGCGGACTTTGCAGTCCATCAGGCGGCCAGACGGGCCTGGTGGAACGCGATTGGCGCCAGGATCAAGCGGAGAGAGTTGCCGCGTCTGGTGCCGAATCCAAACAAGCGGATCGTTGTCGGCTATGTTTCCCCGGATTTCAGGTCTCATTCGGTAGCCCTTGGATTCTTGCCGGTGCTGCGGAATCATGATCGCGGGCAGTTTCAAATCATCTGCTATTCCTGCTCGCCGCTGCGGGACGTGATAATGGATGAATGTCAATCGCTGGCCGACCAGTGGGTCGATGCGTGGCAGTTTTCCGACGACGAACTGGCGGATCGGATTCAATCCGATGGTGTCGATATTCTCGTTGACCTGTCCGGCCACGCAGGGGGCAACCGGCTTACGGTCTTCGCCCAAAAGCCTGCGCGCATCCAGGTCACTGGCCTGGGCAACGGGACCGGTACCGGCCTGCAGACCATGGATTATCTTCTGACGGACCCTGTCTCGGTTCCGGAGGCGGCCCGGCCTCTGTTCGCGGAAAGAATTTACGATCTACCCTGCGTGATCACGACCGAAGCGTTGGCGGGTCAGCAACCGTCAGCGCTTCCGATGATCCGCAACGGGTATGTCACCTTCGGCGTATTCAACAGGATCGACAAGATATCCGAAGACGCGCTTATCGTATGGTCGAAGCTTCTGCAGCAGGTTACAGGATCCATCATCGTCGTCAAAAACAGCGCGCTGGACGATCCGTTCCTGCGCGATGGCCTGATCGGACGTTTCGTGGCTCATGGGATTTCTGCGGACCGTATCAGATGCCTCGGATCGACGTTACGCCATGAACATCTCGCCGAATTCGCCAACATCGACATCTCGCTCGATCCGTTTCCGCAAAATGGCGGTGTCAGCACCTGGGAATCGCTGCAGGCAGGCGTTCCCGTCGTTACCAAGCTCGGCACAGGCACGACGTCGCGCCTCGGCGGCGCCATCGTGAAAGCGGTCGGCCTCGATGACTGGGTGGCCGAGAACGATGATGGTTACAACTCGATCGCCCGAACCTATGCGTCGATGGCGCCGCAGTTGGAGGCACTCCGCGCCGGCTTGCCCGCCAGGGTGGCGGCCTGCGCGGCCGGAAATGGTGCGATCTATACGCGCCGGGTGGAAGAGGGCTATCGCCAGTTCTGGCGCGACTATTGTGCTTCGGTATCGCAAGCCAGCGGCCTCAGGCCCGGGCCCGAATGAGCTCTTCGACGGTGGCATTTTCGCGGATTTTCAGACCGTGAAGATTGGTGGTGAAAGTGCAGTTGCCCTTGGCAGTGCATGAAAGAGTGCCGCCGGCGCCACTGCATCCGTAACCACTTCGTCCCGTACTGGGGATGAACTTCCCGCTGCCATTAAAGCAACTCTCCTCAACCTGATTTATCGTGAAATGGAATTTGGGAGGCGTGGGCTTCGCAGAAGCCGAGTTCGTCAATCCGGCCAAAACGGCAAACAGAACGACCCATGCCAGGGCGATCGGTCCAATCAGAAATTGCATAACGACGTCGAGCCGGTTGGTGTCCCACTGGTCAGTTGCGTTGGTCATGTCATTCCCCTGTTCCTAGGCTTGGCCGAGGGGTACATGAGGGGCTTTGTTGGCACTGTGACCTGTGTCACTAAAGCCGTATCGGGCCGGGCACGGTCGATCCGGCAGCGCTGTGGCAACGTAACGCCGCAAAAAAGGCCGATCACGAGATAGACTGAAACAAACCAGAGTCTGTTCGGCATTAACGCCTGGGGGAGAGGCGGCCGCAGCATCAGTGTCGTTCGAGCCCGGAGGCCGCATGAAACGCTTCGCCGTTCTGCTGGCGACAGTCTTTATCCTGGGAGGCCTGGGCACCTTGAGCGCCTGTTCTCCCGAACCCGACACGACAGGCGCAATAAGCAATTGCGTGAGGGATTTGTTTCCTTCCTACAATCCGAAGATCATGGATCAGTGCGTGAATGCCTGCAAGAAATGCGACCGCGGCACGACGACCACCTGCACAACG
Organism: Bradyrhizobium sp. dw_411; assembly: GCF_018449695.1. Taxonomy (GTDB): domain Bacteria; phylum Pseudomonadota; class Alphaproteobacteria; order Rhizobiales; family Xanthobacteraceae; genus Bradyrhizobium. Next base: position 123,420 of record NZ_JAAVUY010000021.1, read on the forward strand.
TCGTGCACGCTAAAGGGCGCGCGCTAGGCGAGGGCGACCGCTCCTTCGACCCGGCCAAGACATGTTCGTGTTTAAATGCAGATTATCCAATCAAGTAATTGATTTTAAATGATGGTTCAATACGGTGAGCACGGGCAACAGGCTGACGGAAGGGGCGACCCGCCGACCTCGTCGATTTTTGCTGTCAAAAACAGCCTTTCAAAACACAAACTACGGTCTCGGCCACGGCGATTTAACGGGACAAGACCGAGAGCGGACTTCACGCGACTACGATCATTGTAACCGGTCTGCTTCTGCCGAGGGCACCGGCCGCGGAAATACCGAGCACATCGAATGAAAGGCCTGCAACGCTGCTCACCAACTAACTAGCCGATTTCAATCCGCTCCTTAGCTCAATCCCATCATGCAGACGGCAAGGGCTTCCATTCTGCGTTCTGCAGCTTCAGCGTTGATGTGATAACTGGTTTCCAAGAAATATCGACGCTCAAACTGAAAATCTTCCGGATTGCAAGCGATAGCAAGACCCTCGGCGCTTAGGCGGGTCTTTATCGATTGAATGATCAACTGATCCTTTGGTCTGCTTAAGTCGAACAATGGATTTCGCATCGTAACGGGCCAAGTGAGCATAAGAGTTGCACCGCGCTCTGTCAGGTGCGTCTTCAGGGCCTGAAGTTGTTGGATCGCAAAATCGCTGACCTCTCCGTTCGAATAAGGATCGTCATGTAACGCGATCGGCGGTGCGGATGTCAGGAGAATATCGCCGCGAGAGCTCATAGATTTATATGAATAGCCATGCCACTCGATGGCGCCGGTCGTAGAATTTGCTTCTACCGTCGCAAGAACCTTGTCTTGAGAGTCTGACGGTATCCGACGAATGAGCGCTCTCGTCAGCAGTGACGTAAAAGAGGAGCGCCGAAAATAGCTTAATAGTAATTCAGGAGACCAATCCATGTATTTGGCACCCCAACTCGACATGTTCGCGACCTGCCAACTGCTGATGTCGGGCGTAGCTGCGTAATAGCCTAATTCAAGAGGCATCACGATCAAGTCGCCCGCTTTGGCAAATTTCTCCACCATTTTGATGTGAAATTCCAACGATAGTCCCGCGTGCCCGGCGATATTGACCACCGGCTTGCCGATGAGGTTCTCAAGCGTTTTGCTATCAAAACCGAACAGCGAGTTCGAGCCGCTTGCTATTATTATTTTTGGTTCGACTATGTGCGCTGCACGATATTCCTTGGCGAAATAGACATCCGACAACCAGTGTTCAGCGCGCTCGTAGCGTCCGAGCGACAATACGTACAACAGCGGAACGATGATCGCCGTAAACACTGCAGATTTTACAAATAACGAAATTCGTCTCATGCGATGTCCTAGAAGTTAAAATAGAGAAATTCCGAGACACCGGAGGTCACGAACGACATCGCAATAAGCGAGATGGCCAACGCTGCGCCCGAAACGACGGTTGTCTTGTCCAGGTGCTGTGCGTCCGTACAAAATTCGATAGTTGTTTTTGCAAAAAGAACAATGGCGAAGCCCAGTCCGATCAAAAGGGTGCCATTACGCTGTTGAAGATCAAACATTTTCAATAGCGAGCCGTCCCCGATGTTCATCATTGAGGACAAGACACGATGCGCGGATTTGAGATCTTTTGCTCGAAAAAATACCCACGCCACGTTTACGAAGCTGAACGTCAGGAACCAGGCAAGAGCTACAGGCATGTGGCGACCGTACCTCGACCACGCTCGATGAATCACGATCGCCGCGCCATGAAGGCCGCCCCAAATGACGAATGTCCAACTGGCCCCATGCCAAAGCCCGCCGACCAAAAACGTCAGGAATAAATTGAAATACGTGCTCAGCTCGCCAGATTTGTTTCCTCCGAGCGGTATGTAGACATAATCTCGAAGAAAGCGGCTCAGCGTAATGTGCCAGCGTCGCCAGAAATCCTGGATGTTGATTGCGCGATAAGGTGAATTGAAATTGATTGGCAGTCTGATGTTGAGGATTAGCGCCGAGCCAATCGCCATGTCGGTGTAGCCGCTGAAATCAAAGTAAAGCTGAAACGAGTATCCAAGACTGGCGGTCCATGCTTCGATGCATCGAAGCGCATCGCCGGTGTCGAATCCCGCAGAGGCGTACACTGCAAATGTGTCGGCGATCATTACTTTCTTGAAGAGACCGATGCTCAGGATGGACAAACCCGTCATGACGTTGGCGCTGTTCAACAGGCTGTTTTTGGGGTCAGAAAATTGGGGAACGACTTCTTTGTGATGGACGATTGGCCCGGCTATCAACTGCGGAAAGAATGTTACAAACAGCGCATAGTTGAGGAAATTATAACCCTGCGTTTCGCCACGGTAACTATCGACAAGATAAGCGATCTTCTGGAACGTAAAGAAGCTGATGGCCAGCGGCAGCACGATGCGATCCAACTGAAAGCTTGTGCCTGCAACGCTATTTATGTTGTCGACCAAAAAGTTCGCGTATTTGAAATAAGCCAGCAAGCCAACGTTGAAACCTATGCCGGCGGTCAGGAGTGCCGTTCGATTGAACGGCGAAAGCCGCGTAGTGCCAAGTACCGTTCCGACGCAATAGTTGATGAAAATCGAAATAATTATCAGTGGCAGATACGCCAATCCCCACCAAGAATAAAAGGCGAGGCTCGCGGCAACTAGCCATGCTTTCGCGAAGACTGCTGATGCGAAATAGTTTAGCAAAAAAAAGACTGCGACGACCGTCGGCAGAAACAACAGCAGATATGCATACGAGTTAAAAAGCACGTCGATCGATCCGTCGAAATCGCTCGTTTTTCATATTAAGAAGAGCCGATCCCTGATCGACGATGGTCGGACTGTCAGACATTCCCGACGAGTGCCGAGCGGCTCACTCCGGCCGCAATAGCCAATGATTAGCGTCGCGCGGGGAGATCGCACGTCACAACTACTAATAGCTATTTCGAACTTCCCCCCAGCAAAACGCAGGACCACCTAGTCACAATCTCTGCGCGTGATCAAGCGGCCGATTCCATTTTCCGGGAGAGATCATGGATCGTGTTCCCGTCGCGAGTTGTCTGGTTAGTCGAAATCGCCAAAAATTGAAAATCTTTGCAATCTGAGGCGAAGTAGGTCAAGGTCTAAAAAAAGGTGAAGCGGGGGAATACAGTGCCTTCAGCGAAGAAAGATCAACGCATAGAGGATTTTTTCGAAGAGCGGGCGCGCGCCGGCGATGGCCCGTTCGGTATTGCATATGCGATTCTGAATCTTGCTGATGCTCAGATTGCTACCGCGCGTGCGCTTAATAAGCTCGGTGTCGCGGACGCGTCCACACCGTTTGGCGCGATGGAAAATCTGGCAATGGAATTAAAACGCGTGGGCGAAGCCGTTTCGGGCGCGTTGTCGGAGGCGGGCACAACTATCGCCGATGCTTTGTCGAAAGAAGGCGACTGATGGACGTCGACTGTCCACGCTTAAAGTTCGCCCCTCAATTGGTTCGCTTCGATTGGAATGCGCGAAACCGGTTCATCGACGCTTCGCCGGCCGCCGGATCGCCTGCTTTGCTCTCGATTGCCGCATTCAATCCGATCGACAATTTTTCGATGTCTTCGAGCACTTGCTCGTAGGGAGGCTCCAGACCGCGAAGTTCAAGCTCCGCGGATAGATCGATCTGGATCTGCCACCACTGCGATTTTACGAAATCATTAGCAAGACTTTGGAATGCGTGTACCCATTGCGATTTAGCTTCTTCGTCCGACAGGGCTGCATATTTTCGACCGCGCGCGGCGTATTCGGCCACGTCGTCGATCCTCTCGCTTTGAATCCATCCGAGAACATCTTTACGCAGATCATCGCTCATTTGCTTTTGCCTTTAGTCCGATTCCGACAAGCCGGTGTCTGTTGGCCTCGACTATTTGTCGCGCGCGTTCGATGGTCGCTTCAGTTCGCTTTAACGCCTCGAGTTCTCGCTCGAGCCTTTCGAATATCGGAATCATCACCGGACCATCAAGCACGACGAAATACGCCGACAGAATGAAGCAACGCTCGAGTTCCTCGATCGTTACCGGCTGCTCACGCGGTCGCTTGGCGGTTGCTTTGCGCATTTTAGCTCATTAGGATTCCGAGGCTTGTCAGAGGCAAGCGGCCCGCCGTGGTGTTACGAGCACCCCGACGAGCCTGACCCGAACCATGAGGTAGTCATGACTCAAGCTGTTGCTGAGAATACCACACCTATGCCTGGCGTTGCTCCGGCATTTTCTCTAGATAATTCTGGATCTTCGCGTCGCGCTGTTCTGTTTGGAGCGGCGGCTTCCATACCGGGCATGGCC
>NZ_JAAVUY010000022.1 GCF_018449695.1 Bradyrhizobium sp. dw_411
ATCGGCCGCACGGAGGCATAAAATCCCAAACACCAATCAGCAGACTCGGCCAGTCCGAGGACAACCTGTTGAGGCTCCACAATTAGAGCCTTATTTTGACGCGTTTTCTTCACGCGAACCGGTATCCACTTCGCTCGAAAACGCTTCAGTTCGTCACGATCTTGGTGATGCACAACAGCACGACCATCGCGAGGAACAGCAGGTCGATATAGGACTTCATTTCACCGGCCGAACGCAGTCCCGAGACCTCGGTCACGATGGCCCTGCGCTGGGATGCCGCGGCGGGCCCCTCCCCCGCAAGGCCCGACAAACGCCGAGCCTCCACTTCAAGCCGCTCGATGCGCTGGAAGAAATAAAACGAACGCAGCGCCGACGCGGCACGCATCCCGGCATAGACCAGCACGAGAATCGCAACGACCGCGCGTTGCTGATATCTCTCCATGACGTTGAGGGCATAATAGACCAGCGCCAGGAACACGAAGTTGGAGAAGAAACGATAGAGGTAGCTCAGAAACTTCATGCGTGTGTCCCCACATCCACTGTAAGCTTGAAAATCTTGGTCGAACGCAACCCCGGAAACCCAATGGGATCGCTGCCATCAAACCGGGCTGGCCGGCCTCATTCCCAGATCGGTCGATACACCTGCGCTGTTACAGCGCGGCAACGATTGCCCGTTTCGCATCGAATGCCGATTGCCGCCAACGGAAATTGCACCACGCCGGCCACGGCGTTGCTATTGCACGCACGCCGCCCCCTGGCGAGGCCTCTTCTAGCTTTAAGCGATTTGGGAATTCAACCTGCAACATCGAATCTTTGCCAGGACGACGGGGCATCCACTGCACCACAACCCGGCATTCGTCAGAGCAGGGATAGAATCCGCCAGAGAATTGTGAAGGATTTGGCAGCCAACCGTAACTTGGGGGCTTCGGGCTGCAGGCGGTTATTTCCAAGGCAGCGCAGCACTCCGAAGAATTTCAACAGGTTACGCTGTCGCAAAGGTGCTTTTCAAGCAATTTCTGAAGGCCACTGAACTCACAGCCGACAGGCAAACCTTCGGTCCGGCAGCAAGACGGCGCCGGCCAAAAGGCCGGCGCCGATGAAGCACACGAATGTGCGGCGGTTCACGTCACTCGCTTTTAGGACTTCGATTTCGACTTGGTATCGACAGTACCGAAGGTCGGATCGAGGATGAGCGTCTTCGTGTTCGCCTTGTTGAAGTTGAACATGTCGATGATCGAGCCGGTGGTAGCATCGAAGGAGCCACCGCCGAGACGCTTGCCGTTCAGCCAGTTGTCCTCAATGAACTGCGGGATCGAGGACTGGGAGATCTGGACGTGGCCGACGTAGTTCGATTTGGCGTAGGGCGAGATCACCAGGAAGGGTATACGTGTGCCCGGACCGCAGCGACCAGCGACAGGCAGACCATTGACGCCGGTGGGTTCAGTAGTGCCGATGACGCCGCACGTATTCGGGCCGTTCAATGCATCGGACGTCGAGAACGAGGGATGCGTCGTCGGGGCGAAGGCGTGGTCGTACCAGCCGTCCGAGTCGTCATAGCTGATGATCACCGCAGTCGAATCCCAGTCCGGCTGCTGCTGAAGGAAGTTGATCAGATTGACAACTCCCGTCTGTTCATCGAGCGGGTCGGAGTTGCCAGGGTGAGCGTCCTGGAAGGTCGCCATCTTGATGAGGGAAACCGCCGGGAAGTTACCCTGTCCAACCGCCGCCTCGAACTGGTTCAGATCGTAGGCATGGTTGGCCGGGTCGACCTTGTTCTTGCCTGGGATATTGGTCAGGCCGATCGAAGCGACGGAATCCGGAGGGAGATGGTTCGGGTTGGAGGTCGACTGGTAGTACTGGAACCAGATGTGATGCGGGACGTAGTCGGGGATGGCGACGCCAAGCCCGCCAATCACCTGGCTGGCCGAGGTGCGGCCTAAAGTGCCGGGCGCCGGCTGGAGTTGGCTATTCACGCCGACACACCCGGTCGAGCCGTTATTGTTCACGGTTTGCAGGTTGAAACCGCCGACGAACGAACCCCACGGAATGTTCGCCTCGTTCAGCAGGTCGCCGATGTTCAGGGAGGTCATCTGGACCCGCGACGTCGTGCTGGAGCACACGTCAAAGGCGGGATCGGTATCGCCGTTCTGCGTTCGGCCGCCCTGGCCGTCCGCGAGGCCGCTCGCGCCGAAGCCCGGAGGAGCCACCGCGCCATTGGTCTGGCCCGAGAACATGTGGAGCGCTCCCGGCGTCGACGGACCGAAAGTATCGGTCCAGGCGTTGTCGCTCATTGCGTAATTCTGGGCGTAATTCCAGAACGCGGTGACGGTGTTGCCGTCGAAATAGCCCATCACCTGAGCCTTGGTGCCGAAGGCGCTGGCGCCGCCGGCGCTGCCCGAGCCTACATCGAGCGGGAAGAGATCGTTCTTGCCGCCGTCATATGCCTTTTGCTCGGACCCATAGCTGTGGCTCTGGTCGGCGGTGTTGGCCTGGGTGCGGTCAAGACGGAACGGGTTCGAAGCGACTGAAGCGAGGGAGCTTGAGGTGGCCGCTACGTTGTTGAGCGGGTTCAGGTTGGGATTGTTGGTTAGCAGCGTCGTATTCGACAGAAAATTGTTGATGTCCCGCTGCGTATTCTTGGCCGGCTCGAAAACCGGCTCGCCTTCGGGATTCAAGGCGTTCGGATAGGTTCCGAAATAATGGTCAAAGGACCGGTTCTCGTTGAAGATGACGACGAGGTGCTTGATCGGCGTCTTCGTCGGCAACGCGTTGACGGCGTCGGTGACGGTGTTGTTCTTGTCTTTAGCGACGGCGACCGGACCGGTCACAGCGATCGTAGCTCCGACAACGAGGATCGCCGCCGTGGACAGCAAAACAGTTTTAAATTTTGTCATCTTTTCCCCAGAGAGAGAGAGTGTGTGTGGTCGTGCGCAGGGACAGATAGGTAGTGTCAATGACGGGCATGTGTCGGTTTGAATTCAACTCGGCCTAAGTCGCCACCATTCGCGAGAGGGCGCGACGAACTCTCATGAAGGTGATGCGCCGCGTGACGCGGGAGATGTGGGAGCTCGATGCCATGGCGCTCGGACGAACCGAAATATCCCACCAGGCAAACAATCGGCGCGCATGGGAGCGGATTCGCACGGCACGGGGATGATCGATGTCGCCGATATTGAAGCGAAGGCTCGCAGAATGCGTAACAGCATCGTTCGCCAGTAAGGCTTCGGACAATAAAGCTTCGAATCAGCGAGGGTGCAGACCAAGACTCGTAATGATCAGGTTTTCGATAATGCCACGGCCCTGCCCCGCCAATATGAGGAAGAAATCCGACAGCCTCGACCTCAATGATCGGGAGCCATGATCCGCCGCCGTCGAAGAATTTTCTGGCCGGCAATCAACACGCATTTCGTCGCGCGCGATGGCGGCGCGCGCGTGCCCGCTCCGGAGCAAGCTGCCGCCGCCATCGAAGCCGCGAATAGCGAATCCGAAAAGGCCTTGGCTGGGAAACTGCGGCAGCGGTCCGAGTTTTACCGGATTGCGCGCGAGTTCGGCCGCATTGCTTCACAGCATGGCGGCGCCTTCGCTCCCAAGAACCGATGGCGCGACAATGTGATTGCCACAGGCGGCGGCCCCGGCATCATGGAGGCAGCCAACCGCGGCGCTTTCGATGTTGGTGCGCCGAGTATCGGCTTCAACATCACCCTACCGCATGAACAAGTGCCAAACCCCTACATCACACCAGAACTCAGCTTTCGCTTCCACTACTTCGCGATGCGAAAGATGCACCTCGCCATGCGCGCGAATGCTTTGGCTATTTTCCCTGGCGGTTTCGGCACCCTGGACGAGATGTTTGAACTGCTGACGCTGCAGCAGACACATAAGGCGCCGCCAGCACCCATTGTGTTGTTCGGCGAGAGCTACTGGCGCAGGATCATCAACTTCGGGGCTCTCGTCGAGGAAGGCATGATTACGGCAGACGACCTTCATCTCTTCGAGTTCGCCGAGACCGCGGAGGACGGATGGGCCTCGCTAGTCCGTCGCGGTTTGCAGGCTCACGGCACGAATCCCGTCGGCTGACTTATGCCCGCCACCGACAAGCCTGCGATTATGGAACGAGAACTGGCGGCGCGCGATAGACGTCCTTGCCATGGAGCCCGTCATGCGAATGCTTCAGGTTGAGCACGCCCTTCGGCTCGCGCCGCAACGCATCGGGCACCCGGGTGCCAATATCGTTCTTGGCTGGGGTGATGCCACCATCGGCCAGCCATAACGCGCCGGTCACATAACTTGCTTCGTCGGAGGCAAGAAACGCGAAGATATTGGCAATCTCCTCCGGCGTGCCGCGACGACCGAGCGGAATCATGGCGCCAATCGTCGCCTGCGCCGCCGGATCGATCGGACTGTCGGTGCCTCTGGTCCAGGCTGTGTCGATGGCGCCGGGGCAGACGCAATTGGCGCGCACGCCATAGGGCGCCTGTTCCAAGGCGACGCCTTTCATGAAGGCATGAAGGAACGCCTTGCTCCCGCCATAAGGCGTAAACATCGGTGAACCATTCATCCCGGCCTCTGAGCCGGTGTAGACGATGTTCCCCCGGCTCTTGCGAAGGTGCGGCAGGGCGAACTTGGTCATCAGGAACGCCGTGCGAATGTTGTTCCTGATGGTGCGGTCGAAATCCTCGATACGATAGGCGTCTGTCTCCGCACTGGCGATGAAGATGCCGGCGTTGCTCACAAGCACATCGAGCGAGCCGAAATTGTCCAAAGCGAGTTCGACGCAGGCACGCGCATGCTGCTCCTCGGCAAGATCGCCGAGATAAGGCACCGCCTGTCCTCCTGCGCCTTTGATGGCTTCGGTCACATCGCGGACAGGATCGGCGGGAAGTCCGCTCAGGACCAGCCGCGCACCTTCACGCGCGAACTTGTGCGCAATGGCTTCGCCGATGCCGGTGCCCGCTCCGGTAATGATGGCAACCTTACCCTGCAAGCGCATGTCCCTCTCCCGCATTTCATTTGAGAGAGCAGATCATGATCGACAATCTTCGGCTTGATCGGGATCAACGCGCGCTATTGATCGGAAGTCTATTTTTCCAGAGATAGCAACCTCTGGAAAGCACGGCCATGGAGATCGACGAAGCAATCAGCGGCCGTCGTGCGGTGCGTGACTATACGTCCAAGGCTGTTGACGAACAATTGATCCGTAACGTGATCGACGCCGCGATTCTTGCGCCAAGCGCCTTCAATCAGCAGCCATGGACATTCACGGTCGTCCGTAACCGGGACAAGCTGGACCGGATCGCACGCGAAGCCAAGTCGCACATGCTTGCGACAATGGCATCAGATTCTCACGCCGAACATGCCAGATCCATGCTTGGCGATCCGGACTTCCATATCTTCTATCACGCCCCCACACTGATCCTGATCTCAGCCAAAGAACCGGGGCCCTGGATCGCCGAAGACTGTGCGCTGGCTGCCGAAAATCTGATGCTCACAGCCTACGCCGCCGGACTCGGTACCTGCTGGGTCGGTTTTGCGCAGAGCTTTTTGAATACACCGGAAGGAAAGGCCCTGCTCGGCCTGCCGGTCACCTCGGTTGCAATTGCGCCGATCATCGTCGGCTATGCGAAGGCCCAGCCGCCTCCTGTTCCGCGCCGCGAACCTGAAATCCGCTGGATTGGCTGAAACCCGTCAATAGGAGAGTTTGTCCCATGAAGCATCTCATTGTCGTTGCCCATCCCGCCAAAGACAGCTTCACGATGGGACTGGCGCGCAGCTACGCTGCGGAACTGGAGCGGCTCGGGCACAGCCAGCAGACATACGATCTGTACCGCATGGGATTTGATCCGGTCCTGCCAGCCCGCGAACTGTGGCCCGTCGATGCGGATCATCCTGTCAGCACGGATGTGGCACAGGCGCAGGACGCCATTCGCGCGGCAGATGTTTTGACCCTCATCTATCCGCTGTGGTGGCTATCGATGCCTGCAATGATGAAAGGCTATATCGACCGCGTCTTCGCGCGCGGCTTCGCCTACGAATCTCACGACGGCAACGTGCGTGGGCTTCTCGGCGGAAAGAAAGCTGTTCTTATCACGATCTCGGGAGCCCCGTTGCCACTTCTGGTCAAAAGCGGCAACTGGAACGCCGTTCAGGTCTTGCAGGATACGCACATTCTTCGTGCGGCAGGGTTCGAACTGATGGAGCATCTGCATTTCGATCAGGTGGCGCCCCAACTTGCGAAGGAAATCGTCGAGCAACACATGGCGCGCGTGCGATCCTGTGCGCGCCAGCATTTTCCCGGAAATTAAACCAGTCGTGACGGCTTCGAGCGCGTTCCGTTCGATAGCCGTCCCACATCGAAGGAGATCGATCCATGGCAACGACCACCAATGACTCGCCGGTCTGGTTTGTGACCGGCTGCTCGACCGGCTTCGGCCGTGAATTCGCCCGTGCCGCGCTGGCACACGGGTTTCGGGTCGTCGCAACAGCTCGCGATCCAAACAAGCTGAGCGATATAATCGCCGGACATGAAGACAGAGCGATCGCGATCGCATTGGATGTGACGAACGCGGACCAGATCAAGCAGGCCGTCAGCGAGGCCAAACGCGCGTTCGGCCGTATCGACGTGCTCGTCAACAATGCCGGCTATGGCTATCTCGCCGCCGTCGAGGAAGGTGAGGATAAGGACATCCGCGCCATGTTCGAAACCAACTTCTTTGGCCTTGCCGCGATGGTGCGCGCAGTTCTGCCGGGAATGCGGGCGCGACGCCATGGACAGATCATCAACATCGCATCCGTCGGCGGAATCGTCGGCTTTGCAGGCTCCGGCTATTATGCCGCGACGAAATTCGCGGTCGAAGGTCTGTCGCAGTCGCTTGCCAGGGAAGTAGAGCCACTCGGAATCCGCGTGCTGGTTGTCGAGCCCGGCCCGTTCCGAACCGATTGGGCCGGCCGATCTCTCAAACAGTCGGCCAACTTCATCGGCGATTACGAGCAGACAGCCGGCTCACGGCGCAGAGAAACCGCGGGATACAGCGGCCAGCAGGCGGGCGATCCGGTGCGCGCCGCCGAGGCTGTCATCGAAGCGGTGCAATCACCCGCGCCTCCATCGCATCTGGTGCTCGGCCGCGCGGGTTTGGAAAATGTTGAAGCCCAACTGCGCTCGATGATTCAGGAGGTCGAACTCTGGAGGGCAACCAGCCTGAACGCAGACTTTCCTGCCACGTAACAAAACAGATGACCGAACGCCGAAGTCAACCAACGTCTCATAGCAGGCCAGCAGCCGCTATTCTTGAGGTTCAGTGAGAAGTGCAGGTTGAGCGGTTGCAGCATCTCCAGCGGTGGCACTTCGCCGACGTTGCAGCGCGTGAGGATGGTATGCAAATCGGCGGCCGCCTGCGGATCCTTCCACGGCGTACGCTGCACGGAGCATCAGGCGCAGCATTTCTCGGGGCAGCGATACTGCGTTGATCCATGATTGGCTGGATTCTGCAATCACGGCTTCAGAAAAATGTATGTGTCGAATGAACCGCCCGTTTCGCGCCTTGTCCGCACGCGCTAGCTGCGGTGCACCTAATGACTGAGTTTTTGTTTCTCTTCCTCGGTGAGCAAGAAGTCCTGGGCGGCGAAATTCAAGAAGTACGCTGTTCTGGCCGGTGTCAACGAGACCAAGAAAAGCTGCCATGGGGTCCGCAAGGCGCGCGCCGAGGTCGCCGCTTACGCTGACTGCACCGAGAGTCAGATGAGGGCGATGTTCGGCTGGACCGACCCGAAGATGCCGGCGCATTACATCGCGCAGGCGAACCGGGAAAAGCTTGGCGCCAGCGGCATGGACAAGATCGTGACGTTCGATCAGAGCCAGAATATGAGTGATGTTCTGCCCCTGCCCGATGCGAACAAAGTCGCAACGAATGGTGAGAACAGAGTAGTAACTTTGCGTAGTAATTTTGGGAAAAAATCTTAGCGATTTCAGTGCCAAAGCTGGGTTTATGGTGCGCTCGGAGGGACTCGAACCCCCACGATTTTACTCACTGCCACCTCAAGGCAGCGCGTCTACCAATTCCGCCACGAGCGCTAGAGAGATCGGCACCGGGATTGCCGCCGGACCGGATCAACGGCGCCGATGTAACAAATCAGGGATGGGGGGACAAGGCCCGCGAGCACAGTGTTTCGGGGATAGAACAAGGCCGCATCCGGGGCATGGATCTAGCGGCTGCCCGGCGATTTTGGCAGCATTTGCTTGACTTCGACCGCGATCCGGTTGCGATCGACCAGCACCACGCCGCTGGCGATCGGCAGGTTGTTGGCGAGGATCTTGACCTCGTCCGCCTCGGTGGCATCCAGTTCGATGATGGCGCCCCGGCTCAGACGCATTACCTGATGAATCGGCATCGTCGTGGTCCCGAGGACCACCATGAGGTTCACGCTGACTTTATCGAGGGTTGGCACTGGGGACCCGAACTGACAGACAACCGCAAAATTGCGTGGTCAGACATCACCACGTTATGGTTAGCCAATGGTTAATGACCGAGAAAGCCTTGATTTGACGACCTTTGCGGCCCCTCCGGGCGGCGCTCCTGTCGAGTGGCTGATCGCCGACGCCCCCTTGCCCTATCTGGAGGCCGTCGCGGCCATGGAGGCACGCGTTGCCGATATCGCGGCCGGCCGGGCGCCTGAACTGGTCTGGCTGCTGGAGCACCCCCCGCTCTATACCTCCGGCACCAGCGGCAAAGCCCAGGACCTGCTCGACCCCCGCTTCCCGATCTTCGACACTGGCCGCGGCGGCCAGCTCACCTATCACGGGCCGGGCCAGCGCGTGGCCTATGTCATGCTCGACCTCAAACGAAGACGGCCCGATGTGCGGGCCTATGTCGCCGGCCTTGAGCAATGGATCATTCAGACATTGGCGGCGTTCAATGTACGGGGCGAACGCCGCGAGGATCGCGTCGGGGTCTGGGTCGCGAGGCCGGACAAGGGGCAAGGTTTCGAGGACAAGATCGCTGCAATCGGGGTGCGGCTGCGGCGCTGGGTCTCCTTCCACGGCATCGCGATCAATGTGGAACCGGATCTCAGCCATTTCGACGCGATCGTGCCCTGCGGCGTCGCAGACCCCCGCTACGGCGTCACCAGCCTTGTCGATCTCGGCCATCCCGTCACCACAGCAGATGTGGACGTGGCGCTCCGCCGGGCTTTCGAGGATGTGTTTGGCGCGGTGAAGCAGCCCGTGCCGGAAACGATCTGAAGCTTACGCGCCGCACCACCAAGTCTCTCCAGACCGCCATACAAAAAGCCCCGCGCGAAGGCGGGGCTTTTCGTTATTGCTGACGCGTCGCTTATTTGCTGAGGCCGGAACCTGGGCCGGTCGGGGTCAACGTCGATCCGCTGGGAGAGCCGCTCGGCTGCAGCGTATTACCGGACGGATTAACATTTGTGTTGGAACCCGTGGTACGGCCGACCGTCGAGCCGGGTGCGTTGCCCATCGAACTTCCAGTCGTGGATGAACCGGTGCTCGGCGCCACTGAACTGCCTGCGCCGGATGTCCCGCCGGACACACCGCCGCCCGCCGCCCCGCCGCTGCTCTGGGCCAGTGCGAAGGTGCTCGAGAGTGCCAGCGCTCCCGCCAATGCAATCGTTGAAAGTTTCATGGTCGTTTCCTTTGTTGATGACGAGAAGGAAACCCACACGGTCCATCGATGTTCCCCGAGAACACGCAGACGTCAGCATTGCGCCATCAGCAGAGCTGACTGCGAATCGTCCCCTTCGCAACCACAACGAAATCCGCTGGAGCTATTTCGAAAGCGTCGGCAGAACGCGCATCTTCCACACGCCCCAGATGCGGTCGATCACGATGAAATTGGTCTTGTCGGCCTTCACGCCTTCGCCTGGCGTCAGATAATTGACCTCGCCGCCGAGCGCCATCGCCTGGGCCTGCAGCTTGGCGTTGACGTCGGTATAATAGGCGCGGAACACGGCCATCTTGACCGACGGCCCGACGGTCACGTCGCCATGGCCGCGCATCAAAACCACCGGCTTGTCACCGAGCGTCTCAGCGAGCGATTTGCCGAGCGCGGCATCGCTGACCAGCATGCTGGTTTCGCCGAAATCCTTGCGAATATCCCACACCGGCACGCCAACTGCGAGGAAGGACGGATTATGAAACATTGCCTTCAACGGGACTTTGGTTACCGAGAAAGGAATGACGCCGGCGGAATGGGTGTGAACCACAGACATCACGTCCGGCCGCGCCTTGTAGATTTCGCTGTGAATGAAACGTTCCAGAAAGACAGAGCGCCCCCGCGCGTCCACGGCATTGCCGTCGAGATCGAATTCCATGATGTCGTCGGCGGTGACCAGTGCGGGCGCCAGCGACCGCGCCATCAGAAAATGATTGGGATTGGTCGGATGGCGCGCGCTGACATGGCCGAAACCGTCGAGCACGCCGAAGTCTGCCAGCACGCGGCTACCGATCACGATATCTTCGAGCAACGCAGGATCGACGCCGGGAAGCGAAGCAGATGGCATTTGCGCCGATATCGGCGAAGCGCCCGATAACAGCGCGAACGCGACCGCCGCGCCCGTCAATATCCCTCTGAACGTCGCCATGACAGTCGCCTCCCGTTGTACTTTTGAATTTATATCGTCGACAGCACCGAAAATCGTTCGCCCGGGTACCGCAAGCCCAGCGTATCGGCGCCCGCAGTCTCTTCGATCACGTCATCCACCCGCGCCGATGACGGCCCATGCCGGCATGACGTGACCAAGTCAGCGACAACATCCTCCGGTCCACAAAACAGCGCTTCGACACTGCCGTCCCGCCGGTTACGCACCCATCCCTCAACGCCGTGCTTCCTCGCCTGATGCTCGACCCAGGCGCGGTAACCGACGCCTTGCACCCTGCCCCGGATCTCGACCCGACGGATCGTGCCGCTCATCTCAAGTCAAAGCCCGAGAAGCTGCGCAAGCCGCGCTTTCACTTCAGCCTCGCGTGTGACCTTGTTGGTCAGTTCCGATGACGCCAGACCTTTAAGCTCCTTTGGCGGCAATCCCTCACGCAGCGCTTTGAGCGTCTCGTAGACCGCCTGCGTCGCCGCAGCGATCGGCGCATGCCCCTGCAACGCGATCCGCACGCGCAAACCCCTGAGATAATCCGGGTCGTTCATCGCTTCAGGTGCGCCACCAAGTACGATCGGCAGCGTCGTGGCGGCAGCAATCGCCTCCAATTCGCTTTTCGCTTTAATGCCAGTGAAGAACAATGCATCGACGCCCGTGGCCTCATAGGCTTTCGCCCGCACGATGGTGTCCTCGAGCGAAGTGATCGACGCAGCCCCGGTGCGCGCCACGATCACCAGCGACGGATCGCCGCGTCCGTCGAGCGCGCCCTTCATCTTGCCGACACCTTCTTCCAGCGAGATCAGTTGCGGTTTCGCCTGTCCGTAAGCCTGCGGCAGCAGCGTGTCCTCGATGGTGAGGCCGGCGGCGCCCGCGGTCTCCAGCTCCTGCACGGTGCGGCGGACATTCATTGCATTGCCATAGCCATGGTCGGCATCGACCAGTACCGGCAAGGCGGCCGCGCGCGACATCCGGCGCATTTGCTCGGCCAGTTCCGTCAGCGTGATCAGCGCAATATCGGGATCGCCGAGCACCGCCAGCGACGCCACCGATCCCCCGAACATGCCTACTTCGAAGCCGATATCCTCGGCGATGCGGATCGAAATCGCGTCATAGACCGAGCCTGGACGTATGCAGACTGCCCCGGAGAGGGTCGAACGCAGGGCTTCGCGGCGTTTTTGGAATGTCATGGGGTAAATCTCTTCAAGGGTTCTTCAGTCATTCCGGGGCGATGCGTCAGCATCGAGCTACGATGTGCAATTGCACATCGGAGAATCTCGAGATTCCGGGTCTGGTCCTTCGGACCATCCCGGAATGACGGAGCTTAAGCAAATTCAAGTATCAGCGCGTCCACCGCCAGCGTCGCGCCGGCGGTCGCGTGAATTTTCTTGACCGTGCCGTCGCGTTCGGCGCGCAGCACGTTCTGCATCTTCATCGCCTCGATCACCGCGAGCGTTTCGCCGGCCTTGACCTCCTGGCCTTCGCTGACCGCGATCGACACCACGAGCCCCGGCATCGGGCACAGCAATTTCTTACCGGTGTCGGCCGCCGTCGTGACCGGCATCAGGCGCGCGGCCGCGGCCTCGACGTCGGTAAAGACGTGAACGGCGACCTCATATCCCTGATGCGCGAGCCGAAAACCGTTGGCGATCGGGCGCACCTGCATGGCCACCGGATGACCATCGAGGGTGCCCTGCCAGACCGCGTCGCCGGGCGCCCATGGTGAGACCAGGGTGTGCGGATGACCCTGCTTTCCGTCAGCGTCGATGAAATGCACCACGATGCCATCGGCCTCGCGCGCGATATCGAGCGCGATCTCGTTGCGCTCCAGCCACACCGCGCGGCGCTGCTCGCGCTTTACCGGACGGCCGATCATCTGGCCGGAAATCTGCCGCTTGCGCTCGCCCAGCACATGGTCGATCGCCGCGGCCACCGCCGCCAGCCGCCGCGCGATCTCGCCTTCCGGCACGCGAACGGCAAATCCACCTGGAAATTCCTCGGCGATAAAGCCGGTGGACAAATTGCCCTCGCGCCAGCGCGGATGATCCATCAGCGCCGAGAGAAACGGAATGTTGTGGCGGATGCCGTCGATGTAGAAGGAATCGAGCGCGGTCGATTGCGCCTCGATCGCCGCGGCGCGCGACGGCGCATGGGTCACGAGCTTGGCGATCATCGGATCGTAATAGATCGAGATCTCGCCGCCCTCCTGCACGCCGGTGTCGTTGCGCACGGTGATGCCGTCGACGCGGCTCTCGACCGGCGGACGGTATTTCACCAACCGCCCGATCGAAGGCAGGAAGTTGCGGAACGGGTCTTCGGCATAGACCCGCGATTCCACCGCCCATCCGGTCAGCGTGACGTCCTTCTGCGCCAGCTTGAGCTTCTCGCCGGCCGCGACCCGGATCATCTGTTCGACCAGATCGATACCGGTGATCAATTCGGTCACGGGATGCTCGACCTGCAGCCGCGTATTCATCTCCAGGAAGTAGAAGCTCTTGTCCTGGCCGGCGACGAATTCGACGGTGCCGGCGGAATCGTAGTTCACGGCTTTCGCGAGCGCGACCGCCTGCTCACCCATCTTGCGCCGCGTGGTCTCGTCAAGCAGCGGCGACGGTGCTTCCTCGATCACCTTCTGATTGCGGCGCTGGATCGAACATTCGCGTTCGCCGAGATAGATGACATTGCCGTGCTTGTCGCCGAGCACCTGAATTTCGATGTGGCGGGGATCGACAATGAATTTCTCGATGAAGACCCGATCGTCGCCGAATGACGATTTGGCTTCGGCCTTGGCCAGCGAAAATCCTTCGGCGACTTCGGAGGTCGAATGCGCGATCCGCATGCCCTTGCCACCGCCACCGGCGGAAGCCTTGATCATCACGGGATAGCCGATTTCGTCGGCGATCTTGACAGCGTGCTTGTCGTCTTCGATGACGCCGAGATGCCCCGGCACGGTCGAGACCTTGGCGTTGGCGGCGGCCTTCTTGGATTCGATCTTGTCGCCCATCGCGGCGATCGCGCCGGGATTGGGCCCGATGAAGACGATATCAGCCTCGGCCAGCGCGCGCGGAAAGGCTTCACGCTCGCTGAGAAACCCGTAGCCGGGATGCACCGCTTCGGCGCCGGTCTTGCGGCAGGCCTCGATGATCTTGTCGATCAACAAATAGCTCTCGGCCGCGGCCGGCGGTCCGATCAGAACCGCATGGTCGGCCATTTCGACATGGAGCGCATCGCGGTCGGCTTCGGAATAGACCGCGACCGTCTCGATCCCCATGCGGCGGGCAGTCTTGATGATCCGGCAGGCGATCTCGCCGCGATTTGCGATCAGAATTCGTTTGAACATGGGCTGGCTTGCTTACCGACTTTACAGCGACCTAAAGGGGCGGGATCCGCCCCCGCAATCTGGCATGCGGGGCCGGAGGTAACAATTGCGTCGTACAGCAAAAACAGCTGATGGCAACGGCCTGTTTTGAGCAAAATCCGCGTTTCCAAGTCGTTTCCAGGTTATTGCATCCCTGACCGGCTTTGGCATCGGGTGTGCCAGCGCGCCAACTCTAAGATGCGTGGTCAAGCAATCCCCGCGGTGCAGCACAAACATGCTGAGCGCCTCCGGCCAGCAATTCATCTTTTGTGCCGTAACCGTAGAGCACGCCAACCGCGGTCATGCCGTTGTTTCTGGCTCCGATCATGTCGAATTTTCTGTCACCGATCATCATGGCTTGCGTGGGATCGACGCCCGTGGTCTTGAGCGCATAGCCCAGCAAATCGGTCTTGTCGGCCCGCGTGCCGTCGAGTTCAGAACCAAAGACGCGCTCGAAATACCCGCGCAATTTGAAATGATCGATAATGCGCTCGGCATAGACAACGGCCTTGCTGGTCGCCACGAACATGCGCCGGCCCGATTTGGCGAGCACCGACAACGTCTCTTCGATGCCGGGATAGACTTCATTTTCGTACAGGCCGATGTCGCCGAACCGTTCCCGGTACAGCAACAGCGCCGCGTCCGCCAATTCGTCGGTCCCGACCAGCTCTTTCAGGCTGGCGCGCAGCGGCGGCCCGATGCACCAGGTCAATTCATCCTCGGTTGGAACGGCGCGACCGAGCTTGCCGAGCGCATACTGGATCGAGCGGGTAATTCCGGGTTTCGGATCCGTCAGCGTTCCATCGAGGTCGAAATAGATTGTGTTCATCCTGATCCTGCCCGTTGCGTGGCCCCTCATACAGGATTTTGCGTCGCAAAAGGACGGTGCGGATCGGGATTATCCCATGCGATCTTGCAGCAGGCCGTGCGGCAGTGGAACATATCTTGACGCCACGATTGAGTATGGGGTCATGTTTGGGGTGCCGGAGGCAATGATGTCCAATACGGAGATGCTCATTCGACTGGTCGTCGCGGCCGCGCTTGGCAGCCTGATCGGGTTCGAGCGCGAGCGCCTGCTATGGGCCGCCGGGATCAGGACGCATATGCTGGTATGCGTCGGATCGTGCCTGATCATGATCGTCTCGCAATACGGATTCTCCAACATCCTGACCCAGCAGAATGTCGTTCTCGATCCCTCGCGAATTGCAGCCCAGGTGGTCTCCGGCATTGGATTCCTCGGCGCCGGCGCGATCCTCGCCCGCGGCGAGATCGTCAAGGGTCTGACCACGGCCGCCAGCATCTGGACGGTTGCCGCGGTCGGGTTGGCGGTCGGAGGCGGGCTCTATCTCGCCGCCAGCTCGTCCACCGTGATCATCCTGATCATTCTCGCCGGCATCAAGCCGCTGGAAGAAGCCTATCGCGCCCGCAATCAAAGCTGCATGCTCAAAATCGAAGTCGACAATGGGAGCCTGACGCCAGAATTGCTGCGAAGCGCGCTCGATCTTCGAATCGGCCAGGTCAAACGCTTCCTGGTCGAAAGCCGAAATCCTGAAGGGACCGACGATCTGGTGATCCTGCTGAGCAAGGTCTCGTCGCAGGATATCGCAAGCTATCCGGCGAAATTGAAGGAGCTCGATGGCGTCCGCGAGGTTACCATCATGAAGCGCCCCAACGATAATGGCGCGAACTCAACGTGATTTTTCTGCGGCGGGCGGCCTGCAAAGGACAATAATGCTGGAAGCATTTGCCCGATATCTGATAGGCAATAAAGACGGTCACGCTTCTCTTTTCTCACAAGAACAGCACCATCGATGATGCGTCGGTCTATCCTGATCCGGGCAGTTCTCTCCGCCGTTTTACTGGCGATGTTCCCGGTCAGCCCGGGCTCGGCTGCGAGCCCGACCGTGCGGGACGGCGGCTCGCTTGATCTGGCGGGCGTAACCTACCGGCTCGATGGCGTCGACGCGCCGGCCTTCGATCAGCTCTGCATCGATGACCATGCCGACAGTTGGACCTGCGGCGTCGAAGCGCGCGATCAACTGGCCAAGCTGATCGGCGGGCGCGAGGTCCATTGTGAGGATCTCGGTGTGGACGCCACCTACAAGAAGCGGCATGTCGGCCTTTGCACCGTCGAGGGTGAAACCGTCAGCCTGAACCAGTCGATTGTCCGCCAGGGCTTCGCGCTGGACCTGGAGCCCTCCGCAAAGGGCCGCTTCAAGGACGACGAAACTGGCGCCAAAGATAATCGCCGGGGCCTCTGGAAGGGCTGCTTTGTCGCGCCGCACGAATTCCGAGGTGGACGAAAGGACGGTGCGCTGCTGGGCGGATCGTGCCGTGCCGACAAGGACCGTGAAATCCGCGGGGTGCTATTCCCCGAGGAGACCGCAATGCCCTCAGGCTGCAACATCAAGGGCAAATTTGCCGTGCGTGCCCGCTTCACCGGCAATGTCGGCATCTATCACCTGCAGGCTTGCCGCTCCTATCCGGCAATCACGAAGCCGGATCGCTGGTTTTGCTCGGAAGACGACGCCCATGCCGCCGGCTTCCGCAAGGCCTATAACTGTCGCGCACCCGTGCATCCGCGGATGTAACAATTCTGTCATGCGGCAAAACTAAAGAGACGGCACGGCTGTCACGCCGACCATCCGATTCCTGGGGGAGATTCATATGCGCCGTTCGGTTGTGATGCTGTCCGCTGGCCTCGTCCTGCTGTCCGCCGGCGCAGCATTCGCGCAAAATACGCCGCATAATCTGATTCTGTTCGTGCCGGACGGACTGCGCGGGAAGATCGTGACCAATGAGACCGCACCTGCAATGGCCGAGGTCCGCGACAAGGGCGTCAATTTCCGCAATTCACACTCGCTGTTTCCGACCTTCACCACCGCCAATGCGTCGGCGCTAGCCACCGGTCATTATCTCGGCGACACCGGCGATTTCTCCAACACCATCTATACGGGATATCCGGTGGGACCCGCCGACGGCTCTGTCACGCCGTTCCTTGAGGTCGATCCGGTCATTTTGGATGCCGATGAACATTTCGGCGGCGACTATCTGAACGAGGAAACCGTACTGAAAATGGCGCGCGCCAAGGGTTACAGCACCGCGGCACTTGGCAAGCTTGGGCCCACCCTGATTTTCGACCATACCGATAAGATCGGCGCCGAAGGCCTGCACTCGATCGTGATCGACGATGCCACCGGCACCAAGAATGGCATGCCGTTGTCAGAAGAAATAAAAGCCGCCCTGACCAAGGCCGGTTTGCCGCTCGCCACACCGCCGCGCGGCGACAACAGCAAGGCCGGCGACGCCAAGACGCCGGGCACCCTGACGCCCAATACAGCCCAGCAAGCATGGTTCACCGACGTGACCACCAAGGTGGTGCTGCCGATGTTCAAGGCGCGCAACAAGCCGTTCGTGCTGGTGTTCTGGTCGCGCGATCCCGACGGCAGCCAGCACAATACCGGCGATAGCCTCAACACGATCACGCCTGGAATCAATGGCCCGACTTCGCTGGCCGGCATCAAGAACGCCGACAACAATCTGGCACAACTGCGCAAGGCGCTCGACGATCTCGGCCTCACCGCCTCGACCAACATCATCATCTCCTCGGATCACGGCTTCTCGACCATCTCGAAAGAGAGCAAGACCAGCCCTTCGGCGAAGGCCGCCTATGACGACACCCCGAAGGATTTCCTCCCGATGGGTTTCCTGGCGCTGGATCTGGCGAAGGCGCTCGACCTGCCGCTGTTCGACCCCAATGACAAGAACGCGCCGGTGCCGGCGAACGCCCACCCCAAGGCCGGCAACGGCCTCTTGGGCAAAGACCCCGCAAAGCCTGATCTCGTGGTCGCCACCAACGGCGGATCGGACCTGATCTATCTGCCCAACCGCGACAAGAAATTGGCGGATCGCACCATCAAGGCGCTCCTGGAACAGGATTACGTCAGCGGCTTGTTTGTCGATGACAGGTTCGGGCGCTTTCCGGGCACACTGCCGATGTCGCAGATCGGCCTCAAGGGCAAAGCCGTGACGCCGAACCCGACCATCGTGGTCAATTTCCGCTCCTATGTGTCCGGCTGCGACGAACCGACCAACTGTTCGGTCGAGATCGCCGATACGGTGCTGCGTCAGGGCCAGGGCATGCATGGCAGTTTCGGGCGTGGCGACACCCTGAATTTCACGGCGGCCATCGGCCCGGACTTCAAGGCCGGATACGCCGATCCCCTGCCCGTCAACAATGCCGATGTCGGCATGACCATCGCTGAACTGATGGGCCTGCATCCCGCTAACGCTGGCGGACTGACCGGGCGCGTGATGTCGGAAGCCCTGCCCAACGGCATCATCCCAAAATCCGCCGACGCCACCATCGTCTCCAAGCCCGCGGCCAACGGTCTGCGCACCGTCGTGAAGTACCAGCGCGTGCTGTCGCAACGCTATTTCGACGTCGCGGGTTTTCCGGGCCGGACCGTCGGACTCGATGCCGAGACCGGCAAACAAAAAACGGCGGGGCAATAGCTCCGCCGCTCAGGCCGCAACCCGGCTAGGCTTCACCAGAAGATCAGCCGGAATCTTCCAGGCTTCGCTGATCTTGTGAATCATCTCGACCGTCAGAGGACGCCGCCGGTTCAGCAGTTCCGACGCGCGCGACCGCGAGCCGAGCAGTTCGGCGAGTTCGGCTTGCGAGTGTCCGAGTTCTTCGATCGCATAATTCAGCAAGTCGATCGGATCTGAGATGTCGATATTCGGCCAGCGGCGGTCTTCGTATTTTTCGACAAGCGTTGCGAGGATGTCGAGCTTGTCGCCGTCTTCTGTACCTGCGATAGCCCCCCAAAGCGTTTCGATTTCCCGAATGGCTGCGGCGTGATCATCGTCGTTTCTAATCGGGTGAATTTCCATGGTGCGTTCCCTAAAATAACGCGACGGTCAAAGCGTCGATCCTGTCGTATTCGGCGTGCGTTCCGATGAATTTGACAAAGGCGATTTCCCTGCCGAAATCGAACGCAACGATCATCCGAAAATTACCGCCCGCGACTTCAAACCTCGCGCGCTCCCCATTCAGAATTTTCGCATTCGGAGCAGAGAGGCGCACGTCCTCCATTGAATTCCATTTGGCGTTTTTGACCAATGTTCGCCACCGCTGGAGCGGGACCTTCGTCTCCGGATGCCTTTCGGCATACGAAGAGAGCACACTCCATGCGATAATTCTCATGCTTGATATTATGTTCCCAAAACGGGAACATTGCAAGCGAACAAACAAAAACGGCGGGGCAATAACCCCGCCGTCCTGATACACGCCCGCTCGGGCTGAATTTACATTCCGATGTCGAATACGTTCGGCAGCGTGGTCAGCGGCAGCGCGGCGACGCCGACGATGGTAGCGACCAGCGACATAAGGGTACGGTTGCTGCGGCGCTTGCCGCGCATCTGGCTCGCGATCCAGTTCAACACTTCGGTATCGACCCCGGCCGACTTCGCAGGCGCCCAGCTTTCGATCGCGGTTTCCGGCGACAGCGCAACGGTGCGGGACGGCACCGGCAGGCCGGACACGGACGCGGCGTGATGCACCACGGCCTTGGCCAGGAGGTCATCGAACCGTCCATTATCGCTGCGCTCGGCGGCAGCATCGTTGATCTCAAACAGCGCCTCGGCTTCCGCCCGGCTGACCGGCTGATGCTCGACGGCGGTCGCGGTCAGGATACGCGCGCACCAGGCGGCGTCATCGGCATCCAGTTCGCGGGAGAAATGAACGCGGCCCTTGGTGGTGGGGCCCTCGCCGGTGATCACGCCGTCGCGGACGACGGTCAGCGCAAGCGCTGCGGTATCACGGCAGGAGATTTTCGAAGGTTCCAACGCGGCAATCGGTTCGGCAACGGTAGCAAGCGGGGCGGACATTAGTCGGTACTCTTTTCAGTTTTTTGTTCTGGGCCAGCATTTGCCTGCAGGCGTAAACGAGTGGTTAACGATTCGAAACTTGGATCGCGAGATTTTTAGATGGTGGCTGATTTGTCGCTGTGACCTACGTCACGGTTCAAGGTGGCGTCAACCCGGACCGGAGGCTATGGGCGGGACAAGTGGCAACATCGGGGCACTTCCGTTCACGAAATAGCGCGGCTTTTTTGCCGCACCCTCCCCAATCAATGCCAAGAACATGCCAAGAATTGATGGCATCGGGGAAAGATCATCCTTATGGAGGTTTCTTTTGAGCCCCCTGTTCACTTAAACGGGTTCTCCCCCTATAGTTCGGACGACGAATTTACCTGTAACTAGAATGACATGAGGACGACACATGGCTCTCCAGATTGGCGCAGTGGCCCCGGACTTCGAGGCCGAAACTACCGAAGGCAAAATCAAGTTCCACGACTGGATCGGCAATAGCTGGGCGCTCCTGTTCTCGCATCCGAAGGACTTCACCCCGGTCTGCACCACCGAGCTCGGCGCGCTGGCCAGGCTGAAACCGGAGTTCGACAAGCGCGGGGTCAAACTGATGGGGCTGAGCGTCGATCCCGTCGACAAGCACGCCAAATGGTCCGAGGACATCCGGGAGACCCAGGGCACGGCTCCGAATTATCCGATGATCGGCGACACCGATTTCAACGTGTCGAAGCTGTACGACATGCTGCCGGCCGCAACCTCCGGCGACGCCGGCGCCCGCACCGCCGCCGACAACCAGACCGTCCGCAACGTCTTCATCATCGGGCCGGACAAGAAGATCAAGCTGGTGCTGGTCTATCCGATGACGACGGGCCGCAATTTCCAGGAAATCCTGCGCGTGATCGATTCCCTGCAGATGACCGCCAAGCACCGCGTCGCCACCCCCGCCGACTGGAAGCAGGGCGACGACGTGATCATCGCGGGCTCCGTCAGCGACGATGAAGCCAAGACCATCTATCCCGCCGGCTGGAAAGCGCCGAAGCCGTATCTGCGGATCGTGCCGCAGCCGAAGTAAACTACCGAGACTGTCATTCCGGGGCGATGCGCAGCATCGAACCCGGAATCTCGAGATTCCCCGATGCGCAATTGCGCATCTGGGGTCTGGTGCTAGCGCACCATCCCGTAATGACTCCCTCAAATCTTGCGCACGATCGCATTGGCGACCAACAGCCCGATCGTAGACGACACCGCCGTCACGAACGTGCCCCAGCTCACATCGACCATGACCACCGGCCAGGTCCAGTGTTTCAGCAGCGACAGCGATGTGAGCTCAAACGTCGCGTAGCAGAAAAATCCGAACAGTCCGCCGTAGAGCAATGTCGACTGCCAGGTCGCGCCGGCCTGCCCGTTGACGAAAATCAGGATGCCACCGACGTAAAGCAGATAGAACAGGATCGCCGGCGCGAGCCTGATCTCGCCCAGCATGTCGCCTACCTGTGAGGTGAAGAAGCCCTTGGCGACCAGGCCCAGAAACAGGAAATCGATCGGGATCAGCACGATCAGGGTCGCCAGATAGAGAACGACATAGCGGTTCACAAAAGCCTCCAGCGCTGTTGGCGCATGCCCTCGATGTAGTACGTATGAGGGCGGGCAGAGTTGCAATATCCCGTCCGCATGGACCTAAAGCGCCCCTTGCGAGTTGAGCGCCTGATGCCCAGTCCATCCGCCCCGCCCTGCCAATCCTCCCTGCCTTGTATCGTCTGGTTTCGCGACGACCTGCGGCTCTCCGATCATCCCGCTCTGCACGCCGCGTCGAAGACGGGCCGGCCGGTCATCTGTCTTTACGTCCTCGATGAGCCATCTCGCGTACCAAATATGCGCCCGCTTGGTGGCGCGGTTTGCTGGTGGCTGGCGCAATCGCTGCGCGCCCTGCAGGAACGCCTCGCCACCGCCGGCGCGTCGCTGCTGTTGCGCCGGGGGCCTGCGGCCAAGATTATCGCCGAACTGGCGCGCACCACCGGCGCGGATGCCGTGTTCTGGAACGAGATCGCGCAGGCGCCGGAACTAAAAATCGCCGGTCAGGTTGAAGCAGCGCTCAAGGAGATCGGCGTCGCGGCGCAAAGTTTCCCGGGCGATCTCCTGGCTGCCCCCGCCAGCATCCGTAACAAGGAGAACCGCGGGCTTCGCGTGTTCACCCCGTTCTGGCGGCGGGTGCAGGCCCTGGGCGATCCACCGAAGCCGCTGCCGGCGCCCAAGCGCCTGTCCCCGGGGCCGGATGTTGCGGGCGATGCGCTCGAAAGCTGGCGCCTCGAACCCACGAAGCCGGACTGGGCCGGTGGGCTGCGCGAGAACTGGACACCGGGCGAACTGAACGCCCAGCGGCGGCTCAAGGAGTTTCTTGCAGGCGACGTGGCGGGCTATGCGAGCCGGCGCGACCGGCTCGACGATACCGGCACGTCAAGGCTTTCGTCACATCTGCGCTTTGGCGAAATCAGCCCGCGTCAGGTCTGGTATTCAGCGCATTTTGCAGCCGCCGAGCGCCCTGCACACTCCGCCGACATCGACAAATTCCTGAGCGAGTTGGGCTGGCGCGACTTCTGCCGCCATCTGCTGTTTGACGTGCCGGACCTCGCGACGCGTAACCTGCAGCCGTCGTTCGATGCGTTTCCCTGGCGGCACGACGACCAAGCGCTGCAGGCATGGCAACGCGGCCAGACCGGCTATCCCGTCGTCGACGCCGGGATGCGCGAATTGTGGCACACCGGCGTGATGCACAACCGGGTGCGGATGGTGGCGGCCTCGTTCCTGGTCAAACATCTCCTGATCGACTGGCGTGCGGGCGAACAGTGGTTTTGGGACACGCTGGTCGACGCCGATGCCGGGAGCAATCCGGCCAACTGGCAATGGGTCGCGGGCTGCGGCGCCGATGCCGCACCTTATTTCCGCGTGTTCAACCCGATCCTGCAGGGTGAGAAATTCGATCCCGACGGCGCCTATGTCAGGCGCTGGGTGCCGGAACTGGCAGCCTTGCCGGCCAACCTGATCCACCAGCCCTGGACCGCCGCCCCGCTCGAGTTGAAAGGCGCCGGCATCGATCTCGGCAAAACCTATCCGGAGCCGATCGTCGATCACAAGATCGGTCGCGAGCGCGCGCTCAAGGCCTACGCAAAGGTCCGCGCGGCGTGACGAAAGAGGCATCTCTTTAACACGCGCACGAATCCAGCTATCGTTATCGCTTCGATAAACCCTGGGGGATGATATGGACGACGAGAAAACCGTTTCTGAGCCGATAACAGATACGACACCCGCCGCCGAGCCAGCGCCGGTCGCGGCCGCCAAACCGGCCGTCAAAAAGAAGAAGGCCAAGAAGGCTGCGAAGAAAGTAGCGTCGAAGAAGGCAGCGAAGAAAGCCAAGAAAGCTACAAAGAAGGCTTCCAAGAAGTCCTCTGCAAAGAAATCTTCAGCAAAGAAATCGGCCAAGAAGGCCGTCAAGAAATCAGCCAAGAAGGCTTCAAAGAAAACTTCGAAGAAGAAAAAGAAGGCCAAGAAGTCGAAGCGCTGAGGCGATCGATTTGGCATTTTGCGAAGGCCTCCGGATCGACACCGGAGGCTTTTGTTTTTGAGACTGGTTATTTTAAAACAGCCCTGCTCACGCGCGCCGGTTAACCAGAAACACCGCAGCCGCACAGGCCGTCATGCCGACGATCGCGATGACGTCGAGCCGCTCGCCGAACAGCACGTAAGCCATCGCGGCCGTCACCGCCGGCACCAGATAGAACAGGCTTGCGACCGAGGTGGCAGCCGAGCGGCGGATCAGCCAGTACAGCAGGCCGATCGACCCGATCGAGAGCACCACCGCGAGCCAGATCACCGCCAGCACGAATTCGCTGGTCCAGTGCACCACGCGGGTTTCGAAGATCGCGGACGCCACACCAAAAAAGATCAACACCGCGATGTACTGGACGAGATTGCCGGTGCGCCAGTCAATCCCGCCGCAAAAGCGCCGCTGGTAGAGTGTGCCGAGCGTGATGCTGATCAGCGATACGCCCGAGGCCAGCCAGCCCCAGCCGGCGTCTCCGCTCATCGGCCGGCCGTGCAGGATCAACACCACGCCGGCGAGCCCGAGCAGCAAGCCGGTCCACTGCAGCGGCGTGACGCGCTCGCCAAGCCAGCGGTTTGCCAACGTCGATGTCAGGATCGGCTGCAGGCCCGGGATCAGCGCCGAGAGCCCGGCAGGAATCGAATGCGCGATCGCGACCGCCGTTCCACCGAGATAAAATCCGTGCACCAGAAGCCCCGCGACGACGCTGTGCCCAATGCCCGACCGGTCCGGCCATGGCGGCCGTGCGATCGCGACCACGACCACCAGCAGCGCCACCACAATGGCCATGCGAATGGCGAGATAGGTCAGCGGCTCCGAATTGTGCAGCACATATTTGGTGGCAACAAAGCCGGTGCTCCAGAGCACGACAAAAATCGCCGGCGCCGCGCGCGCGGCCAATTTCTCAAAGTCTGTGCTCATTTGCGGCTTTGCTTGCCTGACAATATGCTGCGCGGCAATCGCAAATCCGGTCACGCCGGGCGAGGCGAGCGACGTCAGCGCCGACCAGACATGCTTTGTCGCGAGACTGCGTCAAAGCAGCAGTGATAGCCCCATCGATCGGAAACCGGCAGCTATCGACGGACACCCCACCGCACCGGCGCGGTGCAGCACATCTCGATCGCTTCGCTTAGCCCTTTAAAGCGTCAGCGGCGACCTCCGCAAGCACGCCGAGATCGACATCCCGTGTGGATTTGAATTTGATGCAGTATCCAGTGATTTTGGCCTTCCCGAGCCGCGATCCATAGGTCTCGGACAGGTAGTTCTTGTTCTTGAGACCCATGACGTAGACCGAGATTCCGGACGTATTGGCGCTCAGGCCGATCTTGTAGAACGCTTTCGAATTCCCGTTGGCATAGCGAAGCGTCTCTGACCCATATCCAATACATGGATTAGAAACGATCTTGCCGTCGTCGTTCCTGCCATCCAGGAACCAGAGTTTGGTGCCGGTCGAAATCGCCAGGATACGCCGATGCAGATCTCGCAATTCCTCGCACTTGGCCGGTGACTGATCGCCGATGTACCTGTCGATCTGCTCACGCACGCTCATGCAAAGGATCTTCCTTTCCTTGATCGATAATCGTCAAGTATGAAAATGCGGCTGCACAAAGCGCCGAGCTGGCAGCTTATCAAGCCGTTGGGTTCGACCTTCCCCCGGGCACAACCCGAAATCAAAATTCTTCCGGACAGGGATCGACGATCTTCCACAGCTCTGCGCCGTTGGTGATCTTCTTCATCTCCGGGGTCAGGCCGCCATTGCGGCGGATCCAGTCTTTCACGGTGTTCGGATAATAGGACATCAGGTCCGACGTCCCCTCCGAGCTCGTGACCTTGATGCCGAAGGTGAAAGCCTTGTCGTAATAGGCTTGGTGAAAGCCGAGGCTGGCGCGCGGCGTCACGCAAATCTTGTTCATCGGCACGATGCCGAACACCAGCGTGCAGGCGGAGTTGCAGATCCCGTCGATGATCACGCGCTCATGGCGATCGCGGATGCGCGCATACTTGGCCTTGTATTCCTCGACATAGCCGCCGTGATCCCGGGTGATATGCAGATCGGCGCGCGCCGGCGCCGCGGCCAGCACGAACAGCAACAGCAGGGGAATGAACGTGATGCGCATGGATCGATCGGGAACCAATGAAGCCTGCCGGGACAATTAAGCCAGTCGGGGATTCGGGAAAACGGCCCTTAAGGCGGACCAGACGGCACAACTCTGGCCTTACTGTGTTGGAAATTCGTTAAGCATGCCTCCGGGGCCAAAAAACGGCGTTCTGTGACAAATTTTCCTCAGTTTTCCGGGTCTGCCGCTTTGGAAAGACATGCAATTGGCCTAAAATGCCTTATCTTCACAGACTTGGCTTTCACAGGGGAACCGGATGACCCGTTTGAAGTTTTTCGCCGCCGCGGCCGTTCTGGCCACGCTGGCCGCGTTGCCGAACCAGGCGCAGGCGCGTCGTTACCATCACCATCATTACGCATACGGCCTCCCTTATTCGATCAGCTACATCCACAATTACGGCCCTGGCATCGAGCCCGGTACCTTCGCCTATTATGATGGTCCCTCGAGCAACGCCTGCCGCTGGAGCGCCTCCAGCTATCGCGGCGAGGACGGCCGCAGATACCCCTGCTCCTGAGCGGTTCTGATCCCGGCTCGATTGCCTGAGCCAACGGGCCTGACGGGCCGCTGGCCCTGTCAGACCAAGTCTGGTAATCGAGCCCGCACGCACTCGTAGCTCAGCTGGATAGAGCATCGGATTTCGATTCCGAGGGTCGGGAGTTCGAATCTCTCCGAGTGCGCCATTTGCTGTCGCCGACGAAGCGTGGCGTCTACGCATCTTTCTTTCGTCGCGCACGCGGGGACCGATACGCCGCGGCCTATCGTTCAAGAATGCTGTTGGACGACTTCGAACCACACAACGTCCTGTGGTTATGGGTCCCGGCGTTCGCCGGGACGACACTGAATGTGACGCGCCATCGCCGATTCAAATTTCAAACAGCCAAGACATCAAGCGCAAACACAACTTACATCAAACGCAAACACACCTTCGCATCCCCGCGACGCATTACGCCCGAGTCATGCCAGAAATTTCCGCCCATAAACCAGAGGGCGTGGGGAATGCCGGGTGCTCGATGCACCCGCAGCCGCGCGTGTAGTGGGTGGTAGCACGCGCGTTAGTCACCACGAGCACACCGGAGAACCCGGCATTCCCGCACGCGATGGTGTTAACGGTTTCCTTCGCGCTCTCCCCGGTGATCGGGCTCTTTTGTCACCGTCGCCTCGCAGATATTTCCGCAAGACTTGAACGCCAGCGTCGAGGCGTCAGGACCACACGACTTCGCCGTCCGCTTCACGCGCCATTCGTCAAAGGCGCATCAGCGTCCACCGCATCCCGTCCCGCGTCCGTGACGATCGCGATACGCCCCTCCAGTGGGACGAGACAGCGCGGATTCTGCTTTGATTTGGGTTGCTTTGCGAAGGAGTTTATTTTTGCGTGTCCAACTGGACAGATGGAATCATGTTGATCCGCTTCAAGAAATCAGGTTTTAAAAACTTTGAAACGTGCCTTGAAAAGACGACCGTCTGCGCCGCGACGATTGCCCCTCTCCCACGAACGCCGCTGGTGCGCGTGAGCTGGTTACGATACGGTCGCCGCAAATCCAGCCTTTGGGCCGGCGCAATTAAGCCAAACCTTCAATGAGAGCTTGAACCCATGCGACGCAGCGAAGACCGTATTCTCACCACCCATACCGGCAGCCTGCCGCGACCGCCGGAATTGACGAAGCTGTATGCCCGGCATGTGCGCGGCGAAGCCGTCGATGCCAGCGAAATCGCGCGGGCCGGCCATGCCGCCTTGCAGGGGATCATCCCAAAGCAGATCGCCGCCGGCATCGATATCGGCAACAATGGCGAGCAGCAGCGCGAGGGTTTCTTTCTCCATGTCCGGCACCGGATGACCGGGTTTGGCGGCACATGGAAGCGCTGGCCGCGCGCCGATGTCGAGCAATACCCTATTTTCAAGCAGGCACTGGAACAGCAAAACACCGGCAAGGAAATGGTCAGCAATTTCGCGCCGCCAAAAGTCATCGGCGAGATCAAGTATATCGGCGTCGCGGAGGCCGAGCGTGAATGCACCGATTTCCGCGAGGTGCTCAACGAACGCGCGACATCGGGCCAAAAGGGATTCATGGAAGCGTTTCTCACCGCGCCCTCGCCCGGTATTGTCGTGGCCGCGATCCGCAACGAGCATTACGACACCGAGGACGCGTACCTCGCTGCCGTCGGCCGGGCGTTGCAGGTCGAATATGAAGCCATCGTCGCGCAGGGCTTTCTGCTGCAACTGGATTGCCCGGATCTCGCACTGGAGCATCACATCTCGTTTCAGAATCGCCCGCAGTCCGATTTTCTCGATTTCGTCGAGCGCGTGGTGGCGACGATCAACGTCGCGCTGCGCAATATTCCGCGCGAAAAAGTTCGCATGCATGTGTGCTGGGGCAATTACGAGGGACCGCACGATCGCGACGTGCCGCTGGCGACGATCCTGCCGCTGATCGCCAAAATGAATGTCGGCGCGCTGGTGCTGCCGTTCGCCAATCCGCGCCATGCCCATGAAGTGCGCTGTCTCGAGGGATCAGCGATCTCCGACGACCAGATCGTCGTCGCCGGCGTTATCGATTCCCTGACCAACTTCGTCGAGCATCCCGAGGTGATCGCCGAGCGGATCGAACGCGTCGTCAAGACGCTGGGCGACAAGGGCCGCGTCATTGCCGGAACCGATTGCGGATTTGACACCTCCGCCGGTGCCGGCCGCGTCGCGGAGGATGTGGTATGGGCCAAGCTGGCGGCCTTGCGTGAGGGCGCGGATATCGCCTCACGCCGGCTGTTCTCGTAGGCCTGAACAAAATCTGATAAGCGGCGGTTTGGGTGAATCGGCTCGCCGCCGGTTCAATTGCTACTCACCTTGCGGGAGGATACAGGCCGCCTCGGCGGCCGCTCTTTCCAGATACGGCTACGCCAGCGATGCCGACCCATGTCAGCGTCGGATCAGCACGACGCCACCGATCAGCAGGGCAACGCCCAACAAGCGCGGAACGTCAATCTGCCGCTCAGGCATGCCGAGCCAACCGAATTGATCGAGAGCCAGTCCGGCAATCATCTGCCCGGTGACCAACAACGCGATGTACCCTGCCCCGCCCAATTTTGGGATCGTGACGATAGAGATCGCGACAAAGATCGCGCCGAGTATGCCGCCGCCCCAAGCCCAGAAAGGCACCCTGGCAATGCTAGCGGAAGAAGGTATGGGGTCGCGAAGCGCCGTCGCGAGACACACCATGAAGATGATACCGAGGAAGTAGCTAACAAAGCCGGACCAGGCCGCGGAGTTCAGCTCTGCCCGTAGATTTGCATTCAGAGCCTGCTGAACGACCAAGCTTACACCGGCGCTGATCGTGAGAAGGGCGGGCCAAATAAGGTTCTGCATTGAGGTCTTTCCAGCTTTCGGAAAGGCACCTTTAACCCGAGTCGCGACCTCGCCTGAAATCAAGCCCCCTGCTGCTTTCGATCAGATTGCGGGTTTGAGACCTTCGCCGGCGCGAGTCACGTCACGGAGGACGTGGTGTGGCCAAGCTGACAGCCCTGCGTAAGGGCGCTGATATCGCCTCACGCAGATTGTTCTCGTAGGATTTGTCACCGCGTAAAAAAAGGAGCGGACGACCGTCTCGCCGTCCGCTCCTTTCAAATCTGGATCAGGGCGCCAGACGAGCCTTGATCTCCGCCGAGATCTGACGGATCGCGGCCTGCGGCTCGGGGTCGGTCAGGATACCGTTCAGCAGGACGAAGTCATGGATCATCCCGTTGTAACGGGTGGCGATCACGGAAACCCCGGCTTCCTTGAGCTTGCGGGCGTAGGCCTCGCCTTCGTCGCGCAACGGGTCGTTCTCCGAGGTGATGACCAGGGCCGGCGGAAGACCGCTTAGCTCCTGCAGGCTGGCGCGCAGCGGCGAGACATAACGGTTGTCGCGGGTCTTGGCATCCGGCGCGTACAGATCCCAGCCGTACTTCATGAAGGCGCGGGCCAGGAAACGCCCGGTGCCGAATTCATGATAGGATCCGGTATCGACGCTGGCGTCGGTCGCCGGGATCATCAGCACCTGATAGCTGATCTTGGGTCCGCCACGGTCCTTGGCCATCAGCGTCAGCGCAGCGCTCATGTTGCCGCCGACCGAATTGCCGGCCACCGCGATCCGGCTGCCGTCCGCGCCAAACTCTCCGGCATGGGCCGCCACCCACTTCAGCACGGCATAGGATTGATTGAGCTGAACGGGGAAACGCGCCTCAGGCAAGGACGTGTACTCAACGAACACGCCGATCTGACCGGAGCCGACCACCAGGTCGCGCAGCAGACGCTGATGGTTCTGGAAGTTGCCGACGATCCAGACGCCGCCGTGAATGAACAGCAGCACGCCGGGCTTGCCGGCGATCTGCTCCGGTTTCATGATATAGATCTTTACGCTTTGACCATCCTGGGTGATGGTCTGCTCGGTTGTGCTCACCCCCGACATGTCGACTGGAGTCTTGTTCTGCAGGCCGGTCAGGATGTCCTGCGGCTTCGGCTGGGGAAGCTCCCAGAACGGGCTTGGATCCTTGTTGATCTCGCGCAGGAAAGCGCGAACCTGCGGGTCAATGCGAGGATCGGTTGCAGGATCCGGCGTTGCGGCTTGCGTAGTTTGCGTCATAACCGTGGCTCCAAGAAGGATTGTTGAAAGAAAAAGAAGAAGGGTGCGTCGCATGTGTTACCTCTGTCGCTTGCCGGTGGTCGCATCCACGAACACGTCGCGTGTGGCGGGGGTTCAATGCTGCGTTAACGGATTGCCCGACCGTCCGATGTTCACCGTCACGACCAACGTCTAAGCTCGTTTCACGGGTGAATTCCCTGAGCCTGTGCTGAGAAGTTCTGAGGATTGCCTGATCTACAGGGGACGCCGACTTGACAGAGCAAAGCCCACAAGCCGGTGACCCGCCCAATGGATGGGAGATCGATCTCAGCCGGCGCGAATTGCGGTCCCGTGGAGCCTCTGTTCCGATCGGGAGCCGGGCATTCGAGATCCTCGAGGTTCTGGCTCGATCAAGCGGCGAGCTCGTCAGCAAGTACCACCTGATGGAGCGGGTATGGCCGGGCGCGGTCGTCGAGGAAAACACGCTGCAATTTCATATATCGGCGATCCGGAAGACGCTCGGCAGCGACCGCGGTCTGCTGAAGACGGTACCCGGCCGAGGCTATCGCCTGCTGGAGCGCTGGAGCATCCTGGAGGCGGCCGAACCGGGGCATCGGTTCGATAACGCAGCGCGCAATCCGAAACAGCCCTTTCGAACCAATGTGCCGCTTGCAGGATCGGCCCTGATCGGCCGAGGCGAGCCACGGCGGCATCTGCTGGAAGTCCTGTCGGCCTATCGTGTCGTCACGCTGACCGGACCGGGCGGGATCGGAAAGAGCGTCCTGGCCCTTGAGGTTGCGCGCAGCATCTTTCCGACGCTTGAGGGCGACTGCTGGATCGTTGAGCTGGCCTCGCTGTCGGACCCGGCGCTGGTGCCCGCGGCGGTTTCTGTCGCACTCGGACTGAGGATCGCGGGCAGCGTGATTTCGGCCGAATCCGTAGCCCGGGCGCTCGACAGAGAGAAGCTGCTGCTCGTGCTCGACAACTGCGAACACCTGGTCGATGCCGTAGCCAAGCTCGCGGAAACGATCGTTCGTCTATGCCCGAATGCGTCAGTGCTTGCGACCAGCCAGGAGATCCTGAGGATCGAGGGCGAATACGTCTATCGCGTTCCGCCGCTCGACGTGCCGCCTTCGCGCCGCGATGACAAGGATATCATTCGTGAGTACAGCGCCGTTCAACTGTTCAATGCCCGGCTGATCGCCCTCGACGCCGGCTCGTCGGCCTACCCGGAAAATCCGCCGCTCATTGCCGCGATCTGCCGGCACCTCGACGGCATCCCGCTTGCCATCGAATTTGCGGCGGCGCGCGTCGCGACGCTGGGACTTCAGCAGACGGCTGACCTTCTCGGTGATCGCTTCAGTCTCCTGACAGCCGGCCGTCGAACGGCCCTGCCCCGACATCAAACCCTGCGCGCGGCGCTGGACTGGAGCTACGAGCTGTTGCCGGAGGCGGAACGAATCCTGCTGCGTCGATTGGCGATTTGCGCGGGCGAGTTCACGCTCGAGGCGGCGACGGCGGTCATGGGTGATGCCGGCGTGACGACCGCCACGGTTGCCGAGGGGATCGCGAGCCTGGCCGCGAAGTCGCTGGTATCGCTGGATGCATTGGCGCCCTCAGGCCGCTGGCGATTGCTCGAGACTATCAGGGCCTATGCGCTCGACAAGCTGACCGGGAGCGGTGAAGCGGAAGTCATTGCTCACCGCCACGCGGTGTTCTTTCGCGATCTGTTTGCAATGGCCGCCGATGGCCCATTCGTGGACTTTCATAATCTGCCCCGTTACGCCCGGGATCTCGACAATATGCGAGCGGCGCTTGGCTGGGCCTTCTCTCGCGGCGCCGAGAAAGTCGACATTGGAATCGGACTTGCCGTCGCCGCCGGGCCCGTCCTGCTGGCAACGTCCATGCTGCCTGAATGTCATCGCTGGTCTGAGCAGGCGCTACTGGCCCTCGACGATTCCAGGCGCGGAACGACCGATGAAATGCGGCTACAGGCCAACCTGGGCTATTCACTGATGTTTACGGGCGGCGGGGCCGACAAGACGCAAGCGGCGCTGGATAGAAGCCTCTCCATCGCCGAGGATTGCGGCGAAGTCTCCTATCAAATGTGGCTGCTCAGCGCGCTGAACATCTTCCACTTTCGCGCGGGCAATTCCAGGCTGACACTGCAATGCGCAAGACGCAGTCTGGCAGTAGCCGAAGCCATCGACGACCCGGCGGCCTTCGCATTGGCGCATTTCGTGCTCGGGAACTCACTCTATTTGCTCGGCGATCTCAAAGGCGCCCGCGCGGAGTTCGAGACGGCAATACAGAACAGGTCACGCGCACAGCGCGCCAGCAAGCTCTTTTTCGGCTTTGACGTCGCCGCCCCGGCCGCCATGGGGTTGGCGAGCACGCTATGCCTGCAGGGCTATCCGCGTCAGGCCACCGAACAGGCGCACCGGATCCTCGAGGATGCCGTTCAGATCAAGCACTCGGTAACATTGAGCCTGACTTTGATACACGCCGTCTTGCTGTTCCTTTGGACCGGCGATCTGCAAGCCGCCGAGAATGTCATCGACTGGTATATCGCCAATGGCCGATCCCATTCCTTGAGGATGCAGGTCGTGGTCGGACGTGGTTTCAAGGCGCTACTGGCGATCAGCCGCGGCGATCCGCAAACCGGAACAGATATCTTGCAGAGTTGCGTGCAGGAGCTTCGCGCGGCGAGCTATGGGATGATGGCTTCGCCATTCAACATTTCGCTCGCGGAAGGGTTGGCCGCAACCGGCCGATTTGACGAAAGCATCAGCGTGATCGATGACGGCATCCAACTGGTCGAGGCGAACGGCGACCTCATCTATATGACCGAGTTGTTGCGGGTGAAAGGCACCCTTCTGCTCGCAATGCCTGAGCCTCGCGTCGCGGAGGCGGAAATGCT
This sequence comes from Bradyrhizobium sp. dw_411, assembly GCF_018449695.1. Taxonomy (GTDB): domain Bacteria; phylum Pseudomonadota; class Alphaproteobacteria; order Rhizobiales; family Xanthobacteraceae; genus Bradyrhizobium. Next base: position 33,062 of record NZ_JAAVUY010000022.1, read on the forward strand.
CCTCATCCGCTCGATTGAACTCAGTCGTCAACAAGGCGCGCGTGCCAGCGAACTGCGCGCTGCGACCAATCTGGCAGAGCTGATGAGCGCTCAGGGACGACGCGAGGATGCCCGATCGCTTCTGGAGCCATTATTCGAACGGTTCGAAGGCCGCGACACGGCAGATCTGAAGGCCGCAGAACGTTTGCTGGCGACCTTGCATCAGGTCTAGTCTGGTGGCAGTGGAATTTCAGCTTGAACCGCGCCACGGGGTCGCCCAGGCAAAGCTCCATGCGAGCCGAGCCGAATATTCAAGCTGATGCCGCTTTATTCGGCGGCCGCGATGACGGAAGATGACATCCGATCAAACGATCGAGTGATCCTCTCCGGCGCGCTATTTTGACATCAAATTCAACGATAAGATTTTCCGGCAATAGCGCAAAAATGAGTTGGACCCGTTTCAGTGGCGCCCGTCGTAATCTCTGGACATCTCGCGTCGTGGCGACCAGCAGCCAAATGGGCCGGCCTGGCGGCAGCTTTGGCGATTGGCGTTGCCGCGCTGCCCGGTTTGGCGCGTGCGGATGATGCCGCGCCGGCCAATCCGAACGCGCCCGACAAGAGCGGCTACACCTTGCTCAATCCGACGCCGGACGACCAGATGCGGAAATTTGCGCCGGATCGGCCCACCAAAGGATTTTCGGTGCGCACGGTCGACGCCGGTCATGTCGAAGTGGAAATGGACACTTTCAACGAGACCTATACCCGATATCTCGGTGTCATCACGCGCAGCATTCAAACCTTCGACCCCAATGTGAGGATAGGCCTCACCAATTCCACGGAGTTTGAAATCCAGTTCAATGGATGGCAGTCATCGCACTCGGAAAGCCAATCCGGCGCCCTCATCGCGCAGGGCGCGGGCTTTGGCGATGTCGTGCTGCGAACGAAAATGAATCTGTTCGGCAATGATGACGGCCCGGTCGGCCTCGCGATCATTCCCTTTATCAAGGTGCCTTCGTCGGCGCCCGTGATCAGCAACGGCGCGGTCGAGGGTGGCCTGATCGTGCCGCTCGCGCTGCGCCTGCCGCAGGATTATCTCGTCACCCTGATGACCGAAGTGGATGCACTCAAGGACGACCTCAATCACCGGGAAGCGAACTTCGTCAATCTCGTCGGCGTCAGCCATCCGCTTCCCGGGATCGAAGGCGCCAACGCGATGGTGGAATTGTTTTCGTCCGTCGGCGCCGACCGGGCAACGTCACCGATCTACACGCTCGATCTCGGCATGAACTTCCGGCTGGACAAGCACACGATCTTCGATGTCGGCCTCAACCTCGGGCTCAACAACGCTGCGCCGAAGGTGCAGGTTTATACCGGCATATCGGCCCGCTTTTGAACCGCCGGCGACATCCTTCGAGACGGCGCTTTCACGTGTCCTCCAAGTGAAGGTCAAAACTGTGGCCCGGATGAGCGCAGCGACATCCGGGAGCAAACGCAAAATCAGCCCCGGATGTCGCTGCGCTCATCCGGGCTACCGGTGGAGTAATTCGAACGAACCGGAAAGTACCTTAACAGCCGCGGCAGATGCTGCCGATCTTCCGGTCAAGTTCCACATCGTCGGGATGACGCGACTCCGAAACGGTGGACGAACTACCGCGCCTGGGTTGCGCCGGTAGCGGCGCATCTCCGGTCAGGCGTGCGTCTGATGTCAAAGACGGCGGGACGGATGGATTGGCCGGCCTCACTCCGACGTGCCGCATGTGACCGTGCCCCGACCGTCCGTGCGGGTGGCCATGACCACCCCGGGCGGAAGCATAGGTGCTCCCTGCCAACGTCAAAATTATCCCCGCCAGGATCAGCTTACGCATACGCATTACAATTTACCCCTGCCCCAGATTTCCTGGTTTGAGTGCCCGATTTCACCGCTTGGAGGGCCCGGGCACCGTGCCAGATTGTCAGCCCGCCACACTATCCAGTGCGAACCGCCCCGGTCAATCAATCCCGCCGGGCCGCACCGGCGCGCCGGCAACGACCGCCGCCTGCCTCTCCATCAGGATATGGCGTTATGTCCGATCCGCTCGAACGTCCGCCAGCCCATCCGCATATGCAATTTTTCGTTGTGCGGCGTGAACGGATATAGCCGCGCGAAGCCCAGCCTTGCGGCCTCGGCGAGCGCCATCAGACGGTTGCTTGATCCCCAATGGGAGAGGTGCTGGCTGGCCTACCAGATCGCGTTCGGGAATAAACCGAAGCGCGGCTGTTGCGCGACCAAGAAGACCGGCTGGCCGGATCGGCTCTTCGGAGCCGTCTTGCTCGCAACGGTCCTGCGTTTGGGCAACAGCTTCGGCTCGGGCTTTTTGGCTTCCGGCGTTTGCAGTTCGGGTGTTTGTGTTTGCACCTGATTTGTCTGCAACTGCGCGAAGGCGTCCCGCATGCGCACCGGCGCAGTCGTGTCTGCCGGGACATTATTCGCCGCCACCACTACCGCCGCAGGCGCGACCGCCGGCAGGCTGGTATCGAACTCTACCCGTTCCGGCCACTTTTGAATGGAGTGAATCCGGATCACCGCGATATCCGATGCCATATTTGCTGCGGTGCTTACATTACCGGCGGCCGGCAATTTCGGGAGGTACGCATCGACAGCGAACAGCAACAGGAGCAACGCTGTGCCGACAAAGAGAAAATATCGCAACACGGGCATCTCGGCGTCGCTCCATCCGCGCCAGCACGCGGTTCATCCGATTAACTGGGGATGATGCCGTTCGTTCCAAGCCCTGCTCGGTCCAACGTAACAACGAAGTTACCGCTTCACTACCGCGTGACTTCAAAGGCACCGGATTCGGAAAGTTCTAAATTCGCGTGGCCGTGACCAGCGAGCATTTCGCGCCGCTGGCATTGACGTTGACGAAACCGACATGCAGGCGGGCGAAGGTTTTTCGGCTCTTCATATTCACGATGTCTGGAATTAACCGCGAGCGGTCGGTCAAATGGCTGCCGTCGCGGCGGGCGAAGGCACAGGAAATCTCGATATCCCTGACCGCGTAATTATTGCTGTTACGCAGCGTGAAGGTGATCAGGGCCTTCGATCCGAACCCGCCCCTGCGCCAGGATTGCGATGAAATCTTCAGCCCGTCGAGCGGCGTCGCCTGCTCCGGCGTAATCGCTTCCGAGGTCGCGGGGTTGAAGGCGACAGGTTTTATGGCAGGGTCCCCGGCCGGCGGCGCGGGGTCCGTCACCGCAGCGATCACCGGTTCGCCCTCGGCGGGCTTGCTGGCGTAGCCCGACACCAGCATCCACGTTCCCAGCCCCGCGATCAGGACAGCCGGTAGCCAGACCAAACCGAACTTGAAATATCCGGTGAGCGCTTTTCCGTGCAGCCTTCCGTGCCAGCCGCTGGTGGGCCTCGCCAATCCGATCCATTCGAAACGATCAAGCCCGCTGTTCATGGCCATGCCACCGTTTGCCGCGAAACCGGCCTGCCCGTCGCTGCAACGCAAAAAGCCGCGCGGGCATGACACCGCACGGCTTCTGACACGACTGCCGATTGCGCGGTTCCGCCGTCATTTAGTCAATCCATCACGCCCAAAATGGTTGCACCCCGCTGTAACAATATTGGACGGAATGCAATTGGCGGGACGCTCATGGCTCAGGCAGCAGTCATTCAAGACGGCTCAGCCCAAGGGGATGGCATTGCCGGAAAGCCGCCGCTAAATTGACCGCCGCGATCCCAATATCGCAGTCCAGCAACAAGCCGCGACAGGCGGCGCCCGAACAGCAAAGCGGAGACCAACGATGCCGACAGTGACCTGGGACCATATTCATCTGCGCAGTCCCGATCCGGAGGCGATGGCCGCCTGGCTTGAAGACATTCTCGGTGGCGAGATCGTCCGCGGACCCGGGCGCATCGACGTCAAGCTCGGTGGCGCCAACATCTTCATTGCGCCGGTCACGGCGGGCGACGGCGTCCACACCCCGCCGGTCACGCCCTATCAGGGCCTCGATCATTTCGGCCTGTCTGTAAAGGACATCGACGCGGTGGCTGCCGAGATCAAGGCCAAGGGTGTCGAGTTCACCATGGAGCCCAACAATATCAGGCCGGGCATCCGCATCTGCTTCATTCGCGGACCGCAGGGCATCTCGGTCGAACTCCTGGAGCGCGACAAGAAATATACCTGAGAAAGCGGCGCGAATCCGCGGCCGAACGGCCCGTTCGGCTGTCTGACCGGTTCCATATGACAGAAAACGAGCCGGACTTGCCGACTGTCATTTTCTTGTCATGTCCTTCGGCTGGATTCCGGGCATAGCGCAGCGTGCGATGTCAGCGGTTAACCTTATCACGTTGACGCTGCGACCCGCTTTGGCATAACAGAATGGCGACTCCGTCCAAACGGAGCGCTACCGGGGCGTCATGAAGAACGGTCTATATTCGATTCACGTCAGCTTGCAGGACGGTCGTTCCGGCAAGGGCAGCGGTGTTGTCATGTTTCGGGATGGCAAGATCCTCGGCGGCGACGCCTATCTGTATTATATCGGCAGCTACACGACCAAGGGCGATACCTTCAAGGGCGAGGTCTTGATCCAGCGCCATACCAGCAGCCCCGACGTCAATCCGCTGTTCGGCGGCCCCGCCCCGGTGGGCGTCGGTGTCTCCGGCACCTTCACCGGCACCTCGGGCGTGATGGACGGAACGGCGCTGGTCGGCAAGGCCAGCCAGATTTTCAAGGCCACGCTGCGCCGGCTGGCCGAGACCGATTAGAGCGTTTTCGAGCCAGACCCCTTACAGGATCGGCTATTCCGCCGCCTGCTCCAGCGGCGCGACGCGGGGCAGGACGATCTGGATTCGTGTGCCGTTGCCGGGCTGGGAATCGAGGTCGAGCCGGCCGCCCAGACGGTTGGTCACGATGCTGTAGACGATATGCAGGCCCAATCCGGTGCCGCCCTGATCGCGGCGCGTCGTGAAGAACGGATCGAAGGCGCGGCGCCGCACGTCGAGGCTCATGCCGCAGCCGTCGTCGGAAAAAATGACCTCGACATTGTCCTTGCCGGATTCCCGCACCTTGATATCGACCGAGCCGGGCCTGCCGTCCGGGAACGCATGCGCCACCGCGTTGAGGAACAGATTGGTGAGCACCTGTCCGTAAGGCCCGGGATAGGAGTTCATGGTCAGATTGGGCTGGCAGTCGACATTGAGCGTCAAATGATGCTTTCGCAGGCCCGGCCGCAAACTCATCACGACCTGCTCGGTCAGATCGCCGAGATCGAAAGTCCGCTGGTCCGAATAGTTGCGGTCCGCCGCGACCTGCTTGAACGAGGTGATCAGTTCGGCGGCGCGATTGAGATTGGCCACCAGTTGCGACGCGGCATCGCGGCTGGTTTCCAGAAAATCATTGAGGCTCGAGCGCCTGAGATTGCCGCGCGCCACTTCGCCGGCGAACATCGCGGTCTTGCGCTCCAGCGATGAGGCGACCGTCAGGCTGATGCCGACGGGATTGTTGACCTCGTGAGCGACGCCCGCCACTAGCCGCCCGAGGGCCGCGAGTTTTTCGGCTTCGATCAGGGAGTTCTGGGTTTCCCGCAAATTGCGCAAGGCAGCCTCGGCGGCATCCTTGGCCTTGCGCATTTCCTGTTCGCCGCGCTTGCGCTCGCCGATGTCGAGCGCGACCGTGACGATGCTCTCGATCTCGTCATTGATGTCCAGCAGCGGAAGCTTGTTTACCAGCCAATGCCGCAGATTGCCGGTGGAATCGAGATATTCTTCCTCGTAGAATCCGAGTTCCCTGCCCCCCGCCAGCACCCGCCTGTCGGCATCATCGGTTTTTCTGGAGCCATAGCGCGACATCAGATCGGAGGTGGTGCGGCCGATCGCATCCGCCGGCTCGATGCCGAAAATACCGGCCATATAACGGTTCATCAGGATGTAGTGCAGTTGCTTGTCCTTGACGTTGATCACCGCCGGCACGGTATCGATCACCTGCTGCAGCAACCGCCGTCCCTCGGCGATCGCGTCTTCGGCGCGCTTCTGGTCGGTGATGTCACGCAATGTCCCCTCATAGCGAATGACCTCGCCGGCATCGTCGCGCACCACCGTGGCGCTGTCGGACAGCCAGAGAATATCGCCGGAACGTCGACGCACCTGATATTCGAATTCGCGCACCATGCCGTCGCGCTGCATCAGGTATTGATATTGCTCGCGCGCCGCTGCATGAACATAGATCGTGTGCGAAATATCCGTGATGCTGCGGATCAGATCCTGCGGTGTGTCATAGCCCATCATCCGCGCCAGCGCCGGATTGGCATTGAGAAGCGCGCCGGCCGGCGTTGTCACGTAAATTCCGTCGACCGAGCCTTCGAACAGCTTGCGATAGCTTTCCTCGGCCAGCCGCTGTTCGGCCAACGCATGGATCGCGGCTTCACGTGCGGTGTCGGCATCGGCCAGCGAGCGGCGAAATACCTCCGCGGCACGCGCGATGTCACCGATTTCGTTTTTCACGTCGGTTGCCGGGATCGACGCGTTCTTCTCACCGCCGGCGAGTGCGCGGATCGCTTTCGCGATCGCTTTGAGCGGACGCACGGTCCAGCGCACCACAAACAGCGCCGCGGCAAGCCCGATCAACACGCCGGCGGTGCCGAGAATGATGCTTTGCCATTTATCGTGGGTCAGCGTTCGGGCGAAATCCATCGACAGCAGACGGCCACGGTTGGCGCTGAGATCGCGCAACAAATCGGTGACGCGGCCGATCATCTGGCCTTCCGTACCCAGCACCTCCTTGTCGAGCCGGGCGATCTGGCTCTCCGCGCCAGAGATCGACATGATGGCATCGGCATAGGCATTGGTCGCGGAACGCAGCGCGGGATCGTCGATCGCCACCGACCGCATGCTTTGTGCGGACTGCTCGGCGGACACGGGATCATGGGCCAGCAAGGCTGCCGCGATCTGGTTTTGCGCCCGGAACAGGTTTCTCGCGGTAGCCCGGTCGGACACCTCCGCGATGGCCTTCTCGAACCGCTCGCGAATGGCCGGCAAAGCCGAGATCAGTTCCGCACGGCGCTCGATCAGAGCTGTGACGCGCTCCATGCCGCTGCGATAATTAGCCAGCCGCTGCGTTACGCCATCGATCATTTCCTGCTGCTCGGGGGCCAACTGCAGGCGCGTTTTCTTCAACAGCGCACTCAATGAGGAGGCCGCCTCCCAGGCCTGACTGGACGGCCCCGCCGGATCGGTGACGAAATCGCGCGCCGCCAGCCGCAGTTCGTTGGTGCGGCGGTCGATTTCCTCCGCCACGTCCCCAATGCTCTGGAGGTGCTGCAACTCGGCAAAGGTTGCGTTGATATGACGGATCGAGACCACGCTGGCGACGCTGGTGATCACGATCATCGCCAGCAGCAGCGCAAAACTGGCAAAAGTCAGTTGCCCGATCGACAGCGAGAGCGATCGTATTCGTCGGACAATTGCGGCAAAGGCCATGGGGTGTTGGAACCGGCTCGGGAAAATTCGCTTTACGGGCAGGAATATACGCCGGAAAGCCCCCCAAGGGGAACATGCCGGACACGTCCACCCATGATCCCGGCGGCCTGATGCCGCCAAGCACGACTAACCAGGCACCGCTAATGAGGGTTTTGGGGCCTTCAATCGGAACATCCATTTACCCTCAATCCGGCGGGATACCGCCGTCCTTGACCACTTTGGCCCAGAGCGCGACGTCGGCCTTGATGATGTCGGCGAACTGCGCCAGCGGCGCGCTCCTGGCCGCGCAGCCGGCAAGGTCGAGCTTCTGCTGCACCTCCGGCGACGCCAATGCGGCTTCCAGCGCCTTGCTGATGCGCGCCACGATCGGCTCGGGCGTGCCCGCCGGCACCACGATCCCGAACCACGGCGTCACCTGCGCCTCGGCAAAGCCCTGTTCCGCCATGGTCGGCACCTCAGGGAAATATTTCGAGCGGCCGTCGCCGATCGCAGCGATGATCCGGATCGAGCCGGTCTGGACCTGCGCCAAGGCCTGGTTGGCGGATAGGAAGGTCGAGGTGATCAATCCGCTCGATATATCCGCCACCATCTGCGGATAGCCGCGATAGCCGACCGCCGTCACTTCAATGCCGGCCAGCCGCTTGAACAGTTCGAACCCGAGATGCCCGGTCGATCCCTTGCCGGGATGGCTGTAATTCAACCGGCCCGGCTTCTCCCGGGCCAGTGCGACATATTCGGCTACATTCTTTACCGGCAGCGAGGTCGGGACGATGAAGAAATTCGGCGCCCGGCAGATCTGCCCGACCGGAGTGAAATCGTGCAGCGGATCCCAGCGCAGCGAGATGTTGAGCGAGGGGCTGGCGGTGAAGTACGTCGTCACCATCAGCCAGGTGTATCCATCCGGCGCTGAGCGCGCGGCCTCTTCGGCGGCAATCGAGCCGTTGGCGCCGGATTTGGATTCCAGAATGATCGATCCGTTCCATTGCGTCGCCATGTTCTGAGCGACGATGCGCCCGAACACGTCGACCACGCTTCCGGCTGAGTAAGGAATGAGAACGCGCACCGGCCGGCTGGGGAAATTCTCCTGCGCCGCGGCCAAGCCGGTCAGCGTCAGCGATGTCAGCCACGCCGCCATGAGCGCGCCGAAGCGCCACATCCCCATGGTGCGTGTCTGCATGGAACGCGCCCTGCCCTGATCACTTTACGGCGCTTTTAAAACGCCATTTTTGGTCAGGATGCCGACAATCGCCGCGGGCGGCAAGAACAAAGGCCGACGGATGCTACACCGCGCCGACTTCAAACACCTCGCCATCATAGCCGGCTTCAGGCGGGATACGGAGCTGACGGCCGCCGTTGAGTTTGGTCATCACGGGCATCACGGTCACGACCGGTTTCCCACGACTATCATCCAGCGCGGATTTCACGCTGGACTGCTTGCCGAGCTTGATCAGGTTGCGCGTGGTCGGAAACGGCAATTTGAACCGTCCGCTCTCGCCGCCCGCCAGCGCCTCGCGCGGCGACAGCCAGATCGAGTCGGTGGATTCCCGCCCGTCATGGGCGCCGATCTGCTCCGGCGGTGCGGCGGCAAGAAAGAACCAGGTGTCGAACCGCTTCGGCATGCCAACCGGCGTGATCCAGTGCGCATAGGGCACGAGTTCATCGAGCGCCAGCCGCAGGCCATTATCCGCCAGCACTTTTAAAAACGTCGTCTTTCCGTCGCACAAAGCCGCACGGTGCGACGCTGCGATCTTGGCGGCGCGCTTGGCGTCGACAAGGTCGTCCGATCCATCGGCGTGCGCCAGCAGGATGCCGCTTTCTTCAAACGTTTCTCGGATCGCGCCGATCCGGAAACTCAAACTGGCTTCGTCGAGCCCCTCGCCGCCGGAATACAGCGCGGGATTGGCGATGATCTCCTGATCGCCCTTGTCGACACTGCCGCCGGGAAACACCAGCGCGCCCGAGCTGAAATCGATCTCGTAATGGCGCACCATCATGAAGACTTCGATTTCATGAGCGGCGTTGTCGCGCAGCAACAGGATCGTGGATGCAGGACGCGGCGCGACGGCTTCAGTGGACATCAACGTTAAATCCCTCTCCTCGTCCTGAGAAGCCGCGAAGCGGCGTCTCGAAGGATGAGGACGTAATGGCCTCATGGTTCGAGACGGCGCAAGAGCGCCTCCTCACCATGAGGAGGCTTTTATTCCGCCGCGCTGGCTTGCGGCTGCAGGTTGGCACGTTTGTCGACCCGCGCCACACGCGACAGCAGATATTCCACTTCGGCCTTGGCGGTGGGCGTAATGGTAGCCCCCGGCTTGCGCTGCGCGCTCGAGGCGATGACGCCGCGTTTCTGCAATACATATTTGCGCACCGCGAGGCCCGCGCCGGGCTGCTGTTCATAGCGGATCAGCGGCAGATGCGCGTCGAACAGGTCGTGCGCAGCATCGCGGCGGCCTTCCTTCGACAATCGCACCACGTCGATCAGCAATTCCGGGAAAGCATAGCCGGTCATCGCGCCATCGGCGCCACGTTCCATCTCGAAATCGAGAAACAGCCCGCCATTGCCGGTCAGGATCGACAGCGGCCGCAGCGATCCGTCCTTCTGGAATGCGCGTAGCGCGGAGATCTTCTCCAGGCCCGGCCAGTCCTCATGCTTGAGCATCACGCAGGACGGGCTGTCCATCACGATCTTCCGAATTACCGCAGGCGTAAATACCACCGACAGCGTCAGCGGATAATCCTGCAGCACCCAGGGAATGTCGTCGCCGATTGCCTCAGACGCCTGCTTGAAATAGCCGATGATCTGATCGTCGGTGCGCAGATGCGGCGGCGGGGCGATCATGACCCCTGCGGCGCCGGCGTCCATCGAGGCCCGCGCCAGAGAGCGCATGGTCGCAAATCCCGGCGCCGAGATGCCGACGATGACCTGCATGGTCTTGGCGCGCTTCACGAAGCGGACCGCGACCTGCTCGGCCTCGGCGGCATCGAGCTTCGGCGCCTCGCCGAGGATGCCCAGCACCGTGACGCCGTCGCAGCCGACTTCCGTATAGAAGTCGGTCAGCCGGTCGATGGATTTCTCGTCGATGCGGCCGTCATCATGGAAGGGTGTCGGCGCAATCGCGAAAGTGCCGGCGGCTTTGTGGGTGAGTTTTGTCATTTGTGCCTCTGCTTTTGCTTCGTCATTCCGGGATGGTCCGAAGGACCAGACCCGGAATCTCGAGATTCCGGGCTCGATGCTTCGCATCGCCCCGGAATGACGTTGAGATTAAAACCTTCGTGCGCCCATCTTGATCTCTTCTTCCGAGAAGAAAATCTCATGGGCATGTTCGACTACATCCTGCGCCTTCCATCCCGTATGCGGCGGCTTCCAGCCGGGCTTTTCCATCATCTTCATCTCGCGCACGCCACGCGGGCCAGAGACGCCGAGCGCCTTCCCGGTCTGGTCGCCCGAGAGGTCGCTGACCATGTATAGCACGGCTGGCGCGATGCCATCAGGCCCCAGCGCCGCACCGGGATTCTCGATATAGCGCGGTAAATCGGCGGTCATGCGGGTCAGCGCACCCGGCACGATGGTCCAGATCCGGATGTTATATTTGCGGCCCTCGATCGCCAGCACATTCGACAGGCCCCAGATACCGCCCTTCGCCGCGCCGTAATTGGACTGGCCGAAATTGCCGATCAGGCCCGAGGTCGAGGCGGTATTGACGATGACACCGCCGCCATTCTCGCGCATCCAGCGAAATACCGGCTGGGTGCAGCAGAACGTGCCTTTCAAATGTACCTTCATCACCTTGTCCCAGGCGGCTTCGGTGGCCTTGGCGAAGGTCTGGTCGAGCAGGATTCCGGCATTATTGACCAGAATATCCGCACGGCCGAAATGCTTGATGGCATCGTCGAATACCGACTGACCGCCGTCCATGGTCGAAATGTCAGCGCCGTTGGCCACCGCGCGACCGCCTTCGGCCTTGATCGCATTGACCACGCTTTGCGCCATCGAGACATCCGAACCGCTGCCGTCGCGCGGGCCACCGAGGTCGTTGACCACCACGGCCGCGCCCTCGCGCGCGAACAGCCTGGCATAGGCCTCGCCCAGCCCGCCGCCCGCCCCGGTGATCATCGCCACCTTGCCGTCCAGAAGTCCCATGATGTTTGCCTCCGTCAGTTATCGTCATTCCGGGACAGCCCGCAGGGCTGAACCCGGAATCTCGCGCGGGCCATATCGAGATTCCCCAATGCGCAATTGCGCATCTGAGGTTCGCGCTGGCGCGCGCCCCGGAATGACGGAGAAGATCATCCCAGCACCGTCTTCCCGCTCCTGATCACCGCGACGTTGCGCGCCTTCACCTTGGCTTCAAACGAAATCACATTGCCGTCTTTCCACAGATCCATCGTCACGGTCTCGCCGGGATAGACCGGCGAGGAAAACCGAGCGACGTGCTGGCGAAACGCGCCGGGATCGTAGTCCGCATAGGTCTGCAGGATACCGCGACACGAAATGCCGTAGGTGCACATGCCGTGCAGGATTGGTTTTGGAAAACCGGCGCGTTTGGCGAATTCCGGATCGCTGTGCAGTGGATTGCGGTCGCCGCAGAGGCGATAGACCAGCGCCTGATCCGGCCGCGTCGAAATATCGATCGACTTGTCCGGCGCACGGGTCGGGACCGTATGCGGCTCAGGCTGGCCTTCGGAAGGTCCGCCAAAGCCGCCGTCACCGCGTGCAAAGCGCGAAGCCACCAGCGTCGCCAGTTCCTCGCCCTTCTCGTTACGCAGCACCGTCTTGTGCCGGATCACCGCGCCCTTGTCCTTGCCCTTGTCGAAGACGTCGAGAACGCTGGAATCCGCGGTGATGTGGGCCGCTGTCGACAATGGCCGGTGAAACGTGATGTCGCGCTCGCCGTCCACCACCATCACCCGGTTGAGATTCATTTCGCCAGGCCCCGCACCCCACGCCGCGACAGACGCAAATGTCGGAACCACTTTCAGCGCCCGCGGTGTGGCGGTGGCTTCGTTGACGAAGGCCAGTTCTTTTTCATCCATCGGGTCGGCGCCCATCCCGATGCCATAGGCGTAGAGCATCACCTCGCGATCGGTGTAGGCATATTTCTGGCCGAAATTCTTCAGCGCCAACAGCTCATCGTATTTGATCGGCATGCGAGGTGTTCCTCTCGAACTTCTTCCTTCAACGGTGCCAGTCGCATCGCCTTCTCCCCTTGTGAGAGAGGGCTACACTGACGTCCGAAACAAACTCGATCGGGTGAGGGGGTGGTTCAACCGATAGGTATCTCACCGTTGACAGAGACCCCTCATCCGCCTTCGCTTCGCGAAGGCACCTTCTCCCACAAGGGGAGAAGGGAAACTAAGCCACCGTAAAGAACGGCAGCGGTGCGCCCTCGGTTGGCCTGAACACGACTTTCACCTTCTGGCCGATCTTCAGGCTCGCCATGTCGCAGTCGACGAAATTGGTCTGCAACGACGGACCTTCTTTCAGCGTGACATAACCGATCGCATAAGGCCCGGTGGCGGATTTGCGCATCAGGCTGAAGGTGTAGATCTCGCCCTCGCCCGAGCTTTCCTCCCACACCGTCTTGTCGGAAAAACAGAACGGGCAGATCGAGCGCGGGAAGTAATGCGCCTCGCCGCAGGCGGTGCAGCGCTTGATCAGGAGCTTGCCTTGTTTGGCGGCTTCCCAGAATGGCGTGGTTTCGGGATTGCCCTGCGGCGCCGGGTATTTCTTTGCTTCAGCCATCACACGCGCTCCAGAATGCAGGTCGAGGCGGCGTGGCGAACACCGAGCAATCCACCGGTGCCATGCGCGATCGCCAGATCGCAGTTCGGCACCTGCACTTTCGGATGCGCCTGCCCGCGCAACTGCCGCACCGCTTCGATGATCTTGGTCATGCCGCCGCGATTGACCGGATGATTGCTGCAGAGACCGCCGCCATCGGTGTTGAACGGCAGCTTGCCGACGCCGGAAATCAGATTGCCATCGGCGACGAACTTGCCGCCCTCGCCTTTTTTGCAGAAGCCAAGGTCTTCGAGCTGCATCAACACCGTGATGGTGAAGCTGTCATAGATCGAGGCGTATTTGATATCTTTCGGCGTGACGCCGGCCTCCTCGAACGCGCGCGGTCCCGACCACACCCCGGCCGAGTAAGTCAGGTTGAGATCCTTGCCGCCGCGCGGACCTTTCAACGCTTCGCCATGGCCGATCATGCGCACCAGCGGCTTCTTCAGGCTTTTGGCGATTGCTTCCGTGGTGACGATCAGTCCGCCCCCGCCATCGGTGACGACGCAGCAGTCCATCCGGTGCAGCGGGTCCGAGATCATCGGCGAGTTCAGCACGTCCTCGACGGTGACGACATCGCGCAGCATCGCGTGCTCATTGTATTGCGCGTGATGCGATGCTGCGACCTTGATCCACGCCAGTTGCTCGCTGGTGGTTCCGAACTCATGCATATGACGCATGGCGCACATGCCGTAAACGTTGTGCGTGGTGGCGCCGTAAGCGGCCTCGAAATCCGCCTCGGCGCCGCTGGCGCGCGGCGGCATCGGGCCGGTGCGCGGCTTGCCCGCCAGCGTGATCAGCGCGATCGAACATTTGCCCGCCGCGATCGCCTCGGCGGCATGGCCGAGATGGACCAGATAAGAGCAGCCGCCGGTGTCGGTGGAATCGAAATGGCGCACTTTGAGGCCGAGATAATCGACCATCGCCATCACCCCGCCCGGGGCGTCACCGGCGCAGAAATAGCCGTCGATGTCGGCCTTGGTCAGGCCCGCATCTTCCAGCGCGCCCTTGGCGATTTCGGCATGAAGCTGCGAGGTGGACTTATCCGGCGCGTGCCGGGTCGGATGTTCGTAAATCCCGGCAATATAGGCCTTGCCCTTGATGCTCAAGTCGCTCTCCGCTGACGTTTCTTATACCCAACGGTTTTTGTGGCCTGTCGGCGGGACCTTGGCAAGCACCGAAATATTCCGTCGGACGAGAGGGAAATGGCTCACATCCGCATCGCGCGTTACCGCTAGCCGGCCGCCCGCCGCGGCACCGCATCCGAGGCGGCATCGGCTGGCGCGGGAAGCTGCATCAGAATGGTTTGACCTGTGGATGCGATTTCGATTCCGCGCTCCTGAAACCGCCGTTTCATGCGCCGGTTGAATTCGCGCTGCACCGGCCAGCGACCGCCGTCGGTGCAGCGGATCTGGCCGACGATCGACGCCATCGCGCCGTCCACCTTGTCGACGCCCCACAATTCGAGATCGCCGCGGATGGCCTGGCGATATTCCGGCTCGCGGCGCATTTCAGCGACGATGTCCTTGAGGATCTGGCCTGCGCGGTCGGTGTCCTCCTTGTAGGCAACGTTGACGCTGACGGCGGCATTACCGGCGCCACGGCTGGAATTGGTGATCGTGGTCACGGCGCTGAAGGGAATGATATGCACCGAACCGTCAGCGGCCCGCAGACGCATGGTGCGGATCGACACATTCTCGACGGCGCCTGACAGCCCTGACACCGAGACATTGTCGCCGACCTGAACGGTGTTTTCGAGCAGCAGAAACAGCCCGGTGATCAGGTCCTGCACCAGTTTCTGCGAACCGAAGCCGATGGCGATACCGACGATCCCGGCGCCGGCCAGCAGCGGCGCCACGTTGACGCCGATTTCGCTCAGCGCCGTCAAGCCCACCACCGCAACGATCAGGCACAGCAGCGCGGTACGCAGCATCGGTTGAAAGGTGCGCAGCCGCGCTGCCCGCGCGAAATGACCGTCGCGCGACAATGAATTGAGCTGGCGATCCATCAAGGCGTTGCTCGCCTCCCAGATCACCGCCGCCGCGAGCGCGGCAATGGCGATGGTCACGACCGCCGACAGCAATCGGCTGCCGATCTGGCCGCCGTAAAACCAGACGATGGCGTCCACTCCCCAGACCTCGAGCAACGCAACAAAGCCGATGACGGCAATGATGGCGGTGACAATTCTGCGCAGCAGCGGCAGATAGCGATTGGCGCGGGTCTCCAACCCGGGAAAGCGCTGCTGGATCTCCGGACTGATGGTGAAACCGCGATCGATCAGGCTCAGCACCACAATGATGGCGAGACGCGTGATCAGCGCGACCACGATGGTGCCGACAAAATACTGCAGCAGCAGCGAGTAACCATTGTGGATATTTAGCGCCCACACCGCCCACAGCGCGAGAACCAGGGCAATCGCCAGATAGTGCCACAGGCCGGCGAAGCGATTACGCAGCCTGGCCGCCGCGCCTTCCCGGCCAACGGGCGCACGAATGGCCTCGGCGACCTGACGGCGGCACTGCAGGATGATGACGACGACAAAGAGATGCACGATCAGCATCACGAGATGAAGGATCGTCCAATAGCCGGTGTGATGCAGGCCCAGCAGCAGCGCGACATTCGCAAAGGCGATGCCTGACACACCGACGGTGACGATCCGTCGCGCCCAGATCTCGATATAGGCCGCCGTCTCGGCGCGAACGCGAAACAGACCGACCGGCGCCGCCAGCGCCCGCGCGACACAGATCAGCCCGCGCGACAGCGCATAAGCATTCACGACCGCGAGAATCACCAGCCTGATCGTGGCGATGTCGCCGATGTCGGTACCCAACAACGCCGTCGCGACACCGAGGAAGACGACTACCGGCAGCAGTTCCAGCGCGAGACGACCCAGCACCAATGGCAGCCGGACCAGCAATTGCCAGGTGCGCGCCAGACTGAGACGCCGCTGGCGCAATTCGGGTGCCGCGCTCACGTCGGCCGCGGAGGATGGCGGATCGGCGATGGCCAGCGCCTGTGCCGGGCCAGCCATTGCGTGCGGAAGACGCGCCTCCAGTAGCGCCACCGGCCGCTGGATGGCGCGGAAAATCAGCCATTCGGCGGCAAAGGCGCAACCGAACACCAATGCCAGTTTCCAGGCGATATCGAACAACTGATCATAGGCCGTGGGGTCGTTGGCGGTTCGCACGATCCAGTAATAGAACGCCTTAAAATGCGTCAGCGTTCGCGCCATATCGGCGATCTCGTGCGAGATCTCGCCGACCTGCCCGGACGCCGTGAGCAGGAGTTGTGCGCCAAGGCTGTCCGCCGTGAGCGGGATCGCGGATGGCGGTGCGGGCGTTGGGACGGGCGGAGCGGTTTGCGGCTGTGGCGCGGCATTGGCGATTGCGCGCAGCGTATCGATCATCTGCGCACGCTTGGTGTCGTCCACAAGCGTATCGAGCGCCCGCTTCGCCTGATCCGGCGTCAGCACATCGGCGCTGTTCGCGGCCGGAACCGCATTGGACACAGCGCCGGTCTGGGCAACAGCCGGAAAAGTAAACAGCGCGCAGGCGAGCAGGATCGTTGGGATGAATTTTTGCAACACCGGGCCCCTCTTCGAATTTCCACGATCGTCAAACTGGAACCGGTCCGCCTTCGCGCATGAATCACGCCGGATCGGCCCTTTTCGCCGTGATCGTGTGTCGAAAGTTTGCTGGTGCAACGGCGTTCTCTTGGCATTTGCCGCAATCAAAAATGCCGCGGCAATTTGACGATCCCAGCCGCTCGCGGACGATCCATTCGGGAAACGGGTGGAGAGAGCCATCTCGTGGCTGTCTAGTGCGAGCATCAAACGCGGCCGGCTTCGCTTCGCGAAAGCCGCTGCGCACTAACGGAGAGAGCCCGATGTCAGAAGATAACAAGACTATCGTCAGCCGCTGGTTCCGGGAATTTTGGGGCAATCCCTGGAATCCGAGAATCGTCAATGAACTTTGCACCGCGGACGTTGGGTCTTATTCGATTGCCCGAACTGGAAGCGGCGCAGCCCGGCGGGAAGTTGCCGCCCGGGTGGAATAACATGCCGAAACCGGCTTCGCAGCCTTCGTAGGGTGGGCAAAGCCAACGGGTCGCGCGTACGCGCGCCCGATGACAGGCGCCGCGTGCCCACCATGGTGGAGCAGATAAAAATGGTGGGCACGGCGCAAACGCGCCTTTGCCCACCCTACGAGACCGATGATTACTCCGCCGCGATCTGCCGTGGCGCGGGTGGCGGGTTGGCGAGGTCGGCGGCCAATTGCGCGTAGCGCGCCTTGGCGTCGTGGACCGACTTCTCCTTCACCGGACCGTAGCCGCGAATGCGATCCGGCAGCGACAATAGTTCGATCGCTGTATCCAATGTCAGCGGCGAGAGCACGCCGAGCACGGCGGCAACGTCCTTTTCGTAGCCCGCGATCAGATCGCGCTCCAGCCGGCGGTCCAGGCTGTAGCCGAAAATATCAAACCCGGTGCCGCGCAGGCCTCGCATGCCGGCGAGCAGCTTGAACAGCGGCATCATCCACGCGCCGAAGGCGCGCTTGCGCGGACGGCCCAGCGCGTCGGTGCTGCCGCCCAGCAGCGGCGGCGCGAGATTGAAGCTGATCTTGAAGTCGCCGTCGAACTGGTCGCGCAACTGCTTTTCGAAGCGGCCATCGGTATAGAGCCGCGCCACTTCGTACTCGTCCTTGTAAGCCAAAAGCTTGGCGTAATTGATCGCGACCGCGCGCGGCAATTCGTCGCCAAAGCCGCCATTGAGCGCGGCGTTGCGCACCTGCGTCACCGCATTGCGATAACGCGCGGCGAGTGCCGCGTTCTGGTAATCGGTCAGCAGCGCGCTGCGATGCTCGATAATCTCATCCAGCGACATCGCATCTTGCGTCTTCGGCGCGACGCTCGCATCCTGGCCCTTCATCATCGCGGCGATCCGCGCCGGATCGGCGGCGGCCAGACGACCCAGCTGAAACGCCTGGGTGTTCATCTTGATGCCGACGCCGTTGATCTCGATCGCCTGCTCGATCGAAGCTGCTGTGAGCGGCAGCAATCCCTTCTGATAGGCATAGCCCATCATCATCATGTTGGTGGCGATGGAATCACCCAGCAGCATTTCCGCGGGCTTGGTGAAGTCGAAAAACGAAGAATCCTTGCGCAGCGCGGTTTCCAGCACGGCGTTTACCTTGCCACTCTGGAAATTGAAATCGCGGTTCATGATGAAATCCGCGATCGGAATGAGATGCGTGTTGATGACGCCATGGGTGCGGCCGGATTCGCACAGCGTGATGGTCTCCTTGGCCACTGCGACCACTTCGTCGGCGGCGATCACGAGATCGGCGGTACCCGTCACGATCCGCGAACAGGTGACGTCGGCGGTGTGTTCGGAGAGCCGGACATGGCTCAGCACCGCGCCGCCTTTTTGCGCCAGCCCCGACATATCCAGGATCATGCTGGCCTTGCCTTCGATATGCGCGGCCATGCCGAGCAATGCGCCGATCGTCAGCACGCCGGTGCCGCCGACGCCGCCGACCGCGACATTGTAGGGCCGATCGAGCGTGGGCTTTGAGGCCGGTTCAGGCAGATCGCCGATATTGCCGAGATCGGGCGGCGCGCGGCGGCGCAATTTGCCGCCATCGACTGTGACAAAGGACGGGCAAAAACCCTTCAGGCAGGAATAGTCCTTGTTGCATGAGGACTGATTGATGGTGCGCTTGCGCCCGAGTTCAGTCTCAAGCGGCTCGACCGAGATGCAATTGGATTGCACCGAACAATCGCCGCAGCCTTCGCATACCGCGGGATTGATCAGCACGCGGCGCTGCGGATCCTCCATGGTGCCCCGCTTGCGGCGGCGGCGCTTTTCGGCGGCGCAGGTCTGCACGAACACGATGGCGGAAGCGCCCTTGACCAGGCGCAGCGTCTTCATGACCGCATCGAGTTCGTCGCGATGCGCGGTCTTGGTGCCCGGTGCAATCTCGGAGGCCGGATAGGCGTCGGGATTTTCCGAGACGAGGTAGATATCGCGGATGCCCTCCGCGTGAAGCTGGAAGGTGATCTGCTGCGGCGAGAGATCGCCATCGACATGCTGGCCGCCGGTCATCGCGGTCGCGTCATTGTACAGGATCTTGTAGGTGATGTTGGCCTTGGAGGCGATTGCCTGCCGGATCGCGAGACTGCCGGAGTGGAAGTACGTGCCGTCGCCGAGATTGGCGAACACGTGCTGCTCGTTGGTAAAGGGCGCGACACCGACCCAGGGCACGCCCTCGCCGCCCATATGGGTGAAGGTTTCGGTGCTGCGGTCCATCCACAGCGCCATGAAATGGCAACCAATGCCGGCGAAGGCGCGGCTGCCCTCGGGCACCTTGGTGGATGTGTTGTGCGGACAGCCCGAGCAGAAATACGGCGTGCGGGTGATCGGCGCCACCGCCTGCATCTGACTGGCCTGACGGCCGTTGAACCAGTCGGCCTTGGCGCGCAGCATCGCGGCGATTTCGGGATTGAGATTGAGCCGCAGCAGCCGCTCGGTCAACGAACTCGCCAGCGAAGCGACGCTGAGTTCTTCGGCGAACGGAAGAAAGCGCTTGTCGTGCTCGTCCATCTTGCCGACGATGCGCGGGCGGACATCGTCACGCCAGTTGAACAATTCCTGCTTGACCTGATTTTCGACGATCTCGCGGCGCTCTTCGATGATGAAAATCTCTTCGAGGCCGACGGCGAATTCGCGCACCCCCTGCGGCTCCAGCGGCCAGGGCATGCCGATCTTGTACAGTCTAAGCCCGATCTTGGCGGCGACCTCGGGCGTCACGCCCAGTTCACGCAGCGCCTGCCGGATATCCTCGTAGCTCTTGCCCGACGCCATGATGCCGAACCGCGCGTTCGGCGAATCCATGGTGATGCGGTTGACCTTGTTGGCGCGCGCAAAAGCGATCGCGGCAAAGCCCTTGTAGTCCTGCAGCCGGCGATCCTGATCGTAACGGTCATCGGGCCAGCGCAGATTGAGTCCACCGGGCGGCAGTTCGAAATCGGAGGGGATGATGAAAGGCTTCATTTCATCGGAGAGATCGATCTCCGCCGTGGTCTCCACGGTCTCGGTGATCACCTTCATGCCGACCCAGCATCCGGAATAGCGCGACATCGCTATTCCCAACAGACCCATCTCGATCATTTCATGGATGCTGGAAGGGTAGAGATAAGGCATCAGCGCGGAGATAAAGGCGTGGTCCGATTGATGCGGCACGGTAGAGGATTTCGCGCCGTGATCGTCGCCGGCGAGGCACAGCACGCCGCCATTCTTGGCCGAGCCCGCGGCATTGCCGTGGCGAAATACGTCGCCGCAGCGATCAACGCCAGGGCCCTTGCCGTACCAGATGCCAACCACGCCATCGTGCTTGGCGCCGGGCGACAGGTTAAGCTGCTGCGAGCCCCAGATCGCGGTCGCCGCGAGGTCTTCATTCACGCCGGGCTGGAATTTGATGTTGTATTGTTCGAGGTGCTTTCGCGCTGCAACCAGTTGCTGGTCATAGCCGCCGAGCGGCGATCCCCGGTATCCCGTCACGAAGCCCGCGGTATTGAGACCGGCGGCGCGGTCGCGGCGGATTTGCGCCATCGGCAGGCGAACCAGCGCCTGAATACCCGTTAGAAAGACGTGGCCGGAGCCTTGGGTGTATTTCTGGTCGAGACTGATCGGACCCTGGTTGATTCCCATTCCACCCTCTTAAACCTTTGGCGCCCTGTGGGCTGCCCCGGCCTTTTTAGCTAGTTATCCAAGCCCGTTAGAGCCAGTCTATGTCGGTTTTCGCGGCCAGCGCACCACAATTCTGGCCAACCGGGCCTGCCTGCCGAAAATCGCAATTTCGTGCCGGGAATAACCCGCTCCCAATCTGGTTTGTGTCGCAGCGAAGCGGTATCGCGCAACGACATAACAACCCTATAATGCCGCAGATGCTGAATTGGCTCCGGAAGAGATCACCGATGCCTGCGATTCTCAGATCCCTGATTTTGTGCAGTGCGCTCACCTGTGGCGCCGCGTGGGCCGAGCCATCGGCCGAGACCATCGCCCACGGCAAAGCGCTCGTCGAAGCCGGCGACTGCGCGAGTTGCCACACGGCTGACCCGCAAAAGCCGTTCGCCGGGGGGAAGCGAATCGATACGCCGTTCGGCGCGATCTATTCGCCGAACCTGACGCCCGACAAAAACACCGGGATCGGATTTTGGAGCGATCAGGATTTTCTGCGTGCTTTACGTTTGGGCGTGGCGCCCGACGGCTCGAATTACTATCCGGCCTTCCCCTATCCGAATTTCACCAAGCTGACGCGCGACGATATTTTCGCGATCCGCGCTTACCTCAACACGCTGACGCCGTTCGCCAACAAGGCGCCGCCGCCGGCGCTGCGCTTTCCCTTGAATTTTCGCATCGTGATGCGCGGCTGGAATTACCTGTTCTTCCGGCCGGGCATTTTCGAGCCGGATCAAGAGAAGAGCGCGGAATGGAATCGCGGCGGCTACCTTGTCGAAGGCGCCGCGCATTGCGGTGCCTGCCACACGCCGAAGAACATTTTTGGCGCCGACAAGCGCGGCCAGAAATTCGGTGGCGGCCTGGTCGGCGGCTGGTTCGCGCCGCGGCTCGACAGCGCCGAACGAAGTGGCCTGAAATCGTGGAGCGCTGGCGATATCGTCGAATATCTGCAGAGCGGCCGCAACGGCCGCAGCCATGCCGATGGGCTGATGGCCGAAGTGGTCGTCAACTCGACGTCGAAGATGAGCGACAAGGATATCAGGGCAATCGCGACTTATCTGAAGGACCTTCCGCCCGGCGCGCCCGAGCCCGCGGTAACCGCGCCACCGGCGGCGCAAATGACGGACGGCGAAAAACTGTACAAAGGCGCCTGCATTGCCTGCCATGAGGTCGATGGGACCGGCGCGCCTCGCATCTATCCGCCGCTGCCGGGCAATGCGAATTTGCAATCGGCCGATCCCACCAGCACGCTGCGCATCATTCTCGACGGTGCGGAAACCGTGACGACGCCGCGCGCCCCCAACACCGGATCGATGCCGCCGTATGCCGCGAAATGGTCGGATCAGGAGATCGCCGATGTCACGACCTATATCCGAAATAGCTGGGGCAACGTCGCGCCGGCTGTGACCGCGGCGCAGGTAAAGGGAGCGAGGCGATAAACTCTGTCATTCCGGGGCGATGCGCAGCATCGAACCCGGAATCTCGAGATTGAGGGTCACATCCTCGAGATTCCGGGTTCGCGCTCCGCGCGCCCCGGAATGACGGCTTGATGCAATTCTCTACCTTCTCTCATCATTGAACACGAACTTCGGCATCTCCCACTTGTAGCGGATCGCCAGCAGGCGAAACGACAAGCCGAAGACAAACGTCAGCGCGGTCCAGATTTCGTCGTTCACCTTCAGGCCGAACGCGGTCGCGTAAAACAATCCCGTGACCGCGGAGACGCTGGCATAGAGTTCGGAGCGAAACAGCAGCGGCACGTCGTTGCAGAGAATGTCGCGCAGCACACCGCCCGCGCAGCCCGTGATCATCCCCGACACGATCACGATCGGCAGCGATTCATTCATCTGCCAGGCAATGTCGCAGCCCGCCATCGTGAACACCACGAGACCAATCGCATCGAGCACGAGGAATGCGAGATTCAACCGGTGCACCACGCGCGCGATCAGAATGGTCACGAATGCCGCAACCGCTGTCAGCGCGAGGTAGGACGGGTTCGCCACCCACAGCAGCGGATAATGTCCGAGCAGGACATCGCGGATGGTGCCGCCGCCGAGCGCGGTGATGCAGCCCAACAGACAGACGCCGACCCAGTCCATGCTGCGCCGTCCTGCCGCCAGCGCCGCCGTCATCGCCTGGGCAGCGAACGCCACCATCGACAGCAGGTGCAACACGGTATCGCTCGGAGGCAGGCTCCACATCGCAACCTCGCGGGATCGATTCTTGAACAGATTGGATTCTTGAATGGAACTTACGTCGCGGGTTCCACTCTGAACAGGTTGAAAACCCGCGCGCAGCGGTTGTCCAGTTCAGAAAGAGGGGCGGTTCCCGGAACCGTCGCTGTCATCAGCGGTTGTGTTTGACGCAACGGAGGAACCCGTCATGGCCAACGAACGCATTCCAAACGATCCCTATCGCGCTTCAAACCCTGCCGACGACCCCTATCGTACCAATCGCCGCGACGATGAGATGAGCGATCCGGCGCGGCTCGACAACGAATTGCAGATGGATCCCGAACTTGCCGAGGGTCCCGCCGGCAGCGGCAGGATTGCCCTGTTCGCGGTCGGTATCGCCTTGGTACTGGGCGCGGCGTTTTATGGCCTGAACAGTTCCTCGATCAATCAGGCCAGTACGGCTCCGCCCGCGACAACAGCCCAGAACGCGCCGGCGACCTCGCCGCCCGCGGCACCTCCGGGCATGCGTGACGTCACGCCGCGCGCGAATAATGAGCCGGGCATGACGACGGGTTCGGCGTCGAACGCCAGACCCTTGACCCCCGCCGACCCCAAGGCGCCGCCTCCGGCACAGGCTCCGTCTGGCAGAACTCAGTAACGGTTGAGACGCCTCATCCAAGGCCATCAATTCGATGAACGGCGCTGCGGGCATCGCTTTCCGCAGCGCCGTACGCATGTCAGCCGAACATTTTGTTCAAATCGCCACCGGGATAGCCACTGGCGAGTTCCGTGAACGTCCCCTGCTCGGCAATCTCGCGCGCCGCGCGCATGAAACCGGCCCAGGCGGTGCGTGCCAGCGAACCGCCGACGCTGATCCGGCGCACGCCGAGATCCGCCGCTTGCGCCACGGAAAGACCGGACGCGCCGATCAAAAGATTGACGGGCTTGGGATGCACGGCCTTCACGACCGCCGAGATTTGCTCCTTGGTCTTGATGCCCGGCGCATAGAGACAATCCGCCCCCGCCTCCGAATAGGCGCGCAACCGATCGATCACCATGTCGAGGTCGGGTCGCCCGACCAGAAAACCCTCGCAACGCCCGGTCAGCAAGACGCCGCTGTGGTCGGCATCGATGGCGGCACGCGCGGCCTTGATGCGCTCGATGGCGAAATCACGTTCGTAGAGCGGATTGGCCGCGTCCCCCGTGGAATCCTCGATCGACAGACCGGCCACGCCGGTCCCGACGGCGCGCGCGACGTTGGCGGCGACTTTCTCGGGCTTGTGCGCAAAGCCGCCTTCGAAATCGGCGTTGACGGGCAGATCGACCGCGCCGCACAGCGCCGTCAGATGGTCGCAGACATCGTCGAGCGTGACGCGATTGTCGGATTTGCCGATCGACCATGCAAAACCGGCGCTGGTCGACGCGAGCGCCTTGAAGCCTATCTGCTGCAGCGCCTTGGCGCTGCCGATATCCCAGGGATTGGGCAGCGCGAAGCATCCGGCCTCGTGCATCTTGCGAAAGGTCGCGCGCTTGTCGGCGGTTGTGGTCGGCATGATCTGTTCTCCTTGTGACGGCTTCTTGTTTTTAAACCTGATGAATCCTGAGAATAGCGATGCGCGCCATCCCACGCCAGCGCCGGGATCGACACGATGCTGTCACACACTATGCCGCCACCTGGCGCAGGAACGTCCGCTCTTCCGCCAGGATGAACCTGTTTTCTTCCGCGAAATTGAAATTGGCCATGCTCTCGCTGTCGGTGCGAAGCCGCGCGCGATAGTTTTCATAGGCCGCGAGGCTGTCGAAAGATATCAGCGCGGACGCGATATTGTTGGTGCCCTCATGCGGCATCCAGTAGCCGATGAGATCGCCGCCGCAGCGGGGAATGATGGTCAGCCAGCGCCTGGCATATTCCTCGAACATCGCGCGCTTGAACGGATCGAGCTGGTAACGGATGAAAACGGTGATGGTCATGAAAACCTCCTGTTTGTGCCGTGCCAAAGCTCTGCCGTCATTGCGAGCGAAGCGAAGCAATCCATCTTGCCACCTAAAGAAAGAATGGATTGCTTCGTCGCTGCGCTCTCGCAATGACGAGCCCTTATCCAAGACTAGTCTCTTGCCCGACTTTAATGCTTCGTCTATGATCGAACTATGAAAGCAGGTCCCGATATCGCCATGGTCGCTTCATTGGTCGGCGACCCCGCCCGCGCCAACATGCTGACGGCGCTGATGACCGGGCGCGCGCTGACCGCGAGCGAGCTCGCGCACCAGGCCGGCATCACGCCGCAGACCGCGAGTTCGCATCTGGCGAAGCTCGAGACCGGCGGCCTGATCGAGCAGGAAAAACAAGGCCGCCATCGTTACTACCGCCTCACCGATCCCGATGTCGCCGGCGTGCTCGAAGGTCTTGCGGGCCTCGCCGCCCGCGCCGGTCACATGCGCGTGCGCACCGGGCCAAAGGATCCGGCGCTGCGCCGAGCGCGGGTTTGCTACGATCATCTGGCCGGCGATCTCGGCGTGCAGATGCTCGACAGCATGAAGCGGCAAAAACTGATCCGCCAGAACAAGCAGAACATCGAACTGACCGCCGAGGGCCAGCGTTTCATGGCGAGTTCCCTGCAGATAACGGCCGAGACGCTCAACCATCCGCGCCGCCCGGTGTGCAAGGCCTGCCTCGACTGGAGCGAACGGCGCCATCATCTGGCCGGCACGCTCGGCGCGGCCCTGATGACGCGCTTCACCGAACTGAAATGGGCCGCCCGCGACGCAACTCCCGGCAGCCGAGTCGTCAATTTCAGCCGCACCGGCGAGAAACGATTTGCAGCGCTGTTTGGGGATGACGAATAGCAGCGCCTGAGCGAATATTGCTTATTCGCTGTCGTGCAACCCTGTCGTCATCACTAAATTGTCGTCATGCCCGGGCTTGACCCGGCCATCCACGCCTTTATGCCCGTCGGGAAGGACGTGGATGCCCGGGACAAACCCGGGCATGACGGAATTTTTCTCGGGAGCCCACATGAACCGCGCTTTCCTTCACTTGGCCGCCGCTGCCCTCCTCACACTGCCATTGCTCCCCGCCCACGCCGCGGAGCGCGAACCCTACGGCATCGGCCTTGAGGGTTTCGCCTATCCCTACCCCGTCAGCCTGCTGCCGCTGGTCAATGACGGCGAGCAGGTCCGGATGGCCTATATGGATGTGGCGCCGGCACAGCCGAACGGCCGCACAGTGGTGCTGCTGCACGGCCGTAATTTCCCGGCCAGCTATTGGGCGCCGGTCATCAAGACCTTGAATGATTCCGGCTACCGCGTGGTGGTGCCGGACCAGATCGGCTTCGGCAAATCCTCAAAACCCGCAGGCGAACTGCATTTCGACACGCTGGCACGCAATACGATTGCGCTGCTCGATCATCTGCAGATCGCCAAATTCGATATCGTCGCGCATTCGATGGGCGGCATGCTCGGTGTGCGCATCACGCGGGCTTACCCTGAGCGTGTTCCGCGCCTGCTGCTGATCGCGCCGATCGGCCTCGAAGACTACCGGCTCTACGTGCCGCCGACCCCGACCGAGAAAATCATCGAAAACGAAGACAAGCTGACCGCGGACGGTTACCGCAAGCAGCTCGAGGTCAACTACTCGCTCAAACTGCCGCCGGACCAGGTGACGCCGTTCATCGAATCCCGCTTCAACATCAAGGGCGCCGCCGACTATCCACGCTGGCTGCGCGCCTTTGTCAGCTCAGGACAGATGATCTACCGCGAGCCTGTCGTGCACGAAATTCCGCTGATCGCGCAGCCGACATTGTTCATCATGGGCGCCGACGATCACAACGCCCCAGGCCGCCCGAACGCGCCGGAGGCGCTGCGGCCGAAGATGGGCCAGAACGCCGACCTCGCGGTGGCGCTGGCGGCCAAGATGCCGAATGCGCATGCCGAGGTGATCCCGAATACCGGACATCTGGTGTTCCTCGAAGCGCGGCAGAAATTCGATGAACTGATGCTGAGCTTTTTGGCGAAGTGATTTCACGCCTAACGCATCTTGAGAATAGCCGAGGTGCGGCGGCAACGGAGGTAGGCTCCCTCTCCCCTTGTGGGAGAGGGTTGGGGTGAGGGGTTCAGGTCCATCGACGAGCATAACCCCTCACCCGAATTGCATCTAACGATGCAATTCGACCTCTCCCACAAGGGGAGAGGTGAAGTGAGATCACCGGCGGCTTACCAATAATGGCGGCGGTGCCAACGCCGGTGCCAGTGGCGATGCCAGCCCCAGTGACGGCGGTGCCAATGATGCCAGCGATGGTGCCAACGCACCTGCTCCGGCTTCAGATGGTCGACATCATCCTGCGAAACCACGGCGGGTTCGGCGCCCTCGCGATGCGGCGGCACCAGGCCCGTTTCCGCCGAAATCGGCGGCAGCGGCGCTGCCTGCGCGGTGGCGGCAAGCGCGCCTGCACCTGCAACAAATCCAAAGGTGAGTTTCAGAAAGTCGCGGCGCTCCATAACGTCTCCCTCGTTTGCGGTGAGTCATGGAGGAAGTTTCGTCGCGGCAAGATGAATGGGTGCTGAACCCGGCCGTTCATCAACCTCGCTGTCGTCCCTGCGAACGCAGGGACCCCAGCGTGAGCGCCGTTTGCGCTCATCGCGACTCCGTGCAGAATTAATTAGAAAAGAAAGACGTCACACGCCGTACATAACCTTGCGGCCGCGGAGTATGGGTCCCGGCCCAAGGCCGGGACGAGCCACTATTAACGTGCCAAACCTAAACCCACCCACCGCGCGCCATGATCGCCGCACATAACAGAATGATGACGATCGCGAGAAGCTCGCTATGGATCACCATCGTCACCTGCTTCAACTTTTGCGCGCTGATCACAGGCACCTGCCCCGCCTTCAGCGCCCCACGCCACGACAGGAATTCCATCGTCGGAATAATCGACAGCAAGCCGATGACGATAAAGAGCGTGAGCTTTAAGTGAAACGCGTGGCTGTGCAGATAATAATCCGCGCCCTTCTCAAAGAAGAACACCCGCAACAGCCCGACCACCAGCAGCGCCCCCGCCGCGATGCCGAGCACGAGGTCCGTCACCTGCAGCCGCCGTGCCGATGCCAGCGTCAATTCCTGCTTGATCAGCATGAACTCGATCGCCACCGCCGACACCAGCGTGAAGGCGCAGAGGTGATGGAGAAAGGCGAACAGCGTGGACATGGGCGCTCCGTCTCACTGGAAAATCGTAGGGTGGGTTAGGCGACTTGTCCGCCGTAGCTCAAAGAGCGAAGGCGGAAGCCGTAACCCACCGCGATGAACTCCGAAAGCAATGGTGGGTTACGCTGCGCTAACCCACCCTACGCATACGCGATAGCTCTCCTCACAACGGCAAATTGTCGTGCTTCTTCATCGGCATTTCGACATGCTTATCCCTTAGCATCGCGAGCGCTCTTGCAATCCGCCGCCGTGTCGAATGCGGCATGATGACGTCGTCGATGTAGCCGCGTTCGGCGGCGATGAAAGGCGACAGGAACCGGTCTTCATATTCCTTGGTGCGTGCGGCGATTGCATCGGTGTCGCCGATGTCGCTGCGGAAGATGATTTCGACCGCGCCCTTGGCGCCCATCACCGCAATCTGCGCGGTCGGCCAGGCGTAGTTCATGTCGGCGCCGATTTCTTTGGACGCCATCACGTCGAACGCGCCGCCATAGGCCTTGCGCGTGATGACTGTCACCAGCGGCACCGTGCATTGCGAATAGGCGAATAATAATTTGGCGCCGTGCTTGATCAGGCCGCCATATTCCTGTGCGGTGCCCGGCAGAAAACCCGGCACGTCGACAAACGTCACGATCGGAATATTGAAGGCATCGCAGAAACGCACAAAGCGCGCGGCCTTGCGCGAGGCATCGCTGTCGAGCACGCCAGCCAGCACCATCGGCTGGTTGGCGACAAACCCCACCGTGCGTCCGGCGATGCGGCCGAAACCCGTGACGATGTTCTTGGCAAAGGTTTCGGATATCTCGAAGAAGTCGCCCTCGTCCACGATTTTGAGGATCAGCTCCTTCATGTCGTAGGGCTTGTTCGGATTGTCGGGGATCAGCGTATCCAGCGACATGTCCACGCGCTCGATGTCATCGAAGCTCGGCCATTCCGGCACGCCGTCGGTGTTGTTGGAGGGCAGGAAATCGATCAGCCGGCGCATCTGCAGCAGCGTCTCGACGTCGTTCTCGAATGCGCCGTCCGCAATCGAGGAGCGCGTCGCATGCACCGAGGCGCCGCCGAGCTCTTCGGCGGTGACCACTTCATTGGTAACGGTCTTCACCACGTCCGGGCCGGTGACGAACATGTAGCTCGTGTTCTTCACCATGAAGATGAAGTCGGTCATGGCAGGCGAATAGACGTCGCCGCCGGCGCAGGGACCCATGATGACGGAAATCTGCGGGATCACGCCCGATGCAATGACGTTGCGGCGAAACACATAGGAATAGCCTGCGAGTGCGGCGACACCTTCCTGGATGCGCGCGCCGCCGGCATCGTAAAGCCCGATGATCGGCGCCCGCGCCTTCATCGCCATGTCCTGGATCTTGACGATTTTCTGCGCATGGGTTTCCGACAGCGAGCCGCCGAACACCGTAAAATCCTTGGCGAACACAAAGGTCTTGCGGCCATTGACGGTGCCCCAGCCGGTGACGACGCCGTCGCCGGGCACCTTGGACTTTTCCATGCCGAATTCGACCGAACGATGCTCGACGAACATATCGAACTCTTCAAAACTGCCCTTGTCGAGCAGCAGCTCGATGCGCTCACGCGCGGTCAGCTTGCCCCGGGCGTGCTGCGCCTCAATGCGCTTCTCGCCGCCGCCGAGCTTGGCACCCGCGCGCCGGTCCTCAAGGGTATCCAGGATATCTTTCATGCGTGCATTCCCACTGGTTTGCAGCGGTTCTAACACGGCATTTTGCCGGCGGGAAACGCCTTCCCGGCCTCTGGTATACGTGTCCCATGCAGGATATATCCGGGTCCGCAACCCCGAGGGTTCTTGGTCATGGCCGATACCGCGAGCACAGATACGGGCACCGTGACCGGAGGATTGCGAACGCTGCTCCGCCTCGAAGGGCTGACGCTGTTTGCGGGCATGACGCTGCTGTACGCGGTCTGGGGCGGATCGTGGTGGGTCTATGCGCTGGTGTTTTTCGTGCCGGATGTGAGCTTTGCGGCCTATCTGGCCGGGCCTCGATTTGGCGCCATCGTCTATAATGCGGCGCACAGCTACATGGCGCCGATGGCCCTGATGACGACGGGATTCGCGACGAATTCACCGCTGACCTTGTCGATCGCGATGATCTGGCTGGCGCATATTGGTTTCGACCGCGCGCTCGGCTATGGCCTGAAATACAGCGCCGGATTTGGCTTCACCCATCTCGGCCGCATCGGCAAGGACGCGGCCAAAACGGTTTAGCAAACCGTTCGTCCAGCCCGATTTGACAGCTCAACGCCTGCTTGTTCTATAGCGTTTTCGAGCGAAGTGGGTACCGGTTCGCGTAAAGAAAACGCGTCAAAACAAAAGACTGGAGCCCGGTTCTGATTGAATCAGACCGACAAGGCTCTAGTCGCGCACAACGCCGCGATAAAACAAGGGGGATGATGCATGCCGACGGGAATGCGTGCCGTGATGGCGGCCTGGATCGTAGGCGCCGGGCTCCTTTTGACCGGCATCGAGACCAACGCGCAATCGCTGCCGAAGGAAGCCGCCGCCCGCGTCGAGATCCATGCGATCCCGACACTGACGCTGTCGGACCAACAATTCCTGACCGGCGATGCCAACGGCAAGCCCGCGACGGTCGCCGGCGAATTTCGCATCGCGCAAGGCAATGGGCGGCTTCCGGTCGTGGTGCTGATGCATGGATCGAGCGGCGTCGGCGCCGCGATGGAACCGTGGGTGCATCATTTCAACGCGATGGGAATTTCGACCTTCGTGATCGATGGCTTTACCGGCCGCGGGCTGACCGTGGTCGGCCCCAACCAGGCCCTGCTCGGCCGGCTCAATCTGATCGTCGATACCTATCGCGCGCTCGATATTCTCAGCCACCATCCGCGTGTCGATCCAGAGCGCATCGTGCTGATGGGATTTTCGCGCGGCGGACAGGCCACACTCTATGCCAGCCTCGATCGTTTCAACAAGCTCTGGAATAAATCCGGCGCGCAATTCGCCGGTTATATTCCGTTCTACCCGGATTGCTCGACCACCTACGCAACCGACACCGAGGTCGCCGCTCGCCCGATCCGGATCTTTCACGGCACGCCCGATGATTACAACCCGGTGGCAAGCTGCAAGGCCTATGTCGCGCGGCTGCAGGAGGCCAAGCGCGACGTGGTGCTGACGGAATATCCGGATTCACAGCACGCCTTCGATGCCGGCCTGCTCGGCGTCTCCACCACCACCGTTTCCGCCAACGCCCAGACCGCACGCAATTGCCACATCAAAGAAGGCGAAGGCGGCGTGTTGATGAATGCGGATACGCAAAAACCGTTCGGCTACAGCGACGCCTGCATCGAACTCAACCCGCATGTCGGCGGCAATCCGGCGACCGCGGAGCAGGCGCAGAAGGCGGTGAGCGAGTTTTTGAAGGTGGTGTTCAGGTTGGGGTGAGCGGTAGCGCGCGGCGCGGCGATCGAAGTATGCCGTCATTCCGGGATGGTCCGAAGGACCAGACCTCAGATGTGCAATTGCACATCGGGGAATCTCGAGATTCCGGGTTCGATGCTTCGCATCGCCCCGGAATGACGGCATTAGCCCCCCTACTCCTCCCCCACCTTGAACGGCGGCTCCTTGCCGGGAGGCGTGGTTTCCTCGGCCATCGCCAGCATCATCGCGACCATCACGTAATTGCCCGCGACACCCGTGAGATCCACGATCTGCTGATCGTTGAAAACCTTCTTGGCCCGCGCATAGGTCTCGTCCGAAACCTTTTGCGTGGTGGTGAGCTCGGTGACGAAATCGTAGACCACGGCTTCATCCTCGGCCATGCCCGAAGGCCGCTTGCCGGTTTTGAGTTCCGCGATGATTTCAGCGGACAGACCCGCCTTCGCGGCCAGCGGCGCGTGCGCGAACCACTCGACCTGCGAGCGCCATTGCCGCCCGATGATCAGGATCGCGAATTCATTCAGCTTGGTCGGGACTGACGTTTCCCAGCGCAGATAATGAAACAGGTCGAACAGCCGCAGCCCCAGCACCGGGCTGCGCATGATCGGATTATAGGGTCCGCCAAGACCGACGCTCGAGACCTTCATCACCTGTTCGCCAAGCGGCTTTTGCGCGTCGCTGAGCTGGTCCATGGTGAGTTGCGGAAAGCGCGGCTCCTTGCTGGTCGCGGCCTGCGGGAACAGGGTAGCGGCAAGCCAGCCACCAGCCGCGGCGACCATCAGCGAAGACATCCAGATGGCAGATTTCATGATTTCCTCCGTACGTTTCTTGGTTGTACGGAGATGCTAAACCAGCCGTGCTGGCCGCGCCAGCGGGTTCAACAGTCCGCTCATATCGCCCCGATATCGGTCAGGCACTGCTGGGAAATCTTCATGCGATCGGCGATGTGATGCGACTCGCGGACATCGAGATTAAGCGCGAACACGGTATTGGCGCTGCCCTTCTCGGCCCAGCCCACCATCCAGCCCAGCGACGGCTTGCCGATCTCCGCACCCAGAAGTCCGGATTTGGCGCGGATGATGCTGTCGCCCACCGTGGTGACGGGAAGGATATCGCGCACCAGATCCTGGCTGCGCTTGGAGACCGGCAAGGTGCCGCGCCGCAAACGATCCACAAAATCGACCTGCTGCACCGGATCGATGCGTAAGTTACCGGTCAGCCAGAAATGGTCGATGCCGCCGCCGATATCGCGGTTGCCGTACTCAAAGAGATCGACATATTTTTGCATCCGCTCCTGACCGATGCGCCGCGCGATCTCCTGATAGACCGGCACGGCCGAGGCCGCGATCGCCGAGCGCAAGGTATGGTCCTTGTTCCAGGCCTCGATGTCCCTGACCACGCCGTCCCACTTGAAGATGTCCTTGTCGGGATCGCCGACAACGCCGGTTTCCAGCGCGATGAGCGAATTCGGAATCTTGTAGGTCGAGGCCGGCAGCTTCGCCTCGCCGGAGCGATCCCTGTCGCTCGCGATGACGAGATAGTCGTCGATCTTGTAGCCGACGAAGGTGCCGGCAGTGCCGGCATCGGCAAAATGTTTGGCCAGATCTTCGTGGATTTCGCTGCGCTGGTACACGACATCGGCGAAAGCGTGCGACGGCAACAAGCTCGCGCCAGCGAGAGCCCCGAGCACGTGGCGGCGATTGGGTATCATGGCGACGTCCGATCCGAACAAGCAACGACGATGCAGACGGCATCGTGGTGAAACAATGACGGAAACACCACCGCCGTCGCCCGGCGAACGCCGGGACCCATACCGCGTGATCTATCGCAAAGGCACCGTGGTCGACGTTCTTCGCAAAACAACGGCCGGTGGCTATGGGTCCCGGCGTTCGCCGGGACGACGACCGGTGAGAAACCTCTACCTGATCCGCCCCGACAGCCGCAGCACGAAGATCAGTACTTCCGCGACGGCCTTGTAGAGTTCGGCCGGAATCTCGTCGCCGAGTTCGACATTGGAGAGCGCGCCGGCCAGCACTTCGTTCTCTTCGATCGGGATGTCATGGGCCTTGGCGACCTCGATGATCTTGGCGCCGATTGAGCCCTTGCCCTTGGCGATGACGCGAGGCGCGCCGGACTTGTCGTAATGCAGCGCGACCGCGAGCTGGCTTTGGGTTTTGACGCTCATAGCGCGCGATCCAGAAAATGCCCTGTGGGCGCCGAGACCGGTTGCACCGGCGCGCCGTCGCGCACGACAATATCGCCCGGCTGCAACTCGGCGCGGCTTAAAGCCTGACTGAGCTGCGAAACGCCCGCGCGCAATTGCATCGCGGTCGCGGGCCGTTCCGCCCACATCCGCACGGAAGTCTTATCACCACTCAGCGAGATCATCGCGTGAACCGGACCGGCGGGTTCGACGTCGAGCGAGAAACGCGCGCGCCAGACCGGTTTGGCCGCGCCGGGCTCGCGGCCGCCACCATCGCGCGAGATATCGAATTGCGCCATCGCGGTGCCCTGCGGCGTCGCGAACGGGATTTCGAAATTCCACCGGGGCGTGGTGGGATCGACCCGGCCGGTGGCCGCATCGGGCTGGCCCGGCAAGGACGCTACCTGCAGCAGCGTCTGCCGCGCGATCGCGCCGTCGGTATCGGAAAGCAAATGTTGCAGCGTCGCGTCGACAGGCGCTTTCGATATCAGCGTCGCGGGCAGCACCGGCTGCGCGGCGGGCAATGCGCCGTTGAGCGGCGGTGGCGGCAGATTGGAGCGTGCGAATTCGGCGTCATCGACCCCCAGCGTGCGCGCGCCCATCACCGCCGGGAGCAGCGCAAGCGTCTGGCTGTTGTCGAAAGCGAACTTGCTGAGATTTCCTGCCGCCAGCGGACTGCCCTGCACGGCTTCCTGCAGCAGATTGAGCGCCGCACCGCTGACCGCGGCCCGCGCCGCTGCGTCGGCCGGCGTTGCTGCGGAGGAGATGACTTGGCTCGCCGCGCTAAGGTCGAGGATATCGGAGGCGACTTCCAGCGCCGCAGTTTGCGACGATGCTGTAGAGGCGGCGGCTCCGGATGTCAGCGATGGTGCGATCGAGGGCGATGCAGTCATCGGCGTTTCCGGCCCGGCGATGATCGTAACGGGCTGCGATACCGCGACGGACGGCTCAGCGCCCTGCTCGATCGCGATGGCGCCCGCTATCGTTCCCGCCTGTGCTGTCGCCGTTGCCTCTGCAATTGTTGGCGTGACGCCCTCCGGCATGACGATCTCGGCTGCCGTTGCGCTTTGCGAAGCCGCCGATGCCGTCGTGCTCAGAAGCCCGGTCGTTGTTGCCACCGACGTCCCCGCCGTAACCGGCGCGCTGCCAATTGAAGTCGTCAGCACCTGACGTAACACAATCAGCGCGGCCTTGAGATCCGGCACCGCGCCGGATGACGCCACCGATCCCGACGCCAGCGATGCCTCCAGAAACAACCCGGAGCTCTGGAACGCCTGCTTGATGTCGTCGCCGGTCAGGCTGGGATCAAGACTGGTTTGTTGCGCCAGCACCTGCGCCATCGCTTGCTGGACCTGCGGCGGCAGGCCGGTCAAGCCGGCGGCGACACCGAGATTGGCGAACAATGTGGCGAGTGACGTCTGCTGGGTCGCCGCGGTCTGGGCCGCGGCCGAGACCGCGGAGGTCTCGAGCGCGGTGAGCTGGTTGACCAGGGTGGTCCCCGATGTGACCGGGGCCGCAATATTGGTCACGGCGCCAGGCGCCAGCGTGACGGTGTCGCCTATTGCGGATGAATTGCCGGCGCTCTGGCTGGCCGCGGCGCCGCCCTGCTGGCTGACCACCGCGAGCGCGATACCGCCATCCTGGGTCTGCGACACCTGAAGCTGCAGCGTCTGGCCGGCCTGCAGCGGCACCTGCGACTGCACGTCCAGCGCCTGGCCAGCAATCGAGATTTTCACCTGATCGCCGCCGAGGATCTGCAGCACCTTGGCGCTGATCACGCTGCCCGGCTGCAGCACGACATCCGCCGTCGCGCCCTGCGCGGCAACCAGCGGAATGTTCGGCGTTATGACGATCGACATGGGGTCGCTTCAGGTTGCTCACCGGGCTCAGGCCCCGCTGAAGCTACCCCGGCGTCGTAAACCTGCCGTTAACCGGTCCCCGGATTGAGAGCTTTCAGAATGCCCGCGGCCGCCTTGAAATCGACCAAACGGGCCGCCCGGCGCGCCGCGACTTCCTCGTCAACGCCCCATTTCTCGCTGTTCCAGTCCTCATCGACATGGGCGGCGGCCCAGACCTGATCCTGATCGATCACGCCATGCAGCAGCGCCAGCGCCAGCAGCGCCGAGCCGGTCAGCGTCGTGATCACATGCAGCGCCGCGATCGACCAGGGATCGGACGGCAGCGCCGCGCGCGCCGCCGCGATCGCGGTGTCGGGCTGGCTGACATGCATGATGCCTTCGGCCAGAATGAAATGCGCGCCCAGCGTATCCGCGGCCCAGAACAGGATGGGGTCCCACTGCGCCGCCTCGCGCGCGACAAGCGCTTCAGGATGGCCCGCGCGATAGAACAGCAAATCCGATCCCAGATATTTCGCGACGTCTTCAGTGACGGCGTCGACCCGATCGAGCACACCATCGAGCACGCTGTTGGCAAAGCGCGTATAAGGCATCGTCAGGGGATCGATGAACTCGATCTGCGCGCCCCACTCGCCCGACATCGCCTCCGCAATGGCGCGGTTCGGTGCCGCCAGCGCGCGGCCGGATGGCGTGCGAATGGTCTTGTCATCGAGCGTGATGGCAAATCCATCGGGCCCATCCGCGACATCCACTTTGGCATAAAACCGCTTGCGGCGCGGCGCGCGCGTGGTGCGGCGTACCGCTTCCTCCGGATCGAGCGGTGAATGGCCGGCGACTTCGTCGAATAATTCACGCATTTTAGTCTTTGGCTTCCATGCAGCGATGATATCTGTTGGCAGGGTACGACAAGGATGGCTGCAAATAAAGCGAACTGGCCGGGGATCACGATGCGGATTTGGCTGCCAAGCCTTGTTCTGCTCGCTGGCGTTTGGCCTGTCGCAGCCGGGTTCCGTTCCCCGGAATCGCTGGTCCGGAATGTCTACGCTTATTACGGCGACAGATCGTCGGATCTATCGAGCGGACTGCCGCACGATCCCGACACCGTGCGCCAGTTCTTCGATCCCAGCCTGCGCGAAGCCTGGGGCGCCTCCCTCAAGCCGCCCTATGACTTCATGGTCCAGAGCCCGACCTAGAAACTAAGTGCGATCTCGATATCGATCCTGCGCAAGCAATTCGACAAGACCTATGTCGTCGCGGCCTTCGACAATCAGGGTCGCGCCGTGATGCTGAATTTTATTCTCGTGAACGGTCCTGAGGGCTGGGTGATCTCGGATGTCGAGAGCCCGCACGATTCGCTGCGCCTGTTTCTGGCGCAGTACCGGAACTGACTCGCCTTCACGGCTTCTGATAGATGATCCCGCCCGCGCGAAGGGTATAGGCGACCTTGGCAAGGTTATGCACGTCGGCAAGTGGGTCGCCGTCCAGAACCACCAGATCGGCGTCAAACCCCTTCTCGACCCTGCCCTTCTTCGCGACCTTGAAATACTGCGCCGGATTGGTCGTCAGCGATGCCAGCACCTGCCGTTCCGACAGCGCGCGGTGCATCAGTTCGAATTCGAGCGTTGTGTCATAGAGCTTGGTGAAGCCGACATCGGTGCCAAAAAGCACCACACCGCCATTGTCCGAAAACGCCTTGAGCTGGCTGACGCCGGATTCAACCAGCCGGGCACCCATGCCGGGATCGAGGACGACGGTCGTGAATAGCGCCAGCGTCGGGATCAACGCGGTCCCCTGCGATTTGAACTGGACGAGTTGCTCGGCCGTGGTCGGTTGTCCCGGGGCGGTGTGAGCGAGGATATCGACTCCCGCCGCAATCACCGTATCCACGCCAATCTTGTTTTGCGGATGGGCAAACACCGGCCTGCCCTGCGCATGCGCCACATCGACCGCGGCCTTGGCGGTGGCTACGTCCATATTCACCACGGGCTTGTCGCCCATATAGGCGCCGGTAAACAATTTAACGCCGTCGAGGCCCATGCCCATATAACCGCGCGCCATCCGCGTGGCTTCGTCCGGCGTCGCGGCCTCGGGCAGTTGCAGTTCAGCCGGTAAATAAACGGGGTGGCCGCCTTTCGGGAAAATGCTGCCAGCCAAAAAGATATTGGGGCCCGCGACTTCATTCGCTGAGATGCGACGGCGTAGTGCCAGGGTATCTCTCGGGTCGGACCCGAGATCCCACACCGTCGTAAAACCCCATTTAGTCAGCATGGTGCGCATATGCTCTTCAAGCGAAGCCACCGGCGCATTGGCGGCGTTTCGCCAGGGCTCTTGCGTGAAATGAACGTGGCTGTTCCAGAAGCCGGCAACGATAGTCTTGCCGGTGCAATCGATGACGCGCGCATCCGCGGGAATCTGGACCTCGCTGTGGCGGCCGATCGCGGTGATAGTACCGCCGGAGGTCACAACGACCGCATCGGGGATCGCAGTGGCCTCAGGCGACGCGTAGACGCTGCCTCCGACGAGCGCGAGAGTCTGCGCGTTGGCGGTCGCACCGCAGAAAAGGAAGAAGAACAGCGCAACGCGCGGCCAATTCACAATCATGCGTAGGGTCCCTCGATTTACACGATGGTTGTCAGGTGCCGGAACGAACCGAAGCGCTACCTCAATGGCGCGTCCCTGATTTGATCGTTCTTGCTCTCCCCGGACAAATATCGATGGCGGCACATGGGACGCCGTCACATCCGCGTCACTCTTCGGGGGCGTTTTCGATCGGATCGAACCGGTCGGCCTCGAGGCCGAGCAGGTTCCAGGACTGCAGCATATGCGGCGGCAGCGGCGCGGTCGCGTCGATCACGCCACCGCGCGGATGCGGGATCACGATCCGCCGCGCCAGCAGATGCAGCCGCTTCTGCAGGCCACCCGGCAATTGCCAGTTTTCCTTGTTGAAATATTTGGGGTCACCGATGATGGCGTGATCGATATGCGCCATATGCGCGCGCAACTGATGGGTTCGCCCGGTCACGGGCTTCAGCGAAACCCAGGCGAGTTTTTGCGCCGATGTTTCCACCACCGCGTAATAGGTCACGGCGTGACTTGCGCCCTCGTCGCCATGCGCCGCGATGCGCATGATGGTATCTTCCTCGTTCTCTTCCTTGGCCAGATAGGTCGAGATCCGGCCCTGCTTCGGCTTCGGAACGCCCGCCACCAGCGCCCAGTAGATCTTGCGCGCGGAGCGATGACGAAACGATCCGGTCAGCGCGGTCGCCGCGAAGCGCGTTTTTGCAATCAGAAGACAGCCCGCGGTTTCCTTGTCGAGCCGGTGCACCAGACGCGGCTTCTGCCCTTTCGCATCTCGCATCACTTCAAGCATGTCGTCGACGTTGCGCGTGATGCCGGAGCCGCCCTGCACTGCCAGGCCCGCGGGCTTGTTCAGCACCATCACGTCGGCATCCTCGAACAGGATCATGTCCTTGAGGGTCTGCAGCGTCTTGGCTGCCGCTTCCGAAAGCTCGCCGACGACCTTGGGCGTATCGAGCTTGAGCGGCGGAATGCGGATGCTTTGGCCTTCCTCGACGCGATCCTTGCTGTCGGCGCGCTTGCCGTTGACGCGCAGTTCCCCTTTACGGACGATGCGCTGGATGTGCGAGAACGACAGGCCGGGAAAACGCGCCTCCAGAAAACGATCGACGCGCATGTTGTTCTCGTCCGCGGTCACGACAACGGTCTGGACTTTGGTCGGCAACGGCGGCGGCTCAACGACCACCTTCTCGGGCTCGGGGACAAACGGCTTGGCCGGCCGCGGCGCCGGGGCTGAGAACCGCGCCGGCGGCTTGCCGCCCGGGCGATGACCCTGCGGCCGTTCGGTTTGCGATCCGCGAAAAGGGCGCGCGCCCTTGGGACGATCGCCCGATGTGCGTTTCGCCAGAGGTCTTTTGATACGTCGGCTCATGCTCGCGTCGGCTCCAGATCTGAACCGTTGGGTAGCCTAAAAGCAGCGAATCGTCACGGAAATAGCAGCAAACCTGCGAAGGATGTCAGCCATTTCCTCGCTGAGCCCGTAACTTGGCCCAGTAATCCAGCCGCTTGCGGATTTCGCGCTCGAAGCCGCGGTCAGGCGGATCGTAGAAGGTCTGGCGTCCGAGCGCCTCGGGGAAGTAATCCTGCCCGGAAAACGCCTCCGGCGTGTCGTGATCGTATTCGTAGCCGCCGCCATAGCCTTCCGACTTCATCAGCTTGGTCGGCGAATTCAGGATGTGCTTGGGCGGTAGCAGCGAACCATTCTCTTTCGCAGTCCGCATCGCGGCGCCGAACGCCTTGTAGGCCGCGTTGGATTTCGGCGCGGTGGCGAGATAGATCACCGCCTGCGCGATCGCCAGTTCACCCTCGGGATGGCCGAGAAAATCATAGGCGTCCTTGGCCGCATTGCAGATCACCAGCGCCTGCGGATCGGCGAGCCCAATATCCTCGACTGCCATCCGCACGACGCGCCGCGCCAGAAACAGCGGATCCTCGCCGGCGTCCATCATGCGGGCGAGATAATACAGCGCCGCATCGGGATCGGAGCCGCGCACCGATTTATGCAGCGCCGAGATCAGGTTGTAATGCCCGTCGGCCGACTTGTCGTAGATCGGCGCGCGCCGCTGCAGGATGTCCTGCAATTTTTCGGCGTTGAATATTTCGCCCTCGCGCGCTGAGCGCCAGACCTCTTCGGCGAGCGTAAGCGCCGCGCGCCCGTCGCCATCGGCCATCCGCACCAGCACGGCGCGAGCCTCATCATCGAGCGGCAGCTTTTTGCCCTCGATGCTCTCGGCATGCGCGAACAGTTTTTCGATCGCGGCGGGATCGAGCGAATGAAACACCAGCACACGCGCCCGCGACAGCAAAGCGGCGTTGAGTTCGAACGAGGGATTTTCGGTGGTGGCGCCGACCAGCACCACGGTGCCGTCCTCCATCACGGGCAGAAACGAATCCTGCTGGGCGCGATTGAAGCGATGTACCTCGTCGACGAACAGCAGCGTTCCCTTGCCCATCTCGCGCCGCGCGC
Source organism: Bradyrhizobium sp. dw_411 (assembly GCF_018449695.1). Taxonomy (GTDB): domain Bacteria; phylum Pseudomonadota; class Alphaproteobacteria; order Rhizobiales; family Xanthobacteraceae; genus Bradyrhizobium. Next base: position 73,921 of record NZ_JAAVUY010000022.1, read on the forward strand.
GGGCGGCATCGAACGCCTTCTTCAGATCGGCGACGCCGGAAAACACCGCCGAGAGCTGCTCGAAATGCAACTCGGTGGCGTCCGCCAACAGCCGCGCGACCGTGGTCTTGCCGGTGCCCGGCGGTCCCCAGAATACCAGCGACCCCAGCGTGCGCGTCGCCAGCATCCGCGTCAGTGCGCCGTCCGGTCCCAGAATGTGATCCTGGCCGACGACATCCGACAGCGTGCGCGGGCGCAATCTATCGGGAAGCGGATGCGGCGCGTCCTGCTCCATCCCCGCGGCGGCGAACAGGTTGGTACCTTCGCGTGGGCGCTTCGGGCTCATCCGCCGAGCGTAACATTGATCTGCTGGCCGCCGCGCACCAAAGTGATACGCCACAGCCGCGAGGTATCGCGCGTCGCCTTTTCGAGATCGCTGGTTTTGGCGATCTTCTGATTGTTGACCGCGAGAATAATGTCGCCTTTCTGGAAACCGACATTGGCGGCGGTGCCGCCGTCGGCGATATCCGTCACCACGACGCCTTCGGTATCCGAATCCAGATGCAATTCGTCGGCGACCGCCGGTGAAATGTTAGCGATCTTGGCGCCCTGGAACGGCGAGCGCGTCGTCAGGACGATTTCGTTGCGGCCGGTGTCGGGGGCGGTCTCCAGCGGGATCGACAGCTTTACAGCTTTGCCGCCGCGCTGCACTTCGATCTCGGATTTTCCGCCGAGCGGACGCGTGGCGAAGCGATAATCGAAGGCGTTGGGATCCTCGACCGTCTGGCCATCGATCGTGACAATCAGATCGGACAATTTCAGCCCGCCCCGCGCCGCCGGGCTGCCGGCAACGACATTGGCGACCAGCGCGCCGGAGGGCAGCCGAAGCCCCATGGTTTCGGCGATCTCCGGCGTCACCGCCTGCAGCCGCGCACCGAGCCACGGCCTCTTGACCGCCTTGCCGCCACTTTTCGCCGAAGTCACGACCACCCGCACCATATTGGCCGGGATCGCAAAGCCGATGCCTTGAGAGCCGCCGGAGCGCGAGAAGATCGCGGTGTTGATGCCGGCAAGCTTGCCGGTCATGTCGACCAGCGCACCGCCCGAATTGCCCGGATTGATCGCGGCATCGGTCTGGATGAAGAACTGATAGTCGGTGATGCCGACTTGCGTGCGCGCCAGCGCCGAGATGATGCCGTGGGTAACGGTCTGTCCGACGCCAAAGGGATTGCCGATCGCCAGCACGACGTCGCCGACCATCAGCTCGTCGGAATTGGCAAAATCCAGCGTCGGGAATTTTTCGTTGACGTCTTTCAGCCGAAGAATGGCCAGATCCGTACGGCTGTCCTTGAGCACGATCTCGGCCTCGAATTCGCGCTTGTCGGACAGCGACACCTTGAACTGGTCGGCGCCTTCGACGACGTGATTATTGGTCACGACCAAGCCGGAAGCATCCACCATCACGCCCGATCCGAGCGAGCGCTGCACCCGCTCCTGCTGCTGCCCGCCGGGGACGCCGAAGAAGCGGCGAAAGATCGGATCGTCGAGCAAGGGATTGCGGTCTTGCACCACCTTGGCAGCGTAGACGGTGACCACCGCCGGCTGCACGCGCTGTACGATCGGGGCATAGGAGAGCTTGAGTTCCGCGCCCGAAGCCGGCACGCGGCGGTCCTGGGACATCGCCGGGGCCGTCGCGGCCCAAACAACCAGCAATGCCGTGAGAATGCGAACAACGATCATGAGGGGATTCCCGAGAATAGATGGGGCGAATATAGGCCCCCGGGCCCGCGAATAGAAGTGATTGGAGCCTTTCGGGGGCCACGCGCCGGATGGACTTACACGGCCATCTTGCAATTCCAGCGGCAAAATCGCACCTAGTCGGGGGGCCGGTGTTTACGGCCGGCAACAAGGAGAACCGCCTATGAAGGCCGTCGGGTATAAAAAATCGCTGCCTACCGATGCGGCAGATGCGCTGATCGATTTCGAGACCACGAAACCACAACCGGCCGGCCGCGACATCCGGGTCGCCGTCAAGGCGATCTCGGTCAATCCGGTCGATTACAAGGTCCGCAAGCGCGCGGCCCCGCCCGAAGGCGAAACCAAGATTTTGGGCTATGACGCCGCCGGTGTGGTCGATGCGGTCGGCCCCGATGTGACGCTGTTCAAGGCCGGCGACGAGGTCTATTACGCCGGCTCGATCCAGCGTCAGGGCACCAATTCGGAATTTCATCTGGTGGATGAGCGGATCGTCGGCCGCAAGCCGTCAACGCTGTCATTCGCCGAGGCGGCCGCGCTGCCCCTGACCTCGATCACCGCCTGGGAACTGCTGTTCGATCGGCTTGGTGCCGTGCCCGGCCGAAGCGTCGATCCGCGCACGCTCCTGATCATCGGCGGCGCCGGCGGCGTCGGCTCGATCCTGACCCAGCTCGCCCGGCGCCTTACTGGCCTCACGGTGGTGGCAACGGCGTCGCGGCCGGAAACCCAGAAATGGTGCCTCGATCTCGGCGCCCATGCCGTGATCGATCACAGTAAGCCGATGAAAGAGCAGATCGACAAATTGAAATTGCCGCCGGTGGCGCTGATCGCGAGCCTCACCAATACCGGCGATCACTACAAGGCGCTGGCGGACATTATCGCGCCGCAGGGCAAATATGGATTGATCGACGATCCCGCGGAATTCAACGTCGCCGCCTTCAAAGGCAAGTCGGTTTCGGTGCACTGGGAATCGATGTTTACCCGCAGCTCGTTCCGGACACCTGACATGATCGGCCAGCATGCTTTGCTCAATGACGTGGCTGATCTGATCGACAAGGGCGTACTGCGCACCACGCTCGATCAGGCGTTCGGCACCATCAACGCCGCCAACCTGAAGCGCGCGCATGCATTGCTGGAGTCGGGCAAATCGCGCGGCAAGATCGTGCTCGAGGGGTGGTAGAACTCTGACTTTGTAGGGTGGGCAAAGGCGCATCTGCGCCGTGCCCACCATCTTCTCGTTGACCAAGATGGGGGGCACGCTTCGCTTTGCCCACCCTACGATCCCCATCTCACGCAATCGTCTGCACGATCCCGCCTTCGGCACGCAACGCCGCGCCGTTGGTCGCGGAGGCTTCCTTTGAACTGATATAGACCACCATGTTGGCGATCTCCTCGACGCTGGCAAAACGTTGCAGCAGCGAGGTCGGACGGAACTGCTTGACGAATTGCGACGCGGCTTCGTCGACCGACTGACCGTTTTGCTTCGCCAGATCCTTCACAAAGGTTTCGACGCCCTCTGACATCGTCGGTCCCGGCAGCACTGAATTGACGGTCACTGCGGTGCCGCGGGTCATCTCAGCCAGGCCCCGCGAGATCGCGAGTTGCGCGGTCTTGGTCATGCCGTAATGGATCATCTCCTTCGGGATGTTCAGCGCGGATTCCGAGGAGATGAAGACGATGCGGCCCCAGTTGCGCTTGAGCATGCCAGGCAAATAGGCGCGCGACAGCCGCACGCCCGACATCACATTGACCTCGAAGAAGCGGCTCCAGTCCTCATCGGGAATATCCAGAAAACCCTTGGGCTCAAAAATCCCGGCATTGTTGATCAGGATGTCCACATCCGGCAGCGCCGCGACCAGCGTTTGGCAACCCGCTGCGGTCGAGACGTCGGCGGCGACGCCGCGCACTTTGCTGCCGGGTACCGCCTTGGCAAGGGCGGCCACCGCCGCATCGACCTTGGCCTGTGTGCGGCCGTTGATCACCACGTCCGCGCCCGAGCCAGCGAGGCCCTTGGCGATGGCGTGGCCGATGCCCGCGGTCGAACCCGTCACCAGCGCGGTCTTGCCTTTGAGATCGATATTCATGCGACATCTCCATGGTTGCTGCAGAGGCATATCGGGAGTGGTGCATGCGACCGCAAGCGGGGCGCACATTCGCGAGGTGACTTTGCCCACCCTACCATTTAATTCGTCATTGCGAGCGAAGCGAAGCAATCCAGCTTACTTTGCCGCCTCATGGATTGCTTCGCTTCGCTCGCAATGACGGGCTTATTTGAGTATTCGCTTTCCAAAACAAAAAACGGCGCCTGAAGGCGCCGTTTTCGTAAAGCAATTCACTGGATCAGGCTTACGCCGCGTCCGCGGTCTTTTCCTGCACCGGACCGGAATCGAGGCCCTTGGCGTCGACGTCGCGGTCGACGAATTCGATCACGGCCATCGGCGCATTGTCGCCGTAACGGAAGCCGGCCTTGATGATGCGGGTGTAGCCGCCCTGGCGGTCCTTGTAGCGGGTGGCGAGAACGTCGAACAGTTTCTTGGTCTGGTCGAGATCGCGCATCTCGGAGATCGCCTGCCGGCGCATCGCCAGACCGCCCTTCTTGCCGAGCGTAACCAGCTTCTCCACGATCGGGCGAAGTTCCTTGGCCTTGGGCAGCGTGGTGACGATCTGCTCGTGCTTGATCAGCGACGCACACATATTGGCGAACATCGCGCGGCGATGTTCCGCCGTGCGGTTGAGCTTCCGATGAACCTTGCCGTGACGCATGTGATATTCCTCTGTACTTATTCCGTCGCGACAGTTCGTCGGACAATGCTCAGGTGGGCCGCCTGCGTTCGCCCTGCCATTCCGGGATGGTGCGCTAGCACCAGACCCGGAAGTTCGAGATTCCGGGTTCGATGCTGCGCATCGCCCCGGAATGACAAAATCAGTAGTGGTCTTCGAAGCGCTTGGCCAGTTCGTCGATATTCTCCGGCGGCCAACCCGGCACTTCCATGCCGAGATGCAGACCCATCTGGGCCAGCACTTCCTTGATCTCGTTCAGCGACTTGCGGCCGAAGTTCGGGGTACGGAGCATTTCCGCTTCCGACTTCTGCACGAGATCGCCGATGTAAACGATGTTGTCGTTCTTCAGGCAGTTGGCCGAACGAACCGACAGCTCGAGCTCGTCGACCTTCTTGAGGAAGGCGGGGTTGAAGGCGAGATCGGGGATGATCTCCTGCGCGACTTCCTTGCGCGGCTCTTCGAAGTTGACGAACACATTGAGCTGATCCTGCAGGATGCGCGCGGCATAGGCCACCGCATCGTCAGGCGAGATCGCGCCGTTGGTCTCGATGGTCATGGTCAGCTTGTCGTAGTCGAGAATCTGGCCTTCGCGGGTGTTCTCGACCTTGTAGGAAACCTTGCGCACCGGGGAGAACAGGCTGTCGACCGGGATCAGGCCGATCGGCGCGTCTTCCGGACGATTGCGCTCGGCGGCGACGTAGCCCTTGCCGGACGCGACGGTGAATTCCATGCGGATTTCCGCACCCTCGTCGAGGGTGCAGATCTGCAGGTCCGGATTGAGCACGGTGACATCGCCGACGGTCTGGATGTCGCCGGCGGTAACGGTGCCGGGGCCCTGCTTCTTCACGACCATGCGCTTGGGGCCTTCGCCCTGCATCTTGATCGCGATGTCCTTGATGTTCAGCACGATGTCGGTGACGTCCTCACGAACGCCCGCGATCGAGGAGAACTCGTGCAGCACGCCGTCGATGTGCACCGACTGCACCGCTGCACCCTGCAGCGACGACAACAGGATGCGGCGCAGCGCGTTGCCGAGCGTCTGGCCGAAGCCGCGCTCAAGCGGCTCGGCAACCAGGGTCGCAAAACGCGTGGCGTCGTGACCGGGAGTTACCTGCAGCTTGTTCGGGCGGATAAGTTCTTGCCAATTTTTCTGGATCGTCACTGTTTTCACCCATTGGCCAGTCGATCCGCGAAGAGATCACTGGCGTTGGAGACCCGCGGATCAGTCCACGGCTTGCAATTTCTCAAAACCATCGCGGGCGGCAGAGCCGCCCACGCACCAAAATCAAACCCGCCGGCGTTTGCGCGGACGGCAGCCATTGTGCGGGATCGTCGTCACGTCGCGGATCGATGTAACGGTGAAGCCCGCAGCCTGCAGCGCACGAAGCGCCGATTCACGGCCCGAACCGGGGCCGGCCACTTCCACTTCCAAAGTGCGCATGCCGTGTTCCTGCGCCTTCTTGGAAACGTCTTCCGCCGCGACCTGCGCAGCATAAGGAGTCGATTTGCGCGATCCCTTGAAACCCATCGTGCCGGCCGACGACCAGGCAATGGTGTTGCCCTGCGCGTCAGTAATGGTGATGGTCGTGTTGTTGAATGACGAATTCACGTGCGCGATGCCGGAGGCGATGTTCTTGCGCTCGCGACGACGTACGCGGGTGGCTTCCTTGCCCATTCCAAAACCTTTCCTAAGATCTCAACGCCGCCGTAATGCCAGCGGCTACACCTGAAAAACGAGAAGCGAATAGCAAGCGGCGAATAAAATCATTCGCCCTTCCCTATCCGCGTATCGCAAATTTACTTCTTCTTGCCGGCGATCGACTTGGCCGGACCCTTGCGCGTGCGCGCATTGGTATGGGTACGCTGACCGCGCACCGGCAATCCGCGGCGATGACGCAAGCCGCGGTAGCAGCCGAGATCCATCAAACGCTTGATGTTCATCCCGGTCTCGCGACGCAGGTCGCCTTCGACCAGATAGTCGCGATCGATCACTTCACGAATCTGCAGGACTTCCTGATCGCTGAGCTGATTGACGCGGCGATCTTCTGGAATCTTGACCTTCTCCATGATGTCGGCCGCGTTCTTCTGGCCGATGCCATGGATGTACTGGAGCGCGATCAGGACGCGCTTGTTAGTCGGGATATTCACGCCGGCAATACGGGCCACGGACTTCTCTCCTGTCGCCGATCCCTCGCGGACCGGCCATTTTTTCTAGCTATCTCGGGCAGGTGTTCACAAACGCGAACACGACGCCCTTCCCCTTTGATATCTTGGGGCCCGGCATCGTCTGAAACTAACCGACTGGATACCGGGCTTATTAAAGGATTCAACTTGGTTTCGTCAACCGTCCCTATGCTTTAGCTCGCTTTTTCGTGACCTTTTTTGCGGTTTTTCCAGCCTTCTTGGCTGGGCGGGTCGTGGAACCTGCGGCCACCTTCCGGGAGGGCTTTTTGGCTGCCTTTTTGACTACCCTGGACGCCGGCTTCCCGGCCTTTCCAGAGGCTTTTGCTGCCTTTTTAGGGGCGCTGACGCTGCGGCGGGCCGGTTTGGCGGTCTTTTCGGCGGCTTTGGCCGATATGGCCTTCGACTTCGCGGCCGACTTGGCCTTGGCGGCCTTCTCGGACGCCTTGGCTTCCACAGCACCAATGGCGGACAGAATGCGGTTAATCTCGCGGGTGACGTGTTCGATGGTCATCATGCCATCGACCGTCAGCAGTTTGCGTCGCTCGGAATAATAGTGAATTAGCGGCTCCGTCATCGAACGATAGCTCGCGAGCCGCTTGGTCAGCACTTCCGGCGTGTCATCGATTCGCACTTCCTCGCCGCGCGCCCGCATCTCCGCGACCCGGGTCTCGACTCGCTGCAACAGCGCGCTTTCGTTGACGCGAAGCTCGATCACCGCATCGAGCTTGATGTGCTTTTTCTTGAGCAACTCATCCAGCGCCGCGGCCTGCGGCACCGTGCGCGGAAAACCGTCGAGGATAAAACCCTTCACGGCGTCTGGCTGATCCAGCCGGTCGGAGATGATTCCGATCACGATCTCGTCCGGCACCAGGCCGCCCGCGGCCATGATGTCCTTGGCCTTGAGGCCGACCGGCGTCTGCGCCGACACGGCCGCACGCAGCATTTCGCCGGTCGAGAGTTGAACAATGCCGTATCGGTTAATCAGCCGCTGTGCCTGCGTGCCCTTGCCCGCCCCCGGCGGCCCGAGAAGGATCAATCTCATGAATGTTCGCCCCCCGGCTTGGTGCCCGATTCGTCGCGCACCCAAGATTCAAATCACGACAGCGCTAACTACAATCAGCGCCGAGCGCGGATGGCGAAAGCGAAATGCACATAGTCCGGCGTCAGCGGCGACGCCCTCTCAACTTCGACTTCCTGATCAGCCCCTCATATTGATGGGCGAGCAGATAACCCTGAACCTGCGCCACCGTATCCATGGTCACGCTGACCACGATCAAAAGCGAGGTGCCGCCAAAGTAAAACGGCACCGAGGCGTAGGAAATCAGAATTTCGGGAATCAGGCAGACGATCGCCAGATAAATCGCGCCGAGCACCGTGATGCGGGACAGCACGTAATCGATATATTCGGCGGTACGCTCGCCCGGCCGGATGCCCGGAATGAAGCCGCCATGCTTCTTGAGGTTGTCGGCGGTTTCGGTCGGGTTGAACACGATCGCGGTATAGAAGAACGCGAAGAACACGATCAGCGCCAGATAGAGAATCAAGAACAGCGGACGGCCATGGCCGAGCTGGGTGGTGATCCACTGAAACCATTCCGGCCCCTTGCCCGCGTTGAAATTGGCGACCGTGGTCGGCAACAGCAGCAGCGAGGACGCGAAGATCGGCGGAATCACGCCCGAGGTATTGAGCTTGAGCGGCAGATGCGAGGACTGGCCCTCGAACATCTTGTTGCCGACCTGGCGCTTTGGATACTGGATCAACAGCCGCCGCTGCGCGCGCTCCATGAACACGATGAAGGCGATCACGGCGACCGCCATCACGATCACCACCAGGATGAGCCCGGTGGACAGTGCGCCCTGACGGCCGAGCTCCAGCATGTTGGCGAGCGCCGAGGGCAGCTCGGCGACGATGCCGGAAAGAATGATCAGCGAAATGCCGTTGCCGATGCCGCGCGAGGTGATCTGCTCGCCGAGCCACATCAGGAACATGGTGCCGCCGGTCAGCGTGATTGCAGTCGACAACCGGAAGAACATGCCGGGATCGCTGACGACGTTGCCAGCACCTTCAAGGCCGACCGCAATGCCGTAGGACTGGAACGCGGCGAGAATCACAGTGAGATAGCGGGTGTACTGGTTCAGCGTCTTGCGGCCCGCCTCGCCTTCCTTCTTGAGCGCTTCGAGCTGCGGCGACACCGTGGTCAGAAGCTGAATGATGATCGAGGCCGAGATATACGGCATGATGTTGAGCGCAAAGATCGCCATGCGGTGGATGCCGCCGCCGGCGAACATGTTGAACATGCCGAGAATTCCACCGGCCTGGGACTTGAACACCTGCTCCCAGATGTTGGGATCGATGCCGGGAAGCGGAATATAGGTGCCGAGCCGATAAACAAGCAGCGCACCCAGTGTGAACCAGATGCGCTTCTTCAGTTCGTCGGCCTTGGCCAGCGCACCGAAATTGAGGTTGGCTGCAAGTTGTTCCGCTGCTGAGACCATGTTTGGCTTTCTCCCGGGCGCCCCTTGCGCTGTCAGATCCGGGAAAGCGGACCCCTCAGCGGACGCCGGACATTATTTGGTGCTCGGCTTCGATAAGTCCATCGTCCCGTCGTGCCGATTGCCCGCCCCAAGCGGGCAATGACGCAGATGTTACGCCGCCTCGCCTTCGTCCTTGGCCGGAGCCAGGATCTTCACCGTGCCGCCGGCCTTCTCGACCGCCGCGATGGCGGTTTTCGAAGCGCCGTGAACCTCGATCGTCAGCTTGGCCTTGAGTTCACCCCGGCCGAGCAGCCGCACGCCAGCCTTGGCGCGGCGGATCACGCCGGCTTTCACCAGCGACTCGGCATTGAGGGTGTCCTTGGCGTCGATCAGCTTGGAATTGATCGCGTCCTGAATACGGTCGAGATTGATCTCGGCATATTCGACCCGGAAAATGTTGTTGAAGCCGCGCTTCGGCAGGCGCCGATGCAGCGGCATCTGACCACCCTCGAAGCCCTTGATGCGCACGCCCGAACGCGCGGTCTGGCCCTTGCCGCCACGACCGGCGGTCTTGCCCTTGCCTGAGCCAATGCCACGGCCGACGCGCATGCGCTTTTTGCGCGAGCCGGCGTTGTCGGCGATATCGCTGAGCTTCATAGTTAGCTTCCTTTATCCTTGGAGCATGATCTTGACCGAAAACCGCTAAACACTTTTCGGGATCATGCTCCGACTTATTTCTCGTCGACGACGCGAACGAGATGTTGAACCTTCGCGATCATGCCGCGAACCGCAGGCGTGTCCTGCAGCTCGGTAACGCGGCCGATCTTGTTGAGCTTGAGGCCGATCAGCGTCTCGCGCTGCGAGTGATGGCGGCGGATCGCGCTGCCGGTCTGCTCGACCTTGATCATCTTTGCGGCCTTGGCCATCGTCGTAACTCCGAAAAGCGCGTCAGCGCGTTTTATTATTCAGCGACCACTTCGGCGTCGCCACCGACACGGCGCGACTGCAGCGTGGACACCTTGATGTTGCGGCGTGCCGCGACCGAACGCGGCGAATCCTGATGCTTCAGCGCGTCGAAGGTGGCGCGAACCATGTTGTAGGGGTTCGACGAGCCGATCGACTTCGCCACCACGTCCTGGATGCCAAGCGTTTCGAACACCGCACGCATCGGGCCACCCGCGATGATGCCGGTACCCGCCGGCGCCGCGCGCAGATAGACCCGGCCCGCACCGTGACGGCCGGCGATGTCGTGATGCAGCGTACGGCCTTCACGAAGAGCCACGCGCGTCAGATTGCGCTTGGCCGATTCAGTTGCCTTGCGGATCGCTTCCGGAACTTCGCGCGCCTTGCCGTGGCCGAATCCGACCCGGCCCTTTTGATCGCCGATCACGACCAGCGCTGCAAAGCCGAAGCGCTTGCCGCCCTTGACGACCTTCGCCACACGATTGATGTGGACGAGCTTGTCGACGAATTCGCTGTCGCGCTCTTCCCGGCCGCCCCTGTGGCCGCCACCGCCGCGTTCGCGTTCACCTGCCATGGTGTTTTCCAATCCTTAAGAGGCTTGCGCCCCAGTCCTGTTCAATTCCAAATCTTAAAACTTAGAAGCTCAGCCCGCTTTCGCGCGCGGCATCCGCGAGCGCCTTGACTCGCCCGTGATAGAGATAGCCGCCGCGATCGAACACCACTTCCGTGACGCCGTTCTTGACCGCACGCTCCGCCAGCAGCTTGCCGACCGCCTTCGCCGCATCGATGTTGGCGCCGGTGTTGCCGGTATCGCGCATCGCCTTCTCCAGCGACGAGGCCGAAGCCAGCGTCTCGCCCTTCAGGTCGTCGATGACCTGGGCATAGATGTGCTTCGACGAGCGGAACACCGACAGACGCGGGCGGCCGTTGGCCGTGCGGCGCAAGGACAACCTTACGCGTTGCTTGCGCCGGGCATTCGTAATCTTGAGTCTCGACATGACCGGCTCCGTTACTTCTTCTTGCCTTCCTTGCGGAAGATAAATTCATCGGAATACTTCACGCCCTTGCCCTTGTAGGGCTCCGGCGGACGGTAGCTGCGGATCTCGGCGGCGACCTGGCCGACGCGCTGGATATCGTTGCCGGCGATGACGATCTCGGTCGGCTTCGGAACCGTGATCGCAATGCCTTCCGGGATCGCGTAGACGACGTCGTGGCTGTAGCCGAGCGCGAGCTGCAGGTTCTTGCCCTGCAACGCGGCACGATAGCCGACGCCCGTGATCTCGAGCTTCTTCTCGAAACCCTTGGTGACGCCGGCGACCAGGTTCGCGACCTGCGCGCGCGCGGTGCCGTAGAGGGCCTGCGCGCGGTTGGTTTCGAACCGCGGGTTCACCTTGACGGCGCCGTTCTCGAACTTCACCTCAACGTCGTCATGAACGACGAACTGAAGCTGGCCCTTCGGCCCCTTCATCTTGACGGTCTGTCCCTCGACGGTCGCGGTGACGCCCGAAGGCACCGTCACTGGCCGTTTGCCGATACGTGACATGACTAATCCTTCCTCAGAACACCGTGAAGAGAACTTCGCCGCCCACGTTCGCTTCACGCGCTTCGTGGTCAGCCATAATTCCCTTCGGCGTCGACAATACCGAAATGCCGAGACCGTTATTCACGCGCGGCAGGTTCTTCACCGAGGCGTAAACTCGCCTTCCCGGCTTCGAAACCCGCTCGATCTCGCGAATGACCGGCTCGCCGTCGAAATACTTCAGCTCAATCTCAAGCTCGCTGCGGCCCGAGGAATGCTCGACGCTGGCATAGCCGCGAATGTAGCCCTCGGTCTTGAGCACCTCGAGCACATTGGCGCGCATCTTCGAGCCCGGGGTCGAAACCTTGGGCTTGGCGCGCATCTGTGCGTTGCGGATGCGGGTGATGAGATCGCTGATCGGATCGTGCGTTGACATGTCCGATCCCCCTTACCAGCTCGACTTCACGAGCCCGGGAACCAGGCCCTTGGACCCGAGTTCACGCAGCGCGATACGGCTGAGCTTGTTCTTGCGATAGACCGAGCGCGGACGGCCGGTGATTTCGCAACGGTTGCGAATCCGGGTCGCCGACGAATTGCGCGGCATCTCGGCGAGCTTCAAGGTCGCCGCAAACCGCTCTTCCATCGGCTTGTTCTTGTCGGCGATGATGGCCTTCAGCTTCGCGCGCTTGGGCGCGGCGTTCTTGGTCATCCGCTTGCGCCGGTTGTTCTTCTCGATCGAACTCTTCTTTGCCATGCTTGGCTCCTGGGTTTCCGCGTTTGAGAGGCTTGTTTTCAGCTTCTCACTGCCGGAACGGGAAATTGAATGCGGTCAACAATGCTCTTGCTTCGTCGTCGGTGGTCGCCGAGGTGCACACCGTGACGTCCATGCCCCATGTCTCGCCCATCTTGTCGAAGTCGATTTCGGGGAAAATGATGTGTTCCTTGATGCCGAGCGAATAGTTGCCGCGGCCGTCGAAGCTCTTCGGATTGAGGCCGCGGAAATCTCGCACGCGCGGCAGCGCCACGTTGATCAGGCGGTCGATGAATTCATACATCTTGGCCTTGCGCAGCGTGACCTTGCAACCGATCGGCTGATTTTCACGCAGCTTGAAGGTCGCGATCGCGACGCGCGAATAGGTCACGATCGGCTTCTGACCCGCGATCAGCGCGAGATCGGCCGCCGCCAGTTCCGCCTTTTTGCGGTCGTTGACAGCCTCGCCGACGCCCATGTTGAGCACGACCTTCTCCAGGCGCGGCACCTGCATGACGTTGGCATAGCCGAACTGTTCCGTCAGCTTGCTGCGGATGCTCTTGTCGTATTCCGCGCGCAGGCGCGGCGTGTATGCGGTCTCAGCCATCGATCTCTGCTCCCGAGCGTTTGGCGATACGTACCTTGGTGCCATCCGCCTGAATCTTGAAACCAACGCGCGTCGGCTTGCCGTCCTTGCCGACGATCGCGATGTTGGACAGGTGGATCGGCGCCTCTTTCGAGATGATGCCGCCTTCCTGCGCCTGGGTCTGCTTCTGGTGACGCTTGACGAGGTTGATGCCCCGCACCAGCGCCTTGCTGTCGGTCGGACGGACCTCGAACACCTCGCCGGTGCGACCCTTGTCGCGGCCGTTCAGCACGATAACCTTGTCACCCTTCCGGATCTTGGCAGCCATCACAGCACCTCCGGCGCGAGCGAAATAATCTTCATGTGGTTCTTGGCGCGCAGCTCGCGCGGCACCGGCCCGAAGATACGGGTGCCGACCGGCTCCGACTGATTGTTGATCAGCACGGCGGCGTTGCGGTCGAAGCGGATGACAGAACCGTCGGCGCGGCGAATGTCCTTGCGGACCCGCACCACCACAGCCTTCATCACGTCGCCCTTCTTCACCTTGCCGCGCGGAATTGCTTCCTTGATCGACACGACGATAACGTCGCCAACGGTGGCATACCGGCGCTTGGAACCCCCAAGCACCTTGATGCACATGACACGGCGTGCGCCTGAATTATCGGCCACGTCGAGGTTGGTCTGCATCTGAATCATTGATGCACCTCGTCCTCTTTCTGATGCGCTTATTCGCGCTTAAAATTTCCCGAGATGGTTCGGCAGAGCCGGACCTGACCTCAGGCCGTTTTCTTCTGCTCGCCCCGGACCACCGTCCAGCGCTTCAACTTCGAGATCGGCTTGCTTTCCTCGATCCACACCTGGTCGCCCGGCTTGAACTCGTTGTTCTCGTCGTGCGCGTGGTAATTTTTCGAGCGGCGAATCGTCTTCTTGTAGATCGGATGGGTAAAGCGGCGATCGACGCGCACCACAACCGTCTTGGCTTGCTTGTCGCTGACGACCACACCCTGAAGCGTACGTTTCGGCATGTCGGCCCCTTACTTCTTCGCGTCGCGCTTCTGCGCGGCGATGGTCTTGATACGGGCGATATCGCGGCGAGCTTCACGCAGCCGCGAGGTGTTTTCCAGCTGCCCGGTGGCGCGCTGGAAACGCAGATTGAAACGCTCCTTCTTCAGATTGAGGACGGCATCGTCCATCTGATCGGGGCTCATCGCACGGATATCGGCGGTTTTCATCTCGGCCATGATCACATCCTATTCCGCAATGCGCGCGACGAAGCGCGTCTTGATCGGCAGTTTGGCGGCGGCCAGCGTCAGCGCTTCCTTGGCGGTCTGAATGGTTACGCCATCGATCTCGAAAATCACGCGGCCGGGCTTGACCCGCGCCACCCACAATTCCGGCGTACCCTTGCCGGAGCCCATTCGGACTTCAGCGGGCTTCTTCGACACCGGCACGTCCGGAAAGATCCGGATCCAGACGCGGCCGGCACGCTTCATGTGACGGGTCAGCGCGCGGCGGGCGGCTTCGATCTGACGCGCGGTGAGACGCTCGGGCGCCATCGCCTTCAGGCCGAACTGACCGAATGACAACGTCGCGCCCGAAGTCGCAACGCCGTGGATACGGCCCTTATGCGCCTTCCGGAACTTCGTCTTCTTTGGTTGCATCATGGCTTACGCCCTCAAACCTTCTCTATTGCGCTCAAGCAGCGTCGCGACGCGGCCGCGAATTGTCGCCTTCAGCCATCTTCTTGTCCTGGGCCATCGGGTCGTGCTCAAGGATTTCGCCCTTGAAGATCCAGACCTTGACGCCGCAGGTGCCGAACGTGGTGAATGCAGTCGCCACGCCGTAATCGATATCTGCGCGCAGCGTGTGCAACGGCACCCGCCCTTCACGATACCATTCCATGCGCGCGATTTCGGCGCCGCCGAGACGGCCCGAGCAATTGATACGAATGCCCTCGGCGCCCAAACGCATCGCCGACTGCACAGCCCGCTTCATGGCGCGGCGGAACGCGACGCGGCGCTCGAGCTGCTGCGCGATCGATTCGGCGACCAGCGTGGCGTCGAGTTCCGGCTTGCGGATTTCGACGATGTTGATGACGACGTCGGAAGCCGTGATATCGGCAACGCGCTTGCGCAGCTTGTCGATGTCGGCGCCCTTCTTGCCGATCACGACGCCGGGACGCGCCGAGTGGATCGTCACGCGGCACTTCTTGTGCGGACGCTCGATCACGATCCTGGCGACAGCCGCCTGCTTGAGCTCCTTGTGCAGGATCTCGCGGATTTCGACATCCTCGTGCAGCAGCTTGCCGTATTCGTTCTTGCCGGCGAACCAACGGGAATCCCACGTCCGGTTGATGCCAAGACGCAGCCCGATTGGATTGATCTTCTGACCCATCGTATTCTCCCGCGCTCTTTAAGCGCTCGCCTCGGCCTCGACCTGACGAACAACGATCGTCAGCTGCGAGAATGGTTTAAAAACACGGCCCGAACGGCCACGGCCGCGCGGTGCGAAACGCTTCATCACGATGCCGTTGCCGACATGAGCCTCGGAGACGATCAGGTCGTCGACATCGAGGTCGTGGTTGTTTTCGGCATTGGCAATTGCCGACTCCAGACACTTCTTGACGTCCACAGCGATCCGCTTGCGCGAAAACTGCAGATCGGCGAGCGCAGCCGAAGCCTTCCGGCCGCGGATCAATTGCGCGACCAGGTTAAGCTTCTGCGGGCTCACCCGCAGCATCCGGGCGATCGCCTTGGCCTCGTTATCCGGGAGGCTCCGTTCGCGCTTAGGTTTGCTCATCGCTTAGTCCTCAAGCCTTCTTGGCTTTCTTGTCGCCAGAATGGCCATGGAAGGTACGGGTCGGCGAGAACTCGCCGAACTTGTGGCCCACCATTTCCTCGTTGACCGATACCGGCACATGCTTCTGGCCGTTGTAGACACCGAACACCAAACCGACGAACTGCGGCAGGATGGTCGAGCGGCGGCTCCAGATCTTGATCACGTCATGACGGCCGGACGCACGGGCCACATCTGCCTTCTTGAGCAGAGAGCCTTCAACGAACGGGCCTTTCCAGACTGAACGAACCATGTCCGGCGTTTCCTTACTTCTTCCGCTTGTGGCGGCTGATGAGAATGAATCTGTTGGTCGACTTGTTCGAACGCGTCTTCTTGCCCTTGGTCGGCTTGCCCCACGGGGTAACCGGGTGACGGCCGCCCGAGGTGCGGCCTTCGCCGCCGCCGTGCGGATGGTCAACCGGGTTCATGGAGACGCCGCGGTTATGCGGCTTGCGTCCGAGCCAGCGGTTACGACCGGCCTTGCCGATCGAAATGTTCATGTGATCCGGGTTCGACACCGCACCGATGGTGCCGGTGCAGCGGCCGTGAACCAGGCGCTGTTCGCCCGAGTTCAGGCGAACGATCACGTAGTCATGGTCGCGACCGACGAGCTGCGCATAGGTTCCGGCGGAACGCGCGAGCTGGCCACCCTTGCCGATCTTCAATTCCACATTGTGGATGATGGTACCGATCGGCATGTTGCCGAGCGGCATCACATTGCCCGGCTTCACGTCGACATAGTTGCCGGCGATCACGGTGTCGCCGACCGCCAGACGCTGCGGCGCCAGGATGTAGGACTGGGTGCCGTCGGTGTATTTCAGCAGCGCGATAAAGGCAGTACGGTTCGGATCGTATTCCAGACGCTCGACGGTCGCGGGCATATCGACCTTGGTGCGCTTGAAGTCGACGATGCGATAGGACTGCTTGTGGCCGCCGCCGCGAAAGCGCACGACCATGCGGCCGGTGTTGTTGCGGCCACCGCTGGAGTGCTTGCCTTCGGTCAAAGCCTTGACCGGCTTGCCCTTGTAGAGCGCCGAACGATCGACCATCACCAGCTGGCGCTGGCCCGGTGTCGTGGGGTTGAATTTTTTCAATGCCATCGTCGTATCGCCCTATAGCCCGGTGGTGACGTCGATGCGGTGGCCCTCTTCGAGGGTCACGACAGCGCGCTTCACATCCGACTGCGAACCGAACTGGCCGCGGAAGACCTTGGTCTTGCCCTTGCGCACCAGCGTGTTCACGCTCTTCACCTTGACGTCGAACAGCTTCTCGACGGCTTCCTTGATTTGCGGCTTGGTCGCCTTGCTGGCGACCTTGAACACAACCTTGTTGTGCTCGGACGCCATGGTCGCCTTTTCGGTCACGACCGGAGCGACGATGACGTCGTAATGGCGCGGATCGATATTCTTCATTTGAAGCGCGCCTCCAACGCATCGAGCGCCGCCTTGGTCAGAACCAGCTTCTGACGACGCAGAATGTCATAGACGTTGATGCCCTGGATCGGCAGCACGTCGATGTTCGGGATGTTGCGGGCCGCGGTTGCGAAACCGGTGTTAACTTCGGCGCCGTCGATGATCAGCGCATTGGTCAGGCCGAGACCCGAGAAATGTCCGACCAGAGCCTTGGTCTTGGCCGCCTCGAGCGTCGCCGTTTCGATCACGATCAGGCTGCCGTCCTTGACCTTGGCCGACAGCGCATGGCGCAGCGCCAGCGCGCGAACCTTCTTCGGCAGCGCGAATGCATGCGAACGCACGACGGGACCGAATGCACGGCCACCACCGCGGAACTGCGGCACGCGGGCCGAACCGTGACGGGCGCCACCGGTGCCCTTCTGCTTGTACATCTTCTTGCCAGTGCGCCAGACATCCGCACGGCCCTGGGTCTTGTGAGTGCCGGCCTGACGCTTGGCGAGCTGCCAGTTGACGCAGCGCTGGATGATATCCTTGCGCGGCTCGAGACCGAAAATCTCGTCCGAGAGCTGAACCGAACCAGCGGCCTTGCCTTCAAGCGTTGTGACTTTCAATTCCATCTCACACGCCCTCCTGCTCGGCCGGCGCAGCTGCAGCCTGCTCGCCGCCTTCGACCAAGCGGAACTTGCCCGGCTTCGGCGCGTCTTTCGGCAACACCTTCTTCACGGCGTCGCGCACCGCGATCCATCCGCCCTTGGAGCCGGGAACGGCGCCTTCGACGAGGATCAGGCCGCGCTCAACATCGGTCTGCACAACGCGCAGATTGAGCGTGGTGATGCGATCGACACCCATGTGACCGGGCATCTTCTTGTTCTTGAAGGTCTTGCCGGGATCCTGACGTCCGCCGGTCGAACCGATCGAACGATGCGATACCGACACACCGTGGGTGGCGCGAAGGCCGCCGAAGTTCCAGCGCTTCATGCCGCCGGCAAAGCCCTTGCCGACCGAAGTACCGGTCACGTCGACGAACTGGCCGACCACGAAATGATCAGCCTGGATCTCAGCGCCGACCGGGATCAGCGCGTCTTGCGACACTCGGAATTCGGTGACTTTGCGCTTGGGCTCGACCTTGGCGACCGCGAACTGGCCGCGTTCAGCCTTCGGCAGATAGACGGTCTTGCGCGAGCCTGAACCGAGCTGCAGCGCGACATAACCGTTCTTCTCGGTCGTGCGGTGACCCAACACCTGGCAGTTGCCCAGCTTCAGCACGGTCACAGGGATATGTTCGCCGGTCTCCGTAAAGACCCGCGTCATCCCGACCTTTTGTGCGATCACTCCGGAGCGCATCGGCGTGCTTCCTGTTCTTTCTGTCCGCTAACTTCGGACGGGATCTGAAAACTTAGAGCTTGATTTCGACGTCGACGCCGGCAGCCAGGTCGAGCTTCATCAAAGCATCGACGGTCTGCGGTGTCGGATCGACAATGTCGAGAAGACGCTTGTGAGTGCGCATCTCGAATTGCTCGCGGCTCTTCTTGTCGACGTGGGGTGAACGGTTGACGGTGAACTTCTCGATGCGGGTGGGCAGCGGGATAGGTCCGCGAACCTGTGCACCGGTACGTTTCGCCGTGCTGACGATCTCGCGGGTCGAGGCATCGAGGATCCGATGGTCGAACGCCTTGAGACGTATGCGGATATTCTGGCCGTTCATTGCCGTTGTCTTTCTTTAAGAGCGAGTAGTGAGTAGCGAATAGCGAGTAGCAAATTTCTCATTCGCTACTCGCCACTTCCTATTCGCGTCCTTATTCGATGATGCTTGCGACGACGCCTGCACCGACGGTGCGGCCGCCTTCACGGATAGCGAAGCGCAGCTTCTCTTCCATCGCGATCGGCACGATCAGGTGCACTTCCATCGCGATGTTGTCGCCCGGCATCACCATTTCGGTGCCTTCGGGCAAATGCACAACACCGGTCACGTCGGTGGTGCGGAAGTAGAACTGCGGACGATAGTTGGTGAAGAACGGAGTGTGACGACCGCCCTCTTCCTTGGTCAGGATGTAAGCCTCGGCCTTGAACTTGGTGTGCGGCTTGACCGAACCCGGCTTGCACAGCACTTGGCCACGCTCGACTTCCTCGCGCTTGGTACCACGCAGCAGCGCGCCGATGTTGTCGCCGGCCTGGCCCTGATCGAGCAGCTTGCGGAACATTTCAACGCCGGTAACGATGGTCTTCTGGGTGGCGCGAAGACCGACGATTTCGATTTCCTCGCCGACCTTGACGATGCCGCGCTCAACGCGCCCGGTGACCACGGTGCCGCGGCCCGAGATCGAGAATACGTCTTCCACCGGCATCAGGAACGGCTGGTCGATCGGACGCTCCGGCTGCGGAATGTACGCATCGACGTGCTTCATCAGCTCGAGGATCGCGTCGTGGCCGAGCTTCTTGTCCTTGTCCTCGAGGGCGGCGAGAGCCGACCCCTTGACGATCGGGATCTTGTCGCCCGGGAAGTCGTACTTGGACAGCAATTCGCGAACTTCGAGCTCGACGAGTTCGAGCAGTTCCGGATCGTCGACCATGTCGCACTTGTTGAGGAACACGACCATCGCGGGAACGCCGACCTGCTTGGCGAGCAGGATGTGTTCGCGGGTCTGCGGCATCGGACCGTCGGCGGCCGACACAACCAGGATCGCGCCGTCCATCTGCGCCGCACCGGTGATCATGTTCTTCACATAGTCGGCGTGGCCGGGGCAATCGACGTGGGCGTAGTGGCGATTGGCGGTTTCGTATTCGACGTGGGCGGTCGAAATCGTGATGCCGCGCGCCTTCTCTTCCGGCGCCTTGTCGATCTGGTCGTACGCGGTGAACGTCGCACCGCCGGTTTCCGCCAGCACCTTGGTGATCGCCGCCGTCAGCGACGTCTTGCCGTGGTCGACGTGACCGATCGTTCCGATGTTGCAATGCGGTTTATTACGTTCAAACTTTGCTTTGGCCATGACTCTCTCCGTTCAGTCGTTAACTGTCGCTAACGACAATCAGGCAAACTTCTTCTGGACTTCCGCCGACACGTTCGCCGGCGCTTCCGCGTAGTGATCGAACTGCATCGTAAAGGTTGCGCGGCCCTGGCTCATCGAGCGCAGGTTATTCACGTAACCGAACATATTCATGAGCGGCACCATCGCATTGATGACGTTGGCATTACCGCGCATGTCTTGACCCTGGATCTGGCCGCGTCGTGAATTCAGATCGCCGATGACCGACCCGGTGTAGTCTTCCGGCGTCACCACTTCGACCTTCATGATCGGCTCGAGCAGGACCGACTTGCCCTTTTGCAGCGCTTCGCGGAACGCCGCGCGCGATGCAATTTCGAAGGCCAGCGCCGACGAGTCGACGTCGTGATACTTGCCGTCGACGAGTTGAACCTTGACGTCCACCACCGGGAAGCCGGCAACGACGCCCGAGCCCATCACGCTGTTGAGGCCCTTTTCGACGCCGGGGATGTATTCCTTCGGAACCGCACCGCCGACGACCTTGGACTCGAACACGTAACCGGCGCCGGGCTCATTCGGCTCGACGATGATCGAGACTTCGGCGAACTGACCGGTACCGCCGGTCTGCTTCTTGTGGGTGTACTTGACTTCCGCGCGCTTGGTGACGCGTTCACGGAACGCCACCTGCGGCGCGCCGATATTCGCATCGACCTTGTAGGTACGGCGCAGAATGTCGACCTTGATGTCGAGATGGAGTTCGCCCATGCCCTTGAGGATGGTCTGGCCGGACTCCTGATCGGTCGACACCCGGAACGACGGATCTTCCGCAGCGAGTTTCGCCAGCGCGACGCCGAGCTTTTCCTGGTCGGCCTTCGACTTCGGCTCGATCGCGATTTCGATGACCGGCTCGGGGAATTCCATCTTTTCCAGGATCACCGGCTTGTCGGGATCGCACAGCGTGTCACCGGTGCGGGCTTCCTTGAGGCCAGCCAAAGCGACGATGTCGCCGGCATAGGCTTCCTTGATGTCTTCGCGGTTGTTCGCATGCATCAGCAACATGCGGCCGATGCGCTCTTTGCGGTCGCGCGTCGAATTGATCACGCCGGTGCCCGAAAGCAGCGTGCCGGAATAGATGCGGCAGAAGGTGATGGTGCCGACGAACGGATCGTCCATGATCTTGAACGCGAGCAGAGCCAGCGGCTCCTTGTCGCTCGGCAGCCGAACGACCTCGTTGCCGTCTTCATCGACGCCTTTGATGGCGGGCACGTCGACCGGCGACGGCAGATAATCCACGACGGCGTCGAGCAGCGGCTGCACGCCCTTGTTCTTGAACGCCGAGCCGCACAGCACCGGGAAGAACGCGCCAGTCAGCACGGCCTTGCGGATCATCCGCTTGAGCGTCGCCTCATCGGGCTCCTTGCCGTCGAGATAGGCGGCGAGCACGTCGTCATCGAGTTCGACGGCGGCTTCCAGCAGCTTCTCGCGATATTCCTTGGCCTTCTCGACCATATCTTCGGGAATATCGATATCGACGAACTTGGCGTCGAGCTTCTCTTCTTCCCAGACCACACCCTTCATGCGGACGAGATCGACCAGACCCTTGAAGTTGTTTTCGGAGCCGATCGGAAGCTGGATCGCAATCGGCTTGGCGCCGAGACGATCAACGATATCCTGCATGCACTTGTAGAAATCGGCGCCGGTCTTATCCATCTTGTTGGCGAACACGATGCGCGGAACGCGGTACTTGTCGCCCTGACGCCAGACGGTCTCGGTCTGCGGCTCTACGCCCTGGTTCGAATCGAGCACGCATACCGCGCCGTCGAGCACGCGCAGCGAGCGCTCGACTTCGATGGTGAAGTCGACGTGGCCGGGCGTGTCGATGATGTTGAGGCGCTTGCCTTCCCAGAACGCGGTGGTCGCGGCCGAGGTAATGGTGATGCCGCGCTCCTGCTCCTGCTCCATCCAGTCCATCGTCGCGGCACCTTCGTGCACTTCGCCGATTTTGTGGCTCTTGCCGGTGTAATACAGGATGCGCTCGGTGGTCGTGGTCTTGCCGGCATCGATATGCGCCATGATACCGAAGTTGCGGTAGTTCTCTATGGCATGAACGCGGGGCATGGGTTGTTCCTCAGAATCCGTTGTTTCGCCGTTACCAGCGATAGTGCGAGAAGGCGCGGTTGGCTTCCGCCATCCGGTGCACGTCTTCACGCTTCTTGACGGCATTCCCCCTGCCATTCGACGCGTCGAGCAGTTCGGCCGAAAGCCGCTCCGTCATCGTCTTCTCATTGCGCTCGCGCGCTGCCGTGATAATCCACCGAATGCCGAGCGCCTGGCGGCGAACCGAGCGAACTTCGACCGGCACTTGGTAGGTGGCGCCGCCGACGCGGCGCGAACGCACTTCGATGGTCGGCATCACGTTTTCCAGGGCCTGCTCGAAAATCGGCAGCGGGCCCTGCTTGGTCTTGGTCTCGATCAGTTCGAGCGCGCCATAAACGATGGTCTCGGCGGCAGACTTCTTGCCGTCATACATGACCGAGTTCATGAACTTCGTAATGATGATGTTCCCGAACTTCGGATCCGGGTTCACTTCACGCTTTTCAGCAGAATGGCGACGAGACATTGATCTGTTCCCGCTTACTTCGGACGCTTCGCGCCGTACTTCGAACGGCGCTGCTTACGGTTCTTGACGCCCTGGGTATCGAGGACGCCGCGGAGGATGTGGTAGCGCACGCCGGGCAAATCCTTGACGCGGCCGCCGCGGATCATGACCACGGAGTGTTCCTGAAGGTTGTGGCCTTCACCGGGAATGTAACCGATGACTTCGAAGCCATTGGTCAGACGCACCTTGGCGACCTTACGAAGCGCCGAGTTCGGCTTCTTCGGGGTTGTGGTGTAGACGCGCGTGCAAACACCGCGCTTCTGCGGCGACTGCTGCAGCGCCGGCACCTTCTTGCGCGACTTCTGAACGGCGCGTGGACTTGCGATCAGCTGGTTGATCGTCGGCATGTCAGCCTTCACCCTTTAGTTCACGCGAAACCGGGAAACGGCTTCGCAAATTCGTTCGGAGCTACGGGCCCCACCCGGCCGCCTCTTGCGGAAAACTCCGCGCAAAGCGAAATCGCGCCAACCGCTCATTGCTGAGCGGAAAGCGCTTCGACGCCACAGAGGACCGCAGTTACGACCGCTCAGCGTTCGCTGATTGATCTGCTACCGAGGTCATGCATCCGATCAATCTCGAGGGAAACCGCCCCCGAAAACCAAGACCGTCCTGGCATTGCCTAGCTATAATCGACAGCGTTTGAGCGTCATTCGTCGAGGTTGGTGCCCGTCCCGATTCCGATAAACAGAAGCGAAAGGGTGATCCGTTCCGACGTAAGCGAAGCTCACCGCCTGTCGTTGAGTGCGCGGGTTCTATCGGCGCAAGAACGCCAAGTCAAGACGAAACGACAATGCGCGAAACAGCTCTGCCATCTGTAGAATCAGGGCTTCGCGCCTTATCGATCGGTCCGACAAACACAACCCTCAGCCATCCAGAAATAAGCCTTGGCTGGTCAGAAAATAAGCCCTCGTCGATCGGAAATATGCCTCCGCAGGTCCAAAAACACCGCGAAAATCCGCTAAATCTTAATTTTACCCGGGTAATATAGGTCAATTACCACTCTTCCAACTCCCTTCAAGACTGGCAATGAAGCTAAAGGTTTATTTCCCTTTCCCGGCGCAAAGATGGGGCCTCGCGGATGGGATCGCCCCATGAAGTACACGGATATTGCCATTGTCGGGGGTGGCCTCGCCGGCTCGACAGCCGCCGCGATGCTTGGGCGCGCAGGTGTGCAGGCGATTCTCATCGATCCCCACCCGGTCTATCCGCCGGACTTTCGCGTCGAAAAGCTCAGCGGTGACGGGCAAATCGAGCGTTTTCGCAAGACCGGCCTGGCCGAAGCCGTGCTGCGATCGGCTACGCACGACGGTGAAAACTGGATCGCGCGCGCCGGCTATCTGCTCGACAAGCGGCCGAGCCAGCAATACGGCATCCTCTACGACAGACTGATCAACGCGATTCGCGCCGAGATTCCCGCCGGGGTCGAATCGATCTGGGCCAAGGTCACTTCGATTTCGACCCGCGATGACCGGCAAAAACTGATTTTGTCGAATGGCGAGGAGATTTCCGCGCGTCTCGTGGTGCTGGCCAGCGGATTGAACGTCGGAGTGCGCCGCTGGCTCGGCATCGAGCGCCGAATCGTCAGCGCGTGCCATTCGATCTCACTTGGATTCGATATCGCCCCGGTCGGCCGCACGGCGTTCGATTTTCCCGCCCTCACCTATTTCTCGGAATGCACCAGCGAACGGATTCCCTATCTGACGCTGTTTCCAATCGGCAATACGATGCGGGCCAATTTGTTTGTCTATCGCCAGCTCGACGATCCCTGGCTGCCGCAATTCAAGCGCGCGCCGGCAGCGACGCTGAACGCGGCGATGCCGAGGCTGCGGCGCATCACCGGCGATTTCGAAGTCACCGGAGACATCAAGATACGGCCCGCCGATCTCTATGTCAGCTCGGGCCATCGCCAGTCCGGAGTGGTTCTGGTCGGCGACGCCTTTGAAACCACCTGCCCGGTCACCGGGACCGGCACCGACAAGGTTTTTACCGACGTCGAGCGGCTCTGCAACGTCCATATTCCGGCCTGGCTTGCGACCAGCGGCATGGCCGAGACCAAGATCGCGGCGTTTTACGACGATCCGATCAAGAGCGAATGCGACGCCTGGTCGATCGAGAAGGCCTACAATTTCCGCTCGGTGTCGATCGACGACGGCATCTACTGGCGCATCCAGCGCTGGGCGCGGTTCATGGCATGGTTCGGCGAAGGCAGGCTGCGGCGGCTCGGCCACCGCATCGGCGCGCAATTTGGAGCTCAATCCTCGTCGTCGTCATCCTCATCGTCGCTGTCGTCGTCGGCCTGATCGTCCGCATCGTGCGGGATGTGGCTCTGATCGTCCCAGAGCCTTCGATACATGCCGTTCATGGCGAGTAGCTGGGCATGCGAGCCGCGCTCGATCGCCTGACCGCCTGAGATCACGATGATCTCGTCCATCTCGACCACCGAAGTCAGCCGGTGGGTCGAGAAGATCATGGTGCGCCCCTTGGCCAGCTTCAGCAACGTCTCGTTGATCGCGGCTTCCGTGGTCTGATCGAGCGCCGAGGTCGCCTCATCGAGCAGCAGCACCGACGGATTGCGGACGATGGCGCGCGCGATCGCGATGCGCTGGCGCTGGCCACCCGACAGCGTATCGCCGCGCTCGCCGACCGGCGTGTCGTATTTCTGCGGCAGGCTCATGATGTAGCGATGGATCTCGGCCTTGCGCGCGGCCTGCTCGACTTCCTGGTCAGTGGCGCCCTCCTTGCCGAGGCGGATGTTTTCCCGGATCGACATGTTGAACAGCATGTTTTCCTGGAACACCACGGCCATGCTGCTGCGCAGGGACTCCCGGGTCACCTTTCGGATATCGACGCCGTCGATGGTGACGCGTCCTTCATCCGGAACGTAAAGGCGCAGGATCAGATTGAGCAGCGTACTCTTGCCCGAACCGCTGGGGCCGACGATCGCGATGGTCTTGCCGACATTGAGCTTGAGGCTGAGATTGTCGAGCACCGGTGTCTGGCTGCCTTCGTACTGGAAGGTCACGCGATCGAAGGTGATGTCGTTGGTGATGCGCGGCAGATCCGGCGCGCCAGGACGATCGGCGCCGCGGGTCGGCTCGTCCAGCATCTCCTGGATATGGCGCACCGCGGCCGCCGACTGGATCGATACCGGGATGAAATGCATGATATGCGCGATGTTGTAGGAGACCTCCCAGAATGCGCTTTCGAACGTCACGAAGGTCCCGATGGTGATATGGCCTTTGGTGGCGAGGTAGGCGCCGAGCGCCAGCACCACGAGGTGCAGCAACAACACTGAAATAGTAACGGTGCGCTCGACCATGGTCGACAGGAAGGTCGCGGCGGCGATTTTGCGGCGCGCGTCGTCGTTGCGCAGCGTGAACCAGCCCAATGTGCGGCGCTGCAGGCTGAAAGCCTTGACGACCGCCTGTGCCGCGATGTTCTCCTGCACCATCCCGAGCAGCGACGATTCATTGAGCTTCTGTTCGTAGTTCGCCTGCACCGCCTTCGGCGTCAGGATCCGCGGGCCGATCAGCGTGATCGGAAACACCAGCAGCGCCACGGCCGCGAGTTGCCAATTCAGGAACAGCATCAGGATGATGCCCGCGATCAATTCGAAGAACGGCAGCGCTGCGCTGTTGGAAAAACTCTTGATCGAACCTTCGAATGCCGACATGTCAATGGAGAAGCGCGAAAGAATTTCGCCGCGCTTGGTGCGGGCGAAATAGGCCGCCGGTAAATTCTGGACATGTTCGAACAGGCGCGAGCGCAGGTCCGAAATCAGCGACGCAGAGAGCTTGGCGTCCCATCGCTCGTACATGACAGCGACGATCGAGGTGACAATTCCCGCGACCGCCAGCACCGACAGAATCTTGACCAGCGCCTCGAAATCCTCCTCGCCGAGCGCGTCGTCGATCAGGAATTTCAGGCTGAGCGGCATGATGACGTTGAACAGCGTCTCGACCAGGACGCCGAGGCCGACGAGCGTAATGATCTTCTTGTAGTTTTTCAGAAACGGTTTGACGAACGCATAGATCGTGGCCAGCGCGCCAGCCGCTTCCTTGGCCGTAAAGACGACGAGTTCTTCGTCATCTTCATCATCCTCATCGAGTTCGTCTTCATCCTCGTCGTCGTCATCATCGTCATCGACGGATGACGCCGCCGCCGGCTTGCCGCCGGCGCGAACAGCCGCAGCCGCGGCAAGTTTGGCCTCAAGCTCGGACGCGTCAGGACCATCCGCGGAAGCGACGGTCGGATCATCCGGTGATGGAGGCTTGGACGCCATGAAACCAACCGATGCTGCACGGCCGGCATGACCGCAAAATCGACCCGGTGGTTCTACGCGTTCGGCAAAGCAACTGCCAACGAATTTCCACCTGTAGTCCCCGCCTTTGCGGGCGCGATAATCAGGTTAATCAATCGTCGGCTTCGACCTTGTCGAAGAACGAGTAGCGCAGGCTTTCGGAGTCCGCGTACCACTGACCGGGCCCCTTGTGCGCGGCCAGCGTCGCCGCCCACAGCGCATCGGTGCAGTCACGGCGGTGCATCGACAGATCGAAGCCGTTGCTGAAAAACAGTTCCGACCACTCCCACCAGGTACCGAGCTTTTTGATGCCGCGCAGCAAATCATATTGATCGATCAGCGCCGGCGCCATGTCCGACGTCACCGATCCAAAAATCAGCCCGGACTTCATGACTCGGTTGAGTTCGCGAATGGCGCGCGGCACCTGCTTTTCCGCGACATGGCACAGGCTGGTCTCGAACACGAAATCGAATTCGTCATTCTTGAACGGCATGTCGACGATCGATCCGAGCTTGCAATATTTCTTCAGCGCCTTCGGCGTCCTGGCGTGGATGGCGCGGTTGTTCTCGATGCCCCAGGCATCGATGCCGCGGGCGCGCAGCGCGCCGACCAGTTCGCCACTGGCAGCCCCGGCCACCAGCAGTCTGTAGCCCCTCGCCCGGTTCCAGACGATCTTGATGAGATCGGTGAGATAGGCCGGATCGGTAAACCGGCTCCAGACCTCACTGTAAGGGCCGAGCCCGCGATAATTCTCGAAATAATCGCGATCGATCTTGTCCGAGACCGGCTTGCCAGACTGGGTGCCCTCCCCGCGTGCACGGCGCAGCCGCATCATCTCGGTCAGGATGATGTCGGTGGCGGCATCGGAGGAATCCAACAGTCCGTTCAGCGTCGAGTCGAACAGATAGTCGCCGACCACGACCAGGCCGGGATGCTGTTTCGGATCGGGCCGGTGGTTCGTCATCACGTCACGCGCCGGCATGCCGCCGGGCAGCGCGTTGACAGAGGACAGCCAGCGGTGGATCTTGCCTTCGACGAAATGCGCGCGTGCATCCCCGAACGAGACCGGAAGCGATTTCAGCGCGGCATCGGTCAGTTCCTGATCGCTGAGATTGGCAAACGCCAGCGCGTCGGAGCCCGCGATCAGCCAGTTCAGCACGCCATGCTTGCCGACGTCATGGCGCGCGCCTTCGTTATAAACGCAGCAGCCGCCGAACGCTTCCGACATGAACCAGGCGCCGGGAATCTTGTCGCCCCAGAACGGGGTATCGAACAGGATCGACACCCGCAGATAATGCGCGGGCCGGTCGAAATAGGCGATGTGCTTGACCATCGACTTGCGCAGTTGCTCGCCGTCCCAGCGCATGGTGGCGAGCCATGAATGCGGCAGGCACATCACCACGAGATCGAAATCCCGGGTTTCCGGTCCCTTGCCGTTCATCATGTTGAGCTGATAGCGGCCGGACTCGGTCTTGCCGATCCTGAGCACGCGGTGATTGAGATGGATATCGGCATCGACTTCGGACTGCAGGCAGTCGATCAATTGCTCGTTGCCGTTCTGGATCGAGTACAGGCCGATATAGCCCTCGACATCCATCACGAAATTCTTCAGAGCGTTGAGCCCGTTGGTGTTGTGGCTCTCGGTGGCGATATCAGACCGCGCCATGGTCTTGAAGAAACGCTTGGCGACGGGATCGGTAACTTCGCGGTCGAGCAATTCCTCGCAGGTGATGTAGGCCCAGGGATGCTCGTTGTCGTGCGCGCCGACGCCTTCGTAATATTCGATCGGCGACACCATGTTGGCGCAGCGCTTGCGGAACGCCTCGATAGCATCGGCGGTCTTGGCGCCGTATTTGCGGCGCATGCCCGGCACGTCATTGAGCAATTCGCCGTCGAGTTGCACCTGCTCGGCGTCCATCGGGATGGTCTGCAGGCCGAAATGCTGGATCAACTCGCGCAGCGGATCGGGACCGGTCATCGAGTAATCGTAGATCTCGGCAACACCGGCCTCGTACATCGCGGGCGCGGAATCGAATTTGCGCGTGACGATCTTGCCGCCGACACGGTTCGAGGCCTCAAAAATGCTGACGCGGCAAAGCTCGCCGAGCTTCTTCTTGAGATACCAGGCGCTCATCAGCCCGCCGGGGCCACCGCCAACGATTGCAAGATCCAACATATATTTCCAGGTGTTTCCAGAGACCTGCCCGGTACCCTGCCCCATCTGCAAAGGTCCGATCTAAGCCATTTCAAATGAAGCGCTTTTTTCCCTGAAGGAAAGATGAACGGACGACAATAACAGAAGCAGAATAGCTAAAATATAGCAAAAAGGCCGGCTTTCGCCGGCCTTTTCACTAACATCTTGAATATGCTGATTTATTCTGCGGGCGGCAGCGCCAGCGGTTCGACTTCGGGAGCCGCTGGCACGATGGTCGCCTGCTTCTCGCGCTCGTCGAGGATCAGCTTGTCGCGCTTGACCGCGACTTCGCGGATCTTGGCCATCGAGGCACCAGTGCCCGCCGGGATCAGGCGGCCAACGATGACATTTTCCTTGAGGCCTTCCAGCGGGTCCACCTTGCCGTTGACGGCGGCTTCGGTGAGCACGCGGGTGGTCTCCTGGAACGACGCCGCCGAGAAGAACGAGCGGGTCTGCAAGCTCGCCTTGGTGATGCCGAGCAGTACCGGCGTTCCCGTGGCGATCTTCTTGCCCTCTTCCTTGGCCCTGGCATTGAGCTGGTCGAACTCGATCTTGTCGACCTGCTCGCCCGAAATCATGTCGGTCTCGCCCTGGTCGGTGATCTCCACCTTCTGCAGCATCTGACGGACAATCACTTCGATGTGCTTGTCGTTGATCAGCACGCCCTGCAGCCGGTAGACCTCCTGGATTTCGTTGACCAGATAGGCAGCGAGTTCCTCGATGCCCTTGATCGCCAGAATGTCGTGCGGCGCAGGATTGCCTTCGACGATGAAATCGCCCTTTTCGACGATATCGCCGTCCTGCAGATGGATGTGCTTGCCCTTCGGGATCAGGTACTCGCGAGTCTCCTCATTCTTGTCCATCGGCTCGATCGAGATGCGGCGCTTGTTCTTGTAGTCGCGGCCAAAGCGGATGGTGCCCGCGATTTCCGCGATGATCGCCGCGTCCTTTGGCTTGCGAGCCTCGAACAGTTCCGCCACCCGCGGCAGACCGCCGGTGATGTCACGGGTCTTGGCGCTTTCGGTGGAGATACGCGCGAGAATGTCGCCGTTCTTCACCTTGGCGCCGACGTCGACCGAGAGGATCGCGTCGACCGAGAGCATGTAGCGAGCTTCACCGCCACGCGCGAGCTTGAGGATCTTGCCATCCTTGCCCTTGATGACGATGGCCGGACGCAGATCGCCGCCGCCTCGCGTGGTGCGCCAGTCGATGACGACGCGCTTGGCGATACCGGTCGATTCGTCGAGCGTCTCCGAGATCGACTGCCCTTCCACCAGGTCCTCGAACCCGATGGTGCCTTCGACTTCGGTGAGGATGGGCCGTGAGTACGGGTCCCATTCCGCGATGCGCTGGCCGCGCTTGACCATATCGCCTTCATCGACGTGCATGCGCGCGCCGTACTGAATGCGGTGGGTCGCACGCTCGGTGCCGTCGGCATCGCTGATCGCAACAACCATGTTGCGGACCATCGCGACCAGAATGCCTTCGCTGTTCTTCGAGATCGCCTTGTTCCGGATCGTGACCTTGCCGTCGAAGTTCGATTCGATGAACGACTGCTCGTTGATCTGCGCCGCGCCGCCGATGTGGAACGTACGCATCGTCAGCTGGGTGCCGGGCTCACCGATCGACTGGGCGGCGATAACGCCGACCGCTTCACCGTGGTTGACCGGGGTGCCGCGGGCCAGATCGCGGCCGTAGCACTTGCCGCAGATGCCGTTGACCAGTTCGCAGGTCAGCGCCGAGCGTATCTTCACTTCCTGGATGCCGGCCTGCTGGATGGCGTCGACGTGAGTCTCCTCCATCAGCGTGCCGCGCTTGACCACGACCTTGTTGGTCGCCGGATCGCGCAGATCCTCGCCCGCGGTGCGGCCGAGAATACGCGACGCCAGCGAAGCGACCACGGTGCCGGCATCGATGATGGCGCGCATCTTGATGCCAAGCTTGGTGCCGCAATCGTCCTGCGTGATGATGCAGTCCTGCGCCACGTCGACCAGACGGCGCGTCAGGTAACCCGAGTTGGCGGTCTTCAACGCGGTGTCCGCCAGACCCTTGCGGGCGCCGTGGGTCGAGTTGAAGTATTCGAGAACCGACAGACCTTCCTTGAAGTTGGAAATGATCGGCGTCTCGATGATCTCACCCGACGGCTTGGCCATCAGGCCGCGCATACCGGCGAGCTGACGCATCTGCGCCGGCGAACCGCGCGCGCCCGAATGCGCCATCATGTAGATCGAGTTGATCTCGGACTCGACACCCTTTGAGTTCTTCTTAGTCGAGGAGATTTCCTTCATCATCTCCTTGGCGATTTCTTCCGTCGCCTTCGACCAGGCGTCGACCACCTTGTTGTACTTCTCGCCGTGGGTGATCAGACCGTCATTGTACTGCTGCTCGAAATCCTTCGCCAGCGTACGCGTGGTGTCGACGATCTTCCACTTGCCGTGCGGGACGACCATGTCGTCCTTGCCGAACGAGATGCCGGCCTTGAACGCGTTGTAGAAGCCGAGCGCCATGATGCGATCGCAGAAGATCACCGTCTCCTTCTGACCGCAGTGACGATAGACCTGATCGATCACGCCGGAGATTTCGCGCTTGGTCATCAGCTTGTTGATGACGTCGTACGAAATCTTGGGCGACTTCGGCAGCACGTTGCCGAGCATGACTCGGCCAGCGGTGGTTTCGATCCAGCGCTTGGAGATCTTGCCGGTTTCGTCGATGCCTTCCCAGCGATATTTGATCTTGGTGTGAAGGTGGATGACCTTCGAGTGCAAGGCGTGCTCGAGCTCGGCCATGTCGCCGAAGATCTTGCCTTCGCCGTGCAGGCCCTCGCGCATGATCGAGAGGTAATACAGCCCAAGCACGATGTCCTGCGACGGCACGATGATCGGCTGACCGTTGGCCGGATGCAGGATGTTGTTGGTCGACATCATCAGCACGCGCGCTTCAAGCTGCGCTTCGAGCGACAGCGGAACGTGCACGGCCATCTGGTCGCCGTCGAAGTCGGCATTGAAGGCCGCGCAGACCAGCGGATGAAGCTGGATCGCCTTGCCTTCGATCAACACCGGCTCGAACGCCTGAATGCCGAGGCGATGCAGCGTCGGCGCGCGGTTCAACAGCACGGGATGCTCGCGGATCACCTCGTCCAGGATGTCCCAGACCTCGGGACGCTCTTTTTCGACCAGCTTCTTGGCCTGCTTCACCGTGGTGGACAGACCTTTGGCGTCGAGCCGCGAATAGATGAACGGCTTGAACAGTTCGAGCGCCATCTTCTTCGGCAGGCCGCACTGATGCAGCCGCAGTTCGGGACCGACCACGATCACCGAACGGCCCGAATAGTCGACGCGCTTGCCGAGCAGGTTCTGCCGGAAGCGGCCCTGCTTGCCCTTGAGCATGTCGGCCAGCGACTTCAGCGGACGCTTGTTGGCGCCGGTGATGACGCGGCCGCGGCGGCCGTTGTCGAACAGAGCGTCGACGGCCTCCTGCAGCATGCGCTTTTCGTTGCGGATGATGATGTCAGGCGCGCGCAGCTCCATCAGCCGCTTCAAACGGTTGTTGCGGTTGATGACGCGGCGGTAGAGATCGTTGAGATCCGAGGTCGCAAAGCGGCCGCCGTCGAGCGGCACCAGCGGACGCAGGTCCGGCGGAATCACCGGCACCACGGTCAGGATCATCCACTCCGGCTTATTGCCGGAATAGCGGAACGCTTCGACGATCTTCAGGCGCTTGGCGAGCTTCTTGTGCTTGATGTCGGATTCAGTTTCCTGCATCTCGACGCGCAGCTGGGCATCGAGCTTTTCGAGCTCAAGACCTTTCAGCAGTTCGCGGATCGCTTCGGCGCCGATCATGGCGGTGAAGCTGTCCTGGCCGTATTCGTCCTGCGCCTTCAGGTACTCGTCTTCCGACAGCAACTGACGGTCCTTGAGCGCGGTCAGACCCGGCTCCAGAACGACGTAATATTCGAAATACAGAATCCGCTCGAGATCCTTCAGCGTCATATCGAGCAACTGGCCGATGCGCGAAGGCAGCGACTTCAGGAACCAGATATGCGCAACGGGGGCCGCGAGTTCGATATGGCCCATGCGCTCGCGACGGACGCGGGACAGGGTCACTTCGACCGAGCATTTTTCGCAGATGATGCCCTTGTACTTCATGCGCTTGTACTTGCCGCACAGGCACTCGTAGTCCTTGATCGGCCCGAAGATGCGCGCGCAGAACAGGCCGTCACGCTCCGGCTTGAAAGTGCGGTAGTTGATGGTTTCCGGCTTCTTGATCTCGCCGTAGGACCACGACAGAATCTTCTCCGGGGACGCGATTGAAATGCGGATCTGGTCGAAGACCTGAGCCGGCGTCGTCGGATTGAAGAGATTCATAATTTCTTGGTTCATCGTCTTCTCCTCGCGTGCCGATCGTCACCGGCAGCAAATTCGAAATTCTTTTTCAGCCTCGCACCCTGCTCAACGTCCGAGCGGAGCGCGGATGCCCGGCCATCTGTGCGAAGACGTGCTTCGCGCTTTTGGCCGGGCCTGACGCTTTTGAGTTACTCTGCCGCCTCGGATGTCGTGCCGCTGATCTTGGAATTATGCAGATCGACGTTGAGGCCGAGCGAGCGCATTTCCTTGACCAGCACGTTGAACGATTCCGGGATACCCGCTTCGAACGTGTCGTCGCCGCGCACGATCGCCTCGTACACCTTGGTACGGCCGGCGACGTCGTCCGACTTCACGGTCAGCATTTCCTGGAGCGTGTACGCCGCGCCGTAAGCCTCGAGCGCCCACACTTCCATTTCGCCGAAACGCTGGCCACCGAACTGCGCCTTGCCGCCCAGTGGCTGCTGGGTAACGAGCGAGTACGGTCCGATCGAACGCGCGTGGATCTTGTCGTCCACCAGATGGTGCAGCTTGAGCATGTAGATGTACCCAACTGTCACCTTGCGATCGAAGGTATCGCCGGTACGGCCGTCGAAGACGGTCGACTGGCCGGACGCATCGAGACCTGCAAGCTTCAGCATCTCCTCGATGTCGGCTTCCTTGGCGCCGTCGAACACCGGCGTCGCGATCGGCACACCGTGACTGAGATTACGGCCAAGCTCCATCAGCTCGCTGTCGTTGAGCGATTTGATGGTCTCGTCGTCGCCGTAGATCTTCTTCAAGGTCTCCTTCAGCGGCTTGGTGTCCTGCTTGGCGGTCGCGAGGTACGCGTCGACAGCCTGACCGATGCGCTTGCCGAGGCCCGCGCACGCCCAACCCAGATGGGTCTCGAGGATCTGACCGACGTTCATCCGGCTCGGCACGCCGAGCGGATTGAGCACGATGTCGGCATGGGTGCCGTCTTCAAGGAACGGCATATCCTCGATCGGAACGATCTTGGAGACCACGCCCTTGTTGCCGTGACGTCCCGCCATCTTGTCGCCGGGCTGAATCTTGCGCTTCACCGCGACGAAGACCTTGACCATCTTCATCACGCCGGGCGGCAATTCGTCGCCACGCTGCAGCTTTTCGACCTTGTCGAGGAAGCGCTGTTCAAGGCCCTTCTTCGATTCGTCGTACTGCTTCCGCATCGCCTCGATTTCGGCCATCAGCTTGTCGTTGGGCGACGCGAACATCCACCATTGCGAACGCGGATGCTCGTCGAGCACGGCACGCGTGATCTTGGTGTCCTTCTTGAAGCCCTTCGGACCGGCGATGCCCTGGCGGTTTTCCAGAAGCTCCGCCAGACGGCCGTAGACGTTACGGTCGAGAATCGCCTGCTCGTCGTCGCGGTCCTTGGCAAGCCGTTCGATCTCTTCCCGTTCGATCGCCAGAGCGCGCTCGTCCTTATCGACGCCGTGCCGGTTAAACACGCGCACTTCGACGATCGTGCCCTGCACGCCCGGAGGCACGCGGAGCGAGGTGTCGCGAACGTCGGAAGCCTTTTCGCCGAAGATGGCGCGCAGCAGCTTTTCTTCCGGCGTCATCGGGCTTTCGCCCTTTGGCGTGATCTTGCCGACCAGGATGTCGCCGGCGCGGACTTCGGCGCCGATATAGACGATACCGGCTTCGTCGAGGTTCTTCAGCGCTTCTTCCGAAACGTTCGGAATGTCGCGGGTGATTTCCTCTGGACCCAACTTGGTATCGCGGGCCATCACTTCGAATTCCTCGATGTGGATCGAGGTAAAGACGTCGTCCTTCACGATCCGCTCCGAGAGCAGGATCGAATCTTCGAAGTTGTAGCCATTCCACGGCATGAACGCGACCAGCACGTTGCGGCCGAGCGCGAGTTCGCCGAGATCGGTCGAGGGACCGTCGGCAATGATGTCGCCCTTGCTCACGAGGTCGCCCACCTTCACCAGCGGACGCTGGTTGATGCAGGTCGACTGGTTCGAGCGCTGGTACTTCATCAGCCGGTAGATATCGACGCCCGACTTGGTGGGGTCGAGATCGTCGGTGGCGCGGATAACGATACGGGTGGCGTCGATCTGGTCGATCACGCCGGTCCGGCGTGCGGCAATCGCAGCACCGGAGTCACGCGCAACCACGCCTTCCATGCCGGTACCGACGAACGGCGCTTCGGCGCGCACCAAGGGCACGGCCTGACGCTGCATGTTCGAGCCCATCAGCGCGCGGTTGGCGTCGTCGTTCTCGAGGAACGGGATCAGCGCCGCGGCGACCGAAACAAGCTGCTTCGGCGACACGTCCATATAGTCGACCTTGTCCGGCGTGATCGGCAGCACTTCGCCAGCGTGACGGCAGACGATCAGGTCTTCGGTAAAGCGGCCTCGATTGTCGAGCGGCACGTTGGCCTGCGCGACCCGGTAGCGGCCCTCTTCCATCGCCGAGAGATAGACCACCTCGTCGGTGACGCGGCCGTCCTTGACCTTGCGGTAGGGCGTCTCGACGAAGCCGTATTTGTTGACGCGCGCGAAGGTCGCGAGCGAATTGATCAGACCGATGTTAGGGCCTTCCGGCGTCTCGATCGGGCAGATACGGCCGTAATGCGTCGGATGCACGTCGCGCACTTCGAAGCCGGCGCGTTCGCGGGTCAAACCGCCCGGGCCAAGCGCCGAGAGACGGCGCTTGTGGGTGATCTCCGACAGCGGGTTGGTCTGGTCCATGAACTGCGACAATTGCGACGAGCCGAAGAACTCGCGCACCGCGGCGGCCGCCGGCTTGGCGTTGATCAGGTCCTGCGGCATCACGGTGTCGATATCGACACTGGACATACGCTCCTTGATCGCCCGCTCCATGCGGAGCAGACCGATGCGGTACTGGTTCTCCATCAACTCGCCGACCGAGCGCACGCGCCGGTTGCCGAGGTGATCGATGTCGTCGATTTCGCCCTTGCCGTCGCGCAGGTCGACCAGCGTCTTGATGACGGCGAGAATGTCTTCCTTGCGCAGGGTGCGATGGGTGTCGGGCGCATCGAGTTCGAGGCGCATGTTCATCTTGACGCGGCCGACCGCGGACAGGTCGTAGCGCTCGCTGTCGAAGAACAGCGACTGGAACATGGTCTGGGCCGAATCGATGGTCGGCGGCTCACCGGGACGCATCACGCGATAGATGTCGAACAGCGCGTCTTCACGCGTCATGTTCTTGTCGGCATGCAGCGTGTTGCGGATGTAGGCGCCGACATTGACGTGGTCGATGTCGAGCAGCGGCAACTCCTTGTAGCCCTGTTCGTTGAGCGCCTTGAGCGACTTCTCGGTGATTTCCTCGCCGGCTTCGGCGTAGATTTCACCGGTCTTCGGATTGACGATATCCTCGGCCAGATAGTTGCCGACCAACTCTTCGTCCGACAGCCGCAGTGCCTTGAGGCCCTTTTCCTGGAGCTGGCGCGCCGCGCGCACGGTCAGCTTCTTGCCGGCTTCGAGCACGACCTTGCCGGTGTCGGCATCGATCAGGTCGTTGATGGTGCTGTAGCCACGGAAACGGGTGGCGTCGAACGGCACGCGCCAGCCTTCCTTGGTGCGCTTGTACTGAATCTTCTTGTAGAACGTGCTCAGGATGGTTTCGCCATCGAGCCCGAGCGCGAACATCAGCGAGGTCACCGGAATCTTGCGGCGGCGATCGATGCGCGCGAACACGATGTCCTTGGCGTCGAACTCGATGTCGAGCCAGGAACCGCGATAGGGAATGACGCGCGCGGCGAACAGGAGTTTGCCCGAGGAATGGGTCTTGCCCTTGTCATGGTCGAAGAACACGCCGGGCGAACGGTGCATCTGCGAGACGATGACGCGCTCGGTGCCGTTGACGACGAAGGTGCCGTTCATGGTCATGAGCGGGATATCGCCCATGTAGACGTCCTGCTCCTTGATGTCCTTGACCGACTTCGCGCCGGTTTCTTCGTCGATATCGAATACGATCAGGCGCAGCGTCACCTTCAGCGGCGCCGCATAGGTCATGCCGCGCTGACGGCACTCGTCAACGTCATATTTCGGGGGCTCGAACTCGTAGCGGACGAATTCCAGCATCGATGTTCCCGAGAAATCCGAGATCGGGAATACCGACCGGAACACCGCCTGCAAGCCTTCGTCCAGCCGCCCGCCCGTGGGTTCATCCACCATCAGGAATTGATCGTAGGACGCCTTCTGAACCTCGATGAGGTTCGGCATCTCGGCGACTTCCTTGATGTGTCCAAAGAACTTGCGAACGCGTTTGCGACCGGTGAACGTCTGTTGCGCCATCGTGGCCTCTCATTTCGTCGCCCGTCACGGGCGAACCTTCCGAAGCGCGATTGGCATCGCCCCCGGGTTGAATTTCGATTCGTTCCTAAACCTGGACACTTCAATTACAGGATTTAAATCCTGAATCGAGGCGTCAGACCTTCAGAACGCAAAACGACGCGCGGGGCGCTTGACCGCACCCGCCCGTCTAACTCTGCCTCTTACGGACTGAAAAAGCCCGAAATTGCCTATCTCCCAACGGCTTGCGCAGAAACGCTGCCGTTCCCACCGCTTAACCGTGCTTTCGTGCTGCCGTCCCGATATGGGATGGCAATCGTGGAAATTCGAGGGGTAATCCCGCCAATCCCCACACATTCTTGTGTACAACATGCCTCCGGGGTCGCCCCGGAGGCATGTTGTGACCTTTTTGACCGATCCCGGACCGCGCAGCTCTCGCCTCGCCCGCCCGGGATGCCGCCCAAACAACCCGAAAGTTACTTGAGCTCGACCTTGGCGCCAGCCTTCTCAAGCTGAGCCTTGACCTTCTCGGCCTCTTCCTTGTTGACGCCTTCCTTGACGGGCTTCGGCGCGCCTTCGACGAGGTCCTTGGCTTCCTTGAGGCCGAGACCCGTGATGGCACGGACTTCCTTGATGACTTCGATCTTCTTTTCGCCCGCGGCGGCGAGAACAACCGTGAACTCGGTCTTCTCTTCCGCGGGAGCAGCAGCAGCGCCGCCACCGGCCGGACCGGCTACCGCAACGGCGGCAGCGGCGGACACGCCCCACTTTTCTTCAAGGAGCTTCGCGAGTTCGGCAGCTTCGAGCACGGTGAGGCTCGAGAGGTCGTCAACAATCTTCTGTAAGTCAGCCATTGATCTATTTCCTTAAGCGTATTGGTTCGAACCAGGTTTGATTTGCGAAGGGGGTCAGGCCGCTTCGCTCTTCGAGGCATAGGCCTGGACGACGCGCGCGAGCTTGGCCGCGGGCGCAGTGGTGAGCTGAGCGATCTTGGTCGCCGGCGCCACAAGGAGGCCGAGGATCTTCGCGCGCAGTTCATCAAGCGACGGCAATGCGGCAAGCGCCTTGACGCCGTTAACATCCAGGACGGTTTTACCCATCGACCCGCCGAGAATGACGAACTGCTCGTTCGTCTTGGCGAATTCGATGGCAACCTTCGGCGCCGCTACCGGATCGTTTGAAGTCGCGATCACGGTCGGCCCCTTCAGCAGGGAACCGATGGCAACGACATCCGTGCCTTCAAGAGCAATTTTGGCAAGACGGTTCTTCGAGACCTTCACCGATGCACCCGCCTGCTTCATCTGCATGCGCAGCTTCTGCATCTGGGCCACGGTGAGGCCGGAATAGTGGGCGACGACTGCCACGCTGGTGGTCTTGAACAGACCGTTCAGCGATTCAACCGCGTCCTTTTTTGCCGCTTTTTCCACAGCAAGCTCTCTCCGGTTGGCGGCCTCTACCTAGGCAGGACCGCCGGGTTACACCCATCGTCCCGCCTTAAACCTGACCTCGAGACATTCCAGTCTTCAGGACACGTCGGGCAGAACGACATATGAAAAGCCTGCCCTCCCGAGCCTGACGGCGCGGGGTGTCGAGGTTCGAACCATATCCGCAGCCCGTCGCATAGCGACGCAAAGCGAAATCCGGTCTTCACCCGTCTATGCAGGCCATGAATTAAGCCGTTGAAGAAACTTGCGTTTCAGCACAAGATTTCGGCTCGGGCGCCTGCAGTCTTGGACAGGATCGAGGCACTCCGGCAAGCCGGAAGCCCCTGCCCGCATCCCCCAGAACGACGGTTTTTCCCTTCCTTTCGAGCAATCCATGCGGATGTCCTGAAAGGAACGGTCTCCTATCGTATCGGGTTTTCGGAATGCGAGCACAAACGTGCCAGCAACAGCCAGCATGTCCGGAAACGGCTCTTTAACGATTCTTTTCCGGCTTGCCAAGCGCTAATTTCCGGCAGTTTCGATGACCCCGGTATTTGCGGAAAATCAGTTCGAAATCGCCGATTTTTGGGCGCCTCGAACCTCATGGACCAGCGGCTTCCCGGCGAAAAGTGCATCGAGATTGGCGATCACGCAGTCCTGCATCGCGATGTGCGATTCGATAGTGTGGCCGCCGAGATGCGGGGTCAGCACGACGTTGGAAAGCCCCGTCAAGGTGTCCGGGGCATGCGGTTCCTTCTCGAACACATCGAGACCGGCGCCCGCGATGGTTTTGTCGGTCAGCGCCGCGATCAGCGCCGCCTGGTCGATCACCGAGCCGCGCGAGATATTGACGACATAGCCGTCACTGCCGAGCTTTTGCAGGATGCCGGCATCGACGACGTGATGGGTATCGGGGCCAGCGCGAACCGCGATCACCAGCACGCTGCACCACTGCGCCAGCGCCTCGAGGCTCGGCAGGTATTGATAGGGCACGTCGTGCCGGCTGCGGCTGAAATAGCCGACCTCGGTCTCGAACGCCGCGACGCGGCTGGCAATCTTGCGGCCGATCGCGCCCATGCCGTAAATGCCGACGCGGCGACCCGGATTGCCGGACGGTGAGCTCAGCAGCGGCGCGGGTTTGGCGGCCGACCAGTCTCCGCTGCGGACATATGCATCCGCCGGCAGCAAGTGCCGCGTCACCGCCAGCATCAGGGTAACGGCCATATCGGCCACTGCCGCGGCGTTCGCCGCAGGACTATGGCCGACCACGATTCCGCGGCTGGCGGCGGCCTCAAGATCGACGCCGTCATACCCGGTGCCGTAGCAGACGATCGCGCGCAGCGACGGCAGCATATCCATCGCGGCCGCCGGCAACGGCGTGCCGCCCGCCGTAATCATCGCCTGGACGCCGGAAAGCTCCTCCGCCGTGAAAACTTCCGCCGGCGGCTTGCCCGCGGCATGCAGCAACTCAAATCGCTCGCCGATCCGCGCCATCATCGCCTTGGGGAAACGCGAATAGACCAGGACTTTGAATGGCATCGGACGAACTCCTAATCACAAAAAAGAAGGGCGGAATCGGTTGCCCAATTTCGCCCTTGATTTGTTTTAGCCGTTAGCCGTCGACCTAACCAAGCAGCGTGCCCGGCTCAACCTTGACGCCCGGACCCATGGTGGAGGAAACCGCCACGCGCTGGATGTAGGTGCCCTTGGAGCCAGCGGGCTTCGCCTTGGCGACCGCGTCCGCAAGCGCCTTGACGTTCTGCACCAGCTTCTCTTCCGAGAACGACGCCTTGCCGATACCGGCCTGCACGATGCCGGCCTTCTCGACCCGGAACTCGACCGAACCGCCCTTGGCGCCCTTCACGGCGCTGGTGACGTCCATGGTCACGGTGCCGATCTTCGGGTTGGGCATCATGCCGCGCGGACCAAGCACCTTACCGAGACGGCCGACCAGCGGCATCATGTCGGGGGTTGCGATACATCGATCGAAATCGATGGTGCCGCCCTGTACTTTTTCCACCAGGTCTTCAGCACCGACGACATCGGCGCCTGCGGCCTTGGCTTCCTCGGCCTTGGCGCCGCGTGCGAACACGCCGACGCGCAAGGTGCGGCCGGTGCCGTTCGGCAGCGTCACCACGCCGCGGACCATCTGGTCGGCGTGACGCGGATCGACACCGAGATTGATCGCGATCTCGATCGTCTCGTCGAACTTCGACTTGGCGCGCTCCTTGACCATCTTGACGGCATCCGCGAGCGGATAGAGCTTCTCGCGATCGACGCCCTCACGGGCCTTCTTCAAACGTTTTCCGATTGCCATGACCCGTTACCCCGCTACCTCGACACCCATCGAACGGGCGGAGCCCTCGACCATTTTCATGGCCGACTCGATAGAGTCGCAATTCAGATCCTTCATCTTTGCTTCGGCGATCTCGCGCACCTGCGCTTTGGTCACCGCACCGGCCTTGTCACGGCCCGGCAGCTTCGAGCCGGACGTCAGCTTGGCCGCCCTCTTGATGAAGAACGACATCGGGGGGGTCTTCATCTCGAAGGTGAAGGAACGATCGGCGTAGATCGTGATCACCACCGGGATTGGGGTATTCTTTTCTTCCTTCTGCGTCTGCGCGTTGAACGCCTTGCAGAATTCCATGATGTTGAGGCCGCGCTGACCAAGCGCGGGTCCGATCGGGGGCGAAGGATTCGCCGCACCGGCCGGCACCTGCAATTTCAGGTATCCGGTCACTTTCTTTGCCATATGTCACTCCTGTTATGCCGACCGAAATCGGCTGTTTCAGGTTTCGTGGTTCGGATGAAGACGGTTGGCGACCGCCTTGTCCTCCCACGACCTATCAACGCAAAGACGAGCTTCGCGCCCTTCCGATCAGACCTTCTCGACCTGACCGAATTCCAGTTCGACCGGCGTGGCGCGTCCGAAGATCGACACCGCGACCTTCACGCGCGAGCGCGCCTCGTCGATTTCCTCGATAACACCGGAGAACGATGCGAACGGGCCATCGGCCACGCGCACATTCTCGCCGATCTCGAACGACACCGACGCCTTCGGGCGTTCCACACCTTCCTGCACCTGGTGCAGGATCCGCATGGCTTCGGCCTCCGAGATCGGCATCGGCTTGTTTTCCGCGCCGAGGAAGCCCGTTACCTTCGGAGTGTTCTTGATCAGATGGAAGGCTTCGTCGGTCAGCTTCATCTTGACCAGCACGTAGCCCGGGAAAAACTTGCGTTCGGCGTCGATCTTGCGGCCGCGGCGTACTTCGGTGACCTTTTCGGTCGGCACCAGCACCTGTTCGAACAGCTCTTCAAGCCCACGCTGCTTGGACTGCTCGCGGATCGACTCCGCGACCTTCTTTTCGAAGTTCGAATAGGCGTGAACGATATACCAGCGCTTGTCCATCATCTGTGTTCCGGCGCTTGCCATTAGTGAATGCCGAGCAAAAAGGTGACGAGGTAGCGGATAATCTGATCCGCGGCGAAAAAGAAAATCGAGGCCAGCGCCACCATCACGAATACCATGATGGTGGTGATCATCGTCTCGCGGCGGGTCGGCCAGGTGACCTTGTTGGTCTCCGAGCGCACTTCCTGCAGGAATTTGAACGGGCTGAAAGCCATTCGTCTATGATCCGCGTCCGTCGTTCGACGATTTCAGGTTTAAGGAATCCGAACAGCCCTCTAGCGCCCAGCCCTCTCTCGAAGGATGAGCCGGCCAGCGGGCTCGATTGTTCGGGGGAATTCAAAGCCGCGCCGGATATCCGTCTAAACGGGCCGGCAGCAGGTGGCGGCTATGTACTGCGGGTGGGGCCAAAGGTCAAGGCAGGCAGGAACCCCGGGGCTGGGAACCCCGGGGTTCGCCGGCATCCGTCCGATCAAAAGAAGCGGTAGTTCAACCCGATCATCAGCGTCTGCATATCCAGTTTAATGACTGCGGGCGTCACGCCGAGGTTGCCGGTGGTCGCCGGCTGTTCGGTGATCCCGCCAAACCGCAGATAATCGTACTCCAGCTTGACCGAGAGGTTTTGCCAAAATGCGTATTCGATGCCGCCGCCGGCGGTCCATCCGGTCCGGTTGAAGCTGCCCGAGGCAGTCCCGCCGAGCCCGTCATTGGCGCTGAGCTTGTCCCGGGTCCAGGCGGCGCCGCCCTTCCCGTACACCAG
This sequence comes from Bradyrhizobium sp. dw_411, assembly GCF_018449695.1. Taxonomy (GTDB): domain Bacteria; phylum Pseudomonadota; class Alphaproteobacteria; order Rhizobiales; family Xanthobacteraceae; genus Bradyrhizobium. Next base: position 117,534 of record NZ_JAAVUY010000022.1, read on the forward strand.
CAGCCGATCGAAGGCGTAGCCGAGCCGGCCCGTCGCAGTCGCGACATAATCGTTCTTGTCAGAGATCGTCAGTCCGGGGCCGCCCGCAAAAGGGCCGCCAGCCGTCATGTTGATTCCCGACCACGCGTAGCTGCCTTCGGCGCCCAGCACGACGTTGCCGATCTGGTAATTGAACCCGAGCTGGCCGCCGGCGATGACGCCGTTGGTGTTGACCGACGTCCAGCCTGCGGCCGGCATGGTCGGGTCCATCCCGCTGAGATGGCTCTGGCCACCCCCCACCTCGCCGCCGACGTAAATGCCGGTCCAGCTAAAAATGGCAACCGCCACCGGTGCTTTTACCGGTGCGGGCGAATTTGCGAGATCCGCGGCCAGACCGGGTGTAGCCCCCGCCAGCAATGCCAGAACCGAGTACAATTTTGCGCGCACTTCCAAACTCTCCCCACAGATTCCCTGGGGTTAGATGTAGTCGAGCTGGTGAAGCAGGGTCTTGGACTGGTCGGCGCAAACCTAGGACTGACTGGCGCCCGGCCGCACGATCCCGTCGGATGGTTCAGAGAATGCTAAGCGGCATTGCAGGTGTCCCCGCGCTCTACCGTCCCCGCGCCGAGGATGGCGTCAAACCAAAGCGGCGGCGGAAGCAGCGATTAAAATAGGACAGATCGTTGAAGCCGCAATCGAGCGCGATGTCGCTGATCCGGCGCTCTCCCGCATGCGCCAGCAACTGCGCCGCCTTGCGCAGCCGCAGTTCGGTCAGCCGCATGGTGAAACTCGCACCGGCCTCATACAGCAGTTCGTTGACATAACGTTCCGAAAGACCCGCAGCCGCGGCGAGCTCCTGCGCGGAAAAATCCGGCTCGGCGAAACGCGCTTCCAGAATCGTCAGCACCGCCTTCAGCCTGACGGCGCGCAGGCCCCGGCGCTGGGCCGCCACGGCGACATCGCCCTGGGCGCCGAGGCCGATCGCGGCGAGATCGGTGAGATGCGCGCCGATCGCCATTCCCGCTTCCGCGACCACGTCGGGATGCTCCAAAAGCAGATCGCTGTAATCCAGCGCCAGTGACAACGCCCCGCCCGGCTCCAACTCGCGGGCAACCTTGGCTTCGATGTCGGGGACCAACGCCCGCATCGTCATGGCAGGCAAATGCACATTGGTGAAGCGCTTGTGGTTTCCACCATCGGCGCTGAAGAACGGTTCGTCGAGCTTGAGCAGTACCAGCGCGCCCGGCCGCATGGTGAATTCGCGGTTGCGATGAACCACCCGCGCCTCACGCGTGCCGCTGTTGCGCGCGAGGCAATAGCGGTCATCGTTGGTCGCCAGCACCTGACGGCGTTCGCGCCGTATCGTGGTGAAGGTGCCGTCGCAGCGGCCAAGCATGGTCGTTCCGATATGGATCGAATTCATCGCAGCCTGGAACGGCACATCGGGGGCCGGATCGAGCTCACCGGTATTGGAAAAATGCTCGAACAGTTCTGCGAACTGGATAAAACGCTGCCGGTCGTCAAGGCCCTCCGGCAGCATGTCGGTCGACAGCGTTTTCGTGACTACGGACATTTCGTGACCACGGACATGGAGACCTGGGCGATGCGGCGACCTGCCGATTTGAACGCGGCACGAATGCGGCGAACCTACCAACACTGCGCTGTGATGGGAATAGCGCCCGACAGTCCGTATCCGGCTACTCCGACGCCCGCCAGTCCAAGACGGTTGAAGCAACGCGTCGATACAACGACGCGCCACCGGCAGATTCGCGTCAGGTACGGCCGTGCATTCTCCGACGCGGGAATGCACGCAACAAAATCTCTCAAAGGAGAACACGACATGAAGATCTCTTCCGCCCGCGCGATGCTGCTCGGTGCCTTCCTCACGGGCTCGCTGATGAGCGCAGGTGTTATCAACGCGATGCCGCTAGCGCCCGTTGCGTCCGATGTGAATACCGACATCATCGCGGTGGCCGGAGGCTGCGGACCCGGCTTCCACCGCGGGCCCTACGGCGGTTGCCGGCAGAATTATGCGAACCCGGGTGCGCATGCCTGCCCGCGCGGCTTTCACATCGGCCCGGGCGGCGGCTGCCGTGGCAACGGCCGCTAAGGCGCGATCCTAACTACAAGCAAGCCTGCGAGACGGGATCGCCTTGGCGCGGTCCCGGATCGTTTGGATGATAGCACCGTCGCCTGGCGAGCGCTTCCGGTCAGTCCTTAAGCGGGGATGCTCGCCACAGGCTCGAATCTGCGACTAATTTTTTCACCTAAAAGCACCCTGAGCCGTTATCACGGCATCGTCTGGCGGTTCCAGAATTAACCCGCACCGCGTGTATTCAGCTTAACAAGCGAGTTTCGTTGCGGGTGGCACGCAAAAGGATTTAGCGTCCTCGCACCGGATATTGTCCCCATCCGGACCCAGCATGGCAAAGCCGCCGGGCGATCATACTACGCTCGGCGGCTTTGTTTTCCTTGAGGTCGCTTACGATGATTGGCAGTCTCGTTAATCGCAGTCTACAACCGGCGCCCGAATGGGCCGAAGTCTGGCACATTTGGACGGTCATCATTCCGCGTCGATCGATTACCGGCCGTCTCTTGCGCGGGAAGGTTTGGCGACGCTCTGACGGACGGCGCTGGATATACAAGAAGTTCGTCGAGTTTGACGCAACCTAAAAACCGCAAGCGAGTAAAACGCCGCAGATCGGCAGTTGATCAAGCTCGCCACCGGAAGGTGGGTAGCCTCCTTTGCTTATCCCACGCTCTAAG